>NZ_JBIORA010000002.1:0-7010 GCF_051714005.1 Enterococcus sp. AZ171 | reverse complement strand
AATGGAAGGAGCAGTTTTAAAATCCAAAACATCAGCATGAACCTTGTCAAAACTAAAGAAACAAAAAAAAGCAGCAATCAAAACAAAAATTTTAATTTTCATAAAAATTCTCCTAAAAAAATAGACATTCCGAAGAATGTCTATATTCAATTATTAGATTAGACTGCTTTACTAAAGAAACGTTTTGCAATTTTAAACGAAGCAAAAGCAACAACGATAACACCAGCAATGCTGAAAATAATTGGCAAACCTTCATTAATAGCAGAAGTAACACCTGTTTTGATTTCATTCAACGTTGTACTAATAGCACTAGAAGAAACTTCTCGAACCTGTCTTGTAGAAGCTTCGTCAGCAAACACTGCAGGGCCCGCAGTCGCAACTGAAGCAACCGCACCAGTAACAAATAATCGTGTTTTAAAACTTGCATTCATAACTTTTTCTTTCAAATTTTTCATAAAATATTCCTCCATTAATTAAAAAATTGATCTTAAAATAGATTGATAAATTTT
Source organism: Enterococcus sp. AZ171 (assembly GCF_051714005.1). Lineage (NCBI taxonomy): Bacteria > Bacillati > Bacillota > Bacilli > Lactobacillales > Enterococcaceae > Enterococcus > Enterococcus sp. AZ171. Next base: position 6,501 of record NZ_JBIORA010000002.1, on the reverse strand, counting down.
ATAAATAGAGAAACCTGCAATCAAAAGTGGTATAATAAAAACAATCAAAATATAGCCAGCAGTTTGAAAGCTGATTTCAATTTGTTGGATTTCAGGATCAGTATAAGTTTGCGCTTGTATTGATCCTATTTTTTGATCCAAAATACTGAAATTTTCCCCCGAAATTTTCTCAGTATTCAAAGACACATTCGAAACTTTTTCCAACAGGTCATTTCTAGATTGTTCAGAAGCCTGCACCTCCTTAAAATATTCAGTTTTAAATTCATCAAAAGAAACAAAATGTTCTTTTAACTTCGATAAATGATCATTATAGATTAAGTTGATTGCATTAGTATACCCTTGATTAAAAGGATAAATATAGCTAGACATCCAATAATCATAATTCTTAGAAAAATCAACCAAAGCTATAAAATTATACTTTTGAGCCTGTATTATTGCTTTCGTATCATTCGACAAACCTTCCTGTTTCAATAAATTATCGAAATCTATCGTATCAATTTGAAAAGCTGCTCTAGGAGTTTTTAAATCAGGAATTTCAATAATATTATTCTCTATTCCATCCATCTAAAATCCCCACCAATTCAAGTTCTAAAAAACCTTTATAATTACGGGTCATTTTCTTAACCAAAGTAACCTCACAAGGCACTTTTTGAGTAAAACTAGAAAGAATACCAAGATTCTCAGTGATTTCATAAGCTACTTTCTTCCCAAATCCTTCATTCACAGGATAAGGAACCAAACAACTCAATTTTGCTCGATCTACACCATCTACTTTATAATTGTGAAATCCTACTAACTCTACTTGTTCATATACTTCATTCATATTCATTACATCCTTTCTTAAACTACACAAAAACCACGCGAACGCATTTTTGTGCGCATAAATATATTATAAAAAAAACAAAGCTTTTTCAACTCTTTTTTTTACTGTATTTTTCACGTTCTTCATCACTAGCTTTATATATATAATAAAACAAAGAATCTTCAAGAATAGCCGACAAATTAAGATTCAACTTTTCGGCTTCATCTAAAATTTTATTATTAATACTAACATTTTTAGCTCTCTTTTTCTCTTGATAATCCAATCTATTTCTTCCCATCAAATCCCTCACTTCAAAAAGAGCTTTTTTCTATTAATATTAACACATACAGCATGTTCAAAAACCAAACAAAAATAATAAAAAATAAAGTATAATGAAAAAGGCGACTTGCCCCAAAAGGGGGTGGCTATATTGTTTTACCAAATCATTTCGTTAGTTATCGCTCCACTATTTGTGGCTCTAGTAAACACCCTAGTTTCTCACTGGTTAGACGAGAAAGAAGATAACTAAAAGCAAGTTGCTTTCTAACCCACACGCTTATAATCCACAATAAGTGCATAAAAAAACCCAACCTACTGCAATAGGTTGGGTTTTGTGCTATATTGTTCCAAATCATTTCGTTTCCACAATCCAATTATAATATATAAAAACAATAAAATCAAAAATACTATTTACTTTTCACTAAAATTAAAAAAATCAATATACTAAAAATAGAAACTCAAAAAAATAAAAAGCCAAAATAAAATATAATAAAAACAGCAACAAAAAAAGCAAGTTGCTATCTAGCCTATAAAACCTAAAGTGCATATAAAACCCAACCTACTAAAGTGGGTTGGGTTTTATGCTATATTCTTCAAAGTTATTTTGTCTTCAAAAAACATTATAAAATCATTTTGTCTTATTATAAATTTCTTTGAAATCCTTAGAATCTGTTTTTCCTGATTTATAATTTTCATGTATAACCTTTTTTTGTTTTTTTAAAGCAGATTTAACTAATCTATTATATTTTCTTTGTCTTCCTGTTAAAGAAATATCAAAAAATATATTAATAATAGCCATAAAGATAGAATATATAATCAAATAAATAAAATATAAAATAAAAAAAACTAAAGATAATAATAACAATTGTAAAAAAGAATTCTGAATAATAAATAATTGATATAAATCATCAAATTCATTAAATAATTTCAATAATACATTTTCCAAAAATATCATCCCTAATATAATATTTTTACACTAAAACAAAAAATTTTATTTATATCATATATCGAAATATCAACAGGACTATATAAAACATATCCATCTCTATTCAAAAGAAATAAAAAAAACGTGTAATCAAATAAATCAAAAAAAGAAAATCCTAATTTATAAAATTCAGATATGTCATAAATTTCAATCACACAAAATACCCCATGAAAAATATACAATAAATAAAAAAGATTAATTTACTCAAAAAAAAACGAAACCCAAAATTGGATTTCATTTTTTACTTACCACTAACGTCTAAACCAAGTAACCAAGTATCGAGTTCTTTTTTTAATTCATCAGCACTCTCTGAAAAACTTTCCTTTAAATGTTGAGTAAGTTCATCATTTTCAGTAACATTTTTAAGAATATCTCTTAATCTGTATTTCACTCTTCTATCAATTTGCCCCCACATTTCGTGATTAGAAAGTAACCCATATATCATAACTCTATCTAAAGGTTTAACTGTTGGGGGAAAATAATGGGGAGAACAAAAACTATCAAGACTTTCATTAACAATATTATGCCACTCATTAGCTTTAGCACGTCTTAATTGTAACTCTAAACGCCACCAAGTATTAACTTCATCAGGAACAACCTTCTTCTTATTTTGTTGCTCTAATTTTTTATTATACATACGTATTTGACGTTCACTTGAACGACTACCCCAATAGGCTGTTTCAAGGGCACCAGAACGACCATAAATAGGTTTAAATGAAACAGGATCAACAACTCTATATTGAGTTATAAATTCATCTGGAACATCAATAATATCGCAAGCTATATCCGCACGTGAAAAATGGGGTTCTAAAAATAAATCATGAATAAAATTTTTCATGCTACCAGAAAGAAATTCTCCAATTTTATTTGGATTAAAATCAATACGTCCGTAACCTTTTTGGAACTTAAGCATCTCAATAAAAGCAATATTTTCACCATAATGATCACATAATTTCCAAGAATTTTGGCCAACTGATTCGAGAAAACCATTATTTTCATTCAAACGCATAAGTTGTTCAAAATTAACTAAAATAGTTCCGTTATCAGTATGATACCAAATATTTTCTTTAAGCTTTCCAACAATAGTGATTCTGTCTATTGACCACTGCATTTTAATAGAGGTGTACGTATTATGTACATTTAACCGCCTGTTAGAGGGTGCGGTTAATTTTTCCCACTCATTAAGCGTTATTCTTTTTTCCCGATCTCGAACACCTAAATTTTCATTATTTAAATTTTCTGAAGTAATTTCTTCTTGATTTTTTTTCATTTCTCATATACCCTTAACTCGTAGATATGAAGACGTATGCCCCTAATGCATACATAAAAAAGATAGTCTTACGTTACAAGTTGCCTTTCTGATATTTAGTTTGAATTCGACACTTAAACTTTATCACTGGCCTTCTTGCAATGCAAGGCTATTTTTTATGAAGTCTAAATGCCTAAAAATTTTAAAAAAAATAAAAAAAGATAAAATCAAAAACAAAGAAAATAAAACAAATAATATAATCACATACACGCCTTTTTTTGTTTTTTTGTATTCCATATCTAAAAAAACCATCTAGCTGATATCAAATCTTGTTTTTTTCTAGTCCCTTGTTCGTGTATGCAAGGGACAATTATTTTTTTCCAAACCTAGAAAAAATAGAAAAAAATAAAAAAACTAAAAAAAACTAAAATAAGATAAAATCATACACACTCTTAAACCCAAAAATCAGTTTTCCTTATGATAGTTGCATTACATGAGAGAATAATCTATCTCAACCTATAATCTTTAATCTTTTGTTTTTTTTTAGTCCCTTGTTCGTGTATGCAAGGGATCTTTTTTTTCTTAACCATCAACTCCCCACCCCCTCGTTCTCGAGGGGCACCCTCGCCGGTAGGCACCTCTCTTCGGCATTTCATACCAAAGAGAGAAATTTAAGGGTCTGGGATATCGTTTGTAGCTGTCAATGCATAAATTCCCTCGCTCCGCTTAGTCAGACATTTATAATTGACAGCGCCATATATATCTATTCCTTCATCATGCTCGGTACTAAAGCCAACGCAAACATTAAAATTAAAAACGTAATGTTCTCTATCACTTTTTATGCTCCTTTTCAGCCGCAATCATCTTATTAATCACCGCATAACTATCGTATAACTCACGGATCTTTTTCGTTTGTACAAAATTACGCCTCCACTTCCTGTGGAGCTTTCTACGAGCTTCTGGACGCCCAATAGTATCTTCATAGTCTTTCGCATTAAAACACCGTTGGAACGTCCACCAACCGCCCACAGTGTAACATTCAACCACTTCAAAGGTTTGTTCACGTAAAGGCTTCGTCACACGACTAAAGTGTTGACTCGTACCAAATATTTTTATCTGTTGTTTTCGTTGCTGCGTCGCAACCGCAAGAACACGAGAACTGAAATTCCGAGTATCATAAACATCAAATTCATTCTGTATCTCATCAATCGCAAACACTATCCCCGCTTCATTGCGAAGAGTCAAAATCTGTTCCCATGAATCAAGAGAGACGTCTTCATGGATATAACCAAAATTCGTGCAAATCACTACATCAGGATACTTCTTTCTAATCCTTTCTAATTGCTCAACTAAACTCATTGTTTTCCCACTACCCTGCATCCCTGCAAAAATGGTTAAACCATACATCTTAAATCTTTTACGCTCTTCACGATCAAACAAATCTTTGATTTTACATTTTAAAAATCGAAACAACTTAACAAATACATTTTGATTCGTCAAAATCTCAAATTCACGTTTCAATTTACTTTATCCACCTTTCAAAATTATTTTGAGCAATTTCGCAGGTTATATTTTTTTCGCGTGCGCGGGGTGCGTAGCTCCCATGCGCTCCGCGAAAAAAAATATTAACCAAGCGAGAATTTGCTCAAAATAAATCTTAGAATACGTGTAAGAAAGCTTAAATTATCAACGATAAAAACAGCTGCAATGCACGAAAGAATAAGCTTAAAACTAACAATCGTATCAAAATAAGCCAAAACATTACCAAAAGAAGCAAAATCCAAACTATCACTTTCAGGGAATTTCATTGTAGGAAATAAACCAATAATGAAGTTCAAAATCCCCAACAAAAAATCAATGATTGCCTTAAGTAGCAATAGCATCACCCTCCCCTACAAAACGTTTATAAATTATGATACACGTCCATAAAAATACAAAAATGTTCGCTACGTTTCGAAAAACAGGAACAATCGTTTCAAATCTAGACTTAGGAAATGGATATAGCTTTTCCCCACGATAGACAATGTAAAAGTCATATAACGATTTTTCACTAGAAAAAAGAGAATCTAAATAATCTTTAATCTGAAAAACAAATTGAAATTTAGCTTTAAAATTATCAACAAAATCACTAAAACTATTTTGTATCCCATCAAAATCAGGAATAATGAAACTGAAAAGACCATCAAATAACTTTTTAAGAAGGTCAGTAATAAAATTGTTCGCAAGAAAATCAATCAACTTATCAAAAAAGCCACCAAACAAATCACCAAGTAATTCAAGTAATTTACTTAAAAAATCTAATATTCCACCGCCACCGCCATCATCAGAATCACCATCAGAATCATCAGTAACAGGAGAATTAACAGTAGATTTTTTAACTAGATTTCCGTCAACAATTCCACTTTCAGAATCAAAATTAAACTTAGGATCAAAATACAAAACACCGCCCTCAGAAACGTCAGAAATCACCCCAGAGCCTGAAATACTTTGCGTTCTAGAATCATTCCCTAAAAGAACAGTAATTTTTAATTGAGCAAGAGCACTTAAAGGAAAATCACTTTCATCATATTTTTTAGAAACTTTCAAATAAGAAATATCTTTTGCTGATCCTTTAGTAGTCATTGAATAAACAACAGAATCCGCATTACTATTTAAAACCGGAAGGGCTTGGAAGTTTTCAGAAGTCGGAGAACTTACATAAGAAATTGAAGGCTTATATTTAGCATAATCAGAAGATTCTACAGTTAATCGAATTTCATTAACATACAAACTACCATCTGGGTCTAATCGATAACCACCATCAACAGGCATAGCAGTTAAATAAACCACTTTAGCCTTAAATAAGTTCGCAACATCGATATAAAAACCTTCATTTGCTTTTATACTCGCACCGTTCAAAGTCTTATAAAAGCCACCAGAATCAAAATAGTTTTTATCTTCAATCGTGTAACCCTTTCGAAGACTATCCATGATCAAGTTATAACCAAACAAAGTAAAACGATAAGAATATTGTGTTTCAGCAATAAATTCAGCCATAGAATCGAAATCCACATCCTTTAAAGCGTTTTGCCCAATCTTTTCTAACTCGTCCCAATTCCTAACAGAAGCACCACCGCTATAAAGTTGAGCAAGACCAAAAAGAACATATTTCAAATTGTCAGAACCACGATTTTTCTTATATTCCGA
>NZ_JBIORA010000001.1:3005000-3027670 GCF_051714005.1 Enterococcus sp. AZ171 | reverse complement strand
ACAAGGCCTCCTCCTTCATTAAAAGTAAATAGCTAGTACTAATTTAGCATTTTTTACAAAAGTTTTCCACAGAAAGAAAAGAAAAAAATTTTTTATAACAATTATCCACATTATCCAGAAGAAAAAAAAAGAAGAAAAACACAGGGAGGAAAAAAAGATATCCACAAGAGTAATCAACAGGTGGATAAGTGGTACAAAACTAGAGATTTACCCAGTGGTTTGTGGATAAAAAAAGTAATAATGACAGTACTTACAGAAATTAATGCACAGGAAATTATGAAATTGTGGATTACTTATTTTCAGCTGTTTATTCTGTGTAAAAACCAAGGGTAAATTACTGTGGAAAACTTCTGTGTATAACTTTATCCACATTGAAAACACAGCGCGAAAAATACCGTTGTGGATAAAATGAGAGAATTATTTTCGAATAAAAGCTTTTTTTTATATTGACAAATCACCTAAGTACTCGTTATACTATCAAAGTATGTCTGTGTTTAATTCATGTACATGTAGATAAGAATTTCTGGAGGTGGAACAAGATGAAAAGAACATACCAACCAAATAAACGTAAACGTCAAAAAGTTCACGGATTCCGTAAACGTATGAGTACTAAAAATGGACGTCGTGTTTTAGCTAGCCGTCGTCGTAAAGGAAGAAAAGTTCTTTCAGCTTAGACCACTGGGGTTACAGTGGTTTTTTTTATGCCCTTTTTTAGAGGAAAAGGTGAAAGACTTATAGGAAATATGGTATGATTGGGAGCGTAAGTGAGAGATAGAAAAGGAAAGAAAACGAATGAAAAAAGCGTATCGAGTGAAAAAAGAACGAGAGTTCCAAGCGGTGTTTCAAACCGGCGCTTCCTTTGCTAACCGTAAGTTTGTCGTGTACCGTTTAGAAAAGAAGGAACAACCGCATTTTCGTGTTGGCTTATCTGTAGGTAAGAAAGTCGGAAACGCTGTATGTCGCAATGAAGTAAAACGAAAAATCCGTGCGGCGATCTATTCATTGAAAGAAGAGATCGAGCCGGAATTAGATTTTATTGTGATTGCTAGACCAAGCATCAAAGGACTGACTTACGATGAGATTCGCTCCAACTTAGTCCATGTCTTAAAGCTTGCAAAAATAATCGACAGAGAGGAAAAGAGTAAGTGAAGAAATACAAACGTTTACTTTTGATGGCCGGACTTGTCGGTCTGATCATCGTCTTATCCGGTTGTGGAACTGGAGAAGTCAGCGCACAAAGTACAGGAATTTGGGATCGCTACATTGTTTATTATTTTGCAGAAGCGATTAAAGCATTGTCATTTGGAAATGTTGGGATCGGGATCATTTTATTCACGATCATCATTCGCGTAATTTTATTACCATTAATGCATTTCCAAACAAAAAGTATGCGTAAGACCCAAGAACTTCAACCAAAACTAAAAGCGATCCAACAAGAATATAGTTCAAAAGATCCTGAAACACAAAGTAAGTTAAGAGAAGCACAACAACGGTTATATGCTGAAAATGGTGTAAATCCATATGCAGGTTGTTTGCCTTTATTAGTACAAATGCCAATCTTAATGGCTTTATGGCAATCAATTTCTCGTGTTCCTGCGTTGAGTCAAGGTCACTTCTTATGGTTGAACTTAGGGAACGCTGACCCAACCTTTATTTTACCAGTGTTGGCTGCCATCTTTACATTTGCAAGTACGTATTTATCAAGCATGAGCCAAGTGGAATCGAACGCTTCATTGAAAGTCATGAATTTTGCGATGCCAGTGATGATCTTAGTTATGGGGGTCAATTTAGCCAGTGGACTTTCATTATACTGGGTAGTATCAAATGCTTTCCAAGTGTTCCAAACACTATTGATCAATAATCCATTTAAAATCAAACGTGAGCGTGAAGAAGAAGCACAACGTATCCGTGAAAAAGAACGTGCTTTGCGTAAGGCACAAAGTCCTAAGAAAAAACGTAAAAAATAAGGGAGGGAATGCAAATGCCGATTTATGAAGCTGCAACCGTAGATGAAGCTGTTGAAATTGGATTGAATGAGTTAGGACTAGCAAAAGAGCAAGTCGCTATTGAGATACTTGATGAAGGAAAAAAAGGATTTCTCGGAATGGGAAAAAGAAATGCCAAACTTTCAATCGAACCGAATATCAGCGAAGTTGTCTCTGAAACGATCGAAGAAACCGTAGAAGAAGTGTTGGAAGAAACATCTGTTCAAACAGAAGATACGGGTGAAATCGAACCTGAGGACTTGATTGAAGAAAAAAGTGAATTAGGTGACGAAGCAGCTTTATCGGAATTAGCAACCTATCTCACTGAGATCTCCCAGCAACTAAATGCACCAGCTGTAGTAAAAATGACACGAGAAGCGAACTTGATCGTCTTCCATTTAGAAACGGATAAACAAGGTCTGTTGATCGGCAAACATGGAAAAACGTTAAATGCTTTGCAATATTTGGCGCAAGTGTTCATTCATCGAGTAGCCGGTAATAAACTCTCTGTCGTGGTAAACGTGGGCAACTATCGTGAAAAACGACAAGAGATCATCCAACGTTTAGCTGAGCGCACCGCAGAAAAAGTCTTGCGTACGGGACATCCTGTATTTTTAGAACCGATGCCTGCGTTTGAACGCAAACAAATCCACGCGGCATTAAGTAAACATGAGGGAGTACAAACCCACTCAGAAGGTGATGAACCATATCGTTACTTAGTTGTCGAACCAGCTAGCTAGCGATTACGAAGAGAAGAACCAAAATCTTGCGATCAGATTGACAAACTTTTCCAAACAAAGTATATTTTATTAGAAATCATTCTTATCGGAGTATACGATGGTAGTCTTTACTTTGGTAGAAAAAACGTGCAGAGCGAAAGCTCTGCACGTTTTTTTGTGATCAGCCAATCGTTGTTTGGACAAATTGGATCACGGTACCGTAAGCAAAAAGTTCGATGATCTGTTTGCCATCTCGGGGTTTTTGTTGATATTCAAAATGACAATTGATGACTGCATTTGCGCCATAATCTAACACTTTCTTTTTTAATTTTTGTTTTGTTGTCAAGAACATGTCATCACTATTGAATGTAGGGTCGAATAAGTCTCCTTCAATACATTCTGCGACAAATACGATATCTCTGACGATATATTTTTGATTGATATTCCCTGTCGATAACACCACTTCATTGATTCGTGGATCATCTACTCCGTCTACTGCACTAGGCTTAAATTGGGCCATAATTTTTGCTCCTTTCGGTAAAGAAAAAGTATGTAGATACCGTTACCATTTAAGTGTAACGTTTTTTGGAACAAAGATAAAGATATAAGAGTAGATTTACTTCTATAGAGAGTGATCTAATGATAGTTTCAGTCAAAAGAACCCTGTGCAGAAAAAGTTTAAGATTGATTAGTGACTCTCATAAAAATAAATAAAAAAGCTTGATTACTAGAATTAGATATGATAGTCTATGACCAGAATTTAAACAGAACAAGCAGTCAAAGTGCGAAGTTCACCATTTATTGCAAAGGGTGAAGTGGGCACTTTTTTTGTGCGTAAAATGAAAAAGGAAGTGAAAAAATGGCTGAAATAACCTTAGAATTTGATACGATTGCAGCAATCTCTACGCCACCAGGTGAAGGGGCGATAAGTATTGTGCGTTTAAGCGGTGATCAAGCGTTGACCATTGCCAATAAAGTCTATCAAAGTGGCAATAAACAGTTGTTGGATGTTCCTAGTCATACGATTCATTATGGGCATATCGTCGATCCCAAAAGTGAACAATTAGTCGATGAAGTCATGGTATCCGTCATGCGCGCACCACGAACATTTACCCGAGAAGATGTTGTAGAAATCAATTGCCATGGGGGCATCGTTGTCGTCAATCAAATTTTACAGCTTCTATTAAGAGAAGGCGCACGTTTAGCAGAGCCAGGAGAATTTACAAAGCGTGCCTTTTTAAATGGACGAGTTGATTTATCCCAAGCTGAAGCAGTCATGGACCTGATCCGTGCGAAAACAGACAAGGCGATGGGGGTCGCGTTGAACCAATTAGATGGAAATCTGTCTGCATTGATCCGTTCCCTTCGACAAGAAATTTTAGAGACATTAGCACAAGTCGAAGTGAATATCGATTACCCTGAATATGATGATGTCGAAGAATTGACGACAAAACTTCTATTAGAAAAAGCGCAGATGATCCAACAACGCATCGAAGTTCTTTTAGCAACATCACAACAAGGCAAGGTCTTACGAGAAGGATTAAGTACGGCCATCATCGGTCGTCCAAACGTTGGTAAGTCAAGCTTACTGAACCATTTATTACGAGAAGAAAAAGCCATCGTGACAGATATTGCGGGAACGACAAGAGATGTGATTGAAGAATACGTCAATGTTCGTGGCGTACCGTTGAAACTGATCGACACAGCAGGTATTCGGGAAACAGAAGATATCGTGGAACAAATCGGTGTTGCTCGTAGTCGTAAAGCTTTGGCAGAATCTGAATTGATCTTACTTGTCTTGAATCAAAGCGAGCCGTTGACGATTGAAGATGAACAGTTGTTGGAAGCAACAAAAGGATTGAAACGGATCATTCTATTGAATAAAACTGATTTACCGAAACAATTAGAGGAAGACAAGCTTTTATCATTGATCGAGGATGAACCAGTATTCGCTGTTTCGGTTGCCAATAATGAAGGATTAGACCGATTAGAAACGGCCATCTCTGAGTTGTTCTTTGGCGGGCAAATTGGCGAAAGAGATGCAACTTATGTATCCAATACCCGTCATATTGCCTTGCTCGAAAAAGCGGCCATCTCTTTACAAGAAGTGATCGCAGGAATCGATGCGGGTATGCCTGTTGACCTAGTTCAAATGGATATGACTCGCTGTTGGGATTACCTTGGTGAAGTCGTAGGAGATAGTGTCCAAGATGAACTGATCACACAATTGTTTAGTCAATTTTGTCTTGGAAAATAAAGGAGGAACAGTTCTTGAATCATTATCAAGCAGAAGAATATGATGTGATCGTTGTCGGTGCAGGACATGCTGGTTCAGAAGCCGCTTTGGCTGCTGCACGTATGGGGTCAAAAACGTTACTATTAACGATCAATTTAGATATGGTGGCATTTATGCCATGTAACCCTTCCGTCGGCGGTCCAGCTAAAGGCGTTGTCGTACGCGAGATTGATGCACTAGGCGGCGAAATGGGTAAGAATATTGATAAGACATACATTCAAATGAGAATGTTGAACACTGGGAAAGGACCTGCTGTCCGAGCATTACGTGCACAAGCAGACAAGCATGCCTATGCCAGTGAAATGAAACATACAATTGAAAAAGAAGAGAATTTGACACTAAGACAAGGAATCGTTGAAGAATTGATCGTTGAAGATGGGGTTTGTCATGGTGTAGTCACTTCAACCGGTGCAAGCTATCGTTCAAAAGCAGTCGTTATCACTGCAGGTACCGCATTACGTGGTGAGATTATTATCGGTGAATTAAAATATTCATCTGGTCCGAATAACTCACAACCATCAATTGGTTTAGCCAATCACTTAAAAGAATTAGGTTTTGCCATTGATCGTTTTAAAACCGGAACGCCTCCACGTGTGAAATCAAGTACGATCGATTACTCTGTTACAGAAGAACAACCGGGAGACAAGGAGCCAAATCATTTTAGCTTTGCCACACCGGACAGTGCCTATAACTTAGAACAAGAACCTTGTTGGTTGACTTATACAGGTGAAACGACCCATCAAATCATTCGTGACAATCTTCACCGCGCACCAATGTTTACAGGAATCGTTGAAGGCGTCGGCGCACGTTACTGCCCATCGATCGAAGACAAAATCGTCCGTTTTGCAGACAAACCACGTCATCAACTCTTTTTAGAACCAGAAGGATTGAATACAGAAGAAGTGTATGTTCAAGGGCTTTCAACTTCACTTCCAGAAGACGTCCAAGTGGATATGTTGCATTCGATTGCTGGATTAGAAAAAGCAGAAATGATGCGTACGGGCTATGCCATTGAGTACGATGTGGTCGAACCACACCAGTTACGTCCAACATTAGAAACGAAAGTCGTAGAAAATCTTTATACGGCCGGTCAAACCAATGGGACAAGTGGATATGAAGAAGCAGCGGGACAAGGGCTGATTGCAGGAATCAATGCAGCATTGAAGGTTCAAGGAAAAGAGCCATTAGTCATCAAACGTAGTGACGGCTATATCGGTGTCATGATCGATGATTTAGTCACAAAAGGAACGAATGAACCTTATCGCTTACTGACGTCCCGAGCAGAATATCGTTTACTTCTTCGTCATGATAATGCTGATCTACGCCTAACGGAAATGGGTCACCAGATCGGTTTAGTAAAAGAAGATCAATATGCTGCTTACTTGAAAAAGAAAGCAGCAGTTGAACAAGAAATCAAACGTTTGATGAACGTTCGTATCAAACCGACAGCAGAAGTCCAAGCCTTTTTATCAGAATTAAATGCTGCACCATTAAAAGATGGTGTGCTAGCAAGTGATTTCTTGCGTCGCCCAGAAATCACCTATGCCGATCTATTACGATTTATTCCAGAAAATGCGGAGTTAACACGTAAAGAAATCGAGCAAGTTGAAATTCAACTAAAATACGAAGGATACATCAAAAAAGCATTAGAAAAAGTAGAAAAACTAAAACGGATGGAAGCCAAACGCATCCCAGAAAACATTGACTACGCTGCGATCAACGGATTAGCAACGGAAGCAAAACAAAAGCTTCAAAAAATCCGTCCAGAAACCATCGCACAAGCAAGCCGCATCAGCGGTGTCAATCCAGCGGACCTAAGCATCTTGATGGTCTACATCGAACAAGGGAAGATTGCGAAAGTGGAAACATCTGCTTAAATAAAGCACTAAACAAAAAAAGAGCCGACGAATGATTGATTCGTTGGCTCTTTTTTTGTTAGCAAGAACATAGAGTAAATTATTTATGTAAAAAAGAAGAAACCTGAATATCCCATCGACTGATCAGCCACCTATTTATACATGCACCAATAAGAAACCCACAAGTATTTATAAAAACATCCCCTAAATCAAAAATACCTAGGTAAAAGAAATATTGGATCCATTCAACGCCTAAGACAGCTGAAAGGACTAAGATAGTATTCTTCCAACTTACTGGTAAAATCCAGCCTAAAGGTAGAAACAGTAAAATATTAAACAGAACAATCATTGGATCTCCATAAATCAAATCCTTCACCCACGAAAATAGCTGAAATTCTACGCCTCGTATCCCGATATTTTTTAAGAAAAGTAGATAAATAAGAAAGGTGATGTACAGCAAAGAAAAAAAGACCAGCTATTCCCGATAGATGTTTCTTGTAAAAGCACAGTGAAGACTGACATAAAGGAATAACGTAATGATTATCACTAAGAAGAAAGGAACCCAAAAATCGACAGGGCCAGATGGTGGAAAAAGCGTAATAGAATAATAATAGAGATAACGCATGAAAAACCATCGAGAAAAAAGCAGGCAAGAAAGTAGCATTAAAAATTTTAAAAATAACATTTTAATTTTATTTTCTATCTAAAAAACCTCCTTATTTTTGTTATAATCAATTGAGATTAACTTTATAAAAAAATACGTCACAACACTTGTCTTTCTCTCTATAAGTATACATAAAATAACTTAATATTGAAATGTGATCGCAGAATAAAATGAAATATACGTATCTTATTGTGAAGCATTGACAAAAATAGTAGCTAACTGAAAGGAGGATCTATGAACAAACGGCTTTGGTTAGGTGTATTAGTGATCATTATCTTAGGAGGAATCGGAGGAAAGATCTACATGGATAAAAGAGAAGAAGATCTTCAAGAATTGCTGGAAATACAGAAGGATCTGGCAAATTATGTGTATAACAATTATCGTCTCTATGTAAACAATCGGGAGAAAGAAGAAGAAATTTTCAGAAAGTATGACTGCGGACAAGGTGAAATGACCACGGAAGAATATTTGAAAGCATTGTTAGAGGTCAGAGAATATAAGGAGATAACTAAAATTGAATTTACTGGATATTCAGTGAGTCCGATGAATTTTTTGACCATTTATTTCACTGTTAATGGAGTATATGAGGAGGAAGTAAGTTTAAGTACTATTTCCGCAGAAACAAATAAACCTATATACATGATTTCTGATAGCACTGGAACTGGTCCTTATTATATTACAAAAAGAAAAGAAAAAATTAATTCGATTATGGCAGATGAACAAATTATCTATTACGAAGGAGGGATAGATTGATGGATCAAAATAGGTGGCTATCTGATTCTGTGTATAAAGTTGAAGATGGATTGATAAAAGTAAATCATCTAGTAAAAGAAATCCCTTATATAGTCATAAAAACAGTAGATACAAATAAAGAAAAAATCGGTAATGAATCTAAGCCAAAGAAAAATAGTATGCAAGCAATGGTAGTTGCTAAAATAAAAGAGGAATATCTTGGGTACAATGAAGAGCAATTAAAAAAAGTACCTGGCTTCCCTGACTCCGTCATCACCAAAAACCTTACGATTGCTTACGCTGGCACGACTTCGCTCAAAGATTGGTATACTAACCTTGAGGAAATTGGTCGAAGTAATAAACACTCAAATGGAGCATTTGCTTCTGCCTTGAACTATGCCCATGAAATTGAAAAGCAGTATCCCAAATCAGATGGCTATACGATCTCAACGACTGGGCACTCGTTAGGTGGCGCTAAAGCACTTTTTGTCGCAGCGATCAATGGTTATGACAGTGTGACGTACGGCGCGGCAGGACCAGGGCTTGCACAAGCCTTATTCGATAATCACAACGGTACCCTGATCAATATCTACGACACTTCGGATGTCGTCACGAGTGGGCTTTTCACTGGTGGGAAAGGGATGCTTCCAATCAATAGTTTTGGAATCGATAATTCGGGCTGGGAAACATTTGGACATTCGCTGGATCAATTCAGAACAGATGAAGAGGGAAATTATATCGATAAGCATGGACAGATCATCGTATACGTCGATGGCAATGGGGGGATCTTGTTAGCCCCAACTTTGTGGCAACAAACACTTTTGGAAAACGAAGCAATGATCAAACTACTAGCAGTCAGTGGCGAGCATACGCTAGATGAAATCAAGCGTGTGAAAGAAGAAAATGAGTGGCTCAAGGTTCAAATCAAAGAATTCTTGACCTTAAAAGAGTTAGGTAAGAAGCTGACTGCAAGTGGCGGCGGACTTTCTCAATCAGAAAAAATTTATTTAGAGGATAGCCAAGCATTTGCTGTAGTACGGACCGCAGCAAGTAAATTTGATGAGGCGATGAGCAATGTTCGCGTGATTTACCAAAACGGGATCACGGAGTTGAAAGAGTTATGGAATGACTGGTTGGGAAGAGTACGCAATTATACCCCACATTTGACGTACAACGAGGTAATTGAAACATTAGCCGAAGTTAATTGTACAAAATGGGAGATTGTCGATGAGCCAACACAGGAATTTAGAGATAAAATCCGGCAGATCGATCAGATGTCAGAACAGTTTCAAACACTCGCCGATGAAATCACCCAAAAAATCAATGAAATGGTGGCACGTGACAAAGAATTAGCGAATCAATTGTTCTAACCCTTGCTACAAAAGTGAACGATCGATAAAAGCACTATTGAGAAGTGATTGTTGTCTAACTAAATAATAGAAAATAAAGGAGTGTGAGCAATGGGCAGCACACTCTTTTTGTGTTGTCCGAGGGCGGATTATTTTTTTATTGTAGAACAAGAATTTACCTACTTCCGAATTTGGCATAACCTCCTTTAAATTTATATATAGAAAGATTGCAACTCGACTCATTTTGCGTTAAAGTAGGAAGAGATTCTGTGAAACAATTAGCTGTTTCACAATGAAAGGAAAAATTATGACACCAGAAGAATTTCGCCAAGTCTTGGCAGAAAAAGACATTCATTTATCGGATAAGCAAATGGCGCAGTTTGACCGTTATTTTCATTTATTAGTGGAGTGGAATGAAAAAATGAATTTGACGGCGATCACTGATCGAGAAGAAGTTTATTTAAAACACTTTTATGATTCATTGACGTTGGCATTTGATGTTGATTTTTCAACTGGCCTGACTTTATGTGACGTCGGCTCAGGAGCTGGGTTCCCAAGTATTCCTTTAAAAATTGCTTTTCCTGAGTTACAAATAACGATTGTTGATTCCTTGAATAAGCGAATCACTTTTTTAACTGAGTTAACGAATCAATTAGAAATCGATGCATCTCTTTATCATGATCGTGCAGAAACATTTGGGCAAAATCCGCAATTCCGTGCATCATTTGATTTTGTGACTGCTCGTGCAGTGGCACGTTTGAATGTATTGACGGAACTGTGTTTACCATTAGTGAAACAAGAGGGCTATTTCTATGCACTGAAAGCTGCGAAAAGCGAAGAAGAATTGGCAGAAGCGAAACCAGCGATTGCGCAATTAGGTGGTAAATTTATCGGAGAGCAAGCAATTGAACTACCTAAAATCTCGGACAAACGCCACATTCTGATTATACAGAAGAAGAAACCAACACCGAAGAAGTATCCAAGAAAACCTGGGTTGCCGAATAAGCAACCAATCAAGTAGGAGGAGAAGAGATGGCACAAATTATATCCGTTGCAAATCAAAAAGGCGGCGTTGGTAAAACAACGACAACTGTAAATCTAGGTGCTTGTTTAGCAAGTTTAGGTAAACAAGTGTTGCTTGTAGATATGGATGCACAAGGAAATGCCACTAGCGGAGTAGGCATTCGTAAACCTGATGTGACACAAGATATTTATGATGTATTAGTCAATGAGTTACCAATTGCTGAAGCGACAATTGCTACTGAACATGAAAACTTGAGTATTGTGCCTGCCACTCTTCAATTAGCGGGAGCGGAAATTGAATTGACCTCAATGATGGCAAGAGAATCACGTTTAAAAAGTTCACTGGCTGAAGTCAACGATCAGTATGACTACATTTTAATTGATTGCCCGCCATCTTTAGGTCATCTAACCATCAACTCATTTACTGCAAGTGATTCGATTTTGATCCCTGTGCAGTGTGAATACTATGCGTTAGAAGGGTTAAGTCAATTGCTGAATACTGTTCGCTTGGTACAAAAACACTTCAACCCTGAATTGGAAATCGAAGGGGTATTATTGACGATGTATGACGCTCGAACGAATCTAGGGAATGAAGTGGTGGAAGAAGTACGGAAGTATTTCCGTGAAAAAGTGTATGACACAGTGATTCCTCGAAACATTCGTTTGTCAGAAGCACCAAGTCATGGAAAACCTATCATTGATTATGATCCGCGTTCCAGAGGCGCTGAAGTGTATCAAGCATTAGCAAAGGAAGTGGTCGATCGTGAAGAAAAGTAAAGGACTAGGCCGGGGAATCGACGCGCTGTTTCAAGATTTGGAAAATTTAGAAACAGTCAACGTGAAAGATGAAACTGTCATTCAGTTGCCACTAAACGAATTGCGTCCTAATCCGTATCAACCACGTAAAACATTTGAAGAAGTATCATTGCAAGAATTAGCGAACTCGATCGAGTACTCCGGTGTCTTTCAACCGATCATTGTTCGTCGTTCGTCGGTGAAAGGTTATGAGATCATCGCAGGTGAACGTCGTTTCCGGGCGTCTAAGTTAGCTGGCAAAGAAACGATTCCTGCAATTGTCAGAGATTTCGACGAAGAAGCGATGATGCAAGTTGCAGTTTTAGAAAACTTACAACGTGAAGACTTGAATCCTTTAGAAGAAGCAGAAGCTTACGAGATGTTGATGAAGAACTTAAAGTTGACACAAGCTGAAGTCGCAAGTCGTTTAGGGAAAAGTCGTCCTTATATCGCAAACTATTTGCGTTTATTGACATTGCCTGATTTAGTGAAAGAAATGGTCCAAGATCAACGATTATCTATGGGACAAGCTCGTACGTTACTTGGATTAAAAAATAAACAATTGATATTAAAATTAGCCAATCGTGTCGTAACAGAAAATCTAACGGTTCGACAATTAGAGCAGATCGTTTCCGAGCTGAATCAAAATGATGGGCAAGAAAAGAAAAAAATCCCACGTTTAGCAAAGGAAAAACCGTATTATATCCGTGAGAGTGAAGATCGCTTGATGGATAAATTTGGAACAAGTGTCGCCATCCAAGAAAAGAATGGGAAAGGTAAAATCGAAATCGAATATCTTTCACAAAATGATTTAACTAGAATTCTTGATATTCTAAATATTCAATTTGATGAAGAATAAACAGAGGGAGGCTATGTTATGTACGACTTACATGATATCGTAGAAATGAAAAAACCTCATGCTTGTCAAACGAACCGTTGGGAGATCATCCGAATGGGCGCTGATATCAAAATCAAATGTATGAATTGCGGTCATATCGTGATGATGACCCGTCGAGAATTTGAGAAAAAAATGAAAAAAGTACTTGAAAAAAATGTAGAGAAAGAGTGAATGAATTTATGGCATTAACTGCTGGAATTGTGGGTTTACCCAACGTAGGAAAATCAACTTTGTTCAATGCAATTACAAAGGCGGGAGCAGAGGCTGCCAACTATCCTTTTGCGACTATTGATCCAAATATTGGAATGGTTGAAGTACCTGATTGGCGTTTACAACGTTTAACAGAATTAGTAAAACCAAAGAAAACTGTACCAACAACCTTTGAGTTTACAGATATTGCTGGAATCGTTAAGGGTGCAAGTAAAGGTGAAGGATTAGGAAACCAATTTTTAAGTCATATTCGCCAAGTAGATGCAATCTGTCATGTCGTTCGTTGTTTTGACGATGACAACATCACACACGTAGAAGGACGTGTCGATCCTTTAGCAGATATCGATACGATCAATCTAGAGCTTGTCTTAGCAGATTTAGAGTCAGTGACGAAGCGCTATACACGTGTGGCAAAAATTGCAAAAACAAAAGATAAAGATGCAGTCGCTGAATTAGCGGTGTTAGAGAAAATCAAACCAGTATTAGAAGATGGACGTTCAGCACGTTCGATCGAATTTACAGAAGAAGAACAAAAAATCGTTAAATCTTTATTCTTGTTAACAACAAAACCGATCTTGTATGTTGCGAATGTGGCAGAAGATGAAGTAGCAAATGCAGATGCGAATGAATATGTTCAAGCAGTCCGCAATTTTGCTGCAGAAGAAAATGCAGAAGTGATTGTCGTTAGCGCCAGAGCAGAAGAAGAAATTGCTGAGCTTGACGACGAAGATAAAGCAGAGTTTCTTGAAGCATTAGGCATTGAAGAGTCAGGGTTGGATCAATTGATTCGTGCGGCGTATGACCTATTAGGATTAGCAACATACTTTACAGCAGGTGAACAAGAAGTTCGTGCGTGGACGTTCAAAAAAGGAATCAAAGCGCCACAAGCTGCAGGAATCATCCATACCGATTTTGAACGTGGCTTTATCCGTGCAGAAACAGTCTCATTTGAAGATTTAGACCAATACGGAACGATGCACGCAGCGAAAGAAGCCGGGCGTGTACGATTAGAAGGGAAAGACTATGTCGTTCAAGATGGCGACGTTATGTTATTCCGTTTTAATGTATAAAAAGGCTATCATACGGTGTATGTGATATGTTAAAATGTCTTTTGTGACAACCGTCAGCGTCTAAGGAGGACTGTAAAATAATGGAAGCAGAACAGTTACGCGAAATTGTAAAAGAAAATGCGCAGTTAGAAGAACAACTAACAAAACGTAATCAACAATATATTTTTGACTTAAAAAAGTCGCTAGAAGCAGCGAATTTATCAGAAGAAGAAAAAGTAACGGCTTTGCATGAGATGTTACCCGTTTTAGTATCCGAACAAAAAGGTGGGAAAACAGCCCGCCAATTATTTGGAACGGTATCTGAAAGAACAGAAGCAATCATCAATAAACCGGTTGAAGTGAAAACTTCTTCGACACCAACGTTGATGTGGTTGGACAATACCTTACTCTTACTCGGATTATTGAGTGTCATGATCGCAATCACTGGATTGTTTTCACGTGAAACAACACCTGCTTATGGAATCACCACACTTGTACTAGGTTCAGCTATTGGTGGATGGGTCTTTTACTTGATGTACAAGTATATTTACCAGTATGAGTATCCAGGTGCTGATCGTAGTAAAAAACCTGGAATGGGTAAAACCTTGTTGATTTTGGGTGGAACGACATTGATCTGGGTCATTGCTTTTTCAGCAACAACCTTGTTGCCACCAATCGTTAACCCGTTATTAGATCCAGTGGTGATCATCATCATCGGTGCAGCAGCTCTTGCGTTGCGTTACTATTTAAAGAAAAAATATGGCATCGTTGGCAGTCTTTCTGTTCCAAGAAGATAATTTATTGGACTTAGAAATTATGTGACTTACGAGACGAACAAAAAAAAAGAGAATGTGTTAGCATTACGCTGCACGTGCTCTTTTTTATTGTTTATTTCTATTGATTTGACAGTGACGACCATGATCTCAAAACGTTTTTTTTATTATTATAAAAAATAATAAAAGAGTGTTATTATCAAATAATAGAGATGATCACTGATGTTATAAAATATGTTGAGCGAGATAGTTAAACGATAAGGGGTGAATGAATATGAAAAAAGTCAAATGGATATTTTCTATCAATGCTGACGGAGTGCCTCTGTTTGGTTATGCCGGAATCAAAACTGGACAATTTATTCTTGGGCATGGAAAAAAGTTTCAAAAAGAAATGCGGTCTGTTTTAGGGCCAGAAATCGAGCTGGATTTCATTAGCTATAATACAAGAAACCCAGAGACACTAGCTGCTGATTTATTTGTGTATACAGATGTCGATGAAAAGTATCTTGACGAAGAGACGAAGAAAAAAGGCTTAAGCATTCCCTATAAACTATATTATTTGAATGAAATTGAAAAGATCAAAGAATCGATCGAAGCAAATGTTTAAAAAGTGAATTGCATCTTTTCTTTCTTGAAGTGTACTCGTTTCAGTTTAGTAAAAATATTGAGTAAGAAAAAAGAACGTGCAGTGTAAGACGAAAGCGCTAACCAACATTTGATTTTGATCAAACATTAGGAGACGCTTCATTATGCTGGTACGTTCTTTTTTTAGGATTCACTGAGTAGTTCCTTAGAAAAAACAAGGGATTAGTAGAAGTTGTTGACTTACAAAAGAAAATCGATTATTTTAGTAGATAAACTAAACAAGAGGAGTGGTACTAAAAATGTCCAACTGGGAAACAAAGTTCACGAAAAAAGGATTTACTTTTGATGATGTCTTATTGATACCAGCAGAAAGTCACGTGTTACCAAACGAAGTGGATATGAGTGTACAATTAGCAAAAAATATCAAATTGAATATTCCTATCATCAGTGCAAGTATGGATACAGTTACTGACAGCAAAATGGCGATTGCTATGGCAAGACAGGGTGGTCTAGGTGTCATCCATAAAAACATGACAATCAGCGAACAAGCAGACGAAGTACGTAAAGTGAAACGTTCTGAAAGTGGTGTAATCATCGACCCATTCTTCTTGACACCACAACACTTGGTCGCAGATGCTGAAGAATTAATGAGCAGATACCGTATCAGTGGAGTTCCAATCGTCGAAACATTGGAAAATCGCAAATTAGTAGGAATCATTACAAACCGTGATATGCGTTTTGTTACAGACTTCCATATCGAAATCAGCGAAGTCATGACAAAAGAAAACTTAGTAACAGCCCCAGTAGGCACTTCTCTAAAAGATGCAGAAAAAATCTTACAACAACATAAAATCGAAAAACTACCGATCGTTGATGATGCAGGTCGATTAAGTGGTTTGATCACGATCAAAGATATCGAAAAAGTAATCGAGTTTCCAAATGCAGCAAAAGATGAACATGGTCGTTTGTTGGTAGCTGCCGCAGTTGGTGTCACTAGCGACACCTTTGAACGTGCACAAGCTTTACTTGATGCTGGCGCAGATGCCATTGTCATTGATACGGCGCATGGACATAGCGCAGGTGTAATCCGTAAAATCCAAGAAATTCGCACAACATTTAAAGATGCAACATTGATTGCTGGTAATGTAGCAACAGCAGAAGCAACAAAAGCGTTATACGATGTAGGTGTTGACGTGGTGAAAGTAGGTATCGGACCAGGTTCGATTTGTACGACACGTGTGGTTGCTGGTGTGGGTGTTCCCCAATTAACAGCCATTTACGATGCAGCTTCAGTTGCGCGCCAATATGGAAAAACCATTATTGCAGATGGTGGGATCAAATATTCTGGTGATATCGTCAAAGCTTTAGCAGCGGGTGGTCATGCGGTTATGTTAGGTAGTATGTTGGCAGGAACCGATGAATCTCCAGGTGAATTTGAAATCTATCAAGGTCGTCGCTTCAAGACATATCGTGGAATGGGTTCATTAGGCGCCATGGAAAAAGGATCAAAAGACCGTTACTTCCAAGGTGGCACGAATGAAGCCAATAAGTTAGTGCCAGAAGGTATTGAAGGCCGTGTAGCGTACAAAGGAAGCGTAGCAGACATTCTCTTCCAAATGATCGGTGGCTTAAAATCAGGGATGGGTTATGTTGGCTCTGCAAACCTAAAACAATTAAGAGATGATGCACAGTTCATTCAAATGAGTGGCAGTGGTTTGAAAGAATCTCACCCACATGATGTACAAATTACGAAAGAAGCACCAAACTATTCTGTAGAATCATAATCAAACTTCTTGAACATAAAAAAGCAGCTAAGCAATTCGTGCCAACGAATCACTTAGCTGCTTTATTGTTTATTTGATTACTTTTAGGTTCCCCATGTAAGGCACGAGTACTTCTGGAACTGTGACTGAACCATCTTCATTTTGATAGTTTTCAAGGATGGCAGCAACCGTACGGCCAACTGCTAAACCAGAACCATTCAATGTATGTGCATAATGGATTTTTCCATCTGCATCTCGGTAACGGATCATCGCACGGCGCGCTTGGAAATCTTCACAGTTTGAGCAAGAACTGATTTCACGATACGTATCTTGTGCAGGGATCCATACTTCTAAATCGTACGTTTTCGCTGCTGAAAAGCCCATATCTCCAGTTGATAATGTCATAACACGGTAAGGTAAGTGTAATTTTTTCAAAATGTCCTCTGCGTCAGCGGTCATTTTTTCAAGTTCTTCATATGAATGTTCTGCATCAGCGAATTTCACCATTTCTACTTTATTGAACTGATGAAGACGAATCAATCCACGAGTATCACGACCGGCACTACCTGCTTCTGAACGGAATGCTGGGCTAAGTGCAGTGAAGTAAACAGGTAAATCTTCTTTTGCTAAGATTTCATTGCTGTAGTAGTTTGTTAAAGGAACTTCAGCTGTTGGGATCAAAGTTAAATCTGTATCAGCTAATTGGAAAACATCTTCTTTAAATTTAGGGAATTGACCAGTACCAAACATGGCTTGGCTATTTACAGCGTAAGGCGTCATCATTTCAGTATAGCCATGTTCATAGACGTGTTGATCTAACATAAAATTATAAAGGGCACGTTCTAAGCGAGCACCTAATCCTTTATAGTAAACAAAGCGGCTTCCTGATACTTTTGCCCCACGTTCAAAATCAAGAATACCTAGATTTTCAGCAATTTCCCAGTGAGGTTTTGGTTCAAAAGCAAATTGACGAGGTTCACTCCAGCGACGAGCTTCCACGTTATCCTCTTCATCTTTACCTACTGGCACGGAATCATGAGGTAAATTAGGAAGAGTTGTAGCGATTTGTTGTAATTTTTCATCCACTTGTGCAACTTCTTCGTCTAGTGCTTTGATTTTCCCACCGACTTCTTTCATTTCAGCGATCTTCGCAGTTGCATCTTCTTTATTACGCTTTAATTGGGCGATTTCAGCAGATACATCATTACGGTATTTTTTCAATTCTTCACTTTCAACCAACAATTTTCTGCGAGATTCATCTAACTCCACAAACTCCGCTAAGACTTCTTTTTTAACGCCACGTGACGTTAATTTTTCTTGTACATAGTCAACATTTTGACGGATCATTTTAATATCTAACATTTCTTTTCCTCCTTTTTTTGTATAAAAAAAACCAGCTCATCCAAAGAAATATCTTGGGACGAACTGGTTTGAGTTTCGCGGTACCACCCAAGTTCAGTCTATCGAGACTGCACTTGTAAACAGATAACGGCTGTTACCGACCTTTCTTATTTCGAAAGGCACATTGGGTGAACTGGAACTTCGAAATTATTTTTTACTGATTTGCACCAACCATCAGCTCTCTTGAAAAAAATAAAATGTACTGGGTTCACTGTTTTCTTCTATTTGTATTCTAAGAATAGCGAAAAATTTAGTTTCCGTCAATATGTTCTGTCAGATTGCCGACTAACTTTTCATTTTTTTTAAGCGGGAAATGCATGATAAAAGACGTCCAATCTTGATCTGACTTCGCATAGATATAGCCACCGTGCAATGCTACGATACTTTGTGCAATGGCTAGACCAAGTCCTGTCCCGCCAGTTTCTTGTGAACGGGATTCTTCCACACGGTAAAATCGATCAAATAGATTGTCAATGGCTTGTTGAGGAATCATGGCACCATTGTTTTTGACAACAACGATGACTTCTGAACCAAGTTGTTCAATTTCAATGATGATTTTAGTAGCTCCTTTGCCATATTTTAGGGCATTGGTTAATAAATTATTGAATACGCGAACCAACTTTTCGGTATCACCATCCATGATCAGTGAATTGATTGGAGATTCAACAAAAATTTGAATATCCTTTTTAGAAGCTTCTAGTTCAAAATCAGCTGCCAATTGTTCAATCAATTGGATCAAATCAAATGCAGAAAAATTCACAGGAACCGCCGGCTGACGTACCTTGGTATACTCGAACAGATCTTCTACCAATGATTTCATTTGTTTCGCTTTGACATAAGCAGTGTGAGTATATTTCAACAGATCTTCTTCTGTTTGATATTGACCATCTTCAATAAGACCTAAATAGCCAATAATTGATGTTAAAGGTGTGCGAATATCATGACTGACGTTTGTAATCAGTTCGTCTTTTGATTTTTCGATTTTACGTTCGTCTTCAATCGCCGCTACCGTACTGTCCACTAAGCCATTGATACTTTTGACTACACGACTAAGATCGCCACTTAATTCGAAAGGGATACGATGGTCATAATTGCCATTAGCGATATAATGCAATTCACTAATAATGTGTCGTAATTGCATTTGTCGGTAGCGACGAATCAATCGCCAGTATAATACACCAACATCTAATAGAAAGAACACAGGAAAAATAAAATTTCGGCCATTCCAAAACAAATCACTATCTAAACGCTGGGCAAAGATATTTTTAGAATCCCAAATAGCGTTTGTCAAAGAAGGTGAACTACTGATGATCGAACTGATAATAACCAACATCGCTACATTCAATAGAAGCAGAAGGATGATCGTAATGATTCCTTCTGCTAATAATTCACTGATTTCTTTAGATGTCAGATTGATCCGGCGTCGTTTTTCGATCACTTTTTTATCTTGCATCAATTTTATAGCCCACTCCCCAAACGGTTTGAATGACTTTTTCTCCACCAGTTGCTTCTTCAATTTTATCTCTTAGATGACTAACATGAACCATTACTGTTTTAGCAGAAACGATACTTTCTTGTTTCCAGACACGTTCAAAGATCTCATCTGCACTGAATACATGGTTAGGATGACTTGCAAGGAGATATAGAATACCAAATTCTAAGGCAGTCAGTTGGATTTCTTTTCCATCGATTGTTTTGACTTCATGGGAATCTTTATTGATGATCAAGGCATTTACTTCTAGGACATCCGGTTGATCTGGTGTCACTTGCATTTTTGTGCGACGTAACAAAGATTTCACACGAGCCATTACTTCAAGAGGATTAAATGGTTTTGTTACGTAATCATCCGCTCCAGCTACTAATCCTTTGATTTTATCCATATCAGTCGTTTTCGCTGTTAACATGATGATTGGGATTTGTGATTCTTTTCTTAATTCTTTTACTACTTGCATGCCATCCATTTCAGGCATCATGATATCTAGAATAAGTAATTCAATATCAGGGATTGTTCGTACTTTTGATAATGCTTCTTTTCCATCATAGGCTTTTACTGCTTCGTAGCCTTCATTGTGTACGTAGATACTAAGTAATTCAACAATTTCCTTGTCGTCATCTGCGATTAATATTTTCATAAATAGATCCTCCATCGATTAATGTGTTTACTCTTAATATTTTAGCAAAAAAAAAGATAAATAGATAAAAGCAGCGCTTTGTTAAGGAAAATTTTAGAAGAAGAGGGGGTAGAAGGGGTGGAAATCTAAGATAAAGGAGGAAACAAAAATAGAAAGTGATTTAAATCAAGGAGAAACATCATTTAAACGAAGTAATAAATTGAGAACACTTACACAGCAATAGTAAGAAAAAAGAAATTTGATCAAACAAACTAAAAGATGAACATTATCTCGGTGGAACTAGTTTAAACAGGAGAAAAAACACGTAAAAACGAATGATTTTGTGCTTCCTGTTTTTAATGATCGACTCTCTTAAAAATGTTGATAAATCAGCCTTTTTTTAGTTGACTTTCAAAATTGATGTTGGTATATTATTATTTGTTCGAAAGAACGGAAAACAAACAAATCGATTCTTAAAATTAGTGATTGACATGTTTGTTAACACATGATAAGATAACGAAGTTGCTTTTGAGTGATTCACTGATTGAAGTTAGTTTCGCAAAGAAAAAAACAAAAAAAGTGATTGACAAATAACAAACAACAAGTTATTATGAGTGAGTTGCTAAAACGACCTCGTGAAAAACGAGTTAAAAAACTTTTAAAAAATAGTTGACAATCATCCGAGAGTTTGCTAAGATATAAAAGTTGCTACGGCAATCACAAACGATAAGTTGAGGCAGTTGTGTTTCAATTATCACGTAGACCTTTGAAAACTGAACAAAGTAAGACAAACCAAATGTGTAGGGCGTCTTGATTCAATTCAAGACAACAAACATTTTTAACAAGCAAGCAATATGCTAGCAAACAATTGAGCTTAACAATCGAAAGATTGTTCTAACTTTTATTATGAGAGTTTGATCCTGGCTCAGGACGAACGCTGGCGGCGTGCCTAATACATGCAAGTCGAACGCTTCTTTTCCCACCGGAGCTTGCTCCACCGGGAAAAGAGGAGTGGCGAACGGGTGAGTAACACGTGGGTAACCTGCCCATCAGAAGGGGATAACACTTGGAAACAGGTGCTAATACCGTATAACAATCGAAACCGCATGGTTTCGTTTTGAAAGGCGCTTTACGGTGCCGCTGATGGATGGACCCGCGGTGCATTAGCTAGTTGGTGAGGTAACGGCTCACCAAGGCCACGATGCATAGCCGACCTGAGAGGGTGATCGGCCACATTGGGACTGAGACACGGCCCAAACTCCTACGGGAGGCAGCAGTAGGGAATCTTCGGCAATGGACGAAAGTCTGACCGAGCAACGCCGCGTGAGTGAAGAAGGTTTTCGGATCGTAAAACTCTGTTGTTAGAGAAGAACAAGGGTGAGAGTAACTGTTCACCCCTTGACGGTATCTAACCAGAAAGCCACGGCTAACTACGTGCCAGCAGCCGCGGTAATACGTAGGTGGCAAGCGTTGTCCGGATTTATTGGGCGTAAAGCGAGCGCAGGCGGTTTCTTAAGTCTGATGTGAAAGCCCCCGGCTCAACCGGGGAGGGTCATTGGAAACTGGGAGACTTGAGTGCAGAAGAGGAGAGTGGAATTCCATGTGTAGCGGTGAAATGCGTAGATATATGGAGGAACACCAGTGGCGAAGGCGGCTCTCTGGTCTGTAACTGACGCTGAGGCTCGAAAGCGTGGGGAGCAAACAGGATTAGATACCCTGGTAGTCCACGCCGTAAACGATGAGTGCTAAGTGTTGGAGGGTTTCCGCCCTTCAGTGCTGCAGCTAACGCATTAAGCACTCCGCCTGGGGAGTACGACCGCAAGGTTGAAACTCAAAGGAATTGACGGGGGCCCGCACAAGCGGTGGAGCATGTGGTTTAATTCGAAGCAACGCGAAGAACCTTACCAGGTCTTGACATCCTTTGACCACTCTAGAGATAGAGCTTCCCCTTCGGGGGCAAAGTGACAGGTGGTGCATGGTTGTCGTCAGCTCGTGTCGTGAGATGTTGGGTTAAGTCCCGCAACGAGCGCAACCCTTATTGTTAGTTGCCATCATTTAGTTGGGCACTCTAGCAAGACTGCCGGTGACAAACCGGAGGAAGGTGGGGATGACGTCAAATCATCATGCCCCTTATGACCTGGGCTACACACGTGCTACAATGGGAAGTACAACGAGTCGCGAAGTCGCGAGGCTAAGCTAATCTCTTAAAGCTTCTCTCAGTTCGGATTGTAGGCTGCAACTCGCCTACATGAAGCCGGAATCGCTAGTAATCGCGGATCAGCACGCCGCGGTGAATACGTTCCCGGGCCTTGTACACACCGCCCGTCACACCACGAGAGTTTGTAACACCCGAAGTCGGTGAGGTAACCTTTTTGGAGCCAGCCGCCTAAGGTGGGATAGATGATTGGGGTGAAGTCGTAACAAGGTAGCCGTATCGGAAGGTGCGGCTGGATCACCTCCT
>NZ_JBIORA010000001.1:2812500-3000000 GCF_051714005.1 Enterococcus sp. AZ171 | reverse complement strand
ACGCTTCAAACATCAAGCGGTAAGTTCAGAACATATATTATTGGCTTTAGTGATCGAACCCAACGGGATTGCTGGGAAAGTATTACGAGATATGAAATTGAATGAAAAAGATATTTATGAAGAAATCGAGCATTTAGTCGGTTATGGTACAGTGAAAACTTATGCAAAAGGTGTATTTCTCCCTTATTCTCCTCGAATGAAACAAATTTTTGCTTTGGCAAATAGCGAAGTAAATAAAATGGGTGCACAAAAAGTGGGGACTGAGCATATTTTACTTAGTCTACTAAAAGATGAGAGTATCATGGCTACTCGTATCATGATCAACTTAGGAATCAGTTTGAGCAAAGTTCGTCAGTCATTGAAACGTACGATGGGTACGGACACGAGTACCGGTGGTATTCGCCGTCGAAATCCACAAGAAAAGCGAGCAATGACACAAGGTACTCCTACGTTGGATTCATTAGCTAGAGACTTAACTAAGTTAGCCAAAGAAAACAGATTAGATCCAGTCGTAGGGCGTTCAAGAGAAGTCAAACGGTTGATCCAGATACTTAGTCGCCGAACAAAAAACAACCCTGTTTTAGTTGGAGAACCCGGGGTCGGTAAAACTGCGATTGCAGAAGGATTGGCTCAAAAAATCATTTTAGGTGAAGTACCTGAAGAGATGAAAGCAAAACGTCTGATGATGTTAGACATGGGGGCGTTAGTCGCTGGGACGAAGTATCGGGGAGAATTTGAAGATCGAATGAAAAAAGTCATTGATGAAATTTATCATGATGGTCAAGTTATTCTCTTTATTGATGAATTACACACATTGATTGGTGCTGGTGGCGCAGAAGGTGCCATCGATGCATCGAATATTTTGAAACCAGCGTTAGCACGTGGAGAATTACAGACGATTGGTGCGACAACATTAGACGAATACCAAAAATACATTGAAAAAGACTCGGCATTGGAGCGACGCTTTGCACGTATCCAAGTAGATGAACCGACAGCAGATGAAGCGGAAGAAATCTTACGTGGTTTACGTTCACGCTATGAGGAACATCATCATGTGGAGATCACCGATGAAGCAGTACGAGCGGCAGTCAATCTTTCTGTTCGATATATCACTTCCAGACAGTTACCAGATAAAGCGATCGACTTGATTGATGAATCGGCAGCGAAAGTTCGATTGGAACAAGCGGACGATTTGTCAGAAACGACGATACTGAAACAAGAGATCGATCAAGTGAATAAAGAAAAAGAACAGGCGATTCAAAAACAAGATTTTGAAACAGCTGCGCATTTACGTAGACAAGAAAAAAGCTTAATGAAAAAACTAGAAAAACGTTTAGCGATTGAAGCAAAACATAAAAATGGCTTTGCGGATCGGGTGACTGAAGAAGATGTAGCTACAGTTGTTTCGGAGTGGACAGGTGTACCATTGCAACAGTTAGAAAAGAAAGAAAGTCAACGATTACTGGAACTAGAAGCATTGCTTCACGAACGTGTTGTTGGACAAGATGAAGCGGTCAAAGCTGTTTCTCGTGCGATCAGACGGGCGCGTAGTGGCTTAAAAGATCCAAATCGCCCGATTGGTTCCTTTATGTTTTTAGGCCCAACAGGAGTCGGAAAAACAGAATTGGCGAAAGCATTATCAGAAGTAATGTTTGGGGAAGAGGACGCATTGATTCGTGTCGACATGTCTGAATTCATGGAGAAGTATAGTACGAGTCGTTTGATCGGTTCGCCTCCAGGCTATGTGGGTTATGATGAAGGTGGACAATTGACGGAAAAAATTCGTCAAAAACCTTACTCAGTTATCTTGCTAGATGAAGTGGAAAAAGCTCATCCAGATGTCTTCAATTTATTATTACAAGTGTTAGATGACGGTCATTTAACAGATGCTAAAGGAAGAAAAGTAGACTTTAGAAATACGATCATGATCATGACTTCTAATATTGGCGCTACTCAAATCCGTGAGGAAAAAAATGTTGGATTCAACGTCCAAGATATTACTAAAGATCATCAAGCGATGCAAAAACGGATACTTGAAGAGCTGAAGAAAGCTTTCCGCCCTGAATTCTTGAACCGTATTGATGAGACAGTCGTTTTCCATTCATTAACAAAAGATGAAGTCCATGTGATTGTTCAAATCATGAGCCAATCGATCGTCAAACGATTGAAAGAACAAGATATCTTAGTGAAAATCACGCCAGCAGCAGTTGATGTGATTGGGAAAGTCGGTTTTGATCCAGAGTATGGTGCACGACCACTAAGACGGGCATTACAAAAAGAAGTAGAAGATCGTTTGAGCGAAGCTTTGCTTGGAGGAGAAATCCATTTAGGCGATCAAATCACTGTTGGCGCTTCGAAGGGCAAAATCACAGTAAATGTGCGCGAACCTAAGAAAATAACTGTTAAAGTATAATGACAGAGTGAGATCGCAACAGAAATAGCTAGCTCTGATAGACAAGCCAGAAACCCAAAAATCATTTGAATTTTTGGGTTTTTTGGTTTTCTAAAGGAGTTATTTCTAAATCAATGGTGAAACAATAGATAAGCCAGAAATTATTTTACAGTATCGTTACAATCAATAATAAATGTAAGAAGTATTGGAAAGTTTTCAGAGCTGTGCTACTATTATGGAGTTGTAGGAGGAGGAAATGATGATCGAAATCATAACTACTATAGAATCAATGAAACAAGCAGAAGAATTGCTTGAAGCAGGAGTGGATACCTTATATTTTGGGGAAGAACGCTTCGGTCTACGCTTACCAGCTTCTTTTACAAGAGAAGAACAACGCGAATTAGTTGCGCTGGCACATCGTTACGGTAAAAAAGTAAATATAGCTGTCAATGGGATCATTCATCCTGAAAAAATGAAAAAAGTCCCAGAGTATCTGCAATTTTTAAAAGAAATCAATGTGGACATGATCACAGTTGGTGATACTGGGATTATCTATACAATGAGAAAAAATCCAGAGTTGAGTATCCCTTATGTTTTTGATGCAGAAACATTAGTGACGAGTGCACGTCAAATCAATTTTTGGGCAAAAAAAGGGGCGATTTCTGCTGTTTTAGCACGTGAAGTGCCATTTGATGAGATGAAAGAAATGGAAAATAAGTTACAGATTCCTGTAGAAACACTTGTGTATGGAGCTACATGCATCCATCAATCGAAACGTCCACTGTTACAAAATTACTATAACTACACGCAACAGGACGAAAAAAAAGATCGTGAAAGAGGACTCTTTCTCGCTGAACCTAAAAAAGAAGATACACATTATTCGATTTATGAAGATTCACATGGTACGCATATTTTTGCGAATAATGACATCAATTTAAGTAATGAACTCCCACAGCTTTATGCCCATCATTTCCGTACCTGGAAATTAGATGGCGTTTTTACGCCTGGTGAAGCATTTGTTGAGATCACTAAATTATTTGTTGAGGCAAAAAAAGCATTATTAGCAGACACATGGACAGAAACGTTAGCACAAGAAATGACGAATAAGATCAACGGATTACATCCAACGAATCGAGGACTTGATACAGGTTTCTTTTATATTGATCCTGAATCTATCAAGTAAGGAGTATGGTGAAATAAAATGACAACAAAAAGAAAATTAAAACGTCCGGAAGTTTTAGCACCAGCCGGTACGCTTGAAAAACTAAAAACAGCTATTCATTATGGTGCAGATGCTGTGTATATTGGTGGTAATGCTTATGGGTTACGTAGTCGCGCAGGAAACTTTACCTATGAAGAAATGGCAGAAGGCGTTGCATTCGCAAAAGAACATCAAGCGAAAGTGTATGTAGCAGCAAATATGGTCACACATGAAGGAAATGATGAAGGAGCCGGTGAATTTTTCCGTAACCTGCGCGATGTGGGGATTTCCGCAGTGATCGTCTCTGATCCAGCACTTATTGAGATCTGTGCTACAGAAGCCCCTGGCTTACCTATCCATCTATCGACTCAAGCTTCTGCTACCAACTATGAAACATTGGAATTCTGGAAAGAAGAAGGCTTGGAACGTGTAGTTTTAGCTCGGGAAGTTTCGATGGAAGAAGTCGCTGAGATACGTCGACATACGGATGTAGAGATTGAAGCATTTATTCATGGAGCAATGTGTATCTCTTATTCAGGACGTTGTACATTGTCGAATCATATGTCGATGCGTGATGCCAATCGTGGAGGCTGTTCACAATCTTGTCGTTGGAAATATGAATTGTATGATTTGCCATTTGGACAAGAGAGAAACTCTTTGACAGATGCTGGCGAGATTGAAGAAGAGTTTTCGATGAGTGCGGTAGATATGTCGATGATCGAACATATTCCTGACTTGATTGAAAATGGCGTAGATAGTTTTAAGATCGAAGGTCGAATGAAGTCGATCCATTATGTATCAACTGTCGCAAATGTTTATAAAGCAGCTGTAGATAGTTATATGGAAGATCCTGAAAACTATGTTTGCAAACAAGAATGGATCGATGAGTTATGGAAAGTGGCTCAACGAGAACTAGCAACAGGATTTTATTACGATACACCTAGCGAAAATGAACAATTATTTGGTGAACGTCGTAAGATCCCTGTGTATAAATTTGTCGGAGAAGTCTTATCTTATGACGAGGAGACGAAACAAGCGACAATCCGTCAGAGAAACCTCTTTTCTGTAGGGGATGAAATCGAATTTTATGGGCCTGGATTTACTCACTTTAGTCAAATGGTTGAGGTGATGCGCAATGAAGAAGGAGAATCCATTGATCGCGCACCAAATCCTATGATGATTTTGACCATGCCAGTCACACAACCAGTTAAACCTGGAGATATGATTAGAAAAAGAAAATAATTTTTTAAGCAATCAAGCGAAATGAGCATCTCGTCAACAGAATGACTAGAAACGTGTTACACTTATTTTTTGTAAGAGATGATAAAAAAGTTTATAGAAAAATAAGCGGTAGGATGTGGCATCAGTTGCTAAAAGGAGGAACAAGATGAAAACATATGATTATATTGTCATTGGCGGAGGATCTGGAGGCATTGCTTCAGCGAATCGTGCCGGTATGCATGGAGCGAAAGTATTATTGATTGAAGGCAATGAACTAGGTGGCACGTGCGTCAATGTCGGATGTGTTCCAAAAAAAGTCATGTGGCAAGCAAGTACGATTTTAGAAACGATCGAACGTGATGCTTCAAGCTATGGTATCCAAGCAGACGTCAAACATGTTGACTTTAAAGAACTGGTAGAGAAGCGTGAGAAATACATTGATTTCCTTCATGGCGCTTATCAAAGAGGCTTAGATAGTAATAACGTTGAAGCAATCAAAGGATATGCTCGCTTTGTCGATAGTCAAACCGTCGAAGTAAACGGTGAAAGCTATCAAGCGAATCATATTTTGATTGCAACTGGTGGTAAGCCAAGCAAAATGACGATTCCTGGTGGAGAATATGCCATTGATTCAAACGGCTTTTTTGCATTGGCAGAATTACCAAAATCGACGATCGTATTAGGTGCTGGTTATATTGCAGCTGAACTTTCAGGTGTGTTAAATGGCTTGGGAAGTGAAGTGATGTGGGCGTATCGTAAAGAACGTCCATTACGTACGTTTGATAAAATGTTATCTGATAACTTGATTGAGATGTATCAAGAAGCAGGAATCCACACTTATGCAAACTTTACGGCTAGCGAAATAACAAAGAACGGGAATGTCTACACCGTTACCTTTGAAAATGGGGAAACACTAATGGCAGAGTGTGTGTTATTTGCTGGCGGACGTGTACCGAATACAGATGCATTAGGCATCGAAAAAACGAACGTTGAATTAGATGAAAAAGGATTTATCAAAGTGGATAAATTCCAAAATACAACCGATTCACATATTTATGCTATTGGTGATGTCATTGGTAAAATCGACTTGACGCCAGTAGCGATTGCTGCAGGTCGTCGTTTGTCTGAGCGACTGTTCAATGGCAAAGAAAATTCTTATTTAGACTATGATTTAGTTCCAACAGTCGTCTTTACTCATCCACCGATTGCGACCATCGGATTGACCGAAGAGCAAGCGTTGACGACATACGGTGAAGGACAATTGAAAATCTATCGTTCACGATTCACGCCAATGTATTTTGCTTTAAACGATTATCGACAAAAATGTGAAATGAAATTGATCTGTGTGGGTGAAGAAGAAAAAATTGTTGGGCTGCATGCCATCGGTGTAGGTGTCGATGAAATGTTACAAGGTTTTGCAGTAGCGATCAAAATGGGAGCAACCAAAGCAGATTTTGACAATACAGTAGCCATCCATCCAACAGGCGCAGAAGAATTTGTTACAATGCGTTAAGTCGTTAGTAAGTTGCGGAAATACCCATATAGAAAAAGCAGACGTATATTCCGTCTGCTTTTTCTGATTTATGCAGATAAAACTATGTATAAAGAACTGTTTCAATGTTATTCCAAAATGAGGTTGTTGGTATTTTAGAAATTTTGATCATTTTAGCTTTCGTTTTAGCTTGGTTCAGTTCGATGTCTGTTAAAACTAAATCATATTGATTGACTGTGTCGTAGTTTACTTGAAAAATGTTATCAGTATATGTATGGATCCTATGAATCGCAGGGATTTTTTTGAATAACAGTTGCTTATACAGTGCAAGTGTTCTTTCTTCCTGATAAGAAACAATCAAGATAGACACCTTCTTCTTGTAAGGAAAAACGGTCGTCAGTAAAGCAGGTGATAATGAAATCAATTCTAATAGTAACTCTTCATAGAGTAATTGATTCCGTTTGATCATCATTAATCCAGCATGGTCAATGGCTTGATTATATGCTTTTAGTATCTGAGGCGAATGCGTAAATAGGATTTCAAATAAAATCTGTAGATATGTTGTTTTAAAGAATTGTCGGTTTTTATTGTAATTGATCAACTCACTCAATTTCTGAATACCTTCTTGATTCAAAGAGAAGTCTTGAGATAATGAACGATAAAAGTACTCTGAAAATTGTCGAATCCGTTGATATTCCCCCTGACTACTAGGTGCTGACTGAACACAAGGGAAATAGATTTTTTTGTCTAATAGATTTGAGACAGTTGTGGTTGTCACATTAAAACCGTATTCTTTTTCAATGATTGAACAAAACACTGTATTATTTTTTATTATTTCAAAAAAAGAAGGATCATTGATTGGATTTCCTTTATTTTCTGAGATCAAATGGCCTTGTCCGATCCGAAT
This sequence comes from Enterococcus sp. AZ171, assembly GCF_051714005.1. Classification (NCBI taxonomy): domain Bacteria; kingdom Bacillati; phylum Bacillota; class Bacilli; order Lactobacillales; family Enterococcaceae; genus Enterococcus; species Enterococcus sp. AZ171. The sequence goes on along the minus strand of NZ_JBIORA010000001.1, from coordinate 2,992,787 downwards.
GATTGCTGTGTAAAGATAAAAACTATTTATAATCACTTTATATGTACTAATTGTTTGATGTGTTGCTTGCTTTTTATAGTAACGTTGTAACACATCGAATATGTGATAAAAATGGGGCAATTGCTGTGGCGTATATTGCTCACGAAACATACTACAGAAGAATTGCCTAATGTAACTTTCATCCCCAATGATTTTGAGTTTTGAGGAGATATGTATGGATAATGGCGCATTGATCTCGCAGAAGTAAGTATTGATATTTGCAATGATCCGACGAATACTTGTTTCACTTAAATATAATTTATTTGCTAATTTAGATAACGTTGGCTCTACTTCAAAAATCATCTGTAGCATTTGTACATTCGTTGATTGATTGAGTATTTGTTTGATTAAATCTTCCAAATTGATTTCTGGTGGTAATAGTAAAGAAGCCACTTGATATTTATCGGTGTTGATGCAAACTGGTGCATATGTATGGTTAAAAAACGCAATATCGGTCAATAATGTTTTTTTTGTTACCCCAAGTTGTTCTGCTAAAGTCGAACAGTCAATAGCGGCCATGCCTAAGAGTAAAGCTAGTTTGATCTGCCTTTCAGAAGTCTTTTCAAGCATATTTGTTCGTTTTATCATACTTTTCAGATCTTCTAAAAATAGAAAATCTGTTTTTTCACATCCTTTATCCATGTTATAAACATTATTTTATCATACTTTTCTAATTATTCGAATTTTTCTTTTTATTATAATCGGTGGTTATTTAAAAGTGAAATTGCCTTCTTTATTTAATAAGTATTATTTAAAAAAACAACATATGATAATCTGAATAACTAGAAGTAGTCAATTGACACACGCAAAAGTAAAATTTTCTGATACATGTTTGTTTCACTTACAAATCCTTAACTATAACATCCGAGCAATGTGAGCATTGAACATGTTTTTTATAAAACAGAAAAACTAATATTAAGAAATTATCGAAAAAGCTGTACGATACATTATAGGTTTTTTAAAAGAAAGGAGCTTGTTGACTATGGGTGTACTTGAGAAACAATTAGAGAGACAAATCTCATTGCTTTATTTGCTAAATATTGAGTCATCGAATATTAGTAATCTAGCCAAAGAATTGAGTATTACAGATAAAACGATTGTAGCAGATATCGATAGTTTCAATACAGCTTGTTTTCCCGCTCGTATTGAAACTAATCAGTACAAAGAGGTATCGCTTTCGATACCAAAGAAATTGAATTTAGATGATATATTTGTCAGGATACTTAATAATTCAACAAATGTGAAAATTTTAAAGTACATATTCATTACAGAACCTTCTCTTTCTGAGATTGCGACAAAATTATTTTTAAGTAAAACGAGTATCCGCAGGATCGTCGCCAAAATCAATACATATTTCTTGAAAGAAAAAATCAATGTCCAAATTAATTTAGAGAACAAACTAACGATCACTGGAAATGAAATCGAGATTCGACGTTTATTTGCTAGTATGTTCAAGGAAATTTATAAAGTAAAAGAATTTCCTTATTTCGATACGATTTATCAGATGCTCAGACGTTGTTTGAAGGCACAAAAAAGGACGGTTAGTACACCAAAAGTGATGTATTCGGTGTATTATATTTATTCTTCGATTATTCGAATTGGTAATAAACATCTTATTCCTGAGAAAGAATTGATCCACAATGAGCAAATCGTGGGTACCATCTTGGAGATTATCCAAAGTGATACAGTTTTTTGTACGTTAATGAGTCAAAAATATAAATTCAACGTCACACAAAAAAATGTTTCTAATATTCTCACTTCCTATTTTGGTCTAATGTTTACAGAGGTCCAACATCGTGATCAGAGATTAGAGCAGAATATTGAAAAGTTTCTTCAAAGCTTTTACAGTCTATTAGCGATTGACATGTCGATCAACACTACGGAAATCGAATATTTTTTTGATTTTATCAATTTTTATAAAGAATTAGCCATTTTTAAAGTAAGCTATGCAGATATATTCTATAAAAAAATGATGGAGAACAACCCTAAGATCTGGCAAGCCTATCAAAAATCTTTGCAAATTGCGCAATTAAATTTTGTTGAGCAAAGCGAACTATTGCATAAAGAATTATTACTCGAATTAATCATTTTTTCCAATGATTTGTTACGGATGATTGAACCCAAAATACAAGAGAAGTCGATTTTATTATTAAGTTCTCAAGAAATTGGCTTATCTCTTTTATATAAAAATTTGATTTTACATAAGCATCCATTTTTAAAAAATATTGATATCTATGAGAAGGACGTTTTTTCTATTGATTACCAATTAATTAATCAATACGATTTGATCTTGACTGATCTATCCTTAAATTTTGATCGGATCACGTCCGAAATTTTGAAAATCTCTAAAGTTCCTACTTCGATTTTTTGGAATAATTTTGAGCAGTGTCTCTATTCTTCTTAACAGAAATCGTTTTGTTGAACGTTTTTTTCATCTTTTTATCAATTTTGAAAAAATAGATAGTAGTGGTAGTCGAAATTCAGGTATGCTTAAAGCAATCGCTAGTTGGTGTTGGATAGGATAGGCATTTTATGAGAAAGTGAGCTGGAAAATTCGTTGAATAAGTTAGCAATATTTTTACTGATTGGGGTATACAGTATAGCATTCAAGGCATTATCTTTGATATTTAAAATACTTTGGGTAGTCACCAAAGCACTTGGAAAGTTCATTGGAAAAATGGTTAGAAAGGGATGGGAAAAAAGGGCACAAAAAAGGCGCTTACACGTTCACGTGAAGTAGCTTCACAGCAAAGAGGAAATAACTTAGATCGTACGTCTATCCGTTCAAGCATATCGCAAGAGAGTCGATTGAATACGCGAGTATCACAAGCCCAACAACAAACGACTCGGCTGCGTACCTATTCTGGCCAATCTCTAACGACAGGACACTCGAGATAATACAAAGGAAAAGAGAGAGGAGTGAGTGATGGATGTCTATAGAAGATATATCTAAAGAAAAGATGCTTAGAGAAGACAAGCTTAAAGAAAATAATAAAAGTAATATCAATGAATCATTTCTATCTATATTTTCATATAAAAATGAAGCAATCATCAACAGAATCATTGGATCTCCAATTGATGAAAAAATCAGAAATGAAAGCAAAGACATAAATTTTGATACGACGCATAATGAGTTAATCCGTGATAAGAAAGAAAATATTACCAAAGAGCTTAAAATCCTTGATTACCAATTAGAAATTATTCGTCTACAACGAGACATAGCGACCATCAAGGGGATTGGAGCCATCAGCTTTTCTGAGCAACAGGCTATCGACGATGAGTATGCCGGAAAACACGCGGGGTTAAAAAAAGTTCAAACGACTCTGGAAAGTCATCAAAAAGAATTAGACAAATATGGAAGTGGTCAAAGTGTTTTAAAAATAAATACAAAAGACCAGCAAGTTGATTCAGCAATCGTTCTCGCATTGATCAAAAAAGACGAATTTAAAAAAGAATTGACCGCCCATAGAGTAGGACTAGTAGCAAAAGAAGATGAGGTCAATAAGTTAAGGGCTGAAATTGGAAAAATAAAGAAAAGTAAAAAGACAGTCCTTGAACAAAAGGTCCAATTAGCGGAAGAGAAAGTTAAAAAAATTGAGATCGTCCAAAAAGAATTAAAGGATAAGATAGAGAAAGTTGCGGTAGACACAGATCAACTAGAACCTTTGCGACGTTCCAATTCTTTTTCTGAATTTACAGTAAATAAAAATGATTCAGACGAAGTGTTAATGTCAAAATTTCAAGCAATTAGTGCAATAAAAGAAGGATATCAAAATGAAATTGCTGAAACAAAAGGCTTGATTGATTATACCGATAAGGTTGAAATAGAAATCGTTCGTTCGATAGAAGTGAAAGCGGAGCAAGCAAAGGAAGCAGTTGTCCTAAGTAAGGCTGATCGTGAGGCGACTGTTGTTACACCTACGATTGAACGCGAGCCAACTCCAGTGATTGCGGAAGAACCAAAAAAAGATGAAGTCGATAGTGCTACTGTTGAAAAAAACCCGCCTCCGATAGAGGTCAATGTGATTGTGAACGAGGCGCCAGAAAAAACGAAGCTACAGAAACCAATAGTGGAAGAACCTAAAAAAGAATCTGTTGTAAGCGAAAATCTTGAAAGTAAAAAAGCAGAGCTTATCAAAGCGTATGTCGAAAATCTTCAAGCAAAAGTAGAGTTGATCGAAGCTAAAAACAAGAATACTGATGACTTATTAAAGCGGATCAAACAGAGCAATACGACCGAGGATGTGCAGTTTTTAAAGGAACTTAAAGCGGTTTTGGCTGATCCTGAAAAACTGCAAAAATTGACCAAAGATTTATCTACTGAAAGTGTAAAACAGATGGATAAAGATATCAAAGGCTTACAAGAAGAAACTCGTGGAATAAAAGAACAAACGAAAAAGTTGAGTGAATTAGATCATTCAAAATTAAAACAATCATTTTTCAGAAATTCCCGAAAAATCCGTGCAGCTAGATGGTTGTTGAATCTATGGCCGATTGCCATGTTACCATTAGGTATGTCATGGGTGGGTTCCATATTACCATCTACAGCTATGACTATTTTTGGGCAACAGTTTGTGAATGCTGCAGTTGGTTTTGTCACTGCCAGTTTTTTTGGTTCAAAAGCAATTATTTATGCGAAAAAGAAAATTCCGCAAGTATTCAATAAGTTAGTACAGAAGTTCCCAAGAGTATTTGGTCCAATTGCTCGTGGATTGTCGAAAGTACGCGAAAAATTGACTTTTGGAAAACAAAAACAGCCAGCGGAACAAATGAAAGATGCAACTCCAGTAAATGAGAAATTGGTAGAAGGAATAGAGAAATCTGAAGTAACAAAAGAAAGATTAGCTTCTAAGGATCTCAAAGGCAAAGTTGTAGCGATGGAAGCACCAACCAAAGAAGGTGCAAACATAGCTGAAATAGAAGAAAAACAGTCAAGAGCCAAACGTGCGTGGGAAACAGTCCGTCATGCGCCGAAGCGGATGTTTGATTATGTGATGAAAAATAAATTATCCTTATTTATCATGTTGGCTGTACCACTGGCTCTAGGGATAGGTGGAATGTTTGCCCTATCTGCGCTAGTGCCGATGCTTGCAACCTCTATGGCTGCGCCATTCTTGATGCAGTTAGGTGCCGTGGCTTTGATTGGTGTCAGTATTGGAATCGGTATCCAATTATTAGACAAGTTTGTGTTCAAACGAATTGAAAGTCGTGTAGCCAAAAGAGAGGATTTGGCATTTGAAAAAAAAGTTAACGAAAAAATTTTAGAAGGCCAAGAGTTAGGGAAGTGTCAATCTTTAGATTCAAAAGAATTTAGAGAGAAAGTATCTGCGATCGCTGGTCTTGATGAAAAAGCGAAAGCACCTGAGCAAGCCCTGACCAATGAGCAACAAAAAACGACAGAAATATCTGAACGAACCACTGAGACGGCGAAAGAATCGAAAGTCATTGAGATGAAACCAAGAGATAGTACACAACCTCAGCTAAGTACATCGCAAACGAAGGTAGAACCAACACCCTCTGGCTCGAAAGAACCAGTCGCATTGACAAACAGAGGAAATCAGCTAATCGAACGTCGCGCAAGTTTTTCCGGTACGGGTCCAGACATCGGACGACAAGCAAGCTTTGAGTCATTAAGAAGAAACTCATTGCAATTATCAAATGAGCGAAATAACCGAGCACGTAGTCAGCAAACGCAGGTTCAAATTCAAAATAATAAGAAAACTATAACGACACAATTATAAAAAATAACTTTGACTGAAAGGAAATAAAAAATTTGAAAAATTCCCGGCAGCTTATGGTAGTGCATGTGTTAGTAATTGGTATTCTGCTTTATGTGAGTAATCGTATTGGTTATTTATTTTTAGCAGAGAATACGGGGAATTTATCATTTGCAGATAATTTACTAACGACATTCAACCGAACATTTGAAGAACTTTCTAGATTTGCTCCGCAATTTTCTTATGAACCGATATCATTAGGGATAGCAGCGGTTGTTGCTATTTCCTATGTACTTTTTATCTTATATAAGACGTTTGATGAGAAGAATACCCGCCCTAATGAAGAATATGGAAGTGCACGATGGGGAAAGTACAGCGACATCCGTGCATTTCTTGATAAGAAAAAAGATTTCAATATCTTGTTGACGAAGAGTGAAAGCTTATCATTATCAGGACGTATGAAGATTACACGAAACGATAATTTCAACCGAAATAAAAATGTCGTTGTGGTGGGAGGAGCCGGTAGTGGTAAGACGCGATTTTATGTAAAACCTAACTTGATGCAAATGCATTCCTCTTATGTCGTCAGTGATTCTAAAGGCTTATTATTAGCTGAAACAGGCAAAATGTTTGAAGAAGCGGGTTATCAAATCAAGATTTTTGACTTGATCAACCGAAGAGATACGCATCAGTACAACCCGTTTCAATATATTCAAACTGAGGATGATATCTTGAAAATCGTGAACAATCTCATCAAAAATACGACGAACCCGGATAAAAAAGGCGGAGACGATTTTTGGGAAAAAGCTGAAACAGCCCTATTGATGGCTATTTTTAGCTATTTGATTCAAGAAGTAACCGCAGAAGATCGGACGTTAGGAAACGTGATTGAATTAGTCCGTTTAGCAGATATTGAAGAAGATGTGCCTGGCTATGTCAGCCCACTAGATATTTTATTCAATGAGTTAGAACAAAAAGATCCGACAAACTTTGCGGTATCACAGTACAAGATTTTTAAACTTTCTGGTGATAAAACGACAAAAAGTATTTTAGTCAGTCTAGGCGTGCGGTTGTCACCATTTGATATTCCAAGTATCAAGGAACTCGTTTCGCAAGATACACTTGAGTTAGATACAGTTGGTGATGTCAAAACGATTCTCTATATTTTATTGCCTGATACAGATACCAGTTTCAACTTTTTAGCGAGTATGATGTATCAGCAATTGTTTGACATGTTAGTTTATAAAGCAGATAACGTTTATAAGGGACGATTACCTTGTCATGTCCGTTGTATCCTAGATGAGTTTGCCAATATTGGACAAATTCCTGATTTTGAAAAAGTGATTTCGGTTATTCGAAGCCGTGAAATCTCCACAAATGTCATTTTACAAAATATCAGTCAGTTAAAAACTTTGTATAAAGATACGTGGGAAACGATTATTGGGACCAGTGATGTCTTTTTATATTTAGGCGGAATGGAACAAAGTACGCACGAATATATCTCAAAATTGCTAGGGAAACAAACGATTGAACAAAGAAATACAAGCGTCACCAAAGGAAGCAATGGTTCTTTTAGTGAGAACTTCCAGAAATTAGGAAGGAACTTGATGGACCCCGATGAAGTAGCAAGTCTCAAAGGACAGGAATGTATCTTAAAAATTCGCGGAGTCCATCCATTTTTATCAAAGAAATATGATATTGTGAAACATAAAAACTATAAGAAGTTAGGCGATGTGACGGATTCCTATATGTATCAACGAAATCTATCTGCTTAACTAGTTCGATCAATGAATCACTCATAATAAATAGAAAGCACCTTCATTCGAATGATAGACTGAGAATGTGGTGCTTTTTATTAGCTAAAAAAGGCTGGTTCACTGAAAAGAACAGTGAAATTTGGCCATTTCATTCATCGTAGGTTGAAGCAATATAAAAATAGCCAGTAAGAATAACATATAATCGGTTTATTATCGAAGGTTAATTGTAAATGATGGTTCTAATCCTAAAAATAAGATTCATTTGATAATAGGCGATTATCCAGTTTATCTCCTAAAGTAATGGTCGTAATTATTCTAAAATTTCTAATGAAAGAAATAACTGATACAAGTAAACACAGAATTTCGCATATACTAAATTTATGAAATAAGATAAAAAATTATTATTATAAAAAAGGAGATTAGCAAAATTATGAATGCACAATTATTAGAACAAGTATTTGGATTAGTTTCACAGTTTACATTAATTGGTGGTGGACTATGGTTGATTTGGGGAACAATTATCCTAGCTGGTGCGTTAAAAGATAAAAATGGCCCTCAATTACAACAAGGGATTTGGCAGATTGTTGGTGGTGGATTGATTCTAGTCGCTGCAGGTTGGTTTGCTACTTCATTTGATATTGGTTCGTTTTTACCATAATCGTTACGCAAAAAGAAGAGTAGGAGTATAGTATATGGAATCTGCAATTATGACCATCTTTGATCAAATCATGACATTTCTTAATGGGGACGATCTAAAAAATATTTTAGGAATGGATTTACGAAGTTACATATATGATGCCTACAGTTTAGTGGAACGACTACAGCAACACGTAGTTGGGCCACTTGCTTTATCCATTCTAGCAATTTTTATTCTATTAGAGTTTCAAAAAATCTCAACGAAAGTTGAAGGTGCAGGTGGAGCTCCCATGTTAGGATTTGAGATGATTATCAAAGCATTGATCAAATTCGTCATTTGTTACATAGTTATTTTAAGAATTCAAGACATTTTAGATGGTATGGTTATCATTGCTGGCAATTTAACCACTAGGATTTTAACGGTTGGAAATGCATCAGCTGTAAGAGATACAGCTGATGCAGTGAGACAGGCGGTCTCTCAACTAAGTTGGTGGTCACAATTAGTTGTACTACTCGTGATGTGTATCCTGTTTTTAGCATCCCTTGTTGTTCGCGTATTGGTTCAAGTAACTATTTATCTTCGTTTTTTGGAGATGTATATATTTTGTGCAATGGCACCAATTCCGATGAGTGCCTTACCAAGCCAAGAGTTTTCAGTGATGAGCAAGGGGTTCTTCAAGAATTTCGCTGCCCTCGGTCTGCAGGGCACATTCATCGCGTTAGTACTGGTGATTTATCCGACGATCTTCCATCGTATTATGGAAGAAGTTGGTTCAGGTATTTTTGGAATTATTTTAGGTTTGACAGTTTACATGATTGCTTTATTACTTTCTGTAAATAAAACTAAAGGATGGGAAAAAACATTGATGTCAGCATCGTAAGGAGGAACTATGGCAGTTGAGGTAAAGATACCAAAGGATATTAAAGAATATAAAGAAAAGGTAATTGCGGGAATGAATTTAAAGCAGCTGCTTTGTTTAGCTATTGCAGCTGGAGTAAATGTCTTGATCAGTTTGATTTTCATTGCAGGATTAAAGATTCCTATGGAAATCACAAGTTGGTTGATGATTCTTTCATCTATTCCAATCGTTTCATTTGGCTGGTTTAAAAGAAATGGCTTGACATTTGATATCTATCTTAAACAATTTTTCAAATACCACGTGGCACCAGGGACACGAAAAAAGAAGCCTAAGGAAGAAATGAATAAAGAAATTGAAGATGTAGGCGGGCAAGAAACATGATGAAGTTAAAAGCGCTCAAAGCGTTAAAACCAACTAAAAAACCAAAAGATGAGGAAAAAGAATTTATTAGCAAACCTAAATCGAAGAAGAAAGAGGAGATTGATCCTTTCAGAGATACGTTTAGATTTGAAGAGATTTATGAAAGTGGTATTTGTAAAATCGATGAATTTACCTATTCATTGACGCTTGAGTTACAAGATATCAATTATCAATTATCTTCTGACGATCATCAAATTGAAATTTTCTCTCAATACTGCGACTTTTTAAATTCATTGAGTAGTAAAACAAAGTTGCAATTAACTGTCTATAAAAAGAAACGACCGCTTGCTGATTTGCAATCGGTTCTTTATTACAAGGCAAAAAATGATTTCCTCGATTCATATCGTGAGGAAATGAATCAAGTCATTTCAAGGAAATTAGATGAAGAAAAAAATGGTTTCAAAAAAACGATCTTATTTACTTTTGTACAGAAACATCCTACGTTAGAGATTGCGCAAAAAGAATTAGAGATGGTAGCAGATCGTTTTGAAATGTTTGCTAGTCGCTTAGGCAGTCAAGCAAAAAAGGTAGAAAAAATAAAATTATTACATATGATTTCCGAAATCTTATTAACGAATGACAAGACGGTTAAAACAGAAGTCGATGAGGTACTACCTGAAGTCATGGAATTTAAAGAAAACAAAAACTACGTAAAAGTCGATGATCACTATGCAAAAACATTATATTTACAAGAATACCCTTCTGAATTATCAGATACGTTTCTTTTTGAAATGTTAGAAATCCCTCGTGAAATTGTTGTATCTTTACATATTGAACCAATGGATCAAGATGAAGCCTTTGATTTAGTGAAGACAAAATTGGCTTTTATGGAACAACAAAAAGTGGATGAGCAGAAGAAGGCGTTACAAAGTGGGTATGACTTTGAGATGCTCTCTTATGAACTCTCTTACTCACTAACAGAGGCTAAAGGTTTGGTGGATGATCTCCAAAATAGGGGACAAAAATTATACGCGATAACAGGATCTGTCTATTTCCATTCACCAACGAAAGAAAAATTGGCTGAAGTCCATGATGAAATAAACTCAGTGTCTCGTCGCTTTGGATTTAAACTCATTGAATTGGAGTTCATGCAAGAAAATGGCTTAAATGCGACATTACCGTTAGGAATCAATGCGATTCCATTAGATCGAACACTTTCAACAGCCAGTACCGCCATTTTTATCCCATTCACGATTTCGGATTTGATTCAAGAAAATGGGAAGTATTATGGTGTCAATGCGATCTCAAAAAATATTCTTTCTCTCGATCGAAAATTATTAAAAGCACCAAATGGATTTGTTCTAGGAACACCAGGTTCTGGTAAAAGTTTCTCAGTCAAACGCGAAATCGTTAATGTACTGCTACGCGATGCAGATGATGAAGTCATCATTATTGATCCTGAGCGTGAATATTCTGTCATTGGACAAAATTTCAATGGTGAGATCATCAAAATCTCTAGTGATTCACCGACAACGATCAATCCAATGGATATCAATGAGAACTACGGAGATGATACTGATCCGGTCGTGTTAAAATCAGAGTTTTTGATTTCGTTATTTGATCTGATTATTGGTGGGGCATTGGGGCTAAGTTCGGCACAAAAAACGTTGATTGACCGTGTTTGTCGTCGAACGTATGAAGTGTTGAATGACCGTACACCAACATTCATTGACTTTTATAATATTTTAAAAGAACAAGAAGAAGAAGCCAAGCAATTGGTAATGGATCTAGAAATCTATATCGAAGGAAGTTTGTCGGTCTTCTCTGCAGAGACGAATGTCGACATTACCAAACGTTTAGTGATTTATGATATTAAGGATCTAGGAAAACAATTGAAAACGATGGGGATGCTAATTGTTTTAGACCAAGTATGGAATCGCATCACGACTAACCGTGAACGAGGTGTTCGCACGTGGTTGTATATTGATGAAATGCAGCTTTTGTTTACGAATGAATATTCTGAGAATTACTTCTTTGAGCTGTGGAGTCGTGCACGAAAATGGGGAGCGATCCCGACTGGCATTACCCAGAACGTTGAAACCTTACTATTGTCGGATTTAGCTCGACGGATGTTATCAAATAGCGATTTTATCATGATGTTGAATCAAGCAAAATCAGACCGTACACAGTTAGTTAGACTGTTTGATATTTCAGAAGAACAAGAAAAATACGTAGTGAACTCTCCAGAAGGGTATGGTCTTATGGTGTTTGGGGATACAACGTTGCCCTTTTATGATCATTTCCCTAAAGATACACAGCTCTATAAGATGATGTCAACAAAACCTGGAGAAACTTGATAGGTATACGGATACGGGAAAGGAAACAGGAAAGTGGCTGATTCAAAAATTTTAGACAAGAACAGGGCAGGTAAGAATGCTACAACTACTAGTACAAATAATAAAAAAATGGTAGTAAGAAGTAGCAAACTATCTTTAAAAAAAGATAATTCTATTAGTACTTCTCGAAGAAAAAAACTGTTGAAGTTATTGAAGGGGAACAATCCTCGTATCAAAAGAAAATCCCAGCAAATAATTTTTCAGAGAAAACAAAGCAAAAACGATAAAAATAATGTGAATCAGGAACCTTTAGATAGCACGAATAAAAGCCAACCGGTCAACACTCAGAGCATTAGTCGACGACAAAGAATTCGAGAAAGTCGAAGAGATGAACTAAAGCAACAGCAACATGATTTAATGATGCGCCCTAATAAAGTCGATACAACCATCGCTTCTGCTCCTGTGACTAATAACGACACAGAACAAAAAAACGAAAAAACGAATACTCAAGTATTTTTGAATAGAAAAAAACGTCAGGAAAAAATTCGTAACCAACGAAAAAAAAGTAACACTTACAAAGGATATATCAGTAAAGTAAAACTAGAAAAGCAACAAGGACAACAAGAAAAAATTAGCACTAACACAACAAATTTACGTCATAAAAATCAAAAAAGAGCTTTGCATCTTTCTAAAAATGAACAGCTTGAAAAAAAGAAAAGAAACAATAAGCGAAAAGAAGGAAAAAAGAAGGTTGCAGCTAAAAGGAATATGCGGGCCAAATTAGATAATATGTTGAAAGATCAAATTTCGCCTAAAAATCCTTTTAAAAATAAAATCAAAGACTTAATTATCGATAAGGTTGGGCGAGATGAAGAGGGTAATTTGAATTTAGTTGGTATGCTTATCACCATGCTTATTATTCTAAAGTTACCTATCTTATTGAAATTGATCGTAATCATCTTGATTGTTGCAGTGGTCATTGCGATCATTTCGATCTTCGTTTCTTTTTGGACAACGATTTTAAGTTTATTTGTCGTAAAAACAGAGTCGATGATGATTACCGAAGCATACAACTATGTCACGTGGTTAGATACTTATAAAAACAAAGAGGTATATGATACGTACAATCGACTAGTTGATGATCCGGAGCATGATGAGGTCTATTTTGAAGTAAACGGGATAGAATCTGATCCAGAGCAATTTATGTATGTATCCAATGGAGATAACTATATCTACTACTTAAATGCAAAGTTTGAAGATTATGATATCGATAATACTGCCATTGTTACCTATCGAAAAAGAGTGGCTGAAAAAACAGGTGTCTGGATTCCATGGTCATCGAGGGATAACACATATGCTGTTTTTCATGACGCACCACACCCATTATCACCTGAACCTATCAAAGTATTCACTGTAAAAGATGAAATCCATGCATTACATGACATGGTCTACAACTACACGACCGTCATTGAAAAAGACAAAGAAGTTGAAACTGTTGTGATAACGGTGGATAAAGAAACAGGTGAAGAGCATACAGAAGTAAAACGTGAGAAAAAAAATGTTGCTACCGTCAAAATCAATGTCCAAACAATTGGTGAAATGTTTGACTCGGATCCTGAAGTAGGAGTCTATGTGGCTAGGCGTTATTCAAGGGATGATGATTACTATGGACGAGTCATTGCTTTTGATGAAGATGAAGTAGATAAATATTACCCAATCATGGAGAAAGATCGCTTTGAAGATAAAATTTTCATGGCTAATCCATTTGGTAAGATGAACTACGCAAACGTGGTGGATAATTTTGGCTATCGTCGACGTAATCCCAATACCCAACATTACGAAATCGCTTTGGAAGCAGAACCTGGAACACCTGTTTATGCCACCACCTTTGAAACAGTGGAAAGTATCAACTATAGTTATCAGGCTGGTCATACAGATGGTTCAGCGCCTGTAACGACAGCAATAGAAACGGATACAGGTCTATATTATGCGTATTATGTCAATATTGATCCAGTAGTGAGGCCAGGCAGAACCTTAGAAGCAGGTGATTTGATTGGCTATACAAGAAATCAGTTTGATGGGAATTTATTAGTTGCAATGAAAGAATATCGCTTCTGGCATAAAGATCCTGATGTTTATCCAGCGATCTACATCAATAATTTAGTCTTTAGTACGGATACCAACTTAGCCTATATGCGTAATGGTGGCGGGTTACATGGGAATCTGATCAATCCCCCATTAGCAGTTACTAAATGGCAAAACAGAGTTGCGGAACAAACGAGCAAACATGGCATTGAAGCATTTACTAATGCCATTTTATCCATGATATGGGTAGAATCTGGTGGAAATGAAGCCATTCAGCCAGATATCATGAATGCGCAACTGGCACTATCATCTCCAGACCGAATCACTACGCCAGAGGAATCGATTGAAAAAGGCGTCGAATATTTTGCTTATCTGCTCAAAAAAGCACAAAGCAATAATCTGAATGGTCTGGCAGCGGTTCAAGCCTATAATTATGGCGAAGCATATCTTGATGATCTGATCAAACGAAATGCGCCTTATTCCTTTGAAGATGCGCGCTTGTATGCGCAAATGAAAAGTAACAATCAAACCATTCCGTTCAATCATATCGTCGCGCAAGGATTGGGCTATAACTGGCGATACATCTTTGGCAATATGTTTTATACCGCCATGGTCACAAGAAATATCATGGCAGATACAGGCAGATTAGCTGAGCTTGCTAGAAGAGAACTTGGTAACCCGAATGGTGAGAAGTATTGGCGATGGGCTGGATTCAACAATCGAATGGAGTGGTCAGCTGTATTTGTTTCGTGGATAGCGAATGAAGCGGGATACTTGGAACAAGGACGAGTATTGAATACAGCAAATGTTCTTGATATGAAAGAATGGTTTGAGGCGAATGATAAGTTCAAAACATATGATGAAAATTATGTTCCTCAATCTGGTGATCTTATATTTTTTGACTGGACTGGTGGAAGAACAGGAAAAGATCATGTAGGAATCGTTGAATATTCTGGCGGAAATATTATTCAGGTCATCGAAGGTAACTCTGACAATCTAGTAAGAAGAAGAACTTACGCCATTGGAAGTAATGTTATTTCAGGATATGGCCTGCCATAAGAAGATAACACTGAAAATAATTGACAGATGGTTTAGAGGATATCTTGAAAGGAGGAAGTATGTTAAAAAATTTTTTAGAAACAGAGTCAGGTAAAAAAATAATTATCGGACTTGGATTGTTTGTTGCTGTGGTTGCTGGACTCGTAGGGTATTCATTAATGAATACTGCACAAGAAAATACAGGTAAATCAACAGACTCAACGACAGAAGAACAAGCAACAACAGAGTCAAGAGATCGTTTTAACGCAACGATCTACAGTGGCACCTGGTATTCTAATCTACCAGATGATACAGAAATCGTATTAGCAACTGATGGAACCTATAAAGTCTCCAGTGATTGGTTTGAGTCAGGGACCTATTATTTAAATACAAGTGGTCAGGTAGTTTTAGAAAACGATAAGAAGCAAACCAAAGAATTTGCCTTACAAACTAAGATGGGAAACACGATCTTATATCGAGAAGATGATGGGGAAGATGTGTATCTTTATCCTACAGAAGAAGTAAAAGCCCAGTTAGAAGCAGAAATTTCTGAGCAGGTTGAAGCCGCACAACGAGCGGTTTCACAAATGTGGATGGATATCTTGATGCAAGGAACATGGGAAAATACGAACAATAGTCGTTCCTTTACATTAGAGTTTGGAGAAGACAAATTTACTCAGAAAAAAATTGAAGAAGGAAGATCAGATGAAGAAGTAACATTTGAGTATCGAATTGTTTCATTTGATACCGATCATGAAGGTGCCAACTTTGTCGTCAATCGAACAGACAGTGGGAATCTACAAAAAACAATCACTTTTAGAATCACTGAAGAAGCGAATCAATACAGGCTGCTTGGAAATGAAGGAAGCTTCCAATGGAACACTCTATTTGAAAAGCCGTATGAATCTGTACAAATGACACAAGATGGGACGAGTCGTTCAGACACCTCAAGAACACAAGAAACCACAGATGAAGAGGGCAATACAGTTATTATAACAGAAAGAGATGTGACCTAAATGAATAACGTAGATAAAGATCCAGAAATCGATAAGCTCGAAAATATTTTTAAAAGAATCTTTCAAAGAGGACCAATTTGGCTCTATAGATTCATAAAAAAAGTTGTTCAATTAGGAATGAAAGTATATCGAAAAGTTCAGGTATTTCGACAAAAACGTAAAGAAGCACGAGAAAATCCAAAAAGTAAAGATCTAAAAGAAAAAGGGATTCTAGCCAGAGCTTGGCATTTCTTGAGACAAAAATACAGAACGTATCAGCAAAATCGTGCAGATAGAAGAGAAAAGTTAATAGATAAAGAGTCAAAAGATATGGGAACTTTATCTAAAGCCTGGAACTCTATTAAGCGGAAACTTGTTATCAGTAGAGACCATCTGACCAGAGAACAGGGGACTGCCTCAATGTCCCATGGACGAAGTTCAGCTGAAAAGCCCTTACTATCTAGAAGTAATTCAGCTGAAAAAGGCGGCACTCCAGATGGAAAGCCAAGACTATCCGCAATGACGAATAGAGCGAATAGACAAGCAAAACTACACAATGATGCATTAAGAACTCAGGGATTGACAAGAAATCCACTAGCAAAAGGTACACCATTACCAACGAGATAGTCTGTAGATCTAGAGAAAGAGGTCGGGAAAGAAGTGTTCAGTCTCGAGAAATAAGGCGCCATCCACGAAAATTGTTTTTCAAATTTTTGTGGATGGCGCCTTATTTCCGATGAGGTTACTTCTGTTCTCGCCGTTTATTCGGTTTTAGGTGGTACAAGAGGACTAATGTCCCAGGCACTTTTATGTCTATAGTTGATTGAGAAGAATCGTTGCGAATAAACCAAGTGCATAACTACTGTTGAACAAAATCATATTTTTGATTGAATAGCTAAAACTGATAGGCTGCGGCAGACTCTCTTTGAATAGCTGAAGATTAAGATATATTTTTGGTAAAGTCAAGAAAGCCAGAAGGATCGGCCATTGAAAAATACCACTGATCAGACCTATTAAAAGAATCAGATAGCACGCATACATCAAAAGTTGAAAAAGCATGATACCGATGGGACGACCAATGTAGAAAACTAACGTGTACCGATGATTTTCAATATCTCGCTCCAAATCGCGTAAATTATTCGCTAACATAATATTGGCTATCGTAAAAACAAGTGGGAGTGCTGCCAGAAAGATGGCGGCTACAGCCCAGATATTGCCAGATAAATTGAAGGTGCCAGTTGCTAAAGACAGGGTTAAATCAAATAGATCGCTGCGATGAGTGTTGATATAGATGACCATCGTAAAGATCCCTAAACCCATGGTAAAACCGCTGAAAATCTCTCCTAATGGCATACGTGATAAAGGGATAGGACCAAAAGTATAAAAAATCCCAATAAAACAACAAATCATCCCCATCAGCAACAATAACCAACCAGTCCGCAATGTCAGTAATATACCGATGACTAAGACAAAAGCAATCATCCCTAAAATCATGTTTCGTACGAGTTTTGGTGAAATACCAGTCCGTCCAATGACGTTCTCTTCGTATTTATAAATTTCCGAATGTGCTTTTTCATAATCCATATAGTTATTGATTGCGGTAGTTGCTAAGTCAAAGACAAGCATACCAATAAAAAACAGTAAAGTGTTCAGCCACTGTATTTCGTGAAAAAAAGCGATAGAGAATAAAACCCCTATCGCAAAAGGAAATACACTAGCGACCTTCGTACGTAGTTCAACTACTTCTAAAAAGATTTTTAGTGTCATATCAGTTACTCCTTAGTTTAATTCAGAACGATCGCCCATAGTATATTTTGAATCTTCAGCGAGTTTGAAAGTGTCTTTGATTGGATCTGTCACATAGACCTTATCATCTTTTGTCACAAAAATCGCCTCAGTTCCATCATTCAGTTTATCCTCGATGTACGCCAAGCCATCTTTGACACCCATGGCGAAGACCGCAGTAGATAGTCCGTCTCCATCAATGGATTGATCGGTGATGATCGTGACACCAGCGATGTCGTTGTCAAAAGGATAGCCGGTTTTAGGGTCGAACAAGTGATGATATTTCACGCCATCAACTTCCAAGTAGCGCTCATAGATTCCAGATGTGACCAATGTTTTATTTCGTTCTTTGATCGAGCCGAGGATCGTTCCACGGGCAAGATTCGGATCTTGGATACCGACTGTCCAATCTTGATCTTCTCCTCTAGGACTGTGTCCAAGAACATAGACATTCCCACCTAGATCGACGATCGCCGTCGTTACATCATGGTCTTTCAAGACTTTGACGACTTCATCAGTGATGAATCCTTTCGCAATGGCACCTAGGTCAAGGATCATGCCTTTTTCTTGCAAGTAAACAGTCTTTTCTTCATCATTGAATTGGACTTTATGATAATCCACTAACTTCAATGCTTCATCGATTTCTGCTTGTGATGGTTTACGTGCATCGTCAAAGCCGATACGCCATAATTGTGTGATTGGACCGATTGCCATATCAAAGCCTCCATGAGAGTCCTCGCTGTACTCATACGCACGTTTTAATAAACGGTACACATCGTCAGATACTTTGACTGGTTTGATTCCTGCTTGTTGATTGATTTCATCAACTTCGGAGCCGCTTTGATTGATCGTGATTTTATCGCCTAACTCTTTGACTCGGTCAAAAGCAGGTTTTAATACGTCTTCTTTCCCTTCATCGTAGATACGGATACGAACGTAAGTACCAAGCAAAAATTGTTCGTCTGTGTAAGGGTCAGAAAGCAGTGAAGTGTTGTTCTCTTGTTTTCCTTCAGTTGTTTGATCTGTGCTGCAACCCGCAATGGTCAGTAGGCACAAGAGCAAGACAAAAGGAAGTAATCGTTTCTTCAACATCTATTCCTCATTTCTTTTTATCTATTTCATGTTCCGCATAAAGAGAAATCTCTAAGCGAAATCAAAAGTAAGTTCATGCTTTGTATTCTAATATAATCTGGCAGGAATGAACATCTTTTTTTCGGGGGATATGGCGTTTGCAGGGATAGCACAGAAAAAGAGATGTGACAGTTGCCACATCTCCAAAAGGATTATCGTAAAGGCAGATGAGCCTTCTGTTAGACAAAGTTTATTTTGTCACAATGTTATCGACTTCAATTGTTTGTGTATCGCCTTTTTCAGCAGCATTGACTAATTGTTGTGCATACATGATGAATGAATGTGCACTGTGAGTTGCGCCAGTTACTACTTCTACATCTGCTGGAGAACCATCTTCTTCGCCCATTGCTGAAACAAGTTCATCGTTTAATTCTGGGATGTAAGTTTGAGGGTCAGTACCAGATTTTTCTTTCATCTTTTCGTTGTACTCTGTATCATCTTGTTTTGATTTGCCATCTGCATCGATGTAATCAAAGTTTGATTCAGTGACTTTGCCATCTGCAACTGTCAATTCAAATTGCACACGATAGCCATTTGAATAGTTTTTCTCTTCTAACTTGTATGTGCCGTCTTTAAGTTCTGCACCATTATCGATTTCGATCGTTTCAGTGTTACCCGCTTGAGCCGCTTGGATCAATTGTTGTGCGTAGTTTTGGAAACTTTCTGATGAATGTGTCGCACCAGTCACAACTTCTACACCACTTGCGCTTTGTGCGCTTAGCAACTGTTCATTTAATTCAGGAATGAATGTTTCTGGATTTGTACCAGCTTTTGCTTTCATGTTTTCGTTGTATTCAGCATCATCCATTTTAGATTTGCCATCTTCGTTCACATTGTCATAATTAGACTCAGTGATCTTGCCGTCTTTTACGACCATTTCAAAAACTGAACGGTAACCATTAGAGTAGTTTTTTTCTTCTAACTTGTATGTACCGTCTTGTAATTCTCCACCAGCAACGATTTCTTTAGTTGATTCTGTTGTACTAGTTTCTGTTGTACTAGTTTCTGTTGTAGAAGATTGTGCAGTAGAAGTAGAAGAAGATGTACTACTTGAACTATCATTGTTATCTGATCCACAAGCTCCTAGCATCAATGTTGAGAATGCTAATACAGCAAACCCCGTAACAAACCGATTTTTCTTCATTTTTTAACCCCGCCATTTCATTTTTTGTCCACAAATTCCTTGTGATTAATTATACATTCTAATGGATATCATCAATAAGTCAACCGTTTTACAAAAATAACGACAGTGATTTAATTGAGCGTTTTCTTTCTGGAAATTTCGTGAAAAACAGGCGTTTTTATTGTAATAAAAAAAACATAAAAAGGTGTTAGACAAATATACAAAACATCTATATAATGTATAAAGATTGTGTAATCATTATCAAATTGAAAAAACGATCAACTATTAATAATTTATATAGATGAAAAATAAGGAGCGGATATTCAATGACAAAGCAAAATATTGTCGTTGTGGGTGCTGGTTATGCGGGTGTTTCAGCTACAAAACACTTAGCGAAGAAACTGAAAAAAGAAGACGTAACAATCACATTGATTGATCGTCATTCGTACCACACGATGATGACAGAACTTCACGAAGTTGCAGGCGGACGTGTGGAACCAGAGGCGATCCAGTACGATTTACAACGATTATTTGCAAGACAAAAAAATGTAGATCTAGTGACTGATACAGTAATTGGCATCGACAAAGAGAAAAAAATCGTCAAAACCAAATTAGGCGCTTATCCATTCGATCAATTGATTTTAGGTATGGGTGGTGAACCAAATGATTTTGGTACACCAGGTGTTAAAGAAAATGGCTTTACTCTTTGGTCATTTGAAGATTCCGTTAAGATCCGTAAGCACATTGAGAAAACGGTCGAAAAAGCAGCATTAGAACCAGACGAAAAATTGCGTAAGGCAATGTTAACGTTTGTTGTATGTGGTTCTGGGTTTACGGGAATCGAAATGATCGGTGAGTTAGTGGATTGGAAAGATCGTTTAGCCAAAGACTACAAACTAGATGCAAATGAGATTACACTAATGGTTGTTGAAGCAATGCCAACGATTTTGAATATGTTGGATCGTAATGATGCAGCCAAAGCAGAACGTTATTTAAATAAAAAGAATGTTGAGCTATTGTTGAATGCGCCAATCGTTGAAGTCGCTCCTGACCATATCAAATTAAAAGACGGTCGTGAAGTGCCTACGCATACCTTGATTTGGACAGCAGGTGTTAAAGGAACAACCGATGCGGCTGATTTCGGATTAGAGACTGCACGTGGCCAACGTTTAGTAGCAAACGAATATATGCAAGCAAAAGGCTATGAAGAACAAAATATCTACATCATTGGTGATTTAGTGTATTACGAAGAATTCCCTAATACACCAACACCACAAATCGTTCAAGCCGCAGAACAAACCGGTCATACAGCTGCAGCGAATATCGTGGCTTCGATCAAAGGTGGCGAGAAACATAAATTTAAAGGGAACTACCAAGGATTTATGGTTTCTGTCGGCGCCAAATGGGGTGTAGCGAACTTATTTGACAAGATCCATTTAAGTGGCTTTTTAGCAATTATCATGAAGCATATCGTCAACTTGAAATATTTCTTTGATATCCGTTCAGGTTATTATATGTTCCAATATATGATGCACGAATTCTTCCATATCAAAGATGATCGCAATGTGACTCGTGGACATTCTTCTCGTTACGGCAATGTTTTATGGAGCGTCCCATTACGAATCTTCTACGGTCTCGTTTGGTTAGTTGAAGCTTCTAAGAAAATGATTGGTAACGGTGAAGTATTAAAACCAAGTACTTGGTTTGGTGAAGGTTCATGGTTTACTGGTAACAGTGTGTTCCCTTGGACTTGGGAATACAATGTAGCAGATGTAGCAAGTGGTGCTTCAGCAGCAGGTGATGCAACAACAGCTGCGAGCGGTGCAGGTGCAACAACTGGAGAAGCAGCAACACAAGCGGCACATTTTGGCTTGAGCTACGCATATGGTGAAGAACCAATGGCAGTGATCGATAAATCACCAGACTGGTTCAACAGCATCATGCAAGTCATCATGCCAAATAACGATGTAGCGATGTTCTTCCAAAAATTCATGGTCTTCTTTGAAATCGCGTTAGCGTTAGCATTGATTGCCGGTTTATTCACTTGGTTATGTAGTGCAACAACGATTGTTTTAGTTATCACATTCTGTATTTCTGGTATGTTCTACTGGGTAAACATCTGGTTCATCTTTGTGGCGTTTGCCTTGATGAATGGTTCAGGTCGTGCGATCGGTTTGGATCGTTGGGTGATTCCTTGGTTACAGAAAACACTCGGTAATTGGTGGTACGGGAAACCAAAGGCACGTTACGGCGAATAGAGAAAGTTAACAATTCAAATAATCCAAATGATTTTAGCAACTAAAATCATGATATGAGAAGAAATAAGGAGGAGCTTGGGGTGTGCAAACATTCCAAGCTCATCTTTTTCTTAAATAGGTTCGTATAAAGATGATGAATCGCTCAAATCCTTGAATTAGCTGTGTTGTGCCTCTCATTCACAACCTTCGTTATTCATGGTAAAATTGGAGCAATCAAACGAGGAGAAAAAGGGAGTGAGTACTTGAAAGAATTTATTCAAAAAAGTTTATTAAAACCTTGGGATATCATCATTATTCTTTTGTTAGTCATGCTCTCATTCTTGCCGGTTGTCATCTTTAGTTATCAACAAGTGGATGCAACACCAAATAAAGAAGCAGTGCTACGAGTCGATGGAACAGAAATCAAAACGTTTCCGTTGGTAACTGAAACCAAAGCTTATACCTATTTATACGAAGATGATCATGGCGACAAAAACGTGATCGAGATCGATGGGGAACGAATTCGGATCAAAGAAGCAGACTGCGACGACCAGATTTGTGTTCGCCGAGGATGGGCAACGAATAATGGTGAAACAATCGTTTGTTTGCCTCACAAATTAGTGATCGAAGTGCGATCAACAGACGGGAGTGGGGAAGACAGTCTGATTTATTAGACGGTTCACGTCATGAGTAAATTACAAAAAATGATCTATATATCTTTATTAGTTGCCCAAGGTGTGATCATCGGTTTATTGGAAAATATGATTCCTTATCCTTTCGCTTTTGCGCCAGGTGCAAAACTAGGATTGGCTAATTTGATTACGATTGTGGCAATTTTTACAATGAAAAAACGAGATAGCTTCTTATTACTTTGGTTGCGTTTATTTTTGACCACGTTATTAGGCGGCACGATTTCGACGTTTCTTTATAGTATGAGTGGTGCGTTGTTGAGTTATGTAGGGATGTTGATAGTCAAACAACTGGGTCCTAAAAGGGTTAGCATTATTGGCATCAGCGCGACAGGTGGATTTATGCATAATGTCGGTCAGTTATTGACCGCGTCATTTATCGCTCAATCATGGACAGTCATGCTCTACTTACCGATTTTGTCATTCCTAGGTATTCTATCAGGATTGGCCATAGGGATAGCTGCTAATTATCTGCTGAAACATGTGAGAACACTTCAGCGTTTCCAAGCAGACTATGATCGACAGACCAATAGTCAATGGCAATCGGTATTTCTGAAAAAATAAGCGTTATACAAGGAGTTTTTTTATGAAGTTACATCAAATGTGGGTGGACTATCCAACGATCCAAGTGGAATTGAACCAAACACTAAAAAAAATGGAAAGTGTTGTTCGGCTGAAAAACAAACCAGTAGAAGAAGCGATAAAAGAAACGATTCATGCAGGTGGGAAGTTACTGCGTCCGGCGTATCAACTATTATTTGCTCAATTTGGCCCGGAGCAAGATCGCGATAAAGCCATTTCGTTGGCAGCATCTATTGAGATGCTACACATTGCGACGTTGATCCATGATGATATCGTTGATGAAGCTGACTTACGCAGAGGACAGCCAAACTTACGTAGCCGTTTTGGCAATAGTGTCGCTGTTTATGCCGGAGATTATTTATTTGTTTGTTGTTTTAAACTCTTGTCCGAATATACTTCCTCCTTAAAGAGTATGCAATTAAATGCAAGAAGTATGGAAAAAGTATTGAATGGCGAGCTCGGGCAAATGGATGATAGATACAATACCCAGTTGACGGTTGAAGAATACTTACAGAATATTTCTGGTAAAACCGCTGAACTTTTTCAACTGAGTTGTTTTGTAGGTGCATACGAAAGTGGCACAAGCGAACGTTTTGCAAAAAAAGCTGGGGATATCGGGTTAGCGATCGGTATGGCGTTTCAAATCATTGATGACATTTTAGATTATACAAAACAGAGCGAAGACATCGGCAAGCCTGTATTGGAAGACATTCGTCAAGGGGTGTATTCTTTACCTTTGATCTATGCGTTACAAACAGACAAAAAAGCAGAATTACTTGAATATTTGTCCAAAGAAAAACAAATGACACAAGCAGAAGCTGAGAAGGTTCAACAATTAGTTATTGAGGCACAAGGGGTCGAAAGCGCCCAGAAGTTGGCAGAATCCTATACGAAACAAGCATTAAAAGAAATCAAAAAATTGCCAAATACCTCGGTACAAACAAAAGAAACATTAGAGACTTTGACGTCATTGATCCTAAGACGGGCAGACTAAGTTATATAAAAATGTGGTTGTGACAGAAGTGTTCAGCTCCGAGAAATAAGCGTGAAACCCAGAAAATTGTTCTTCAAATTTTTGGGGTTTCACGCTTATTTCTGAAGGGGTTGCTTCTGGAACACCGTTTATTCGGTTCTAGGAGATGCAAGGTGACTAATGTCCCAGACTCATTTTTTTCTTTGCACAGAAAAAGTGGTTTTGCACCTTCTGAAAGAAAGAGGTATGCTAAATAATAGGTATCGCATGGTGACTGATTTCCATTTAGTAGTTCCATACGTATCAGTAGTTGGTTGCTCTTAAAAACATGAACCATCAATAGAATGGACATGGGTCGTTTATCGAACAGGGGCTTACATCGTTTTATTTATGGACGTAAGTACATAAAGTGACGGAGGAAGAATAAAGGAGGGAAATCAAAGCACATAAGAAATAATACATAATATTGAGTGAACCATGGACAAAACAAGTAGTTAAAACATTCATTTTTTTGTTTATTCTGACAATCAGTATCGTTAACATTTTGGGGGAAATGTCGCTGAATGACAAGAATAAATGAGTCAATAAAAACCAGTGAAAGCCTTATGCAGTCCTGACTGATAAGGAAATCACTAGTTTTTTTATTTTTTATCTTCCAAGGCTCGGGCTAGTTTGTGGTCGATTGTTTCGCGAGTGGCTATCTTGTTTTAGATGATTGTTTTCTGTTTGGCGATGTGCATGATTGATCCTATCTTTCAATGTAAATTTCTGAGTCTCAGGTGAAATCTTTTTTTGTAATGATTGGGTCTGCACCTTATGATTAGCCTTCCCAACTTCTTTGTCTGTGTGATCGCGTTTTTGGGAAGGCTCCTCTTTATCCATTCCATTTATCAATGTTTTTGCATCAAACTTTATTTTTGGCTGTCGATTTGCATAAGGTTCTTTAGATATATCTTTATGTGTTTCATTGAACTTACGATTCGCTTCCGTAACAGCATTTACCACTTCTTTTTTTGTTCGGTCACGTATTTCAGGGAGTGGCGCATCTTTTTCATTCCTTTTAGTATCACTAGGAATTGTTTCGTAGATCGGTTCAGCAGAGTCTGTGTATCGTTCGACAAGTTTATCTACTTGTTTTGGCGACAACTTGTCGATTTTATCAAGTAATTCTTGTGCTCTTTTTTCATTATTTTTGATGCCAGCTGTTAGTTCCCTATATTTTTTTGAAGATGTGGAATGATCACTAAGCTGTTCTCTTTTTTCCTTTAGCTCTTGGATTCTAGCTACTGTATTCATCAGGCTTTTTGTCAGTTGTTTGATTTCTGTAGCAGGACTTTTTGGTAGATGCTTACTTAATTTCCTAGAACGCTGTTTCATCTTTTCTACTGACATAATATTTTCTTTACGATTATCCATAATTAGTTCCTCATCTCTCATCTTTGTTACATAAACAAAAATAGCATTTTAATCTTCGTGTTTGATATCGATAATTTCTAAGTAAGGAAAATTAGTGTAAGCATTTGTTGCTCTTGAAATACGAGCGAGAAAGCAACGAGGAGGAAAGCTTGTTTGATAGCAGAAAAAGGATATTGATCATTTTTTGATCAATATCCTAGATTATTTTTTTTAGTGTGAAGTTGTTTTACTTTGAAAGAGCAGGATTAGTTTTTGGTCGATTGTTCAGTGTTGGATTTGCTTTTTCTTGGGCGTTCACTTTGACCTGTTCCTGTGCGTTAGCTAACTTCTCGGTCAATGACGGTTTCAGAATTCCTTTAACAGGCTCTCCGTTTATAATTTTAATTTGATCAATCAATAATTTTTTTTGGTTCATTAATTTTTCGTTATTTTTCCCACCAAATAAATTCATGATTCTGCCAACTAACCTCTTCTTTCTTTTTTGGAAAGTAGCTAGTTTTTTTTCCGTTTGATGCAACTTTTTCTCAGCTTTATCTAGCGTAAGTTTTTGACTCCTAGTATCCTTAATTGGTTTTTTTTTGATTTCGATTGTTTTCTCTCTTTTATCATATGACTTTGAAGATATATTTTTATGAGATTCGTTGAATCTAACATTAGCAGATTTAACAGCCGACTGAATTTCTTCTTTTGATCGAGCCCTTTTTAATGTGATTGGGACATCGATCTCTTCCTTCCTTTTTTTCCTAACTTCAGGAATGGTTTCATAGATTGGTTCATTCATGATTTTTTCATTGCTCTTCGTGACGCTTTTGTCTTGAGTGAAATGGTTATCTATGTATTTTTCCAATCTATCCGCATGTGCGGGTGAAATATTTTCGATTCTTCTATATAAAACATGAATTCTTTTCCTATGATTTTTGATAGCATCTGTCAGTTCCTGATATTTTTTTGAAGATTTTGAAGAATCTCCAAGCTCCTTTCGTTGTGCCTTGAATTTTTCGATCATATTCTCAGAGTCGATAATTTGATTCGAGAGGTGAGTGATCGTTGTTTTCCCCTCATTGTTTAATTTGGGTTTATATTGCTTGTTCTTAGCCATATCTATCTCCTTCTCTTATTGTTATATATAAATAAACATAACATCTTTTTATTGCTAATTAGTGTCAATAATTTCTATTAAGGAAAATTTTTGATATAAATGATGAGATAATAAAACGTTGTAAAATTGAAATTGAAGCAGGTGGACTGATCGAATGGCAGAGCTTTTTCATTATAATTTTATGTCTCTTTTTGTAATGAAATAAAGTATATAAAATAACTAAATATATGGATTTGTTGAACCACTTTAGCTAGAAAATCTTTATCTGTGTGGGCGATGATCATGATCT
This sequence comes from Enterococcus sp. AZ171, assembly GCF_051714005.1. Taxonomy (NCBI): domain Bacteria; kingdom Bacillati; phylum Bacillota; class Bacilli; order Lactobacillales; family Enterococcaceae; genus Enterococcus; species Enterococcus sp. AZ171. The sequence goes on along the minus strand of NZ_JBIORA010000001.1, from coordinate 2,965,640 downwards.
GCTAAAACTCGGTGATTGTGTTCGATCTCCACGCGGTTTTTGATTTTTCATTTATGGTTCTTGTTTATTATGAGCGTCAGTTACTTGTTCTTTAAATGTTGGTTTTAGGATACCTTTTTGTGGTTTTTTTTTTTGCGGTTGCTCGAGTTTGTTTATCAAATCAGTTTTCTTTTCCTTTAAACCTTGGATTTTTTTTCTTTGAAAGGCATTCGCAATCAGACCGATGATACTTTTTTTCCGTTTTTGGTATTTTTGCAATTTGCTCTCAATTTTCTGCAAATTACGTTTAGTTTCTTGGATAAACTTTTTCTGTTCGGCTGCTTTCTCTTTCTCTGAGAGGGTTTTTCCCGTGTCTATTCTTAGATTTTTGTTCATTTTAGGTTCAGGAGATGAATTGCGGTAAGATTGATTGAACTTTTCATTAGCTTTTTCTACTTTGATTGCAGAGATTTCTTTAGGTGTTAATGGACACGCGACTTTGCCATAAGGGGAATCAGCAAATTTTGTTTCTAACTTCGTTGCAGTCTTTGAATCAATCGTCTCCAGTTGACGGTAAAGATTGTCTGCTTGTTTTCGATGAAGTTGGATGCCTTCAGTATATATAGCGAATTCTTCTTTTACGTTAGGGTTGCTAACGAGACCATCTCTTTCTTTTGCAAGCGCCTGTATTGTTCTCTCTGTATTTATGATCTTTTCTGTTAGGTTATCGATTTTTTCTGTTCGTTTTTCCTGTTGCTGTGCGAGTGATTGCCGAGGCCTAGAAAGCTTTTGTGCGACGGACTGACGAGGTTCAGATGTTACTTGAGAAACGGATTGTCGTCTCGGCGACTGATCGACAGATTCTCGGCGAACACTTTTCGTTTGCCGGCGTTCTTGTTCTTTTAGGACAAGCTTCATTGCGCGATGACTGTAGATGTTATTTTGATTATTATTTAGTTCTTTATTTGCGTTATTGAGTTTGGTTTTTGCCTTGTTATATTCATCCGGATTGGCTGTTCTGCTCGAAAGTTTTTTACTTCACTTTTAATTTCCCTGATTTGTTCATTTAACTCTCTGTCTTTTTCGGTTAAACGCTCAATTTTCTGGTCAATTTGTTTAGCAGACAACTGGATATTTTCAGCGGTGATCGATGCTGTTTGTTGTGAGAATTTTTTTACAACATCTAATTGTCTACTGATTCTCTGAAAAACGTTGTCAGAAAGATTCGGTGCTTTTAAATTTATAGTTAACAATTGTTCTTTGATCAATATGTGTAATCTCAAGCGAGATAAGCTTTCTTGACCGATTGCTTGTGGATTTAGAACACCATCTCTGATGGCTGTATTTAAAAATCTTGTCACCTCTATATTTTTTTAGGTTTCTCCATTGTTTCTCCTTAATTATCTTTATTAATATAAAAAAAAAATATCATTTTTCAACTCGTGGTATGTACCGATTATTTCTATAATGTGTAAATTTTTAGTATTGATCTTTTCTAAAAGGTGTTATTTTGGATTGATTTGCAGAGCAGAGGTGACTTTCGTTCATGTTATGGATTAAATCACTCAAATGGATTGTTTTGTTTATTTAAAACAATCTTTTTTTGTTTTTGGAAAAAATTGTTCCCAGCAAGAAAAAATCCATGCTATATTCTGAATTAAAGAACGCTATGAATAAAGGAGAGTAGCTGTGAGAAAACAATATACATCAGAATTAACGCAATTAACGGTGATTGAGATCGTAACAAAACTAAGTGAGAAGAATAGAAATTTTTCATTTCGTGATATTGAAGAAGAGTATCAGCAACCTTTGTCTGCGGCAGATAAATTTTTGATCCGCTGTTTGATTATAAAAAAATTCAACTTGAAGATTGAATATTTTTCTTCTTCTAAAGCGAATCAATTACAATTTTGCAAAATTTGAGAATAGTCCATTGAGGTTGGGATGAGCCAGTAAGAGATCGCTGAATCTAATGTGAAAATAAAAAATGTTGTAATTCAATACAAAAGAATTCATTCATTTTTTTATGTGTTATGATACAAACAGAACGACAGCAAAACAAAAAAGGGGGCGTTAAATGGAAGAGGGTTTCGTATAGGAAGAAGTGGAGAAAGCGATCGTTGGTCTTCAATAGATAAGCTTATGAATGACTTAGAAGTAGTAAATAGAGGAAACAACACACATAGAACATCACTTGATTGCCGAAAACTATTTCGGGGAAAAATAGTTGCTCGGTCTCACTTGCTTGACGACGTGCATCACAGATTGCGACAGCGCATCTAGATAAAAGCGTAGGCAAATGTTATCAGGTGTCCATTAGTATTGACAGGCAGTAGTTTGATTGTTCTACTGCTACTGACAATAGCACATAGTACTATCCTATTTAAAAAGGATATTGAACATAGAGTTAAAACATAGAACAAACATAGAAATTAGATGTAGACACAAAAGTAAAATAAAACACACAATGTAGTACCTCAAACATAGAATCAAGCATATAGTAGAAAAATATAGTACATCGTAAAGAAGTTTGCATGTTTTCTCGTGACATCAAGCTTATGAAAAATAAAGCGAGCATGACAAACCCACCATTGATAAAAAAGAGGCTAGGAAACGAACTAGCCTCTTTTTGCTGATGGTAGCCCATCGATTTCTGTTAAGCTGACTTCACCAGAGAGTAGTTGGAAGCGCTGGTTTGGCGTATCTACGATCAGTTCTCCTTTTGGACCGATTGCCTGGGCAATTCCTTGATAAGATTTTCCTTTTCGGGTAAAGCTGACAGACTTACCTAGGACAAATGACCGTTCTGTGTAAAGATCAAAATAGGTGTGCGAATGGTCGGCTAAATACCTAAAGAAATGTTTCCAAATCGCGCAGATCAATTGATTTCTAGTCATCGATGCTTTACCATCAGGAAACAAGGAGGTCGCTTTTTGCTGGATCTCATCAGGAAATTGCGTGTGAGGGATCGAAAAATTCAAGCCCACACCAATAATCACCGAACGAATTTCACCACTTTCCATATCGCTTACCGCTTCAGATAAAATTCCACAAACCTTTTTCCCTTCAAGGTAGATATCGTTGACCCATTTGATCATGGCATGTTTTCCTGTCGTTTCTTGAATCGCTTTGACACATGCACTGGCAGCAATCAACGTATATTGTGGCAATTCCTCAAAATGCTTTTGTGGATGCAATAATAAGCTCATGTAGATTCCTTGACTTGGTTGAGCGAAAAAGGAACGTCCAAAACGTCCATGGGCTTGTTCTTGTGTATCCGCGATAAATAAACTAGGTTTCGTAGTATCCATATTAGATGCCGATTTAGCATCTTTCATCGTCGATTCCGATTGTGATAAAACGTTCACTTGAACGTCAAAAGAAGATAATGCTTGGGAAATCTCTACAGGATCCAATACATCAGAGGGGAGATAACGATACCCTTTCGCTTGATGTTCAAAGCGAAACCCTTCTTTTTCTAATTCTTTGATGGCTTTCCAAATACTCGTTCGGGAGACATTCAGTTGTTGGGCGATTTTTTCACCGGATAGAAATGTCGGAGTATTTTTTAAAAGGTGTAGTACCTTGGCTTTTGTCGTCATCGATCAAGCTCCTTTCTACTATTTATATATTAGCAGATTTACGATCGAATGAGGACAGCGCGTCATACTTTTTGTTTGAGTCGCTATAAAGACGAAAAGATTTTGTAAGGAAGAGTCACTCAATTAGGAATGGACGAAATTGGAACAAAAAAGAAAGATTAAGAAACAATTACGAAAATTTACAGGAAACGCCAGGAAGTGTTGACTTTTACGTTTAAACAGTGTATTATATGAAGTTGCAAAAACTATCTGATGAAGCGAAGGCAGAAACGAAATATTGTCCGTTTCGGCTTTAATATAAGGAAACAAAAGTAGAAGCTCACGTAGGCAAGTACTCAAGAGAACGTTCTATTTTTGGTTTTTTTTTGCCTAAAAGCCGCAAAAAATGTCTGTTGTTACCTAAATATAATAATTTTAATATTGTTGTAACAATTGATCGGGTAGTCTTTTTGAATGACATTTTAGAGGGGTGAAGAGCTTGGCTGGACACGTAGTAAAATACGGAAAACATCGCGAACGTAGAAGTTTCGCACGAATCAGTGAAGTGTTGGAATTACCAAATTTGATCGAAATTCAAACAGACTCGTACCAATGGTTCTTGGATGAAGGACTAAGAGAAATGTTTGAAGATATTTTGCCAATCGATGACTTCAATGGCAATCTTTCTTTGGAATTTGTAGATTATGAATTGAAAGAACCAAAGTACACAGTAGCAGAAGCACGCGCACATGACGCAAATTACTCTGCACCATTACATGTGACTTTACGTTTAACAAACCGTGAAACAGGCGAAATCAAAGCTCAAGAAGTATTCTTCGGTGATTTCCCATTGATGACAGAGCAAGGTACATTCATCATCAACGGTGCGGAACGTGTTATCGTTTCCCAATTAGTCCGTTCACCAGGTGTTTACTTCCATGGGAAAGTAGACAAAAACGGTAAAGAAGGATTCGGTTCCACTGTGATCCCTAACCGTGGTGCATGGTTAGAAATGGAAACTGATGCAAAAGACATCTCTTATGTACGTATCGACCGCACACGTAAGATTCCATTGACTGTGTTAGTTCGTGCATTAGGTTTCGGTTCAGATGACACGATTTTTGAAATCTTTGGGGATAGTGAAACATTACGTAACACGATTGAAAAAGATTTACACAAAAATGCAAGTGATTCTAGAACAGAAGAAGGATTAAAAGATATCTACGAGCGTCTTCGCCCAGGCGAACCAAAAACAGCAGATAGTTCACGTAACTTGCTGAATGCCCGCTTCTTTGATCCAAAACGTTACGACTTAGCAAATGTTGGTCGTTACAAAGTAAACAAAAAATTAGACTTGAAAACACGTCTATTGAACTTAACGTTAGCTGAAACGTTGGTTGATCCTGAAACAGGCGAGATCATTGTTGAAAAAGGAACAGCTTTGACCCATCAAGTGATGGAAACATTAGCACCGTTCATCGACAATGGTTTGAACTCAGTGACTTACTACCCAACAGAAGATGGCGTAGTCACTGATCCAATGACTGTCCAAGTGATCAAAGTCTTTTCACCAAAAGACCCAGAACGTGAAGTCAACGTGATCGGTAACGGCTACCCAGACACAACAGTGAAAACTGTTCGTCCAGCGGATATCGTTGCTTCAATGAGCTACTTCTTGAACTTGATGGAAGGCATCGGCAACGTGGACGATATCGACCACTTAGGAAATCGTCGTATCCGTTCTGTCGGAGAACTTTTACAAAATCAATTCCGTATCGGATTAGCACGTATGGAACGTGTTGTACGTGAAAGAATGTCGATCCAAGATACAGAAACATTGACACCACAACAATTGATCAACATCCGTCCAGTTGTCGCAAGTATCAAAGAATTCTTTGGTTCTTCACAATTGTCTCAGTTCATGGACCAAACAAATCCATTGGGCGAATTGACACACAAACGTCGTCTTTCTGCCTTAGGACCTGGTGGTTTGACTCGTGACCGTGCCGGCTATGAAGTACGTGACGTTCACTACTCCCACTATGGCCGTATGTGTCCGATCGAAACGCCTGAGGGACCAAATATCGGGTTGATCAATAGTTTATCTAGTTACGCGAAAGTAAACAAATTTGGTTTTATCGAAACGCCGTATCGTCGTGTTGATCGTGAAACTGGCCGTGTGACAGAACAAATCGATTACTTGACAGCAGACATCGAGGACCATTATATCGTTGCCCAAGCAAACAGTAAGTTGAATGATGACGGTACATTTGCTGAAGAAATCGTCATGGCTCGTGCCCAAAGTGAAAACTTAGAAGTATCGATCGATAAAGTCGATTATATGGACGTTTCACCGAAACAAGTAGTTGCGGTAGCGACAGCATGTATTCCTTTCTTGGAAAACGATGACTCCAACCGTGCCTTGATGGGTGCCAACATGCAGCGTCAAGCAGTGCCATTGATCAATCCACAAGCACCTTGGGTTGGTACTGGTATGGAATATAAATCAGCTCATGACTCAGGAGCTGCGTTACTATGTAAACACGATGGTGTAGTTGAATTTGTTGATGCTTCTGAGATCCGCGTACGTCGTGACAATGGCGCATTAGACAAATATTCAGTAACAAAATTCCGTCGTTCAAACTCTGGAACAAGTTACAACCAACGCCCAATCGTTCATTTAGGTGAGAAAGTCGAAAAAGGGGATACCTTGGCAGACGGCCCATCAATGGAACAAGGTGAAATGGCTCTAGGACAAAACGTCTTAGTCGGTTTCATGACTTGGGAAGGATACAACTACGAAGATGCGATCATCATGAGTCGTCGTCTTGTCAAAGACGATGTGTACACATCGATCCATATTGAAGAATATGAATCAGAAGCTCGTGATACAAAATTAGGACCTGAAGAAATCACTCGCGAAATCCCGAACGTCGGTGAAGACGCATTGAAAGACTTAGACGAAATGGGGATCATTCGTATTGGGGCGGAAGTCCAAGACGGTGACCTATTAGTCGGTAAAGTAACACCAAAAGGGGTAACTGAACTTTCAGCAGAAGAACGTTTATTGCATGCGATCTTCGGTGAAAAAGCACGTGAAGTACGTGATACTTCTCTACGTGTACCGCATGGTGGAGGCGGGATCGTTCACGATGTGAAGATCTTTACTCGTGAAGCTGGCGATGAATTATCACCAGGTGTCAACATGTTAGTTCGTGTGTATATCGTTCAAAAACGTAAAATCCATGAAGGGGATAAAATGGCCGGACGTCACGGTAATAAAGGGGTTGTTTCCCGTATTATGCCGGAAGAAGATATGCCATTCTTACCTGATGGAACACCGATCGACATCATGTTGAACCCACTAGGGGTACCATCACGTATGAACATCGGACAAGTATTGGAATTGCATTTAGGGATGGCTGCGCGTCAATTAGGCATCCACGTAGCAACACCAGTATTTGATGGTGCAAGTGATGAAGACGTATGGGAAACAGTTCGTGAAGCTGGTATGGCTAGCGATGCGAAAACTGTTCTTTATGACGGACGTACAGGTGAACCATTTGACGGACGTGTGTCTGTCGGTGTGATGTACATGATCAAACTTGCTCACATGGTTGACGACAAGTTACATGCACGTTCAATTGGACCTTACTCACTAGTTACGCAACAACCATTAGGTGGTAAAGCGCAATTTGGTGGACAACGTTTTGGGGAAATGGAAGTTTGGGCACTGGAAGCATACGGTGCGGCTTATACCTTACAAGAAATCTTGACATACAAATCAGATGACGTAGTCGGACGTGTGAAAACATACGAAGCAATCGTCAAAGGTGAACCAATTCCAAAACCAGGTGTACCTGAATCCTTCCGCGTATTAGTCAAAGAATTACAATCACTAGGATTAGACATGCGTGTCCTAGACATCCAAGACAGCGAGATCGAACTTCGCGACATGGATGACGAAGACGATGATTTGATCACAGTGGATGCTTTGACAAAATTCGCTGAACAACAAACAGCAAAAGAACTAGAAAAACAAGCTGCTGAACAAGTCGAAGATGAAAGACAAGATATCATCCAAAACTTTGAAACCGCAGAAGATAATTTAGACTAATCCGGTCTGAGATACTGTGAGGCGGTCGAAGATCAGCCGCCTTACGGTTTTGCCATTAAACGAAATGGAGGGAACCCCTTTTGATCGATGTAAATAAATTCGAAAGTATGCAAATAGGTTTGGCTTCTCCCGAAAAAATCAGAAGCTGGTCTTACGGTGAAGTAAAAAAACCTGAGACGATTAACTATCGTACCTTAAAACCTGAGCGCGAAGGGTTGTTCTGTGAGCGGATTTTTGGTCCTACAAAAGACTGGGAATGTGCCTGCGGAAAATACAAACGTATCCGTTATAAAGGAATCGTTTGTGATCGCTGTGGTGTGGAAGTGACTCGTTCAAAAGTTCGTCGTGAACGTATGGGTCATATCGAATTAGCAGCACCTGTTTCACATATCTGGTATTTCAAAGGTATTCCTTCTCGTATGGGTCTTGTATTAGACATGAGCCCACGCGCATTAGAAGAAATCATTTACTTTGCCTCATATGTTGTTATTGAACCAGGAAACACAAGCTTAGAGAAAAAACAATTGTTGACTGAACGCGAATACCGCGAAAAACGTGAACAATATGGCCAAGAATTCCAAGCAGCAATGGGCGCGGAAGCAATCAAACAATTACTTGATAACGTTGATTTGGATGGCGAAGCGGCTGAATTGAAAGAAGAGTTGAAATCTGCACAAGGACAAAAACGTACACGCGCGATCCGTCGTTTGGACATTTTAGAAGCATTCCGTGCTTCTGGCAATGAACCAAGCTGGATGGTCATGGACGTTATCCCTGTCATCCCACCAGATCTACGACCAATGGTCCAATTAGAAGGTGGACGTTTTGCAACAAGTGACTTGAACGATCTATATCGTCGTGTGATCAACCGTAACAATCGTTTGAAACGTTTGTTAGACTTGAATGCACCAGGAATCATCGTTCAAAATGAAAAACGGATGTTACAAGAAGCGGTAGATGCGTTGATCGATAACGGTCGTCGTGGCCGTCCTGTCACAGGACCAGGTAACCGCCCATTGAAATCTCTTTCTCATATGTTGAAAGGGAAACAAGGTCGTTTCCGTCAAAACTTACTTGGTAAACGTGTCGACTACTCTGGTCGTTCAGTTATCGTCGTAGGTCCTTTCTTGAAAATGTACCAATGTGGATTACCAAAAGAAATGGCGATCGAATTGTTCAAACCATTCGTGATGCGCGAATTAGTTCAACGTGAACTTGCTTCAAACATCAAAAATGCGAAACGCAAAATCGAACGTCAAGAAGATGAAGTTTGGGATGTCTTAGAAGACGTCATCAAAGAACATCCAGTTCTATTGAACCGGGCACCTACGCTTCACAGATTAGGTATCCAAGCATTTGAACCAGTTCTTGTCCAAGGTCGTGCGATCCGTTTGCATCCATTGGTATGTGAAGCTTATAATGCCGATTTCGATGGAGACCAAATGGCCGTTCACGTACCGTTGAACGAAGAAGCACAAGCAGAAGCACGTATGCTGATGTTAGCTGCTCAAAACATCTTGAATCCAAAAGATGGTAAACCAGTTGTTACACCTTCTCAGGATATGGTTTTAGGAAACTACTACCTAACAATGGAAGAAGAAGGTCGTGAAGGCGAAGGAATGGTCTTTAGGGACCAAAACGAAGCAGTCATCGCATGGCGTAATGGCTACGTTCATTTACATTCACGTATTGGTGTGAACCCAACGACATTAGGGGACAAACCATTTACAGAATGGCAAAAAGAACGCACGATGATCACGACTGTTGGTAAGATCATCTTTAACGAGATCATGCCACCAGAATTCCCTTACTTGAATGAGCCAACTGACTTCAACTTGACTGTCCAAACACCGGACAAATACTTTGTTGAAGCTGGAACAGATATTCCTGCTCACATCAAAGAACAAGAACTAGTTTTACCATTCAAGAAGAAAAACTTAGGAAACATCATCGCCGAAGTCTTCAAACGTTTCAAAGTAACTGAAACATCTAAGATGCTTGACCGTATGAAAGACTTAGGATACAAACATTCAACACATGCAGGTATCACTGTAGGGATCGCCGACATCAGTGTCTTGAATGAAAAACAAGTGATCATTGACGAAGCACATAAACAAGTAGAGTCGATCACGAAGCAATTCCGTCGTGGATTGATCACTGACGACGAGCGTTATGAACGAGTAATCGCTGTTTGGAACTCTGCGAAAGACAGCATCCAACAAAAACTGATGGAAGGTTTGGAAGCAAAAAACCCAATCTTCATGATGTCAGATTCTGGTGCCCGTGGTAACATCTCCAACTTTACTCAGCTTGCTGGTATGCGTGGATTGATGGCCGCACCGAATGGACGTATCATGGAATTGCCGATCATTTCGAACTTCCGCGAAGGACTTTCTGTCTTGGAAATGTTTATCTCAACTCACGGGGCTCGTAAAGGAATGACCGATACAGCCTTGAAGACAGCCGATTCTGGTTACTTGACACGTCGTTTAGTTGACGTTGCCCAAGATGTCATCATTCGTGAAGAAGATTGTGGCACTGACCGCGGTCTTGAGATCCAAGCAATCCGTGAAGGAAATGAAATCATCGAATCTCTTGAAGATCGTTTGATTGGTCGTTACACACGTAAAGAAGTTCGTCATCCTGAAACCAACGAAATGATCATCGCCGGAAATCAATTGATCTCTGAAGATGTTGCAAAACAAATCGTTGATGCAGGTGTTGAAACTGTAACGATCCGTTCTGTCTTCACATGTAACACAAAACATGGTGTCTGCAAACATTGTTACGGACGTAACTTGGCAACTGGTTCTGACGTTGAAGTCGGAGAAGCAGTTGGTACGATCGCCGCTCAATCAATCGGTGAACCAGGTACTCAGTTAACAATGCGTACGTTCCATACGGGTGGGGTTGCCGGAGATGATATCACTCAAGGTCTTCCTCGTGTCCAAGAAATCTTTGAAGCACGTAATCCGAAAGGGCAAGCAGTGATTACTGAAGTAACAGGGGATGTCATCGATATCTCTGAAGATCCTGCTACACGTACCAAAGAAGTAACAATCAAAGGGAAAACAGATACACGTACGTATACAGTGCCTTATACTGCACGTATGAAAGTCGCTGAAGGCGATATGATCCATCGTGGTGCACCATTGACAGAAGGATCAATCGATCCGAAACAATTGTTGCAAGTACGTGACGTTCTATCTGTTGAAAACTATCTATTACGTGAAGTACAACGCGTTTACCGTATGCAAGGGGTAGAAATCGGCGACAAACATATCGAAGTAATGGTTCGCCAAATGCTTCGTAAAGTGCGCGTCATGGACCCAGGCGATACAGAAATCTTGCCAGGTACACTGTTAGATATCGCAGACTTCAAAGACCAAAACTACAATACGTTAGTTGCTGGTGGCGTTCCTGCGACATCTCGTCCAGTCTTGCTAGGTATCACAAAAGCATCATTAGAAACAAACAGCTTCTTATCAGCTGCATCCTTCCAAGAAACAACTCGTGTCTTGACTGATGCTGCGATCCGAGGCAAAAAAGATCCACTTCTTGGTTTGAAAGAAAATGTTATCATCGGTAAGATCATTCCAGCTGGTACTGGTATGCCACGTTACCGCAACATGGAACCAAAAGAAGTTGGCGTTGCAAGTGAAAACGTGTATAGTATTTCTGACATCGAAGCACAAATGGCTGCCGAAGATGCAATGAATGAACAAACACGATAAACCATGAGTTCACATAAAGAAGGTCAAGTTCCTGTTTGAGGGACTTGACCTTTTTTTTGTGGATAAACTAGAATCAAGGAAGTAAAAGGTAACTGTGGATAAAAGAAATGGTAATAGATATCCACAGGGGATAATTATTATGTGTACCAAAATTTATCCACAAGTTTTCAAATATTAAAAGAAAAACAATAAAAATAGGCTAAAAATACCGGTAGGGGGTAAAATAAGCATATTACTATTTATTTCAATGAAAACGAGTATGATAAAACCAAAGGAGCTGATAAGAAATGGCAGTGAAAAAAGCTGTATTTGCAGGTGGCTGTTTTTGGTGTATGGTCAAACCGTTTGAAACACAACCAGGTATCCTCTCCGTTACTTCCGGTTATACTGGAGGACATGTACCAAATCCAACCTACGAACAAGTGACGATTGGAACAACAGGTCATACGGAAGCGGTAGAAATCGAATATGATCCTGAAATCATCACCTATGCACAATTGGTCGAGATTTATTGGCAACAGACCGATCCGACAGATGCTTTAGGGCAGTTTGCTGATCGTGGGGACTCTTATCGTCCGGTCATTTATTATAGTGATGAAGCAGAACGTGAAGCCGCAGAAAACTCAAAACAACAGTTACAAGCAAGTGGCCGTTTCGATCAACCGATCGTCACAAAGATCGAACCTCGTACGACCTTTTATCCCGCAGAGGAGTATCATCAAGATTACTACAAGAAAAACAAGATCCATTATCAGTTGTATCGTGAAGGCTCTGGTCGGGCGGGATTCCTTAGAAAAAACTGGAAAGACTAGCAGTATAAGTTACTAGAAAATATGAATTTTAAGTAATAAGAAAAGAGGAAGGTCGGACATTTTGTTCTAGATGCTTCTTCTTTTTTGTGCTATCGGAAATAGAGGACCAACCATAAGGCAATACTCAGAAAAGGAACGAAAGGGAGATGCTTTCTTTTCTTATGGAATAAAGCAGTGATACAAAAATAACTTAAACCAAGACAACTTGCGATAAACATAAGCATGAGAAAATGTGTGGAGGCTAACCCACCACTCCAACTAAGTAAGAGTAACGTATCGCCTGCGCCTAAATAAGCTTGCCCATAACGCAGCAAACCGTAACTGATCAAGCCGAACGCTAAGCTGGTTTCTAAGTGAAACTGCTCAGTCAGCACCCAGTAGGTCCATAAGAAAGTCCATGAGAAATAGAGGATGCGAGTGTCGATCGCAAGGTAAAAAATATCCATCAACGAAAATAAAAAAGCAGTGAATAGCCAAATCAAATGAACTGTATCTGGCGAATAGCATCCTGCATACATAAATAGCGTACCGCTGATCAACTCTGCCAGTGGATACATGGGTGAAAGTTTGGTCTGACAAGAGCGGCAACGAAATCGTTGCATGACAATCGAAAGTAATGGAATCAACTCATACCAACGCAATGTTTGGTGACAGTTGACACAATGTGAACGAGGGGAAATAATAGAAAGGTCTTGAGGAACGCGTTGTGCGACTAAGCACAAAAAAGAACCAAAGCAACAACCAATGATAAAATAAAGAAACATCAGACCAACCTCCTTTTGATTAAGATACGCAAAAAAGGAGAAGAGAGGTGGAAAAAATAATGATTGCAGTCGGGGTCGATATCGGTACTACGCAAACGAAAGCAGTTGCATTCAATGAACAAGCAGAAGAAGTAGCTACAGCCTACTTTCATTACCCGCTGATCCAAGAAATTCAAGGCATGGCTGAACAAGATCAGGAATTGATCGTCCATGCAGTGTATACGGTCATCAATGAAGTGATCCAACAATTGCCAGCACAGACAATCCAATTCATTTCATTTTCAACAGCCATGCACAGCTTGATTTTATTAGATAAAAATAAAAAACCTTTAACTCGTATGTTTACTTGGGCAGACACTCGTGCCGTCAATGAAGCAGAAAAATTAAAAGCAACTGAAAAAGGTCGAGTGATCTATGAACGGACGGGTACGCCGATCCATCCAATGACACCATTGATCAAAATCAATTGGTTGAAAAACGAGTTTCCTGATTTATTTGAGCAAGCGGCTTATTTTGTAGGGATCAAAGACTATCTTTTTTATGAGCTGTTTGCTGAATTAGTCAGTGATTATAGTACTGCTTCTGGCACAGGGTACTTTGATATCTACCGTTTCCAATGGTCAGAGCCTATTCTTGAAGAGTTAGGGATACAAGAAGAGCAATTACCGAGAGTAGCACCTGCGACTACCCAGTTCACGAAATTAACAGAACAAGCCCGTACGAGATTTCATTTTGATCAAGAAATTCCATTTATTTTAGGTGGAGCCGATGGGCCATTATCCAATTTAGGCTTAGGTGCATTTGGTGAGACGACGGCAGCGCTAACTGTCGGTACCAGTGGCGCATTACGATTTATTTCGAATCGCCCAAAGCTCCATCCAACAATGGAAACCTTCTGTTATGTTTTGGATCAAACACACTGGGTCATCGGAGGAGCAACCAGTAATGGCGCAGGGATCTTTGATTGGGCGGTCCATACATTGATGCAAGATGTCGTTCAACGAGCTAAGGAACAAGGAGAAGATCCGTATCAAGCAGTCCTTTCGGAAATCGCTTTTGTCCCGCCTGGCGCCAATGGGCTAATTTTTCAACCGTATTTATTGGGTGAACGAGCACCTTTGTGGGATGCGGAGGCATTTGGAAGTTTTATTGGTCTACAACGATGGCATACGGAAAAAGACATGATGCGAGCGGTCCTGGAAGGGGTTTGTTTTAATCTCAAACGAATTTTGCGAGGTATCTGTCCACCCGATCAAGTGATTGAGTTACGTGCAACTGGTGGCTTTGCTCAATCAGTGTTATTTCGGCAGATCATGGCAGATGTATTGGGACAACCTATCCGTTTTCCAAAAGTTAAAGAAGCCTCAGCGTTAGGGGCAGTCATATTAGGTTGGCAGAGCCAAGGCAGAATCGAAACATTAGGTGAAGCTTCCGCATATATTGAATTAGCACAACAAGTGGCTGTTCAGAAAAAAGCCAGCCGCATGTACAATAAAATATATCCTTTGTTTGTTTCGACACAACAAGAATTAAGCCGCTATTCTCAGTTATTTGCGGAACTACGAGAGTATCTCTCAATAGAGATGATAGAAGAAGAAGGCGAATCGTAAATGATGACATTAGTTATATTTTCTATTTAGTTGGCAGATTTTTTGCTATTAAAAAAAAGCATTACTCTGGGGATGAAAATCGTTCTCATCTAAAGGATTTTAGTGTACTTTTCCCTCAAAGTTTACTATGATTTTAATATAGGCAAATGCGAGGAGGCAGAATTACATGAAATTTCAACAAACCAAAGAAGTATTGAATCAATTAGTAGCAGATTTAAGCCAAATGTCGGTGATCGTCCACCAAACACATTGGTATATGAGAGGTCCTGGATTCTTGACATTGCATCCAATGATGGACAGCTTCATGGACGACTTGAATGAACAATTAGATGAAATCTCAGAACGTTTGATCACATTAGATGGTTCACCTTATTCAACGTTACGTGAATTTGCAGACAACACAAAAATCCCTGATGAAGTTGGTCGTTGGGATCGCACGATGGAAGAACGTTTAGAAACATTAGTCGCGGGTTACCGCTATTTAGCAGATCTTTTCCAAAAAGGAATCGAAGCTGCTGGTGAAGAAGGCGACGATCCAACACAAGATATCTTCATTGATTTTAAAGCAGCAACAGAAAAACGCATCTGGATGATACAAGCACATCTAGGTAAAGCACCAGGAATTGACGCATAAACTGAATTGAAAGACCCCTCACTTGAACATAAGGATCAGTGAGGGGTCTTTTTTATTTCTCTATTTGTAATTGTTGGCGTGCTTGATCGATCTGTTGTTGGACTTGATCAAATCCGGTCCCGCCGAATGAATTCCGACGTTTTACTGCTGTTTCTGGGCGTAAAGCATCATAGATATCCATCTCGATCAGTGGACTGATTTGTTGATATTCCGCAAAAGATACATCTTGGAGGTAACAACCTTGCTGTGTACATTGTAAGACGAGTTTACCGACGATCTCATGTGCTTGACGGAAAGGTAAGCCCTTTGCAGCCAAGTAATCGGCTAACTCAGTCGCATTGGAGAAATCTTTTTGCGTGGCTGCATACATTCGGGCTTTGTTGACTTCCATGGTTTTGACCATACCTTCCATGATCGAGAGACTAGCTAAAATCGTTTCACTCGTATCGAACATGCCTTCTTTATCCTCTTGAAAATCTTTGTTATAAGCTAAAGGCAAACCTTTCATCAACGTGAGTAAACCAAATAAATTTCCATATACTCGACCTGTTTTTCCACGAATCAATTCTGCCATATCTGGGTTTTTCTTTTGGGGCATAATCGAACTGCCTGTTGAAAAAGTATCCGAGAGTTCAATATATTGGCATTCATAACTACACCAAAAAATGATTTCTTCGCAAAAACGAGACAAGTGCATCATCAATAATGAAGCATTGCTTAAAAATTCCAGAATAAAATCACGGTCACTAACGGCGTCTAAACTGTTTGCATAGACCGCAGAAAAGCCTAATTCAGTCGCGGTGAATGAACGATCGATAGGGAATGTCGTGCCTGCTAATGCCGCACTGCCTAATGGGGAAATATCGATTCGTTTCAGGCTTTCTGTGAAGCGTTCATGATCACGGGTAAACATCTGATAGTACGCTAAGAGATGATGGCCAAAGGAAATCGGTTGGGCGTGTTGCAGATGAGTATATCCTGGCATGATCGTAGCCGTATGCTCTGCTGCTTTTTCCACGAACGTTTGACGTAACGAATGAAGCTTTTCAATCAGTTCAAGTACCGTATCTTTTAGATACAAGTGCATGTCTGTTGCGACTTGGTCATTACGGCTACGAGCAGTATGTAGTTTCCCGGCAACAGGCCCGATTTCCTCATGCAGGCATTTTTCAATATTCAAGTGGATGTCTTCATTTTCCACCGAAAAATGCAAAGTGCCATTCGTTAAGCGTGTTTGCAGTTTTTCCAAACCAGCGATGATCTGTTGCGCTTCTTCCTCGGACAAAATCCCAGTATGGGCCAACATTTTCACATGGGCGAGACTACCTAAAATATCTTGTTCAGCTAATTTTTGATCAAAGGAGATCGAAGCACCGAATGCATCGATCCATTGTTCACTTTTTCCTTGAAACCGTCCACCCCAAAGTTTATCCATGTGATTCCTCCTATGTTTTGAATGAAAGAAAAGCAGGTAAAAGGTCCTGTTTGAGTTCGCACTCAGCTTTTACCTTACTTTTCTTTTGATTGCTTTACTCGCTACTCTGATCCTACGGCTGTTTGTTGCTTTGTTTGAACTTCCGCATAGACTTTCGATGGTAGACCCCAAAGCTTGATAAAACCGACAGCAGCTTGTTGATCGAAGGTATCCGCTGAAGTATACGTTGCTAGTTCTTCGTTATATAGACTATTGGCTGATTTACGTCCTTCAACGATGACATTTCCTTTGAATAGTTTGACACGGACAGTCCCATTGACCGCAGTCTGTGTTACTTTCAAGAAAGAGATCAACGCATCGGTCAATGGATTGAACCAGAGACCATCGTAAATCATTTGACTCAACTGTTGCTCGATCATTGGTTTGAAATGTGCTAATTCACGAACGAAGGTCAAATCTTCCAGCTCTTTGTGTGCCTGCATCAAAGTGATCGCTCCAGGGCATTCATACACTTCCCGCGATTTGATCCCTACCAGACGATTCTCCACATGATCGATCCGTCCGATTCCATGCTTGCCGGCTAATTGATTCAAAGACAAGATCAATTCGGATAAAGGTAAACTTTCTTGATTCAAAGCAACTGGAACGCCTTGTTCAAAAGTGAGTTCAATGATATCCGGCTGATCAGGTGTATACTCCAAGGCTGTCGTAATATCATAAGCACCTGCTGGCGGAGTCGCCCAAGGGTCCTCTAACACACCACACTCACAAGCACGTCCCCACAAGTTTTGGTCGATAGAATATGGATTCTCCAAATCTGCTGGGATCGGCACATCATTTTCTTTTGCATAGGCGATTTCTTCTTCCCGAGACCATTGCCATTGACGAACCGGTGCAATGATTTTCATTTCAGGTGCCAAGGCATTGATTGCTACTTCAAAACGAACTTGGTCATTGCCTTTTCCTGTACAGCCATGAGCAATCGTCGTTGCACCAGTTTTTCGAGCTAATTCCACTAATTTTTTTGCGATCAAGGGGCGAGAAAGCGCAGAAACCAGTGGGTAAGATTGCTCGTAAAACGTATGACCTTGTAGCGCGATCAATGCAAATTCTTGAGCAAATTCCTCTTTGGCATCGATGGCATAAGACGCAATTGCACCAACTTGAAGTGCTTTTTCTTTAATAAAAGCTGTATCTTTGCCTTCACCGATATCTAGGCAACAAGCAATCACCTCATAATCTTTTGCCAACCATTTGATTGCCACAGAGGTATCTAATCCACCTGAGTAAGCCAATATAATTTTTTCTTTCATAAAATCGCCCCTTTATTTTTAAGTGTTTTCAAAATAGATGTTTCAAATGATAACACCATAAAAATAAAAAAGCAATCAATAAATTAAATAAATATACATAAAAATAAATAAAATGAAAATAATATTCAAAAATAATGTAAATACACAACTTTTTATACATAACGAATTTCTTAGTCTAAAAGAAACTAAAACGATGAAAAGATAAAAATGAAAAAGAAATTTAATTTTTCAAAAGTATAGAAAAACGTTGACATTATCGGTATTTGCAGGTAATATGTTAAATGGTATTGTTTGCCCCACAAAGAGCCCCGGAAACTCGAAGTGTATGTCAAACATCAGAACTTAAATTGGAGGAAACTAACGTGCGTACAACATATATGGCCAAACCAGGCGAAGTAGAACGTAAATGGTATGTAGTAGACGCAACTGATGTTCCATTGGGACGTCTTTCAACAGTTGTTGCATCTGTACTACGTGGAAAAAATAAACCAACTTTCACCCCTCATTTGGATACTGGCGATTTCGTCATTGTTATCAATGCAGATAAAGTGAAATTAACAGGTAAAAAAGCGACTGATAAAATTTATTACCGTCACAGCAACTACCCAGGAGGATTGAAATCAATCTCAGCTGGTGAATTGCGTGCTAAAAATTCTCGTCGTTTGATCGAAACTTCTGTAAAAGGCATGCTACCTAAAAATACTTTAGGTCGCAAACAATTTACAAAATTGAATGTATACGGTGGAGCAGAACATCCACATGCAGCACAACAACCAGAAGTTTTAGACATCACAAACTTAATCTAATAGGAGGGAATTTCATTGGCACAAGTTCAATATATCGGCACAGGCCGTCGTAAAAATGCAGTTGCTCGCGTACGCTTAGTACCAGGAACTGGTAAAATTACTATCAACAAAAAAGATGTTGAAGAATATATTCCACATGCTGACTTGCGTGAAGTTATCAATCAACCTTTCGGCGTTACTGAAACAAAAGGCGCATATGACGTATTTGTTAACGTAAACGGTGGAGGCTACGCTGGACAATCAGGAGCTATCCGTCACGGAATCGCTCGTGCATTGCTAGAAGTTGATCCTGACTTCCGTTTAGCTCTTAAACGCGCTGGGTTACTTACACGTGACGCACGTATGGTTGAACGTAAAAAACCAGGTCTTAAGAAAGCTCGTAAAGCTTCACAATTCTCAAAACGTTAATTGCTGGAGTCGTTGCGAATTTATTTGCTTACGAATACAGTATGGGACGGAGATTTTTAAAGAAATCGAGTACCATTCAATTGAAACAATCAAGGCGTTTCGCAATTCAGTTTGCGAAGCGTCTTTTTTTGACGCTTATTTAAATAAATTTGGTGAGTTCAAATATCCGATAGTAGAGACATTACGTGATTTGTTTGCTCGCTTGTTTTACTTATTTGTAAATAATGAATAGGATAAGTTATCTTATTTAATGTTGTTAGTTATTTTAAATCTACTAGGTTGTTCAAGTGATTCATGTTGAAATCACGAGTAAATCAATGGAATGAACTCTTTGGTCAAAAACATTTTAAAAGGATTTTTTTGATGTTCGCTTTAAAAATAATGGCTAAAATGTTATGTTTTCATATAGTTATCTTTAGCTTCGAAAAATGTAACTATTTGGTTGTTAAAAAAGCTGACCTTCAACAGTAAGCTGAAAAATCAAAAAATATGGAAAGCTATTTTCTAATTTTCCAGCTTACTGCTCAGGTCAAAACGCTTTTCTCACAACCTAGATAAACGGTGTTCGAAAGCCAGCTCCTTCAATAGTAAGTCGAAACGTGAAAAAACATGGAAAGCTATTTTCCCACGTTCCGCCTTACTATTCGGAGTTGCCCAGCTTTCTCACAACCTGATAAACGGTGTTCAAGAAGCAACACTTCAATAATAAGCCAAAAAAATCAAAAATGAAAAAGCCATTTTCGATTTTTCTGTCTTATTACTCAGTGCTGACCGCTTCTTTCACAACCTTGTGTAACCGAATACATTTTGTCCGCTGCAAGGGACATTATGTAGTGAAGCAGAATAAAAAAAATCGCTTATGATAAAGATACAGGGGGGATAGAGCTATGACTAGTCAAATGGATCGAGGGAATAAATTAACGCTTCTTTTATCAAAGCAAAGAGATTATGTTACTGCTGAAGTGTTGGCAGAGTTAATGAGTACCTCTACCAAGACGGTCTACCGCTTGGTTAAAAAAATGAATGACGAGTTTCCAAATGGGCCACTGATTTTGTCTGAAAAGGGTCGGGGGTACAAACTGGATTATGAAAAATATATTGCACAGACGAATCAAACAATTGTGTCTTCTGTGGAAGTCCTACCGTCAGAGCGGCAAAATAATGTGATGGAAGAATTATTATTATCCTCGCCTAAAGCACTAAAAGTCATTGATTTGTATCAAACCTATTATGTTGGTGATTCAGCGATCGCGAATGATGAAAAAATCATTGCGGAACGGATTTCAGCGTATGACCTGCAATTGATCCGCAAAAATCGGACATTAGCCATCGAAGGCAAGGAAGAGAATATCCGTCGAGCGATCACTGAGTTGATTCAACGATTGAATATTTTCGATATTGATGAAATCGCTTTATCGGACGAATTTTCGTTTAATCGTTACGATGCGAATTTTGTCATCGAACAGATCAAGCTGATTGAAAAAAAACTCAATGGCACGATTCCTTACCCATACAATATCAATATTTTCTCCCATCTATACATTGCGGTACGTCGCGCAAGAAAAACGAATTATCAAGCCACTGGAGAAAAATTAACGATGGAACAATTACAGGTTTTAGATAATGAATCCTTGATTCGTGATATTGCCATCGAAGTGATCCGCCAAGTGGAAGTATATTTGAAAACGAAATTACCAGTAAGTGAGATCTACTATCTTTATCAATATTTGCTTTCTTCCAGAACGGATAATAGTCAAACGAAGACCCAAACGTTCACAGAAGAAGTGATTGAGATTACTTCTTATTACTTGCATCAAGTTGGTGAGAAGCTAAATCTCAATGTAGCAAGCGAGATGATTTTTACAGATCTTGCTAATCATATCAAACCTTTGGTCAATCGGTTGCGCCATCAAATCAGAGTGAAAAATAGTTTGTTGGATCAAATCCAATTAACGTATGAAACGATTTTTAATACGGTTGCTGAAGTATCAAAACAGGTGAGTCAAACATTTCAGCTTCCAACGATCACGCCTGATGAGATTGGGTTTATCACCTTGTATTTTGCACGAATCATTGAGACGCACCAATTTCCGATCCAAACACTGATCATGTGTACAACGGGTGTAGGGACTTCTGAATTATTGAAGGTGAAGTTAGCCAAAAAATTCCCGGAATTAGAAATCGTAGATGTGATCAGTACTAAAAATTACCAATCAGTGTTAGAGAAGACACCAGGAATTGAGTTGATTTTAACAACAGTTGGCCTGAAAGAAGCGTTTCCTGTTCAATCTTTGATCGTTAGTGCGATGTTGACCGCTGATGACCAGTCAAGAATCCAACAGAAAATCGAGGATATTTATCATGATAGATAATTTCGTGGAACTATTCGATCAGATGTCACTGGCTTCCAAAGTAGCGACTTATGAATGGATCAGTCAACAAGTCTTTCCTACCTCAAAAGAAAAGGCACAAGCGATCCAACAGGTATTGTTTGAGCGAGAAGAGGCAGGAGATATCCAAATTGAGGAAGGCGTGATTTTGCCTCATCTTGAACATCCAATACTAGCCAAAACACAGGTCTGGGTGATTCGTCCCCAACAGCCAATTACTGAATGGTCGGAACGAATCTCAAAAGTGGAATTGCTCATCGTTGTCTTACTAGCAGAAAATGAAACACTGGCAGTCAAACGACAGCTTGCTGATTTTATGCGACAACTGGCTGATCCTGACTATCTAGATGAATTGAAAGCTGGTAATTTTACAGAACGATAAAAATACTATCAAAAATTGGAGGAACCAATAATGAAAATCGTTGGAGTAGCAGCATGTACAGTGGGAATCGCCCATACGTATATCGCACAAGAAAAATTAGAGAATGCAGCAAAAAAAGCGGGTCATGAGATCCATGTCGAAACCCAAGGAACGATCGGGATTGAAAATGACTTGCCACAAGAAGCCATCGACCAAGCGGATATCGTGATTCTAGCAGTGGATGTCAAGATCAGTGGACGGGAACGTTTCGAAGGAAAGAAAATCATCCAAGTACCAACAGAGATCGCGGTAAAATCACCAAACAAATTAATCGAAAAAGCAATGGAAGTTGTCAGTAACTAATGAGGAGTGAGGAAAATGGAGATCAAAGAAATCATTGATCCAACAATCATCAAAACGAACTTAAACGGAAAAACGAAAGATGCGGTCTTATATGAATTAGCCAATCGCTTGTATGAACAAGAATACATTACGGATGTTGAAGCGTTTGTGAAAGATATTTATTTGCGAGAAGCGCAAGGTCAAACAGGGATCGGTAATTATATCGCTATTCCACATGGAAAAAGTGCGTATGTGAAGAAGGTCGGTGTGGCGATTGGGGTGACTGAAAATGAAATTCCTTGGGAGACATTAGACGGTAAGGGTGTGAAAGGCATCATCTTGTTTGCAGTCGGAGACGATACGGAAGGTGCGCAAAAACATTTGAAATTGTTGTCCTTATTTGCCCGTAAGTTAGGAAATGATGAAGTGGTGGAACGTTTGATTGCTGCAAGAGAAATCGATGAAGTAGTCGCTGCATTTGGATAGAGAGTGAGGAGGAAGAAAAAATGAAAATCGTTGGAGTAGCAGCATGTACGGTGGGGATCGCTCATACGTACATTGCGCAAGAAAAGTTGGAGAATGCCGCAAAAAAGGCCGGGCATGAGATCCATGTGGAAACACAAGGAACGATCGGGATCGAAAATGAATTGACAGCAGAGCAAATCAGTCAAGCAGATGTCGTGATTTTAGCTGTAGATGTCAAAATCAGTGGTCGTGAACGTTTTGAAGGAAAACGAATCGTCCAAGTACCGACAGAAGTTGCTGTAAAATCACCGAGTAAGTTGATTGAAAAAGTAGAAGAAGTAGTCGTGCAACAATAATTACCAGAATGGGGGAGACAAAAAATGGAGGCAATTAAAAAGTTAAATTTAAAAGGACATTTATTGACAGCGATTTCATGTTTGATTCCAATCGTATGTGGTGCCGGATTCCTGATTGCAATCGGCATGGCCTTTGGCGGAACAAGTCAAGGAACACTTGTACAAGGTGAGTTTTCGATTTGGGATGCGTTAGCAACGATGGGTGGCGCTGGTTTAGGATTATTACCAGTTGTGATCGCTACTGGGATTTCTTATTCCATTGCAGCTAAACCAGGGATCGCACCAGGTTTCATTATTGGTTTAACAGCAAATGCAATTGGTGCTGGTTTTATCGGGGGGATTTTAGGTGGTTACTTAGCAGGTTATCTTGTTTTAGGTATTTTAAAACATGTCAAAGTACCAAAATGGGCAAAAGGATTGATGCCAACATTGATTATTCCATTTATTGCTTCAATTGTTGGTGGCTTAGTCATGGTGTATATCATTGGCGCGCCAATCGCAGCATTAACGCTATTATTAACGAATTTCTTAGATGGATTAGGCAATTCTTCCTTATTGATTTTTGGTGGTGTGATCGGCTTATTAAGTGGGATCGACTACGGTGGTCCAATCAACAAAACCGTATTTGCCTTTGTGTTGACGATGCAAGCGGAAGGGTTGAATGGCCCGATTACCGCACTGCAATTAGTCAATACAGCCACACCGATCGGCTTTGGTTTAGCTTATTTTATCGCCAAAATGTTCCGCAAGAATATCTATACAAAAGTGGAAGTAGAGACATTGAAATCAGCCGTACCAATGGGTGTCATCAATATTGTTGAAGGTGTGATTCCTTTAGTTATGAATGATATCGTACGTGGCGTAGTCGCAACAGCAATCGGAGGATTTGCTGGTGGTGCAACAACGATGATCTTAGGTGCGGATGCAACGGTTCCTTTCGGTGGTGTCTTGATGATCCCAACGATGTCTCGACCATGGGCAGGTGTGATCGCAATCTTAGTGAACGTCTTAGTAACAGCCGTCGTTTTAGCTGTGATCAAAAAGAACGTGCCGGAAGAAGAAATGGACTTAGTAGTAGAGAAAGAGGAAGAAGATATCAGTTTAGATGATATTCAGATTTTTTTAAAATAAGTGCGTAAAAAAGAGGGGCAAAATCGATGAAATTTTTTCTAGATACAGCAGATGTAACAGCAATCAAAACAATCAATGCGCTAGGTTTAGTCGATGGGGTGACAACCAATCCGACGATCATTGCCAAAGAAGGGCGCGTGTTTGAAGAAGTCATCAAAGAAATCTGTTCGATCGTTGACGGACCTGTCTCAGCAGAAGTGACTAGTTTGGAAGCAGACGGCATGGTCGCAGAAGCGAAAGAGATCGTCCAATGGGCGGAAAACATCGTGATCAAGATCCCTATGACAGAAGAAGGATTGAAAGCGACGAACGAATTATCTAAATTAGGGATCAAGACCAATGTCACATTGATTTTCTCTGTGGCGCAAGGGTTACTAGCAGCAAAAGCAGGTGCGACATTTATTTCACCATTTTTAGGTCGATTAGATGATACCGGAACGAGCGGGATCGAGCTTGTCGCAAAACTACGTGAAGTACTAGATACTTACGGGTTTTCTACAGAAATCATTGCAGCAAGTGTCCGTAATTCGGAACATGTGGAAAAAGCGAGTTTAGTTGGCGCACACATTGCCACTGTACCGCCATCATTGTACCAAACGTTGTGGAGCCATCCATTGACAGATAAAGGGATTGCGCAATTCATGGCGGACTGGGAAAGCTTTCAAGGAGGGAACAAATAAATGGGAAAAGTGGAATTTTCACCTTCATTGATGACGATGGACTTGGATAAGTTCAAAGAACAAATCGAATTTTTAAATGATCATGTCGATTCTTACCATATCGATATCATGGATGGTCATTATGTACCAAATATCACATTATCTCCATGGTTCATTGATGAGGTACGTAAAATCAGTAATCTACCGATGTCTGCGCACTTAATGGTTAAAGATCAAAGTTTTTGGGTGAATCAATTAATCGAGCAAAAGTGTGAATGGATCTGTATGCACGCCGAATTATTAGATGGTTTAGCTTTTCGTTTGATCGATCAAATCCATGACGCAGGGTTAAAAGCTGGCGTCGTTTTGAACCCAGAAACACCGATCGAAGCCATCTTCCCATACATCGAATTGGTCGATAAAATCACGATCATGACGATCGATCCAGGATTTGCTGGACAACGGTTTATTGAAAGTACACTGGATAAGATCGTTGCTTTACGCGAACTACGCGAAGAAAAAGGGTATCACTATGTGATTGAAATGGACGGTTCTTCCAACCGTAAATCCTTCAAACGAATCGATGCAGCAGGACCAGATATTTATATCGTCGGTCGCAGTGGCTTGTTCGGTTTAGATGAAAAAATCGAAAAGTCATGGGAAATCATGAAAACCGATTATGAAGAAATGACTGGGAAAACGATCGGGTAAGAGAAGGTCGTGAGAAAGCCGGTCACCATCGAGTAATAAGACAGGAAAATCGAGAATGCCTCATTCATTTTTGATTCTTCTGTCTTATTTTCAAAGTGAAAATTAAAGAATGGGTATTATTTTATAGGAACGAATAAGGAGGAATTATATTGTTTGATAAAGTAGATCAGCTTGGTGTGAATACGATTCGTACATTGAGTGTCGATGCAGTACAAAAAGCAAATTCCGGACATCCGGGGTTACCAATGGGTGCCGCGCCAATGGCTTATGCCCTTTGGACGAAACACTTGAAAGTGAATCCGAAAACTTCTAAAAACTGGGCAGACCGTGACCGTTTTGTCTTATCTGCGGGACATGGTTCAGCGATGTTGTACAGCTTGTTGCACTTAGCAGGGTACCAAGTGACGATTGATGACTTGAAACAATTCCGTCAATGGGAGTCAAAAACACCAGGACACCCTGAGGTCAACCATACGGACGGCGTCGAAGCAACGACTGGTCCGTTAGGACAAGGGATCGCGATGGCTGTGGGGATGGCAATGGCAGAAGCGCATCTAGCAGCGACCTACAACAAAGACCAATTCAACGTTGTTGATCATTATACCTATGCGTTATGTGGCGATGGCGACCTGATGGAAGGTGTGTCTCAAGAAGCAAGTTCGATGGCTGGACATATGAAATTAGGAAAATTAATCGTTTTATACGATTCAAACGATATTTCTTTAGATGGACCAACCTCAAAAGCCTTCACTGAAAATGTTGGCGCACGCTATGAAGCTTATGGTTGGCAACATATCTTGGTCAAAGACGGCAATGATTTGGCAGCTATCTCAAAAGCAATTGAAGAAGCGAAAGCCGAAACAGACAAACCGACATTGATCGAAGTGAAAACGGTCATCGGATTTGGTGCACCAAACCAAGGAACTTCTGCGGTCCACGGCGCACCACTTGGCTTAGAAGGCATTCAAAAAGCCAAAGAGATCTATGGTTGGGAATACCCTGACTTTACCGTACCAGAAGAAGTGGCGGAACGCTTCCGTCAAACGATGGTTGAAGAAGGCGAAAAAGCTGAAAATGCTTGGCGTGAGATGTTCGCAGCATACAAAGCAGCGTATCCAGAATTAGCGCAACAATTCGAAGATGCCTTTGCTGGGAAGTTACCAGAGAATTGGGATTCCGAACTTCCAACGTACGACGAAGGTGAAAGCCAAGCGAGTCGTGTCTCAAGTAAGGAAGTCATCCAAGAATTATCAAAAGCGATCCCAAGCTTCTGGGGTGGTTCTGCCGATCTATCTGGATCAAACAATACGATGGTGACAGCAGACAAAGATTTCACGCCTGAACACTATGAAGGCCGCAATATTTGGTTTGGTGTTCGTGAGTTTGCGATGGCATCAGCGATGAACGGGATCCAATTGCATGGTGGTACCCGGATCTATGGGGGAACATTCTTTGTCTTTGTCGATTACTTGCGACCAGCTGTGCGTTTAGCAGCGATCCAAAACACGCCAGTTATTTTCGTCTTGACCCATGACTCTGTGGCAGTTGGTGAAGATGGCCCGACGCATGAGCCAGTGGAACAATTGGCTTCGGTTAGAAGTATGCCAGGTGTCCATGTCTTACGTCCGGCGGACGGGAACGAAACTCGTGCGGCGTGGAAAGTTGCGATGGAATCGACAGATACACCAACGATCTTAGTCTTGAGTCGTCAAAATCTACCAGTTCTTCCAACAACAAAAGAAGTGGCGGATGATATGGTTAAAAAAGGTGCCTATGTCTTGTCTCCAGCTAAAGGGGAACAACCAGAAGGAATCTTGATCGCGACAGGTTCAGAAGTGGATCTAGCGGTCAAAGCGCAAAAAGTATTGGCGGAACAAGGGAAAGATGTCTCAGTGGTTTCTAT
The DNA here is from genome assembly GCF_051714005.1 of Enterococcus sp. AZ171. Classification (NCBI taxonomy): domain Bacteria; kingdom Bacillati; phylum Bacillota; class Bacilli; order Lactobacillales; family Enterococcaceae; genus Enterococcus; species Enterococcus sp. AZ171. Next base: position 2,938,129 of record NZ_JBIORA010000001.1, on the reverse strand, counting down.
GACAAGTTTTGATTTGTTTGAACAACAATCCGCGGAATATCAAGAAAGTGTCTTGCCAAAAGCAGTGACGAAACGTGTTTCTATCGAAATGGCTGCTTCATTTGGCTGGGAGCGCTATACGGGAACAGCAGGGGCAATCATTGCGATTGATCGTTTCGGCGCGAGCGCACCTGGGGAAACGATCATCCAAAATTATCAGTTTACAGTGGAACATGTTGTTGAAGTGTTTGATCAATTGTAGAAGGTATTTTTGTTCTTTTACTATTTAAAATTTCAAGTTAAAGATACACGTACTTTATTTAGATAAAATCTGCCAAACTGGAATTCAATGTTTTCCGGTTTGGCAGATTTTTTTATTGATTCATGATTATTTTAATTTCAGGTGTTTGATTTCTAAAAAGTGTTGGAGATTTAAGACCAATCCTCCTAGAAGTGTCGCTTTTTCGTTCAAAGAGCTGTTGCGGACGACTAATTGATTCGAAAAATGATTGTGCAGATTCCCTTTTAATTGTTCGATCATATCAGGTATTTCGCGATAAAGTGAGCTATTCAAAATAATGATCGATGGGTCATAATGGGCGATCAAGTTGTTGATACCGATCGTCAAGTAGTTGATATTTTCTTCTACGACTTGTCGCGCATCACGATCTTGGTTTTGGTAGTATTCTCTAAGGATGATGCCATTGACATAGTCTAGTTTTTTTTTCTGAGCAAACCGATCGTAGCAAACTTTGTTGGCAGCGTACATCTCCAAACAACCTCGGTTGCCACAGCGACATTCCTTACCGTCCATCACGATGATCTGATGACCGATTTCACCAGCAAAACCATGGGCACCAACCTCTAAATTCCCATTTTTGACGATTCCTGCACCAATGCCGCTGTGCATATTGATACTGACAAGATTTTCCGAATCTGAGGTAAAGCTATACTCACCTAAAGCTGCCAGATTTGCTTCATTTTCCAAATAGACAGGATAGTCTCTCAGTTTTTCAGCTATTTTGCGAAAAGGAATGTGATCGAAATTGTAATGTGGGCCAAAAATCGGCTCACCATGGTAGACAGGGCCATGAACGGCAATTGCTACCCCAATAATTCCATATTCTGTCGTCGGAAGATGTTGTTCAAATAACGTGAAGATTTCTGAAAGATACAGATGGATGGCTTCCTCATCTAATGTGATTGGCTTTTTTTGGATATGTTGGATCTCTTCCCCATCTAGATAAGTAAGGAGAGCATGGATGTAATTATAGCCGATGTCAATAGAAATAGAGAGGCCAGCTTTTCCATTATATTGAAGAATGATCGGTTTACGTCCACCGACATTACTAGATTCTCCAATGCCGGTCTCGATGACTAGTTGATCATCGATCAATTTTTTCACAATAGAGGACACAGTTGCTTTGGTTAGTCCAGTTATGGCTGAAAGCTCTGCACGAGAAAGAGCGGGTTGATTCATAATCAATTCTAAACAGAGAGACTCATTTGGGCTCCGTCGAGTATACGTTGGATTTTTCAAAGTAAATCACTTCCTATTCATTATGTAATGAGGATACGTTCTAAAGTATACTGGTAATCTCATTATTTTTCTAGTTATTTATCTATAGCTATTTCGTTTTGTAAAGTAAATAAATTAACTTCATTCGAATATAAATGCTTTGATAATAATAAAAAAATAACTTGACTATAATTATGAAAGCGTATACTATATGCTTGTTAAGTTAGTTTGTTAGATAAACTAACTAATATAGAATGAATAAATTAGGAGGAATATGTTATGAGCTGTTTTCCACAAATAGAAAAAATCCAATATGAAGGTACAACGACAACCAATCCCTTTGCTTTTCGCCATTTTAATCCAGAAGAGGTAGTTGCCGGTCAAACGATGAAGGAGCATTTACGATTTGCTGTTGCTTACTGGCATACCATGACACAAGATGGCAGTGATCCATTCGGCTCACCAGTCAATCAAAGAACGTGGCTAGGTGCGACTGAAATGGAAACCGCAAAAAATCGAGTAGCGGCCTTTTTTGAGATTTTAGAAAAATTAGGTGTCGAATATTTTTGTTTCCATGATGTCGATATCGCGCCTGAAGGGGATAGTTTAGAAGAATTCTATGCAAACTTAGATGAAATCACCGATTTGATCAAGGAACAGATGGAGCGTACGGGAATCAAACTACTTTGGAATACTGCAAATATGTTCAGCCACCCACGCTACGTGAATGGTGCAGCTTCAACGAATCATGCGGATGTCTTTGCCTATGCTGCTGCTCAAGTCAAAAAAGGCTTAGACATCTCAAAAAAACTCAACGGTCAAAATTATGTATTCTGGGGTGGTCGTGAAGGGTATGAAACGTTGTTGAATACGGATATGGCGTTTGAACAAGATAATATTGCACGTTTGTTCAAAATGGCGATCGCGTATAGTGAAAAAATCGGTCATACGCCACAATTCTTGATTGAACCAAAACCAATGGAACCAAGTAAACATCAATATGATTTTGATGCCGCAACGGCTTTACAATTTATTCAAAAATATGGTTTACAAGAGAAATTCAAACTGAATCTAGAGGCTAATCATGCTACGTTAGCTGGGCATACGTTTGAACATGAGATCGAAGTAGCACGGATCAACAACGCGTTAGGTTCCCTAGATGCGAATCAAGGGGATGTGTTGCTTGGCTGGGATACTGATGAGTTTCCAACGAACGTCTATGATGTCACATTGGCCATGTATGGTGTCTTAGAAAATGGCGGTATCGCACCAGGAGGAATCAATTTTGATTCGAAAGTCCGTCGTTCCAGTTTTGCCATGGAAGATCTATTCTTAGCGCATATCGCAGGGATGGATACCTTTGCTAGAGGGCTGAAGGCAGCGGCGAAATTAAAAGAGAATCGCTTCTTCGATACCTTAAAAGAGAAACGCTATGCTACGTTCCAAGAAGGCATTGGGGAATCCATTGTCAACGACAAGGAAGATTTGGAAAGTTTGACTGACTATGCATTGAAGTTGAAAGATATCGAGCTGGAATCAAGCCATATCGAATATGTCAAATCTTGTTTGAATGATTATTTAGTTTAATCCAACTTATGGAGAGTCTCATTCAGTTAGCTAAGGATAGATGTCACTGACTCCTTTGGATGGTTGAAAGGGATTCTCCTAAAAAAATAGAGTGAGGTGTACGATGAAAATTAAAAATCCAGTATTAACAGGTTTTCATGCTGATCCGTCTATTGTGCGTGTGGGAGAAACATATTACATTGCCAACTCAACGTTTGAATGGTTCCCAGGCGTTCAGATCTATGAGTCGCAGGACTTGATGAATTGGCGTTTAGTGGCACGTCCATTGGCTTCTGTCGAGATGTTGGATATGAAGGGCAATGAAGATTCAGGAGGGATTTGGGCGCCCGATCTCTCTTATGCGGATGGGAAATTTTGGTTAGTTTATACCGATGTTAAAGTGGTCAATGGAGCGTTCAAAGATTGTACAAATTATTTGACTACTGCAGAAGAGATCACTGGTCCATGGAGTCAACCGATCCGGTTGAACGGTGTCGGCTTCGATGCTTCTCTTTTCCATGATGACGATGGCCGCAAATACCTAGTTCAAATGGAATGGGATCATCGCGAATACCATCATCCATTTAACGGGATCAAATGCACCGAATATTCAGTAGAAGAGCAACGTCTACTTCCGGAAACAGGTAAGATCATTTGGAAAGGAACTGACGTGAAATTAGTGGAAGGCCCACATCTGTATAAGTTATTTGGTTATTATTATTTGTTTTGTGCAGCAGGTGGTACCGTCTATACGCACCAAGAAGTGGTGGCACGGTCAAAAACTTTAGAAGGAGCTTTTGAAAGCCAAGCAGAGACCTTTTTAACTGCCTATGACTCTCCAGAAAATCCGTTGCAAAAATGCGGGCATGGTGCATTAGTCGATACACCAGAAGGCGAATGGTATTTTGCCCATTTGACTGGTCGACCGTGGCATCACAAAAATGAATCCATCCATGATCCTCGTGGCTGGTGTACATTAGGCAGAGAAACAGCGATTCAAAAGGTGACATGGTCTAAAGAATTGTGGCCAGAAATCGTTGGTGGAAAGCAAGGGAGCATGGAGGTGGAAGCACCTAAAGGAGTGACACCTCACCCTTATGAAAAACTGCCAGAAAGGACTAACTTCGAACAAAGCGAACTGCCACCACAATTTCAAACAGTACGTGTCCCTTTTACGAAGGACATCGGCATCTTGAAAGAGGGAAAGCTGACATTACGAGGTGCCGGAAGTTTAGCCAATACACATGGAAACTCCCTAGTTGCTAGACGTTGGCAAGCATTTGAGTTTGAAGCGGAAACTGCATTGAGCTATTCGCCAACGACCTTCCAGCAAATGGCAGGGCTGACGAATTATTACAATTCGCAACATTGGTCGATGATCCAAGTGACTTGGCACGAAGAAAAAGGTCGTGTCATTGAACTCACTGAGAATAATCAAGGCGTATTCAAAAGTTATTTGCAGGAACAGGTCATTCCAATTCCAGAGGATGTAACAATTGTTTATTTCAAAACGATCGTCAGAAGAGAAACTTACACATATGCTTATTCGTTTGACGGAAAAACATGGATCGAATTAGCGATCCAGTTAGACGCAAAAGTACTATCCGATGAATATGTCAACCAAACCCATGGTGGATTTTTCACGGGTGCATTTGTGGGAATGGTCAACATCGATTACTCAGGATATGATTTACCAGCTGTTTTTGATTATTTTGATTATCGGGAAAAGCAAAGTGAATAGGACAGTGTGGTCGCTTCAGGAGTAAGAGGGGAGATCTTTCATGGGAAAAGAACGTTTATTTTCAATGTCTAATATTGAAAAAAGTTTTGGCCCTGTCCACGTCTTGAAAAAAGCAAGACTTGAGATAAATAAAGGCGAGATCCATGCTTTTATGGGAGAAAACGGAGCCGGTAAGTCTACTTTAATGAACATTCTTGCTGGATTGATCGATAAGGACGAAGGAGAAATCATATTTGAAGGGAAAGAAATCCCTAAAATGACTCCTGACTTCGCACAAGAATTAGGGATTGCCTTTGTTCATCAAGAGTTGAATCTAGCAGAAGATTTGTCTGTGGCAGAAAATATTTTTATTGGTCGTTTGCCCTATAAAAATAAGGCGTTAGGAATTGTTGACTTCAAAAAATTATATGAAGACACGCAACAATGGCTGAATCTAGTAGGATCTGCGATTTCTCCTACTACACTGGTTGCTTCGTTGTCTACTGCCAATAAACAATTAGTTGAAATTGCCAGAGCGCTTAGTTTGAACGCCAAAGTGATCATTTTTGATGAGCCAACGACTTCTTTGTCTGAAAAAGATGTCGAAGTTTTGTTTATTATCATTCGCAGATTGAAGGAAAAAGGTGTATCCAGTATTTACATCTCCCATCGGATGAAAGAGATCTTTGAATTAGGTGAACGAATCACGATCATGCGCGACGGGGAATATATCTTGACCGATGAAGTGAAAAACTTGTCTGAAGAAGCAATCATCGCTCGCTTAGTTGGGCGAGAAATCAACGATCTGTATCCGAAACAACCTACCCAATTAGGAGAAACTTACTTACAAGTTTTGAATCTTTCTGATTCTTTTGGGCGGGTGAAAAATGTTAGCTTCCAGGCAAGACGAGGGGAAGTATTGGGCTTTGCGGGGTTAGTAGGAAGTGGTCGAACCGAAACGATGCGATTGATTTTCGGTGCAGATCGAGCAAAATCTGGTGAAATCAAATTGGCGAACCAGCCGGTAGTGATCAAGTCACCGGTGGATGCGATTCGTCAAGGAATTGGACTACTAACGGAAGACCGTAAACACCAAGGCTTGTTTCTTGGTCTTTCGATCCAAGACAATATCACGATAACGAATCTAGGTGGATTTGTATTAAAACATGAATCACTTAATCAAACGGCTCATCAGTTTGTACAAGACGTGAAGATCAAGATCAGCGATATTGCGCGTCCAGTTGCCAGTCTCTCTGGTGGGAATCAGCAAAAAGTCGTTTTAGCAAAATGGTTGAATACAACAAATCAAGTATATATTTTTGATGAACCGACAAAAGGTATTGATGTGGGGGCAAAATCAGAAATCTATACGATCATCAATGAGTTGGCACGCCAAGGGAAAACGATTTTGATCGTCTCTTCGGAAATCCCTGAATTATTAGGGATCTGCGATCGAATCCATGTTTTTCGGGAAGGTGAGATTACAGGAGAAGTCGTCGTCGCTGAGTATCAGGACAGAAAAGATGAGGCGCAAGAATTGATTATGACCTATGCTACGCTTAATGAGCATTAACGATTCTTCAGTTAGAGGATATGTAAACAAAGGAGAGAACGATGGAAAAACGAAACAAGTTAACGATCAAGTCACTTTTTATGAACTACTCTGTTTATTTAGTGTTAATTGCTTTAGTCCTATATTTTTCAATTGCAAATGCGAATTTTTTGAGCACATTCAATATTGAAAATTTCTTCCAACAAATTCCACCGGTAGGCATTTTAACTGTTGCTTATACGATGATTTTGATTTGCGGCTATGTGGATCTATCAATTGGTTATGTCGGAATGGCATCAGGAATGCTCGGTTTATATGCGGCAAATCAAGGAATGCCTGTGCCAGTCGTTGTGCTTCTGGCATTATTGACAGGGGCAATGTTAGGCGCGGTGAACGCTTTGTTGATCAAGAAATTTGATTTGCCTTCGTTTATTTTAACGTTAGGAACAAGTTATGTCATCAAAGGGATGCTCGGTTTTTTCACGGACGAACAATTTATCGGTTCCGAAAACGAGTGGTTCAATCGCTTAGCGAAAACGCCGATTGGTACGGATATGTTCAAAAGCAATGCCTTGATTTTTTTAATTATCATCATTGTATTTGCTTTTATAATGAAAAATACGCGTTTGGGAAGATATACCTATGTGGTAGGGTCAAATCAAGAAGCAGCCAGACTATCCGGTATCGATACGGATAAACATATCATCAAGATGTTTATGATTGAAGGAATGTTAGCAGCCATCGCTGGTTTGTTGATTGTTTCGAATTTAAATGGCGGCGCTTCCAAAGATGCGAATGGCTTAGACTTGTTCGCAATGGCGGCAGCTATCATGGGTGGTACATCATTTAGCGGTGGAATCGGCACGATTGGCGGAGCGGTAGCAGGTATCTTAACCTTACAAGTATTTAAAAATGGCTTGACATTGATGGGGGTAAATTCATTTTTACAAGATACAGTGACCGGTCTAGTCATTATTTTAGCAATCATCATTGATTATTTGAAACGTCGAGCAAGTCGTCAGTCATAATTATAATCTAAGGAGTGAAAAGACCATGTTAAAAAAATCATTTTGGGTCATCAGTATGTTCGTTGCGTTATTATTAGTTGGTACAGGATGTAGTACGAGTGATTCTGCAGATGCAGATAGCGAAAAGACCTTGTATTTCATTCCAATCGTAGACACCGGGGCTTATTGGAACCCCATGAAAAAAGGAGCAGAGGATGCGGCACAAGAATTGGGCTATACATTGGTCACGAAAACATCTCCTTCTGCTGAACCAAGTAAGAAAGAGAAACATATCGGCTTTATCAGAGAAGCAGTTGCCAAAAACGTAGCAGGAATCGCCATTGCACCGATTGAGAAAAAAGCGTTCGTTGATCCAATCAAAGCAGCCATGGATAAAAATATTCCAGTCATCACCTTTGATGCCGATTTAGAAAATCCTGAAGATCGGACAGCTTACGTCGGTACAGACAATGTCTCAGCTGGAAAAGAATTAGGGTTACGTGCGGCTGAAGAAATGAAGGCAAAAGGCATTACCGGTGGTTCGATCGCCATCGTTTGTGTGGACGTCGCACAACCAACTATGATCGATCGTGAAAAAGGACTGAAAGAAGGTTTTGCAGAGATCTATGGAAAAGATGCTGAGAACTTTAAGTTTTTAGCGACGATTCAAGACAATGATCAACCATCAGAATCTAAAAAACAATTAGAAGGCTACATTGCGGCGAATAGAGACTTAGTCACTGTCTTTTCATTAGGTTCAGAAGGGCCGAATGTCGGTGTGATGAGTGCATTAGAATCTCAAGGAAAAGCAGGACAGGTGCTTCATTATGGATTTGATTATACGGACACTTGGTTAAGCGGAGTAGCGGACGAACGAATCACAGCGATCGTTGACCAAGATGCGTACCAAATCGGCTATCAAGTGATCGAGAATTTAGTGAAAGCAATCGACGGTGAAACAATTGACGCAACAATTCCGATCGATGTCAACTATGTGTTAGCGGAAGAGTTAGAAGAGTATGGAAAAGAAAAAAGTAAAGTGAAAACAGACTCAGTAGAAGATTCTTCAGTAGAAAGTACAGAAGAAACAGAATAAAAAGCGTATGTAATCAGTGGAAAGGAACAGGTGGTGTCTTGATGGAACGGACTGTTTCTTTCGCTTGTTTTTGTCGGAAAGGGGAACGATTCATGTATGTATTAGGTTTAGATCTAGGAACAAGTGCCTTGAAGGGCCTAGTGTTTGATCGAAAAGGAAAGTTAGTGGCAGAAGCAGTTGCTTCTTACCCTATGAGCAATCCACAGATGGGGTATAGCGAGCAACAACCGGCGGATTGGCTCAAAGCAGCAGATCAAATATTGAAAGAATTATTAGGGAAAGTGACTGATCTTAAAGATGAATTGGCAGGCATCAGTTTTTCTGGACAGATGCACAGCTTAGTTCTTTTGAATGAAGCCGATCAAGTTGTAAGACCAGCTATTTTATGGAATGATGTTCGTACGACACCAGAATGTCAACGAATCACTGAAATAATGGGCGATAAGTTGTTACAGCACACGAAAAACAAAGCGTTAGAAGGATTTACACTACCGAAAATCTTATGGGTCCAAGAACACGAACCAGCGAGTTGGGAAAAGGTCAAACACATTCAATTACCGAAAGATTATTTACGATTCTGGTTGACTGGTTCGTATCATATGGACGAGTCAGATGCGGCTGGCACACTACTGCTGGATCAAGAAACGAAGCAGTGGGATGAAGAAATCTTAGAAGAATTTGGGATCGATCCAGCCATCTTACCTCCTTTAGTGGCTTCTACTGAAGTGGTGGGGACATTGAAAGAGGAATTAAAAGAAAGATACGGCTTTACCAAGCCAGTTAAAGTGATTGCAGGCGGTGCCGACAATGCCTGTGGCGCTGTTGGCGCTGGTATTTTAGAAGAAGGTCTGGGATTATGTTCCATCGGCACAAGTGGAGTATTCCTTCGTTACGAAAAAAATGTGGATAGAGACTATCAAGGGAAGCTCCATCTCTTCCAACATGCCTCAGGTGCCGCGTATTCCATGGGTGTGACCTTAGCAGCTGGCGACAGCTTGAGTTGGTTCAAACAGCGCTTTGCTCCTGATCGTTCCTTCAGCGAGTTGCTATCAGAAATCGGAAGTGTTGATGCAGGCAGTAATGGCTTATTGTTCACTCCTTATATCGTAGGGGAACGAACGCCTTACAGTGATAGTCAAATCAGAGGAAGCTTTATTGGGATAGATACGCAACACGAATTGAAATATTTTACCCGTAGCGTGCTAGAAGGGATTACCTTCTCTCTAAAGGACTCCCAAGCGATCATGGAAGAGATGACCCAACAAAAAATCGAAACAATCGTATCAGTCGGTGGCGGCGCAAAAAATCAGACGTGGCTCCAAATGCAAGCGGACATTTTCAATCGACCGATCGTTACTTTAACCACCGAACAAGGCCCCGGGCTTGGCGCCGCTATGTTAGCAGCAGTAGGCTGTGACTGGTTTACTGATTTGAACGAATGTGCAAGTGTTTTTGTTTCCTACCAATCCCCTGTGCAACCGAACCCGCAACAAGTGGAAGTTTACCAAAAGGTGTATGCGCGTTATCGTAAAGTATACGAATGTACAAAGGAAATTTGTCACATGTACGAAAAATAATAAACGAGTACCTAAGTGAAAGGAGTGTTCCTAGTGAAAAAAATGATCACGTTGTTAGGCGATTTTTACCATCCGCATGATCCGTTAGTCAACTATTTTCAGGGGATCGCTAAGCACTTCCCACAAGAACTAAAGATGACTGATCTTACGATCGAGCAACTAACCAAAGCATTACATGAGCAACCTGATTTATTCCTCCTTTCAAAGGAAAATCGGTTAGCACCCAAAACAAATGACGTTTTTTGGTTAAATGAAACATACGATCAGTTGATCACCAAGTATGTAGCGGGTGGCGGAAGCCTGATTGCGTATCATTCAGGACTTTCTAGCTACCCGATCCACTCTGCGTTTAGTGAGATGTTGCGGGGGCGCTTCCTTCATCATCCCAAACCTACAGAAGTAACCTATCGAGAACAAAATGGTAAGTCTTATAAAATATGGGACGAACACTATTTCACTGAGGTAGCTATAGGCGAAACGGAAGTTCTGATGCACAGCTTTTCTCACTATGGTGAATCGATTGCCGCTTGGCGACATCTGTATGGTAAAGGTAAAGTTTTTTGTATGACTCCTGCACATTTTTCAGAAGGATTGCAACATGAAGGAAATCAAATGGTACTTTTCGATGGAATTAGTTGGTGTCTAGAATCAACATGAATACGGTGAAAAAGAAGGATAGTTTTTTTATAAGTCCATTTATGTTTCCAATCAGTGCTATACTTAAAGTATTCAATAGATTGGAGAAAATTTATGAGTCAAACAGAATTTATCATGCTCCTGATCGTCGGCATCATTGGAATCTTAATTGTCTTAGAAATCAATTCGCGAAAAAAATTAAGAGCAGATATCCGTTACAAATGGGGGAAGCTTCCATATCAAGTACGATTTGATAAGGAGGAGAGCTTAAAAGAAGCTTGGCAGACAGAAAAAAAGTTTCGCACGTGGGACAGTGAAGTCGATGACTTGACTTGGTATGACCTAGATATGTTTGAAGTATTCGAAACGCTCAATCATACGTATTCAAGTGTGGGTTCGGAAGCGCTTTATCAGCGACTGCGTAATTTTGATTTTGGACAAGATCAGCGTCTAGAAAAGTTGATTACTTTCTATCAAGAAAATCCTAAGTTGAGAGAAGAAATCGAATATCAATTTGCACGAATTGGAAAAAAAGACCGGAATTTTGCCAAACAATACTTAGCAGATGGCAAAAGCAAAAGAATTGGTCATATTGGGCTATTTGCCTTTTTAGGCATGTTACCACTCATTGGTTTAGGCTTGTTTTTACTTGGACAAGTGATCGGCATTTATCTCGCGATCATTAGTGTGTTATTCAATACGGTTTATTACTTGATAAAAAAGCAAACACTCGAAACAGAACTTAATAGTATGAGCTATCTTGTTTCTACGATTTCTGCGGCGAAAAAAATAGCTACGTTTGCCACACCGTTACAAGCAGAGTTACAAAAAAATGTTCAGCCTTTAAAAGAAATCCCTAAGTTCGGTTTTTCATTTCGAGTGAAAAATGGCTCAGAAGCGGAGTTGTTTTTTGACTACTTGAATATGATGTTCATGTTGCCATTTATTTCGTATCATTTTGTCATTAGCCGATTGGAAAAGAAAACGGAACAAGCGATTGAATTATGGCAATTACTCGGAGAGCTAGAAGTAGCTGCGGCAGTATTGAATTATCGCACCTACATGCCCTATTCTTGTCAACCAGTCTTTGCAGAAGGCGGGATTATGGCAGAGGATACGTATCACCCTCTGATTGCAGAGGCAGTCGTCAATCCCATCGATTGGCAACAGAACACATTGGTCACAGGCTCGAATGCTTCAGGAAAATCGACGTACGTCAAAAGTATTGCCATCAACTGTATCTTAGCGCAAACGATCCAAACTGCTTTAGCCGAATCTTTCACGATCCAACCCGGTCATGTCTTGACCTCGATGGCGATCGAAGATAATTTGTTTGAAGGCGATAGTTACTTTGTTTCAGAAATCAAATCGATCAAGCGCTTATTACAGCAAGTGGAAACAAAAGAACGTTGCTATTGCTTTGTCGATGAGATCTTGAAAGGGACAAATACGATTGAACGGATCGCGTCTTCAGCAGCTATCGTGAATTGGTTGAGTGATTACCCTTCTTTAGCCTTTGTCGCAACACATGATATCGAACTGACAGAGATCTTGAAAAAAGATTGTGCCAATGTCCATTTTGAAGAGCAAGTGACGCCTGAGAAAGGGATCAGCTTTGACTTTAAATTAAAACAAGGACCTGCTAAGACAAGAAATGCCATCGCATTATTAGATGTGCTGAAGTATCCTACAGCAATCGTGAAAGAGGCACAAGCAGAAGCCGCCTATTTTGATCAACATCGCCAATGGCGGGTAGTGGAGTAAGAAATAAGCCCAAGCTGAAAGTATTTAGTCAATAACCATCATTGATAATGAAAACCACAGAGACGACAGAATTATTTTCTGGAAGGACTTGTGGTTTTTTCATTTTCATCTTACTGCATGAAGCTTAACGGCTTTCTCACAACCTCTTTACATGCTAAAATAGTAAATCAGACAAAATAAGGAGAGTTAGTAAAAAATGACATATGCTCTTGAGATAAATGAGTTAAGAAAAATATATGGGACAGGTGTGGAAGCACTCCGAGGCATCGATCTGACGGTTGAAGAAGGAGATTTTTATGCATTATTGGGACCAAATGGTGCAGGGAAATCAACAACGATCGGGATCATCACTTCATTAGTGAATAAGACATCGGGAAAAGTGAAAGTATTTGGCTATGATCTGGATACAGATTTAGTACGAGCAAAACAACAAATCGGCTTAGTGCCCCAAGAATTCAACTTTAATCCGTTTGAAACAGTGCAACAAATCGTCGTGAATCAGGCGGGTTACTATGGCGTGTCCCGTAATGAAGCATTGAAACGTAGTGAAAAATATCTTAAACAATCTAATTTGTGGGAGAAACGCAATGTTCGTGCGCGGATGCTTTCAGGTGGGATGAAACGACGATTGATGATTGCCCGTGCATTGATGCATGAACCCAAATTATTGATTCTAGATGAACCCACAGCGGGTGTCGATATTGAATTAAGACGAGAAATGTGGGATTTTCTACGTGAATTGAATCACGCAGGAACAACGATCATTTTGACGACTCATTATTTGGAAGAAGCAGAAATGCTTTGTCGAAATATTGGAATCATCCAATCGGGTGAACTGATTGAGAATACCTCTATGAAAGCCTTGCTTTCCAAATTACAATTTGAAACGTTTATCTTTGACTTAGCACCTTATGATAAAAAGCCAGAGATCATTGGCTATACAAGTATCTTAGAAGATGAACGCACACTTGCGGTTGAAGTGGAGCGTGATCAAGGAGTGAATGGGATCTTTGAACAGTTAAGTGCGCAAGGGATCAAAGTCTTGTCTATGCGCAATAAATCCAATCGCTTAGAAGAACTTTTCTTGAAAATTACGGAAGAAACTTATCATATGGAGGCAACGAAGAAAAATGTTTAATCTTTATTTTACTGCATTAAAAAGTTTAGCAATCAAAGAAACCAATCGCTATATGCGTATCTGGGTACAAACGCTAGTACCACCAGTGATCACTACGTCTTTGTATTTTATCATTTTTGGGAAAATGATCGGGGGACGAATCGGTGATATGGGTGGTTTCTCCTACATGGAATTTATTGTTCCCGGATTGATCATGATGTCCGCCATCACAAGTTCTTATTCAAATGTTTCTTCTTCATTCTTTTCACAAAAATTCCAAAAGAATATCGAAGAGATTTTAGTTGCCCCTGTACCAACACATGTCATCATCTGGGGATTTGTGATCGGTGGGTTGGGACGGAGTGTCTTGGTCGGTGCATTAGTCACAATGATTTCTCTATTTTTTGTGCCATTACATGTCTATTCATGGACGATCGTTGTATTAACACTATTGATGACCGCTATCTTATTCTCGCTTGCTGGTTTGATCAATGGGATTTTCGCCCAATCTTATGATGATGTGTCCATTGTACCAACGTTTGTGTTACAACCTTTGACTTATCTTGGCGGGGTGTTTTATTCAATTTCGATGTTACCACCGATTTGGCAAGCCATCTCAAAAGTAAATCCAATTGTTTATATGATCTCAAGTTTCCGTTATGGTTTCTTAGGCACCACCGATGTGCCAATCTTCATTTCGATTGCGATCCTTGTACTGTTCATTGTAGTGCTTTATTCAACGTGTTGGTACTTGATCAATAAAGGTAGAGGGTTAAGAAGTTAAGCGAACGAGGCAAGCTAACTCCTTCAATATTAAGTCGGAGCTGACCGGCTTTCTCACAACCTCGATAAACGGTGTTCGAAGGCCAACTCCTTCAATATTAAGGCGGAAATTGAAAAAATATGAGAAGCTATTTTCCCAATTTCCGCCTTAATATTCGGAGCTGACCGGCTTTCTCACAACCTCGATAAACGGTGTTCAAAAAGCTGACCTTCAACATTAGGCTAAAAAATTGCAAAATATGAAAAGCTATTTTACAATTTTCTATCTTACTGCTCAGGTCAAAACGCTTTTTTCACAACCTATGATAAACGGTGTTCAAGGAGCAACACTTCGGACATAAGCCAGGAAAATCAAAAATGAAACAACCATTTTCGATTTTCCTTTCTTATGCCTTAGTGCTGATCGCTCCTTTCACAACCTCTACTTTGCTTCTTTTTCTTTTTCCTTGTATAATGGCAACAATGTTTTTGATGGAACTTTTTATATAGCGAAATGGAGTGTACTTGATGAAGAATAATTTTTGGGCTGAACTACCTACGCCCTTTTTTGTATTAGCACCGATGGAAGATGTGACAGATGTGGTTTTTCGCCATGTTGTCCAAAAGGCCGGTGCGCCGGATGTGTATTTCACCGAATTTACTAATTCAGATAGTTTTTGTCATCCAGATGGCAAAGAAAGTGTCAAAGGACGTTTGACATTTACTGAAGATGAACAACCGATGGTGGCACATATCTGGGGAGATAAACCGGAATTTTTCAGAGAGATGAGTATTCAACTAGCCGAGATGGGTTTTAAAGGAATAGACCTCAATATGGGTTGTCCGGTACCGAATGTGGCAGAACGTGGAAAAGGTAGTGGCTTGATCCTACGTCCTGAGGTTGCGGCAGAATTGATCGAAGCTGCAAAAGCTGGAGGGTTACCGGTAAGTGTAAAAACACGTATTGGCTACACAGAGCAAGCTGAAATGGTTGATTGGATCAGTCATTTACTAAAGCAAGATATCGCGAATCTTTCTGTTCATTTACGTACACGCAAAGAAATGAGTAAAGTGCCGGCACATTGGGAACTAATTCCTGAAGTCGTTGCCTTGCGTGACCAAATTGCCCCACAAACGAAGTTGACGATCAATGGTGACATCCCTGACCGCCAAACAGGGCTTGAATTAGCGGAAAAATATGGTGTAGATGGCATCATGATCGGCCGAGGTATTTTTAAAAATCCATTTGCCTTTGAAAAAGAACCGAAAGAGCATTCAGCAGAAGAACTTATTGATTTACTGCGCTTGCAACTAGATTTACAAGACCACTATGCAAAAGAGATCCCACGTTCGATCACAGGCTTACATCGTTTCTTCAAAATCTACGTCAAAGGATTTCCAGGAGCCAACGATTTGCGTGTGCAATTGATGAACACGAAATCCACTGATGAAGTTCGGGCACGTTTAGATGAATTTCAACATAAAACTGAATAAACTGTCTAAGTTTTCACAAAGTAATCAGCCAAAAAAGCTGTGACATCTAAAAAATATGAAAATATTTTCGGATGTCATGGCTTTTTTTAATGAATTGACTTTTGAAGGCTGTTTATTCAGTTTTAGCTGACAATGGCTATCTAGATTGTATATTTCACGTGTAAATAATACTGAGTGAAAAATGATAAAAAATGAATTAAAAACAAAGAAAAATGAAGAAAATTTAATGTAACGTATGTTATTTGAGCGTTTTGTTTTATGACATAACAAATTTAATGATATCCTAAAATTTATCAGATGATAAAAATTTATAGAACAAGAATTGAGTAGGTGGATGTCATGAAAAAAGTCATTGTAACAGGTGCAGGAGTTGCGGGATTAAGTGCAGCTGTACGCTTGCAAAAATTAGGCTATGAAGTAACATTGTACGAAAAAGAAAGTGGCCCTGGCGGCAAGATGAATCAAATCAAAAAAGATGGGTTCACGTTTGATGTGGGGCCAACGATCGTGATGATGCCTGAAATCTATCGCGAAGTATTTGAATTTTGTGGGAAAGATCCGGATGACTACATTCCGATGGAAAAAGTCGATCCTATGTTGAAACTCTATTTCAATAAAGAAGAACCAATCGAATTTTCAAATGATCTCATTGAATTGACCAAAACGCTCGAAGCGATTTCCCAAGAAGATGCGCAAGGCTATTATGCGTTTCTAGCGGATATCTACAAGCGTTATCACATAGCCAAAGAAGCATTTATTACTAAATCCTTTCGTGGTTTTTGGGATTTCTATAATCCTAAATCACTATGGGCAGGGATTCGTCTAAGAACATTTAGTGATGCGTATTCATCGATTGCTAAATTTGTTAAAGATGAACGTTTGCGAAAATCATTGGCGTTCCAAACCTTATACATCGGTGTTTCACCATACCAAGGTCCATCGTTATACACGATTATCCCGATGATCGAACTTTTATATGGCGTTCATTTTATCAAAGGAGGTATGTATACTTTAGCAACCTCACTGGCTAACTTATTAGAAGAATTAGGTGGAACGATCCATTATAATACACCCGTTGATGAATTGATCATTGAAGATAAAGTGGCAAAAGGTGTTCGAATCGGACAAGAACGAATAGAAGCAGATGCGGTCGTTTGTGGTGCTGATTTTCCTTATGCAATGAAAGAGTTGATTCCTGATGAAAAGAATCGTGGGAAATATACGGATAAGAAAATCGATAAGATGGAATACTCTTGTTCGTGTTTCTTACTATATTTAGGTCTAGATAAAAAATATCCGGGGGATTATCTCCACAGCATCTATTTTGCAGATGACTTCAAACGAAATGTGGATGATTTATTTGAAGATGGTCGTTTACCGGAAGATCCATCCTTTTATCTATACCGTCCTACGATCATGGATGAATCATTAGCCCCAGAAAACCATGATGGATTATATGTATTAGTACCAGTTCCAGAACTTTCAAAATACGAAGATTGGTCAGAAGCGAAAGTCCAAGAATATCGTCAAAAAGTATTGACATTATTAAAAGAAAAGACAGACTTTACTGATATTGAAGAGCATATCGTTTCAGAAAGTTTTTATACACCAAAAGACTTTGAACAACATTTCAATGCCTATAATGGTGCAACATTTGGGTTGAAACCAACTTTAAAACAAAGTAACTATTATCGACCTCATAATAAATTTGCTTCTGCTGAGAATCTTTATTTCTGTGGTAGCAGTACACATCCCGGAGCTGGTGTACCAATCGTGATGCAAAGTGCTAAGCTTGCGGTAGAGGAGTTGGTTAAAGATGACAAAAACTAATCAGGAACTGTTTGAAAAACACGCAGACGATTTTGCCTATTGTGAAACTGTGATAAAAAAATATTCAAAATCGTTTTACGCTGCGTTTTCTCAACTTCCTGAAGAAAAAGCAAAAAGTGTCTATGCCATTTATGCTTTTTGTCGCTTGGCAGATGATACAGTTGACTTAGCGCATAGTGAGGAAGAATTGTTGGCACTAAAACACCAACTAGATGCTTTCTCCATGGGTAAAATTCCTGATGAACCAATTTGGCGTGCCTTGTCGGTTGTTTTTTCCGTTTATCCCATGACCTTGTCTCCGTTCTACGACATGATCGCAGGTCAAAAGCAAGATTTAGTCTTTACACAGCCAGAAACATTGGCTGACTTAGAAGACTATTGTTACTATGTCGCAGGTAGTGTCGGCTTGATGTTGTTACCTTTATTATCTGACCAAGCAGAAAAAATCCAGTCACAGGCAAAAAGGCTGGGTGAAGCGATGCAACTCACTAACATTTTACGAGATATCGGTGAAGATAATAAAATGGGACGAATTTATTTACCAAAGGAAATGATGCGTGCCCATGGTGTGACTGAAACCATGTTGCAAGCAGATAAACCTGCGAAGCCATTGATTGATCTATGGGAAGCGATAGCTAATGAAGCAGAGAAAAAATATGAAACTTCTTTTACGATGCTGCCGTTTATTGACCGAAATTGTCAACTCGCATTAACTGCTGCTGCAATGATATATAGAGAGCAATTAAGC
Source organism: Enterococcus sp. AZ171 (assembly GCF_051714005.1). Lineage (NCBI taxonomy): Bacteria > Bacillati > Bacillota > Bacilli > Lactobacillales > Enterococcaceae > Enterococcus > Enterococcus sp. AZ171. Next base: position 2,919,762 of record NZ_JBIORA010000001.1, on the reverse strand, counting down.
GTAATCAGAGAAAATAACTATTTCATGTTAGATCATAAAAACTATGTCAGCCAGATAAGAAAAATCCAACTGCTGAGAAAAGCCAAAAAATATGTAGAAACCCTAATAAATAGTCCACAACAATCAACATTATAATTGGTATGATAGCATTGATAATCTGATGTATCAGAAAACGGAATGAGCACTCGCGGAAAGTACCGTTGCGAGTGCTCATTCTTTGTTTATCATGACATTTTGAACAAAAAATACATTGTTTATTCCATTATTATCGCTCTTATAAATAACATCAATGTTTTTCTGTTCTGTTTTTTTGTATTTATTAGTAAAGTCTTTATATTTAAAGACAACAGTTATTATAAATAAATGTAATATTCAAACGAGAATGATGGTAAGATTATAATAAACGGGGATTTTTAGCTTTATCAAATTTCAATCATAGAAGCTCTTTCTATAAAATCTTTGAGTTCAAGATTTAGTGAAAGAGGTCAGGAGTGAAAAAATGGAAGTATGGGAGATCGTTGAATTTGTCAGAAAGCAAAAAGGAATAACGATTGCAGAACTTTGTGGAGAGGAAGCTAGTCGTTCTGTTTATAAACGTTTTATTCAAAATAAAGCAGATACGACAGTCAGTAAGTTGACTTATTTTTTGAAAAAACTAAATTTGGACTATGATGAATTGCAGTTATTTAATTTTCCAAATGATTTATCCGAGGTCAATCGATTGATGCAAGAAGCGGTAGTCGCTTTTGAAAAGAAAGATAGTTTAGAATTACATAGTATTATTATGTTGTATGAAACAGAAGAACCTGATTCCCAAAGAGAACGCCATCTGATCAGTCTTTGTCGCTTGATGATCGCTCAATTAAAAGAGGAAAAAATCGATGTGCTATCTTCAGAGGTTTATCAGTATTTAATGAAGGCACAAACATGGACTCGCTACGAAATTTTTTTGTTTACTAATTGTATGTATGCGTTCCATCCTAAATTTATCGATTTGATTTTAGAAAAGTCGTTTCTTAGTTTGGCGGTCTACGAAGAAAATCGCAGCGGGCAAAGTGAGACATTTCGCATGTTGGCGAATGGCCTCATTCTATTTATTAAAAATCAGGATCTCCGCCTGGTTTGGAAATATGGGGCGAAGTTAGAAGAGTATTTCCTTGAAGAAGAACTATACTATGAGCGTAACTTGCAATTGTTTTTACAAGGCGTCTGGTATGTGATCAAAGGTAATAAGAAAGGGAAGTATCACGTGAAAAACGCTTTAGCAGTCAGTTGCTACTTGGATTCAAAGCAACAATATCAAAAAAAATACGAACTGTTACGCTTCGTGGAGCAGGCGTACCATGTGGATTTTGAACTCAAGAATGAGTTTTCCCCCGCTAGTAATTGAATGCTATCTTAAAATAACTAATCTTATACGAAAAGAATTGTGCGTATACGACGAAGATCAACCTTATTCGGCGTATTTTATTTTGACCAGTTGAAAATCAAGTATGATGAACTAGTCAAAAAAATTTTAGGAGGTACAAAAATGGCAGGAGTAATTGCAGTCACCCCCGAACAACTGAAGTCACAAGCACAGGTTTATTCACAGGCAGCCTCTCAGATCCAAGAGGCGATCCGTAAAGTAAATGCAATGAACCAACAAATCAGTCAACAGTGGAAAGGACAAGCATTTCAAGCTTATTTGGAACAATACAACCAATTAGAAGGTAATGTTCGTCAAATGGAAGAACTTCTTGAGCGCATCAATCAGCAGTTGAACAAGTATGCTGATACGGTTGCAGAACGCGATCGTCAAGATGCAGGTTCGTTTGGATTTTAACTTGATGTTCAAACAGAAGTCACTTTGCTAGATTTTCTTAAACGAATCACATGTGCAACAATACACAATGTAAAACAGAGCATCTCAGCTATAGCCTAAAAAGAGGATATGACAGAAGTGCACATCGCCATGATATAAGCGTCAAAATCCGAAATCAGCTAGCTATTTTTGGATTTTGACGCTTATTTTGAAAGGTAGAAATACAGACAAGTCACTTCTGACCCCATGCTCTTTTAGAAGGAGGAGAACAACTTGAAAAACCATCTGAACCAAAAGCAGCCATTTATCCTTGCGATCATCGCAAGTTTATCTTTGCTTCTTTTCTTTGCTTATATTGGCTTTAAAGAAAAGAGTATCATCACGAGCACCGCCAGCCCGACGACAAAAATGCAATATGTTTTGGTAAATGAGGATCGAGGAGCAGATTTTGAAGGTCAGCAGTACTTGTTAGGAACCGATTTTGTGACACTGATCAATAAAGATACTGCCAATCGTTGGGAAACGACTACGCGTAATATTGCAACAGCAGGACTAGAGAACGGCCAATTCGATGCAAAAATCATTATTCCCCAAGATTTTTCGGAAAAACTATTATCTTTACAAAGTATCAATCCAGAAAAAGCGATCATCGAATACCAAGTTCGAGATGGTCAAAATGAGATAACTAACCAAATGATCGAAGAACAAGTGAATCAGATTTTAACAAACTTCAATCAGCGTGTTGTGCAGATGTATTTCTCTAGTATTGTAGGAAATCTCTCTGAAGCGCAGCAAAACGTGAATAAAATGACGAATACACATAGCAATTATCAGCAAAATCTAGAAAATAGTATCTATCAGCCATTCCAAAATATTTCAGACAACTATGCGAGTGTATTAGACTCAACTAGTATTTTAGATACAACAAATAGTGCATTCAAGGCACAACAACAGGCCTTTGTTGATTCGGTACAATCTCTTTTGGAGCGCAATAATACAAGTTTAGAAGAGACTCACAAAGAGACAGAAAATGTTCAGGAGACAATTGTTGATTATACAAAAGAAACGAATGAAAAAATCACTGGAGCGATCGATCAATTCAATCAACAAGTCATCTTACAAAAAAATCAATTAACCACTCAGTGGGAGAACGCAACAACTGATTATAGAAATCAATACGACTTATTCAATGATGCGATTTTAGCTCAATTTAGTAACTTTTATACACCAAATGAACAAAATAGTTTCGGTATTTATTGGGATTTCTTGGCTCAGGCAACGGCGTTTCAAACCAATCAACAAACCCGCATCGAAGAGATCCAACAACAAATTACTGAGTTGGAGAGTCAAGTAGAACAGCTAGAACGCTTAAAAGGTCAAATTGCCAATGCGTATTATAATGATCCGACAAGTACACCCGCAACTGCGACAGAAGTTCAAGTGAAAAATGCGATTATCAAATTGATGACAAATCAAAGGAATGAACCCAAATTAGATGGGGCGTACCAATCAGTTATCGAGGAGATATTGCCCCGGATCTCGGTGGATAGTTTAGCTCTATTATTAGCTGAATTACAAAATCAAGCAGTGATCAGTCAGGATCAGGCCGCCATTTTCAATGATGAGCTAGCGATTGTTACACGCTATGCCCATGATTTTGACCGACCAATCGGAAGTGAAGCCTCTTTTGCTTATCTTGAACCGAAAGCACAACATGATGCAATGATTTCTTTACCCACCACCAATCAACAGATGTCAATTGAGTTAAATCAAGATACGTTCCTCTCGATACAAGCAGAAGAAGAGCAGCAAGGAATGCTCTTTTTTGATCCAACATATGATTTTATAGAAATGGAAACTCAATTGAATCAGTTACTAGCCCCCTACAACTATGAAACAGCAATCCGAGTAGATACAAATCATTCATTCACAATCGTACAACCTTGGACGATTGAACCGGAGGAGGAAACGGAAGAGACATACCAGCGTATAGAATATCCTTCGCTATCAGATAAATTGAACTTTGAAGTAAGCATTCCTTTAAAGTGGCAGTTGACTCCAGAACAACAAACTACTTCATACAATCAGGTGTTTTACACATGGATGATCAATGAACGCGAACAACCAATGAGTGAATTCTCGGTATATCTTCCAATGGATCAGCCATTGATTGATGATGTGCCACAAATCTTGGAACAGTTTCAACTATTAAGTACGACTGCGCAACAAATCGTCACGCTATTTGGTGCACCACACCATTCTATAACGATTCCCGCATATCGACAGATGATCGATCAACCAGAAAATACGGGGAGATCCCTTATTGAATTAGCTGATTCTCGTTCGATCTATTGGCTATATAACAATCTTCAGGAAAGCGACAAACCTTCGATGATCAGTGAACAACTGTATCAGGAATACAAAAAAACAGGGGATCAGTTGTATAGCGATACCGAGAATCAAATCATTGCATTACAAGCAGTCATTGGTTCTCCTGGGACTAAAGAACCTGAAGAACTAAAACCAACCTTGTACGGTACCTTGCAATTAATGACATTACCACAGACATTTATGGAAGAAGCGGACAAATTAAACCACTGGTTCGCCTCTGCGAATCAACAAATCCATGCAGTATACGACAGTTGGCAGCAAACGGCACAAACAGAAGCGGAATCCGTCATCTCAGAAGAAAATCCACATCCTAAAGAAAATGAATACGCTCTGATTGAAGCTCAAACAGCCAGTCTGATCGAAACGATGCAAGGATTGATGGCAAGTTCAAAAGCAGCAGCTGAAGTTACCGGTCAATCTGCGGCAGAAGTAGCTGATATCACACCTACAATCGATCAGCTAAAAGAATCGACCATCGAAGTACAAGAGAATGCCACCACTATTTTAAGTAATCTAAGTACCTCTCTTGATGAATCAGCACAGACTGTCTCTGAAAATCAAACATATGCCGAATCATTTAGTGAAGTCCTTTCGAATACAAAGAATGGAGGGGCAGACAATCCACATGTCTTTAATTTTTTAGCAAGTCCAATTTTAGGACAAGGAAGCTTTGGTCAAACAAGACAAAGCTTATTGACTCCTTACTATGTGACATTGATCGGTGGCTTTATGATTCTGTTAGTATCCTTTCAATTGTCTAGCGTGATGAAAAAACGTGTAGTGACTTCTGTCGATTTGTTAGTCACACCGAACCGTATATGGAAAAACGTGCCTAATATGGTGGCGGTACTCAGTGTAACGTTAGTTCTGTCACTTATTTATAGCGTTTTAACGACCATAGTATCAGGAGTCGCGCATTCTTTTGTTTGGTTCGTTTATGCATTTTTAGTCTTTGCTAGTGGTCAATTGATTCTTTTAGGGTTCATGCGCCAATTCAAAAAAATCACGTTGTATTTATGTGGTGGGATTTTTGGCTTGTTCTTCATGTTGACTCCTTTGTTGGGCGTAGCAATCAAAAATGGCTCGTTGACAGAATGGCTCTATCGTCTGTCACCTTTACAGAATATTCAAAACGGGTTTAATGTGCTGATGAATGAGGGTGTCATCGGTTGGGGAAGTTATCTCATGCTCGTTCTATTCCTGATATTTGGAGTGATACTGAATTTTATTGTCCGACCAGAAGAGAAAAAAGAACGGTCAAATGAATAAATGGAGGTATAAAATGGTTCAGAAAAAAATAGGGGGGCTTTTCTTTTTGTTGGTAGTTTTACTATTTTTAAGTCACCCGAGTGTCACAGTCTTTGCAAGCACACTCACTATCAATAACCATGTGATCTACCAAGAAAGGGAAGGCATCGAAGATCATGAAACAACATTTATAGTGCAAGATTTATTTTTAGAAGATAAAACAAAATTAGACCAAGAACGTGTCCAACAACAAAGACAACAGATTTCTACTGCTCACAACCTCGTCTTTGTGTCGGAAGCAACTCCACAGCCACAGGTCTTTGAGCAAACAATTACACCCCAATTATTCAAAGAAGGGCAAATGTCTGTAGGACATCAGGTGTCAGCTAACCCAAATCACACAGCTATCCAGGGAAGAATTGTTTTGTGGATCTTACTTCTACTAGGAAGTATTTTACTGACTATTGGAGGCAATTATCTTGGTAAAAAGTTTTCACAGCAGAAATACAAAAATGATTAAAGGACTGTTGTAGTTGGATAGAAATCAAGCAATTGGGATAAGTTTACAAGTCAAAGAAGAAATCATTGACTTACAGATCCCGACCCAAGTAACGATTACACGATTAAAAGAATTACTAAAGGAATCTTTCATACAAAATGGTTCGTCCTTGCCAGAGGTGTTCGACTTAGTGGTATTGAATAAACCGATCCGCTTAAAGGAAGAGGCATATGTGGCAGACTATCCATTAAGTGAAGGCGATCATTTACTGATCCATGAATCTCAACAAAAATCGGAGGAACGAACGTGACCCACATAAAAGATATTTCTGAAACGATCATGATTGAGACAACAACTGATGCTGTCAAAGTGACACTGAATGCTAAGCAATACCAACTCGATCGTTTAGAACAGTATCAAATATTCTTAACACAGAAAAAACACTTGCTCTCTGGACAGATCGTAGAATCTTCAGAGGAAAAACTCGTCATTCAATACCAGAAAAGTAAACAAATCTATTCTTTGCAAGAGTACCTTAAACGAACAGAACTTTTTCAACGATTATTACTTGCACAAAAAATCAATTTCTTATCCGAGTTTTTGAGTAGCCCGATCCAGCCGTTCATCCATCCAGCCAATCTATTTCTATTTGGAGAAGAAATCATCGTAGCACATAGAGGTTTTGCGCATTCAATTATTCCTTATGAAATAACCGAAGAAGAATTTTTGAAGCAATATCGTGCCTTGATCCTGACAATTTTACATCCTAAGTTCGATTATGAGCAACTGATTGAAGGAAATGGCACATTGAAGGACGAGTTTTCTAAACGAATCCAAAGAGCAAACAGTGTCGCAGAAATCGACCGCATGATTGGCGAACAAGTCGTACAGCAGAAAACGAAACGTGCATCAGAAATTCAAATGGTGAACAAAAGAAGCTATTTTATGTTTAAGTGGGGCACGCTTTTATTAAGTATTTCAACAATAGGTTTAACGCTTACAACAGGTATCTATGCGTTTGATAAACTTCCCGCACAAGAACGGATCAGTTCTGCTGAAACGCAATATATTGCTAATAATTATGCTGGTGTTTTGACCACATTAAAAGATGATAAACCCGAAGATCTCCCTTCTGGTGCCCAATATGTCGCTGCAGTCAGCGCGGTACAGCTGGATAATTTGTCGAATGAGCAAAAGACAGCAATCTTAAATAACATTTCTCAAAAATCAAATGAGAATACTTTGCTTTACTGGATCTATATTGGAAGGGGGAATTTTGAACGATCATTAGATATCGCACAAAACCTCGGCGATCATCAATACATTTTACATGCCTACACCAAACTATACGACGCGACGCGAGCAAACAACAAGATGAGTGGACAGAAGAAGCAAGAGTTATTAACAAGTTATGAGGAAGAAATCAATAAGTACTTAGAAATCTTAGAAAGCGAGACGGATAGTAATGAAGCAAACTAAGCCAAATTCAATAACTGATCAAATCCAACATTCCGTTTCAGTTCTTTATGATCTTTTTTACTTTGGTTCGACGTTTATTCATAAACAAATAACAGAAAAAAACAATCAAGTAATACTGGACGATCGAACACTTTCCTGTGAAGACGGACAGCTTTTTTGTGGAGGAGAATTAGTCAAGGATGAAAAGTTTCTCCTCGTTCATCATGAAAATTTGAAAACGGTAATCGTCAATAAGCCAAGGGAAAGCGTCTATCTATCAAATACACAAGACTCGGCGATCCGTATTGATTCGGATGCGTTGATTTTTATTCATCGTAATAGTACTGATGACTATCAAATAAAAATCTATCCTAGTAAGGCCAAGATTTATTACAATCACCAACGTGTAGAAAAAGGTGTCTTTCCATTTTCTGTAGGCGATCAATTGATCATTGATTATCTCATGATTGAGATGCGTGAGAAACAATTAAAGATCTCAGATTTAAAAAATCAGCTACAGTTGGACCCCTGGCAGTTGCTCGAAGAACCCTACATTCCCGAGTATCCAGAAAATTTTCCAGCATTTAGGCGTAGTCCAAGAATCCATTTAAAAGAGCCAAAAGAAAAAATAGAGATCCAAGCGCCTAAGCAGAAATCTAATGAAGGAAAGAATGAGTGGTTGAAAACTATCGTTCCACCGTTAGGTATGGTTGTTTTGAGCGGTGCGACAAGTTTTTTGAGCGGGGGCAATCCAGTTATGTTGATCAGTATGGGAGGTGCTAGTTTACTTACAACAGGTTTTTCTGTGTCGAGTTATTTTACAAACAAAAAAGAAATCAACAGAAAAAATCATATGAGAGAAGAGCATTTCCGTCAGTATATGATCAAAAAAAAGTCAGAGCTTAATGTCTTACAGCAAACACAAAAAACAGCATTAGAATATATGAATCCTTCACTGGATGAATTAGCATTGATGGCTAAGGATTATCATGCGAGGATTTATGAACGCATGACAGTGAACGAAGATTTTTTGACTGTCCGCCTAGGAATCGGCGAAATCAATGCTAGTTTTCAAACAAACTTTCAGCCGGTAGAAGAGGATGAACTGAGTAATGAAGCGTTTGAGCATCTTAATAGTCCCTATAAACAACTTGGAGATGCCCCGATCATCGTTTCACTTTTGGAACAGACGGTTGGCTTAGCAGGAACACCTAGTGTTTTACGAACAGCATTACAACTCCTATTATTTCAGTTATGTGTGTTGCATTCTTATCGAGACGTCGAATTCATTACACTGATCCCGTCGGAAGAGTACGAACAACATTGGCGAGAATGGCGTTGGTTACCTCATAACAAAATCCGTTCTTTAAATCTAAGAGGAATGGTGCATACCCCCCAAAGTCGAGACATGATTTTGAATTCTTTTTATCAAATAGTGGCAAAAAGAAAACAACAAGTCCGTGAAGCGGGAAATGAAAAGGTACACTTTCAGCCACAGTATGTTTTTTCGATTTTGGATGAAAGTTGGTTGGCAGGTCATGGATTGAACGAGTTTTTAGCCGAAAACTTAGGAGACTATGGAATCACGGTCATTTGGGGAAAAGAAACGTTGAATATGTTGCCAGAAACAACGACTACTTTAATTGAATATCAAAGCAATGAAGCAGCAACGTTGATCAATCAGGACAATGAATATGTGAACCAGCGTTTTATTCCCAATCATTTGCCGACAACCTATCCAATCGAAAAAGCCATTCGGCGTTTGGCGAATCTTCATCATGTGGAAGTAGAGAAAAATGCCGTACCTGACAGCTTGAGTCTATTGGATCAATATGAGGTCAAGACAGTTGAAGAACTAGCGATTTCAAATCGCTGGGCTACTGCGGAACCTAATAAATCGATTCGTTCATTAATTGGTTGGCGTGGAAAAAAAGATTTAGTTTACTGGGATCTACATGAACGAGTCCATGGACCACACGCCTTAGTCGGCGGTACGACTGGTTCCGGGAAATCTGAATTTTTAACGACTTATTTGATCGGCTTAGCAATCAATTTTTCGCCAGAAGATATCGGCATGTTGATTATTGACTGGAAAGGTGGCGGAATAGCCAATACCTTAGATCATTTGCCCCATTTTATGGGCGCAATCACTAATTTGGATGGTGCTGGAACTGCGCGAGCCTTAGCAAGCATCAAAGCAGAGCTAGCGAAACGTCAAAGAGAGTTTGCCAAATATGGTGTAAATAATATCAACGGCTACATGACCTTGTATAAACAAAGAAAGGCCCCAAAACCAGACGTTGTTCATCCACAAAAACCTTTGCCCCATTTGATTTTAGTTTCGGATGAATTTGCGGAGCTTAAAGCCAATGTTCCAGAATTCTTAGATGAGCTCACTTCTGTTGCCCGAATCGGACGTTCATTAGGTGTTCATTTGATTTTAGCCACCCAAAAACCTTCTGGGGTAGTCAATGATCAGATCGAAGCCAATAGTACGAGTAAAATTGCCTTGAAAATGGCGAGTGTCCAAGACTCGAATGAGTTACTCAAAACGCCAGATGCCGCACAAATCACGAATCCTGGACGAGGCTATTTGAAAGTTGGCGAAAATGAGGTATATGAATTATTTCAAAGTGGCTATGCGGGGGTTCCATATGATCCAGAACAATTGATCGAAGAAGTGATTGATGAACGGGTATTCAAAATCAACGAATTGGGCCAGTTAGAATTACTCTATGATCCAGATATCGAAATCATTCAAGGAAAAGATACACGAGATTTGCCGACACAATTAGAAGCAGTGATTGATAAGATCAAGACAATCTTTGCCGATTCTACCTACAAATTGCCGGATAAGCCATGGCTACCGAACTTAAATAAGCAGATTATGGCGCCAAAAATAAAACAGTCAGAAGTTCGTAATCTAGCTATCCCATTTGGTTGTTTAGATATTCCTTCTGAACAAAAACAAATGAATTATACCTTCAATCTCGAAGAAGCGAGTCACACATTGATCGTAGCTAGTCCAGGCTATGGGAAGTCGACAGTGTTGCAAACTCTTGTAATGAACCTTGCCCGTCAAAACACCCCTGCAACGATTCAGTTTCATTTAATTGATTTTGGGAATAATGGTTTATTAGTACTCAAGGAATTACCCCATATTGCGGATATAGCGACTTTGGAAGAAGATGAAAAACTGCAAAAAATGCTTGATCGCATCGAAAAATTATTGGCAGCACGCAAAAATTTGTTCAAGCAAGCTGGTGTCGCGAATCTAACGCAATACGAAACAAGAACAAGAGAAAAATTACCGATCTTAGGAATCATTCTTGATAGTTATGATGGCCTGAGCTTGGAAGATAAGCGCAAAGATAGAATCGACGAAGTGCTTCTTCAACTACTAAGAGATGGTGCCAGTTTGGGTATCTTTCTTGTGATGACCGCGAATCGTGTAGGAAGTATTCGGACTAACATGATGAGCAATATTGCCACTAAGATAACGCTATATTTAAACGATGAAAATGAAATAAATATGGTCATGGGCAGAAATGCTTTGTCACCTGAAGCAATCAATGGGCGCGGACAAGTCTTACTCTCTACGCCAACTACCATTCAGTTTTATCTGCCGATTAACGGGAAAAATGATGCGGAACTACTCCAAAATCTGGAAGAAGAAATTATAGAAATCAATCAAGCTTGGACAGGCGAACGCCCAGATAAAATTCCAATGGTACCAGAAAACCTAACGCAAAAAAGTTTTGCTTCTTACCTTGAACAAGACGACAGCCACACACTGTATTTGGGATTAAACAAAGCCACTTCTTCAGTAGAATCGTTCGACTTGTTCCAGCGCATGAGATTAGGGATCTTTTTCAAATCCAATAAGCAACTTCGTGCGATGATGCCTTGGCTGCTTCAACAAATTTGTCAAGAAAGACAAGAAGAAGTGGTGTTGATCGATGCAAATGGAACACTCGAACCAGCAAAGCCGAAAGTTTCACTATATTTGGACCGTTCATGTCTTAGTGAAAAAGTAACAGCCCTAAAAGGGGCTTTAGAAGCTCTCTTAACAAATGAAACTGGCAAGAGAATCATCATTATCAATGGTATCGCAGACTTGGTCGATAAATTAACATTGAACCCTGAGGAAGTTACCGCTCTGCTAAGTGGAGGAAACGAGCATTTACAGTTTGTTTTTCTCGATCATATGACGAAAGTGGGTAATACCTTTGGCGGAATCACTATGTTCGTAAAAGAAAATATCGATCATATTTTATTTGGTGGAAGCTTACAAAATCAATTATTTATTGAAAATCTTTCTTATCAAGAAAAAAACGCAATAGTTGCTAAAAACGTCCTACACAGTTTGAAGGATGAACACTTGGAAGCTTTGGTGTTTCCTACGGAGGAAGAAGCATGAGAGAAGAAATGATCACACCGTTTTTGCCACTAGGTAGTATCTTAAGACTAGTTGGGACAGAGGATGACCAACTGCTCTATTTTGTCGTTGCTCGTGCCATCGCTAAAAATGAAGAAGAAAAAGTGATAGCGAGATATCGAGTAGCCCCCCATCCGTTTGGAGATGTACCGAGCCAAGAAGTCTTTTCTATCCATGCCGATCAAATCACAGAAGTGTTGTTCGAAGGCTTCCAAAACCAAGACGATGAAGAATTTTTAGACGATTTGCTGAAGCAACTTAGGGATGCGCCAACTAGACCACCACTCGTGCAAGAGGAGAAACCTGTACAGATTGTAGAAACTATAAAAATCAATGAAGAAGAGAGATTAAAAGAAGACCCATTCTATCAATTCAGATAAGGAGAAAAAAGATGTCGAAAATCGCTTCTCAGGAATCCACTGCAACAGCAGCCGTATCAGGAATAAAAAATGTATCTGTTAGTAGTAGTAAAACAAGTTCTTTAAGCAAGAGCACGATCAGCAGTATGAAAACAGGAGTAGAGGTCAGTAACAACCTACTCACCGATATTTCAAATCTAGTTACTTGTGTCAATGAACAGGCAAACAAATTCCCTCAGCTTGCTCAAGCAATCGCAGTCAGAGACAGTCAAACAAGATTCAAGTAAGGAGTCAGTATGGAAAAGGAAGAGTTGCTCGCTGAATATGAGCGTAAAATCAGCAACAATGAACAACGATTGGAGCGTCTGAGTAAAGAAAAACAGCAGTTAAAACAATGTATGTATTATTTAGAGATGGACATGCGAAAAAGCTTTCGAGAAATCCAACAATTCACAGAAGAATTAGTATCCCAAGGAAGCCAAGTTGCTCGTTGGGAGCAAAATGAGAATGAAGGGAAATCAACTTACTTCACGCAGTTAGTAGAAAACCAACAGCACCAACTAGATCAAGAATACTTAAAAGGTGTAATCAAACTTGAAGAAGAACGTACGGAACTTCAGAAAGAAAGGAATAAACGATGGGACTAATTTATTCAGCCACAGAGTCTTCTAATTTAATGAGCAATCTGACCACTAATTTATCGCTTGCTCGTACAACGATCACCCAACTACGAACAGGTAGTCAACAAGTTGTTCAAGCGGTTGATGACAAAAAACTCTCAGGAGCTGCTTATCAAGCTGGGAAAGGGCTGTTTTCTGAGTTGATCATTCCTACGATCAATCGGGTAAACACTGCGGTACAAGGGATTCAGTCAGACTTGAATCTTTACTCTTCCACGCATCAAATGATTGCCAGTGAAGGATACTTGGACGAAGAGAATTTAAGCGGACAGATTCGTGTCAAAGCATTCGCTAAACAATCAATCGATAACCACGCGCAGACGATTAGACAGATCGCCAATACAAGCATATTACCAGGTATCACAGAAATGCTCAGTGATTTTCATCGAAACTTGATGCGAATGGCGGACAGCCTGCAAGAAGATATCTACAAGCTGCAACGCAAACAACAGAAACTGCATGCCTTTAACTCCCAAACCAGTGGACTGTTCAATAACAGTCTACTGGAATTGAAACTCGCCATGCAAAGCGTATTAGTCTTGAACCAAACAACCATCAAGGCAGACGGTAGTTATGTATTGCCGAAAGGAGTGGATGGTAGTTGGTTTGAGAAGTACAAACCAAACGGACAAGCTTTGTTGGAAGAATCTTCAAATAATGCCTACTTAGAAATGTATGCGGAGATCGAAAAATTGGTCCAACCCTTGAAAGATGGGAAAACCGATGCAGTCAAGCGGTTCGAAATGTTGATCAAAAATTATCCGGATGCATTAGTCAACAAATTGGCATCCAACGATGAATTTTGGATGCTTGCTAATCATCTACCATCAGGTATGAAAAATAAATTATTTAGCGGTCTTGCAAAATACGAAATGTTCGGTAAAGCCGTTGCCCAAGGGAAATGGATTCCTAAAATCGATACGCTAGGCAAAGCCTATCAAAATTTCACTAAATTTACGTCCCCTGTAAAAACCTATGTCAGCGAAGCCTTGAAGAAATCTCAATTTGTGCAAGGAGCTAAAAATTGGGGTGTTGCCAAAGGATTAGGAACGGCAGGCCAAGTAGCTACTTACGCGCAATTAGGCGTCACTTTCGCCGCCAATGCGGTGAATGAATATGGAAAAACAGGAAGTGTTGGCAAAGGAATAATAGGCGGTGGAATAGAGATGGTGAAGAGCATTGGACCGTTAGAGGGAATGACATTAGGTGCGGCAGTCGCTGGGCCGCCGGGTGCTTTACTTGGTGTTGCTTTTGGACTTTCAAATAAAATATTGCAGTTTGCTTTTCCAAATAAGTACGATTATGGAAAAAAAGTTGCTTATGAAGCATACGATAAGAGTGTTGAGAAAGTGGGTAAGGTGATTGAACAAAGTATTGATACAGTAAAACATGTGTATAAAAATATTCAACAAGTAGGTAAATCAACAGGAAAGATGCTATTTTCGGTAAAAATACCAAAAATTAGCTTTAATTGGTGAAGAATATGAAAAAATTAATCAATGCGACGTTTGAACAAAGCTTAAACTTGTTGGATGATCGTTTAGTCGATTATATGATAAAAGATACTGAAAAAAGAGGATTATATAATGGGAAAAAGCGTTTTTTATTAATATCTATATCAATAATTTTAATAATGGGACAATATGGTTTTGTTAAATTTACTGAATTAGGGATGAAAGATCCTGATAGAAATAGCCTTGTTCCTGAACCAGATATAAATTTTTTGCCAGAAAGTTTTTTTTGGATATTTCTTTTTATTTATTTATCTGGTTATATACAAGATATAAAAATAGGAATAATAGTAGTACAAGAATTTTTATTACAATGAACACCTGTAACAATTACCTTATTTGGTTAATACTGACAGTAAATTTATTTTTTATTACTATGTTTCTGAAACTATTAACTTCTATTGGGATGATAATCGTTTTTATTTTATTAACGATAGTAGGTTATATCGTTATTAGAAGTAAATGTAATTCCTTAAATATAAAAATGCTTAATATAAAAGATAAAGAGAAACATAAGGTGGGTGGTTTTATAAAAAAAATCATTCAGATGGTAATGAGCTATGGCTGGATAGTGGTCATAATAGTCATGATTTGGAAATTCATTTTCCCTAGTGGGAATACATCTCGAACAGATATGATCGGTTTTATTAATATTTTTGCTATGTGGATAGCGTTTAATATTGCAGTGATTCTCGCCGAAGCCTATCTATTCTTCCCGTATCTATTACACGGTTATTATAAACACAAATACTCAGAAGAATACCGTAATTTTGAAGGGAAAACACAATTAGAATGGTATGGAGAGAAATATTTTAACAAACATATCAAAGGAACTGATAAGGAGGAAATATATAATGAATGAGGGGAAAAAGTTATTACCATTAGGAAGTGTCGTGTTGCTTGAGGAAGGGTTACAAAAATTAGTCATCGTTGGAAGAGGTGCTGTATATACAGATCAACAGTCGAAAAAAGATACGTTTGCAGACTATATGGCAGTACTTTATCCCTCAGGATTAAATCCTGAGACCACTATTTTTTTTGATCATAAAAATATCGATAAAGTTGTTTTTGAAGGATATAGTGATGAAGAAGAAGTGAGATTTTTAGAGATCTATAGCAAGTGGGAGACTGACGTGAAGCAAGCAACCAGTAAATCAGCCCAATCAATTCCGATTGGATTTGATTGACAGATGAGATATCATGTTATTTAAAAGTTTTTAAAATGCTTTTTCTTTTTTAGGAAAATATAGGAAATAGACAAATTTGTAATTGTCTATTCAAAAAAGCCGAATCAACGGCGTTGCTTGTTGATTCGGCTTTTTGAAGTACGGACTGTGAATAGGGTCGCTATTGCTACATTATTTATACGTTTTTTCTAATTTTCTCAATTCTTCTAGCATCGCTTTTCTGCGTGGGTATTTTTCTTTTAGTTCTTTGATCAGTAATTGAACAGAGATGGTGCTACTTGGAAGGGTGGCCATTTCGGCGATCAACAAAGCCATTTTATGATACCGTAAACGTGTAGTTGTCTCAGCAGCCATCCGCCGTAATTCGTATTCATATTTTTGAAGAAGCGCTTCTGGAAATTGCTTTCTCAAGAAAGAAAAATAGCGACTTGCTTCTTCCAGTCCAGGTGACTTGAGGACATAATCCAACAATAAATCATAACGTCTTTCTTTTGAATAAAACAATCCAACGTCTGTACGATATTTTAATTTTTCAAATAAGTTTTCACGTACTTCTTCCCACTGATCAATCGAATATGTTTTTTTCAATTGATGGATCAAATTCATATCGACGGTCTCTCCCTCTAATAGAAGATGCAAGACTTGTTCCGCATACAGCTCTTTTTCCCCTAGTTTATGATAAAGATTTTTTAATGCATAGCGATGCAAGGTGACCATATCAGAAGAGTGTTGATCTAATACAATACTTTCATTCAAAACAGTGATTGCTTCTTCATATGCTTTCTTTTGCATCAGATAGTCAATATATTGTGAACGTATAGTTGGAGATTGCCAGCTTTCGCGTGCACGTTGATGAATTTGATTGTCTGTATAATTCAAATTTTCCATTTGGCGAATGGATAGCAGTCGTTTGTTTTTATAGTTTAAGTGTCCGTTATTTTCAGATGTTTGATCAAGTTTTTGCTGATCCTGATCAGAGAACTGTTCAGGGAATTCTTCATGTAAAATTTGTTGGATATAAAAACGAGATTGGCTTGCGTTATTTATTTTAGCCGAAAGTTTAGAATATATTCGTTGTTTTTCTTGCTCAGACGCATGTCTAAGTAATTTTTTCCATAGAGAGTACCATTGATGCATGATAAGGCTGATATCATTTTCTACATTATGTACCTTTGCTAAGTCAAAGTGTTCAACTATTCTGTTCATTAATTCGAATGCATGAAGGATCTGTTTTTTTGCGATGGATGTATCAATAAGACTGTTTAAAAATTCAGACAGTTCTTTATTGATGTTTTGAAGTGTACGATCATGAATATTGCTTCCAGAATAATGGGTATGTTTTTCTAAAATAACAATCATTTTATCGTAATCGTCCATATTTTTGATTGCAGTATGTTCTTGGAATCGTTGAGCTAGTTCTTGGTTCTCTTTTAAAATAATTAATAGAAAGTCTTGAATATCTTGTTCATTTGCATAAGAAATCAACTTGACCAGTTCATTTGCTTTTCTCTGCTCTTTTTCTTGTTCATATTTGAATAAGGTAGCCACGACATGAGGACAATGACCTGTGTCTTCGTGGGAGCAACTGCAAGACAAACCATAGAATTGGTTGTCATCTGTTAATTGGATAAGTATGTCATACTCCTTCTTGTTTTCTTCTGTGACTTTTGCGATGATTTTTTCTTGTGTAAACAAACATCCATGAACGCGTTTTTCAATAAACATTTCATAGCCATGATCTAAATCAGATTCCCAAAAATCGTTTTTCCAATCTTTCATAAAATTTCCTCCTTTAGTTATCTTCATAGTTTAATTTTACCGAATAAATAAAAAGAAAACAGCAATTTTTTTCCAGTACGAAGATTATTTAATCTATTATAAAATTAATAATAATATAAAACTGTTATTTTAATTTTTAGATAACTAAAAGTGACTCTGATTTACATCAAACTAAAGAAATTTTTCCACGAGCGGCTGGTTTTCTGGACGTTTCTCTTTTTCTGATAATGCAATCTGTTTAATGAGTCCATCTAAAGTGATTACTGCCATTTCTTCTTCCACTTTTTTTTGTAATCGAGAATAAGTTGCAGCCAAGACTTCTTGGATATTAGCGCCTACCACGCAATTCGGATTTGTTTTTGGATCTACTTGGATCAAATTTGTGTTGCCTTCAATACTTCGATAAATTTCCAATAAATTGATATTTTCGGGAGCTTTCGCAAGTACGGGTGTTGGTTTCCCACTTGTTGTATGGATAAGATCTGCTTTTTTTAATTGACTCATGATTTTTCGAACATTTGTTGGATTCGTTTCAATGCTACTTGCAATCATGTCGCTTGAAAGTAAATCAGTTCCTTGAAATATGTGGATATAAGCTAAGATGTGGATCGCATCGCTTAATTGTAGAGAATATTTCATTAAAATCCATCCTTTCAACTTGATTTCTTGACTTATCTTAGCATACTCTTTATGATAATGGTGTATTTTAAAAATGTACAGCTATATGAACAAAAATAATTAATCAATAGGGAGTGGGAATATGACTTATTTAGTAACAGGAGCAACTGGAGGATTTGGACACTACGCTTTAGAAGAATTAAAGAAGCTGGTTCCATTGGAGGAGATCTATGTCCTTGCTCGTAATGAAGAAAAGGCACAGAAATTAATTGAAGCAGGACTTCAAGTTCGCATCGGCGATTATGCTGATCGCGAGACGATGGTACAGGCGCTACAAGGCATCGATCGTCTATTATTTGTATCAGGTGTACCGGGAAACCGACAAGCTGAACATCAACATGTTGTAGAAGCAGCAAAAGAAACGGGGGTTTCTTTTATTGCCTATACTAGTTTTGCGGATGCAGATCATTCGACTAGTATCCTGGCTCCAGACCATCAATTTACAGAAAAAATCATCAAAGAATCGGGTATTAAACATACCTTTTTACGAAATAACTGGTACTTAGAAAATGAGATGCCATTGATTGGAGTAGCATTGAAAACTGGTCAGTTTGTTTATGCAGCTGGCGAAGGGAAAACCGGTTGGGCGTTAAAGAGAGAGTATGCAGAAGTAGCTGCAAAAGTGTTAGCAGGAATGGATTATCCTGAGTTCTTAGAATTATCTGGAAAACCAATCACCTATCAAACCTTGGCAGAACAAGTTGCTAAAGTAAGTGGGAAACCTTTAGACATCCTTTCGTTGGCTCCAGATGAATTTACAGACAAACTAACAGCCTCGGGATTTTCTCAAGGTGGTGCAGAAATGACGACTGCAATCCAAAATGATATTCGCAATAATCAGTTAGATGTAACTTCTGATGATTTTGCAAAAGTATTAGGACGCGAATTGACTTCGATAGAAGATGGGTTAAGGGAGTTAGGTATCTAAATTAAGGACTAGTTTTTTCTACCAAATTTAATAGGAATGTTACTCTTAGAGCACGCGTATGGGTTTGGAAATAGCAGATGTATTTCTAAACTATGCCGGCAAGCCTCTAAGAGTTTTTTATTTTTTGATTTGAGCCAATAATCATCGACTTCAAAAATAGAAAGTTACAAAATGGCATAAAGACTCCTCTAAATCTTAAGAATTTATATACTGAAAAATGTTGAAATCTATGTATAATTAAAAAGTGTATGATGTTTAAAGAGAGTGTATATTTCTGTTATCATATGCAACACATTAAATTATTTTATTTTTAAGAATAAAGGAGAAGTAATGAAAGCAAAAAATTTATTATTTAGTGCAATTGTTCTGAGTAGTCTTGTGACTACCAACCTTACTGTACTTGCAGAAGAAGTAGGGACAAATAATTCTGTTGAAACCACCGTTTCGACACAAGCAGACGATGTGACAGAACAGCCTACGGAAAATGTGGAACAAATTGAATCTATTACGAATCCTCTGACAAATGGGGAAGAACTAACACACACACATCAAGCGGATTTATCACAATTTGAAAATCCTGGCATAGCAGCATTTTCAGCACGTGCTTCTTCAAATGCGCAACAAGCGTTCATTGATAGCATTGCTGCAAGTGCACAGACCTTAGCAAGCGCGAATGACTTATATGCTTCAGTTATGATCGCTCAAGCGATTGTTGAAAGTGGCTGGGGGAAAAGTACGCTAGCTTCGGCACCTAACTACAATTTATTTGGAATAAAGGGAAGTTATAATGGGCAATCCGTGACAATGCCAACTTCTGAGTTTGTAAATGGGCAATGGATCACTGTAAATGCCGCTTTTCGTAAATATCCTTCGTACGCAGAATCTTTACAGGATAATGTAACTGTTCTTAAAACAACTTCGTTCCAATCGGGTGTGTATTATTACTCAGGTGCTTGGAAAAGTAATACCTCTTCGTATAAAGATGCCACAGCATGGTTAACAGGTCGTTACGCGACAGCACCAAACTATGGTTCAACATTGAATAGTATTATTGAAACCTATAATTTGACACAATATGATACGCCAAACTCTAGTTCTTCACCGATGTATCGCTTATATAATAAAAGTACAGGGCAACATTTGTACACATTAAATGCGGGAGAGAAAAACTATTTATCAACAGTTGGTTGGAAATACGAAGGAATTGCATGGCAAGCACCAAATAGTGGTCAACCGGTGTATCGTCTGTATAATCCAAATAATGGGGATCATCATTATACAATGGCTCAGTCAGAAATCAACTTCCTTACACCACTAGGCTGGAGATATGAAGGGCTAAGTTTTTATTCTGGAGGTTCTAAACCAATTTATCGACTATTTAACCCAAATGAAACTATCGGAACACATCATTACACATTAAGTTCAGTAGAAAGAGATTCTTTGACACCATTAGGTTGGAGATATGAGGGAATCGGTTTTTACGCGAATTAATAAATAAAAAATATCTACTTGGCATTTTTAAATAATGTCAAGTAGATATTTTTTATAAAAGATCAGATCAATCAAACTGATCCAAACGCCAACGTTCAATGATGTTGTTTAATTTTGTTCCATAATTTGGATCAGTTGCATATGTTCCAGTTAAGGCTTGGGTCGCATCTCGATAAGAACGTGTATTAACTTTCCAAGTTCCACGATAGCGAACAGGGTCCCAAGGTACGCCATATTTCAGTTTCACAGCATTGTCGATGAAAGATTCATCGGTACTTTGATAGACACGGAATTTAGAATTGACAGGTATCGTGATCCCGTTGACAACTTCATTGGATACATGCCAAACGTAATCATATTTCCCTTCATCTTCCCCATCTTTGAACTTCATTCCAAAGAAATTGTTCGCATTGCGTGCCAAGAAGCTAGTGCCATAGCCGGTCTCTAGAATTGCTTGAGCAAGCATGACAGAAGTGTACAATCCGTATGCTGGAGCAACTCGATTTGCACTTTGTGTAATAGAATTGACAAATCTTCCTTCTGGTGTTGAAGTGTCAATTTGACCTAATATGGTCAGTTGATTTGCTTGGTAACCCGCTGGTTTTCGATCATTTTCTACAATCGTGACTTCAATTGCTTCGACAGGTAGACTCATTCCAACTGAGCCTGCTTTTTGACCATTTGAAGCCCAACCTAACCAACCGCGTGAACGGACGAATGAACGATAGTAAATATCGTATTTTTCAGATAATTCACCTGTTAGTTGAAAAGAGAAGGCCTGGAGTGCACGACTATGTCCGACCGAACCTGATATTGCTCCATTCTCAACAGGATTTGTCCATCCACTTGATGAAATATGTGAATCATATCTAATTCCACCAGAGTAATCACTTTGTTCTAATTGTGCACGAATTGCTTCAAATTGCCGCCCTTGATTCGCATGATTGATTGAATTACTTAGACCATTGCGATTGACCCAACCAATACCAGACACATGACCATCAAAGAAAACCTTAGGTGGTGCAATTCGAAAGGCACGAGCAGTTTGACCTGGGGGAGCTTGCCCTTTTTCGACTAGTTTTATTTGTAAGCCCTCTGCACGATACGAGTAACCTTGCGTGCCAGCTGATTCTCCATTTTTTGCCCAGTCTAACCAGCCGAAGTGTTGGGAGTGGACACGGTAATAAATATCATAGTGGTGACTGATATCACCGGTCAAATTAATTCGGACAGCTTGTAATGCTAAGCTTTGTCCAACGGTCCCTGAAGTTTGTCCTTCCTGAATCCATGAAGTTTCCCAACCACGATGTGCCAGGTGGGATTGGTAAACGATACCACCCTCATAACTGTTTTCCGTTAATTTTAATTGAAGTGCCTGTAAGCTAAGTCCTTGTCCGACCGTTCCAACTTGTGTCTCGGCTGTTTGTTCTGGTAGCCATCCTCTAGAAGCTACGTGAGCGTTCGCTAAGACAGAAGGGGTTTTTTCAACATAAGATTCACCCGTTGGTGGCCCAATTTGCTCTTTTGGTAGCAGACGTATTTCAATTGCTTCAATACGATAACCGTACCCCAATGTACCAGCACTATTTCCATTTTCTGCCCAAGGTAACCAGCCTAGATTTTGAGCATGGATTCGGTAATAAATATTGTAATGTGTTGCAAGTTCGTCTGTCAGTCGTATCCTGATTCCTTCAATCTGACGACCTTGTCCTTCTGTTCCCGATATCCCTCCATTTGATACCCAATTTTGCCAACCATGATTTTCAATATAGGAAGTATATTCGATTGATCCAGAAAAGGCAGAAGAGAGATTGACACGTAACGCTTCAATACGTAACCCTTGTCCTTCTGTTCCAGAAATTTCCCCATTCGAAGATTCAGGAAGCCAACCTTGCCCGCGTACATGCGTGGAATAATTTATAGATGCTCTTTGGACGTAAGAATCTCCAAGTTCAGGACCTTGTTGGGAGCGGCTAATTAATTGAATTTCGATGGCTTCGATTCGGAAACCAAAACTGGATGTTCCAGAAGGATTTCCATTTTTTGCCCAAGGTAGCCAACCAAGTTTTTGAACATGAACTCGGTAATAAAGGTTATAATTTTCAGCCAATTCTCCTGTGAGTCGCATATTAATTCCTTCTATTTGAAGACCTTGCCCCTCCGTTCCTGATATTGCTCCATTTGATACCCAGTCTTGCCAGCCAGTTCCTTCAACATAGGAACTATACTCAATCGAACCAGAAAGGGAAGAAGTAAGATTGGCACGTATTGCTTCAATGCGTAGTCCTTGTCCTTCTGTGCCAGACAACTCACCATTTTTTGAGGTGGGCATCCACCCATGTCCACGCACATGTGTTGAGTAACTAATTGAAGTTTCTGTTCTTCTTTCGCTAGGTGAATGATTTGTATCATTGACACTACTATTCGAAGGTATAGTAGGTATAATATTTTCTGTTTCAGTTGTGTCTGGATCACCTTGTCCCAATTTGTTGAAGTCGTTCTGATCAACATACCCCACCACAACATTGTCATGGGATATTTTATAAAATGAACGGTTATTGATTTGTATTTGTTGATTTATTTCATAAAGTGTTTCAAGATCAGCTTGCATTGCAGATTTTTCAAGCCATGCATCATCTAAAGTGGAATAAATTTTTGCATGATTTTCTGTTAATTTTCCTTTTTCAGAAAGGTTTATTATTTTAGAAGCATGATAAGTTAAATTTTCTGCAAAAATCCAACCGGACTGCGTAGCGCTTTCGACAAAAAAGAATGTTTCCTGATTGGATAATGCGATTTTTCGACTCAAAAGAATGTTTCCAGAGAATACTTTTTCATTAGATTGTTGATTAAATGTATCAGTTAGTGATTGTTGTTGCA
The DNA here is from genome assembly GCF_051714005.1 of Enterococcus sp. AZ171. Taxonomy (NCBI): domain Bacteria; kingdom Bacillati; phylum Bacillota; class Bacilli; order Lactobacillales; family Enterococcaceae; genus Enterococcus; species Enterococcus sp. AZ171. The sequence goes on along the minus strand of NZ_JBIORA010000001.1, from coordinate 2,896,431 downwards.
CACTCCCATATTGATCAGTTAAATCTTCTATTTCTCGAATGGTGGTTTTTTCTGTGACCTGCGGATAATACTCTTGGATCAAAGCAAACAAACTATCTTCATTGATCGCTAAAGTTGGATCAATTGAAAGAATATCTGTGAGATTTTCGAGTGAGAGTTGATAAGTTTTAAACTGTTGTGCAAGATAATAAGCTAAAGTTTGTTTGGTTTGTGAGACATCTCCAGTGTAGACAGCTAACTGGATCGTGGATGAATCAGTAGTTCGGGGGTTAGGGACTTGCACATCTGTGGAATTGATTTCATAGATTGTGTTTCCACCAATGTAGCTGTGTGTTGTTTTTTTGTTTTCCTCATCTTCAATAAATGTTTGTTGCATAGTTTCAGTCGCTGATACGTTGATTCGTTTCGGTTTACTGACACCATCCTTATAGCTTTCTCCTATTAATTGGGGAGTTCCTATTATAGTTGGTGTGTCAGTGCTGGGTGGGGGTATCTCTTCATTTGTGGTTGAAATGGTAGTTGGAGATATTACATTCGTTGTTTTTTCTTCGGTGATTGAACTTGAGGTGCTTTCGGTTTGCTGATTATTGTTTGTTACTGTTTCTGCTAAAGCAATACATGGCGACAATGATGCGTTTAATAACATTATCGATGCAAGCAAAATCCTTACTTTCATCAAATATCCTCCTGGTTATAATCTTTTCTTTATTTGATTGATAAGAAAATGTTATTTTTATTTCGGTGTTACTAATATTATTCTATCGTAAATTTAATTATTTTCCAATATATTTTCTAAATTAAGTCAAGAAATATAGCTCAATGAAAAAAATAAAATAAAAACTTACGAAAAATTTTCATTTATGCTATGCTGTTTTTCATGAAAAGGAGTGATTGAAGTGCCAACAAACAAAAAAGAAGGAATTATTTTTACAACAATGATGTGTTTTCTGATGGTTTTAGGGATGAGTATCTATAATCTATGGTTACATAATGCGTTGCATGTATCAAACTTATTCGTAGGACTTATACCAGGATTTATCGTGGCATTTATCTTAGATGTTTTTATCGTAGGAGTAGTCGCAAAAAAGATTGCTTTCAAACTACCTATAAATAAACAAAATAAAATGCAAATGATCCTTACGATTTCATGTCTCATGGTTTTAGGTATGGTGACATGTATGTCATTATTCGGTATTGTTATTGAACAAGGGATTCCAGAACAATTTCTTTCTGCCTATCTTACAGCTTGGAAAATGAATGTGATCATGGCGTTGCCGTTACAGTTATTATTTGTCGGTCCAGTTTCACGTGCAGTTTTGGCGACGATCCAAAAATAAATAAAGAAGTCTCTATGTTGTCGCTAGCAACTTTCAGTTAGATAAGCTAAAATGCAAGCAAGACATAAATGTGAGGCTTAGATGATGATCGAAGAATATTTTAAAGAGGTAGGTTTGACGATGGTCGAACTACCTGTTGAATGGGTAGATGAACAGTTGATTTATCGGGGATTGATCAAGGAGCTTCCGACGATCAATGCGGAGGCTAATTCAAGGATAAAAATGCAACAACAATTAGCAGAGACCTACCGAATCTATCGTGAACAACTTCTTCTTGAATCAGAAGAGGAAAAAGAAACTACCACAAATCTGACGAGTGAACAATTATTGCGCTATTACGATGGAGAAACATTTGATGGCTTTTCTTTATTTGATCAATTAACGGAAGAATAGTCTATCAAGGGAGAATGTACTAATAGTGTGCACTCTTTAGAAACAAGACGACATCCACGAAATTTATTTTAAAATTTTGTGGATGTCGTCTTATTTTTTTCTTTTAATAAAGAATAATCTGATTTTTACGTAACTTTATTATGAAAGACAACTCGCACATAAAATGTTTCCCGTGAAACATTATTTACGAATTTGTCCATCTCCATAGATGATGTATTTCGTCGTTGTTAACTCATTTAGCCCCATTGGACCTCTAGCATGAAGTTTTTGTGTAGAAATACCGATTTCTGCACCGAAGCCAAATACTGAACCATCCGTGAAGCGAGTGGACGCATTGACGTAAACAGCAGCTGCATCAACTTCATTTAAAAAGCGTTGGCTTGCTGTGTAACTGTCCGTCACGATAGCTTCGGAATGTTGTGTATTGTGACGGTTGATATGTTCAATTGCTTCGTCCAAAGAATCAACGATCTTAACCGCTAAAATATAATCCAAATATTCTGTATCCCAATCGGTTTCGTCTGCTAAGGTTGCGGTCTCTAAATAATCTAACGCGTGAGCATCTGCATGTAGAGAGACACCATGTTCAACCAGTGCTTGCTCAATAGATGGCAAGAAGAAAGGTGCGATCTCTGAATGGATCAGCAAAGTCTCGGCAGCGTTACAGACAGAAGGGCGAGATGTTTTGGCGTTCACAATGATATCCACGGCCATGGCTAATTGTGCTTCTTTATCGATATAGATATGGTTGTTGCCGGTACCCGTTTCAATGATTGGTACAGTGGCTTGCTCTTTCACACGTTTGATCAACGAAGCACCACCTCGAGGAATCAATACGTCTAAATAATCCGTTAATCGCATCAATTCCGCAGCCGTCTCATGAGAGGTATCATCCACGAATTGGATCGCGTAAGGCGAAACTTCAGCATTTCCCAATGTTTCTTGAAGTAATTCAACCAACAGTTGATTGGAATGGAAGGCTTCTTTTCCACCACGTAAAATCACTGCATTTCCTGATTTAAATGCGAGACTTGCCGCATCAGTTGTCACATTCGGACGTGATTCGTAGATCATGCCGATGACACCTAGAGGGACACGTTTCTTGCCAATCAATAAACCATCTTCGTTTTGCCACATGTGATCGACTTTTCCGATTGGGTCGTCTAGTTGCGCCACTTTAATGATTTCTTCCGCCATTGTATGGATGCGTTCTGGTGTTAGCCGTAAACGATCTTGCATTGTTTCGCTAATATTATTTTCTGTCGCTTGATCTAAGTCTTTTTGATTGGCTTCAAGAATGGCTAGTTGATTTCTCTTGATTGTTTGTGCCATTTGCAACAATAAGTCATTTTTTTGTTTAGTCGGCATCAAAGCAAGTTCTCGCGCGCCTTTTTTTGCTTGTATCCCAAGTTGGTTAAGATCAGTCATTATAAAACCTCCTTAAATAATGTGCCGATTTCTTTTCCAGCTAAAATATCAAAAATGATTGCTGGATTTTTTCCGTTTGCTAAGATCATCGGACGATTTGCTTCAAAGATCCTTAAAGCTGCTTTTAGTTTGCTTGCCATCCCACCAGTTCCGTAGGCACTACCAGCACCACCTGCTTGGGCCATCAGTTCATCGTCGATCGCGGTAACTGTTTGATACATTTCAGCGTCAGGATTGATGGTTGGATTATCCGAATAAAAACCGTCGATATCTGAAAGAATGATGAGTAGATCAGCGGCAATCAGTTTGGTAACGATCGCAGATAACTGATCATTGTCGCCAAATTTGGTGGAGTGATCTAATTCATCCACTGCGACGGTGTCATTTTCATTGACGATCGGAATGGTTCCCATTGCTAGTAGCTGTTCTAACGTATTGACAACATTTTTTCGGCTTTCAGGGTAATCGATAACATCTCGCGTCACTAAGATTTGTGCCGTTTGTTGACCATAGGCACTGAACCGTTGATTATAGATATTCATCAATTCAGCTTGTCCAATTGCTGCAATCGCTTGTTGTGCGGGGATCGTATTAGGACGCTTTGCTAGATTCATCTTGTGCATCCCAACACCTACTGCACCGGAAGAGACTAAGACGATTTCTTTGCCTTGATTACGAAGGTCAGAGAGAACAAAAGCGAGTTGATCGATCGCACCCAAATTGATGTTGCCATTTGGATAGATCAACGTACTTGTTCCTACTTTTATAATGATTCGTTTTGCTTCTATTATTTCTTTTCGCATGGTGCACCTCAACTAATCTTTTTTACACAGAAATGATTTTGCTCTATTCTACTTGTTTTCAATCATAAAGTCATGTTTTAATAAACTTTTTTTCAAAAAATCAATAAATTTGTTTCTTAAATAGAGAAAGGAATTTCATGAAGAATTCGTTAACTTTGGGTATTCAGTCGCTTGGTATGTTAAAATAGAACTAGTTTACTCTGGGAGGGATTCGGTGAATAAAAGAGGTTTTGAAGTAATTACACGTTATCAGGATCAACAGATCCAATTGCCGCAAAGAGCGACTCATCACGCTGCCGGTTATGATTTTGAAGCAGCAGAAGATGTGGTGATTCCAAGTGTTTGGAAAGCCGGGTTCAAGCAAGGACTAACAGCTGTATCAGATACGCTGATCTCTGAAATGTCAGCAGAGGAAAAGAAAATCAAACCCGTTTTAGTGCCTACAGGAATCAAAGCGTATATGGGTGAGGATGAATTCTTACAATTAGCCAATCGTTCGAGCAATCCATTAAAACGTTTTTTGATTTTGACGAATGGTGTCGGCGTGATCGACAGTGACTATTATAATAACGAAGCAAATGAAGGGCATATCATGTTCCAATTCACGAATTTTGGTTTCAAAGATGTAGTGATCAAAAAAGGGGAAAGAATTGGGCAAGGAATCTTCCTACCGTTCTTAAAAGCGGACCAAGATCAAACCGCTAATGCTCGTCAAGGTGGATTTGGTTCATCCAACCAATAAGCAAAGTAGATTTAAGTTATCTTTAACTCAAGAAAAGTAAAATGAAAGACAGGTGGTACACCGAAATGGCCAAAAAAGCAAAAGTTCAATTTGTTTGTCAAAATTGTGGCTATGTGTCGCCTAAATTTTTAGGACGTTGCCCAAATTGTGGTAAATGGAATACCATGGTTGAAGAAATCGAACAAGATACAACGGACCGCAGAGTACGAACGAGTTTGACCGGAGAAAAAGCCAAGCCAACAAAAATTGCTGAGGTGGTTCCTAAGAAAGAACCACGAGTAAAGACGAAGCTAGAAGAATTGAACCGTGTTTTAGGCGGTGGTGTGGTCCCTGGCTCGATGGTTTTGATCGGTGGCGACCCTGGTATCGGAAAATCCACCTTACTCTTGCAAGTATCACAGCAACTGGCTGCTATTGGTGGAAAAGTCCTTTACGTATCGGGAGAAGAGAGTGCGGACCAAATCAAGTTGCGTGCAGAACGATTAGGTTCGATCGACACAGAGTTTTACTTGTATGCAGAGACAGATATGAATGAAATCAGTCGAGCCATCGAACAAATTTCACCTGATTATGTCATCATCGATTCGATCCAAACAATGACTCAACCTGATATTACGAGTGTCGCTGGTAGTGTTAGTCAAGTGCGAGAAACCACAGCTGAGCTATTGAAAATCGCAAAAACAAACGGTATTGCTATCTTTATAGTAGGTCATGTCACGAAAGAAGGCTCGATTGCAGGTCCGCGCATGTTAGAGCACATGGTTGATACGGTCTTGTATTTTGAAGGTGAGCAACATCATAGTTTTCGCATTTTGCGTGCCGTCAAAAATCGTTTTGGTTCCACCAATGAGATCGGTATTTTTGAGATGCACACCCATGGCCTTGAAGAAGTAGCCAATCCTTCACAGATTTTCTTAGAAGAACGATTGGATGGGGCGACAGGTTCAGCGATCGTTGTCGCCATGGAAGGTACACGTCCGATCTTGGTTGAGATCCAAGCCTTAGTCACGCCTACGATGTTCGGAAATGCCAAACGAACAACGACTGGTTTAGACTTTAATCGGGTGTCATTGATCATGGCAGTCTTAGAAAAACGGGCAGGATTATTGTTGCAAAATCAAGATGCTTACTTAAAAGCAGCTGGTGGGGTAAAATTAAATGAACCTGCAATCGACTTAGCGATTGCAGTCAGTATTGCGTCTAGTTACAAAGAAAAAGGAACGCAACCAACGGAGTGTTTTATTGGAGAAATCGGTCTGACTGGTGAAATCAGAAGAGTCAACCAAATTGAACAACGAGTCAAAGAAGTACAAAAATTAGGTTTTACAAAAGTATATTTACCTAAAAATAATTTAGGTGGTTGGAATATTCCAGAGGGTATCGAAGTCGTAGGTGTTGCTACACTTGATGAAACTCTTAGACGAGTATTTCGCTAAAATCAAAATGAAATGGAGGAAACAGGATGCAAAAACGTGTCATCACCTTACTGATGATCATCGTTGGTGCCAGCTTAGGGATTTCTTTTTTACCTACAGCTTGGCAGGCGGTCGGTCAACAGACGAATGGATGGCTGAATAACACCTTTACCAATAGCTTGTTAGGTGCACTTATTTTCTTTCTATTATCTTTGCTATTGGCAAAACATATAACAGCAGTCATCAAGCAAATTGAAGAAAAATTAAGTGAAGTCAGCTTGACGTATCTCTTATTTGGCGCAATCGGTGCAATTATTGGCCTAACGTTGGGGGTTGTGATCTCAACGCCGCTTTACAATATTGAAATACCTTTTGTGAACAGTGTTTTACCCATCTTATTGATGGTGATCCTTGGTTATTTGGGCTTGCGAATGGGAACGACCCGCATCGAAGAATGGAAGAAAATATTTGGACCTAGAAGTAAAAAGGTGGAGCAAGAAACACCTAGTCAGGTGGAAAGTCAGTTATTAGAACGCAAATTAGATGATCATTTTCATAAATATAAAATTTTAGACACAAGCGTCATTATTGATGGACGTATTTACGATATTACAAAAACAGGATTTCTAGAAGGAACCTTGATGATCCCAAATTTCGTCCTGTATGAATTACAATATATCGCTGATTCTGGCGATAGCCTGAAGCGGGTACGTGGACGTCGCGGACTAGATATTTTGAATGCGTTACAAAAAGAAGAAGGTATTTCAGTTGAGATGTATGATGGTGATTTTGAAGACATCAGTGAAGTAGATAGTAAGCTGATCAAATTGGCAAAACTATTGGATGGTGTCATCGTGACCAATGATTATAATCTTAACAAAGTCTCTGAATTTCAAAATGTACCTGTTCTCAATATCAATGCACTTGCTAACGCAGTGAAACCAGTCGTTATCCCTGGTGAGAATATGAATGTACTAGTGGTCAAAGCAGGCACAGAACGTCAACAAGGAGTGGCTTATCTAGATGACGGTACAATGGTGGTTGTGGAAGATGGGCAACATTACATGAATGAACGGATCGAAGTCGTGGTAACGAGTGCACTACAAACAGCTGCTGGACGAATGATCTTTGCAAAACCTGCTCATGCGGGTAGAGGAATCGACAATAAGCGTGAAAATGAGAAAAAAGCGAAATAAAAACGCAATATGGTAAATATGAGGCAATTAGACATCGTCAGATTTTTTAGAGAGATGGTTTTTGTTTCCTCAGTTTAGGTGGAGTAGGCGAGGATTGAAAAGTAGGCCAAACTATTTTTTCGATTCCCGCCTTCTTACGTAGATTTGAATGACTTTTTCATAATCTCTTTACTATTTAACGTATAAAAGGTAAAATTTGTGCTGAGTAGCTTTAAATTTCAACATTTATCGCTAAAGGAGATACAACCCAAAACAATCTGATAAGATATTGTATTGTCAGTTGTTTTTGGCGTCTCAAAGTCTAGTTTGAAAGAAGAGGAAGAAAATGACGAAAGTACGCGTACGTTATGCACCAAGTCCAACAGGGCATTTGCATATTGGGAATGCACGAACTGCATTATTCAATTATTTATTTGCCCGTCACAATGATGGAGATTTCATTATCCGCATTGAGGACACTGACCAAAAACGAAATATTGAAGATGGCGAAAAAAGCCAATTAGAGAATCTTGCATGGTTAGGGATGGAATGGGATGAATCACCTGAAAATCCAGGTGAATACGGTCCTTACCGTCAATCTGAAAGAAAAGAAATCTACCAACCATGGATCGATCAGTTATTAGCAAGCAATCGTGCTTACAAATGCTATTGTTCAGAAGAAGAATTAGAAGCAGAACGTGAAGCGCAACGTGCGCGTGGCGAAATGCCTCACTACGCTGGGACTTGTGCGAACTTGTCACCTGAAGAACAAGCGAAAAAAGAAGCAGAAGGTATTGTACCAGTGATTCGTTTCCGTGTGCCGCGCAATACAGAATATGCGTTTACCGACATGGTCAAAGGAGATATCACCTTTGAATCAGACAATATCGGTGGGGATTATGTCATCCAAAAACGCGATGGTATGCCAACCTATAACTTTGCGGTAGCTGTTGACGATCACTTAATGAAGATCACTCACGTATTACGTGGGGATGATCATATTGCGAATACACCAAAACAATTAATGATCTATGAAGCATTTGGTTGGACTGCGCCAACATTTGGGCATATGACCTTGATCATCAATTCTGAAACGGGCAAAAAATTAAGTAAACGTGATGAATCGATTTTACAATTTATCGAACAATACCGTGAATTAGGCTACTTACCAGAAGCGATGTTCAATTTTATTGCTTTACTAGGCTGGTCGCCTGTCGGTGAAGATGAATTGTTCAGTCAAGAAGAATTGATCAAAATGTTTGATCCACAGCGCTTGAGCAAATCACCAGCAGCATTTGACGCAAAAAAATTACAATGGGTGAACAACCATTACATCAAAGAAATGGATCTAGATGCATTGACAGAAATGTGTTTACCTTATTTGATCGCTGATGGTCGTGTGCAAGAAAATCCAGATGCACAAACAATCGAATGGGTGAAAAAAATTGTTCGTCTGTACCAACCACAAATGAGTTATGCAGCGGAAATCGTTGAAGTATCAACATTATTCTTTAACGAACATCCTGTATTAGATGAAGCAGCCAAAGAAGTATTAGCGGGTGAAACGGTTCCGACTGTGTTGAAAGCTTTCAAAGAACAACTTACTCAAATGGAAGTGGTAGATGCACCAACAGTCAAAGCAGCAATCAAAGCAGTACAAAAAGAAACAGGGGTAAAAGGAAAGAACCTGTTTATGCCGATCCGTGTCGCTGTTTCAGGACAAATGCATGGACCTGAATTACCAGAAACAATCGAATTGTTAGGAAAAGAAAAATCTTTAGCACATTTAAACCAAGTATTGAACTAAACACGATGAACAGAAAGAAGTAAAAAAAGAATGGTTTCAAGAGAGTCAACGGGTGGTGTAAGTTGTCAATTGTTCTTTTTTGAAATGCCTCTGGGAGTGGTCTTTGCGAAGAGGGGGTTGATCAATCTCAATCCTTGAAAGTAGCGAAGAACGAATAGCAGACGTTACCTGTTAGAGATAATCATTTGATTATGAAAAAAAGTGGAACCACGCCTCATAGCGTCTTTTAATAAGGAAACTTATTAAAAGACGTTTTTTAGTTGTCTTTCGTTGTTCTTACATACAGTCGAAAAAGGAAAGGAGAGGAAGTCGATGGAATGGTTCAAACGAGCTGTCATTGCCGTAAAGAAAAATGATCCAGCAGCGCGTACCACAGCAGAGGTCATTTTGACCTATCCTGGGCTACATGCATTATTTTGGCATCGTTTCTCCCATTATTTATATCGCCATCGTCTCTATTTGATTGCCAAAATGAATGCCCAATTTTGGCGATTTATTACGGGAATAGAGATACATCCAGGAGCGACGATTGGAACGGGTGTATTTATCGATCACGGTATGGGAATCGTTATTGGAGAAACAGCAGAAATCGAAGATGATGTCGTCTTGTTTCATGGTGTCACTTTAGGGGGGACTGGAAAAGAAACGGGGAAAAGACATCCAACCGTCAAAAAAGGCGCAATGTTGTCAGCCAATGCCCAAATCTTAGGACCGATCACCATAGGAAAAGATGCGAAAATCGGTGCAGGCGCAGTCGTCTTAAAAGATATACCTGATGGGGCAACAGCAGTAGGGATACCAGCAAAAGTTGTCCGAATCAATGGAGAGAAAGTAGGGGATGAGAATGATAAAAATCTATAATACGCTATCAAGAGAAAAAGAGACTTTTGTTCCTTTAAAAGAAGGACAAGTTTCAATGTATGTTTGCGGACCAACTGTCTATAATTATATCCACATTGGAAATGCCCGAAGTACGATTGCATTTGACACGATTCGACGCTATTTGGAATACCGTGGATATCAAGTGAACTACGTATCGAATTTTACAGATGTGGATGATAAAATCATCAAGGCTGCCAATGAGCTTGGGATCACGGCGCCTGAAGTTGCTGATCGTTTTATCAAAGCTTTTGAAGAAGATACGAAAGCCTTGAATGTGCAGCCAGCAACGAGCCATCCAAGAGTAATGGATCACATGGAAGATATTCGTGTGTTCATCCAAATATTGATCGCCAAAGGTTTTGCTTATGAATCGAATGGCGATGTTTATTATCGTACGCGTAAATTTACTGATTATGGTCAATTGAGTGATCAATCAATAGACGAGTTAGAGATTGGTGCAAGTCAACGTACTGGCGCAGAACAGCAACAAAAAGAAGATCCTTTAGACTTTGCCTTGTGGAAAAAAGCAAAACCAGGCGAAATTTCATGGGAATCGCCATGGGGCGAAGGTCGTCCAGGGTGGCATATCGAATGTTCCGTGATGGCAACGAAACATTTAGGTGAGACAATCGATATCCATGGTGGTGGACAAGACTTGGAGTTCCCTCATCATGAGAACGAAATTGCCCAAAGTGAAGCGAAAACAGGTAAAAAATTTGCGAACTATTGGATGCACAATGGCTATGTGACGATTGGTGAAGACGATCAAAAAATGAGTAAGTCTTTAGGGAACTTTATCACTGTCCACGAAATGATCCAAGAGGTAGACCCACAAGTGTTACGCTTCTTTATGGCAACCACACAATATCGTCGACCGATTCGCTATAGTGAAGCAACGATGAAAGAAGCAGCGACAAACTTACAGCGATTGAAAAATACGTTTGATAATCTAAACTTCCGTTTTGAAAATGCGGTAGCAGCCCAGTCGGAAGATGAGAGACAGGTAACAGAACTGGAACAATTAGAGACACGATTCATCAAAGAAATGGACGATGATTTCAATGCGGCTAACGGCATCACAGTTGTCTATGAATTAGCAAAATGGATCAATACGTATTTGGAACAACCGACTGTCTCCAAAACGATCCTATCCAAAAGTGAGGCACTATTTACCCAATGGTTGTCGATCTTTGGTATCTTATTTACGACAGCAGAAATGTTGGATGAAGAAATCGAGCAACTGATCGAAGAACGAACACAAGCCAGAAAAAACCGAGATTTCGCTCGTAGTGATGAAATTCGGGACCAATTAAAAGAAAAAGGTATCTTGTTAGATGACACTCCACAAGGTACTCGTTGGAGAAGAGAAGCATGAGAGATCATACACAACTAAATGGTTTAGCACTTGCTTATGTTGGAGATGCTATCTACGAAATCTATATTCGAGATTACTTGATTGAAAAAGGTGAAACAAAGCCGAATAAACTGCACCGAGCAGCGACACACTATGTTTCGGCAAAGGCACAAGCTTTTTTGATCCAACAAATGTTGCAAGAAAACCTGTTAACAGAAAATGAAGAACTTTACTATCGCAGGGGTAGAAATGCCAAAAGCCATACGAGTGCAAAAAATGCGGATATTACCACTTATCGCGTTGCAACAGGGTTTGAAGCCTTGATGGGCTACTTACATCTAACAAAACAAACCGAACGTATGGAAGAATTGATCAATTGGTGTATTGAGAAAGTAGGTGAAACCCATGAGGAAAGAAAATAAAGAACGTAATTATCAAAAACGAAACAAAAAAGATTCTCAACGTTTTACAAAAGGCAATGAGAAACGTAGTGCCAAGAAGGAAACAGTTTATGTTGGTCAAGAGGACACAACGAGTGAAGACAATTTTGTATTTGGTCATCATGCGACAGTCGAAGCTTTGCAACAAGGTCGTGGAAATAAATTGTTCCTCCAAGAAGATTCACGGGGCGACAAGGTTGAAGAGTTGAAAAATATTGCTCGAGAACAATCGGTGCCGGTCAAGTGGGTGCCTAAGCAGAAATTAGACCTACTGAGTGATCGTGGTGTTCATCAAGGGGTGGTATTGGCCATCACGCCTTATGAATATCTGACGTTGGATCAACTATTGGAACAGGCGAAGAGCAAAACGGAAACACCCTTTTTCTTGATCTTGGACAGTATCGAAGATCCTCACAATTTTGGTTCGATTTTACGAACGGCAGATGCCAGTGGGGTGGATGGTGTCATCATTCCTAAACATCGCGCAGTCGGAATCACGCCAATCGTGACGAAAACATCGACAGGCGCCGTTGAATACGTGCCAGTGGCTCGTGTGACAAACTTAGTTCAAACTGTCCAGCAGCTAAAAGAGCAACAATTTTGGGTATTCGGAACGGATATGGAAGGAACGAATTTCCAATCATGGAATGCAAAAGGATCGATAGCGTTAGTGATCGGTAACGAAGGTCGTGGCATGAGTGCAGGCTTGAAGAAAGAAATGGATGAGTTGTTAACGATCCCTATGGTCGGTCATGTTCAAAGCTTGAACGCGAGTGTTGCGGCTGGGCTACTGATGTATCAGGCTTTTTCTCAGCGTCAGGGGGGATAAGGCATGAAGAAGCAGCTGTTGATCGTCGATGGCTATAATATGATCGGTTCTTGGCCGGAATTAGTGGCACTGAAAAAGCAAGATAAAATGGCGGATGCCAGAGAAGCCTTGTTGCATCGTTTATCGAATTATGCAAAATATGAAGGCCTAGAAGTAATCGTTGTCTTTGATGCACAATTAGTGCCGGGTATCCAACAAAATTATCGAAAATACCAATTAGAAGTTGTTTTCACAAAAGAGGATGAAACGGCAGATACGTATATCGAGCGGATCGCTGGAGAGTTGAATACTCGTTTGACGCAAGTGACTGTCGCAACGAGTGACTTAGCGGAACAATGGGTGATTTTTTCACAAGGTGCCTTACGAACTTCCGCGTACGAATTATATAAAACAATCAAAAAAACAGAAAAAAATATTACCCAAGATAATATAAATATGCGTTTTATTGATTTTCGACGAAATTCTCCGTGGAATGAAGAACAATTAGAAAAATTGTCCCAAAAATTGGACGATTTAATGAGAAAAGAAAAATAACAGCCAGATACGATTAGTTATTCAATGAATTGATGGTAAGATTCCTCCATAATCGAAAGTTATGGAGGAATTATTTTATGTCCGAGGAGTTATTGTGCGCCGCCCGTAATGGAGATGAAGAAGCATTTTCTATGCTGTATCAAAAATATTTCCCGTTATTATTACGGTTGAAAAATATTTATTATCTAAGGAATTATGTAAGTGAAGATTGGGAACAAGAAGCAAGGATTGCTCTATATCAAGCACTTAAAACGTACGAAAATAATAAAGGTGTCAGTTTTGGGAGTTATTACAAAAGTATTATCAGTAACCAAATCTACTCTTTATTGCGTAAGCAAAACGCGCTAAAACGTCGAGACCAAAAAAATGAAATTTCTATTGAACAAAAAATAGCGACAGAAGGACCAGATTTTTTAGCCGAGATCACCATCCAAGAACCTGTTGCGATGCAACAATTACTATTAAAAGAAGCTTTCGAGGACTGTGATATCAAATTCTCATCAAAAGAGGCAAAAATCTTTCAACATTACATGCAAGGCAATGATTTTAGCGAGATGGAGAGAGAATTATCAATGGATCTGAAGCAAATAAAAAGCGCTTACGGTCGAGTGAAATATAAGATAAAAAAACATCTGAAAGATTATAATGAGTGATTTTTTATAGCATTACTAATGTTTTTCTTACTTATTTCTATTGCATTTCTTTTTTTGATATGGTAAACTTGAAAAATTTTACTATATATGGTATGATAGTAATTGAGGTGAATTGTATGCCACTAACTTTAGCTACAATCAAAAAAGATTTAGAAGGTCGTATCGGCAGCCAAATCATGTTGGTTGCACAGACCGGAAGAAAGCGTCAAACGGAACGCCGAGGCGTTTTAACAGAAACCTATCCTTCAGTATTTGTCGTAGACTTAGATCCTGAAGAAAATTCATTTGAACGAGTATCTTACAGTTATTCAGATGTACTTACTCGAACAGTTGAGATCGAATTTTTAACTGAAGCAGTTTAAAAAGCAAGCGGACCTAGATTATATATGAGGTTCGTTTGCTTTTTTGTATCTAACTCGTTATGCTATTAGCAAGAAAGAACGGAGGTCCTGATGATGAAGCATTATGTAAAAAAATTTGCAGAACTAACAACAGCAGAATTTTATGCAATCGTGAAAGAGCGAATCGCCGTATTTGTTGTTGAACAAAATTGTCCTTACCAAGAAGTCGATGAGATCGATGAAATCGCATGGCATACTTATTTTAAAGATGAAGATGGTACGATTTTGGCATATACACGTATTTATGCAGAAGAAGACACAGTTCATTTTGGACGAGTCTTGGTCAATCAGGCGCATCGCAAGTCAGGGTTAGGACAAAAAATCGTGGCACAAACATTAGCGGCGATCGAAGCCAATGCACCTGGACGTCCGATCGTGATCGGGGCACAAGAATATCTACAATCATTTTATGAATCCTTTGGTTTTCAGGCAATCTCAGAAGTATATTTAGAAGATGGAATCCCCCACTTAGACATGAGAAAACAAGCATAAAAAAAACAGAAGGATTTCCTTCTGTTCAGACTGTAGACAAAAAGGAGTGGCTTAATTGCCAACTCCTTTTTATTAGTCTTTGTAGAAATTTGAAATAAAAAGCCATAGGCTTTTTTGCTTTCCATAGCCATGAGGCTAGTTTTTTTAAATTCATGGCAGCAAACGTAAGCATCGTGTGCGTGGCGACTTTTTCGAGACCTCGATATTTTGTCCAACGCATACCATGCTTTTCTTTTGCATCTGCAAATATTCGTTCAATAGTTTGTTTTCTCTTTTTATAAATTTCTCTATTCAACGCCGTATGGCGTTGGTGTTCAAGTTCATCCATAAGATCCGCCCAAACATGTCGAGTTACTATTTTTTGATGTTTTGTACTCAAAGTACAGTTTTTAAGTAATGGACAACTCCTACAGAATTTTGGATTTGATTTATAGGTTCGATAACCATCACGAGTGATAGTTGAAAATAACAACGGTTGATTATTGGGACATAAATAGCAGTCAAAATAGGCATCATAAACAAAGTCTTTTTTACGAAACATTCCTTTTACTCCATGAGGTACAGTATATGGAAGAATCGGGTAGAGTTTCAAGTGTGACAGAAAATGAACAAATTTAGGCGTCTTATATCCTGCATCAGCGACAACACGCTTTATATTTGGAAAAGCTCTTTTCGACTGTTTGACCAGATCGATTGCGACTTGGCTGTCATGTACATTTCCTGGTGTGATTAATGTAGATAAGATAAAACCATTATCTTCACAGGAAGTATGCGCGGAATAAGCAAATTGTTTTTCTCGTTCACCTTTAACATAGTAACCACTTTCTGGATCTGAATGACTTATTTTTTGAAGACTCAACTCACTTTCTGTGTCCCATGTAAAAGGACGTTTTCCTACAGCAATACGTTCTTTATTTATTTCATCTTCTAATTCATCTTGATAAGCTTTAGCTTGACCGTAGGTCATTTCTTTTGTGAACTTATGTTTATTGGCATTTGCCTTAATATGAGTAGAATCAATATAAAGGTTGTCTTCCGTAACGAAGCCAGCTTTTACAGCTTGTTCTAGAATATGAGAGAAAATGTCTTCAAATAAAGTTGTTTCTCTAAATCTTCGAACATAGTTTTTACCAAAAGTAGAGAAATGCGGGATAGGATCCTCGAATGAATAACCTAAAAACCAACGATAAGCAACATTTGTTTCAACGTCTTTAATGGTCTGTCTCATCGAACGGATACCAAATAAATATTGGATAAATACTAATTTAATTAAGACCACTGGATCAATACTGGGACGACCATGGGTCGAATACGTAGATTCTACAATGGGATAAATGAAATCAAACTGAATCGCAGCATCAATCTTTCGAACTAAGTGATCTTTAGGTACAAGATCATCAATTGTTAACATAGCAAATTGATTTCTACCTTCAATCGATTGTTTTCTCATCATTAGAATCACTCCCAGAATAGTTTATACAATGAGTATAAAACAAAAAAACTGCAAACAACACTCCAAATCTAGGAGTTTGTCTACAGTCTGAACAGAAGGATTTCCTTCTGTTTTTTTTATCTCACGCTTTAGGATCCGTGCTCTCAGAAGTTGCTTGGGCAGTGGGGCGTGCATTATTTTCAGCTGTTTGTTGTGCCAATAGATCGCGAATATCACTAAGATAATCTTCCGCAGTGGGTTTGTCTTCCACCACTTCTTCTTCTTTTGGACGTAAGTTTTTCGCATGATTGGCTGCTTTGACCACTAGGAATAGAACAAAACCAGTAATGACAAATGTAATAATTGCACTAATAACATTCCCAAAAGAAAAGGTGACCCCTTTCGCAGGTGACCAATCAAGAACAGACAATGCACCATCCAAATCAGAGGTACCTGTGATCATTGCAACGACCCAACCAATTAAGGGAGTAATCAGACCTTGAACGATTTGATTCACAATGCCCGTAAAAGCACTACCGATCACTACACCGACAGCTAGATCTAGCACATCGCCTCGCATGATAAATTCTTTAAATTCTTTGATCATTGTTTTTCTCCTTTCTTGTTAATCCTAGTATATCGAAGAATAAAAAAATGTAAAAACAACACGCTTAATAATATCCCCACACGTTCGTTCAATCACTTGTATGCTATACTAGAAAGTGACTTTTAAAAAAATTGGACAAAAAAAGAGAACTTTTATGTCGTTGAAACAACAACGATCATCGCTAAGAGATCCAAGGATCATGACAAAAAGGAGTAGTTATTTATGGCCTATCAATTGACAGAAGGTGTCAACCTTCATGTGCTACCAACCAAACAATTTAAAACGATCCGTATTTTTGTACGGTTCACCACAGCCTTAGAAAAAGACATCGTCACCAAACGTTCATTACTGAGTAGTTTATTAGAGACGAATAGCTTGAACTATCCGGATCAGACACAATTAAGTGCAAAATTAGCTGATTTGTATGGAGCTGGTTTCGGTTTTTCTGTTCGGAAAAAAGGCAATCTACATTGGATGAATGCGGGAATCAGTTTCGTCAATGGTGCGTATGTCAATGACAGCACGATTTTGACGAATGCCGTTTCCTTTTTAAAAGAGGTATTATTCTTCCCTAACATCAAAAATCAAACATTTGATCAAGCAACATTTGATTTAGAGAAAAATAACTTAAAGCAATATTTGGAAAGCTTAAATGAAGATAAGCAAACAATGGCTTCATTAGCATTACAAGAATTATATTTTGAACAGTCAGATGCACAAAAAATCCCAAGTATGGGGTCCGTTGAAGAACTCGAAAATATCACATCAAGTGCCTTAGCAGAATATTATGCACGTATGATCAAAGAAGACCAAGTGGATATTTTTGTAGTGGGTGATATCGAAGAAACAATGGCAATCGAAGCGTTAAAAGAGCTTCCTTTCACTGAGCGAAAAGTGGTACGACCAGAAATCTTTTATCAACAAACACAAAACAACGTGATCAAGGAACGACAAATCCAAGAACCAGTGGTGCAAGCCAAACTGAACCTAGCCTATCAAACCAATGTTTATTACGATCAGCCTGAACGTTTTTCATTGATGGTCTTTAATGGCTTATTCGGAGGCTTCCCTCACTCCAAACTTTTCATGAATGTACGTGAAAAAGAAAGCTTAGCTTATTATGCGTCTAGCAACGTTGATACTTTTCGTGGGTTATTGACTGTACAAACAGGCATTGAGACCAAAAATCGTAATCAAGTCTTGCACTTGATCCATCAACAACTGGCAAGTTTACAAAATGGCGAAGTCACTAAATTGGAGCTTGAACAAACCAAGGCAATGTTACGTAATCACTATTTGTTGTCTTTGGATTCGCCACAAGCTGCAATCGAATCCGCTTATTTAGCACACTGGCTTCCTGATACTGAACTATCGGACGAGGAATGGCTGGCTCGCATGGAACGTGTAACGATCGAAGATATTCAAGAAGTGGCAAACCAAATCGAATTACAAGCAATTTTCTTTTTAGCTGGAGGTGAAGAGAATGCATAAAGCAGAGTACAGTCAAATCAATGAAACACTGTATCACGAAGTCTTACCGAATGGTTTGACGGTTTACTTGTTACCAAAAAACGATTATCACAAAACATACGGTTTATTCAGTACGAACTATGGGTCGATCGACAATGAATTTATTCCCTATGATGCAACGGAAAAAGTGAAAGTTCCTGATGGGATCGCGCATTTCTTGGAACATAAGTTATTTGAAAAAGAAGAAGGCGATGTGTTCCAGTTGTTCGGTCAACAAGGAGCATCAGCGAATGCGTTTACGAGCTTTACAAAAACCAGCTATTTGTTTTCAACGACAGATCAGGTAGAAAAGAATCTTTTGACCTTACTTGATTTTGTTCAAGCACCTTATTTTACTGAAGAAACAGTCAACAAAGAAAAAGGGATCATTGGTCAAGAAATCCAGATGTATGAAGACGATCCGAATTGGCGGTTATTCTTTGGTATCTTAAACAATCTATACCCCAATCATCCATTACACATCGATATTGCAGGAACGGTGGAAAGTATTGCTGACATCACAGCAGAGGATCTATATACTTGCTATCGCACCTTTTATCAACCAAGCAATATGGTGTTATTTGTAGTTGGTAATTTGGAACCAGAACAGTTGATGGAGCAAATTCGCCACAATCAAGCTACCAAAGAATTTCCACCCGCTCAAAAAATCGAACGATTCTTTCCCGAAAATCAAGCAGATGTTCTGCCGATAAGTACCTTAGAAGCAGCGATCACACGAGAAAAATTTGTGTTAGGGATCAAAGGAATCGATGTGTTACCTGAAAATGGGAGAGAATTGCTCAGATATAAAACAGCGATTCGTTTGTTACTACAATTACTTTTAGGCCCAACTGCACAAAACTATTTAGCCCTTTACAACGAAGGAATTATTGATGATAGTTTTGGCTTTGAGTTTAGTTTAGATCGTGAATTTCATTTTGCTGACTTCAGTGGCGATTCGGACCAACCAAAACTAGCAGTAAAAAAAATAAAAGAGATTCTATTGAACTTTGAACATGACGAAGGAATCACAGAAGAAAACTTGAACTTATTGAAAAAGAAAATGTTAGGGCAGTATTTCCAATCATTGAACTCCATCGAATACATCGCCAATCAATTTACACAAAGTCTATTTGGTGACCAAACATTGTTTGATTTGCCAGAAATCATTGAATCAATCCAGATGACGGATCTTCTTCAAGTAGGACGCTCTTTTATCAATGCTGATGTGTTTAGTGAATTTTATATGCAGCCAAAAAAGTGAAACAGTAAAAAAACTCTGAATTTATTGGACATACTCGCTGTTTCGTCATGCTTTTTGTAAGAATAAAAGAAAGTTTTAAATTTCACTTTAAAACAGATGAAATGTTGTCCAAAGTAAGTTCGCTTTGTGGTATTCTTAAGTAGATTGAGTGCAAGATTGATCAATATAGAGGGAACACTATAAATTGAGCATGAATAAAGCAAAAATTCAATGAGAAGCAGTCAGAAAAAATGGTCGATCCTCAGTAGAGAAAGCACCTTCTGACTAGAATACACAGACTGGAGAAGATGAACGAGTGGCTTTTGAAACCATCGGGGAAAAATTACGGCAAGCCCGTTTAAACAAAAAAATATCATTAGATGAATTACAACAAATGACGAAGATCCAAAAACGTTACTTGGAATCGATCGATCAAAACGAATTTGATCAATTGCCAGGTAAATTTTATGTTCGTGCATTTATTCGTCAATATGCAGAAGCTGTTGGTGAAGATGGTGATTATTTAGTGGATGTTTTTGATGGGAAAAAATCTTTCGCAGATGAGACCATCAAAAAACGACCAGAACCAGAAACAGTGAGTGGTTCAAGAAAAGCCATGCACGAAGAAGAAAAGAATCTAACAAAATTCTGGACAAGTCTGCCAGTGATTTTATTAGGATTAGTCGCTGTAGCAATTATCACAGTAGTGGCATATATGTCATGGCAAGACCGTCAATCGGAGCCGATCATTGGTGGAACAGCTTCAACGGTATCTGTCGATGGTTCGATCACGGAAGAAGAACCGGAGTCAAGTGAATCAACGGTTGAATCGACCGTGGAATCGACAACAAAATCAACAGAAGAAGAGAAAAAAATGATCATCACACCGGGACAAGACACAGGAAGTGCGCTTTCAATCGAGGTAAAAGATGCGAAAAAACCGATCACATTGGAATTTACAGCAAGTGAACGTGTCTGGATTGGTGTCCAATTGAACAATACGTTTGACTATCACTATCAAGAAACCTTGGTTGCCAATGATACAAAAACAACAGAACTTCCAGAAAATACGACAAATGCAATGATCACACTTGGAGCAGCGAGTAATGCAACGGTCAAATTAAATGGTGAAGAACTGCCTATCAACGCAGGCCCAAATAATACGAGTCTGAAGAATATTTCGCTTTCCTTGCAGTATGCAGAATAACTAGTTTAAACATCAACCGTGTAAAAGAGAGCCGGAATCTCGTGTTGGGCTCTCTTTTCTTGTTTAGATAGTAGGTTATAATGTAGTGAAAGATTTGTTTAGCAATTGAGAGACTATTGGTGGAAACTTTTGCTGGACTGACGTAAAATAGGAAAGAAAGGAGTCGTTCTTGTGAATTTACCAAATCAATTAACTGTACTTAGAATCTGTATGATTCCAGTGTTTATTTTAGTCGTCGGCCTTCCGTTAGATTGGGGGCAATTAACGGTAGGAACAACGTCATTAGCGATCACTCAGCTAGTAGGTGCCATCATTTTTGCTTTAGCAAGTGTGACGGATTGGCTAGATGGGAAAATTGCTCGCTCCAGAGGATTAGTGACGAACTTCGGAAAATTTGCTGATCCATTAGCAGACAAAATGTTAGTTATGACAGCTTTTATCATGTTGGTAGGTCAAGGAAAAGCGCCAGCATGGGTGATTGCGATCATCGTTTGTCGTGAGTTGGCTGTAACAGGGTTACGATTATTGCTTGTCGAGGACGGGGAAGTCATGGCAGCTGCTTGGCCTGGAAAAGTAAAAACAGCTACTCAAATGATTGCGATCATTTTATTATTCATCAATAATATCCCATTCAACTTGATCAATGTACCCCTTGATCAAATCATGTTATACGCTTGTCTGATTTTTACCATCTATTCAGGTGTCGATTACTTTATCAAGAATCGTGGCGTATTCAAAGGATCCATGTAAAATCATAGAGTCACTTAGTGAACCTTGCAATCAGATCGGTCATTTCCGGTCTGATTTTTATTTTTTTGACATAGACGCAATCACAAGAATAAATTGAGCAAGGAGAAATGATTCTATCAGCAAATAGCGTATACTATTTGGTAGAGATAATTAGTCGAACAAAGACTGATTTACAGATAAATAGAGATGTTGCAAAAGCAACCTCAACTAAAGGAAGCGATCAAATCTGAAATCTGAAATCATAGCAGTAGGAACAGAATTATTACTTGGACAAGTCGTGAATACGAATGCGACATTTTTATCAGAACAGTTAGCAGATCTAGGAATCGATGTCTATTATCACACAGTTGTCGGGGATAATCCGACTCGTTTGGAGGAGTTACTCCAGTTAGCTGAATCAAGAAGTGAACTAATCATTTTATGTGGTGGATTAGGACCAACAGAAGATGATTTAACAAAAGAAGTTGTTGCAAAACACCTTGATAGAAAACTGATCCAAAATACAGAAGGTTACAAGAAACTGTTGGCATTTTTCGAAACGACAAAAAGAAAAATGACGGATAACAATTTACAACAGTCCCAAATCATTGAAGGTGGCACACCATTACCTAATCGAACTGGCTTAGCGTTAGGCACGTTTTATCAAACGAAAAGCAATGCCTATCTTTTACTTCCTGGGCCACCGAGTGAGTTGAAGCCGATGTTTGTAGAACAAGTACGCCCCTTGTTAGAACAACAATTCCCTTCAGAAGAAAAACTGATCTCAAAAGTGTTGCGCTTCTATGGCATTGGTGAATCACAATTAGTAACCGATCTAAAAGACTTGATTGCTACACAAATCAATCCCACGATTGCTCCTTATGCCAAACCAAATGAAGTCACACTGAGATTGACCGTCAAAACGTCAGACATCCATGCAGGGAATCAAGCGTTGCACGCACTAGAAGAAAAAATCCAAGCCCGTGTCGGTGAATATTTTTATGGCTATGGGGATGACTATTCGTTGCCACAAGCCGTCGTGGATCTACTGAAAGAACAGGGGAAGACAGTCACAGCAGTTGAGAGTTTGACAGCCGGAGGCTTTCAATCCGCACTAGGAGCGATTCCTGGCGTCTCTCAAGTCTTTTCTGGTGGTTTTGTGACTTATTCAGCAGAGACCAAAGCAAAGCTCTTAGGCATCGATCCAGACCTGTTAGAGCAGTTTGGCACAGTCAGTAAAGAATGCGCCGAACAAATGGCGATTCGAGCACGCCAACTCGTTGGTACAGATTATGCCGTAGCGTTTACTGGCGTAGCGGGACCCGACACATTAGAAGGACATCCTGCGGGTACAGTTTGGCTTGCCGTTGCATCAAAAGAAGGCGTAGAAACAAAAGAATGTCACTTCACAAGAGACCGTTCGGCAATCAGAAATAGCGCGATTATGCAAGGATTTGATCTGCTAAGAAAGCAACTATTAAGAAAAAAATAAATGCGAATATTTGTTCGGTTTTCGCTTGCTTTTTATAAATAAAAAAGATATTATAAACGTAATGAAATGTTACTTTGAGTCGTAAAAATAAGGAGGATTATCGTATTGGCAGATGATCGTAAAGCAGCCTTAGATGCTGCATTGAAAAAAATTGAAAAGAACTATGGGAAAGGTTCGATCATGAAACTGGGCGAAAAAATCGACCAACAAATCTCGACAATTCCAAGTGGTTCTCTTGCACTAGATGTTGCTTTAGGGATAGGTGGCTATCCTCGTGGACGGATCATTGAAGTCTACGGTCCAGAAAGTTCAGGTAAAACAACGGTTGCACTTCATGCAATCGCAGAAGTCCAAAAAAATGGTGGGACTGCCGCCTTTATTGATGCGGAACATGCCTTAGATCCACAATATGCCCAAAAATTAGGGGTAAATATCGATGAATTACTCCTTTCTCAACCGGATACAGGAGAACAAGGATTAGAAATCGCTGATGCTTTAGTATCAAGTGGTGCAGTAGATATTGTCGTTATCGACTCAGTAGCAGCTTTAGTACCACGTGCAGAGATCGACGGTGAGATGGGTGACTCACACGTAGGGTTACAAGCTCGTTTGATGTCTCAAGCCTTACGTAAACTGTCAGGATCGATCAACAAAACAAAAACGATCGCGATTTTCATCAACCAAATTCGTGAAAAAGTTGGCGTGATGTTCGGTAATCCAGAAATCACACCAGGAGGACGTGCGCTGAAGTTCTATGCAACGATCCGTTTGGAAGTACGTCGTGCTGAACAATTGAAACAAGGAACGGACATTGTCGGTAACCGTACAAAGATCAAAGTCGTAAAAAATAAAGTAGCGCCACCATTCAAAATCGCTGAAGTCGATGTCATGTATGGCTTAGGTATCTCTCAAGAAGGCGAGCTATTGGATATGGCAGTTGAAAAAGATATCGTTGACAAGAGTGGTGCATGGTATTCTTACAAAGAAGATCGCATTGGTCAAGGTCGTGAAAACGCGAAAATCTATATGTCAAATCATCCAGAGATGATGGCTGAAGTATCTACATTAGTGCGTGCAGCTTATGGCATCGGTGAACCAGTTGATGTACCAGAAGAAGCACAAGAAGAATTACCACTAGATGAATAAAGAAATAAGCGGATATCCGGTAGTCTAATAACTACCGGATGTTTTTTTATTTTTCTCTAGAATAAGCACAAAAAAATAAGTCATCACTCGCTCAAAACCTCCCTTTTTTGAAAAACGAGGAAGCCGTTTCTTTTCGTATTTAAAGTTGACACTACTGGAAACAAACATTAGAATAAACTTGTGCAGGTTTTTATGCACATATGCAACAGCATATTTATAGTTTAGAATAATTTATCATAGAAATTGGTAGATGATAAAAATGGAAAAGATAGTATGGAGGTGGATTTAATGGGACTCAACATTCTCCTCGCTATCATCGGTTTAATTGTCGGTCTTGGTTTAGGGTTTATGGTTGCGAAGTCACGTCATGAGAAAGAAATTGCTGGTGCAAAAACATCAGCTGCAAGTATTCTTGAAGGTGCAAAAAAAGAAGCAGAAACTCTAAAAAAAGAAGCATTGTTGGAAGCTAAGGAAGAAAATCAGAAATATCGTTCTGAAGTTGAAAGTGAGCTGAGAGAAAGTAAATTAGAGCTAAAATCTCAAGAAAATCGATTGATCCAACGCGAACAAACGTTAGATCGTAAAGATGACTCGTTAGAAAAACGAGAAAACTCACTTGAAAGTAAAGAAGAGGCACTTAGTTCAAAACAGCAATTAATTGAAGAGCGAGAAAAAGACGTTGAAAGATTGATTGAAGATCAACAAAAAGAATTAGAAAAAATTGCTGGTTTATCGAAAGAAGATGCAAGAGAAGTAATCATGAAATCAACCGAAGAAGAGTTGAATCATGAACTGACCTTGATGGTAAAAGAATCAGAACAACGTGCAAAAGAAGAAGCAGATCGCAAAGCGAAGAACTTGCTCTCATTGGCTATCCAACGTTGTGCAGCAGATCAAGTTTCTGAAACGACAGTGTCTGTCGTGACATTGCCAAATGACGAAATGAAAGGTCGTATCATCGGACGTGAAGGACGAAACATTCGGACCCTTGAGACCCTTACAGGGATCGATTTGATCATTGATGATACACCAGAAGCAGTCGTTCTTTCAGGATTTGATCCAATTCGTCGAGAAATCGCACGAATGACATTAGAAAAACTGATTCAAGATGGACGGATCCATCCAGCGCGTATTGAAGAAATGGTTGAAAAATCACGCAAAGAAATGGACGAACGGATTCGAGAATATGGAGAAGAAGCAGCCTTTGAAGTCGGCGCACATACGCTTCATCCAGATTTGATCAAGATCATGGGTCGTCTACATTTCCGAACAAGTTATGGCCAAAACGTGTTGAAACACTCGGTCGAAGTAGCGAAATTATCAGGAATCTTAGCAGCGGAGTTAGGCGAAGATATCCAATTGGCGAAACGTGCGGGATTGCTGCATGATATCGGGAAAGCATTAGACCATGAAATTGAAGGCTCACATGTTGAGATCGGTGCAGAACTAGCAGCGAAATACAAAGAGAATCCAGTTGTGATCAATGCGATCGCCTCTCACCATGGCGATGTCGAAGCGACTTCTGTTATTTCCGTCCTAGTTGCCGCTGCAGACGCATTATCAGCAGCTCGCCCAGGTGCAAGAAGCGAATCATTGGAAAACTATATCCGTCGTTTGAGAAGCCTAGAAACGATCTCAAACAGCTTTGCCGGTGTTGAATCAAGTTTTGCTGTCCAAGCCGGACGTGAAGTACGCGTCATGGTCAAACCAGAAGAAATCTCTGATTTAGACGCGGTACGCTTAGTACGCGATATCCGTAAACGCATCGAAGATGATCTGGATTACCCAGGACACATCAAAGTAATCGTGATCCGAGAGACTCGTGCAACCGATTATGCGAAATAAAAAATAGTTAAAATATAGGATGACCCAACAGATTAGATTAGTCTGTTGGGTCATTTTTTTTATTGACTTTAGTCAAAGATGTGTGTTTAGAATTATTAAAAGTAGATAAAATCGCAGAAACAGTCGAAGGTCAATACTTAAGAAAATTCCTTGATATACCACCTTCTTTTCAATAAGAGAAGATTTTAAAGGAATCAGTCGAGCGACTTCTTTCGATCGCAACAAAAGGCGAACAATGTTTGCGTCGAACAGCAGACTGGGGATTTGAAAATATTTGAGTCGTTTCGACTGATTTTGTGCTAGATGAGAAGACACATGCCTATTATTCCATTAGTAATGATGATCCGAAAGCCTATGCCTTTGTATTGAAAGAAGATGCTGAGTGTCGCATCATTATTGTAGCGGATGCTTTCCATAGAAGACCATAAATTTTATCAGGAATCCAAATGGCAGCACCCCCAGAGATTACGATTACGCATGAAACTACACACATTGTTTTAGGAACATATGATGTTGTTAAATATGGGCTAACGTCTATTGGATTTTTGCCTAGTGGTCAAACATGTGAAAGATGATTTTCTTGCACGCTACGCAGAGTATTTTGAACCTCCTAATTTTGATCAATTTGTTACAGCGGTAGCAAAAAAGCAAAATGCCCCTCAGTCATCTAAAAAAACTGTCATCAAAGCATTTCAAACAGACCCTTTATTATTTACTAAGTTCAAATTGACGGATGCTCAATTGCTTGCAACGATTATAAGAGATTTTGCCAATCAAAATAGGTTCTATAACCAACCGTGTGTCAAAAGAAAAACAAAGGCAGAGGAAATGGGAGATGGCAAGCTATTCACTGTGTTAGCAATGATGCAAACAGTTAATTTCTTTGTTTTAGAACAAACCAAAGATTTAGAAAAAAAGCAAGAATTGTCTGAAATGACGCCGACAAGATCTACTCAAATAAGAGATGAAGTAGCGAATTTTGCAAGGATCATGAGAGGGGGTGAGGATAAAAATGAGTTCCACGATAACCCCCGCGTCAAAAGAGAGACAAAAGAAGAAGGATTAGGAGATAGTAAGCTGTTTAGTGGTGCAACGACGATGCAAACAGGTGTTTTTTTAGTGATTGAACAAGCTAAACGTTTAGAAAAGAAACAAGCAGTACCAAAATGTCGACAGAAGTACCTGCTCAAACAAGAGATGGAGCGGTAGATTCTGCAAAGATCATAAGTCATGGCAAAAAGGTTAGTAAAGAGACCAACGCGACAATCACTTACCAGCAGTCTATCGTGAAGGGAAAACAGGTTAGTCTGTAAAACGAACAGTAAAGGACACTAGCCAAAAAAAATAGCATAGAGATAAAGTATAATTTTACTACTGTAAGTATCAGCTAAAATATGAAGAACAACCTCTTCGATTACTAAGACAGTAAGCATAAAAATGTGCGGTCTTATTCTCGAAGAGGTTACGGATGTTCTCGGCGTTTATTCAGTTCTAAGGTAACAGAAAAAAGTGAATTTACAAGGATTTTTATATATTATTGTTATTATTTAATTTTAAAATAACTATTTTATAGTTATTTTTCTGGTGTAAGCAAGTGATTTAGTGTTTTTTTATCAGTATGTTATTGCGTTTGTTGTGTCAATAATAAAAAAACATAAATTATTTAATGTAGGGCTTTAAATATGTGGTTTAATATTTAGAGAGATTTCTCACAAAATATTGTTGGAGGAGTATAAATGATTAAATCTAAAATCATTACCTTATCTGTCACAATCAGTACGTTAGCTAGTGTTATAGTATTTTCGGTTTTAGGAGTTAATGAGTCAGTATTTGCCTCGGAGTATCAAGAAAAAACAACGACAGAGGCTAAATCTTATCAAACGGATTTATTTAATGATGCGGTTATCACTTATAAGAATACTGCTAAGATTAATCAATTCGATGAAAACAATGAGCATATTATTCAGTTGCTAGATAGAAACAATAATGTATTGGCCGCAGAGGTTACTAATTTACAAACATTAGAAACAATGGCTGTAACAAGAACAGGTAGTGAAGTGATTGTCGAGAAAAAAGAAAAAAATAATGATGGTGAATATAGACAAATAACTGAAAAATACCCATTGATAGTCGAAAATAGTGAAAAAAATGGGTTAGATGATCTCTCAAATAATCTACTAAGTCTGAAATATACCTCATGGAATTATACGAATTTAGCTGTAGGGAAAAATATATTTGGGTCGCTAGTAAATATAGGGATTGCGTCTTTAATTACTTTTACAGCTGGTGTATTTGGTATTGCAACAATTGCAGCAGAATTTTTACTTGAGTATATGGGGGCATATGGTCTATCTAGTGGAGCAGCCATTGCATCGGCTTTAGACACTAGTGGTAATGGTTGGATTGGATTATATGTTCGAGAAGTATGGAATGACTCATGGACGGTATATCATGGAACGCAGCATCGAACGATGTGACTAACCTTATGAAGAAATACATCGTTAAATTACTAGTTATATTTTTACTTGTATTAGTCTTTATCGGCTTGGTTGAGTTTTTATTGAAAGGAAATAAATCCATACTAATATCAACCAGTGGTTTAGGCTATGTTTTTGGCGTTCCATTTTTATCCGTTAAACCGTTTAAGAATGAAACTAGGATAAGAAAAATCCAATATGTGGTTCTTCTCTTCTTGTGTTTTTACTTACCACCTAAAATAGTAAGCTCATTTGGGGTTGAAAAATTTGAGATTACACGTTTTTTGTACGCTATATTAATACTTGTAGGAATACTAATTTTATATGGGGTAATTTTGTTTACACAGCGAAACAAGAAATAATAGCAATTGTTCAATATAAACAAGCCGAAGAATCCAGAAGTAGGCACAGGCGTTTTAGGATTCTTCGGCTTGTTTTGTTTTTAACAATATTAAATTTTATTTTTTCAGTCTATCCTTGCATCGCTTCTTCGTTTACAACATTTCTTTATCTTTTTCGATTGTTTTCGTGATCCCTGTGATGATTGCAGAGATAAACCCAGCTTCTTCTAATGCGACGACACCGGCAACTGTCGTTCCGCCTGGAGAAGATACTTGATCAACTAATTCCCAAGGATTTTCATCGCTTGCTAGGAACTTTTGGCAGGAACCTAAAATCGCTTTAGCGGCAATTTCTGTTGCTGTTTTTTTAGGTAGTCCATGTAAAACACCTGCACGTCCCATTGCATCGATCAACATATAAATAAAAGCAGGGGAGCTTCCAGCCAATCCGATAAATGTACTGAAATCATCTTCTGCTAAAGGGTAGACACTACCAATCGCTTCAAAGATTTGTGTCGCTTGTGTCAACTGTTCATTTGTTGCTGCTTGGTTTTTGCAGATTGCAGAAACACCCGCGCCAACACTCACGTTGACATTGGGCATCACACGAATGATAGCAGCTTCTGGATCCAGTGCTTGTTCTAGTGTTGCAAGCGATTTTCCTGAAGCAATTGAGATAAACAACTGTTGTTTACGATGGTCGCGTAATTCATTTAACACCTGTTCGATGATTTTTGGTTTCACTGCCAAAACAACGATTTCTGCTTTTTCAGCAATCTCTTGATTGGTTTGACAAGCATTGACCCCAACTTTACCAGCAAAGCGTTGGGCATTTTCATAATGACCGCTTGAAACAAAAATATCTTCTTTAGCCACTAGATTATTTGCTAAGATACCATGAATAATTGCTTGTGCCATATTTCCTGTACCGATAAATCCGATTTTCATGTAATCCTCTCCTTTGGTTTTTAGCATAGCTTTTTTTCTCATAACCTGCAAGTCGAGAGACGAACTGATTTTGAAGAAGTCAAGGAGAGTATACATAAGGGGAGGACAGTGAGTGTGAAGCTAGTGAATGGCGGATTTTTCTGGGGGAATAAAAGCGATTAAAAAGCCAGCTCCTTCAATAGTAAGTCAAAACGTGAAAAAATATGAGGAGCTATTTTCCCACGTTCTGTCTTACTACTTGGAGCTTAACGGCTTTTTCACAACCTAATGCCCAAAGTGGAAAAATCAATGTAAATAAGATAACATGAGTGTATATGTTTAGAAAGTCTACAGGTGAGGAAGGGTGCCGGTGAAAAATAAATTACAGATAATGATCCAGTGGGTGAAAGCACATCAGTTGATTTTGAAGCTGATTTTCTTTGGATCGATCCTTGTTTTTGTGGCGAATCAAGTCGCAAACATTGCCCATGGGATGAGTTGGCAAGATGTCTGGCACACGATGGAACAACAAAGTCATGTCACGTTAGCATGGATGATATTAGCAGGTTTGATTGGTGTGATGCCGATGTTACTTTATGATTGGGTAACGATTCGAGTATTGGAAAAACAAGGCAAGCCCAAAATGAGTCGTAAAGACTTTTTGTTATCTGCATGGATCACGAATACGATCAATAACTTGGCAGGATTCGGAGGGATTGTCGGAGCAAGCTTGCGCGCCAGTTTTTATGGCAAGCACACGAATCGGAAAATGGTGTTGGCAACAGTCTCTAAGGTTGCTTTGTTTCTATTGACGGGTCTTTCTATTTGGTCATTAGTGACATTCATCAATGTCTTCTTTCTTCAAACAGATAGTGTATTTCGCAGTTATTGGATTTGGTTATTTGGTGGTAGCTTTTTGGCACCGCTTATCTTTTTGTTTGCCTATTTGAAACGTAAAACGCTATTTGTAGAATTTTATCCTAAAGGCTTACTGGGCTTGTTGCTGGCTTCCTTTGGACAATGGACCGGTGCCTTAGTGGTTTTCTTGTTGATTGGGCGCTTGATGGCTGTAGATATTTCTGTATGGTCCTTGTACCCTATGTTTATCATTGCCACATTGATTGGGATGTTGACGATGGTGCCAGGTGGTGTAGGAACATTTGATGTGCTGATGATCTTAGGAATGAGTCAACTTGGCGTGCGGCAAGATGTTGCACTTGTTTGGTTACTTTATTATCGTTTGTTCTATTATGTTCTACCATTTCTTTCAGGGATCGTTTTATTTTTGACACACACAGGTGTCAAAATCAATCGGTTTTTAGATAATATTCCCCGACTATTTTTTCAAAAAATTGCTCATTTGGTGTTAGTGTGTGCCGTTTATTTTGCGGGAATCATGATGGTCTTACTTTCAACGATCACGAATCTTTCGACTGTCAGTCGGTTGTTTCAAATACTCTTACCCTTTTCGTTTGATTTTTTAGATCAGTCATTGAATCTGCTGGTTGGGTTCTTATTGTTAGGACTAGCTAGAGCTTTAGCGATGAAAGTCAAAAAAGCATTTATTCCTACGATTGCTTTACTCGCTTTTGGCATCATCAACACTGTGATGCGAACCTTATCATGGGAATTGATTGTTGTATACCTTTTGATTTTATTAGCGGTGTGGTTATCCCGAAAAGAGTTTTATCGTGAAAAGTTCGTCTATTCTTGGGGAGCAATCATATTTGATGCGTGTTTGTTTGGCTTTTTATTTATTGTTTATGCAATCGCAGGCTATCACCGTGGAAGTTTTTGGGTAGGTGATTTAACTGCGAATCGCTTTATTCTCTTTCCATCTGAGGATGTTTGGTTTTCAGGACTGATTGGTTTAGGGATCTCATTACTTGCGTTAGTTGCATTGTACCAATATTTAGCTTCAGAGACAGGGTTTGGTGAGCCTCTGGATCAAATGCGTTTAAATCGCCTTTTGACCGCCTATGGTGGAACGGCAGCTAGTCATTATCTGCACTTACCTGGATATACTTATTTTTATTATCAGGAAAATGGTCAAGATAAAGTAGTGTTTGGTTACCAAATCAAAGGGAATAAATGTTTTGTTCTTGGTGATCCGATTGGTGATCCAACGAAGATACGTACAGCTACGCATGAGTTTTTGAAAAAAGCTGATTGTTTTGGCTATGAATTAGCTTTTTATAAAGTATCCGAAAGTTATGTCGTCATGCTTCACGAAGCGGGTTTTCACTTTGCAAAAGTTGGCGAAGCAGCAATTACTGATCTTTCTTCAGATGCGCTACACTGGCGCACAAAGCAGATCGAATTACAACGTTTGACGAATGAGGGCTACCATTTTACTTGGTATGACCAATTACCTGAAGAGTTGCTCGAACCGATCCAAGAAGTTTCTCAAAAATGGTTGGATGGTTCTCGTGAGAAGCATTTCTCTGTTGGTTATTTTGAGAAAGATTATCTCTTGATGAGTGGTATTGGTATTGTTCGAAAAGAGCAGAAAATCGTTGGGTTTATTACATCTCAACCAATCAATGACCGCCAAGCGGGGTATGATTTATTGCGGTATCTGCCGAACCAGCCGAATAGTCTAGGTGATTACTTACTTGCAAATCTATTGGATGTCTATCGCAAAAATGGGTATGCAGAAGCAAATCTGGGACTGGCTCCACTTGCAAATGTCGGAGAAACTGATTTCTCGTTCTTACAAGAAAAAGTGATGAGGATCATCTTTAATTACGGGAATTTCTTTTACTCATTCCAATTAGCTTACGAAGAAAAACAAAGGTATGTTACTCATTGGGAAGGCCGTTATTTTGCATATATGAAAGGAAGTAGTTTTACTTTAGCCACATGGCAGCTTTTCTTATTGATTGGCAAAGGGAAAGAAAAAGGAACAAGTCTAGCAGAAGAAGTTCTGACAGAATTGTAAAAATGATTGTAAAGCTGTGAGGAAAGTGTTTACGCATGTTGGTGGAAGCTATACTTTTATTTTCCCCTATGATAGAATACTTTCGACTTAGACTTTTCGAATGGGTGAGAGGATGGAATTGATTGAAAAAGCACCAGCGAAGATAAACTTAGGGTTGGATGTGTTATATAAAAGACCAGATGGGTATCATGAGTTGGAAATGGTGATGTCAAGTGTAGATTTAGCTGATCACTTGTTCTTTGAAGAGCTATCGGAAGATCGGATCATTGTTGAAACGAATAAAGCATTTTTACCGGTAGATCAGCGTAACAATGTGTATCAAGCAGCTTTGTTGTTGAAAAAGAAATATCAAATCAAAAAAGGCGTAAAAATCGTTGTGAAAAAAAATATTCCTGTCGCTGCTGGCCTAGGTGGTGGAAGTACAGATTGTGCTGCCGCGTTGCGAGGGATCAATCGGTTATGGGAGTTAGGCTGTAGCTTAGAAGAACTAGCAGAGATCGGCTTGGAAGTGGGGACAGATGTTCCTTACTGTGTTTATGGCCAAACAGCTTACGTAGGCGGAAAGGGAGAAATCGTCCAATTGTTGCCAGCGATGCCCTCTTGCTGGATTATCTTGGTAAAACCTAAAATGAGTGTTTCGACACGAACTGTTTTTCGAGAAATCGATACGCAAAAAATCCAACATCAAGATATTCCTGGGTTGGCTGATGCGCTTCGACAACAAGATTATCAAAAAATGTTGACGAAAATGGGGAATAGTCTTGAAGATGTGACAGGAAAACGCCATCCGGTCATTTATCAAATCAAAGAGCGAATGATCAAATATGGTGCAGACGCGGCCCTGATGAGCGGTAGTGGACCAACTGTTTTTGCCCTTTGTCAACACTATTCCAGAGCACAACGCGTCTACAACGGATTAAAAGGTTTTTGTGAGGAAGTTTATCTTGTCAGAACGCTATAAACGCATGAAAGAGACACGATGTCATGACGGAAGCAGTCAGATTCGAAAAATAAGCGGTAAAAGAGGTCGGAATAGAAGTGTTTAGCCTCGAGAAATAAGGTGCCATCCACGAAAATTGTTTTTTAAATTTTTGTGGATGGCGCCTTATTTTCGAAGAGGTTACTTCTGTTTCTGCCGTTTATTCAGTTTTAGGAGATGTGAGAGGACTAATATTCCAGACATCTTTCCCGCTGATTTCGTTTTAGAAGATGAAGGATCGTTACCTTCTTTTTTGTTATCAATCTCAACCAATCGTTCATTGTTCTCGGGACATAAAATAATAGTGTGGAACAGCCACTTTTTGACCAAAGTTGAAAGAAAACAATTACGTTCGTTGTTGATATGACGGGCAATTCATTTGTTTTCCGATTTACATGGTAAGTTTGCATTTAAATCAGAAAATCAGGTTAAACTATTGACTGTTTTTTTTTAATTTGGTACATTAATCCTCGTTGATAAATCGTAATATTACGATTTGTTTTGAAAGGAGCATATATGAAGAAATATTTATTAGCCGCATCTTTAGCAATAGGAGCTTTCCTATTTACAGCGTGTGGACAGACAACCCAAGAATCGGCACAAGATGAGTTGAACGTTGTCGCAACGTTTTACCCGATGTATGAATTTACGAAAGAAGTCGTTGGTGATACTGGGAAGGTCGAATTATTGATCCCCGCAGGAACGGAACCCCATGATTTTGAGCCAAGTGCCAAACAAAGTGCAACCATTGCGGATGCAGATGTTTTTGTTTATAACAGCTCAGATATGGAATTTTTTGTTGACTCATTGAAAGATACGGTCGATACCGATCGAACGTTGATGATCGAAGCCGCTAAGGGAATTGAACGTCTAGAGTCACAAGAAGAGCATGAAGAAGAGCATGAAGAAGAGCACGAAGAATCAGAAGGACATCAGCATGATCATGCCTATGACCCTCATGTTTGGTTAGATCCAACATTAGCGATCCAAGAAGTACAGACGATTGCTACAGAGCTCGGCAAGAAATATCCAGATAAGAAAGATACATTTGACCAAAATGCCGCAGCTTATATCAAAAAATTAGAAGCATTGGATCAGAACTATACAGAAGCATTAAAAGGTGCAACCAATCGAACATTTGTGACGCAACATGCTGCCTTTGCTTATTTAGCAAATCGCTACGACCTAAAACAAGTAGCCATCTCAGGAGTTTCACCGGATCAAGAGCCGACGCCTAGTCGATTGGCTGAATTGAAAGATTTTGTCGATCAAAATAAAATCGAAGTTATCTATTTTGAAGAAAATGCGTCATCTAAAGTAGCAGAGACATTATCAAAGGAAACAGGTGTAAAACTTGAAGTACTTAATCCTCTTGAGAGTTTGACGAATGAACAAATCAAAGCGGGTGAAACCTACATTTCTACCATGGAGAAAAACCTAGAGGCATTAAAAGAAAGCATAAAGTAAAGGAAGGGAGTCCTCTATGTGCGTTATATCGAAATAGCTGATCTTACTTTCTATTATGATGAAGAACCTGTGTTAGAAGGTGTTTCTTATCATGTAGATGCCGGTGAATTTGTGATTTTGACTGGTGAAAACGGGGCGGCAAAATCTACATTGATCAAAGCTTCTTTGGGGTTATTGAAACCCTCTAAAGGGACCATCAAAATTGCAGGAAAAAATCAGGACGGAGACAAATTAAGTATCGGGTACATTCCCCAACAAGTTTCTTCCTTTAATGCGGGTTTTCCTAGTACAGTCTTAGAATTAGTACGTTCTGGCAGATATCCGAGAGGTCGTTGGTTCAAACGGTTAAGCGAAAAAGACCATGAGCATGTCAAGCGTGCCTTAGAATCTGTTGGTATGTGGGATATGCGTCATCGTCGGATCGGTGAGCTGTCTGGTGGTCAAAAGCAACGAATCAGTTTAGCACGTATTTTTGCGACTGATCCAGATTTATTTGTACTTGATGAACCAACTACTGGAATGGATGAAGAATCACGAAATGAATTTTATCGTTTGTTGCGCCATAGCGCACACGACCATGGGAAAGCTGTATTGATGATCACTCATGATCACGAAGACATCAAACAATATGCGGATCGACAAATCCGTTTAGTGAGAAAGGAGGATTCTCAATGGCGTTGCTTTCATATGAATTCATGAGGCGGGCATTTCTTGCTGCGATCTTTATTGCAGGAATCGCACCAATGTTAGGAGTATTCTTAGTGATACGTCGGCAATCGTTGATGGCAGATACACTGTCTCATGTTTCTTTAGCAGGGGTAGCCTTAGGATTTTTCCTCAATCTCAATCCAACGATGACCACAATGGTGGTAGTCGTTATCGCTGCAATCATTTTAGAATACCTACGTTCGATGTATCGTACGTATT
Organism: Enterococcus sp. AZ171; assembly: GCF_051714005.1. Lineage (NCBI taxonomy): Bacteria > Bacillati > Bacillota > Bacilli > Lactobacillales > Enterococcaceae > Enterococcus > Enterococcus sp. AZ171. Next base: position 2,860,477 of record NZ_JBIORA010000001.1, on the reverse strand, counting down.
CAGAGATTTCCATTGCGATCTTAATGGCAGGAGGACTTGCGCTTGCATTAGTTTTGATGAATTTGAGTGGGGGTAATTCTGCCACGAGCATCCAATCTTATTTATTTGGATCGATTGTGACGATCACTTGGCCACAAGTTCTATTCCTAGGTATTTTGTTTGCAGTAATCGGTCTTTTGTTTTTCTTATTCAAACGTCCGATGTACGTGTTAACCTTTGATGAAGACACCGCTCATGTCGATGGGCTGCCAGTTCGTTGGATGTCAATGATGTTCAATATCATTACTGGGGTAGCAATCGCTGTCATGATCCCGATAGCAGGCGCGTTGCTGATTTCTGCTATTATGGTTTTACCAGCAGCAATCGGGATGCGTTTAGGGAAAAGCTTCAATATTGTTATATTGATCAGTATCATCGTTGGTTTTATTGGTATGCTTTCTGGGTTAACTAGTTCGTTCTACTTGGATACACCGCCAGGGGCAACTATCACATTAGTATTTATCTTTTTATTCTTATTAGTCAACTTGAGTAAACGTATTTTATTAGGAATTAGAAGGAAAAAATAGACCACTATTTTTAAAACAGGTAGTTATTTGAGACAAACAAATGTCTTAAATAGTTACCTGTTTTTTTATAAATACCGAACTATTTTCTTAATTTTGGATAAAATGCTCGAATTTTCCCGAAAAAACTTATATAATGAAACACGATAAAATTTGTTGGAAAAAGGAGCTGGAATTTTTGAAAGTACGTCGCAGTGAGCGTCTTGTCGATATGACACAGTATTTATTAGATCATCCGCATGAATTGATTTCATTAACAAGCTTTGCCGAACGTTATGAATCTGCTAAATCTTCGATCAGTGAAGATTTGGGAATCATCAAAAAAACATTTAAAGAAAGTGGTTACGGAACGCTTGAAACAATCCCTGGTGCAGCCGGAGGTGTTCTATTCATTCCGGAGATTTCCTACGAAGAAGCAAAGAAATATGTTGAATCGCTAGCTGAGCGCTTGTCTGAACAAGACCGTTTACTCCCTGGAGGCTATGTTTACTTATCTGATCTATTAGGAGAACCTGAGCTATTACGTCAAGTAGGGAAAATCATTGCCTCAAAATATTTAGGAGAAAAAATCGATGCTGTAATGACTGTAGCCACAAAAGGGGTGCCAATCGCTCAAGCCGTTTCCTATTACTTGAACGCACCGTTTGTCATCGTTCGTCGTGACTCTAAGATTACAGAAGGTTCTACAGTGAGTGTGAACTATGTTTCAGGTTCATCTGAACGGATCGAAAAAATGGAACTATCAAAAAGAAGTTTGAAACGTGGTTCTCGCGTGCTTGTCGTCGATGACTTTATGAAAGGCGGCGGAACAGTGAACGGAATGAAGAGCTTGATTGAAGAATTTGAATCTGAGCTTGTCGGTATCACTGTGTTTGCGGAGTCAAAATTCAACGGACATCGCGCAATCAATGACTACACGTCGCTACTTTACGTCAAAGATGTGGATACAAAAACGAAAAATATCACTGTAGTACCAGGCAACTATTTCGAAGAATAAAACAACGAACATAGCGGTGCTATGGAAAAAGAAGAGGCGATGGATGATGTCTCTTCTTTTTTTGCGTCCTGGTTGCTAAAATGAACGTTTAGTTGAAAAAAAAGAGCGACTGGGCTAAACTAAAAATAATAAATCGTAATTTAGGAGTGACACATTTGGATGCACGTTATGCAATCATATTAGCCGCGGGTAAAGGTACTCGCATGAAATCAAAACTATACAAGGTCCTACACCCTGTTTCTGGGAAACCGATGGTCGAACACATCATCAACCGTGTAAGTGAGACAAACCCTGATCAAATCGTGACGATCGTTGGTCACGGTGCAGAGAAAGTCAAAGCTCAGCTAGGCGAACGTAGCGAGTATGCGTTACAAGCGGAACAACTTGGGACGGGTCATGCGGTACTACAAGCAGCCTCATTTTTGGCAGGTAAGGAAGGCACGACGTTAGTCATCAGTGGTGACACCCCTTTATTGACAACTGAGACGTTGAACAACTTGTTTGAATACCATCAAGGGAAAAATGCAAGTGCTACGATTTTGACTGCACAAGCAGAAGATCCGACAGGTTATGGCAGAATCATTCGTGACCATGTAGGAATCGTTGAAAAAATCGTTGAGCAAAAAGACGCTTCGCCAGAAGAAGCGTTAGTTCAAGAAATCAATACAGGAACTTACTGTTTCGATAACAAAGCGTTATTTGAAGCGTTGAATAAAGTAGGAACAGACAATGCACAAGGCGAGTATTATTTAACAGACATCGTTGAGATCCTAAAAGATGCTGGAAATCCAGTTGCTGCGTATCAGACGGAAGATTTCGATGAGTGTATGGGTGTCAATGATCGTATGGCACTAGCAAAAGCAAACGAGTTGATGCGCCAAAGAATCAACAAAAAACATATGGTCAATGGCGTTAGCTTGGTTGATCCTGCAACTACGTATATTGATGCAGATGTTGTGATTGGTTCAGATACAGTGATCGAAGCGGGTGTTCAGATCCAAGGAGAAACAGAAATTGGTGAAGATTGTTTTATTGGTGCACATTCACGTATTGTTGATAGCAAGATCGGTGACCAAGTAGTCATCGAAAACTCAGTGATCGAACACAGTGTGGTCAAAAGTAAAGCAGATGTAGGACCGTATGCCCATTTACGTCCAAAAGCAGAAATTGCAGAAGGCGTCCATATCGGCAACTTTGTAGAAGTGAAAAATGCAAAAATAGGCAAAAACACAAAAGTTGGTCACTTGACGTATGTCGGAGATGCAACACTAGGTGAAGAAATCAATGTGGGGTGTGGTGTCGTCTTTGTCAATTATGACGGAAAAGCAAAACATCATACAACAGTCGGTGACCATAGTTTCATTGGGTCAAATGCGAATCTTGTGGCGCCAGTAGACGTGGCAGAGAATACATGTATCGCTGCTGGTTCGACGATCACTAACGATGTTCCTGAACATGCGATGGCAATCGCACGCGCTAGACAAGTCAATAAAGAAGGACACGCGAAGAAACTCCCATATTCAAATTGATACTTTTTGCAAAATCACTTGATTTATTCGGCAAATATGACTAGTATTTATTAGGTAGTAGAGTTGTGAAAAAGAAAGCGGAGGTCCTCATGTCCAAACATTACTTTGATCCAAGATTAAAAATATTTGCATTAAACTCAAATCGTCCATTGGCAGAAAAAATTGCTGCAGCTGTTGGGGTTGAATTAGGAAAATCATCGGTCACTCAATTTAGTGATGGTGAGATCCAAGTCAATATCGAAGAAAGTATCCGTGGTTCACACGTATACGTTATTCAATCAACAAGTAGTCCGGTAAATGATAACCTGATGGAACTGTTGATCATGATCGATGCATTGAAGCGTGCAAGTGCCAAAACGATCAACGTTGTAATGCCGTATTACGGCTACGCACGTCAAGACCGTAAAGCGCGCGCGCGTGAACCAATCACTGCAAAATTAGTGGCAAATATGATCCAAAAAGCTGGAGCAACAAGAATGTTGACACTTGACTTGCACGCAGTCCAAATCCAAGGTTTCTTTGATATTCCGGTCGACCATTTGATGGGCGCACCACTGATTGCGAATTACTTCTTAGAAAAAGGGATTCAAGGCGATGATGTTGTCGTTGTTTCACCTGACCATGGTGGTGTTACTCGTGCACGTAAATTGGCTGAATTTTTAAAAGCACCAATTGCAATCATCGATAAACGCCGTCCAAAAGCAAACGTGGCAGAAGTGATGAATATCATTGGTCAAGTAGAAGGCAAAACGTGTGTCTTGATCGATGACATGATCGATACAGCTGGAACGATCACATTGGCTGCTAATGCCTTGAAAGAAGCTGGAGCAGTGAGCGTTTATGCTTCATGTACACATCCTGTGTTGTCAGGACCTGCTTTACAAAGAATCGAAGACTCTGCAATCGAGCGCTTAGTTGTAACGGATTCAATCTATTTGCCAGAAGATCGCAAAATTGATAAGATTGACGAAGTAAGCGTTGGTGGCTTGATGGGTGACGCAATCAAACGTATCCATGAAAACAAACCAGTTAGTCCTTTATTTGAAACAAAAAGATAAAGGAAAATAAAAACTAAATAATTACAATCACAAAGGGGAGTCCATTTTGGGCTGAGACTGAATATATTCTAAACCCTTCGTACCTGTTTCGGTTATGCGAGCGTAGGAATTGTGAATGAATAGCTAGTGTGAAAGCACGAAGCTGTTTGTAAAAAAACAAACTTGCTTCCTCCTTTGTGATGTCCAATTATAAAGGAGGAAGCTTTTTTATGAATAAGAATCATCGTGTCTGGATCGAGGGAACGATCGTCGCAGCATTATCTTTAGTGTTGTCGATGATTCCTCTACAAATAGGTAGTAGTTTTGAAATCTCACTCGGGCAAATCCCTTTAACTTTATTTGCCTTGAGAAGGGGTTGGAAAGCTGGTATGGGATCGGCTTTTCTATGGGGAATCCTTCATTTTCCCATGGGGACTGTCTATTACTTGAGTGTCATCCAAGTGTTGATCGAGTATCCGATCGCGTTTACGTTTGCTGGCGTTGCAGGAATTTTTTCGCAAAGAATGCAACAGAGTTATCTGCAAGGCAATCGTAAGAAAATGGCCTCAACGATTATTTTAGCGACATTCGTTGGTGTGACTGCCAGATATTTCTGGCATTTTGTCGCTGGAGTTGCTTTTTGGGGGAGTTTCGCACTATGGGGAATGAATCCATGGTTGTTCTCTTTAGTCATGAATGGCGCTAGTGGGTTAGCTACGGGGATTGTAACAACTATTGTCCTATTAGGTATTGAACAGACCGTTCCTTCTTTATTTGTAGGCGAAGGGTTGCAGGTACGTAAAAGTAAAAATTAAAAAAAAGCGTAAAGGCAGCTGACCTTTACGCTTTTTTAGTGGAGTTGACTGTCATTATACAAATGTGTTATAGACAAAATCAGAAACGTTGCCGTCTAGTTGCCAACGTTGTTGAGTGGCATGATAGACGAGAACAGCTACCGGTTTTTCTTCCAAGTAACGTGTTCCTTTTAATTTCCAAACGTAATCTTCAATGACATAAATCGGGATCTCATACTTGTCATCGACCAAACCTGCTTGATCAAACGAAAAAATGATTCCTTCTTGCATCAAATTACGCATCTTTTTCAGTATCTCCACACTGATTTTTTCAACAGGGATCTCTTTTCGAAAGAATGATTTTTTTTCGTTGATTTTTCCCGCCAAGATCGTGCTTAACTTGTTGGCAAAAATCCGATAAAATTCATCTAAATAACGATAATAGGTTCTACCTAGATGATCGCTCAAATCAAAATAAACAAAGTTATTTTGTAATTTATAGAAAAAAGGTGAATGGAGATGTGTTTTCATATGACCAAAATAAAGCAACTCTGAGATTTCTAAAGGGCTTAATTCTTTTAACATCGTCAAATCCGTAAAATCGATCCATTTAAGATCCGTACTGTTGTTACGGCTGCGAACGGTTTGGAAAAATCTTTGGATATTCTCAGTTCCACGAATGACCTTCAAGCCTGTGTGTGATTCATATTCTCCAGCAGATGCGGAAGGGTCCAACAAAAGTAGATTTTGAGGAAAATGCACGATGCTATTTGAAAAATCATTGATAGTCAGCCCTTTGGTCAAAACGGCGTTACTAGTTGTATCGATATGTACATATACTGAATCACTCATCATGCTCCTCCTCCCCTGTATCTCATCCCTTTCATTTTACAACATTTACTGAAAAAAAGCTTGTTTCTTTTATTTTAAAATTCGATTACAAAGCAACTTTTTTTTATGAATAAACGATGAACATAGAGTAAAAATTTATATATATATAACACTGTTATCAGATGACTATTCACCCCCCATCCTTTTTTTCTGATTACTGATATAATAAAAGAAAAAGAGAATCCGAGGTGTCTATGAAAGTTCAAAAAGTCTATTGGTCGGAACGTTATCAGCAGAATCGAGTGCAGCAAGCAAAACAACTTTTTAGTTTTTTTACTACACATCAAGAAAGCCGGCAACATTTTTGGCAACAGGCAAAAAAACAACAGGCATGGAAGATCGTATCGAAAAGGCTGAACATTTACTTTACTGCAGAAATAACGAATGAAAAATTGATCTATACCAACGTGTTGATTGAAGAAGAATATTGGCAGTGGTCCGATATTTTCCTATTGCTAGAAAGTACGGTTCGTTATTTTTTCAAAAAATACGGACTCGTCCGCTTTGATCATTCAATCTCACCGAACATGATCGACCTTTTCCACCAAAGTGGTTATTTGGGAACGCAATCGTTTGAGAAGGAAATATCCTATCATACCGGTCTTGTCTTAGGCGGAGGAGGGGCTCATGGTGCTTATCAAATAGGTGTTTGGAAAGCATTGAAAGAAGAAAATCTAGAGATTTCACTCGTTACTGGTACTTCTGTAGGTGCGCTAAATGGGGCTTTGGTCGTTCAGGATCAACTAACACAAGCCATTGACTTGTGGCAGGAACTGTCAACCAATCAAGTATTGGCTTTACCAGAGGTTGCCTTATCAGAAGATTTGAGGCAACGTTATATCCAAGAAGCCAGCTTGATGACACGTCGTGCAGTAGTCGAAGGAGGAACCTCGATTGCACCGTTGGAAGCATTACTAGAGCAGTACCTAGATGCGGAAAAAATCAAATGTACAGAAAAACCGCAACTCTATACAATCGCAACTAAAATCCCAGAATTTCAAGAAACAGTTACAAGGATCCAAGCATTAGCACCAACAGAAATCGCCGATTGGGTCCTCGCCTCTGCTTCTTTTTATCCTGCCATGGCTTATCGTCAGATCGATGGATCAAATTATGTTGATGGGGGCTATCGAAATAACGTGCCAGTAGATGTTGCTATTCAACAAGGTGCAACCGAAGTCTTGATTGTCGATGTCCAAGGACCTGGGGTGACAAAAAAATACAAGGAACCTGATGCTTTGGTGACCTGGAAATGTTGTTCAAACTGGTCTTTAGGTGGTTTCTTAGTTTTTGAGCGACAAAGAAACCAATTGAATATCCAATTAGGTTATTTAGAGGCTAAAAAATGTTTAGGGATCTATCAAGGAAACTGGTATACGTTTGAAACAGCAAAGCCAGCTGAACGTTATTGGCGACGTTTCTTACGTTTCTTAGTCGAAACGCTTGATTTAGACGTATCCTTTTTTTACAAAGAAAAATTCTGGCGGGACTTGCGTAATGTATATAAAGACAGGGTCACAAGTGAAACATGCGGATTGGCGATGCTTGAGCTACTAGCGAAACAAAAATTGATCTTACCGAATAAAGTGTATACCGTCGAAGAAATATTACCGCTCATTTGCCAAGAAAGTAAAATTGATGAAGCATTTTTAAAAAAGGTTGGACAATTAAATGCCAGCGAATGGTTGAAGTTTCGAAAACTGGAACGAAATGCTAAAATACACGTAATGAAGGAACACGCGATCTATCAATACGTGAAAGAAAAAAAGAGTGATCGCTTACAACGACAACTCAATGCAGATACAGTAGAAACTTTGATGTATCTCTATCTTTATCATCTAAAGGAGGAATAAAAATGGCACAAGAATTCTCATATGAGATCGTAGAAGAAATTGCAGTTTTATCTGAAAACAATAAGGGATGGCGCAAAGAATTGAACTTAGTGAGTTGGAATGGCAGACCACCAAAATTTGACTTGCGGGATTGGGCACCGGACCATGAAAAAATGGGTAAGGGACTAACATTAACGAACGAAGAGTTTGAAGAGTTACAAAAAGCAATTAAAAATATGTAAAAGAAAGGACTCTGTCGCATGAAGAGCATGACTGGCTTTGGCAATGCCATCCGCGAAAAAAAGAACTATCAACTTGAAATCGAGATCAAAAGCGTCAATCAACGGTTTTTAGATATCCAGATACGTAGCCCTAAAGTATTAGGCTTTGTTGAGAATGAATTGAGACAATTGATCAAAACGAAGTTAAGTCGAGGACGTGTCGATGTCTTTATTAATTTAACATACTTAGGTGAACAAGATAAAAAAGTGACGATCAATTGGCAACTGATCGATACGCTCTATACACAGATGACTACCGGTATTAAAGAAAGGTATGGCGAAGCGAACGCATTGTCGATCGGTAAACTGATCGAACGTTTTGCACTAAACGAAGAGTTTGTGACAATTGCTGAAGCAACGGAAGAGGATCAAGAATTACTTGCACAATTAGCGAAAGAAACGATGCAAACAGCACTTCGTTCAATCGAAGAAAGTCGGAGTATAGAAGGCCAAGCCATGGCGAACGTGTTACTTCAACAAACCGCAGAATTAAAACAAAATATTGCTGGATTAGCTAACTTTGTCGAGATTTATGAGCAAGAATTTCAGACGAGATACCAAGAAAAATTAGAAGCTTTTCTTAGTGCAGAAGTTGAGCGAGATCGTTTATTGACCGAAATAGCGATTCTTTTAGAGCGTGGCGATATCCATGAAGAAATCGACCGTTTAATCATCCATACGCAGAAATTGGAAGAGTTACTTGAAGCAGATTACCCCATCGGTAGAGAACTAGATTTCCTTTTACAAGAGATGAATCGCGAAATCAATACGATCGGCTCAAAATCAAGTGCGATCGAAATCAAAAACCATGTCGTTCAGTCTAAAACGATTTTAGAAAAAATACGTGAGCAAATCCAAAATATTGAATAAGTGTCCAGCCTGTCTAATTGATGACCTATCCGTTAGGCAGGCTTATTTCCGAAGAGGTTACTCCTGTTCCCGCCGTTTATTCATTTTTTAGGTATCCAACAAAAGTAATTTTTACTTTTGTCTCGGACTCTTTAGTGGGAAGTAGACTAGCTTTTTCTAGGTTTTCTAGCTATAATAAAAAAATAGCCTTGAAAGTTGCAAGAAAAAAGTGCAAAATAAGCAATAGTATAAAAAAGACTAGTTGAAAGGACGTCGTCATGTCAGAGCGTGGATTATTAATCGTGTTGTCTGGTCCATCCGGTGTGGGAAAAGGCACAGTGCGAAAAGCAATTTTTGAGAGTGAGGATAATGATTTCCAATATTCGATTTCGATGACGACACGCAAGATGCGTGAAGGAGAAGTTGAAGGAGTCGACTACTATTTCCGAAGCCACGAAGAATTTGAACAAATGATCGCTAAAGGCGAAATGTTGGAATATGCAGAATATGTCGGGAATTATTATGGTACACCACTATCGTATGTCAACAAAACCTTAGACGAAGGAAAAGACGTTTTTCTTGAAATTGAAGTCCAAGGTGCACAACAAGTAAAAGAAAAAGTACCTGACGGCGTATTTATTTTCCTGACGCCCCCAGATTTAGCAGAATTGAAATCACGAATCGTTGGGCGTGGGACAGATGCAGATGAAGTAATCGAAGAACGAATGAAAGTCGCTAAGGAAGAAATCGAGATGATGGCACTGTATGACTATGCTGTTGTCAATGATGAAGTTCCATTAGCGGTCAACCGAATCAAAGATATTATTGCAAGTGAACATTTCCGTGTCGATCGTGTCATCGGAAAATATATCAAAATGTTAAAGGAGATGTAGTCTTATGATGTTAAAACCTTCAATCGACTCATTATTAGATCGCGTGAACTCAAAATATTCTCTAGTGATCTTAGCAAGTAAACGTGCACATGAATTAGACGCAAAAGCACAACCAACAATGGATTCATTTGATTCTGTCAAAAGCGTTGGACAAGCTTTAGAAGAAATCGAAGCAGGAAATGTGATCAGTGATCCACATCCTGAATTAAAACGTGAACGTCTACGTATGGAAGACGAAGAACGTCGTGCGCAAAAAGACCGTGCACAACAAGAATTAGAGTCTCGTATCCGTGACGAGCAAAAACTATAAAATCAATTCACTATTCAGCTTATGGATAGCAAAAGATTTGAGCTTGGGAAATGTTCCTAGGCTCTTTTTTTTCCTGCGTTAATTTTTTGTTAGGATTTGGCAGAAAGTAAGACAAAACAAGGAATCTCTAGTAAAATAGGCAAGAGCCATTTTGTGTTTAAAACCAAGATGAAGAAAGGAGAAGGAGTCCATGACTGTTATTGCGGATGTGATTGTCGATGTACCAACGATGCAAACCGACCAAGCATTCACCTACTTGGTTCCTTCTGAAATGGAAGCGGCTATCCAAGTCGGTATGCGTGTAGCGATACCATTTGGAAACGGCAATCGCCAAGTCCAAGGCTTTGTGATGGCGTTGACAGCCAACGAACAACCTATAAAAAAAGAATTAAAGCCAATCCTTCAATTACTTGACCTGGCACCTGTTGTCAATCAAGAGTTGATGAGGTTAGCAGACTATATGAAAACCATTACGTATGCTTTTAAAATCACCTGTTTACAAACGATGCTACCAAGTGTCATGAAAGCAGAATACGATAAGCTCATTTACCCAGTGACCGATGAACCAGAAGTCGTTGCATTTTTCGCAGGTAGACAAGAGATTTCTTGGAAGGAAGCGGAAGAAACTGGGATCTTACCGCAATTGATCCGTTGGCGTAAAAACAAGCTAGTTGATATCCGTTACGAAGTCCATACAAAAAACAAAGTGAAAACGATCCGTGTCGTTCACTCTCTTTTGTCAAAAGGACAACTCGATGAAGCTTGGGGCACCTTGAGGCAAAATGCGAAAAAACAAAAAGAATTACTTCTTTATTTGTCAGAAATGGAAAAACCAATGCCTATTGCTTATTTCAAAGAAAAAGGAGTCAGTTCTGCCGTATTGAATCAAGGTAGAGATAAAGGTTGGTTGCGTATCGAAGAAGTCGAAAGTTATCGTGACCCTTATAAAGATCGGGTATTTGAACGAACGACTGCCTTACAATTGAATGAAGAACAACAATCGGCGGTTCAGCAGATCATTGAAGCCTGTCATCAGGAAAAGAATGAAACCTTTTTACTTGAAGGAATTACTGGTAGTGGGAAAACGGAAGTCTATCTTCAAGCCATTGCTGATGTCTTGGCAGAGAAGAAGACAGCAATCATGTTGGTTCCTGAAATCGCATTGACTCCTCAGATGGTCGAACGTTTTAAAGGGCGCTTTGGAGAATCCGTCGCAGTTTTACATAGTGGCTTATCTCAAGGTGAGAAATATGATGAATGGCGTAAAATCGAGCGCAATGAAGCGCAGGTCGTCGTCGGTGCACGTTCAGCGATCTTTGCCCCACTAGAGAACATTGGGTTGATCATCATTGATGAAGAGCATGAATCGAGCTATAAACAAGATGAAACCCCGCGTTACCATGCCAGAGATTTAGCTATATGGCGTGGGAATTACCATCATTGCCCGATCGTTTTGGGGAGCGCGACACCTTCCCTCGAATCAAGAGCCCGTGCACAAAAAGGGGTCTATCGCATGTTGCATTTGAGTCAGCGTGCGAAAATGAGTGCGCAATTACCTGAGATCGAAGTCGTTGATATGCGTGAAGAATTCGAAAAGAATCAGACATCGACGTTCTCTCAATTATTACAAGAAAAAATCCAAGATCGATTAGAGAAAAAAGAACAGACAGTTCTTCTATTGAATCGACGAGGGTATTCTTCCTTTGTGATGTGCCGAGATTGTGGCTTTGTCTTGCCTTGCCCAAATTGCGATATCTCATTGACTCTCCATATGGATTCTCGCTCGATGCGTTGCCATTATTGTGGACATGAAGAAGCGATCCCGCATCGTTGTCCAAATTGTGGGGAAAACAAGATCCGGTATTATGGAACGGGAACACAAAAAGTGGAAGAAGAGTTAAAAGCACTGTATCCTCAAGCAAGAATCTTACGGATGGATGTGGATACCACCAGAAAAAAAGGCGCGCATGAACGAATCTTACAAAAATTTGGGGACAAACAAGCGGATATTCTACTAGGAACGCAGATGATCGCAAAAGGGTTAGATTTTCCTGATGTGACCTTAGTCGGCGTTCTAAATGCAGACACTTCGTTGAACCTGCCAGATTTTCGTTCTAGTGAACATACCTTCCAATTATTGACACAAGTCTCCGGAAGGGCAGGAAGAGCCGAAAAAGCTGGGGAAGTCGTGATCCAAACATTTAATCCGAATCACTATGCGGTAACTTTAGCAAAGGAACAAAATTATGAACGCTTTTATCAACAAGAAATGAATGTACGCCATCGTGGAGGCTATCCGCCTTATTACTTCACTGTGAAAATCACGACGAGTCATCCAGAAGAACAAGTCGCAGCCAAAAAAATCTTTCAGATCGCCAGTCAATTAAAACAAGTATTAGGAACGAACAGCCTTCTGTTAGGTCCGGTACCTAGCACCGTTTTACGTGTGAAAAATCGCTATTACTATCAGCTGATCATCAAATATAAACATGAACCAGAACTGCCTAACGTCCTGAAAGAAATTTTGGATCAAAGTCAAAAAGAACAGCGACAAAATCTATTTGTTGCGATCGACAACGAGCCGCTACATTTTATTTAAGAAAGGAAACACTATGCGTTATCCAATAATGATCCACCCAAATAAAAAATTGAATCGAAAAGCCCAACCAATCGATATGATCACTGATGAGACTATCGTCTTGTTAGATAACTTGTATGAAACAATGGTGGCAAATGACGGCGTCGGCATCGCCGCGCCGCAAGTCGGCAAAAATCAACGGATCGCTATTGTTGAAGTCGATGAAGGGGATAAATTTGAACTCATCAATCCTGAGATCATCGAGGCAAAAGGAGAAAGTATCGATGTGGAAGGTTGCTTAAGTATTCCGCATGTCTACGGTACAGTCAAACGTGCAGATGAAGTAACAGTTCGATATTATGATCGTGACGGAGAGGAAATCGAAGTTACCGCGTTTGGCTATCTTGCACGTGCCTTTCAACATGAGATCGATCACTTAGATGGGATTTTATTTATCGATAAAATGATCGGACAAATCCCCGAAGAAAAACTCGAAGAATACATGGAGGAACATTTAGATGACTAAAATCGTATTTATGGGAACCCCAGCATTTTCAGTTCCTGTACTAGAAGGGCTGATCGACCAAGGGTATGAGATCGTCGCTATCGTGACACAACCTGATCGACCAGTGGGAAGAAAAAAAATCATTACCCCAACACCTGTGAAAGTGGCGGCTTTGAAGCACGATCTTCTTGTGCTACAGCCAGAAAAAATCACGGGTTCTCCAGAAATGCAAACAATCATTGATTTGCAACCAGATGTGCTGGTAACAGCAGCGTTTGGTCAATTCTTACCGGAGAAACTATTGCAAGTTCCAACACATGGAGCAATCAATGTTCATGCCTCTTTGTTGCCAAAATATCGTGGGGGTGCACCAGTCCATTATTCCATTATCAACGGGGAAAAAGAGACAGGTGTAACGATTATGGAGATGATCAAGAAAATGGATGCGGGCGGTATTTTCTCACAAGCAAGCCTACCAATCACTAAACAAGATGATGTCGGTACGATGTTTGAAAAACTTAGTCTATTAGGCAAAGAGTTATTGCTAGAAACACTACCAAAGATCATTTCTGGCGAATTGACGCCTACGCCTCAAAATGAGGACCAAGCAACGTTTTCCCCGAATATCACACGTGAACAAGAAGCAATCAATTGGGAAAAAACAGCAGAAGAAATCGACTGCCAAGTTCGTGGCATGCGTCCATGGCCCATTGCTTTTACAACCTATGAAGGAACACGCTGGAAGCTTTGGGCAGTAGATGTGTTGGCAGATGAAACGACATCTGAAACACCAGGAACTATCATCCATAAAGATAAAAAACAATTATGGGTAGCTTGTGGGGAACAGACGGTATTATCGATCAAAGAACTACAACCTGCCGGTAAAGCAAAACAACTAATACAAGAATTCCTAAATGGCAGTGGACAACAAGTCGCTGTAGGACAGCAGGTGAAATAATGGCGAAAATACCAAAAAAAATGAAACGTTCGGTTCGCTTTATGGCGTTGATGACATTAGAGCGTGTCAACAAAGGTGGAGCATACTCCAATCTATTGTTGAATGAGATGATCAACCAAGGCGACCTTAACCAAAAAGATATCGGTCTGTTTACAGAACTAGTGTATGGAACGATCAGTCGCCATCGTTTGATTGCATTTTATGTTGCGCCATTGATTGCAAATGCAAAAAAAGTGGATGACTGGGTCAAAACTTTGCTGTATTTGTCTGTCTATCAACTCGAATTTTTAGATAAAGTACCTGATCATGCAATTTTGAATGAAGCAGTAGAAATTGCAAAAATCAAAGGTAACCCCGGCACAGGGAAATTTGTGAATGGTGTATTAAGAAATTATTTACGTCAAGGAAAACCTGATCTGGAAACTATCACAGATGAAGTCGAACGTTTAGCCGTTAAATTAAGTCTGCCGAATTGGCTGACACAGCGCTTAATTGACCAAATCGGCTACGAGGAAACAGAAAGGTTAGGTCTTTCATTGTATCAACCAAGTCATGTGAGTGGCCGTATTGATACCCGTAAACTTTCGCGTGAACAAGCACTGGATCAATTGAAAGAAGAAGGACTAGATGTAAAAGCAAGTCCAATAAGCCCATATGGTGTGATTGCTGAAAAGGGCAGACTCGCCTCTACGACACTTTTTCACGATGGCTTGATGACGATCCAAGATGAAAGCTCGATGCTTGTTGCACCAGCGATGCAGATTGAGCCAGAACATCATGTACTAGATGCCTGCGCTGCCCCTGGTGGCAAAACGACCCATATCGCCACGTTCCTTGATCCAACTTGTGGAGGAGAAGTCGTGGCTCTAGATGTCCATGACCACAAAGTAAAACTAGTGGAAGAGAACGCTCGCCGTTTAGGAGTTGCCAACGCAGTGTTCGCACAAAAAATGGATGCTCGTGAAGTCAAAGAACAGTTTGAAACAGAACAATTTGACCGTATTTTAGTAGATGCTCCATGTTCCGGTTTTGGCTTGTTACGCCGAAAACCAGATATTCGTTATAAAAATAATGAAAAAGAATTAGCCAATTTACCGGCTATCCAACTAGCTATTTTGGAAAGTGTGGCTACGGCTCTTAAACCTTCAGGAATATTGACCTACAGTACTTGTACGATTTTGAAAGAAGAGAATCAAGAAGTTGTTTCAGCGTTTTTACAACGACATCCTGATTTTGAGAAGATTGATGTTTTAGTTGATCCTGTGCTACAATCATCAATCAAGGATAAGATGTTGACGTTGTATCCACATCAATCTTATACAGATGGCTTTTTCATTTGTTGTTTGCGCAAAAAGTAATGAGGTGAAAGTATGCAGATTGAATATCAATCAGATGTAGGAAGAAGACGTAATACGAATCAAGATTATGTCAGTGTATTTGAAAACCAAGTCGGTCTCACGCTGGCGGTTTTAGCAGATGGCATGGGTGGGCACCGCGCAGGCGATATTGCTAGTCAAATGGCCGTCACAAATTTAGGGAAAGCCTGGGAAGAGCAAGCGTTACTTGATGACGAAAAAATCGCGCAGTGGTTTATCCAAGCGATCCAAGAAGAAAACCGCGCGATTCATCAATTAGGACAAGAACAGCTTGAATATAACGGAATGGGAACAACGATCGTAGCAGCTGCCCTATCAGAGGAACGTTTCACGATTGCCAATGTTGGCGATAGTCGTGCGTATTTGCTTCGCGATAATCGGATCATTCGCTTGACGGAAGACCATTCTTTAGTAAATGAATTAGTCAAATCTGGTGAAATCAGCGAAGAAATGGCCGTCAATCATCCACGTAAGAATATCTTGACTCGATCTGTCGGCATGCCAGGATCATTAGAAGTCGATGTTGCAACGTATCTTTGGCAACTCCAAGATCGTTTGCTTCTATGTTCGGATGGTTTGACGAATATGCTGTCAGAAGAAACGATCGGTACGATCATCAATCAAGAAGGATCATTATCAGAAAAAGTAACGCAATTAGTGGATCAAGCAAATGAAGCTGGCGGAGCAGATAATATCAGCGTTCTTCTTATTGAATACAAGGAGGATGTTGCATGATTGAGCCAGGAAGAAAATTAAATGGTCGTTACCAAATTACCGGTAACATCGGTAGTGGCGGTATGGCAAATGTCTTTTTAGCCCATGACTTGATTTTAGATCGAGATGTTGCAATCAAAGTCCTACGCTTTGATTTCCAAAATGACCAAACGGCGATCCGTCGTTTTCAACGAGAAGCATTAGCGGCAACCGAATTAGTTCATCCAAATATCGTCAGTGTTTATGATGTCGGTGAAGAAGATAACATGCAGTACTTAGTTATGGAATATGTAAAGGGAATGGATTTAAAACGTTATATCCAAACGCACTATCCGATTCCTTATGAAACAGCAGTAAACATCATGCAACAAATCTTGTCTGCGATTTCTTTAGCACATAGCCATCAAATCATCCACCGAGATCTAAAACCACAAAATGTCTTGATCGATAATGAAGGTGTTGTGAAAATCACCGATTTTGGTATTGCGATTGCTTTATCGGAAACATCGATCACCCAAACGAATACGATGCTTGGTTCGGTTCACTACCTTTCACCAGAACAAGCAAGAGGTAGTATGGCGACAAAACAATCAGATATCTATGCGTTAGGGATCATTTTATATGAAATGCTGACAGGAAGCGTTCCTTTTGATGGGGAATCAGCTGTCACCATTGCACTGAAACATTTTCAGGATGATTTGCCTTCAATCAAAGAGTTAGATCCAGGGGCACCTCAGTCATTGGAGAATGTTGTCTTGAAAGCAACAGCCAAAGAACCTGTCGACCGGTATAAAACGGCAGAAGAAATGGCAGATGACCTAGCAACGGTGTTGTCGTTAGAACGAGCAAACGAAGAAAAATGGCAACCCCAGGCGATGGACAACGAAACAAGAGTATTGACACCACTGACGGCAGAAACACCGATGCCAGATTCCTTTAAGTCAATGCCTCTTCCCGAAGAGAAACCAGCGGAAGAATTACCAGATCCCGAAGAAACAATGCCAGATGTAAAGACTAAAAAAAGAAAAAAATGGTGGATCATTTTGCTGGTCTTGCTTGCTTTGTTAGGAATTGGGACAGCGATTTTATTTGCTTCAGGTGGACGAGGAGAAGTAACGGTTCCCGATGTTTCGGGTCAATCCGAAGCTTCAGCAAGAGAAGCTTTGACACAAGCAAAATTAAAGGTAGCAACGAACACTGAAGAAATTGCTGACGATACGATTGAGAAAGGAAATGTGGTCAAAACAGATCCAGCCTCAGGAACAACAGTCAAACAAAATCGTGAAGTCACGCTTTATATCAGTACAGGTAAGAAGAAAATCCAACTCGATGATTTTACGGGTATGTCTTACGATGAAGCGCGCAAGCAGCTACTGGATTTAGGTTTCTCTTCAAGTAGAATCAAAAAAGAAGAAGAATTTAGTGATGAGGTCACTAGTGGAAATATCATCTCGCAATCAGAAGATGAAGGAACAGAAGTCGATCCCACATCAGATACGATTACTTTTACTGTTAGTAAAGGAAGTCAGCCGACGATGAGCGATTACACCGGACAAAACTATGAAACAGTTCTTAGTATTTTGAGAACGAATGGCTATACGAATATCAGTGCAACGAATGATTATAGTGATACGGTCCCAGCCGGTGCAATCATCAGTCAGTCACCAAGTTTTGGGGAACCATTGACGGATGCGACATTTATTAGTTTCGTGGTGAGTCAAGGACCAGATGCGAAGACACTGAATGACATTTCTGGTTATACGAAAAGTGATGCGCAAAGTTACTTATCTGGTATCGGTGCCGACTACATTGGTCATGAAACGTATGAGTTTTCAGATACAGTAGAAAAAGACAAAGTGATCCGTACAGATCCAGGAGTAGGTGCATCAATCACATCAGGAACGATCGTCAATGTGATTTACTCAAAAGGACCAGACCCAGCGAAAGCATCATCAAGTTCTGAAAAAGATTCTTCCAGCAGTTCTTCTAGCAGTTCAAGCAGTAGTTCAAGTTCCGAAACAACTAGTAGTAGTACCACCACACCGTCCTCGACGGATAGTGACTAGTAGACAGAATTAAAAGAACTAAAACGATAATGAAAAAAATAGATCTGAGAATTCAAAATGTCGGCGGCATTTGAGGAAATTCTTAGGTCTATTTTTTGGTGATTTCTCCTAACTTCTGCTGTCCTATGGTAAAATATACTAAAAATGGAGGTGGGTTTCATTAAAGGGCAAATCAGAAAAGCAATAAGTGGATTTTATTACGTATATAAAGATGGAGAGACCTATCAGACACGAGGTCGAGGGAATTTTCGTAATCGAAAGATCACGCCCCTTGTTGGCGATCAAGTCATATTTGAAAGTGAAAACAAGACCGATGGCTATCTACTAGAAGTTTTACCACGTAAAAATCAATTAGTACGACCACCAGTAGCAAATGTTGATTTAGGAGTTGTTGTGACGAGTTTGATCGAACCAACATTCTCTTATAATCTACTCGACCGTTTTTTAGTCATGTTGGAATATGAATCGATCGAGCCAGTGATCTATTTGACGAAAACGGATTTAGCTGTCGATTCTACACAAATAAAAGAAATTAAAGAGACTTACGAAAAAATCGGCTATCCAGTGATCGTCCCTCGCACACAGGGTGCCACGGATGAATTAGTTCGCTATTTTCCAGAAAGACTGACTGTTTTCATGGGACAGTCAGGTGCAGGTAAATCGACGTTGCTCAACCAAATCTCACCAGAGCTTGAGTTAGAAACAGGTGAAATATCTGATTCTTTGGGACGTGGACGTCACACGACAAGACATGTCGAGTTATTACCACTCTATGATGGATTGGTTGCCGATACACCAGGTTTCAGTTCTATTGATTTCTTAGTCATCGAACCTGTCGAGTTATCCAAACAATTCCCTGAATTTGTCGATGCTTCTGTAGACTGTCGCTTTAGAGAGTGTATGCACGTAAAAGAGCCAGATTGTGAAGTCAAACGAAGAGTAGCGGCAAAAGAAATTGCACAGACTCGCTATGACAATTACTTGCAATTTTTGCAAGAAGTTGAAAACCGTAAACCGATGTACAACAAAAAAGAAACTAGAAGAAAGTAGGAGGGTATTTTTATGAAAATAGCACCATCGATTTTAAGCGCAGATTTCGCCAATCTCCAAGCAGACATTGAACGAGTAGAAAAAGGTGGAGCAGACTATATCCATGTGGACGTAATGGACGGCCAATTCGTTCCTAACATTACATTCGGATCGAATGTAGTGCAAGCAATCCGTCCGGTCACAAAACTACCTTTAGACGTTCATTTGATGATCATCAATCCTGAAAATTATATTGCTGATTTTGCAAAAGCAGGTTCAGATATCATTACGGTCCATGTGGAATCGACACCACATATCCATCGTGCGATCCAGATGATCAAAGATTTAGATGTCAAAGCAGGGGTCGTTATCAATCCTGGTACACCGATCGAAATGATCAAGCATGTTTTGCCTTTAGTTGATCAAGTGTTAGTGATGACAGTCAATCCAGGATTTGGCGGACAAAGCTTTATTACAGAAACAGTGGATAAAATCGCAGAGTTAGCGGAATTACGCAAGGTGAACGATTGGACCTATCAAATCGAAGTGGATGGTGGAATCGTTCCAGAAACTGCAAAAATTTGTCGTGAAGCAGGTGCAGACGTATTTGTTGCAGGCTCCTATGTCTATAGTGCAGAAGATCCAGCAGCTCAAATCGATCAATTGAAAAAGGCATTAGGCTAATGGAAGTATTACTTGTTGCAGGCGGATCACCAGAAAATTGGCCAGACTTGTCACAGCAATCATTTGATCAATACGTGGGCATTGACCGTGGGGCACTCTATTTACTTGAAAAAGGCTATTCATTAGATCTAGCAATCGGTGATTTTGATTCATTGTCTTCCTCGGAATATCAACGAGTATCCGATAAAGCTGTCGAAGTACACCAAGCGCCAGCAGAGAAAGACGATACGGACACTCAGCTAGGTTTAGCAAAGACATTCGAACACTTTCCAGAAGCAAGCGTGACACTGATCGGTGCAACTGGTGGAAGATTAGATCATTTATTAGCTAATCTATGGTTAGCATTAGAACCACGGTTTCAACCCTTTATACGACAGATCCAAATACAAGACAAACAAAACGTAATCACTTACTATCTACCAGGAGCTTACGAGATAAAAAAAATTCCTGAAATGAAGTATTTGGCTTACTGTTGTTTGACACCTGTTAGTCAATTGACATTATCTGACAGCAAATATCAACTATCAAACGAGGAAGTATCTCGTCCAACTTCTTATGCAAGCAATGAATTTGTCACTGACAAAGCATCCTTCAGCTTCTCTGAAGGAATCATTTCAGTCATCCAAAGTAAAGATTGATGGATCGGTTCAGGACAAAGTAGCAAAAGAAATGAAGCGGAAAAATGACAGTTTAAATTATTTGCTAAAAAAAGCTTAAAAGAAGGGTCGAGCCTTTTGTTTCCCCTTATTTAATGATAAAATTACAGGTAAGAGTCTAATTTAATTCGAGGTGTCTTTGTGAAGAAGTTCAATCCTAATAAAAATATCATTATTACCTTAGTCATCGTTATTATTGTAGTAACGGTCCTAAGTGTGACAGCTGCCCAGCGAGCGAATGAAGGAAAGCCCAATTTCTTCCAATCTATTGTGAACGACAGTGTCTCTTTTGTCGATCGGACGATTTCTGCTCCGGTCAAATGGGTCCAAAATGGCGTGGATTCAGTACATCATCTTTTCACCACCTATTCAGAAAATGAACGGTTAAAAGAAAAAATCGACAGCTATGATGAGATAGCTCAAAAAAACAAGAACATGCAAAAAGAAATCGATGCACTAAAAAGCGAACTCGATTTAAGCCAAACGTTGACGAGTTATGAAAGAGTCACAGCAAATGTGATCACTCGTTCACCTGACTCATGGCAAGATCTATTAGTCGTCGATAAAGGATCAAATGATGGAATCGAAGTCAATATGGCAGTCATGGCGCAAAAAGGTTTAGTCGGACGTGTCATTGAAGTCAATGCCACTTCTTCTAAAGTAGAATTGCTGACTTCATCAAATGTAAGTTCCAACCATTTTCCTGTCCGCGTATCTTCTGGAAACGGAGAATCTTTCGGTTTACTCAAGAATTATGACGAGAAGTTACAAGCGCTAGTTGTGACACAGCTAACAGGTGACAGTGAAATCAAAGAGGGCGACGTAGTACAAACATCAGGTCTTGGAGGCAACTCGCCAGCAGATCTACAAATCGGTACAGTCATCAGAACAAAACCAGATAGTTATGGGCTAGATCGCGAAGTCTATGTCAAACCTTATGCGGATATGTATGATCTCCCAGTAGTAACGATCATCAAACGTCTTGTGGAGGAATAGTCCATGCTGAAAAAAGAGAAAATGACCATTTATTTGCCGATCCTCCTGTTCCTACTCATGTTGATCGATGGGCACTTTACCCGAATGATGATCAGGTGGTCGAGCGGTGACTACATGGCAAGTGCGCATCTTTTGATATTGGTTTTACTATTTTGCAGTTTGAGTTTTTCCAAACGCTACTTACTGATCACGACATTAGTTTTAGGTATTATCTTTGATTCTTACTATATTGGTGTGATTGGTATTTACGCAGTTGCTTTACCTTTATTAGTATTTATCATGTATGGGATGAAATCGGTCATCCATGTAAATATTTTTACTGAGTTTTTTAGCCTCATCATTTTCATCACAGGCTATGAGTTGTTTACATTGATCGTACAAATGGTATTCAAACTTGCGAGTGTAGATAGTACGTACTTTATCACTAAATATTTAGGCCCAACATTATTATTGAATATGGTATTGTTCGCTCTACTTGTATTCCCATTAAAGAAGCTATTCAAAGAAGGTCGGGACAGAGGTGTTTAGTCTCGAGAAATAAGGCGCCATCCACGGAAATTGTTTTTCAAATTTTTGTGGATGGCGCCTTATTGCCGAAGAAGTTACTTCTGTGCCCGCCATTTAATCTGTTTTAGGTGGTGCGAGAGTCCCAATGTCTCAGCCTTTTTTTATTTAATTTAAAACGGACATTATTTAATTATTGAAAAATGTATTATGAAAATAACCATGTCATCTTACATTTCTGTCATTATAATCAGTTGTTTTGAAATGTTTTTGTAACATAACTATTATCTCATTGACATACAGCTATGGTACAATTTTGTTATCGTTAAGAAAGACTTAAATATTTTTAGATATTTATTAAATTAAGCCAGTCGGAGGAATGAAGAGTGAAAAAGAGTTTAATATCAGCAGTAATGGTAAGTTCAATGGCCTTGACTGCCGTAGCATCACCGATCGCAGCCGCGGCGGAAGATTTTGATTCTCAAATACAACAACAAGATCAAAAAATTGCGGAATTACAAAACCAACAAGCAAGTGCCCAATCTCAAATCGAGGCATTAGAAGGTCAAGTCGCTGACATCAATACAAAAGCTGAAACTTTATTAGCTAATCAAGCAACATTACGTCAAGAGTCTTCTCAATTGACACAAGAAATTGCTGATCTACAAGAACGTATAGAAAAACGTGAAGCAACGATCCAAGAGCAAGCACGTGAAACACAAGTTAAAGGTACAAGCTCTAACTACATCGATGCAGTATTGAATGCTGAGTCATTCTCAGATGCTATCGGACGCGTTCAAGCAATGTCATCAATTGTACGTGCGAACCAAGACTTAGTGAAACAACAAAAAGAAGACAAACAGGCAGTTGAAGATAAAAAAGCTGAAAATGAAGCGAAGCTACAAGAGTTAGCAGAAAACCAAGCGGCTTTAGAATCACAAAAAGGCGACTTACTATCAAAACAAGCTGATTTAAATGTCCTAAAAACTACTTTAGCGGCTGAACAAGCAACAGCAGAAGATAAAAAAGAAGACTTGAACCGCCAAAAAGCAGAAGCTGAAGCAGAGCAAGCACGTATTCGTGAACAAGCTCGTTTAGCAGAGCAAGCGCGTCAACAAGCAGCACAAGAACAAGCTGAAAGAGAAGCACGTGAACAAGCAGCAGTTGCCGCTGCAGCAGCACAAGAGCAAGAACAAGCTTCTTCTTCATCAGTACAAGAATCAACAGAAGTTTCTGAATCAGCTACTTCAGAATCATCATCAAGTGCTGAATCTTCAACAGAACAATCTTCAGTTCCTGAATCATCTACATCAACAGAAGATTCAACAACTGAAAGCAGTGTACCAGAATCTTCAACAGAAGAATCTACTACTACACCATCTGTTCCAGAAACAACAACACCATCAACGCCGGAGCCATCAACACCAGCTCCATCAACACCAGCTCCATCAACGCCGGAGCCATCAACACCGGCACCCTCAATTCCAGCGCCAACGGCTCCATCTACTAATGGAGCAGCGATTGTAGCTGAAGCGATGAAATACATTGGGACTCCTTATGTATGGGGTGGAAAAGATCCAAGTGGATTTGATTGTTCTGGATTTACACGCTATGTGTACCTACAAGTAACTGGTCGTGACATCGGTGGTTGGACTGTACCTCAAGAATCAGCAGGAGCTAGAATCTCAGTTTCTCAAGCAAAAGCTGGAGACTTATTATTCTGGGGAGCAGCTGGTGGCACTTACCACGTAGCAATTTCTTTAGGTGGCGGACAATACATCCACGCACCACAACCGGGCGAAAGTGTTAAAATTGGCTCAGTTCAATGGTATGCACCTGACTTTGCTGTAAGTATGTAATTTATGAAGAACTAACTCTAAAGTGAGTTAGTTCTTTTTTTACGAAACTAAAAAGGATCGAACAAACAGTTTTTGGTAACTGTCTGTTCGATCCTTTAAAATTTTCTTGCTTAGAAAGCATGATCAAATAAATTCTTCCGTCAATTCCATGAAGTTTTGGATATCTTCTAAGACCATGTTGATACCTGCTTGCCAAAAATCTGGTTTCGTTAAGTCTACACCTAAGTGTTTTTGAGCCAATTCTTCCGTTGTCATCGAAGCAGTATCGCGTAGTAAGTCGATATACTCTTGTTCAAAACTTGAACCTTGCTCGTTAGCATAGGCGTAAATACCTAAACTGAACAGGTAACCAAAGGTATAAGGGAAATTATAAAACGGTACATCATCAATAAAGAAATGTAGTTTTGCTGCCCAGAAATAAGGGTGATAAGTAGATAATGCATTTGCATATCCTTCTTTTTGCGCTTCGATCATCATATCAGTGATCTCTTGTTCTGCGACTAGTCCTTTTTGTCGAGCAGTATAGAATTGATTTTCAAAGATAAAACGAGAATGGATATTCATGAACATAGCCAGAGCATTTTGTAGTTTCGTATCCAACAAATTGATTTTTTCTTCTTTTGTTGATGCCGCTTTAAGTGTTGCATCAGCTACGATCAATTCTGCAAATGTACTTGCTGTTTCAGCAACATTCATCGCGTATTCACGATTCAACGCTGGAAGATCCCACATCGTACTACTATGGAAAGCGTGACCTAACTCATGGGCTAAAGTAGCGACTTCGTTGACTGAATTACTATAAGTCATGAAGATTCTAGATTCTTGTGTTTCAGGCAATTCGGTGCAGTAACCACCAGGTCGTTTGCCAGGACGATCCTCTGCTTCAATCCAACTTTTGTTAAAAGCGTCTTGAGCAAATTCAGCCATTTTAGGACTGAATTTATTGAAATTCTCAATGATAAATGCTGCCGCTTCATCAAAGGTAAAGGTTTTTTCTTTCATATCACCTAGAATGATCGGTGCATCTTGGTCTTGCCATTCCATTTTTTCTTTACCGAAAAGATTGGCTTTTCTTGTTAAGTAATCGACAAGGGGTTGTTTATTTTTTTGGATCGTCTCCCACATTACATCTAATGTTTCTTTTTTCAAGCGATTATATTCTAAAGGCTTTTGTAAGAAATCTGTTGTACCGTGTAGTTTATAGGTGGATAGACGGAACCCATCTAAATGATTCAAAGTGTCTGTAAATAAAGGTGCTTTTTCTTGCCAAGCAGTTTCCCAAGCTATAAATAATTGTTTGCGGACTTCTGGATCAGGATCACCCATCATTTTATTGAATGCTTGACCAGCAGATAATTCAATGATTTCTCCCTCTTGTTCAAATGGTACAGTCACGCTAGCGACAATCGTATCATAATGACTACTCCAGGCATTCAAACCATCCAAAGATAATGTATTGATAATGTGCTCCTCGTTTTCAGATAACAAGCGTGCGCCATCGCGACGAATTTCGTTCATGCGAAAAGCAATCGGAGCTAATTGATCTTGAGCAATCAAGTGTGTCCATTCATTGTCAGATATTTCTGCAAATTTTTTCGATAAGATCGTATCTGCTGCTTGCCAACGTGGTAATGAAGCATAGAGTTTACCAGACAAAATCTTTGCATCGGAATCTTTTACATTAGCAGATAATAAAGCAGTAATATAACTATTACATTGGCTGAAGCCATTGGTTACTTTTTCTTGAAGTGCCAAAATCGTCACAAGAGAATCGATATCTTCGGATGAAAATGACCATTGATTGATTTGTTCGTAATATGTTTCTATTTGTCGTTCTAATTGAGCCAAACGTTCATTTAATTCAGTTGAAGCACTTCCTCCAGGAAAGATAGAATCTAAATCCCAGTTAAGCGAATAAGTCATCAAAAAACCCCTCTCATATTTATGGTACTATCTCTAGTATAGCATTTAAAGAAGGAATAAGTCTTGGAGAAATTATTGTTGTTTTATGAAAAAAAAGCTATCATAGAAAGAAGAGGTGACTTATGGAGTTTTTAAAAAAACAAAGAAAAAATGGAAATTTTTATTTAGTGTTTGCATTAATGATCATGGCTATTTTATTTTATAGCTCCTCGCAAACCTATGGACAACAATCGCAACTTTCAAGAATTGATGCGTGGTTCCCAAACCAACCCTTTAAAGAAGCATTATCAGGTATCCAGTTTACTTATGGAGAAAGTGTTATCAGTATCGACCATTCTGGATACAGCAAATTCATTGAATTCTTTTTAAGAAAAGGCGCCCATTTTGGTACCTATTTTCTATTAGGAGGTAGTCTGTATCTAGGTGTATTCCCGAAAATGAAAATCTGGTGGTTAACGGGGGTTCTTGCTTGGTTATCTGCGACAGGATACGCCGGTCTAGATGAGTTCCATCAAATGTTGACAGGCGATCGTTCACCAATGTTCCAAGATGTCATGCTTGATTCGATGGGGGCATTGACTGCAGTTGTTATATGTATTTTATTTACTTTTATAAAGAAGAAAAAGTAAAAAAGAGAGCACAGTTGCGTGTCTGCAACTGTGCTCTAGTAGTTACGATTAAAAAATCAAAACAGGTGTACCTTTTTCAACCATTCCAAATAATTCTTTCATGACACCTGGTGGCGTATTGACACAACCATGAGAACCGCGAGTTCGCCATAAGTCGCCGCCATATTCTGGTTGCCAATCCGAATCGTGGATACCGATACCTGTCCAATCGACTGGCATCCAATAGTTCACTGGACTTTCATATGGTGTACCATCATCGTTCGTTCCTCTTAATACTGCATTTTCTTCTTTATTCCAGACATAAAAGACACCAGGAGGAGTAGGGGTAGAAGGTTTTCCTGAAACGATATCTGTTTCAAGTGCTACTTTCCCATCTTTGTAGAACCACATATGTTGATTCTCTAAATCGACTTCGATATACGTATCCTCAATCAATGGGTGGTCGGCAGTTGTACTACCTTGAACAATTGGTGAACGTGTGAAATCTTGTCCTGCTAAAATCGCTTCTGTTAATGCAGTTACTTCGCTATCTGTTTGGATCGTCCAACTGAACGTGCCAGCAGGAACAGTTACTTCGCCACGTTTGGTACTTTTGAATTTAGTATCATTCGTACTTGTATTGTATTTTTCGCCAAGTTCACTAACATATTGACGAACTTTTTCTGAATCAAGCGCAGGTTTTCCATCTTCATAGGTGAGCCATTCAACGATGAGTGAAGAAGGGATCGTAACTGTTTCACCATTGATACTGTAAGTTCCTTTTACTTTAGCGATATTATTCATTGTCGTTAACTGCTCAGTCAACTTTTTATCTGTAGATGTGACCGTTGGTTCTTTTTGGAACTCAGTCAGATCAATTGTATCTTTTCCATCATTGACAACAGTTGTCAATTCCTTCGTAACGGCTTCGACATCGACCGTGTTCCCTTTCACTTCAGGCTTGATTTTAAATGAGTCACCAGACTTTTCAATCGTTGCATCGGCAGTAGGCGTACGTTCTTTATTCAATTCAGTCAATTCCGTAGACAATGTCTCGATCGTTTGATCCAGTTGTTCCCGTTCCGCACTTAGTGGATCGATTTCTTGTTTTTCGGCCGCAGCTACATAGTTCATTCCCCAAGTCCAAGCATTTTGGTTTTTCAAGATGGAAGCTAGATCAGTTGAAAAATCCTTTTTATAACCAAGATCGGACTTTGCAATCTCTTTCCAAACCGTTCCGTTTTCTTTGATTGAAATCGTCTTATTGGAATAAGCTTCTTTTAGCTTGTCATTTGCTTGGTCGATAGTCAGGTTACTTACATTGATCGAATTGACTTCCGTTTTAGGAAGAAAACGATTCGTGTAATATGTACTACGGTAGGCGTAAAAGCCGATTAATACTAGAATCACACCGAGAACAGAAAGCAAACCAATATTCATTGATTTTTTTCGATGAGAAGATCTTGTCATATCTGCAACTCCTTAATAATAATAGTTATAGGGTGTAACGACTCTATCATAGCATAATTTACAGTAAAAGACGAAATGATGTCCCTCTTTATATAAAAATTAACATACTGCTTAGAAAAATAACGATAGTTAGGCAAGGATTTTATATACGGAAGTGTATAAAAAAACAGGAAATCCTAGAAAATGGAAGGTCGATTTTCAGGATTCCCTGTGAAGATGAGGTTGTTTTCGAAGACATTACTTCTGGAACAACGTGTATTCTTTTTTAGTGAGAACGATAGCGTCTCAAGTAATTAATTATTCAGCATCCAATTTAGCAAAAGCTTCATCTAAGATATCTTTTAATTGTTTTGCTGAAGCGGCCATACGATCTTGTTCGCTGTCGCTTAATGGAATTTCAATGACTTTTTGGATACCTTGACGGTTGATGACAGCAGGTGCACCGATATAGATATCGTTTAGTCCATATTCACCATTCATATAAACAGATAATGGAAGAACTGCATTTTCATCGTCTAAGATCGCGCGAGTGATACGTGCTAAAGCTACAGCGATACCGTAGAATGTTGCGCCTTTTTTCTCGATGATCGTATAAGCAGCGTCACGTACACCGAAGAATAAGTTGACCATTGCTTCTTCATCCACGTCTGGATTATTTTTCACCCATTCATAGATTTGTAAACCAGCAACATTGGCATGTGACCAAACTGGGAACTCAGAATCTCCATGTTCACCTAAAATATACGCATGGACGTTACGTGCATCAACGTCAACTAATTCAGCAAGTGCTTGACGGAAACGAGCAGAGTCAAGTGAAGTTCCTGAACCGATTACGCGCTCTTTAGGGAACCCTGAGAATTTCCAAGTAGAGTAAGTTAAAATATCAACTGGGTTAGCAGCAACTAAGAAAATACCATTGAAACCTGAGTCAACGATTTGTGTAACAACTTCGCGGTTGATTTTTAAGTTTTTATTTACTAAATCTAAACGTGTTTCACCTGGTTTTTGTGGTGCACCAGCTGTGATAACGACTAAGTCTGCATCATGTGCATCTGCATAAGATGCTGAGTAGATTTTTTTAGGTGAAGTAAATGCTAGAGCGTGTGATAAGTCGATCGCATCTCCTTCAGTTTTTGCTGTATTGATATCGATGATACCAACTTCTTGAGCGATATTTTGTGTAACTAAAGCGAAGGCATAGCTAGAACCTACAGCACCGTCTCCAACAAGTATTACTTTTTGATGATCTTTTTTTTCTGCGTTTGCAGTCATTTATATCAATCCTTCCATTGATTTGTTTTTCCCATGCCTATGCTAACATGGAAAAAGCCTGCTGTCACGCTATTTGGTTACAAAATATAACAGATAACAAGGTTGTAACATATGTAAAAGCTTACATGTGCGTTATTTCACTATTTAGCAAAACCAATGATTTCATTAGTTTTGAATTATAATTTTAATCATTTTTTCATTTATTAAGTTTCTCTTTTTAGCTGTAACAAAGGATTGTGTGTTATACTAATAGGAGCTAAAATAATAAAAAAATCGAGTCAAAGACTGGACCGCCTATGAGCAGTCCAGCCTTTTGTGCTGTTTATAAGATTGGATGAGCGCAGAAATGAAAATGATCGTAGGGCTTGGAAACCCAGGAAAGAAATATGAACATACAAAGCATAACGTTGGATTTATGGTGGTGGATCGTTTGGCTGAAAAACACCAAGCGACCTTTAAGAAAAACACATTTGAAGCAGAAGTAGCTGAATTTTTCCACAAAGGTGAGAAAATTTTATTAGTCAAACCCCAAACATTTATGAATGAATCTGGCCGAGCGGTTGGTCCATTGATGACTTACTTTGGGATTTATCCAGAAGAGTTGGTGGTTGTTTATGATGACCTAGATTTAGCAATCGGTAAAATCCGTTTACGACAAAAAGGAAGTGCAGGCGGACATAATGGGATCAAGAGTATTATCTCTCATTTGGATAGTACGATCTTTGATCGAATAAAAGTTGGTATTGGTCGACCAGAAGGTAAAAAAACAGTCGTCCAACATGTTCTCAGTCCCTTTAGTAAAGAGACGCAACCCTTGATCGAACAAAGCATCGATCAATCAGTCGCTGCTGTTGAATTTCTATTGGATGGCCATTCTTTTATAGATACAATGAATCAATTTAATTAAGAAAGGAGAATGAAACGATGGATATGATCCAATTGATTGGCAAAGATGCTCAAGTGGCTGAATGGTCCATGAATCTTGAACAACGGATGTCTAGACAGTTGATTACAGGTTTAGCTGGATCTGCTAAGACGTTGTTGTTTGCACATGCGTTTAAAAAACTGGATAAAAATCTGATTATCCTGATGCCAAATTTATATTACGTCAACCAATTGGCAGAGGATCTGCAACACGTTCTGCCAGCTGAAAGTATCCACTTATTTCCAGTAGATGAAGTGCTTTCCGCAGAAATGGCTTTTTCTTCTCCTGAAGCTCGGGCTGAACGTGTAGCGACGTTGAATCGTTTGCAACAAGATGAGCCAGGAATCTATCTTCTTCCAGTGGCAGCACTGCACAAACGTCTTCCTGATAAAGAAACATGGAGCAATGCCCAATTACATTGGCAGATTGGCGACGAGATCGCCGTGGACTCATTACCGCAACAACTCGTCTTGATGGGGTATGAGCGGACAGAGATGGTCGCAAAACCTGGGGAATTTAGTATGCGAGGGAGTATTGTCGATATCTATCCTTTGACATTTGAATACCCTGTTCGTGTGGAATTATTTGATGTCGAAATTGATTCCATGAGATACTTCGAAGCTGATACGCAACGATCGATTGAAAAGATCGAAGAAGTGTGGTTGCCACCAACAAGTGAACAAATTTATTCTCAAGAGAATCTGCTTGACGGTATCAACAAAATAGAAAACCTCTTAGAAAAGAAATTAGCAACGACCGCAGAACCTACTGAACGACAATTTTTGCATGACTATTTCGGTCAGTTGATCTCGGAGTGGCAACGTAATGTCCCGACAGACCAAGCGAAGTTCTATGCGGATCTTTTGTATCCTGAACATTTATCGATTTTGGATTATTTTCCCCAAGATAGCTTGCTGATTGTGGACGATTACCAACGAATCATGGAAACGAATCGCGAAATGGAGAGAGAAGCAGCGGAATGGCATACACAAAAAATCAGTGAGTTACGCGTATTCTCTGAACAACAATTTGTGGCAGACGTACATGGGATCATCCAAAAAGAAAAATTTGCGACCACTTTTTTCTCTTTATTCCAAAAAGGAATGGGAAATCTCAGGTTCCAAGCACTTTACCAGTTCCAGTATCGCACGATGCAACAGTTCTTTGGACAAATGCCATTGCTGAAAACGGAAATGGATCGTTGGCGCAAACAAGAGCAGACAGTCGTCATCTTCATTCCAACGAAAGAACGTATCCGTAAGGCGGAACAAATGTTGCGTGACGAAGACATATTAGTGGTAGAAACAGAAGCAGACCAACTGATCAAAGGACAAGTCCAATTAGTCGAAGGCGCATTGATGACAGGTTTTGAGTTGCCGCAAGAAAAAATCGTAACGATCACGGAAAAAGAGATTTTTCAAAAGACAACAAAAAAACAGACACGTCGTCAAACGGTAACGAATGCAGAACGACTAAAAAGCTACAACGAATTAAAAGCTGGAGATTACGTTGTCCATGCGAATCATGGGATCGGGAAATATATCGGTATGGAAACCTTAGAGGTCGACGGTGTCCACCAAGATTATATGACGATCATTTATCAAAATGATGATAAGCTATTTATTCCTGTCACGCAGTTGAATTTGATCCAAAAATATGTAGCTTCGGAATCGAAAACACCACGAATCAACAAACTCGGTGGTAGTGAATGGACGAAAACGAAACGTAAGATCTCCTCAAAAATCGAAGATATTGCGGATGACTTGATCCAATTGTATGCGGTCAGAGAAGCAGAAAAAGGATACGCATTTGGTCCGGATGACTCTTATCAAAAAGAATTTGAGAATGCTTTTCCATATTCGGAAACAGATGACCAACTCCGAAGTGCGGCGGAAATCAAACGAGATATGGAAAAAGAAAAACCGATGGATCGTTTACTTGTGGGGGACGTCGGCTATGGGAAAACAGAAGTTGCGCTACGTGCCGCTTTTAAAGCAGTCAAAGAAAGTAAACAAGTGGCATTTCTTGTGCCGACAACAATCTTGGCGCAACAACATTACGAAACGATGTTGGAACGATTTGAGGGATTCCCAGTGAATGTTGGTTTGCTGAGTCGTTTCCGAACAAAGAAACAACAAAAAGAAACGATCGAAGAATTACGAACAGGACAACTAGATATTGTTGTGGGTACTCATCGTGTATTGTCAAAAGATATTGAATTTAGTGATTTAGGACTATTAATCGTTGATGAAGAACAACGTTTCGGTGTAAAACACAAAGAACGTTTGAAACAATTGCGTGCGCAAGTGGATGTGCTGACTTTGACAGCGACACCTATTCCGCGAACGCTGCATATGTCGATGCTAGGCGTACGGGATCTATCGGTGATTGAAACACCACCGGCGAATCGGTATCCGATCCAAACATATGTGATGGAAAAAAATCCAGGTGCGATCCGAGAAGCGATTCAGCGAGAGATGGGACGTGGGGGACAAGTTTTCTACTTATATAATCGTGTAGAAACGATTGAACGTAAAGTAGAAGAAATCCAAGCATTAGTTCCCGAAGCGAGAATCGCCTATGCGCATGGACAGATGACGGAAGTCCAACTAGAAAACACATTATTCGACTTTATCGAGGGACAGTATGATGTCTTAGTGACGACAACGATCATCGAAACTGGTGTGGATATTCCAAATGCAAACACACTCTTCGTAGAAAATGCCGATTATATGGGACTCTCTACGCTTTACCAATTACGAGGACGTGTCGGACGAAGCAATCGTGTCGCTTATGCTTATTTTATGTACGAACAGCAAAAAATCCTTAATGAAGTCAGCGAAAAGCGTCTTCAAGCAATCAAAGACTTTACGGAATTGGGTTCAGGATTTAAAATCGCGATGCGAGATTTATCGATCCGTGGTGCTGGTAACTTGCTAGGGGCGCAACAACATGGATTTATCGATGCTGTTGGTTTTGATATGTACTCTCAAATGTTGAGTGAGGCAGTCGCTCGTAAACAAGGTAAAAATCAGCAAATAGAAAAAACTTCTGTGGAGATCGATCTAAGCGTCGATGCCTATCTACCAGAAAGTTATGTGTCAGATCAACGCCAAAAAATCGAAATCTATAAACGGATTCGCGAATTGGATTCACAAGAGATGTTGGAAGAATTAGAAGCAGATCTACTGGATCGTTTTGGTGAATATCCTGAAGAAGTCGCGCATTTGTTGACGATTGGACAAATCAAAATGGATGGCGATCGTGCATTGCTAGAGATGATTCGTAAGCAACAACAAACCATCGTGTTCAAGTTGAGCAAAGTGGGAACAAAACGCTACACGGTTGAACAATTATTTGAAGCGCTGACTGCCACAAAATTAAAAGCAGGACTTGGTGTGGAAAAAGAACAAATGATGATTCGTTTGACCTTGCCACCTCAAACAACGACTGCTGTTTGGTTGCAAGAAATCCAACAATTTGTCAAAGCATTGCGCGAACAGAAATATGCGACTGCATAGGAAGGGGCTGAACCTTTGGATCATAAAGAAATGCGTCAAGTGATGCATGGTGCCTTTGTGTTGACGCTTGCCTCCTTTATAGCAAAAGTCCTCAGCGCACTCTATCGGATTCCATTGCAAAACTTAGTGGGCGATGAAGGTTTTTATGTTTATCAACAAGTTTATCCTATTTATGGTATTGCGATGACACTCGCTTTGTCGGGGCTACCCCAGTTTATCTCTAAATATGTAGCAGAAAAAAAAGACCCTTTCGAACAAAGACAAGCATTGAAAAATCTTTATCCCCTTGTTTTTTGGTCAGGCTTTTTACTCTGGCTCTTCGTATTTTCATTTAGTCACTGGATCGCTCTTATGATGGGGGATCAACAACTGATGCCGTTGATTCGGATCGTCTCCTTCACGTTTTTGTTGATGCCAGGACTATCTTATTATCGTGGGAATTTTCAAGGTCGATTTTTAATGGAGCCCACAGCGGTTTCGCAAGTCGTGGAACAAATTGTTCGTGTAGCAATCATTGTTTTTAGCGCAATTGCCTTTAAGCGATTAGGCTGGACAGTCTATCAAACAGGCACAGCGGCAATGAGTGGCGCAGTATTTGGTGGCGTATGTGCATATGGTGTACTGTACTATTATGAACAAAAAATCCATGGTGGTGCATTGAGCTTCCGCCACTTTCCGATTTTAAGAAGGCCAGCGAAATCACTCGTGCGCCGTTTCTTGATTGAAGGGGGATTAGTCTCCATTTATAGTGGTCTATTGATCTTCTTCCAATTGATTGATTCTTTTTTTGTTAAGAATGCGTTACAAATCTATGGTTTATCTGAGCAAGCATCTAAAATAGCTAAAGGAGTATATGATCGTGGGCAACCGTTAGTTCAATTAGGATTAGTTATTGCTACAGCTTTAAGTGCTACGTTCTTACCCGCATTGACACGCTACCTAACGAGTGCAGTCAAAGGACAATTTTATTCCACAGCAAAAATTTACTTGCGTCTGACGACTGCATTAGCATTGGCAGCTTCAGTAGGATTAGCTGTATTGTTGCCTTATATCAATTACGCATTGTTTAAAGATTATGCTGGGAATATGACACTAGTTCTATTTGTTTTTTCCATTGGACTAACTGCAATTATTCAAGCGTACCAAAGCATTGCTCAAAGTAAAAACTCTTTCCGCCCCTCACTAAAGGGTGCTGGTTGGGGCTTGCTTGCTAAAGCTTTAGCTACACCGCTTCTCACGAGTTATTTAGGAACAGTCGGTGCTAGTTTATCGACATTACTTGGACTATCAGTGACTTTATGGTATTTTGTCCGTACTGAAACTCCAGCAATCAATAGTTTTTGGCACGAACGAAAATTTGGTAAGAAATTGATCCAATGTTTAGGTTGGATGGTCTTAGCGTTGTTTGTGTATTATGGCTTCTTAAACTTATTGTTTGGTCCAGTGAGCCATCGCTCGACTGCTCTTTTTGCCAGCCTAGGCGGTGTCATTATAGGCGTAGTCACATTTGTATATGCAGTGATCTGGACAAAATTATTTACGATCCGTGAATGGCTGTTACTGCCATTTGGTAAGAAAATCTTACGTTTGAAAAAAATAAAAAAAGAAAAGTGAGGACATGAGATGCGACTAGATAAATTTTTAAAAATCTCGCGAATCATCAAGCGCCGATCTGTCGCTAAGGAAGTGGCGGATAAAGGACGAATCAAAATCAATGGCAAACTAGCGAAATCTTCCAGTGATGTCAAGGTTGGAGACCAATTGGACATCCAATTTGGCAACAAGACGATGGAAATCAAGGTAGCAGAGTTGCATGAGTCAACAAAAAAAGAAGATGCACAAAAAATGTATGAAGTCTTGTCAGAAACACGAGTACAAAACACAAGCGAAATAGATTAGACAAGCATTCAGGATGTTGGTATAATAAAGAATGACAATCAAAAAAGATTGGAGCGAATACAGGTGGCAAACAAAAGCAATAAAATCGCTGCACTAGACACAGAGTATGCAAAGAAAAAATATGTCGAATTTCAACAACAACAACGCCAATTGATTTTTCGTAGACGCAGGTTAGCAGCCATCTTTTTAGGTGCTTTGGTCATTTTCGCTGTAATAGGTTTCCAAATTTTTAATGATATGCAACGAATGAATCATTTAAATGAATTAAAAGTCGAAGCAGATACAGAGTTACAACAAATCAATAAAGATGTAGACCAACTCACAGAAGACGTGAAATTGCTTAAAGATGAAGATTACGTAGCAAAACTTGCTAGAAGCAAATTTTTCTATTCAAAAGAAGGGGAGCAAGTCTACCCGATACTTGAATCTACGACAGATAATTCAGCAGACACCGATGAACAAACAACGAGTTCAACAACTGCCCAATAAGCAGTAATATAAAAAAAGGGAAATAATTAGGAGGAACATTTTTTTTATGTCAATCGAGGTAGGAGCAAAACTGCAAGGAAAAGTTTCAGGAATCACAAATTTTGGCGCATTTATTGATTTAGGAGCTGGCAAAACAGGGTTAGTTCATATCAGTGAAGTATCAAACGGTTATATCAAGGATATTCATGATGTATTGAGCGTTGGTGATGAGGTAACAGTCAAAGTCATTACAGTCAATGATGATGGGAAAATCGGTTTATCTATCCGCAAAGCACAAGAGCAACCAGTAGAAACTAATGATGAAAATCGTCAAAAGAGATATCCACAAAAAGAAACTCGAGATAATCGAGGACGCGCACCGCAGAAAAAATCTTTTTCTCGCAGCCAACCTTCCAATACAAAAGAAGACTTCGATTCATTGATGAGCTCATTTTTAAAAGATAGCGATGATCGATTGACTTCCTTAAAACGCAACACAGAAGGAAAACGCGGAGGCCGTGGCGGTCGCCGTAGCTAAGCTAAGCGAAATTGAAGGGCAGGCAATTGTCACAGACTTTTGTCCGCTCTTTTTATTTTGTAAAAGGATGTGACACCAATGGATAGAAGAGCAAGTCAGTTTAAACAAGCATTTATAAAAAGAGGCTTACGCCGTGGCTATCTGTCTGAACATGCGAAAATACTAGTTGCTGTTTCCGGTGGGGTAGACTCGATGGTTTTACTCGATTGCTTAATGACCGCCCAAAAACAAATTGGCTTTCGGCTAGGGGTTGTCCATATCGATCATCGCTTACGGAGCGTTTCTGCGGATGAAGCAGCCTATCTTGCTGACTTTTGCGATAAAAACAATCTTACTTTCCACTTAAAAGTATGGGAGAATCCCGCGGAACAAGGAATTGAAACGGCTGCTCGAGCTTTTCGGTATGAGAAATTTGATGAGATCGTACGAGATTATCATTATGATACATTGATGACAGCGCATCATGGGGATGATCAAATGGAAACGATTTTGATGAAAATCATTCGTGGTGGGCAGCTAGGTACGTATGCGGGAATCAAGGAAACGCAACCTTTTGCTGGTGGGCGACTTATTCGACCGTTGTTGTCATTTAGTAAAGAACAATTGTATGCGTATGCGGAAGCAGAAGATTTACCTTTTTTTGAGGACCATACCAATCAGGAACTAACTGTCCAACGTAATCGACTGCGTCATTTAGTCGTACCACAATTGAAAAAAGAAAATACCCAAGCGATGGCTCATTTCCAAAAATTCTCGCAACAAATCCAATGGGCAGAACAATTTATCCGAAAAAATACTCATCAGATGATCACGGAACATCTTACGTATAGAGAAGAGCGCTTATCTATTCCGTGGAAGGTGATCGAAAGTTTGGAATCTTTTGAACGTTACTTCTTCTTTTACACGTTCTTTGATTACGTTTTTCCAATTACGAAAGTGACGATCAAAGAAAAACAGATTGACACGTTGTTACAACAATGTGAACAAGCCGCAGGACAATGGCAGATTGATCTGGGCAAACGCTGGGTGATCGAACGTTCCTATGAAGTACTTTATCTTTATGAAAGAAAAAAGGAACGATCAACCAACCACCAAAATACTCCGTTAAAAATCATACCGAATCAATCCATTCAGTTAGGAGAGTCGGAATGGTTAGGGATCTACACACCCGACCAACTTCCAGATTGGAAATTGGATGAAACAGGTGAAATCTTCACTCATGATCTATGGTTATCCGCCGAACAATCGCTTTGGGTCGATCGGCGAAAACCGGGAGATCGTATCCAATTGACGGAGACGTTGAACAAAAGAGTGTCAAGATATTTTATCGATAAAAAAATATCTGTTGCACAACGAAAAAATTCATGGGTTATTATAGATGAAGGGAGAAATCTATGGAGTCTAGTCCCTTTTGTCCATTCTTATTTGAGTATTGGTGTAGAAACTGATAAAATACACTACATACTTCTTTACAAATATCAAAAAGAAGCAATTGGAAGGAGAACCTGATGTTAGAAAAAGATATCGAGAGAGTATTGATCACGCAAGAAGAGATACAAGTTCGTTGTAAAGAACTAGGAAAAGAGTTAACTGAAAATTATCAAGATAAAAATCCGTTGGTTGTTGGTGTATTGAAAGGTGCTGTCCCATTCATGGCAGACATTATCCGTTCGATCGATGCTTACCTAGAATTGGATTTTATGGATGTTTCAAGTTACGGTAACGCAACTGTTTCATCAGGTGAAGTAAAAATCGTAAAAGACTTGGATACGAATGTGGAAGGCCGTGATTTATTGATTGTCGAAGACATTATTGATAGCGGAAGAACACTTGCTTATTTAGTCGATCTATTCAAATACCGTAAAGCAAACTCAGTCAAAATCGTGACACTCCTTGATAAGCCCGAAGGCAGAGTCGTAGATATCGAAGCGGATTACATTGGTTTCAATGTGCCAAACGAGTTTGTGGTAGGTTATGGATTAGATTATGCAGAAGCCTATCGAAATCTTCCATACATCGGTGTACTAAAACCGAGCGTTTATCAATCAAATTAATCATCTATCTCTCATAAATTATGTTACAATAGTATGGTCAGGATTGATAAAAGATTTATCAAGTAAAAATAACGCATAGGGAGGACAACTATGAACAAAAAAAACAATGGCATGATGAAAAATGCCTTGTATTATGTCCTCGTAATCTTAGCGATGGTAATGGTCGTCTACTTTATTTTTGGTAACAATGGCCAACGGTCGTCAGATATCGAGTACTCAAAATTCACTGAACAATTACAAGAAGGCAAAATCAAAAACTTTGAGGTGCAACCTGCTAATGGTGTGTATAAGATCTCAGGTGAATACAAAGAACAACAGACAGTTGCAAATAGTGGTGGTCTATCGATTCTAGGTACTACTGAGACATCAACTACGCACTTCACTACGATTATTTTGCCAAACGATACAACATTGAGCCAAGTCACAGAGTTGGCAAAAGACAACAACGTAGCAACTACGATCAGAGAAGAATCAAGTAGCGGCGTATGGGTATCACTCCTATTAAGCTTCTTGCCAATCGTGATCATCGTCTTCTTCTTCTATATGATGATGGGACAACAAGGTGGCGGCGGAGGCGGCGGAGGCCGTGTGATGAACTTTGGGAAATCCAAAGCAAAAGAAGCCGACAAAAAAGCAAATCGCGTTCGTTTCTCTGATGTAGCGGGTGCGGAAGAAGAAAAGCAAGAACTTGTCGAAGTCGTTGAGTTCCTAAAAGATCCAAGACGCTTCATTGAATTAGGCGCACGTATTCCAGCCGGAGTTCTCTTAGAAGGACCTCCAGGAACTGGTAAAACGTTGCTTGCCAAAGCAGTTGCTGGTGAAGCTGGCGTACCATTCTACTCTATTTCGGGTTCAGACTTTGTTGAAATGTTTGTTGGGGTCGGTGCAAGCCGAGTTCGTGACTTATTTGAAACTGCGAAAAAGAATGCTCCAGCAATAATCTTTATTGATGAAATCGATGCTGTCGGTCGTCAACGTGGCGCTGGTATGGGTGGCGGACACGATGAACGTGAACAAACACTGAACCAATTGCTTGTTGAAATGGATGGATTCGATGGAAATGAAGGCGTGATCGTGATTGCAGCGACAAACCGTTCAGACGTATTAGATCCAGCCTTGCTTCGTCCAGGACGTTTTGACCGTCAAATTTTAGTTGGTCGTCCAGATGTCAAAGGCCGTGAAGCGATTTTACGAGTTCACGCAAGAAACAAACCAATTGCTGATGATGTTGATTTGAAAGTCGTAGCACAACAAACACCAGGTTTTGCTGGTGCGGATTTAGAAAACGTCTTAAACGAAGCAGCATTAGTAGCTGCTCGTCGAAACAAGAAAAAAATCGATGCTTCTGATATCGATGAAGCAGAAGACCGCGTGATTGCTGGACCAGCCAAGAAAGACCGTGTCATCAGCAAACGCGAACGCGAAATGGTCGCTTACCATGAAGCAGGTCATACGATCGTTGGGCTTGTCTTGAGTCGTGCCCGTGTCGTTCATAAAGTAACAATCATCCCGCGTGGACGTGCTGGTGGATATATGATCGCTTTACCAAAAGAAGATCAATTCTTAATGACAAAAGAAGATATGTTTGAACAAATCGTTGGATTACTAGGTGGACGTACCGCAGAAGAAATCATCTTCAACGTTCAATCTACTGGTGCATCAAATGACTTTGAACAAGCAACAGCACTAGCAAGAAGTATGGTTACAGAGTATGGGATGAGTGATCGCTTAGGTCCTGTCCAATATGAAGGAAACCACCAAGTATTCGTAGGCCGTGACTATGGTCAAACGAAAGCATACTCAGAACAAGTTGCTTTTGAAATCGACCAAGAAGTACGCAAGATCTTGATGGAAGCACATCAAAAAGCACATGAAATCATCGAAGCACACCGTGCGCAACACAAACTGATCGCAGAAAAACTGCTTGAATTTGAAACATTGGATGCCAAAGCAATCAAATCTCTCTTTGAAAAAGGTGTAATGCCTGAAGGAGCAGAATCGGCAGACTTCCCTAGTGAAAAAGAAGCGCAAACGTTTGAAGAAGCAAAACGTGCACTAGAAGAAAAAGATGCGGAAAAACAAGCAGAAGAAAAACATGAGTTTGATGAAGCGAAAAAAGAGTTGAATGATGAGAATCAATCGACTTCAACGGATGAACAAAATCATTCAGATGATCAAAATAGATAAAGAAAGCAGCTGTGACGAAAGTCGCAGCTCTTTTTTTGTGTCTGACAATTAAAATAGAAACGTAGAATTTACAAATTCAAAAGTTGAAAAATTTGGAAGTTACTAGTATGATTCACTATGAGTTTTAAAATCGGGAAATGAGGTTACATACAAATGGAAGATTATTTAGTAAAGGCATTAGCCAATGACGGGTTTGTTCGAGCATATGCTGTTCGTGCAACCAATACTGTCGCAGAAGCGCAGCAACGCCATGATACTTGGCATACATCATCAGCAGCATTAGGCCGTGCATTAGTTGGCAGTCTGCTGCTAGGTGCGACAGTTAAAGGAGAAGACAAATTAACAGTACGCATCCAAGGCGATGGCCCTGCAGGTGGGATCGTTGTTGATGCGAATGGTAAAGGTGATGTCAAAGGGTACATCAAAAATCCACACCTGAGTTTACCGCTGAACGCAGAAGGAAAAATCGATGTACGTGGAGCAGTAGGGACACAAGGGATGTTCAGTGTGACAAAAGATCTAGGGTTAAAAGAACCTTTTTCAGGACAAACACCGATTGTATCTGGTGAACTAGCTGAAGATTTCACGTACTATTTAGCGATTTCAGAACAAATCCCTTCAGCTGTAGGGCTAAGCGTCTTAGTCAATACGGATGATACCATCAAAACAGCGGGTGGTTTTATGATCCAGATCATGCCAGGAGCAGACGAAGAAACGATTGTGAAAATCGAAGAGCAACTGAAAACAACACCACGCATTTCTACACTCTTAGATGAAGGGTTGACACCTGAAGAAATCTTGCATGGATTGTTAGGAACAGACGAATTGCAAGTACTAGAAAAAATGCCTGTGCAGTTTAAATGTGATTGTTCGAAAGAAAAGTTTGGCGAAGCAATCATTGC
The DNA here is from genome assembly GCF_051714005.1 of Enterococcus sp. AZ171. Taxonomy (NCBI): domain Bacteria; kingdom Bacillati; phylum Bacillota; class Bacilli; order Lactobacillales; family Enterococcaceae; genus Enterococcus; species Enterococcus sp. AZ171. The sequence continues at coordinate 2,818,809 of NZ_JBIORA010000001.1, read as the reverse complement.
TTTAGGCGCAGCAGAAATCCAAGCAATGATCGATGAAGACCATGGCGCAGAAGCAGTTTGCTCATTTTGTAATAGTAAGTATACCTACACAGAAGATGACCTAGCAGCATTGAAGACAGAAGCCTTGGGAGGATTATAAGTGGATCACACATGGAAAATCGGGAACGTTGAAATACCGAATCGCGTTGTTGTAGCACCAATGGCAGGGATCACGAACGCCGCATTTCGTGTAACCGTCAAAGAATTTGGTGCAGGAATGGTCGTTTGCGAGATGATCAGTGACCAAGGTATTCATTTCCGCAACAAAAAAACATTGGAAATGCTGCATATCGACGAAACGGAGCATCCATTAAGTTTGCAAATATTTGGTGGGAACAAAGACACACTAGTAGAAGCAGCACAGTTTGTTGAGAAACATACTACAGCAGATATCATTGATATCAATATGGGATGCCCAGTCAATAAAATCATCAAAGCTGAAGCAGGTGCAAAATGGTTATTAGATCCTGATAAAGTCTATGAAATGGTTCATGCAGTTGCATCGGCAGTTGATGTGCCAGTTACTGTGAAAATGCGTATTGGTTGGGACGAAGAACATGTTTTTGCTGTCGAAAACGCATTAGCCGCTCAAGCAGCTGGAGCCGGTGCAGTAGCCATGCACGGACGAACACGTGTGCAAATGTATGAAGGAAAAGCCAATTGGGAAGTGTTAAAGGAAGTCAAAAAACATCTAACGATCCCTTTTATGGGGAACGGGGACGTCAAAACGCCAGAAGATGCAAAACGCATGTTGGAATACGTGGGTGCCGATGGCGTCATGATCGGCCGCGCTGCTTTAGGGAATCCTTGGATGATCCATCGGACACAACATTATTTAGAAACTGGAGAGCTGATTCCGGAACCAACCGCACGCGAAAAAATCGCTACTGCAAAATTACATCTAGAACGTTTAGTTGATTTAAAAGGAGAAACCATCGCCTGTCGTGAGTTTCGGACTCACGCTTCCTACTATCTAAAAGGTATCTCACGTGCAGCCAAGATCAAATTAGCGATCAATAAGACTGAGAAACAGCATGAAATCAATGAACTGCTTGACCAATTGGTTGAAAAAAGTGAAAAATTATCACTTCAATCTTAGGAAGTTATTCTAAGTTTTTTGCGAAATTCAAGCCGAAACACTAAGTTCGGCTTGCTTTTTTTGCGTTTCATTGGCATTATAAGGAAGAGAATAAGATGAGAATGGAGGAACTTTTGTGACTGAGGAACAACAAAATCAATTAGAAGATTTAAACGATCAAATGATTGTTCGTCGTGAAAAAATGGAGCAATTGAGAGAAAATGGGATCGATCCATTTGGTAAGCGATTTGAGCGTACACATAATTCCCAAGAATTGCACGAATTATTTGATCCACGTACAAAAGAAGAATTGGCGGAGATGGCATTGACAGCGAGTGTTGCTGGCCGTATGATGACACGCCGTGGAAAAGGTAAAGCTGGATTTGCCCATCTGCAAGACAGAGAAGGCCAAATCCAAATCTACGTACGCAAAGACCGAGTAGGTGAAGAAGCTTATGAAGTATTCAAACATGCTGACTTAGGAGATTTCTTTGGCGTAACTGGAGAAATCATGAAAACTGATACAGGTGAGGTATCGATCAAAGCCTCTGAAATCGTCATTTTATCAAAAGCACTTCGTCCATTACCAGATAAATATCATGGATTAACGAACATCGAGCAACGATACAGACAGCGTTACCTTGATTTAGTAAGTAATAGAGATAGTTTTGACCGCTTCATGAAACGCAGTCAAATCATTAGTGAGATCCGTCGCTATTTAGATGGGAACGGCTATATCGAAGTTGAAACACCAGTCTTGCATAATGAAGCCGGTGGAGCAGCAGCACGTCCGTTTATCACACATCACAATGCGTTAGATATGGATCTATATCTACGTATTGCGCTAGAACTTCATTTGAAACGTCTGATCGTTGGTGGTATGGAAAAAGTTTATGAGATCGGCCGTGTATTCCGTAATGAAGGAATCGATACGACTCATAACCCTGAGTTCACGATGCTTGAAGCATACACTGCATATACTGATTTTCAAGATGTGATGAACTTGACAGAAGGTATCATCCGTAATGCAGCTGAAAAAGTATTAGGAACAGCTAAAATCACTTATGCAGGTCAAGCAGTTGACTTAGAGAGTGATTTCAAACGTGTGCATATGGTCGATGCAATCAAAGAGCATACAGGTGTTGATTTCTGGAAAGAAATGACCTTAGAAGAAGCACTAGCGATTGCAAAAGAACACCAAGTTGAAGTGACAGAAGCAATGGGTGTTGGTCACGTCATCAATGAATTCTTTGAAGCGTTTGTGGAAGAAACTTTAGTGCAACCTACTTTTGTCTATGGACATCCAGTAGAAGTTTCTCCATTGGCGAAGAAAAATCCTGAAGACCCACGTTTTACTGACCGTTTCGAATTGTTCATCACAGGTAAAGAATTTGCTAATGCCTTTACTGAGCTGAATGATCCAATCGATCAAAGAGAACGTTTTGAAGCGCAAGAAAAAGAACGCGAGCTTGGAAACGATGAAGCACATGGTTTAGACGAAGACTTCTTAGAAGCGCTAGAATATGGTATGCCACCAACTGGCGGACTAGGTATCGGAATCGACCGTCTAGTCATGCTATTGACCGATGCTCAATCGATCCGTGACGTATTACTGTTTCCAACCATGCGTTAAATCTGAGACATAAATAGAAACAACCTGTTTAGGGAACCAAACCGACAATAGCCAGAAATGATTTTTATTTCTAGCTGCTGTCGGTTTATTTTTTAGAGAAAAAATGAGATAACTTTGCTTGAAATCTGGTTCTATATTTAAGACTTTATTGAAACTAATTTTTAAGTAAATGCGTATCAATGAACCAATTCAGAGAAAGTTATGGCAAGGGATAAGATAGATATAAAAAAGAAAACGGAACCATTAGAAATGGGTCTGCTTTATAGAAGTTTCAACACAGTTGCAATAGCGAATGATTTATATAGATAAAGGTTTTCAATCTCTTTATACCATGTAAAAAACGAATGTTTATATCGCTTTTTATCATATTAATCGTATAACTAAAAAACTTGAAAAAACACAAAAAAATTCGTTGACCAATAAGATTTTAGTTGGTATATTATTATTTGTTCAAAAGTTAAGTTTCATAACTTCTGAATGATCATAAAAAAGTTCTTGACGTGTGGGACGACACATGATAAGATAACCAAGTCGCTTGTGAACGACAATAGATAAACGTTGATTTCGCAAAGAAAAAAACAAAATTAATTGTTGACAAATAACAAACGATGAGTTATGATAAGTGAGTTGCTAAAACGACCTCGTGAAAAACGAGTTCAAAAAAACTTTTAAAAAATAGTTGACAATTATCCGAGAGTTTGCTAAGATATAAAAGTTGCTACGGCAATCACAAATGATAAGCTGAGACAGTTGTGTTTCAATTATCACGTAGACCTTTGAAAACTGAACAAAGTAAGACAAACCAAATGTGTAGGGCGTCTTGATTCAATTCAAGACAACAAACATTTTTAACAAGCAAGCAATATGCTAGCAAACAATTGAGCTTAACAAATGAACTATATGATGTTCGAAAGTAAAATTCGAACTACAGTTCCACATCAGCTTTCGCTGTGAGGAACTAGCATATTATGAGAGTTTGATCCTGGCTCAGGACGAACGCTGGCGGCGTGCCTAATACATGCAAGTCGAACGCTTCTTTTCCCACCGGAGCTTGCTCCACCGGGAAAAGAGGAGTGGCGAACGGGTGAGTAACACGTGGGTAACCTGCCCATCAGAAGGGGATAACACTTGGAAACAGGTGCTAATACCGTATAACAATCGAAACCGCATGGTTTCGTTTTGAAAGGCGCTTTACGGTGCCGCTGATGGATGGACCCGCGGTGCATTAGCTAGTTGGTGAGGTAACGGCTCACCAAGGCCACGATGCATAGCCGACCTGAGAGGGTGATCGGCCACATTGGGACTGAGACACGGCCCAAACTCCTACGGGAGGCAGCAGTAGGGAATCTTCGGCAATGGACGAAAGTCTGACCGAGCAACGCCGCGTGAGTGAAGAAGGTTTTCGGATCGTAAAACTCTGTTGTTAGAGAAGAACAAGGGTGAGAGTAACTGTTCACCCCTTGACGGTATCTAACCAGAAAGCCACGGCTAACTACGTGCCAGCAGCCGCGGTAATACGTAGGTGGCAAGCGTTGTCCGGATTTATTGGGCGTAAAGCGAGCGCAGGCGGTTTCTTAAGTCTGATGTGAAAGCCCCCGGCTCAACCGGGGAGGGTCATTGGAAACTGGGAGACTTGAGTGCAGAAGAGGAGAGTGGAATTCCATGTGTAGCGGTGAAATGCGTAGATATATGGAGGAACACCAGTGGCGAAGGCGGCTCTCTGGTCTGTAACTGACGCTGAGGCTCGAAAGCGTGGGGAGCAAACAGGATTAGATACCCTGGTAGTCCACGCCGTAAACGATGAGTGCTAAGTGTTGGAGGGTTTCCGCCCTTCAGTGCTGCAGCTAACGCATTAAGCACTCCGCCTGGGGAGTACGACCGCAAGGTTGAAACTCAAAGGAATTGACGGGGGCCCGCACAAGCGGTGGAGCATGTGGTTTAATTCGAAGCAACGCGAAGAACCTTACCAGGTCTTGACATCCTTTGACCACTCTAGAGATAGAGCTTCCCCTTCGGGGGCAAAGTGACAGGTGGTGCATGGTTGTCGTCAGCTCGTGTCGTGAGATGTTGGGTTAAGTCCCGCAACGAGCGCAACCCTTATTGTTAGTTGCCATCATTTAGTTGGGCACTCTAGCAAGACTGCCGGTGACAAACCGGAGGAAGGTGGGGATGACGTCAAATCATCATGCCCCTTATGACCTGGGCTACACACGTGCTACAATGGGAAGTACAACGAGTCGCGAAGTCGCGAGGCTAAGCTAATCTCTTAAAGCTTCTCTCAGTTCGGATTGTAGGCTGCAACTCGCCTACATGAAGCCGGAATCGCTAGTAATCGCGGATCAGCACGCCGCGGTGAATACGTTCCCGGGCCTTGTACACACCGCCCGTCACACCACGAGAGTTTGTAACACCCGAAGTCGGTGAGGTAACCTTTTTGGAGCCAGCCGCCTAAGGTGGGATAGATGATTGGGGTGAAGTCGTAACAAGGTAGCCGTATCGGAAGGTGCGGCTGGATCACCTCCTTTCTAAGGAATATTACGGAGACTACACACGTTTGTCGATACTTTGTTCAGTTTTGAGAGGTCTACTCTCAAAATTTTGTTCATTGAAAACTGGATATTGAAGTAAAAATGTAAGTAATACAAACCGAGAACACCGCGTTGAATGAGTTTTTTAATAAGTTCAATTGCTTATTTTTCTTGATTGGACTTCTATCGCTAGAAGAAAGATCAAAACCCAACCGTAAGGTTGATAAGGTTAAGTGAATAAGGGCGCACGGTGGATGCCTTGGCACTAGGAGCCGATGAAGGACGGGACTAACACCGATATGCTTTGGGGAGCTGTACGTAAGCTATGATCCAGAGATTTCCGAATGGGGGAACCCAGCATCTTTTGTAGGATGTTACGTATACGTGAATACATAGCGTATACGAGGTAGACGCAGAGAACTGAAACATCTAAGTACCTGCAGGAAGAGAAAGAAAATTCGATTCCCTGAGTAGCGGCGAGCGAAACGGGAAAAGCCCAAACCAATGAGCTTGCTCATTGGGGTTGTAGGACTCCAATATGGTAGTTCTTTCAGATAGTCGAATGACTTGGAAAAGTCAGTCAGAGAGGGTGAAAGCCCCGTAGATGAAATTTGGAAGGCACCTAGGAGGATCCTGAGTACGGCGGAACACGAGGAATTCCGTCGGAATCCGGGAGGACCATCTCCCAAGGCTAAATACTCCCTAGTGACCGATAGTGAACCAGTACCGTGAGGGAAAGGTGAAAAGCACCCCGGAAGGGGAGTGAAATAGAACCTGAAACCGTGTGCCTACAACAAGTCAAAGCCCGTTAATGGGTGATGGCGTGCCTTTTGTAGAATGAACCGGCGAGTTACGATTGCATGCGAGGTTAAGTTGAAGAGACGGAGCCGCAGCGAAAGCGAGTCTGAATAGGGCGTTTGAGTATGTAGTCGTAGACCCGAAACCATGTGATCTACCCATGTCCAGGTTGAAGGTGCGGTAAAACGCACTGGAGGACCGAACCCACGTACGTTGAAAAGTGCGGGGATGAG
>NZ_JBIORA010000001.1:2725000-2810000 GCF_051714005.1 Enterococcus sp. AZ171 | reverse complement strand
TGGCAGACGCACTAGATTTAGGATCTAGCGCCTTACGGCGTGGGGGTTCAAGTCCCTTCACCCGCATCATATGATTGTTTCTATTTTTTTACGCCGGCTTAGCTCAGTTGGTAGAGCATCTGATTTGTAATCAGAGGGTCGAGGGTTCAAGTCCTTTAGCCGGCATCGTAAATACGCGGAAATAGCTCAGTGGTAGAGCACCACCTTGCCAAGGTGGGGGTCGCGGGTTCGAACCCCGTTTTCCGCTTTGCCAATGTACTACGCGCCGGGGTGGCGGAACTGGCAGACGCACAGGACTTAAAATCCTGCGGTGAGTGATCACCGTACCGGTTCGATTCCGGTCCTCGGCATTACAAATATGCGCCCATAGCTCAATTGGATAGAGTGTTTGACTACGGATCAAAAGGTTAGGGGTTCGACTCCTCTTGGGCGCGTTAGTTTTACGGGAAGTAGCTCAGCTTGGTAGAGCACTTGGTTTGGGACCAAGGGGTCGCAGGTTCGAATCCTGTCTTCCCGATTAGTAAATAGTTTCAAGGGGCCTTAGCTCAGCTGGGAGAGCGCCTGCTTTGCACGCAGGAGGTCAGCGGTTCGATCCCGCTAGGCTCCATTTCATTTAAATAATGAATACTTTTTTTCGCGGTGTAGCTCAGCTGGCTAGAGCGTCCGGTTCATACCCGGGAGGTCGGGGGTTCGATCCCCTCCGCCGCGATTATTTAAGAGCCTGGACCTTTAGCTCAGTTGGTTAGAGCAGACGGCTCATAACCGTCCGGTCGTAGGTTCGAGTCCTACAAGGTCCATAGCGACGTTGTATTTCATATTGGAGGATTACCCAAGTCCGGCTGAAGGGAACGGTCTTGAAAACCGTCAGGCGGGTAAAACCGTGCAAGGGTTCGAATCCCTTATCCTCCTTTTCATATTATCGCGGGATGGAGCAGTCTGGTAGCTCGTCGGGCTCATAACCCGAAGGTCGTAGGTTCAAATCCTGCTCCCGCAATTAAAAACTAAAAACATTGGTTCCGTGGTGTAGGGGTTAACATGCCTGCCTGTCACGCAGGAGATCGCGGGTTCGATTCCCGTCGGGACCGCCACGCGGGTGTAGTTTAGTGGTAAAACCACAGCCTTCCAAGCTGTTGTCGCGAGTTCGATTCTCGTCACCCGCTTTTAGTTTTTATGGGCCTATAGCTCAGCTGGTTAGAGCGCACGCCTGATAAGCGTGAGGTCGATGGTTCGAGTCCATTTAGGCCCATTTATTCAAAATCTTAATGGTTTTGGGGAAGTACTCAAGTGGCTGAAGAGGCGCCCCTGCTAAGGGTGTAGGTCGGGAAACCGGCGCGAGGGTTCAAATCCCTCCTTCTCCGTTTCATTTTTATCTGGCCCGTTGGTCAAGCGGTTAAGACACCGCCCTTTCACGGCGGTAACACGGGTTCGAATCCCGTACGGGTCATTAGCTTTATATTGGAGGATTACCCAAGTCCGGCTGAAGGGAACGGTCTTGAAAACCGTCAGGCGGGTAAAACCGTGCAAGGGTTCGAATCCCTTATCCTCCTTTTTTATATTATCGCGGGATGGAGCAGTCTGGTAGCTCGTCGGGCTCATAACCCGAAGGTCGTAGGTTCAAATCCTGCTCCCGCAATTAAAAACTAAAAACATTGGTTCCGTGGTGTAGGGGTTAACATGCCTGCCTGTCACGCAGGAGATCGCGGGTTCGATTCCCGTCGGAACCGTTTGGCTCGGTAGCTCAGTTGGTAGAGCAATGGATTGAAGCTCCATGTGTCGGCAGTTCGATTCTGTCCCGCGCCATACTGCGGGTGTAGTTTAGTGGTAAAACCACAGCCTTCCAAGCTGTTGTCGCGAGTTCGATTCTCGTCACCCGCTTTAGTTTTTATGGGCCTATAGCTCAGCTGGTTAGAGCGCACGCCTGATAAGCGTGAGGTCGATGGTTCGAGTCCATTTAGGCCCATTATTTTCATATTTTTACCTGGCCCGTTGGTCAAGCGGTTAAGACACCGCCCTTTCACGGCGGTAACACGGGTTCGAATCCCGTACGGGTCATCGAAGATACTTTTGAGAGTATCTTTTTTTTTGCTCTTTTTTACTAAATTGGTTTGAATGATTTTTGTAGTGATCACCAAAAAAATAGATTTTTGTTCTAACTTTTGGGGGCGGTTCAGACTGCATAATTGACGTATTGCTCTTTTTTGGTATTCGACGAGAGCCATGAATGAGTTTGAACTGAATTTATGCCAAGTGAAAGCGAGTTGTTTTTATATTTTTTACTAAAAAAACTATTTAAATAGCTTGCTCATATCCGCTTACAGCACTTTGGTCATAGCTACTAGTTTGATATGAGGTGATTCTTATGGCGAGCTAAGATGTTATGAAAAAGCACTTTTTCGTGATTTCAAAATAAGTGGGAAAAATTTAAATGCGGAAATACTATACTCTTAGAGGTGGATGAGTATGTAAATAATAGAATCATTGGAGGTAGCATAGTGAATGAGGTAACTAGAGAAACGAGTGGAAATAAAAATGATTTTATAAAAAGATTAGACATGTTAGCGACGACATTATCATTAAACGAAGATAGAAAGTTAATTTCACTAGAAAAATATAGGTTGCTTTTTTCGACCTACAAAAAAATGATCGAGACCGATGTTGACCATTTTTTTTTAGAGAAACAAAAACAATCAAAAGTGGTTGAGTCATTGCAACGATCACAGGATTTTCTTACATACAAGAATCATACCTTGCTTTGGGAGGCTTTTGGAAAAATGAGGAGCGATGATCCAACTGATTTTATGCTTTTTTCCGTATTGACGAATCTAGTTGAAGATGAACATGTTTCTCCACAGTTTTTTGGATTGATTGTTTATAAGAAAGAAAATAAGTTGATTGTGGTCAAAGTAGATAGCGAAGAACAGTTCAGTAGTGGTCAAGTATCTTATGCGAAGATTCCAGTAGCAAAGGCAGAAATGCTAAGTAAAATCATTTATTTTGAACGGGACTCTTTAAATCCCAGACCATTTTCTTTACTTAAGGACATCGAGTTGCTCTCTGAGGGCTTCCAAGTAATCCCTGCTTTAACAATAGGAAGACAAGGAATGGATCATAGCAAAACGAAGGAAGTGGAAGATACATTAAAAGTCCTATTGTTTCATTGCAGAACCGATATCTTTTCATTGGATACTGCTGGAAAAGTAACGCCTGTATGGAATCCTTTTGTCAATCAGGCGAATCTAGAAATGCGAAAAAGATTTCTTGAAGCAGTAAAAGGAGAGAATAAAACGTGGAATGAAGTATTTGATCATGTTTTTGACTATTACTTATATCGGATAGGGGAGAAGAGGATAAATCCACTCTTACCGAGTAATAACCAACATGAATGGTGGAACAGAAGTATACAAAATATTTTTGCTAGGGGCCCTTATATCCTTACAATGATCGCTACAAATGGAAAAGATCAAACCTCAAACGAAGCAATCCTAAAAAATAGACTTGAATGGGCAGTTCAGCCGACAGCGTTACTGTATGATCAAGTGCTTACTCAAGTCAAATTCAAAAAGTTAACAGAAACACTCTATCTTGATGGAATAATGATGCAGATGTATGAAGATCGGTTAACAATGATCAAAAGTCCTGTAGCAAAAGAAATGACAAAACGTATCCTTTCAAGGTTGGATGACCGATATGACGATATCAACAGCGAAATAAAACGGCGGATTATGATGCAAAGAAAGCAGTCCGATTTGAAAAGAGAAAGTCAATGGCAAAAGGTTCTACCAATGAACTTAGAACAAAAAGATCGGAGTAATTTTATTAAAAAAGAAGAATTGAAACAAAAGCAAAAACAGGATTTTACAAGAAGGATGGACATGCTCGCTTTAACGTTATCGTTAAAAAGAAATGATGATAGTTTTCTTTTTCCAGAGGTTTATGAATTACTTTTTTCGACCTATATCAAAATGATCGAAACTGATAAAGATGGTTTTTTTATCGATGAAAAAAGGCAAGCAAATATTATTGCTTCTTTAAACCAATCAAACGAACTGAATCAACTAAAACAGGCAAATAGTATTCAAAGTATGTTGGAAAAATTACGAAATAATGATTCAACCGACTTTTTACTGATTCCAGCTTGTTTTAAGATGCTAGATCCGGTAAGAAATGGACACATATCAGGTTTGATTGTATATAAGAGAGAAAATGAGTTCATGGTGATGCAAGTAGATAAAGAAGAAACACTGAAAACTGGTGCTTTATCTTACGTTAAAATACCGATGGATAAAATCCAAGAGTTCAGCCGAGTGCTGTTCTCTGCGCGAGATTTTTATGAATTTAAACCCTATGGGATATTAAAACGAATCGAATCACTCTCACATAGATTCAAGGAGATCCCAACGATAAAACTCGCACCTCAAACAACAGGTAATTGTGGGATCATTGAAATGGAAGCTGCACTAAGAGTGGCATTGTTCCATTGTAAAAAAGATCTATTTGATTTACAGCTATCGGATCGAATAACGCCTAAATGGAATACGGAAGTGCAAGACCTCGCATCTTTAGAGATGAAACGTCGATTTGTTGAAGCCATGAAGGGAGATAATCAAGAATGGAACTTAAATTTTGACTATCTCTTTGGGTATTATATTTATCGAAAAAATCAATCGAAACAAAGTGAGGCAGGAAATGGAGATTTACATAAATACTCTCGCTACGGAGATATACGCATCTTATTTGGTAATGATCTTTATATTGATGAAATAATGAATAATGGGGGGAGAATCCCGCTTATTTTTGATTGCTTTCTGAAAGGAAAAATCATACAATCTGTGGGACCAACAGGTACATTATTAGGCAAAGAAATCTGCGTGATAGCAACCTCTGATTTATACAAAGAATTGCAAAGCAACGTCAATGAACTAAAAATGCTAGAAGAAAGACTGCCATATATCAAGATCCCAGTAGCAAAAGAAATGGCTAAATATTTTATTGCTTGCCTTGTAGAAAAGAATAAAGAAATAGAAAGTCACATTTGCGAACGGATTGGCATCGAATCCAAAACATGTTCCTATCAGGTAGAGAGTCAGTCAACCGTCGATTCGTTTGCTAAAGTTTCTCAATCCCAGCTGACGCCTGCTGGAGTCGCAACAGGTGCTTCGGCTCCTTTGACCAACCAATTTGCTACAATGATTCATCGCAGCAAACAGGCATCGGCGGTCAAAAATCAATGTTCCGTTAGTAAGAAAACCAAATGTAAAAAGCAAGTCACGGTGACAAAATAATCAAAAGGATAGGCAAACTAGTATAATAAAAGATAGGTAAAAAGCTTTTGCGTCAGCTTGCTAACTCAGTTGAGGTTAAATGTCGCTTATTATTGAAAGTTGCCATTTTTTTTCTAAAGAACTACGAAAAAACGAGCGTAAAATCTGTTTATCTGCTATACTTGACTCGTTGCAAGTTCCCGAGAGGATCCGTACGAACGGAGATGCCTTGTAACCGAATTTAACTAGGGGGAATCATAATTATGGTAGAAAGACATTTATTTACATCAGAATCTGTTTCAGAAGGACATCCGGATAAGGTCGCTGATCAAATCAGTGATGCGATTTTAGATGCGATCCTAGAACAAGACCCAAATGCAAGAGTAGCTTGTGAGACGTCTGTAACGACGGGGCTAGTTTTAGTATTTGGCGAAATCTCTACAACAGCATATGTGGATATCCAAAAAGTAGTACGTGAGACAGTCAAAGAGATTGGTTATACTCGTGCAAAGTTCGGCTTTGATGGTGACACTGTAGCAGTATTGGCAGCAATTGACGAGCAGTCACCAGATATCGCTCAAGGGGTGGATGAAGCACTTGAGATCCGTGACGAAAAAGAAAGAGATTTATTAGATGAAATCGGCGCTGGTGACCAAGGATTGATGTTTGGTTTTGCAGTGGACGAAACACCAGAATTGATGCCATTACCAATTGCCTTAAGTCATCGCTTAGTACGACGTTTAGCTGAATTGCGTAAATCAAAAGAATTAACATATTTGCGCCCAGATGCAAAATCACAAGTCACTGTAGAATATAATGACCAAGGACAACCAGAAAGAGTTGATACGATCGTTATTTCGACACAACATGATGATGCAGTTGATAATGCAACGATTCGTCAAGATGTCATTGAAAAAGTGATCAAAGAAGTTATTCCAGCAGAACTACTGGACGAACAAACAAAATATTATATTAACCCTACTGGACGTTTTGTGATCGGCGGACCTCAAGGAGATGCTGGATTGACAGGACGAAAAATCATTGTTGATACGTATGGTGGATATGCCCGTCATGGCGGCGGTGCTTTCTCTGGGAAGGATGCAACGAAAGTTGACCGTTCAGCAAGTTATGCGGCACGTTACATTGCGAAAAATATCGTAGCAGCAGGACTTGCTCGTAAAGTAGAAGTCCAATTGGCTTATGCAATCGGTGTCGCTCAACCTGTTTCGATCTCAATCAATACCTTTGGAACGGCAGAAGTGCCAGAAGAAGCGTTGATTGCTGCGGTAAGAGAAAACTTTGACTTACGTCCTGCGGGAATCATCGAAATGCTTGATTTGCGTCGTCCAATCTATAAACAAACAGCTGCATATGGTCATTTTGGACGTACAGATGTTGACTTGCCATGGGAAAAAACGGATAAAGTAGATGCATTAAAAGCTAGTTTAGCTAAATAATTTATGTTTGAATTGAATGTGTTCGCTGCGTGTGACGCACATCAAATGTAGACCAGTAAGCCGGGATATTCGAAAGTAGCTTATGCTACTTTTAGAGTATTTTGGCTTTTTTAGCAGAGTCGAAGTTTATTAGGCAGATGATGCCATTTAAATAACGGAAGTTACGATAAGGAGTGGGCTTGAGAATGGAAAGAAAAACAAACGTGAAAGTCGTAACGATCTGCGTGTTCATCGCTACATTTATGACGGCGATTGAGGGGACAATCGTTACGACTGCAATGCCAACGATCGTTGGTTCACTGCACGGCATGGAAATGATGAACTGGGTGTTTTCGATTTATTTATTGACGAATGCCATGTTGACACCCATCTATGGGAAACTTGCAGATAAAGTTGGAAGAAAACCGATTTTTATTTTCGGTACGCTATTATTTATTATCGGTTCACTTTTTTGTGGGCTTTCTCAATCTATGCTTGGCTTGATTATTTCGCGGGCAATTCAAGGGATGGGTGCAGGAGCAATGATGCCAGTCGCATTGACGATCATTGGCGATTTATACACGATTGAAAAACGAGCAAAAGTGTTAGGGTTGAATAGTTCAGCTTGGGGAATCGCTAGTGTGTTTGGTCCATTAGCTGGTGGGTTTGTTGTAGAAGCATTGAGTTGGCACTGGATTTTCTTCATCAATGTGCCGATCGGGTTATTACTGATGGTGCTGATTTGGCTCTATCTCAATGAACCAAAAACAACTCGTGAAGCGAAACCAATGGATCTTAAAGGTAGTTTTAGTTTGATGTTTACGTTGGTTTTGCTGTTACTAGGTTTTCAATTACTAGGTGATCAAGGGCTGACACCATTTGTGTTGGGATTATTAATAGGTAGTGTTTTATTCTTTTTCTTATTCCTGTTCGCCGAAAAACGAGCAGAAGATCCTGTCATCATGCTTCACCTATTCAAAAACCCGCTTTTTGTCGTTGTGAATGCAGCAGCAGCTTTAGCAAGTGGTTTTTTAATGGGGATCGATGTCTATATCCCAATGTGGATGCAAGGAGTATTAGGACTTAATGCGGCAATTGGTGGATTAGTTTTGGCACCACTTTCTCTTGTTTGGATGGTTGGTTCGTTCTTAGCAAGTAAGTGGATGACCCAGATGACCACCTATCGAGTGTTACGTATCGGGTTGTTCATCACCATTGTCGGTGGTGCAGGACTTTGGCTGATGCCATTTCAAAGTAATTTTTTATGGTTCTTCCTGATTTCAACGATCATCGGTGTCGGCTTAGGGATCACAATGACAACATCGACTGTCAGCGCACAAAACAGTGTGCCTTCAGAACAAATGGGTGTTGCCACTTCGTTTAATACGTTAGTCCGCACCATTGGGCAAACAGTGATGGTCGCAGTTTTTGGATTATTGATCAACCGAGTCACGCAAGCTGAACTTGCTGCCAAACAATTGACAGACGATCCGGACATCATGAACAAATTAGTCAATCCACAAACAGCAAAAATGATTGACGCAGAAATATTAACACCATTACGAGAAATTTTGTATCATGGGTTACACCAAGTCTATCTGGTAGGCTTATTATTAGTCATCATCGCGCTAGGGCTAACATTTTTAATTCGTCAAAAAAATGCTACAATAAAAGAATACAAGTAAATTTACAGATTGTTGTCAGAAAAACGATCTGAATAAAGTAAAGAAGGCGAAAAACATATGGCATTTATCCAAGCAAATGTTTATTCAAACGTATTAGAAATGGAAGTCAATCTAAATGTGATCTTACCTCAGACAACCAAAAAAGTGATTGGGACAAGTACATCGGCAAATCTGACGGATGTTCCAGTGCTTTACCTGTTACATGGTATGGGAGGTAATCATAGTGTTTGGCAACGGCGGACTTCCATTGAAAGATATGCGGCGGATTACGGGTTAGCCGTCATCATGCCATCAACGGATTTAGGTTGGTACACAGACACAACGTATGATATGAAGTACTGGACGTTTAT
This sequence comes from Enterococcus sp. AZ171, assembly GCF_051714005.1. Classification (NCBI taxonomy): domain Bacteria; kingdom Bacillati; phylum Bacillota; class Bacilli; order Lactobacillales; family Enterococcaceae; genus Enterococcus; species Enterococcus sp. AZ171. Next base: position 2,801,268 of record NZ_JBIORA010000001.1, on the reverse strand, counting down.
CTCAGAAGAATTACCAGAAATCTGTCACGAATTGTTCCCACAACTGACAACGAAAAGAGAAAAAACGTATGCAGCCGGTCTTTCAATGGGTGGATATGGTGCGTTGAAATTGGGGTTAGCAAAGCCCGAACGTTTCTCAGCTATTATTTCTCTCTCAGGTGCGGTGTCGGTTGGTAATCGAATGGACGACTTATTGATGATCCGTCAAGCCAAGTTCTGGGAAGGAATTTTTGGTCCACTAGATAGCATCCAAGGTTCAGTAAATGATCCAGCTTACCTTGTTGAAACCTTAGCAAAAAGTGACAAAGAACCACCACGTATGTATCTTGCTTGTGGTGAATCCGATTTTCTCTATCAAGCCAACCAAGAAATGGCAGAAATTTTAAAAGAAAACAACATCGATGTGACATTTGAACATGGTCCTGGGGAACATGATTGGATTTTTTGGGATCAATGGATCCAACGAGCGCTCGCTTGGTTGTTCAACAAAAGGAGCTGACACCGTATGGAAGAAACAAAGTATTGCAAAGACTCGATGGTTATCCAAACACATCGGATTTTTCCCTTTGATTTGAATCCATTTGGGTATCTTTTTGGAGGGAAATTAATGGCAATGATCGATGATGCAGCATCGATTTCGGTCACCCGTCATTGTCGCAGAGGGGCAGTCACTGCTTCTTTAGATAGTTTGAATTTTTTGAAGCCTTTGCATGAAAATCATTCCGTTTGTGTGGAATCTTATGTGTCTGGTGCCCATAAGAAATCAATGGAGGTTTTTGTGAAGATCATCGGTGAAAACTTAACGACAGGTGAACGCTATTTGGCTGCTACTTGTTTTACGACATTCGTTGCGGTTCCTTCACATATGAACCTTGAAAAAGAATTTACGGTGCCACATGTCATTCCTGAAACCGAGGAAGAGCAATTAGTTTGCAGTGGGTACGAGGAACGCCGTGCTACAAGACAGAAAGAAAGAACAGCCTATAAAGAATTTGCCGCTAGTTTATCTTTAGATCTCCCTTGGACAAGAGAACGAGAATAAGTCTACTTATGAATGGTAGAAGAAATGCAGAAGTGATCGATCAAGATCACTTCTTTTTTATTGTGGCGAGCAAGATAGGTGCTAAACGGATTGGAAATAAGCATAATAAAGAAGAATTCTATAACGTACCTTTTATAGTGAGAGGAAGATAAACTCAAGAAGAAAGAAGGTGTATTTAAAAACAGATACTTTAAAGTTTCTTTCTATTATAAAAGTAGTTCCAGCGTTAAAAAATTACAGGTTGATTTCTTTTTTCAAACATGGTAAATTGTTAGTCGGTCTATTTTTACGAATTATAAAATAGGACGATTTATTATAAAAAAAGAGAGGTGTAAGTCACAAATATGAAGCTTATTTTAAAACATGTAAAAAACTATCGATTAGCTGTTTTTGTTTCTTTGCTTTCTGTCGCACTTATGGTGACAGCTACGCTTTGGCAACCTAAGTTGTTGCAACAAGTATTAGAAGCAATCATTACAGAAGACAGCGATGAAATGCGCACGATTGGCATTTCTTTGATTAGTTTAGCACTCCTAGGTTTAGCAGCTGGAGTCACGAACACGATATTTTCTGCTAAAGTCGCACAGGGTGTCAGTGCAGATATCCGGGAGGAAGCGTTTCGCAAGATCCAGACCTTCTCATTTGGTAATATTGAACAGTTTTCTGCTGGAAATTTAGTGGTGCGCTTAACGAACGATATTACGCAGATCCAAAACTTAGTTATGATTTCTTTGCAATCTTTGTTCCGTATCCCGTTTCTGTTTATTGGTGCATTTATTCTTGCGATGGCAACAATGCCTCAGTTGTGGTGGATCATCGTTCTTTTGATCGTTACTGTATTCTTGATCACAGCACTGTCCTTTACACGTATGGGCAAGCACTTTATGATCATCCAAAAACTGATCGATAAAGTTAATAGTATCGCAAAAGAAAATCTAATGGGGATTCGAGTAGTCAAATCGTTTGTCCAAGAAGAAAATCAGTTGAATGAATTTAGTAAAGTCAGTGAAGATTTAACGAAGCACAATATCATTGTTGGAACATTATTTTCAGTCATGATCCCCTCATTTATGTTAGCTGCGAACTTAGCTGTGGTGGGAGCAATCTTCTTCGTCAGTGATCTTGCAAAAGATGATCCAACCCTGATTGGTGGTATTGCTTCATTTATGAACTATTTGATGCAGATCATGATGGCGATCATCATCGGCGGTATGATGATGATGATGACTTCAAGAGCCGCTGTTTCCTTAAAACGGATCAAAGAGATCTTAGATACTGAACCAGATTTAACTTATCTAGATGTACCTGAACAAGAATTGACTGGTTCTGTTCGTTTTGAAAACGTGTCTTTTCGTTATCCTGGTGATGATGCAGATACACTCAAAAATATCACTTTTTCGATCGAGCCTGGTGAAATGGTTGGTATTGTTGGGGCAACTGGAGCAGGAAAGTCAACTTTAGCACAATTGATTCCACGCTTGTTCGATCCAACGGAAGGGAAAGTAGAAGTTGGTGGTGTTGATCTACGACAAGTGAATGAACATAGTTTAAGAAAAACCGTCTCGTTTGTTTTACAAAAAGCGATTCTTTTTTCAGGCACGATTGCCCAGAATCTACGTCAAGGGAACAAGAATGCAACAGAAAAGGATATGGAAAATGCTTCTTCTATCGCTCAAGCCAAAGAATTTATCGAGAAATTAGCTGATCGTTATGAAGCACCAGTCGAAGAACGTAGTAGTAACTTTTCTGGTGGACAAAAGCAACGTTTATCTATCACACGTGGTGTGATCGGTCAGCCAAAAATCCTGATTCTAGATGACAGTACCAGTGCATTAGATGCCCGTTCAGAAAAACTGGTTCGCGAAGCCCTTGATCGTGAGTTAAAAGACACGACAACGATCGTTATCGCTCAAAAGATTGCTTCTGTTGTCAAAGCAGACCGCATCTTGGTACTAGATGAAGGAAAACTAGTGGGTGAAGGAACGCATGAAGAACTCGTTGCAAACAATCAGGTATATCAAGAGATTTTTGAAACTCAAAAAGGAACGGAGGAGTAGCCATGACTGATTTGATTAAAGCAAGTAAGTTTTTCTATCATTATTTAAAGCGGTACAAGGTTTCCTTCTTCTTTATCTTTATTACTGTGATTGCAGCAACTTACTTACAAGTAAAAGCACCTCAATATGTCGGGGAAGCTTTCCAAGAATTAGCAAATTATATTACTGCTTTGATGCAAGGTGTCGATGATAAAAGCAATTTCCTTTCGATTATTTGGAAGCTTTTGATTTTTTATGTTTTAGCCAGTGCGGCAAATTTTATTTACAGTATTTTATTTACACAAGTGGTCGGGAAATCAACGAACCGGATGCGTATTGGTCTATTCAATAAATTAGAAAAATTAACGATCCGCTTTTTTGATTCCCATCAAGATGGGGAGATTCTTAGTCGCTTCACTAGTGATTTGGATAATATCCAAAATAGTTTGAACCAAGCACTTCTTCAAGTGATCACGAATGCGGTTCTATTAGTTGGTATCTTGATCATGATGTTCCGCCAAAATGTCCAACTTGCTTGGGCGACGATTGCTTCTACACCGGTCGCGATTTTGATTGCTGTCCTAGTCATCCAAAAAGCCCGCAAATATGTCGACATCCAACAAGATGAAGTCGGTAAATTGAATGGTTATATGGATGAAAAGATCAGTGGGCAACGCGTGATCATCACGAATGGTCTGCAAGAAGAAACGATCGAAGGTTTCTTAGCTCATAATCAAACTGTTCGTGAAGCAACATTTAAAGGACAAGCATACTCAGGGTTACTTTTCCCAATGATGCAAGGTATGTCTTTAGTCAACACAGCGATCGTGATCTTCTTTGGTGGCTGGTTAGCGTTGAATGGTGATTTGGAACGTTCAGTAGCGCTAGGATTAGTAGTTACTTTCGTCCAATATTCCCAACAATATTATCAACCATTGATGCAAATTTCTTCTGGCTACAGTATGATCCAGTTAGCGATCACTGGAGCGCGAAGACTGAATGAAATGTTTGCTGAAAAAGATGAAGTGAAACCACAAAACGGCAAACCGTTTGCGGGGATCGAAAAGGGCTTATCATTGACGAATGTTGATTTTGGCTATAGTCCAGAGAAATTAGTCTTAAATGATGTTTCCATTGATGTGAATAAAGGCGAGATGGTTGCTTTAGTAGGCCCAACTGGTTCAGGTAAGACAACGATCATGAACTTGTTGAATCGCTTCTATGATGTGAACGGTGGCTCTGTGAGCATTGACGGAACAGATATCCGCGAGTATGATTTAGACGAATTGCGTCGACATGTCGGCATCGTTCTACAAGAATCCGTTCTATTTTCTGGCACGATCCGAGACAATATTGTCTTTGGTAAACCAGATGCAACGGATGAAGAAGTAGTTAGCGCAGCGAAACAAGCAAATATCCATGACTTTATCCAGACGCTCGAACATGGCTATGATACCCACGTCTCTGAGGAAAATAATTTGTTCAGTACGGGGCAAAAGCAATTGATCAGTATCGCGCGAACAATCATCACGAATCCAGACTTATTGATTTTAGATGAAGCAACAAGTAACGTGGATACAGTAACTGAAGCAAGAATCCAAAAAGCAATGGATGAAGCGATCAAAGGTCGGACAAGTTTCGTGATCGCCCATCGCTTGAAGACGATCCTGAACGCTGATCGCATCGTTGTTTTACGTGATGGCAAAGTGATCGAAGAAGGAAACCATCATCAATTATTAGCAGAAGATGGCTTCTATGCAGAGTTGTATCATAATCAGTTTGTTTTCGAATAAATGATCAAGCTAAAACAATTAGATAGTAATCATATTGACAACAGCAAAAAATGTTCGATAAAATAAATGTGTTATTACGTGAAAACATTATCTCTCATAACCCAATACCAACTCAATTTTTCGTGATAACAGGTTAGTTGCCACATGATTCTTCCTAAAATACATGATAACGTGGCAACAACCTGTACCCTTAGCTCAGTTGGTCAGAGCAGACGGCTCATAACCGTCCGGTCGTAGGTTCGAGTCCTACAGGGTACATACTATAGTAATTTAGTTAGTTCTATGCTAGAATTTTTTTGAAGAATATCATACAAATCAATGGTTATTTTTCGTTGCCACTCAAATGAGTGGCTTTTTTACTTATATCTTTCTGGTTCAACAAAATATTTTACACAATCGTAAGGCTTTCCGTCGTTGTAACCAAGCAAATGGTGAATCTGCAGTTAATGATGTGCGGATTAAGGACATCTATTTAACATTATAGTTGAGAAAAGCTCCTTATTGAAGAGTGATATATACTATAAAAATTTAAGACAAGTATATTGATTTTTTTTAATATTTATTTTTTAAAGAAAATATCGGATAAAATGGGCTATTATCTTTTTTATCGAAATACAATTAAATTAGAAATATACATTTGAAAAAAATTATTTTGGTGTGGAGGATAAATGATACCTGACGAAGTAAAGATAGATTCATTATTAAGATTAGCAAAGTATAAAAGACATAGACTGATTAATTCTAAAGATTATGGAGAAATAATGCTTCAATTATTGTTGCAATTATTGAATTTAGATTCTTCTCATTTTACTTTTGCTAAGTTAACTCCTTATAAACAAAATATCGAATTATTAGCAGTATATCAAGAATATGTGAAATGTAATTGGGAAATGTTTAGTCATAGAAATATTGATTTGATAGACTCTTCGCTGGAAAATAGTATATACAGTTCAATCGAACCACAACTTGTAAGTAACTATATCGATAGTCTAGTTGTTAATAATCAAGATAGTTTTTTAATTCTACCTTTAACAATTATATTCTTTGAAGAGGAAAAAGATGATTGGTATGCACATGAAGTTGGCGCAATTCTAAGAAAAATAGAAGGTGATATTGTTGTTTCTATCATTGATAAAGCGGATACTAGAATAAAAGATAGATTACAAGTATCTTCACCTATCCTTGATAGGAACGCTCAACTTAATGATAAGAAAGGAATTATAGAGTATCAATACAAAATAAAAAATAGTCCAAAGAATATTGAAGAATTATCTGATGTTTTGAAATTAGGTCTATTGACAGATAATAAATATATAAATAAACAAGTAAACATATTAATGGAACATAAGGTGCAGGAATTATTTTTTTATGAGTTAAGTATATTGGCACATTCAGAAGAATGGGGGACGAAGGTAGGGAATTATCAACAATATCTTGATAACTGCTTTGCAAAAGAAATTGATGGTGCGATTAAATATGTATTATTTGATACATCTGATGCTGATCTTTTGAAAAGTGAATCAAAACAAAGTTTACAAGAAAAAATTCAATATTGTTCACCAAATCCAAAACGATATTCTACAAAAGAAGTTTTCAAAGATATAGTAGCCATTATTGAGAAACAATTGGAAATATTAAAATTTGATCCACAAGTTTACAAAAGTCTTCTAACTGAAGTCTTTCAACATTATTTGCAGCTGAAAGAAGTTAGACAAAGCAGTTTTGCTCAAAAAAAAATCCAAACGACAGAAGCTAGCAAAATATATAGTCAAAGAGACTTTACGATTCCTAAACTTCAATCCACGAGTATCAAACCGAATGAATTCAATCTGAAATCATTATCTAGTGAAAATAAGGAACAGCGGGAACAACAGATATAGGATATAAATATTTTTATCTATCTTGAGACTATCTATGATTAAGACGGATAAAATGTAATGGGTATTGTCTATTTTTTTACTATATATAACTAATCTATTCTTAGCTAATTCGTACCCTTAGCTAAGTTAGTCAGAACAGATGGCTCATAGCCCTGTGGTCGTAAATTCGAGTTTTACATGATGTATAAAAATTTAATTACAATTAAGGAGAAATAATATGAATAGAAGATTTAAATTTATCAATATTATCAGTTTATTATTAGGAATAATAGTAAGTATAGAAATTTTCACAAACTGGTTTGGTGTGCTATTTTCTAGTATCGTACCATTTTTAATAATAGGAGTAATAGGATGTCTCCTTTCTATTTGGGTATTAACGGGAAGCGGTAGTAGTAAGGTTGAAAAAGTTATCTCAGTATTTGGATTGTTATTAAATATTATACCCATAGGATATTTTATATTATTGTTTTTTACATTTGGTTAATATTTTATGATTTTTTGACGTGTTATATAGGGTAATTAATCTATAATTAAAACTATTTTTCAATTACATTTGATGTGCACTCTATTTCTATACTTTCAATTTGTAAGTATAAAAAATAAGAAAACAATAAATCTAATGTGGTAGAATAATAGTGTCATCATATTACAAAATCCTAACACCCGTTTCTATATATGGTGCCATATGTTAGAGCTACTCGAAAGAGTAGCTTTTTTAGTTTCTTTTGATTAAATACAATAATTTTATTATTGTAAAGTATTTTTTATATCAAATATAATAAAAGCCAATAAAAATATTCAATGTTATAGCTTATAATTATATTGTGTTACATGATTATATTCCGTGTTGTATTCACTTCCTACTTTCGTTATGTAGCACAATATAATTCGCAGAACTATGATTGTATAACATCACCCAGATTTCCATTTATTATTGCGAATTATTATCTCTTGGGTTACTCGGAAGAGTAGCCTTTTTTGTAAAAGAAAACATGACGTATTTTTTAACACGTCATGTTAAAATAGATAATGAGATGAAAATGACCATACTTTGACCATACTATTTAGAAAAATATAGAAAATATTAGTGATTACAAAATTATAAAAATGTTGATATTAAAGCAATTAGAACTAAATAGAACTAGTCAAGAATTGCAAAAATAAAAACAGTTAAAACAAAAATGTCTATGATACTGTGGCAACAACCTATACCCTTAGCTCAGTTGGTCAGAGCAGATGGCTCATAACCGTCCGGTCGTAGGTTCGAGTCCTACAGGGTACATTAAGATAAAGGGGCAAAAAAGAGGCAGAAATAGAACAATAATAAAAATATTAATGATATGCGAATGACATATAAAAAATAAAATCTATTAAAAATGCTTATATATCAACGCTTTTGTTATTCTTTTACATATCTGTTATATGTCAAAAAAAGATATTCAATTTCAGTTTGTGTTTGAATAGGTGTGGGAGAGAACGAATGTCTCACTCCCGTCATTGTGTAACGAATGTTCAAATGGAAGTCGAAAAACACCAAATCAAGAAGCCCTTGGTTTGGTGTTTTTCATGTCATGCAGTCTGATTGGCGTGTTTGGATGAATCCAAACATGAACCTTGAAAAATTAGCAAGGCTCCCGTACTTATGTAACAAAAGTTATGGCAAATAGTTTTCAGTTATTAGAAAGTGAATCTGTGATTTCTTATTAAGTCAGGTCAATGATTTTAGAAATCATCACTATGCAAAATAAAAAGAACTTAGTCAAGTATTCCTCATGATAATCGTTTGATCAATAGAAGTGACGATGAATTTCTATTCTAAATACACAGACACACTGGAATATTAATTGTATTATAGTATAATTTATTCAACAAAGAACAGGTTCATATTACGACCAAAACCCACTAGCTGGCGGGCTAGTGGTTTTCTTTTACGTTTCAATAGGAATTAACGGGTAGGCTTACTGTCTTTTTTTGGCAATTCTACAATCAAACCATTTGCAGATGTAATGAGCGGTTACTTCTGCCGTGATTACAAAGATAAAATCAAAGAATAGATTCATGAGTACATCTTACTTCCCTTGTCCGAAACAGACCGAAATAATTTTATAGCACATTTGAAATCTCCAATTTTAGATGAGGTGGCTATTCGTTTATTGAGGTGAGGTAGTTTTTTTATAAAAATAAATCAGAGAATATATAGTATGAAATTTTTTTTTAAAGAAAAAAGAAAAATTTCCCGATATTCTAAAGTTGATATAATTAATTATAGCAGAATAACTATTAATACATCATTTAGTTGCATGCCCATGCATAATGAACTCATCCTAACTTCACTTGCATATAAATATGAAGACTGCATGTCATACTTATATACATATAAAAATGAGGAGGATAAAACTAAATCTAGTTTGAGCGTTAGTAGGAGTGGTTGGAAATGTTCCATGCAGTAAAAATGAAAAATGTGATAAAGAAAGAAGGGAACTTAAGATGTGGAGAGAAAAGCAATTTAGTAAAGTAATCGATTTGATTAGTGTTATAGCAATCACTCTGATATTGATATTTTTCATGCCAACTAAAATTGTAGAAGCGCAACCGCTAGTAGAAGCAAATGATTCTGCCGTTCTTGTAAAAGAAGAAGGAGGTAGTGTAGTAGAATTTGACTTATCAAAAAACATGGTACAGACTAAAGAAATACATTTGGCAAGTGGTACAACAGCGAAAATTGTTGCTGAACCAGTGTTTGATAACCATTTACGTTTAGGTAATGGAGTATGGAATATCTATTATTATTCAGTAATTTTTAATTGCGGCTTTAATATTAGAGTAAGTAGTAATAGTATTAGTAGTGCTTATGATCCTTGGTACTATCATGTGGGGGTCAGTGTGAAATCTAGTTCATTGAAAAGAGATAGCACAAAACAAGCAACTTATTATTTCGAGTTTGGAACTCCGATATGGGATTTTGGCGGATGGAGTGGCTGGTTAAGAGCATCAATTAATAGCTCAAATAATTTGGTCGTAATTGTTAAATAGGATGGGGGCTCTAGGAATAATAATAGCCATCATCAGTTTTATTTTGGCGGCAGGTGTAACAATATTGATCATTCGTGTGCTAAAACAGTATTTCACCAAATCATAGCTCAAATGTGATCAAGTGAGGGTCATTAAGAAAATGGGATTCTAATTGGTCGTTAGGTTCTGCTAAAAAATGAAAAAACTCTTTATCTTCTCAGTTTTATCATACTAGAAGACAAGGAGTTTTTTATTAGTTGTGGCGTTTCTTTTTTTCGATACAATACAAGATCGGAGGATTATTTTTTTGATTGATAAATTGATAATTCAAAACATTGAATTGTTCTTGAGGCAATGCTTGGCAAAAGTTTTGTACCATATCTAGTTCTGCTTCGCCACCTTGATGACCATAATAAACGACGATGATCATGCGACCTTGTGGAACTAAACGTTTCAAGATTTCTTCCATCGCTGTTTTTGTCGTTTCAGGTAGCGTGATGACGGATTTATCACTTTTGGGTAAATAGCCTAAGTTGAAGATACCAGCTTTGATCGGTTGTTGTTCAGCAATGACCGCACCAATGGTCTCATGTCCTTGTAAAAACAGTGTCGTCCGCTCCAATAAGCCATTCTCTGACAATTTTTGTTGCGTGGACTCCAATGCTTGTTGTTGAATATCAAAACTATATACTTGACCAGTTTTTCCGACTTTTTCTGCAAGAAATAAAGTGTCATGCCCATTGCCCATCGTGGCATCAATCACATAATCTCCTGGTTGGATGATTTCCTCCAATAGCGTATGACTATAATGAAGTGCCGTTTTCAACATCCGCTTTTGACTCCTTCTCGAATATTGTACTTTCCTTGATAACTATTGCGACGAATCATTTCTTCATCGATCGCATTCAAGACTTCCCATTTTTTCAAACTCCACATTGGCCCGACCAATGAATCCCAAGGCGCATCACCAGTTAAACGATGGATGATGATCTCTTGTGGGATCATTTCTAATTGATCACAAATGACAGATACATAATCGGCTCGACTCATCAATTGCAGTCTGCCCTCGTGATAGTCACGTAACATCTTTGTTTTACGCATCAAGTGCATCAAATGTAGTTTGATTCCTTGGATATCAGAATCTAAGATCGTGCGACGAACATTTTCCCGCATCATATCCAATGATTCTCCTGGCAATCCGTTGATCAGATGCGTACATACACGTATGTCGTGCTTCCGTAATTTCGCAACACCGTCTAGATATGTTTGATAATCATGTGCCCGATTGATCAGGACAGAGGTTTCTTCATAAGTCGTTTGTAAGCCTAATTCTACCCATAAGTATAAACGTTGATTCAATTCAGCTAAGTAATCCACGACTTCATCAGGTAAGCAATCTGGTCTGGTACCAATTGATAAACCAACGACACCTGGTAGGTTGATGACCTGTTCAAATCGTTCACGAATGATTTCGACAGGCGCATGGGTATTCGTGAAATTTTGAAAGTAAACGATGTATTGATTCACTTGTGGCCATTTTTTGTGCATCATATCGATTTCTTTTTGAAACTGGATCGGTAGTGGCTCCTCAGGAGCAACGATCATATCACCAGAGCCAGAAACACTACAAAAGGTACAACCACCGTGGGCAACTGTTCCGTCACGATTGGGACAATCAAAGCCACCATCGATCGGTACTTTAAAAATTTTTCCACCAAATTCATGGCGTAACGCATAATTCCAAGAATGGTAACGTTTATTTCCTTCAGCATAAGGAAATTCCATTAAAATCCCCTCTTCCTATTTGATTGTGTAAATGGCAAGCGTTGTTGGATATACCAAGGATAAGTCAAGCATAACCAAAACAGGCTCAAGCTATAACCACCGAGGATATCACTAGGATAATGGACACCCAGATAGACACGACTAGCGCCAATACTCAGAATCAGTAAACCTAACAATACTTGGATCATCCATGCCCAATCTCTCGTCTTGATCAAGGATGGCATCAAAAAAATCAGTGTGCCATACAAGATCATACTCGTTGCAGCGTGTCCACTTGGAAAACTATACGTCGTTTCGACAACTAAATGTTGAAGACTTGGACGGTCACGCATCACTAAAAGCTTGATCAGTGGATTTAAGATCCCAGCAATTAGCACAAAATTGAGGGTAAACCAATAAAGTTCTTTTCTTTTTTTCTTGAACCATAACCAAAGAGCAACTAATCCAAATACTAAAATGACAGTTATTGCATTTCCAAATGTCGTGATCAACCGCTGAAATGGATTCCAATCAGGATAAGGAATACGAATCCAATGGGTCAGCGTTTGGTCAAAACTAGACAATAGATCCACACGAAATAAGACAAGTAGACTCAACGCTAGAAAAAGCAAGAAGCAACTTGCGGCTGAGATTTGGAAGATTCTTTTATTTTTCATTTAACTCCTCCTTCATGCCCAATCATTATAGCATTTATTATAAGAACGAAAAACAAGAGTTTTCTATTCCTGTTCACTTGGATCAATGAATAAAAATATATTGTTATGCAAGTTGTAATGTAATAGCAACCCTCAAGTAATATAACCGACATATTTAATTTGAAAAATAGGTGGTCATATATAATTTAATAACTAGGAATCGTTTGATTAAAGGGTTAACAAAAGCGTCAAATCAAAAAATTACGAAAGATTACATAAAGATTACAAAACAACGTAATAGTCTTAAATAACTTTTAATAAATATTAAGAGAAGTTATAATTATTGATAAGGCTAGATAAAAGTAATTAAATATGGGGGATAGTATATGCAAAAGGAATTAGTAGGACGAAAAGAACGCAGACGTCTGGAACAAGCGAAGCGTTACCGTAAAGTAAAGCGAAGTGCGGCAATCGTCGGAACCGCAATGGTGGGCTGTTCAGCTGTAGCACCAGTATTACAATCAGTCGCTGTCAATGCGGATGAAACACCGATCCAAATGAACTCTCGGATCAATACCGCTGCATTTATCACAGAAATTGCAACATTTGCACAACCAATCGCAAACGCGAATGATTTGTATGCTTCAGTAATGATCGCTCAAGCAGTCGTCGAAAGTGGTTGGGGTGGCAGTACATTATCACGTGCACCGTATCATAACTTATTTGGGATCAAAGGAAGCTACCAAGGACAAACTGTTTATATGGACACGCTTGAATTCTTGAACAACCAATGGGTGACGAAAAAAGAACCTTTCCGTCAATATCCTTCTTTCGCAGAGTCTTTTAGTGACAATGCCTATGTACTTAGAAATACTTCATTTGGTAATGGCTACTACTATGCAGGTGCTTGGAAGAGTAATACTCGTTCTTATATGGATGCTACTGCCCATTTGACAGGACGCTATGCGACGGACCCAAGTTATGCAACAAAATTAAACAATCTTATCATGACGTATGGCTTGACTAAATATGACACACCAGCAACTGGAAATGCAGGCGGTGGTGCGACGACTGGCGGCGGCAATACGATTAATACAGGTAACACAGGAAGTACAAATACAGGAAGTGCGAATACAGGAAATACTGGTGGAAGTACGACTACTGGTTCAACGACGTACACAGTAAAATCTGGTGATTCTGTTTGGGGCATCTCAAATGCTCATGGCATCTCAATGGCACAATTGATTGAATGGAATAATATTAAAAATAATTTTGTTTATCCAGGACAAAAATTGACGATCAAAGGTGGTACAGCTGGCGGATCTTCAACAACAAATTCAGGAAACAATACAGCTTCTGCAGGTAGCAGTTCTGCTGGAACAACAACAAACAATTCGTCCGGTACGCGTTATACAGTCAAAGCAGGTGACTCTGTTTGGGGTATCTCGAATGCTCACGGCATCTCAATGGCACAATTGATTCAATGGAATAATATCAAGAATAATTTTGTTTATCCAGGACAAAGCTTGATCGTTTCTAATGGTGGGGCTGCTTCTGTAAATACACCATCGACACCAAGCACAACACCATCAACACCATCAACACCAAGTACAGGTGCTTCAGTTTCTGGTGCAAAATATACGGTCAAAGCAGGTGATTCTGTCTGGGGTGTCTCTCATGCCCACGGTATCTCAATGGCCCAGTTGATCCAATGGAACAACATCAAGAACAACTTTATTTACCCAGGACAACAGTTGGTTGTTTCAAATGGTGGCGCATCAAGCACTGTATCAACGAGTCCAGCACCTTCAACAACGACGAATAATCCAACGACTTCAAACACAGCAAGCCAAGGATCAGGCACCTACACGGTCAAAGCAGGTGAATCGGTGTGGAGCGTCGCAAATAAAAATGGGATCTCGATGAACCAATTGATCGAATGGAACAATATCAAAAATAACTTCATCTATCCAGGTCAAAAACTGATCGTAAAAGGTGGTAGTACAGCAGCACCAACATCTACACCGACAACAACGCCGGCAGCTGCGCCAAGCACACCGAATACGTCAGCAGCAACGAACACATCAACCTCTGGTGATACGATCTATACGGTCAAAGCAGGTGAATCTGTTTGGGGTGTAGCTGATAAACACGGCATCACGATGGATCAACTGATTGAATGGAACAATATCAAAAATAATTTCATTTATCCAGGCCAAAAAGTGGTCGTGAAAAAAGGAAATACAACAGCAGCACCTACGTCTAATGATGGCAAACGTTACACGGTCAAAGCAGGTGAATCCGTTTGGGGTGTAGCTGATAGCCATGGCATCTCAATGGCGCAATTGATCGAGTGGAACAACATCAAAAATAACTTTATCTACCCAGGACAAAGTTTGATCGTTGCAAAATAATCGATCTGACTGAAATAATAGTTGATTGATTCAATAATATTTGTTACTATGAAGCTACTAAAAATTTAGTTGATCAACGTTTGAAAAGGAAGTAGTAAAAAGTCGAAAGTTTTAGAGAGCACATGGTTGGTGAAAATGTGTACGGACGCTTTTGAACTCGCCTTTGAGTTGCACCTGCTGAACAGTTCTCCCAGTAAGCAGAGGCGGTGACGACCGTTACAACGTTCAAGGCCTTGTTTAGTAAGGCAAAATTAGGTGGTACCACGTAGATTACGTCCTATAAAAAGAGCAATCTTTTTATAGGATTTTTTTGTTTTTCAAGGCCAGATGCTAAAAGAAAAACAGATCATTACATCAAAATAGGGGGTTCAAGATGAGCTATAATCACAAAGAAATTGAAAAAAAATGGCAAAAATATTGGGCAAAAAATAACACCTTCAATACGCATGATGAACCAGGCAAACCAAAATTCTATGCGTTGGATATGTTTCCATATCCATCAGGACAAGGTCTACATGTTGGGCATCCAGAAGGCTATACTGCAACAGATATCTTAGCACGTTTCAAACGTAGTCAAGGTTTCAACGTGTTACATCCAATGGGATGGGATGCATTTGGACTACCAGCAGAACAATACGCATTGGATACAGGGAATGACCCTGCAGAATTTACGCAAAAAAATATTGAAACCTTCCGTCGCCAAATCAATTCACTTGGTTTTAGTTACGATTGGAATCGTGAAGTCAACACAACAGACCCTGAGTACTACAAATGGACACAATGGATCTTTACTAAATTATATGAAAAAGGGTTAGCCTATGAAGCAGAAGTAGCAGTGAACTGGGTACCTGAACTAGGTACAGTGATCTCAAACGAAGAAGTGATCGACGGCAAAAGTGAACGTGGTGGCTATGATGTCATCCGCAAACCAATGCGTCAATGGATGCTGAAAATCACCGCATATGCAGATCGTTTGATCGATGACCTCGAGCTTGTGGATTGGCCCGAAAGCATCAAAGAAATGCAACGTAATTGGATCGGACGTTCAGTCGGAGCAAATGTCACGTTTAAAGTGGCGGGCACAGATAAAGAATATACGGTCTTTACTACACGTCCAGATACGTTATTTGGAGCAACCTACTCTGTGCTAGCACCAGAGCTAGATTTAGTTCGTGAGATCACAACTCCAGAACAAAAAGAAGCAGTCGAAGCGTATATCGCAGAAACAGCGAAAAAATCAGATCTTAAACGAACAGATCTTGCCAAAGAAAAAACCGGCGTATTTACAGGGGCGTATGCGATCAACCCAGTAAATGGCAAGGAAATCCCTATCTGGATCGCTGATTATGTGTTAGCTTCTTATGGAACAGGTGCGATCATGGCAGTACCGGCACATGATGAACGTGATTACGAGTTTGCACAAACGTTTGATCTAGAAATCTTACCAGTCATCGAAGGTGGCGATACTTCAACAGCTGCCTACACAGAAGATGGTGCGCATATCAATTCTGATTTCTTGAACGGATTGAACAAAGAAGAAGCCATCGATGCGATGAATCAATGGTTGGAAGAACATGGCGTTGGGAAAAAAGAAGTCAGCTATCGCTTGCGTGATTGGTTGTTTTCTCGTCAACGTTATTGGGGAGAACCAATCCCTATCATCCATTGGGAAGACGGCACAGTGACAACTGTATCAGAAGAAGAATTACCACTACGGTTACCAAAGACAAGCAATATCCAACCAAGTGGCACAGGGGAGTCACCATTAGCAAACATTGACGAGTGGGTCAATGTCATTGATCCTGAAACAGGTAAAAAAGGCCGTCGTGAAACGAATACGATGCCACAATGGGCAGGAAGCTCATGGTATTACCTACGCTATATCGATCCACATAATAAAAAAGAATTAGCTAACTATGAAAAACTAGAACGATGGTTACCAGTAGATATTTATATCGGTGGGGCAGAACATGCGGTACTTCACCTATTGTATGCTCGCTTCTGGCATAAATTCCTTTACGATATTGGCGTGGTACCAACAAAAGAGCCTTTTGAAAAATTGTTCAATCAAGGAATGATCCTTGGAGAAAACAACGAAAAAATGTCTAAATCTCGTGGTAATGTCGTCAATCCTGACGATGTCGTGGAAGCATATGGTGCGGATACGTTACGTCTCTATGAAATGTTCATGGGACCATTAGACGCATCAATTGCTTGGAGTGAAAATGGCTTAGAGGGTAGCCGTAAATTCTTAGATCGTGTTTGGCGTTTGATCGTGGATGAAAATAATAAAATGCGTGATCGCATCACGACACTGAATGACGGTAAACTGGACAAAGTATATCATCAAACAGTTAAAAAAGTCACAGAAGATTACGAAAATCTACATTTCAATACAGCGATTTCTCAATTGATGGTCTTTGTCAATGAAGCATATAAAGTCGATGCCTTACCTTATGAATATATTGAAGGATTCGTACAATTACTTGCGCCGATCGCGCCACATATCGGTGAAGAGCTATGGGCGATCCTAGGCAATGAACAAGAGCTTTCTTATGCACCATGGCCAACTTATGATGAAGCTGCTTTGATTGAAGATGAAGTAGAAGTGGTCTTCCAAATCAATGGAAAAGTTCGTGCAAAAGCTAGTGTTGCACGTGACTTATCAAAAGAAGAACTAGAAAAAACAGCGATGGACGATGAGAGTATCAACGAACAACTAGAAGGAAAAACAATCAGAAAAGTGATCGTGGTTCCCAATAAATTAGTCAACATCGTCGCAAATTAACAATTAAATACCAATAGAAAAAAATAAAAACGAGATGCCACATTCTCATGAAAATCATTTGGATTTCATGAGAATGTGGTTTTTCTTATAAATTTCCATTTGATGGAAATTTTATTATCAGTGATGATTTTCTTATTTTTACTCTATATATAATGTTATCCCCTTTTGTTCAAGGAATAGTAACTATCTAGTGTAGAATAAGAAAAAAGGTAAAGTCAAAAAAATAGTTATCAACTGAAGTTCATGTGTAGGATGTTTTTTTACCTTGCTAACGGTAAAAAAAGATTTTATTAGTATTTTGAAATTATAGATAATATCTATAGGATGTGTATATTTTTTTACTTTGTAGAGAGGAGTGGATGATTGATTTCATATAAATGATCTTGCTTTTGCTAGCAATATTTTTTGTGAAGGGGCCTGAGCTAACTACATATCTTTTTCTACAGCTGTACTTTGCAGAGAATTTATAATCAAGCAGTTTGTTTTAGACGATTATTTATAACGTTCTTTTTATCCAAAAAGATCGATGATGAAATGTATTGTCAAAAAATAAGAGAGAGGAGAGAAACTTTGAAAGCAAAAAAAATAAGGATTATCGCTGCATCGTTTCTGTTGTTTCAACATGTGCTGATGCCTTCAGTAGTAATGGCTATAGAAAATGAACCGACAGCTAGTGCAGAGATTACACAAGAACAACCAGAAAGCGACTTGTCTGGAGCAACAACCGAAATGGTCGAAGAACAAGAATCAATGATTCACGAAGAGCTACCAGAAGTACCGAAGGAACCTGAACCACAAGCAGAAGTGACAGAGGAGTCCCTAGAGACAGTGGAACCACAAGCAGAAGTGACAGAGGAGTCCCCAGAGACAGTGGAACCACAAGCAGTGCCTCCACTTGATGAAAGTCTTTTATCTGGCTATTTGGGGCGATTGAATTTGTCTACAGAAAATGTTAGAGAGTTGACTAATCACGGTAGAAGTTCATATCTAGAAAATATCTTACAAAATGCAATTAATCGAACAATCGATTTAAATACAGCTGCAGGTTCATCCACAACATTCGCAGTTACTGTACCGACTCACTCTTTAGTTGAAAGAATCAATGCAGTAATGGATGGATTTCGTCAATTGCGACTGACAGTCCTGCAGGAATGCCGGACGAATTTTACACACAGATGTACTACGGCAATCATTCGACCCACCAAAATACTTATGATTTGAATAATATAGTATCAAGTAATTCAGCTATTGAGGTTTCTGCAACAGTGACAAAGAATGCTAACTATACTGCAACCATCAATTTCACAGTTACACGAACACAAACAGGGAATACAGCGATATCATTAGATATTCGTGGAAATGTAGTGCTAGGTTCAACGGTTGTCGCAACGCAGTTTCCGAATATTGCTACACCAAGGAAAGTGATGGAGCTCAATTATACAGGGGAAACAATTGCACACTTGACTATCAATCCGGTTGCTTCAGTGGGTGTTTATGAAAATGTGACTGTTCAGGCGACGAGAAATCCGAATCTTCCTCAATCAGTCATTCAAGGTTGGTTCCATACATTACCGAGTACAGGTAGTTGGAGTTTTTCCACGCTTAGTTTGGGAGACGGCTGGTATCCTGGTTACAGTAATAGAATACCAGTGTATCTTCATAATAACAATTCGACCGCAGGTCCTACAGAATTTTGGACAAACGCAACAGTCGTAGATACCGAAGCTCCTACTGGAACAGCAAAAACGACGTGGACGTCCATTCAAGCGAATCGACATCGCGATTTCACTCAAGAAGAGCTCCGATCCGCAATAAATACGCTTAGTGATAATTGGACATATTCAGAAAACATAAAGGTGACTTATGAACAGAACTTATCCGAGTTAAAACCGGGTTCTTCTTATCAAACTGGCTTTACCATTACGGATGAATCGTTAAATGCTGGCTATGTTTCACCAATAAGAATCACTATTGTTGATACATTAGCCCCAACAGGAACAGTACAAACAGAGACAATCGATCTTTCTGAAGTGACAACAGAGATTCCTTCGCGAACAGATCTCATGCAGTTTTTAAATGATGATCTTGATGATAACTGGACCTTACCAGAAAATATCATCATTCAACTCGTTGACGAAAATGGTACAGTGATAAACTTACAAAATTTAGAATCATCAGATGCTATCCAGACAGGTTATATTCGTTTAGAAGATGAGCGAGGAAATCAGTCAAACTTACAAGAAGTCAAATTTACACTAGATAACGAAGGACCGACAGGAAATGTCGTAACCCAACCTGTCGATTTCCAAGCACGAAGAAAAGATGAATTGACGAGAGACGATCTATTACAGTTCTTTACTGAAGACCCATTGGATAATACGACGGCCTCAGATCAAATCGATCTTTCTTTGCGGAATGATTTAGGAGAAATTGTGAGTATCGTCAATGTTGCACCTTCGATGACCGTCTATGATGCAAAAGTCCGTTTACAAGATATCCGAGGCAATCAGACGGAATATCCTGTGAACTATCGAGTGATCGATACGCAAGCGCCGACAGGAAGCGTCAAAGGAACTTGGACCGTTTTTGAGGCCGATCGTTATCGAGATTTTACTCAAGAAGAGTTGCGGTTGTTGATCAATGATTTAGCGGACAATTGGTCAGAGTTAGAAAATATTCAATTGAAAGGTCACCACTTGTATAATTTATCTCCGAATACTGGATACACTTATTATCCAATGGATCTGACAGCAACCGATGAAGCTGGGAATGAATATGTCTTTAAAAATACCATGCCACGGATAGTAGATACCACAGCACCCGACGGAACATTAAAAGATCCATTGGTGTTCACAAAAGGACAAACAGTACCAGATGCTCGTGAATTTCTAGATGGGGATCCAACGGATAACTGGTCATTGTCACCAGATATTCAAGTCGAAGTTGCGTATGAAAATAATGTCGCATTTGCGGATTTAGCGGTAGGCGATCATGGTGTAACGATCACCTTAACAGACCAAGCGGGCAATATTCGGACACTGAACAGTCAAGTCACGATTCTAGAAGATACGTCCGAGTACATTGATGTGACGATTCCTGTGAACGTATCCTTTGCAGAAAGTAAAGAAAGCAATGGTATCGTCTCACCAACATATCAGATCCAAAACAATGCGGAACGAGCGGTCCAAGTGTCAGTGAGTTCGGTCGTTAGTCAATCCGCTACGGAAAAACTAACAGAAATCGATCTTGGGGTAAAAAACAATTTGAATGACAATCAAGTCATGTTGATCTCATCAGGAAAAAATCTCAATAACCGCAGAGAATTAGGAACGATCGAAGGGCATAGTACTTCTTTCTCCTTCTCATTATTTGGCACAGTTGGTGAAAACTTTGATTTTGAAGGCTTGGATGATCCCTTGAATCCAATCTACAGTATGCGTTTGAATTTCCATGCGAAGTAATTGATAAGAAGAAGTTGCACAACTGTGTGACTTCTTTTTTGTACGTAATCTTATAACTATTTTCCTAAGCGATACGGAAAAATCTATTTTGAAAAGAAAGCGATTTCATTTTATAATGAATGTAAGAAATCCAATTAAAAAATTAGAGGAGTGATCGTAATGAAAAAAGCATTGATTATTTGTGCCGCAGGAATGTCTTCTTCGATGATGGCATCAAAAACAACAGAATATTTTAAAGGAAAAGGGGAAGAAGTATTTGTTGATGCGGTTTCTGCAACTGAAGGGGACAACCAAATCAAGACAAGTGATTTCGATTTGTTCTTGATCAGTCCTCAAACAACAATGTACTTGGATAAATTTGTTAAACTAGGAAAAACAGTAGGGAAACCGGTCGTAAGTATACCATTCCAAGCGTATGTTCCTATCCCTACAGGTATCCAAAAATTAGCGGAGCTGATTGAGGAAAATATATAGACGAATAGGGGAAGATAATAATGAAACAAACAGAAAAAGAGTTATTGCGGCAATTGATTGATCATCAAGGAGAATACCTCACGAGCCAGTACCTCGCTTCTGAATTATTATTATCTGACCGTACGATTCGCAACTATTTAAAAACATTGAATGAAGTGATCGAAAACAATGGCGGAAGACTCATCGCCAAGCAAGGGCAAGGATATCAACTAGAGATCATCAACAAGCTTGCTTTTGCCCTGTTTTTAAAGCAACGAGAAGTAACTGTCGAATATGGTGATCAGGTGACTGAGTTTTATGGTTCAGAAGATCGAAAAAAGTACATTTTAAATAAACTACTTTTGGAAGATCGCGCAATCGTGATCGATGATTTGGCAGAAGAGTTATATATCAGCCGTTCGAGTTTAGTGAATGATATCCAAGAAATCAAAGAGAAGATCGCCGAATATTCGTTGAAAATTGTGTCGAAACATAAGCAGGGAATGTGGATCGAGGGTCAAGAACAGGACAAGCGACATGTGATCATGGATACCTTTTTTGGAAATAAGTATACCAATTCTTTAAAAGAATATCTCGGTAACAGTCAATTTTTCAAGGAAATCAATTTTGAAGAATTAGTGATCGTCATCTTGGACGAGATTCGTGAATCCAAATTGAAGGTGTCCGATTTTGTGATACAAAATTTAGCGTTACATTTAGCATTGGCAATCAAGCGAATGCGAGCTGGTTTTGAGATACAAGTACCTGAAATCACTGGAGAAGAAATCCATGAGACCGAATATCAAGCAGCTAAGAAGATAACCAGACGGATCGAGTCTATAATGAATGTTCGTTTCCCAAAAGATGAAATTGCTTATTTAGCGTTACATTTGATGGCTAAATCGAATCAAAATCATAAAAGGGAGAATCAGAAGTTAGTGACAGAGTTAATGTCAGTTCTTAAAGAGTTAGCTCAGGTTCTGGGGCAGTCCATCGTCGAGGATTATCAATTCAGGAATGGCTTACTCAATCATTTAGAACCGATGCTGGTTCGCTTAGAGCGAGGAATCGCTCTGGAAAATCCTTTAACAAAAGAAATCAAAAAAGAAGATCCGAGAGCATTTGAATTAACCAAACACTATTTTGGTCAAATGCCTTCGCTGAAAGGTTATAAAATCAATGAGGATGAATGGGCGTATTTAGCGCTTCATTTAATGGCAGCAATTGAAAAAAATAAGGTAGATTGTAAACTACAGGCATTGATCATTTGTGCGACTGGCTATGGAAGTGCGCAATTGCTAAAAAATCGAGTGTTGAGTGAATTTGGAAAAAATATTGCAGTGAATCAAGTGAAAGGCTATTACGAAATCGATGAACAGTCGTTAGAAAATGTTGATTTGATCATTTCTTCCATTGATTTATCAACGATGTTTTTCAAAGTCCCTGTTCTTCATGTCAGTGTTTTCTTGAATGATCAAGATGTTCAAAAAATCCGTAAAGTGATTGAAGAACATCGCCCAAGCTGTTTCGTGAAGCCCCAAGAATCTGTCTCACTCATGAAAGAAAAGAAGGCATTTTACGAAGAGCAGATTTCAAAAAAATGGTTTAAAGTCTATTCTTCAGCACCAACAAAAGATCAAGTGATCGCTGAATTGTTGGCACTTTTACAAGAAGATGAAACGGAGAATTATACGTCTGAGATGTCTCACCAAATCGAACGTCGTGAGAAAATGGGGCAAATCATTTTCAGTGAACAAGTAGTTGTCCCGCATCCAGCGATCCCAGTGGGGGTTACTGCTAAAATTGCAGTGGGGATCATTCCTGATGGGATGGCATGGGATGAACAAGGGGCGCTCCATTTTGTCTTTCTAGTCTCTCCTTCTTGTATCGAGAATGAAGGAATCACTGTTGTAACGAAGGCAATCGTAAAATTTATTGATCGATTGGATCTACAGCAGCTGATTTTAGCTGAACCAACGTTTGAAAATTTTAATCAACAATTTATGAAAATGATTTACTAAGGAGGCGTCTTGATGACGGAGAAAATGACGAGTGAAGAGCTCCAAGTGACCGCATTTGATATTATTTTTCACAGTGGCAATGCACGAACATTGATACACGAGGCATTTGCTTTGTTACGAGCAGAAAGCTTCACAGAAGCTGAAGGAAAGCTAAATGAAGCGAATCAGGAGATTTTGGAAGCCCATAGGTCACAAACGCATTTATTGAAAGAATATGCAAGTGGGCAAAAGATCGAAATGGAAATCATCATGGTCCATGCGCAAGATCATCTGATGACGACGATGACTTTGTTGGAAGTGGCAAAAGAGATGAGTTACTTATATCAAAAATAAACAAGAACGGAGGTGGGAAAATGAGTGAAGCTGAGAAAAAACAACGGGAGTTAGAGAAAAAAGCATTTAGTTTGAAAGTCTTATATTTTAATCGCTATCTGATTATTCGCTATTTGACAGCTGGTTTCTTTTTTACCAATCTTTACTGGCTGGTTTCCTTACTCCTTGCGAGTAGCAAGATGTTTTGGGTACCATTAGGGCTATTATTCTTTCTTTTACCAGTCGTCGCAGAACAAGTGGCACTCTATCGTACACATAAAAATAATGCAACGGTTACTCGAAATTATTTCCGATTGCAAGCGGTAACCAATGTATTTCTCCTATTAGCAGTATTTTCACCAGGATATTCTCAATTGTTTCCTTTTATGGCGGATGGTTCAAATGGACAAGCATTGATTCTGTTTGTGATTGCTAGTGGGCTACTGATCTGTCTGTTTTGTCAGCGACGCTTGAATAAAATCCATGCAAATACGGATCGTCACTATCAACGAATCAAAGAGTATGAACGTGTAGTACATTTTGGAAAGGGGAGTAAATAGATGTTTGATTTTCTACAGAAATATTTGATGGGACCGATGGGGAAAGTGGCACAATTCAAGATCGTACGCGCAGTAATGGCTGCTGGGATGGCGTCGATTCCTTTTACGATCGTAGGTTCGATGTTTTTAGTTTTGAATATTTTACCGTTACCATTTCCTTTTTTAGAAGGATTTTTCAATGCAACTTTCTTTAAAGTCAGCGACTTGTATATGATCGTCAATACGATGACGATGGGGATATTATCTATTTATTTTGCTATTGTATTTGCTTATGAATTAACGTCGATCGAAAGAGATGAACAAGCACTGAATGTCAATCCTTTAACTGGCGCGCTATTATCTGTTTTTGCTTTCTTCATGTGTATCCCAGAGTTGATCATTTCAGACGGAAAAATCAGCTTGATCTCTAGTATGACCGATGCAGAAACTGTTGTTAGTGGTGTACGTATGGGCGCATTTGTCGAACGTCTAGGTACTTCAGGTATTTTTACCGCCATCATCATGTCTTACATTGCAGTTGAGTTGTATTGTATGTGTGTAAAACGCAACTGGGTCATCAAGATGCCAGATGTTGTACCACCTGGGGTTTCACGTTCCTTTACCGCATTGATCCCAACGTTTGTGATTGCCTTTGTGGTGATGCTTGTCAATGGCACATTAGTTGCGTTAGGAACAGATATTTTCAAAATGATCGCTATTCCATTTGGATTTGTAACAGAATTGACGAATACGTGGATAGGGATCATGATCATTTATTTCTTGATCCACGCATTATGGATCGTAGGGATTCATGGGGCGAACATTATTACCTCATTCTTGACACCAATCGTTTTAGCGAACATGGCAGCGAATGCCCAAGGTGCAAATTATCCTTTAGCCGGCGAATTTAATAACTCTTATGTAACAGTTGGTGGTTCTGGGGCGACATTAGCATTAATTATCTTTATTGCTTTTATGGCAAAATCCGATCAGTTAAAAGTATTAGGAAAAGCTTCATTAGTACCAGGGATTTTCAATATCAATGAACCAATCATTTTCGGGATGCCGATCGTTTATAACCCTTACTTGGCAGTACCGTTTTTCTTAGCACCAATGGCATCCGCATCATTAGCATACTTTGCTATCAAATTAGAAATCGTTCGACCAATGTTAGCCCAAATGCCTTGGCCTTCACCGGTAGGGATCGGCGCCTTTGTTGGTAGTGGAGGTGACTGGAAAGCCGCTGTCTTAGCCGTCTTATGTGCGATTCTCGGCTTTATCATCTGGTTGCCATTCATCAAGTTTTATGACAATAAATTATTGACTGAAGAACAAGAAAAAGCCGCAGAATTAGCAAGAGAAGGTTCAGTGGCATAGTGATTCAAAAGAAAACTCAGTTGCCATTCGTTAGAGATGGTAACTGAGTTTTTTAGTGAGTTGTTATGAAAAAAGAAAAGCCTATATATGTTGAATAATGAGAAAATTGGGGGAAGCTTGTAAAAATAACCTTGTATACAAAAAAATAGATATCTATTAGTCAATAGAACCTACGAAGTTACTTCTAGAGGGAGAACACGATCAAAGTAAGGCAAGGGAATATTAGAAAACAGTTGCTCCCCCTCTTAAAGCAAGCCGCGACATTTCAATTGCCAAGATAGTCAAAAGTGCAACATTCTAAAAATAAGGGGAATAGCCTGGTTCATATATGGACAGTCATAAAAAGATGTAAAAATGGTCGATGGCAACTCAATGATGCTTGATATTTATATCAAATAACAGAAAAAAAAGGATAAATATGTGGGAAATCCTCCGTATACTAGACATAAGTATGAAATAAAGAGGTTTAGAAAAAGGAGGACAAGTAAAAGAAATGAAAGAAACAAATCCAATAAACAAAAAAACTTGATTATCTATACAAGCAAAGCCGATGATTCGAAATGACAGTCTCTCGATAATTTGAAAGCAAAGGCTCATACAAAAATATTGAAAGACAAGAATCCACAGAAAAAATCATTCACTTCCCCTCACGTCAAAAATCATGGAACTAACCAACTAAAAAAGCCAACTCATCATAAAAAAGGAAAGCTCATGATGAGTTGGTTTTTTAGTTGTTGTTAAGTGTCTAAATTAGAAAATCTGCTTTTTCTGTAAATCAATCATTGTTCAATCAAGCGTTTTGCTATGTCATAGTCACCTTCATAAGGTTCATCTACGCCACCGACTTTTTGATAGGCATCCACGCCTTTACCAGCAATCACAACAGAGTCTTCTGGCTGGCTTTCTGCTAATGCTAGTTGGATCGCAGTCGGACGGTCCATTTCATAATGAACAGCAAGTGCTGTATTTGTGATCGCTGCATGGATTTCTTCTGCAATTTTTTGTGGATCTTCAAAAGCAGGATCATCTGCGGTCAAGAAAACGACATCGGCTGTTTCTGACAAGACTTCTCCAAAGTCTTGTCTGCGGGAAATCGCTTTGTTTCCTGGACTTCCTAGAACGACGATCACACGGCCATTAGGATGCTCACTCTTAGCAAATGCTAATAATGTTTTTAAACTTAAATAGTTATGGGCATAGTCAACATATATATGGGAGCCGTTTTTATGGGTCAACTGATCCATGCGTCCGGGAACCCTAGCTTCTCTTAGTCCTTGTTGGGCATCTGAAATCGAAGCACCCGCTAATGTCGCTGCAATGATTGCGCTAGCTGCATTTTCTTGATTAAAGCCACCAGCTAATTTGATCGTATATTCTGCTTCAACAGGTAATTCAGAACCATGTGTGATCAATTCGAACGCTTGCGTTTGATTTTCTAAACTTTTCACTTGAACGTCTGTAGTATCTGCTCGTCCGTAAGTGATGGCAGGAATACCGTGGACTTGTCCTGTTTCCACTAATAAATCAAAGTAATCACTTTCACGATTTAAAATCACTTTTTTTGAATTTAAGATCAGTTGACGTTTGCAATAAAAGTAATCATCAAACGTCGGGTGTTCGATCGGACTGATATGATCGGGTGAAATATTTAGGAAAATCCCGACATCTAAAGTGAGTCCATAAACACGTTGCGTTTTGTAGGCTTGAGAAGAAACCTCCATGACAAGATGTGTCATACCGTTTTCTACTGCTTCAGCCATCATGCGATACAAGTCGAGTGATTCCGGTGTTGTCAGATTAGATTTGAAAAAAGACTTGCCGTCTAATGTGGTATTCATTGTTGAAAACAGGGCAGTTTTATAGTTAGTCGTATGGTCTAGAATGGCCTTGGTAAAGTATGCAGCGGTGGTTTTACCTTTAGTCCCAGTAAATCCGATGACTAGCATCTTGTTTTGTGGATAATCATAAAAAGCCATGGAAAGAATTGCCATTGCTTTGCGAATATCGGTCACGATTATGCCACAAGCTTCGTTCTCATAAGGTTCTTCAGCCACGTAGTAATTAAGCCCTTGAGCAATTGCGGCAGTTAAATACTCTTCTTTAAAATTTAATCCTTTACAAAAAAATAATGTCTCAGCATCGACCTGACGTGAGTCATAACTTAATTTCTTGAATACTCTATTTTCTGGAGCATACAGATGCCACCCCTGTGGTGATACAAATTCTTTTAACAGATTTTCTTTTAACAATAAGTTGCGGATATCTTCTAAGGAGAAGCTCATTGAATCATCCCTCACTTTGTATTTATTTGGTTTATTATAGCATATTTTTTGTTACGTATTTTCGTGAACAGACGATTTAAGTAAAAATGAAAATTAGTTGAAAAGATCAAAAAAATAGGCAGGCCGAAAAATAGGAAAGGACCTAAAAATAGATGGAGATAATTCATTACAGAAATCCCAATATATTAAAAATAATAAAATAAATAGAAAGCAACTGAGAAATTAAGCGATTTTTTCACATTTTAATTTCGTTCGGTGAATTGAATGAAGATGTTAAAACAGAAAATACTCCCTTGGTAAAAAAATAAGCCAGTTTCCAAAGAATGAGGATAGAGAACAAGAGCATTCTGTAATCAAAATAAAACAGTTATTATGTAAAGACTTTAACTGATATAAAATAAAAAAAGCCGATAAAAAGATTGCTACTTTGTGGATTTACACTTAAAATATGAGTAATGTTTTGAAGAAAGTTGGAATCTGATCAATGACTAATCAAAGAAAACCAGCAGTAGAAAATTTGACAGTTCAAGAGAAAATGGCTAGAGGTTCTGCTTGGATGACTGCAAGTAATATGATCTCTCGATTACTGGGCGCAGTCTATATTATTCCTTGGTATGCTTGGATGGGCGAAAATGCAAAGGCTGCCAATGGATTATTCAATATGGGGTACAATATTTATGCGTTATTCTTAATGATTTCAACTGCGGGGATTCCAGCTGCCATTGCGAAACAAACCGCACGTTACAATTCATTGAATGAATACGGGACGTCTCACCGGTTGTTTCTACGAGCAATGCAAATGATGGCTGTTTTAGGGGTGTTTTTTGCAGGATTTATGTATTTTGCTTCGCCTTGGTTAGCTCGTGCCTCTGGTGGTGGGGAAGAATTGATTCCAATCATGCGCTCATTAAGTGCAGCACTATTAGTATTTCCTTGTATGAGTGTTATTCGAGGATACTTCCAAGGGAATCAGGAAATGATGCCTTATGCACTTTCGCAAATCGTTGAGCAGATTGCGCGCGTATTTTATCTGTTGCTTTCTACATTCATCATCATGAAAGTCCTGTCAGGGGACTACGTAACTGCGGTGACCCAATCGACTTTTGCAGCATTTATTGGGATGATCGTCAGCTTGGCTGTCTTATTATATTTTTTGAAGAAACATCAAGCGTATACAGCAGCTCGTGTGCAGTACAGTGAAAACCAAGTGACCATTGCCACGAAAGAATTATTGTTGGATACGATCAAAGAAGCGATTCCTTTTATCATCGTAGGATCAGGGATCACGATTTTTAAATTAGTCGATCAATTTACATTTATTAAAATCATGTCGGATACCACTGAATATTCCAATGCCCAATTATTGGATCTTTTTTCAATTTTCAGTGCGAATCCTGACAAGTTGACAATGGTCGTCATTGCTTTAGCGACGTCGATTGCTGCGACAGGTTTACCTTTGATCACGGAAGCGGTAACGATCAAGGATCGTCGTGGACTAGCAAAATTAACAAGCAGTAATTTACAGTTGTTTTCCTTTATTATGTTTCCTGCAACGTGTGGTGTGATGCTCTTGGCATACCCTTTGAATACTTTATTTTATACACCAGATCAATTAGGAAGCCAAGTATTGATCCAAGCAAGTTTTGTCGGTCTTTTTCTAGGACTTTATATGCTTGTATCGAATATGCTTCAAGGGATGTTTGAAAACAAAGCGGCGATCCAATACTTACTGGTTGGGTTTCTCGTAAAATTAGTCTTGCAGTATCCAGCAATCCGTATTTTTGAAGTATATGGACCATTGCTCGCAACGATGATTGGTTTTATCGTTTCTTGTTCACTGATACTAAAGAAAATCCATCAAGTGGCTCGCTTCAATCGGAAATTTGTATGGCGCCGCACCTTATTGATTTTTATTCTTACTCTGTTGATGCTCCTTGCAGCAGGGCTGACGAAAATGATTTTCGGGATGTTCTTGAGCCAAGACAGTAAGTTCCAATCACTAATATTAATTGTTTTAGTCGCCGGAGTGGGTGGTTTGGTTTATACGTATCTGGCACTGAAGCTTCGTCTCGCAGATAAGTTATTAGGACGTCAAGGGATGATTCGTTTACGCCGACGGTTACGTATCAAATAAGACAGGCATTGCTTGAAAAGGGGACAATCACATGCGTTTAGATAAATTTTTAGCTGACATCGGTCTTGGCAGCCGCAAAGAAGTCAAAGGGCTGATCAAAAAAGGCTTGATCACCGTCAATGGAAACTGTATTAAAAGTGATAAATATCAAGTGAAAGAAACCGAAGACACGGTGATGTATCTAGATGAATCCTTACATTATCAAAAAGATTTTTATTATATCTTGAATAAACCAGCTGGCGTAGTTTCAGCAACTCAAGATAATCATGATCAAACCGTCATCGACTTACTTTCTGATGAAGATTTTCGGGAAGATCTATTTCCAGTCGGTCGGTTAGATAAAGATACAGAAGGATTGTTGATCCTGACCAATGATGGACAGTTTTCACATCAATTACTCTCTCCTAAAAAACACGTAGAAAAAGAATACTTGGCAGAGGTCAAAGGTGTGATGACGAAAGCAGATGTGTCAGCATTTGCAGAAGGATTACTCATTGATGGAGATGAACAGACACTGCCTGCAAAACTGTTCATTGATTCAGTCGATGAAGAAACAATCACTTCTCGTATCCGCTTGATCTTACATGAAGGGAAATTCCATCAAGTCAAACGGATGGTAAAAGCCGTTGGCAAAGAAGTCACTTACTTGAAACGGATACGTATGGGGAATTTTCTTCTGCCAGAAGATTTAGCTTTAGGAGAGTATCGCCAAATGACACCAGATGAATTGGCACAAGTAAGAAGTAAATAGAGCCTGAAAACACAGCTTATAGGATTGGGGTATACTACTCAATCCTGTAAGTTTTTTTGTTTATTTATTGAAATCATGATAGATGGCAACCTAAAACAGCTATTTTTCGTTTTTCTGTCTCACACCTCAGATCAAAATGATTCTTTTACAATCTTCTCTATAATTTGTTTCATTTTCCCTATGATTTGTTCATTTATTATATCTTTTGAAAGCGCTATAATGACAGTGCGAATGAGGTGAAAGGAGTTTTTATATGAGAAAAAGGAAGGGGTTAAAAGGTTTTTTTGGGAATTTATGGCGCTATAAGGCGCTTGTTTTAATGGCGATCCCTGGGATGATCTGGATGATTTTTTTCTTTTACATCCCGGTATTAGCGAATGTCGTTGCGTTTAAAAATTTCCATATTTCTGCGGATGGCTTTCTTGCCAGTTTAAGAGAGAGTCCATGGGTTGGATTGGAGAATTTCAAGTTTTTATTTTCTTCTGATCAAGCGTTTCTGATTACCAAAAATACGATTTTATATAATGTGACATTTATTTTACTGAATCTTTTGATATCTGTCGTGTTTGCAATCATTATGAGTGAATTGCGAAATAAACGATTGGTAAAAGTATACCAGACCATGTCATTGCTTCCCTATTTCCTTTCTTGGGTCATCATTAGTTACTTTGTCTATGCGTTTTTAAGTCCAGATAAAGGGATCTTCAATCAATGGTTGGCAGCAAGTGGGAGAGAAACAATCAATTGGTATAATGATCCTAAATATTGGCCATTTATTCTAGTCTTTATTGGAACATGGAAAGGGATCGGCTATAACAGTATCATTTATTTTGCCTCAGTTATGGGAATCGATCCGACGTATTACGAGGCAGCGATGGTGGATGGCGCAAGCAAGTGGCAACAAATCAAACATGTGACGATTCCACAATTGGTCCCTCTGATGACGATCTTGACGATATTAGCAGTTGGAAATATTTTCCGAGCGGACTTTGGTTTGTTCTATAATATCCCAAAAAATTCCGGAGCGCTTTATGAAGTGACACAAGTTTTAGATACTTATATCTATAATGGGCTGACATCCACTGGCGACTTTGGTATGACGGCCGCAGCTGGGCTGTATCAATCAGTCGTCGGCTTTGTTTTATTAATGATCACCAATACGATTGCTCGTCGTTTTGACAGCGAATCGGCATTGTTCTAAGGAGGAGAAAAATGAATAAAAAGAAAGTTCAACGAGTAGAGATCCGCTCGTTTAGTCAAACCACCAACTTTTTCTCCAATATTTTGATTGCACTTTTTGCTTTTTCTTGTGTGTTACCATTTATTTTTGTAATTGCGATCTCTTTTACAGATGAATCCATTTTGTCCACACAAGGGTATAGTTTCTGGCCTAAAACATTTAGTACATTTGGGTATACTTTTTTGTTTGACCAGATGCAAAACAAAATTTTTCAGGCTCTTTTCGTCACTGTTCTTGTGACAGTAGTAGGAACGTTGATCAATAGTACAGCAACTTCTTTATATGCTTATGCTATTTCTCGATCCAACTTTCCATTTCGTCGTTTCTTTACAGTTTTTTGTTTGATCACGATGTTGTTCTCACCAGGGATGGTTGCGAACTACTTAGTGATGACGAATTTATTACAACTGAAAGATACGATTTGGGCATTGATTTTACCGATGGCAGTCAGTCCGTTCAATATTATCGTGATGCGAACATTCTTTAAACGTTCGGTGTCTGATTCGATCATTGAATCTGCTAGGATAGATGGGGCGAGTGAACTTCGGATTTTTGTACAAATCGTCTTACCTTTAGCGATTCCAGGAATTGCGACAATCAGTTTATTTGCAGCTTTAGGTTATTGGAATGACTGGTTCAATGCGTTACTGTATATTCAAAACGATAATCTCGTTCCATTGCAATATTTATTGATGAAGATTCAAAGCAATATCCAATATCTTACTCAAAATGCTGGAGCAGGTAGTCAGTTAGCCGGCGGTCTTGCTTCTGTTCCTGGAGAGTCTGCTCGTATGGCAATCGTTGTTATCTCAACATTACCGATTGCGATCAGCTATCCATTTTTCCAAAAACATTTTGTTAAAGGGTTAACGATTGGCGGCGTCAAAGAATAAAGCACTAAAATAGGAGGAAAAAGATATGAAGTTATGGAAAAAATTAGCTTTTACAGGATTCTCAGCACTAACAGCAATCAGTTTAGCAGCTTGTGGGGGCGGTTCAGGTGACAAGGACGATGCAGCGGCCAGTGATACGACGACATTACAAATGTACCAGATCGGTGACAAACCAGATAACCTTGATCAGCTGATGGAAGTCGCAAATAAACGTATTGAAGAAAAAATTGGTGTAAAAGTCAATATCA
This sequence comes from Enterococcus sp. AZ171, assembly GCF_051714005.1. Taxonomy (NCBI): domain Bacteria; kingdom Bacillati; phylum Bacillota; class Bacilli; order Lactobacillales; family Enterococcaceae; genus Enterococcus; species Enterococcus sp. AZ171. Next base: position 2,768,172 of record NZ_JBIORA010000001.1, on the reverse strand, counting down.
ACTATATTGGTTGGGGCGACTATGAGAAGAAAATGAACGTCATCATCTCATCCGGTGAAAATTACGATATCGCTTTTGCCAACAATTACGTATCAAATGCACAAAAAGGCGCGTTTGCAGACTTGACTGAATTAGCGCCTAAATATGGAAAAGAAGCGTATGATTCTTTGGATGAAGCATATATCAAAGGCAATCTGGTCAACGGGAAATTATATGCCTTCCCTGTAAACGCCAATGTCTTTGCACAACAAGTGTTGACTTTCAATAAGCCATTATTAGATAAATACAATTTATCGATTGATGGTATTGAAACGTATGCAGATGCAGAAAAAGTTTTACAAGAATTCCATAAAAAAGAACCGAATACAGCGGCTTTTGCCATTGGGCAAGGATTTAAAGTACAAGGGGATTTCGATTATCCATTAGGAAATACTTTGCCATTTGCGGTTGATTTGAATGGCGACAAAACAAAGATCATTAATCAATATGACAACGAAAATTACATCGAACTGTTACGGACGATGCATAGTTGGTATGATCAAGGATTGATCCCTAGTGATGCAGCGACTAGTAACAAAGATTATCCGTTAGAAGGTAATACATGGTTGATGCGTGGAGAAACACAAGGACCATACGATTACGGCGATACGATTTTAACAAATGCTGCAAATCAAGAATTAGTATCGAAACCAATTACTGTTCCTTTGAAATCAACAGGACAAGCGCAAATGGCAAATTTTGTTGTCTCTAATACATCAAAAAACAAAGAGAAATCAGTAGAGTTCTTAGCGTTATTGAATAGCGATCCTGAATTGCTTAACGGCTTGGTTTGGGGAATCGAAGGAGAGGCATGGGAAAAAGTTGGCGATGACAAAGTAAAATTATTAGACGGCTATCAGCCAAAAACACACATGTCTGCTTGGAATACTGGAAACAATAAGATTCTTTACACACAAGATACGATTACCGATGAAATGATTGCTAAAAGAGATCAATCGATTGCAGAAGCTGAAACTTCTCCAATCTTAGGCTTCAGTTTTAATACAGACAGCGTAAAAACTGAATTGAGTAATATCTCAAATGTCATGAATCAATACCTTGATGGATTGAACACTGGAACTGTCGATCCAGATGAAACCTTACCAAAACTAATGGATGCCTTAGATAAAGCTGGATACGACAAAGTACTGACAGAAATGCAAAAACAATATGATACATTCCGACAAGAGAACAATTAATCAATACTGAAGTTATGATGGAAGTATCTAGCTCCGAGAAATAAGGCGGAATCCACGGAAATTGCTCTTGCATTTTTGTGGATTCCGCCTTATTTACGAAGAAGCTACTTCTGGACTATCGGTTATCTAGCTGATAACCGAAGTATTGCTCCTCGAAGACCATTTATTTGGTTTTAAAGGTTCCAATATGCTCAATGTTACAGTATGTTTTTGTATAATAGGATAAGATCAAGAATAAAGGGGGGAAGTCCTGTGTTAGGTAGAGCATTGGAAACAGTATTCATACGCGTATGGGTCATCATGAAATTGACATTGTATTTTTGGGGCTTAGCTGTGTGTGGCGGCGTCGTTTTAGGAATCGGGCCAGCTTGGAAAGTTGTCAATGAACAGTTTTATCTCCATGGTTTCGAATATAAAGACATCACGATCAGCGAAAGTTGGCAGATGTTCAAACAGTCCTTCGTGCGAGGAAATCAATTGTTTGGTCTTTTTTCGGCTTGTCTTTTTTTGCTTAGTTATAACTTGTATTTATCTGTACAGATCCAAGGGATTCTTTTCTTAGTGGTTGATTTTATTATACTGTTCAGCATGTTGTACGCTTATGCGACGTATCAATATAGTATGATTTTAGATAGTGGCTATCAAATGACTTTAAGAAATCTGCTGAAGTTGAGCTTGATTTCCAGTTTCGCAAGTTTTTCAACTTTCTTAAAAATCATCCTTGGCAGTGGTCTGATTCTTTGGGTGACGTGGAATTATAAAGGGTTGATTTTATTTGGTTTGATTGGGTTACTTACAGTTTGGAACGGAACGATCACCAAACAATGGCGGGAAAATCTGGACTTGCAGTTGGAAACATATGAATAGGTTAGATTTTATCTTTTCAAAAGGAACGTTGTTAAACCGTTTATTGCGTAAATATGCGATCATGATGATTGCTTTGACGATGATTGCAACGATCATCATCAGCGTGCATACATTCATCCAAAGACAAATCCAGGCACAACAAGTAGTGAATGACGCAGTTCAAAGTACGTTGCGAACGCTTAGTGATAAAACAACGTTAAGTAAAGTGATCAAAGATCAATTTGTAGGGGATTCAGATAAAATCGAGAATACCACCACTTATTTAACTAAACCGATCGATCAATATTTGATGTATGCGTACGACCGACAACGACAATCTGCTGATTTTCTTTCATTCCCTAACGTAGTTCGTGATATGTATGTCAATTATGAAGAGGTAAGTAGTGTGTACCTTGTGTTCAACCAATTACCAGAATATTTTGAGTCCACTAGAGAGAACAAAGGCGGGATAGTCAAGAAGGGAACGCCACAATTAAAACAGGCTTTTTATATCAAAATGACGATTACACAAGGTGGCGCAGAAATTGGCAGTATGTTTGTAGGGTTTGATAAAGATGAACTTGATGCAGCGCTGACGAATTTAAATACGTTTAATGGATTATCTCTTTACATGATTTCCGGAACGAGTAATCGGTTGTATACATTTCATGATCGAGCACTGGGCAAAGAACGAATCTTTAAGCAGGAAAAGTTGATCAATCAGACCCTACAAGCGGATTCTACATTACCAGTGGAGAAATTAGAAAAATCGAATTTTATCCAATCGCAAGAGGTGTCCGACGATTATCGTATTTTAGCCACATTAGATAAGCGTACGGTTCGCCAAGTAACAGAAAAAAGCTTAGCACCGTTAATTATTGGCGTCATTTTATTGGATGGTTTATTGCTTTTATATTTATACAAGACGTTCAAACGTTATTCTCAACAAATCGATCGTGTCATGGAAGCCATGGATGAAGTGGCTAGAGGGAATTTAGATACTCGTGTGGATACTAGTATCACTGAATACGAGCTAAAAGACCTATCAGTCGGAATCAATGAGATGCTAGGCAGTATCAATCAATATGTGGAAGATATCTACAAATTAGAAATCAAACAACAAGATGCGCACATGCGCGCATTACAAGCACAAATCAATCCGCATTTTCTATACAATACATTGGAATATATTCGAATGTATGCCATCAGTGAAGGTAGTGAAGAACTAGCAGATGTTGTCTATGCTTTCTCTGCATTATTACGTAATAACACCAACCAGGAAAAGACGATTCATTTAAAAGAAGAATTGGATTTTTGTGAGAAGTATGTGTACCTCTATCAAATGCGTTATCCTAGCCGTATCGCCTATCATTTCACGATTGAATCATCATTGGAAGAGATTGAAGTACCGAAATTTATCATCCAACCATTAGTAGAAAATTATTTTAAACATGGCGTTGATTTTACTCGTTTTGATAACGCATTGAGTGTAAAAGTATTTGAAGAAAATGGACTTGTTCATCTTTTGATTCGTGATAATGGCAAAGGAATCACGGAAGAGCGATTAGCTGAAATCAGCGCACAGTTGGCGCAAAGCAAAGTAGAACTCAGTGGATCGATCGGCTTACAAAATGTCAATGAACGGTTGCGTGCTAGTTTTGGACCGAGTTATCAGATGATCCTAGCTAGAAATGCAACTGGTGGATTAACGATCCATATTACTTTTAAAATAAAAAGGGGAGCTGCTGATGACTTACAATGTACTACTAGTTGATGATGAATATATGATCTTAGCTGGCTTACAAAAAATCATCAATTGGCAAAATTTAGGATTTAACGTTGTTGCTACTGCAGAAAATGCTATGCAGGGACTATCGATTTTAGAGACGCAGCCAATTGATCTAGTTGTCACAGACGTAACGATGCCTGAGATGAATGGATTAGAATTTATTGAAGCTGCTCAAAAAGAACATTTTTTTGAATTTATGATCTTATCGGGCTATCAAGAATTTGATTATCTAAAAAGCGGGATGCAGTTAGGCGCCGTTAATTATTTGATGAAACCAGTCAATAAAGCAGAACTGATTACTAGTCTTGAAACCGTCAAGAAACGCTTGGATCATCGAAGACAACAAAAAAATCAACAAGAAGTGTACCAAGAAATTCTATTTAGCCAATGGTTGAATGATGAATTGGATGAACCTAGTGAAGAAGAACTTTTAGAAAAACTAGGCAAGCGTCAGCGACGTGTCTTACTTGCACAAGTACCTAGGCAGGCTGAAACGACAATCAGTCAGTGGCTGACAAAAAGAAAAGAACCTTTTTATTACCAACGGAATTATGGAGAACTTGTTTTATTTGTTTTGTTGCTTCAGGAGGAGGCAGTAGAATTGTTTAGCCATTTTGTTGAACAGTCGCTGATGTGTGAGAATTGGCTGATCAGTATTGGGGATGAATCTTGTGATCCGGAAATGATACCGCAAAGCTTCCAGCATGCTAAAGATAATTTACAACTACATCAATTCTATGGGGATCAAAATCAACGTATTTTCTATGCCGAACAAGCAGAAATTAAACAATCAATTGATTTTGTATCATTTAGTCGTGTGTTGAAAAGTGGTCAATTAGCGCTCGCACAACAAATGATCTCTGACTTTTTCAAGCAATTCCAACAGGCGGTCATGTCGCCTGAAGATATCCGTCATTTCAGTTTTTTATTATTTATGGATATCTATCGTGAGCTGATCCGTTTAGAAGATGATGAATACTTAACAGGCATCCAAAAAATCAATCAAGCAAAATCTGTCCAAGAGTTGCATCAACTCCTACTATCTTTATTGGAAAATCAGCATAATCAAAAATATAGTCAAAATGTCGAAAAAGTTCTTCAAATCTTACATGAGAAATATAAAGAACCTTTAACCTTGAAAGAAGTCGCAGAACATTTGCATCTGAATGTCATGTATCTAGGACAACTGTTTAAAAAAGAAACTAAAAAAAGCTTCTCTGCGTACTTGAATCACTTAAGAATGGAACAAGCAAAATGGTTGCTGATCCATAGTAATCAAAATATCAATGAGATCTCTAATGAAATCGGCTATAATAATACGACCTATTTTTCAAAATTATTCAAAAAAATCGTTGGACAGTCGCCTTCAGAATACCGAGAAAATCAAAGTCAAACAGAAGGAAGTTTCATCTGAAAAAAAACAGAGATCGTGAGATTTAACATCTCATTATCTCTGTTTTTATATGATTGAATAAGTGAAAAAAATCATATAAAAAAACAAAAAATATAAAATATGTGATGGGTTCTATGTTAAAATGGACCATGTAGATTGTTTATGATGGTAGCTACTCAGGGGGGGATGCTTATGAGCATTTTCCTACTTCAACGAAGGGAGTAGCCTTTTGTCTGTTGCGGAAGCACTGGCATTGATGATCCAGTTTGGATCATTGATGCTTGCGCTTGTTGGCATTATGCTGACAATCAGCAAAAACGATAAAAAATAACCCCGTCATAAACCTTAGCGAGATTTAACGGGGAATTTCCAAATAATTTTGCTACCGTCATGCGGCTACATTGAAGTGATGTTAGCGCATCGCTTCTTTTCTTTAGTATAGCATCTCAACGAGTCATCTGTAAACAACGAGTCATGAGTGAAATCAATCATTCAATAAAGTCCTAATGGAGTCGATATTCTCTAAAATTAGTGCTGAAGACGATGGCAAATGGAATTAACTAAAGAGTAAGCACTGGGGTAGAAGCTTCCTTAACCACGCTTCTTTTCTAGCTGAACCACTGATATTATTCTTGGCGACTTAAAGAATAAGGCAAACTATCCTCTGAATAAGTTTTAGTATGAGGAACAATGCCTAAATGGTAGTTGATCGTGCCACCGTTTAGTAAATCTTTATGAGTAAAATATAGCTTTTCATAAGTGTAGCCATCTCGACTTACATGGTGAATAAACTGTTGTTGGGGCTGGTTAGGCGTAGCATGGATAGTCAATTGATTGCCGTTTGAAAGTGTTAAGATCACTTGATCAAACAGTGGGATACCAATGACATACTCACCGGTTCCAGGTGTAACTGGGTAAAAACCTAAACTGTTAAAGATATACCAAGCGGCCATACTGCCATTATCCTCGTCGCCAGGATAGCCAGTAGGTGATGTATCGAAAAGTTGCGTAAGCAACTGTTTGATCAAAGGTTGTGCCATTTCGGGTTTCCCAAGGTAATGGAAAAGATAAGGGTAGTGAAAACTTGGTTGATTAGAGATGGCTAATTGTCCAAATTCAGTTGCTGCCATCTCACTCATTTCATGGATTTCAAACCCATAACCACCGACTTCAAACTTAGGCGGTTGATTACATAATTCAACTAATTTGTTCTCAAAAGCTTGTTTTCCACCATGCGCTTCGATCAGACCTGCAAAGTCATGGAAAACAGCAAAACTGCTTTGCCATGCACTTCCTTCTGCGTAATCTGTGCCCCAAGAGATAGAGGAGAAATCAGGACGGAATTTTCCTGAGCAGTCTTTTGAACGCATAAAACCAGTTTCTGTATCAAAAACATTGCGATAGTTCATGGATTGTTGCTGATAGTGATGAGTTGTTTCAACATCAGCTAGTGTTTGAGCAACTTGACTGATACAAAAATCACTGTAGGCATAATCAAGTGTGTGATTGATCGATTCATGGTAATGGTTTGGCACGTAGCCATACTTTAAATAATCGATTGTCCCTTGGCGACCATAATTTTGTTGATCACTTTGAACTGTCGCTCCTTTTTTCATTGCTTCTAAAAATTCCGGCATATTCTGACTGCCGATACCTTTGATGGCAGCATCAGCGATCACTGCATCGATCAATGTTCCAGGCATGAGACCTCGTTCATCTGGAGAAAGCCATTTAGGTAAGAAGCCAGTTTCTCGATAACTGTTTAAAAAACCTTCCAACATCTCTTCATATTTTTCGACCGCAATCAATGAAAAGAGTGGGTAAACCGTTTTGTACGTATCCCAAAACCCATTATTTGTATAAAGAATCCCATTTTTTACTGTACAACTAGTGGTATCATAATGGATTTTTTTTCCTTCTGGATCAATTTCGTAAAAAGTTTGTGGGAATAGGAATGTCCGATATAAATTGTGATAGAACGTTTGCATTTGTTTTTGATCATGATGGTTGATTTTGATTCGATCAAAGTAGTTTTGCCATTGCTCCTGACTGTCTAAAAGATAGTCTTTTTCTTGTTTTTCTTGCTCTTGTTTCAAATTGTGGTGAGCTTGTTCATTACTAATGAATGACGTCCCTAGCCGAATCGTCTGTTGCTTGATATGACCAAAATAAAGAGCTACGGTGTCTGCTTGTTCGCTAGAATACTCGAGTTCACTAGTTGTCAGAGGCTGTTCGAAGCCCAAAACAAAATAAAAAGTGAAATTCGGATCTTCTGCGCCCGCAAAATGAGTGACTTGACCTTCTAGTGTGTAGGCATCTTTTGCAGTAAGACGGAAACGGCCAGGAAACGCTAGTAATAAACCGCTATCATTTTGTTGGTAAGTGATGGAAAGGATGCCACCATACATACTAGGGATCAATGTCGATTGAATACCGTAACGCAATTGGTCAATGGAAAGGTGGGTGGGACAAAAAGTACATTCTTCTGGGCGATACGAACTTTGGGCATGGAACACCGTGGGTTCTTGTAATACTCCACTGAACGGAGTCATCAAAAAGTGGCTGAAATCCCCCATCCAAGGACTAGGTTGATGAGTCAAACGATAACCTTGGAAAATCCGGTCATCGGGGTGAAACCACCAACTACCTCTTTGTTCATTTGTCTGTGGGGCAAAATAGTTCATACCAAAAGGAACGCCTGTATAAGGCAGGCAATTCCCATTAGAAAAGTTGGCTTGATTCGCAGTGCCATGACGTGTATCAATTTGTTGAATGTCCATGTGTATACTCCTTTGTCGATAGTCGTTGGATCAAAGTAACAGGATGTTTGATGTCAGCCGGTTTTTCTTTTGTTTGTAACCACTGGATCATCGCTTTGCCCGCCAATTCGCCTAATTGGAGAAAATCTTGGGCAATCGTTGTTAAAGGCGGATCAACCAAAGCAGCGGCTTGGATATCATCGAACCCGATGACGGAAAAATCATTGGGAATGGTGTAACCCAATTGTTTTAACGTAGTCATTGCTTGAATTGCAACTAAGTCATTCTCACAAACAAATGCTGTAACGTTATGTGTATGAATATAGTTAGCTAATTCATTAGTGGTCGCCATTGGATCATTTAATGCAGTATGGAACGATAACTCTGCTTTATTCAGTGCTTCAAGATAACCGAGATAGCGTTGTCTCACGGATTGTGGATGGGATAAATCACCAAAAAGATAAGCGATTTTTTTGTGACCTTGTTCAATCAATTGATTGGTTGCTAAAGAACCACCTTGAAAGTTATCCGATAAGACAGTTGGAAAAGGTAACTCATATATTTTTTTATCTAGCATGAGTACTGGAAAGTCTTTTAAGGAAAGCTCAAAAAGCAAGTCAAGATGTTGATCTATTTCAAAAGCATAATAAATCAAGCCATCAAATTCTTGCATCAAATCATTGGCTGTCTTTGTTTCTAAAAAATCTAAAGTCGTCATCATGACCTCGAATTGATGTTCTTGCATGATTGGATTCAAGCCCTGAGTAAAGTCACCCACGGATAAATCAGACAAGTAAGGCAAAAGAAATAAGATTCTTTTATGAGTAGAGAGACTACGTGAAGGAACACCTTTTTTGGGAGCTTTAACAAAACTTCCTTTTCCGCGTACACGATAAATCAATCCTAGTTGTTCTAATTCTGTCAATGCCCGTTTGGACGTGATCCGACTAACATTGTATTGTTGGGATAGTTCTTTTTCAGTGGGAACTTGACTGTCGACAGGTAAAGTTCCATCATGTATTGCTTTTTCTAGCGCTAAAAATATTGTTTTATATAATGGTTGCTCCATAATTACACCTCTTAATGATATATCATAATTAAATCATAGCATAATACTTGAAAAAGTAAATAGAAAAAAGTTCATTGAAAGCGTAGACATTTATAGTGCGAGCAGGTATAATTCACAATGACATATCAAATAAAAGGGAGTTTATATAATATGGCTTATAAGAATATACCTAATTCAGTGAAGCAATTTATGGATGACATCATACAAAAATGTGGAGAAGAGCATGCAGATTGGGCTAAGAATTTTTCTTCGGCTTTTGCGAATACGTTGTTGACCACAGTCAAACGGCAAGAGGATGGGACAACTTTTCTACTCACAGGAGATATCCCTGCAATGTGGTTACGTGATTCCACCGCGCAGGTTCGTCCTTATTTAGTAATTGCGAAAGAGGATGAAGATTTAGCTGACATGATCAGTGGGTTAGTCAAAAAGCAATTTTACTATATCACGATCGATCCATATGCAAATGCGTTCAATGAACAAGCAAATGGCGCAGGGCATCAAACCGATCACACTCAAATGAACGATTGGATCTGGGAAAGAAAATATGAAATCGATTCTTTATGCTACCCTGTTCAACTAGCTTATTTACTTTACAAGAATACCGGACGTACAGATCAATTTGACCACTCATTTATTGAGGGGATTCAAAAAATCTTAGAAGTTTTTCAAGTAGAACAAGACCATCGACAATCGCCTTACACCTTTACAAGAGACACCACAAGAAAAGAAGATACGTTAGTCAACGAGGGACGTGGATCGGCGATTGCGCCCACGGGTATGACTTGGTCAGGATTTCGTCCGAGCGATGATGCCTGTCAATATGGCTATCTTGTCCCATCCAATATGTTTGCTGTAGTTATTCTAGGATATGTGGAAGAGATTTTCACCTCAATTCTTGAAGACCAAGAAATCGTTACAAAAGCAAACGACTTAAAAACAGCCATCCAAGAGGGGATTGCCACCTATGGAAAAATCGAAAATCAACAAGGTGAAACGATTTATGCGTATGAAGTAGACGGCTTAGGGAATGCCTCATTAATGGACGATAGCAATGTGCCTAATTTGATTTCAGCACCTTATTTGGGTTATTGCTCCAGTACAGATGAACACTATATAAATACGCGAAACACTTTGTTAAGTAAAGAGAACCCTTACTTTTATGAAGGGAAGTATGCAAAAGGAATTGGTTCTTCGCATACGCCCGAGAATTATATTTGGCCAATCGCCCTAGCGATGGAAGGAATGACGACAGAAGACAAACAAGAAAAAGAACGAATCCTTGATTTACTAGTAGCGACCGATGCAGGGACACACTTGATGCATGAAGGTTTTGATGTGAACAATCCGCAAAACTACACAAGAGAATGGTTTTCTTGGGCAAACATGATGTTTTGTGAATTAGTCATGGATTACTTTGATATCCGAGTGGAAAAATAAGGAGGAGAATAGATATGAAGAAAAAAGTGTATATCATTTCTCATAGCCATTGGGATCGTGAGTGGTACATGGCATATGAGCAACATCACATGCGATTAGTGGAGTTAATGGATGATTTGTTGGAGCTGTTTGAAACCGATCCAGACTTCAACAGCTTTCATTTAGATGGACAGACCATTATTTTAGATGACTATCTACAAGTACGTCCTGAAAAAAGAGAAGCAATCCAACAAGCCATCGATGTAGGAAAATTACGGATTGGACCATTTTATATTTTACAGGATGATTTTTTAATTAGCTCAGAGTCAAATGTTCGGAATATGTTGATCGGTATGGAAGAAAGTCGCAAATGGGGAACGCCGGTCATGCTAGGTTATTTCCCTGATACTTTTGGCAATATGGGACAAACGCCACAAATGATGAAGCAAGTAGGACTAGAAGCTGCTGCGTTTGGTCGTGGGGTGAAACCGATAGGCTTTGATAATCAAGTACTAGAAGCTGAGAACTATTCGTCACAATATTCTGAGATGTGGTGGAAAGGCCCTGATCAAACGGAGATCTTTGGGTTATTGTTTGCCAATTGGTACAGTAACGGGAATGAGATTCCAGCTGAGAAAGAAGCTGCGATTCGTTTTTGGGATCAGAAGTTAGCAGATGCCGAGCAATATGCGTCAACCAACCATTTATTGATGATGAATGGAGTGGATCATCAACCTGTACAAAAAGATATATCAAAGGCAATTCGATTAGCCAATGAATTGTATCCTGACTATGAATTCATTCATTCCAATTTTACTGATTATCTAGAAACGGTACAACAGGATCTTCCTCAGGATCTTGGCTCAGTTGAAGGAGAATTGACGAGTCAAGAAACCGATGGCTGGTATACGTTAGCCAATACAGCTTCTGCGAGAGTTTACCTCAAACAGTGGAACACAAAAGTACAACGTCAACTTGAAAATGTCACAGAACCTTTAGCAACGATGGCATATGAAGTGACAGGAAGGTATCCGCACGATCAATTAGATTACGCTTGGAAAACACTGATGCAAAATCATCCTCATGATAGCATTTGCGGATGCTCAGTTGACTCCGTTCATCGAGAAATGATTCCGCGTTTTGAAAAAGCCAATGAAGTGGGGAGATTTTTAGCACAAGAAGCATTGGATCAACTGGCAACAGCTATTGATACCAGTGGATTTTCGAAGCAAAGCTATCCTTTTGTTATTTTCAATACAGCAGGAATGCCCAAAACAGGGTCAGCCGTAATCACTTTAGAGTTGGAACGAAAACGATTTGCAGAAGGTATTCCAGAGAAGCTATATCAAGAATTGGCGGAACAACCTAAGAAATACTACCATGTTGAAACGTCTGAAAAAAAACAGATCCCAGCTTTGGTTTCTGAAGAAGTTGTATCATTTGGCTATGATTTACCGAAAGATCGCTTTAGAGTGCCATATATGGCAAGATATGTCACGATTGAGCTACCAATTGATGAAATGCCTGCATTTTCATGGGAAACATTCGCTTTAGTTGAAGGAGCAACGGATGAAAAACAAGAGTCGATGATTACTCAAGCAGGACGCTGTATTGAAAATCAATTCGTGCATGTATCCATTGAGCAAAATGGGACATTGACCTTATTGGATAAAACAAGCGGGCAAAAATTTGAAGAGTTATTGACATTTGAAGACGTCGGTGACATCGGTAACGAATATATCTTCAAGCAACCAGAGAATGAACAAGCGATTCTTTCAAAAGACCAACCGAGAAGTACTGTTGAGATCATCAAGGATACATCTAAAATCGCTCAAATCAAACTAACTCAAACCATTGACATCCCTATTTCTGCAGATGATCGGTTAGAAAAAGAGCAACAAATGGTACGAGAGTTCCGCTTTAGGCAAGCCCAACGCTCAAAAGAAACAAAGCCACTGACAATCACAACACTGATTATGTTGCGTGCAGAGAGCAAAAAGATCGATTTTACAACAACCATCGACAATCAGATGAAAGATCATCGCTTACGTGTCTTATTCCCAACGAAGTTACATGTGGAACAACACGAAGCAGATAGTATTTTTGAAGTTGTAGCTCGTCCAAACCAAGTCTCTGCAAGTTGGGAGAACCCGACCAATCCCCAGCATCAACATGCCTTTGTCCAATTAGGCGATGCAACCCAAGGGATAACGATTGGTAATTTTGGTTTGAATGAATATGAAATCTTGGATGGAAAAACCATTGCGGTGACATTACTGCGTTGCGTCGGTGAGATGGGCGACTGGGGTTATTTCCCAACACCGGAAGCACAGTGTTTAGGTGTTCACCAATTCGATTACAGTTTAGAGGTCCATACAGGAGAAGATAAATTCGCCACCTACAAGCATGCTTATGCAGCTCAAATTCCATTTTCGACAAAGCAATTGTCCAATCAAGTAGGCAAACTATCACCGAAAAACCAATATTTATCAATTGAAGGGGAAACGTTTGCAATTACTGCTTTGAAACGAAGCAAACTTAATGATAAACTAGTAGCGAGAGGATTCAATATGTCTAGTCATTTAGAATCGTTGCATTTGACGAAAAATGGCAAAAAAGGCAAACGGTTGAATCTCCTTGAAGAAGAATGTCAAGAGACGATTGACGAAATGCTCCAGCCTTATGAGATTCGGACAGTCGGCTTTGAGGAGGAATAATTGATGTATGGTGGAATAGAAGCAGGTGGAACAAAATTTATTTGTGCAGTATCAGATCAGGGAGAAATCATTGAAAAAATCAGTGTACCGACAACTTTACCGGAGGAAACATTGGCGTTAGTGTTTGATTTCTTTGATCGCTTTGAATTAGAAGCAATTGGAATCGGTTCCTTTGGTCCAATCGGTATTGATCCAACGAATGATCGCTATGGCTATGTCTTAGCTACGCCTAAACAAGGATGGCGAGATTTTGATTTCTTAGGAAGCATCAAACAACGATACGACGTTCCTTTGGCATGGACAACCGACGTCAATGCTGCGGCATATGGTGAATTGTTAAAAGGGGCGGCGCAAGGGAAAAACAGTTGCATCTACTTGACTGTCGGCACAGGTATTGGTGGCGGTGTTGTGTTGAATAGCGATATTCTTTCTGGAAGTGCGCATCCGGAAATGGGGCACATCATGGTCAAACGTCATCCAGAAGACGACTACGAAGGAACTTGTCCTTTCCATAAAGACTGTTTAGAAGGATTAGCGGCTGGACCATCGATCGAAGCACGTACAGGAATCAAGGGACAAAATTTACCTGAGGATCATCCTGTCTGGGATATCCAAGCATATTATCTTGCACAAGCATTAGTCAATTATACATTGACATTAGCGCCAGAAAAAATCATTTTAGGTGGTGGTGTCATGAATCAAGCACACTTACTACAAAAAGTGAGAGAACAATTTATGACATTGATGGCTGGCTACATGGAAACGCCGCCAGTAGAGGAGTATATTGTTCAATGGGGCATGCCAAATGAAAGTGGGATCATCGGCAGTTTATTATTGGCGGAAAAGGCACATCGAGAAGGAAATGAATTTGCATAAATCTAAGAAGAAAATAGCGACTTTTAATTTTTAGATGGAAACTTGAATAAAAATAGGTATAGAGAACGACTGTCATTATTGGTAGCCGTTCTTTTTTATTCTATATATTACGTACTAAAGTTGTATTGACAAAAGAATGTATTTTTTTTTTACGATGTTGTTACAAATTAGAGCGGAGGGGTAGATTATGGGGCAATCCACAATTACCTTTAGAATTCCAGATGATGAAAACAAACTAGTAGCAGAATATGCTAAAGTACATAACTCATCATTGAAGGAACTTTACAGGACGTCAGTACTTGATAAAATCGAAGATGAGATTGATTTAAAATTATTAAAAGATGCAATGGCACTTTCTAAAAAGAAAAAAGAGAAGGGAATTTCTCAGTCTGGCATGGAGAAGTTCTTAGCTGAAGTATAAAGTTATCTATATGCCTCAAGCGCAGAAACAGTTAAGAAAGATGGATCGAAATCAGGCAAGAATAATCGTTGCTTGGATTAGAAAAAATTTGGAAGGAACCAGCACCCCTCGACAACACGGTAAAGGATTGACTGGAAATCAAGGTGGTGAGTGGCGGTACCGCATTGGGAATTATCGCATACTAACAAATATAATTGACTCTGAAATTATAATTGAACTATTTTCTATTGGTCATAGAAGCATTATGTACAAGAAATAATTGTTGCAAATGAGACTGGTTTGGAGCAACATGAATCCGAACTTAATTGATTGGAAAAACAACTTGTGTCAATAATTGGTTTTCCGGTGTATCAAGCGGATTACTTAGATAGTAATCATAATAAACGCCTGTACTTTCCAAATGATTTTCTTGGAGATAAACCAGCATTGCCTCGTATGTTGCCTCAAGTGTGGCGTAAGAACCTTGATGTGTGGCGATAACGGCTTTTCCACCATACGTTTGACTCATATACACCTCATCACTTGCAGAAATAGCTGTATTGATAGGAATCCCTAACTCAATGTCAAAGATGGTAAAGTCTTCGTTGCTATTCAGATAAGCGCAGTAGGGGGCGCCAATCAGTTGGGCACCTTGTTCAGCAACAGCGTGCATCAATTTTTCATAGCCAGTATCTATTGCAACGGTCATGTTCTCCATAGTAACAGCAGTCGCTTTGGTTGCTACAGCAATTTGTGACGAAAGGTTAGTTATTTCAATATTCATATGAATGATCTCCTTGATATTTTTTATATACATACTAATGTAAGTCTGGCATGTATGCGCTTACTGTCAATTCATATTTTTGATAGAAACAGAAAAAAACTGAGAATTGGGCTCGTATTAAGTTCCCAATTCTCAGTTTTTTGTTTATGACTATTTTCAAGTGTTTACCATAATCCCGGCAATGCTTGTGCAATGATTTTTTCTTGTGTAAATGGATGGGGCATATGGAGTTCTAACGCATGGAGCATCAAACGTTTCGCTGACTTCGTTTGATAGAGCGGGTCACCAACAATGGGGTGGCCTTGATTTGCTAAATGTACACGGATTTGGTGGGTTCGTCCTGTATCCAAGACACAATAGACCTTTGTTTTATCTGCCGAAAATTCGGCGACTTGGACATGTGTGATGGCTGGTTGCCCATTTCTTGGATCAACCACTCGTTTGCGACGATCATGACGATCTCTGCCGATTTTGTCTGTAATTGTTACATCTTGAGAAAGTTTACCCCAAACAACGGCTTGATAACGGCGGTAGATTTTTTTCTGTTCCAACATTCTACCTAAAATAGGTAAAATAAAAGGATTTTTAGCAAATAGAACAGCTCCACTCGTTTCCTTGTCTAATCGATGAACGACATATGGACGTTGCTTTTTTTGATTTAAGTAAGCAGCCAGATGATTCAATAACGTATTCGTTTCTGTCGGTTCATTCGGATGCGTTTTGATACCGACTGGTTTGTTGACGATGATCAAGTGCTCATCCTCATACAACACGCTGACTTTTGTTGCTTCCCCCAATTGGATCTCTTGGTAACTATAGTCAGTTTCCTCGAAGTGCAAAGTGATTTGATCTCCAGCTTTTGCTTCGTGATGGAATAAAACAGGTTCGCGATTCAATAAGACGTTTTTACGTATACGTAAAAAGTGTCGGACTTTTCTTGGTACAAGCCACTCATTTTCTAATAATTCTCGAATCGTCATGGTTGGATGAGATTCAGGTAACGTGATTGTGATGTCCACATGCTCACACCTTTCATTGAAATTCAGATTCATTGTAACATTTTTAACAGATATTTAAGAAAAAAATGGAAAAATTCCTTCACTTCATATGCTAAACTATCCACATTGTGAATAAACAAAGCGTACACCTACATCTCAAGCAGGACGTCACGCATAATTAGTTATGTTAAAATGAGAAGAATGAGATCAATAGACAGGAGAAGAAGTGAATGGATTTTCAGAGCATGTTAAGAAGAATAAAAACTGCGCTCATCAGTTTTTGGCGATGGATTAAGCCTTACCTCGGACAATTCCATCGATGGCGTAAGCGCATTTGGAAAAAATATCATATCAACAAGTTGATTTTACTGATCGGACTGATCTTCGTATTGATCACGAGTATTTATCTATTTGTATTAGCAAAACAAGCGAATGTTGAAACACTGAAATCTGGTTTGAGTCAGTCGACCGTGATTTATGATAAAAACAACGAAGAGGCGGGGACGTTGTATGCACAAAAAGGGTCTTATGTGGAGTTAGATGCGATTTCTCCACTGATCCAAGATGCCGTTATCTCGACCGAAGACCGGAATTTTTATCAACATCCTGGTTTTGATATCAAAGGGATTGCC
The DNA here is from genome assembly GCF_051714005.1 of Enterococcus sp. AZ171. Taxonomy (NCBI): domain Bacteria; kingdom Bacillati; phylum Bacillota; class Bacilli; order Lactobacillales; family Enterococcaceae; genus Enterococcus; species Enterococcus sp. AZ171. Next base: position 2,751,252 of record NZ_JBIORA010000001.1, on the reverse strand, counting down.
AGAGCAGCAGTAAGGATGATCACATCTGGTGGTACAGGCGGGGGTGGCGGAAGTACCATTACCCAACAGTTAGCCAAAAATGCGTATCTTACACTAGATCAAACGTTTGACAGAAAAGCGAAAGAACTTTTTCTAGCGATTGAGATCGAGAAGAAGTACAGCAAAGAAGAAATTTTAACGATGTATCTGAACAATGCCTATTTTGGTAATGGGGTTTGGGGTGTACAAGATGCATCAAGACGCTATTTTGGAGTGGATGCTAACAATGTCACGCTGTCTGAAGCTGCTACGTTAGCGGGGATGTTGAAGGGTCCTGGTATCTACAACCCAATAGATCATCCAGAAAATGCCAATAATCGGAAAAATACGGTGTTAAGCGTGATGGCAGACAATGGTAAAATCAGTGAAGAACAAGCAACTGCTGAGTCTCAGACGGACATCACACACTATTTGAATGATACGTATACTGGTTCGGAGTCTGGTTATCGTTATCCTTATTATTTTGATGCAGTGATTGATGAAGCTGTTAGTGAATATGGCTTAGATGAAGCAGATGTCATGAACAAAGGCTATAAAATCTATACGTCATTGAATCAGAATTATCAGCAACAACTAGAAGCGACTTATCAAAATGATGCGTTATTCCCTCCAAATGCGACAGATGGTGCCATGGTCCAATCAGGTTCAGTTGCACTAGATCCGAAAACAGGAGGGGTTGCAGCGCTCGTTGGTCGACGTGGGGAACATGTCTTTAGAGGATTCAACTTTGCAACGCAGATGAAACGCTCACCTGGTTCATCAATCAAACCACTCAGTGTGTTTGCACCTGCGTTAGAAGCTGGCTATACACCGTCAAGTATTCTTGAAGATAAACCACAATCTTATTATGATGCACACAACTTTGATGGGACCTATCAAGGGGAAGTACCGATGTATCAAGCAGTTGCTCAAAGCTTGAATTTACCAGCTGTGTGGCTACTTCATGAGATCGGTCTTCAAAAAGGCTTTGATAAGACAAAAGAATTTGGCTTACCTTTAGCTGATTCAGACAAGTATTATGGGTTAGCGTTAGGTGGTTTGAAAAATGGGGTATCTCCTATGACTATGGCGGGGGCTTATGGTTCATTTGCCAATAATGGGAAGATGTATACACCGCATTTGATCACCAAGATCGTTGACTCTACCGGAGCAGTCATCGTTGATAATACCAACAGTAAACCAAAGCAGGTCATTTCCGAAGAAACGGCGAATCAAATGACCAGCATGTTACTAGGTACGTTCTCTAATGGAACGGGTGTTGCAGCGAATCCATATGGTTATACGGTGGCAGGGAAAACAGGAACGACAGAAACGAATTTTGATGCTACAAAAGCGAATGACCAATGGATCGTTGGATATACACCAGATGTAGTCATATCTACTTGGTTGGGATTTGAAGAAACGAGTGAACTTCACTATTTAGAAGGTACAAGTGGCAATGTGGTGGGGAAAGTCTTCAAATCAGCAGCAGAAGGCATCTTGCCTTACACCGAGCAAACAAGATTCAATGTTGCGGATGCCTATGCTACCGGCGGTCAAGTCGTCCCAGCAGATCAAGTACCAGATAATTCACAAACCAATGAAGAGAATCAGGGGAACTGGCAAGACAATTTAGATCGTTATGGCGAACAAGCAAAAGATGGCCTAAGGAATTTTGGCGATATGCTGAGAGAAGGCGTACAAGGTATCGGTGATGCAACACGAGATCTATGGCGTCGATTCCAAGGAGAGTAGGCACTTTGAAAACAAATCACCTCATGTTACAATAGAGTTTATTAAATAGAAGAAAAGAGGCCGTCGTATGTCAAATATTTATGATAGTGCAAATCAAATCGAACGTGAGATTCGTGAACTAAAAGAATTCAAAGAGCTAGAAGAAGCTTATGCAAAAGTAAAAGCGAATGAAGAAGCACACCAACTGTTCAAAGATTTCCAAGCGATGCAGATCGAATTACAAGAAAAACAAATGAGCGGACAAGAATTCAGCGATGAAGATGCTGCCAGAGCACAAGAAATGGCAATGAAAATCCAAACAGAAGAAGTCATCAATGACTTGATGCAAAAAGAACAAGGGTTCAGCACGATCATCAACGATTTAAACCGTATCATCATGACACCAGTACGCGACTTGTACAGCGAATAGTCACCAACAAAATAACTTTCTGGCATGAAATCTCTAAAGGATTTCATGCCAGTTTTTTTATGAAAAACAATTTTTTCTTTCAGAAGAAAAAGTGATGGACAGGCAAGGATCATCCTTTGTTATCATTAAGTTGCAGAAAGACACCGATAAACAAACGAGAGGATGTGAACCTATGCCAAAGAAAATGACGATCGAAATTACCGCACCTATTAAAGAATTGAATGTTACGAAACCTTTTGACTTAGCCCTTTTCAATCAATTTATCCTACATAAACGAACAAAAGAGTTACTACAGACACTAAAAAAATTGAAACATCAGCTTGTCGAAGATTCATGGGCCTATGATAAAAATTTTCGTTGGGTATCCACAAAAACGCATTTCGAGCATTATCAAAACAGTTTGATCTGGGCAGAAAAACTGGATCGAGTCATATATCAGCGGTTAACAGAAAAACAAAAGAATCACACGCCTTTTGCTCTTCTTTCATTTATGGTAACTCATCGCTATATTCACGAATATGCACGTTATACAGTGAAAGACCAACGAATGATCTTCCAAGAAATCCGCCAAAGTCCACAAGTAGAAAACAAAGATCTTTTTATGTTTGAAAAATTAAAAGAGGGTGTCAGCTTGGCAATTACGGCTAGAAGACCTTCATTAGCGGAAAAACAAAAGAATAATGATCGAACACAAAGCCTTTGATCGTATCATTGAGTCCTAATTTAATAGACAAAACAAAAATTTAAAGCATATTGTATGCTTTAAGTCAGACTGTAGACAAAAAGGAGTGGCTTAATTGCCAACTCCTTTTTATTAGTCTTTGTAGAAATTTGAAATAAAAAGCCATAGGCTTTTTTGCTTTCCATAGCCATGAGGCTAGTTTTTTTAAATTCATGGCAGCAAACGTAAGCATCGTGTGCGTGGCGACTTTTTCGAGACCTCGATATTTTGTCCAACGCATACCATGCTTTTCTTTTGCATCTGCAAATATTCGTTCAATAGTTTGTTTTCTCTTTTTATAAATTTCTCTATTCAACGCCGTATGGCGTTGGTGTTCAAGTTCATCCATAAGATCCGCCCAAACATGTCGAGTTACTATTTTTTGATGTTTTGTACTCAAAGTACAGTTTTTAAGTAATGGACAACTCCTACAGAATTTTGGATTTGATTTATAGGTTCGATAACCATCACGAGTGATAGTTGAAAATAACAACGGTTGATTATTGGGACATAAATAGCAGTCAAAATAGGCATCATAAACAAAGTCTTTTTTACGAAACATTCCTTTTACTCCATGAGGTACAGTATATGGAAGAATCGGGTAGAGTTTCAAGTGTGACAGAAAATGAACAAATTTAGGCGTCTTATATCCTGCATCAGCGACAACACGCTTTATATTTGGAAAAGCTCTTTTCGACTGTTTGACCAGATCGATTGCGACTTGGCTGTCATGTACATTTCCTGGTGTGATTAATGTAGATAAGATAAAACCATTATCTTCACAGGAAGTATGCGCGGAATAAGCAAATTGTTTTTCTCGTTCACCTTTAACATAGTAACCACTTTCTGGATCTGAATGACTTATTTTTTGAAGACTCAACTCACTTTCTGTGTCCCATGTAAAAGGACGTTTTCCTACAGCAATACGTTCTTTATTTATTTCATCTTCTAATTCATCTTGATAAGCTTTAGCTTGACCGTAGGTCATTTCTTTTGTGAACTTATGTTTATTGGCATTTGCCTTAATATGAGTAGAATCAATATAAAGGTTGTCTTCCGTAACGAAGCCAGCTTTTACAGCTTGTTCTAGAATATGAGAGAAAATGTCTTCAAATAAAGTTGTTTCTCTAAATCTTCGAACATAGTTTTTACCAAAAGTAGAGAAATGCGGGATAGGATCCTCGAATGAATAACCTAAAAACCAACGATAAGCAACATTTGTTTCAACGTCTTTAATGGTCTGTCTCATCGAACGGATACCAAATAAATATTGGATAAATACTAATTTAATTAAGACCACTGGATCAATACTGGGACGACCATGGGTCGAATACGTAGATTCTACAATGGGATAAATGAAATCAAACTGAATCGCAGCATCAATCTTTCGAACTAAGTGATCTTTAGGTACAAGATCATCAATTGTTAACATAGCAAATTGATTTCTACCTTCAATCGATTGTTTTCTCATCATTAGAATCACTCCCAGAATAGTTTATACAATGAGTATAAAACAAAAAAACTGCAAACAACACTCCAAATTTAGGAGTTTGTCTACAGTCTGACTTAAAGCATATTGTATGCTTTAAGTTTTTGCTTTGTCTGGGTAAAATTGTAAATCCTTTGAATCAAGTTTTAGATATGAGGAGTATCAAGATAATTTACTAATGGAAGATCAGTTTCTTTTAGTAGTTCAACGACGAGTTGAGCGACTAAAGCAGCGCCTTCTGGACTAAAATGGGTGTTGTCACAAAGTCCTGAGGGATAATTTTCATAAGTATCAACTGGTAAATGCAAGTAGAACTTTTTTGTTTCTTCTTGCGTATACTGTTGAAGAGTTGCTTGTGAACGAGTGAAAACATCCAAAATGGGGTAGTTATTTTTTTCTGCGAATTGCCTCATTGCTTTTGGATATTCTCCTAAGCAGTTCGGATCTAATTGCCCATTTTTCAAGTAAAGGCGTCGCGTGACAGGGGTCAAGAAAATTGGCTGTACATTTGAGGATAAGGCTGTTTGTGCATAGATAGCAAGTGCATCTATATACCCACCATATGGTTCTGTTCCTTTTGCTTCAGTGATTTTTTGGTCGTTGTGGCCAAACTGGATCAGCAAAAAGTCCCCCGCTTGAAATTCTTCTTTCAAGCGAGTGAATCGTCCTTCTTCAATGAATGATTTTGAACTACGGCCATTTTTTGCTTGATTGTTTACCCGAATCTTAGGCTGGAAGTATTTACCAAGAACTTCTCCCCAGCCGGTTTCTGGTCGAGCAGTCATGTTTTTGATCGAAGCAGTGGAGTCGCCTGCGATATGGATCGTTTGCATAGTCATTCTTCTTCCTCAAAAAAACCGAAATAGTTTCGCGCATTTGTATAACAGATATCTTCCACTAAGGTTCCTAAAAGATGGATGTCTTCGGGCGCTTCACCTCGTTCCACGATTTCACCGATCAGCTCACAGAGAACGCGTCGGAAATACTCGTGTCGTGTATAAGAGAGAAAGCTGCGAGAATCCGTCAACATACCGACGAAATTTCCTAAAACACCGCCATCAGCAAGTTGTGTCATCTGTTCACGCATGCCTGCTCGGGTATAGTTATACCACCAACCAGAACCGAGTTGAAGTTTTCCGGCGGTTTCCTTTTGAAAGCAACCCATCATAGCAAGAAGTAAGGGATAATCATTTGGATTGAGTGAATAAAGGATTGTCTTTGGTAATTGACTGGTTTGATCGGCATGATCCAATAACTGTTGCAGGTGGCTGGTTAGTGGTTGATCGTTGATTCCGTCATAACCAGTATCTGGCCCTAAGCGTGTGAATGCTTGGGTATTGCAGTTACGATAAGCATGGAGATGCAACTGCATCGTCCAACCATGCGCATGATATAAAGTGATCAGCCGGTTGAGTGTTTCCGTTCGATAAGCATCAATTTCTGTTTGTGTCAGTGTTTCTTTCGTCAATGCTTTCTGGAAAATCTGTTCAAGCTCATTTTCCGAAGCTGTATGATAGGACAAGCGATCTAATCCATGATCCGATAGGCGACAGCCATGCTGATGGAAATAGTCGATCCTTTGACTCAATGCGGTGATCAAAGAAGTGTAATCAGCGATTGGTTTGCCAATTACGTGAGACAATTTTGACAACCATTCAGAAAATCCCTCGTGGGTGAGATTTAACGCAGCATCGGGACGGAATGCTGGTAATACTTTGAGATCAGGTTCTTCTTTTGCCAATAATTCGTGATAAACTAATTCGTCGATGGGGTCATCTGTTGTGCAAATGACAGTCACCTTCGCATTTTTCGCCATCTCTCGTCGCCGAAACGCTGGTTCAGCTAAACGTTTATTTGCTTGTTCCCAAATGTTAAGGGCATTTTCTTCATTGATCAGTAAATCGATTTGGAAGAAACGTTTCAATTCAAGATGTGTCCAAGTATACAAAGGATTGCCTATGATTTTCGGCACCGTTTGACACCAAGCATAAAATTTTTCGTAATCTGAGGCGTGACCAGTGATTTTTTCTTCAGGAACCCCGCAAGCTCGCATCAAACGCCATTTGTAATGATCGCCACTCAACCAGGCTTCTGTCAAATTAGTGAAAGGTTTGTTCTCATAAATTTCTTTTGGTGATAGATGACAGTGATAGTCGATGATCGGCATTTTTTCAGCAGATGAATGGTACAGTTTTTTTGACCATTGATTGGTTAATAAAAAATCATCAGATAAAAACATTTACTTCACTTCTTTCAATTTCAGATTAGGTAGTGATAAGAAAAATCAAAGTGTGACACCATTTTTAAAAATAGCTAGTTCTCTTACGTCGTTGGCTTCATTTTTTGTCTCTTCTCCGCTCGCAACACGGATGATCTTATCGATAAATAAAGGTAAGACCTCTGCCATGGATTGAGTCAATAATTCACCAGCATCAAAGTCCATCCAATGTTGTTTTCGTTCGAATAAAGGTGTGTTAGTTGATACTTTCAGCGTGGGAACGTAAGAACCAAAAGGTGTTCCTCTACCTGTGGTGAACAAGACGAGTTGACAATCAGCAGAAGCTAACGCAGATGCGGCAACAAGGTCATTACCGGGCGCCTCCAGTAAACTCAGCCCAGTTTTACGTACTTTATCACCATAGGCTAACACATCGACTACCGTTGAATTTCCTGCTTTTTGGGTGCAACCAAGTGACTTGTCTTCTAAGGTAGAGATACCGCCTGCTTTGTTTCCAGGAGAAGGATTTTCATAGACTGGTTCATTATAAGAGAGAAAATATTGTTTGAAATCATTGATCAAACGAACGATCGATTCAAAGACTTCTTGATTTTCTGCTCGTGCCATCAGTACTTGTTCGGCACCAAACATTTCAGGCACTTCCGTCAAGACCGTGCTACCTCCTTGTGAAATCAAATAGTCAGAAAAGGCACCTAGCAATGGATTGGCAGTAATCCCTGACAATCCATCCGAACCACCGCATTTCAAACCGATCGTTAGTTTATCCAGAGGAACAGGAACACGGAAATCTCTTCGTGCGATTTCTGCTAATTCTTCAAGTAATGATACGCCATGTGCTATTTCATCAGTGACATCTTGGGCAGTTAAAAATTTTACTCGTTGTTTGTTATATTTATTTAAACTAGCTTTTAATTCTTGTATCGTATTATTTTCACAACCTAATCCAAATACAAGCACACCGCCAGCATTCGGGTGATGGATGGCATCAGCTAAGATCTTTTTCGTATTCTCATGGTCCTTACCTAGTTGAGAACAACCATAAGGATGTTTTAAAATCGTGAGATGATCGAAAGGATTGTCATCTGCATGTCGTTTTTTAAACTCTTGGATGATCAATTCAGCAATTCCATTGACACAGCCAACGGTTGGAACGATAAAGAGATCATTGCGAATCCCAGCTTGTCCGTCTTCACGAAGATAGCCTTGAAAGGTGCGATTTTCTTGTGGATAGACGATGGGGCGTGATTTTGGTTGGTATTGGTAGCTTTCCTCACCAGAAAGATTTGTTTTGATATTATGCGTATGTATCCATTGCCCCGCTTTGACATCCGTCAAGAGATGACCAATCGGATAGCCATACTTGATCACATCAGCCCCTGCGCTCAAATCAGACAAAGCAATTTTATGGCCTAAGGGGATTTCTTCAAAGGTAGTTAACGTAACATCATCGAAGCGAAGTGTTGTATTCGTTGGAATCGTGGTAGTAGCTACGACAACGCTGTCCTGTGGGTGTAATTGGATGATTCGAGTGGAGAAATCTGGATCAGTCATTTTTTTCATCCTTTCAATTCATGTAATACGTTACGAATGCCTTTTTGATCGATCTCTTTCACGTAAAGTGAAACTGTTTCTGTTAAATCAGGAAGTACGGATAGATCTTCGCCCCAAAGCGTTGGATTTTTCAATAGTTGAAGGACAGCAGTCTCTGGCTCAGCCCAAGCTTCAGCGAAGCTAGCGAGTACCATAGGGTCATCGTTTACCTGGATTTTCGAATGATCGGAACGATAAAGCAAGATCAAGGCAGCAAATGAGACAGTCAGGTAGGAAGGGAGCGCTTCCCTTTTTTCAATGTATTTTTTTAGAATAGGTAGTAATCGTGTTTGAAATTTGGCAACACTGTTCAAAGCAATCGCATGTAATTGATGATGTGCAAAAGGATTTAAGAACCGTTCGTTGATTTGTCTAGCGTACGCCAGCAATTCTTCTTCGGGTAAGCGTAACATTGGGATCAATTCACTAGTCACTAATGTGTTGATGTAATCGGATAGCAGAGGATCTTTCATGACTTCTTCGACTGTTGAGACGTTTGACAGTAGACCAATCGGCACCATTGCAGTATGAGGACCGTTGAGTAGATGGACTTTCCGCTCACGATAAGGCGTCAAATCATCAGTCAAAACAACATTCAGACCTGCTTTTTTCAATGGTAAGCGTTCATTCAATTCCTCTGGGGCTTCGATCACCCACAACATAAATGGTTCAGCTTTGACCAACAGTTGATCGTCATATCCCAATCGTTGGTGCAATTCATCGATTTCATCTCTCGGGAATCCAGGAACGATCCGATCCACCAAACTGCAATAAAAATGATTTTCTTGGTGTAGCCAATCGACAAATTTTGTTTCAAGCTGCCAATTTTTTGCATACTGTAAAACGAATTTTTTTAAAAGCTCTGCATTGCGATCAATCAATTCGCATGGGATGATCGTAAGTCCGTTTTTATTCATTTTGAATCGATGATACAAAAAGGCAGTCAATTTTGCGGGGAAGCTTGTTGGAGGGATATCATTTCGAGTATCGGCTTCATGATAACTAATACCAGCTTCTGTCGTATTAGAAAAAACAAAGGCTAATTCATCGATTTCTGCCAATGCGAGGAATTCTTGCCATTGCTCGTAAGGGTTGAGCGTACGGTCGATCACAGTGATCGGCTCTGTCGTATCGATGACTTTGCCATCAATTAACCCTTGAAGTAGAACCGTATAGAGCTGATCTTGTTCAGCCAGCTTGTCACTTAAGCCGTGAGCTAGTGGCTGGACGATTGCAACATTTCCTTGATAGAGTCCTTGATTGTTTAACTGCTGAAGTTGCCAATCAACGAATCCTCTCATAAAATTTCCTTCACCAAACTGTAGACAAGTAATTGTAGCTTGGTTTTTAGGGTATTGCTTTTTAGTTAATCTTTCCATCGAATGATTTCCTTTCTGTGAGACAAAAATTTTATGATAAAAATCTCTGGAACGAAACGAGAATTATCAATGTTTGTTATTTTTATGACGGTTTCATGCTTCTTTTTGACAGATTTTATGTTTTTTTTTATAGCTAAATCTATTTTTGATTTTCATGCTAGGTTCAATCTTTTGGTAGCGAATTCATCGTAATATGAATGAAAGGTTTAGTCAATATAGCTTGCTATCGTTAGGTTTTGCTCTTTCAAAAAAACTTATGTTTTTAAATAGTAGTATGTTAATCTGAAAGAGTGAAGATACTCATTGCTTTAGAAGATAATCAATTTTACATAAAATGTAAGCCTTTTAATTCTGGAGGGGGAGAAAGCTAAATGAGGAACAAAATGTTGTTTTATCAAATGTTTATGCCGCTTTTTATTATCGGTGTGGTACTGGTCGTTGGCTTTAGTTTGTTTATCTATACCAACACCTATGAATCGATTGAAGAGAACTACTTATTAGATAAACAAAATCTATTGAAACAAATCAAAACAAATGTAGAATGGAAGTTTCGGACGATTGAATACTCTTTCGCTACATACGGCTCCACTAAAAACTTCTCCGAAATATTTCAATCTCCTTTGAATCATACCGACTACACTATTTATTCCGAAGTACGAAAAGAACTTAATTTTATTGAAACGATCGCAATGGAGGAAAATGCGTTCAAGTTAGTCAGCCTAGAAGGCGGTTGGGGTGTCGTGAATGGGTCGCTGAATCAACTATCACCACAAGAAGTGACTGATTTAAAAGCCCAGTACGTCCATCAGGATCAACAAGTTTTTTGGACGAAACAACCAGATGGAATTGAAATGGTTGTTGCATTACCTAAAGCAGTCAGTGAAAAGTATGCGCTAGGTTTTGCTTCGATCGACCATCAGGCACTGAAACGAATCATTGAACGAAGCAATGAAGACCGCTTAACGATCTATTATGGAGCAGAGATACTTTTTACTGATGCTGAATCATCAAGAGAAGGGATGATAACAGTCCAAAATATCGAAGCAAATGTACCAACAGTGGTTCAAAGAAATGGTCGGAATTTCATCTTGCTCCAATCTGATTACAATCAATGGCAGTATCAATTAGAGATCGATCCTGCAACTATAGGTACGACTGTCCGAAACTTGCAAATCGGATTAGCTACTGTATCCTTTACTTTGATCATTTTAGTAGGGGGCTTGTCCTATATCTTTTCTGAGCGATATGTTCGTCCTATCAGCCAGATTCAAGACCGATTGAATCTTCATTCGGAAGGCTTATCTGGAAAGAAACTAGAGAACGTTGTTCAGTCAGTGAGCCAAGTAATTGGTGAAAATGAACTATTGAGTGCAAATTTGATTACTCAGAAACCACAACTAGAAACATTATTTGTCTTGAGTCTCTTTAGAAATCGTGTGGAAAAACGGGAGTTGGATCAACGGTTACGGCAGTTCAACTACGACTCGCAAAATGAATGTTACTATACAGCAATCGTGCAGATCGATCTTTTAGAAGACAGCCATGGAGGAGAACGAGATTTATTGCTATTGGCTATCAACCAAATGATTGCTGAGATCGTTCCTAAAGAAGAACGAATGATTCCTATCGTGCTAAACGAAGAAATGCAAGCAACGATTTATCGAATTCCTAAAGAAGAAGAATTCGCGAATAAAAAAGTAATGGATCACTGTCGTCAGATCCAAAAAATGATTCAAGAATATCTCAAATTGACTGTTAGCATTGGGATCAGTGAATGTTTTACTACGCTCAATGACAGTAAGCAATCTGTCGACCAAGCGAAAGAAGCCTTATACCATCGGGTAAACACTGGACCAAATTCAATTGTGTTCTACCATGAAATCATCTCAGAGCAGCAGGAGAAGACATTGATCAAATATCCGATGAAACAACAAAATCGTTTATTTGAAGCCATCCGTTCAGGAGACGAACACGTCAGTCACCTTCTTCACGAATTGATCATTGAGATGTTCACTCAAAATAAAAATCGATTGAATCGAGAAGTTGTAGCTATTCGGTTAGTCAATGAATTTGTTCAGTTGGGACAACTATTGGGTGTGAATATTACGCAGTTTGAAGAATTGAAGCAAATATATGTTAAGGTATTACATACTTATCATTCTCAAGAACTTGAACAATTGCTGTTAGAACAATTTGTTCAACCAATCACAAAAAGTGCTCAAGAAATCACGGAGCAAGAGTTTAAATCGTTATCAGAAAAAATGATCCATATCATCTATAGCGAATACGATCGTGATCTATCACTAGACATGGTGGCAGACCGTCTGCACTATAATCCTAACTATTTGAGTAATGTGTTCAAGAAAGAAACCGGTGAAAACTTTGGAGATTTCATTCAGAACTACCGCTTAGAGATCGCTAAGAAATGGTTGAAAGAAACGACGTTATCCGTGAAAGAAATTGCAGAAAGACTCAAATATCGTAACTCACAAAACTTTATTCGCTTTTTCAAAAAGAAAGAATCCGTCACTCCTGGTGAGTACCGTAAGAAAAACCGTTGAGGACAACTTAGTGAACGTCGATCATTAAAGTCCTACATAAGTTACTTAGGAAAAATAGTTGTTTCGATTGCGAGAAATAGCACGATCTTTGAAAAATGAATTTTTCTTAGATCGTGCTATTTAAATGAATAATTATTTTTACGCGTATCTTTAAGTGTGAAAGGGTCAACCTTTGACAGAGCCGACCAATGCCCCTTTCACAAAGTACTTTTGAACAAACGGATAAGCAACCAACATTGGCACTGTAGCAATTACAATGACGGCCATTTTGATCGTCTGTGCCGGCGGGATGATATCGACAGCACTACTTTCTGCTTGCATTCCACTTGACACGATCACAATTTGACGTAACAAGATTTGGATCGGCCATTTTGAGGAATCGTTAATGTATAAAATCGCCGTCATATAAGTATTCCAATAGGTCACAGCATAAAAAAGTGAAATCGTCGCAATAGAAGGTAAAGCAAGAGGCAACATAATTTTGAAAAAGACCCCAAAATCAGTACAGCCATCCATTTTGGCAGATTCTTCTAAACTATTAGGTAAAGCTTGAAAAAAGTTACGCATGATGATCATGTTCATGGCGTTGACAGTTACAGGTAGGATCATCGACCAGTACGAATTGATCAACCCCAAAGAGCGCACCACTAAGAATGTCGGGATCATTCCACCACTAAAGAGCATGGAGAAGACAACCATAAAGTTAAAAAAGCCTCGCCCAAAAAGATATTTACGTGATAATCCATAGGCCATCAATGAAGTCACGCACATGCTGACGACTGTCCCAAGCCCAGTAACACCAATAGAAACAGCTAAAGCTCGAAAAATCGTTGGTGTAGATAAGATGTAACGATAGGCATCTAAAGAAAACGTAGTCGGGAAAAGGATGAATTTTTTTGCTACGACTTCTTGTGTAGAAGCAAATGAAGTGGCGATGATATTTAAAAACGGTACGATACAGATCAAAGCTAATAATAGTAGAAAAATAGAATTAAAAATCGTAAAGCTTTTTTCTCCAAGCGAACCCTTTTTTTTCATTTAGAGAGAACCCTCCTTTAAACCATAAGTATTTTTGTACCTCCAATCTATCATCTGCTTGAAATTACGTACATAATCATTTTTTAGGGAGGGTAAATCAGGAGGTTTCATATAGATGGAACGGGCATTTCCTAAAAAATCAAACAGATGAAGCAGAAAAGTGATTAATCAAGTGATGATCGCCAGTTACCTACGTCAGTGAAAATGATTATATACGGAATCACTTTTCTTCCTTTATGCTGTGGATAGCGAATAAAGTCACACAATGTTTAACAAGGAGGGCTTATGGAGAGTGTAAAAAGAGAGCTAGGTTCAATTACTTTATCAAAAAAGGAAGAACGAACAAAAAGAAGAAGGAAGACGATTGCTGGAATCAAAACGAATAAATTTTTGTACTTGATGATTCTTCCAGGAATCCTTTATTTCATTGTTTTCAGATATTTACCTATGGGTGGCTTAGTGATTGCGTTCCAAGACTATCAACCCTATCTGGGGATTCTGGGGAGTCCTTGGGTTGGTTTCAAGCACTTTATTCGTTTATTTACTGAGCCAACATTTTTTATGTTGTTGAGGAATACGCTGATTTTGTTTGGACTGAATATTTTTGTCTTTTTCCCAATGCCGATCATTCTGTCGCTTCTATTGAATGAAGTAACCAGCAAGCGATTCAAGAATAGTATCCAAACAATCATTTACATTCCACATTTCATGTCTTGGGTCATCATCGTCTCGATCACCTATGTTTTTTTAAATGTGGACGGTGGAGTCATCAATGAATTTTTGGCCAGTAATGGGTTAGATAAAATAAGTTTTTTGACATCACCTGATTGGACACGAACAGTCTACATTGGACAGGTGATTTGGAAAGAACTCGGTTGGTCAACAATCATTTACCTTTCTGCGATTACCGCAGTAGATACGCAATTATATGAAGCAGCCGAAATGGATGGCGCAGGACGTTTACGTAAGACATGGCATGTGACATTACCTGCGATCCGTCCAGTGATCATTACCTTGTTGATTTTGAAAATAGGTCAAACACTTGACCTAGGATTTGAGCATATGTACTTACTACTCAATTCATTGAATCGCAGTGTGGCAGAGATTTTTGATACATATATCTATACTGCTGGATTGAAAAATGGACAATTAAGTTTTAGTACTTCAATGGGCTTGTTCAAAGGTGTAGTAGGCTTGTTTATGGTCATACTTGCGAACAAGGTAGCAAAAAAACTGGGTGAAGACGGTGTGTACTAGAAAAGGAGCAAACAGATGTTGCAAAAGTTAGAGAGTACAAATAAAAAATTAATCAGACTCCTGCAACTCATTTACTTAAATTTTTTGTGGGGAATATTAGTTGTTTTGGGTCTCGGACTATTCACTTTTGGTCCAGCGTCTTACGCAATGGTCTCAGTAATCCGGAAGTGGTTACGCTCATCTGAGGATTTTCCACTGACACAGACGTACTTTCACTATTTTAAAGAAAACTACAAAGAAACGTTGTTGATCAGTTGGTTGTATTTTTCAGTTGCTTTCGTCTTATACGTAGATCTTGCCTATATCCAAAATTGGTATTTACGCGTTGTGATTTTGGTCATTAGCTTTTTTTACGTGTTATCTGCACTATATATTTTCCCAATTATGGCCCATTACCAATGGCAAGGGATGTTTTATAAAATCAAAATGGCTTTTTTATTCGGTTTTTCTCAGTTACATTATTCACTCGTTTTACTGTTGATCATTATTGGCAGTTACGCGATAATTATTCGCTTGATGCCGGGTATGTTGACGTTCATGGGGAGTAGCTTCTTCTTTTTTGCCATCACTTGGACAGCGGTGCAACTATTTGATCGTCTTAAAAAGAAAGAAGTAGCAATAGATAAAAATACATTCAGTGAAGGAGAACAATTATGAAGAAAAAAACGTTAGTAACAGCAGGGATCGGTTTACTCAGCATACTTGCTTTGTCAGCTTGTGGCAATGATTCAAGTGACACATCCGCAGATACAGAGGATGGGAAAACGCGAATCACGTGGTTGAACATTTTACATACAGCTTCACCACCTAATGATACGATCGTTGATAAAATCGAGGAGAAAACCAATACAGAATTGACGTTTAACTGGATTCCTGATGCGTCAAAAGAGGAACGGTTGACCACTGCATTAGCTTCAAATGAGCTGGGAGATATCGTGACACTACAAATTGCTATGCTAAAAAATTCCTCTGTACGAAATGCATTGAAGTCCGGTGTTTTCTGGGATGTGTCTGATTATTTAGCTGACTATAAAAATTTAAGTAAAATATCAGAGGATCGAATCGAAGCGGCAAGTATCGATGGTGCATTGTATGGCGTACCTATGCAAAAAGACTATGCTCGTGCAGGTTTAGTTATCCGGAAAGATTGGTTAGATAATCTAGGCTTAGAAGTACCAGATACATTGGATGAACTTTATGGAGTAGCAAAACAATTCACAGAAAATGATCCAGACGGCAATGGTGTCGATGATACGGTTGGTTTTGGCGATCGCGCGCCAAGTGATATCCGTTATACAAGCTTCAAATTATTCACTTCGTATTACGGCGCACCAAATGGTTGGAAAGTAGAGAGCAACGGAAAATTTACTCCCGAATTTGATACAGCTGAATATAAGAAAGCGATGGATTTTTCTAGAGATTTATTTGAAAACGGTTACTTGGCACAAGACTTTGCAGTGACTCAAAAGACAGACCAACAGGAACAATTTGCACAAGGTAAGACAGGGATCTATACCGGGATGATCGATATCAAAAACCTAAAAAATATGGGGAAAGATATTCAACCAGAGATGGAGCTTGTGCCAGTAAATAAAATATCAGATGGTGAAGATGGGGATTATCATGTGTGGTCAGAAGGAAATGGCGTAGGGGGATTATTGGCATTTCCTAAATCCTCGGTCAAAGATGAAGCACAATTGAAGAAATTACTTCAGTTTGTCGATGATTTATTAGAAGAAGATATGTATAAATTGATGACAGGTGGTATTGAAGGAACACATTACCAATTGCAAGACGATGGCGCAATCGAATATATCGACATGGATCTTTGGCAACAGGAAGTGCAACCATTGTCTAGTTCAAGACCAAGTGAAGTCACATTTTCGTTTAAAGATGCTGATCCAGAGAAAGAATTATCCAATCAATTAGTCAAGGAAAATGAACAGTTTGTTGTGTTAGATCCAACGGTTCCATTAGATTCAGAGAAAAACAATGAAGTCGGTTCAGAAATCGAAAAAATCATGATCGATGCAACTGTCCAATATATTATGGGACAAATAGATGAAGATGGATTCAAACAAGCAATCAGCAATTGGCGTGCCCAAGGTGGCGATCAAATTGCTGAAGAATACGAAGAGGCTTATAAAGCTGCACAGCAATAGTAGATATATCAAGAAAGGGCTGTAACCATTCCAACCGCAACCCTTTCTCTCTTAAAATGATTGATTGGAGGAAGAAGATTGAATTGGTCAGAGAAATTAGCAGATAGTATTATGGCGCGTACACCCTATTTGTATCTAGATAAAGGATATAAACAGAAATGGTCTTATGATTATGGCGTTGTTTTGAAAGGATTTCAGTTGTTATGGCTGAAAACAAAGGAGAAGAAGTACTTAGACTTCATCCAAACAAACATTGATTACTTCGTACAAGAAGATGGATCGATCAAAGGCTATGAATTAGAAGAATACAATATCGACCATATCAATACCGGAAAACTGTTCTTTATACTCTATAAAGAAACAGGAGATGAGAAATATCGCAAAGCAGCAGAAACTTGCGCCAAACAATTGTTGAATCACCCACGAACATCTGAAGGTGTATTTTGGCATAAGGCAATCTATCCTTGGCAAATATGGTTAGATGGATTGTACATGGGAGCGCCTTTTTATGCGGAATATATCCAAACCTTTACGTCGAAAAAAGACTATCAAGATGTTTTATGTCAATTCGAGATCAGTTATCAGCGATTGTTCGACTCAAAAACGAATTTATTGTTCCATGCGTGGGATGAAAAAAAGGTTCAACCTTGGGCGGATACAGAAACGGGATTATCTCATCATTTTTGGAGCCGCTCAATTGGTTGGTATTTGATGGCGTGTGTTGATACTTACGAGTTGTTGCATAAAGAAGTGGATTGTCGATTATTGGGGCGGATTCTGACATCCACATTAGAAGCATTGTTACCTTATCAATCAGAAACTGGCACCTGGTACCAAGTAACAACCGAAACGAATCGTAAAGGGAATTATCTAGAAGCTTCAGGAAGCAGCATGTTCGTTTATGCGATGGCAAAGGGGATTCGCATAGGAATATTGGAGAAGGAAGTGTGGTTTCCTCAGTTGAAAAAATCTTATCAAGGCTTATTTGATGAATTTGTTTTGGAAACAAAAGAAGGCTGGTTGAATCTGAATAAAAATTGCCAAGTTGCAGGTTTAGGCGGGGCGGACCAAAGAGATGGTTCTTATGCCTACTATATTAGTGAGCCAATCGTATGTAATGATCAAAAAGGTGTTGGGGCTTTTTTGCAAGCCTTAGTAGAAGTGGAAGGTGTATCTAGGTGATAAATATTTTAAGTTTAGGTGCCTCAGTCGATATACTCAACACGACGGTGATCCAACAAGCCATTGATCAAGTAGTAGAAGCAGGTGGGGGAAGAGTAACCATTCCAAGTGGGCAGTTTTTAACGGGGCCATTGTGCTTGAAAAGTAATGTGGAGTTGTATCTTTCTCCTGGAGCAGTATTGAAATTTACAGATGACCCAGCCCAGTATTCAGCCATTTTATCCAGCTGGGAGGGGGTACCTAAAAAGGTCTATGCTTCATGTATCTATGCGCAACATGCAGAAAATATTGCTGTCACTGGTTTAGGGAAATTAGATGGTAGTGGTCCTAACTGGTGGCGCATTTTTCGAGAGGAGCATGAAACACTTGAGTACCCGCGACCAAAATTGCTTGGTTTTGATCATTGTCGACGAGTAACGATTCGTGATATCCAGTTGGTCGACTCACCAAGTTGGACGATCCATCCGAATCATTGCCAAGATGTGACTATCGATCACGTAGTCATTTGTAATCCTGCTGATTCGCCGAACACAGACGGTATTGATCCAGAGTCTTGTCATAATGTGCATATCAGTAATTGCCATATTGATGTGGGCGATGACTGTATTGCGATCAAAGCAGGGACAGAGGATGCCGTTAATAAAGTGCCTTGTCAAAATATCACGATCACTAATTGTACGATGGTACACGGTCATGGTGGCGTAGTTTTGGGCAGTGAAATGAGTGGCGGGATTCGGAATGTAACGATTTCGAACTGTGTATTCCAACAAACCGATCGTGGAATTCGATTAAAGACACGCCGAGGTCGAGGTGGAATGATCGAAGATGTCCGAGTAACTAATTTGATCATGGACCAAGTACTGTGTCCGTTTGTCATCAATCTTTATTATTTTTGCGGGCCTCGTGGCAAAGATCCTTATGTCTGGGACAAGGAAGTGTATCCAATCGATGAGCGAACGCCACAAGTTCGACGTGTTCATTTTTCATCGATCACTGCTCGAAATGTTCATGCTTCCGCGGGATTTATTTATGGTCTAGCAGAACAAGCGGTTCAAGACATTTCTTTCGATCATGTCGATATATCAATGGCAAAAGATGCAAAAGCGGGCGTGCCAGCTATGATGACAGGTTTAGAACCCATGCGCCAACAAGGATTTTATGTGCGGTTTGGTAAGCATATTTCTTTCCAGCAGATCACGATCGATCATCATGAAGGACCAGCGATCATGATTGAAGATTCGGAAGATATCGAAATTAAACGTATGCGATCGACAGAGTTGGATAAAAAGAATGTATCTATTATAGAAGGAACTTAAATAAAATGGAGTTGATCGAGTACTTAGGGAAAGACGCACGTTGCTTGAGACCGAGTGGTAGCTGTTTATCACAAAAAATCATCGATGATCAAGTAATTGAGTATTATCAATTGATATTAAATGATCTTGAACCTGTTTCTGCCATTTATGTTTATCCAGTAAAAAAGAAGGGACCTTTGCCTGCTGTGATCTATCTGCATTCACATGGGGGTGATTTTTCACTAGGAAAAAGTGAATTACTAGCAGGTGCATCCTATTTTGTAGAACCTTCGTTTGCAAAGGCCTTGACGAGTATGGGGTATGGTATATGGGCGATTGATGCTTGGGGATTTGAAGAACGCGGCGGAATTGCTGAAAGTGAACTTTTTAAGCGATTCTTATTAACAGGACGAACACTTTGGGGAATGCGGCTCTTTGATGTGCTAAGCTTGATCGACTACTTGGAAACACGAGAAGATATTGACACACAACGTATCGCAACGATCGGGTTATCTATGGGTGGACTATTAAGTTGGTGGACAAGTGCATTGGATGAACGTGTGAAAGTATGTATTGACCTAGCTAGCCAAGTAGAGGTTGAAACACTCTTGAAACATCAAATGTTAGACTACCACGGTTACTATTATTATGTTCCTGATTTATTGACGGAGTATACGACCCTAGCTATTCAGCAAAAAATTGCTCCTCGTAAACGCCTCACTATAGTAGGAAAAAACGATCGAATGTGTCCAACAGAAGGCGTCTGTCGCTTGAATAAACAGCTAGATTTGTATTATCAACAATTGGGAGTGCCAACGAATTTTCAAGGATACTCTTTAAATGGTGGACACTTTGAAACACGTGATATGCGAATGAAGTGGCAAGCATTTTTAAAGGAGTACCTATAATGAAGACAGAAATCGTGATCGACCCGATTCCAAGAAAAGCAGACTATCAGACCATTCAAGCAGGAATTGCTCATCTTAGCTCATTGCCGAATTACGTAAAAAAGACCATGATCATTCGAGAAGGGGTCTATCATGAATATATCGAATGTCGGCTGTCAAATTTCCAAATGTTTGGACAAGGAGAAGTAAAGATTGTTGGATGCCGTTTTGCGAAACAAACACTTTCATCTGGTGAAGCAAGAGAAACATTTCGAACCGCGACACTATTTCTTGAAGGAGAAAATATTCGTCTCGAAAATATACAAATCATCAATAACGCTGGTGCAGGAGAACAAGTAGGTCAAGCAGTCGCGCTATTCAATTATGCCCATCAAGTCCAGTTGATCAATTGTCGGTTGTGCGGGCAACAAGATACATTATGCACAGGACCGTTGCCTCCGATTCAAAAAGATGGTCGCCCATTTTTTACCCCAGTGTTAAAGGAGCGTAAGTATTGTCGGCAATCTTATGAACGATGTTGGATCGAAGGGACGGTAGACTTTATTTTCGGTGGGGCAGATGCGTTGTTTTACCGCTGTTTCATCCACAGTTTGGTTAGTTCTTCTAATGGTTATATCACAGCCGCTTCAACGGTAAAAGAACAAGAACGAGGTTTTCTTTTTTTTAGGTGTGCAATCATTGCAGATTACGAGGCACCTTCTATCTATTTAGGTCGACCTTGGCGTCCGTATGCTCAGGTGACATTTGAAGAGTGTGATGTAGGAGCGCATGTCTACCAAAGTGGCTGGCATGACTGGGATGAGAAACAAAACAGACAAACAGCACGCTTTTATGAAAAAAATAATAGGTATCAAAGGGGAATTTGTCGCGAAGCATGGGTTACTGTGGAAACGGAGGTCGATTAGATGACGAAAAAATGGGAAATAACTTTTGGCTTGATCGGTGGGTCTACCGCTTTGTTGTTTTTTGGTGGGATTGCTGTGACCTTCAATCAAATGTCTCTTTCAAATTTCCGAGAAACATACCAAGCTCTCTCATTAGAGGGCCTTGGTAGTGTAAAAGAAACCTTTGAGTCACTACGGAGCATGACGGGGGTGTTTAACGTTAGCCTATTCCTCTCATTGGTTGGGCTGTGTCTGGCTCTTTATCTATCGTTGAAGGGAAAAGCAAGTCCGATGGCGGCACTCATTTATTTGATTTCAGGAGTCCTGCTGTTGTTCGGTACACAATTCATTGCGTACCCTTTTGTCTTTTTCTATCTATTAGCAGCGGGTTCAAGTATGTATCGCCAAAAAATAGAGCAAAGGTGGAGATCAAATGTTTCAAAGTAAAGTAGTCAATCCAATCATTCGAGGATTTAATCCGGACCCGAATATTTTGAAAGTGGGTAGTTCTTATTATGTGATCGTTTCTTCTTTTGAGTGGTTACCAGGTATTCGTGTATATGAATCGACAGATCTGATTAATTGGGAACATAAAACAGATATTTTAACTGATCAAGTATCGTTAAAGGGTCATCCAATCAATGGAAGTATCTGGGCGCCACAAATCAGTTACTCAGCTGGGCGATTTTATCTTATTTATACAGAGGTTAAAAGCGTAACACGTCCTTTTAAAGACACCCACAATTACATGATGATCGCAGAGGATATCAATGGACCTTGGGAAAGTCCAATCTATCTAAATAGTAGTGGTTTTGATCCCTCGCTTTTTCATGATCCACGTACAGGTAGGAAATGGCTTTTGAATGAAATCTGGGATTTTCGACTAACTACACCTAATAAATCAGCAGGGATCGTCATTCAAGAATATGATGCAAAACAAAAACAACTAGTCGGGTCGATTCACACGATCTTTACAGGAACCGAACTCGCAAAGACCGAAGCACCTCATCTTTACTATGTCAATGATTACTATTATTTGCTGACTGCTGAAGGTGGTACTGGTAGTGGACATGCTGTTACCGTGTGTCGTAGTCGTGATTTGTTAGGACCATACAAAGTCGATCCCCAAAATCCAATGTTGACAGCAAGTGGTTATCCAAGCTCAAGTTTACAATGTGCGGGACATGCAAGTTTAGTTCAAACAGAATTCGACAGATGGTATATAGTCCATCTTTGTACTCGCCCTATCGAAGGTGTTGCTATCTTAGGTAGAGAAACAGCTATTCAAGAAGTGTATTGGACGGAAGACTATTGGTTGCGGATAAAAGAAGGAGGAAATGAACCAAGAGAGATCGTCACCATTCCAACACAAGAGAAAGTGATCCAAAAGATCAATTCTTGTTTTTTTGATGATTTTGCAGGTGAAATGAAAAAAAGTTGGAACGCTCGTCGTTGTTTACCAAACATAACTTGGTGCGATTTGACTAGCCGATATGGCTATCTAAGAATGCTCGCAGGAGAATCACTGCAGTCAACGTTTGACCAACACTTATTAGCGATACGGCAAACAACGTTTTCATTTATTGCACAAACTAAGATGGAATATGAGCCAAAGCACTTCAACCAAATGGCTGGGCTGCTTCTTTTTCTAAATGAAGAAAATTATTATTATTGCTGTATGACCTGGGATGAAAAGATAGGGAAGTGTCTCCGATTACTTAGTGCAGTTGACGGTCATGTTACGATTAGGCCTGAAATTTATCCGCTAAGAGGAAGAGAGACAGTGATTAAAGTAGTTGTTGAAAAGACTTTTGGACAATTTTATGTGAAACGTTCGCAAGACTGGAAAAAAATCGGTGCTGAAATTGATGTGCAGACACTAACAGGTGGTTTTACAGGAAACTTTGTTGGTATTGGTGTGCATGATTTAAACGTAAGAGGAGGGAGCTATGCTGATTTTGATTATTTCAACTATCAGGAAATAGAAATGGAATGAAATAAATAAAAAAAAGATTAGGTGCAGTGAAAGTTAAATTTTACCTTGACCAATCTTTTTTTTAATGATAGTATAGTCAACGTTGCTGAAACATGAAAACAATCATGAAATTTGTTTAAAAGTTTTATTGACAATCATAATTCCATGTGATAATATAACGAAGTTGGTTATGAGAGATGAGTTTTTAGATGTTGATTTTATTAAGGAATAAACAAAAAAACATGTTGACAAATAACGAACAACAAGTTATTATAAGTGAGTTGCTAAAACGACCTCGTGAAAAACGAGTTGAAAAAACTTTTAAAAAATAGTTGACAATCATCCGAGAGTTTGCTAAGATATAAAAGTTGCTACGGCAATCACAAACGATAAGTTGAGGCAGTTGTGTTTCAATTATCACGTAGACCTTTGAAAACTGAACAAAGTAAGACAAACCAAATGTGTAGGGCGTCTTGATTCAATTCAAGACAACAAACATTTTTAACAAGCAAGCAATATGCTAGCAAACAATTGAGCTTAACAAATGAACTATATGATGTTCGAAAGTAAATTTCGAACTACAGTTCCACATCAGCTTTCGCTGTGAGGAACTAGCATATTATGAGAGTTTGATCCTGGCTCAGGACGAACGCTGGCGGCGTGCCTAATACATGCAAGTCGAACGCCTCTTTTCCCACCGGAGCTTGCTCCACCGGGAAAAGAGGAGTGGCGAACGGGTGAGTAACACGTGGGTAACCTGCCCATCAGAAGGGGATAACACTTGGAAACAGGTGCTAATACCGTATAACAATCGAAACCGCATGGTTTCGTTTTGAAAGGCGCTTTACGGTGCCGCTGATGGATGGACCCGCGGTGCATTAGCTAGTTGGTGAGGTAACGGCTCACCAAGGCCACGATGCATAGCCGACCTGAGAGGGTGATCGGCCACATTGGGACTGAGACACGGCCCAAACTCCTACGGGAGGCAGCAGTAGGGAATCTTCGGCAATGGACGAAAGTCTGACCGAGCAACGCCGCGTGAGTGAAGAAGGTTTTCGGATCGTAAAACTCTGTTGTTAGAGAAGAACAAGGGTGAGAGTAACTGTTCACCCCTTGACGGTATCTAACCAGAAAGCCACGGCTAACTACGTGCCAGCAGCCGCGGTAATACGTAGGTGGCAAGCGTTGTCCGGATTTATTGGGCGTAAAGCGAGCGCAGGCGGTTTCTTAAGTCTGATGTGAAAGCCCCCGGCTCAACCGGGGAGGGTCATTGGAAACTGGGAGACTTGAGTGCAGAAGAGGAGAGTGGAATTCCATGTGTAGCGGTGAAATGCGTAGATATATGGAGGAACACCAGTGGCGAAGGCGGCTCTCTGGTCTGTAACTGACGCTGAGGCTCGAAAGCGTGGGGAGCAAACAGGATTAGATACCCTGGTAGTCCACGCCGTAAACGATGAGTGCTAAGTGTTGGAGGGTTTCCGCCCTTCAGTGCTGCAGCTAACGCATTAAGCACTCCGCCTGGGGAGTACGACCGCAAGGTTGAAACTCAAAGGAATTGACGGGGGCCCGCACAAGCGGTGGAGCATGTGGTTTAATTCGAAGCAACGCGAAGAACCTTACCAGGTCTTGACATCCTTTGACCACTCTAGAGATAGAGCTTCCCCTTCGGGGGCAAAGTGACAGGTGGTGCATGGTTGTCGTCAGCTCGTGTCGTGAGATGTTGGGTTAAGTCCCGCAACGAGCGCAACCCTTATTGTTAGTTGCCATCATTTAGTTGGGCACTCTAGCAAGACTGCCGGTGACAAACCGGAGGAAGGTGGGGATGACGTCAAATCATCATGCCCCTTATGACCTGGGCTACACACGTGCTACAATGGGAAGTACAACGAGTCGCGAAGTCGCGAGGCTAAGCTAATCTCTTAAAGCTTCTCTCAGTTCGGATTGTAGGCTGCAACTCGCCTACATGAAGCCGGAATCGCTAGTAATCGCGGATCAGCACGCCGCGGTGAATACGTTCCCGGGCCTTGTACACACCGCCCGTCACACCACGAGAGTTTGTAACACCCGAAGTCGGTGAGGTAACCTTTTTGGAGCCAGCCGCCTAAGGTGGGATAGATGATTGGGGTGAAGTCGTAACAAGGTAGCCGTATCGGAAGGTGCGGCTGGATCACCTCCTTTCTAAGGAATATTACGGAGACTACACACGTTTGTCGATACTTTGTTCAGTTTTGAGAGGTCTACTCTCAAAATTTTGTTCATTGAAAACTGGATATTGAAGTAAAAATGTAAGTAATACAAACCGAGAACACCGCGTTGAATGAGTTTTTTAATAAGTTCAATTGCTTATTTTTCTTGATTGGACTTCTATCGCTAGAAGAAAGATCAAAACCCAACCGTAAGGTTGATAAGGTTAAGTGAATAAGGGCGCACGGTGGATGCCTTGGCACTAGGAGCCGATGAAGGACGGGACTAACACCGATATGCTTTGGGGAGCTGTACGTAAGCTATGATCCAGAGATTTCCGAATGGGGGAACCCAGCATCTTTTATAGGATGTTACGTATACGTGAATACATAGCGTATACGAGGTAGACGCAGAGAACTGAAACATCTAAGTACCTGCAGGAAGAGAAAGAAAATTCGATTCCCTGAGTAGCGGCGAGCGAAACGGGAAAAGCCCAAACCAATGAGCTTGCTCATTGGGGTTGTAGGACTCCAATATGGTAGTTCTTTCAGATAGTCGAATGACTTGGAAAAGTCAGTCAGAGAGGGTGAAAGCCCCGTAGATGAAATTTGGAAGGCACCTAGGAGGATCCTGAGTACGGCGGAACACGAGGAATTCCGTCGGAATCCGGGAGGACCATCTCCCAAGGCTAAATACTCCCTAGTGACCGATAGTGAACCAGTACCGTGAGGGAAAGGTGAAAAGCACCCCGGAAGGGGAGTGAAATAGAACCTGAAACCGTGTGCCTACAACAAGTCAAAGCCCGTTAATGGGTGATGGCGTGCCTTTTGTAGAATGAACCGGCGAGTTACGATTGCATGCGAGGTTAAGTTGAAGAGACGGAGCCGCAGCGAAAGCGAGTCTGAATAGGGCGTTTGAGTATGTAGTCGTAGACCCGAAACCATGTGATCTACCCATGTCCAGGTTGAAGGTGCGGTAAAACGCACTGGAGGACCGAACCCACGTACGTTGAAAAGTGCGGGGATGAGGTGTGGGTAGCGGAGAAATTCCAAACGAACTTGGAGATAGCTGGTTCTCTCCGAAATAGCTTTAGGGCTAGCCTCGGAATTGAGAATGATGGAGGTAGAGCACTGTTTGGACTAGGGGCCCATCTCGGGTTACCGAATTCAGATAAACTCCGAATGCCATTCATTCATATCCGGGAGT
>NZ_JBIORA010000001.1:1010000-2722500 GCF_051714005.1 Enterococcus sp. AZ171 | reverse complement strand
GTTTTACTGGTAGGGGATAGCTTCCACCAGAATCGTCCTTCGCTAAAGATCCAAAAGCATTTTTCGGAACAAATCAAGCGCTTAGGAGAACACAATATCTCAGTTTTTTTAACATTTGGTAATCATGATTTTTATCAAAAAGAGAGATATTGGTTTGAATTTCCCGAGAATCTTTCTTTGTTTACTTCGGAAACTGTAGAGACACTGCAAATGACGACGGATGCTGGCGAAACGATTGCACTCAGTGGTTTTAGTTACACAAAACAATGGATCACTGAGGAAAAAGTACCTGAATTTCCCCAACGTTTTGCTGTCGACTACCATATTGGACTCTATCATGGTGAAACTGGGTCAACTCATGGGAATTATGCACCATTTCAAGCAAATCAAATGGAAGCAAAAGGCTATGACTACTGGGCATTAGGCCATATCCATGTTCCAACTAAATTAAATGAAAAAGGGACCATTCTTTATCCTGGTGCACCACAAGGTCATACAAAAAAAGAAGAGCCTGCGACTTCAATAGTTTTAGTTGAACTTCAAGGAGCATCTTGTCGAACAACACCTATAAAAGTTGCAGAAGTTTATTGGAAACGTCAGCAAATTTCTCTCAGAGAAGTGAAACAAACGACGGATGTATTGAAGAAAATCCAGCAAGAATTAGTTGAACCCAATAAGATGACTCTCATTGAATTTGAGATCATTGATTATGAACACTTAGATCAGGAAGTGTTGGATCGTATTTATTCTGGAGAATTATTAGATTATTTGAAGGAAGAAACAAACAGGAAATTTTCGAATTTAGTTATTTGGCGCATCTCTACTTTAGAAAGAGATAACAAGGTAAAAATTTCTTTGTCTGCTTCCACATTGATGTTTGAACAACTATTCGAAAATTACCAAACAAAAGAAGATTTTCAGCATATATTACATGAAGCCTACACAAATCAAGAGGCAATCAAAGTGTTGGATCTGCTACCGGACTTTCAAGAATCTACGATACAAAAGGCCCAAGAAATCATTCGGCAAGACTTTTTGTTTGAGGGGGGTACTGAATGAATATTTTAAAAATCGAAATAGCAGCTTTTGGAAAGTGGCGTCAGCAAACCTTTGATTTTACCTCTGGCAATCAGTTGATTTACGGTGAAAATGAAGCGGGAAAGTCAACAATTTATCAATTTATTCAAGCAATCCTTTTTGGTTTTCCATCAAAAGGGAAGAAAAAGAAAGATTACACACCGAGAGACGGTTCTGCATATGGTGGGAAATTATGGCTGAATCATCCTGTACATGGAGAAATTTATGTTGAGAGATATAAACAACAAAATAGAGGTAAATCGAAGGTCACATGTAATGGCCAAAGTGGAAGTGATGAACTCTTAGAAAAACTACTTTCACCTTTGACGAAAGAGTTATTCCAGCAGGTTTTTACATTTCAACAAGAACAACTGAGTGAACTTGCTCATTTAACAGAAAAAGAATTACATGATGCGCTGATTTCATTAGGAATCACTGGAAGTTCTCATGTCTTTCAAAAAAGACAAGAATATTATCAATCAGCTGATAAGTTGTTTAAAAGAAAAGGTCAAAAATTAGTGATTAATCAGCGACTAAATGAATGGAAACAACTACAAGAAAAGATTCATCAAAAGCAAGAACAAGAGGCGATCTATAGTGAATGGATCATGGAGGAACAACGACTAGCAGAACAACAACAGCTCTTATTGCATGATATCGAACAAATCAATCAAAAACTTACGCTGTATCATCAACAAGAATTGAATTTCTCTTTATATGAAGAGTGGCAATCACTGAAAAAAAATATGCTAGCTGAAGTACCGGATGAATCACTAATACAAGATTTAGAAGTATTTACCAAACGTTATCAACAAATGAACGAACGTCTGGAAGAACTTGAGGCTTCGTTAGAGCGACATAGTGGGATGGATCAACAGTCTGCACGTTATTATTTTTATTTAGAACAAGAACAAGAGTTGAAAGCACTACAGCAAAAGCAATTTTCAACTGAGCAATTAATGGATGAGTGGCAAAGACTGCAAGTAGAGACAAGGGAAACAGCGTCAGAATTGAAAATCTTAGAACAACGTTGGCGCTGGGATCGATTGCAACGACCACAGGAATTTATTGATGATCCAGAGTGGCGTTCTTTGTATACGATGGCGCAACAATTAAATGATGAACACAGTCAGTTAGCGATTCGTTTTGATATTGTGAAGGAACAGCAACAAACACTAGAAGCAGAGATCAATGAATTAGAACTAGCCCATCCAACGCTGATCCAAACAAGACCGACCCAGGATGTTCCGGAAAAACAATCCTTTTTCAAATTTTACGTTAGTGCGTTAGTGTTAGCTGTGATTGGTTTAATCTTACCTATGCCTGGAAAAATATTGGGGCCATTGCTTGCTTTGGGAGTGGTTGGCTATACGTTGACTCGTAGAAAACCTAAGAACACTACAAACCAAAATTTGCCAGAAATCAAAGGGAAATGGCAAGAGAAACTAGGACAACTGGATATTGTATTGGCACAATTAGAAGAGATTACTCAAACAATCAATGAGAATAAACGAAAGCAACAAAAAATGGAACAATCAGTGGCTGATTTTGCCTATCATCACTCATTAGGAATAATGAACACGCTTGAAACGATGAAAAATGAGGGCCAAGAAGTAACAGATTATCAAAAGCTTTATGCTGTTTTCCAAAAAAAGCAACAACGAGAACGTGAGATACAGGAACAACTCTTACAGATAGATGGGAAACTTGACCTAGCAAAAGAATGGCTACCTCTCCAACATAAATCTCTCTCGGAAAAAATGGCGCTATTAACCACGTTCATCCAAGAGATGGAACAAATGAAATATGCTAGAAGTTATCAACAGAATACTTTATTGAAACAAGAA
This sequence comes from Enterococcus sp. AZ171, assembly GCF_051714005.1. NCBI lineage: Bacteria > Bacillati > Bacillota > Bacilli > Lactobacillales > Enterococcaceae > Enterococcus > Enterococcus sp. AZ171. The sequence continues at coordinate 2,719,576 of NZ_JBIORA010000001.1, read as the reverse complement.
ATCAACGCATTGAAAAAGAAACAAAAAATGTGGTTGGAGGAATACAAAGAACAATTTACTAGAGCAGAACTTTCTTACCCATCAGAAGTACCGATTTTTTTACAAAAGGTGGAGCAAACGAAGCAACAACAAGCGCGTTTTGAAGAATTGACGCATATTCTTTCCCCAATTTTTAAAACTGTCATTACTTATAGCCAGTTGCAGACTCAGATTGCTCATGAATCCGAACGATTGCAAGAACTAAAGAGGGAAGAAAGTAGGAAGAGTGAGCAACGTCAACGTTTGCAGTTGCAAATTGAGGGATTACAACAAGACGGGACATTAGATGAATTATATCAACAGGAAAGTCTACAAAAAGCACAACTACAAACTTTATTTGAAGAGTGGGGAGGCTTAGTGATTGCTGGGACATTTTTAGGTGATCTTTCGACAGAATTAAGTGAACGGCAATTACCACAGTTACTCAAATTAGCTGGAGACTATCTAAGTATCCTAACTGATCGACAGTACCAAGAAATACAATTGAAAAACGATACATTGACATTAACAAATGGTACAGATGAGTTTCCAATTTATGAACTATCGACAGGGACAAAGGATCAGATGATTATGGCGATGCGTTTTGCATATCTTGCTTTGGAAGCGAAACGTTCGATCTGTCCAGTGATCATTGATGATGGCTGGCTACACTACGACCATAAGAGAAAATACCGTTTAGCTAAACTACTAGCTGAATTTAGCAAAACCTATCAAGTAATCTGCTTGTCTTCTGATCAAGAAATGGTAAGCTATTATCATGAGCTAGAACAATCTGTGAGAAAGTTAGAAGGTGCAAATAGTGAAAAAAATACGTGAATTAGTCGTTGATGAACAATTCGAACAATTCGTTTTGATCAAAAATGCAGATGTAAGAATTGCTAAGAACGGTAAGAAATTTATCGCTTTTACATTTCAAGATACATCAGGAACAATTGATGGCAAATATTGGGATGCATCAGAGGACGAGATCAAAAAATTTACACCGGGAACAGTTGTCTTTTTAAATGGTAAACGCGAGGTCTATCAAGGAAACCCTCAAGTTAAAATCTTGCATATGCGTTTAACAAAAGTTGATGAACCGAGTGATCCCAGTTTGTACATGGAAAGAGCACCATTGAGAAAAGAAGAAATGGAAGAAGAAATCAACCAATTGCTATTTGAGATCACCAATGCACATTGGAATCGAATCGTACGTTATTTACTCAATAAATACCAAAAACAATTTTTTGAATATCCAGCAGCAAAACGAAATCATCACGCATTTGCTAGTGGATTGGCTTATCATACAGTATCGATGTTACACTTAGGTAAAGCGATTGCTGATGAATACCCTGAATTGAATCGCCCACTACTTTATGCGGGGATTATCTTACATGATTTAGGAAAAGTGATCGAGTTGTCCGGCTCAATGGCAACAGAATACACATTAGCAGGTAATTTAGTAGGGCATTTAGTTTTAATTGATGAAGAAATAACAAAAGCTTGTTTAGCGTTGAAAATCAGTGAGGAAGAAGAAGATGTGCTGATCTTACGTCATATGGTTCTATCACATCATGGATTGTTAGAATATGGTTCGCCTGTTCGTCCTCGAATCATGGAAGCGGAAGTATTACACCAAATCGACACGATCGATGCTTCAATGCAAATGATGACTACTGCGATTCGTCAAACAGAGCCAGGGAAATATACAGATCGAATATTTGGTTTAGATAATCGTAGTTTTTATGTACCAAAACAGAAATGATGGTAATTGTTGATTAGGTATTGAAAGATACGTAATAATTTATTGATAGCATCTCACTAGTTTTAAAGAGATCAAGACGAAAGTATTTAGCCTCGATAAATAAGACAACACCCACGAAAGTAGTTTTTCAAACTTTTGTGGGTGTTGTCTTATTTCCGAAGAGAACTATGTCCCCAAACATTTTTTTATGAACCCAAAGAATGTTTTACTTTCCGTTAGCAGAGATGGATAATGAGAACTTATCGTATTCAAAAAAGTGGTTTAGGAAGAATTTTCTCTTCCTAAACCATTTTTTAAATACTTTCTAGCATTTATTTTTAATGTCTAGAAGCGTATAGTATTTATTCGTTTGTTGATTCAGTCGTGCTTTGCTCTGTTTCTGATGCTTCAGTAGAATCAGTTGATTTTGTTTCAGAACTCTTTGTTTCTGAGCTTTCTGTTGCTGAGTCTTCAGTTGAAGATGTACTTGTTGTAGCTGAAGTAAATGGTGTCAAGATGTTTTGGAATGCGTCATCTTTGATTTTTACATTCGCTTCTTTTAGTTCTTCACCGATTACTTTTGTTTGAAATTCGCTGTCATTCACTTTTGCTTGAGTCGCAATTTCTTCTAATTGATCTTTGAATTTATCCATGTCATTTCCTTTATCTTGGTTTTTCACCATTTTAACGACATAGTATTCTGTTGCATAAGTAGAAGGATTTGTTGCAGTGATCACATCTGAGATTTCACCGTCTTTAAGTTTGAAAGCAGCTTCTTTTACTTCAGATGGAACAGTTTGTGTTTCTGAATCAAACTTGATATTACCACCATCGTCTTTAGTTGTATCTGTTGATTTTTCTTTCGCTAGTTCTTCGAAATCTTTGCCGTCATCAGCTGATTTCTTAACTTCTTTTGCTTCGTCTTCACTAGCAACTTTGATGATTTGTGCTTCTACTTCTGGGTGGAATGTTTCCCACGTTTTCTTCAAGTCTTCATCTGTCAATTTCACATGAGATTCGATCCCAGCTTTAAAGACAAGATTATTACGAAGGAATTCTTTAAAGCTTTCTTCTGTATATCCTGCAGATTCTAATTGTGTCTCGAAGCTGTCACCATAAGTTTCTTTTGTTTTATTATATTCAGCATCTACTTCTTTATCTGAAACTTTATCATTGTATTTGCTATTGAATACATCATAGATCACCATTTGTTGAAGTAATTGTTGGTTAGCAGATTCAGATTTTGCTTTTTCATAAAAATCAGCGACGGTGATTGTGCCGCCTTTCATGGTTACGATATCCTTGTTTGTATCCCCGCCACCAGAACAAGCTGCTAGTGTTAGAATAGCTAACGCACTTGTCGCAGCTAAAATTATTTTTTTCTTTTTCATTTAAGTTTTGCACTCCTGTAATTTATTATTGGTTTTCACAAATATTACTATACCATATCTATGAGCGAATAAAAACGTTCTGACTGATAGTTTCAAACAAAATTCAAATTTTTGTCACATTCCATACATCTAGGTACATGAAAAAGACATATAGTTATCAAAAGCGCTTGATTTTTGATCATTATTGCACGTCTGTCAAGCTTTCAGGTAAATGTGCCGAAAGTTTTTCTACTTGTTCTTGGATTTGTGTCACTCGTGGTTCTGCTTGGAATTTGAAATTTTCAAGGTCTTTTTCGATTGATTCTTGAAAAGATGGGATAACAGTTTCAGCTGTTCTTTTTGTTTCAGATAACGCGTGTTTAAAATGATTTAAACTGTTATTTAATTCGTTAGTTAATTCAGTTGCTTCATCTAATTCTGCAATCAATTTCTCTCTGGTCTCATTTCCACTACGTGGTGCAAATAATAATCCTGCTGCTGCACCGGTAACAGCACCGAATACTAATCCTTTTAGAAAATTTTTAACCATGAATCGTCACCTGCTCTTTGATTTTTTCTTGGATAGCAGTCATTTCTTCCGTTGTATAATTTGCTTGATGGTTTCCAAAGTGAATGGAGAAGTCATCTTGTTTACTATAACGCGGGATTAAATGGATATGGGAATGAAATACAGTTTGATAGGCTAGTTCTCGATTATTATTGATAATATTTAAACCTTCCATTTCGGGAAATGCTTTTTCGATGGAACGAGCGATTTTTGGGATACGGGCAAAGACATCACTGGCTAATTCCTCGTTGTAATCAAAGATATCAGTTACGTGTTCTTTAGGAATGATCAATGTGTGTCCTTTAGTTGATTGAGAGATATCTAAGAACGCATAGATTTTCTCGTCTTCATAGATTTTATAGCTAGGGATCTCTTGATTGATGATTTTACAAAAAATACAATTGTCCATATAAAAACACCTTTCTTCTATTCAAATTTCGTTACCTCAACTTTAACATAAGTTCGTGAGAATGCACGTAAAAAATAATTGGACGTGATTTGCTTCGTGGTATAATGAAGACAATATAATAACGGAGGAAGAAATATGAGTTTAAAAATCGAACATGTTACAGGTGGCTATGGTCATTTACCTGTTTTGAAAGATATCAGTTTTAACGTTCAACCTGGAGAAATGGTTGGGTTGATTGGTTTGAATGGAGCAGGAAAAAGTACAACGATCAAACATATTATCGGTTTGCTTGAACCAACGAAAGGCAAAATCGAGATCAATCAATTATCCCTTAAAAAGGATGTAGAAAATTATCGTAAACAAATTGGTTATATTCCAGAAACACCTTCATTGTATGAAGAACTTACGTTAAAAGAACACATTGAAGTAACGGCGATGGCTTATAACATTCCAATGGATATTGCAATGAAACGGGCAGAAAAGTTGTTACACACGTTTCGATTGTCCAATCGGTTAGAGTGGTTTCCAGCGAATTTTTCAAAAGGGATGAAACAAAAAGTCATGATTTTGTGTGCTTTTTTGATTGAACCATCTTTGTATATCATTGACGAACCTTTTCTAGGGCTAGATCCGTTGGCAATCAATGCTTTGTTGGAATTAATGGTCGAGATGAAAAATGAAGGATCGGGTATTTTGATGTCTACGCATATTTTAGCCACTGCTGAAAAATATTGTGACCGTTTTGTTGTTCTTCATGAAGGAGAAATCAGAGCAGATGGCACGTTAGCAGAGTTGCAAACTGCTTTTCGAATGCCGGAAGCATCCCTAGATGAAATCTACATCGCATTGACGAAGGAGCAAGGTTATGAATGATTTTTTTCAAAAAAGACTAGCAAAACATCATAAAAAAATGATGAAATATTTACGCTATGTATTCAACGACCATTTTGTATTAGTCTGTTTATTTTTGATTGGGGGTCTAGGCCTTTATTATTCTAACTGGCTAAAAACACTTGAAGCTCCTTTTTCGATGGGAGGTATCATCGTCTCATTGATTTGGATGATTTGCTTGATCGTTGGGAAAATCGCGACTTTTGCGGAGCCGGCAGATTTAGTTTTTCTTTTACCGAAAGAAAAAGAAATGAAAGGCTATTTGCAACGAGCTTTTCGTTATTCTTGTATTTTTCCTATGGTTTTTCTAGGATTAGTGTGTGGATTTGCGATGCCGTTAGTTGTGGTTTCAACGCAACAACCATTTTCGCTATTTTTTGTTTATCTACTTATACTATGGAGTTTGAAGTCTAGTCATTTACAAGTGAAGCGAGTAGATTTTTATCGTATGGAAGAAACACGTAAAAACCTGTTTAAATATGGTTGGTGGGTCTCGTCATTTGGGATCTTACTTCTTTCTTTTTATGGGAATATTTGGTTGGGCTTGATTCTTTCATCTGTTCAAGCTGGGATCTATTATGGGTTCTTATGGAAAAAACTGTCCGCTCATTTGGACTGGGAAAAAATGATCCAATTAGAAAAACAACGTTTGCACCAAATCTATCAGTTCATCAATTTGTTTACAGATGTGCCGGAGATCACCGCGAAAGTCAAAAGGCGCCGTTATCTTGATCCGGTGTTACGAGGAATCAAGAAAGAAACGAAAAACACGTATTTTTATTTATTTGTTCGACGTTTTGCTAGAGGGTCAGACTTTATTGGTTTGTACGTACGTTTGACAGTGATTGGCTCGATCATTATCGCCGGAATCAACGATCTATACTTTACTTTAGGTATTGGCTCATTATTTCTATATTTGATTGGCTTTCAGTTATTACCGTTATACAGTCAGTTTCGCTATATGATCTTGGGCCAATTGTATCCTATCCCACAGAGTCAAAAAAGTGGAGCACTCCAACGTCTTTTGACGTGGTTATTGACTTTTGTTGCTGTTTTATTTGGAGTGATCGCTGCTGTTGTTCTTGATGGAAATGAGAGATGGCTACCTATCTTGGTCTATCTTGTTGTCAACGGACTCTTGATCAAATGGTACGTGCCATCGCGGCTCAAGAAGATTGCGGAGTAGTCTTGAGAAATCAAGCAGAAAAATTTTATTATTTTACGAGAATAGATCACAAGAATTGTGGGGAAGTCCGAAATTACTTTATGTTTTTTCGAACTTTCCTATTTTTTTCCATGGTCAAAAAAGGATGTATTAAACCTTATTATAGGAAGAAATCACTAGGGACTTTTTTTATTTTGATAAAAGTTGGTTTTTTAGAAGGCAAAACATAGAAAAAGAACGTATATGTGCTTGACGTTCAAGACTTGGGCGACTAGAATAATAGATACTGCAAACATATAGTAGAGGACGGGAGAATGCGCGATGGAGTTTCAGTTAGACCAAGAGTGGCGGTTACGCCCCATCAAAGGTGACACAGGAAAAACATACATAGGCATGCGTGATAAAGACAAAGTTTTTATCAAGAGGAACACAACGCCAATGCTCGCTGCACTCTCTCGTGAAGGCATTACGCCTAAATTAGTGTGGACTAAGCGAACAGGAGATGGCGATACCTTGACCGCACAAGAATGGCTGGAAGGCCGCTTGTTGACGCCTAGTGAGATTGGCCAAAGAAATGATGTCATTGATGTACTTTATCATCTACATCATTCAACGTCTTTAAAAACCATGCTTTCTCGAATTGGTGGTAGAGTATTGACACCCCAGAAAATGCTGCAATATTATGAACAAGATTTGCCGGACAGCTTAAAAAACAATCAATTTTTACAACTCGTTTATCGCTATTTGTGCCAACAAGTTCCTTCGGTAGACAAGGAAAAATTAGCGGTCGTGCATGGAGATGTCAATCATCGGAATTGGTTAGTCTGTAAAAATTATTTATATTTAGTTGATTGGGATTCAATCATGTTCGCTGATCCAGCGGTAGATATCGCGACTATTTTAGGAAATTACGTGCCATTGTCTAGTTGGAATCAGTGGTTGATCAGCTACGGTATCCGACCAACAGATGAAATTTTAGAAAAACTACATTGGTATGCGGTGATGAACCTATTACAAGAAATCACACGCTACTGCAAACGTGAAGATTATCGACGAATGAATGAAGAGATTTTACAACTCAAACGAATTTTTAGTGGTTAAGCTCGGATATTCAGTTGATTTTTTTATTTTTAGGGGTAATACCAATAGCGGTTTACAATAAATTCAGTGAAATACAAGGAACAATCTTTTATAGGAATAGAGAGGAAGAAAAAGATGCGTGTTCGCAACCGACCAAATGCAGCAGAAATGCTAGCCGCTCATCCAGAGATCGTCATCAGTGAGCCAACAAAATGGCGTGGAAAATGGAAAGAATTATTTGGCAATGATCAACCAATCCATATTGAGATCGGCATGGGAAAAGGACAGTTTATTACTGGGATGGCCAAAGCTCATCCAGAAATCAATTATATTGGGATCGAAATGCAAGTAAGTGTCGTGTCTATTGCTTTAGATAAAGTATTGGAGGAACCATTACCTAATTTAAGATTATTGCACGTGGACGGTTCTGCTTTGACTGAGTACTTTTCAGAGAATGAGATCGATCAGATTTATTTGAATTTTTCAGATCCATGGCCTAAAAAGAGACATGAAAAACGGCGCTTGACGTATCGTACATTTTTAGCTGTTGACGAAGAGATCCTAAAACCAAATGGCGAAATTCATTTCAAAACAGATAATCAAGGATTGTTTGAATATTCGTTGGCTAGTTTTTCACAATACGGGATGCGTCTAAAAAAAGTCTGGCTTGATTTACATCAAAGTGATTTTGAAGACAATATCATGACAGAATATGAAGAGAAGTTTTCTTCTCGAGGACAACGGATCTATCGTGTGGAAGCACAGTTTGTGGACAAAACCAAATAGAAAAAAGAAGAGAGTAGGAACTGTAAGTTCTTGTCTCTTCTTTTTTTATTTTTTTAGTCTTGTTGATCACAGACGGGAATCAAGTCAAATTTTGAAAAAGAGAAGAGCCCCATATCAGTGATTTTCAATTCAGGAATAACTGATAACGTTAAAAATGAAAGTGTCAAGAATGGATCGAATGCTTCACTTGCGCCTAAATGATGTGCTTGGTCAGTCAAGTTCAGTAATTGCTGATTAACTGTTTCATAAGATTCGAGTGACATCAAACCGCCAATAGGTAATGGTAAACAAGCTAATTCAGTTTGTTGATCTACAACAATCATCCCGCCGCCTTTTTGGATTAATTGTTCAGCAGCGTAGCACATATCTTCATCATTTGTTCCTACAACGACGATATTATGTGAATCGTGAGCCACCGTAGTAGCTAAGGCCCCCCTTTTTAGTTGGAATCCTTTTACAATTCCTAGACCAATATTTCCTGTAGCATGATGTCGTTCGATGACAGCAATCTTTAGTTGATCATCTGCCACTGAAGGAGTGAAAGAACCATTATCGACTTGAACTTGCTCCAATAAATCGTTGGTCAACAAACTATTTGGAATGATTTCTATGACATGAGCGGTTGATGAAGATAAAGCTAGTTCTAAAGAGTGTGGACCAAATGGTGCAACTGTCATTTTTGGTAATGCATCAATCGCTGGCTGAATTTTTAATTTTGTAACTTCAGGGACCAACTGTCCATCTATCACAACCGTTTCTCCTTGATAGAACACGGTATTGATCGGCAACTTTTTCAAGTCATCTGTTAAGAAAAAGTCTGCCTGATAGCCTGGCGCAACTGCCCCTAAATGTTGTAAGCCAAAACATTCTGCCGCATTCAATGAAGCCATTTGGATGGCTTGTAGTGGGTCCATGCCCGCCAAGATGGCTTCACGGACGATATGATCGATGGAACCTTCTGTTACAAGATCATTGATCAATTTGTCATCAGTCACGAATAAACAGCGACGTGAATTGTCTGGTGTGATAGCAGGTAAGAGTGCCTGGAGATCTTTTGCTACGGTTCCTTCTCGAACCATCAAATACATTCCTAGCGCTAAACGCTCCTCCGCTTCTTGGGCGGTCGTTGCTTCGTGGTCTGTTCGAATGCCCGCAGTTAAATAAACGTTTAAGTCGTCTCCGTTTATTCCTGCGGCGTGGCCATCGATTTTTTTGTTCTTTTGATGCATCAGCTGTAATTTATCGATAATCGTTTGCTCATTTGAAGCGACTGCCTGATAGTTCATTACTTCAGCTAGACCAAGTACTTCAGGATACTCAAGAAAAGGAGCAAGTGCTTTTGCATCTAAGACAGCGCCACTTGTTTCAAATGGTGTGACAGGCACACATGAAGGTAGCATGATGAATATATTCATTGGTGTCTCTCTTGCATCTGCCAGCATAAATTCAAGGCCCACATTTCCGGCGACATTACCGATTTCGTGAGGATCAGTTACTACTGTTGTCACACCATGTAATAGAGAGATTTTCGCAAACTCTTTAGGTGCTAATAGAGAACTTTCGATATGCACATGACCATCGATCAGACCAGGAACTAAATACTGTCCTTTTGCATCATAGATAGTCGTACCTTCGTATTCCCCAATACCTACGATTCTTCCGTCGCAGACAGCGACATCACCCTCCATGATTGTTTTCGTAAAGACGTTGACGATTTTTGCATGTTTGATAACTAAATCAGCGGGTTGTTTTTTTCCTGCAACTGCAATGTGTTTGTTTAAGTGCGAATCCACTCTGAAACCTCCCCAAATAAATTTTTACTAGTATAACATAAATTCGGATTTAACCTATGATTTTCATTAAATTTTGTAAAAATAAACGATTCATCTTAAAAAGACGTATATTTTCTTGGAGGGCAAAGAAATGAAGATAAAAGATTTAGCAAATGAGATCATTTATGGAGGAGCTAAAAATAAAGTGCAAGATATCTATATTTTGCCATATGTAGAAGATTTTAAGGTTTATTTTCGTACAGGTAAAAGACGAACATTCCAAAAATCGATCTCCCTTGAGATTGGACAACAATTGATCGCTAGTTTTAAGTACCTGGGACAAATGGATATCGGTGAAAGAAGAAAAGCACAACTAGGCTCACTGACTTATTTAGTGGATCAACGAATGATAAGATTAAGACTCTCGTCCGTAGGTGATTATTTACAAAGAGAGAGCTTAGTCATCCGGATACTCTATGCATTGAATGAAAAAAGTTTTCGCTGTTTTGTCCCCAAAGACTTGCAAGTTATTGAGCGGAGTACGAACAACCGTGGATTGTTTTTGTTTAGTGGACCGGTCGGTTCTGGTAAAACGTCATTGATGTATCACCTTGCTCGTAGGAATGAGGAACAAGTGATCACGATCGAGGACCCAGTAGAAATTGAAGAGCCATTGTTTTTACAGTTACAAGTCAATGAAAAAATCGATCAGACTTATGATCAGCTATTAAAACTAGCCTTACGTCATCGTCCTGATTTATTGATTGTCGGTGAAATCAGAGATAAGAAGACAGCAGATGCAGCGATTCGGGCAGCGTTGACGGGCCATCGTGTATTTGCTACCGTCCATGCACGAGATCTCAAGGGGACTGTGGCAAGGATGAAAGAACTAACGAGAAACGATGGATTTGACGAATGTTTGTCCGGCGTTATCTATCAAGAGTTGCTGCCTGATTTTAATGAACAACTGACAGCATTGTGGTCTTATTGTTTTTCTGACAATGAAATCGAAAGAAAAGAATGGAGAGCTAGCTATGAAGAGGCACAAAAAAATGTTTGGCAATCCTATCCATTTTAAAAAGATGGATCACAAACAACAAACTCGTTTTATCCAAACGATCGGTGAGTTACTCTTGAATGGCTTTAGTTTACAGCAAGCAATTGATTTATTGGAATTACTGCAACTGATACCACAAGTTTATGTCCATTTCGCTAAAAGAAATCTTCAAGCTGGCGAATCTTTTCATTTTGTCCTTCAGCAATTGGGATTTAAGCAAGAGCAACTCGTACAGGTGGAACTGGCAGAAGTCCATGGAAATTTAGTCGAAACTTTAAAGGGCATCGCTGAACAATTTCGATTGATTGAACAATTTCGAAGAGACTTAAAAAAGGTCATCAGCTATCCACTGGTATTGTTGGTCTTTTTAGTCGGCATTTTAGTCAGTCTAAGTGAGTTCGTCTTGCCACAATTGCTTCAGACCGACATGGTCACCACGACACATTGGGGGATTCGATTGCTTCAAACAAGTCCTTGGCTATTCTTAGGTGCCGTTGGTAGTAGTATTTTTTGTGGTTCAATGATTTTTTTTCGCTTGAAAAAGTTGGAAGTTGTCAAGAGAAGTGAGTGGATAAGTAAGCAATGGATGATAGGAAAGATCTATCGTTCCTATCAATCAGCTTATCTAGCACTAGAAATAGGCAAACTATTTTATGAAGGCCTCGACTTGAAACAAATTATTCGCTGTTTGAAAGAAACTAAAGAAGGAAGTTTGGTTCAGTCTTTAGCGTATCAATTAATGGAAGGGCTCGAACTAGGTATTCCTTTGGCGCAACAATTTGAGCAATACGGTTTTTTGACGACCGAGTTTAGTCGAATCGTACTACAAGGAGAAGCCAAAGGAAATTTAGGTAAAGAATTATTGTTTTACAGTGATTTGACACGTAAAGAATTTTTTCAAAAAATCCATCGTTGGTTGCACTGGGTCCAACCAGTCCTTTTTTTAGGGATTGCTGTATTGATTTTGCTGATTTATGTGGCTATCTTGTTGCCAGTATATGGAAATATCGAGGAGGTTCTAAAATGAAGAATAGAAAAAGAATGGCTCGTCTAAAAGGTTTTACACTGATTGAAATGTTGATCGTCTTACTCGTCATTAGTGCGTTAGTTTTACTATTTATCCCCAATATTTCTCGTTATCGTGATCATGTCAATAAGGAAGGTCGTGAAGCAGTTATGCAACTGATTGATGCTCAAAGTGAACTTTACGCATTACAAAATGATGGAAAGATCCCAAGTATTGATGAACTATTACGAGAAGGATACATCAAACAGGAACATGCCGATGCGTATCGCAAGAACTAATAAATACCTCACCGAAGCTTACACTTTAGCAGAAACGATTATTGTCTTGATTGTCTCCCTTGCTTTCTTTATCTTTCCTGTCCTCTCATTCCATTCTTTAGAAAAAGAACAATCGATCCATCGTTTTTTTGATCAGCTAGAAAAAAGGATCGATCTCGTACAACAAAGTGCTATTATCCATCAACAAGTTACTCGTTTTTATTATGATCCAAAGCGTCATAGTCTTTTATTTGAGGTGCCTCCTTACTCATCAATGGAGTGGCAAGTGTTGCCGATCCCTGAAGCTTTGACCATCCAACGTCATGCACCGATTACTTATGCTGCGAAGACAGGGAACGAAAGCTCGTTGAAGGCGTATGAATTTTATTGGCCAGAAAAGAAACAAAGAATCATTTACCAATTCCAACTAGGAGGTGGTCGTTATATCAAAAGAATCCAATCTAGCTAGCTTTGTACTGCTTGAATCATTAACCGCGCTAATGATCACAGCCATGAGTATTTATATTATGAGTTCTGGTAATTTGTTCTTGATCCAACAAGAACAAACCAAAGACCGAGAAATTCTTCTATTGAGGACATTGTATGAAGACGTGAGAAACTATCGTAGATATGGAGAGTTGCCGACAAGACCAGCAGAGTGGGAGCGGGGAACTACAGTAATCGATACGCAAAGCCAGAGAATAAGAAAAGTTTCAATCAATGATGGAAATGAAGTGATCGCCATTGAACGGAAGAAATAAAGTATCTGCTTTTACAATGATTGAATGTCTGATTGCATTACTTATTCTAAATACGATTCTTTTATCATTTGGTCTCTTTATTCGACAAAGCGAAAAGTTGAATACATTTTTTCAAAAAGACGAACAAACAGAATGGTTAATTTTCTTAGCTCAATTCGAAAACGAACTTGCTTCAAGTCAACGTATTTCGATCATTGAGAATCGCTTATATTATGAAAACGAGAAAACGTTCGTCATAGAAGGCTATCAGCAAATGATCAGAAAACGTGGAACTGCTGGTGGCCATCAGCCTATGCTGACAGGTGTTAAGCATGTCCAATTCAAAGAAGAAGATCGAGTGATTTTACTGCATGTTGAATTTATGAATGGAGATAACAAGTATGGTATTTGGACAAAGCAAAAAACATAAGCGGTTAAAAGGAAATGTGTTGTTTTCGAGCTTGGCTCTTTTTCTATTATGTATATTCTTCATGCAAGGATTACTTGAAAGTTATCGTCTAAAAATAGACAGTTATTTACGCATAAAAAAATATTACCAAGCAAAGATCATCAAGCAAATGTTTCTGATGGAATCCAATCAGTTGGAAGAGCAAGGCAAAGGGGAGTATGATTACAATGTAGGTACGGTCCAGTATACAGTCAAACAGGACCTAGTGGAGCTAGTAATAACTGTTTCACCTTTCCAATTTGAATTTACAGAGCGAATCATTGATACAGAAAATACTACAGATTAAGAGGTTCTAAAGCAATAACCGTTCTTTTCTATAATACAGCTGTTTTGAAGGTGTTGAATGTTCGCTATTTCACAAAGAAAAAGGATGAAAACGATTGAAATTTTAGTGATTGTTCGTTAGAATTAAACAGGTAAAATAATTGTTATAATATATCTAGAAATGAGGCGCACGATGTTACCAGAAAAAATGGAACAAGGGTTTGAGCAAAACCTGGAAGCTATTCAGCTTTTACAAAACGCATTGGGAACTTCTTTTTTAGAAGCTTATGTTGAAAATGCCGAAAATTTAAGAGACAACTATCAAGTACGTGTAGTAGATGGTGTACCAAATGAAAAGACAACCCAACAGATCTCAGAACTTTATCAAAAACTGAGTGAATTATCATTTGAACCGGAAGAGTGGCGTCGTTTATCGCAGTTGCTTTTGTTAAAGGGAAGTCAAACCGAGCACTTACAAGCAAACCATCAATTGACACCAGATAGTATTGGTTTCTTGTTTGTTTTCTTGATCGAACAACTATTCCCTGATCATAAAGGAAAAATCGGTGTCTTGGATATTTCAGCAGGAATGGGCAATTTGTTATTAACAGTTCTTTTAAACCTAAACATTGCTGGATACCATACAGAAGGTTTTGGTGTGGATATCGATGATACACTACTCTCTGTCGCGGCTTCTACAAGTGAGTTGGCGCAAGCGAGTGTTCAATACTTTCACCAAGATGGATTACAAGAATTATTGATCGAACCAGTTGATGTCGCTATCAGTGACTTGCCAATCGGCTTTTATCCGAATGATCAAAAAGCGCAAGACTTTTTGACAAGCGCGACAGAAGGTCACAGTTATGCTCATCATCTTTTATTGGAACAGGCAATGAAATACGTCAAGCCAGATGGTTTCGGTTTATTCTTGATGCCAAGCAATTTCTTGGAGACAGAGCAAAGCGAGTACATTAAAAAATGGTTTAAAGAAGAAGGCTATCTTCAAGGTATGATCCAATTGCCGGATGAGTTGTTCCGAAATAAGCAATCACAAAAAAGTATTTTGATTTTACAGAAAAAAGGCAAACAAGCAAAACAAACCAAGGAAGTACTGCTTGTTAAACTTGATTCACTAAAAGAACCAGAGAAGGTGACGAAGTTTTTTAACGAATTTAAAAACTGGAAATCAGCTTCCTTATAACTATTTACCAAAAAGGAGAGTAACATGTCAAAAACAATTGCAATCAATGCTGGAAGTTCAAGTTTAAAATGGCAGTTATACCAAATGCCAGAAGAAACTGTAGTCGCTAAAGGAATCGTTGAAAGAATTGGATTAAATGATTCAATTTTTACAATCAAATATGGTGAAGGCCAAAAATTTGAACAAATCTTAGATATTGATGATCATGAAGTTGCTGTAAAAATGTTATTAGACCAATTGATCGAATTAAATATTTTAGGCGCATATGATGAAATCACAGGTGTCGGACATCGTGTCGTTCACGGTGGAGAAACTTATGGTGACTCTGTAGTCATTGATGAAGAAGTAATGGCACGCATCCAAGAATTAGCAGAATTTGCGCCATTGCATAATCCTGCCAACTTAATGGGAATCAAAGCATTTAAGAAAATTTTGCCAGATATCCAAAGTGTAGCTGTCTTTGACACGTCTTTCCATGCGACTATGCCAAAACACAATTACTTGTACAGCTTACCAATCGCTTACTATGAAGATTTTAAAGTGAGAAAATATGGGTTCCACGGAACAAGTCACCGTTATGTTTCTGAACGTGCGGCAGACATGTTAGGTAAACCAATCGAAGACTTAAAAATCATTACTTGTCATTTAGGAAATGGTGCTTCAATTACTGCTGTTGACGGTGGTAAATCTGTTGATACATCAATGGGCTTCACGCCATTAGCAGGTGTAACGATGGGTACTCGTTCTGGTGATATCGATCCAGCGATCTTACCTTATCTAATGGAAAAATTATCGATCGATATCAATGAAATGGTTGATATCTTAAACAAAAAATCTGGTCTTTTAGGGTTAACAAATCTATCTAGTGATATGCGTGACCTTGAAAACAATTACGATAAAGAAGAAATCCGTTTGGCTTATGATGTGTTTGTTGACCGTATCCGTAAATATATTGGTGGCTATGTAACAACAATGAACGGCGTTGACGCAATCGTATTTACTGCGGGTATCGGAGAAAATGATGGTCATGTGCGTAACGAAGTGATCAAAGGTATGACATGGTTTGGTTGTGAAATCGATCCAGAATTGAACAAATTACGTGGTGAAGAGTTAGACATCTCAACAAAAGACTCAAAAGTCAAAGTATTAGTCATCCCAACAGATGAAGAATTAATGATTGCACGTGATGTAGAACGCTTGCGTTAATTTGGATGACGCTAAGAAATTAGTCAGATTAACATAAGGGTTCTAAAAAAAGAGTTGGACATTGTCCAGCTCTTTTTGGTTTTTTGCCTAATTTAAATCAGCTGAACGAAGCTAGAAGCAACGCCTAAGAAAAGTATATCTTCTAGTAATAGGAAAATAGAAGATATACTTTCATTCAAATCGCTGATTGTTTCATGTCGTGCTTCCTTGAATCAATTTCACTGGCAACACATAGTTGGATTCAAGTGGTTTCTCTGGATCTTGGATCCGTTGGAGCATTAGGTCGACTAAGATGTCAGCAATATCTGTAATTGGTTGTGCGATGGTCGAGAGCTGTGGGAAATAATTTTGAATCATTTTTGTTCCATCATACCCGATGATTTTTATTTCTTCAGGAATTTTAATATGCAACTCTTGACAGAGATTATAGGCTAAAATAGCAGTTAAATCGTCTGTACAAAATAAACCATCAATTGTTTCCATTTCTAAAATCCGTTTGATCTCTAAATTTTTTAAAGCAGTTGAGCGGGCAGTAGAATGAAAATGAAACACGTGCGGCTCTAACTGGAATTCTTCCATAAATGCCAAATATCCATTCAATCGTTGATTGGTCGGTGAATTTGATTCTTGGGAGCCAGTTAAGATGGCAATGTTTCTGGCACCTTTTAAATAAAGGTTTTCGGTAGCTAAGTATCCACCACGTAAATTGTCACTACTGATAATTGGAATTCCTTCTGCTAAATAGCGGTCGAAGGAGACAATGGGTAGTTCAATATTTTCGTATTCTTGGATACCCAGATTATGCGCTCCAGCAAGGATACCATCTACTTTGTTTGCAGCTAACATGTTGAGGTAGTTTCGTTCTTTTTCTTTATTGTTTGCACTATCGCATAATATTGAACGGTATCCTAAATCAAATAGCTTACTTTCTAATTGTTCGACTAATTCACCAAAGAAAGGGTTGGCAACTGTAGGAAAAATCAAGCCAATCAATTGGGTGTTTTTTCCTTGAAGAGAACGAGCCAATGAATTGGGTTGATAATTTAATTCTTTCATTGCTTGATTTACTTTATCGATTGTTTTTTGGCTCAATGAGCCGTAGTTATTGATGACACGTGATACAGTGGTTGGTGAGACTCCAGCCTTTTTGGCTACATCGGTTAATTTAACAACCATTTAACTTACCCTCTATTCATTCATTTTACGTAACTTCCAAAGCGTTCCTGAGAAGGCATGGTCACATTCGATCAAGAGTGTGGTCTGTTCGCTTGAAGGGAAAATTCGGGCAGTAGTCGTTTGTTTACCGTCATTGATAAAGATTTCGACTACAGAAATATCAACAAAGATTTGTAAAGACAAAGGTTCTTGTGAAATTGTAAATTCTCTTGTGACACCATAATCTTCTGCAAATACTTCTCCTGATAAGCTACGATCTATTTTCATTTTACCATGCCTGCGATCGAAAGAGAGGATCAATCCGTTATTTCCCATGGGATCACTACATAAATGAATTTTTCCACTTTGATTTTCTTTAAACTCTAAGTTGATTTCGTAGCGATTTTGCTCGGTATTTATCTGTGAGACTGAATGATTCAAAGAACATGGCGGATCAATCCGTAATTGACTCATTTCTTTTACAGGACGTTGATGGAGTGTCCCATTTTCAATCGTCAACTCTTTGACGATACTTAAACAATGGGCCCAGCCAAATGGATCAGTCGGATAACTGATTTCAGGCAACCCGATCCAACTAACTGCTAAGGCACGACCATCAGGAGCGTTGAATGCTTGAGTAGCATAAAGATCAAAGCCTTCGTCAAGGTTTTTAAGGGTTAAAGGTTGGGTAAGTTGATTCGTTTCGATGTCATAGGCTTCTCCGATGATGTAAGCATTCGGGTATATATTTTGATACTCCAAAATTGACTGTTCTAAGCCTTGTGGACAAAAGAGCAATAGCGCTTTTCCGTCAATGAATACTAAGTTAGGACACTCGATCATAAATCCCATCGATTGTTGCGTAAATTGTAAAGGACCTGCGTAAGACCAAGTGTCTAGATCGGGACTACGGTAAACTAAAATTTCCCCTTGTTTATTTTGATTTTGTGCACCCAACAATAACAAATATTCGTCTTTATAAAAAATCACTTGAGGATCTCGAAATTCTTGTGTATAGCCGTAAGGTGGCTTAGAAATCAGTGGGGTGGTTAATTTGGATAGTTCGCCATTAGGTTGCATCCATGCACCCAACTGATACGAAGTGCGTGCCCAATTTTCATCACGGACATTGCCTGTATAGGCCAAAAATAATTTGTCATTAACCGGAAGTGCTGAACCGGAATAGACGCCATGACTATCATATGATGTGCTGGGTAGAAGTTTCAATCCTTCCTCTTGCCAATCGACTAAATTCTTAGAAGTCAAGTGGTACCAAGATTTTAACCCATGAACAGCGCCCATCGGATAAGCTTGGTAAAATAAGTGCCATTTGCCGTTGAAAAAAGAAAAACCATTTGGGTCGTTCAACAAACCAGAAGGTGGCTGAATGTGGTAATCCAAACGCCAAGGAGAATGAGCTACTTGTTCCTTTAACAGTGTTTGATACTCTTGAGGCCACGCCTGATAAGCTTGATAACGTAGTTGACGTGTCCATTTAAAATTATTATTCATAAGTACGACTCCTTGTAAACGTATTCTATTATAGAATAGCTCGAACCAGCATTAATGTCAAACGCATATCATTATTGTTGTTTTTTTTTATCGTTCTCTCTAGTTATTTATTATAAAATATAAGCTTTATTTTTGATAAACGTTTGACAATTGTGAAGTGTCGTGGCATACTCAAACTAGGATAACGGTTACAAAAAATTGATGTTTAGATTATATAGGGGGGACAAAAAGTGGATTATACAAAAGTGGCAAAAGAAATCAATGACGCACTAGGGGAAAATAATATCCAAGCTGCCGCACATTGTGCAACTCGTTTGCGTTTAGTATTAAAAGATCAAGCGAAAGTGAATCAAAAGGCACTAGATGCCATTGATGAAGTAAAAGGAACCTTTGAAGCAAACCATCAATTCCAAATCATTATAGGCGCAGGTGATGTGAATAATGTTTACGACGAACTTATCCAGCTGACCGGTACAAAAGAAGCATCGACTGACGATTTGAAAGCGGTAGCACAATCAGGGAAGAAACAGAATCCTTTTATGTCCTTGATCAAAGTACTGTCTGATATATTCGTACCAATTGTTCCTGCTTTAGTCGCAGGTGGGTTATTGATGGCAATCAATAATGTTTTGACCGCACAAGATCTATTCGGACCACAATCAGTGATTGAGATGTATCCTAATTTAAAAGATGTGACTAGCATTATTAATTTACTGGCTTCTGCTCCATTTGCATTTCTCCCGATCCTAGTAGGTTTTTCAGCAACGCGAAGATTTGGTGGCAATCCTTATCTAGGAGCAGCAATGGCAATGGCGATGGTGATGCCGGAGCTGGTCAATGGGTACAGCGTAGCAAATGCTGTGGCAGAAGGAACAATGCCTTATTGGAATATTTTTGGGTTAAACATTGCTCAAGCAGGTTACCAAGGATCGGTCTTACCAGTTTTAGCTGTTTCATGGATTTTGGCGAATTTAGAGAAATTTTTCCATAAACGTTTACTTAATGCATTTGATTATACATTTACACCGATGTTAGCAATTATCATTACAGGTTTTTTGACATTCGTTGTGGTTGGTCCAGTGATGCAAACAGTCGGAGACAGCTTAACAGCAGGATTGAGTTGGTTGTATCAAACAACCGGAGCAATCGGTTTAGGGATTTTTGGTTTGTTCTATTCACCAATCGTGATCACTGGTCTTCATCAAAGTTTTCCAGCAATTGAAACATCTTTATTGGCTGACGTGGCTCGAACGGGAGGAACATTTATTTTCCCAGTTGCTTCAATGGCAAACGTTGGACAGGGGGCAGCAACACTTGCCATCATGTTATTGACTAAAAATACAAAGCAAAAAAGTTTAGCAACTTCTGCTAGCATCTCTGCTTTACTAGGAATTACAGAGCCAGCAATTTTTGGTGTCAATCTAAAATTAAAGTTTCCATTTATTTGTGGAATGATTGCTGCCGGGATTTCCTCCATGTTCATCGGTTTTTTCCATGTACTTGCTATTGCTTTAGGTCCCGCCAGCGTCATCGGCTTTATTTCAATTACGCCTAATCAGATTCCTTTTTTCATGATAGGTATCCTGATCAGTTTACTCGTTGGTTTCACTACAACATATCTTTATGGGAAAAAACATGCATACCTACTTGCTAGTGAAGAACCGGAAACAGCAGATGTACCGAGTGATGCAAAAGAAGAGGAGGAACGTGTGATAGAAGAAGTAATCGTCGCTCCTGTTTCTGGTGAACTGATATCACTGCAAGCAGTAAATGACCCTGTGTTTTCTCAAGAAATGATGGGGAAAGGAATAGCAATCAGACCAACGGAAGGACTTTTATTTGCTCCAGCCGATGGTGAACTGACTGTTGTTTATGAATCGAAACATGCCTATGGGTTGAAAACAGATGCTGGTGGAGAAATTTTGATCCATATCGGTATTGATACAGTTGAATTAAATAGTCAAGGGTTTTCGACAGAATTTCAGGTAGGAGATAAGGTAAAGAAAGGCCAGTTGTTGGGAAGATTTGATCAGCAAAAGCTCAAGCAAGCCGGCTATGATGATACGGTAATGGTGATTATTACCAATTCTTTATCGTATGAATCAATTACTCTTGTTACAGAAGGCACAGTAGATAGCAAAGAAAGATTGCTCATGCTACGTTCAAAGACAGAATCTAACTAATAAAAAGCATTGAGAAATTTTTATTTCTCAATGCTTTTTATGAAATAATTACTTATCTTCTTTTTTTGGTAATTGATTTTCTAAGTTTGTACGTACGACTAGAACATCACATGCTGCATTGCGAATAACGTATTCTGAAACAGAACCGATAAATAGACGTTCGACTGCGTTGAGTCCAGTTGCACCTAAAAGGATCAAGTCCACTTCATGGTCTTCAGGGATTTCTTTAGCAATGATATGCTTTGGAGAACCGTATTCTACCACAGTTGTCACTTGATGTAATCCAGCTTTTTTAGCTTTCATCTCATAATCGGCTAGTGTTTGCTTGGCCATTTCTGTTGCTTGTTCTGCCAACATGCCATCAAAGGATGAAACAGTTTGGAAAGATCGTGTGTCAATGACATGAGCTAATAAAAGCTCGCTGTTATTTCTTAAAGCAACGTTTACTGCTTTTTTAAACGCTAATTCGGCTTCTTCAGAACCGTCGACCGCAACCATGATTTTTCTATATTGTTGTAACATCAGCATTCACTCCTTCAAAAAAGATACTTGGTTTACAATTCTATTGTAAAGCAAATTCAAAGAAATGAGAATTATTTACTGTCAGGTTTCGTCATTTTTTTGGCAAAACCGATGCTGAAGACAGAGGCAACAGCAATTACGATGACTAAATAAAGTAATGCAAAAAAACGATGATTGATTGCTACGACAACGAGTCCTAGAAGTCCTAAAAATGCGTAGATCGAACCGAAAATACTTAGAAAATCTTGATTCTTTTTATTCTGTTCGATAAGAACGAAAAAAATCGTTTGTTTTTTAAATAAGTAATAACTGACAAATAATAGCAATAAGGCGGCAATCGCCATCAATAAACGAATCATTGTATCCACTCCTACTTTTTCTAAAACCAATCATACCATAAAAGAGGCAGCACCGATAAATCGGTACTGCCTCTTAATAGGTAAAAAAATGGTAATCTCCGTTAATGCCGTTGTTTGTCCTGTAGTATTGATCCCGCGAATTCAAGCAGGTGGGTCCCATGGTCGTCGCATCGAACTACCAAATGATAAGGCATGTTACCAGCTGTGACACAAGACAGGTCCCAAGATATCAATAAAAATGTTCGGTCAACACACAAAGAGGACAATTCGAACATCACAGATTTCCCACTTCTATAGTAGCACATGGATTTAAAAAGAGCAATGTGGGCGCTCAATAATTTTGAACGCTTTCAATGACGGTGGTTATTGTGTTTTTTTCTGCCATTCTTTAATGCGCTGATATTGCTGTCCTAAGGCTTGTTCGTACTTCCCAGTATTTTTAGGTTGATAATACTGTGTATGTTTCAGTTTATCAGGTAGATATTGTTGATCGACCCAAGCATTTTCGTAGCTATGAGGATATTGATAGTCTACACCTCGATTCAATGACTTGGCCCCTTGATAATGGCTATCTTTTAAGTGATCAGGAATTTCGCCTGCCTTTCCTGCTCTTATGTCTGCAATGGCTGTATCTAATGCGGTATAGGCAGAATTGGATTTTGGTGAAAGGCAAAGATCGACGACTGCATCAGCTAAAGGGATACGACCTTCTGGTAGACCTAAACGTTCGGCAGCTAGCACAGCGTTGACTGTTCGAGCCGCAGCAGCAGGGTTGCCTAAGCCAATATCTTCGTAGCCAATCACCATCAGGCGACGACAAATACTTGCTAAATCCCCAGCTTCGACTAAACGCGCCAAGTAATGTAATGCAGCATCCACGTCGCTCCCACGAATGGATTTTTGAAATGCGGAGATCACATCATAGTGAGCATCCCCATTTTTATCATGCGTCAATGCTTTTCGCTGGATACACTCTTCGATAATCGCGAGGGTGAGATGAATTGTACCGTCTTCTTGTTTTTTAGTGGAACGTACAGCAAGTTCCAAGCCATTAAGTGCGCTTCTCAAATCACCGTTAGTGGCACGAGATAGATGAAGCAAGGCATTTTCATCTATTTTAATCGATGATTCTCCTAAGCCATTTTCTTTATCGGACAATGCACGATGAATTGCTAATTGGATATCTTCTTCGTCTAACGGTTTTACCTCAAAGATCTGTGTCCGACTACGGATTGCTGGATTAATCGTGATATAAGGATTTTCAGTGGTTGCCCCAATCAAGATGATACGACCGTTTTCTAAATGCGGAAGTAAAAAATCTTGCTTTGTTTTATCTAATCGATGGACTTCATCAAGTAAAAGAATCACAGTACCGCTCATTCTAGCTTCTTCGGCGACAACTTGTAGATCTTTTTTAGAATCGGTCGCGGCATTCAACATCCGAAAGGCAAAATTAGTTGAGCCAGCAATGGCACTAGCGATACTTGTCTTTCCTGTGCCGGGTGGTCCATATAAAATCATGGAAGATAACATTTCTGCATCAACCATTCGGCGAATGATTTTACCTTCACCAACTAAATGGCGTTGGCCAACGACTTCATCGATATTTTTCGGACGCATCCGATAGGCTAATGGTTGTTGCATCAGTCTGCCTCCTTTAGATTATTCGTTCGTTTATTATAACATATCTCATAGGATAAAGGGGCGCAAAAGGCGGAGGAATAGTCAGAATAGGGCGAGAAGCTAGAAATAGGTTTCTCTAGTTCAGCAATGGTAATCGCCAACTCGTTGACCCGCTTTTTTCATAGCTTCTTTGCCTAATATTGTGTATGATAAAGGTGGTGAAGCAAATGACAAATCAAAAACAATTAGATGAACTTTTATTAAATAAAACAACGGCAGAAGTGGCAAAAGATTTACTAGGAATGTATCTGGAATATGAAACACCAAATGGGCGCTTAGGTGGCTATATCGTAGATGCAGAAGCTTACTTAGGTCCGGAAGATCTGGCTGCTCACAGTTATGGTATGCGGCGTACGCCTCGAGTGCGTGCAATGTATGAAGAACCAGGAACGATCTATCTCTACACGATGCACACCCACTTGATTTTAAATATCATCACACAACCTGAAGGAGTACCACAAGGAGTGATGATCCGTGCCATTGAGCCTGTGGAGGGGATTGAGCAAATGAGCCTGAATCGCAAAGGGAAGGCGGGTCCTGATATTAGTAATGGTCCAGGGAAATTAGTGGAAGCCTTAGGTCTATCACCAGATTTATATGGACAGTCGATTCGTGATAGCTCGTTGCGTTTGGTTTTTGAGAAAAAACGGCTACCAAAAAAAATATTGGCGTTGCCTAGAATCGGTATACCGAATAAAGGAGAATGGACGGAAAAACCATTGCGTTTTGTCGTTGCTGGAAATCCGTATCTTTCATTACAAAAAAAGAACCAAGTCGATGAAGACTGGGGTTGGAGGAAACAAAATGAAGAAAACAACAATATTGGATTACCTTGATACAGCCATTGAAAAGAAGATCACAGACTATGATGTGGCGTTAGATTGGGACACAAAAAACCATACGATTGAGATCGTGGTACGTTTATTTGCAGAAAATCAGGCACATTTTGAATTAGATGATGCCCAAGGTGTTGTCTCGGAAGAAGAAATCATTGAATTTGAAGATGGTGTCTTATTATTCAACCCAGAAAAATCTATATTTGATGAGCAAGATTATCTGGCAGTGATCCCTTATGAAGGAAAGAAAGGGTTAGCGAGTTCTGTAGCCGATGCACTGATTGACTACTTGAATGATGTATTAGCACAAGGTCAAAGTGATCTTTTAGATTTTTTAGATGCAGAAGACGAAACAGCTGTCTTTGAATTGAAATGGGATAACCATGTGTTCACACGTTTAGTCGAAGAAAAACAACAAAATGAAAAAGATGTATATCTACCCTATCCCAGCTATTAAGGAGCAACGTATATGAAATGGAATGAAGTCAAAATCGAAACGGCGAGTGAAGCGGTTGAAGCAGTCGCAAATATTTTAATGGAAGCAGGAGCGAGTGGTGTCGCGATCGAAGATTCATTGGACGTCGAAAATTTTAAATCTGATCCTTATGGAGAAATCCTGACAAAAGAAGATTTTACAACGATTGAAGAGGGTGCCATCGTGATGGCTTATTTCCCTGAAACGATCTTTTTACCGGAAATTTTACCCTTTATCAAAGAACGTGTGACAAAATTACCCGAATTTGGATTAGCGATCGGTAAGAACATTGTGACGGTGAGTGAAGTCGAAGAAAGCAATTGGGCAACGGCTTGGAAAAAATATTATCATCCGGTTCGGATCACACGTCTACTAACTGTCGTACCAAGTTGGGAAAGTTATCAAACGACTGATCCATTAGAAAAAATCATTACATTAGACCCAGGGATGGCGTTTGGAACAGGTACGCATCCAACGACTTCTTTGACATTACAAGCACTGGAGTCGACCTTGCGAGGTGGAGAAACGCTTTTAGATGTCGGTACTGGTTCCGGAGTGTTGAGTATTGCGGCGAAGCATTTAGGGGCAAAAGAAGTCTATGCGTATGATCTCGATGAAGTGGCAGTACGTTCAGCAAAAGAAAATATGGACCTAAATGAAGTAGCAAAAGATGTGCATGTGTCAGCCAATGACCTATTAAAAGGCATCGAGAGCGAGAGCGATGTGATCGTAGCTAATATTTTGGCAGATATCATTTTGTTGATGATTCCTGATGCGTGGCGTTTACTAAAACAAACTGGGACGTTGATCGTTTCTGGAATCATTGAAGAGAAGAAAGAAATGGTTCTTACGGCGATGGAAGAACAAGGTTTTGTTGTCGATCAAGTGTTCCAACAAAAAGATTGGTATGCCATTATGCTAAAAAAGCCTGAGGTGGATTAAATGCAACGATATTTTCTAGATGAGCCTTATCGACCACAAGAGCGTTTTGTAATAGAGGGTGAAGCCTATCACCATATGGTAAGAGTTATGCGAATGGCAGTGAAAGATCAGGTCTATTTAGCATTTAACGACCAGATCGCGATCATTGCAGAAATCAGTGAAATGAAGGAGAATGAAGTCTTCTTAATCGAAGTGGCGAAAGAAAGTGTTCAAAAAGAATTATCCTGCAAGATCACGATTGCTAGCGGATATCCTAAAGGGGATAAGTTGGATTGGATCGTACAAAAAGGGACAGAGCTAGGCGCTCACGGGTTTGTGGGATTTCCTGCTGCTGCTTCTGTCGTTAAATGGGATGCCAAAAAACGCAAAAAGCGACAAGAGCGGTTGGTCAAGATTGCACAGGAAGCGGCGGAACAGTCGCATCGCCAAGTCGTACCGCAAGTATCTTTAATGGAGACAGAAAAGCAATTTTATGAGACGCTCAGTTCGTATGATGTCCTTCTGGTTGCATATGAAGAATCAGCAAAACAAGGGGAAGCCGCTAATTTAGCCAAAATACTGCAATCTGTTTTACCAGGTACTCGGATCCTTGCAGTGTTTGGCCCAGAAGGCGGATTATCACCTCAAGAAATCGCTCATTTCGAATCACAAGGTGGCATTCTTTGTGGTCTTGGTCCAAGAATCCTACGAACAGAAACTGCGCCATTGTATTTGTTAAGTGCCGCAAGTTTCCAACTTGAATTACAAGCACTTAGCAAGTAATAGGCGAGTTAATCGTTAGGGATAACGATCTTCTACAAAACAAATGTATGAATTTTCCTATTTTCTTGATCCCTCAAAGTGAAAGTGGGATTTTGCCTTTTGTACGGAATTGAAAATCATTGACACAATCGGTATAATAAGAACAATTATTTGATCCTAAGCTATAAAAAAATGCTTTCTCACGACAAAAAATATCTGTTTTGATTATGAATAGAAAGGGGGATGTTTCCCATGCCAAAAGAAGAAATATTAACAGGGCCTGACGTCATTAAGATGGTTAGCCAATACATGGGACCTGAACATGTCGCTTTTGTGCAAAAAGCATGTGACTACGCGACCACTGCACATGAGGGACAATTTCGTAAATCAGGAGAACCTTATATCATCCATCCGATCCAAGTTGCAGGGATTCTTGCAGATCTACGAATGGACCCCCATACGGTTGCCACTGGTTTTTTACATGATGTGGTAGAAGATACAGAAGTAACCTTAGAAGATTTAAGAGAAGCCTTCGGGAACGACGTGGCAATGTTGGTGGACGGAGTGACGAAGTTAGGGAAAATCAAATACAAATCCCACGAAGAACAACTAGCGGAAAATCACCGCAAAATGTTATTAGCTATGGCTCAAGATTTACGTGTAATCATGGTGAAGTTAGCCGATCGTTTACATAACATGCGTACGTTAAAGCATTTGCGGGAAGATAAACAACGACGCATTGCGCAAGAAACATTGGAAATATACGCACCGCTTGCTCATCGTTTAGGGATCAGTCGAATCAAATGGGAATTAGAGGATACGGCGCTGCGTTATCTCAATCCAAAGCAATATTATCGAATCGTTCACTTGATGCAAACAAAACGAGAAGAACGTGAAAATTATGTCAGTGGTACAGTGGAGGATATCCGTTTAGCAACGGAAGAATTGGGGATTTTTGCAGAGATCTATGGTCGCCCGAAACACATCTATTCGATTTACCGTAAGATGAAAGACCAAAAGAAGCAATTCAATGAAATCTATGATCTACTGGCAATCCGAGTGATCGTGGATTCGATCAAAGATTGTTATGCAGTACTAGGAGCGATCCATACGAAATGGAAACCTATGCCAGGTAGATTCAAAGATTATATCGCGATGCCTAAAGCGAATATGTATCAATCGTTGCATACGACTGTTATCGGACCAGCTGGCAACCCTGTCGAGATTCAGATCCGTACCCAAGAAATGCACGAAATCGCTGAGTTTGGGGTAGCTGCTCACTGGGCATATAAAGAAGGAAAAGGCGACAAAGTTGAACCCGATGGGATGACAAAACAGTTAAGTTGGTTCCATGAGATCATCGAATTGCAAGATGAAAGTTACGATGCTTCTGAATTCATGGAGGGTGTGAAAGGCGATATCTTTAGTGATAAAGTCTATGTGTTCACCCCTAAAGGCGATGTGACTGAACTTCCTAAAGGATCAGGACCGTTAGACTTTGCTTATAGCATCCATACAGATATCGGGAACAAAACGACTGGTGCCAAAATCAATGGGAAAATGGTCCAATTAGATTACAAATTGAAGAATGGTGATATCATCGAGATTCTGACTTCGCCAAATTCATTTGGACCAAGTCGTGATTGGCTGAAATTAGTAGCCACAAGTAAAGCGAGAAATAAAATCAAGCGTTTCTTCAAAGGGCAAGATCGAGACGAAAATGTGACGAAGGGCCATGAAGCTTTAGTGAAGTGTATTATGGATCTTGGTTTTGTACCAAAGGAGATTCTTTCAAAAAATAAATTACACGACGCATTAGAACGCTTGAATTTTCAAACAGAAGAAGATATGTATGCTGCGATTGGTTATGGCGAAGTAAGTCCATTGACGATGGCTAATCGCTTGACTGAAAAAGAGCGGAAAGAACAAAAAATCGAGCAACAAAAACAAGAAGCAGAAGAGTTGATGAATCAACCTAAAAAAGAGCCTGAAAAAATGAAGGTTCGTCATGAAGGTGGCGTCGTCATCCAAGGTGTTGAAAACTTGTTGATCCGGATCAGCCGTTGTTGCAATCCTGTACCAGGGGATGACATCGTGGGCTATATCACCAAAGGACGTGGTATCTCGATCCATCGCAAAGACTGTCCGAATGTCCAACCGGATAAACCAAACGTGGAAGAACGGTTGATTGACGTTGAATGGGAAGACACTTCAAATACGAACAAAGAGTATGATGCTGATTTAGAGATCTATGGCTATAATCGTTCGGGCATGTTAAATGACGTCTTGCAGACAGTGAATGCGATGACTAAAAATCTAAACAGTGTCGAAGCACGAACGAATAAAGACAAAATGGCGACGATCCATTTGACAGTAGGGATACGTAACTTGTCACACTTGAAAAGTATTGTCGATAAAATCAAGACTGTACCGGATGTATATAGCGTACGCCGGATGAATGGCTAGGAGGTAGTACTTTGCGCGCAGTGATCCAACGAGTGAGTCAAGCAGCTGTGTCGATCAACGAACGAGAAGTGGGGCGTATCGATCATGGCTTGTTGATTTTGCTAGGTGTTCATGATACAGATACGCAAAAAGACGTCGATTATTTGATCAAAAAAATTGCCCAGATGCGTATCTTTGAAGATGAACAAGGAAAAATGAATTTAAGTATTGAAGATGTCAAAGGAGCGCTGTTGAGTATTTCTCAATTCACTCTTTTTGCAGACACAAAAAAAGGCAATCGACCAAGTTTTATCGCAGCAGCACGTCCGGAAACAGCGATTCCTTTATATGAAGCATTTAACGAAGGGCTAAGACAACGAGGAATCACAGTTGAAACAGGAGAATTTGGTGCAGATATGGCGGTTTCTCTTGTGAATGATGGCCCAGTGACGATCATTATTGATTCTCAAAATAAATGATAAATGAATAAAAAAGATCAGTCTGATTTTGATGAAGTTTCTCAAAATCAGACTTTTTTTATTCTCCCTCATTTTGGCAGCCATTTTTATTTTTTGTTCGTTAGTATTACTGAGATGAGAGAAATCAGACAACGATAGACGAGATACTTTCCCACCGCTATGATAATGGCTTTGATTACTGGGCAATACCAGACAAAAAATTGATCAAAGAAGTCCCTTTCACTACTTTAGAATGCCATTATATCTTTTAGTTGCAAGTAAAATATTCCTTTAGAAGCTATAATTTATTTTATGATGTCTATGTTTTGTCTTTTTACAAACATGCTAGAAAAGACGTGCGGTTCAAAGAGGCATTTCACGAGTTGACTACAAAGCTAGACGAAGGAATGAGGTGAATGACAGAGTCACAGAACGTTATAATGAAATCTTATTAGTGATGAGGAAGCCTTTTATTCGAGGTTAGGCAGCTCAAGAGAAATAAATGGTATGGCTTTGTCTCAAACACTTCTTTTGTCAGTTTTATTGTACAAGGAGTATCCTAATAATATCTAAAGTTATTTATTAGGAGGAGCAAAAAATATGCAAGAAATTCCCGTGGTCGATATCAAAATGACCGAAATCAAAAAATACTATAACGAGGGCTACAAAATGCTTGGAAAGCTAAGAGAAGAAGCCCAATCACCTGTTGTGAAAGCAAAGATATTCAATAAGGAAGCTGTGATCATCTATGGAGAAGAGGCAGCGAAACATTTTTATGATCCAAGAAATTTCAAACGAGAAGGCGCAATGCCTAAAATGGTCCAAAAAACATTATTTGGAAAGGACGGTGTGCAGTCTTTAGATGGCGCGGAGCATCATCACCGTAAAGCAATTTTTATGGATTTGATGACACCAGAGCGAATGGAAGACTATCATCAAATATTGGATCGAGTATTGGCACATGAATTGGAACAACAACATGGTACTTTTGAGTTATTTGACCTGAGTAAAAAAGTACTTTTTACCGCCATCTGTGAATGGTCAGGAATCAACTTAGCGGATTATTCAGAAGAAGAGATCAACCAACTGGCAGATTATCAGATCTCTATGATCAGTGGGACAGTCACTTCGCCACTCGATCATTTTAAAGGTGTAGAAAATCGGAAAAAATCAGAAAAATGGGCACAAGAGTTGTTGGAAGAAGCACGAGAAAATCCAGTAGCCGGAAAAGAAAATGTAGCGCTTTATGCTTTTGCGAATGCGACTGACCTTAAAGGTAATCTTTTGCCTTTGGATATTGCGTCGGTAGAATTATTGAATATCATTCGGCCGACCGTGGCATTGACCGTATGGGCGGCGTTGATGGGGCATGCTCTTTTCAGCCGACCAGATCTCTATCAACAACTAAAAAACGATTTTAAGGAACTGCAAGATCCTTTTATTCAGGAGATGCGTCGGTATTACCCATTTTTCCCAATGTTACCCGCCTTTGCTTTGCAAGATGTAGAAGTAGACGGCTATCGCATCCCTAAAGACAGTTGGGTGATCTTAGATTTGTATGGAACAAATCATGATGAACGGACAGTGGATTCACCAGAGGCATTTTTGATCAAACGGTATATTGGTAAAGCGAAAAAAATCTCTTATGAAGAAGAGTATGAGATGATTGCACAAGGTGGCGGTGACTTCCGAAAAATGCACCGATGCGCAGGTGAATGGATCACGTTGCATAGTTTACGCGTTTTTTCCGATCAATTAGTGAATCGTTTTGCCTTTTCTGTGCCAGAACAAGACTGGACGATTCCATTCAATCAATTTCCGACTTATCCAAATAGTCGAGGATTGTTATATAAAGAGTAACGTGGGGGCAATACAGTATTTTATTGACAGTTGTATACATTTGTATTACGATATAGATATGTAATACAAATGTATACAGGAGGTGTCAAGGTATGAGTAATATTACGTTTCGTGTATCAGACGAAGAAAAAGCATTTATGTTAGCAATGGCTGATTTGAATGGAATGACCGTTTCAGAATTGGCAAGGACAACTTTATTAGAAACGCTAGAAGATCAGATTGATATGGATATCTATAATAAAGCGATGAAAGATCATAAGAGTCTTGATGAAAGTATCTCGCATGAAGAAATGAAAAGAGAACTAGGATTATGAGGAAGCAATATCTTGTCCGTTATGAAAAAGGTGCACAAAAAGCATTGAAAAAAATGGATAAATTTCAAGCTTCTTTGATACTATCATGGATAGAAAAAAATCTTATCAATACAGATAACCCCAGACAATATGGTAAAGGGTTAGTAGCGAATAGGAGTGGCGAATGGCGTTATAGAGTGGGGAATTATCGGATCATTGCAGATATAGATGATGAAGTGATAACGATTTTGATCGTACAAATTGGTCATCGAAATGACATCTATAAATAGTGTTTTATGTATAGATTTGATTAATTTGAATGGAAGTTATTCAACCAAAAATTAACTTCTTTCAACCAATTTTAGCCCTATTCAAATAGTCGAGGCTTACTGTATCATTTATAAAAAAACAGCTACATCATTTTCTTGATGTGGCTGTTTTTGAGTATTATTTAAACTCTCGGAATAACTGATCGATTGTTTGGGCATCTTCTAAAGATAAATGAATATCCAAAGCTTTGGCATTGTCTGCGACTTGTTCGGGTTTCTTTGCGCCAGGAATGACAAATGAAATCCGCGGGTGCGCGATATACCAAGCTAAGACTAATTGAGCAGTAGTTGCTTGGTACTTTTCAGCAAGCGGTTTGAGTTGATCGACCGCTGTGATGATTTGTTCATATCGTTCACCTTGAAAGTTTGGTTTGTTCTTTCTAGGATCATCTTCATAAAAATGTTTTGGACTTTCTAGATCATACTTGCCAGTCAATAAACCTGAAGCAAGTGGGAAATAAGGCACAAAACCAATCTCGTTAGCTTCGAGGTAAGGGAATAATTCTTTTTCCGCTGTGCGATGGATCAAACTGAATTGATCTTGTACGATATCGACATAGCCGTCTTGGTTGGCTTCTTTCAATTGCTCTAAAGTGAAATTAGACACACCGATAGCACGGATCTTCCCTGCTTCTTTTAGTTCGTGTAAAGCGGCAACTGCTTCATTTTTAGGTGTTGCTTCATCTGGAAAATGGATATAAAAAATATCGATATAATCTGTTTGCAGACGTTCTAACGCTTCATCGACTGATTTCTTCAAAAATTCAGGAGAGTTATCAAATTTTTTCGGTTGATCTGGAAGATGTGCTGCTTTGGTGGCAATAATAATACGGGAACGATCATAAGCCGGTTCTTGCAAGACTTCTCCAATCAATTGTTCCGAACGACCTTCGCCATAAATATAAGCAGTATCAATAAGGTTCAAGCCATTATCTAAGGCAGCTCTGACGACTTCTTTTCCAGTTTCATCCGCTAATCCTGAAAAAAGATTGTGCCCTCCGACGGCATTTGCACCTAAGCCGATTGCTTCGGCATATACTTGAGAATGACCAATTTTTACTTCTGACATTTTTTTACCTCCTTTTTTATTTAGTCTAAATCAAAAAGAAAAAAAGCTAAATCAAAATGACTTTAAAAAAGAAATCAATAAGAATCTACTTGACTTTGCGCTGTGTTTTTAGTAGGTTATAATTAATATCTAAATATCGATGAAAGAGCGAGTAGGTAACTAAATGCTTTATAAGAGAGGATCGTCGTGGCTGAGAGCGATCTAAAACAAGTAGTTTCTGAAAGACACTCTGGAGATGGACGCGTGCAAAGCCGTCCCGTAAACGAGCGTTAATCGTGAGAGGAAAGAGCAATCTTTCAAATATAGGTGGTACCGTGTATGAAATAATCATTCACCCTTGTTCATGGCGAACAAGGGTGTTTTTTGTTTGCATTGATTACATAGCGTGAAGAAAAGGAGAGAAAAAGATGAGCTTCCAAAGACCAAAAGGAACAAATGATATTTTACCTGGAGAATCTGAAAAATGGCAATTTGTTGAAGAAACTGCCCGTTTATTATTTAAAGATTATCAATATAATGAGATCCGCACGCCGATTTTTGAGCATTATGAAGTGATTGCTCGTAGTGTAGGGGATATGACTGATATCGTTTCAAAAGAAATGTATGATTTTTATGACAAAGGCGAGCGTCATGTTACGCTTCGTCCAGAAGGAACTGCACCAATCGTTCGTTCATTTGTTGAGAATAAATTATTTGGACCAGAATATACAAAACCTTACAAAACATTTTATATGGGACCAATGTTTCGTTATGAGCGCCCGCAAAAAGGTCGTTTACGTCAATTCCATCAAATCGGTGTCGAAGCATTTGGCTCAGACAATCCTGCGACGGATGTTGAAAGCATGGTGATGGCATTAGACTTCTTCGAACAATTAGGAATCAGTCAAATCCGTTTAGTGATCAACTCTTTAGGCGATCAAGAAACGCGACAAGCGTATCGTCAAGCGTTGATCGATTACCTTGTACCGTTTGAAGCAGAATTAAGCGAAGATTCACAACGTCGTTTACATGAAAATCCATTGCGTGTATTGGATAGTAAAGACAAACGTGATCAAAAATTCGTAGCAGAAGCGCCTTCAATCTTAGATTATTTAAGTGAAACAGCAAAAGCACATTTTGATACAGTGATTGCCATGTTGGATGCGTTAGATGTACCTTATGAAATCGACAGCAATATGGTTCGTGGGTTAGATTATTATACGCATACGATTTTTGAAGTGATGAGTGACGCACCTAAAATGGGCGCACAAGCAACGATTTGTGCGGGTGGCCGTTATGACAACTTGGTCGAAGAACTAGGCGGACCAGCGACACCAGGATTTGGTTTTGCGATGGGGATCGAACGTATTTTATTAACGATGGAGGCAGAAGAAGTAGCTGTCCCTGTAATGAATACATTAGATGCCTATGTGGTGGCACTAGGCGAAGAAACAAATATCGAAGCGTTGAAAATCGTTCAAGCAATCCGTGATTTTGGTTTTTCCGCAGATCGTGATTTTATGGGACGTAAAGCCAAAGCACAATTTAAGACAGCAGACAAAGCCGATGCGAAGTTGGTCTTGGTGATTGGTGCGGATGAACTAGCAAATCAAACGATCAACGTCAAATCAATGGCTAATCGTACAGAGAAAAGCTTTGCACTAGAAGATATTTATGAACACTTTGATAAAGTCTATGATGAAATGACATTATCTACTGAACAGGAGGAAAAATGATGGCACAACGAACAGTTTACTGTGGACTGGTTTCAGAAAAGCAGTTAGGACAAACAGTTACATTAAAAGGTTGGGTACAAAAAAGACGTGACTTAGGTGGCGTGATCTTTATCGATTTACGTGATCGTGAAGGGATCGTTCAACTTGTCTTTAATCCAGAAATCAATAAAGAAGCATGGGAAATCGCAGATAAATGCCGTAGTGAATATGTCATTGAAGTGACAGGTACAGTAAAAAATCGGGATGAATTGGCAATCAATCCTAAAATGGCAACGGGTGAATTTGAGATCATCGCGGATGAAATCATTATCTTGAATCAAGCCAAAACACCACCTTTCTTGATTGAGGATGAACAAACGATCAGTGATGAGATTCGTTTGAAGTATCGTTATCTTGATTTACGTCGTCCAAAAATGACGAACAATATCAAATTGCGCAACGACACAACGAAAGCAATCCGTCATTACTTGGATGACCATGATTTCTTGGATATTGAAACACCTTATTTGGGCAAATCAACACCAGAAGGCGCGAGAGATTACTTAGTACCTTCTCGTATCCATGCAGGGCATTTCTATGCTTTACCACAGTCACCACAGTTGTTCAAACAATTATTGATGAATGCTGGATTTGATCGTTACTATCAAATCGTTCGTTGTTTCCGTGATGAAGATTTACGTGGCGACCGTCAACCAGAATTTACACAAGTCGATATTGAAACGACTTTCTTGACCGCTGAAGAAATCCAAACTTATACAGAAGGATTGATTGCTAAAGTGATGAAAGAGGTACGTGGTATCGAAGTCACTTTACCATTCCCTCGTATGACATATGATGAAGCAATGAGCCGTTATGGAAGTGACAAACCTGATACACGTTTTGACATGGAATTGATCGACTTGAGCACGGTTGTGAAAGACGTTGAATTTAAAGTCTTCCAAATGGCACTTGAAAATGGCGGAGTGGTCAAAGCGCTGAATGCGAAAAATGCAGCAAGCAAGTATTCACGTAAAGATTTAGATAATCTTGGACAATATGCCACTCAGTTTGGCGCAAAAGGACTAGCTTGGTTAAAAGTAGAAGAAGATGGCTTGAAAGGGCCTATTGCGAAATTTATGGGCGAGGCATCTGAAGCATTGATCCAAGCAACAAACGCTGAAGTTGGAGATATTTTATTGTTTGGTGCAGACAAAGAAGAAATCGTTGCAGCCACTCTTGGAGCGATTCGTTCTCGCTTAGGAAAAGAATTAGACTTGATCGACGAATCAAAATTCAATTTCTTATGGGTGACAGAATGGCCACAATTTGAATATTCAGCAGAAGAAGGCCGCTATGTTTCCGCGCATCATCCGTTTACGATGCCTAAAGCATCCGATGTCGAGTTATTGGAAACTGATCCGGCAAAAGTCTACGCAGAAGCGTATGACATCGTCTTGAACGGCTATGAATTAGGTGGGGGATCGTTACGTATCCATACAAGAGAATTACAAGAAAAAGTATTAAAAACACTAGGCTTTTCTGAAGAAGAAATGGAAGAGCAATTTGGTTTCTTATTAAGTGCATTAGACTATGGCTTCCCACCACATGGAGGAATTGCCTTGGGACTTGATCGCTTTGTGATGTTGCTTGCAGGTGAAGAAAACATTCGTGAAGTGATTGCTTTCCCTAAAAATGGTAAAGCAGCTGATGTCATGAGTGATGCGCCAAGTACTGTTTCTGATCTTCAATTATTTGAATTGAACATCGATGTTACAGATGTTGAATAACAAATAAGAAAGAGAAGTTATTTTCATAGGAATACCAAGGTTGTGAAGGAGTCACTGATAAGTCGCGATTGATTCGTGCTAGTGACACTGGAGCAACCTTTTTTTCTCTTATATTGGAATTTCCAATCTTTTTTTCAAAGAAGTCTCTTGATTATATTCTAAAAGATCATATAATAAGGGCATACCAGATAAAGCGAGGCTTTTTTCATGAAAAAAACTTTCGAAAATTGGGCGTATCATGATTATACGACCAAACTTTCGGTGTCGATCGTCTATGCTC
The DNA here is from genome assembly GCF_051714005.1 of Enterococcus sp. AZ171. Lineage (NCBI taxonomy): Bacteria > Bacillati > Bacillota > Bacilli > Lactobacillales > Enterococcaceae > Enterococcus > Enterococcus sp. AZ171. The sequence goes on along the minus strand of NZ_JBIORA010000001.1, from coordinate 2,682,929 downwards.
TGATTGCTTCAGTTGCATTGAACTTTTTTTATCAACCAGGAAACATCTATTCAAGTGGGATAACCGGTCTTGCACAAATCTTAACGACCCTTTCTAAATCAGTGATTGGTTTTGAAATCCCTGTTTCAACCACATTATATTTATTGAATATCCCGTTATTTTTTTTAGCTTGGTTTAAACTTGGAAAGAAATTTACGATTTTTACATTTATCACTGTGACATTAACCTCGCTTAGTATCCATCTTTTGCCACAAACGATTCTTTCGACTGATCCGATCATTTGTGCGATATTCGGTGGTGCCGTCAATGGGGTTGGTATTGGTTTAGCATTAAAAAATGGTTTGTCTTCTGGCGGATTAGATATCGTGAGTATTACGATCCGTAAAAAAACAGGTCGATCCATCGGTTCGATTTCCATTTATTTCAATGCACTGATTGTTTTCGTAGCGGGCTTGCTCTTCGGCTGGCAGTATATGTTTTATAGTGCTTTGTCGATTTTTGTGAGTGGTAAAGTGACGGATGTCGTCTATACGAAACAAAAAAAGATGCAAGTCATGATCGTGACTAAACATCCTGAAGCAGTGATCGAAGCCATCCAAAAATGTATGCGTCGTGGGATCACGATCATCAATGAAGCAGAAGGTGCGTACAAGCACGATAAACAAACAGTCTTAATGACGATCGTTACTCGCTATGAGCTTCCTTTGTTACGTGAAGCAATGAAATCTTCTGACCCGCAAGCATTTGTCAGTATTGCGGAAAATGTTCAAATTCTCGGACGTTTTTATGAAGATGGGATTTAGATTTTAGTAAACTAGTTAGATAAAACACAGTGGATAACTGAATGGTTATCGCTGTGTTTTTTTGATCTTCTTGTCGCTAGAATACCAGAAATGATTGTTGCGATTAAGGAATTGAAAATAATCATTTATGCTATCGATATTTCAACAGACAAAAGGCGTCTTCTTTCATAAGATTTATGAAGTATGATCATATGAAGCACTTACCTGATCTTAGATAGCCACAATGCAATTCAAATTGGATTAGTAGAATTGGCTAGTGATGATGTAGGCCTAACGACGATTGGTAATTTCCTTGACTATGTACCTGTTCAAGACGGGTTAGAAAAAATTCCTCCTAGCTTGGTTGCTAAACATATGCAAGAAGATATCTTAAAACAAGTGACAATAATTGATTGATACAAAAATGATAAATGAGTGCAATAACATAACCAAAGAACTACAAAAAGATAAGATATTGAACGAAACCGAAGTTTACGATTTTACAATTAGAAAATCAAAAAGCGAACTTCCTTTATTGAAGTCTTTAAATTTTATGATCAACCATTTGACTACCTACAAGCTTAAAAAATAAAGATATTTTAGAGCATGCTGACTTTGTAAAATACTTTGTTAAAATGCAAATTGACATATTAAACAAAGAGTTGAATCCCGTTTCTGGGGAGCAACGAGCAGAATATAATTTTCACAGAAAAATAGAAGATTCACTCAAATAGGATCTACTTCTTATTGATGAGCCTGAGTCTTCTTTTGATAATATGTTTTTAAACAACAGAATAAATACTGTCCTACAAGATATTTCTAAACGTATTCCTGTTTTTGTCTCAACACATAATAATAGAATCGGCGCATCTAACGACAGTTCCGTTAGCAATCTGTCTGTGCAATTGAATTGTCTTGAAGCCGGCGAACGAACCTCCAAAACAAGGAGAGATACTTATTAAATACTTGGAAATTGATCAAATCATTAAAGAGGATATCTTCGAATTAATTTCTCTAGCCTTTTAATCAAAAGACGGTACTACATTTGAAAGGGATGGATTTTCAGAGGAAATGCTACAACCTGGAGTTCATAAAATTGAAATGGCAACACTTATTTTGAAAAAAGTTAAAAAGTGTAGTTTTTTTCTCTTACTTCGGTAGCCACTTGTAGAATAATGACACTAAAACTATCAGTGGCAACACTAAAATTTGTATTTTCAGTTATGGTATAATAATTGTGCTGTCTGCTACCCCGGCCTATTCTGGCAAGGGGAGGAGGTTATAGCTATGAAGTTTCTTCTTGATTTTACTTTTGCAATCATAGCAGAGGTAGCTGCACACTACTTCTGTCAATGGCTTGATTGTAAAATTGCCAAAAAAGACAGTAAGCCTACCCGTTAATTCGTATAGAAACGTAAAAGAAAACCACTAGCCTGCACGCTAGTGGTTTTTGATTATAGCTATGAGAATTCTTCTTTGTAGCTAAATTATATCATAAATAATATTAATATTCAATGAATAACTAGCCTTTCATATTAATTGGAAACCAAAAAAATGTGATTCGATCTGCTAATATGAATAGTGCATAAACAAACTACTATGCAATCTAGTTTATTTTTCATTTTAACATTGCTGATTCTCCCACCCCACTTATTTTAAATATACAATTAAACACAAAGTATTTTTATTCGTGTGCTGCGATTAGGAATGCAGAATGTCATAAGAATTATTATTAAAAAAATTTCTGGCGTTTTTCGTAACTTTGAAGAAGACGACATGGGAAATAACAAGTTGAAATTATAGATATTGACTAGTATTACATAATAGGATGTGCTCACTTTAAAAATAATTTAAGAGAATTTTTATTTTCGTTGAAGCTATAGTTTGCAACTTTACAGTACGCCCAGTACGTATTATTATATAATAGTAAAGAGGTATGTGCAATGCCCATGACAATCAGAGAAGCAGAAAAGCTACTGAAAGATGCTGGCTTTGTTGAAGTGAAAGGTGGGAAGGGCTCACATAGGAAATTCACTAAAAAGGATCATCCTAGACCTGTTATCCTTACTAGCCATTCAAAAGAGTTATCTAGAAGAGTAGAAGATTCTGTTCGAAAAGCAGTGGGCATTTAAGCCCGCTGTGCTGTTACGAAAGAAGGGGAGATGAATGAAAAAAGTTTATCCAGCTATTTTTGAAAAGGATCCTGTTGGATATGGAATTTATTTTCCTGATATCGAAGGAGCAGTGACACAATCAAAAGATATTATCGAGGGGTTAGAAGTTGCATCGGATGCTTTAGGGATCATGCTCGGTGATTTAGTTGAGAATAATAAATCTTTGCCAAAGCCAACTAATATCAATGATCTTTCGATTGATTCTGAGCGTGAATTTGCTACTTTGATTTCTGTGGATCTAAATGATTACTTAAAAGATGTCCAACTAGATAAAAAGACAATAAAAATTCCTCATTGGTTAAATGTGCGCGCAACAAATGAAGGGATAAATTTTTCAAAAACAATGTCTGAAGCTTTGGTTCAAAAATTAAATATATGATACGAAAGAGAACGATCATCTGTCTGCTAAAGGACAGGTGATGTTTTTTTGTAATAATTAGGAATGAGTTATTAAAGTGATCATAGAAAAGGAGTGACAGAGTGCTTGCAACCAAGGAGTATAGATGTTTATCCTTGTTAAGAGTAGATATCATTCAATTATTTCTCGCCCATCAACGAAAAATAATAGAAAATAATGAAACCCTATCCAAGCAACAATTAGCCAACTTGTTATATTTGAAATTTTGTTAAAGTTACTTAAAAATGTGTTCTTTTTTGATGAACTATGGGATTATAGTATAAAGTGGCAACTTTTATGAAGTTTTTGCTTGCTATTTTTTGGTAATGCACGTATATTACGAATGAAAAAAGTTTATGAAAAGTTGGAATATTGAATGGAAAAACAAAAAAGATTAAAAAATAGCCGGTATATCACGGGCTTCGATGGGATTCGTTCATTAGCGGTCATCGGGGTTATTTTATACCACTTGTTGCCAACAAGTATGAAGGGTGGTTACCTCGGAGTTCCGATATTTTTTGTCGTTTCAGGTTATCTTATTACCGATCTCTTACGACAAGAGTGGGAACAAAATGGAAAAATCAATATTTGGCAATTTTACGTTCGGCGAATGAAACGACTGTATCCTGGGCTCGTTTTCTTGCTTATTACTGCATCAGCATATATTACGCTATTCCAGCGAGGATTGTTGAATAATCTTCGGGGCGTTGTACTCAGCAGTTTATTCTATGTCAATAACTGGTGGCAGATCAATAATGGATTATCCTATTTTGATCGTTTTGCAAATGAGTCGCCATTTACCCATATTTGGTCCTTAGCAGTAGAGGCGCAGAACTATCTGATCTGGCCGATCATTTTTGTATTACTCATGGTATTTGTCCGTAAGAAAAAAAATATTTTTTATGTCATTATGGGCACAGCCATTGCTTCAGCGATTTTGATGATGGTGTTGTACTCGCCAAATGGCGATCCTACCCGTGTGTATTATGGGACAGATACTCGCTTGTTCTCGATTTGGATGGGGAGTGCATTGGCTTTTGTTTGGCCAAGTACGCGATTGAAGAAAAATATCCCTAAACAAGCAAAGAAAGTATTGAATTTAGCGGGTTTTAGTTCGTTGATCATTTTGATCCTCTTTTTCTTTTTCTTAGATGACCATTTGAGCTTTATCTATTATGGCGGGTTCTTTTTAGTCAGTCTTTTATGTATGGTTCTTGTGGCAGTCACAGCGCATCCCGGTGCGAGCTTGAATCGCTGGTTGACGAATCCGGTCTTTAGTTGGATCGGTAAACGAAGTTATGGGATCTACTTGTACCAATTTCCGGTAATGATTTTTTACGAAGCGAAAGTATCAGGTATCGCTGATCATGTGTTGTTACACACGGTCATTGAAATCACATTGATTTTATTGATCAGTGAACTGTCGTACCGCTTTATCGAACGTCCATTGGCACGCTTTGATTATAGCCAAACGTTTCGCATCGTCAAAGGCTGGTTCACCAAACCTATTTTCAGTTGGAAAAAGCCATGGGTGGTCCCTGGAACCTTAGTCGTAGCGATTGCCTTAGTCGGGTTCGTCACTGCACCTAAAAATGCTGTGACAGCGGACCAAGAGCAATTACAAAAGAATATTGCTGAAAGTAAAAAACTAGCTGAAAAAAGTCAGAATAATCAAGGAAATAATGTAGCACCTATTGACCAAGCGATTTTGGATAAATATGATTTGACCAAAGCGCAAGGGGAAAAAGCCCAACAACTAGAGCTGACTGCATTTGGTGATTCAGTCATGTTAGATGCTGCGGCAGATTTAAAAGAACTATATCCGCAAGTAGTCGTAGATGGCGATGTCGGTCGTCAACTCTACACAAGCCTTCCTTATATCGAAGAATTGAAAAATAGGGATCTATTGAAAGATACGGTATTAATTGGGTTAGGAACAAATGGCTCTTTTTCTGAGGCGCAATTTGATAGCTTGATGAACGCGATCGGGGATCGCAAAGTTTACTGGGTCAATGTTCGCGTACCAACGAAGCGCTGGCAAAATGAAGTCAACGCCATGCTCACAGAAATGGAAAAGAAATATGATAACATGACAGTGATTGATTGGTACGGTTATAGTAACGGTCACAGTGAATGGTTCTATGACGATCAAGTCCATCCAAATCCAGATGGTATGTTGAATTATATCCATCTAGTCAGTGAAGCACTATTAGGTGGAACAAAAGAATCAGAGACAAGTAAAACGAGTGAGACTGCTTCGACTAGTACGAGCGACACTCTATCTGATAGTACTCAAGTAAGTGAATAAAAACTGGGGTTGTGACAGCAATGTTTTGACCTGAGCAGTAGGATAACTCTTATAAAAAAGTGCCTCAACGAAAATCGTTCTCCGATCTTTCGTTGAGGCATTCTTTTTCTCTAAAATTTTTTTACTCCGTTTGATCAGGTAAAGAAAGAGAAGGGTGTGTCTTCAAATAGGTTTCTTTTTGCCGACGTGTTTGTTTTTTGAACGTGGCTTCGGCTTTTGTGGCTTCACTTCTTGTAGCGTATCCTTCTGCATGGATCATTTTTACAGGACGTCTTTTTTGCAAACGTGTGTATTTCGCACCTGTGCCATTATTATGTTCTTGTAAACGACGAGCCAAATCGGTGGTATATCCTCCATAGAACGTATTATCTTGGCAGTGCAACACATAAAAGTAATGGTTATTCTCCATAAAGCATCTCACGGAGTTCAGGGGTATACTCACCTTGCGTATCGTAGGTGAACAAAGGTGGAGACACTTTGAAACCATCGGCTTTTCCTTGCTTGATTCCTTCAATCAATAAAATATTTGCTTCTTTGCCTACTTTAGGATAAACAAACTGAACACGTTTCGGTGCAATCTGATAGGTTTGCATAAGGGTCAAAATCTCTAAGAAACGTTCTGGGCGATGTACAAGAGCTAAGCGACCATTTGTTTTTAATAACTTGCCGGAGATTTGGATCACTTCTTCCAACGTTGTATGGATCTCATGTCGGGCAATTGCTAGATGCTCATTTGGATTTTTTTTGTTTGTAGGTAAGCCTTTAAAGTAAGGGGGGTTACAGACGACTAAGTCACAAGAGTTGTGTCTGACAACCGATAAACTTTCTTTTAAGTCAATCGTATGCACGGTCATTTGTTGTTCTAAATGATTCAAGGAAATGCTCCGTCGAGCCATGTCAGCTAAGCGTGGCTGTAGTTCGATTGCATCGATCTTTGCCTGTGTTTGTTTGCTTAAAAATAGTCCGACAGCACCATTCCCTGAACAAAGGTCAACGATTTGACCGGTTTTTGGCGCACGAGCAAAATGAGCAAGCAATACAGCATCTAAAGAAAAGGAAAAAACTTGGGAACTTTGGATAATCTTAATATCTTTTGCATATAATTGGTCAATACGTTCATGTTCGTGAAGCATCTAATTCCCTCCAAATGAAAAAACTAATCGTATGTAGTATACTATTTTTGTTCAAAAGAACCAAGAGAACTTGTCAAATCGGTCTTTTTTAGGCATACTATAGGAACGAGAAGTAAAGAAAGGAAGAGGATATGTTCTATCGATTTATGCGCGGGCTCGTTAAAGTGATTTTAGCTGTCATCAATGGCAATGCCCGTTATGAAAATAAAGAAGTCTTACCAAAAGACGAGAATTACATACTTGTTGCACCACACCGCACTTGGTGGGACCCGTTGTATCTCGCTGTTGCTGCATCACCTAAATCGTTTAGTTTTATGGCGAAAGAAGAATTGTTCAAAAACCCTGTTTTACGATTTATCTTAACACGCTCGAATGCTTTTCCAGTCAAAAGAGACAATCCGGGACCAAGTGTGATCAAGACACCTGTCAAGATTCTAAAATCAACCGATCTAGGATTGATCATGTTTCCAAGTGGGACAAGACATGCGACTGAGTTGAAAGGTGGAATGGCGTTAATTGCCAAAATGGCCAAAGTAAAAATCGTTCCAGCTGTGTATCAAGGACCTTTCACGTTAGGTGATCTATTCAAACGCAAACGAGTGATTGTTCGCTTTGGTGAACCGATCGACTTGTCAGATATCAAAAAAACTGACAAGGAAGGAATGGCAGAAATCGAGCGACGCACACAAGCCGCATTTGATAAACTAGACAAGGAAGTAAATCCTGATTTTAAATATGAGATCATAAAAAAGAATGAAACAGAATAATTGTTCTTTATTCGATGAGCGATAAAAGAAACGGATTGTCTAAGACACCGCTTCTTTATCGCTTTTTTTGTTATAAAATCCCCTTTTTGTAATTGATTCTAGCTGTCATGTCCTTGATGGAAGTGTTATAATAGTAAGAAGGATATTTTTTTGAGGTGATGAGATGCGTTTTTTACATACAGCTGATTGGCATATAGGGAAAAAATTGCAGGGCTACGATTTACTTAAAGAGCAAGAACATGTACTATCTGAGATTTTAACGATTGCGAAAAAGGAAAAAGTGGATGCGATCGTTATTGCAGGTGATCTCTATGATCGAAGTATTCCGGCCGTAGAAGCCGTAGAGATATTCAATCGATTGATGATCGACTGGAACCTGAACGAAAAATTCCCGATTTTCGCTATCTCAGGAAACCATGATAGCAGTGTTCGATTATCTGCTGGAACTGAATGGTTCAGCCAAACAAAATTCTTTTTACACACCCGATTTGCTGAAGCTTTCCAACCTATCGACTATCAAAATACTCAATTTTTCTTATTGCCTTATTTTGAACCAATCTCTGCTAGAAGTTATTTTGAAGATGATACGATCCGCACGGTCCAACAAGCAATGGAAAAAGTAGTTGACCAGATGCAACTCGCTTTTGATCCTGAAAAAAAACAGGTGCTGGTCAGCCACTTTTTTGTGACGGGTAGTAAGAAATCAGATTCAGAAACAAAAATCGAAGTGGGCGGACTAGATGCGATTCCAGGTAGTTTATTGGAGCCATTTGATTATGTCGCTTTAGGACATCTTCATAATCAAGCAGCCTTGCAACAAGAAAATGCTAGATACAGTGGTTCGCCACTTAAATTCTCACTTTCAGAGATCAATCAGAAAAAAGGTGTTTGGATCGTTGATCTAACTGACACCTTGGTGTTGGATTTTCAAGAAATCACACCTTTGTATGATATCGCTGAAGTAACTGCTAGTTTTAAAGAATTATTAGACCCAAGTTTTTACCATACGATCAACCGAGAAAATTATTTGCAGATTTATTTAAAAGATCGCGCAGTTATTCCTAACATGATGAACCAACTACGAGCAATCTATCCTCGAATACTTGGTGTCGAACGTGTCAATGGACGGCATCGTTCCACAAGCAAACGACAGACACTTGAAATCAAGCAACCAAAGAAACTCGCGGAAACATTCTTTACCGAAATGGTGGATGAACCGATGACAGAACAACAAATGAGCTGGTTAGAAGAAACGTTGCAAGAACTCACAGAAACGGAATGATCAAGTATGAAACCACAGACGTTACGATTGAAAAATTTTGGCCCATTTATTGATGAAACGATTGATTTCTCAAAATTGACCCAAGCGGCCTTGTTTTTGATTACAGGAAAAACAGGGGCTGGCAAAACAACGATTTTTGATGGCATGACTTATGCGCTTTTTGGAGAAACATCTGGAAGGTTGCGGTCTGGCAAAGAGATGCGGTCATTATTTGCGACACCAGAAGACGAAACGAGTGTCTTTTTTTCGTTTGAACATCAACAGTTGCGTTATGAAGTCGAACGTAAGCCTGAACAATTGTTAGCTAAACGCAAGGGTGAGGGCATGAGAAAACAGGCGGCAAAAGTCAGTTTAACGATCTTTGATGAAAAAGGAAAAGAAATTCGACAATTAACAAAACGTAGTGAAGTCGATCAAGAAATCAAAGAACTATTGAATTTAGATGCGAAACAATTTTCACAGATCGTCTTACTGCCGCAAGGAGAATTTCGGAATTTCTTGATTTCCTCTAGTAGTGAAAAAGAAACAGTTTTACGTAACTTATTCGGCACACAATTCTTTCAACGATTCACCGAACAATTGAAAGAAAAAGCCAAGAACAAGCAAAAAGAACTGGATCATTTAGAGCAAGAATTAGTCTTATTGCAAAGGCAATTTAGTTCCTATGAGGAGAAGCAACCGGCTGGTCTACAATCTTTTGAGACAGTGATCAATGAGTGGAAAGAGTATCAAGATCAAGTTTCAACAAGGCTCGCCTCAGAGCAAGAAGTATTAGAGCAACTGAAAGAAGAACAAAAAATCAGCGAGACGGATTACTACCACGGGAAAAATCAAAAATCTGCTTATGAAGAAAAGCAACAATTATTAGCAGAACAACAAGTGCTCAATGAGCAACAACAAGTGATCGAGGAGCACCAAAGATGGATTTCCCATTATGAAGTTGCTCAGCAATTGCGCACACCGCTTGAACGTAGCCAAGAATATCAAGAATCACTTACCACACAGGAAAGTGAGAAACAGCAACTAATTATTGCGTGCAATAAGGTGACAAGTGATTTACAGAAATGGCAAGAACAGGCGGACGTACGAGAAAATCTCGAACAAAAAATAGCAAAAATGAGTCAAACGCTCCAAGAAAAGCAACGATTGATCCCAGTGGCCGATACTTTCAGAGAAAAACAATCGGAACTTTCCGTAATGGAAAAAAAAGTCAGTGAGTTACAGCAAGAAATCCAACAACTGGCAGATCAGCAATTGATCCTTCAAGAAAGACAACAAACGAGTCAAACCGTTTTAGCAACCCAAGGGGAACTACAAGAAAAACAGTTGGTTTATGAACGTTTACGTTTAGAAGGGGAACGTTACTGTGAACAACAGCAACACCTTGATCACCTTGACAAAGAACTAGTAAAAAATCATCAGTACTTTGAACAAACAACAGAGCAATTGGTAGAAAAACAACGATTACTTGAACAACAAACACACGAGTTCAATCAATGTAAAAGCGACTGGGCAAAGCAACAAATTACTTATTTACAAACCCTATTGATACCTGGTGAACCTTGCCCAGTATGTGGTGCAACGGAGCATCCATTGACACCGGATAATCGTGAATCAGTGCAGGAAAACTTAGCTGTGCTTGAAGAAAAAATGGTCCAAGCAGAACAATCGATCGAAAAAACGCATCAAGAAATTGGTCGAAAAGAAGCAGAAATCGAAGAAATCAACCAACAGCTTGCTCGTTTAAGCCAGCAACAAGTGGAAATGAGTCAACAGTTGGATCAACAAGCAATTTATTTGAACACAGAGTTAAAAGCCACCTTCCAAATAGATGTCCAAGAAGATATTGTTCAAGGGTTGGCGGAAATAGAGAAAACCCTCAATGCTCGTTTAAAGGAAATCAAAAAAGCAGAAGAAGCACAAGTAAGGGTCATGGAAGAACTAGCCAGCAACAAAGAACAAAGTGAACAGATCAAAGCTCAACAAATGCTCCATAATGAAAAAATCCAACGACTCCAAGGTGAGATGGCAGGATTGAGTCAACAATTAGGAGCAGAAGACCTTGATACTTTAGTAAAAGAAGCTGATCAATTAGCCGAACAGTCGAGCAAGAGCAAGCAAGAATTGGAAGAGCAAATGGCCCAAGGTGAGAAACTCCAGCAAGAATCAGCTGTTTTGACGACTAAAATCGAAGCGTTGACTGAACAAATCGAAAAGACAATTGCTCAATATGAAAAAGAACAACGGAAAATCTCTAGTTTCTTAGAGCAACACACTGATTTTTCTTCGCAAGAAGCAATAGCAGCGTTGTTAAAAGAAACAGTCACATACGAAAATAGAAAAACAACGATCAAGGATTATCAAACGAAACAGTTGGTTCTTTCCACTCGCTTAGAACAATTGGCACATGTCACTTATGATGAAAAATCCCAAGATTTGACAGTGTTGAGTGAACGAATCGAAAAAATCAAACAACACATTGAAGAGCAACAACAATTGATCTATCACTTACAACAAGAGTATAAAACCAATCAGAAAGTGATCATGGAATTTACTACAAGTTATCAAAATAGTCAGGAACAACTAGATGAATTGATCCAGTTGCAACAATTATCACAGACAATGAATGGCGAAAATCCTAAAAAAACAAGTATTGAACGTTATGTCTTGCAAGTTTATTTACAAGAAGTCTTGCAAGTCGCTAATGAACATCTGATACGATTGACAAAAAGCCGCTATCAGTTTGAATTAGATGAAGAAGTTGGTAGCTACCGCGGAAAGACTGGCCTGGAGATCAACGTGTACGATGATGAAGGAGGAACGACCAGAGGATCGCATACTTTATCCGGAGGCGAAAGCTTTATTGCTGCATTATCATTAGCTTTAGCCTTGGCAGAAGTGATTCAAGCGCAAGCTGGTGGAATCACGATCGAAGCATTGTTTATTGACGAAGGGTTTGGTTCACTGGATGAAGAAGCCTTGGAAATGGCGATGGAAGCATTAGAAACAGTTGAAAGCGAAGGCAGGATGATCGGGATCATCAGCCATGTACGTGAGTTGAAAGAACGTGTCTTGCAACAAATACGAATTGATACAAAAGGTAGTGGACAGAGTGAAATACACTACCATTTTGGTTAAGAAGGGAGATTGATAACAATGAAATGGAGTATTCCGGAAAAAGTCATTGCAAGAGGGCGTCAATATTTGCAAGAAGACCGTGTGTTATCGGTTGTCCCAGATCAAGAAGATAATGTGTGGCATGCAGAGGTTTTAGGTAGCGAGCTGTATTTAGTTGATTTAGATGGTACAGCAAAAGAAATCGACTACTGTCAATGCCCATACTGGGAAGAACATCATTATTGCAAGCACACTGTTGCAGTAGAACTTTATTTACGATCGAAACAACTTTCTCGTATCATGCAGAAAGATCAAAAAATGATCGAACCAACGAAAAAGACCAGTGAAGGAGAACTATTGACAAAAGGATTTGCCCGATTAAAAGGGAAGACTTCTACTAAATCCTTGCAACCCTTAGTGATCGATTATCATGTCGAACAGATCGAAACCAATCAATACCATCCAGAACTTTCTATTTTGGCGGTTTATCTACGTGTGGGCTTTCTAGAAACACCTAAGAAGACATACATCGTAAAAAATATTTATGAATTTCTACAGGCGTATACAGAAGAAGAAAACTATACGGTAAATAAACAGTATCAATTCCGTTTAGAGCACCGAGTTTTCCAACAAGAAGATCAACAACTAATGGAGCTATTCGCAGGTATTGCACAGACACAAACATTATTAGGCGCAAACGGTGTCTTGGTAAAAGGGAAATTAGACAAGCGTTACTTACTTTTGCCAATCGATCAATCGAAATCTTTGTTAGAGCGTATGAATCAATCGACACGTTTGAAACTACAGATCAATGATCAAACTTATCATGGCATCCAGTTTTCAGATGATACGAAACCGCTAAGTTTTCAAGTCAAGAAGAGAGAAACACAGTATCAATTGACTGCCGTAAGTGACTTTGATTTGTTCTTGTCTCACTATCAGTGGGGGATCAGACAAGGTACTATCTATCATTTGACTAAACAGCAACAGACGATCTATTTGACTTGGAAGCAACTGATGAAACGTTTTGAAGAGCCAGAAGTTGCCTTTCATAAAAAAGAATTGTCTTCTTTATTTAAAGAAATTTTACCGCTTTTAGATCAGATAGGAACCGTTGCTATTGATGATGAAGTGACAGCAGAAGTCGCAGATATTCCAGTAGAGTTTGTCTTTGTTTTTAAAAAAATGAAAGGGCAAATTCAAGCAAGGATCGATTTTGTATATGGAGATGTTGTGTTCTCCACAGATGAACGACATGAAACGCTTGCTGAGCAAACTACCGAAATATTGAGAGATACGGCGCAAGAACAGCGGGTCCTTGATTTGTTTCGTATGTACCGTTACCGGAAAAATAAAACGGGCTACGAACGTCCATTACCTGAAGGTGAAGCTTTGTATCAGTTTTTCCGGACAGAATTAGCTGTTTTTCGTCAATTTGGAGAAGTCCGTATAGGAAAAAAATTACGGGAATTATATCTAGATGCACAAAAACACCAACCACAGATCGAAGTAGAAGAAACAGGATCATGGCTAGATATCCGCTTTGATGTGACAGGAATCAACGAGCATGAAATCGACAATGTTTTGCAGAGTTTGTTAAGAAATGATTCATTTTATACCTTAGAAAGTGGACAGGTATTATCGTTTGATTCAGAAGAATTCCAACAAACAAGCAAAATCCTACAACAATTCAGAGATACGATCCGTTCAGACGATGGCGTTATCCAAGTGCCAAAAAATCAAGGATTGATGATCAAAGAACAATTTACAGGAAGTAATGCTAGTTTTGGCGATTCTTTCCAACAAATGACTCAAGACTTGATCGATCCTACGAATTACAAAGCCACTTTACCAAAGAATTTGCAAGCAGAGCTTAGAGACTATCAGAAGCAAGGCTTCCAATGGTTGAAAATGTTAAGTCATTATCAATTTGGTGGCATTTTAGCTGATGAAATGGGTCTAGGGAAAACGTTGCAGACTATTGCTTTTCTGCTTTCGGAGAAAGAAGAAAAAGGTGCGTTGGACGCCTTGATCGTAGCACCGGCGAGTTTGATCTATAACTGGCAAGCCGAAGTGAAAAAGTTTGCACCCTCATTGAGTGTCCAAGTGATCAATGGCAATAAGAAAGAGCGAGAAACTTTGTTAGCTGAAAAAGTAGATATTCGTGTTACTTCTTATGCGAGCTTACGTCAGGATCTTTCTGAATATCAATCATCGACGATTAATTATTTAGTCTTAGATGAAGCGCAAATGGTGAAAAATAGCAGCACAAAGACTGCTCAAGCTTTACGAGAGTTGCATATTCCACAGCGCTTTGCTTTAAGTGGGACACCAATCGAAAATAGCCTTGAAGAACTATGGTCACTATTTGCTACAATCATGCCGGGATTCTTTCCGAATCGGACACGTTTTAGAGAATTGACGACAGATGAAATCGCGCAAATGATCCGACCTTTTGTTTTAAGACGAGATAAGCAAACAGTTCTCAAAGATTTACCAGAAAAAACTGAAATGAATCTTTATTCTGCGTTGACGGAAGAACAAAAAACAGTGTACCTTGCTTATTTAAGACAAATGCGTGAAGAAGTATCAGCTATGGATTCAGAGTCGTTCAAAAAGAATCGGATCGGCATCTTGGCAGGACTGACACGTTTACGTCAAATTTGTTGTGATCCTCGCTTGTTTGTAGAAGACTACCAAGGTGGATCAGGTAAGTTAGAACAAGTAAAAGATTTATTACTAGCTGCAAAAGAAAATAACCGTCGTGTCTTGTTGTTCTCCCAATTTACGGGTATGCTGACGATCCTTCAAGAGGAATTAGCTGAATTAGGGCTAAGTACCTTTTATTTACGAGGAAGTACAAAGGCACAAGATCGTTTAACCATGGTCGATGCTTTCAACGCGGGTGAAAAAGATGCCTTTCTTATTTCACTTAAAGCAGGAGGGACTGGGTTAAATCTAACTGGCGCAGATACAGTCATCCTTTATGATTTATGGTGGAACCCAGCGATCGAAGAACAAGCTGCTGGAAGAGCCCATCGTATTGGACAAAAAAATGTTGTTGAAGTATGGCGAATGATTGCTGAAGGAACAATCGAAGAGCGAATGGATTCCTTACAGCAAGAAAAACGAGAATTGTTCCAAAAAGTAATCCAAGGAAACGAAGAACAATTGACGAAACTAACAGAAGACGATATTCGTTTGATTCTAAGTATTGGTGAAAATGACGAATAAAACGTAAAGATCATTTATTGAGTAATTACTCTCTTATACAGGAAACAGTAAATAAGCCAAGGAAGATAGCCACGCAAATCTGCGCAGTGATCTTCCTTGGTTTTTCTTGTTTATTTATTCGCAGATGCTTATTTGATCAGACAAGCTGAGCTTCTCCTACAGCAGTTTTTATAGCGGATAGCAGTTGATCGAACTCGTTGATCTCTACATCACACACTGGACGCTCGTTGATGGAACGTTTGCGGTGATTGAACCATAACGTCTGCCAATTGGCACTCTTAGCACCTAACACATCGTTTTCGTAATTATCGCCAACGTATAGTGTTTCATTAGGTGACATATTGAAAGTTTTCTCGGCTAATTGGAAGATTTCCTTTTCTGGTTTTTGAAAGCCAGTTGCTTGAGAAACTAGCATACAATCAGCAGGAATCCAATTTGTTAATTGAAGTTGATTTAATTTTTTTGTTTGATGATCAGTTGGTCCATTGGTGATGATCCCTAATGGAATATTTTTTTCTTTAAGAAAATCAAGTGTTTTTTTTACTTCAGGATGAAGAGAGATATTTGCTAGTTCCTCTTCGTAGACTTCTTGGAAAACTAAGCATTTTTCATCAGAGATAGGTGAATAACCTAGATCGATCAAGGACTGACTAATGCGGTGTGCACGCATATAATCAAGTGTCCATTCTCCAGCCATGACTTTTGGGAAATTCTCATCGCTGTGATGGCGGAAACGGATATATAATCCATGCATATCTTCTTCTGCTACTTGAGGTACCACGCTTTGAACTGAATTCTTAAATGGTTGCTGCTGATCATACATTGTATCGTCAACATCAAATACAACTGATTTAATCAAATTATTACACGCCTTTCAATATTCTATCTTTTCACAAATCCTCGCTTATTGTATCAAAGAAAAGGTGATAAAAACGTTGAGATTTAAAGGTTTTTATTACTATATTTCTTATTAGTTGACAGAATAAGGTTTGTGTATTTTAGTTTTTTTAACTAAAAATAATTAATTTTATTATAAAGAAATCAACAAATCTATTTTCCGCTTTGTCAAATGGATTATAATAGTAAAAATAAATAAAACAAAAGATAACTTGTTTTTTTAATACAGAAAAAATAAAATTAGCAAAATATAAAATAACGTTAACTAGCAAGCTGGCTAGTAGGTTTTAACTTTTCCGTTGAACGCATCTGCTACTTCAATTTTATAGTGGCGTTAAAATCAACATTTTTTTAGTTTTTTTTATTTTCTGAGTTTTAAAAATTTTTTGTTATTAAATAAATAAAAAACATTACACGTGAAAAAAACGCTATCATTTTTAAAGTTTTCAAAAAGACTAGTACAGATTTTTGTGCTGTGTTATGTGTTTTTTGTATTGTAAAAGTATTTGAAAACTCTAATTTTTTTACTCAAAATTAAGTAGAAACCTTGGTTTAACTGTATATCTGTCTTAGATAACTTTCATTTTTTTAAAAATAATTTAAAAAAAAGCTAGCTATTTAAATGTTGATTAGGTATAATAGAAACAGATGGAAGATATTCAGGATCTTCTGTTACAAAAATGTGGCTATAATCACAAAAAGGAGTGATGCACGTTGTTAACACTATATACTTCCCCAAGTTGTACTTCCTGCAGAAAGGCTCGTGCGTGGTTGCAAGAGCATCAGATTCCATTTGTAGAGCGAAATATTTTTTCAGAACCTCTTAATAGCTCTGAATTAAAAGCAATTTTACAAATGACGGAAGACGGAACAGAAGAAATTATTTCTACCCGTTCAAAAGTTTTCCAAAAATTAAACATGGATCTTGATGAGTTACCATTACAAGAACTTTTAGAGCTTGTACAAAACAATCCTGGTTTGTTACGTAGACCAATTATGATCGATAACAAACGTCTACAAGTCGGCTTTAATGAAGATGAAATTCGTCGTTTCTTACCACGAGATGTTCGTCAATTAGAATTACGTCAAGCCCAGCTAATGGCTGGTTTATAGAAAACACAGAATGAAACTTAGGAGGATGTGATGTCTTTCTAAGTTTTTTTTTATTAAAAATAAATTGTGTTTTTTTAGGACTTAATGATTTTTTCTTTACATTTATTCTTATTTCGCTACAATTAATCTATATGGATAGTTGGGATAAAGTGAGGTGTAGCATATGGAAATGGAACATATCAATGAGAATACGATTCGTGTAATGATTGGTCATGATGACCTAGAAGAACGTGGGGTCTCATTTTTAGATTTATTAGGTAACCACAGAGAAATTGAAAACTTTTTTTATAGTATCTTAGAAGAAGTGGATATTGAAGAGGAGTTCCAAAGTAGCGAAGCTGTCACTTTCCAAGTTTTGCCAAAAGGGGATGGCCTAGAGCTGTTTATCAGTAAGAATATGCCAGACGAAGAGATCGGTCAAAACAATGAATCGACGTTGAATAGCGCAGATGTTAGTGAGTTTCTTCAAGATCAAATGCTTGCAAATGAAGAGGAAAGCGACTTAACAGAATCAACTACTGCAAGTGAACAACGAGCAATCTTTGTATTCAATGACTTTGAGCAAGTGATCCAGCTTGCCAATGATGTTCAGTTAGAATCAGCTTGGACAGATCTATACCAATTAGAAGAACGTTATTATTTAGTTGTTCACTTTTGGATGGAAAATCTAAATCAAACCGATGTTGAAAATCAATATGCACGTATTTTAGAATTCGCTGAGAAAAGTACACGAACAGCTGAAGCATTGAATGAATATGGGCAGCAATTGATGGAACGTAATGCTCTGGAACGAGTAAAATTTTATTTTGAATAAAGCATAGGATAGGCTAACACAGCGATAGTTGACATTGCTAGGTATGCTTTGTCGAGGGTCTCAACATTTGTTGAGACCTTTTTTCGTTGGCGTATTTATCTAATGAAAGGAAGTGAGTCGATGTTACTCGCCAAAGACAAAGAAGGGTCTATTTTTTTAGCAACTGATGCAACAAAAGAGTGCGACTACTATTGTCCAAACTGTGGGAATCAAGTGTTTTTAAAAAGAGGAATGAAGAGAATCGCCCATTTTTTCCATCATGATACTTCGGACTGCCAAGTATTTAGTGAGGCGGAATCTGAAGAGCATCTTAATCTAAAAAGACAATGTTTCCGATGGTTGAAAAAAAGCTATCCAAGAGTAGAAATGGAAGGATATCTATCACAACTGATGCAACGTCCGGATATCTTGGTTGGTCATCATGCGTTTGAGATCCAATGTTCTCCATTGTCTTATGAGCGAATGATCGAAAGGACGATCAATTACAAAGCAAATGGGTATGTTGTTTGGTGGCTATTAGGAATGAAATTTTTCAAAAGGAACGATTGCTTAAGATTAGAAAAAAAGTTTTGCTACTACGACGATTTACGACAGCTCCACTTTTGGCAAATCGACTGGTCTACGCAAAAGGTTTACTTATATAGTCAGATCTTCACAGACTTATCGGGGAAAATCAGGTTTGAACAATCTTCTTGGTCCTTTTTTGAGAAAGAGCTATTAACAGTATTAGAAGTCGAAAGTGGCTCATTGCGAAAAATACCAAGTTCTTCTTCCGTGAAAACAAAAGACTGGATAGCAAAACAAATCATTCGAAAAAATAAAAAAGTATTAGGAGTACAAGAACAGTGCTATCTAAGAAAGAAGCATGTGCTTTATCTTGAATCGTGGTTCTATGAAGGAAGTGATTTCTTTTGCTTTTTTTCTGAACAAGTATTCTTTTATCGGTTGCTGTTTTCACAGATGAAATGCAAAGAGAATGATAAGAAAACAAGTTCTTTCGATAAATGGTATCAGGAAATCAAGGAATATAAAAATGAGTGGTTATTTCCTTTGATTGATGAACAAAAAATTTATCGATTGTTTTATGAAGAGTGTAAACGTTTAGTACAAAAATAATAATCAGAGAAGAATTCCATATACAAAACATGAAAGAGTTATGATAAACTCAAAAGAGTAAGTAAAAAGTAACTATTATTTTTTATTCAGAAAAGCATAGTTGCAAAGATGAACAAAAGGAGTGGAACAGATGAGCGAAACAACGAAGTTACCAAATAGAGAAGATTTGCCTGAAAAATTGACATGGGACCTAACACCAATCTTTTCAAGCGATCAAGAATTTGATAAAAAGTACGAAGAATTGACTGAAGAATTAAAAAATTCTGAGCATTATAAAGGAACATTAGGTAATGGAGCAACAGCATTTTTGGAGGCGCTTGAATTTGTCTTAACAATGTATCGTAAAGTTGAGCTTATTTATGTCTATTCCCATTTAAAAAATGACCAAGATACGACAAATACGACATATCAAGCATTGTATGCTCGTGCTGGAAGTTTACTTTCAAAAGTGAGTGAAGCAATTGCTTGGTATGAGCCAGAAGTATTGCAACTTTCTGATGAGCAAATTTGGCAATATTTTGAAGAAGAACCAAAATTAGAAGTTTATCGTCATTATGTCAAACAAATGGTTGATAACCGCGCACACATCTTGTCAGCAGATCAGGAAGCATTACTTGCTGGAGCCGGAGAAATCTTTGGTGCTTCAAGTGGTACATTTGCAGTATTGAATAATGCTGATTTAGAGTTCCCAACAATCACTGGCGAGAATGGTGAAAAGATCCAATTATCGCATGGTGTATATGGTCAATTATTAGAAAGTACCAATCGTGAAGTACGTGAAGCGGCGTTCAAAGGACTATACAGCGTATATGCACAATTTAGAAACACTTTTGCTTCCACACTTGGGACGCATATCAAAGGGCACAACTTCAAAGCCAAAGCACGTCGATACGCTTCTGCCAGAGAAGCTGCACTAAGCAATAACCATATTCCTGAAAGTGTGTATGATACTTTAGTTACTGTTGTGAACAAACATTTGCCGTTATTGCATCGATATATGGAACTACGGAAACGACTATTAAACGTAGATACATTGCATATGTATGATCTGTATACGCCAGTATTAGGTGAAGCACCAATCAAATTTACGTATGAAGAAGCAGTAGAAAAAGCCATTGAATCACTTGCGCCAATGGGAGAAGAATATCTGGCTGTCGTAAAAGAAGCATTTTCAAACCGTTGGATCGATGTAGTCGAGAATAAAGGGAAACGCAGTGGCGCTTATTCTTCTGGTAGTTATGATACCAACCCTTACATTCTGATGAACTGGCATGATACGTTGGATCAACTGTTCACCTTGGTCCATGAAATGGGACATAGTGTCCACAGCTATTTCACACGTTCGAACCAACCTTTCGTCTATGGTGATTATTCAATCTTTTTAGCCGAGATCGCGTCAACAACAAATGAAAATATTTTGACCGAACATTTATTAGCGACCGAAGAAGATCCTCGGGTTCGTGCCTATGTCTTGAATCATTATTTAGATGGTTTTAAAGGAACAATTTTCCGTCAAACACAATTTGCAGAGTTTGAACACTTCATGCATCAAGAAGATGCAAAAGGAACACCTTTGACGAGTGAGTACCTAAGTGAAAGCTATGGCGAATTAAATGCTAAGTATTATGGTCCAGCTGTTGAAAAAGATCCAGAAATCAAAGATGAATGGGCGCGTATCCCACATTTCTACTATAATTATTATGTCTATCAATACTCAACAGGATTTTCTGCTGCATCTGCTTTAGCGAAGAAAATCTGGGAGAAAGAACCAGGCGCATTAGATGCTTACCTAACGTATCTAAAAGCAGGAAACAGCGATTATCCAGTAGAAGTAATGAAGAAAGCTGGTGTGGACATGACCCAAGCAGCTTATATTGAAGATGCAATGGCCGTGTTTGAACAACGATTAAATGAATTAGAAGCATTAGTGGAAGAATTATAGAAATCATGTGTTGAGTGATCTATTGATTGGATCTTTCTAGGTCCGTTCTGATCCTGCCAAAAACCGGAAAAGTGTGTGAGTTTCTCGCTCAACACTTTTCCGGTTTTTACTGTTAAAAATAACATGAGAATTTAAAAATTAAGGTTTGGATTTTCGGTTTATAGTATACTGACAGGGATAGTAAAGTTGATGCGGTGGCTAACCTTAAGAAAAGAGGTGATGCCTATGTTGATCTGTGGCTTTCTCCTAGAAAGGAATAAGCATGTCTGTGTTTGAGGCATTGATGTTTGCATTGTCGTTTGCAACATTGGTCTTGATCGTCAGCGACAAAGACAACAAAAAATAACCGCTCCTTAAACTTTGGCGAGTTTAACGGTTATTTTCTGTAACTAACCAAGCTAGCCACCAGTAAAACGGTGCTATCTGAAGAGAGGGTTGTTGATACAACGCTCTCTTTTCAGAGTTATGATACCATAACGAGTATATAAAAGCGAGTTCATTTTCTTCCGGCTTATTGGAAAAAGACTGGCTATAATTGTTTTTATTTGACTTGGAGTTGACTCAAGGGGATATACTAGAAGCAATTAATCTAAGGAGTGGAAGCTATGAAAGCAACAGTATTTTTAGAGCCAGGGAAAATGGCTATCAAAGAAATGCCTAAGCCAGAATTGAATCAAGAGAACGAAGCAATCATTCGTGTGGTACGTGCAAGTGTATGTGGTTCTGATTTATGGTGGTATCGTGGTATCTCTAAAAAAGAAGCAGGATCTGCTGCGGGACATGAAGCGATTGGTATCGTAGAAGAAGTAGCAGAAGATGTTACAAACGTTGAACCGGGTGATTTTGTTATTGTGCCTTTTACCCATGGTTGTGGGGAATGTGAGGCCTGTTTAGCTGGGTTTGATGGTGATTGTTTATCAGATACTTCAGGTTCAACAGGGTATCAGGCAGAGTATATTCGCTATCGCAATGCGAATTGGGGGTTAGTAAAAATCCCTGGTAAACCAGAAGATTATTCCGATGATATGTTAAATTCTTTTGTTACGTTGGCAGATGTTATGGCAACGGGCTATCATGCAGCAGTGAGTGCTGAGGTGAAAGAAGGAGATACAGTTGTTGTGATCGGAGATGGAGCTGTAGGGTTATGTGGAGTCATTGGAGCAAAATTGTTAGGCGCATCAAAAATCATTGCGATGAGTCGACATGAAGACCGTCAACAGCTAGCTTTGACATTTGGAGCAACGGATATCATTGCGGCTCGTGGAGAAGAAGCAATCGCTGAGGTCATGAAATTAACAGGTGCCGGCGCAGATGCAGTGTTAGAATGTGTAGGGACACAACAAGCAGTTGAAACGGCTGTAAAAGTAGGCCGACCAGGTGCGGTTGTTGGACGTGTTGGCGTCCCTCACGTAGATGAGTTGGATACGAACGCTTTGTTTTATCGTAATATCGGTTTACGTGGAGGGATTGCGGCTGTGACGACTCACGACCGAGCTGCACTATTAGAAGCAGTCTTATCAAATAAAATCGAACCAGGTAAAGTCTTTACGCAACAATTCGAGTTAGATCAAGTTCAAGCTGCTTATGAGGCAATGGATGAACGAAAAGCAATCAAATCACTGTTGGTCATCACATAGTTCTTGAGTTTGAATAGATCAGAGGTCAAGAAGCAATGCTACCATCTAATTACTCAATATAGTATCTTTCATTAACCTTGAAACCGTTTGTCAAACGGTTTCAATCATGATAAAATAAATGTAATTAGAGAAAAGGAGCGATGTGCCATGTGGTTGTTTTATTTGGATCAAGTATTTTTAAACAATTAATTGAATCGTTTAAAAATAACTTGTAAATGACAATTCACGGGAACTTTGCTTTTTTTCTATGCTTTTTTAGTATGGACAAAATTCTTGAAGAAGCAGTCTTTCACAGGCTGCTTCTTTTTTGTGTTTCCGTTAGAAGGATGTTCATTTGCACAAAAGGAGTGCAAACAATGGAAGCATTAGCAATGCTATTAAAAGAGATTGAGATTACGTATAACGGAAAAGAAGTATTAACAATCAATGAGCAAGCGATTTATGAGAATGCGCGGATCGGTATCGTCGGAGATAATGGTAGCGGGAAATCGACGTTACTTAAATTATTAGCTGGAGAAATCCTACCAGAAAAAGGAAGAGTAGATCGAAGGATTGATTTTAAATATTTTGCACAGATCGATACCGTTGGTCAGCATCTAGTCGAAGAAATCGATTTTGAGTTACTCAGCCGTTTCCGAGTTCCCAATCAAATGGCTCACTTTAGTGGTGGTGAAGAAACGAAATATCGTTTGGCACAAGTATTATCTACGTACACGACAGGTTTGTTGTTAGATGAACCAACCACTCATTTAGATCAACGAAGCGTGCAAATGTTGATTGAAGAACTTCGGTATTATTATGGAACCTTAGTTTTTGTTAGCCATGATCGCTTATTTCTCAATGAATTAGCTGACAAAATATGGGAAGTATCGGGACATACGATCAAAGAATATACAGGGAATTATGATGATTATGTAAAGCAAAAAGAACAAGAAGTAATTGCTCAAGAAAGAGCGCATGATGACTATTTGAGAGAACGTAAAAAATTAGAAAATAGCATGATCAAAAAAGAGCAACAAGCCAAAAAAATGGCACAATCTTCCAATCAAAAAAGCAGAAGTAATAAAAACAGTCGGAAACCTGATCGTTTGTCAGGAACAAAACAAAAAGAAAGTGGTCAAAAAGGGATAATGAAAGCGGCGAAGTCAATGGAGAAACGTTTAGAAAAATTAACGGAAGTCGCAAGAGTACAAAAAAAGCATCCGATTTATTTCCCGCAGTCAGAAACAACTGTTTTACACAATAAGTTCCCAGTCGTAGGTGAATCAGTGACGATCCATTATGATGAAAAAATCCTGCTTGATGAAGTTAACTTTGCCTTCGCACTAGGGAAAAATATCGCGATTATTGGATCGAATGGCAGTGGGAAATCTAGTTTATTACGACACATCTTACAGCAAAAAAATGGAGTGAAGCTTAGTCCCAAAGTTACTTTTGCTGTCTATGAGCAAAGGGATTATCACTATGTTGAGGATCTGACCGTCCTACAGTATTTGATGCGTCAGACCGAATATCCAGAAAGTTTGATCCGAAGTATGCTACACCATTTAAGCTTTTCACCGGAGGCTATCCAACAATCAGTTTGTTCGTTAAGTGGAGGAGAAGCTACACGGCTGTCACTAGCAACCTTGTTTGCTAAGCCTTCCAACGTATTGATTCTAGATGAACCGACTAATTTTATTGATCTGCGGACAATGAATGCGCTAGAGTATTTTTTGAAACAATATCATGGAACTGTTTTGTTTACCTCGCATGACCCTTATTTTGTTCAACAAGTGGCAGATCAAGTCTATGAAATAAAGGATCGAAAACTGATTCGACGAGATTGAATCAGCGTAAAACGAGCTTGCTATTGTTGCTAAGTGAGAGTTAAAGGGAGTGCCAAAATAGGCAACTGAATAAGCAGTGAAATCCGGAAATCGTTTTTCCTATTTTGGGATTTCGCTGTTTCTTTTTGCAAGATTTTTTTCTGGTGACTTACTTTTTTTATTTTAATTTTAATACACGGCTGCGTCGTTGACTCTGTTCGGTCCATCAAAATGGAAAAAGCACGAGTCAAATTGGGCTGAAGTGTGATAGCGTTTCCAGTAAAAAGTCATTATAGTTGAAATGGGGGGACGGGAATGATCAATTACCGCTTGAGTTATCTGTTTGAGGAAACGAACAGACAAAAATTGATAAGACTGACGAACTTGGAGGAAGAGACTCTAAAAATAGAATTAACAAAAATCAATCATTTTTGTGAAAAAAAGCTAGGGCAAAAAATAAATATCTCTGGAGAGGAGATACTGGTTCCAGAGGCGATTCGACGACGATGGTCTGAAGTCCTCTTCGAAGTGTCAAAACAGGAACTATATTTTTCTGAAGAGGAAAGACAAGCCATGATCTATCTTCTTGCTTTTTCGATGGTTGATGACTTATCTGTTTATTATTTTCAAGAATTATTCAATGTAAGTAAGAATACAGTTTTAAAAGATGTCAGAAATTTAAGAATGAAACTCCAAGAGGAAGACATTCGACTGATTTATTCGAGAAAAAAAGGCTTCTACATAGATGGCGCTGAACTTGATGTTCGCCGCGTAGCTTATTCAACTGTGGGAGTACTAACAGACACCAAGAACGGCCACTGGTTACTTTTTGAAGGGATCTATGGCATTTCTAGAACGAATTATGTTGTGGTGAGAGACCGCCTACTTCGTATTTTAGAGGAATTTGATTTAATCATCGTTCCTAGTCGTTTTGAGGAAATGTTGTATTTTATTAGTTTTTTATTGTCACGGATCACAAAAAAAGCAGTTTTTCTAACTGAAAAAGATAAAGAGATGCTGACCTCTTTGAATGTCTATCAAGCAAGCAAAAAATTTTTAACAGATTTTGGTCAAATCAAAAATCAAGTAGAAAAAGAATGCTATTTGACTGTGCTGTTAAAAACTGTTTTACAAGGCGATATCGAGGATCACTCTGTAGAAATTTTATTGGAATGTGCAAGAGAGGTCATCCATGAGATGGAACGTTTATCCGCTGTCCGGTTTGTTGACTATCGGAAATTATTGATGAATTTCTTTTATCATCTTGTTCCCGCTTATTTTCGTATCCGCTATCGATTCACATTGAATAATGTGTTGATCGATGAAATCAAAACCCAATATCGAGAATTATTTGAATTGACTCGTTTAGCGCTTTATCCACTCAAACAATTAGTTGGCGAGATTCCGGATACAGAAATTGGTTATTTTACGATTTTATTTGGTGGAGAGATCAGAAAACAAAAGGAGCGACATCATTACCAACGATTAAAGGCGATGATCGTCTGCCCGAGTGGCATCAGCTCTGGCTTGATCATGGAATCGGAATTACAAGAGCTATTTCCACAAATCGAATTTTTGCCAGCACGATCAACAGAAGAATATCAGATGCTTCGTTTTTCGGAAGACATTGATATGGTGTTTTCCAGTGTCCCACTAAAAACACCGGTGACCAGTTATGTTGTGAAACCCATCATGACTCCTTTAGAAAAAAATGAATTAGTTAAAAAGGTCCAACAAGCATTTTATGTTTCAGAAAGAGGTGTGCATTCGATCGAAGAAATTTTGGAAGTGATTTTTCCATATATTGATTTGAAAGAGGGAATGACAAAGAGGAAACTGCGACAGATCGTCGAGAGAAAAATAAACAAAGAATTGAACAGAAGGGAAGATCAACGGCCGATGTTATCAGAATTATTAACAAAAGAAACCATACAATTTACGGACAAACAACTGACATGGCAAGAAGCCATCACCGAGGCAGCTCAGCCTTTGTTAACGACCAATAAAATCGAAGAAAAGTATGTGGGGGCGATGATCGAAAAGGTCATGGAACATGGGCCCTTTATCCATATCGGAAAAGGAATTGCTTTGCCTCATGCACGACCAGAAGATGGAGTGAAAGAAATTGGGATGTCATTACTGAAGGTAACTGATCCAGTCTTATTGAGCGACGATGAAAAGCATCCCATCCAATTATTTATCTGTTTAGCAGCAGTGGACAACGAGATGCACTTGAAAGCTTTAGCTAGCTTGACGAAAATTTTGTCGAATAAAGAACGTTTAGCGTCATTACTCGAAGCGAAAGATGTAGAAGAAATCATCCATGTAATCAAAGAAGGGGAAGATGAAAAATGAAATTTGCAGCAGTATGTGGTTCAGGATTAGGATCCAGTTTTATGGTGGAGATGAATATCAATTCAGTATTAAATGATCTAGGGGTAAGTGGAGTGGAAGTTGCTCATTACGATCTAGGAAGTGCAGCACCAGAATTAGCAGATGTCTTTTTTATCGGTAGAGATTTAGCAGATAGCGCACAACATTTAGGTGAAATCGTCGTGTTAGAGAGTATCATCGATCTAGATGAATTGAAAGAAAAAGTAGCGGAGACATGTAGACAAAAAGGATTACTATAAAAAATTTTTTTGGGGGAGGAAAAATAAATGAATAGTATTTTAGATCTATTGATCGATATTGCGAGTACACCAGCAATCTTAGTGGCATTGATTGCTGTATTGGGGAATATGTTGCAGAAAAAAGATGTGGCAACGACTGTTAAAGGCGGAATCAAGACCTTTGTAGGATTTCTGGTTGTGACAGCTGGTGCAGGGGTCATAGAAAGTTCGTTGGCGCCATTTGGAGAAATGTTTCAAGTCGCATTCAATATGCAAGGAGTTGTTCCTAATAACGAAGCGATAGTAGCGTTAGCTCTAACTACCTATGGAACATATACAGCACTTATTATGTTAGCGGGGATGGCATTCAATATTTTGATTGCGAGAATCACTCGGTACAAATACATTTATTTGACAGGGCATGCAACGTTATACATGGCATGTATGATTGCAGTCATTTTAAGTGTAACAGGAATGAGTACGTTTAGTCTGATTTTATTCGGTGGGTTAGCGCTAGGCATCTGTAATACGATTTTTCCAGCAATCGCACAACCGTTTACACGTCAAATCACAAAAAATGACTCTGTAGCTTTAGGTCATACAGGGAACTTTGGCTACGCATTGAGTGGCTTGATCGGTAAATATGTTGGAAATAAAGAAAAATCAACAGAAGACATCAATTTTCCTAAAGGGTTAGCTTTTTTACGTGACTCAACAGTAAGTATCACGATTACGATGGCAATCGTCTATGTGATCGTTGCGTTGTTTGCCGGAAGTGACTATATTACTACCACATTGAGCGATGGCACGAATTATATTATTTATGCGTTACAACAAGCGGGTTCATTTGCCGCAGGTGTTTTTGTGATCTTAGCCGGTGTACGTTTGATTTTAGCTGAAATCGTTCCTGCATTTAAAGGAATTTCTGAAAAATTAGTACCGAATTCGATTCCAGCGTTGGATTGTCCAATCGTGTTCCCTTATGCACCAAATGCCGTATTGATTGGCTTTTTAACAAGTTTTGTTGGTGGATTAGTTAGTTTGGTGATTATGGTCTTTACCGGGACAACAGTGATCATTCCTGGCGTAGTTCCTCATTTCTTCTGTGGCGCGACAGCCGGTGTTTATGGAAATGCCACTGGGGGCGTACGTGGCGCGGTCATCGGTTCCTTTATCCACGGGATCATCATTAGTTTCATGCCGATCTTGTTGATGCCAGTAATGGGCGATCTCGGGTTCCAAGGTTCGACTTTCTCAGATACAGATTATGGTGTTTCAGGAATCTTTTTAGGAAACTTAGCAAATATGGGCGGACAAATTGCAGTTATTTCTGGTGTGGTCGCTGTGCTTGCTGTTTTGATCGGTTTGACACTTTTAAAGAAAAGTAAAAAATCAGATACAGTCGCAGAGTAAGGGGGGATCATTTTGACCATCAAGGAAGAGCAGCTAAAAGAACTGGAATTATTAGCCACTAAAATACGATTAGATACATTAATCAGTATCAAACATATGGGGCAAGGGCATTTAGGTGGTTCATTTTCGATCGTTGAGTTGTTAGCCGTCTTATACGGTAAGCAGATGAAGGTCGATCCTAAAAATCCACAATGGGAAGAACGCGATCGGTTGGTCTTATCTAAAGGACACGCAGGAGCTGGGTTATACAGTGCTTTAGCAAATGTTGGTTATTTTGACAAAGAATGGTTACTGACGATCAATGAAGGTGGAACAAGACTGCCTTCTCATCCGGATCGCCAAAAAACACCTGGTGTTGATGCAACTACGGGTTCTTTAGGTCAAGGGACTTCAATAGCTGCGGGGATCGCTACAGGTTTTAAGCAGGCTAACAAAGACAACTATGTGTACTTGATCGTGGGAGATGGAGAGTTGAATGAAGGCCAGTGTTGGGAAGCATTCCAATATATCGCTCATTTTAAATTAAATCATTGTATCGTGATCATCGATGATAATAAAAAGCAATTAGATGGAGAAACAAAGGACATCCTTGACCCGTTCGATTTACAGAAAAAAATGGAAGCATTCGGTTTCTATACCTTAAAAGTAAAAGGTTCCGATATACAAGCGATTGATGCTGCAATCAACAAATGTAAAGAAGTGACTGATCAAGCAGTTTGTCTTGTACTTGATAGCGTGAAGGGACAAGGGGTTCCATATTTTGAAACTTTAGGCGCGAATCATTCCGTAAAATTCAATACGGAACAAGTCAATCAAGCAGCAGATCAAGCAATCCGAACATTAGAAGAAAAAATCGAGAGGATGCGATAAGGGATGTTCCATTTAACTAAATCGACAGCGATCGAAAAAGAATTACGAACTTGTGTCGTGGAAACCATCAATGAATTGATGGAAAAAGACGAGAAAGTCATTGCGTTAGATGCTGATCTAGGATCTGCAAGTGGTTGGACAGCGATTGGAAAGGAACACCCTGACCGCTTTATCAATATGGGAATTGCCGAAGCCAATATGGTTGGCGTCGCAGCAGGATTAAGTTTGACGGGGTACACACCATTTATCCATACTTTTGGTCCATTTGCGACACGCCGGGTATTTGATCAACTGTTTATTTCAGGTGGCTACGGCGGGAATACCATCAATATTTATGGTTCAGATCCGGGATTTGCTGCAGGGCACAATGGGGGAACTCATACGACTTGGGAGGACGTGGCCTTAATGAAAGCCATCCCTCATTCCGTAGTATGTGATGCGGCAGATGACGTACAAATGGCATGGATCATCAAAGAATTTCATCAAATGTCAGGAATCCATTATGTACGAGGAAATCGTAAAGGCGTCACGCCTGTTTATGAGAAAGGTTCAACATTTGTATTAGGCAAAGGAAATGTTTTGCGTAAAGGGACGGA
Source organism: Enterococcus sp. AZ171 (assembly GCF_051714005.1). Lineage (NCBI taxonomy): Bacteria > Bacillati > Bacillota > Bacilli > Lactobacillales > Enterococcaceae > Enterococcus > Enterococcus sp. AZ171. Next base: position 2,652,917 of record NZ_JBIORA010000001.1, on the reverse strand, counting down.
TTATCTGCTGATTGCAACAGGGCAACTCGTTTCTGAAACATTGCAAGTAGCCGAACAATTGATGGAAGAAGGAATCAGCTGTGAAGTGATCGATATGTTTACCATCAAACCGATTGATCGAGAGTTGATCCTCAGTGAAGCAATTGGTAAGAAAAAAATCGTAACCATTGAGAATCACTCGATTACTGGCGGTTTAGGTAGTTCAGTCGCTGAAGTTCTTGCAGAAGAAGGGATTGGCGTTCCTCTGAAACGAATCGGTGTCAATGAACGTTTTGGTCAAGTTGGCACACCAGATTTCTTGCAACAAGAATTTGGGTTGGATGTTGCGGGGATCAAAAAGCAGATGATGGAATAAGTCAGCGTATTGACTACGATTATTTGATAGCGAAAAGGAGTAATGAGAGGGTAACCCTTTTTTACTCCTTTTTTGAGTGGGTGATCTATTAGTAGTACAATGGATTTTTATAGGATAAATATGTTGTCTTATGTTATAAATGTGAGGAGATGAAGAATGTTGATTAACGAATTAGGAGATGATATATGAATGTCTACAGCTTTTCTAATTAGAAAGAAACATGTACATATTTTTTATGATTTGTTATTTAAAGATAAAATGGATTTCTAGTTAGAGCAAAGAAATTTTTATTGATCGATTATGGAAACAAAAAGAGAAATCCGATCAATAAACACTAGATGGAGGAACAGAAATTGTCGAAATCAATAAAAAATATCCTTATAGTAGGAGTAGGTGTGGCTATGTATTTATTTACTGCATATGTCTATCGCCATGTGAGCGTGTTTGCAGAGCCTTTGGATCAAATTGTATCAATCGGATTCTACCATTGTTCAAGGGTTTGCTAATTTGATGATCTTCCTATTATTTACTCCTGCACTGAGAATCATTAGTCTTCTTATCTGCTTGGTTTTACTAGTTGTTGTCAATAAAAAAAGAAAGAAGGATCAGTCTGCTGTTTAAGGAAATTAGTCCGGCAGTGTGTATCATTTATAATTTAACAGAAATAATTAGAGAATTGTAGGTGTTTCAAGTAACCGATGATTCTCTTTTTTATACAGTTGAAAAACAATATATTTTTATGTTTAATAATAAAAATAAAAAACATGAAAAAATTCATAGTAAATTTACTTTTAATTGTGCGTGAAAAAGCAAGAAAGCCTATAAAATAAGTGCTTTTTATTATAATTAACGCACTTATTAAATAAAAAATAAATAGTGTTGTATTACCACTCAAAATAAATTTACTAAATAAAAACATGGCATACTGTGTTCAACAAATCGATTTGTATCAAACAAAAAAACAAAAAGGGGAACAAAAAAATGAAAGTGTTCACAAAATTATTTTTAGGAGCATTTGTAGCAACGACGTTAGGAGTAGTCGGAGGAAGTCAAACAGTCTCGGCAGATTTGGATCAAAACATACCAGGTTCTAATGTTGCGGACACCTTTAAAAATCAAGTGGTGAGAATTGAAAGTGCAATGGATTTGGGAAGGGCGTTGGATTGGGATCAATCTAATCTTGACCAAGTAATCATGTACAATAATACTGGCTCATGGAATCAAAAATGGAATATGTTTTATGATTCTAGTGCTGATACATATACTATCTCAACTGATCCTCACCAGATCAACGGCTATATCAGATCAGCAGAATTGGCTGTATCTGACAAAGTTTTTGATAGTCAAGGAAATCCAAAGATTGCTACGACTGGATTAAAAGTAAATTGGAAACTGTACAGAGTAGGCGATGCTGTGGGTGCTGGTGTTTATGTTTTAAAAAATGCTGAATCAGGTAAAGTATTGGATCTGGAAAATGGTAGCCCGTACGACACGAAAGGCCTAGTCGCACGTGAAGGATAGGGTACTGGAACTGCTAGTCAACGATTTATTCTTAGAGTAGTAGGTAACCTTTGATCCTTCGCTAGCTGTATTTCATTTAAATCGAAGAAAAACGAAAAAAGACAAAAACAAAAAAGGGGAATAAAAAATGAAAGTGTTCACAAAGTTAATGGTAGGAGCGTTTGTAGTAACGACATTAGGAGTAGTAGGAGGAAATCAAACAGTCTCGGCAGGCATAGAAGAAAATATACCAGGATCTAATGTTGCTAACTACTTTAACAACAAAGTTGTAAAGATTCAAAGTGAAATGAATAGAGGAATGGTATTGGATTGGGATCAAAGCAATTTAGACCAAGTGATTATATATAATAGTGCTAACTCATGGAATCAAAAATGGAATATGTTTTATAATTTTGCTACTGAGACGTACACTCTCTCAACTGATCCTCATCAGTTCAACGGGTTTATCAAATCAGCCATCCTTATCTGTATCCGAAAAATCTTTTGATAGCAAAGGAAATCCAAGAATTGCAACGACAGGTCTAAATTCAAATTGGCGATTGTATAAAGTAGGTGTAGATGAACTTTTAGGTGATGGACTTTTTGTATTACAAAATACTGAAACAGGTAAAGTACTGGATATTGAAAATGGGGCTCCTTCACAAGGTCAGAAATTAGTTGCTACCGAAGGAGAGGGTCGTGGTACGTCAAGTCAAAGGTTCCGTATTCATATTGTAGGAAATGTTTAACCATATACAATATATTTGATTTGAAAAAATAGTAAAAAAGACATAAAACAGTTTACCTTGTTTTGTGTCTTTTTATTTTGTGTGATACACACATCTATTATTTAATTTGAAAGCAAAGATAAATGGCTATTTCCGGAATGAAGTTGTGGATTCGTTGCTTGCAATGGATGGCTTTCAAACAGCTGATAGCTGTCTTCTTTTCCTTGACAGATCGCCATGATTTGGCGAACACTGTTCATGCCTTCAACTAATACTCCAAAATTTTGTTCACGATTATAATTATAAACAACAGCAGATGGATGTTTCTTTATTCCCATTTCACGGGCCATTTTTTGGTCTGAGAAAAATGCTTCTTTGACAAATTCAGATTGGCGATCTTCTTTGAACATGTTTAGATCTCCAATTTCTGAAAAAATCGATTCAGAAAGCTGTTGAGAATATGGAATTTTTTTACAACTGACTGCTTCTTGTAAACGGCTAAGAAATTGTCTTCCTTTTTTCTTTCCTTGAAAATGCGCAGCTTTGCAATCTAATGCGGCTGAATAAGTAATGGAAAATAGTTTGTTGCGCTCTTCAAGATTAGTTTGAGAAATCCCGTTAGTCTGCATGACATCCCCGATTGTCTGCAAGTTAACTAGTGGTAGAAAACGAAATTGTACTTTGTCTTTCGGCTTCTTTCCATATTCCTCATCAATAAATTGAACGAGCTGTTGCTCTAAATGAAAGCAGTTTTTCCCCAATGGATTAACAAAAAAATAGATTTCGATCATACGAATCTCCCCCAAATTAGATTCTATGCAAATCATGAATAATATTCACAACGTATAACTTACCAGAAAATCCCGAAAAAATGAACTCATGAGCCTTATGAAAATGATAGAGTTCTAATTTTTGGCCTCAAACATTCGTTGGATTTTATTTTTTGAAGGATGATAAGGAATTCCTTGACGTTGAAGGAAGCGCTCAAATGCTACTTTTCCACTGGCAGCATCAGTGACTTCTAATTCTAATTCATAGTCGTGAAGTTGTTCCCCCCAACTTTCGTCAATGGCTAACAAGCCTTCATCAATAGGAAATTCAACACGCTTAGTCGTCAGTTCTCCGATTTCGAACAATTGATTGGAGTCGATCGATAGCTCATGAAGTTTTTCTAAAACAGCGCCCGTTCGTGGCAGTGTCTGATCCTCGATCATTTTAGTGGCTTCTTGGAGCGTATAGGTGTCTGTTGTTTCCAATTTTCCTTCTGCAGCTGGCGTTTTTAACGTGTACTCCGCATAGGTATCTAATAAGCGGATACGTAAGCCACAACCACGCTGTTTTAATTGGAAATCAGGCGTGTCATAATAAATATTGGTTTGGATATGGAAGGATTCCGTTGTAAGTTGATAGTGCGAAAGCAAACGCGTGTAATCTTCCTTAGCTAGCAATGTTTTAAATTCGATCTCTAACATTTCAGTCATTGGCTTCGCCCCTTTTCTTTTATTTTGCCTAATTTTTTGTTTTTGGTCAACTTCAAAGACAGAAGGTGCAAAAAAACTATGTTTATATGTTAGAATATCTATGAATGTTAACAAAGTAGAGGTATAGATTATGGAACGAGACTGGGAAGAGTTTTTAGCACCTTACGAACAAACAGTATCAGAATTAAAAGTAAAACTAAGAGGAATACGTAAACAATTTAGAGAACAAAATCGCCATGTCCCAATCGAGTTTGTGACGGGGCGGGTCAAACCGGTAGAAAGCATCGTTACCAAGTCTCAATTGCGTCATATCCCAATGGCGCGTTTAGAGGAAGAAATGTCAGACATTGCTGGGCTAAGAATCATGTGTCAATTTGTAGAAGATATCCATCAGGTGGTTGAGATCATCCGTAACCGAAAAGACATGAAAGTATTACAAGAGCGAGATTATATCACCAATAAAAAAGCGAGTGGGTATCGCTCGTATCATTTAGTGATCGAATATCCAGTCCAATTGATCAGTGGTGAAAAGAAAATTTTAGCAGAAATTCAAATTCGAACGTTAGCGATGAACTTTTGGGCAACGATCGAACATTCGTTGAATTATAAATATCAAGGTGTATTTCCGGAAGAAATGAGTGAACGATTACAACGTGCAGCGGAAGCCGCGTATCAACTCGACGAAGAAATGTCGAATATTCGTGAAGAAATCCAAGAAGCACAACGGTTATTCTCACATGGCAGAGGCAAATCTGAAGATGCCTATTATCGCTCATTGATCAATCAAGAGAATAAACATGAGGAGGCAAAAGATGAAGGTAGCGATCGTTCATAACAAGGAGCCCAAAACATTAGCAGTCACCGAACGATTGAAAAATCTTTTGGCTCAAGCAAATATCAAAATCGACGATCAACAGCCAGAGTTAGTGATTTCAGTTGGTGGGGATGGGACGCTATTAGCAGCGTTCCATCAATTTAGCCATGCTTTGAACGATGTGCGTTTTTTAGGCGTCCATACAGGGCATCTAGGCTTTTATACGGACTGGCGGGACTATGAATTAGAAGAACTAGTCGATAGCCTGAAAACTAATCGTGAGCAAAGTGTCAGCTACCCGTTGCTGGACGTTCGAATCAGCTATTTAGATGATAAGCCTGATCAACATTTTTTTGCTTTGAACGAGTCGACAATCAAGCGTTCTAACCGAACGATGGTAGCAGATGTGTATATCAAAAACGAACTATTTGAAAGCTTCCGTGGTGATGGTTTGGCATTATCTACGCCTACCGGATCGACTGCTTATAATAAGAGTGTTGGTGGGGCTGTGATCCATCCAAGTATCAATGCATTTCAATTAGCAGAGATTGCTTCATTGAATAACCGCGTTTTTCGTACGCTAGGTGCGCCGATGGTCATTGCTCAAGATGAATGGGTGGAAATTCGTTTAGAGAATACCGCAGATTATTTGGTGACGATTGATCAATTGGACGTTTCAAAAAATAATATACGAGCCATTTATTATCGGATTGCAGAAGAAAGAATCCACTTTGCTTCTTATCGACATATGCATTTTTGGCACCGTGTGAAAGATGCCTTTATTGGTGAGGTTTAGTAATGGAGTTTACATGGATCTATGAAAAAGAGCAAGCGCAACAAGTAAAATATTTTTTAAAAGAAAAAGGGATCTCCAAAGGGCTACTAGCGAAAATCAAGTTTCAAGGCGGCACGATCATGGTCAATGATCAGGTTGAGAACGTCTTGTTTTCTTTGGCTCAAAATGATAAGGTAACCATTGTGATTCCAGCAGAAGGCGAGCATGAAACGGTTCTTTTAGACGAAACACCGATCGAGATCGTTTATGAAGATGAACACCTCTTAGTCGTCAATAAACCAGCTGGAGTATCCTCGATACCGGCACAATACCATCCTACCGGTACGATGGCGAATCGAGTGAAAGCTTATTATAAACAACAAGGCTATGAAAATCAGGTGATCCACGTAGTGACTAGACTAGATCGAGATACTTCAGGATTGATGCTTTTTGCAAAGCATGGTTTTGCGCATGCAAAATTGGACGTACAGCTTCGCGAAAAGAAGTTCGTCAAAAAATATCAAGCCTTGGTCAGTGGCGATGTGGCTACGTTGAAAGCGCATGGGCAGATCGATTTACCAATTGCTCGTGATATGACATCATTATTAAAACGTAAAGTTTCTTCTACGGGGAAAAGTGCGCAAACGGAATACTGGTTAGAAAACAGATCAGCAGAGATTGCACTCGTTGATATCCAATTGCATACGGGGCGCACGCATCAGATCAGAGTGCATTTTTCTGCGATCGGGTGTCCTCTTTTAGGCGATGACATGTATGGGGGAAGGATGGATCAAGACATAGCTAGACAGGCGTTGCATTGTTATGACTTACAGTTCTATCATCCGTTTACAGAAAAATTATTAGCATTCAAACAGCCTTTAGCAAAAGATATGGCAACAATAGTGAAACGATTTGAAGATTAAGGTGAGGTGAGATTGGTTTGGACGAAAATCAAGAATTAGAGGAAAGATTTGCCCAGTTAGCTCAAGATCTAAGAGAAAACAATATTCAAGATTTTAGAAATAACTTCTTGGAGATGCATATCTACGAACAGGGGCAATTCTATCAATCCCTTAAGGAAGCAGATCGTCAACAGATTTATACCTATCTTTCGCCAAAGGAATTGGCGGATATGTTCGATGTCATTGAAGAAGATAACGAATATATGAAGGAATATTTAGCAGAAATGCGTCCTAGTTATGCTGCGGAAATGCTCTCAGAGATGTATACCGATAACGCGGTCGATTTGTTGAATACATTAGATAAGAAACAAGTGGCGAAATATCTTAGCTTGATGGCAGCAGAAGATGCGAGCGAGATCAAAGACCTCTTGCATTATGAAGATGAAACGGCTGGGGCGATCATGACGACCGAATTTATTTCGATCGTTGCGAACCAAACCGTTCGTTCGGCGATGTATGTCTTGAAAAATGAAGCAGATGTGGCAGAAACGATCTATTACATTTATGTAGTCAATCAGGACAATCAACTTGTTGGGGTTATCTCGTTGCGTGATTTGATCGTCAATGATGATGATGCGATGATCTCTGATTTGATGAGTGAACGGGTATTATCTGTTCACGTAGGCGATGACCAAGAAGATGTGGCACAAACTTTCCGTGACTACGACTTTCTTGCGTTGCCTGTCACGGATTATGATGATCATTTATTAGGGATCGTGACTGTCGATGATATCATTGACGTTATCGATGATGAAGCCGCGAGTGACTATTCTGGATTGGCGGGGGTCAACGTCGAAGAAATCAATGAGAATCCAGTAAAATCAGCTTCTCGCCGCTTACCTTGGTTGATCACTTTATTATTTTTAGGTATGTCAACTGCCTCTTTGATCAGTCATTATGAAGAATTGGTCAGTGAAGCAAGTATTTTAGCTGTCTTTATTTCTTTGATCACAGGGACGGCTGGAAACGCCGGTACACAATCGTTAGCGGTCGCTGTACGTCGCCTAGCGATTTCAGATGAAAAAGATCAGGGCTTTGTTCGGTTGATCGTGGCGGAAGTATTGACGGGTTTAGTGACCGGCGCTGTGACTGGCCTAACGATCTTCTTGATCGTAGGATTTTGGAAGCAGAACTTTATTCTAGGCTTTGTTATTGGTATTGCGATGCTATTTGCGATCACAGTGGCAAATCTTGCGGGAAGTTTGATCCCGATGTTGATGGATCGTTTAGGCTTTGACCCTGCCGTTGCCAGCGGGCCATTTATTACGACCTTGAGTGACTTGACCAGTGTATTGATCTATTTCAATATCGCTTCGTTGTTTATGGGGTATTTTATGTAAGATAATAGAGCTAAAATAGTGTCTGGGACATTAGTCCTCTGTACCACCTAAAACCGAATAAACGGCGGGAACAGAAGTAACCTCTTCGGAAATAAGGCGCCATCCACAAAAATTTGAAGAACAATTTTCGTGGATGGCGCCTTATTTCTCGAGGCTGAACACTTCTGTCCCGACCTCTTATTTTTGTTTATTCAGATAAAGGAACGATTTTGGTGCCGTGGACTTCGTGGACTCCTAAAGCATCAGCAACTACTTGTGCATTTTCTGAAGTGATACCACCACCAGGTAAAATGATGATTCGACCGTCTGCATGAGCGATCAACTGTTTTAAGTGTGCAAAATTATCTTCGATGTTTGTACCGGCAACACCGCCATGTGTCAAGATACGATGAACGCCATGTTCAACCAACCAATCGATGGCTTCGTATTGACGTTCTTGAGGAATCGCATCAAACGCCATGTGGAAGGTGATCTGTAGGCCTTCTGCGGAGTCGATCAAGACTTCCAGTGCTTCTTCATCTAACCAACCAGAAGGAGTCAAGCAACCGATCACTACACCATCAGTTCCTAGTTTTTTGGCTTCAATCAAGTCAGTGTGCATGATTTTCAATTCGATATCATTATAAACAAAATCGCCACCACGTGGTCGGATGATCGTCATGACAGGTACACTTTTTTCATTAGCGTAGCTCAATACTTCTTCAATGACACCAGTACTTGGTGTAGTGCCACCTACTGCTAGGTTGTCACATAATTCGATCCGATTGGCTCCATTTGCGATGGCTAACGGGATCGATGTATAATTCTCCGCACAAAATTCTTTGATCATATTCTTGCTCCTTTATTATGTCTACTTTTGTTGAAATTATACCATAGTTTTTACAGTTGCTAAAGCGCTCTTCAAACGGTAAGATGAAGGGGATAGCATGATAGGCAACATCGGATAACGAATGTTTTTAAAGAAAGTTTTTTATCTTTATATGACTATCTCACTACGTATTTTAAAGGAATGAATAATCACTATGTTAAAGAAAATAGACCAGAGTCGACTATTTTTATCAGAGAATGCCCAAATGTTCCGCTGTCCGTTATGTCAAGCATCCTTTTTATCGACCACGAATGGGCTTATTTGCCAAAAGAATCATCGTTTTGATTTATCTAAAAAGGGAACGTTGTATTTTTTATCTCACGCAATCAAAACTGAATATGATCAAGGTATGTTTGCTCCAAGAAGACGAATGATCCAATCAGGTATGTATCAACCATTGATCGAACAGTTAGCTAAGCATCTACCAAGTGATGCGACTGTTCTAGATGTCGGTTGTGGAGAAGGGAGCTTTTTGGCGGCCATCGATCAATTACAACCATTAAAACAAGCAATTGGCTTTGATATCGCGAAAGAAGGTGTCTATGCAGCCACTGAACAGCCGATGCAAGCATTTTGGTGTGTCGCGGATTTAACGAATTTGCCTTTTGCGGATCAACAATTTTCGACGATATTGAATATTTTCTCGCCTTCTCACTATCAAGAGTTTCAGCGAGTACTTGCAGATGACGGCATGGTATTAAAAGTCGTTCCACAATCAGGCTATTTAAAAGAATTACGCCAAGCTTTTTATCCAGATCAGCCAGAAAAACACCATTATTCTAACGAACGTGTTGTTGACAAATTCATGGAATCAATGGCGTCAGTGGAACGTCAACGTGTGACGTATGAATTTACGATTCCTGAAGAAAATCGCCGTGATCTCTTGGCAATGTCGCCACTGGAATGGCAAGTAGCAAAAGAAATAAAAGAGGCTCTGATGGAAGAACCCCTTAGAAAAATTACAATTGACGTAGAATTGTTAAAAGGAAATAAGAGAAAACGATTCCAATAAGAATATTATAGAGTTAAGGTTGCAAAAAGCGTTTAATGGTGATATAGTAGCAACAAGTTGTTTTTTCATTGGTTTTTATCAGGTTCCTGTTCTGATAAAAGATAGTGAAAAGAGCTTCACTAACGTAACGACTCGCAGTGACTGACACCGAGTTGATACGTTTTTTTTTATGCAAAAATCAAGATTTAGTCTAAAATGGATTTCACATATACATGAGAGGATGAATAGTATGAACCACATCGTTTTATTTGAACCTTTGATTCCTGCAAACACAGGAAACATTGCACGAACATGTGCAGCGACCAACACACCGTTACACTTGATCGAACCACTAGGATTTTCAACAGATGATAAACAGCTGAAACGAGCGGGGCTTGATTATTGGCATGATGTGGATATCACGTATCATGCAGATCTACCAGCATTTATGGCTTACTTAGGCGATAGAAAGTTACATTTGATCTCCAAATTTGCGAATAAAGTATACAGTGATGAAAACTTTGCAGATGGCGAAGAGCATTTCTTTTTGTTTGGGAAAGAAACAACTGGATTACCGGAACCCTTTATGCGCGAGCATGAAGAAAAATGCTTACGTATCCCTATGAATGATACACACGTCCGTTCATTGAATCTATCGAATACAGCGGCAATGATCGTGTATGAGGCATTGCGTCAACAAGGTTTCCCAAATTTAGAGTTAACACATCATTACGAAAATGATAAGCTAGACTAAAGGTTGTAAAGAGAGGTTTCGCTCCTATTAAGAAGACGAAGTTGAGAAAATAGTTTCTCTTGCTGCTCAACCTTCGTTTTGATAGAGTAGGAGCTTCCTTTTGCATTTCCTTGATCGAGGGTGTGGATGAAGTATATTTCGTGAACATCGCTGATCGAAAACAAGACTACATAAACGATAGCACAGTTTTTTTACAGTCGATTTTTAGCGATATTCAATTGGCGAAAGCCTCTATTTTTTAGAAACAAGCTTTTCTACACGGTCCAACAGGAAAATCCTATATGATAGTATATATATACAAGTACGGAGTGAGGAGTCTAACATCTATGGAACTATACTTTACAAGACATGGTAAAACGGAATGGAATCTTGAAAGACGCTTTCAAGGAAGCCAAGGAGACTCACCGTTGTTACCTCAAAGCTATGAGGAGATCAAGACATTCGGCCAAATGGTCAAGTCTGTTCCTTTTGAAGCTATTTATTGCAGTACGGCAAAACGTGCAAGAGATACAGCAAAAGGGATCAATCAAGAATTGGACCATCCGACAGAAATCATTTATACAGATAAATTAAGAGAATTAGGTTTAGGAAAACTGGAAGGACAGTCGATCGAAGAGATGTACAAAAAATTTCCAGAGAACTTACCTAATTTACGAAATCATTTAGATAAATATGATCCAACACCTTTTGAAGGAGAGCCGATCACCGAAGCAATCACGCGGATCGAAGCCGTTGTTGCGGATGCAGTCTGTCAACATCAAGGGCCTATTCTATTTGTAGGGCATGGTGCCTCTTTAACTGCTGCGATCCAGTGGATGACTGGTAAAGAATTAGGTCAGTTACGAGAAATGGGCGGTTTATTCAATAGTAGCTTGACGATTTTAGAAACAGGAGAACCAAACAATCTGTTACCATATGACCTTAAAGTATGGAATCAGGTGGATTTTTTAGGTAATGGACAGCCAGAGCCTTTACTATAAATAAAGGAGGCGGCCTCGATGGAGCCAGAAGAAATGCCTTATTTTGTCGGCACAGTTGCCGCTATCTTTTTTCAAAATCCTAGTAATTTTTATAAAGTATTGCTCATCCAAGTCAGTGAAACAAGTGTTGATTATCGGGAAAAAGAAATTGTCGCAACTGGTAGTTTTGGCGATATCCAAGAGAACGAAGTGTATCGTTTTTATGGTGAGCTAGTTGATCATCCTAAATATGGCAGACAGTTGAAGGTAGAGCGTTACGAACAGGAAAAGCCGACGACAGCCAACGGGATCGTCAACTACCTATCAAGTGACAAGTTTCCCGGTATCGGAAAAAAAACCGCAGAGAAAATCGTGGAACTGCTTGGTGAAGATGCGATTGAAAAAATCATCGAAGATCCTGCGCAATTGCAACAGATTTCAGGTTTAACGAAGCCAAAAAGAGAAATGATTGCTGAAACGATCCGTTTGAATCATGGAATGGATCAAGTGATCATGGGGTTGAACCGTTACGGATTTGGGAGTCAATTAGCCTTTAGTATCTATCAAGCTTACAAAAATGAAGCGTTGGATATCATTCAAGAAAATCCTTACCAATTAGTCGAAGAGATTGAAGGAATCGGCTTTAAACGTGCAGATAACTTAGCTGAACAAATCGGCATTGCTGCTGACTCGCCACGACGCATCAGAGCAGCGATCTTGCACCAGATTTTCCAACAGGCGATCCAAACCGGTGATACCTATGTGCCTGCTGAATCTTTATTGCAGCAGACGATCAAAATCTTGGAATCAAGTCGTCCAATCGAAATCGAACCGGATCAAGTAGCGACTGTCATTATTCAGTTAGTGGAAGAGGGAAAGATCCAACAAGAAGAAACGAATCTATATGAAAATAGTTTGTATTTTTCTGAATGGGGGATTGGCAATTCGATCCAACGCTTGTTGAGTCGAAAAAAGGAAATCAAGTACGAACCAAAAGAAATTAAAAAGAATATTCGACGAATTGAGAAAATGTTTGGTATCCAGTATGGGGATTCACAAGAAGAAGCGATTTCTGAAGCGATTCGCTCACCACTATTTATCTTGACTGGTGGTCCAGGAACTGGAAAAACTACAGTGATCAATGGCATCGTTCATCTGTTTGCAGAGTTAAACGGCTTAGATCTTGATCCGACGAAATATACACAAGAGATTTTTCCGATCCTCTTAGCTGCACCCACAGGACGGGCTGCTAAACGGATGAATGAAACGACTGGCTTGCCAGCTAGTACGATCCACCGGCTTTTAGGTTTGAATGGTCGTGAAAAAACCCCTTCAATCAGCACGAAGGAATTAGACGGTGGCTTATTGATCGTCGATGAAATGTCGATGGTTGATACATGGTTGGCCAATACACTGTTCAAGGCGATCCCTACGAATATGCAAGTGATCTTAGTAGGGGACAAGGATCAGCTACCATCAGTAGGTCCTGGGCAAGTCTTGCATGATCTATTAGAAATCGATCAAATCCCTAAAATCGAATTGAATCAGATCTATCGTCAAGGCGATGGCTCAAGTATCATTCCTTTGGCTCATGAGATCAAAGAAGGAAGATTGCCAGCAGATTTTACGAAAAATCAAAAGGATCGCTCTTTCTTTGCAAGTGATGCGTATCAAATCGAACCATTGATTTCTAAAATCGTGGAAAAGGCGAAAAACAAAGGATTTACTGCACAAGATATTCAGGTGTTGGCACCGATGTATCGCGGTGCAGCTGGTATCGATGCCTTGAATAAAATGATGCAAAATATTTTCAATCCAGGCGGTGGGAATCGGAAAGAAGTTCACTGGAATGATACAGTTTATCGAATCGGGGATAAAGTACTCCATTTGGTCAATACGCCAGAATTAAATGTGTTCAATGGTGACATGGGGGTAATCACGGGAATTGTTTTAGCAAAAGATTCGGAAGATAAGGTGGACGAACTCGTCATCCAATTTGATGCCAATGAAGTGAGTTACAAACGAAATGAATGGAATAAGATCACCCTGTCTTATTGTTGCTCGATCCATAAATCCCAAGGTAGCGAGTTTAAGATGGTGATTTTGCCGATGGTTCATCAATACCAACGAATGCTCCAAAGGAATCTGTTGTATACAGCGGTTACTCGTAGTAAGGAATTATTGATTTTGTTAGGGGAAGAGCAAGCATATTTGACATGTGCAAAAAACGAATCCGCTGTTCGATTGACGACACTGAAGAAGCGGATCGAAGATAACGAAATGACTCTTAATCTGCGTACGAAATTAGCCGCTTATGAAGATTCCTTGACAGGTGATGATCCATTTGAAGAAGGAACGTATTCGGCAGCCATTGAACAAGTGTCTGAGCCAACAAAACAAATAGAGGACCGTAAAGAGGCAACTGACCAAGCGCAGGAAGTTTCGCTTTTTGCCATCGAAGAAGAAAAAAATGAAGTGAAAGAAGCTGAAACGCCAAAATTACCTGATAATTACATTCTCACAACCGAAGCTGTGGAACAGCAATGGATTGATCCAATGATCGGTATGGAGAACATTCGACCATAAACAGGCAACATCAGTTGGAAGTGTGAAGTATCAGCCCAGAAAAGACACCCGAAACGCTAACGTTTCGGGTGTCTTTTCATTGGAAAGGTAGATGCTCCATCTGAAGAACTTCCACAGATCAAGAGGCTGACTGTTCCTCCCTCATTACTATTTTTTCACACCACAATAACTGTGTTTTATTTGTTAGTTGTAAATCAAACGATTGTTTTTCTAAATCTTCCCCATCTTCTTGACCATATTGGGGAATAGTAGAAACAATTCGAAGTTTGCTTGTTGTATAGTGATGGAAATACTTCGAGTGCATTTGTTTCTTCTGTAATAATAAAAGAAGCAACCAAGCGATTTTAAATAGATTTACTCGTTCAACAACCACGAAGTCGATAGTTGGCTTGGTCACATCTGCAGTAGGAACAATCGATACTCCTCCACCAAAATAAGGATGATTAGTTGCCGTACATAGAAAGGCTTTTTTAAAATTCACACGTTTCCCACCAATATCTACAAGAATCGGAAAGCCTTTTTGTGAGAAAAGAGCATATAGTAAAGAAAAAATATAAGAAAGCGAGCCTAAATTATACTTATTCAATCGTTTTTTTGCATTGGAATGATTCGTAGTATGAACGATTGCTGCATCTAAACCAATCCCGAAATTATTGAGTGCCAGCCCTTCGCGATCGTTTACTTTTTCTTCATAATGCAACACATTTATTTTTTGTGGTTCTTTGGTTGCTAAAATCGTTTCTAAAGCTTTTTCTGGATCTCTACTTAACCCAATTCCACGAGCAAAGTCATTGCCTGAGCCGGCTGGTATGAAGCCGACAGGAAAAGATACACATAAATGATGAAACGTATTCAGGACTTGATGAAGCGTACCATCTCCTCCAATGACGATGAGAAGTGGGTACCATCCGATAGTATCAGCATCGATATCCTCTTCCCATTCAATGAGGGTATTTTCGGCTAAATGTTCCGCTATAAGGGCATCGTGCCCTTTATATTCACTATAGTGAACCGTATAGGAAAGTTTCTTTTGATCCAAAATTGGTAAAATCTTATCCGCTGTTTTCTTTCCGTTTCCGCTACCAGCAGCTTGGTTGATTAATAGGTGATAATGAAAATTCATTTTTTCCTCCTGGAATGCACCAAAGTATCGTGTACCTGAGTTGAGAAAACAAGTCTTGTCGGGCTCCTTCATGAGTTCTCATTAACATACGATAGCAAGGTGACATAGTCAAAAGGAGAGCAAGCAGTGTCAGATTTAATCAACAGCTGTGAATACTTGTGGTTTTAGTCATGTAAATAGATCAACGATGCTTTACTAAATCGTCTCACCCTGAGTAAGCAGTGGTTGAATAATAGAGTCAACCACTGAAGGTTCAACAAAGCATCTCGTCATTATTGTCAAAAGAATTACAATCTTGGTTATTATAGCAGAGGTTTGGGGAAATGAAAAAGAAGTTAAGTTAGAAAATACAATAAAGAACAAACGAAAAAACGTAGGTAAAAGATAGAAACAAAGAATTGTCTGGAGAGTATTAGTCAACAGCGACACTCATTTTTTTGATAAGAAGAGTGCGATTCCTTTATCTATCAAGCCTCAATCTCTCAATGAGGCTGTTCAATAAGGTCTTGCGCTAACTACTCGAGGTGTCTTGCTTGTTTTTATTTCTTTTATTTTTTATAACAATCTTTTCAGGGTAAGGTAAAAATGCTGAAATGGTGGGGTGGAGGGAAGGTTGTAATCTAGAATTGTTATGTTATAATACGCCTTGCGGTTCATCAACCATCCCGCATTAACAAAACTAGGAGAAATGAGGAATAGAATATGGAGAGAACAAAGAGTAGGCAACGACTGATGGTAGTCGTTATTAATGGGTTGATCATGGCCTTATATCTAGCGTTAACGATTTTGGTAGCACCTGTGTCTTCGGGGCCAATCCAATTTCGTATTTCAGAAAGTTTGAATCATTTAGTTGTATTCAATCGAAAATTATTATGGGGTGTCTTAGGTGGCGTGATCGTTTATAATGCCATTTATGGTTTTGGTGTCATGGATGTGATTTTCGGTGGTGGTCAAACACTACTTGCATTAGGACTAACGGCACTTATCCAAAATAAAGTGAAAAATGTCAAAGTGCGCTTAGCATTAAATACAGCGTTCTTTACAATCAGTATGTTTATGATTGCTTATATGTTAGTACCAACTGGCGGTCAAGCGTTTTGGACAACGTATGGTACACTTGCGTTAAGTGAATTTATCGTGATGGCTGTTTCTGCGCCATTGATGTATTATCTAGACCATGCAGTGAAATTCAACGATCGTGTATGATTGTTTTTAATCGAGTAAAAAAGCCAGGAATTCCAAAAGTCGTAAATGATTTTGGGATTTCTGGCTTTTTTGAAATATGATTTTTCGAAAAATAGTTAGTAAATATCAACCACTAAACAGGTTTTTATTTATCAGTATCTTGTAAATTTTCAATTTCGATCACCTTGTAATTTTTCTTTTCTAAGTGATTGACGATCGAATCACAGACACTTTTTTCTGTATGAGCTGGTAGAGTGATCAAGGTACGACGGATGTATTCATCTTTTTCGATATCCAAAGTGATACAACTAGCAATGCTACTATATTTTGCGATGATTTTTGAAATCGCCGCTAAGTCACCTTGTTTACCTGTCGAAGCAATCGTCAAGACGTAGCTTCCTTGTTCTACGCTCCAAGACTGAGACAACATACCAAGTAAGGTACTGTGTGTCAAAATCCCATAGAAATGGTTTTGGCTATCAAGTACAGCAATGTATGGAAGCTCTTTGATCGTAAAGAATACTTTAAAGAAAGAAGTATCTAAATAAATGAATTTTGTTGCGTTTTTCAATAGATGAGTGACTGGTAAAGTCATATCGCCGCCATTTGCTTTGTGACGATAGATGTGCATTTTATAAATATTCCCACGGAAAATATTTCCGGAAGTATCAAGAATCGGTACACAACGGTAACCGGATGTTTCTAAAATTTCTAGTGCTTCTTCCAAGTTGCTTGTCTCAGAGACGGTAGTCAAATCTTTTTTCTTGTAAACAAGAGTTTTTAATAGCATAGTCATACCTCCAGATTGTTCATTTTTAAAATCCTTTAAGTAATCATATCATAACTAAAATAAAAACAGTAGAGCGTATGATCACTAATTGACATAAAATAATTTACATGATAATGTAGTATGGTATAAATTTGGTTTTCAGTGAGGAGGGGAAACGGATGGCAAAGAAAAAAGCGGCATTAGCATGTTCCGTTTGTGGTTCTCGAAACTATACGAAGTCGATTAGTGAAGGAAAAAGCGGCGAGCGTTTGGAAATCAACAAATTTTGTAAATATTGTAATCAATACACATTACATAAAGAGACAAAATAACAAGGAGGAGGCTTACGATGAAATTTCTTAAAAGTGTAAAAGATGAAATGAAACAAGTGACTTGGTCAAGTAAAAAACAATTACGTAAAGATACACTAGTCGTTATCGAAACGTCGATCATCTTCGGACTAATGTTTTTCGTGATGGATACAGCGATCCAAAGTCTGTTTGCATGGATCTTGCAATAATTCAATAAGTTTATCTAAATAAAAGGCGAGCTATCCATGATTATCAATCAATTGGAAGCTCTATTTTTTTTGATAGTAACCGTGAAATTTCAACAAGTTTTTTGTGAATCATTGATGATTCTTTTGCTTTGCTAGTTTAAGTAAGGAGGAACATATGGAAGTTCATGAATTATTAAAAAAAATGCGTGTTGACAGAGGCATCTCTCAAAAAAAGCTAGCCGATGGAATTGTTTCGCGGGAAACGTTAGCTAAATATGAGAATGGGAAAAATCATTTACCATTATTAGTCTTTTTAGAATTATTAGAACGCTTGAATATGACGATCGATGAATTCATGTTTTATCTTGATGGAGATAAAGTATCTCAAAAAAATTTGAGTTTGAAGAAAATATTCCGGAATCTAGAAAAAAATAGTGGTGCAATCAATTATCAATTAAAAAAACTAGCCCAAGAAGTAGAATACTCAGATGATTTAGTCGTCATAAGAAATTATCTTGCTGTCAAAAATTATAAGTGGTATGAGGGAATCGGTGGTGTAAAAAAATTAAATAAAAAAGATACTAACTATCTGAAAAGATTATCTGATTATTTAGAGAAAATCGATGAGTGGGGAAGATTTGAAATGACGACTTTTGCTACTCTCATCTATTTATTTGAAACAAGTTACATCAAACAGCGATTGAAAGAAGTAGAAAAGAATGTGATGAAAAAAGGAGAGTTGGAGAGCTTCCATTCCATATTATCAGGTATTTATAATAATGTGTTTTTACTGATGATTGAAAGAGAAGAGCTAAAATTAGCTAAGTATTATTTGGAAAAACTATGTGAGACTCGACGTAGAATTATTTTTCAGCGAGAAACTGAAATATATCATCGGTTTTATCAACTTGTACTTGCGCACATCGAAGGAGAGGCTGTCAGTAATAAAATAAAGGATTTTATTATGGGATTAGAATTGATTGGAGCGAGCAAGTTGAAGAATGAATTTTTAGCTGATTTACATAGATTTGAAACACAATACGAGATTGAACATATTTTTAATATATGAGGCTAAAAGAGATTTCTTGTTTGCTTATTTAGGGAGAGTTTGAACTGATCGGACTATCTGAAAATGTAGATATGTATTGATTCATACAACATGACTCTTATTTTGAATGGTTTTCAAAAGTATCTTTTAGTATTTTTACTTCTTTTTCTAAAGATGAGACTTTTAAACTTAAAAAGAAAACAGTGAGACAGGAGAGAATCAAGGCGAGAGAATCTAACCAATCAAAAACCGTTGCAATGAGTTGTCTAATTGTTTCCATGGGGATACCTCCTCTCGTAAAGTTCTTTAAAGCTCAATAAGATGCCTTATGACTATAATTGTACATTGTAGGAATAAATAATATTGACATGGGTATGTATTTTCCTATGCCTTTTCGCTGAATAACAAAAAATAAAAAAATTTATTGATTCATCTTTATAAAATAAGCTTTTTAAGGAATTATTTTTTTTCAAAAAAACAGTAGATAATATAATTTCTGCACCAAAACAAGAATAAATAACGCTTTTTAAATTACTAAAGAACTAAAAATAAGTCACTAGTAAAAACCAGCAAACGGTGCTATAATCAAAGAGAGGAAAAGCTTCGGGGAACTGAGGTTTTTTTATTTTACAAATGAAATGAGGAGCCTTCAATGGAATCTTTTGAAAAAAATTGGTATGTATTGCATACATACTCTGGATACGAAAACAAAGTAAAAGCAAATATCGAGTCACGTGCGCAAAGTATGAAAATGGCTGATTTTATTTTCCGTGTCGTTGTTCCTGAAGAAACAGAAACTGAAGTGAAAAATGGGAAAGAAAAAGAAATCGTTCATAAAACATTCCCTGGATATGTCTTAGTAGAAATGATCATGTCAGATGCTTCATGGTATGTTGTCCGTAACACACCGGGCGTTACAGGTTTTGTTGGTTCTCACGGAGCAGGAAGTAAGCCTGCACCTTTATTACCGGAAGAAGTAAATCATATCTTACGTTCAATCGGTATGAGTTTACGTCAAAACGAACTGAAAGTAGAAGTTAGCGAAGTTGTTAAGATCATCGAAGGAGCTTTTGCTGGATTAGAAGGTCAAGTGACAGAAGTCGATGAAGAAAAAGAAAAACTAAAAGTAAACATTGACATGTTCGGTCGTGAAACAAGTACAGAGCTTGATTTTGATCAAGTAGATAAAATCGACTAAACAGTGATCAGAATAATGGAGGAGTTGGGATGCCTAGTCATCTCAGCTCTTTTTTGTCTTGAATGAAAGGAGTGAGAAAAGTGATAAAACAAAATGAAGTGAATTTTAATCGGGTGCTAAGTGGCATGGTGTTGCTGGTACTGCTAATCCTCTCTGGTTGTCAAACGCAAGAAAACAAGAGCCAAAAAGAAACTGCCTCTACTGAAACAACGAGGACAAGCCAAGTAGAATCCGTAGAAAAGGGGAGTGTGCCTACCTTATTTGTTCACGGATATAAAGGAACAGTGAATTCATTCAAAGGAATGATCGATCGGTTAGAAGGAGAAAGCAAAGGGCAACAAGAATTGACATTGACTGTAGATACTAATGGGAACGTTCAAGCGCAAGGGGAGTTATCAAAAGAAGCAACCAATCCAATGATCCAAGTGCTTTTCGAAGACAATGAAAATAATGAGTGGAATCAAGCAGAATGGATTCGTGCATGTCTGGTTTATTTGCAGACAACTGATCAAATCAACAAAGTGAACATTGTCGGACATTCGATGGGTGGAGTCAGCGGCCTCCGTTATCTAGTCACGTATGGCCAAGAAACAACTTTACCGCAAGTTGAAAAGTTTGTAGCACTAGGCGCACCGTTCAATGACTTTGTGGATGATAGCGGTCAGAATTTAGCTGATTTACTCGAAAATGGGCCAACAGTGGTGTCTTCAAGGTATCAAGATTATCAAACAATGATAGGGAATCTCCCTACCGACACACAATTTTTATTAGTTGCAGGGCAGTTGAGTGAAGTAGAGCTAAGTGATGGAACTGTTCCGCTGAATAGTGCATTGGCAGTTTACGCCTTATTGAAACAACATGGTAACCCTGTAATGGAAAAGGTCGAAGAAGGTGAAGGTGCTTCACATAGTATGCTTCATGAAAATGAAGAAGTGGATCGAGAAGTTAGTCAGTTTTTATGGAATAGTTGAGTCGAATAAAAAGAGTAATTAACGAACGTTTTTGGGTGGATGTTCGGTAATTGCTCTTTTTGGGTTTCCAGAAAACTGATTTTCTGTTTCGTATGAGATGTATTCCTCGACACTTTTGATAATTAACTCGCATTAATTACTAATAATCGTTTGGCGGATAAACATAGATAACTAAAAAAAATAAAATGAATACGAGTATTTTTTGTATAAAACGGATAAACGCAGGTTTTTTACGATGTTTTTCATATAACTCATGTTTTTTTCTGAATATATTACAAAGTTTTCTTGAAAATGTTCGTATTTTTTCTTATAATGAGACAGAACACGAATGAGGGGGAGAATAATGAGGAAGAATGTTCCGTATTTGATCATTGCGCCAGGAACGATCTTATTACTATTTTTTATGATTTTGCCATTGGTCAATATTATATGGCCAACTATTTTTACTGAAACAGGTGCTAGTCTAAGTGCTTACACCAGTTTTTTGACAGATGATTTCAATTTGAAGATTTTTCTTCGAACAATTCGCGTTTCTGTCATTGTGACGTTGATTTCTGCCGTTTTAGGTATTCCAACTGCTTATTTTATTGCAGGTGTGGGTAAAAAGTGGAAAAGTTTATTGATGGCAATGACGATGTTTCCATTATTGACCAATTCAGTCATCCGTAGTTTTGCTTGGATCAACATTTTAGGAAGGACAGGAGTAATCAATAATTTCTTGATTCGCATAGGACTGATCGAACAACCCATCGCCTTACTATATACGGAGTTTGCAATTATTATCGGGTCTGTCTATTTATTCTTACCTACCATGGTCATGACACTTGTTGGCGTGATGGAAAATATTGAGAAAGAAACACTGGAAGCTGCCGAAACGTTAGGTGCGAGTCCGTTTAAAACGTTCTATAAAATTGTCATGCCGCTTTGTATACCTGGAGTGATCGTTGGCAGTATTTTAGTATTTACAGGCACATTGACGGCTTATACGACACCACAACTTTTAGGTGGGAACCAAAATATGATGATGGCGACTTTCTTATACCAGAAAGCATCGACTTTAGGTGATTGGACTTCAGCAAGTGTCATTGCATTGATCATGATCATCACGACTCTGATCGTGAATAAAGGATTGAATATGATTGCTGCACGTTTAGATCGGAGGGAAATGAATCATGCGTAAGCAAAAAGGGATGACGATCATCGCAGTATTAGTTTTTGCGTTTTTGTTTTTACCATTAGTGATTATTGTTGTAACGTCTTTTGGACAATCATCGACGATACAATTTCCGATTGATGGATTCTCATTAGAATGGTACAAGAAAGCACTAAGTTCTGAAACATTTATGAATAGCTTTAAATTGAGTTTAAGTATTGGCGTAGGGGCTACTCTGTTAGCTTTATTAGTAGGCGTGCCGACTTCTTACGCACTTTCTCGTTACCACATGAAGAGTAAACAGCTTTTTAAAAATTTCTTTTTGTCACCAACGATGATTCCGGGTATCGTTGTCGGCTATTCCTTGTTCCAATACATTGTGATCAAGTTTAACTTGCCGGTGATCCAAGCTTTATTGATTGGTCATTTTTTGATCAGCCTACCGTATATCATTCGCGTCGTAGGTTCAAGCATGGAGCAATTAGATTTTTCGATTGAAGAAGTTGCCTGGACGTTGGGTTGTACCAAAACCCGCGCTTTTATGCAAGTCGTCTTACCAAATGTTTCTTCTGGAATATTTGCGGCGTTTATGCTGGCTTTTGTCAACTCATTCAATAATGTACCAGTTTCAATGTTTTTATCTGGACCAGGAGTAACGATGTTGCCCACTTCATTGTTGAGCTACATTGAATATACGTATGACCCGACTGTGTCGGCGATTTCAGTAATGATCATGGTATTAACCGTTTTCTTGATGTTTATTATTGAGAAAACGTTAGGATTGGCTTCAATCGCTTAACTATTGAGTGAAGAAATCGAACCGTACTTGAGAATGACTGGAAACTATGAGGGGGAGAACCGTGAGTTTTGTAAATTTGAACAATATCCGTGTGAGTTATGACGGAAAACAAAATATATTAGAAGATTTGTCTATTTCAATGGAAAAAGGAGAGCTAGTTTCTTTATTAGGCCCCAGTGGTTGCGGTAAAACAACGACGCTACGTGTGATTGCTGGATTGATTTCGCCGAATGAGGGCTCTTTTGTTCTGGAAAATCAAGAATTAGTGAAAGTTCCTGTGCATAAACGTAATTTTGGTATGGTATTTCAGAGCTATGCGTTGTTTCCTCATCTAACGATTGCTGAGAATGTTGCTTTCGGTTTGAAATTGCGTAAAGAAAATAAAGCGGATATCGCCAAGAAAGTAGCAGATATGTTAGCAATCTGTGGCTTAGAACAGTTGGGTGATCGTTACCCGAAACAACTATCAGGTGGGCAACGTCAACGAGTGGCATTGGCTCGAGCATTGGTTATTGAACCTAAGTTACTACTCTTAGACGAACCATTAAGTAATTTAGACGCTAAACTACGTGTCCAAATGCGGATCGAGATCAAACGTATTCAACAACAACTTGGTATCACAACAGTTTTTGTGACCCACGATCAAGAAGAATGCTTTTCGATCTCGGATAAAGTCGCGGTCATGAATAATGGCGTTATCGAGCAATATGATACACCGGAAACAATCTATCGGCATCCCAAAACTCGTTTTGTTGCACATTTTATCGGTTTTGAAAATTTCTTTCCAGTTGAACCAATCGAAGGCATCCGCTATCAAGCAGCAGGGAATGTCATTGAGACACCTTATGAGCAACCGATAGCAGAACGATTAGTAGCGACGATCCGTCCCGAAGATATCGAGATTGCCTCTGATGCGACACATAACGTTGTAAAAGGTGAAGTGAAAGTCAGAACATTTTTAGGGAAAAGTTACCAGTATGAAGTGACAACGGCTTTAGGTAAGTTCTTAGTAAACGGTACGGATAAACAAATTTACCAAGCAGGGGATCAAATCAACCTGCATTTCCCAAAAGATAAAATCGTTCTTTTGGAAGATAAATAAGCAAAGAAAAGGGGAAAAATCAGTGAAAAAAGGCTTTCTAGTAAGTTCAGTAGTTTTAGCGAGTATGTTTGTATTGACAGCTTGCGGTGGAGGATCTGAAACTAATTCATCCGAAGCGAAAGAGTCAAAAGATCTAGTTGTATCAACATTTGGTTTAAGTGAAGATATCGTGAAAAGCGATGTAATGGATCCTTTTGAAAAAGAATTCGATGCGAAGATCACAATGGATCTAGGGAACAGTGGCGATCGCTTCAACAAATTAATCAGTAATCCTAGAGGAATCGACGTGATTGAGTTAGCGCAAGCGAACTCAGCGGATGGCGCTTCTCAAGAATTATTTGAAAAACTAGATGAATCAAAAATCCCGAATTTAGCGGACTTAACTGAAGGAGCGAAGGAAGTCTTTGATAGTGGTGCGGGTGTTCCGATTGCTGTAAACAGTGTAGGTATCGTTTACGACAGAGAAAAAGTTGGAAAAGAAATTACTAGCTGGTCAGATCTTTGGGATTCAGCATTAGAAGGAAAAATCTCGATCCCGGAAATTACTACGACTGCCGGTCCTTTGATGATGTATATTGCAAGTGATCATGCGGGTGTAGCGATTGAAGATGACAATGGTGAGGCAGCATTTGAAGCCTTAGAAGAATTGAAACCAAATATCGTTAAGACCTATGCAAGATCTTCTGACTTAGCAAACATGTTCCAAGCAGGAGAAATCGAAGCAGCGATCGTGATGGATTTTGCTTATGATATCGTCAAAGGAGATTCTGATACGATCGAGTATGTTGTACCAGAAAGTGGCACATATGCGAACTACAACACGATCAATATTCCAAAAGAAGCAGCGAATAAAGAATTGGCTTACTCATTCATCAACTATAGAATTAGCGAAGAATCACAAAAAACAAAGGCACTTTCATTAAATGAAGCACCGACGAATGATAAAGTGGAGTTGAGTGAAGAAGAAGCTGGTAATATGACGTATGGGGCAGTTGCTGATCGCGCAAAAAATATTGACTTTGATTTCGTGAATAGTCAAATGACTGACTGGATCGATCGTTGGAATCGTTTGATCAACCAATAAACATTTTCCTATAACGGGAAATCATTGAAAAAATAAACATTGGGGTGGTTGTGTCGGAAGCGCACAGCCCCCTATTCTTGTCTAAGAACAATAAAAGTGAGGGAAAAATGTGAAGATTGACTTACTGATTAGAGATGCACAAGTGTATAACACAGCCAAACAATGTTTTGAGAAGAAACATGTCACAGTCAGCGGTGAAAAATTTTATTACATCACAACAAAGGATCTGAGTCACTTGGAGATCCTTCAAGAAATTGATGGCCGAGGGAAATACATGATTCCTGGCTTGATTGACAGCCACATGCACATTGAGAGTTCAATGACTACGCCAAGTATTTTTTCAAAGGCCGTTTTACCATTTGGTGTGACTACAGTGATTGCGGATGCGCATGAGATGGCAAATGTTTTTGGGCTTGAAGGGTTGACTGAATTTATGGCTGCAGAAACGGAATTAGATATTTTCCATGCAATCCCATCGTCCGTTCCTTCCACTACACCTGAACTAGAAACTACCGGTGGCATCATTGGGTTAGCTGAAACAGAAAAGTTGTTAGACAATCCAAAAGTGATTTGTTTAGGCGAAGCCATGAATTTTCACGGCATTGCCCATGAACCAACTTCGCTGATTCGCCAAATTATTGACCTATGTAAAGAAAAACGTCCGACCATGCCGTTAGAAGGACATTGTCCTAAAATTTACGAAGAAGAATTGGCAGCATTTATGTATAGCGGGATTTCTTCTGATCATACGCATCAGTTTCCGGAATCCTTAGCAGAAAAAATTGAGAACGGCATGTTCATCCAATTCCAAAACAAGTCGATCACACCGGAAAATATGGCGGTGATCACAGAAAATGAATATTATGACTATGCTTGTCTCATCACTGATGATGTGATGGCAGACGATTTACTCACTGGTCACTTAAATGAAAATTTGAAAAAGGCAGTAGAGGCGGGGGTGCCGATCGAACAAGCAATCTATATGACGACTTATACGCCTGCACGTAGAATGGGTTTGAATGATCGTGGATTGATTGGACCTGGACGAATGGCTGATTTTATTTTGTTAGATGATTTATCCACATTCGCTATTTCTGCGGTCTTTAAATCGGGCAAAGAAGTCTACAGGCAAGGTAAGGCGATCACTTATCCAGAAAAAATCGAACAATTTCCTACTTCATACAGTCAAACGGTCCATTGTAAAAAGCTTTCTTTAGACGATCTAAGGTTGCCAGTCAAAACGGATTTGGCAAGTGTTCGTTGTAATGTTATTCGTAAACATGAGGTTGGTACATTTACAGAACGGATCACGAAGAAAATTCCGGTGAAAGATGGGTACCTCGATTGGGAAAATTCAGATTGCGCCTTATTGCTCGTGATGGAACGTTATGGAAAGAATGGCAATGTGGCGTATGCTTTGATGGAAGAACCCATTTCAAAACCAGGAAGTATTGCGACGACTTGGGCGCATGATCATCATAACGTGATGGTGATGGGGAATAACTGCCAAGACATTCTGCTGGCTCAGCAAAAATTGTTGGAATTACAAGGTGGCTATGTGGTAGTTAAAGAGGGCAAATTAACAGCAACTTGCCCGCTACCGATTGGCGGGATCGTTTCACAAGCGCCAATTGAAGAGTTAGGCCAAGACTTAAAAACTGTGCGTAGAGAAATGCAAAATCTAGGCTATAAAAACATGAATGAGATCATGTCGTTTTCTACGTTGTCACTACCAGTTTCACCTGCAATCAAAATGACAGATAAAGGAATGATGAATACGAAAACACAGGAATTTTATCCGCTGGTTTTTCCAAGTGATGGTGTTTTGTTATGAGTACACTGATAAAAAATGTCCACGTTCTAACGATGGATGATCAACTGACTGAATACAAAAACGGGTATGTACGGATTGAAGAAAATCGTATCATTGAGATAGGAGAATGGCAGGAAGGGATAGCTTCTGCGGAGGAAGTCATCGATGGAGCAGGCGGCATCTTGTTGCCAGGTTTTGTGAATACACATACCCATGCTGGGATGATTCCTTTTCGATCTTTAGGAGACGATGTGCCAGATCGGTTACGACGGTTCTTATTTCCATTAGAAGCGTTCATGACGCCAGAGCTAGTGGCAGCAAGTACAGCATATGCAATTAGTGAAATGTTGCTTAGTGGTGTGACAGCTTTTTGTGACATGTATTATTTTGAAGATCAAGTCGCGCAAGTATGTGATCAGTTTAAGATTCGTGCGATTCTTGGTGAAACGATCATTGATATGCCTGTGTGTGATAATGTAGAGCCTTCTGGCGGCTTGACTTATTGTGAGACATTCCTGCCAAAGTGGAAAGATCATCCATTGATTACGCCTGCGTTGGCTCCTCATGCGCCGAATACCAATACCTATGAAGGGCTGAAGCGGACAGTTGAATTGAGTGAACGATTCGATGTGCCGATCACCTTGCATGTGGCAGAAATGGACTATGAAATGCAGGAATTAGTGAAGCAGTATCAACAAACGCCATTCGAGTTATTAAAAGACTTAGGTTTTATGAACAGACCGTTGATCATGGCCCATTGTATCCATATGACAGAAGCAGATATTGCCTTGGTCGCTACAGCAGGAGAGCAAGTCGGAATTGCGCACTGTATCGGCGCGAACACAAAATCAGCGAAAGGTATAGCACCAGTTAAAGCCATGCTGTCTGCGGGGTTAACTGTCGGGTTAGGTACAGATGGTCCAAGTAGTGGCAACACTTTAGACCTCTTTGCACAAATGAAGCTCTTTGCCAATTTCCATAAAACCTTTGAAAAAGATCGTGCGCTTTTCCCAGCGAAGGAAATTGTCCGTTTAGCCACTAGAGGTGGGGCGGAATTGTTAGATTTTAAAGAGACTGGTCAGCTTGTTGTAGGGAACAAGGCAGATTTTATTGTAGTTGAGACGCAGTCTGTGAATATGTTTCCGATTTTTGATCCATATTCTGCCTTAGTTTATTCAGCGAATGCTTCCAATGTGGCCCATGTATGGGTGGATGGCAGACAACTCGTACGTGATCATCAGTTAGTCCATCATGATTTTAAACAAATCAAAGCGGATCTCTATGAACAAATGGGGCAATTTGTGTTTGAAGCAAAGCAGAGGATGTAAGAAACAAACCGAATAACCATGGCAGCAAATTTGCTGCCATGGTTATTCGGCATATCTTTGGCGATAACGAATTTTTGTGCATTGTCTGATTCAGCTTTTGATATAAGAAGTAACTATGATTGTTTTTCTAAGATTTCTTTCGTTAGTCGTTTCGCGGTAGGTGTCACTGCAAGTCCGCCTTCTGCTGTTTCTTTGAAAATCGAAGGCATTTGTCTGCCCACTTGGTACATGGCAGCGACTACTTCATCAGGTGGGATCACGCTTTCGATGCCAGCTAAAGCCATATCAGCTGAGATGAATGCTTGTGACGAACCTAAAGCATTTCTTTTAACGCAAGGGACTTCGACGAGACCAGCTACAGGATCGCAGATCAAACCCATCATATTTTTAAGCGTGATTGCCACCGCTTGGGCGGCTTGGTGAGCTGTGCCGTTTTTCGCACAAACCAAGGCAGCCGAAGCCATCGCACTCGCCGATCCAACTTCTGCCTGACAGCCACCTTCAGCCCCGCTGATTGATGCGTTGTTTGCAATGACCAAGCCAAAAGCGCCAGCTGTAAATAAGAAGTCGAGTTGTTGTTCATGGGTTAATTGCAAACGATCACGTACGGCCATCAAGACACCTGGGACAACTCCTGCGCTGCCCGCAGTAGGCGTTGCGCAGATCAATCCCATTTTGGCATTGACTTCGTTCACAGCAATCGCATTACGAACCGCGGTCAAGATTGTTTCGCCACTAAGAAAATCAGCGTTAGAAAGATAGTTGTCCATCTTTTTGGCATCGCCGCCAGTAATTCCTGTGACAGAAGTTACGCCGGCATTTCCTTCTGCGATAGATTGTTCCATCACGAGTAGATTCTTTTCCATGATCTTGATGATCTGCTCACGAGAACGACCGCTCATCTCCATCTCAACTGCGATCATCAATTCGGCAACGCTAGGGTAGTCTTGTGCTTGTTGGACTAATTCTTCAATTGATAAAAACATACCTCGTCTGCTCCTTTACTCGAAATAATTGACACTGTCAATATTTGGTAACTGTTTTAGTTTTTTTACGGTATCTTCTACTTGAGGATCGTCCACTTCCATGATCATAATGGCATTTTCGCCTTTTGACTCACGAGTAACTGTCATTGTACCGATATTGGTGTTGGTTTCTGAAAGAATATTGGTGACTTTAGCAATCATGCCAGGAACGTCTTGGTGGACGATGATCAAGGTTGGTGTTCCCATGCTTAATGAAATCTTGAAGCCGTTCAATTCAGAAATCTGGATGTTACCCCCACCAATTGAGATGCCTGTAACCGAAAGCTTTCGACTGCCTTTTTTCAACAACATTTTGACGGAATTAGGATGATCGGCTTTTTCACTTTTAGGTACGAATAATACTTCCATACCTGCTTCATGAGCCAACCTTAACGAATCTGCTAAACGAGAATCATCAGGTTCCATGCCTAATAATCCTCCAACTAAGGCAATATCAGTACCATGTCCACGATAGGTTTTGGCAAAAGACTCATATAGGTAGATGTCAACAGAATCTGGTTGATCACCAAAAATACTACGGACGATCTTTCCGATTCTTGCTGCTCCAGCAGTATGCGAACTGCTCGGTCCAATCATGACAGGACCAATAATATCAAATACACTTCTGTATTTTAGATCTTTCATTATTTCACCTCATTAGAATAGAAGAACTTATTTGTTATATATAATATGTATTAGGTTCATACAGGCGTAAGTTTAGCATAAATAAGCGATTTATAAAGAGATTTCTTCACGTTTTAACCAGATATTTAGCTTTTTTTTGGATAAAGGTGAAAATAATCAGAAAAAATTGTTGAAAAAAGAGAAAAATTTGCTATACTGTATCAGTGTGCATTCGTTATGTACATGATATGTCAATTGGTTTTAAGATCAACTGACAATACGTGGGAGGAGAAATATGCATCTCCAATTAACCACATCACGGACTTAAGGAGGTATGTCTCGTGGCAAAGAAAGTAGAAAAAATCGTTAAATTGCAAATTCCTGCAGGTAAAGCAACTCCAGCTCCCCCAGTAGGTCCTGCACTAGGTCAAGCGGGTATCAATATCATGGGATTCACAAAAGAATTCAATGCTCGTACAGCTGATCAAGCAGGTTTGATCATTCCAGTTGTGATTTCTGTATACGAAGACCGTTCATTCACATTCGTTACAAAAACACCACCAGCTGCAGTATTATTGAAAAAAGCAGCAAAAATCGAAAAAGGTTCAGGCGAACCAAACAAAAATAAAGTTGCTAAAGTTTCTAGCGATCAAGTAAAAGAAATCGCTGAATTAAAAATGGAAGACCTAAACGCAGCTAACGTTGAAGCAGCAATGCGCATGGTTGAAGGAACTGCACGAAGCATGGGGATCACTGTAGAATAATCTACACCCTAAGAAAGTAGCTTCTCAGTTGGCCCTGTATTGAAAGGTATAGGACACGTGGGAGGTACAACCGTTATAACCACAATCAAGGAGGAACCAAAATGGCTAAAAAGAGCAAAAAAATGCAAGAAGCATTGAAAAAAGTGGATTCAAGTAAAGTTTATTCTGTCGCTGAAGCAGTAGCATTAGCGAAAGAAACAAACATTGCAAAATTTGATGCAACAGTTGAAGTTGCATACCGTCTAAACGTAGACCCTAAAAAAGCAGACCAACAAATTCGTGGAGCTGTTGTATTACCAAACGGAACTGGTAAAACACAAACTGTTTTAGTATTTGCTAAAGGAGATAAAGCAAAAGAAGCTGAAGCAGCTGGTGCAGACTTCGTTGGTGACGACGACATGGTTCAAAAAATCCAAAACGGATGGTTTGACTTTGACGTAGTTGTTGCAACACCTGACATGATGGCTACTGTTGGTCGTCTAGGACGTGTATTAGGACCTAAAGGCTTAATGCCAAACCCTAAAACTGGTACTGTAACAATGGACGTAACAAAAGCAATCAACGAAGTAAAAGCTGGTAAAGTAACTTACCGCGTTGACAAAGCTGGAAACATCCACGTACCAATCGGTAAAGTTTCTTTCGACAACGAAAAATTAGTTGAAAACTTTGCTGCGATCCATGATGTATTAGTGAAAGCTAAACCATCTGCAGCTAAAGGTCAATACATGAAAAACATTACTGTAACAACAACATTTGGACCTGGTATCCATGTAGACCAAGCTTCTTTCTAATCCAACGATTAGAACGTTGATTGATCCAACTGAAAAATAATTCTTGACTCAACTAGTTTAGCGTGCTAAGCTAGTTGAGGTTAATAATTAACTTGTACCGAAGACAGTAGGTGGCGTAGCCTTAATTTCCTACCGAGGACGTTTATTGAATATATTCAATAGTCCCTCTATGTCTACGGTGGCATAGAGTTTTTTGTTGTGAATCACTAAGAACGAAGAGATTAGATGATGAACAATACTCATTGAGTTGAGCGAAAGGAGTCTCCTTTCGAGCGCAAGCGAGTAGAATCACTAAGAACGCAGTGATTAGATGATGAACAAACGATTCAGTCGTAAAAAACTCTTCCATCAAAATTCAGGAGGTGAAACTCAAAAATGAGTGAAGCAATTATCGCAAAAAAAGCAGCAATCGTTGACGAAGTAAGTGCAAAATTTACTGAAGCAGCTTCTGTAGTCGTAGTTGACTACCGTGGATTAACTGTTGATGAAGTAACTCGCTTACGTAAACAACTTCGTGAAGCTAACGTTGAAATGAAAGTTATCAAAAACTCAATCCTTTCACGTGCAGCGAAAAAAGCCGGCCTAGAAGGCATGGACGAAGTTTTCACTGGCCCTACAGCCGTTGCATTCAGTAACGAAGATGTAGTAGCACCAGCGAAAATCATGGACGAATTTGCTAAAGAAGCAAAAGCATTAGAAATCAAAGGCGGTATCATCGAAGGTAAAGTATCTACATTGGAAGAAATCACAGCATTGGCAAAATTGCCAAACCGCGAAGGACTTCTATCTATGTTGCTATCTGTACTACAAGCGCCAGTCCGCAACGTGGCTTACGCTGTCAAAGCAGTCGCAGACAAAGAAGATGGAGATGCAGCTTAATCGCCGCATAGCATAAACAATAAATAAAAAAAGAACATTTAAAATGGAGGAAACAAAAATGGCATTGAACATTGAAAACATCGTTGCTGAGTTAAAAGAAGCAACTATCCTAGAACTTAACGACCTAGTTAAAGCTATTGAAGAAGAATTTGGCGTATCTGCTGCTGCTCCTGTAGCTGCAGTTGCTGCTGGTGGCGGTGCTGCTGCTGAAGAACAAACTGAATTCACTGTAGAATTAACTGCAGCTGGAGACCAAAAAGTTAAAGTTATCAAAGCAGTTCGTGAAGCAACTGGCTTAGGCTTGAAAGAAGCTAAAGCTGTAGTTGATGGCGCTCCTGCACCAGTTAAAGAAGGCGTTTCTAAAGAAGAAGCTGAAGAATTAAAAGCTAAACTTGAAGAAGTTGGCGCTTCTGTAACAGTTAAATAATTTTATTGATTTTTGATTGGCTAAAAACCTTATTGATTAAGGTTTTTAGCCTTTTTTTGAAATGCTTTTTATTTCTAGTTCTAAACCGTAGCAACACAAGTAAAAACATAAAAACCATTTGACCATGAGGAGTTGCAGAAAAGAAAGGTGTTCATCAAGTATATTACTAAAACTTATTCGTAATTAGATATAGTTGGCGATAGATGATGGTAGCTAAAAGGAATTTGGGTACGTGTACAATCTTCTTGTAACTCAACTATTATCCAGACTCGTTCTGGTAGTTTTTTTGTATAAAAAAAACGACTCAAAATGAGTCGTTTAAACAGATTATTGTAATAGATCATTAATTTCTTTAAATTCTTTATCAAGTTCTTTTTCATCATATTTTTCGTATTTGTCAGCTTCATGAAGAATTTTTTTGATTTCATGAATCGCCTTACGTTCAACTAACCATTTTTTTAGGTTGTGTTTTTTTTCTGGATTTTCAGATAACGTATCAAGTTCATTTAATTCTTTATCCAGATTATTGACTGTAACAACAATTTTGTCTAAAGCTTTTTCTTCTTTGTGTTCTAAATCTGACATTTATCTTCACGTCCTTTTTATTTGATAATTTAAGTATAGGACGTTGCCAAAAATTCTTCAAAATAAAACCCTTGTATATACTTATTTGCATAAAGGAGTAGAAGAACTCAACAATTGATAGTTTATCCCCTCCATAGGATTATTTGATTGAAAAAGTGGTGGGTTTTTGAGCTATACTTTGGTGG
Source organism: Enterococcus sp. AZ171 (assembly GCF_051714005.1). Lineage (NCBI taxonomy): Bacteria > Bacillati > Bacillota > Bacilli > Lactobacillales > Enterococcaceae > Enterococcus > Enterococcus sp. AZ171. The sequence continues at coordinate 2,619,452 of NZ_JBIORA010000001.1, read as the reverse complement.
AGTAACTAAAAATGATAGTAATTTTCATTAAAGCACAGAAACTATTAGTAATATTAAAAGCTTGATATTAAAGCGGTTGAAGTGAATAGAGGTCATCAATAATTATAAAATTATAATACAGGTAAAAGCTTATGCGCTAACCATCTTCGGATGGCATTTTTTATAACATATATAATTAAAACGAATAGAAAGCCTTGTTTTTATAGACTATAATTATGTTGTGGTGCATGATCTTCTATCCAACTTTTAGGACAAAAGGCTTGTTGTTGCAACCCTCAATTAGTCTCACCAGAGCTTCTGTGTTTTCTGCTACTTTTTCTCAGCTGCTTGAAAGAGTAGCCTTTACATAAATAATTTAACAAAGAAGGTATAGTTATGTATTATGTAGAAGTCCAAACGCGAGGAGTAAAAAATAAACAGTATGTTAAAACGGTACGCCATAATTATCCATTATTAGGATCATGGGAAGAGGCTGAACCATTTTCAAAAGAATGTGCATTGCAAATAAAGTCAATATTAGAACAAGAATTAACTTGTGGAAAAGCAAATGTCACTATCATAGAAAAGTGAAAATGATTGAAACTTTAATCAGGCAAAGCAATAGAAGGACAACACATGCTTAATTTCATAAAGGTTATCAGTGAGAAAGTGTGGATAGATAGACTTTAAAAATATATGTAAGAAGGGATAGGCATGACATATGAAGTTAAAGTCAGTAAAGAAATTCTGAATATATTTTCTGAGAATCAATCAAAAAGGTATCAAGAAATAATCTTATATAAAGTGAATGAGTATTTGACACACAACTTTTATCGAATCAAACTTGTTGTTACACCTGTAAAACAATCAATTTATGAAATGAAAATCCGCTTAGGAAAAGAAAATTTTCGAATTGCTTTTATGATAGAGGATAAGAAGGTACAAGTTTTTTATATTAGTCGAACGTTAAAAAAAGAATTATTTGATAAAGAAGTAAATAGATTTGTCCATCGATTCAATAAAAATCACAGAATTACTAAGTCTATGAAGAAAGTAGAGGCATAGTAAAATGAACATGATTTGTAAAAAGCAATTAAAGCAATTTTTGAAAAGAAAATTTAAATCGAAGGATTGTTTTAAGTTAAAAATTCTTACGTTCAAAAAAGATCGCTATTTACTTATCAGTTATGATCAAGAACGATATACAATAGTTGAAGAGGGATTCGAAAAGAGTAAGTATGAATTCGACTCTTCAGATGAAGCAATAAAAGCAGTGATGAAAATGGCAAATATTGAATTTAAACGTAGCTATAGACTTCATGTACAATAAATCCTCTGATAGTAAAGTCTGATGAATCGAAAAAATCCTCTTACGATGTAGAAAGAAATAGGAAATATTAATAAATGAAAAATTAGAAAGCCAGATATTAAAGCCACCAAGGTAAACTAAAAGCAGTGAATTATTGCAAAATAAAAGTAATTAAATCTTTTCTATTCATGATTATGAACCGAAACTTTAACATGAGTAGTTCCGGTATTTTTTGAGCGAATTGTATTGCCTTCAGCATGTTTAGAATAATAGTGATTGAAAGTCTGGTATTTTAAGTATCACGTTTGTTCTGTTTCCTCATCTAATGATACACTAACAGTGAGTAAGTCTGAGGAGGAGAAGAAGTCGCTATGAAAAAGCAATATATACGTAATACACTGATTGGTTTAGGATTACTGCTGATTTTGTTTGTTGGCTATCAACTTTATTTAGAGTATCGACCAGATATCCACTTATTGCTAGATCCACGGGCAAGTCGCAAAGAATGGATGCGAGAAATTCGTTCACACGGAGTATCTGCTGCGTTTATTTTGACGTTATTGATCGGTTTGATGTGTGCGGTGCCAGGTATTCCTACTTCTGTGATCGGTGTGGTCGTCGGCCTAAGTTATGGTCCATTTCTAGGAACAGTTATCAATGTAACAGGCAATGCACTTGGAAATATCTTATCGATCGTTTTGATGCAACATTTATCCTTTATGGATCATAGTAAAAAAGAGAATCGTTGGGTCAAAGCAATACGTCGGATGAAGCATCCAAAAATAGGAGTCATGATCGGCTATATGGTACCGGTGATTCCGTCTTCTGTCGTGAACTTTGCCGCAACCTCCTTAAATCTTTCGGTTCGTGAGTTATTATTATCGATCCTTATCGGCGTAGTGCCATCTTCCCTTTTATATGCGTGTGGCGGAGAAGCATTGTTTCATGGGGAACATATAAAAGCACTTGTTTTGGTCGCTAGTGTGTTAGTTTTAACAGTATTGGTGGTCATTATCTATCGAGATCGAAGAAAACATTTAGTTAAATAACTTTATTTATTTTATTTGAGCCTCCCTGTTTTCAATTATTCTAAGAAGTTGTAAACTAAGAAAGGAAATGGGGGAATCCGATGGAAATGAATAAGCAAACACCGCTTTCGAAATCATTGATTTTATTATTAGCGATCACCTGTGGAGTAGTTGTCGCAAATATGTATTATATCCAACCAATTGGCACAAAAGTAGCGGCAAATTTATCAGTCAATACGAGTGCTGTGGGTTTGTTGACGATGCTGACTCAGTTAGGCTATGCATTAGGATTATTATTTTTAGTTCCATTAGGGGATGTTGTCGATCGACCTAAATTGATCATTCGCATGGCGGGATTATCTGCACTATCCTTATTAGCAGCCTTTTTCGCACCAAACTTTGCTCTATTTGCAGTTGCTTCTTTCTTGATTGGTCTACTATCGATCGTTCCGCAAATCATTATTCCTTACGGCGCCGTACTTGCAGGACCAGCAGCGCGAGGAAAAACCATGGGGATCTTATTGAGTGGTTTACTAATGGGCATCTTGCTCTCTCGAACTGTTTCAGGACTTCTTGCCAGTTGGTTTTCTTGGCGTAGTGTTTACCTATTTGCCCTTTGCCTTGTTGGAGCGCTCACTGTGCTACTCTATTTAAAATTACCGAGAACACAAGGAACGTTGGAAAAAGAGTCAACAGTCTCTTATCTTGCCTCACTAAAAAGCTTACCGAAACTCGTCAAAGAGCAACGATTGTTGCGTGAAGCTGCAATCAATGGCTTTTTTATGTTTGGAACGTTTTCGCTTTTTTGGTCAACGCTGATCTTTTATATCAGTAGTCCAGCCTATGGTTGGGGAACTTTTGAAGCAGGGATCTTGGCAATCTTTGGTTTGTCGGGAGCAGTAGCTGCGCCGATCGTGGGCCGCTTGGCGGATAGTTATTCAGAAAGAAGAATCGTTGGCATGGGCTTAGTGATGCAGACGATCAGTTTCCTAGCCTTATTCATTGCTGGTGATTATGTTGCTGTCCTATTAGTTGCAATCATTTTATTAGATGTTGGGAACCAGTTCGGGCAAGTAGCGAATCAAAGCAGAGTACAAGGTCTTGGCGAAGCAACAAGTAACCGCAACAACACGATTTTTATGTTTATGTACTTTATCGGTGGAGCAACAGGCTCTTTATTAGGCTCAATGATGTGGCAGCATTATGGTTGGGTAGGTGTGACTGTTACGGGACTGATTTTCCAATTGTGCGCGTTTATTTTTCAATACTATTTCTCTACTCGCAGAAAAAACATCCAACAATCACTAGAGTCCTAAATAGGAATAAGGATAGTACTATGAATTGACAAAAAAACTATGAAGGCCATTAGAGATGGATGACTTTTATAGTTTTTTTTGATTCTGGAACTTTTAGTTACGTTTTGATGAAATCAATAATATTTTGATAATTATGGCATATTTGGTCTATACAGATATTGTCATTTTGAAATAAAGGTGCTATAATTGGGCTATACCAAAACAAAAGGAGTAATCGTTATGGAAATCATTCGTGTGAAAAATGCTGAAGAAGGCGGAAAAAAAGCTTTTGAGATAATTAAAAATGGAATGGAAAATGGTGCGAAAGTTCTAGGTTTAGCAACAGGGAGTACGCCAATCACTTTATATAAAGAAATGACTTCAAGCGACATGGATTTCAGTAACATGACTTCTGTTAACTTGGATGAGTATGTTGGACTAGGTGGCTCAGATGATCAAAGCTACCGCCATTTTATGAATGTTGAATTATTTGACAAGAAACCATTTAAAGAAACATTCGTACCTGATGGAAAAGCAGCTGATTTAGATCAAGCTTGTCAATCCTACGACCAAATCATTGAAGAACATCCAATCGATATCCAAATTTTAGGGATCGGTCAAAACGGTCACATCGGTTTTAATGAGCCTGGTGCTCCATTTGATGGAAAAACAAGTGTTGTCGATTTAACTGAATCAACAATCAATGCCAATAAACGTTTCTTTGATAAAGTGGAAGACGTCCCAACGAAAGCAGTTTCTATGGGAATCGGCTCAATTCTAAACGGTAAAAAAATCGTTTTGATGGCTTATGGCGAAAGTAAAGCAGAAGCAATCAATGGAATGATCAACGGACCTGTTACCACAGATATGCCAGCAAGTGCTTTGCAAAATCATGATGACGTGATAGTCATTGTTGATGAAGCAGCAGCAAGCAAATTATAATAGAAAAGATTTCAGTCACTGGAGATCATCTGGTTTTTATCAGATGATCTGGCACAGTGGCTTTTTTTTAGGTCATAAAAAATAGTTATATTTTGTTTGTTTTTTTTAGTCGTGCTATATTTGATAGGAGGGGGGATATTCATGGAGGATATGGTTTTATCCATACCAGAAATTATTATACGATTGAGTATCGCATTGCTTTTTGGCGGAGCAATTGGTTTTGAGCGACAATATAAAAACCGTCCAGCAGGGATGCGTACACATATTTTGGTTTGTATGGGGGCTTGTATTATTGCCTTGATCCAAGTGGAAATTGCCAGTGGTGCGTTGAGAAATGCATTAGAGTATCCTGAATTAGTTGGGACCCTCCGTTCAGATGAAGCTCGCTTGATTGCACAAGTTGTCAGTGGCGTCGGCTTTTTAGGAGCAGGTACGATCATTGTTACGAAACAATCAGTGACTGGGTTAACGACCGCAGCCTCACTTTGGGCAATCGCAGGATTGGGTATTGCAATCGGAATGGGTTTTTATGCCATTGCACTCACTAGTTTCGTCGGTATTGTGTTTGCTTTGACTGTAGTGAAGCGCATCATCCATGTACCAACAACGAAAAAATTAGTGATCCAATTTATTCATCGAAAAGAAACCAAGGATTTCTTGAATGATTATTTTGAAAAAAGAAACATTACGATCGAGGATGTCAATTTTGATGTAAAATTTGTGGATGATTACCGTATTTATAAAAATGTTTATACGATCGATTTACCAAAAGGATTGACGTATGCAGAAGTGATCGAAGAATTATCCACGTATAAAAATATTACTAACTTACATCTGGTTAGTTTATCTACCTAAGTAACCACTTTTTTTAAATAACAAGAAATAAAAGAAAAAATAGCGCTTTACCGATGAATAAATGATAAAATAAGAGTATCTGTAAGCATGAAATTTGGAGGATATCTATGTATTCAAGGTTCAAAGAGTCAAAATTGTTATTTTGGACAGTGGAATTAGTCTTAACGATTATTGGCGTTTTCTTTATTTTACGTATGCCAAATGTGTTTCACCCGATTTTAAGAATGGCATCTGCAATCATTATGCCGTTGATCATTGCTGGATTTTTCTATTACATGTTTAATCCAGTTGTCTTGTTTTTAGAAAAACATCGAGTACCACGCGTGTTGGGCTATCTATTGACATTGATCGTTTTATTAGTGATCGTCTTTTTGACCATCATGAACATCTTGCCTCAATTGGTTGATCAAGCAGTGCAATTAACCAGAAGTATCCCTGCATATGCAGACGAAACAAGTCGTTGGTTGACTGAGATCATGCAAAGAGAAGAGTTTCGTTCATTGAATCTAGAAGAACAGTTTGCGTCTGCCAACTTGTCGTTGAGCAACTTGTTCAATATCTTGTTGGTTAGTCTGACAGGGAGCGTTTCAAGAATTCTTTCTTTTATGATGCAATTCTTTATTTTATTGTTTACTGTCCCATTCATCTTATTATTTATGTTCAAAGATGGACATAAATTTATCGATGCGTTATCGCCTTTCTTTCCTCAAGCAATTCGAGGAGAATTACGCCAAACGGTCAGAGAGTTGAATGAAACACTATCTGCTTATATCAGTAGCACGATTGTGGATGCAGTGATCATTGGCGTGATGAGTTTTATTGCAATGACGATTTTCAAGCAGCCGTATAGTTTGTTGCTGGCAGTCGTTTGCGGAGTGACGAATATCATACCGTACGTTGGCCCTTTTATTGGTGCAGTACCAGCTATTATTGTCGGACTGTTTATTTCGCCATTTCAAGCACTCTACATGGCGTTATCCATTCTTGTTATCCAACAATTGGATGGCAATGTGATCAAGCCATTACTCTTCGGAAAAACAATGAACATTCATCCACTAACGATCATTTTAGTATTGATCGGTGCAGGAAGTGTTGCTGGCATCATGGGAATGTTGATCTGTATCCCTGTGTATGCGGTGATCAAAACATTAGTATTGAATATTCGTAAGATTTATTTATTGCGGAAGTTTGAACAAGTTCCAGCAGAAGAACAACCCAAGAAAATTGAATTAGAACATGAATAACTGTCAACGAAAAGAGACGAGGGTCATCAGATGATGACCCTCGTCTTTGTTTAGTTATCATTATCAAACACTTTGCTCAACTTTCGGTTCTGCGAGAAAATCTAAAGAGTGGATCTCGACGCCTTCTGTTTCGAAAATCACCACTTCATTTCCCCCTTTTTTAAGGAAATCTTTTGGACAATAAAGTGAATAGATCGGTCCACGATTCCAATAGCGGCCAAGGTTGATCCCATTGACAAAAATCACTCCTTTACCATAGTTGGAACAATCGATATACGTATCTATCGGCTCGGCTATATCAAATGATACGTGATAAAACGAAGGATGAGCTGGATTTTTGCCAGCTTGATAGTCGATCAGCTGAAGTTGCTCGGCTGATAGTGGCAAAGGATAATGTAGATAGCCTTGATGGAAATGGATATCTTGCATGATTCCGCCACGAATCCCTTTTGTTTGGGTCGGGTTATTCAATTTTGAGCCATAATTGACTCTTCCATGATTTTCTACTAGTACATCTAATTGGATTTCTTCATTTTCTGTCTTTCCTTGGATCATGAACTCTTCACCGATCGTTGTTTGGTCTTGCGTCAATTGATAGGTTTCGTCCACATAAACAGAAACTCGATCACTTGCTTCGATGATCCGCACTTTGTTTTCATGGTGATAGTTTTTCAATGCCAAAGAATATAAGACGTAACCATACCCATTACTGACTTGTTCCATCGTCATAGGATATGCGGTAGGTACCGCTTTTGCTAGTGTTTCTTTTGTGTTTAGTAAAGAAACGCTAGTATCAATTGGGTAACTACCAAGAGACTCTAATTGTTTTGTACGTGGTTCTGCTTGCCATACGTCGGGGCAAACTTCTTTGATTGCTTGTTGGACAGCATAATATTTTTCTGTAGGTTCACCCGTTTCAGTGAGTAACGCATCGTAGTCATAGCTTGTCAATTGTGGTAAATCGGTATTTCCACGTGCGGAACAGCCATTATAAAAACCAAAATTGGTGCCTCCATGGAACATGTACAGATTCAAAGAACCGACTTCTAACATATCTTTGACTTCATTCGCTAGGTCTTGAGCATCTCGTTTGATGATCGGCTCGCCCCAGCGATTAAACCAACCATCCCAATATTCCATACACATCAAGGGCCATTTTTTCCCATGTTTCTCAAAAAAGGTTTGCAAGACCGCACTATTCTCTTTAGAATGACTACCAAAATTACCAGTGACGAATACATCATCTTCAATCAGCGTTCCAGCATCCAATACTTCATTCCAAGCGCCATCGGAAGTAAATAGAGGAACAGTGATGCCGGCATTCTCTAGTAGTTGTTTCGTTTCACGTAGATACGCTTTTTCCATCCCATAAGAACCATATTCATTCTCGATTTGGATCATGATAACAGGGCCACCGTTTGAAATTTGTAAAGGGAGGATCTTGGGCAGTAAGACATCATAGTATTTTTTGACTTTTGTCATAAATCGTTCATCCGTCGACCGCAAACGAATACCTGGTTCTTTTAACAACCAAGCGGGTAGACCGCCAAACTCCCATTCTGCGCAAATATATACAGAAGGGCGTAAAATGACCATCAAGCTAAGTTGTTGAGCAAGTGCAACAAAAGCAGTGAAATCATTCATTCCTTCGAAGTTGAATTGTCCTTCTTTGGGTTCATGGATATTCCAAGGGATATAGGTTTCGACAGTATTTGCGCCTAATGCTTTCAAGTTATATAAGCTATCTTCCCATTGCGATTGAGGAAGACGGAAATAGTGGATGGCGCCACTGATCAATTTAATTGGCTGCCCATCTAAAAGAAAGTCTTCTTTTATTTCAAAAGTTTGCATGTTGGTTTCTCCTTACCAATATTTTTTCCACGAGGGTTTTGCTAAACGCATCAGAGCTTCTAGATAGAAATAATCGCCCCAAAGATTAGGTTCATCGATTCCTTTACCTTCTGCATGGGCATATACGCCATGTAGTAATAGACCTTCATTATCAGGTTCGGACAAAGATGTGTAATGTTCGCCTAATTGGTAGAGCATTCCTTTCGCTAATTCTTCAGACTGAGGATACGCTTCCATATTTGCGGCTTCTAATAATCCACAGGCGGTGATCGCTAAGGCTGAACTATCTTTGTCAGAAGGATGTTCATCTGTGAAATCAAAATCCCAATAAGGAACAAGGTCTTCTGGCAAATGTGCCAAAAAGACATCCACGATTGCTTCATAATTTGTAGGTAAAGACGAAGTTTTTAAATAACTTTCATTTAAAGGAATCCCAAGAACAGCCCAACTTTGACCACGTGCCCAAATCGACTCATCGCTATTTCCCTGATGTGTGGCACCGTGAGTTGGTGTACCGGTTGAAGGATCAAAATAATACGTATGGAAAGTTGTTGCGTTTTCTCTAACAACGGTACGTAACACTGTTTCGTAATGTTTCTTTGCTACTTCTCGATAATGATCATTACCTGAAATCTCAGAAGTTTGGAACAATAAAGGTAAGTTGATCAATGAATCGATGATCAAGCGATATTCTTTTGGATCGCCATACGCGCCCCAGGCTTGGATAAATTGTCCTTTTTCTTGAAAACGTGCAAGTAAGACATCTGCGGCTTGAAGCAATTCTTCTTTGCATAATAAGCTGTTGGTTAACCGATAGCCTGCACCAGCAGATAAACTATATAAGAAACCAATATCATGATGATCTAGCACGTGATGTGTGGTTAAACGCTCTTTGAAACTATGGATATTTTCCATGGCACGTACGAGAAATTTCTCTTTGCCAGTCCATTCATAAGCCAACCATAACATGCCAGTCCAAAAGCCATTCGTCCAGTCATCATTAGGTTTGATCCGATAGATCCCATTTGTTGCGCAAGCCGACGGAAAATCTAGACCGTAGCATGTCATATTATGTTCGATTTTTTGGCAACACCAATCAATTTGCTTCGCTAGCCAGGCGCTATCGACAGACTGACTTATGGAAATAAGGGAATCTTTTGTTTGTTGTAATCCCATCATACCACTCCTCTTAATTTGTTAACATATTAACTTTAAACTAGTATAACCTAAATAATCAGAAAAAGCGAATGGCAAAATAAAAAAACAGAAAGATCGGAAAATAAATAACTTTATTTATTTTTTAAAGTAAGTAACTCCGATCATGGATAGATATATATAGTTAAGAAGGAATCCACAAAACGTTCAAAGAACGGTCTGATGGATTCCTTCTGGTTTTGCTTATTTAATTCAATGGGTGCGAAATTACGGCTATTACCGTTCTACTTATTCTGCTTCTACTTCGATTTTTGTTTTGAAATATTTCCAGTGCTTATAACTAATGATATATTCGGCTACGCTTCGATCGGCAAGAAAAGAATGCTTGACTTGTTTGACGACTGGTTCGCGAAAGCTTAACTTTAACAAGTTCAATAATTCTGGATCATCGGGAAAGACAATTTCATTCGTCTCAACAGATGAAAGAGAGAAGAGGTCGATCCCAAAATCTTTTCTCACTCTCTCGTAGATACTGGAGTATTGAGATAAGTCTTTACTAATAGGTTCCTTGATCAAACGTTTTGGCAGATGAGTGATATGCACAAGGAAAGGGATATCCTCAAAATATCGCACTCGTTTGATGCGATAATAAGAACCATTTTTTGGTAGTCCAAGTTCTTCTAAAATTTCAGGTTCTTGCGCTTCTTCTATCGAAACGACCTTGACCTTCTCTTTATCTAATGAATGTAATTCGATATCTGAGAATTTGACTGATTGAGAGACTTTTGATTTAGAAACAAAGGTCCCTTTCCCTTGGACGCGATAGAGATAGCCAGCGGTTGTAAGCTCATTCAATGCTTTAACGGCTGTGATCGAGCTGACAGAATATTTTTTCTTGATATCTGCTTCTGAGTAAAACTTATCTCCAGGAACAAATAAATGATTTTTGATTTCAGCTAATAATTCTTGCTTAATTTGTTCATATTTGGGAATCACCACATGAGACCTCCTTTTTTTGCGGTATTCAATTAATCTTACCATAACATGTTAACTTGTTTGTGGCAATGGATTAATTTTGGATCTAAATTTTTTAAGAAAAAATATAATATGTTAAGATGTTAGGTTTACGTTTGAGTTGATATGTGATATAGTGTACGTAATCAATAGCTAACATGTTAAGTAGCTTAGATGTTTATTTAAGGGGGAAGAGAGATGAGAAATATCTTATTGGTCAGTCATGGTAGCATGGCCGATGGAGTCAAAGCCAGTTTAGAGATGATCGTTGGCGTGCAAGAACATGTCCACACACTTTCTTTAAGGCCAGATGGCGATAATTTACAATTTGAACATGAATTAACTGAGAAAATGAAAGCCCTTAACGGTTCGACCTTGATTATTGCAGATCTGCTAGGTGGGACACCATGTAACACAGCGCTAAAAAATTACCTAGAAGATGAAGAAGTTACAATTATTGCTGGGATGTCTTTACCTTTAGTCATGGAAGCGACCCTTAATCCACAAGCAACGATCGAGGCGTTGATCGATTTGGCACGCGGGGGTATCGTAGATGTCAAAAACAAGATGATCGCAACGGAAGCGGAAGAAACGCAAGCCGCAGAGGGAGATCTAGCACAATATAAGGAATTTAAAGGCAAAGCGAATATTGTCAATGTAAGGATTGATGAACGCTTGATTCATGGTCAAGTTGCAGGAATTTGGTCCACAAGTTTGAATACACAACGGATCATCGTGATCAATGATGAGGCAGCAATGGATTCTTTACAAAAATCTTCATTAAGAATGGCAGCGCCTACATCTATGCGGCTATCCGTTTTAACTGTTGCTGCGGCGGCAAAAAATGTTCAATCTGGCAAATATGGCAAGCAACGTATTTTTTTACTTTTTAAAAATCCAACAGATGTCTTGCGGTATTTAGAAGAGGGCGGTGAGCTGGCTGCAATTAATGTAGGAAACATGAGTCATAAAGAAGGTGCGAGAGAAATCACGAAAAGCATCAAGGTCATGAAAGAAGAAGAAGCAGTGTTTGAAGCAATCGCAGCCAAAGACATAAAAGTGACCGCTCAACTGGTACCAAATGATCCAGTCATCGATTTTATGGAAAAACTAAGAAAGTGATTTAGGAGGAAATAATCATGCAACATTTAGCCATGTATCAAATTATTCTTATTACAGTTTATGCTTTTATTGCAATCAATGATTCACTTATTTCAAATACGTTGACACAACCAGCCATTGCGGGAATGATCTCCGGGATGATCATGGGAGATTTAGAAACTGGCTTGATGGTAGGGGGAACCCTTCAATTGATGCGTTTAGGGATTGCGGCTTTTGGAGGTGCATCTGTACCCGACTTCTTTACTGGCGCTGTATTAGGAACGGCGTTTGCTGTTATTTCTGGTAAAGGGGCGGAATATGGGATCGGTCTAGCTGTACCAGTATCATTACTGATGCTACAGCTTGATGTCGTTGCTCGCTTCTGTAATGTCTTTTTGCTTCACCGTGTCGATCGTGCGATTGAAGATATGCGTATCAACAGTATCCCACGGTTAGTATTATCTGGTTCATTCCTATGGGGGCTTTCTCGAGCAATCCCGATCTTATTGATGTTACTAGTCGGTGATGCGGCAGTTTCAACAATCACAGAAAATACACCTGAATGGTTGATGAATGGATTGCGTACAGCAGGTGGCGTACTACCAGTTGTCGGTGTGGCCATCCTTTTACATTATTTACCAGCAAAACAGTATATTCCTTACTTACTTTTAGGTTTCTTCTTATCAGCATATCTACAAGTACCAATGCTTGGTATTTCAATCGTTGGTGTTATTGCTGCATTGTTAGTATTCAAACGAGATAACGAAAAAGAAGCAACTGCTCAAACAGTGACAACCACTGGAACACTTGAAGGAGGTTTTGATGGCGATGAGTAATCAAAAGTTAACGAAAAAAGAATTGAATGTCATCAGTTGGCGCTATATCCTTGGTAGCCAATTGAATTGGAACTATGAGCGTATGATGAGTACCGGTTATCTCTATGGTATTTTACCTGTACTGAAAAAATTCTATGGGGAAGACAAATCACAATTACAAGATATGATGAATACTCATAATCAATTTTTCAATACGAATGCAATTTTTGGGAACTTGATCATGGGGATCGATGTGGCAATTGAAGAAGAAGATGGTTACAAAGCAAAAGATACGATTGTCGCGTTGAAAACAGCGTTGATGGGTTCATTGGCAGGGGTAGGCGATTCATTATTCCATGTCATCTGGGGAACGATTTTTGGTTCAATCGCAGGTACATTGGCACAAAGCGGATCAGTCGTTGGCTGTGTGATCTGGATCATTGCCAATATCGCTTTACTTTTTGGACGAGCAGCATTATTACCACTTGGCTATAAGCAAGGAGTTAAATTAGTTACGACTCTGAAAAATAAACTAACAGCATTCACCAACGCAGCAACTGTTTTAGGGATCACAGTTATTGGTGCCTTGATTCCGTCAGTTATCAAAGCAACGGTTCCTTTCGTTTACAAACAAAATGGGGTGGAGTTAGTTGTTCAAGATACATTAGATGCGATCTTACCTTCATTAGTACCGGTTTTATTAGTCTTATTGACTTACTGGATGTTAGGTCAGAAGAAATTGAATTCAACTCGCGTGATCTGGATCATTTTGATTCTTTCGATTGCATTAAGTGCTGCCGGGATCTTAGCTTAAATGATTCATAAAAAATGAATGAAGTGATCGCAAGGTCGTGATCCGATCTGCAAGAAAGAATCGTTCGAAATAAGAATGCGCCTTTCTTGCAGATTTTTTTAGTTCAAAAAATATCTATAATCAAAAAGGAGAACAAAATGAAGTGTTGCTCAACAAAATTAGTGGTGACATTAGGGTGTAGTTTATTCGTTGGTATTGGGTTAGGGTACAGTCAACAAGTCGGTGCAGAAGGAACACAGACTGACATGCAAAAAAATACGACATCAGGGAACTATGAGTCAGATTTTTCGCAGCATTTGGGTACTTGGCAAGACATTGTTGGAAAAGCAGATAAATATACCAACGAGAATGGGTTACAGATCGCAAACCAGAAAGTCAATCAACAATTTGAGTCTGTGTCGTTATTATTAGATGCAGGTGTCCGTAGCTCAGGTGATCTAGAATACACGTTTCTATATGAGGGACAGACCAATTTTGGACTAGTTTTTCGAGGAAACGATCAGACGACATCGAACTGGCAATCGTTTGCCTATATGCGCGATGGTGAATGGCAATTGGGGCAGCCTGGGGGGAAATGGTTGACAGCCATCAAAGGTCCTACACTGATTTCAGGACAAACCTATAAATTGTTACTAAGATATGAAGGAACATCGTTCCAAGCATATTTGAACGACCATTTGTTGTATGAAAATCAAGAAGTTCTTTATTCTGATGGGACAACGATCAATGGGGACTGGTCAGGTTATTCAGGGATTCGGTTATTTGGGAATGAGAGTAAATTAACTATTTATTCCATGCGTAGTGGAGCGGTCAATAGTCTGCAAGTGGAAGAACCGACAGAAGAATTTCAAACAATGAAAGCAAACTGGAAAGATCAACTTGTGTCAACAACGACCGATTTAGCTAATCCAGCGATTGCCAATTATGTAAACGCTCTTTCTGACGAAGCAGAAAAACTTTACGAGACAATGAATCAAGATCCTGACCGCACGTATCTGTGGCCATTAGAATCTGGGAATACCGCTTCGGCAGATTTAACCACGCAATTTACAAAGTTGCAAAAACTAGCGTTAGCATATGGAACGAATGGGACAAGTTTTTATCAAGATGAAGTCATCAGTCAAGCGATTCAAAGTGGATTAGATTTTATGATCACAAAAAAAGGCTATGATGGAACAAAGTATCATGGCAATTGGTGGGATTGGCAAATCGGAGTAGCTCAAAAATTTGTGGCAATTTTGATGGTGCTGGATGAAGACGTACCAGAGGAGAAACTTCAAGAGTATACGGCTGTGTTGAGTAGATATGTACCCGATCCATTTAAACAACTCTACACAAAACCACAAGGAACTTTTGTCGCGCTTGATTTTATACCAAATTTTTCAACAACTGGTGCGAATCGCACAGATTTAGCGCAAACTGTCTTAGGACTAGGTCTCTTACAAAATGACCCAGCAAAAGTCACACAAGCAGTTGAAAGTATTACTGATGTCTTCAAACTAGTGACACATGGAGATGGATTTTATCAAGATGGTTCATTTATCCAGCATGAAACGATCCCTTATACAGGCTCTTATGGCAATGTACTAGTCAAAGGCGTAGGCCAAATTTTATCGATCGTCAAAGAATCTCGCTATACGTTGACAGCTGATCAAATAAAGTCCTTTGTTGATAACGTACAATCGGCATTTATCCCATTAGTGTATCAAGGTGAAATGTTGCCTTTAGTCAATGGTCGTTCCATTTCTCGAGTACCAGCAGCGACAAAAACGGGTTACGGATCGACAACGATGTACAATTTAATGATCGTGGCGAAATTTGCACCTGAAACACAGCAAAAAGCTTTACAAGAAGCAGTGAAATATTGGATGTTGTCTAATCCTAACTATTATTTGACAAATACGAGAGATTACAATGATTTGATGATGACAACGGAGCTATTGGCTAATACCACGGTGATGGGTAAGCAACTACCGTTCATCGGAACAAAGATGTACCATGCAATGGATCGGTTTGTCCAACGAACAGAGAGTTACCATTTAGGATTAAGCATGTATTCGAAGCGAATCTCTTCATTTGAAGCAGGAAATCTGGAAAATCAACGAGGCTGGCATACGTCTGACGGGATGATCTATCTTTACAATGATGACCAAGTCCAATTCGGTCCGAGTTATTGGCCAACAATCGATCCTTATCGTTTACCTGGTACGACCATCGATACAGTACCTTTAGCAGATGAAATTTCAGCATTTACTACAGTGACTTCAAATGAAACATGGGTAGGCGGTGCCGTTGCTGGAGATCAAGGTGTAGTAGGAATGGCTCTTAACAAAGAAGGAACAAAGAATAATGGAACGACCTTACCGATGAATGTACAAGGGAAGAAGTCATGGTTTACATTGGATGGGCAAATCATTGCCTTAGGTGCCGGTATTACAGGAGATACAACTGCTTCAATCGAAACAATTGTCGATAATCGTTTATTAAATGATTCGTATACGTATCAAGTACTTTCGGATACAGGAATGATTGATCAGTCACAACAAACGAAGGAGACATCTTGGTTATTGTTAGAATCAGATCATCAACATGCGTCGATCGGTTATTATTTCCCACAAAAGGAAACAGTCGATGTGATCAGTGAGACACGTACAGGTACTTATCGAGAAATCAATGAAGCATTTCCTAGTGATACACCCTATACAGGTGACTACCGCACCTTCTCAATCAATCATGGACAGCAACCAAAAGATGCAGAATATGCTTATGTGATGTTGCCCGGCAAGACTCAATCGGAATTAGCAGATTATGCAGCAAAACAGCCAGTTGCGATTTTGCAAAATACCAAAGAAATCCAAGCAGTCGAAGTGAAAACCTCTGGTTACTTAGGCATCAATTTTTGGCAAGAACAAGGCGGAGAAATGGCAGGGATCAAAACGAATAAACCAATTTCTTTACTAAAACAAACGAAGGCAGAACAAACAGTTTATACAATTACCAATCCAACGCAACAAACTGAACCAGTAACACTTACTTTACCAAGTGATTTTACTGACGTGGTGTCTACGAGTGAAGGGATTGTCTATGATAGTCAAACGCACACATTCACCATTGACTTCGCACAGTTTGAAAGTAAAACGATTGTTGTTAAATAGATCTACCTTTCTAAGTCATAATTAAACACAGAACAATTGAAAAAAACAGAAGCTTCCCAATCGTTTTCGTATTGGAGGAGCTTCTGTTTTTTTATAAAGTACGCTCTTTCTTAAGCCCACTTGAGATCACCGATAAAGTTGATATTCAACCATAAAGAATAGTCAGAGAAACCTTCAGTTACTTTGCGGTTGAGTTTATCTCTTAGATGATCTTGCGCGCGGATACTATCTAATTCACTATCGGGTAAAATCACGATATCTAGTTCAAGAATGACTTGATCCCCTACTTTTGCGATTCGTAAGACATAGGTTTCGATAGCGACATTTTGCAAGAGCTTATCAACTACTAACAATATTTTTTCGCGCAATTCATATTTGGGGGGTGCATAAGTAAGTTCTAATGTGGCACTTTTGATTTCAGTCACTGATAGATAAATATAGAAAATGGTGATTCCAATGGAAATCACAGGGTCGATCAATTGGGCGATTGCAAGATATGGCGTTTTTGCTAGTACACCAGAGACGATGATCGAGACCACGACTCCTAAACTGAACAGAAAACCGAAGCGCCATTGTTCCAGCTCCACCTTATAAAAGGAATGATTGATCGGATTTTTTTTCAAATAAAGATAAAAGACAAAACAAAAGAGTGTCCCAAACAAAGAAAAAGGCAAACCAATCGCTAAATCAACGTAGGTATCTGCATAAAGCAAACTGAAAAAAGACTCAATCAGGCCATAGGAAGAAATCAATAGGATGACACTGTATTGGATAAAAACAACCAAGGGCATCAGTGATTCCTTTCCAAATGGAAAACGTTCAAAATCTTGTGTCTGGATAAACTTAGCAATATATAATGCGATCAGAGACATCAGCGCACCGACCATCGTATAGACACCATCAAGCAAGAGGACATTGTAATTGATCATCAATCCTGTAAGTAGCGCTAAAAGACCATAAACGGTTCCTGCAATGATGGAGGCGGTTAATAATTTTTTTATTTTTTGCGTATTTTTCATATAACTAAAACCCTTTCTGGAATAGATGCTTTTTTGAGAATCATACTGATTGTAATAAAAGATGCGAATAAATACTTGCGGTTAGAGTCGTTCTAAGCCTTATACTTTACTCATCTTATCAAAGGAGGAGCGTTGTACAAGTAAAAAAACAAAACTAGAGGTGGAAATAGATTGAAAAAAAACGTATTGATCCTTGGTGCATCAGCACCAATTGCTAAATATAGCTATGAATTTTTAAAAAATGATCCTACTGTGAATGTCACTTTATTTTTGAGAAATCCGGATAAAGTCTTTGATAAGGAGCGAAGTATCATTGGTGATGCGATGAATCTAGATGATTTGGTTCATGCAATGAAAGGCATTGATATCGTTTATTCTTGCTTAGGTCCTTACAATATGGTGCCTTTAGCTAAACATGTGATCAAGGCGATGAACCAGAATAAGATCAAACGCGTATATTGGATGGCAACACTTGGGATCTACGGTGAAGTTGACTTCAATGACGAAGAAGCAGTTGCAGAGTTGGGCGACTATCGCGATCCTGATACTTATTTAGGGGACCAGCGTATTGCAGCAGATTTGATTGAGAACAGTCATCTAGACTTTACCATCATCCGTCCTAATTGGTTAACCGATAAAGAGATTGTTGAGGATATTCGTATCGAGAATAGAAACGGAAAAAGTTACATTGGTGAAATCAGCCGACAAACTGTAGGGAAATACCTAGCAACTTTGATCAACGAGCCAACTACTCATATGTATGACTCTATTGCATTAACAGCAAAGGAAAAAATACACGAGTAAAAAATAATTGAGGTTTGACAGAAATTTTCAGCTTTGAAATAAGGCAGGACCCCCAGAAAGCATTCTTTGATTTTCTGGGGATTCTGTCTTACTATTTTTTGTGATGATTGAAAGGAAAGTAGTTAAGACAAACGTAAGATTCACTTTTGTCTGTCACCATACAAACAAATCAACGGGAAGAATTAACGAAACCACTTCGAAAATAAGGCAACAGCTACAAAAATTGGAAGAGCAATTTTTATAGCTATCGCCTTATTTCATGAGGCTAAACACTTCGGTGCAATATCGGATCGCTGATTCTTTGATGGCGACTACCCAGCCTGAGTGGGAAGCGTGTTGGCACAGTCCAATTGATTGAACATTTTATAAAGATTGTCAAAACTTGTTTCGATCATATTAGATACTGCTTCGTCGGTGTTCGAACCAATATGTGGAGTAATGATCACTCGCGGATACATATCGATCAGTGCCTTAGCTGTTGCATCGATCAATAAGGGATCTTCATCAAAATTTTTGTTGAAAATCAGCGCTTCATTAGGCAAGACATCTGTACCAAATCCAGATAGTTTTTTGCTTGTCAACGCATCAAGGATTGCTTGATTATCCTGTAACTCCCCTCTAGCAGTATTGATCAAAATCGCATCATCCTTCATTTTTTCGATAAAATCTTTATTAATGAAACGTTCATTTTTACCGGGGATGTAAGGAATATGGATACTGACGATATCACTTTCTGCCAGTAAGTCATCAAGCGACTTAAATTCGATGAATGCTTTTGCTTCTTCACTTGGATATAGATCATTACCAATCACCGTTGCGCCTAATCCTTTGAAAAGTTTTGCTTCTGTTAGTCCGATGTTCCCCACGCCAACGATTCCAACTGTACAGTTTCGGACTTCTTTACTGAACATAAAGCGATCAATCGTAAAATTATAAGCAGCTGTTTTATTCGTTGTATGAGTTGTTCTACGTAAAAGCATCATTGCTAAAGTAACAGATAATTCAGCGATTGCATTTGGTGAATAAAATGGTACATACGCGACTTGCATTCCATGATCGTGAGCTGCCATTAAATCAATATGATTTGTCCCCACTGTACGCGTGAGGAGGAACCTGATCCCGAATTGGGCAAAGCGTTCGATATTCATGCGATTTGCTAAACAATTTCCTCGAACGATGATGGCATCCATTCCTTTTGCTTCTGCGTAATTTGTCTCATTTAATAAATCTTCTACTAGTTTCAAGTTGAATCCGTGGACATTCAACTGCTGAAAGAGAGATCTTTCAGCAGGGCGAACACCATAACATACAACATTTAAATTTTTCATAGTATAGTTTCCTTTCGTTAATTAATTATATAATGTGGGTTAATTTCCAATCAAGTTTAAGACGATGATCCAGATAGGGATTAAGACGATCGAGAAGAGTGTAGAAAGTAAAGAGGCGTTAGAGGCAAGTACTGCTTCTTTTTCAAAATTGATGGCATAAGCAACCGCAACTGTTGCAGCTGGAGTAGCCATCATAATGATCATCGTACCTAGACCAACTGAATTCACTGGTAAAATATTCATTGCGTTCAACAGTAAAATTGAAAGTAAAATCACAAGTGGGAAGACAATGACTTTGATGAATGAATAGTACCAAGAGGTGTGACTGCTGAGGGTTTTTCCGAATGGCAGATCGCCTAATGTGATCCCGATTGCCAACCAAGCGAGTGGGGAGGCTAAACTAGAGAGGAACGTCAAAGGTTTAAATAGCCATGGCAACGTCTGATCGATTCTTAAAAAAGCAACAGATTCAGAACTAGACTGAGCAATTTGAGGTAAGCTATCTTGGAAGAGCCAAATAAATAATCCGATAAACGTTGCCAATACGATTGGGTTCAAGATCATTTCTCTAATATTCTTGCGTGCCATTTTCAATCCGCTCATTTTTAGATAAGCATAAGAGTATAAAAAGATACGATAGCCAATGTTAAAAATCGATGCGTACAAAATCCCTTCTGCGCCAAAAACTGCACCGACGACAGGAATACCGAAGAATGTTGTTGACCCGAAAATAGAGAGTACACGCAATGTGTCTTCTTTATTTGGTGCATATCTAAAAAAGAAGAATTTACTTAGAAAAATCAAGAAAACGTGGACTAAGATTCCGAGAATCAAAATGTTGATTCCTTGATTCAATACTTCATCATTCAATTCCTGCATAAACGAATTAAAAGCTAATGCAGGAATTGCGACAGTTAAGACGACCTTAGACAAAGTCTTTCCGACATCTGATGAGAAAACCTCACGCTTTCTTAAAAAGTAACCTAATAATATAATAAACAGTGTGGAAGTGATCGCACTGATAATTTCCATGTTGATGACATTGCTTAATGTTTCTGATAGTGACATTTAAATTTTCCTCCTCAATTCTTGTGAATGTTTTAATTTGTTTATTTAATCAGCTGTGCATGTGTACCACTCCTCCTCAATTACATCCTAGAGGTTAGAATCGTTATAAGGTCAATATGCTTTACAAATAAAATCACAAAAGTATTTTTTCTTCTATATAAGTGATTTTTTACTTTTTTAATGTAAGCGATTTTATTAAAAGAATAAAAAAAAGATTGACCTTAGAATTGTTCTACCCTTTAGTCTTAACATGTAAACAGGAAAGCAGATAAAGGAGAGAATAATATGAACAATCGCAAGAAAAAGTATTTTTGGCATCCGATGACGGATACTCGAGCAAGTGAAGAAGAAACAATCGTTATCGAACGTGGAGATGGGAATTTTATCTATGATGATACGGGGAGAAAATTACTCGATGGTGTTGGTGGATTATGGTGTATGAACGTTGGTCATAATCGCCCTGAAATGAACCGAGCAATTGCTGATCAAATGGAAAAATTATCTTACTATCAATTGTTTACGAATATTGCCCATCCCAAGGCATATGACTTGGCAGAAAAAATCATTCAAATGACGCAAGAAGAAGAGATGGCGAAAGTATTCTTTACTTCTGGAGGAAGTGATTCAGTAGATACTGCTTTAAAAATCACAAGACAATACTGGCAAGCAGTAGGTAAACCGACAAAGAAAGTATTTCTGTCATTGGAAAAAGCCTATCATGGGATGCATTATGGTGGAACGTCGATAGGTGGCAACCCAATCTATCGGGAATTTATTGGTCCAGGTTTACAAGATTGTGTACGTGTCTCTTCCCCGCATTTGAAGAAAAATAATTGGAATTGCCAAGATCCAGAAGAATTGACAAAACACTGTATCGCTGAACTAGTTGAAACGATTGAACAGATTGGCGCAGATCATATTGCTGCATTTATTGCTGAACCGATCCAAGGTGCTGGCGGTATCATCGTTCCACCAACTTCTTATTGGCCAGCTTTAAGGGAGGTTTGTGATACTTATGATATTTTATTGATTGCAGATGAAGTGGTGACAGGTTTTGGCCGTTCAGGACATCTTTTTGGTAGTCGTGGCTGGGGCATCAAACCAGATGCTATGGTTCTAGCGAAAGGATTATCTTCTGGGTATGTTCCACTAGGGGCTACTGTTTTTAACAAACGCATCGTTGAAGGCATCGAATCAGCGACCAATGGAGCTAATGTCATTATCCATGGGCATACTTACGGTGGACATCCGCTCGGCTGTGTGGCAGCATTAGAAGCTTTACGTATTGTGGAAGAAGAAAATTTAGTTGAAAATGCCCGTGAAGTCGGTGCATATTTATTGGAACGTCTAAAAGGACTTGAAGGAACATATGACTGCATTAGTGATGTTCGTGGAAAAGGCTTGATGATCGCTATCGATTTTGAGAATACAGGGAAATATGATGTGGAACAAACAGCAAAGAATGTACAAGCCGTGGCTGATTATGCCATCAATGCAGGCGTCTTGCTACGTGATGAATTACAAACGATTATCATTTCACCATCGTTGACCTTTTCAAAGGAAAACGCAGATCAACTATTCGATGCGATTCATATGGGCTTTGAGAAGTGGCAAAAGCAACAATAATTCAAAGGAGGATATAATATGACAATCATTGGTGTACCAAAAGAAATCAAAAATTCAGAGAAACGTGTAGGTGTGACACCCGCAGGAGTCAAAGAGTTAGTAACAGCAGGTCATATCGTTTATGTAGAAGAACGTGCAGGGGAAGGATCAGGCTTTACAGATAGTCAATACCGTGAAGCTGGCGCTCAGATCAAAGCTGATCCAGAGACAGTCTGGTCGGCAGAAATCGTCGTGAAAGTCAAAGAACCACTAGCATCAGAATATCAATACTTTAGAAACGATTTGATTTTGTTTACGTACTTGCATCTAGCCGCAAATCTTGAATTGACTGAAGCATTGATCAAGTCTGGAACAACAGCGATTGCCTATGAAATGGTTACGAAAAACGGAGCATTCCCATTACTCGCACCAATGAGTGAAGTCGCTGGCCGTTTAGGCGGTCTATTGGGTGCGGAGATTTTAGCGAAGCAAAGTGGAAAATTGATTTCAGGTGTAACAGGTGTTTTACCGGTTCAGGCAACTATTTTAGGTGGTGGGATCGCCGGAGTGAGTGCGGCACATTACTTGCACGGATTAGGAGCAGATGTGACGATCTTAGATATCAATGTCGACCGCTTACGTGAATTGTCAGAGATGTTTAATGGACAAGTAAAAACCCTCTACTCAAGCCCAGCGAATATTGAGAAAATGGCATTGACTAGTGATATCGTGATTGGTTCAGTCTTATTACCAGGTAAAAAAGCCCCACATCTTATCACAGAAGAATTAGTGAAGCAGATGAAAGAAGGAACGATCTTAGTGGATATTGCGATTGACCAAGGCGGCTGTTTTGAAACGAGCCAGCCAACCACCCATGAAGAACCGACTTTCGTTAAACATGGAGTGATCCACTACTCGGTTGCGAATATGCCAGGTTTAGTTCCTCAAACGTCTACGTTAGCTTTAACGAATGTCACGATGAGATATATCAAGGGCTTAGCCTCCCAATCACTGACAGAAGTCATCCAAACGTATCCAGAGATCCTACCAGGAATCGGTACCTATAAAGGAAAACTGACCTGTCCTGAAGTGGGGGAAGTCTTTGAGCGAACCGTTGACGATATTCGTGAGCTCGTTTAAAAATTTTCTAAAAAGTGAGGGAAATACAATGACTAAAAAAATTCGTATGGTCCAAGTCGGCTGTGGAAAAATGGCGAAAGAGATTATCAAATATGCCATGGCAAAAGATATTGAAATCGTTGGAGCTGTAGACAATCGTCCAGAGGCGATCGGTCAGGATCTAGGGCTATATTTAGGATATGACCAAGCTTTAGGAGTGAAAATCTCTAACGATCCCCATGAAGTATTTCAAAACTGTGATGCCGATGTGGCATTAGTCACGATAGCTAGTTATATCAAAGATTTCATGCCAAGTTTAGAGATACCCTTGACCTATGGAGTCAATGTTTTAACAATCAGTGAAGAAGCTTTATATTCTTGGACGACTTCGGTTGCAGAAACCAATCGTTTGGATAAAATCGCAAAAGCCAACAACGTTACGATTTCAGGAACAGGAATGCAAGATATTTACTGGGTGTTGTTTCCAACGCTGCTGGCTGCTGGCATGAATGATGTACAAAAAATCAGTGGGGAAGTTAGTTATGATGTCGAACACTATGGGAAAGCGTTAGCGGAAGCGCATGGTGTGGGCTATGATCAAGTAAAATTTGACAAAGAAATTGCCAATGCAACCGATTTGCCTTCCTATTCTTGGATGACCGCAGAAGCCATCTGTGCCAAAATGGGTTGGACGATCAAACGCATTGCTCAAAAGAACGTTCCAATCGTTTTAGATAAAGATATTCCATCGAAAACAATGGAACGGCCGATCAAAGCAGGTGAAGCGATCGGCATGTCTGCCGTTGCAACGATTGAAACGGTACAAGGTCCAGTGGTGGAAGTCGGTTGTACTGGGAAAGTCTATCAGACAGGTGAAGGCGATTTATGTACTTGGTCGATCGAAGGAACACCAAGTATGCAATTTGAAGTGACCAAACCAGATACACCAAAGCATACGTGCGCTACGTTGATTAACCGGATACCGACGGTGATCAATTCAAACGCAGGCTATGTCACGATCGATCAATTGCAACCTGTCGAATATATGACGTATCCAGCACATCTTTATTTAGATAAAAAATAGGCAGAACTAAGGTTGGTAGTTGGTTAAAGAGAAACAAAAAAAGAGCGAGGATGCAATATCCAAGCTCTTTTTTTGTTTAGTCTAAACCAATCAAGTAATCTTCATCTTTCATCGCTTCTACGTTACCTAATAGGTAGCCGTTTCCGACTTGAGAGAAGAAATCGTGGTTACTTGTACCAGTAGAGATCCCATTCATCACGATTGGGTTGACATCGTTTGCTGTATCAGGGAATAGTGGGTCCATTCCTAGATTCATCAATGCTTTATTTGCATTGTAGCGTAAGAATGTTTTGACTTCTTCCGTCCAACCGATTGGATCATATAATTCTTCTGTGTAGCGCTCTTCGTTTTCGTATAATTCATATAACAAATTATACATCCAGTCTTTCAATGTTTCTTGTTCTTCTTCAGGTAATTCGTTGTAACCTAGTTGGAATTTATAGCCAATATACGTGCCATGGACAGATTCGTCACGAATGATCAACTTGATGATCTCTGCCACGTTGGCTAATTTATTATTTCCTAAATAATAAAGTGGTGTATAGAATCCTGAGTAAAATAAGAAGGTTTCTAAAAAGACACTCGCAATTTTTTTCTCTAACGGCGTACCGTTTTTGTAGATCTCATTGATACGCTCCGCTTTTTTCTGTAGATAAGGATTGGTATTCGTCCATTCAAAGATTTCTTCGATTTCTTTTTTCGTATTCAATGTACTGAAGATCGAAGAGTAACTTTTCGCATGGACAGACTCCATAAATTGGATATTGTTCAATACCGCTTCTTCATGGGGCGTGCGGACATCTTTACGTAATTGATCCATCCCGCTTTCTGATTGGACGGTATCAAGTAAAGTCAATCCACCAAATACGTGACCAACTGTATCTTTTTCTAATTGGGAAAGCGTACGCCAGTCGTCTAAGTCATTTGACAAAGGGATACGTGTGTCTAACCAAAATTGCTCAGTTAATTTCTCCCAAGTCGATTTATCAATGATATCTTCAATTTCATTCCAGTTTATCGCTGCATAATAAGTTTCTGACATGAGAATGCTCCTTTATTAAAATCCAGTAACGGGTTCTATCACTAAGTGAAATTAGATCACACAGCTTTCACATTGGTTGCTGCCGATTTCTTCTGCATCGTCTGTAAACGTACGTACATAATAAATCGATTTGATTCCTTTGTGGAAAGCGTAGTGTCTTAGAATATTTAGATCACGTGTGGATTGTTTTGTCGTTTCTTTCCATTCGTACAAACCTTCTGGGATTTCTGAACGCATAAACAACGTCATACTCATTCCTTGATCCACATGTTTTTGTGCTGTGGCATAAATATCGATCACTTTACGCATATCCATATCATAAGCAGAAGTGTAATACGGGATTGTTTCATTTGATAAATAAGGCGCTGGGTAATAGATTTTCCCAATTTTCTTTTCTTGGCGTTCTTCGATCATACGAGTGATCGGATGGATACTTGCACTAGTATCATTGATATAAGAAATAGAACCATTAGGTGCTACAGCTAAACGATTTTGGTGATACAAACCATCTTTCATGATTGCTTGCTTCAAGTTTTCCCAGTCTTGGGCAGTCGGAATAAAGATACCATCAAACAAAGCAGCAACTCGTTCAGATTTTGGTTGGAATTCGCCAGTGACATATTTATCAAAATAAGTGCCGTCTGCATAAGCTGATTTTTCAAAATTATGGAAGACTTGTTTTCTCTCACGTGCGATATTGTTACTTTCAACAAGTGTCCAGTAATTCAACAACATGAAATAAACATTGGTAAAATCAATTGATTCTTCGGAACCATATTCCATTTGCTCTTTGGCAAAATAAGTATGAAGTCCCATGGCACCAAGTCCGATCGTATGATTCAATTTGTTCCCGTTTTGGATCGGTGGAACCACGTCAATGTCTGAAGCATCTGTGATATACGTCAATGCACGAGTCATCGTGCGGACAGAGCGACCAAAGTCAGGGCTATCCATCAAATTGACGATGTTTGTAGAACCTAAGTTACATGAGATGTCTGTCCCTAACTCTTCATATTCTTGCTTGCCATTGATGACAGAAGGTGTCTGTACTTGTAAAATCTCAGAACATAAGTTACTCATGATAATTTTACCGTCTACAGGATTTTCACGATTTGCCGTATCAATATTGATGATATACGGATAACCAGACTCTTGTTGTAATTTAGAGATTTCATTTTCTAAATCACGGGCTTTGATTTTTTGTTTACGGATATTTGGATTTGCGACTAAATTGTCATATTCCGCAGTGATATCTACGTAAGAAAATGGCACACCATATTCTTTTTCCACACTATAAGGACTGAATAGATACATTTCTTGGTTTTTACGTGCTAATTCATAGAATTTATCTGGGACGATCACACCAAGTGATAAAGTCTTCACGCGAATCTTTTCGTCTGCATTTTCTTTTTTTGCTGAAAGGAACATCATGATGTCTGGGTGGAAGACGTTTAAATAAACGACACCCGCACCTTGACGTTGTCCTAATTGGTTCGAATAACTAAAGCTATCTTCAAACAATTTCATGACTGGAACAACACCGCTAGCTGCACCTTCGTATCCTTTGATCGGCGCTCCGGCTTCACGTAAGTTAGAAAGTGTGATCCCAACACCACCACCGATTCGTGAAAGTTGTAAGGCAGAGTTGATCGAACGACCGATTGAATTCATATCATCCGTTACTTGAGTCAAGAAACAAGAAACAAGTTCACCACGACGTTTACGTCCAGCATTCAAAAATGAAGGGGTTGCTGGTTGATAACGTTGGTGGATCATTTCATCAGCTAAAGCTAAGGCTAGTTCTTCGTCGCCATTCGCAAAGTACAACGCATTGAATGCGACACGATCTTCATAAGATTCCAAGTAGGCAGAACCATCATTTGTTTTTAACGCATATTGAGAGTAGAACTTATAGGCTGCCATGAATGATTTAAATGTAAAGTTTTGTTCGAATAGGAATTGATAAAGTTTTTCAATAAATTCACTACTATATAATTGAATGAACTCTGCTTCTAAATATTGGTTGTCGATCAAATACTGGATTTTGTCGATCACTGTTGGAAACGTCATCGTATTTGGTTTGACATTTTCTTCAAAAAAAGCAGCTAAAGCTTCTTTATCTTTATTTAAAGGGATTTGCCCGTTGACTGGTCGATTGATTTCATTGTTCAGCTTAAAGTAGCTGACATCTTTTAGATTTTTAAGACTCATACATACGCCCAACCTTCTTTTTGATTTTGATGATACGTGTTTGACCACAAGATATAGTGGTGTTCATTGCTGTAAAAAAGGATTTGGGGAGGTTACGGACAATATCCGTAAGTCCATCAAATCCATGGTGGCAGAGGATCAAGTAAATCCTCGATCTATTTGACAACTGTTTGAATGATTCTTAGCTAGCTAAGTGACGTAGTTGATCTGGTCTGAAACCAATGACAGTCGCTGCGTCTGAAGTGATGACCGGAACACTTTGGAATCCTTGGTCTTTTAACCATGAGATTGCTTCAGGTTGCTCGTCGATATTTACTTCTTCAAAGTCGATTTTATTTTCAGCTAAAAAGCGTTTCACCATTTTACATTGCATACAATTATTTTTTGAAAAGATTTTTACGTTCATTATTATTTGCCTCCTTGCTCGTGTGTTTTCTCTATAATCAATAGTATAAATCTATTAGTAAAAAAGTCAATCAACAAACACTACATCTTGTGTTGTGGAAATTGTGGAATACTATGTTTTGTGGTTTTTGAAAAACAATGAAAACAAGTATCTCGTGCAGATTCGCTTGTATTAATACAGAAATGCTTGTGGAAAACTCCGTTAAAAAATATTTTTTTAACCTTTGCTTGCCAATAAATGAATGTTCGATCGAAAAATCACAAACGAAAAAGGTATGCAAAATGATGGAAAGAAGAAGAGAAATAAATGCAGATCAAAACCAGAAGAAAAAGGTATTTATACATTTTAGAGATAGAAATTTTTTCACAAAACGAAAAATGATCATGAAGCGTCTAAGGATCATCGAAAAGAGAAACCCGAATCAAAATAGCAAAAGTCAAAAGAGTACTCACTATATATAGTAGTAAGATGATAAATGTTGTAAAAATTGAACTAACAATATTTTTTTAATTTTTAATAACGATGTTATGTTTAAAAATTGGTTAATTGTCATGTTATCAGTTTTTTTATTCCTAGATTTTTGTTTAAATAGAGCCAACAGGACGTCTTGTTGATGCTTTGAAAATTCAATAAAAGGAAGCGATCCAAGATGCGTACAATGGTCAAATGGGTAGGTGTTATTTGTTTTACTTTACTAGTTTACGTTGGAGGAACAGCACAGGCAACTTCGATTCCAATCAAACCTACGATTACTGAAAAAAATCAACATGTGTTAGGTAGCAGCAACCAATTCTCAGAGCCATTCACTCGAAGTCTGACAGACGATTCAGGAATCTCCGCTGCAGAACCAGGCAGACCAGCTAAAGATTTTATTGACATATCTTCCAATAATGGCAAGATATCGAGTGAAGAATTTCAAACGATGAAAACCTACGGCATTAAAGGGGTAGTCATAAAATTGACTGAAGGAGACTCGTATAAAAATCCGCTTGCTCCTGAACAGATTGCTTCAGCCGTTGCGGCAGGCCTAAAAGTAAGTGTCTATCATTATGCGTGGTTCAATGAAGAAGCTGACACAAAAGGGGAAGCTCAGTTTTTATTGGATTATATGAGAGAGTTGAACCTGTCATCGTCAACTGTTGTTGTCAACGATAGCGAAAATCCAAAGATGAACGTGGACAAAGTGACAGATAATGCATTGGTTTTCCAAAAAGCGATCCAACAGGGAGGCTATCAAAACGTCGTCCACTATTCGAGTGCTTCTTGGTTCACCGAAAACAAATTGGATATGACACGTCTAGTAAAAGAAAATTGTTGGGTTGCACAGTGGCCCTACGATCCTTCTGATAAAAATCCGTTGCATACAGATACAGCAGCTTGGCAGTGGGCAAGTGATCTTTATTTCCCAGAATTTCCTAGCCGTCATTTTGATGTAAGTAGTGACTATTTGAAAAAATTTACAAGTTAAATGAAATTTATTTTTTAGCGCAAGAAACAAAAAGACAACCACGAAAATTTTTTGATTTTCGTGGTTGTCGCTTTATTCTCGAAGTGAGTGATACGAACTGTTTAGTTTGAGAAATCAACTGATAACTACCGGATTTCTTGTATAGAAGAAAAAAATAAAACCAGTTTACTTTTGCTTCTTTGAAGCGTCCATAGTAAGATGTTAGCTGACAAGTAGATGAAAGAGGAAGAATAAAATGAGTGAAAAAACCAAACTGGTTCGCCCACGTTATCAACAGATCGCTGTTGATTTGGCTGAACGAATCGTAGAAAATCGTTATCAAATCGGCGAGAAGATCCATGCAAGATCCACTTTAGCAAGCACGTATAACGCTTCGCCAGAGACGACTCGTAAAGCAATCAATGTTTTGGTCGATCTGGGGATCATGGAAGTTCGTCATGGCAGTGGCGCGTTTGTAGCATCTAAAGAAAAAGCAAAGGATTTCCTTTTACAATACCAAGATGTGCAATCGATCCAAGAAACAAAAGCAGAAATCATGGAAAGCGTGAAAAAACAACAAGAAGAATTGAACCATTTTTCACAACTATTGGATCAACTGGTGAGCCAAACGAAACGAATACATAAGATGAACCCACTTCTGCCTTTTGAACTTGCTTTGACAGAGGAAGCGGCTCACTTAAACCAATCCATCAGCGAATTGAATATTTGGCAAGCCACTGGTGCAACAGTGATTGCAATTTCCCACGATCAAGAACTGTTGGTCTCGCCTGGTCCATATGCTAAATTTTCAGCGGGGGATACTGTCCACTTTATTGGGAACGAGTATACGCTGCAACGAATGACAAACTTTTTTTATCCAGATGGGCAGTGAACGAGCGGATAAGAAAAATCTCATTTAATTCTAATTTTGGTCAATCCCTATACTGATAAGGGATTGACCATTTTTTTGTATAGTTTCACTAAGAATAGAGATGCTTGAATTTTGACAAAGTGACTACATGGTGTTATCGTAGTGTGGTCACTTTTTTCAGAAAGAAAAATGAATTTACATACAAAGGAGAATTTGTTTGGTAAAAGTAGAAGTCAAAAACTTAACGAAAATATTTGGTAAACGAACACAAACTGCTTTGGAAATGATGAAAAAGCACCAATCGAAAACAGAGATTTTACAAAAAACCGGCGCAACTGTCGGTGTATATGAAGCGAGTTTTGATGTACAAGAAGGTGAGATCTTCGTGATCATGGGACTTTCGGGGAGTGGGAAATCAACATTGATCCGTCTATTGAATCGTTTGATTGAACCAACATCTGGCAATATCTTGATTGATGGAGAAGACATCTCAACACTTAGCAAAGAAGAACTTCGCGAAGTTCGTCGTCACAAAATCAACATGGTGTTCCAAAACTTCGGTCTATTCCCACATCGTACGATTTTAGAAAATACAGAATACGGTCTTGAAGTTCGCGGTGTTCCTAAAGAAGAACGTCAAGCTAAAGCAGAAAAAGCGTTAGAGAACTCAAGCTTGTTATCCTTTAAAGATCAATATCCTAGTCAATTATCTGGTGGGATGCAACAACGTGTTGGGTTAGCCCGAGCATTGGCAAATGATCCAGAGATCCTATTGATGGATGAAGCTTTCTCAGCACTTGATCCATTGATTCGTCGTGAAATGCAAGATGAGTTATTGGAACTACAATCCAATGTGCAAAAAACGATCATCTTTATCACACATGATTTAAATGAAGCATTGCGTATCGGGGATCGCATTGCGTTGATGAAAGACGGAGAGATCATGCAAATCGGTACTGGGGAAGAAATCTTGACTAATCCAGCCAATGATTACGTGAGAGAATTCGTTGAAGAAGTCGATCGCTCGAAAGTCTTGACGGCGCAAAACATCATGGTTCCTGCACTAACAACAAACATCGAATCAGATGGTCCAAACGTTGCGTTGACACGTATGCGTAATGAAGAAGTCAGCATGTTGATGGCTGTTGATAGAAAACGTAACTTAAAAGGGATCATTACAGCAGATCAAGCATTAGAAGCAAGACGTCAAAAACGTCCATTGATCGATTTCCTTGATGAAAATGTTACCGTGATCGGTAAAGATATGTTAGTTAGTGATATCTTCAATATTATTTATGATTCGCCGACTCCATTAGCCGTGGTTGATAACGGGAAATTAAAAGGCGTTATTATCCGAGGTAGCGTAATCGAAGCATTAGCAGCAACAAGTGAGGTGAGCGAACATGAATAATCTATTGAACTATCAAATACCCGTCGCTGACTGGGTCGAAACGATCACTGATTGGTTGACAACAACGTTCGCAGGACTGTTCTCATTCCTTCAAACGATTGGTCAAGCAGTGATGACAGCTATCACGAATCTTTTATTAGTGATACCAGCACCACTATTTATTCTTTTAATGGCAGTTGCAGCGTTCTTTATTTCAAAAAAACGACCCGGATTGACATTATTTACTTTGATTGGCTTATGGTTCATTTATAATCAAGGGCTATGGACAGATTTGATGAATACTGTCACATTGGTTTTACTATCTAGTGTGATCTCGATCATCATTGGTGTACCTCTTGGTATTCTCATGGCGAAAAATGATAAAGCGCAAGGAATCATTAAACCGATCCTTGACTTTATGCAAACAATGCCTGGTTTTGTTTATTTGATTCCAGCGGTTGCCTTTTTCGGAATTGGTATGGTTCCAGGGGTGTTTGCCTCAGTGATTTTTGCCTTACCACCAACTGTTCGCTTTACGAACCTAGGTATTCGCCAAGTACCGAAAGAGTTAGTAGAAGCGTCTGATTCATTTGGTAGTACGAGTTGGCAAAAACTAGTGAAACTTGAATTACCACTAGCAAAAGGAACGATCATGGCAGGGATCAATCAGACAACTATGCTTTCTCTTTCAATGGTCGTGATTGCCTCAATGATCGGAGCGCCTGGTTTAGGTCGTGGTGTCCTTTCTGCTCTACAACGTGCACAAGTCGGAAATGGTTTTGTCAATGGGGTAGCGTTGGTGATCTTAGCCATTATCATTGACCGTTTTACGCAACACTTGAATCAACCAAATGATCAAAAAGCAGCAGGTACTGCGAAACAAAAAAATAAAAAGCGCCAAGGAGTGATCATTGGTGCAGTAGTCGTTGTTTTATTAGGTGCGATCGGTGTTGGAAGTTTTAGTTCTTCAACAAAAGAAACAAACACGATCAATCTTTCTTATGTGGAATGGGATACAGAAGTTGCTTCAACAAATGTCGTAGCAGAAGTCTTAAAAGAGATGGGCTATGATGTGAAAGTGACACCTCTTGATAATTCGATCATGTGGGAATCCGTTGCAAAAGGAGAATCAGATGGAATGGTGGCTGCTTGGTTACCTAAGACTCATGGTTCTCAATATGAACAATACAAAGATCAAGTCGATGATCTAGGTGCAAACTTGAAAGGTGCCAAAGTCGGATTAGCTGTTCCAGCATACATGGATGTTAACTCGATTGCGGATCTAACCGATGAAGCAGGCAAAAAAATCACCGGTATCGAACCTGGTGCAGGTGTGGTGAATGCTGCAGAAAATACGATTGCCCAATATCCAAATCTGGAGGGGTGGACAGTTGAGACCTCTTCTTCAGGTGCAATGACGGTTGCATTAGGACAAGCAATCAAAAATCAAGAACCAATCGTCTTTACTGGTTGGACACCACACTGGATGTTTGCGAAGTATGACTTGAAATATCTAGAAGATCCAAAAAATGCGATGGGAGATGCGGAAGAAATCCACACTATCGTCCGCCAAGGCTTAAAAGAAGATCAACCAGAAGCATACGCTGTGTTGGATAAATTCAACTGGACAGAAAAAGACATGGAAGAAGTCATGTTGGAAATCAACAACGGCAAAGATCCACAACAAGCAGCAAGAGAATGGATCGATAAGAACCAAGAAAAAGTTGCAAGCTGGAAAAATTAAATACCATATAAAAAAGGTGTTACCGAAACAAATGAGATGTTTCGGTAACACTTTTTTGTGAAAAATTCAATAGTATGCGAGATCAAAAGGCGTATGGTGATACATCAGCCAATGGAGTCCTAAAACGATACTGCTTTCTAAATCATCCAGATAGCTGAATACAGGAGCATTGGGCTGTTTCGGCAAATAACGGTTTTGCGCTAAAGTTTCCTCTACGAGCGGCTTAATATCTGGGTCAATAGCTAAGACGAACTTGTCTGGAGCAATCAAAGCATTATACGTAATAATCAAAGAAGAAAGATTTTTAGCAAGTTCAATAGGTGTATTAGGACTCCCTTGATCTAAGAATAAAGGGAAATATTTTGCTTCACCAGCTAGCGAGTCATGTCCTTCGATCAAAGATGATTTGGCAAGTAACGTGACACCTGGCATACTATTTTGTGGATAATAGATGCCTACGATCGTTTCAGATAATGGAAGTTGTTTCAAAAGACAATGACCGATCGTAAAAAGATGGGCATCATTTTGGATATAGTAAGGAAGATCAGTCACTTCTTCAATCAGTTGATGGATAGGCCAACGATCCATTTTTTCATACCAACTAGAAGTGATTACGCCCTCTGAGATTTTACCAGGAATTGAAAATCCAATAGAGGAAATAGTTGATGCGCTCTTCAAATGATTGGAAAGTAACAGTTGAAAGGCAGAAGGAGAGATCTCATGAAAAGGTTGTGTCTGCTTTGCTAATCGGTCCCCTTTTAAATCAATCGTAAAAATATCTACATATAATTGCTTGTTTTCTTCTCGAAAAACAAAGAGCAGTGAATGTTTTCTATCATAATTGAATTCATATTGCGTTGCTGGACGACCAATCTCTCTTGGCTTGTTAGGATGTTCAAATAAAAAACCCTCAGACACCAACTCTTTCACCAAGGAATTGGTCGTCACCATACTGATCTTTGTTGCTTCAACGATTTCGGAAGAAAATAGTTTTTGATGTTGGAATAGTAAAGAGATCACTCGATTTAAATTTGTTTGACGTATTAGATTTTTATTGATTGTCATTATTGAGGTTTTCCTTTATTAAGTTATTTAATTAAGTATAGCGGACGCAAGTATAAATGTAAATATGTAGCTGTAATAGTCAAACCAACCTATTTCTCTCATTTAATACTTGACGTCCACCTATTAATTGATAAACTTAATAAAGGAGGTTAATTAAATAG
This sequence comes from Enterococcus sp. AZ171, assembly GCF_051714005.1. Taxonomy (NCBI): domain Bacteria; kingdom Bacillati; phylum Bacillota; class Bacilli; order Lactobacillales; family Enterococcaceae; genus Enterococcus; species Enterococcus sp. AZ171. The sequence goes on along the minus strand of NZ_JBIORA010000001.1, from coordinate 2,584,531 downwards.
AATTAGGAGGGTCTCAGATGATCAAATTGATATTAACGGACTTAGATGGAACATTTTTAAATAGTAAAGGAGCGTTTGATAAAGATTTATATACAGAAGTGAAAGCGCTTACGGATGAACAAAATATCTATTTTGCACCGTGTACGGGCAAACAGTGTGAACGTGTCGAAGAATTATTCGGTCCAGAGTTTTCAAAAGATTTATGGATTTTAGGAGATAGTGCTACTAGAATCAAGCACAAAGATGAATATATTTACGAATCTTTATTGCCAAATAAAGTCGGAACTGAAATCCTTCAAAAACTAGAGGACATCTCTGATGAATATACGAGCATCGCTTGCACACCGAGTGCAGCAGTCATCAAAAATACTGTACCTGAAGAAGAAGCTAAAGTGGTTCATCGATCCTATGCTAAGGTTAAGACGGTTGAGAGTCTAAAGGAAATGGCAGAAGACTTTGTAAAAATCACCGTTTTTGATCCACAAAAAAAATGTTTTGAGCATGTCAAACAGTTAGAAGAATTTAAACAACAAGCCTATATTGTTGCTTCAGAAGCTGCTTGGATCGATATCTCCAATCATAATGTCCACAAAGGGACGACAGTCGCAGAACTGCAAAGAATCCTCAACGTCACACCAGAAGAAACCATGGCATTTGGTGATGGTCTAAATGATGTGGAATTATTAGAACGTGCAGTTTATAGCTTTGCGATGAGTAATGCCTTTGAGCAAATCAAAGAAGTTGCGCAATTTGTGACAAAGTCGAACGATGAAGATGCTGTACTTCATACCATCAAAAAAATGATTGCTTTACAAGTAGGATAATAGTTTTGCTTATTAAAAAAGCTCAAGTATCTGAGTTAAAAGCAAAATTAGTTACTTAAACCTGAGTAAATGGCGGGTACAGAAGTAACCTCATTGGAAATGAAGTATCATCCACAAAAGTTTGGAAAGTAATTTTTGTGGATGATACTTTATTTCTCGAAGACAAGAATTTTTGTTCCAAACTTAAGTTGAGAGTAGTGCTTGGTATAGGAGAAACTAATGCTAATGAGATTCATACATAAAAGTTTAACTGTGGATGAAACAGCTAAGTACTGAATAATTTCAAATACTATTTAGAAAACTAAATGATTTAATTTTTTATTCAGTCCAAAAATTTGAAGAAGAGCCCTAAACTAATAATGTAAGGATTAACATTTTAATTTGAAAAAATTATAAAAAGTATTATAGAGCAGAAGAATCACTTTTCTAAATTAAAGCAACCTAATCTATCAATTGCTTATTGATTATTACATAAAAAAATAAACTTCATTAATTTGATATTTCATCGTGTTTTATTTCAGTAGTTTAGATATTTTTACATGCTTTGCTATAAATAGATGGAGTGAGATATATTTTATAAAACTTAAATAAAGAATTTTCTATCCGACTATTCAATAATAAAAGTGGACTATTCATTTTTGAAAGTTTTTATTTCTAAAAAATCAAAAAAAAGAAAAAAATGGTGAAGCTGTTTTGTTAATTTTTTCATTGATGGAGGTGAGTAGGTGAAAAGTACGGTGTTAAAGAAAGGGTAGTTTTACTAAAGTGGTTAATTTAATGCAGTCAAGAAAACGAGAGTCGATAGACAAACAAAAGAATAATAAATGGATATATCTGTTAATTCTACTCTTAGCTGGTTTTAGTTTAGTATATCTCAGTGGAAAATTGAGTAGAGAAGAGACAAAGTCAGATAATAAAACGACTAGTTCAACGACAAACAACTTACGTTATGATATTAATATAGAAAATAAAGTAGATAAGTATTTTGAATAGAGTGATTTTTTATTAAAAAAGAAAATAAATTTTTATGGAGGAAATGGAATGCAATGCAAGTTAAACGAACTATAAAATGGATGATGATTTTGACCATTTTATTTTACTGTCTTATCCCCCCTTTTGTGACAGTTGCAGTTTCAATTGATGATTCCAGAGAAGAAATTAAGACTGAAACTCAGAGTAGTGTGGCATCTACAGCTGAGGCAGGAATCAATTCTTTGGAAGAAAATCAAACAATGACATCATCGGAAATGAGTATTCCTAGTACAACTGAATATTCAATGAAGGAACAAGGGCAAACTACAGACACAGGTAAGGAAGAAGCGGAAATAGACGGAACATTGAATCAACGCACTGTACCATTAGAAAAATTAAAACAAGAATTAAAAGCTAGAAATAAAGCAACGACTTCATTGAAAGTATCGTTGTTTTCAAATGAAAGTAATGTTCGTCTAACGGAAGCTGGAGTTTCTGGATATTTTGATTATCAAGGTGGTAAATTTTCAGAAGAGAATGTTTCCATTAAACAATGGATTTCTAATCGGACATTCAGGAGAGCTGCTTATAAAATAAATGGATCAGCCCAAGAATTTCCAATTTTAGGCTTGTATTCGTATGAGGGTAAATGGTTTTATACTGTAGCAACAGATGAAACGAAAAATAAAGCAATTAATGATCAAATTGAAGCAGAAGTTGGGGTTGAATTAGACACAGCAAATTCAGAGGTGATTTTATATTACGAATTAGATACAGAACCAGCGGAAGTATTTACCATTAATCAAACTTTTTCTAATAATAAAGCAGATATATGGGCTGTAAATCTAAAAGATCAAGCACAAACCAATGAACAAGTAGTTTTTAGTTTTAATGTACCAACAGAGTTTTCATCTGCAACTATTACTGTATCACAAAACAATACGGTACTTTATACATTCAATACGGAGACACCAAATCAAGGTAGTCCATTAGAATTAATTGATACTGCTAATCGAAGATATACTGGAGTTTTCAAAATGCCTAAGGGCCAAGTAACGGTAGCGTTTAGTGGGAGAGACTATGTCGGGGGAACGGATCGCTGGTTCGGGATTGGCTGGGAAGGCCAAGACGGTTTTAGAAATGGTAAATTGTATCAGCAAGTTTTTAATACCATTTCAGTCGCTGGTAAACCACAAAATTTACCAAGTTATACTATCAAAAGCAAAAATTTTTCAAGTGGGCCTACCACAACAATAAAGTCGCAATCTGGGTTACAAAACCAGACAACTAATTATAGAAATTCAACGAACGGTCGTCATACCAACTCTTTTTCAACTGCTATTGGTAAATTTAAAGTTGGAGAAGAGATTGTTTTAGAACTAGAAACTGGGCACGGCTTGTATCAGTATGTTGAAAAGCAATCTTTTAGATTTACTCCAGTAGTATTAGTTGTTGATGCTTATACAAAAGGATATCACGATCAAAATCAAATGATTACAGATTTAGTATCTTTACCTACTGGGAAAGGAAAGGTACAAATCCAAGATTTATCAAATGGTGGTAAAGTAAAAATCGAAGTTGTGGAATATGAAGCCCCATTAACGATTGACAAAGCAACATTAAATAAGGCTCGATTTAAATATAAATTGACTTTTTCAAATATGCGCTACGATTTTAGCACCTACATCAATACAGTATCCGGTGCGCAACAAAATTTCTTCTTTGATAATTTGACAGGAATTCAACTAGGAGAAAGCTTAGACGATCTTTCTAAGAGTTATCTTGATTATGTTATTGATTGGAATCCAGTAAAAATTCCTTTGAGCACAGGGATAAGTGTAATGGGAAAATTTGCAGGTCAAGGTGATATTCTTGCTTATATCAAGCCAAGATATGGGTATAGTAAACCGACAGTAACCTTAAAGAATAGACGAGATCCTCAGTCTATGGATATTGCAGATGATAAAGATAAATACACCGAAGCACTAAAAAAAGGTTATTACCTCTATCAATTAAAATCTGGAGGAGGAAATGATGGGATTCAGCCAGCAACTGGTATAGATATTTCTGCGGAACCGATTTCCTTCAAGATACAATATTATAATAATGAGTCGATGTATTATGAGGAAACAACAAAATTAAAACCTTCAGAAGATAAAAATTATGCGGTCAAAGAAAAAATACCTACAAAGACCAAGAATACGAATGAGTACTTTTATGGTTACAAAGTGGTTGTTATTGGTAGTGATAATTCAAGAATAGAAATTTCACCTAAAAATGGAAGTTATTGGCGGCCACAAGAACTAGTAGATATCAGAGTAGTCTATGATAAACTGATAGAAAATGATAAATTATCAGAACAAACAGAATATACAATTCGTTTAGAGGCGCAGACAGGAACTAGTGAGAATGGTGCTTATATGCGTGGTAGTTTCTATACTACGGTTCAACAAAGTTTTTCCGAGGCATCGGATACAACTAAAAATCAAGAACTGTCTAAACTCTTTCCAAATGGTGCATTTACCAGAAATACGGAAGATATCTATGGCTATAATCAGTCAAATATTACCTTAGTCGGCCACAAGGATGTCTATCAACAGGGGTCTACAAAATATCTTTTAAGTGGAAAAAGTAAAACTTCAGTGAAACTAAGTAAAGATACATTTGCAGAATTAGTTTATTTAAAAGCCATCACAGTTACCTATGATAAAGATAGCTTGGGACAAAATCCGAATATGAGTTATGATGAATCAACACTTTATGTAGGTGTTAATGGTGATACTGGTCAAGTAGATGGGAAGAAATATTCTTATGAAAAAACATTATATAAAGCTGATGGCAGTCCTTTAGATGAGATGAATCCAGGAACGATCACAGACTATAAATTTATAGGTTGGAAAATTAAAAATGCGGCACTTGATGCTCAAAATTATATCATTACACCAAGTTCAAATGGAAAAATAAATTTTTATGAATTAGGCTTGAATTATCCAGAAACATGGGAAAAAGTTTTTACAGAAGGAACACTGATTTTAGAAGCAGTCTATGAACCAAGATACTATGAAATCACAGGCGAGAATAATGATTATACGCCATTTGAAACGTCTTTAGAAACATTTACAGGTGGAACAAAAGAGCAAACAGATCAAGAATATGGATTTACGATTTCTTCAACTTTCAGTTATCAAGGTGATTGGTCAGATCAAGATAAAAAACTGAAGTTTGCGTTATATAAAAAATCTCCAGATGGACAACATCAGCTCTTAGCAACGGAAGCGGGTGTCAAAGAGAACTTCAAAGAGCAGGTAAGCTCAGGAAATATCGAGGCGAAAGATGGTAAACTAATGATTACATTTAGAATAAAAAATGTAGATGAAGATGGTAAGCCTTCCATTCGCTATGATCAAGAAAACGGCCATTCTTATCTAATTTATGCCTGGAATGATAAGAATGGTGAGTTAAATGTTCCAGATACAAGTGAGCAAGCACCAATTAATGGAAAGGTACCATTAAGTCAAACGAACGTAACTGTATTGCCAACAAAAATAGAATCAAAAAATGGTGGAATTAGTAATGAAAGTAACACGAAAATTACTATTTCACCAGGCGAGAACTTCACAGTTTCGGCGGATTTTAGCTATGATTATTTCTACCCACATCTAGAGCAATGGCAAGAAAATAAAAATGTGGTGGATTATGCAGATAAAAAGCAATTACATGTTGCTCTATTTAAAAAAATAACAGATGAAAATGGCGTTGAGAAGTATGAATTGTGGGGTAATGATGAAGGTTCTTATCAAAATGGAGTGGAAGATGGACTAGAAAAAGTAGGTAAACCCAATATTACATTTAATGAAGAAACAGGAAAAATGAATGTGACATTTGCTATCAAAAATATTTCTCTTAGTGATGGAAAAGATAGCATAAATTATGATTCAGATAATGGAGCCAACTACAAAATCATTGCATGGAATTATGCGAATATAGCAAATACAAGTGTTGATGATATTGCCAATGATTCAACCCACCATTCGGATCTGATTTCTTCCGTTACTACCCCGATTGAAGTATTTCAAGACCCAGAATACTATTTAACAATTCCAACCATGGTACAACTGGATGATCATGAAGGAAAAGTACTTGATTCTTCAGGAAAAGATCAATCAAACAAGTACGCAGGGAAAGAACAGATGATTTCTTTTGACGCCACTAAAAATTCTAAAACTTGGCCATCTTTTAAAGCAGAAATAGAAGATAATGTTAAAATGACTGCTTCTGGCCGAGATGTTGATGATCGTTTTGTAGATATTTATTTTCCAAATGGTTTAAAAAATCCATCAGTTGAAAAGAATGGTAGTCGATATTCTGTTTTAGGATATTTAGATAAAAATTCTGAAAAAACCGAGATTATTGAAAATGGTTTAGCTTTACCCGTAGGAGAGAACATTTCATTTAGATTAAACACTCGCAGATCCCTGTATGCAGGTGATACGTATTTTGCTACATTAAAATATATTTTTACTTTACAAGAAAATGGACAAGTAGAAGGTAGTGATAAAAAATGAAAAAACAATTGAATAGACTTTACCTTTGTATAATTAGCCTCATATTTGCTGGTATGCCGCTTCAGGCGTTTGCTGAAGAAAGAAGTATTCCAGTTAGTTATTCAACATTGCCAGCTATGGTTAAGGACTTAGTCCAAAAGAAAACAAGTATCGAATTAGGGCAACCTAATTCGGTACAGACTGGCGATCCTACATCCTTTAAGTTATTAATATTAACATTTTTATTATTACTGATGCTGTTTTTCATTCTAGTATGGAGACGCAGAAAAACTAGCAGAGATATGAACTATTGATAATATGATTTTTTTAGAAACATTGATTAATTATCTAAATAGAAAGAAAGGAAAAAATGATGAAAAAACGAATTGGTCTATTTTCATTAGGCTTGTTAGGCGTATTACTGACGAGTGTTCTTGCTGGAGATTCGAGTACTGCTAAGGCAGAAGAGAAAGAAGCTTCTCTTAACGTAGGGTATTTTGCTGGAGGCGTGACAGTGGATCCGAATGCTAGTGTTTTGATTCCCACAGGAGTCATATTTTCCGATACAACTTCAAAAGTCGATACTTCAGTTCAATTAATGGCAATTTATCCAGATGGTCCAAGTAGTGATGTGAGCGGGTTACCGAATAACTTTAAGGTAGATGTACAAGTTCAATCTAGTAATGGCTATACTTTGAATAATCAGAAGTACAGCCAAAAAGGAGAATATAAACTAGGATATAAAGTAGCAGGAGAACCCGAAACATTTACCTATTACAACCAAAATACACCTGATAGTACTGGAGCTAAAAATATTGGTACACTAAATAATCAGCGTCAAAAAATCACTGGGGAAGCCCAAATGACAACCGCTCCGAAAGTAGCGGCCTTAGCTGATGATTTATTTGAAGACACGCTAACTTATAAATTAAAAGTTACCAATCACTCAAATGAAACGCAATAACATGTTGTTTTTATAGGATTAGTAATGAACAGGTGCTCACCATATTGCTTTGCTTAAAATAAAGCAATGTGGTGGACACTACTTATCAATTTAAAAGCATTGAAATGGACAAAGCTTACAAAAGGAGAATAAAAGAGAAAGGAACTCAACCATGCATTATCATCTCTTAGATAAAAAAATGATGTCTTATTTTCGAACGAACGATGGGACTTATTGGCCCTACTATACAAAAAAAGAATTTAAAATGTTAGGGGATCATTCCTTCTGTATATGTGGTGAATTAAGGAAAGATAGCAAAAAAAGCAACTATAATTACTGGTTGGTTAAAGATGAACGAACAAGGATACAACTTTTTGAGTATCACTTAAAAAATAAGTGGTATGAAAAAACAGTTGGTTATATTCCAGTGAAAGAGGATAATGAAAACGATGGAGTCAATAGTAGTTATTTTATAAAAATTGTAGATAGATCGTATATAAAAATATTTTTGTATCCTGTATTCTATTTATTAGTAGCTTTATTTATTTTTTTGGGGATAAGTTGGTACATAAATAAAGAAGCAATACCTAAAGTTGATCAATCAGCCGTTGTATACGATTTGAATGGATTGATCAACGAGCAACCAGATAAGATTATGTTACCAGGAATAACAACCATTAATTTACAAGAAAAATCAACAAATGTTCAACAAATGTTACCAAACCCAAAAGGAAACCAATGTTATTTTCAATACCAAGTGATTTTAGATAGTACAAAGGAAATACTTTATAAATCAGGTCTAATTCCTCCAGGAAAAATGATAACACAATTTCATTTGACTCGGGAATTATCAGTTGGTGAACATCAAGGAACTGTAAGAATTTTAACGAGAGATTTGAAAAATCCTAAAATTACTTTTAATACTGGTGAAGTAATGATTACTTTAAATGTACAAAAAACAAGCGAATAATTTGTGAAGGGAGTAGACAAAGATTAAAGCAATAAAAAACAATGAGTTAAATGAACTAATGGATGTTCAAGGTGTCAAATGGCAGTATATCAGTAAAAAAAAGTTTAAAAGTATGGGAGTTACGCATCAAAAAATTGTAGGTGATGTATTTAGAAAAACGAGAAAACGACCGATAGATCAGGTACTTCATTATGATCAACAGACACAATTGAAGGTTTTTCCTTATAGAGAAAAATTGAGTATTTTTGATAATGTTGTCGGTTATATTCCTTGTGAAAAAAAACAAGAGGAAGTCTATGTCAGAATCGTCAAAAAAAACTGGTTAAAGCTAGTATTTTTTATTTCTTTTTTTAGTTTGCTAGTCGGTAGTGGAATTTTATATTTTTGTAAGGATAGAGGACCAAATCTAGACGAGATGGCGGTAGCTTATCAAATGCCAGGTAATAAAAAAAATGAAGATCCCTCTAGTATTATGTTACCAGCTTTCAATGAAATTAAGTTAGCCTCAGATACTAAAAAAATGCATATTGCTCTAGCTAATCCAGAAGGGAATCCATGTTATTTTAAATACAAATTAATTTTGTCAGAAACAGACGAAATATTGTATGAAAGCGAGTATATTGAACCTGGAAAAGCAATTACTGAATTTTCAATTAGTCGGACGCTTAATCCAGGAAACTATCAATTAAAGTTAAAAATTGAAACAAGGAAATTAGATAACTTTGAACAATCACTGAATAGTGGTGATATCGAAATTCCACTAATCGTGTCTTGAGGAATGGTGTAAGGATAGAAGATGAAAAATAAAAGTGTATTATTTGGTATCCTATTATGTAGTTTAGTACTAACTCTAACTGGTTGTACTAAAAATAGCTTTTCTGGGAAGGAGACGATTTTTGAAAAGCAAAAGCAAGTAACAAATTTAGAAAATCTGCAACTAACATTTGGAACACAAAAAATTACTACCGAATTAAAGCCCCCCAATCCGGTTGGTTACTTTGATTATTATGAAGAAATTGACAATTATCAATATTTAGTTTATGAAGTTATCTTAGAAAATAAAGGAGTTTCTGATATCAATCTTAAAAATTTAGTGATACAAGTTCAACTAGACAAACAAATTTCAAAAGCAAAATTAGTCTCTTTAGATATAGAAAAAAAACGGTTTGAAAATAGTTTGAAAGGTCAAGAAAAAGTGAGTGGTTATCTTTTTACAGCGTTAAAAAAAGAAAGAATCAATACGTCTTCAACTGCTGATCGTATTAAAATTTATTATAATAAAAACCTAACTAGTAACAGGGAAAGCCAGCAATTTGATTTTGAAAAAATGATAGATATGAAGTAGGAGATATTAATGCGGAATCAGATAAAAAAGGAAGCCAAAAAGCATTTTAGAATTAGTTCTATTCTTATGCTATTTACTTTTATTGGACTGATCGTTGTAGGAGGCCGAATTATTATAGAGACACTACCTTATATTGAAGGAGAAAAGTATTACAAGAAACTTAGTGAAAGTTACGTGAAAGGCCAGCCAAATAATAAAAAGATTGATTTTGATGCGCTAAAAACAATCAATTCAGACATCGTAGGTTGGCTAATTTTCGATGAACCAAAAAATATTAACTATCCTATCGTTAAAAGTAAGGACAATAAAGAGTATTTAACAAAAACGTTTCAAGGAACCTATGATAAATATGGTTCAATCTTTATGGATAAAGATAATAATGAGCGTTTTAGTGATGAAAATACAATTATATATGGCCATAACCTAGGTTTTGGAACAGGTATGTTTTCTGAATTACCTACCTATCAAAACTCAGATTTTAGGAAGAAATATCCTTATTTTTATATCTACACTATTTCTGGTGAAGTAAAGAAATATAAAATATTTTTTGCGAATTATGTTAAGAATACAGATAAAAATTATCAAAATCGTTTTGTTAACCTAGATGATTATTCTAATTATTTAGCATTTTTAAATAGTCAATTAAATGAAGAACAATTAACGGCAGAATCAAAAATAGTCAGTTTATCTACTTGTGCGAAACCTGATGTGATTGATGATAAACGCTTCTTAGTACAAGCAATTTTAGTTGGTTAAAAAAAGATTCACTCGTTCTATTTTTACTTTAGATGAATCAAAATTAATTTTGTGCTCTATACGGTAAAGCAATACGAAAGTGTTAAAGAATTTTTGGTTCAGAAGCTTTTAAAAATTTCTGGAGTTTAAGAGACATAGCCCTACGAAATCAGCATCAAAATGAATATGTTTACGAATTATTGTTGCCAAATGAACTAGTTCTCAAGCTTATCGATTGAGTAGGAGAAATTAGCAAGGATTGTACTAACTGAGCAAGTCATTTAACAGGTACTTTCGAAAAGAATAAAAAAATCGTAAAGGAGATGTATATCGACAATCTAAAGAGTAGGAAAACTGAAAGATATAATGGGATATTTTGTCAAAATAACTATAATATGATAAAAAAATATTTTGAACATGTGAAGGGTTTAGCTGAAATTTAGGTCCAAGCACATATCAGAGCATCTAAAGTAGCATATAGATTTGCTATGAGGAAGATTTTAAAAAACTAAATCTATGTCCATCTTATTATACGCTCAAATGATGAAAATGGAGTATTTCAGACAATCAATAAAGAATAACTTATAAAATAATAATTCTTTGGAAATATTGTGGAAACAACACCTTTCACAAGAGAAGTAGATTCGAAGGCGAGAATAAAACAACAGTACAATAGAACAGTTAACGACCATACAGAAGATGATATTGACGAATAAATTTTTATACAAAAAAATAAAAAATACCATCATGCACATTCTTTTCCAAACTACCGAAGTAGCCAAAAGTGTACTGGTGACGTGGCTTGACACTCAATAGGCCATAAGTGACTCGAACCTGCTGGCTGCTTATTAATAGTTTGTTATTTAATGATTATTAAATTAAAGATAAGTGAATTTTTGCGTATTTCTGTATATCCTATACGAGTTTATACTTTGAAAAATAATCTTTAATTGTTATATCGGATGATGAAATCTTATTTTATGTTTATCAAAGTCAATATCTTTTTCTTGTAAAGCTGCAATTTCCCCTTGTCTTACTTCTGTAATGAATGCTAAGTTAATTTCTATAGTTTCCTCAAATGTTACTTTTAGTATTACATGAACTTCAATATTCTTTTTACACCTTGTTTTAGTGTATGAATATATATGATACCGATTACCTATTTTTGATTGTCGTAGTAGTAAAATTTTGATTTAACAGTTTTTTCGTCGCTTTATTTTTTATATTCTTTCCAAGTTTGTATTTCTTGCCTGTAATAAAACACAAATTCATTTCTCTCAATAATTTTTGTACGCGTTCAAAAGATAGAAGCAAACTTTTCCAAGGATACAGATGTAAAAAATACTAATAACATCAAAATATTAATTGATGATTTAAGAGTAATAATAGCTAATACAAAGGTAGCGGTACCTTTTAGGAATGGATACCATTGTAGATTTAAGTTGCGTGAAAAAAGGCAAGAAAATTGATGTTATTTTGCGGCGTTGTAACCAAGCAAATGATGAAGGGTTAGTCAATGATGTACGTATTAAGGGGATCTTTTTGACAGTATAGCCGAGAAAAGCTCCTTATTAAGTAGCTATATATATTATAAGAATTCTTTTTATATCAGATTATTTTAAAAATACACAAATTTTTGATGATTAATTAGCAAAATTTATGATACCCATATTTTTCTTTATTTATCTTTGAAAGAAAACATCGTATGAAATAGTATATTTTTTATAGAAATATACTATTGAAAAAAATATTTTGATGTGGAGGATAAATGATGCATGACTAAGTAAAGATAGATTAATTATTAAGATTAGCAAAGTCTAAAAGATATAGGCTGATTAATTCTAAAGAATATGAAGTATACTATTACAATTATTGAATTTAGATTCTTCTCATTTTACTTTTCCTAAATTCACTCCTTATAAACAAAATATCGAACTATTATCGTTATATCAAGAATATGTGAAATGTAACTTGGAAATTTTTAGTCATAGAAATATTGATTTGATAGACTCTTCACTGGAAAATAGTACATACAGTTCAATTGAACCACAACTTTTAAGTAACTATATCGATAGACTAGTTGTTAATAATCAAGATAGTTTTTTAAATTTACCTTTAACAGTTATATTATTTGAAGAGGAAAAAGATGATTGGTATGCATATGAAGTGGGTGCAATTATTAAAAAAATTGAAGATGAATTTGTAGTTTGTATCATCGATAAGGCTAACACTAAAATAAAAGATAGAATACAAGTATCTCCCTATATACTTGACGGGAAAATTCAATCTAATTTCAAGAAAGGAAATGTAGAGTATAAATACAAAATAAAAAATAGTCCAGCGAATATTGAAAAACTATCTAATATTATTAGAATTAGGTTTGCTAACAGATCTAGATAATATAGATAGAAAAGTAAATTTATTAATGGAATATAAGATACAAGAGATATTATTTTCTGAGCTAAGTGAGCTATAAACTTCAGAAAAATGGGAAACGAGAGAGGGAAACTATCAACAATATTTAGATAATTGTTTTGTAAAAGAGCTGGATGAGACTATTAAATTCGTATTAATTAATGAATCTAAATCTGATATTTCGAAGACTAGATCAAAGAAATATTTTAAAACTATTTGCATTTAAAGGAAGTTAGACAAAGCTGCTTTCTTCAAAAAATTCAAACAACATAAGTAAGTGAAGTATATAGTCAGAGAGAGTTCAATATTCCTAAACTTCAATCTACGAATGTTAAACCTAGCGATTTCAGAGTGAAGATAACATCATTAACAGTGAGAAGAAAGCACAACGGCAACAATATGTAACTCTTAAACACATTAATTACTCTCGAAAATTTTGACAATTACAAAAATAATTCGATATAATAAATATGTTATTGTATGATTTTATCTCATAATCTAATATCAATTTAATTTTATGTAATAGCAGAATTGTTGTCGCATTTAATAATAAAATTACGGTAGTCCTTTGGCGTTCTCGCGACAATATTGGATATCTTTAGTTTAGTTGGTCAGAGTATTTGGCTCATAATCGAGCGATCGTAGGTTCGAGTCCTACAGAGTACATAATTTTTTTAAAAGCTAAATCCATAAATTATTTATAAGAAATAATGAGAAGTGGCTTTTTTTTTAGCAGGTGAAACTATAAATTTATAAAAAAAAAAAAAAAGAAAAAAGAAGTATATCATTTTCAAATAAGAGATAAAATTACAAAGAATTGAATTTATTATCTAAATTAAGGGGATAAACTTTTTTGTTATTATTAAAGGAGCTTTATTGAATCATGGAAATATTGTTATATGGTGAAAGTGAAACAATCAATTTAAAAAGACAGTTACAAAAAGGTAATCGCGGACCTGTAAGTATTGAGGATTATTATAGTGCTTTTTATTGGTCCATAGAAGAATATTTAAAAATAAAAAACATTACTACAAGAAGTGAAAAAGATTATGCTGATGCACTGTTACAAAGTACAAAAAAATCTTTTGTCTTCCCAGATAAAGTTAAAAATTGGCCGTTATGGGATATGTTTTTACAAAAAACTATTTCATGTAGAAGCCAACCATTGGAACTTTACGATCCTAATGGCCCCCGTTTTATGGATTCATTTGTTCTTGGACATCTTATGAAAGAATCTTCTAAGCTAGGACTTCAAATGGCTATAGAAAATCCTGAGGTAAAGGTGTGGGTTAGTTTAGATAAAGTAGCTATGACTGAAGTTTTGACAAAGGAAGCAGATTGGTTTCCTACTCTGGGACCAGAGTTACGTTTTATGTATCGCAATTGGTCTGATTTATCAAGTAAGGTTATATTTTTTCTACAAGGTAAGGAAGTAGATGCTCCTTGGATAAGTAACCCTGATAGGTGGAAGCTTTACGGGGATAGAAGAAAATCAAAACTTCAAAATTTAAGTAGAAACAGTAATAAGAATTCAGTAACTTCAGAAAAAAGAGGAAGTAGTTACTTACAAGAAGTAACTCGATTTCACAAAAATTGTTTGCAAGGAAAAATTGTTTGTGCCAAGGTAAACTCTAGTTTCAAAAATAGTAATACAAGTAGAAAAGTGCACGTAAAAGTAGAAGAAAAAATAATTTTTTAATATAAAATTAGATTAGTAGTAACTTACAAGTATTTATTTGTCAATTATTTTACAAATAAATACTTGTTTTTTGTCTCTTATTAAAAAAAAGGAAAAATATTAATTTTTAATCGTAGTAAAATAATTGTGTCATCAAATTACACAATCTTAAATTACATGATGACAAACTATCCGTTCCAGGCTGTCTGTAAAGATAGCCTGTTTTTATGTGTAAAATTTCTTTTTGAGTAGCATGAGTAGTAGATAATATTAAAAAATGATAGTAGTATTTAGAGTTTATTTTTTTGAGATTTTATTTTTGATTCTAGCATTTGTAGTTTTAATTTATGAGGTAGTAAAGAATAAAGAAATACTTTTTCATTTTATAGTATTGGTTATTTTAGGGATATGTTTCTTTGTAAATTTCACTAAGGATATTTTATATTTTGATGATGATGTTTCATTTGAAAGAGAATGGAATTTGGTAATAAAAAAACATATAGTTTTCCTGTATAAATAGAATGATTGCTAGTTTAAAATAATAGGTATAATAATATTTATAAATAAAAGCTTATTATTCAACCGGAGCTGACAATATAATAAGATACTCTTAAAAAAGAGCACCTCAAATTTAGTAAAATAAATTTGGAGGTGTTTTTATCATGACAAAACATAATTATTATCCGAAAGAATTAAAGATTCAGATTGTTAAACGTTTGCTAGCGGGTGAGTCACCCACTGCACTTCGAATGGAGTTTCATATCACTAGTACTGGAATCATTTTTACTTGGAAAAAATGGTATCTTACTAATAATTTAAAAAGACTTGATTCTTCTTCTGGTCGTCCTAGAAAAGCAAAATAGACAGTCTTACAAGAACTAGAAGAGAAGAACAAGGAACTATCTCTATTAAAAAAATTTTTCTTTCAGGAAAGGTGGTGAATTAGAAAACATCTTTCACTTTATTAACCAGTGTACCAATGAACTGTCAATTGTACGCTTGACCAAATTATTTGATTTCTCAAGAAACTACCTATTATCGCAATCGAAAACGAGAGTTTTCTGCACTCACTTCAATTGAAAAACGTATTCATCAATTAGTTGTGGAAAATCATTTCTTATTTGGTTATTGCAAAATACATGCTTTATTAAATCGAGAAATGCTTGTAGGTATCAATAAGGTCGCACGAATTATGAAAAAATACTGGTGGAATTGTCTTGCTAAGTGAAAAAACGTAAACATGCTGGAAAGATACACAAAACCTTTGATAACCTCATTCAAAAGAATTGGACAACAAATCAATCAATGGAAAAATTAACCACAGATATTACTTACTTGCCCTTTGGCAAATCCATGTTATATCTTTCTACCATTATGGACACTTTTAATAGTGAAATTATTGCTTATCAATTGTCTGAACAACCGGATACCCAATTAGCAGTAGATACATTAAACCATTTAAAAGAAACAATTATTTTGCATAGTGATCAAGGATCAACCTACACTTTGAAGGTATTATACGAACTTGTTAAACAAAAAACGTTATCCAAAGTATGTCACGTAAAGGAACCACTTCAGATAACGCTCCGATAGAATCGTTTCACTCCTCGCTAAATTCTGAAACGTTCTACATTTCAAAAGAACCAATAGATTCTAATTAATAGAGTAATCGAAATTGTCGAAAATTACATCTATTTTTTGAAATTATCACCGAATTATAGCCAAATTAGGCTATAATTCTCCAATTGACTACCGAATGAAAGAAACAAATTGAGTTGCTCTTCTTATTTTTTATCAAAAAATAGATGTACTTCCACCACCTTCGTTTTTTTAGAATAGCTATAATGAAAATGAATAAAAAACCTAATTTTTGTAGATTATGATTATATTGTGCTATATGTATTCCGTTCTTCTTTTACACGATCTGCTTGACAACAAATAACACATGCATGGTAAACCACAGTCGAGTAACATCATCCAGTTTTTATATGTTTAGTGTGAATAACTGCTCAAAAGAGTAGTTATTTCTGTAAAGAAAAATATGATGTATTTCTGAATACGTCATGTTAATGTTACATTAATCATGAGAAAAAAATGCCATACTATTTAGAAAAATAGAAAATATTACTGACTGTAAAATTATAGAAAATTTGATACTAAGGCAAACAGCGTTAACTAGAATTAATCAAGAATTGTAAAACTAGAAGTGTATGTTTATCAATAGCTCAAGAAGTTAAATAAAGTGCTCCATCTCTTTGTTAGTAAGGATGGCATTTTTTTTAAATTAAAAATTTTTTTTGACAATTCAAACATAGGGAGTTAGCTATCAATTAGGATATAGTTAAATCTAATGTATGAAAGGAAAGTTTTTTATGAGAAATAGAGTAATAAAGATTTTAGACGCGATGGTTGAAAAACATAAATGGATGTCAAAATTTTATGTTCATAGTGAATTTAAAAATAGTGAACCTCATTTTGATAAAAAACAGCCTGCTTATGATACTTTAGAAGGATTATATACACGGTATGCTAATGTTAGAAGATTAGGATTAGTTAAAAACGTAAATGAATGCACTAGAAAAGACTTATACATGAATTACTATAAAAATAACTATCGTTTAAGTGATTATTATATGACTTTATTAAATATAAATAGCAACAAGATTCAACAGGGCGGTTTTCCAAAAAAATTTCAACATTTCCTTGAATTTGAAAATGTGAAACTTAGAAACAAGATTTTATTATTAATGGATTATCCACACTTAAATAAAAAATTAAATACAGAATTTACTTTCCTTATAAGCAATCAAGTAAATTTAGATACAATGGTTCCTAATATTTATTTAATGAGTCTTTTGAAAAATAAAGTTCAAGGGGACCGAGTATACAAAGACATGATAATAAATAAATCTCAGGCTCAAAATAAAAATGTAGTTTCTACAGTGGAAGAAACAAAAGTTGCACCTCCAGTTCCTCCAAGGACTCAATTAACTAAAGAAAAGTTAGAAATTATAAAAAAACAAGCGCAGAAAGTGAATGAGAACGTGCAAAAAACAAAGACTCAATTAGGTCGAGAGGTTATGATATAGAATCTAGGTAAAGATTACTCATTTTGAGTGATCTTTTTTAGTCTATTTTTCATGACTTATGAGAGAAAAAATGATTGTAAATATAGAGGTAGTATGAATGAACTATTTATATTAAAACTGTATTTTTTGAATGCTATGTATAATTTTTTAGCGAAAATTAACGAAAATAAAAATAGTCAATCTCTTTATACATAAAGATTTAAGTGTTCAATAAAATCCCCTAGAATCTCACAATGGAGACGTAACTTCGAGCTCCTCAGTAGGGATTAAAGATCTCAATTTATCATTTTTGGTTGATTTTTTTTAGGTTCTTCAATTAAATACGTTAATTTTCCAAATATTCAAGAATTGTAATATTTTTAATCAAGATTTATCTTGAACAGAAAATGTTGGATGAATTAGTCTAACTTTATTTAATTATAAATATAATTTATGTTATAAATATATATTTGTAAAAAATAGTTTAGTGTGGTGAATAAATGATGAATGATGTCAAAATAAAAAAATTACTAAGATTAGCTGAATCTAAAAGGCGTATGTTAATTAATTCTCCAGAGTATGGAAGCATAATGATTCAATTATTGTTACAGTTATTGAATTTAGACGAGTCTCGTTTTACTTTTTCTAAGTTAACCCCTTATAAACAAAATATCGAATTATTAGCAGTATATCAAGAATATGTAAAAAACAATTTAATAATGTTTAGTCATAGAAATGTTGATTTGCTAGATTCTTCACTGGAGAAGAGTATATATAGTTCAATTGAACCACAACTTGTAAGTAAATATATTGATAGTTTAGTTGCTAACAATCAAGATAGTTTTTTAATTCTGCCTTTATCAATTTTATTCCTTAAAGTTGAAGAGGAAAAAGATGAATGGTTTGGTCATGAAGTTGGTGCAGTTTTAAGAAAGATAGAAGATGATATTGTCGTTTCTATCATTGATAAAGCGGAAGCTCAAATACAACATAGAATACAAATATCTCCACCTATAGATAAGAAAGTTCAATCAAATGGCAAGAAAGGAATTATAGAGTATCAATACAAAATAAAAAATAGTACAGAGAATATTGAAAAATTATCGAAGATTTTGGGATTAGGTCTATGGACAGATTTGAAAAGTGTACGTAAAAAAATGAGCTTATTAAAGGAACATAAGATGCAAGAATTATTATTTTCCGAGTTAAGTACTTTGTCATATTCAGAAGGTTGGGGCACAAAGGTAGGAAATTATCAACATAATCCTGGTAACTGCTTTGCAAAAGAAGTTGATGGCACGATTAAATTTGTATTATTTGATAAACCTAATCCTGATCTTTCGAAAAGTGAATCAAAACAATGTTTACAAGAAAAAATTCAACATAGTTCAAAAAACACAAAATTATATTCTACCAAAGAAGTTTCTAAAGATTTAGTAGCTATTATTGAGAAACAATTGGAAGTATTGAAATTTGATCCACGTGTTTACAAAAGTCTTATAGCTGGAATTTTTCAAAATTATTTGCATCTGAAAGAAGTGAGACAAAGCTGTTTGCTTAAAAAAAAAATTCAAATAAAGGAAGCTGGTGAACTATATAGTCAAAGAGAGTTCAATATTCCTAAACTTCAATCTACGAATATCCAACTGAATGATTTCAAAGTCAATCTAAAATCAATATCTAGTGAAAATAAGAAACAGCGTGTGTAGTACAAAAGTACTTTTATCAGTTTTAATATAGGAGAAAAGACTTATATAAATGAGTTATTATTATATTTGTTTATAATAGATTTATATAAGTAGAAAATTTATTGACAAAGGTAAAAATTAATCGATAAAATATTTTTGTTATCGTATACAAAATAATCAATTTCATAACTGTCCATCCACTAACGTTTTAATACGATAATAGGATTGTTGTCGCATATAATAAAAAAATAAGATTATTCTTTGACCTTGTCGTGGCAACAACCTGTACCTTTAGCTCAGTTGGTCAGAGTAGACGGCTCATAACCGTCTAGTCGTAGGTTCGAGTCTTACAAGGTGCATATACCAAAAGCACTCTACGATTTAATCGGTAGAGTGCTTTTTTTGTTATCTAACTTTGATTAATTGATTGGTCAAAAAGATTCTAATTTTCATGTTCTCAAATGATTTAAATCCGTAGGATACTCGTTTCATTGTTTTTATGTGGGTATTTTTTGCTTCTATTTTTCCATTGGAGTAAGGATAAATCATCGCATTGGCGATGCCTTCTTGGTAAGTCAGAAGGTTTTGAAGTTTCTCACGAAAGCCGTCATCTAACGTTTCAGGAAGTTCTGCTAATAAGGAGGAAAACAAGTCAGGGTCTTTGTCTCGAAAAGCATCAACTAATTCATGGAAAAAGGGATACGCCTCCTTTTGAACTGAACCCCAAAAGTTGAACTATTTAATGGACTGTTTCCGATATTCTACTGGAGATAGTCCATTTAACTTTAGTTTTATTCTTTTGTTATTATACCATCTAATATACTCATTTAATTTACTTTGAAATGTCTCAATTAATCGGAATTTTTCTCGATAAAAAAACTCTGATTTAAGCACACCAAAAAAATTTTCTATTACAGAATTATCTAAGCAATTTCCTTTTCTAGACATGCTTTGAATAATGTTATTCTCTTTTAATTTTTTTTGATATTGTGGCATCTGATACTGCCATCCTTGATCTGAATGTAGAATCAGTGAACCCTCAGTTCCCTTTTTTTTAATTGCTTGTTGAAGCATTTCTTCAATCAGTTTATATGTTGGACTAGTTGATATACTATAACTAATTATTTCTCCGTTAAATAAATCAAGTATAGGAGATAGATAGATTTTTCTTCCTTTTATCTTGAATTCAGTGACGTCTGTCACCCATTTTTTATTGGGTGTATCTACTGAAAAATTTCGTTTTAACACATTCTTGGCAATTTTTCCTACTGTTCCTTTATAAGATTTATATCGCTTTATTCGGATTTGACAGGTAAGTCCCATTTGGGACATTAATTTTCTAACTGTTTTATGATTGATTGTATATCCTTTCATCTTTAACGCTAAAGTGACTCTACGATAACCATAAGAGTTTCTTGATTCTTTTACAATCGCTGTAATTTCTTGCTTAATCTTGCTATATTTATCTGGCTTATCTAATTTTTTTACCCAGTAATAATAAGTTGACTTCGCTAATTGTGCAATTGAAAGTAATAGATTCAATTTAAATTCTTTTTTGAGCTGAAGGATTGTTTTAACCTTGATTTCTTCTTGCTCAAATCTTGTTCTTGAATCAAGGTTTCTAACTTTTTTAAATATGCGTTCTCTGCTCTTAAACGAATAACTTCTTCTTCAAGAGACTCATCTTTAAGTTTTTTAGGAATGTTTAGCTTGGAATTCATACTAATTTTTCTGCCCCTTTTTTGGCTCTCAAGTGAAGAAGAACCGTCTTCTTCATATTGCTCTATCCATTTACTTAGAGTTCTATTTGAACCGATATTAAATTTTTTAGCAGTTTCTTGGATAGAAAGACCATTTGTTTCCATATATTCTATAACATCAAGTTTAAATTTTGTAGTGTAGCTTTTGCCACCTCCAACCAAGCCTTCCCAACCATGATAGTTATAAATCCTTACCCAATGTCTAACCAGTGTACGATTTATTTGATATTTATGTGCAAGATATTTGTAGCCGCCTTCGTTATTTAAATAGTCTGAAACTACTTTTTTCTTAAAATCAAATGTATATTTCCGCAAAAAAAGCACCCCTTTTAATTAGATTTCTAGTCTAACTTTTGGGGTGCACATCATTTTTTAGGGGCGTGGAAAATCTAAGCAATCGAGCAATCATCATTGCTTCAGTAAGAAATGGGTATTTAGGTGCTCGGAAACTTTTCCATGTTTTATATTCATAGTGGTTAATGTTTGCACGATTTGTTAGCAGAAAGCGCCAGTTCTTTTTCAGTTTTTCTGCATGGCTTTTCTGTCCTGCTTTACGCAGTTCATTCATTTCACGGATACGTAACTCATTGAAAGCTTGATTCACGTGTTTGCTAATATGAAACCGATCAATCACTACTGTCGCATTTGGCAGAACGCGTTTGGTGAGTTGGAAGTAGGCGGTGTTCCTGTCTGTGACTAAGAATTTTACTTCTTTTGGATTGGTGCAGCCTAAGAAATAGTTTGTTAATCGAGGCAATTTACGCGTAGGTAAGATATCAATTAAGTTACCTGTTTCTCCATCCGCGCAAATAAAGATTATTTTATCTTTTATGGAAGTGTGCGAACGAAATTCATCAACCATCCATACTTTGGGGAGAATCCTCTTAGTGGGCTTTAGTAAATAGCTTTTAAACTCTTTCAATATACGAATAACGACGGTCAAAGATACCTGACAACTTTTCACATTAAAAGATAAAGAGACTTTTTCAGTCAGTAAAGAAGCAATTTTATATCTGACAGGATCCGCAATTGAACGTCTTAGGCGGACAAAATAGCTTTGAGCAGTCCAATGGGGACGACAGTTTTACAGGTATAGCGTTGCTTTTTTAAGCGTATAATCATTGGCATAGGATTGTATTGTTCAAAGCGGACAATGATTTCCTTCTTTCCATTTTTCAACACAATTGCTTTCCCGTTTCCATCTACCACAGTAGAACCACAACTTCTACAGACACGAGAATCAGGTGAGAGAATAGCATGAATGATCAATGTTTTTTCCTTATGAAAGATCTCGTAAGAGATCTCAGTAATCATCAACTCTTTATCTATTGATCTCAGCATTATTTTGATAGAATCATTCATATAGCATATTGTCCTCTCAGTTGTTTATTTTGTGGTGATTTAATCATACTAGAGAACGATATGTTTTTTAATAACTAAAATGAAAATGGGACTGAAGGATCAATTTTGATTCATCAGTCCCATAAATTATAGAGCCAAATAAAATACTAAGATACATTCCCAAATTTCATACCCGAAAAATAAAAAATGCCACCACATACACTCTTTTCCAAACTACCGAAGTAGCCAAGAGTGTACTGGTGACGTGGGTTTGGCACCCAATGGGCCGTGAGGGGCTCGAACCCGCGACCCGCTGATTAAGAGTCAGCTGCTCTACCAACTGAGCTAACGGCCCATATGAAAAAGTACTTTATTATAGTAGCACTAAGCATTTTAAAATGCAAGGCACGTACAATAAAAAATCTACGAAAACTTTACTACTTCCTAGAAATTCATTCATAGTTTATTCATAAATGACCGTTATGATAAATGTATCCCAACCAATAAAGTTCTTGCAAAAGAACAACCCATAACACTTTTTCATTTTTTTACTCCTTTTCCCGTCATGAAAATGGCGGGTCTTTTTTTATTCCAAGAAGAATCTAGAACAAGCATCGTTTAAACGCTTGTTATCGATGTTTGATTTTGTTATTAATTTATCTAGTTTGAGTAACTAGATTGAATGTTTTTGAAAACTTTGATAAGATATTAATGAGAACATTAAAGGAGCTTTCATAATGGAAAAAATGCGTCAGCAATTAATTGATTGGGCTGTTAGTATCGAAACGTTTCGTTTACCACATTGGGAAGAACTTCCAGACTTGGAGCTATACATGGATCAAGTCAAGACACTAGTAGATCGTCATTTATCACCAGTTATCCAAGGAGAAAAACATCCTTTGTTAACTTCTTCAATGGTTAATAATTATGTGAAACTAGGTTTAGTACCGGCGCCAATCAAAAAGCGATACAACAAACAACATGTGGCATTTCTGATTGCTATCACAACGCTTAAACAAGTGTTGACGATTCCTGAAATCAAAGAAGGAATTTTGTTTCAAGGAAAAACAGTGGGCATCCGTGAAGCATACAATCTTTTTTGTGATGAACAAGAAAATGCGATACGAATGGTCAGTCAATTAGCCCAAGGAAAACAACATGAACAATTATTGAATCAAGAACTTCCATTAGAATATGTTGCTGTACGTTCAGCGACGATTTCTTTTGCAATGAAGCTACTAGCAGAAAAAACGATCAGTTTAGAAAGCGAATATTTACAAGAGGCAAAAAAGGAGAAAGAAAATGAAGAATAAGATTGCGATTTTAGTAGACTCAGGAACAGATGTGCCACAAGAAATCATCGATATGTACAATATTTATGTGATCCCTTTGAAAATCATTTATAAAGATAGAGAATATACAGATAAAGTCGATATTACTCCTGAAGAGATTTATAAGCGTTTACCTGAGGAAATTCCGGGTACCTCGTTACCTGATGGAGAATCAATCACTAAGATTTTTGATCAAATCAAAAATGATGGATATGATAAAGTTCTAGCAATCACTATTTCAAGTGGTTTGAGCGGGACGAATAATGTGGTTCGTCTTGTCGCACAAGAACAAGAAGGAATCCAAACACATGTATTAGATACTAAAAATATTGGTATTGGCGCCGGTTTTACAGCAATCCAAGCCGCAAAATGGATCGAAGATGGCATGGAATGGGACACGCTGATCGATGAATTAGTTGCATTAGCTGAACGAACGAAAGTCTTTTTCAATGTAGCAACACTTGAATACCTGCAAAAAGGCGGACGTATCGGTCTAGTTGCCTCAATTTTAGGAAATGCCTTAAAATTGAATCCTATCATCTCTTGTAATGAAGAGGGCATCTATTATACAGTAGGTAAAGCACGAGGCAGAAAGAAAAGTTTAGACAAGACAATGTCCTATGTGAAAGAAGCTGTCGGGGATGCAAAAGTCTTCAACTTGGCAGTCGCACATGGTGCGGCGGAAGAAGAAGCAATTGAAATGAAGGCTCGTTTTGAACGTGAATTCCCTAATGTCCAAGAGATTTATTTTGGACAAATCTCACCGGCATTGGTTGTCCATACTGGCCCAGGTTTATTAGGGATCGGTGTGCAAATACTTGAACCATAATATGATCGAAGCTAAGTGATCATCAAAGAACAGCATTATTTTTTATCTAAAATAATTAGAAAAAAATAGTGGACACTAAAAGAATCGCAAATAGAATTCCGCTCTGTAGAAGTTAGATATTCGTCTGACTTCTCTAGGGCGGGATTTTTTATGGGGAAATTTAATTTTTGAATTTAATGGAACATGCTTCAAGAGTTTTTGGAGAAGAAAAAACACAATTCCGGCATTTTTGATTTTGTATAAAAAATTAGGTTGACCTTAGAATCGCTCTAACCAATATCATTAAAGTAGGCATAGAAATGCGGATCATATCGATTGATCACTATGCCAGGTTATTTTTAGGTAGAAAGAAGGAGTTTAAAAATGAATTATTTAGAATTAAGTGCCCACAGAGAAAATCCAGCGGTAACGATCATGTTAGGGATGCCAAATGACGAGAAAAGTGCTGAAAAATATAAACTAGTGTTAAAAAATCTAGTAAAACAGATTATTTTAGAGTTGGAAGAAAGGGAAGGAACAGCGGCGAAAACAATGATTCGTAAAATCGATCAAGTGTTAAAAGACTTTCAACCTACGCATAAAAGAGGAAGCATTGTCTATTTTATTTCGCCAAGTGTCAATGAACAAATCGAAGTACCGTTTGTGTTGGAGAGTCAATTTGTTATTGATGCGTATTTCCATACAAAAGAAATCTTACGAAGTGAAAGTAAAATGAACCATTATTATGTGTTAACGATTGGGATGGATTGTTCACGTTTACTAGAATATGTAGATGATACGCTGATACAAGAAGTGAAAGACGCACATTTCCCAATCAGGAATAAAGGCTACTGGGCAAAAGACCGCGTATTGAATTCAATGGGAAGTGTTCAAACGAATTACAAAAAAGAGTTCTTCAAATGGATTGATTCTGAGTTACAACCTTATTTGAATCGTCATCCACACCCAATCATTTTAGCTGGAACAACAGAAAATATTGCGACATATAAACAGATTTCACATAAAGATGAACGGATTGTTGGAGAAATCTATGGGAACTTTACAGTTGATAGTGGCGAAAATGAGTTGGCAATAGGAGAGCAAGCAAATCAGGTGATTCACGAATACATTCGTCATCAAAAAGAGACGATACTACACACTATAGTAGGAATGGAAAACCAAGGGCGTGTAGAGCGTGATGTAGCCAACATCTACAGACAAGTAATTAAAGGAAAAGGGCAAAAATTGATTGTAGATCACGCTTACTATCAAGAGGCGGTGATTAGAGATCATCAAGTCAAATTAGTAGATATCTCACCGAGTGACGAAGGCTACGTCGAAGATATCGTCAATGAAATCATTTATGAAGTCATGCGTTACGGAGGAGAAGTTATCTTTGCCGAAACAGAAGTATTAGAAAATCAATCGCCGATCCTATTACAATTACGCTATTAAAAATCGATTCATACAAATGGGAAACTAGGAAGCTTAGAAGAATAAGGAGATAGCCCAAGCCCAACACTCGGATACATTCGGAGGTTGGGCTTTTTGATGAAAGATAAAGTCTAAAAAGTTTGGAATAGCTAAGAAAACACTCGTAATCTTAAAAGATAGTATAAGATTCTTTTCAAATCAGCCTTGAGGCGTAGGTTATCTTATAGACCTTATAGTACAATGTTTAAAACAGAAAACAGCTACATGGAGGTTATGTATGAAGAAAACAAAACTTATTGCCACTCTCTTGGTCTCAAGCCAAGTTTTACTAGCAACACCAATCGTATTAGCAGACGAGACAGCAACAACGCAAAGTATTGTCCCAATTTCAGGAACGGTCGACTCGACAGTTGCTACGCATTCTTCCGATTCAACAACGACAACCAGCTCTAGTGAACGATTACAGATCAATGCAGTAGCAATCGGTAATGCGTTAACGAAAGAACAAGAAACTTATACATTAGATAAATTAGGGATCAAAGGAGAAACACCGATCTATAAAACGTCCGGTACAGACTTGATGTCCTATATTCCTGACGGTGGATTTACCAAAGACTGGGCAGTTTATAGTTCTGTACGTATGCAGACGCTCGCTGAAGGCGAAGGGATCACTGTTGATATCGCGACACCAGAAAATATCACACGAATCACAGCCGCTCAGTATCAAAATGCAGCGTTAACAGCTGGGATTACCGATGCAAAATTGACGGTCGCATCTGCAGTACCGATCGATGGTTCAGGTGCTTTAGCTGGTGTGTACAAAATCGTTGAAGAGTCAGGGGGCATCATTAATCAAGACCGTGTCAGCGTGGCTCAAAATGAGATGGATGTTTTATCGTCTATCACAGAAGAAAACAAAGACAAAGATGGCTATTCCGATGAAGCATTAAATAAAGCACAGGAGCAAGCGAAAGAAGAGTTAGCAGCTAAGACTGCTGACGGCAAAGAGCTGACACAAGCGGATATTCAAACGACAGTAGAAAAAGCTCTGAAGGATAATGGACTAGAAGATGTAATGACAAGCGATCAAGTCACAGAAATAACTTCGTTGATGAGTGAAATGAAAGATAAAAATATTTTTGAAGACTTCGTGAAAGAATTAGACTTGACTGAGGCGAGTAAGCAAATTCAAGAAAAATCAAAAGGGCTTTGGGAAAATATCAAAGGGTTCTTTAGTGGCATATGGGATTCGATCACTGGCATGTTTTCTGGTGACTCTCAATAATCGAAATAGTTTTTTATGTATGAAATATTTGATTTGAGCTACCCTATACGGATCTTTAGTCAATGAAGCAAGAATAAACCGCTATAACTTTTCCGGGTTAGCGGTTTATTTTTATAATCATCTAATTGCATACTTTGATAAGCGACAAGTGAGATTCGTGGGGGGGTGTAGGAATCTGAATCCGCCTGTTCAATCATGCAATTTTTATCAATAACCTCCTATTTTTTTAGAAAGATGAAACCTGATAAGAAATGCGGTATAATAGAACAGAATGACAATACTAACTAAGAGGTGGCTCTTTATGAAAAAAATACTAGTTGTCGACGACGAAAAACCGATTTCGGATATCGTCAAATTTAACTTAGCAAAAGAAGGCTATGACGTCTATACAGCATATGATGGGGAAGAAGCTTTAGCAAAAGTAGCCGAAGTGGAACCTGATTTGATTTTACTAGATTTGATGTTACCAAAAATGGATGGCTTAGAAGTGGCTCGTGAAGTACGAAAAACGTTTGATATGCCGATCATCATGGTGACAGCTAAGGATTCTGAAATCGATAAAGTGTTAGGCTTGGAACTGGGAGCAGATGATTATGTGACCAAACCGTTCTCTAATCGTGAATTAGTGGCACGTGTGAAAGCAAATCTTCGACGTGGCGCTTCTGCTACCAAAGAAGTGGAAGAAGTCACACCTTCTGAACTGATCATTGGGGACTTAACGATCCATCCTGATGCGTATATGGTGACGAAACGTGGCGAAACGATTGAATTGACTCACCGTGAGTTTGAACTGCTCTTTTATTTAGCAAAACACATTGGTCAAGTCATGACACGGGAACATTTGTTACAAACCGTTTGGGGCTATGATTATTTTGGTGATGTTCGTACAGTAGACGTGACCGTTCGTCGTTTGCGTGAAAAAATCGAGGATAATCCAAGTCATCCTAGCTATTTAGTTACACGCCGAGGCGTAGGGTATTACTTGCGTAATCAAGAACAGGAGTAATTGGATGAAAGGAAAAGTCCGTTTTTTTCGATCAGTAAACTTCAAAATAGCTATTACATTTATTTTGATTTTACTGATCTCAATTGAAATTATAGGTGCTTATTTTATTAGAGGATTGGAACGTTCAACGATCAATACCTTTATCAAAGATATGAACCAAACAGTCGAAACATTAGCGACAACGATCAGTCCAGAACTGAATGGGAAAGGCAATGAAAGTGCGACTATCGATGATGTCAATGGGAATATCAAGCGTTTTATTGAGACCAGTGCTTCAAGTGATATCATTGAGATCCGTGTCGTGGATGAAAAAGGCATCATTCGAGCAACGACAGAGGTAAGCGAACAAGGTTCAGTCGGCAAAAAGAATGATTACGTCGATATGAATGATTTTACAACCAAACGATATGTCGCATTAGATGATGACGGAAAACGAGTAAATATCAATATTCAACCGATTTTGTCCCCGACCGGCGACGCCGTCATCGGGGCTCTTTACGTCAAAAGTGATATCGAACAAAAATATTCAGAAATCAATAATACAGCACTAATTTTCTTTACGGCTTCGTTAATTGCTGCATTTATCTCAATGGTTGTGTCTGTTCTGGTCGCACGTTCCATTACGCAACCGATCGGTGAGATGCGTGAGCAAGCGATCCGCATTGCGCGTGGTGATTATAGCCGTAAAGTAAAGGTCCATGGTCAAGATGAATTAGGTCAGTTGGCTGAAACGTTCAACCAACTAGCAGAACGGATCGAGGAAGCGCAGGATACAATGGAAGCTGAACGAAATCGGTTAGATAGCGTCTTGTCACATATGACAGATGGTGTTATCGCAACCGATCGTCGAGGGAAGATCATTACGATCAATGATATGGCTGTCTCATTATTAGACTTGAAAAAAGAAGAAGCAATCGGACAGTCAATCTTGACCCTTTTAGCAATTGAAGAAGAATACACGTTACGAAAACTGTTAGAAGATCCGAATGAAATGATTTTAGATCGATCAACTGGAGCGAGAGAAGCTGACCAGATGATTTTACGCGTCGATTTTTCGATGATCCGTCGAGAATCTGGCTTTATCAGTGGGTTGGTTGCAGTTTTACATGATGTAACGGAACAAGAGAAAACAGAACGGGAACGTCGTGAGTTCGTATCGAACGTTTCCCATGAGTTGCGTACGCCTTTAACAAGTATGCGTAGTTATATCGAAGCACTTAGTGAGGGTGCTTGGAAGGACGAAGAAGTCGCACCGAACTTTTTAAAAGTGACCTTAGATGAGACCGATCGTATGATCCGTATGATCAATGATCTACTGAACCTATCTCGCATGGATACGGGGAATACTCAATTACAATTAGAATATGTCAATTTTAATGAACTCGTTAATTTTGTGTTAGATCGTTTTGATATGATGGTTGGTAATCAAGAAAAAAATTATACGATCCGTCGAGAATTTACGCAACGAGATCTGTGGGTCGAGATCGACACAGATAAAATTATTCAAGTTATTGACAATATCATGAACAATGCAATCAAATATTCACCCGATGGGGGAGCAATCACCTGCCGGTTGCTTGAAACACATAACAATGTGATTTTAAGTATTACAGACCAAGGGCTAGGTATCCCTAAAAAAGATTTGAATCGTGTATTTGA
Organism: Enterococcus sp. AZ171; assembly: GCF_051714005.1. Classification (NCBI taxonomy): domain Bacteria; kingdom Bacillati; phylum Bacillota; class Bacilli; order Lactobacillales; family Enterococcaceae; genus Enterococcus; species Enterococcus sp. AZ171. The sequence continues at coordinate 2,554,725 of NZ_JBIORA010000001.1, read as the reverse complement.
ACGTTTTTATCGAGTAGATAAAGCAAGAGCTAGAGCGCAAGGTGGAACAGGATTAGGCTTAGCAATCTCTCGCGAAGTAGTGAAAGCACATCGTGGCGCAATCTGGGCAGAAAGTAAGGAGGGACAAGGTTCAACCTTCTATATTTCTTTACCTTATGAACCGTATGAGGAGGAATGGTGGGAATGAAGATTTCTGAAAAATTTATACGAATTGGTTTGATCTTGATGGTTGCATTAAGCCTGTACTTCTCTTATGCAATTTGGTTGAGTCCAGCAGGGAAAACTTCAATCAACTTAGAAGAGAGCAATTCACAAGTGATTGAATCACAAAGCTATCGTAAAGCATCAGAAATTTATTTGCCTTTACACCTCGCATGGTTTCAAACAGATACAGTGAAAGAAACGAATAGTGAGAACCTGATTTCTCAAATACATGGGTTGATCGAAGGTGCTCGTTTTGGCAAGCTGACAGAAGTCGTGGAAGCAGACCAAGAGAAGTTCAATCAAAAGAAGTCTCTCAATGAAGGAATCGAATTCTCTTATAACGCACCCTATCTACTCAGTGGCTATGTGAAAGCATTTGGTTTGAATATTGATCTAGGTTCAGTCCAAAATGAAGATGTCTATTTTACGAGTGTCCAATTTGATCTAAAAGACGAAAAAGTTAGTTTTATTGATTATGATCAGCGGACGATTTACGAAGCCAGTATATCGATGGATTGGAAAGAAATAGAACATGATTTGAATTCTTCAGATGTCAACTGGACACCTGTATTCAGAACGCCAGAAAGTATTGAAACACAGCACAGTATCAAAGAACCAATGAAACTAAAAAAATACAGTTATATCTTATCTCAGCAACCATACACCGTCTTTCGGAATGCTTTTTTTTCCCAGCCAGATGTGGTTAAAAACAATGATGAAAGTACGGAATTGATTTTTTATGATGGCAATGAAACAATGACGATCCATTCAGAAAATCAGATCGTCGATTTTAGAGGAGATTTACCGACGATTGATGAACCAAACAATATTTTTACGGACAGTTTTCCTTATGTCAGCAAACTAGGTGGCGCGTTAGGCAATGTTCGATATTTTGATCGTAATAAGAATACAATCGATTATCGTATTTTTGTAGAAGGATTTCCCGTATTTGGTTCAGACAGTAAAGGAAAAGTTGCAATCGAAATCGGTAATGAGCAAGTCAATAATCAAGTAAGTATCCAAACGAGTTTAAATACCATCCAAGTCCCGATTCCTTCAGATGAAGAAGTCGAGTTGCCTAGCACCGACGATGTATATCAGGAATTAGTAGATAATGGGGCAGAAGAATCGAAAATCGAGTTGATTATTGTTGGCTATACATGGCAAAACATCGAAGAAACAAATCGGGTGGTTGATCTATTCCCAGAGTGGTATGTGAAATATCAAGGAGAATGGTATTCTGCAAATGAATTATTGACCAAACTACCTGAGAAGGAGGCGGAGTAACTATGGATTTCAAAAAAATTGAATGGATTTTCTTCGTCGCCTTTCTAGGATTGAATGTTTTTTTATTTAGTAGTTATCATGAATCGATCAACCAAGAGCATACGGTAATACGCTCAGATCAGACAGAATCAATCAAAAAACGGTTAGCAAATGATGATATTACTTATACGGGTGATTTCTCTTCTGAAAGTAAGCAAGGCTACTATTTAAGTGCGGAAGAAACGGAACTGAGTCAAACGTTGTTCAAGTATCGCCAAGATAATAATCGACGTGGTTTATTAGAAAGTGGAGTTTCGATCAATGATAATATATTGACTAAAACATTATCGGACTCTGAATCTGAAAGCAAAGTCCTTGATCCAAATCGCATAGCAAGTTCACTCAATGATTTTTTGGATAACGAGGAAGATGTTTTATTTGGTAATGAGTATATCTATATGAAAAATTTCTCTGTATTAGAAGGTGATTCTCCTGAAATCACAGCGAGCCAAACGTATGAAGGATTGCCATTCTATGATGATACAGCTAAACTTATTTTCTCCCTCGAAAAAAAGGGGGATGAGTATCGCATTTTGAAGTATACTCAAACCCACTTAACGAATATTGAACAGTTGCGAGAAAAAACAGAATTGCATACGGAAGAAGAAGCTATTAATACATTGTATGTAAATAATAAAATCTCTCGAGGATCGAATATCCTTTGGCGTCAGCTGGCTTACTCTCGTATTTTGAAAGTACGAGAGAAAAATGTGTATGTACCGGTTTGGTATGTTGCAATTGAAACGCCGGATAAGACTTATCAGATCGAAACGGTCAATGCATTTAGTAATACGATTATTACAAATAATTCGATCCCAAAGGTGGAAGATCATTAAAAAAGTAGGTATAATGAAAAAAGTTTACAAAGTAAGAAGGGAAGTAGTAGTAAAATGGCTGAAGGAAATACAGCTTTTAAAATCAGTATCCTTGCAAGTGGGAGTTCAGGAAACTCATTATATATCGAGAGTGACAAAAAGCGACTTCTGGTAGATGCAGGACTGAGTGGGAAAAAAATTACTTCCTTAATGGCACAAATCGGTCGGACGCCCGATCAATTAGACGGTATTCTTGTGACACATGAACATCGAGATCACATTCATGGGGTAGGTGTTTTGGCGCGTAAGTACCATTTAGATATCTATGCAAATGAAAAAACATGGGAAGCTATGGCTCCGATGATCGGAAATGTCCCAATTGAACAAAAACATTTATTTCAGATGGGGAAAGTCCAAACATTTGGCGATTTAGATATCGAGAGTTTTGGTGTTTCTCATGATGCAGCTGCACCACAATTTTATCGTTTCCATAAAGAGAATCGTTCATTTGTCATGCTGACGGATACGGGTTATTGTAGTGATCATATGCGAGGGATCATTGAAAATGCTGATGGGTACTTGATGGAAAGCAATCATGATCTAGAGATGTTGCGTATGGGGCCGTATCCTTGGAATTTGAAACAACGTATTTTAGGCGATCGTGGTCATTTATCGAATGAAGATGGTGCATTAGTGATGACTGATGTAATTGGCGATCGTACAAAACGAATCTATTTAGGCCATTTAAGTAAAGAAAACAATATGAAAGAATTGGCCCATTTGACTATGGAAAATATTCTTAAGGAAAAAGATCTAGGTGTGGGATATGATTTCAATGTGTACGACACTGACCCGGATGCTGCAACAGAATTATTTTCAATTTGATCAATCAGTTGTGACGGAAGTGATCGGCTCATAAAAATAAGCGGTAAAGTCCGAAAATTTGAAGGAATTTTTGGGATTTACCGCTTTTTTCGTAAGGAGTTACCTCCTGAATGCTATTTATTTTATTATAGGGAGTGCCTGATGATGAAAGTCACAGGCTTTTTTTATTTTTTACAGTAAATCTTGTTGCAATGCCAATTGTACAATGACAACTAGAGTGTTCATACCAATATGGGTAATCATTGGTGCCCAGATTCGTCCAGTGGATCGGTATAGTAAACTAAAGAAAAATCCTAAAAAGAAGTAGACGAGTAAATGCCCATCATTGTGTGCTAATGCAAAGAGCAAGGAACTAACACTTGCACCTACCCAAAAGTTGGTATAGTGACCAACGATGCCAAGAATACTGCGACGAAATACAAATTCTTCCATGATTGGTCCGGCAATAGTTGTAGCAATAATAAAAGCAGGAGTATCTAAAATCAGTTGGATAATATTTTGCGTATTTTCAGATGGAGAGACTTCTCCAAAAAAGAAACTCTCGATCATAACCGCAATACTTTGTAAAATTAGAGCGATAAAGATACCAACTACTCCATATAAAATGATTTTTGAGCGAGAAGCAACTGGTACGTTTGCTTCGATTTCTATGGGTTCTTTATGCCTGAAGTACAAGAACCACAGAATGATTGCACCTAAGATATACGCAACTGTTGTAGCATTAATCAAACCTGACGTTGAATTTACAAGTCCGACAGATGTCAGAAGTAAAGGCGAGACAAATACTAGCCCGTAACAAAAAATGCTAAAAAAGCTATATTTTTTTAATGACATATGAAACCTCCTTGAGCTAAGTGAAAAGCCAAGTGTAACTTTCTTTCTTGCTCTAATAATATAGGAAAAGCAACCGTTCGTTGAACTTTAATTGAAGAAACTTAGTAGCTTAATCAACTTCTGTGTTACTAAACACTATCCATTGTTCATTATACCATATCAAGATGTTTCTCTGATCAGTTAGTATTGATCGGCTTTTTCATGACCTATGATAAACGGTGTTCAAAAGCCAGCTCCTTCAATATTAAGTCAAAACTTGAAAAAATATGAGAAGCTATTTTCTCAAATTTTGCCTTAATACTTGGAGCTGATCGGCTTTTTCACAATCTTCTTTAAAAATTTTTTTTCTATGATTTAAAAAGCTTGCAAAAGAATAGGAGAATGAGTATTATTAAAAATGTAGGTTAGCACTCGATGTGATAGAGTGCTAATGGATTCAAAAAAAGAGTTATCGGAGGGATTTATCGTGTTAAAACCATTAGGTGATCGCGTCATCATTGAAGTCGCGCAAGAAGAAGAAAAAACTGTTGGAGGAATCGTTTTAGCTTCATCAGCGAAAGAGAAACCTCAAACTGGAACAGTTGTAGCAGTGGGTGAGGGACGTTTGCTAGAAAACGGTGAAAAAGTTCCTGCAGCTATTAAAGTAGGCGACCAAGTAATGTTTGAAAAATATGCCGGTACAGAAGTGAAATTTGAAGGAACAGAATATTTGATCGTCTCTGGAAAAGATATCATGGCGATTGTTGAGTAAGTACAAAACAAAAATAATTGATGAGGTGACGAAAAAATGGCAAAAGAATTAAAATTTGCAGAAGATGCACGTGCAGCAATGTTACGTGGTGTAGATAAATTAGCAGATACAGTAAAAGTGACATTAGGACCAAAAGGCCGTAATGTTGTTTTAGAAAAATCATATGGTTCTCCATTGATCACAAATGACGGTGTGACGATTGCAAAAGAAATCGAATTAGAAGATCATTTTGAAAACATGGGTGCAAAATTAGTTTCAGAAGTTGCATCTAAAACTAATGATATCGCTGGAGATGGTACAACGACAGCGACTGTATTGACTCAAGCAATTGTCCGTGAAGGTTTGAAAAACGTCACAGCTGGTGCTAACCCATTAGGTATTCGTCGTGGGATCGAATTAGCCACTAAAACAGCAGTGGAAGAATTACACAACATCTCAACTGTTGTTGACTCAAAAGAGGCTATTGCACAAGTTGCGGCTGTTTCTTCTGGTTCAGAACAAGTGGGCCGTTTGATTGCGGATGCAATGGAAAAAGTCGGCAATGACGGTGTCATCACAATTGAAGAATCTAAAGGAATCGAAACAGAATTAGATGTCGTAGAAGGTATGCAATTTGACCGTGGTTACTTGTCACAATATATGGTAACAGACAACGACAAAATGGAAGCTGTTTTGGAAAATCCATACTTGTTGATCACTGACAAGAAAATTTCAAATATCCAAGATATCTTACCTTTATTAGAACAAATCTTACAACAATCACGTCCTTTATTGATCATTGCTGATGACGTGGATGGCGAAGCATTACCAACATTGGTATTGAATAAAATCCGTGGAACATTCAATGTTGTTGCTGTAAAAGCACCAGGTTTCGGCGACCGTCGTAAAGCAATGTTAGAAGATATTGCTGTCTTGACTGGTGGTACAGTGATCACAGATGACCTAGGATTAGAATTGAAAGATGCAACAATCGAAAACTTAGGAAATGCTTCAAAAGTTGTTGTGGATAAAGACAACACAACGATCGTTGAAGGTTCAGGCGATAAAACAGCTATTGATGCACGTGTTCAATTGATCAAAAACCAAATCGCTGAAACAACTTCAGACTTTGACCGTGAAAAATTACAAGAACGCTTAGCGAAACTTGCCGGCGGAGTAGCAGTCGTAAAAGTCGGAGCAGCAACTGAAACAGAATTAAAAGAATTGAAACTACGTATTGAAGATGCGTTGAACGCTACTCGTGCTGCTGTTGAAGAAGGCATGGTCTCTGGTGGTGGTACAGCATTAGTGAACGTGATCAACAAAGTAGCGATGATCGAAGCAGAAGGCGACGTAGCAACAGGTATCAAGATCGTTACTCGTGCATTAGAAGAACCAATTCGCCAAATTGCTGAAAATGCTGGTTATGAAGGATCAGTTATTGTTGATAAATTGAAAAATGTTGATTTAGGAACAGGATTCAATGCAGCAACTGGTGAATGGGTAAACATGGTGGAAGCCGGAATCGTTGACCCAACAAAAGTAACTCGTTCAGCATTACAAAATGCAGCATCTGTATCTGCATTACTATTAACAACTGAAGCAGTTGTGGCAGATAAACCAGAACCAGCAGCACCTGCTGCACCAGCTATGGATCCATCAATGATGGGCGGTATGATGTAATAACTCCAGAAGAACCTTGTTCAATCAAGGTTCTTCTTTTTTTGTCTTCTTAGAAAAAAGCATAAATAGGGTAAAATTGAGTGTGACGTAATGAGATTGTGCATTCATATTGTAAATAAAAAATGGGCAAATCACTAAATTGACAAGCCAATCATCAAATTGTTGTATTATTATTTCATCGATTTAATCTATGGAAGAAAATTTATTTCCTTTAATATTTCTTTCACTCTTTCGCTAGCGAAGTTCACAAAGTTATGCTATATTTGTGATATCATTATAATGTATGCGTATTCATGATGATGGAAGATCGAATTGTAGGAGGATGAAAATGAATAAATTGATGGAATGGATGGAGAGATATATCTTGCCAGTTGCCACGAAGATTGGTTCGGAAAAGCATCTGGTTGCTTTACGTGATGCGTTTATTGGAACCATGCCGGCAACGATGGCTGGGGCAATTGCGGTGCTATTGAATGCGTTTATGCGTGATTTTCCTAACACGTATCTAGGTGAAGGGAATGCCATTACGACTTTTTTTACACCAGTAATTGGTGTCAATGGCCTGATTTGGAATGGGACGCTAGCGATTATGGCAGTCGTATTCGCATTGTCACTAGGCGCAAATTTGGCAAAGGCATATGAAGTGGACCCTGTATCAGGAAGTATTGTATCTTTAGTTGCATTTATTATTGGATTACCTGATGCTGCCACAGCTGTTTTGACGTTGCCAGAAAAATTGTCACAAGATGCTATGGACATGATCACTACCGCAGGCGGCGTGATTGCTGATGGTACTGATGGTGGACAGACGCTTTCGATGGGCGCATGGGGTTATTTCAACTTTGGGAAATACATGGGGGGTTCTGGTCTTTTTACAGCTATGATCTTTGGTTTTATTTCTGTTATCATTTTTGCACTATTGATGCGTAAAAAAATTATTATCAGAATGCCAGAATCAGTGCCACCAGCAGTTGCACGTGCTTTTGCCGCAATCATTCCTGCAGTTGTTTCTTTATATGTTGTGGGAACGATCAATTATATCTTCCGACAAACAGCAGGAGTACCATTGATTGACTGGATCTCTGAAGCGATTCAAAAACCTTTGATGAATTTATCGCAAGGGTATGGCGCAGTGTTTATTATCGTGTTACTTGTTCATGTGCTTTGGTTCTTTGGATTACATGGAACAAATATCATGTCACCAGTGTTACAGACACTTTATGGTACAGCGATGGTCGAAAATACCAATGCCTTTCAAAATAATGAGCCAATCCCCTTCAAATGGGTAGCAGGTTCATTTGAAGCATTCGTATGGCCTGGTGGTGCCGGCGTAACGTTGGTATTGATCGTCATGATTTTATTTTTATCAAAACGTGCCGATTATAAAACAGTTGGTAAGCTAGGGATTGCTCCTGGTTTGTTCAATATCAATGAACCAGTGATGTTTGGTCTACCAGTCGTATTGAATCCATTGTTGATGATCCCATTCATCGTCGCACCACTTGTAACGGCAACCATTGCTTACTTTGCGACAATGGCAGGCCTTGTTCGCCCAGTGGTGGTAAATGTGATTTGGGTCATGCCAACGATTATCAGTGGGTTCTTAGCAACCGCAGGTGACTGGCGTGCCATTGTCTTGACGATCGTCAATCTCTTAGTCGCTGCTTTAATTTGGGCACCATTTATCTTGGCTGCAAACCGTTTAGATCCTAATCTAGGTGAACCAGAAGAATAAAAGAAGCAAACTCCTTGCTATGAGACGCGTTTCATACCGTATACTCAAAGCATAAATAAAGGAGGGCTTCTTATGAATACCTATATCAAAGCAACGCAAGGCACCAAGAATCAATGTTTTTACGCATTTGTTGAGTTTAAAGATTCCATGCTCGTGTTGTCTAGTTTTCAAGGCCTTAATCGATCGGTGATCAAAAAAATCAATTTAGCAGATATTTCTGGTTTGACCAAGGATAATTATTGGGGTGGTCAACGAATCAGTTTCTATGACCAAGGAACATTGTATCAATTTTTCGAATGTGGACCTGCTGTGGTAGACTATCTACAAGAAAATCTTTTTGTATAGGTGGCGAACAGTAGTCATGGCAAACATCCGAGATATAGCCAAACGAACAGGATATTCTGTTTCGACGGTATCCCGTGTCATCAATCAACATCCTTATGTCGATGAAGCGAAACGAACAGAGATCTTGAAAGTGATCAAAGAATTAAATTATGTACCGAATGCCAATGCCAGGCAACTAAGTTCTGGAAAAACTAAAAATATTGGTGTCATTTTACCTTACACAAATCACCCATATTTTGATCAGTTGCTCAGTGGAATCATTGAAGTCGCTTTTAGTGAGGGCTATAAAGTGACGTTGTTGCCAACAAACTACCAAATAAAACGGGAACAACAATATTTAGAAGAGTTTGCGGCGAAAGCATTTGACGGATTGATCATTACATCAAGAGCAAATCCCTTAGAGTTGTTGCTTGATTATCAACGCTATGGCCCTATCGTCTTTTGCGAAAAGATCGAAGACTTGGAAGTAATGAGTGTCTATATTGATCGCAAACAATCGATTACTGATGGCTTATCCTTTTTAAAAGATCAAGGTGTCAAACGTTTAGGTGTCACCTTAGGAAGAACCGGTCGAATGAGTTACAATTCGAAAATCACATTAAAACTGTGTAAAGAGATTTTTCCTGACTTTAATGAAGCTGATGTCTACTGGCAGTGTATTGATACCGAGCATGGGAAAATGGCAGGGGAATTTTTTAAGGAACGAGGAATTGATGGCATTTTCACGAATTCAGACACAGTAGCAGCGGGAATCCTGCAAAGCTACAAAAAACAAAAAATACCAATTGTTGGTAGGGAAAATATGCTGATCAGTGAATTATTAAATTTTTCAACAATTGATCACCATTTGAAACAATGTGGTGAGACCGCTTTTCGTTTGTTTTTGAATGATACAGTCGAACAAGTAAAGATTCCGTATACTTTTATTCAACGTCCGTGAAATAAAAAAGACAAATCCTTTTTGTGGATTTGTCTCAGACTGTAGACAAAAAGGAGTGGCTTAATTGCCAACTCCTTTTTATTAGTCTTTGTAGAAATTTGAAATAAAAAGCCATAGGCTTTTTTGCTTTCCATAGCCATGAGGCTAGTTTTTTTAAATTCATGGCAGCAAACGTAAGCATCGTGTGCGTGGCGACTTTTTCGAGACCTCGATATTTTGTCCAACGCATACCATGCTTTTCTTTTGCATCTGCAAATATTCGTTCAATAGTTTGTTTTCTCTTTTTATAAATTTCTCTATTCAACGCCGTATGGCGTTGGTGTTCAAGTTCATCCATAAGATCCGCCCAAACATGTCGAGTTACTATTTTTTGATGTTTTGTACTCAAAGTACAGTTTTTAAGTAATGGACAACTCCTACAGAATTTTGGATTTGATTTATAGGTTCGATAACCATCACGAGTGATAGTTGAAAATAACAACGGTTGATTATTGGGACATAAATAGCAGTCAAAATAGGCATCATAAACAAAGTCTTTTTTACGAAACATTCCTTTTACTCCATGAGGTACAGTATATGGAAGAATCGGGTAGAGTTTCAAGTGTGACAGAAAATGAACAAATTTAGGCGTCTTATATCCTGCATCAGCGACAACACGCTTTATATTTGGAAAAGCTCTTTTCGACTGTTTGACCAGATCGATTGCGACTTGGCTGTCATGTACATTTCCTGGTGTGATTAATGTAGATAAGATAAAACCATTATCTTCACAGGAAGTATGCGCGGAATAAGCAAATTGTTTTTCTCGTTCACCTTTAACATAGTAACCACTTTCTGGATCTGAATGACTTATTTTTTGAAGACTCAACTCACTTTCTGTGTCCCATGTAAAAGGACGTTTTCCTACAGCAATACGTTCTTTATTTATTTCATCTTCTAATTCATCTTGATAAGCTTTAGCTTGACCGTAGGTCATTTCTTTTGTGAACTTATGTTTATTGGCATTTGCCTTAATATGAGTAGAATCAATATAAAGGTTGTCTTCCGTAACGAAGCCAGCTTTTACAGCTTGTTCTAGAATATGAGAGAAAATGTCTTCAAATAAAGTTGTTTCTCTAAATCTTCGAACATAGTTTTTACCAAAAGTAGAGAAATGCGGGATAGGATCCTCGAATGAATAACCTAAAAACCAACGATAAGCAACATTTGTTTCAACGTCTTTAATGGTCTGTCTCATCGAACGGATACCAAATAAATATTGGATAAATACTAATTTAATTAAGACCACTGGATCAATACTGGGACGACCATGGGTCGAATACGTAGATTCTACAATGGGATAAATGAAATCAAACTGAATCGCAGCATCAATCTTTCGAACTAAGTGATCTTTAGGTACAAGATCATCAATTGTTAACATAGCAAATTGATTTCTACCTTCAATCGATTGTTTTCTCATCATTAGAATCACTCCCAGAATAGTTTATACAATGAGTATAAAACAAAAAAACTGCAAACAACACTCCAAATTTAGGAGTTTGTCTACAGTCTGAGACAAATCCTTTTTGTGGATTTGTCTTTTTTTATTTATGCATGAGCTTGAATGATCTCATTCAATGCTATAGCGGCGCCTTTACCACAGCGAGAATCATAGTATTCAGTAAAACGTTCATCTGAGATATACAGCATACCTAATCCTTTGTGGGCTTCTGCTTGATACGTGGGCCAACTAAATAATAGCCATTTTTTATGTGCATCAAAAATTTCTTTTGCAAGTGCCTGATTTGATTGGTCAGACAGATAAGACGTTAAGTTCGTTAGTAATTGTTGCTCAACTTCTTGCATTTCTTGGTATTTTTCTTGGGAAAGGTTTTGCCATTGTTCGTTTGCTTTATCAATCGTTTCTTCTCCGTATTTTTCACGGATCTCTGTGCCATAGTTTGTTTCATTTTCAGTTATTTTTTGTTTTTTTAATCCTTCAAATTTTTCTTGGTCAGTCATCTTTTTTCCTCCTTTGAATTGTGCTAATGTTTGTTGGACGGTTGCCAGGAGAGTATCAATTTCTGCTCGTTTCTCTAGTAGTTTTCTCTGATGTTCGATGAGTGCATGTTGATGATCAAAGGTAGGATCATCTAATAATTCGCGAATTTGGTTCAGCGGAAAATCTAAGGATCGATAAAATAAAATTTGTTGTAGACGATCGATTTCTTGAGAACCATAGATACGATAACCAGCTGAATTGATCCGTTTGGGTTTGAGTAAATCAATTTCATCGTAAAAACGTAGTGTACGACTACTTACTCCTGAGAGCTGTGCCATTTTCTTAATTGTGTATTCCATTGTTTTCCCTCCTGACAAAACTAGCATAATCCTTGACGTAACGAGAAGGTCAAGTGAAAAATCATCTTTTTTATCTAATTGATTATATGTTATACTATTAAACGAAGAGAGGGAAATCAAATTGTTTTTTTATCGTCTTTATGAAAGCGATTTATTTTATTGAGTAAAAAAATTAAGAAAAGAGGAAAAGTATGAAACTGATTGAAACCCCGATTACGAGCAACTTGAATATCAAAACTTTTTATCCAAAAATCGTTGATTTCTTTTTTAGAAATTCTGCTATTCGATTTTATAAACTATTTTCTTTAGATCGTACACAGATTTTGTTGATCGATACCTATAATCAAGTCCAATTAGTGATGATCAATACAAAAAAGAAAATCACTAAACAGGAAATTGATTATGCAATCAAAAAAGTGTTGAAAACAGAACGATCAGCGGTCAATATCCATGTAGGTGTCAAGCAAGAATTAGAAGAAGCGGGTGTTCAGTTCAAACGGCCGAATAAGGACATCGTCATTGTAGAACAAGCCATCGCAACGATTGCATAGCTCGATCAATACAGCAAGAAAGTTATGGATGATCCTAAATTGAATAAGCGATAGGAAGTAAAGCGCCTAAATTCCAAGATAGTTTGATCTTTGGGATTTAGGCGTTTTTTACAACCTAGATAAACGGTGTTCAAGAAGCAACCCTTCAATAATAAGCCAAGAAAATCCAAAATGAAAAAGCCATTTTTGATTTTCCTGTCTTATTACTCAGTGCTGAGCGCTTCTTTCACAACCTCGATAAACGGTGTTCAAAAAGCTAACCTTCAACATTAAGCTGAAAAATCAAAAAATATGAAAAACTATTTTCTGATTTCTCATCTTACTGCTCAGGTCAAAACGCTTTTCTCACAACCTCCTATCTTATTTCTTTACTTTGTACAAAATAAAACAAGATTTCTTTTACTAGGGTATTTTTTTGTTATAATGGATAAGAAATGAAAATTGGCTAAGAGGAGCAATAAAAAAGATGACGACAACTTACTCAGATGACAGTTTGACGCTACATACGGATCTTTACCAGATCAACATGATGCAGACTTACTGGGAACTAGATAGAGCAGATAAACATGCAGTTTTTGAATGTTACTTCCGCGAGATGCCATTCAATCATGGTTATGCTGTTTTTGCAGGGTTAGAACGATTAGTGGATTATTTAGAAAACTTGACATTTACTGATACAGATATTGCGTATCTTCGCGAAATGGCTGTTTATCCGGAAGGCTTTTTGACGTATTTACGTGAATTCAAATTCAAAGCGACTGTCCGTTCCGCTCGTGAAGGAGAACTTGTTTTTGCGAATGAGCCATTGATCCAAGTGGAAGGCCCATTAGCCCATTGTCAATTAGTAGAAACAGCCTTATTGAATATGGTGAACTTTCAAACGTTGATCGCGACGAAAGCGGCTCGTATCAAATCAGTGATCGGTGACGATCCATTATTGGAGTTTGGTACACGCCGTGCGCAAGAATTGGATGCTGCGGTTTGGGGTACTCGTGCTGCTTATATTGGTGGAGCAGATGCAACGAGCAATGTTCGTGCAGGGAAAATTTTCGGGATTCCAGCAAGCGGTACCCACGCTCATTCACTTGTTCAAAGTTATGGGAATGACTATGAAGCATTTATGGCGTATGCAAAGACACATAAAGATTGTGTTTTTCTAGTGGATACTTACGATACCTTGAAATCGGGTGTTCCTAGTGCGATCCGTGTGGCAAAAGAACTTGGCAACAAGATCAATTTCCAAGGCGTACGTATCGATAGTGGTGATATGGCGTATATTTCGAAACGGGTCAGAGAACAATTAGATTCCGCTGGTTTTACAGAAGCAAAAATCTATGCCTCAAATGATTTAGATGAAGCGACGATTTTAAACTTAAAAATGCAAAAAGCAAAAATCGATGTTTGGGGCGTGGGAACAAAGTTGATCACCGCCTATGACCAACCGGCTTTAGGTGCAGTCTTCAAACTGGTATCCATCGAAAATGAACAAGGTGAAATGATCGATACGATCAAATTGTCTAGCAATGCAGAAAAAGTTACTACACCAGGTAAAAAACAAGTATGGCGTATCACTCGTAACTTTGATGGGAAATCAGAAGGCGATTATGTGACACTATGGGACGAAGATCCTCGACAAGAAGAAGAGATCTTCATGTTCCACCCGACACATACCTTTATCAATAAAACTGTTCGTGATTTTACAGCTCGGCCAATTTTACAAGATATTTTTGTTGAAGGAACGAGAGTCTATGACTTACCGACATTAGAAGAAATCAAAGAGTATACCAGAGGAAACTTAGATTCTCTTTGGGAAGAATACAAACGTGATTTGAATCCGCAAAAATATCCTGTGGATCTATCAACAGATTGCTGGAATCATAAGATGGCAATCATGGAACGAATGAAAAAAAGCGTCACACAATTAACGAGTGAACTATAGGAGGAATGGAAGATGAATCATTTACAACAAGCAATCATCGAAGAATTAGGCGTGAAATCAGTCATCGATCCTCAAAATGAAATTCGTGTGAGTATCGATTTCATGAAAGAATATTTGAAAAAGAATCCCTTCTTAAAAACCTTGGTTTTAGGTATCAGTGGAGGACAAGATTCTACTTTAGCTGGACGTTTAGCACAATTGGCAATGGAAGAAATGCGGGAAGAAACGAAAGATGATAGTTACCAGTTTATCGGTGTACGTTTGCCATATGGAGAACAGGCAGATGAAGAAGATGCCAAAGCGGCGTTAGACTTTATCCAACCAGACGTCCAATTACGTGTAAATATCAAACCCGCTGTCGATGCGCAAACGCAAGCATTGATTGAAGCAGGTGTGGAAATCAGTGATTTCAATAAAGGAAATATCAAAGCGCGCCAACGAATGATCACACAATATGCGGTTGCTGGACAACGCGCAGGGGCCGTGATCGGAACCGACCACGCAGCTGAAAATATTACTGGTTTCTTTACAAAATATGGAGACGGTGGGGCAGATATTTTGCCATTGTTCCGCTTGAATAAACGCCAAGGAAAAGCATTGTTGAAGGCTTTAGACGCGCCAGAACATCTCTATACCAAAGTGCCAACAGCTGACCTTGAAGAAGGCAAGCCGATGATTGCCGATGAAGTCGCATTAGGTGTCACATATGATGAGATCGACGACTATTTGGAAGGGAAAGAAATTCCAGTAGATGCACAACAAAAAATCGAGCAATGGTGGAATAAAACACAGCATAAACGTCATTTGCCAATTTCGATCTTTGATGATTTTTGGAAATAAAGTGAAATAAACGAATCAAATAAACCGTTAATCCTTTGTTGATCAAGGGATTAACGGTTTATTTTTGTTTGTATTCGCGTTTTGTTCTCCAGTGTATTTTTAAGGTGAAGATTTTTATTGCTTTGCTTCATTCTCATAGAAAAGAAGGCTTAAAAAATAAGTTTTCCACATTGGAAGAGTCAGTATTGAAAGAAACAAAATAGGATCGGCTATACTTGATTGGCACTCTTTGACAGTCTGAAACAAATCGATGTTCCTTAAGAAAATCATTTGATAGCGACAATAGCATCTATTTCTACTTTGAATCTTGGATCAATCAATCCAGCTACTATTACTACTGTCATTGCTGGTTTATTTTCTCCATATAGTTTTATAAGTGTCGTCCTAAGTGATCCTAAAAAGGAAGCATCAGTTAAATACACGTTCATTTTGACAATATTTTGGGTACTCGCTTCGTTATACATAATGATGGAATTTATTTTTTCAACAACGATTTGTATTTGCTCATCGATACCATCGGGAATGTAATCCTCTTTTTGAGGTGTCTGTCCGGAAATAAATAATAAAGGTGAATCTGTCATAACACTATTTGAATAGATAGCCATAAAATTACTCCTTTTCATTGATATTATTATTCAGTGCTGACCGCTTCTTTCACAACCTAGATAAACAGTGTTCGAAAGCCAGCTCCTTCAATAGTAAGTCAAAACTTGAAAAAATATGAGAAGCTATTTTCTCAAGTTCTGCCTTACTACTTGGAGCTAAACGGATTTCTCACAACTTAGATAAACGGTGTTCAAAAAGCTGACCTTCAACATTAAGCTGAAAAATCAAAAAATATGGAAAGCTATTTTCTGATTTCTCATCTTACTGCTCAGGTCAAACCGCTTTTTTCACAACCTAGATAAACGGTGTTCAAGAAGCAACACTTCAATAATAAGTCAAAACCATCAAAAATGAAAAAACCATTTTCGATGATTCTGTCTTATTACTCAGTGCTGACCGCTTCTTTCACAACCTTAACTATAATACACCTTCATCTTGATATCTTGGTCGTAGTTGCCGAAGCCTTTGCCGAATAGGGTGCAGCCACCGACGTTTTTGGCGTCTTCTTTGACTTCGATGCGGAAGGTCCAGACGTCTTCGTTTCTTGGGATGTCATTGATCGTGATTTCAGATAATGGTTCGCCGTTGATATTGGTCAAATGTTTAGTGATACGGATTGTTTTCAATAGTCCGTATTGGTTTAGATTATCTGGATACCAGTCCGGGGTATGTTTTCCACGAATGTCTGCGAAATCTCCTGGGCTTGTCCAGTTACCTAACTCCACACCGTTTAGACTGAAAGTGATATCCGATGGCCAATTGTCGTTCGAAAAGGGAAACTCGGAAGATAGTTCAACGGACAATTCCAACATTTCCAAGGTATCTTCTTCGTTTAAAAAGTTTGGTGTTTGATATTCAACAAATCCGCTTGTAAACCACAGAATCCGAGCATCCATTCGTCGTGGATCGGCAAAATAACGTGGTTCATCGACTTTGCCGATAAAGTCATGGATCGTTGCCAGACCGCATGTCGGCTCGATCGAATAGCGGGTATAATGACCGATAGGGATCGATGTTTCTTTCGTATCAAAGGCATTGAAGATTTTTTCTGGAAACGTGATGTTGATTTTATCGACACGTAAGCTGGAAATTTTTTTTTGGCCTATTTTTTCAGATTTGATGATATTTGCTTCTTCAAGTTTTTTTACATGCATTGTTGTAATCGCACTACTGATACCGAGTGCTTGGGCAAGCTCTTTGATATTCATTTTGTTTTTTGAAAGTAACTGGATGATTTTTATCCTTGTTTTACTAGCTAAAGCTTCATAAACAGGTAACGATTCTTCATTGATTTGGAGTTGCATGATTTTTCACCTCTTATTTAGGTTTTTGTTTAACTATATATTAACATAAATATTAATTTATAGGTTAATATCATAAAACTAATATATATAATTAACATTAATGTTAAATATAATGTAAAAATATTTTTATATTTAATAATATTATTATTGACAACGCTTTCAAAGAAAGATATGATTCATGTATAAATTAAAGGAGGGGACATATGGAAGCTGTAATGTCAGTTAGTCGTGTGCAAAAGATAGGGGAAATCGATCGTCGTTTGTATGGCTCGTTTATTGAGCATATGGGACGTGCAGTGTATGGAGGGATCTATCAACCGGATCATCCGACTGCAAATGATAAGGGATTTCGCCAAGACGTTATGGAGCTAGTCAAAGAATTATCGGTACCATTGATCCGGTATCCAGGTGGGAATTTTGTTTCTGGGTTCAATTGGGAAGATAGTGTGGGGCCTATAGCGGAGCGGCCGAAAAGATTAGACCTTGCTTGGCGATCTTTAGAAACAAATCAAGTGGGTGTGCATGAATTTGCTGCGTGGTGTCAAGAAGTGGGCGCTGAGATCAATATGGCTGTCAATCTTGGAACACGTGGCTTAGATGCTGCAAGAAATCTAGTAGAATATTGCAATTATCCTAGTGGTACTTATTGGAGTGATCAAAGAATAGCAAATGGACAAACCGAACCTTTTGCGATCAAGACGTGGTGTTTAGGCAATGAAATGGATGGTCCTTGGCAAATCGGTCATAAGACAGCAGCGGAGTATGGACGGCTGGCAGAAGAAACAGCAAAAGCAATGAAACTTGTCGATGAATCGATCGAAGTCGTTTTATGTGGTAGCTCGAATAGTAAAATGCCGACGTTCGGTGAGTGGGAATTGACTGTATTGGATCAAGCCTATGAACAAATCGATTATCTTTCATTGCATCAGTATTATGGCAATCAAACAAATGATTTGAAAAATTATTTAGCTCGTTCAGTCGATATGGATCAGTTCATCTCTGGTGTTGTTGCGATGTGTGATGCAATCAAGGCGAAAAAACACAGCAAGAAACAAATCAATCTATCTTTTGATGAATGGAATATTTGGTATCATTCGACAGAACATGATCAAACAGTCAAGCCATGGCAAGTGGCCCCACCTTTATTAGAAGATCACTATAATTTTGAGGATGCTTTAGTATTGGGCTGTTTATTGATCACTTTGTTAAAACATTCTGATCGAGTAAAAATTGCTTGTCTGGCGCAGCTAGTCAACGTAATTGCTCCGATCATGACAGAAGAAGACGGTGAAGCATGGCGTCAAACAATCTATTATCCATTTATGCAAGTCGCGACTTTAGGGCAAGGTATTGCTTTACGACCTGAAATCACTGTCGATACGTATGCAACGAGTGAATTTGATACAGTTCCATATTTAGAAAGTATCGCGGTGCTGAATGAAGAAAAAAATGAGTTGGTGATCTTTGCAGTGAATCGTGGAGAAGAAGAGATGAGTTTAGATCTACAATTTTCTGACTTAAAGATTGAGGAAGTCATTGATTTTTCAGAGATGTCTGGCTATGAAATCAAAGCGGTCAATCAAGCAGGAAATGAGCAAATCAAACCTGTGTCTTCAAAAGCCTACGAACATAAAGAAAATCAGTTGAATTGCAAATTGAAACCGTTATCTTGGAATGTGATCCGTACAAGCTTGACCCCGAACAAATAAGGAGGAGATAGAGATGCGAGGAAAAAAATTGATGATTGGTTCATTGTTGTTAGCTGCGACTGGAATATTAGGTGCTTGTGGCGGTGGTGCTTCTTCTCAAAGTAAAAATGACGGAGAAGTCACACTCTCTTTTTGGAATGGGTTTACAGCTTCTGACGGAGAGATCTTACAAGAGATCGTCAATGATTTTAATAAGAATAATGACAAAAACATCACGATTGAGATGGATGTGATGACATGGGCTAATTTGAATGAAAAATTACCAACGGCTATTTCTTCGAGAAAAGCGCCAGATTTTGTTGCACTGAACTACGCTGATTTTGCTCAATATGTGGAGAATGGGGCTGTGCAGCCTGTAGATGATTTCTGGGAATATGACGGTGTGGATAAAGGAGATTTCAAAGATACTGCGGTAGATCTAGGAATGGTGGATGATCAGCAATACTTTATTCCGATGCAAGTACAAGGGATGTATATGTATTGGAACAAAGAATTATTCAAACAAGCTGGCTTGGATGAAACAACACCACCAACTACTTGGACAGAATTAACAGAGATGGCTCCACAACTGACCGATAGTAGTAAAAATGTCTCAGGTTTTGTCTTCAATAAAGACGGTACTGCACCACTTTATAACTGGATGAAGGCAAATGGAGGAAAACTTGTCAGCGATGACTATACAAAATCTGAGTTTGCTTCACCAGAAAATCTTGAAACACTAACAGCCATCCAAAAAATGATCCATGTCGATAAAGCAGGACCAGAATCGATTTCAGGAGCAGAAATGGATAATTTGATGAACGCTGGACAATTATCGATCATCATCAACGGACCGTGGTTGAATAACGGCTTGAAAGCAAACGAAATCGATTACGGTGTAACGACATTACCGCAAGCAAGTGCGGACGGTGAAAAAACAGCGATTTTAGATGGTGTTGGTTATGCAATCCCAGCAAGTACAGATAGTGACAAAAAAGAGGCAATCTATGAATTCCTAAAATACTGGAACACAAGTGAAATCGGTAAAAAATGGAGTATTGAAAATGGCTTCCCTGCCTACTTATCATCTGTCGCAGAAGATGAAGAAGTGAAGAATGATCCTATCGTATCGGAACTATCCAAACAAATGGAATATGCTGAACCTTATCTACCAGGATTCACGAAAATCGCAGCAATCAATAATGACATCATTAATCCATTGATCGAAAAATTGTTGGCTGGTGAAGATCCAGAGCAACTCATGAATGATGCAGATGATCAGATCAATGATCTATTGAAGGAATAATCGAGTAACAGTTCACAATGAAATCAAAACAACGAAAGAAATAGAAGGAATCTCGTAGAAGATAAGGCGAAAGTACTATAAATTGCAAAAACATATTTATTGCTTTCGCTTTCCTTTTTCGAGAAAAACTTCTTTCCTTTCTTGGGCTGATTTTTCATCGCTTGAACTGTTCATCAAGGAATCCATCGAATAAGAAAGAGGGGAAATAGACGAAATGAAAGCATTCACCAGATACTGGAACCGACCGGATCGAGCGGCTTATTTGTTTTTAGTGCCATCCTTTTTGATTCTACTGTTATTCACAGTGGTGCCACTGATTGGTACATTTACGATCAGTTTTACTGATTTGAACATCTTTTTTACTTCAAGAGAGTTCGTAGGCATGGATAACTTTTTTCGGATCTTTGGGGATGAACGTGCGGTCAATTCACTTTTCCATACGTTGTATTTTACCTTACTTGAAACACCAACACAGATTATCGTTGGTTTATTAGCTGCGGTGATCTTGTCAAAGAATACTCGTTTCAATCGCTTTTGTCGCTCAACTTTTTATATCCCTGTTATTTGTTCCTTAACATCCATTGCAATCATCTTTTCAATGTTGCTTGACCCAAACGTTGGGGCTATCCCTTACCTTTTCTCACAAGTAGGTTTGCCGATTCCACAATTTTTCCGTGATCCAACATTAGCAATGCCAACAGTTGCGCTGATGACGGTTTGGAAAAATTTCGGTGTCACGATGACGATCCTGATCACTGCTATTCAAGGAATCTCCCCTTCGCTTTACGAATCAGCGCAAATGGATGGAGCAACCAATCGTCAACAATTCTTTAATATCACGTTACCGCAGATCGTCCCATCTCTTGGTTTTTGTATCTTGACCAACCTGATTGGTTCCATGCAAGTGTTTGACCAAGTATATGTGGCAACGAACGGCGGACCACAATTCAAAACGGAAACAGCTGTCCAATACATTTATAGTCGCGGCTTCACCGCTCCATATGAGTTAGGCTATGCTTCCGCATTATCTTCAGTACTGTTTGTCATTGTAGCTGTGCTGGCAATTTCGACCAATTTATATATGTCAAGAAAAGAAAAACAAATGAAATAGGGAGGAGTAATAATATGCTTTCGGAAAGTTATACAGCAGTTTCAACGAATCGTCGGAAAAAGTTTGATGGAAAGAAATGGTTGCGTGTCGTCGGAATGTTACTCGTATTATTGATTATCGCTTTTCCTTTTCTATGGTTGATCATTTCCTCGTTCAAATATGAAAAAGACATTATTTCTTTTCCCCCGAGAATTTTTGCAGATGAATATACCTTTGAGAATTATATCAAGGTTTGGACGACTATTCCGTTGTTAGATTACATCAAAAACACAGTAATCTTTGCAGGTGGGACAGTGATCACTTCTGTTTTCTTTGACTCTCTTGCAGGGTATGCTTTTGCTCGGATGCGCTTCAAAGGGAAATCGGTGTTGTTTTACTTTGTTTTGTTAACGATGATGATCCCATTTCAAGTCTTCATGATCCCACTGTTCATCCAAGCAAACTTTTTAGGTATGTTAGATACGTATGCCGGATTGATCATTCCTCGGATGACTACTGCTTTTGGGATATTTATGATGCGGTCGTTTTTTGTGACTTTACCAGATTCATTGGAAGAAGCCGCACGTATTGACGGGTTAGGTGAGTTCAAGATTTTCTTGAAGATCATGTTGCCTTTGAGCAAGCCAACACTTCTATCACTAGCAATCTTTACGTTGATGAACAGTTGGAATGATTTATTGTATCCACTGATTTTGACAACAAGTTCGAAAATGCGGACGTTACCTGCAGGATTAGCTTTATTCACTGGACAAAATATATCATTTTATGGACCGGTGATGGCAGGAACAGTTATTTCGATGTTGCCATTGTTGATCATTTATATTTTTGCTCAAAAATACTTTGTACAAGGAACTGCAATGTCTGGCATGAAAGAGTGAGAAGATGAAATTAGTCGAAACAAAATGGTATGGTCAATTGATCCAAATTTCCGATCATATCTTATTAGGGATTTTATGGGTCGTCGTTTCTTTGCCTTTAGTCACAGTAGTACCAGCCACAACAGGGGTCTTTACAGCGTTGAATAAATGGAAGAATGGCGAATCAGGGCATGTTTGCTATTCCTTTTTGCAGGGCTTTAAGCGTAAGTTTTTCCTTCAATTAGTGATGAGTTGCGTGACCATCATCAGTTATTTTGCGATGAATCTTATTTTGCAAGAATCTGCTATTTGGTTAGTGATTTGTGGGTATGTAACAATGTTGGTTTTTACGATGTTTTTACTTTCTTGGTGTAGTTCTCTTGCCCAAAATGACGCTCTTTCCGGAAAGGAACTTTTTCAAGAAAGTACGTTGTGGGTGTTGATCAACTTTTTGAAGAATCTTGTATGTTGTGGCATATTATTAGTTTTTCTTGTGCTTGTGTTTATGTTTCCGCCAATTATTTTTGTATTAGCAGGTGGGGTTTGGTGGTTGATCAATCATTTAGTGGGAAACATAAATAGGAAAGGAGTGTGGCAATGAAAAAAGTTGAATTAAAGGTACGTCAAGGATTTTCTAAAGGAGCTATCAGTCCACGACTCTTCGGTTCTTTTGTTGAACATATGGGAAGTGTCGTGTATAACGGAATATTTGAACCAGGACATCCGACCGCGGATAAGAATGGCTTTCGACAGGACGTGCTTTCTTATGTAAAAGAATTGTCTTTAGGGGTGATCCGTTATCCTGGAGGGAATTTCACTTCAGGATATGACTGGCAAGATACGATTGGTCCAGTCACCGAGCGTCCAAAAAAAATCGATCTTGCATGGCAAGGAATCGAACCAAATACATTCGGGCTACATGAATTTTTCAAATGGTTAGACATGGTAGAAGCGGAGCCAATCATGACGGTGAATCTAGGCACAAAAGGAATCGATGATGCGCGTAATCTAGTAGAGTATTGTAATTTTCCTCAAGGAACCTCTTGGAGTGAGTTACGCAAACAAAACGGACAAGAGCAACCTTTTAACGTGAAACTTTGGTGCTTAGGAAATGAGTTAGACGGTCCTTGGCAAATTGGCGCAAAAAGTGCCTATGAGTATGGCAGGTTAGCCAATGAATCTGCCAAAGCGATGAAATTAGTCGATGAATCGATCGAAACGATTTTAGTCGGTAGTTCGACGCCACGCTTAGCGTCTTATCCTGAATGGGACCGAATCGCTTTAGAAGAAGCATATGAAAACGTAGATTATATTGCTTTGCATAATTACATCGATAAATATGACGAAGAAGATTTGACTAAACCTCCAAAAAATGAGCGAGCAGATACCAAAACTTACTTAGCTAAAGCGGAACGGTTTGATCGACAAATCGAAGAGATCATTGCGACGTGTGACTATGTGAAAGGCTATCTACGCAGTGACAAGACGATGTACTTAGCTTTTGATGAATGGAATGTTCATAGCCAACCAGAACAAACCTATCAAAAATTCCAAGAGGGGTCACCAATCGATTGGTGCCAGTTCACCATGGAAGATACATTACTGTTCGGCACGTTAGGTCTTGCGATTTTACGGCATGCAGATCGTGTCAAAATTGCTTGCCAATCGCTTTTAGTCAATACCATCCCGCTTATCCTAACAGAGAAAAATGGGATCGCATGGGTAAATCCGACCTATTATGTGATGCAACATCTGGCAAAATATGCGAAAGGCACTGTATTAGATCAACAAACGTTTTGTCCCACTTATGACTGTGATACTGGAAAAGAAGTGCCGATCATTGATAGCGTAGTTGTCGAAAATGAGCAAGAAATCGTACTGTTTCTAGTGAATCGCACAGAAGAGAAAGTGTCCATTACGACAACGCATGATTTTGAGCTGGAGACTAAAGCAGTCCAACTAGTCGTAAAAAGTGATCATTTACTAGATAAAAATACGAAAGACGCTCCGAATACGATCCAGCCGATAGAACAAGTAATCGATGTAAATGAAAAGAACAAGATCCATATGGTGCTTGAAGCATATTCTTGGAATGTCATCAGACTAAAAAAATGTGAGGAACCTTTATGAAAAAAACAACTTATGCTAATCCAATCGTCCTTGAACGAGCCGATCCTTGGATCTACAAACATACGGACGGCTACTATTATTTTACAGGTTCTCTACCTGGTTATCAGTCCATCGAATTGAGACGTGCGAAAACGATCGATGGCTTGAAGCATGCAGAAAAGTTACTGGTTTGGCATGCACCTAAAACTGGACCCATGAGTCAGTTGATCTGGGCACCAGAAATCCATTATATCCAAGGAAAGTGGTATATCTATTTTGCAGCCAGTGATCATGCAGAGATTCGTGATCGGGATCATCACCATCGGATGTTCGTTCTTGAAAACACGTCCATTGACCCAATGAATA
This sequence comes from Enterococcus sp. AZ171, assembly GCF_051714005.1. Lineage (NCBI taxonomy): Bacteria > Bacillati > Bacillota > Bacilli > Lactobacillales > Enterococcaceae > Enterococcus > Enterococcus sp. AZ171. Next base: position 2,530,211 of record NZ_JBIORA010000001.1, on the reverse strand, counting down.
CTGATTGGGAAGAAAAAGGGCAAATCATCACTGCTACAGATACGTTTAGTTTAGACGGCACGACTTTTACACATCAAGGAAAGTTGTATTATGTTTGGGCGCAATTAGACCCGCGTATTCCGGGAAACTCCAATCTCTATTTATCAGAAATGGCAAATCCTTGGACACTGACCGGAAAACAACTATTATTAGCCATCCCAGAATTTTCTTGGGAAAAGCAAGGATTTGCAGTCAATGAAGGACCAGCCGTACTGGTTCGTAACGGGAAAATATTCATCACTTACTCAGGGAGTGCCACGGATGAAAATTATGCGATGGGTTTGCTGTGGGCAGAAGAGTCAGCGGATCTACTTGACGGTTATTCTTGGCATAAAAATCCTAAACCTGTCTTTGTCTCTTCGGAGAAAAATAAGCAGTTTGGACCGGGACATAACTCCTTTACTCTCTCAGAAGATGGCAAAGAAGATGTATTAGTTTACCATGCACGACCAGAAAAAAATGAAGGAATCGATCCTCTGAACAATCCCAATCGTCATGCTAACGCACAAGTATTTTCGTGGGACACAGAGGGATTCCCAGTTTTTGGTGAACCAGTTGCGTATTCGGCTGATATTTGAGCATCATTTCAATAAAGCCCTTCAAGAAATAAGCGGTAATAGCCACAATTTGTTGTTCAAAATTGTGGCTATTACCGCTTATTCTTTGCGAGCTGGAGAGACTAAGACACAGTTTCATTCCTTTTGTTTTCTATTTATTTTTTTATAAAATTGGTCGTTCAGACTACTTGTTTTTTGAACTTTACTTTCATTTGTGAAGCGACTAGAATAAAATAGGCGTTAAAGTAGTTTAGAAAAAGTGAAGGAGCGCTCTCTTGAACAAACATTTAGATAAGCTTTCAACCAAACAACAAAAAATTCTACGAATCACTACTCTGGGGGTAGTAACAGTCTTAGTGATACTTATAAGTAATTTGTATTTACAATGGTGCCAGAATAATCTTTCAGTTGATTTAGCCTTGAAATTTGCTTTTTCATGGCACACAGAAAAATTTTTACTTGCTTGTTTCGTATTACTTACTGTCTTTTTATTTATGGTCGCTTTCGCGGGTTCTTACTTATTTGGTCTGCTTTTTTATCTTGTAAGTATCGGTATATTAGGTTTTGCAAATTACTTGAAAATGAGCTATCGTCAAGAACCAATCTATCCAGATGACTTAAAGATGATCACAGAGTTCAATTTACTCAAAGACATGACCGGAACACCGATTTTTATTGGGTTGATGCTACTAGCGATCCTTGCCTTTGGTGGAGTGGTCTGGGCAATTGTCCGTAGTTTCAAAAAAGATCGAACATTCCAAATCTATCGTATCTTGACTTTAGTCATGACCGTTGCAATGATGGGTTATTTCAGTAACTTCAATAATCCCAATAATTTGTTGCGTAAAGCTTATAATCAAACGGCTTTGTGGATTCCTTATAGTCAAAAAATGAATTATTATAATACAGGATTCATTGGTGGCTTTTTGTACAATCTAAAAGTCGAACCGATGGAACGACCAGAAGGTTATTCAAAAGAAAAAATCAATGAAATCACTAAAAAATATCAAGCAACCGCAGACGAAAAAAATCAAACGGCAAGTGATGAGCAGCCAAATATCATTTATGTGATGAGTGAAAGCTTTTCTGATCCAAGTCATCTAAATGGTGTCACGGTGACCGGTGATCCCTTAGCTGACTATCGTGAAGTGGCAAATCAAACCTATAGTGGCCGAATGCTTTCGCAAAATTATGGTGGTGGAACAGCAAATATTGAGTTTGAAGCCTTAACTGGTCTAGCCATGGCACTATTCAACGGTCAAATGACCACACCATATACGATGCTCGTTCCCAAGCTGGATCAATTACCATCGCTTGTTTCCACACTTAATGCACAAAACTATCGAACAACGGCGATCCATCCTTATAATACATCGATGTATAAACGTGAAGATGTCTATCAGACGCTAGGGTTTGATTCGTTTATCAGCGAGGGAAATATGACTTACACCGATACCATTGATAATAATCCATATATTTCAGATGAGTCTGCCTATAAAGAAATTTTAGACTTATTAAAAGATGAGGAAACGCCTCAGTTTGTCCATCTAGTCACGATGCAGACTCACATGCCTTATGCAGGCAAGTATTCGCAATTGGATTTTTCGGCTACAACAGAAGATGATACTGGAACAGATACACTCAACAATTATTTGCAAGATATTGCCTATAGTAGTCAAGCATTGAAAGCATTCACTGAAGCGCTGAAAGATACGCCAAGAAGAACACTAGTCGTTTTTTGGGGAGATCATTTACCGGGGATCTATTCGGACGAGATCAAAAATAAAAATGAGAAACAAGCCTTACATCAGACAGAGTTTCTCATGTTCGATACAGCAGGTGAGTTAGAGAAACGTGAAACCAATGATGCTGTCACTAGCCCTTTTTATTTTGCAGCGAATCTTTTAGAACAAACGAATCAAAAGACCACTGGTTTTTATCAATTACTGCTTGAAATGGAGTCGGCTATTCCCGCGTTCGAACGAGAACTGTATTTTCAAAATGGCCAATGGGGAAAAGAAGCTCAGTTGAATCAGGCGCAAGAGGAAGTATACGAGGCGTATCGCTTGATCCAATATGATCTAGTTTCAGGAGAACAATATAGTTTGGATGCAGGATTTTATGAAAAATAAACGATAAAAATAACATTTTATTGATGTAATGACTTGTTTTCTACTAGAATAAACAGGTAAAATAGAGAAAGAAAAAGAAGAAAGTAGGAAAACCTATGTTACCGAATCTCGGTTATTACGTGCAGACAGTCGATAAAATCGTGAAAGAAACAGAAGCAATCGGCGAAACGATGCACCCAAAATATGAAAAAATCAGAGAAGCAATCGATCAAAAGAAAACAGCTGAACTAACGCAAGCCGAGCTTGTTGAGACGGTTGAGCTATTTGACCAAGGTACTGAAAAATATCGTAATATGCTAAAGAAAATCAGTACGTTGCGTCCACCAGCCAAAGTAATGGGTATCCATAAGAACTTTGAAAAAGCCTACAAAAATTATGTAGCTGGTTGTGAAGAAATGACTCAAAGCATCCAACCAGAAAAAGGCATCGATGCTGAACAATTTGATGCGTCAGAAGCAAAACAAGACCAAGCGACAGATGATATTTCCGCAGCAATCCAAAAAATGACTAACTTATTGATGAAATAATCAAAAAGCCGAGACGACTGAAAATAGGGTTCCTATTCTCGATCATCTCGGCTTTTCATTTATTCTTGTTGCTTTTCTTCATAAAGGGAAGAAATCGTAGTGTACCATTCAAAAATGTGAGAAATCAATACTTTCGCTGCGGCATAGACAGGTATCCCTAAAATCACACCGACCACACCAAATAATTTTCCGGATGTTAATAGGACAAGTAAAATCGTCACTGGATGGATCGACAACTGATTGCCAAGTACAAGTGGCGAGATCAAACGGCCTTCGATGGTTTGCTCTAAGGCGAAAACGATCAATACTTTGACCAACATGATTGGTCCTGCAACGATGGCTAAAAATACCGCAGGGATCATCGCTAAAAATGAACCTAAGTAAGGGATCAAGTTCAAGAAACCGGCAATGATTCCTAAAGTGACAGCATAATCTAACCCGATGATTGCAAATCCGATCATGAACATCACCGCAACTGCGAAAGCCACAGTCAGCTGTCCACGAATATAAGAAGAGACTTGGCTGTTCATCTCTCCTAAGACTTTTAACGTAGGCACTCTCATACGAGTGGGTAAGAACTTGACCAAATAAGGTGCTAATTGTTTTCCATCTTTCAACAGATAAAATAAAATAAACGGCATCGTCAATACGGCAACAACGATCGTAGCTACAGCGCCAACAAAACTCCCTAAGCTTTGAACGGTGCTTTTTGATAGATTCTGTAAAATATCGCCAGCAGAATTCATAAACTGATCGCCTGTATTTTCCAGTTGCTCTCTAAATTGACTGAATAGTGGATCACGAAAAATCTCGGTTAATTTGTCATCGATGGTCTCGACGTATTGTGGAAAATTGCTGACAAAGCTGACGGTTTGTTCTTGGATTTTCGGGATGATCACTACACTTCCCCAGACGATCAAAGCGATAACAAGTATAAATAAACCGATGATACTATAGAGCCTTGGAATATTTTTCTTTTCAAAATAATCGACGACAGGATTCATCAGGTAATATAAGATACCTGATAGAATGATCGGTAAACTAACGATCGCTAGAAACTGCCAAATGGGCTCAAAAAGATAAGAGACTTTCGTAAATAAGAAAACGATCAGTAAGACCAAAAGAACGACTAATAAAGCCGTGACTACTTGATTATTCAAAAACCAACGCCAAAACCATGAAACAGGTTTGATTTTTCTTTTTTTATCCTCTTCCATTAGTTCACCTGCTTATAGTCGATGGTCGCGCCGACAGTGATTTCTGGTAGTTGATAAGGGGACAAATAGATTCCATTGACGATTCTGTCACCTGCTGGTGGTTGTTCAAAAACCAGAGTCACATGACCAACCGTTGTTAAGTTTTCATTGGCCAACGGACCAACATGTTCGATGGTATATTCTTGATGATCAAAAGAAATTTGATCACCTTGATTAAGTGAAAAATTCTCTTTTGTACTAAATTCTTGAATGATCGTATAGTCACGCAACGCGGATGTTGCCGACTGATCGAATAAAATCAGCATAGGTTCCTCTGAATTGATTGCTGACGTGCCAATTTCTGTTATCGTTGCTTGAGTCATCTCATTTCTCTCCTTTACTCCTAAAAAATCAATGATTCTATGGTTACAAAAACAGTATAACATATTCTCTTTGATTAACGACATGAATGGATGTATGATAGAATAAATTAGAATTCTTAATTTGAGGAGGATCAAAATGATAAAAAAAATCATTCTAGGAACATATACAAGACGAAAAAGTGAAGGAATTTATCAAATCGAATTAGATACAGATAAAGGCACTTTAGAGAATCTAACGTTAGTGACAAAAGAAAATAGCCCAACGTATGTGGCAAAAAGCGATGCAGGTAATCTTTACACAGTAACAAGTGTCGATGGGTTAGGTGGAGTCGGTGCATACGATCATTCATATAATTTTTTGAATGCGGTAACAGAAGCCGGCGCACCTTTGTGTTACGTGACAGTCGATGAGCAACGCCAACTGGTTTATGGCGCAAATTATCATAAAGGAGAAGTCAATGTTTATCGTATCACTGAAGACGGTAGTTTAGAGGCGACAGATGCAGTCTTTCATCAAGAACCGACTGGTCCACACAAAAACCAAGATCATGCCCATGTCCATTACACAGACTTAACACCTGACCAACGATTAGCTGTCTGTGATCTAGGAACTGATCGTGTGTACACATATGATGTAGATGAAAATGGGAAATTAGCTGTAAAAGCTGTATTAGAAGTAGAGCCAGGAACCGGCCCACGTCATTTAGTTTTTCATCCTAATAATCAATTCGTCTATTTGTTTGGTGAGTTAGATAGTACAGTTCGTGTTCTTTCCTATGATGAAACAACAGGCGAATTCAAAGAAGTGCAAAAAATCAGCACATTGCCTGAAGGATTCACCGAAGAAAATGGTGGGGCTGCCATCCGTATTTCAAACGATGGACGTTTTGTCTATGCATCAAATCGGGGACATAATTCGATTGCTGTATTCGCTGTGAATGAAGAAGGTTCACATTTAGAACACGTACAGACAATCTCAACTGAAGGAGATTTCCCAAGAGATTTCGCCTTAGATCCAGAAAATGATTACGTGGTATCTGCCAACCAGAATACGGATAATCTTACCTTGTACAAACGTGATGCTACAACTGGAGAATTGACATTGATCCAAAAAGACATCTATGCACCTGAGTGTGTCTGTGTTTACTTTGATTAAGGAGTAGTGACATGAATAAAGAAGAAGTATTAGACCGTTTACGTGAAGAATTAGAGATTCCGTTTTTTCAAGGAAAAATCGAAGACAAAGAGTATAGTGAAGAAGAATACCAAAAGATCAAAAATGATTTGATCCAGTATTTTGATGACTATGTTCGTAATGTTGAAAATTAAAGAAGGAAATATAGCCTAGAGTAAAATGATTTCTATCTTATTTTGAACCAACACGCTAGCATGCCAAAGCTGTTTAGCTGGATAAAAAAGGGGGACGTATGAAAGAGTTGAAAATAATTTTTGGTGGGTTTCTTTTGTCACTACTTTTAAACTGGGGCTTATCCTATCTATTAAATCGTCCATTCAAATGGTGGATTACTTTAGGTATGTTCTTCGGATTCTCCATTGCCTATTTAGTTGGTTCAAGAAAGAGTTCAAAAAACAAATAGATGTTTTTTGAACTCTTTCTTTTAATAACATCTGATTTCAACCAAGGTTTAGTTTGCGTAAGACTATAGTAATATTCCTTGAAATTAAGAGAAGGAGCAACAGTAAATGAGTCATCTAAGATGGTTTTCTGGTGGAAACGATCGACGCAAAACAGCAGAAACAATCATTAATGAATTGATAGCTGATTTAGCGTTAGACCTTGGAAATGAATCGCTTAGAGAGGTTTTACACGCTTATCTAGAAAAATTACAAAATGATGGAGCATCAGTGCCGTTCATTCTAAGCCGTATGAACTTAGATATATCTAATGCATTGAAAAAAGATGGCGCCTCTCTCAACGAGCATCAATCCGAAAAGCTACGTGAACTGATGGCTATTTCTAGTATTAGATATGGTTATTAATGAATTTTAGCGTCGCAAATCAGCCACTTTGCAACAAATAAAAAAGGATTTCATGAACATTTATTGTGAATGTTCATGAAATCCTTTTTCTTTTCTCAACATTTTAAGAGAAAGATTTACCTAATAGTGACTAGAAGTCTTTACCGAATGCAGTTGCTTTATCTAAGGCAGCTTGCATCAATTCTTCTGCACGATCAGGTGTATAGTCGATCCCCTCGATAAATAATTGGTCGACTTGATCGATGCCGACAAAGTTCAAGATTGCTTTTACATATTGAGAAGCAAAATCTTGTCCATTGTAGATTCCGCCATTTGATTGGATGTGTAGTGCTTTTTTACCAGTAACTAAGCCAACAGGACCATTTTCAGTATACTTGAAAGTTTTACCAGCAACATTGACTGTATCAAACCAAGCTTTTAATTTTGTAGGAATGTTCAAATTCCATAAAGCATTGGCAATAACGATTTTATCTGCTGCTAGGAATTGCTCTGTCAATTCGTTGAAACGAGCAATTTTTTGTTGTTGGTTTTCAGATAGACTAGAGAAATCTGCACCTGCACGAAGCGCTTCCCATCCAGAAAGCAATTCTTCATCAATTTCTGGGATATCATCACGATAAAGGTCTAAAACAGTTACCTCGTCGTTTGGATGATTTTCTTTGTAGCTAGTTAAAAAACTAGTTAATGCGTTAACTGAACGTGATTCTTGTGCAGTTAGTGGATGTCCTTTGATTACTAATACTGATGCCATAATCTCTCTCCTTTAGTCGTAATTGTTAACTTTACTGCTAACAATACCAGTTTACTTGAAACAGAAAAGGCTATCAAGTATTTTTACTGATAAAAAGTAAGTTATTTTCCAGTACGATCAAAGAGGACTAGTTAATTCACGACTTTCAAATAACTTCATGTTGTCGATCACATAAGTTGCTTGCAATCCGTTTTCTATTAGGTAACTAGTGATTTCTTGTGCTGAATGGTTAGATGCTCCGACAATGTAGTACTGTTTTTTTGTATCGAGATTATTTAATTGGGCTGGCAAACTGGTAATAGGGATGGATATCGAATGACTTAGGTGTTTTTTTATATACTCATTCGTTTTTCGGACATCTAGAATTACAACATCCTTCTTTTGATAGACGAAATAGAGTTCGTGGACGGTTATTGATTTGATCATGGCGTTCATCCTTTTTATATAATGATCCTATTTTAGATGTATAGAATAGAAGAAACAAATCTTTTTACTCGATTTATTCTTTTTTTAATAATTATGAAAAAAAATGTAAATGACTTGCAAAACAATCAGATGGTGTTATAATGACAAGGTGTCATATGACGGTGTGTCATTTTTATGTAGGGAGGAATCAACGATGCCGACACAGACTTTTTTTCATCTACCTGAAGAAAAACAGCAAAGACTTTTAGAAGCTGCCAGGGTCGAATTTTCAAGAGTACCATTGAATGAAGCTTCGATTGCACAAATCGTGAAACTTGCGGGGATCTCTAGAGGTAGTTTTTATCAATATTTTGAAGATAAAGAAGATCTTTATTTTTATTATTTTGAAACCGTTCGTAGCGATAGTACAAAAAATATGATCCAACTAATCAAAGAATCGAATGGAGACTTATTTATCGGTTTTGAACTTTATTTTGGGAAAATGATTCGAGATATTCTAGAAGGTGAAAATGCCGCGTTTTATAAACATCTTTTTATGCACATGGATTACCGTGCCTCACGAAAAGTCGTGCCGCATCCACAAGGACATCGTCCATCACCACATAAAAATCATAAAAAAGCGTCCAAAGAGTTGATTGGTTTGATTGATCGTTCCAATCTTAGAGTAAAAGATGACCATGAAATGGAATTATTGTTTCAGTTAGTCATGAGTACACTATTTACAACGATTGCTCATGCCTATAAATCATTTTCAACCTCTGAGGAGTATTCTGTTGAACAAGCCATTGCAGAATTCAATCTAAAACTGTCATGGATAAAAGATGGCGCTTATAAATAGAAAGAAGGGGAACGAATGCTAAAAATTGTCAAACGAATTTCATTGACCTCAGCAATCGCTGCAACGGTCTTTATGATTATTCAAGTGTTAGCAGATCTGTATTTGCCAACGTTAACATCTAATATTATTGACAAAGGCGTAGCAAAAGGTGACGTCGACTATATTTGGCAGACGGGATTTGTCATGATCGGATTTTCTTTGATCAGTATTTTAGCCGCCATTGCCAATACGTTTTTTGCTACACGAGAATCTCAAAAGTTAGGAAAACAATTACGAACAGAAGTCTATCAAAAAGCCGAAAATTTGACGAAAGACAAATTCGACAAGTATGGAACAGCTTCATTGATCACTCGTACAACGAATGATGTGACGCAGATCCAATTGGTGATGCAAATGTTTTTGCGGATGATGATCAATGCACCCATCACTCTTGTTGGGGCAAGTATCCTTGCTTATCAAAAGGACCATCAACTGACAAGAATTTTCTTAGTCGTGATTCCTGTCATGATCATTTTGATCGGTGGTATTATGTATTTTGCTGTTCCTCTATTCAAGAGCATGCAAAAGAAAACGGACCGCTTAAACCTTGTTTTTCGTGAAGGATTAACCGGTGTACGTGTCATCAGGGCGTTTGACAAAACACGTTTTGAAGAAAATCGTTTTGATTTAGCGAATAAGGATTATACAAATACGGCAATCAAAGTCAACACGATTGTTGCATTGATGATGCCATTGATGACGTTGATCATGAGTGGGACGAACGTAGCGATCACATGGTTTGGTGGGCACTACATAGCGGATATGACATTAGAGGTCGGAAATCTGATTGCCTTCATGACTTATGCGATGCAAATTTTGATTAGTTTCATGATGCTATCAGCAATCTTTATCATGGTTCCTCGTGCCCAAGCTTCGGCTGATCGGATCAATGAAGTACTAGAAGAAGACGCGGGTATCGTTGATCCAGAACAACCAGAAACGGTTGCTTTAGCTGGAAAAGACGCAAGTTTGTCATTCGAACAGGTGAATTACCGTTACCACGGCGCAGAAAAACTAGCGTTGGAAGATATCAACTTTGAAGCGTCATCCGGCGATATCGTAGCTATCATTGGTGGTACAGGTTCAGGAAAAACGACTTTAGTGAATCTGATCCCACGTTTGTATAATATTGAATCGGGTGAGATCGCGATTAACGGAACGAGCATCACTGATATGACGCAATATAACTTGCGTGAATTGATGGGATTTGTTCCCCAAAAAGCTGTCCTTTTTTCTGGAACGATTCGTGAGAATATGCAATATGGGAAAGAAGACGCAACAGATGAGATGATTTGGAAAGCATTAGAGATCGCCCAAGCAAAAGACTTTGTTTCTAAAATGGAAGATGGTTTAGATAGTCATGTCGAACAAGGCGGCGGAAATTTCTCTGGTGGACAAAGACAGCGATTAGCCATTGCGCGTGCCTTAGTAAAAGAAGCCGACATCTATGTCTTTGATGATTCATTCTCAGCACTAGACTTTAAAACAGATGCGAAACTCCGTCAAGCACTAAAAGAAAATATGACAGAAAGTATCACCGTTTTAGTGGCGCAACGAGTAAGTACCGTCATGGATGCAGATACGATCTTAGTATTAGATGAAGGAAAACTTGTTGGAAAAGGAACGCATAAAGAATTACTAGCAACAAATGAAACATACAAAGAAATCGTCAACTCACAATTGAGAGAGGAGGATTTAGCATGAGTAAAGGAAACAATCGACCTCCTCAAGGACCAATGGGTGGGGGACCAGGACGTAACATTGGTGCTAAAGGAGAAAAACCAAAAAACTTTTGGGGCACTGTTCGCCGGTTATTCGGCTATATGTCTAAGCGTTTAGTAGCGATCATTGCTGTATTTGTCTTAGCGATTGCAGCTGTCGTCTTCCAAATCCAGACACCAAAAGTATTAGGGAAAGCAACCACAGAAATTTTTAACGGTGTGATGCTTGGCGCAAGACAAATGCAAGAAGGGCAACAAGTCACGAAATTCCCAATCGATTTTGACAAAATTGGTCAAATCATTGCGACAGTGATTGTCATGTACTTGATTTCTGCCGTGTTCAACTTCTTGCAACAGTTCATTATGACTCGCGTGTCACAACGTACGGTATATGAGTTAAGACATGATTTAGAGACAAAAATGAATCGTGTGCCGATCTCTTATTATGATACACATACGAATGGGGATATCATGTCTCGAGCAATCAACGACATGGATAATATCGCCAGCACGTTACAACAAAACTTGACTCAATTTGTCACAAGTGCAGTCACACTGATCGGGGTCATCGTTATGATGCTATCCATCAGCTGGCAACTGACATTAGTGGCGTTGTTGATGATTCCATTGAGCTTGATCATCGTGATGATCATTGCACCGAAATCACAAGTTTTCTTTGCGGATCAACAAAAGAGTTTAGGATTATTGAACAACCAAGTCGAAGAAACCTATGCTGGACATACGATCGTCCAAACGTTCAACCATACAGCAAAAGACCAAGCTGTTTTTGAGATTGAAAACCAAAATTTATATGCCTCTGGTTGGAAAGCACAGTTTATTTCTGCGATCATCATGCCATTGATGAATTTCGTAAAAAATCTAGGGTACGTCTTTGTGGCTGTGCTTGGTGGGATCAAAGTAGCCAATGGGAATATGGCATTAGGGGATGTACAAGCATTCTTGCAATATACGACACAATTTTCTCAACCGATCACACAATTGGCAAGCTTGATGAATACGATCCAATCAACAGTAGCTTCGGCTGAACGTGTCTTTGAAGTCCTAGATGAAGAAGAGATGACAAATGAAAAATCTGGTTTACCAGTCGAAGAAAATACACCGTACAAAGTTCGTTTTGAAAATGTGCAGTTTGGTTATACGCCAGATCACTTATTGATGAAAGATTTCAATTTGGATGTGAAGCCAGGTGAAATGGTCGCTATTGTTGGTCCGACGGGGGCTGGTAAAACGACTTTGATCAATCTATTGGAACGTTTTTATGATGTTTCAGGCGGAAGCATTCGGTATGACGGTGTCGATACGAGAGATGTTTCTCGTGATGTATTACGTGCGCAATTTTCAATGGTACTACAAGATACATGGTTATTTACTGGAACGATCTATGACAATATCAAGTATGGAAATGATGATGCAACGGATGAACAAGTGATCGAAGCTGCGAAAGCTGCCCATGTCGATGAATTTGTCCGCAAATTACCTGACGGGTATGATACGATCTTAAATGAAGATGCAAGCAATATCTCACAAGGTCAACGTCAATTGATTACGATTGCCCGAGCATTCTTAGCAAATCCAGATGTCTTGATCTTGGATGAAGCAACCTCAAGTGTCGATACTCGTACGGAGATTTTGATTCAAAAAGCGATGAACCGTTTATTGAAAAATCGTACAAGTTTTGTAGTTGCGCATCGATTATCAACGATTCGTGATGCGGATAATATTATCGTGATGAACCAAGGATCGATCGTTGAAACAGGAAACCATGATACACTCATGGAAAAAGATGGGTTCTATGCTGATCTGTATAATAGTCAGTTTACAGAAGAAGCTTCATAATAAGATAAAATAAGTTATAATAATCTTTATAGGATTATGGGAAAGCGGCGTTTAAAAAGATAAAAAAGTTTTATCAAAGATTCGCCGCTTTTCTTACATATAGAATGATTTTCCCTTCCCATTCTGATAATTAGCTAAAAAATAAGACAATCTGAGAATTAATTCAACAAAAAATAAGATATTGCTTGAAAGAAAAGAGAAGCATCGTTAAAATAAAGCTTAACGTAGAGGGGAGCAAGAAATTATGAAAGTTTTTGATTTGGGGTCTACTACTTATTTGAAAAGTATTGCGATACGTGTAAAAGACCGTAATAAAATGATCGAGTTTTATAGAGACACGATTGGTTTCGATTTAAAGAGAGAAGAAAATGAATTAGCGATTTTCGGTACAGTAGAAAATGACAGCGAGATGTTATTATTAGAGGAAAGTCCACGAGCAAATGATCACTTTGGGGAAATCAAAAAGCTCAATCGCTTTTCTTTGATCATTCCAACATTAGAAGAAATGGCAGATGTGCTGTATCGCATTCGCCAAACGAATCAAACGATCGAAGAAGCACTGGAAAGTGATGGCAGAATCGGTATTTTATTGAAAGATCCTGAAGGCAATATGTTAGAGATCTATCATGAAGAGACTCATACTTCACAAGAACAAGCGGTGGAACAATTAGACCAAGAAGCACTATTAAGACAATCAAATGAACGCTTTAAGAAATTATCTGCTGGTACTTATTTCCAAAAAGTCCACCTAAATGTACTAGATATGGAAAAGGAACGAGAATTTTTATCAGAGCTTTTAGGTCTGACTGTGCATAAAGAGGAAGAAAAAGAATTTATCTTGAATAAAGGTGATTTTCATGTAGGACTGACTCAAGCTGAGAGTCCAGTGATTGCCTTACCGACTGATGAAATCTTAGGATTAGACTTTTTGAAATTTGTTGTTGACCCAGAGAGTATGCAACGTCTGATTGCACATTTGAACACAGAAACGATCGATTTTTACATTGACAAAAAACAAAAAGTTTTGACTTTGTATGATGCAATTGGCATCGAATGGTGGTTCGTGGACGAAACAAAAGCAACTAATGTTATCCAATGAACAGTGGCTAGGATCAGTCGATTGCTCGTCCGTTGGAAAAAGCAGGAAAAATTCAGCTGATGCTGAAAGTTTCCTGCTTTTTTATGTCAGCCACTGAATACTGGGATAAATGAGAAAAACAATTGATTCTTATGGAAGAAAGAATTATGCTTGGGGAGCAAACAAGCATATCCAGAGATAAATAAGGAGAAACTATGTACGCTAAAACGAAAGAATATATACTAAAAAAAATGAATGAGGGATATTATCCAGGGGTCGTCGCTGCTTTTATGAAAGGGGATCAGATTAAAAAAGTGATCGCAGGTGATGCGCAGATCATTCCTATAATCAGACCAATGACCGAAGATTTGCTCTTTGATGCAGCCTCCCTGACAAAAGTGATTGCAACGACAAGTCTGGTCTTGCGATTGATCGAAGACGGGAAAGTTGAATTAGATGAACCTTTGCATACGTACTTGCCGACTTTTGAGAATCAAACGATCACGATTCGCCACTTATTGACACATACCTCAGACATCCAGACATTTATTCCTGATCGAGATCGTCTATCACAAACAGAATTGATTGAAGCTTATTTGAAACTTCAACCAGGCGATCAATTAGGAATCGAAGTTCGCTATACGGATGCAGGCACGATTCTTTTAGGATTGATGCTAGAGGAGATTTTCCAGGAAGAGGCGGTCGAGCTTTTTGAAGAGCAAGTACTAGCACCGTTAGGAATGATGAATAGCTTATTCTTACCACGTCCTTCAGAACGGATCGTTCCGACTGAACAACTTCCTTCTGGTGAGGTGATCCATGGCTTGACCCATGATCCAAAAGCACGAGTGTTAGCAGAACATGCAGGTAATGCTGGTCTATTTATTGATCTTGCGGATTGTGAGAAGTTTGTCCGGATGTATCTGCAATACGGAAAGTTAGATTCTGGTCATTTTTTGGAAGAGACAACCATCCGTTCCTTATTGGCTGATCATACGCCAACTGGTAAAGGTGGTCGCTCACTCGGATGGGATTTAAAACAAGATAAAAAGGATGGCCATCCATTACTATTCCATACAGGCTATACAGGGACATTTCTATTGATCGACCCAATCGATCAAGAAGCCTTCATTTTTCTGTCCAATCGCCTACATCCAAACGATCATCGGGAAGAATATCTAAAATGTCGGGATGAAATCATTGAAATTTATTTACAAGAGAAAGCGTTACACTGAAAATAATGCTATAATAGCAATTGAAAATTGAGAGGAGTTTGACGTATGCAAGAACCATTATTTTTAAAACCTGTTTTTCAAGAAAAAATCTGGGGAGGCAGTCGCTTACGTACTGTTTTTGGCTTTGATATCCCAAATGATAAAATTGGGGAAGATTGGGCAATCAGTGCGCATCCTCATGGCGTGAGTGTCGTTGAAAATGGCCCATTCAAAGGCTGGAAACTAGATGATCTATGGAAAGAACATCAAGAATTATTCGGCCATCCAACAGAACCAGTTTTTCCGTTATTGATCAAAATCTTAGATGCAGAAGATGATCTATCTGTTCAAGTCCATCCAGATGATGCTTATGGTATGGCACATGAAGGAGAGCTAGGAAAAACAGAGTGCTGGTACATCATTGATGCCGAACCAGGTGCAGAGATCATCTATGGTCATCATGCAAAAACACGTGAAGAATTAGCCGAAATGATCCAAGATAGTCGCTGGGATGACTTATTGAAAAAAGTTCCTGTCAAAAAAGGTGATTTTTTCTACGTACCAAGTGGAACGATCCATGCAATTGGTAAAGGGATCATGATTTTAGAAACACAACAAAGTTCAGACACAACTTATCGTGTTTATGATTATGATCGCAAAGACGACCAAGGAAACACTCGGGAATTACACATCCAACAATCAGTCGACGTAACAACAGTACCAGCAAAAGCTCCTGAATTACAGATCAAAGAGATCCGTCAAGGGAACTCTTCGATCGTCACTTACGTAGAAACAGAATTTTTCAACGTCTACGAGTGGGACATCAAAGGGATCACATCCTTTAAAAAACAAGCACCGTATACATTGATGACAGTTATTGATGGTGCGGGAGAATTGGTGATAGGTAACCAAACCTACTCACTAGAAAAAGGAACAAGTGCGATCTTACCAAGCGATATCACGGAGTGGAAAGTTCAAGGAGAACTTTCGATCATCGCTTCTGATCCAGGAAAAAAATAATAAGATAAAACTGTCGTTGCTAGGTTCAGCGATAACAATAAAGCGTACCAACCGAAAATGGGCTTGCTATTTTTGGCTGGCGCTTTTTTTTAGATCAGTGATGAGCTATCACTGATCTAGTGATATAAGAACAAAGAAGGTACCAATTACAGTTAGTTTTATCGATGAAAAGTTGCTTGTTGAAATCACTTACAAAATATGTTATATTCTTCTCGTAGAGTTAAAACGTTTTAATAGAACGTTAAAATGATTTTCTTGTTAAAGGAGAGGGAAAACGATGAATACTGTTACAGTTATCGGAAGCATCAATTTAGATCGAACCATCCGTGTGACTTATATGCCAAAACCTGGAGAAACGATCCATACGAAAGAAACTTTTTCAGCTGGTGGAGGAAAGGGAGCCAACCAAGCGGTTGCTGCTAGACGTTCGGAGGCAAAAACTTACTTTATTGGTGGCGTGGGTAAAGACGAAGCAGGAAAAACGATGACAGAATTACTTGAACAAGAAGAAATTGATTTATCTGGTGTAGCGACATTAGAAAATCAAGCGACTGGACAAGCGTATATCATTGTTGATGACCAAGGTGAAAATAGTATCATGATCCATGCTGGTGCAAACAATGCGTTTACCGTAGCACAAGTACAAGAAAATAAAACAATCATCCAAAAAAGTGATTTTATTATTGCTCAGTTTGAAAGCGCTATAGAACCGACGATCGAAGCATTCAAAATCGCTCGAGAAGCTGGCGTGAAAACGATCTTGAATCCGGCACCGGCGCTAGAAAATGTTCCTGACGAGTTATTAGCAGTAACGGATATGATCATTCCAAATGAAACAGAAACGGAGATCTTAACAGGCATTACTATTACCGATGAAAAAAGTCTAAAAGAGGCGGCACAAGTCTTTCATGGATTAGGTATTGAAGCGGTGATCATCACGATCGGAAGTAAAGGCGCTTATTATGATATTGCTGACGGCGCTAGTGGGATCGTACCAGCTTTTAAAGTCCATGCAGTAGATACAACGGCTGCTGGGGATACCTTTATTGGCGCGATGAGCAGTGTATTAGCCAAAGACTTCAGTAACCTAGAAGAAGCAATCCGCTATGGTAATA
Organism: Enterococcus sp. AZ171; assembly: GCF_051714005.1. Taxonomy (NCBI): domain Bacteria; kingdom Bacillati; phylum Bacillota; class Bacilli; order Lactobacillales; family Enterococcaceae; genus Enterococcus; species Enterococcus sp. AZ171. Next base: position 2,513,317 of record NZ_JBIORA010000001.1, on the reverse strand, counting down.
AAGCCTCTTCTGTGACTGTTCAACGTTTTGGTGCACAGCCTTCTATTCCGTATAAACATGAATTAATCTGATTGAGGAAAGGATGAACAAATAATGAAAAAAACGAAAGTAATCAATTCTGATATCTCACGAGTGATTGCACAAATGGGACATTTTGATAAATTGAGTATTGGAGATGCAGGAATGCCTGTACCTATGACCACTGAAAAAATCGATTTAGCAGTCACGCAAGGGGTTCCTAGCTTTATGGAAGTCTTACGCAATGTGTTGTCAGAATTAGAGGTGCAACGTATTTATCTAGCAGAGGAAATCAAAAAAGAGAATCCTGACATCCTTCTAGAAATCCAAAAAGAAATGCCGGAGACACCGATCACGTTTATTCCGCATAGTGAAATGAAAACCGAGTTAAACAATTGTCACGCATTTATTCGCACAGGTGAGATGACTCCTTATGCGAATATCTTGTTAGAAAGTGGCGTCGTATTCTAAAAAAGGAGATGTAATAAATGAATGCAACAGCATTATTGATCGGATTAGGACCATTACTAGGTTGGGGACTTTATCCAACGATTGCTTCGAAGATCGGTGGACGTCCTGTGAACCAGATTTTAGGATTAACAATAGGAACTTTGATATTCGCACTTATTTTTGCCCTGATCAATGGCATAGCACTGCCATCTGGAATGGATCTTGTCTTTTCTATTCTTTCCGGTGTAGGCTGGGCGACTGCTCAAATCATTACTTTTCAATCTTTCACACTGATTGGCTCGTCACGTGCAATGCCTATCACCACAGCTTTTCAATTACTTGGGGCTTCATTATGGGGTGTTTTTGCGCTAGGCAATTGGCCAGGAACGACAGCGAAGATTCTTGGTGGATTAGCATTGATCTTGATTATTTTAGGCGCATGGATGACTGTTTGGACTGAGAAAAAAACCAAAGAAAATAGCAGTCTACTGAAAAAAGCGGTTTTATTATTAGCAGTCGGAGAGATTGGGTATTGGGCATATTCCGCAGCACCTCAAGCAACAACCATCGACGGAATGCACGCTTTCTTGCCACAAGCAATGGGGATGGTCTTAGTGGCGATCATCTACACCGCTGTATTAAGTATGAAAGGGCATGAAAAATCAGCATTTACGGAAGTTGTTTCTTATAAACAAATTTTTTCTGGCTTCTTTTTTGCCTTTGCTGCATTGACCTATTTGATTTCTGCACAACCAAATATGAATGGTTTGGCAACGGGCTTCATCCTATCGCAAACTTCTGTTGTTCTAGCAACCTTGACTGGTATCTGGTTCTTAGGTCAAAAGAAAACGAAAAAAGAAATGACTGTCACGATCATTGGCTTGGTCCTTATCTTAGCTGCCGCAACGATGACTGTTTTGATATAAGATATTTTGTTAGAAGCGTTATTTTAAAAAATTGGGAAGTAACTACGGTTACTTGCCCAATTTTTTTTGTGGAAAATAGATAACGGAAACTGTTAGAATAGAGCTATCTGAAAAAAGCATAAGCGCAGTCTGCTGAAGTAGAAAGGGCAGGTGATCAACGTGGGGGAGAATTTGAATGCGCTTCCTGCTAATGCAGTGGCGAAATTAACCTGGTTTCGTCAATTACTACATTATTTTAAACAAATGATCATGCCAAATCTAAGTATTTTTATTGCTTGGGGTTTGTTATCAATTGTATCAAATATCGTATCAGGTGATTTGCATCAAACGCTTGCACATGTCAGTGATTGGCTGATTTATCTGTTATTGCCTATTTTGATCAGTTACTCTGGAGCAAAGATTTTTGATCAAAAAGCAGCTGTAGCAGGTGGGATTGCTGTCATCGGTATGATAGTAGTTTCTGATCTTCCACAACTATTCGGAGCGATGATCATCGGTTTGATCACGGGAGGTATTTTTCACTGGGTGGATCGTTGGTTGGCGCCGAAAATCAAACCTGGCTATGAGATGTTGCTGAATAACTTGATGATCGGTCTAATCGGTGGGGTTGTCTGTCTGTTAGGCATACTGGTCATCCAACCAATTGTTGAAGGTAGTTTGTCTTATGTTGGACGCTTTGTTTATTGGCTCATTGAACAACATTTGTTACCAGTGGTCAGTTTAGTGTTGGAACCGTTAAAGGTCTTATTTTTGAATAATGTCATCAATCACGGCATCTTGACACCTTTAGGAATGGAGATGACACAACATGCGGGGCATTCGATCTTATTTTTGATGGAAGCCAATCCTGGGCCAGGAATAGGGATTTTAAGTGCATTCTTGTTTGCTGCTGATCGAGAAAAAAGTGTCAAAGCAGGTGGAGCATTGATGATCCAAGCTGTCGGAGGAATCCATGAGATTTATTTTCCTTTTGTCTTGATGCAACCTGCGCTTTTTTTTGCCGTTATGATTGGAGGAGCAACAGGAACGTTTGTGTTCCAACTGTTTGCTAGTGGGTTGAATGCTCCGGTTTCACCAGGTTCATTGGTGATTATTTTAGGGAATACACCACCTTCACAATTAGCAGGTGTCATTTTAGGTATTATTCTCAGTGCGCTTGCTACGTTTATTTGTGCCATACTGTTATTGAGAAAAACGAAACCTGTGGAATCGATCCTCCCAGAAAGGAGCCAACTGATGAATCATGAAGCGGTCAACCAAATCATCTTTGCTTGCGATGCCGGGATGGGTTCTAGTGCAATGGGCGCAGCCATTTTGAAGAAAAAACTGCATGCGCAAGGGATAGATATACCTATAAGCTATACCTCTATTTATAGTCTGAAGAATCATCAGAAACAATTGGTGATCGTACAAAGTGCCTTTCAATCTTTAGCACAAGAAAAAGCCAAAGAGAGTCAGATCATTGCTGTCGAACATTTTTTAGAAGTTGAGTCGTATCTACCATTGATCAAGCAGCAACTTCATGAAATAAACAGTGAACCTCAGATCAAAAAGCAACAAGAAGTTAAACAACCTAGAACCAGAGTTGTGTTTTTATACCAAGGAAATCGACGAGGCTCACAAACGATGGGGATGACGATTTTAATGAAGCTAGCCAAGGAATATCAGGTCGATCTATCTGTAGAAAAAACAGCCGTTGAAGACCTAGTACCCGAAAAAGAAGTGGTATATCTTGCGAATGAAAGAATGGCAAAGACGTATCAACTGGAACAACAAGTGGAGCATTTGTTGATCATTGATCATTTTGTCAGTACCAAAGCCTATCTATCATTAGTAAAGGAAGTGGACTAAGATGTATTTGTCACCAAGGGAAAAAGAATTATTGACAGAACTCATCAATAGTCCAGCACCCGTTTCTATACAAAAAATGGTCAATGTTTTACGTGTCAGCAAACGGACTGTATACCGCGAGTTGGAGCAATTAGAACGATCGCTCAAGGAAGTAAATGCTTCGCTGAAAAAAATAACCCGCGGATCATTTATGATTGAAGCGACACCTGAAACAATGACACAACTGCGCCAACTACTGAACGAAAAAGAGATGGAATTATCGACAACTGAAAGGCAACATGCAATTTTATTAGAGCTGTTACTCACGAAAGAACCATTGTCTTTAAGTTATTTTTTAGAAAAGTATTTGATTAGTAATACGACTTTTTATGCTGATATCAAGCAACTCGAAACCAGTATGAAACAGCTACCATTATCTATCACTCGTAACCGTGGTTATGAAATCACTGGACCGGAAAAATACCGAAGATTGCTGATCGCGAATATCTTAGAGTTGGAGATTAATGCGTATGAAATATTTCACTTGCTGGAATTTGATACGACAACGAATTTCTTTTTTCAATTTATCACGACAGATAGTTTATTACTGGCGCGTCAAGTGGTACGAGAAGAATTGATCCAGCAAAAGAAAGAATTAAGTGACCGGAAACTGGAACATTTAGTTTTGATACTCAGCATTACGATCGACCGTGTCAAAAAAAATCACGTGCTGACGAATGAAACCTACACTGGACTAGTGAACAAAGAGTTATTACGTATCGCCAAAGCTTTATTTTCTAAAATCGCTAAGGAAACGCAACAACTTTATCCAGTCAATGAGATCGTCTTTTTTGCTAGTCTATTAAATGACTTCTCGAATTCCTTCGATCAGGATTTCTTTGAAGAAACATTTGATACGCAACTCGCTTATCTTGTGAAACAGTTGATCCAAGTAGTGAGTGAAGCAACAAATAATCCATTCTACCAAGATGAAACACTCTACAAAATGTTGTTGACCCATTTATCAGGAGTATTCTCTCGAGCGGTACTTCAAGAAGAACAATTGACTAATCCAATTTTAGAAAAAATCATGGTTCAATATCAAGAGATTGCTCAAGCCATCCGTCAAGGAATCGAGCAGATTTTTCAAGAAAAGAAACTATCCGAAGAAGAAATTGCTTATATGGTTCTCCACTTTGCGAACTCGTTAGAAAAAACACCAAAGGACAGCACGATCAAAATCGCTGGTTTTTCCCCTAGTGGATTAGCTTCGACAAGTATGCTTGAGTTAAAACTAAAGAGGTACTTCCCATTTGTTCAACATATCCATTTTTATCGAATTGCTGATCTAAAGAAAATCAATTTAGAAGAAGAGTATGATCTCGTCATTTCTACTTCGATCTTAAGTGGCTATGAGGGGAAATATCTATTAGTTTCACCATTACTTCTTGAGGAAGAAATCAAACAATTAAAAGCAGAATTTGCTCGTTTGACAGCCCATCGAACGGAACATATCCGGTTAGCTGATCAACCTTCTGTTATCGAAGATACTTATGAAGAAACGGTGTTGATGATGAGCAAAATCAATCGATTACTTCAGCACTTCTTCATTCAAGAATTAGACAATCCAGAAACAGTAGAAGCTACGTTGAAGGATATTTTCGACTATTTACCTACAGGGTTGGTCCAAGATAAAGAAAAAGTCTATCAGCGTTTAATGAAAAGATATCAACAAGCACCGATCGGTTTACCTCATACCAACATGGGGCTTTTCCATACTTCTAGTTCTGAGGTCACAGAACCCTTCTTCTGTATTTTTCAATTGAAGCAAGTATTGGAAATCGAAGGAATGGACAAAACGAAAGTTGATTTATCAAGAATGTTAGTGATGTTAGCCCCGTCTCCAATTGATGAAGCTACTGGAAAGTTACTTGGGAAAATAAGTGGTGCATTGATCATGAATGATTTGAATACTGAGATTTTTCGATCAGGAAATGAGGCAATCATCTATCAGTTGTTATCTAAAATTTTGATCGATGAAATAAAAAAATAAAGGGGGGCTCTATTGATGCTTGAGATTCCATCTGAACATATTTGGTTGAACCAACAGTTTGGTAGCTGGAAAGAAGCCATTCAGCAGATTGGTGAACAACTTCTTGAAAAAAGAGTGATCCAAAAGGAATATACCGATGCGATGGTTGCTCGCCAAGAAGCAGCAAGTGTCTATATCGGCAACTTTGTGGCACTTCCTCATGGAAAAGCAAAAGATGAACAGATTGTTGAAGAAGGTATTTTTTTGTTCCAAGTACCTGATGGCGTTGACTTTGGTATCGACGAAGAAAAGAAAATCGCAACGATTTTATTTGCAGTGATCATGCGAGAAAACCAACAACTAACAAGTTTACAAGAACTCGCCTTTTTTTGTTCCGATGTCGATCAAGTGATGGCATTGAGCGATGCTCAAACAGTAGAGGAAATCCAACAAATCTTAAAACAAGCTGAGGAGTTTTGACGTAAAATACGCAACGACCAATCAATTGATTGGTCGTTTTTTTTTCTATTTTTTTGGGAGAATCTCGCCAAAATCGTAATTATATAGTGAAGGAGGTACGACGAGAAGGGCACATGTTCCCAGTTGATCTATTCCACTAATGAAAGGAGCCAAAGAATGAAGAAATCCTCTGAATCACTATTTTTGATTCTACCAATCATTATTTTAATCACTATTTTTTTTCAAATGAAAGTGAGACCAGTCTCGGCAGAAACATTGCCTGACCTACCCATGTATCAACAAATCACTGCATCTGATCCCAATCAAACTTTACGTACAGCTGAACAATCAATCCCACAGGATAATAGCTGGACAAATTTCAAAAAAAACTATCAATTAGTCCAAAGGGCCACTGGGAAATTGATTACTATTGGTTCGACGAATTATATTGAAGCGGCGATCCATGAATATTCTCCAAGATTGGCTGATCCATTTGCAAATGAAAGTGTCGTTGTTGATCCAGCGATCCATATCCCTCATATCGATATCCATCTATCTAATGGTGGCAGAGAAATTGGTTGGTACGGCAAGCGAGTGAAGGGAGAGATTGCGCTTTGTCTGGAACAAGGAGTAGCGCTGAATATTGGAGAAAATAGCGGGTATACTTCAAGTATTCAAAACACAGAATTATTGAAGAAAATTTCTTTGATTAAATATTATGGGGTGATTGCGACAAACTACACGATGGAAAAAGAATTGATGACGCAACTCCTTGCTTGGGAGCAACAAGGAATCACCCCCACCAGTATTACTGGTGTTTTGACAATGAACGATTACCAAACATTCAAACGAACAGTGATGGAACAAGTGGAACGGTTCTATACCCAACCGAGTTTTGATGGACAAATATTGGATATAAAAGCCGGCGAAAGCCAAATATTGACCGACACAACAGGAGCATTTTCAAATTATAGCTCATCGCCTGTTCAACAAATCAATGGAGTAACCATTGAAAAGCAAGGTAATCAAGTAACAGTCACTGCATCGAAAGAAGCACCGGCGACAAGTGAAATCGCATTTGATTATCATATCCCCAGTAGTTATCAAGGAGCAATCGTCGTGTACCAACATCCTTATACACAAAACATGGTAGTCGGTAGAGTGCCACAGCTGACAAGAACCTCCTTTCAGTTACGCGTGCAAAAATATGGACATGCAGGTATCCGCAAAGTCGATCAACAAACAAAACAACCATTAGTAGGCGCCGTTTTTTGTTTCACGACTGCGGATGGACAGATAAAAGAATTGACGACAGATTCTGATGGTGTTGCTATTTGGCATGATCTACTCGTTGATACGGTCGTTACGATTCAAGAAATCAAAGCGCCAGAAGGCTACGTTTTAAATCCAACGCCCCAGACTGTCACTGTCAAAGTGAATGAATTGACGAGTATCACATTAGCTAATCAAGAACAGACAGCTAATTTGAAGGTCATCAAAGAAGATGCAGAAACAGGCAATCAGCCTCAAGGAGGTGCCCAATTGATCGGAGCTGTCTATAAATTAACGGACAAAGACGGAGAAACAGTGGCGGAATTGACGATGGAAGAGGTTAATGGAAGTGCATCAGCTGAGCTAAAAGGGTTAAAACTAGGAACCTATTATTTACAAGAGACCATTCCACCGAAAGGATATAACTTAGATCCGACCATCTATCCTATACATTTGACTTACGCAGGACAAAATGAAACGGTGGCTGTTCATAGCAAAACAGTCACTGATCGCGTCATCAAGGGACATGTCGAAGGATATAAATTTGGTTCAAAACCTCTTATCCCCACTTCTATCTTCGAAATTTTACACGCATTAACATCCAATCAAACGAATCATAAACCACCACTCGAAGGAATCGAACAAACAGCCACCGCTCATACCACAGGAAAAGAATATGTCCAAGTCACTGAAAAAAACGGCTACTTTAAATTTATCGATTTACCCTATGACACGTATACGATCGCTGAAACTAAAGGAACGGATGGCTATTTGATCATTGAACCATTTGAAGTGACGATCAGTGAGGAAGGCTACACACATTTCTTTTTATTAGAAGATGAAATCATCGAATCACGCGTACATCTCATCAAGATCGATCAAGAAACAGGACAACAAATTCCCTATGCTGGCGCACAATTCAAGATTTTTGATACTTGGGCGAATGATGGACAAGGGGCATTTGTAGCAATGACACGTCCGAATGATACAGAAAAAACTGAGATTTTTGAAACGAATCAAAAAGGGGAATTAGTGACAACAGAGAGCTTACCTTGGGGCGTGGATCGCTATGAGCTTCATGAAGTCAAAGCGCCAGAAGGCTATCTCCCGTTAGAAGAACCATTGATTTTCAGTGTAACAGCAGAAAATCATAGTGCATTGATTCGCTTAGAAGTCCCTAACCGTTTAGCAAGACAATCCATTGAATTGATCAAACGAGATCGCTTGAATGAACAACCTTTGGTGCAAGTACCATTTGGTTTATATCAGGTAGAAAAAGCAGAAAATGGCGGGGATATCCTTCAATTTATTGAAGAATATCTCACGGATGATGAGGGAAAAATCGAAGTAAGCGATTTGCCCTATGGGACCTATCAATTTATTGAAGGAAAACCATTGGAAGGGTATTTACCTTTAGAAGAACCTTTAGATTTTTCAGTAACTATTGAAAAAGATGGTGAGTTGATCGTATTAGAAGCCTATAACGAACGCGAAAAATTAGCATTGACGAGTTTGTTCACAGCAATCGACGGAAGTAAGGAGCTTGATCCAACCAAAGACAATCAATTGAAAGACGTAGTCTGGATCAAAGGAGCAGCCATTGAAGTCGGTCATGTGTATACCGTAGTGACCCAGTACCGAAAAGGTGACACCGGAGAACTCATCAACGAAGCAATCTCAACCTACACAGCAAAGAGTAAAGAAGATCAATTTGAAGTTTTTCTTGAGCTGAAAGCCAATACGCTAAAAGACAAGGAGCAGTTGACTGCCACTCACATTTTATACTACGAGTCTGAGCAAGAAAATGAGGTAGCACGTGAAGATGATTTGACGAATCAAGAACAGACTGTTCATTTCAATACACCAAAAGAAGGGGAAAAAGAAGAAACGAAAAAGCAGGAAAATACTCGTGATTTACCTAAAACAAATAGTCGTACTTCTGTTTCTCTAGTAGGGCTAGGTAGTTTATTTCTAGGAGTGAGTGGTCTTTTGATCTATCAACAAAAAAAGGGTGGTTTGAATGACTAAAAGGAAAAAATACATGAGATTTGGCTTGTTCATATTCAGTTGTTCAGTTGTTTTGTTCGTCAGCGGCTGTAAAACACAACAAACAGAAGATCCATCAACAGCTGGCCCTACTTCAAGCAAAATGAAACAGGCAATCAGCACGGAGACACCAGAGGAGAGCTATTTCAAAAAAGAAAACAATTCTTCTCATTTGTTTGAGTTTGCTTCTCAATTTAGAAAACCACTGGATCTTCCCACGGAAGCAATGATCAAGGATGAAACCAATCAGCTGAGAATCGCTTACCTTGAAGCCACAACAGTCTCTCAAAATCGGGAAAATACAGAATCAAGAAGCAATCTCACGAATCGCTTCGAAGAAAACGAACAAAAAGGTACTCTATCCAATATTTCAGCAATTCCAGAGAGCGATAATCATTGGCAAGGTCCTTACGTCCATGCAAATGCTCCATTGCAGATCTTACCAAGAGGAACAGCAATTGATCCCTTTACCTATTTTACTGTTGTTCAAGGAAGTGATCCCGTTCCAGTGATCCATTATACGCCCGTCGATCCTAATGAATCTGGCTACCAAGTGATGCAGATCACAGCAATTGATTCAAAAGGGAAAGTGAGTGTTGCGACAGTCACCTTTCTGTTTAATCACTCTCCGATCATTCAGCAAGTAAGACAAAGTCACCACATCACGATTGGTTCAAGTATTGACTTATTAGCGGGCATTTCTGCTCATGATGAAGAAGATGGTGAATTGACCTCAGAAGTTCAAGTACAAACCACACTCCAAACAGAACAAGAAGGCAGTTATGAAGTGATTTATTCTGTGACTGATCAATTTGGAGCAAGTACCAAGCTGATAAGTAATATGAGGATCACCAATGAAGCACCAATAATCGCGGGGCCGAACCAGCTCGTTTTACCTGTTGATCAATCATTCTCTTTATTTGATTATTTCTCCGCAAATGATCAAGAAGATGGTGCGATCAACCTTACTTCAGACAATATCTTGGCATCCGATCTTGTCCCATATGTACCAGGAAACTACTTCGTAAGAATTGGGAATGTCGTTGATCGGTATGGCAAAAGAGCGGCAGAGCGTACGATCCGTGTTCACTTAACAAATGAAGCGCCGACGATTACAAATACGCATATGACTCTTCCTGTATTTAGTGAACTGAATAAAGAAAGCTATCTAGCAAAACTAGTTCTTGCAGATCGTGAAGATCCGGTTGAGCAATTACATGTGGCAATCGATCTGCCTTTTTGGGAGAAAATCGACACTTCCCGATTAAATACCTATCGTTTTCCTCTTCAAGTCCAAGATACACATGGAGAGATCACCAAAACCTTTGGGAGCATCCAAGTAATCAATGAACCACCTGTATTTTCTGGGATAGAGGATAAGAGAATCATTGTAGGCGAAGAAAAGCCAGATTTATTAGCAGGGATCTCCGTTTCGGATCGTGAAGAGAGTATTGGAATAGAAGATGTTGAGATCATAGAAGAAATCGCTTGGGATACACCTGGAAGCTATCCTGTTTATTTGACGGTCAAAGATACATTTACAGAAACGACAGTATCTTTTCATGTCATTATTCAAGACAACAATCCAGAAATGCCAGAGAAATTGAGCGAATAAGGAGAAATAAATGGATTATTTCAATCAAGCAATGTCTTTATTTTCCAACGGGGTGATTACTGCAGGAAGCTTACTGACCGTTTGGGGCATTATCCAATTAGGCGTTGCAATCAAAGAGCATAATGGGCCAGGGATGCAACATGCCATTTTTCAAATCGTTGGGGGTGCAGTGATTTTAGCTGCTGGTGCGTGGATCACGAATATTTCAATGTGAGGAGCGAAAAAGAATGGACGGTGCGATCGAATTTTTGCTACAAACGATTGCAGAACAATTAAGTTTATCGACGAATCATAAAAATAGTCTTTTACAAAACCTCGAACATTATCTGCCGGAAATCTATCGTTACAGTGTGACGATCATGGAAAGTGTCGTCAAACCTATTGCTTATTCCCTATTAGGTTTTCTATTGTTGATCGAATTTCAACAACTCGCACATCGACTATATGGCAAGCAGTCAGAGTTTGGTGGACTGGATCTTTTTTTGCCATTGTTTATCAAAATCGGATTGACCGTACTGCTTTTACGCCACTTGATGGTTTTCCTCAATGCCATTATGGATGTAGGTATTTTTGTTAGTCAAGGAATCAATCAATTGGAGATTCGAGGTGTGACGGATCAGACAATGGATATCTTCAACGTGATGGAGCAGATCGATCAGCTAGGTTTTTTTGAAAAAATGGTGTTGTTGATGATCTTACTCGTTCCCTTGATTCTATCGATCATTGTTAGCGTCCTTGCTCAAGTGCTGATCTTTTTACGCTTTTTGGAAATGTATCTTTATTTGAGTATCTCACCTTTACCGATTGTCGCTTTAGTGAATACAGAAATCGGGCATGTCGGAAAGAATTTTTTAAAACTATTTGGTGCGGCATCTTTACAAGGTGTATTGCTTTTTATCGTGTTGAATATCTATCCACTACTAGTGAGTACTATTTTTTCATTTGATGAGACGCAGGGGATGATTGCAGTGATCAGTGCGATCGTCGGTAATTGCTTGGCGCTTTCCATGTGTTTGTTTTACACCATGAAATGGTCGAAAGCGATTATCGTTGCGGCCTGAGTGGGAAAAGGAGTGTGAAAAATGGCGATTGAAGTCGTGATCAGAAAAGAAATCAAAGAGTATCAAGAGAAGATCTTTTTTGGCTTCTCTTTAAGACAGGTTATCGTTATTGCATTGGCTTTAATCGTGATTTTACCGGTCGGCCTACTTAATCATTTTATTTGGGGCTATTCAATTGATGATCTAGGAATTGTATTGATGTTTTTTACTAGTCCGATTTTATCGGTGGGTTGGATCAAAAAAAATCAGTTACCTTTAGAAAAATATCTCCTTATCCGTTGGCGCCATCTTATCGCAACAAAGCACTATCCATATCAAAATGCTCGTTTGGAGGAAGATCATGAAGGGATTTCAACGAGGAAAAACAGTAAAACAGAGAAATATCGAAGTGAACAAGGGAATTAAAAAGTCTTCCTTAACCAAACTATTACACAAGCAAAAGAAAAAAAGAGGAAAAAAAGAACGAAAATCAGCACCAGCCAAACATGCACAAAGGAAGATTCGTTATGAAAAAATGTACGAAAGTGGAATTTGTGAACTTGCTTCCGGATATTATTCAAAAAGTATCCAGTTTTCAGATGTCAATTACCAAATTGCACCTGTAGAAGACCAACAAGCTATTTTTCAAGGGTATTGTACCTTACTAGATAGTTGTGATGAACGAACGCATCTAACGATTACCTTGAAAAAAAGCGAATGGAACAAAAGGAACTGGAAAAGCAATTGTTCTATAAAGAAACAGGGGAGAGTCAGGACATCTACCGTCGAGAATTGAATGAAATGCTGCGGCGAACCATGACAGAAGGAGGAACGAATTTTAGCAAACAAAATCTATTGACCTTCAGCACGCAGTCTACTGATTATGACCAAGCCAAGCATTCCTTGACACGTATCGAACAACAACTTAGTCATAGTCTTTCGGAAATCGAATCAAGTAGTCAAACACTTTCTGGCAAAGAACGGTTGCAACTGCTCCATGAATTGATCAAACCTAATGAATGGTTCCAGTTCAATTATAAAGATTTAGTTTATAGCCGTTTGTCGACAAAAGCAGTTGTTACCCCTGCAAGTTTCAGCTTTAAAGCAAAAGACTATATCGAAATTGGCTCAGAGTATGCCCAAGTCCTATATTTGAAAGATTACCCCACCAAACTTTCAGATAGATTGATCTTAGAATTAATGGATATTGGCGAAGAGTTGTGTTTATCGATCCACATTGAACCAGTGGATTCTGAAAAAGCAAATCAGTTGGTTCAAATTAAAAAAGCTTATATGGAAGGGGACAAAACAACTGCTGAAAGAAAAGCGACACAAAAAGGCTATGATCCTTATTCAAATATTCCGTATGAATTGACCAATAGTATCAAAGAAGCCGAAGCTTTATTAGACGATCTAGTCAAAACCGGTCAAAAATTATATTTTGTTACCTTCCTCGTTTATTTCCGATCTCAGACCAAAGAAAAACTTGCTGATATTGCGGAACAAGTCCAACATGTTGGGCGTAAAAATCGTTGTCATTTCAATGCATTAGACTATCTACAAGATGAAGGATTCAATTCGGTCTTACCTTTAGGAAAAAATTGGATCGAACAACAACGGACGTTGACGACAGAAAGTACAGCGATTTTTATTCCATTTTCAGCGCAAGATCTTAATCATATAGATGGCAAATATTACGGGAAAAATGAAATGACCAAAAATAGTGTAAGGATCGATCGTAAGCAACTAAACACGCCGAGTGGCATGATTTTAGGTAGCTCTGGTTCAGGCAAAGGTGTAGCCAAAAAATATGAAGAAATCACGACGTTACTTAAAAATCCCGAAGATGAAGTCATTTCGATTGATCCGGAAGATGAAGATACGATCATCGGCAATGATTTTGATGCTCAAATCATCAATATCGCCCCTAATACCAATACCTTCATCAACTTACTAGATATTTCAGAAGACTTGAGAGGAGAGGCAGATCCAGTAAAATTGAAATCTGACTTTCTGTTAACTGCTTGTGAAGCCTTGATCGGTGGGCCAACTGGGTTAAATTCGGCACAACGATCGATCATTGATCGTGTCACGCGATTGACGTATTTCAATTTTCAAAAAATCTCAGAAAAATCAGCGCCGACATTGGCGGAAGATTGGTTTCCGCTTTTAAAAGAACAACCGGAAAAAGAGGCGCAGACATTGGCGTTAGACTTAGAGTTATATATCGATGGTTCACTTTCGATGTTTTCTAAACCAACTAATGTTTCTTTAAATAAACGTTTTGTGATTTACAATACGAAACAACTAGGGAATCAATTGAAAACTTTTGGGATGATGGTTGTTTTGGAACAAGTGTGGAATCGGGTCGTTCGCAATCGAGACAGAGGCATCACTACTTGGATCTATATTGATGAAATGCAACTCCTGTTAAATGATCCTTACTGTGAAAATTATTTTTTTGAACTATGGAGCCGAATCCGTAAATGGGGTGCGATTGCCACTGGTATTACCCAAAATGTCGAAACCTTATTATTATCAGATAAAGCACGCCGAATGTTAAGTAATACGGAATTTATCATTATGTTGAAACAAGCGAAAAGTGATTTAGATGAGCTGTCTTCCTTATTCAATCTTTCGTATCAGCAACAAAGACAATTACTCAATCCAATCAAAGGCGCAGGATTGATACGGGCAGGCAATGCCATTGTCCCTTTTTCCAACACTGTTGATCCAACAACAAAACTTTATGAGTTGATCACCACTGATCCTGTCGAACGCCACAGATTACGACAGGATGTATCGCCATGAAAAAAAACGATGTAGGCATTGAAGAGACCGTGAAATCACGAAATAAACGAAGGAGTAACAGACATTTTCTGCGTAGGAAAACGAAAGATCCTCGCAGAGTCATGCTTGCATATCAGACAAAAATAGTTGATTTCTCTTTACTTGGAAATAAAACTTCGATCAGTAGCAAAGTCAGCCTTTACCTACTTGTTGGTGTTAGCATTCTCATATTTTTTCTCTTTTTCAGTATGATCGGCTTCGTTTCGTCTGCCACGATCAAAATCAATGAGCTTGAATTGACGAAGGTATGGAAATATTTAACCGAATTGGATGTGGAATTGACACTAGAATTAAACTCAACTAAGAGTTTGATTCTAGTAAATGAACGAGTAGTGGCTGCAAATGAAGTCGTGATCAGGTCTGATATTGAAGAGGTGCTGATTTATTTAGACATGGCTTATGGTGAAGACCAATTAGGAAATCCAGATGTTCTCAAAGAAACGATCCAAGGATTGCATGAACAGATGTGGCAAGTAGACAGTAACGAAGGTCAAATCAAATTAACATCACGATCATTGTCGCAAGTGATCACTTGGACGCCGGAGTGGAAAGAACGCAGACAGCTGTTAGCAGAAATTGGTCTTTATGCAAGTTTGACTGAATTAAGCAATCCATTGAAAGAAACAGACTCTTTACGCATAAAACAACGCTTTGGTTATTACGTAACAAATCAAGAAAAAAGCTTACTTGAAGGACTGCTCATCCAGACAGAACCGAAAGAAAGCATAGTCGCTGTGATCGCTGGAGAAATTACAAGAGACCGAGAGAACGTAACCATCACAATGAACGATCAAACCATTACTTATCATGATGTAGATCTAACAGCTACTGAAGGACAGATGGTATCGGTGGGGACAGAGATCGGGAGAGTAAAACAAGAGGAACTGCATCTGTCTTACCAGAAAAAAGGTGAAATCGTCAATCCAGCTTTTTATCTCCCCAATGTAGTCGATAACAATGAGACACAGCTTGATCCCATTGAAACGGACGTTACATTTAATGGACAGAAATTTCGAGAAGTGATTTTACTGCATTGTCACGCATTTAGTGACCATGCAGAAACGATTATCCAAGAAGCTAAAAAGAATAATATCTCCCCCATTGTTCTAGCAGCCATCATGATCCACGAAACTGCTTGGGGGACGAGCGAAGGAATTCGAGAAAAGAACAATCCAGGTGGCTTGATGCGAGAAAATGAGTTGCTTTCCTACGCCACACTTGAAGAAGGGATTGCCGCCACCGCTCGAACACTAAAATTGATCGTGAACCAAAGACTGCTGACAGTCGAGCAACTCGGAAGTGTGTATTGTCCTGTAGGTGCAAGTAATGATCCCCTGGGATTAAACCAATACTGGGTACCGACGATCAAAGAATTATTTGTACAACTAGGTGGCAGTAAAGAGATGAGCTTACTCTGGCAATCGAATCACACAGTGGGTCAAGAGGTGTTGACACAAGCCAGAACATTGTATCGTCAAAACGTTCAGTACTCACAAGGCTTTGAACGAGGCACCTTTCCTTATCATGATTGCTCTTCTTTTGTTCTGTGGGCGATGAGAAGTGTTGGCTTGCCTGTGCCACTAGGTAGCACTGAGACATTGTATTCTTTGGAAGGGACTTTCCTGATGCCAATCAGTCGAGAAGATGTCAGAGCCGGTGACTTGTTTGTGTGGGGGAAGAAAGGACACTCTTTAGGTAGTTACGGCCATACAGGGCTATTTTTAGATGATGGTGGTAAAACGATCCTTCATTGCACACCTGCTACTGCACGAGGGTATGGTCAAGAAGGCGATATCGTCATCACTCCATTTGAAGGCTATGCAGGTGATTTCCAGCTGGCGCCTGTTTATTTCTATCGATTGTTGGGAGAAAAAAAATGAATGCAAAATCCCGCTTCCTTTGTCTCATTCTAGCTTTCTTTCTGTTTGGTAGCATGACTTTTAGTGTTGGTAGGTCACTTGTCTTTCGTTCACAAGAAAAAAGACAAGCCTCTGAAAAAAAATCCAGACAACTTTCGGAAGCACAAGTCAGAGAATTTTTACAAGCTTATTATACGTTTGAAACAGTCGGCGACAATTACTCTGCATATGTTGATGCTCTTTCTAACAAGATGAAAGATAAAGTAAAAACAGAACAAGGTAAAAAAACGCATAGTCCACAGCGTTTTGGCTTCAGTCGCTGGCTCAAAAGCGAGCATTATTTTAAACAAACGAACGAGGAAATGGTTGAAGTCCTCTGTTTGGTTGATTTTACGACGTCTTTATTGAATGAAGAAGGCGGAGTTGTAAAAAAAGATATTCGCCATCGTGAGGGTGTCAAACTGACTTATCTCTATGACACTAAAAATCATCGCTATGTCTTGGATGATCTCGAACAGCTGTCTTCTTTTATGGAAATACAATGATTGAGTAAGGAAGACCTTACAAATGGACGCAACAAAAATGAATGAGGGGAGTGACAACGTATGGCGAAAGAAACTGTAATCATCGATCAGATCCATCACTTACAAGTAGAAGAGACTCAGTTGGATTTGTTTCAGGCTTTGGAAGATTTAGAAACTGAAAATCGACGAGTCTTGCTGGCAAACACACAAGGACAATGTCGCATACGTATTTATGATCGTAAGGGAGAAATGATGATAGAAAAAGTGCTTCAATTTCCTTTGACAGAGGAGATTGAAGAGATCTTAAGTCAACACTGGGAGCAAGAAATAGCCAATAC
The DNA here is from genome assembly GCF_051714005.1 of Enterococcus sp. AZ171. Taxonomy (NCBI): domain Bacteria; kingdom Bacillati; phylum Bacillota; class Bacilli; order Lactobacillales; family Enterococcaceae; genus Enterococcus; species Enterococcus sp. AZ171. Next base: position 2,496,058 of record NZ_JBIORA010000001.1, on the reverse strand, counting down.
AAAAGAGAAGAGTCAGTTCTCTCATTCAAGCAACACACTGAAAAAAAATCAGTTGTTACAAATCAATTGGAAAAAAATCATCAAGCGATTACTTCTTAGTGGAGTAATCGTTTTTGTTGTGATTCAAGGTGTCGGTTTGTTTGTTGAACAAAGAACGAATAATGAGCAAGCGACAACCGAAGAAAATCAGAAAAGTTCATGGCAGTCATTAGTAGAAGCAGGCGCATATGAAGAAGCTGCGGAAGAATATCCCACTCAGTATCAGCAATTGATCGATCACTTAGTGGAAGAACAGGAATTTTCTTGGGTAGAGAAGTTGAATGAGCAAAAGCCAACAGGAAATGCCACCTTTGATCTGGCTTTTTATCAAAACGATTGGAAAAAAGTGATTGCGACCCACGTGGAACAATTGACGGAAAAGCGCCAAACCAAGTTAGCGATTGCTTATTTGGAGCTGGAACAAGTACAAGAAGCCGTTGTGTTGAATCGCCACTTGAAACATCAGGAGATCACGTTAGCACTGGATCAGTTTTATTTTGAAAAAAGTCTTGATTGGTTGAAAGAAAAAGAAATGAACAAAGCGAAAGAAGCATTTGAACAAATCCAAACGGAAGAATTAAAAGCGGTGATGGCGGCATACATAGAGCAAGGAACGATTATTTTAGATTTCATTACGTTCTATGAGGCGTCAGCCGATATGTCTGAAAATCTAATGCTTTGGGAAGAACGGTTGGCTCGATTAGGAGAGTCAATGGAATAAAAACCTTACTTTGTAAAAAAGAGTCCAAAAGATCACGAGGATGTGCCTTTTCGTAGGTATCTACAGATAAAATGCTCCCTTAAATGAAGAAAATAATTGTATCAGCGTCTCTAATTAGTACCAGAAGCCTTTCATCAAATCACTCATTTGGATCACTCCATGTTTTGGCACAAATGATTGTGACAAAATCCGACTATTTATCTAAATGGTAAGCGGATACAATTTGGTTAAAGAAAGAGATAAAGGAGCGATTGAAGTGGAAGAGACGATACCAAAAAATAAAATTTCATTCAAAGCAAAAGTACAAAAGTTAGGAAGTACCTTATCTAGTATGGTGATGCCGAATATCGGTGCGTTGATTGCTTGGGGTGTTTTGACAGCATTATTTATTCCAGATGGCTATTTACCAAACGAAGCGTTTGCTACGATGGTCGGCCCAATGTTGACGTATTTAATTCCTTTATTGATCGGCTACACCGGAGGGAAAGTCATCGGTGGTGATCGTGGTTCAGTCGTCGGAGCAATTGCGACGATGGGTGTGATCGTTGGGACAGATATTCCGATGATGTTAGGTGCCATGATCATGGGTCCATTAGGTGGCTTTGCCATCAAGAAATTCGATCAAGTGTTTCAAAAACATATCAAATCAGGGTTTGAGATGTTGGTCAACAATTTTTCTGCAGGATTAATCGGTTTTGCGTTAGCATTGATCGGCTTTTCTGCAATTGGTCCAGTGGTGGATACACTGACGCAAGCGATGGCAACAGGTGTTGAAGCAATTTTAAATGCAAATTTGATTCCATTGACGAGTATTTTTATCGAACCAGCGAAAATCTTGTTTTTGAATAATGCGATCAACCATGGCATTTTGACTCCTTTAGGAACAGAACAAGTGGCTACAGCCGGTCAATCGATCCTGTTCTTGTTGGAAGCTAATCCTGGACCAGGTCTAGGTGTATTGTTAGCTTTCACACTATTTGGCAAAGGCGCGGCAAAATCATCTGCACCGGGTGCAATGATCATCCATTTCTTAGGTGGAATCCATGAAATCTATTTCCCATACGTAATGATGAAACCGTTATTATTCTTATCAGTGATTTTTGGTGGGATGACAGGTAGTTTCGTTTTCCAATTAATGGATGCAGGCTTACGTGCGCCAGCTTCACCGGGTTCGATCATTGCCATTTTAGCAATGGCACCATTGAGTGCTTACTTACCAGTTATTTTAGGGATCGTCGCTGCAACAGCCGTTTCTTTTGGGATCTCTGCAGTCATTCTAAAAGCTGATGCGAAAGAAACAAGTGAAGATTTTGAAAAATCAGTGGAAGCGACTCGTCAAGCGAAACAACAAGCGAAAGGAACTGGAACTACTAGTCAGGGACAACCAGCTTTATCAGCGATCAAAAAAATCATTTTTGCCTGTGATGCTGGAATGGGGTCAAGTGCGATGGGTGCTTCCTTGTTAAGAAAAAAAGTCCAAGAGCATCACTTACCTCAACTCGTGACGAATCAAGCCGTTAGTCAATTATCTGATGAAGCAGACGTATTGATCGTGACTCAAGTTGAGTTGCAGGAACGAGCAAAACAAAAAGCGCCACATGCTCATTTTGTTGCAGTAGAAAACTTCTTAAATTCACCAAAGTATGATGAAATCATCCAAGCATTAGGAAGTAAGGAAGAAACACAGCCAAGCCAACCACTCTCTACTACTCCAACAGATGATTTGGATTTATCTGAATTAAAAGATATCAAAGAGATTTTACTTGTTCATGACGATCGTGCAGGATCAGCGACAATGGGATTGTCCTTATTGAAAGATATTTTGAAGAAAAACCAATTGGAGATTCCTCTGAAAAAAATCAATATTGATGAGTTGACGGAGCAACCGAATACACTGATCGTTTCAAGAGAATCCTTGTCTGAGGAGGCACGTTCAGTGGCACCGCATTCACTTCATTTTTCAGTGGCGACGATGGTCAGTCCACAAAAATATGAAACGATTGCTCACTATTTGAAAAAAGTAGCATAAGGAGGAAATAAAATGTCTGAATTAGCATTTGATATGATCGAGTTGAATAAGGCTTTTGCAACAAAGGAAGAGGCCATCCGATACTGTGGAAGAAAATTAGTGGAAGCCGGTTGTGTCGAAGAACCCTACATTGACGCAATGGTGGAACGTGATGCGATGTTATCCGTTTATATGGGGAATTTTATCGCGATCCCTCATGGAACAGATGAAGCCAAAGCATTCGTAAAAAAATCAGGGATCTGTGTGATCCAAGTGCCAGATGGTGTCAATTTCGGGACTGAACAAGAAGAAAAGATTGCGACAGTCTTGTTTGGTATCGCTGGCGTAGGAGAAGAACATCTGCAATTAGTGCAACAAATCGCTCTTTATTGTAGCGACATGGACAATGTTGTCCAATTAGCAGATGCACTGAGTAAAGAAGAAGTCACACACAATCTAGCAATTGCCTAAGGAGAGAAGACGAATGAGAGCAGTACACTTTGGTGCCGGAAATATCGGCAGAGGATTTATTGGAGAAGTTTTAGCTGAGAATGGGTTTGACATCACTTTTGTTGATGTCAACGAACAGATCATCGATTCATTAAATGAAAAAAGCCGGTATACGATCGAACTAGCTGACGAATCGAAAAAACAACTTGTCGTTGAACGCGTTCGCGGATTGAACAACCAAAAACAGCCTGAACAAGTGATCAAAGAAATAGCACAAGCAGATCTTGTGACCACAGCGATCGGTCCCAATATTTTACCATTCATTGCTGAACTGATTGCAAAAGGGATCGAGCAAAGAGAACAAGAGGGCAATCAGCAACCGCTAGACATCATCGCTTGTGAAAATATGATTGGTGGCTCTGAGCATCTAAAAATGGAAGTCTATAAATATCTGTCAGATACCCACTTTGCAGATCAGTCCATCGGATTTCCGAATGCAGCAGTGGATCGCATCGTGCCGATGCAACAACATGAAGATCCTTTGTTTGTGCAAGTGGAACCTTTTAAAGAATGGGTCATTGATGATACGCAACGAAAAAATAAAGAGATTTCGTTAAATGGCGTACTATACGTCAAAGATTTGGAACCATATATTGAACGAAAACTATTTAGTGTGAACACAGGGCATGCGACTGTAGCTTACACCGGTGCATTATTGGGATATGCAACGATCGATGAGGCAATGCAAGATTCGTTAGTCGTTGCCCAACTAAAATCAGTACTACAAGAAACAGGAAGTTTACTGGAAGCAAAATGGGGCTTTGATAATAAACAACATGAAGCCTATATTGAGAAAATCATCCAACGTTTCCAAAATAAATATATCTCAGATGCCATCACTCGGGTAGCTCGAACGCCTTTACGGAAGTTAGGCTATCAAGAACGCTTTACTCGTCCGGTTCGTGAATTGCAAGAATACAATTTGACTTGTCCACATTTGACAGCTACGATGGGGATCATTTTCAACTACTATGATCCTGAAGATGAGCAAAGTCGTGAACTGCAAGAGATGAAAGTGCGAGAAAATATGGATCAGTTGATCCAAGAAGTCACAGGTATCCATGATCCGACAACAATCAGTAACATCAAGCAAAATGTGATGCGTTATGCGAAACAAGTAGCTTGATTCTTGATACGATCAATGGAATAAACAAGTGGATTGTAAAAAAAAACCTCTAAAAATATCTTAGATATTTTTAGAGGTTTTTCGCTGTTTACTTGATTGGAGCTGCGGCAACTGTTGGTAGATCAAGCTCTTTTCCATAACGTTTCTCTAATGCTAAGCGAACGAGACGCTCCGCTAGATGTTCATTACGTGCTAAGATCGGACCATGGAAATAGGAGCCGTAAACGTTGCGGTAAATGACACCTTCTGATTGATCTTCCCCATTATTCCCTTGACCTTTGACGATTTTTCCCAGCGGGCGTTCGCCTTCGCCAAGAAATGTTCGACCATTATGATTTTCAAATCCATAATAGGTTTCGTTGAACTCTTCGTTGTGGATCACGATGTCACCAATGAAGCGATTATTCTCTTGGCTTAAGGTGTAATGATCCAACGCACCGATTCCTTGGATTTTTTCACCGTTTGCGCCCATATAATAATGACCAAGTAGTTGGTAACCGCCACAAATCGCAAGTACGACACCATCATTTTCAATGTAATTAGTCAATGATTCTTTCTTTTCTTGAATGTCTTTTGAAATGATCATTTGTTCAAAATCTTGACCACCTCCAAAGAAAACTAAGTCATATTTATCTGCCTCAAAGGGTTCATGGATGCTGACGATCTCAGTATGAGAAGTGACCCCCATTTTTTTGGCGATATATTGGAGCATCAAGAGATTGCCATTGTCACCATAAGTATTCATCAGATTCCCATAGAGATGGGCAATGCGTAATTCGTAGTTAGCCACGATTCATGCCTCCTTTGATAAAGCCTTGACTCGCTAATTCTTTTCGTAATTGTAAGACAGCTGTATAGGTCGCTAAAATATAGACATGATCCGTCGGTAGTTGCTTGATTTTCTCAATGACATCAGTCAATTCTTTTGATTGTGTCAATTTATCTTCAGCGATACCCGCTACTTTCAAACGTAGTGCCATATCTGTGTGGCGATCGCCACCAGCAATCACAGCAGGGATTTCCATATCTGCAAAGCGTTCAAATTCTCCGTCCCAGATCCAACTCACATCGATTCCATCTGCGTAGTTCGCATTCAAGAGGGCTACTAGTGAAAATGGATACGGCGCATGTCCCATCATGTCGATGACTTGGTTGATCCCTACAGGATTTTTGACTAGGACTAAGGTACAGGACTTGCCATCGATTTCGATGACTTCTTGACGACCAAATACTTTTTCGTCATACCCTAAGCCTTGTCTGATTTTTTCAGGAACAACACCATAATATTCAGCCACCGCAGTAGCTGCTAAAGCATTATAGACATTGTACATGCCACCAACTTCGATGCCATATTCATTGCCATCAATGACGAAATCAGCTGATTTGTTGTCCATTCGTTTCATTTCTGTCAAACGATAATCCAGTTCTGGACGTTTAAAGTCACAATTTGGACAATAGTATTTACCTAAGTTTGCATAAGTGATCATTTTGTAGTGCAAGATGTGATGACATTTCGGACACAACACGCCATCTGTATTGTAGTGGGCCATCTGTTCATGGTCTTCTTCGTGATCAAATCCATAATATCTTCTAGGGTTGACGGTCTCAACTGAATTGAAGATCGGTGAATCGCCATTACTGATGATCGTAGCATCTGGCGATTTTGCGGCACCGTCAACGATCATTTTATACGTGGTGTAGATTTCACCGTAACGGTCCATTTGGTCACGGAAAATGTTTGTAAACAAAAATAGTTCAGGTTTGATGTATTCAGTCACTCTACTTAGACTGGCTTCATCGATTTCTAACACCGCAAATTTCTTTTGGCCTTTTCCGGCTTTTGCTTGTAAAAAAGTCGAAACGATTCCTTGGACCATGTTGGCGCCAGTAGGGTTCGTCAAGACTTCATCAAATTGTTGTCGTAAGATATTGACGGTCAAAGCGGTCGTCAATGTTTTTCCATTTGTTCCAGTTACGACGACGACTTGATAGTCTTTTGCTAATGTATCTAAAATATGAGGATCGATCGATAAAGCAAGTTTACCAGGTAAACTTGATCCTCCTTTAAAAAAGGTTTTTAGTCCCCATTGTGCGGTTTTACCAACTGCAATCGCAAATTGACTGCGTATTCCCATTATGTAACCTCCAAAACGTCATAATTACAAATAAATTCAACTAATCATACCATATGTTGAAAAAAAGGTTAAATTGCTTTGTCTTATTTTACAAAAGTTTATACTGTTCGCAAAACAAAAACGAAAGAAGCAAGAAAACGAAAAACGATCGCTTCCTTGCTTCTTACATATCGTTTTTTTATGGTAACGATAGACTAGCTTACCCGATAATGATTTTCTCAGTAGGATATTCATAACCTAAATCTCGTGTTTCTTTTGGCACAAATAACATTAATGTATACAACATCCCGATACGTCCAATAAACATCAACGCACCGATCGTGATTTTACCGACTGTTGATAGATCACCGGTAATTCCTAGCGATAACCCCGTTGTCCCAAAAGCAGAAGTCACTTCCACGATGATTGAGATCAGCGGTTGTTTCTCCGTGGCAGATAAAAAAAGAATACAGAAGAAGCACATCCCTAAGGAGAGCATAAAAACGACTACTGATTTTCGGACATCATCTTCATCAATTCGACGACCAAAAATATTAATGTTATCTTCACTTTTCAAAAATGAATAAAGATAAAGGCCAATGATCGCCACAGTCGTGGTTCGGATACCCCCGCCGACAGAACTGGGACTACAACCAATGAACATCAATAAGGAAAAGACGATCAAGGTGGTGATTTGAAAATCTCCTAGATCATGGATCTGTAAACCCGCATTACGAGTTGTCATGGAATAAAACATTGAATTGATCCACTGGACACTAGGATGGAGATCTTTGAACAAGTGATTTTTTTCAAGTAAAAAAATCAAGACAGTCCCGCTTACAAATAAAATGACAAAAGCGAGGACGGCGAGTTTTGTAAACAAAGAGAACCGAAAAGGAATCTTGGCTTTTGTTTTTCGATACAAGCGCCATTCTCGAAACTCCATCAATACTGGAAAACCGATTCCACCAATGAAAATCAGGAACATGATCATAAATAAAAATGGATAGTCATGTTCAAATGGCTTGATCGACTCACCAGTAATATCGAATCCCGAATTTGTGACCGCGGAAATAGCTTGATAAAATCCATGGAAAATGGCTTCGTGCCAATGATCGAAATAGCCGCGAATATAAAAATAAACGGAGAACAAGGCACCAAATAGCAATTGGAACCAGAGCAATATGACAAAAGTGATCCGAATCAAACGAACGATACCAGATAAACGTGGTTGGTTCATATCTGTCATGATCAATTGTCTTTGACGTAAGGTGATCCGTCGCTTAGAAAAGATAATAAATGCCGTTGAGATCATCATGATCCCTAAACCACCCACTTGAAACAACACTTCGAGTAAAATAATGCCATTGTTATTAAAAATCGCGTGGATGTCAAATGTCGAAAGACCAGTGACACTGATCGTACTGATAGCCATAAAAAGCATGTCAATAAATGAAGCATGACTACCCGGATTTCGGAAAAATGGGATGTAAAACAAGCCCAAAGAAATCATAGTCATTAAAATATAATAAAATACAATAATTTGAATAGAAGAAAAGTGACTAGAAGCATATCTTGCACTACGCCTTCGCCATTTCCGGAAAAAAAGATTCAATTGCACAAATTCGATCCTCCTTGTTAGATGTTTCTTCCAGTATACCGACAATAAAATAAATACACAAAGAAATAATAAAACTAAAATTTACTAGGATTTTAGTTATTGGAAAAGTGTCTTATAATAAAGATGACTTTGCGAAACAACTTGGAGGGAGATCCATGATAAAATGAAGTGTATCAACTAGTCATAGACTGTCTGATTACGACTAAAACAACATTTGAGTAATCTACACAAAAGTTTCATGAAAAAATAAGAAAAAAATAAGAAATTTATGGTAAAACTAAAGAATACGTGTGAGAAAAATCAATTTTTGCCAAACGGATCAAGACTTCAAGCGGCAACAAGGAAAAGGATGAGAGAATATGCGAAAAGTAGCACCTATATTAAAGCCAATCGCTGTATTGACGATTTCGACGATTGTTGCTACCACAACAGGCATTGTTAATAGTTCTAGCTATCGTGCACCAAGTCGTTCCACAGAGACTACGACGACTTCTACCAATGAAGGAACAGGGCAAACGAATGACACGGTAGAAACAACACCGACGACTGTAGAACAAGACACAACCAATTCTACATACAACCAAAACTCAATACCAGAAAGTTCCGTGGATGAAGGAAATACAGGATATACGACCGATTCGACTAGTCAAAATCAAGGGGACGACAGCGGTTCAAGTACGACGCCAAGTGCCACTACACCAAGCAGTACGACGCCTAATACAACGCCAAGTACTTCTACGCCAAGTGAAGGCAATCTAAATGAAAATAATGCACCTACAGAGCAATCCGCTGAAACACAGATGTATAATCAACAGGCAGGTGATGAAGAATGACATTTATATTAGATATCATCAATGGGATACACAAGTTTTTAGGATATTTAGATATCAGTCCTAAATATTTGAACCGAGGCTATACTATATTAAGTGTGATTCCGACCGTTTACCTTTTACGGATTGTTTATGGATTATGGCAAAATCAAAACTATTTGCAGTTCTTTTTATACGGATTAGGGTTTTTAGTTCTTTTATATTTCACTGTTCTAAATGTGTTTTATTACTTTTTTGATAAAAATTCAAAAGCCGATGTGACCCAAGTGATCGTAAAATATCTACCTGATGAAGCATTCAATATTGAAGGAGAAACGGTTCGCGGGAACAACGGAAATATCGACAAAGTCAATACAGAAAAAGCCAATGTTCTATTCGATGAAGACTACCAATTGAAACTAGCAGAGAATATGCGTTATTTGATTGAAAAAGGGGAAATCAAGGTCAATGAACTTGGTCGAATGGACGGTTTCTTGATTGATCGAAATACACTTTATCCCTACTATTATGTGAAAAAAGTCTCCGACAAAACTTATCAATTAAGTATAGGTCGTAATTATTCCAGCATGGAAAAAGTAGGAACGATCAAGGTCGACTCGCCAGAAGATCATATTGAACCCGTAGGCTTATTCCTTGCAGGCGGTGATTTTGTCAAAGATGGTCTTAGATACCATGAACCCTATCGTTTGAAGTTGATCATCAAGAAAAATCAACCAAAGGAACAAGAAGGTGAAGTGACATACAGTCGAAGCCAACGAAGAAAAAAATCAAAAGTGTAGGATAAATCTTCTCCATCAAGTATTTATTTCGCTCTAATATGAAAGATACATGAAGTTCAAAAAAACATTTCAAAAAAAAAACGGATTATTCCCAACACGATCCGACACTTATTCTTTCTTTTAATTGATAAAAAATGTAAAATAAAGAATAGCTAACAAATAAATAAAAAATAACATAAAAATGTTTGGTTAATAGGAGGTATAAAGTGAAAAACTTTTTGAAAAATTGGGGAATCTTGATCGTTGTTTTAGCCGCCATCATTTTGGCAAGAGTCTATGTATTCACACCAGTCACAGTGAGTGGTCATTCCATGGACCCTTCGTTACATGATGGGCAACGTTTGATCTCATCTAAAATCTCAGATTTTGACCGCTGGGATATCATTACAACAAAAGAACCTGGGGATGAAGAACGGATGATCGTCAAACGAATCATTGGGATGCCAGGCGATACTGTGAAAATGGAAGATGATCAACTATACATCAATGGGGAAAAGCAAGATGAACCCTACTTAGATGAGTATAAAAAAGAATTTTCAGAAGACAAACTACAAGAGGAATATTCTTATAATTCAGCCTTCCAATCGCAAGCTGAAAATGCTGAAACGTTCACCAGTGATTTTGAATTCACTGTTCCGGAAGGACAATACTTGGTACTGGGCGACAATCGTTTGATCTCAAAAGACAGCCGCATGTTTGGTTTAGTCGATGAAGACTTGATCCAAGGTAAAGTCGTTTTCCGCTATTGGCCGTTGAATAAGATCAATATCATTTAATCGATGATACGTAATGCGATAGCGATATAACTCTAAACAGTAAAGATATACCCTGAAAAAACCTCAACATTCGTTTGGAATGTTGAGGTTTTTTTGTTATATAAACTAAAACAACAAGTGATCAAGTATAATTTTTTTATAAAATCACGTTATTTTCAAAGTTTGTTCATAAAGTAAGGCTAAAGTGAAAGACACATAGATATAAATAACTATTAAAATATATAGGAGTGACAGCATGAAAAAATTCATCTCAATATTAGCTGTATCATCAGGACTGGTTTTGTTTTCTGCATGTTCAACAAATCCGTCAGATCAAGCTGCAGTGACGTATAAAGGCGGTACCATCTCAGAGCAGGAACTAGTGGACCACTTGAAAAAAATCAAGGGTGCGGAGACCGCTGTCCAAGATTTGATCATCTTCCAGATTTTTGAAGAAAATTATGGCGACAAAATTACGGCTGAAGATGTAGATAAAGAATACAACGCTAGCAAAGAAGCACTCGGTGATTCTTTCGATTCGCAATTGAAATTAGCGGGCTATACAACTGAATCTTATAAAGAAGAAATAAAAAGAGGGTTAGCTTACAAAGCAGGTTTACGAGCGAATGTCGAATTGACGGATGAAGATCTTAAAACAGCGTGGGAAAACTTCCATCCAGAAGTAGAGGCACAATTGATCAAAGTAAGTAGCGAAGATGAAGCCAAGGAAATCAAAAAGTCACTCGATGAAGGGGGCGACTTTGCTAAAATCGCCAAAGAAAAATCGACCGATGAAGCGACAAAAGAAAAGGGTGGAGAAATCACCTTTGACTCGCAATCTACAAGTGTGCCAACAGAAGTCAAACAAGCAGCGTTCAAACTTAAAAATGAGGAAGTATCTGATGTTATCACAGCGACTAATTCCTCTACGAACGCCACGGAATATTATCTTGTGAAAATGGTCAAACAACAAGAAAAAGGCAATGATATGTCGAAATATAAAGATGAATTAGAAAAAATAGCAACAGAGACAAAAATAGCAGATCCAACATTCCAACAAGAAGCTGTGCGTAATGAATTGAAAAAAGCAAATGTAAAAATCAAAGATGAAGATTTCAAAAACGTACTAAGTGGCTTGATGACGGAACCATCCACAAGCGAAAGTTCAACCGATGCTTCAACTGAAGCTTCGACAAGTACTTCGACAGATAGTTCAAACTAATTGATCAGTGGAAGAACTAAACAAATACGAACTCAATTAAAATAATCAAAAGAGGTCGGGACAGAAGTGTTCAGCCTCGAGAAATAAGGCGCCATCCACGAAAATTATTCTTCAAATTTTTGTGGATGGCGCCTTATTTCCGAAGAGATTACTTCTGTTCCCGCCGTTTATTCGGTTTTAGGTGGTACAAGAGGACTAATGTCACAGACACTTTGCGTATTTATGAAAGGTTTTTTTATAGAAATAGAAAATGCTTATTCTTTGATTGCTATAGCCAAAAACAAAGAAGCATCTTGTTTCATGAACAAGTTTTTTCCGTGATGGAATGTTTCAATTGAGAGTGGTTTAAATCCAGCAAGCTTCAATTGTTCTCTTAGCTCCTCGTGGTCAAAACCATTATAAACTTTTGGATGCTGGATCTTTTCGTTCTTATCGAAGTCAACGATATAAAGTTTTCCGCTTGGATGAAGCATTTGCGAAAGTTGTTTTAAAATGCCTTTCGTTTCTGGAATATGTAACAAGACTAAAGATAGTAAGATGATGTCGGCTTTCTCTGCCGGCAAATCCTTTGTAGCATCCAATTCAAGTGTTCGTACATTTGCTTGTTTTGCCTCTTTGATTTTTTTATCAGCCATCGCTAGCATTCCTGCGGCTGAATCTATAATGATCACTTCTTTAAAACGTGAGGCAAAGGGTAACGTGACAAGACCAGTTCCCCCACCGTAATCGATCAATTTCTGGTCATGAGTCTGTGCAGAAAATTCTTTTTCAACAGCTGAACGAATCGTAGCAGCTAATTGTATTCGTTCGGGGGTATCATAATGGTTCGCCATTTGGTGGAATATTTCGGACATAAGTGCCCTCCTTTATTTTTCATTCGATTATACCAAAAGAAGTGCGGGTAGTTTATTGATTTATAACGAAAATACCAACATTTACACTAGGGAAATCTCGCTTCGAAAATTCTCACTGTAAAAATGATTGAAAATCAAGTATAATACCATAGGAACAAACTGGAAGGTGAATGAGGACATGGCACAACTATTTTTTAAGTACGGCGCAATGAACAGCGGCAAGACAATCGAGATCTTAAAAGTCGCACATAATTATGAAGAACAAAACAAACCGGTTGTTTTGATGACCAGCGGAATCGATACAAGAGATGGCGTTGGCGTAGTTTCAAGCAGAATCGGGCTGAAACGTGAAGCAATTCCCATTTTTGAAACGACCGATGTATTTGAAGTCATCCAGCAGATGGAACATCCACCATTCTGTGTATTGATCGATGAAGCGCAGTTCTTAACAAAAGAACATGTCTTAGCATTCACGAGAATCGTTGATGAACTCAATATTCCGGTGATGGCGTTCGGATTAAAAAATGATTTTAGAAATGAATTATTTGAAGGATCGAAATATTTATTGCTTTATGCAGACAAAATCGAAGAAATGAAAACGATCTGTTGGTTCTGCCATAAAAAAGCAATGATGAATTTACATTATATAGACGGAACACCGGTGTACGAAGGAGATCAAGTCCAAATTGGTGGCAATGAAGCCTATTATCCCGTATGTCGAAAACACTATTTTCATCCATTGATGATCACAGAAGGAGATTAAGCATGTACGATCAATTACAATCAATCGAAGACCGTTACGAAGAGCTTGGGGAACTACTGAGTGACCCAGAAGTGATTTCAGATACGAAACGTTTCATGCAGCTTTCAAAAGAAGAAGCAAATACACGTGAAACGGTTGAAGTTTATCGTCGCTACAAGGAAGTTGTTCAAGGGATCAAAGATACAGAAGAATTACTCGGCGAAAAGTTAGACGACGAAATGGCAGAGATGGCTAAAGAAGAATTAGCTGATTTGAAAAAAGAAAAAGAAGAACTAGAAGAAAAAATCAAGATTTTGTTACTTCCAAAAGATCCAAACGATGACAAAAACATTATCATGGAGATTCGCGGAGCCGCTGGTGGCGACGAAGCCGCACTATTTGCAGGGGATCTTTTCTCGATGTATCAACGATACGCAGAGAGCCAAGGCTGGAAAACAGAAGTCTTGGAAGCAAGTGTGACAGGGATCGGTGGCTATAAAGAAGTCATCATGATGATCTCAGGTGAAAATGTCTATTCGAAATTAAAATATGAAAGTGGCGCACATCGGGTCCAACGTGTCCCTTCAACAGAATCTCAAGGACGTATCCATACATCAACGGCAACTGTCGTTGTCATGCCTGAAGCAGAAGAAGTAGAGATCGATCTGGCTGACAAGGATATCCGCGTCGATATTTACCACGCTTCTGGAGCCGGTGGACAGCATGTCAATAAGACAGCATCTGCGGTACGTTTGACTCACTTACCAACTGGAATCGTGGTGGCGATGCAAGATGAACGTTCACAATTGAAAAACCGGGAGAAAGCGATGAAAGTCTTACGTGCGCGCGTCTACGACAAGATCCAACAAGAAGCACAAAGCGAATATGATGCGAACCGTAAATCTGCGGTAGGGACTGGGGATCGTTCAGAGCGTATCCGTACGTATAACTTCCCTCAAAATCGCGTGACCGACCACCGTATTGGCTTGACGATCCAAAAATTGGATCAGATTCTAGCAGGAAAACTAGATGAGATCGTCGACGCATTGATCGTGTACGACCAAACATCTAAGTTGGAAGAGATGCAAAATGGATAAAACCTATCGAGAAGTCCTCACACGGGCTTCTTCTTTTTTAGAAGAACAAGGAGTAGAAGGGTATAATATCCAGTTTGTCTTTCTTGAACGAAAGCAGTGGACGAAACTGGATTGGCTCATGCGAATGAATGAACCGATCACAGCCGAGGATCAAGCCATGATCAATGCAGATATGCAACGACTAGTGCAACATTATCCGCCCCACTATTTATTAGGTTATGCTGAATTTTTTGATCACCGCTTGAAAGTCACGGAAGCAACTTTGATTCCTCGTCCAGAAACCGAAGAATTAGTCGCACTGTGTTTGGCAAAAACAAGCGAAGAAACCTTAAATGTCGTGGATATCGGTACAGGAACTGGAGCAATCGCCATCAGCTTGAAAGCTGCTAGAAAAAATTGGCAAGTCTCAGCAATTGATTTATCTTTAGAAGCACTAGCTGTCGCTAAGGAAAATGCAGAACATGAACAAACAACGATCAATTTTTATCATGGTGATACGTTGGAACCTGTCTTGGATCAAACCTTTGATGTCATTATTTCTAATCCCCCTTATATCAGTCGAGCAGAATGGTCGGTGATGGATCAGAGTGTACGAACCTATGAACCGAAGATGGCATTGTTTGCTGAAGAAGATGGTTTAGCGATCTACCAGAAAATCGCAAAGGAAGCTGCACAAATATTAGCTAGCGATGGACAACTTTTTTTAGAGATTGGTTTCCAACAAGGAGCAGCTGTCAAAGCAATCATGGAGCAAGCCTTTCCGACAAAAAAAGTACGGATCAAAAAAGATATGGCAGGAAATGATCGAATGATTTTTGTTACCAATTAGTTTGTGGATGAAAAAATTTTTTTCTGTTTTTTTATAATAAAAAAACACTGATTTGATAAGGATGAAAACGAATATTTTAGTTATCAACATGCTTATCCACTATTGACAAACTAGTTATCAACAATTTGTGTATAACTACCTGAAAAAACGGAATAAAACAAGGATTTTGAAAAAAGAGGATGTGGATAGACTGTGGAAACAATTAAATATGATGAAACACAATTGAATGAAGCTGCGAAGGAATTAGCAGTAGGAAATCTAGTGGCTTTTCCAACGGAAACTGTCTATGGATTAGGAGCTAATGCCCTTTTACCGGAGGCTGTCAAACAAGTCTTTACAGTGAAAGGTCGACCACAAGACAACCCATTGATCGTCCATGTCGCCTCCTTCGAACAAGTAAAAGAGTATGTGGACAACTTTCACTCATTAACAGAACAAATTGTGAAAAACTTCTGGCCAGGACCACTGACTTTGATTTTTCACATCAAAAAAGGTAGTTTACCAGGGATTGTCACTGGTGGTTTATCCACAGCTGCTTTTCGCATGCCAGATAACAAGAAAACGTTAGAATTAATCCAATTAGCAGGTGTACCACTTGTCGGGCCAAGTGCCAACACTTCAGGTAAACCGAGTCCAACAACAGCAGACCATGTCTTTCATGATCTAAATGGAAAAATCACAGGAATCATTGACGATGGGGCGACGAGGATCGGTGTGGAATCAACGGTACTTGATCTGAGTGACCCATCTGCACCGCCGATGATCTTACGACCAGGAGCAATCACGAAAGAGCAACTAGAAGCTGTCATTGAAAGTCCAGTGGCGACAGACCGCCATTTGGTCAAAGAATCTGAAACACCGAAATCACCGGGGATGAAATACAAACATTACTCACCTGATACTCGAGTACTAATGGTTGAAAAAAAGGATTGGCCAGAGGCGATCATCTGGACAAAAGAGCAAAAACTACGTACCGGTGTTTTAGCTGGACCAACAATTGCTGATCAGGTACGCAAGGATGTCGCAGCTGTGTATATGTATTACGATGATTCAGTAGAGGCAGCAACGAAAGGGTTGTTTGCGGGGTTACGTGGCTTAGATGATGATCGATTAGCTCTTGATCTGATTCTAGTACAAGTTGCACCTGAAGAAGGGCTAGGTATTGCTTATATGAATCGGTTGAAAAAAGCCGCAGGACAAAATTATTATAAAAAATGAACCAGAAGTGATTGCTGCAAAATCATTCTGTGATACAATCTAGGAAACAAACTAAAATAGCTATTTAAGAAATAATGTTCGTATTCTTAGCTAGTAATGTTTGGTCAACATCAAAAAAAGACAAATAAACTGAACAATCATTTGAAATTTAGAGAAGTTGACACATAAATAAATAAGGAGTTGTTGTTTGTGGTAGACTACAAAACGTTTGACCCTGATTTATGGGCAGCAATCGCAAAAGAAGAGGAAAGACAAGAAAACAATCTGGAGCTGATCGCTTCTGAAAACTTTGTCTCTGAAGCTGTGATGGCGGCACAAGGAAGTATTTTAACGAATAAGTACGCAGAAGGGTATCCAGGACGTCGCTATTATGGTGGGTGTGAATTTGTGGATACCGTTGAAAATCTGGCGATCGACCGTGCCAAAGAATTATTTGGTGCCGATTTTGTCAATGTTCAACCACACTCTGGATCACAAGCCAATACAGCTGCATATCTTGCGTTAGTTGAACCGGGGGATACGATCTTAGGAATGGATCTTTCTGCTGGCGGACATTTGACACATGGCTCTCCAGTCAATTTTAGTGGAAAAACGTACCACTTCGTTGCTTATGGTGTAGATCCGTCAACAGAAGTCATTGATTATAATGTCGTACGCATCTTAGCGAGAAAACATCAACCAAAATTGATCGTAGCAGGAGCAAGTGCCTATGGTCGGACGATCGATTTTGCAAAATTCAGAGAAATCGCGGACGAAGTTGGGGCAAAATTGATGGTCGATATGGCACACATTGCTGGTTTAGTTGCAGCGGGTGTCCATCCAAGCCCAATCCCTTATGCCGATATCACAACAACTACTACTCACAAAACATTACGAGGACCTCGTGGTGGGATGATCTTAACGAACAATGAAGAGCTGGCGAAAAAAATCAATAGCGCAGTCTTCCCAGGCATCCAAGGTGGCCCCTTGGAGCATGTGATTGCCGGAAAAGCTGCTGCATTTAAAGAAGCATTGACTCCTGAATTTAAGGAATATAGCGAACAAGTCATTGCCAATGCAAAAGCTATGGCAAAAGTATTCAATCAATCGATTGGTACCCGAGTGATTTCAGGTGCCACAGATAACCATTTGATTTTGATCGATGTACGTGACTTAGAATTGAACGGAAAAGAAGCAGAAGCGATTTTGGACAGTGTTCATATCACCGTCAATAAAAATTCGATTCCTTTTGAAACACTAAGCCCATTCAAAACAAGCGGTATCCGTATTGGGACACCAGCAATTACGACCCGTGGCTTCCGCGAAGAAGATGCGGCAAAAGTAGCTGAATTGATCGTCAAAGCCTTACAGGCAAAAGATGATGAAGCACAATTAGAAGAAGTGCGTGCAGGCGTCCGTGAATTAACAGAGCAATTTCCATTATATAAAAAATAAATAGTTTATAACTAAGAGTCATCAATAAGAAGGTAAGAGAATAGAAAAAGGTGAGACAACCAGGCATGTAGCTGTTTGGTTGTCTCACCTATTTTCTGATTGTTGAAGTGTTAGATGGCTCTCTGGAAACTCAAAAAATATGAAAAGCTATTTTCTGATTTTTCATCTTACTGCTCAGGTCAAAGCGCTTCTTCACAACTTGGATAAACGGTGTTCAAGAAGCAACACTTCGGTCATAAGCCAAAAAAATAAAAAATGAAATAGCCATTTTTTATTTTTCTGTCTTATGCCTTAGTGCTGAGCGCTTCTTTCACAACCTCTTTCAATCTGATTTTTTGACTTTTGTCTGGTTGCTCTCTAGTATATGAGGTGTAATTTTATTTGTTGCATTCAATTTAGGGAGGAATCCGTATGACTGATCGAATTTCATTAGAAAAAGAAGCAATTGAGTTTAGTGATGCTAATGCACCGCACCCGCGTATCTATGAATTACCTCCGGAAGAAGGGCGTGATCTTCTAGAAGAAGTTCAAAGTTCTTCTGTGGAAAAATTACCTGTGGATATCGAGGATTTGAAAATGGATACCAATGATTGGGGACAAATCAATGTGCGTTTTATCCGTCCTGAAGGAAATGTAGAAAAATTACCTGTCATATTTTATATACATGGTGCTGGTTGGGTATTTGGAAGTGCCAAGACACATGACAAATTGATTCGAGAATTGGCTGTTCGTACAAATTCGATCGTTATTTTTCCTGAGTATAGTCGTTCGCCAGAAGCAAAATATCCTACTGCCATCGAGCAAAACTACGCGATTTTGCAAAAACTTGCGGAGCTTTCTGAGTCGAAAGGCTTGGATCTTGAGAACTTGACAGTCGCTGGGGATTCCGTAGGTGGGAATATGGCAACGGTGATGACGATCCTTACAAAGCAACGTCAAGGATTACCAATCAAAAAACAATTACTATATTATCCTGTAACTGATGCAAATTTCGATACAGGTTCTTATAACCAATTCGCAGAGAATTACTTCTTAACAAAAGAAGGGATGCAATGGTTCTGGGATCAGTATACGACAGATGAAAAGAAACGAGCAGAAATCACTGCCTCACCTCTACGTGCAAGTAAAGAAGAATTGACAGGTTTACCACCTGCAATGATCTTGACTGGTGAAGCGGACGTGTTAAGAGATGAAGGAGAAGCATACGCTAGAAAACTTCGTGAAGCTGGTGTGGAAGTTACGCAAGTACGTTTCCAAGGGATCATCCATGATTTTGTCATGGTAAATGCGATGGACCAAACCAATGCGACACGAGCAGCAATGACTCTTTCCACAGAATGGCTAAAAAACTAGTTGTTTTTTGTCATCTTTATCCATTAATAAATTAGAAAAATAACAAAAAACGTCTGATTTTCAGGCGTTTTTGTTATTTTTTGCTGATTTTAAAAAGAACACCGCTTTGTTTTTTTATTTCTTTGATTTTCTTTAGGAAAATGACGGGTTAGACTAGTCAAGTCAGTGATTTTGTTTTACAATTAAAAAGAAACGAGAGAAAAAGGAGACAAAAAAATGGGCAAATTTCAAGTAATCGACCATCCATTGATCCAACACAAATTAACGATTATTCGCGACAAAAATTGTGGTACAAAAGTTTTCCGTGAGGTTGTTGATGAAATCGCTATGCTGATGGCATATGAAGTATCACGTGATATGCCACTTGAAGACATTGTCATCGAAACACCAATCACAGAAACAACACAAAAAACATTGTCTGGTAAAAAAGTAGCCATTATCCCAATCTTGCGCGCAGGTATTGGAATGGTTGACGGAATCTTAGAATTGATCCCAGCAGCTAAAGTCGGCCACATCGGATTATACAGAGATGAAGAAACATTGGCACCGCACGAGTATTTCGTTAAATTACCGGAAGATATCGACGCACGTCAATTATTCGTAGTTGATCCAATGTTAGCGACAGGTGGCTCAGCGATCATGGCGATCGATGCTCTGAAAGCACGTGGCGCTTCAAACATTAAATTTGTTTGCCTTGTTGCAGCTCCAGAAGGTGTTAAAGCCTTACAAGAAGCACATCCAGATATTGATATCTATACTGCTTCATTAGATGAAAAATTAAACGACAAAGGCTATATCGTTCCTGGTCTAGGCGATGCTGGCGACCGTTTATTTGGTACTAAATAGGAAAAATCAGCTATACAAAAAATCTGGGATTTTCCCAGATTTTTTTTTATTTCATTCAGTCAAAATAAAAACCATCCACTTGATGGATGGTTGAAAAAACTAAATCTTACTCATATCTTTGTAATTGATAATGACGACGCCTTTACTTTGGGCCATCAAATCGGTATTCTCATTAGTTTCATCAATTGCAACAACAGCAGAGTTTTTCAATTGCTTGGAAATCGTTCCGGTTTGCGTTTTTCCGTGAATCATAAAGGTAACATGTGTATCAGTGGTAAATTTTTCTCCAAATTCTGACGGTTCGACCTTTGTTTCAAATTTTCCAAAAGTTGCCATTTTCATAAAACCTGCCTTTCATCTATAATTATAGCACATTTTTTGAAAAAAATCATGAAAGTAGAAAAATCTTCCACATTACCCCTTTACATTTCTTAACATAACGACTATAATTTCTTTTGGAAACGCCAGCTTAGCTCAGTTGGTAGAGCAACGCACTCGTAACGCGTAGGTCGTAGGTTCGATCCCTATAGCTGGCATACGATAAAAGCAGACATATCAAGGTTTTTTACGCCTTAAATATAACTTTTTTTGGCTCTTTGTCAATAAGTACTGATGAGTTATACAAAATCAAATCTGGACCAGAATGAAGCTCATTCTGGTCCAGATTTTTTGTTATTTCATTTTAATTAATTGTTTGGTCAAAAAGATTCTAAATTTCATGTTTTCAAATGATTTAAATCCGTAGGATACTCGTTTCATTGTTTTTATGTGGGTATTCTTTGCTTCTATTTTTCCATTGGAGTAAGGATAAATCATGGCATTGGTGATGTCTTCTGGGTAATTCAGAAGATTTTGAAGTTTCTCACGAAAGCCGTTATCTAACGTTTCGGGAAGTTCTGCCAATAAGGAGGAAAACAAGTCAGGGTCTTTGTCTCGAAAAGCATCAACTAATTCATGGAAAAAGGGATACGCCTCCTTAGATACTGCAGATTTGGATTACATAAACAAAAAGTTCATACCAATTATGGATGTCCAGTAATTGGTATCTAGCGCAGAATATACTAAATCGTTAAGTTTATAACTAAATTAGCTTGTATGTTTTAATGCAGGGGGAGAAAGAAGTGTTTAGCTTCAAAAATAGGAGGCCATATACAAAAATTATTCTTCAAATTTTTGTATATAGAATTTTAATTATGAAGAGGTTATCTCTTTCATATTATTCTATTGTGATGCTTTTTTAGTGTTTTTTTGAAAAAAATTTTATTATTTAGCTCGTTATAATATTAGCAAATCTATTAGAAAAAGAGGCGATGAGGGTGAAAAAATTCTTTCGTTTACCCAAGAAAAAAAAAGAACAACAATTGAGAACAAAAGAAAATACTTCAAGAACAGTGAATCTAGTTCTTCAAAGAACTAATGATATGGAGAGTAAGAATTTTCTGACCTCTGATGAATACATTGAACAGT
The DNA here is from genome assembly GCF_051714005.1 of Enterococcus sp. AZ171. Classification (NCBI taxonomy): domain Bacteria; kingdom Bacillati; phylum Bacillota; class Bacilli; order Lactobacillales; family Enterococcaceae; genus Enterococcus; species Enterococcus sp. AZ171. The sequence continues at coordinate 2,474,493 of NZ_JBIORA010000001.1, read as the reverse complement.
TAAAAAAAGAACTAGATACAGTGGATAGACGGATGATTAATCTGATGTTGCCATCTAATCATTCGATTACTGTAAATGGCAAAGTGCTGATTTTACCAATCGATCGAAAAAAAATGGTGCAATTAGAACAAAAAAAACAACAATTGATGACTAAATTGGTAGAAATACAACAAAGACAGTCATTGGCTACTGTGATCAAGCAAGCAATGATCAAAAGCAATCAAGCCCAAATAATAAAGACATCTCATTCACAAAAGAATGTTATCACTAATAAAGTTAGGTGTATCTAGATAAATCATTGTTTTATCGTAAAGATGACAATGTTTATTCAAATAGAAACTACAGATAAAATACCAAATGAAGATAGGAGCTTCAAAATATTTTTATGAGGTAGGAACATTAAAAATATGAATAAATTTAGAGCGAGCAGTTCAACTGCTCTTTTTTGTGCGTATTTTTATAAAAAAATTGTTCGACCTTCATTTTTTTTTTATTTTTGAATAAATTGCTTTGAGTAACTTTTTTGCTCTTTCAGGTTCTATACTAAACGAGCAAAAAATTTTTTATACAAAGGAGAATATTTTATGCCAATAGATGCAGAGAAACGAAAATCAAGTCAATCCCCTAATAAACGAAGAGAAGCATTTAAGCGAAAAAGAAAAGAAAGTGAAAAAAATGAAGCATGTTTGCTAAAAGAACAACATCGACCAATTGAAGAAAAAGAATCAACGGAACCAATTTATCAAAACTTATATAATCGGCCGATACCTCAAAAACCTAAACGGATGAAATTGCCTAATTCAAATTATTCACAGCCAGAGAAGCAGTTATCTGCTATTGATTTGAAAACAGAGGAGGTTAAAAGAAAAATACTTTTGGAACACGAACAAAATCAAAATAAAAAGAGTAAGAAGAAAAGTATAGGAACTCTTTGCAAAGAGCTTAAACAGAAGATGGCACCAAAGTTGAAAAACAAACCGCAAAAACAACTAGAGCAACAAGAACGTTAACCAAAAACCTTTTCTTTTTGTAAGATATAAAACTAGTTCAATGATTAATTCTTTTTTTAATTATTTCTTTTTATAAAAATGAAGCAAATATGTGTGGATTAAATTGATTATATGAATCAGTATATCTTGTGTGAAGAGAGGGAAGTAAAAACAAACATCATCTAGATACAAAAATAGATAATGTTAAAGAACATGTTTACCAACCAACTTCTGAAATAGCAAAGACAGATTTTCTGGTCCCCACATCGTATATAGATTACCTTTTAAAATACTTTTCTATTTTTTTGATCTCTAAATCCTTGCTTTTAAGCAAGGTATACATAACAGTTCGCTATTTTAAACGATGAAAATTTATTGCTGTGTGGAAACATCTTTTTTTTGTTTAGAATTTTTTTGTAAAAATTTGTTTTTTGTTTTTCATTCTTCCATATAATTTTTTTTAGAAAATTTAGGTGTTTATGTATAGAAATGGAGGAATAATAGATGAAAAAATTTTTGATTCAATTATTAGATAAGGCAGTTGTTAAGTATCCATTTATGTCGAGAATATATATTCATAGTGAGTTGAAGGCTAATCGGAAGGTATTTGAGAAATACAGAGGAAAGTATGATACTACTGATAATTTATACGCACGTTTTAAAGATATACGAGAACTGGCATTAAAAAAACAGCTTTCTAGTTTAAGATTTAAACAAATGTGTCTTATGTATTATGATAAAAATTTTTATCTAAGTGACTACTATATGTATTTGATCAATATGAACCAACAAAAACTAACTATTCCTCAAATACCAAGAGATTTTAAGTTGTGCTTAGAAACTGAAACATTACAGTTGAGGAAAAAATTATTATTTTTAATTGAGCATCCACATTTAAATCCACGCCTGAATGAAGATTTTACGAAGGATATGATTGGCCGAACCACCCCCAGTTTAGTATTGCCAGATATATATGTAATGAGTTTATTAAAAAATCGGGTGGAGGGAGCGCAGTGGTATTCATCAATGAGAATAAAATCCGAAAATAATTATACCCTGGCCGCCATTAAAACACGTGCATTATCTCAAGCAGAATCAGCTATTTTTAGACGTGTACCAATTGCTAAGTCAAGAGAACATTATTTCCGTTAGTTTGATCAAGTGCTGCAACAAAAAAAAAAAAAAAAAAGAAAAAATGACACAAAATGAAAATAAAAAAGAAATGTTACTAATATGAATATATTCAATCAAAAAAAGAGGTGGAAATGATGTCAAGTGTTTGTTGTTTTATGACAGGACTATGTTGTTTGTTTCGTTTAGTTTTTAAAATTATTTTTAAAATTATCCCTCTTCCATTTAAATTTATACGCTTTGCATATAAATGTATGGAAAGAAATAAACAAACAAGAAATGAGGAATACTCAAATAGAAGAAGAGAGTACTCAATTAAAGATAAACGTTTCAAAAATAATAGACATAAAAGTAGAATGTCGACTTTGGATCGCCGTTCTAGAAATAGTTCATTGAGTTCAATTAGTAGTTTACGTAGCTTACCGACACCAACTGTTTATCTATCAACTAGAGAATCACGTTAACTAACTGAACTTTTCAACTATTTTGTTTATAGAAATAAAAACAGTAGTTATCTTGAAAAAACGAAAAAAAAAATAAGGTGTGTATCAGGTATAAATGATACATATCTTTTTTTATAAGGGGAGGTACGGCGCTCTAAGTAAAAAAATAAACAATTAATTTTCATTAAAAAATAGTCAAGGAAAAAGGAGTAAAAGAAATGTCAAATACAGATTTACTGACACAAGTATTTAGTTTGATTACAAAGTTTACACAAGTTGGTGGAGGACTATGGCTAATCTGGGGAATAGTGATGATGGCTGGTGCGTTGAAAGATAAAAATGGACCGCAACTACAAACGGCGATTTGGCAAGTAGTCGGTGGAATGTTGATTCTTGTAGCTGCGTTATGGTTCAGTTCATCGTTTGATGTTGGTTCTTTAGTAGGAGGTCGCTAAATAAACAAGGGAGTGTCTTAATTGGGCGGAGCAGTAATGAATATCTTCAAACAGATTATGTATTATCTGAATGGAGAAGATTTAAGAAATATTTTGAGTTTAGATTTACAACAATATTTATATAATGCCTATGTTTTTGTAATTGATCTGCAGAAAACTGTAGTTGGTCCAGTTGCTTATGCTTTATTAGCTATTTTTATCCTACTTGAATTTCAAAAAATTTCAATGAAAGTAGAAGGAGCAGGTGGGGCAGCGACCTTAGGTTTTGAGATGATTATCAAAGCATTCATCAAATTTGTTCTTTGCTATATCGTAATTTTGAAAATTCAAGTTATTCTCGATGGAATTATTGCTATTACATCGTCCTTAACGAGAAGTATATTAAATGGTGCTGGGCAAAGCCATTTGAACGATTTATATGCACGTGTTGAATCAGTTGTTAAATCATTAGCTTGGTGGGATCAATTAGTTATCTTATTGATTTTTTGTATCATGTTTTTAGCTGCATTAGTTGTCAGAGTATTGATTCAAGTAACGATCTACATACGATTTTTAGAATTGTATATCTTTTGTGCAATGGCACCAATACCAATGGGAGCTCTACCAAATCAAGAATTTTCATCTTTGGCGAAGAATTTTTTCAAAAATTTTGCAGCAACAGGACTACAATCATGTTTTATTGGCCTCGTATTAGTGATTTATCCGTTTATTTTTGAAGAAATTTTGAATAACTATAGTAATGGGGTTTGGGGAATTATTCTCGGAATTACAATCTATATGATTGCATTGCTATTCTCCATCAATAAAACAAAAGGCTGGGCGAAAACACTTGTTTCTGCTTAAGCTTAATTTTAACAAAAAGGAGAAAAATGATGGCAATTGAAGTGAAAGTTCCAAAGGATATTAAAGAATATAAAGAGAAAATTATTGCTGGCATGAGTATGAAGCAACTTTTAAGCGTAAGTTTAGCGATTGTTTTAAATATCGTTTTAAGTATTGTATTGATTAAAATTTTGGGAATGAGTATGGATATCGCGAGCTGGTTTATGATTATTCTTTCGATACCTGTTGTTTCTTTCGGATGGTTTAGAAAACATGGTCTCGCTTTTGAAGTTTTTATGAAATACTTTTTTAAATACCATTTCAATCCTGGAAAAAAATCAAAAAAATAAAATATAATAAAAAGAATCAATTTGTAGAGTAATGATATAAGTAGTTGATGTTCTTTCATAAAAAATGGGAAGAACATCAATTTTCTAAATGGTTATTTTTAGGAAAGGGAGAGGATAGCTATGCTCAAAATGTTCAGGCAAAGAGTACATAGTGAAAAAGCAACAGTAAAAAAAGTAAAGAAAGATATGACGATGATTGAAAGTGTTCTACCTTATGAAAAAATGTATGAAGACGGTATTTGTTTGTTAGAAGAAGGCAAGTATTCCGCATCTGTTGAAGTGGCAGATATTAACTACCAGCTTTCTTCAGAAGAAAGTCAAATTAATATTTTTTCTCGTTATTGTGATTTTTTGAATTCTTTAGATCAACGAACAAATATACAACTAACCTTAAGTAAAGTAAAAAGACATACGAATGAACTAAAAAGCATTGTACTATATCCTCACAAAGAGGATTCATTTAATCACTATCGTGATGAAATGAATCAAATTGTTTCTGAAAAAGTAGAAGAAGATAAAAATGGTTATAAAAAGTCAATTATTTTTACCTTTACCCAAAGCCATACTAGCTATGAAATCGCTAAAAAAGAGCTCCGTTTACTATTGGATCGATTTGAAAATTATTCACAAAAAATTGGTTCTTCGATTCACTGTTTGACTGGTGAAGAAAGAAATCGATTAACTGCCAAAATATTTAATCAAACTTATCAAGCAATAAGTATAGAAGATAAGGCACGATTATTACCAAATTCAATCAATTTTAAGCAAAATAAAAAATGGATTGAATTAGACGATGAATTAGCCCAAGTCATTTACTTGGAACAATATCCTTCAGAATTATCTGATCAATTTTTATTTGACTTACTGGAGATTCCACGAGAATTACTAATTTCTTTTCAGATTAAACCAATAGAACAATCAGATGCATTTGATTTAGTTCGTACAAAATTAGCATTTATGGAACAGCAAAAAGTAGATGAACAGAAAAAAGCACTCAAAAATGGCTATGATTTTGATATGTTACCTTATGAGTTGACGTATTCGTTAAAAGAAGCAGAAAGTTTGCTGGATGATTTACAAAATAAAGGCCAAAAACTTTTTTCATTAACAGCATTAATCTATATCAATGCGAAACAGCAAAGAATACTTGAGGAAATCAAAGAAGAAGTTTTTTCCGTAGGTCGAAGATATGGTTTTAAGTTCTCTATTTTAGATTATATGCAAGAAATCAGTTTACAATCAGTCTTGCCTTTTGGGAACAACCTCATGCCAGTAGATCGTACCTTATCGACAGCAAGCACAGCTATATTTTTGCCGTTCACGGTTTCTGAATTGATTCAAGAAAACGGTAAATATTACGGGGTAAATGCCATTACAAAAAATATTATCTCCATTGATCGTAAACAGTTAAAAGCACCTAACGGTTTTGTGCTTGGAACACCTGGATCAGGGAAAAGTTTTTCAGTAAAACGAGAAATTGTCAATGTTTTATTAAGAGATGAAAAAGACGAAATCATCATTATTGATCCAGAGAGAGAATACACGTTGATTGCAGAAAACTTTAAGGGCGAAGTAATTAAGATTTCTAGTGATTCGAAAACTCATATCAATCCCTTAGATATAAATGAACATTATGGCGATGACGTTGATCCAATTGTCATGAAATCCGAGTTTTTGATTTCCCTATTTGATTTGATTATTGGCGGGACAATCGGCTTGACCTCTACGCAAAAAACATTGATAGACCGAGTTTGTCGTCACCTATATGAAAAATTCTATCAAGAAGGTATTCATAGACAACCAACTTTACTAGATTTTTATGATTTATTGAAACAGCAACAAGAAGAAGAGGCTAAATTGTTAGTGATGGATCTAGAAATTTATATCGAAGGAAGTTTATCTGTTTTCTCAAATGAAACGAATGTCGATATAAATAAACGTTTGGTTGTTTATGACATCAAAGATCTAGGAAAACAGCTGAAAACAATGGGTATGCTAATCGTTTTAGACCAAGTATGGAATCGAATTACTGAAAATAGAAGTAAAGGCGTTCGAACATGGTTGTATATCGATGAGATGCAATTACTCTTTACAAATGATTACGCAGCAAACTACTTCTTTGAATTGTGGAGTCGTGCACGAAAATGGGGGGCAATTCCTACTGGTATTACACAGAACGTTGAAACCTTGCTTTTATCTGATCTAGCAAGACGGATGCTTTCTAATAGTGATTTTGTCATGATGCTAAATCAAGCAAAATCAGACCGTACCCAATTAATTCGCTTATTTGATATTTCAGAAGAACAAGAAAAATTTATGATCAATACAAATGAAGGGGCAGGATTATTGGTTTACGGCGATACAACTCTGCCATTTTACGATAAATTTCCTAAACATACTCATTTATACAAAATGATGTCAACAAAACCTGGTGAAGATCAGGAGATAAATGAGGGATGACAAATTGAGATATGAAAATAGAAATAATGAAAGTAACAGGAGTTATCGGCTTCGTCAATCTATGCGTAGAAATTATCGACTCACCAGACAATCCAATTATCAGCACCATCGGATAGTTGGTACGATACCGAAAACATATGTTGTAACTCGTTCTGTTTCTAATTCAACTACTTCTAGTGCTAGAAGTCAAATTATCAATAAGCATCGCAGATTACAAGCTTTAAGAAAAAAAGCAGGAATACAAAAATCCAGTGTTTATGATGGTAATCCGATCGATAAAATGGGAGGCGTCGCTCCAGGATTTGATCGGCAAAAGAAGAAAAGATTATCTGCAGTACAAAAAACAAAAGAAACATTAAATCCTAATAGTAGCCGGAAGAGAGCTATTCTTCGGTCAGGATCAATTGGTAGTCAGAACAATGGTTACCATGGGAAAAAGTCGATTTTAAAAGTAGGACATAAAGTAAACTCCTCAAAAAAAATTAAGTTCAGAAAAAAATTAGATGACAAATTAAAATCAGCAAAATCTGCTAGGTCAAAGAAGAAATCGACTGCTAAAGGATTATTTTTACAAAAATTGCTAGATAAATTTGGGCGAGATAATGAAGGTAACTTGAATATTTTTGGAATTATTTTAGCAATTATCATGATTATTCCTATTTTAGGAACGTCTATCATTATTGTTGCTATCTGTAGTGTTGTTATTGCAGTCGTTTGCGCAGTATTAGCAGTATGGCTATTTATCGTGGATCTATTCACCATAAAAACTGAAGATATGGCAATTACACAAGCTTATCAATATGTGACTTGGTTAGACGCTAGTAAAAATAAAGAAGTTTATGAACGCTACCAGCAATTAAAAGAAGAAAAAGACAAAGTTTATTTTCTTGTCAATGGAGCGGCATCAGATCCAGAGCAGTTTATGTATCGATCTGATGGAGATAAATATTTGTATTATTTAAACGCGAAATACGAAGTTTATGATATTGATAAAAAAATAGGTAGCAGTTCCAACATTTTTGGAGTGAGAACGATTAAAGGCGAAGTGGAAAAGATTCATGAGTATACCTATCATTACGATGTGACAGAAGAAACAAAAGATACAGAAAAAACGATTACGACTGTTGATCCAGATTCAGGAGAAGAAAAAGTTGAGAAGGTGCAGGAAACTCAGGATATCGCTACCATAAATGTTACAGCAAAAACACTCCAACAATTTGTTGATGAAAATCCAAATACCTTAACGGAAGATCAAGAAGATCGATATTATCCTATTCAAGATTTGGATCGTTTTGAAAACAAAATTTTTCTTGATAGCCCGTTAGGTGAAGGGAATACTGCGACTGTTACAGAAAATTTTGGGTATCAAGGAAGAGATCCGAACACGATTCATCCAGGTATTACGATTACTGTTAATGGACGAGTTCCAGTTTATTCTACATTAGATGCTTCAATTGGGGGTGTCGATAATGACAGCTTATGGTTATGGACAAACATTAAAAAAGATATTTGTTATTGGGATATTGAAGATATCCAAGTAAAAAAAGGTCAAAAAGTAAAACGAGGTCAACTTTTAGGCTATGCAAACAGTAAGTTCCAAATGGCTGTCAAAGAAGTTCGTCCAATCAATCGTAAATATTATAACTATCCTGCGATTTTCTTTGACGATCTTGCCTTTAATTATGAAAGTAATACGGGGTATCATGCAGGAAGCGGTGGATTGACAGGGGAATTATTAAATCCACCAGCAAATGTCACGAAATGGCGTGAACTAGTTAAAAAAGCAGCTGAAAAATACGAGATTGTCGGCTATGAGAATTTGATTTTAGCCATTATTTGGGAAGAATCAGGTGGCTTAGTCGAACAAACACCAGATATTATGCAGGCGAGTGAATCACAAGGAAAAGATCCTAATACTATTGATTCACCAGAAGAATCAATTGATGCAGGAACAAGATATTTAGCAATATTATTAAAACAAGCTAAAAGTTTGAATTTAAGTGATTATGCTGCAGTCCAAGCTTATAACTATGGTGGTAGTTTTTTAACATGGTTAGCAACAAAAAATATTGATTATTCGTTTGATTGGGCAAAAGATTTTGCAGCCGAAAAAAGTAATCGCCAAATTGTGGAGTACAAACATCCGATAGCTGAACAGCGTGGCTATAATTGGCGATATAAGTATGGCAATATGTTTTACGTTGATTTAATTACGCAGCATATCATGAAAGATGATCATGAACTAGTAAAAATTGCAAAAGATGAAATTGGAAATTCTGATGGCTCTAGATATTGGAGATGGTATGGTTTTATCCGAGAAGTAGAATGGAGTTCAATCTTTATCTCGTGGGTGGCTGACCAAGCAGGATATATTGATCAAGGAAGAGTACCGAAAGTAGGAAATACAATTGATATGGTTAACTGGTACAAAAATAATGAACGTTATAAAACAACTGAGGAAAACTATATACCACAAGCAGGAGATCTGGTTTTCTTTGATTGGAAAGGAACGAAGACAGGAAAAGACCATGTGGGTATCGTAGAGTATTCAGATGGCAACATCATTCAAACTATTGAAGGAAATTCTGGAGGAACAGTCAAACGTAATACTTATGATATCAATAACCAATCTATTTCTGGTTATGGCTTGACTGGAGCTACCAAATAATAGTTAAAAAGGAGGGAAATCATGTGTTAAAGAATTTATTGGAAACCAAAGAAGGGAAACGACTTACTATCTTAATCGTATTAGCTTTCTTTTTTGCGGTGGGTGTCCTTATTCTGTTTTCTTTTTCAGATGGTACATCGAAGGAGCTTGCCACACAGGATAGTAAAATCCAGAAAAGTATAAAAGATGTCACAAGTTCAAGTGAATATGCAAAAAAAAATGCAGTGGTTTATCAAGGGACCTGGTATTCTAATCGGTCAGACAACATGATTGTAGAGTTGAAATCCGATGGTAGCTATACGGCATCTGTCTGGTTAAGTAAAGGAACCTATTCTTTAAACGGCGATACGATGGTATTGAAAGATGAGAGGCAAGGAAGCAAAAAATTTAAGCTGCAAACAAAATCAGGTCAAACTATTATGTTCCTAAATGAAGATAACGAAGAAATTTATCTATATCCAAATGAAGATTTACTGAAGGAATCAGAGAATCAACAAGAAGAAATTGATGATGACCTAAGTAATCTTGTCAATCAAAAATGGTCAGATATCCTTTATCAAAATAGCTGGGAATCTAAAACGGGAAATACTAAGTTTAACATTACTTTCTATCAAGATAAATATGTTCAGACAAAAGAAGAATCTGATGGTAAAAAGGAGTCTTATACTTTTGAGTATCGAATTATTTCACAAGAAGTAGAGGAAGAAAAATCAACTTACAAGATTTCTAGAACTTCTGAAACTGGTGAAGTTGATGAAGTGACGTTTACAGTTTCGGAAGGAGATTCAACTTATGAGCTAGCTGGAAATACAGGAACCTTTTTATGGGTGCCTTCTTATGAAAAATTGAAATCAGAGGTGCAACTAACTCAAGATGGGACGACAAAAGAAGATGCTCCTTTGGAAACAACTATAACAACGGATGAGAATGGCAATAAAGTCACTATTACTGAAGAAACAGCAAATTAAGGAGTGAGGTAATTGAATATTAGTCCAGAAAAAGACCCAGAAATTCGACAACTTGAAAATGGAATGGAGAAAATGCCTAAACAATCAATGGGTATGTTACGAAAGCTCTTTTCAACATTAGTGAATTTAGGAAAGAAAATAAAAAGTTTTATTCTCAAAAGAAATAGAAGCATAGATCTGACAGGAGCGAATAAAAGTTCTATTACAAAAGACACTCGAAGAGCTTCCAGCGATTCTATTTCATTGAAAAAGGAAAAGTTTCAAAGCAGAGCACATAAACAAAAACAATCATTACAAAAAGTAGTTTCAAAAGCTGTTGAAAAAGCCAATAAAGCGAATCAGAATCTGGATAGAACTGTCTCATTCGATCGAACACGTAGCTAACAGAATGAAAGTTTGGAGGGATAACTATTAAAGACAGTCATATGTTAAAAAACATGAAGCGTTTCAAGATTTTGATGCCAGTCTTAGCAGCCGTTATTCTAATCGTTTTATTAGGTACATTCTTTTATGAGAAAAACACGGTAGATACTAGTACTACTGATTCTACGAATTATAAAGAAGCTACTCTATTAAAGAGTCAGAGTGCTGAGATTACATTAATTAAAAAGAAACTTGAACAACTAATGAATGAACAAGGATATTTAGCAGAAAACGTAAATGATAATGATGTAGATACGTTAACGACAACAATAGACGGCATCAAAGAAATGCTAAATAAAAAAGAAGAAACTAAAGAGGTTTCGGAAAAAGATCTTGAAAGCATGCAAGAAAATGTCGAAGAAATTGCATTAAAAATCCAACAAATCAGGAATAAGAAGAATCTTCAAGATATTATCAATAAATTATTTGTAGGAAATGAATTAGCAATTAACGGGGAGGAAGTTGATGCTTCATTACCGGTTAAATCGACAATCATTTTAAGTAAAATCGAAAAAATTAATAACCAAGTGGCTGAATTAAAACTGGCTGATAAATGGAAAGAAAGTGTTGATCAGATTTTAGAAAATGCTACTTCTCAAATTAAATTAGCTACACAAATTCAATCAAACTTGAATAAGTTTTATGATTCAGAAGGCAATATTGATAAAACAGCTGATTTTTCAAAACTATCAGAAATTGAACAATCACTTGAACAAGTCAAAAATAATGAACAAAAACAAGCTTTTTCTGAAAAAATCGAAAAAATTAAAGTAGTCCAAGCAGAAGTTGCTAAAGAAGTAGAAGCAAAGAAACAGCAAGAAGCGCAACAAAAAGCGGAAGAAGAAGCGAAGAAACAGCAAGAAGCGCAACAAAAAGCGGAAGAAGAAGCGAAAAAAGAGCAAGAAGCACAACAAGCACAACAAGCACAACAAGCAGCAGAAGAAGCCGCAAGAAAACAACAAGAGGCACAACTAAAAGCACAAGAAGAATACCAACGACAACTAGCCGAACAACAAAAACTAGAAGAGTATCAACGGCAACTTGAAGCATATCAAAAACAATTAGAAGAATACCACAAACAATTAGAAGAGCAACAAAATGTGAATTAAATTTTTGGAGGAAACTCAGGAAATAACTCAGGATAAAAAACAATAAAAGGGGTGAGTATCGTGGAGTTAATCCCAAAAGAAAGTAAGATAGTCACTCCAAAGGATCTGTCTGATTTAGAAACAAAAGGTATTTTAAAGAAAAGCGGTTCTTCTAAGAGTGAAAATCATGTGACTTTTGGCCCAACGACCATCATAGAAGAAGGGGAAGAGGAACAACAAACTACAGTGGAGATGCAAAGTTCACCTCCACCACAAGCCCCATTTAAAAATGATCAATCGTTTGAGGAGGAGCTAAAAAAAGCGATACAGCAACGTCGACAGGAAAGAAGTGCGAAAGGTTTAGTGGATAAAGTGGTGGAAGGCCCGACGCCTGTACTACAATCAAGCTCGAGTGCAAGAAATAGTAACTTTGAAGCTGAACTGAAAAAAGCAGTACAACAACGTCGACAGGAAAGAAGTGCGAAAGGTTTAGTAGATAAAGTGGTGGAAGGTCCGACGCCTGTACTACAATCAAGCTCGAGTGCAAGAAATAGTAACTTTGAAGCTGAACTGAAAAAAGCAGTACAACAACGTCGACAGGAAAGAAGTGCGAAAGGTTTAGTGGATAAAGTGGTGGAAGGCCCGACGCCTGTACTACAATCAAGCTCGAGTGCAAGAAATAGTAACTTTGAAGCTGAACTGAAAAAAGCAGTACAACAACGTCGACAGGAAAGAAGTGCGAAAGGTTTAGTGGATAAAGTGGTGGAAGGCCCGACGCCTGTACTACAATCAAGCTCGAGTGCAAGAAATAGTAACTTTGAAGCTGAACTGAAAAAAGCAGTACAACAACGTCGACAGGAAAGAAGTGCGAAAGGTTTAGTGGATAAAGTGGTGGAAGGCCCGACGCCTGTACTACAATCAAGCTCGAGTGCAAGAAATAGTAACTTTGAAGCTGAACTGAAAAAAGCAGTACAACAACGTCGACAGGAAAGAAGTGCGAAAGGTTTAGTGGATGAAGTGGTGGAAGGTCCCACACCATCATCTTTATTGAGTGGACGAAATGCTATTTTTGAAGAAGAATTAAAGAAAGCTGTCTTTAAAAGACAACAGCATCAAGATAAACGCTTTTTGAAAGATTTGCGAGTTGAAGCCGAAGCGAAAAGTCAACGACAAAATCAGACAGAGAAACAACAAAATGAGAAAAAGAGAGAAGAAAAAGAAAAATGATCGATCGGTTGAATGATATTTATCAAAAATTGAAGATTGTGTATCTGATAGGGATGTGATTAGCATCATTAATTTTTTAGAAAAACAGACAGAAAGACAGATTAATATTGTCTTACTAGTGAATAAAGATATCAATGATATCAATCTTATTGCTGATCAGCTACATGTAATTGATAAAACAATTTTAGGAGATATTGATGATTTCAATGAAAAATATTCTCCAGCAGAATTACGCGAACTAGAAAATAAAAAGATAATACTTAATTTACCTTCGGATATGAGCTTGAGTGATTTATTTTCAAAGATTCTCAACGCTTCAACAACCGTTCAAGCCTTAAAAATGATTTTTGAACGTGAATTAACTATCAAGGAATTAAGTAAAGAAATTTTCGTTAGTGAAACAAGTATTCGTAGAATGATCAGTCGAACAAATCTTTTTTTTAAAGAAAAAAATTTAAAGATAGAAATCGAAAGTATGCCATCTCTTTCTATTCAAGGAGATGAGAAACAGATTCGAGAATTCTTTTGTCAAATGTATTTAGAAATCTATGATCAAACAAGCTTACCTCAATATACGTTAATTTATGATGCATTATTCCAATGCAATCGATTGTTTTCCAATAGTGGGAATCAAAATGAGCAGTTGTATCTTTATTTGAAGCTAGTTTTCTTTTTGCTAATTGGTATCATTCGAATTGGAAAGAATCATTATAATTTAAAATCAAAAAATATTCGACCGATAGGAGATGATGTCGTCAATCAAATCTACAATGTCATGCGTGGTAATCCCCGGCTGTGTGACGTATTAAAACAGGAATATGGATTCGAGATCGACAAATTCAACATTCAGGATTTGCTAAATGTGAATGCCAGCTATATCAGTCACAATATTGTCGATTATCAAGAATTAAATCAGGAAGAAAAGCAACTATATCGTCTGACAATCCAATTTTTCCATCAGTATTTTGAAAGAATTGACCTGTCATATTTACTAACACCAGAGAAAAAGAGTGCGTTGTATCGTATAGTGTTGCTTTCCTCCAATCGAAATTCATTTATGATCGATTATCATGAAATTTTTTATTACCAAATTGTAAAACGCTCGCCATGGTTGATTGATCAATTTGAAAAAGAATTTATAAAAAGTGGTTTATCTTCGATTATTCCATTTTCTTCTGCCAGAATGAAAGAAATTTTCATTGAGATGTATATGGATACTGAAGAACTAATTGATATTGTCGAACCTTCACTTAAAGAAAAAAGTATTGCGATATTTTTTAATAGTAATAAAGGAGTAGAAAAACTCTATAAAAAATTAATCAAGCAACGATATCCATTTCTAAAAAAATTAGATATTTATAAAGGTGAAGATACATTGATTGATTACACCTATTTGAATCAATATGATTTGGTATTGGCTGAAAATAGTTTAGATATGGAACAACTGAACGCTGATTTTTTAAAGATCTCCAGAATTCCAACTGATAATTTCTGGGAACATTTTCACAGTAAATTATATTAATAAAAAGATTTGATTAACAATGGTAAGAATCATTAGAGTTAAAGGAGTGAAAAATATGCTTCGATCAATTGAAGAATTTTATGGAACGCAGCACGCAACTGTTACTATTCCTGATGCTGAACGTTTTGTATACGATACAGCAGAAAAAGAATTTTCGGTTAGTTCTTATAGGGATAAATTGCAGACACAAGCTACAGTTATTTTTAAGATGACGATGGATATTCTTAAAACGCAGGAGACTGTTTATCGTTTAGAAAAAGAAGCAGCTCTTGGCATGCTTGCACTTGGTAATCAAGAGGAGCAGAAATATCAGGAAATCGTCAAGCGATCAAATGAAGGAATGATCCGAGTACAAGATGAAATTACTCGTTTAGAGCTATTTCAGCAAAAAAATATCTATGAATCATGGGATATTCAACAATTTACGGAAAATTATGGGAGAGAAATATATGCTCAGTACAAAATCAATTTAGCTGAAGCTAGAAAACATCGTAATTTTCAAGACAAAGAAAGAAAAGCAGAGATTGAGTTCAATAAAATTCGTGATAACTTAAGAAAACAGCGAAAACATGAAGTTAAAAAAGTACAAGAAGGCACTTCAGTTCTTGAAACACTGTTAAAAGATTATCAGAGTGAAGTACAACGACCAACTGGAAAACGAGCGTCTTTAATTCGTGAGAAAGCAGCTAAAATTGAGGTTGTTTTATCTGAGCAAGTGGAATCCTATAAGCGACTAGAAGCATTAGAACAAATTTCTGAATTGAAAAAAAATGAACAGGAAAAAGAATTAACTACATTTGATGAAACCAGAGCGAAGATTAAAGCATTATTAGCTCAAACAAAGGAGCTTGGTTTTAAAGTAGAGATCCAACAAGATACAGGTGAATTACTAAAACAGCAAGAACGTGCTGAAGTAATTGAACCAACGACGCAAACTCATCGTTCGGAAATCAAGATTCCCATTAATCGCCAAGAAAAAACTGAGCAAGAAAATATTCGTTATCGTGCCAGTCTACAAATCAAGTTGACTAAGGCTAAAGAAACAGAAATAAAATCAAATCAAGATTTGATAGAAGCAAAATTATACCGAACAGAGTTAAAATTGGCTGTTTTGGTCAGCAGTAGACAAAGAAATAATCTTCAATTACTGGAAGCTAAAGGAACAAATAGAGAGCCTGCTATACAGCAAGAAGCCAAACGCTTGAGTAAAGAAATCAAAGAATTACAAAAAGAGAAAGTTGAATTGACTCGAAGTTTAGACCAATTAAAAGGTAAAAAAATAGAATTTCCTGTTGAACACTTATCTGAACAAGAAATAGAAAATGAATTACAACAAGCGGAATCAAATACACAAGCAAATACGATTGCAACGGAAGAAATTACTACAGAAAATAATGAACTATTTCGTGAGAGTCAAGTTTCACAAGGATCAGTGAAGCAAGCAGTCCTTGTACGAATTGGGAAGTTAAATGAGGAATTAACAGTTAATGCAAAAGACGTTAGTTACTCTAATGAATTGCTTGCTGCAGCGAAAATTAGTGTACTTGCTAAACGAGCAGAATTGATTAAACAAAAACTTCGTGATATCGAAGGAAATGATACGATTTTACTATCAGAAAAGGCTGAAATCAGCAAAGTTCTACGTGATCTTCAAAATAAAAATGGATTAGAACAAAAAGCTATCTTACAAGAAAGTAAAGGTAATTTAGAATGGGCAACTGTGATTGATCCTAGAGAAGATGAACCGATTGATGAACTTATAGAAACGGCCAAGAAATTAACAGATAGACTAGAAAATCTAAAAAAAGAACATCAAGTAGTAAAATCAGAAATTGTTGTTTATCGTCAAGAAGATCAAGCATTTGAACAAACACAAGGACCACAATTTGCTAGTACATTAGAATTTTTAGTGCAAGATGTTCAACGAAAGAAACATGAAAAAGGTAAAAATAAAGAAAAAAAACTTGAGAATCAAAATGTAGACGGAGACCAAGAAGAACGAGGAAACAAAGAGGATCGAAACAAAGGTCCGGTGCCACCAGTACCGCCAAAACCACCAAAGGGCCAAGAAAACAAAGGTAAAGATCAAGGCCAAAATGTAGGCGAAGACCAAGAAGAACGAGGAAACAAAGAGGATCGAAACAAAGGTCCGGTGCCACCAGTACCGCCAAAACCACCAAAAGGCCAAGAAAACAAAGGTAAAGATCAAGGCCAAAATGTAGGCGAAGACCAAGAAGAACGAGGAAACAAAGAGGATCGAAACAAAGGTCCGGTGCCACCAGTACCGCCAAAACCACCAAAGGGCCAAGAAAACAGAGGTAAAGATCAAGGCCAAAATGTAGGCGAAGACCAAGAAGAACGAGGAAACAAAGAGGATCGAAACAAAGGTCCGGTGCCACCAGTACCGCCAAAACCACCAAAAGGCCAAGAAAACAAAGGTAAAGATCAAGGCCAAAATGTAGGCGGAGACCAAGAAGAACGAGGAAACAAAGAGGATCGAAACAAAGGTCCGGTGCCACCAGTACCGCCAAAACCACCAAAAGGCCAAGAAAACAAAGGTAAAGATCAAGGCCAAAATGTAGGCGGAGACCAAGAAGAACGAGGAAACAAAGAGGATCGAAACAAAGGTCCGGTGCCACCAGTACCGCCAAAACCACCAAAAGGCCAAGAAAACAAAGGTAAAGATCAAGGCCAAAATGTAGGCGAAGACCAAGAAGAACGAGGAAACAAAGAGGATCGAAATAAAGGTCCGGTACCACCAGTACCGCCAAAAACGACACTTGTGGAAGATGGAACACAAACTGACCAAGAAAAAATAAATACCAAAAAGAATAAAAATAAACATAAAGGACAAAAAAATCGTCAGCTAGATCAAGTAACAGAATCGCAAACAGACGTTGGTGAGCAAACAGATCCTGAGAAAAATGGAAAAGAAAATAACAAAGAAAATAATAAACGTCGAAACAAACGACCAGCTCCGCCGGTTCCCCCAAAAAATATACGGTTAGAGAATGAACGACCAAAAGAAAAGACAACAAAAGACAATGGCAATAATCCAAGAAAAGGAAAAAATAGAAATGTCGGTGTGAACACCGAGCCAGCTGCAATTGTCCGAGATGAGGAAAATCAACCAAATGATAAGAAGAAAAAACGTGGTTTAGGACGTTACTTCTGGCACAAAAATCGTAACAAACGTGCTTCACGCGGAATTCGCTGGTTACGTTATTTGTTGAATCTATGGCCTATTGCTGCTTGGCCGTTATGTATGACTTGGATGACAGTTGCTTTACCGTTCCAGTTGATACCTGTAGTTATGCCAGCGGTAATTGCAACCTTTACAGCTATTTGTCTAAGTTATTACTTACCAAAAATTATTCGCTTTGTTCGTAAACGACTTTTGGTAAGAAGAGCGAAAAAATTAGGTTTAGATGCGCGTTCATATGTCAAACAAAAAGAAATGGAGAGAAACCAACACAACCAAAACAAAGTGCGGAAATTCTTCCGCCGAAATTGGAAAACAATTGCCATTATTTTAGGGGTAACAGCATTACTCGGTGGAATCGGCTTGTTCTTAGTACCAGCAGTATTAGGACCGATTCTAACAGCATCGACGATTTCAGGATTAATGGCTCTAGGTGGGGTCGCATTAACAGGAGCGGCGATCAGTATCACGGTACAACTGTTTGAAAAATTCGGAATTGTTCGTCTTGAAAAGTTTTTTGACAAGAGATACCAACAACAAAAGACCAACAGTCGAGAAGATAATCAAAAAACAATGGGTAATATTTTTTATGATAACCGCCGTCATGATCCTAATTTGAAAAAAGCTTTTGCTGAATTAGGAAATATGTCCATCAATTTAGAAAAAGCTGGATCAGTGAAAGAGAAAAAAGCAAAGTTAAGTGAAATTACTAATAAAGGGATTGACAAAGCAAATGTTCAAAATGTTAAAAGTATAGATCCGCAAAAAGAAAAGAAGAAAAAAGAAAAAACAGATAAAGAAAATAAAGTGGTCGGTCTTTAAGAAGGGAGAAAGGAAATGAAACATAAAAAGTTATTAGGTGTTCTTGCAAGTTTAGCAATATGTGGTACAGCACTGGTATCCTATCCAGAAAATAGTTTTGCGATTTATTTAGGTGATTATAATGGTGAAAATTTAGGCCAAAAATTAATTGATGAAGGTAAAAAATCTTATGTAGATGGTATTTTTAAAGAAGAGTTAAAAAAACAAAGCCATACAATGACATCTAATAAGTCTGGAACTGAATATACTTTTAGTTTTGATGTACCAACATGGAGTTCAGTAAGTGCAGCTCGTGGTGAATGGATAGAACGTTTAGCTGGAAATGGACAAACAGCTACGGGACCAGGTACAGGTGTTCCTGGATACGATAAGATTTATTATGGAGATGGCCCAGATTATAATGGGAAATTTGAAGTTACTGGACTAGCTGTTACGACTACAGATAATACAATAGCTGATTTAGAAGTATCCTCTGCGGTAAACAAAACAGATCATAAAATTTCTGTAACTACAAAAATTGTGTTGAAAAAAGATATAGATATTAAGAATATTCCATTAAACTACACTGCTACTGGGATTAATATGGGGACACAAGTAGTAGATTCAAAAAATAGTAGTCAATACAACATTCCATTAGAGGTTAAGGAAATAAATCTAGCGGATAGTAAAACAAAAGCAACATTAGACTTAGGTACTGTAAATGTTGCAGTGAAAGCTGATACAACTGATTCAACTAGTTCAAGTTCAAGCTCAAGTTCAAGCTCAAGTTCAAGCTCAAGTTCAAGCTCAAGCTCAAGTTCAAGCTCAAGCTCAAGTTCAAGCTCAAGCTCAAGTTCAAGCTCAAGCTCAAGCTCAAGTTCAAGTTCAAGTCCAAGCTCAAGTTCAAGCTCAAGCTCAATCGATACAAGTACAACATCATCAAGTTCTAGTGTAAGCAGTACTGACCCATCAACTTCAACAAGTACAACGAGTTCACAAGCGAAAACGCCAGTTATTTATACGCCTTCTGAACCGTCAAAACCAAGTACAACATCAACAAGTAGCAGTTTAGCTAAAATCAGTAGTGCATCAAGTGCGTCTACATTACCAAAGACTGGAGAAAAAGAATCTATTTGGATTACGGTGATGGGAGCTGTGCTACTTGGAATAAGCATGTTCTATCTAAAAAAAAGTAAAGTGAAAAATAAATAGAAAAAATTCGCTATTGATAGGAGAAGGGGTTCCTATCAATAGCAATTTTTATGATAAAAAAACAGGAGAATATGTATGAAAAATAAACTACCAATTGGCTTAATCTTTCATCTCCTTGCTATTAGTTTAATCGCTTATATTTTCAATCGATTCTATTTATTATTTGAAATGAATAAAGCAATTAATCCAGATACTATTGGTAACTTATTAAATACATTTGATTTACTGACACGTGAAATTTCGTCTTTACAATTCTATTTTGAGATAATTGGTTCCTCATATATCGCAGGGCTTATGGGAGCGTTACTTTACGTAATGGTTGTACTATACCATAAGTATAATAAGAAAAATACACGTACAAATGAAGAGTATGGTAGTGCGAGATGGGGAACGAGTAAAGATATCGCACCGTTTATCGATAAGAAAAAATTCTTTAATATCTTATTGACGGAAACTGAACGTTTGTCATTATCTGGACGTATGAAAATTACCAAAGCAGATAACTTTAATCGTAATAAAAATGTGATCGTGGTAGGAGGAGCCGGAAGTGGTAAAACGCGTTTCTTTGTAAAACCGAATTTGATGCAGATGCATTCTTCTTATGTAGTCAGCGACTCAAAAGGATTATTGTTAAGCGAAACAGGGAAACTTTTCGAAGAAGAAGGCTATGAAATCAAAATTTTCGATTTGATTTCTAGAAAAAACTGTAACTATTATAATCCGTTCAACTATATAAGAAATGAAGATGATATTTTAAAAATTGTGAATAACCTGATTAAAAATACGACCAACCCAAATAAAAAAGGTGGCGATGATTTCTGGGAAAAGGCAGAGACAGCGTTATTAATGGCTATTTTTAGTTACCTTTTACAAGAAGTCGTAGAAGAAGATCAAACATTATCAAGTGTAGTTGAGTTAGTTCGTTTAGCAGATATCCCAGAAGATGTACCAGGTTACGTTAGTCCGTTGGACATTTTATTCCAAGAATTAGAAGAAAAAGATCCACAAAACTTTGCAGTACTGCAATACAAAATATTTAAATTATCTGGAGATAAAACGACAAAATCCATTCTTGTCAGCTTAGGGGTACGTTTAGCACCTTTTGATATTCCAAGTATCAAAGAATTAGTTTCAAAAGATACCTTAGAGTTAGATACGATAGGAGATAAAAAGACGATTCTTTATATTTTGCTCTCTGATACTGATACAAGTTTCAACTTCTTAGCAAGTATGATGTACCAACAATTATTCGATATGCTTGTACATCGAGCTGATAATTATTATAAAGGAAGACTACCAGTCCATGTTCGATGTATTCTAGATGAGTTTGCGAATATAGGGCAAATTCCTGATTTTGAAAAAGTTATTTCTGTTATTCGGAGTCGAGAAATTTCAACCAATGTTATTTTGCAAAATATTAGTCAATTAAAAACATTGTATAAAGACACCTGGGAAACAATCATTGGTACCAGTGATACATTCTTATATCTAGGGGGAATGGAACAAAGTACCCATGAATATATTTCTAAATTGTTGGGAAAAGAAACAATTGAACAACGAAATATTAGTGTGACTAAAGGAGTTAATGGTTCTTACAATGAAAGCTTTCAAAAATTAGGACGTAATTTAATGGAGCCGGATGAAGTGGCTAGCTTAAAAGGACAAGAATGTATTTTAAAAATTAGGGGAGTTCATCCATTTCTATCCAAAAAATACAATATTGAAAAACATAAAAACTATAAACGTCTAGGAGATGTTAATAAAGATTATTGGTATTCGAGGGATGAAAAACCTAAAACAATATCATTAGAATCTATGGAAAAAGAAGATTTTGACCTAAATCATTTACAGGGTTTGTCTGAGGAACAGCTGGCACGGTTACATGAAGAACTGGATGTCGATCAATTTGAAGAGCTTCTTGAAGAAGAATTTGATGCATTAGAAAAAGTGGAACCAAAGGGAAATAATATACAAGATTCAGACGAATAAAATAAGGATAAGGGGAATTTTATAAATGAAAAAAATGTCGAAATTTTTGTGTGTGGCTACACTATTAACTGCGCCAACGACACCAATCAATAAAGTTTTTGCAATTGAACAGGATAATTCTGAGATTGATTCTTCTCTTGTAGAAGAAAATATGACTGATTCAACCGTAAATACAAGCGATTCAAGTAGTACAACGAATGAAGAAACAGAAATAACGGAAGAATCAACAACTGAATCGACAGAGACAACCGAAGGTACAGATAACATCGACACAAATGGGACCGATTCAACTAATGTACCAGAAGAATCAATAGAAGATACACAAGAAGAGCAAGGCAATATGGCGGAAGAAGGCGGAGCAACCAACAGTTCTTCTGAAGGCATAAGTATTCCAAAACCAAACTTCAATATACCAACGCCACCCACAATCCGTCAACCAGATTTAAGTCAATTCACGACTGAACCAATTTATCCAGAAAATGTTAATGATAGCCAAAGACAAGAAACGAGTAAGCAGACTGGAACAAAAAGTGAATCGGTTGAACTATTTATTCAAAAAATTGGCGAAGATGCGCGAAAAGTAGGACAAGAAAATGATTTGTACGCATCTGTCATCCTAGCACAAGCTATTTTAGAATCAGGAGCAGGTTCCAGTGTTTTAAGTCAAACACCTTATTATAATTTATTTGGAATCAAAGGAACATACAAAGATCAAAGCGTCTATCTAGCTACGCAAGAAGACAATGGCTACGGGCAATTATCGACAACCCTTGCACAATTTAGAAAATACAGTGGTTACGAAGAAAGCTTCCAAGATTATGCGAAATTAATGAAAAATGGCTTGATTAGTGATCCAACATTTTACCAAGGTACTTGGAAATCGAAAACAGCAAGCTACCGAGATGCTACAAAAGCATTAACTGGAACATATGCTACAGATATATATTATGGTGAAAAATTAAATCACTTGATCGACACTTACGATTTGACACAATATGATGAAGCTAAAGAAGTAACGATTAGTGATGCAAAATATCGTATGCCATTAGATTCCTATACTGTAAGTTCTGAATTTGGCTTACGTGGTTCAGAATTCCATCGCGGTATTGATTTAGCAGCACCAACAGGAACACCAATTAAAGCAGCCAAATCTGGGAAAGTAGTTGTGGCAGATACCCATTATTCGTGGGGAAATTATGTCGTGATTCAACATGAGGATGGTACAACTATGCTTTATGCCCATCAAGAAAGCTTTATTGTTAGTGTAGGGCAAAAGGTGAGTCAAGGAAGTGTGATTGGCTTTGTTGGATCAACAGGTCATAGTACGGGACCACATTTACATTTGGAATTGTGTACAGATGCTTCTTTATTAAAAACAAAATTAGTTGATCCACGAGCTGTACTACCTTTTAGATAATCATAGTGCTAATCTATTAGATTTAGTTGATAAAAGAAATATAGATTTTTGAGGCTCTTCGGCAAGTAGTGTTGGTGAGTTCAAATTGAAAGAATTTCATCGAGAATCAATTGAAGTAGAAATATGCTTTGATTGATTCTTTTTTATTTTTGATTGATCTAGGAAAACCCTGGATCAAGTAAGTAAATGCGGTCACGAAAATGGAGAACATTACGGTAGTTATAAGTGAATCCTTTGATGCCCTTGATTTATTTATAAGATGTTTGGCAGGCATTTTTCGATTTGTTTTCTATATTTAAAACGTAGTTCGTAGCTGTTCTTTATAGTGATGAAGTTGAAACTAACAGGTGTCATAAGGCAACTTCAACGTTGCTCATTCATCCATCTTGTTTTTTCAGTCATTGATTATTAATTTTCCCATGATTTTTCATTTCAAGTCGACAGAATTGAACAATTTTTATTGACTAAAGTATTTTTAGCTGAGAAAGTTTCCTCACCTTTTACATAGAAAGTGAGTTTTTTTAGCTTTAAGTTTGTTTTACGTGAATAGATTAGTAGTAATTAAATCTTGGTTTAGTGGGTACCCTATTTAATTACTTCTCTTTCGTTTTTAATCCCATATTTTTTAAAACAAGAAAGAGTGTAATCCCAACGTCTATAAATTATGTAGGAGGTATGCCTCCATCTTTTTTTCAAAAAGCTAATTTGTAGGGGAAATCCCATTTTTATCGGACAAACGAGTACTTTTTTAGTAGGATAGTCCATGGAAATATCCTTTCTTGATGAGTTTATTTTAGACGACTTAATTTTACCAATTTGCTCTCTCTCTTTTTCAAAAATAATAGTGTTCACAGAAAAAAACTGTATATCCCAATACTTATTATAGAAACAGAAAAACTAACATGTAATTAAAATATAAAAAAATAAAGGTATATGGGGAATTTTAGCTTATGTAATTTAAAAGTGAAGTAACAATAAAACTATAAAATTAAAGAGGAATAGTACAAAGTAGAAGCTAGCTTAAAAAGGACGTATTCATTGTTTTACTCTAGTTTATTTGATTATTCATGTTAGGCTAAATCTTCTTAAAAAAATAGTACCTTTAGTTATATGATGAAATCATACGAATAAAAGAACAAAATAGTTGAATGAATGCAATCAAACGATTTATATCAGCACAATTTATTTTCATAAAAAAAGAAGGTCTGGTAACAAATAAAGGTTTTTTAAGTATCGTTTTCTTAAAGGCTTAATGAGATTATCGAGTTTGTTTTAGTAAGTTGGCCTCTCTATAAAGATTTACTTGATAGATAGAAATAGTAGAATGTTGATACCATGATTATAAAAAAATTTAAGTAATATGTAACAGATTGCGCTTTTCATCAAGATTTTAACTATAATATTTATGTAATTGTAGCCAGCTATTTTCTCAATTTTTCAGTTTAATACATAATTAAGGAAGAATTGCTTCATTTATAAGTAATCAAATGAAACAATATAGAAATAGAGATAAAAGAATTCACGTATACTTGATAAATCAGTAAATAAATAGCGATTGTTAGAAAATTATCTTTGATTCCTTTTGTTGTGTAACCTCTGTTGTAGAGATATCAATATTTTTTTTTAAAAAAAAAAATGAAGTAAATTTCAAGAGAAAAATGTAAATTGATATCATTTTTCTATAAAAAAGAGAGTCATAAATGAAAAACTTATTTT
This sequence comes from Enterococcus sp. AZ171, assembly GCF_051714005.1. Lineage (NCBI taxonomy): Bacteria > Bacillati > Bacillota > Bacilli > Lactobacillales > Enterococcaceae > Enterococcus > Enterococcus sp. AZ171. The sequence continues at coordinate 2,449,610 of NZ_JBIORA010000001.1, read as the reverse complement.
AGACTTTAAGAAATAAAAAGAAAGTTAGAATCCAATAAATTAACTCATGGACTCTAACTTTTTTAGAAAAGATGTTAGAGAAAAAATCATGTCAATTTTTTTTGATGAACAGACAAAGTTTTTTCATAAAGATAATCACGAATTAATTTAATATCCTGTAGCAACGAATTTCTTGAAATATAAAAGAGGTGACTATCTGTAATATTAGGCTCTTCCTTTGTTAATAATGAACGTTCATAAATAATAAAATGTGGCCAATCGTTTTTATAAACAGGAATGTGCTCACTTGAATAGTACATTTGGTCATCAATTGTGATAAATTCTGAATTGATCCATCTTTTTAAGCTCTCTCGATAGATAATATGTGATAATTCATTTTCAGCAACAATCATGCATAGATGTTTTTGCATGTGATTACTTAATAAAGCTGAATGTATTTCTGAAACTAATCGAATAATCGAAGTTTTGTTAAAGTGGATGTTTTCATCCGGGAGGTATAATTCTTTCCATTGTTTTAACACTTTCTCCAGTCTCTGAGCAATGCCAACCTGATACATTGTTAAAAAATAGTTTCGTTCAACAAAATAATTTTGTGTATTTTCCCAAAGTGAACAGATAAAGTAGATAAATGGAATTTCAAAAATTATATTATTCCTTAAAGGAATATTAAATTCTTTTTCTAGTGCTTTGATTAATTGCTGGATATCAGGTTGTTCTTCAATAATAGCTTGCCGATCTAGGTGGTAATTCATGTTTACAATGGAAAAATTTTTTGATTTTAGCATCAATAATCTACAAAATATAGCAAGTAGCTTAAGATTTTGATCCGATAAGTGACGGTCACCTAGTATCAATTCAGAAATTTCGGATAACTTATTATATGAACTGTTGATCCTTGATTCTCTATAATTGCTTAGAACTAAATTCATATCAGATCGTTCTAAACAAAGATAGGTATGGTATAAAAAAAATGAATATTCTCGATCATTTGGTGAGTAGTTCACATCAAATACGTCAAAAATTTTATCAACAAATTTTTGAGCATATGTGAAAGATTCTCTATTGATATATTCAGAAAAAAAGTCTGTACGAAGCCAGGTTGAAACAAAAATAAAACGATAAAGTAACTCATTTGGCTTGATTTTATTATTATCATCTAAAATAGTTTCTTCTTTTAAATAATTCTCAACTTCTTTCTTGATTTTGAATGCTTTAGTAACAGATACAAATTCTTCATCTACAATACTTAAATAGTTTGTGTCACCTAGAAGGTAACGAGCGACAACTTTTAAAAATTTTGATTCGCTGTAAATTTCTTTAATTAAATCATATCTTGTCGTATGTTTTGTAAAAATCATTGTGACTTCTGTAGCAGAAAGCTCGTATTGATCTAAGTAGGGCATTAATTGTACCGACAGCATAGAGATATCTTTTTTTACCGTATTGAAGGTAACATCTAGTTTTTTTGCGAGTTCTCTAATAACTAGGCCTTTGTGTTCAAAAATGTATTCGGCAATTTTCACTTTTCTAATGATATCTTTTTCTATATAGTTTTCTATATTCAACGTAGTTGCCTCCTGTATTTTTTTATTACACATAAAATGAAGTTGTCACCATTAGAAGTTAAACATACTATTGCCTCATAATATTTCATTTAATTTTACAGAAAAACGGTTTCTTAAAAAAAAAAAAAATAAAAAGGTTAAAAAAAGATATAGTTTAAGAGTAATATTATCTAACTTATTGATGATACTACAAAACCATTGTTATTCTATATGCTTACCCAAAAAAAACCATAAAAAAGTAAGAAGAAGTGTTTTGTAACACTTCTTCTTACTTTTTCTATAGTCTTTATGTTAATAACATAATTTTTATAAGGCTTAGTGCTGTTTTTTTCATTTTATGAAAAAAATGGTAACAATCAACTGTTAAAATAAAATATATAAAGTACTCAGATTGACTAAAATTTTGTAATAGAAAAAGACATCTAACGAAAATATTAAGGAGAATGATAAATGCAAGATGTATGTTTAGATAAAAGGAAAATATACCAATGTAAAATAATTGGGAAAAAAGAGGTATATCAAGTTCGTATTGTAAATATTTTAGAAAAAACAGCTGTCGTTGAAATAATAGATGGTGCCACTAAACTTGCTTTAGCTAGAAAAACAGATTTGAAAGAAATTGCTTGTTTGTAAATATATTGGAATTGTAAATAAGACTGGCTCCATATTTAATAGTTCTATAATATCTAGTGTTGGTAGAAAACAATTTTGTTTTCTGCGAACGCTATTTTTTTTTAAAAAAGAGAGAGAGCAAATTGGTAAAATTAAGTCGTCTAAAATAAACTCATCAAGAAAGGATATTTCCATGGACTATCCTACTAAAAAAGTACTCGTTTGACCGATAAAAATGGGATTTCCCTTACAAATTAACTTTTTGAAAAAAAGATGGAGGTATATCTCCTACATAATTTATAGACGTTGGGATTACACTCTTTCTTGTTTTAAAAAATATGGGATTAAAAACGAAAGAGAAGTAATTTAGGGTACCCACTAAACCAAGATTTAATTACTACTAGTCTATTCACGTAAAACAAACTTAAAGCTAAAAAAACTCACTTTCTATGTAAAAGGTGAGGAAACTTTCTCAGCTAAAAATACTTTAGTCAATAAAAATTGTTCAATTCTGTCGACTTGAAATGAAAAATCATGGGAAAATTAATAATCAATGACTGAAAAAACAAGATGGATGAATGAGCAACGTTGAAGTTGCCTTATGACACCTGTTAGTTTCAGCTTCATCACTATAAAGAATAGCTACGAACTACGTTTTAAATATAGAAAACGAATCGAAAAATGCCTGCCAAACATCCTATAAATAAATCAAGGGCATCAAAGGATTCACTTATAACTATCGTAATGTTCTCCATTTTCGTGACCGCATTTACTTACTTGATCCAGGGTTTTCCTAGATCAATCAAAAATAAAAAAGAATCAATCAAAGCATATTTCTACTTCAATTGATTCTCGATAAAATTCTTTCAATTTGAACTCACCAACACTACTTGCCGAAGAGGCTACTTAATCATTGATATGCACATGGGTCCTATTTAGGAGTCTGTTATTGTTTGATCAATTTCCGTGGAAAGCTATACCTTCATAACGCCAGCCTCTTTTTACTAAAGTGTTTTTTTCGTTGATGTCAGCGGTGTAATGATGAGTACCTGTTTTGGCATTTGGGTTAAATAGCCTTAGAATCGTCTTTGATCCACCAGAATAAAAGCTTAAACCTTCATAACGCCATCCAATTTTAGTAAGTGAGTTAATTTCTGCTTGATTTGACGTATAGTGATGATCCCCATTATTCGGGTTATAAAGACGATAGACTGCCGTTCCACGATTAGGTGCAGACCAAGCAATTCCTTCGTATTGCCACCCTATTTTGGATAATTGATTTTTTTCAGCAGCGTTTAATGTATAAAAATGTTCACCAGTATTGCGATTGTACAAGCGGTACATCGCTGAATACGTTGTGGAGTCTGTAGGTGAAATACTATCATATTTGGTTAAATTATATGTCTCGATAATGGTGTTTAATTTTGATCCATAATTTGGATCTGTTGCATAACGTCCGGTTAACCAAGCAGTTGCCTCTTTATAAGATTTTGTATTGCTTTTCCAAGCTCCACTATAATAATAGACACCAGGTTGAAAAGAAGTTGTTCTTAAAATTTTCGCATTATCCTCTAAAGATTCTTTATAGGAAGGGTATTTTCTGAAAGCCGCTTGAACAGTCACCCATTTGCCATTCAAATATTCTAATGTAGGGAGTGTAACGGATTGTCCATTATAATGACCTTTGATACCAAATAAGTTATGATTTGGATAAGAGGCTAGCGTACTTTTCCCCCAGCCACTTTCTACAATCGCTTGCGCAATCATAACTGAAGCATAGAGATTATTTTGACTTGCTAATAGTTGAGCATCATTCGCAATTGATTGGATAAAATTTTGTTGAGTATTCCTAGTTGTAGCTGAAGAAACATCTTCATTATACATGGTAGATGAACTTTGGTGAATTAACTTTTCTCCAGTAACTAAAGGATTTTCAATCGTAATCGGACCAGCAGCAGGATCCTCGGTATGTTCAGTTGGAATAGTCTCTTGTGCTGTTTCTTGCAACTGTTGATGTGCTAGGAAAGACTCATCATTAGAGACATTGATTTCATCAGAAAAAGTTGGTGTGGTTATTGAAAGCAATGTCCATAGACAACAGCTATAAAGCAGATATTTGTTTCTTTTCATTATCTTCTCCTTCTATTTATTTTATTAGCATATAAATAAATGATAAACAAAAAAAACACCATTTTTTTATTTTTTTTGAAAAAAATGGTGTTTTTTGATAAAGAAATGAAAAATTAAGTTACTTGTTAGTTTATTTTTTGCGATAAATCTAGATGAATAAAAAGGAATCAACTAATCAAATCAGTTAGTTATTCACTCTCTTTAAAGGAACTTAACGGATCAATCAAATTAAGTTCAAAAAAAGAATCAATAACGTGTTTCGTATCTTCTAGTAATGTATTTCTTGAAATGTAAAAGAAATTGGGCTCTGTTTGCATATGTCTTGTTTTCAAAGTTCGTTCACAAATAATAATATGAGGCCATTTTTCACGATAAATAGGAATATCATTCAATGAATAATAGAGAGTATCATCAATAAAGATAAAATCTGAGTTCAACCACTTTTTTAAAGTATGACGATAAATAATATGAGATAATTCAGTTTCTGCAATAATTATACATACATATTTTTCTTTTCTTTTTATTGTCAGACTAGGTAAAATTTCTGATGTGAATTTAATAACAGATAACGGATTAAAATAAAGACTATAGTTATTAGTGGCTTCTTTCCATTGATAAAGCACTTTTTCTACTCGTGAAACGTAATGAAACTGTTCAGTGGATAAATAGTAATTTCTTTCTAAGTAATATAATTGAACATTTTCCCATAGTGAATAAATAAAATAGATTAAAGGGATTTCGAAGCTTTCATTCTGGTAAAGAATTGTCTGGAATTCTTCTTCTAATAGAGTGATCAAGTATTTTATTTCTTGCGTTTGTTCAATTATTTGCATACGTTCATTCTGATAATTTAATTCAATTACTGAGTAATTTTTTGCTCGAATTGGGAGCGTACAACAAATAGCAGTTAAAAATGTTATATTTTTAGAAGAGAGCTCATGTTTATTGAAAATTTTTTTGGCAATAAGTGAAAGTTGTTGATATTCAATTCTAGCATGTGTAATCGTCTCATTTGTAAAAATGAGATGTTCATCCGATCTTGATAAACAAAGATAAGTATGATAAACCAAGAATTGATATTGACGGTTGTTTAAATAGTAATTAGAAGAAAAAGTTTCAAAAATTTCTTTGACAAAAGAATTAGCTAATAAAAGTAATCGTTGATTGATTTTTTTGTTAAAAAAATCTGTACGCATCCAAACTGCAACGAAAACCATTCGATAGGTTAATTCGTTTGCTTCAAATTGATGTCCTTTTTTTTGAAAGTTTTGAGCAAGAAGAAAAGTTTCTACCATTTTTTTTGTATGAAAGGCTTTTGTTGTTGAAACAAAATCTTCCTCAACAATCGTTAAATAATTTGTTTCCCCCAGTAGGTAGCGAGCAAGGACTCTAAGAAAATGAGATTGTTTATAAACCTCTTTGACTAGTTGATAAGCAGTTGTGTCTTTTGAAAAAAGCATAGTGATATGTGTATTTTCATGCTTGTTATAAGTAATAAAAGATTCTAATTCTAACGTTAATTTATGGATATCAGTTTTTATAGTATTGACAGAAACATGTAAACGCTCACTTATTTCGTACAGACTAATCGTTCTTAATTCAAAAATATATTCCACTAACATCCCCCGGCGAATAATGTCTTTTTCAATAAATTCTTCGATAATCAGCTTACATACACGCTCCTTTTTTATACTTAGACTTTATTAAAACATAAAAATCAAAATTATGAAAATAATGACTAAATAAAAAATTCATTTTTTTTCAAAGCTATGATAATGAAAAAGGAGTGAGTGGAATGCCCGAAGAAAAATTTCAATTATTAAAAGAACTATTGAAACAAGAATCAGCTAATAAATTAGAAATAAAAAAACTAATGTTTACATTAACAACAGTGGAAAGAAATGAAATGATCAACCATTTGTCTCCAGAAGAACAAAAAAAATTTATTGAGGTTACGTTATCAACTAAATTTAGGTATTATGCACAGGCGTCGAGGCAAGCACAAGTAGAATATGAAAAATATATTCAATCAGAAGATTATATAAAAGAATTAGTAGAAAAACATGTACCGATCAATGGGGAATTAGTAAAGAAATTGAGAAAAGAGGTAGAGGAGGAGCGAGCAGATTTAGTAAATAGTCCGGAATATGCTTCACTTTTATATAATGCGTTATGTCAACATGCAAATTATCAGCATAGTACTCAAACAATTTCGGATTACTTAACACAATTAGATTTAAATTTAGAATATATGACACTCTATCTAGATTTTTTAACAGTTCATGCAGATCATTTTATGGAAAGAGAGATTAGTTCTTTAAAAGAATCAATTAAGAATAGTATCTACTGTGCTAGAAAACCATTGTTATTGGAACAAGCATTAGAAAGTTTGGAAGCAAATAATAAAGATTCATTTTTAGTTTTACCAGTGATTCAAATGTTACCTAAAGATGGTATACATAGCAGTTCTCTGATTATTTATAAAGAGGAGGGCAAGATCACGGTAACCATATTAGATAAAGCCATGCATTATTCTGATAAAATTTTGAACACAGTACCAGAAATCAGCGTAAAAGAAATGACAGATTTAGGTATCAGTGGCCTAATAAAAGGTCTATTCACGGGATCACTCGATAAAAATTTGAAAGTAGCTCTTCCCTATGTTTTAGAATTTCAGGATACACAAAAAATCAGAACACACTTGACTTATATTTTTGCCTTGGGAACAACATTTTTAGGTAGAAATCTACAACTTAGTTTATTTTCTGAGAAAAATGAGTCGTTGTTGATTCAAAAAAAACTTTTTGAATTAGCAGAGCTATCCTATTGGGGAAATCAATTATATGATGGACAATATTTTGGGAAAAATTGTTATATCAAATCTGTTAGTGCTGCTATGCAACATGTATTGGGAGATAGGCAAACGACGAATAAATATGTGATAAAAGGGAAAGAGGTAGAATTAAGAAAAATTCCCGGGCACTCTGCAAAGGAGGTACTTGTTTCACTAGCAGAAATAATGAAAACTCGTATACAAAAACTAGGATATTCTTCAAAGGCAATCAAGGCAATTGAGACACTAACAGCTGAATATTGTGTACAAAAATCTCGTCCTCATACAGCGAGACAGAAAATCAATGAATTAAAGGACTTAAGAACAAAGTATGATATGTCAACAATCGAGTTATTTAAAAAGGAAAAACAGATTAAATTAGATGTTTCTTTAAGCCCAAAAGTAGTATCTCCATATTTTTCAACATACCATAAAGGAAACAATGTAAGTAATGCGAAAAAAGCTGAACAAGTTTTTTTGCAATTATGTTCGTTAGAAGAAGCGGAGGCTGTAAAATCATCAATTCAGGCAAGTTTAGCGGCTAATCAAGAAAAAGACACTGATAGACGAACGTTGAACGAAGTAGCGAATGTAAAAGATGAAAGAAGCGTGGAGAACGAATTATCAGAAAAATATACTAAAAAGGAATGGAAAGAGCGTTAAGTAATGTATCTTATAAATTATTCCAGTTATTTTTAAACTAAATTGTTTTTTCATTATTTTCAAAAAAAAGAAAAAACAGCCGTTGTAAAATACGTATTATATATTCAGTGATAATATAAAAAATAAGTTGTTTTTAAAGGAGCAAAAAAATGGGGAAAGTAGCAAGGATAATTCGGAATTTTGAAAAATTAATAAAGGGTAAAAAATCTAAAAAGACTAATCAACCATCTAAAAAACCGCAACCTTTGCAACCCAAACATTATGGGGCAATGTTAGAAGAAATGGTTAAATTATTACCACAAAAGGAACACCAGCGACCAGTTGTTTTTTTTAAAGAGTATTCTCAGATCCGTGATCAAATTCCTCAAAAAGAGGAAGACTATATTTATGATGAAATCAGTTCAGAGTCAATCTATGATTTTGTAACAGAAGAATTCACGTATAATCACGTATCAGATGCAGGAACTTATGATACTAGAACAAAGGAAAACTTTGAATTTGAAGAGCAAAAGAAAGAAACATCGAAAAAAACACCACACGATAAATTGTTGCAACAACATACGTATGAAAATATTAATTTTCAGAAAGAATCGCTCTGTGACCAGGTCGCAGGAGCTAATAAACCAATTATTCCTCCTAAGCCAAAGTTAACAAAAGAGTTTTTAGAAGAAATGAAACAAAAATCTCGTCGACACAATCAAGAAAAGCAACAACACGAGCTATTAAATAAGCAGAACAAAGAACGATAAAAATTTGTGGAGGTATCTGGTAAAAATAAGCATTAAGGAGGAATTACATGAAGTATTTAGGAATCATTAGTATTTTAATTGGTATTTATGTTAATCTAGCTCTATTTAATCAATTTTTTGGAATGACTTTTGACACGGTAATCCCTGTTTTTTTAATTGGATTTGCAGGAATGGGATTAGCAACACTTAGTTTTAAAGAAAATAAAGGGAATTATCACACTTGTTTAGCAAGTGTTGGATTATTAGTTAATTTGTTTCCCATGATGAGCTATCTTTATTTTTGTCTGGGAATCGGGTAAGAATTATCATAACAAAAAAAAACTAAGGAATGAATTATGAAAAATTTAGGGATCATTAGCATCTTAATAGGTATTTATACTAATGATACGCTGTTTATTCATCTATTCTCTTCTTTTAGTTCAATCATCGCTCTTTTTATTATTGGTTCTATTGGCTTTATATAGTTGGGAAATGATTGATGAAAAAGAATAGTGCTATCTATTCTTAGAAGATTGTTAAATGGGGGACCTATGGTGATCTGTCTTTATTCAGTATTTCAAGAAAAACTTAACTGGTGAAAACTTCGAGAGAAATTATTCTAAGTAGAAATAAAGCAAATAAACTATTCTGATTTTTTATTTTAATTAAAAAATATTAGAATGATGAAAAAGATGGAATGAAATTTAAAAAACTTTGTTTTGAAAATAGTACTATTTTTTATTTTTTTATGAATGATTATTTTCATTTATGCAAAAATTGAGAATGGATGTAAGTCTCTTCAAGTAATCTCTTTTCTCTCTTTTATATATATATATCCTTTTACTTAAAAAGAATTTTAAAAAGCAAGTGAAACTTTTAGACAAATAGTCGAAGTTTTACTTGCTTTTTCATTTATAGCCTGAAAAAAAGCTGTTTTTGTTGTGTAGATCATAGGTAAGTTGATTTGCTATTTGTTCATAGTCAATAATCGATTTTTTTAAAAATGAAAAACAAAAGTAGTTTATTTTTAGTTATATTTTTTTCGTAAATATTTTGAAATATTTTATGAAAACACAATAGGAATATTGAAGGGAGTTCAAAATGGTTCTAAAGAAAAAACAAAATATTTATGATAAAAAAACTAAAAGTTACATAATGTATCAGTCTAAAAAAGAAATAGAAATACAACATCCAGATGGTAACTACACTATCATTGGAGAAATCGCAAAAAACATTAAACAACCAAAAAAAGAAGGGATAATAAAGGTAATAGGAGATCAGGAGCTAACGATTTTTCCCATAGGAACTTACGAGGAAAAACGTTATCGAACTGTTGGCTATATTCCTTGTGACGAGAAAGAATATATTGTCGTAAAGAAAAGAAAAAACTTAAATTTTGTGTGCATTATAGGGTTACTTTTACTTCTTTTTGCAGGCTGTTATTATTTTAATCAAAATCAAGTAGCTGATATCGATCCTCAAGCGAAAGATTATATTTCTCAGCTGAAACGTCCAGATAATATTGATGATTCTAAGGTCTTGGTGCCTGGATATGGAACATTTACCTTAGAAAAAGGAAGTGACACGATTGATACTGTATTGTTTAATCCTGAAGAAAATCCTTGTTTTTTCAAATTTACTTTAACAGAGAAAGAAACAGGTGAGGTACTTTATGAAAGTAAACTTGTTGCTCCAGGAAAAGGCATTAGTCCAATCAAATTATCGAAACCATTTGTAAAAGCGGGAACACATGAAGCAACATTACTTTTTCAAACTTTTGATTTGGAAGATACAGAAATTGCATATAATTCCTCAAATATTGATGTGAAAATTAATGTAGTGGATTAAAAGGGGGGATGAGAAAAATGGAAAGAAAAAAAAGATTGAAATATCTTTATCCAGGAATTGCTTGGTTAACGATTCTTACAATGATTATTAGTTCGCTTGGCTTTAAAGAAATCGTCGAGGCTATTACAACTGATCCATTGATTGAAGCAAATATTGTCTATAGTGCGGATCATAGAAAAGCGAGTATCGTGTTCGATCTAACAAGTGTTAATCAAGAGATAGCTGAAATTATCAAGATTACGAGTGAAAATGATGGGGAAATCGTTTATGAGGCAAATCGTATAAATCAATCCTCTGATTATGATGTAACTGAGAATGGCGATTATCATTTTAAGGTGACATATCGTTCGGCCTCTTTGTTAGCGAATCAGAATGAAACTCTTTCAGCTGAGTCAGAAGCAATAGAGAGTACTCAAGTAACCGTAAAAGTAGATGGAATACAACCAACATCGGAGATAACTGGTTCAGATCAACAACTACCTGTAGATTCTGAAGAAAATGCTGAAGCTTCTGTTGAAGTAGCAACGACTGAAACAACCGATGTAGCTTCAAATGCTGACTCTTCAGAAGTCATGTCATCTACTGATATGAGCCAAGAGCAATCAGAAACAAGCAATACTGTAGAAAATACCAAGGAAAATAGTCAAACGGAAGAAGGCAATGAGGCTTCAGTAAATGAAGAGAATGCGATAAGTTACCCGCAAGAGCTATTGTTAAGAGGATTAGGTATTTCAGGAAATGAAAACAAAGTAAAGTTTAAAGTTGACCCTGAAACGTATAATATTTCTGCTCAATTGATGGGGGGAGGTTATCGGTGGCACAGCTATTTTTCAAGTGTTTATTATAGAATTACAGCATATAAAAAAGACGCTGTTTTGGGAGATAGTGGTACCTTGTTGCTTGAAGTTAAAGGAACTGATAATGTTCAACAAAATCAAATGACCCAAATGACAACATTTGATTTTGAAGAAGGCGATATGATTCAAATTTGGAGTCCAGAATCTAGATTTAACTTCTTGGGGGATCCTGTAATTGCTAGTGATGGTATCAATACTATCAATTATGCTACAAGTTCTGTTCCAAAGGAAAAATTCCAAAATTCAGTTTATGAAATCACTAGTAGAGGATTTAAAGAGATCTATAATGCAGCTCCTACCGCTACTGGCCAAGAAATTCCACTTTATTCTCTATATGGACAAGGAGATTGGTCGGATGGTGAGTTAGCAACTTCAGCAATCTATTCTAACATGGTCTTCAAGGATGATCGAAATGAACAAGGAATTTATCAACCTGATGGCTATACGATTGAAGAGAAGACTGGAGCTATAAATTATGTTACAAACAATAGACCAGCCGCTAGTGTGGTTTCTGGGTGCTGGACAATGAGGTACACTATCACAGACTCATGGGGAAGACAAACAACTATTAATCGTGAAAGTATCAAGTTGCCTAAATTTGATTCTAAAATAACTATTGAAGAGATGGAGGAAAAAATAGTTGATGGGAAAAAAGTCGAAGGCTTTGTCCATTTTCCCGAGGCAACGGTAAATACAAAGGATCATACTGTGACTTTGTCTTCTAGTGTGGTGATCAATGCAAATCCTCAATGGGAAGCTTGTTTAGTAATACCCTATGGGGGAACTGAAAGAACCAGAATGATAAAAAGTTCTACTGGAGATTTACAAGAAGTCGATCTTGGAGGGAAATACCGTATACCTGCTGACCAAATTACTTCTGTAACAATAAAAAAAGACCCTGTGACAGTGATAGCAACAGATTATCAAGTGGACGTATCTGAAACACAAATTGCTTCATGGAATGAAACAGAGCTAAAGAATCAGATTAAGGAGAGACTGGCTCAAGTAATTGGAACAGCTAGTTCAAATCTTGCAGATGCAGAAATAGTTCTTGATAGTAAACTTCAACAAACGAATCCTAAGGCAGGGAGCTATCAAGGAACTTTGAAATTCACAAATACTAGTGGAACAATTGAACAAACTTTTCATTTAAATGTAACTGAAAATTCTTGGAGTTACGATATACCAGAGCGCACAGAAACAAATGGAGCTTCCGGATTTGTAGTGATTCCAAAAGGAATTGATTTGCAACGGGATCATAACAATCCGAATCAACTTTCAGCAACCTCTGAAGTCTATTTTGCAAATTATATGAATGCGACTGGAGTCACTTTCCAAGTATCAGTTGATAATACTTTTGAAATGACGAATGTTATAGATAATTCCAATAAATTTACTGTAACAGCAACGTCAAATAACAATCAAAAAGGAACAAGTAATGGTCAATTAGCTTTAGGTAATTTATCGTCAACAAATACCAAAGGAAACGGGCTAAGTGTTACTTTTACTGCTCCAACGGATAAAGTCGACCGAACTAAAGGCCGATGGCAAGGAAATGTTCAATTTTATATCGAACGTCAATAATTTTGTGATCAACATAGGCAACTATGTTTGAATAAAAAATAATAACTAAAAGGAGATTAAAATCGATGATCAACAAAAAAATTATGAGTACAATGGCAGTATTGGGGATGATGCTAGCAGGAGGAACATTAGTAAATGCACAGACAAGAGCAATTTCTGAATCAGGAACAACTCCTGTAACATATGATAATAGAACAGTTTTACCAGATGATAATGCACAATATGGTGTGATTATCCCTACAGCAATTTCGTTTACGGATGATGAAAAAAATGCAGATGCTTCATTAGAAATTGTTGGAATTAATGGGTATAATCTGGATAATGACTGGACAGAATTAAATGTTACTGCAAAAGTGAAATCTACAAATGGTTATACTTTAGATAAAGAAGCTAAGAAAGTTCCTTATAAAATAACGATGGATGGAAATGCTAAATCATTTGATTCTGGGACTGAAGAAAAAGAAATTACAACAAGATTAGGTGTAGGTGATAATACTAGTAAAAAAATTCCAGGAACAGCTGAGTTGACTGGAAAAGCTACTGAAAAAGGTCAATATTCAGATACGCTAACGTATACATTCATTGAGAATACAAATACACCAACCTAATAAACTGATAAATACTGAAATGAACCAACTATAGTGTGGTTACTTTAACTACTTAGAATGGATAGGAAGACAATGAACCATCAAAACTATTTTTCCTACTTCCAACAAGAATGTCAAAAGGATTATTTAGCTTTAAGATTTCCCTTGATCAAGGCGGAAGTAGAAGAGTTGTGTTTAGTGATACAAGATAAAATTGCAGGGATCAATGGGGATAATTTTTTTGAACGACATGCGGAAATTTTAGGATTAGATGCACGTCTGCAGATTCTCTTTTCTTTGGTACCCAAAGAGGAGGATCAACCTTTAGGTTATTTGACGGAAGAGGAAATCCTTGAATTGTCTCGAAAAGATTATCCTTACTATATGAAGGAATTATGTGGGTTTCGTATGGAAAACAGGACCCCGAATTCATTGCATTTCTATTGTAAATAAGCTCATTTGCATGAACTAAAGTTGAAAAATTTTTCTCGAGAATCAATCGAAGTAGAAATACACTTCGATTGATTCTTTTTATTTTGGATTGATCTTGGAAAACTAAGACCTGGAACAAGTAAATACGGTCAAGGAAATAGAGAAAATTACAATAACTATAAGTGATTCGTTAATGACTTTGATTTTAGTGCTTGTGTCTTTTTATTTATAGTAAGAGAAGAAGTTCCATGGAAGATAAGGCAACTTCAATGTAGAATCATAGCTTTTTCAGTCATTGATTTTATCGAATAAAGAAGTTTCAGATGAAAAAGTTGCATCACGCTCTTTACATGCAAGTGAGGTATTTAAAGTTCAAAAATTGTTTTTCGTGAACAGTTTGGTAGTAATGGAATTGTGTTTTAGCGAGTACTATATTTAATTACTAATTCAAAAAGATAATCGTTGAGTTTTATTGATCAGACCAATATATTGAATAGTTGGCAGTGAATATGGGATCGCAGCACAAACTATTTACCGCTGGAGCAAGCTTTATACAAAAAGGGAAGAAACTGGTTTGACTAAAGCAGAAATCCATGCAATGAAAAAGGAAATAGCTCTTATGAAAGAGGAAAATGCTATTCTAAAAAAGGCTTTAACCCTATTCGTTCAAAAGTAGAAACCGACGATTTCTATGAATTTATTCAAGCTAGTACGTGTGCCAGAAAAGTATGTTCGTCGAAAACCTATGGAATGATTGAAAAAGCCTATTTAGTGATTTTCAAATATTGAAGGATTTTACAATCGCAGACGAATCTATAATAATATCAATTATTTAACGCCAAATCAAATAGAAGATTTGGCATTACAGGCGTAGATATTTTACAACCGAGAACATTTTTGCGGAGATTCAACAGGAAATTCACTTCATCTAATTGAACAGGTAAGGCATTCATGCGTCGGAATCTCTAAAAACTTCTCACAAATCGTGTCCAAAGTATTGACTTAAAGTGAATTTGAGAAAAAGAGGAGGTGGTAAGAGACCACTTCCTCTTTTTTCTCTATACTTGTTTTACCTTACTATGCTCCTATAGTTTCTAAGATTGTTCCTTTTTGATAATCAATGAGCGAGACAGAAAGATCTTCATTCAATACATAGGCTTGATCATCTGTTTGGCTAATAGCAATAGCTTGTCGTGGTGCTTTTAACCCCTTGATGGTTCGAATTACTTTATTAGTAGCCAAATCAATAACTGAAACCTGATTACTACCTTTGTCTCCTGTTAAAATCAGATTTTTATCTAGTAACAAAATACAACCATAAGGTTCTTCACCAACTGATATTTGATGTAAGAGATCTCCTGTAGCAGAGTCGACGACATTGATAGAATTATTACTACTTGAAGCACCATATAAAAGATTATTTTTTTCATCTAATGAAATAGCACGCACTTTAGGAATATTTTTCAATGTATTAACAATTTGTTTAGTTTTCAAGTCTAGCACTTTAACATCATCCGATTGAAAATTGGTGACATAAGCATAACTATCTGTCGAATCAATCAAAATACCTTGTCGCGGTCCTGAAAAGCCAGAAATAGTTTCTTGTTTTTTCGTATTGATATCAAGGATCGTAACGGAATTTTCGGCTTGGTTATTGGCGATGATCTTTTTACCATCTTTCGTCAAAGCAAAACCAAAGACTCCTTTTTCCATTGGATAATTAGTAATACGCTCAAACGTCATGACATCAAATTCTTGGATGCTTCCTAAGGAGCTATCAGAAACAAAAAAGGAGCTACTATCCTTTGAAAAAGCAATGTTTCTAGGAGAGAGGAATCCGGACAGTTTTTTGATTTTTTTCTTAGTCTTTAAATCATAGATGAGGATGTCTGGACTGTCACTCTTACCAACAATCACGATATCTTCTTTAGGACCGACTGCTAATGTATTATTTTTGATTTCTGGATCAAAGAGATCAGAAGAAGTGGTTTTTGATTCGTGGTTCTTAGGAGATTCCTGAGAAAAATAATAGAAGATACCGATAGTAAATAATAGACCTGCTAGAAGATAAGCTAATTTTTGAGACATTTTTAATTCATCCTTTCGTTGTGAATAGTTTTGATCTATGTATACTTTCATATAGAAGATAAGTATAATTTTTCCTTTTATTGAAGCTTTAGTTTTAGTATGAATCATAAATAGATAAAATTTTTCCATAATAGTTAAAAAAATGCAAGTTCTCTAGCCATCATAAAATAAAAAAGTTGGATGAATGACATAAAAGTAAGACACTGTCAATCTTTGCTATAGAATATACAGGAATGACGGGGAAAAATAAGGATTTTCATTTATACTATTCTATTGCTCTCCTTTTTGTAATAAATAATCATATAAGAAAAATTTATTATTAACATAAACAGTATTCTCTACTGAAATAATATCGGAAGGAGTCACCTTTAGTTACGATTTTCATCAATTCTCTACTATTGAAAGAGCTCTAAGTTTCAATAGTTAGGGGACACCTGAAACTAGAGCTCTTTCTAATGGATTCATGGACTATGGGAAATAATAAATTATAAATGAACAGGGTAGCTATATCATAATGTAAAAAAGACTATTTGAGGATAAAACAACAAAAATTTCTTTATTCTCTTTTTTTTGACAGAATTTTCTAAATTTTAAAAAAGCGAATTTTATATTTTTTTTATAAAATAGTCAATTTCATTTTTACATATATAAGAAAAATTTATGTATTTTTTTATAAATAAAAAGAAATATTTTTTGTTATATTCTAATTAGCGATTAGCAATTAGTGATTTTGATAAGATAGGAGTGAAAAAAATGAATATTACAGTAATCGGGTTAGGTTATGTTGGGTTATCCCAAGCATTATTATTTAGTCGAAAGAATCGTGTTTTTGCCTATGATAGTGACCATTTCAAAATCGTGCAATTGAAAAGTGGTAAAAGCCCAATTGATGAACCATTAGTTATCGATGAATTAAAGAAGGAAAACTGTAATTTGATTTTTACAGATGAACTGAAGAAAGCGATTACCCTTTCGGATTATGCATTTATTTGCGTACCGACAAATTTTTCAGAGGAAAAAATGGCTTTTGATACAACGATTTTAGAAACAGTTTTACATCAAGTTTTTCGCTTGAAAAAGTCAATCAAAGCTGTCATTAAATCAACGGTTCCTGTAGGTTTTACGACCCGGTTAAAACAACAACTTAAAACAGAAAATATTGTGTTTTCTCCTGAATTTTTACGAGAAGGTAATAGTTTAGAAGATAGTTTATATCCATCTAGAATTGTGATTGGAGATCGCTCTTTCGAATGTATGGCAATTTATCAGTTGTATGCTAAGAATTGTTTAGCTGATCACATCCCAGTCTGTTATGTTTCTTCGGAAGAAGCGGAAGCAATCAAATTATTTTCTAATACATACCTAGCAATGAGGGTTGCTTATTTTAATGAATTAGATACATTTGCGGAAATTCATGGATTGAGCAGTCAGAGAATCATTCAAGGCATAGGATTAGATAGTCGAATCGGTAATAATTATAATAATCCATCGTTTGGCTACGGAGGGTATTGTTTACCGAAAGATTCTAAGCAGTTACAAGCACACTATCATGATACGCCGCAAAATTTGATATCTGCTATAATAGCTGCCAATCAAACAAGGAAAACATTCATCATTCAGCAAATTCTGCAAAAAAAACCAAAAACGATCGGTATCTATCGCTTGAATATGAAACAAAACTCAGACAATTGTAGGAATTCTGTGATGATTGATTTGGTTAAACAAATTAATTTAGCTAATCCAAAGCTCCAACTCTATATCTATGAACCTTTATTAAAAGAGCAAAATTCTTTTTTAGGGAATGAAGTAGTTTCGAGCATTGATTTATTAAAAAGAAAATCTGAAGTAATTTTAGCGAATCGTATGAATCAAGAATTACTAGATGTCATTGAAAAGGTTTACTCTCGAGATCTTTTTCATGAGAACTGAATAAGCCGAAAACAACAAGCAGTATTAAATCGTGAATTGAGGAGAAAATATATGTTTTTTAAAACTTTTGTTATTATTTATGGAGTATTGTCGCTGACGCATTTGATCATCCAAATTGTAAGAAGTGAATTAAGTTACCGACAAACAAAATTTAAACAGAAAGATACGCAAGAAACAGAATCAGTTGGAGCTTCAGTTGTTTTACCTATTTACAATGAGAAAGAAGAAATTGTGAAAAAAGTCATTCAATCCATTCTAAGTCAAAAAAATGTTGATTTGGAGCTGCTAATAATTGACGATTATTCAGAGAATCGAGAAGCTTTATCAAAAGAGGTTTATTCGTATTATGAAGCTGATCCAAGGGTTACAATTTTTTATCTAGATCATAACAAAGGAAAGAGACACTCGCAAAAATTAGGTTTTGATGCAGCAAAAAAAGAATATATTGTAACCGTGGACTCTGATACGATAGTACACGACCCTAGGGCTATTCATCGTTTATTAAATCATTTTAAAATAGATTCTCGTATCGGGGCTGTCACAGGTAACGTTCGTGTTGAAAACAAAGAAACCTCGATTTTAACTCGTTTGATTTCTTATCGTTATTGGTTAGCTTTTAATCAAGAACGAGAAGCCCAAAGCTTAAGTGGTGTGGTGTTTTGTTGTTCTGGACCTTTTTCGGCCTATAAAAAGACAATTATAGATAAAATCAAAGAGAAATATATCAGTCAAGTATTTTTAGGGAAAAAATGCACGTATGGAGATGATCGGCATTTAACAAATTTAGTTTTAAAAAAAGGCTATAAAGCAATTTATGCCCGAGATGCTAAAGCCTACACCTATGTTCCAGAAAACATGAAGGATTACTTAAAGCAACAAATACGTTGGAATAAAAGTTTTTATCGAGAACTATTTTGGTCTGGAAAATTAATGTTTAGCAAACCAATTTATTTTATGTATGAATTATTGATGCAAACAGTTTTGCCATTTTTATTATTAGGCGCTATTTTCACATTATTTTATCAAGTTTTTATTCAACAACAATATCATTTGATTCTTCAATACGTAGTTATTTTAATAGTTATGTCACTAATTCGTATCATCTATGGTATTTACCAAACAAAAGATCGAAATTTTATTATTTTTGCACTTTATGGTTTCGTACATGTTGCGCTTCTTTTACCAATTAGATTGTATGCATTATTTACATTACGTGACACAAATTGGGGCACACGATAGTTTTTAAAATGAAATGTATTTTTCAGTATCTAATATAAAGTAGGCATATGTTGAATTCTAGCTAAATGATACAAATAAGTCGTAAACCATTTGATTAGTTGAATGATTTACGACCTATTTTTGAAGTGTTCGCATGTGAACAAATTCTTTTTTATTTTACACAAGTTATTATAAAGAATGGAGAAGATGAATAGTTAAATACTACGGCTACATCAATTATTTCTAGTTTACCACTCTATATAAAAATTAAAGATTTAGATCGTTTTTTTTATAAAAAAAAAAAAAACGATTTTTATATGTTTGTTATTCTTTTTATAAATGGATAAAAGAAAGGGGTAAAAATAAGAATGAATTATCGTCTGTGCTTATTAACTGTAATAAGCTTAATAGGACTAAATGGGATGGCCACCTATGCAGAAGAAATCAAAGAGGAAACACCATTAAATGTTCAGATCACTATACCAGAAAATGGAGGAGAAACACCTGCTCCACCTTCTGCTTCGCCTAATTTTGCTAGTTCAGATCCAGATAATCCAGGAAATAGAAACAATCAGTTACAATCGGCCTTTGGGTTAGCTTACCAACCGGATGTCTTTAATTTTGGTCAAGTCACTTTAAAAGAAAAAGGTGAACAAGAGGTTTTTGCTAAATTACCTAAAAATGGGGATGGTAAGTTTCATGTTGGTGTGAAAGCTAAAAATCGAGATACAGCTGGATGGGCGTTAAAGGTTGGATTAAAAGGTTCTTTAACTGAGCAAGCAGGTGTCACAATTGAAATAGGTAATGGGACGGGTGAGGTTAAAGTAAACCAAGGAGATACAATGACAGCACAATTATTCGCTGCGCCTTTAGATGTAGTCTCAGCTTCTAAAAACATTTCAGTGGGACAAACAGAAGCACTTGTCATGCAAGGAAAAGCGGGAGAAGTTCATAATGATGTCTATGACTACGAACTTGGTGAAGTCAAATTAAAGATTGCTGATGTGAGTCATATTCAAGCGGGAGATTATTCTTATTCGTCGTTACAATGGAATTTAGAGAAAGCGCCTTAGGTCACATAAATTAATAAGTTTTACTAAGTAGAAAAAGAAAATGATGAAAGGAAAAATGAAGTGAACAAGATTTGGAAATTCGTAAGCTTGATCTGCTTATTGTTTTCTTTAGGAACTCAGTCAGCAGCTGCTGGGGAATTAGGAGGGTACACCATTGAAGGTGTACCTAATCCTAATCAGCTTGATCCTACTCTCGGTTACTTTTATTTGCATGAAGAGATAGGTGCAAGTGATACAGTCAAGGTGAAATTGATCAATACTTCTTCTGAAGAAAAAATACTATTTGTAAAACTGACCAATGCGGCTACGAATAGTAATGGCTTACTTGATTATACTGGGGGATTGCCAGAACATACTTCATTGAAGTACTCTTTAACTTCTCTCGCAGAAGTTAGTCAAAAAGAAGTAACTGTACCACCATCAAGCGAAGTCGAAACAGAAATCAAACTAACGATGCCTGAAGAGAAACTACCTGGCGTGATTATTGGTGGCATCGTAGTTTCTGAGAAATCAACAGAAAATCAAACAGCTGAACAGATTTCCTTAGAAAATAGATATAGTTATACTTTAGGATTAGTTCTTACAAATGAAAAAAAAGTAGATATAAATAAGCATATTTCCGTCGAATTAGAGAGTACTCAAGCAAAACTAGTAGATGGGAAAAAAATTGTTGAAGCAAATTTTTTAAATCCACACCCATACATCTTTGCAGATGCTCAAGTCCAAGGAACGGTCATCAATAAAAAAAATCAAAAAATTATAAAGCAGGTTACAAATGAATCTGTGAATATTGCTCCATATTCAGTCTATCCTTTTCAACTAGATTGGCAAAAAGCGAACTTAAAGCCTGGGGTATATATATTCAAGGGGGAAGTATCAGCAAATGGAAAAAACTGGACATTGGAAAAGGAATTTACAATCAGTAAAAAGCAGGCAGATACATTAAACAAAAAATCTGTTTATAAAGTGACAATCCCAGAGTGGTTGCATATTGCTTCTTATGGAACAATTGGTATGAGTATACTAGGAACTGTTTATTTGATTCTGAGAAAAAAAGTGAGGTAGATTAAGATGAAAATAATTATTCGGTACATTTTACTAAGTAGTTTCATGTTGCCAATGCTCACAGTCCAAGCTGACGCAAGTCAAAAAGCAGAGACTGAAGTCGAAGTGACCTTTGTTCGTCCCATTAAACCTAATCCAGACCAACTACCTGGAGGAGGACATGTGGAAGAGAGTAATGGAACTACAGGGAATAAAGAAGAAGTAGACATGTCATCAAATGAACAAACTACAAGTTCTTTGAGTACATCTAATACTTCTTCAACTAAGTTTTCCGACCCAAATAGAGAAGAAATTGCTTTGACAAATAAGACTCAAAATGTCAATAATTCCTCTTCAATAACGAAAAACTATCAGCCTAGTCTCGCATCGCAAGCTTCAAATTTTCCTGAGACAGGTACAAAAATCAATGAGTTATCAAGATGGATAGGAGGTATTTTACTAATAGTTAGTGCTTTATTATGGAAAAAGCAAAGAAGGGAGGGGCATAAAAATGTATGAACAACCAATTTTATTCTTAGGAATAGGAGGCTGTTTACTAATTGGAAATATTTTTCTATTACTTAGTGACTACAAAAATAACTTGATAGTCAATGAAAGTAAGCGAAATCTTTACATCAATGCGTTAGTCCTTATTTTAGTGATAGCGACGGTTGTTCTTGGAATTATCCATCTTTTTATGATCAATCAGCAATTATAATTGATGTGTGAGACTCTGGAGAAAATAATCTGGAAAAATAAAGAGGGGAAAAAATGAAAAAAAAATATAAATCAATTGCATTATTTGCCACGGCAAATTTACTTATATCACCTGTTATTACGACATATGCACAAGAGAGTTTAACTAAACCTGAGCTGACGATGACTGAGGAAGAAGTACCTCAAAAAAAAACTGACCTAATAACAGCGACTACCGAGAGTGGCTCAAATGAAGGAAGCAATCAACTGACAGAAATGTCAAATTCTGAAGAGCTAGAAGCAAGTTTAGACTTACCTGAAAAAGCAAACATAAAAACTATTGATCAAAAAGATACGAGCGATACGGATAAGGAAACAGCGATTGATGTCGTTGAGCAAGGGGGGATAATAAATAATAGTGAGGCAATAGACAATGGACTAACAAACAACAATGAAAATGCAACAGAAACCATCACCTTTGATTTCTTAGGTATAGGTGATCGAAATTTTGGTACACTACAATTTACGAAAGAGGGGAAGCTACTACTAACACTAAAGGGTGGACAAGCCCACTCTGTCTTTGGAACAAGCACATATGTATCTCTGAAAGTAACAAGTCAAGGAACTGAAACCTATACGAAAGTCATTAAAGGGAATGATTGGTTAGCAAATCAAACAGAAGAAATTCCTTTTAAAGAAGGCGATCAACTCACAATTTATCATGCTGAACCGAAAAATCGTTTTGTGGTATCAGATACAAATTTTAAATCAAAGGACGTCGATATTAAAACTTATAATTATAAGTTAGTAGCCAATTATACCTTGGAGAACATTACGGATAGTGTGTATTTAAATGAACAAGTACACGCTCTTTTTAAAAATGAAGAAAAAATTGAATTATCAGAATCAGCCAATCAAGTCAAAATCAATGAATTGAAAAAAAAATTGATGGAAGGTGACTATAAAATAGAGGAACATGAAAAGCAAGAATTGCTGCAATTGTTAGAAAAAGCGCAACAATTGATAAATCAATTAGGAGAATTGATTCAAAATAATCAGATTCTAACAAAAGAAATTTTTATGTTACCACAACCTACCCACCTCTTAAAAGAAGGTCGGCAAATGGCTGCGTACCATGACCGTCAAGATTTAGGGATTGTATTAGAAGGCCAAACGCAGATTCAGATACGACAAGCCAATGATCAGTATACAGAGAATGTGACATTACGTTTGCTAGGAAATGATTCCAAATTAGAAATGTCTAAGTCAATTTCTAATGAGTGGACAACGATCGATGTAGCGACTTCATTAGTCCCATATATTGAAACACCTTATTTAAATACAAAAACGAATGAAAAACCAAAGATTGAACTAAGAGTTGTTCAAGGTGTCGCTAAACAAATCCCAACTTATGAATCTCAGATGTCGGTTGATGATTTCTTGGCTAAATGGACTCAGAGCAAAACTAGTTTTGCTGTTGTCAAAGGACGAAAATTCCAAATGTTGATTCCGGTGAATGATTTCAACACTGTTAAAAGTATTGATCTGCCTAAATTAGTTCATGAGTATGATAATCAAGTTTTCCAATTAATTGACGAGCTAACAGGACTAGAAGTCAATAGTTCAGATCCAATTCATGAAGAGGAAAAACAACGCTATTTTATCAAAGCCGATGCTCACGGTGCTGGTGAAGCATACTATGGAGGGAATTGGACAGCGCAAAATTCTACCAGCTTAGATGCGTATCTTTCAATCGATTGGTTACCAATTCATGAAATTGCACATGGGTATGAAGTACCAAGTAAAGAAATGGGTATAGTAGATGTATTAAATAATGTTTACGGTACGTATTATCAACAAAAATATTTGACCAATTTTATTAAAGATAGCTGGCTATTTGGAAACAATAAACAAGGTTTAATAAATAATGTAAAAACGAATGTATTAGAAAAGCATATTGGCTATAACGAACAAGGCTATCATGAAAAACTTCTTTTATTTATGATTTTGGTAGAACGTTTAGGTCAACAAGGTTTTGCTGAATTTAATAAGTATCATCGTAAGTTAGCAAATGAAGGGAAAACGGTAAATGACCTAGTACAATTATTTATAGAATTTGGATATAAATATCAAAAGTATAATTTGGTTCCATATTTCCAATTATTGGGATTAACAGTTAATGATCAAACAGCAAATCAGTTCTTGCAAAATGATAGTCAACCGGTGGCTCTCGTAACTCAAGTGGTTCCAGATAACCAAATAGAACAAGCACTTCAAACACTAGGGTTAACGGGTGATCTCGATTCGCAACTGACATTGGTTACAAATCAAGAAGTACAAAAATTGAATTTAACGAGTCAAGTAACTATTAAAATAAAAAATAGTGACTTGCTTCAAAATAAGTCATTACGCTTAAAAAATGGTCAGGAAGTTGTCAAAGAAGTAACTGTAAAAGGAGATCAAGTCATTATTGAAAACATGCCGAATGGCGTGTACACGATTGAAGCAAGTGATGGGCAGATTATTTTTGATCAACAGTATCTCTATGTAAAAGAAGATGGTATAGTTGAAATCACCGCAATTGATAACTATATTTTAAATAGAGTACAAGAACTTTATGAAACGAAAAAATATACGACGTTATCACCTGATTTGATGCAAGAGCAAATTGATCAGGCCATTGAATTAGTGGCTGAATTAGCTGATGGCCCACGAAAAGAAGCGAATATAGAATTAATTGAAAAAGCTCAAAATATGTTCAAACAATGGCTAACAAAAGGCTTAGCCGATGCAACATTTGGACGTATCCGCTACTTTGAAGATGGAACCAACCGTTTCGTCTTTACAACAAATGGCAGCCAACCCCATTCTTATTATGGAGATTCTGTTTATTTTTCTCTTAAAATTCAAGAAGAAGATGGAACAGTGCTATACGATCGTAAAATTAAAGGGACTGAAAATCTGACGAATGAAAGCTTACAATGGACCTTAAAACCAGGCACGGTGATCACAATGTCTCATGTTGAACCAAGTCGTTTGCATTTAAATGATGATCAGTTAAAACCGATACTAGGGCAAGTAACGATTAATTATAAAATTGACGAATCCGGAAAAATTTCCAAAGTTCAACAGGATTGGGATTATACTGAAACTGATAATTATGTTATTTTAACAAAGTATATCGGCACGTCTAAAGATATCGTGGTTCCAAAAATGATGAATGGCTTACCTGTGCAATTAAAATCGATTAATAGCAATGTGTTGCCAAAAGATATTACGAGTTTTTCGATTAGCCAAGAAGAAGCTGGTAGCGTTGCTTTACAAAATAAAACGTTGAAAAGTGCCTTTGATACATTCCCAAATTTGACGAGTGTTGATCTTAGAGGATTAGATACAGCTGGGGTCAAAGATTTTTCACGAATGTTTTCGAACTGTAAGAAACTGGTGAATGTTGATTTAACTGGTATTGATACGAGTGCAGCAACGAATATGAATCGAATGTTTAATGAATGTGATAGTTTAGAAAAAATTGATTTGTCAAATTTTGATCTAAATAATGTGACAGATAACAATTACATGTTTTTCGTTTATAGTAACAAGCCACTAGTTGTAGTTACCACAGATGAAAAATTATTGAATTATTCTTTTACTACGGATCATCGAGTACCACATGCTTACCCACGATTAGATGCTAACGGTGGTACCTTTAAAGATACTACGATGAATACACCTACAGTCAAGCAATATTTGACTTCCTGTGCGGTGACGAGAGAGAACATTCAGTTAGAAAGTTTTGAAGCATTTAAAAAAGCAAATGTTCCTGTACGGTCAGGATATGAGTTTAATGGTTGGAAAGCAAAGCAAACAAAAAATGAAGGAACTGTGCTTGATTTATTAAATACGATTTATACCGCTAGCTGGAAAGAAGCTTCGATTCATTCTACTAGCGATAATCAAAAAGTAGAGTATATTTATGATTCATTTGGAATTGCTTATTTTCCTAAAAATTTTGAAACAAATGCTACGATTCTAAAGAAAGAAGGCGAACAAAGTATTCCAATAAAAAAAAGGGAATCTTTGAATGTAGGGGTTTTTGATAAGCGAGCAGTTTATAGTTCATGGACATTGACGGCCAAATTAAATTGGTTAAGTCAACCAATTGTTGGAGCCTATATCCAGACTACGAATGAGACAGGTAAAATAACTAAAAATATAAATGATGGTTCAAAAGAATTTAATGCTTTGACCGATCTTAAAGAGCTGTCAGGTAATCCAACAGTTACTGGCGAGTCAAACGCAAAAATTGAGACAGTTTCTTCAGTAGTAATGAGTGGTGAAGGTTCAATGATGGACGGTGTCTATGATTACAATTTGGAAGACGTCACGCTAGAAATCCCTGCTGTTGAAAAGGTAGCAAAAGGAAATTATCAAGCAACGATTGAATGGAACTTGACTTCTGCTCCGTAACAAATAATAAAGCAAAATGCTAGTTTATTTCTTAATATAAATAAAGATAAAATTGTTTTAAACAGGAAACCAGAAAAACCAAAAGTAGCTTCTACTACTTTTGGTTTTTCTAGCTTCTCAGACTGTAGACCAAAAGGAGTGGCTTAATTACCAAGTACTTTTTATTAGTCTTTGTAGAAATTTGAAATAAAAAGCCATAGGCTTTTTTGCTTTCCATAGCCATGAGGCTAGTTTTTTTAAATTCATGGCAGCAAACGTAAGCATCGTGTGCGTGGCGACTTTTTCGAGACCTCGATATTTTGTCCAACGCATACCATGCTTTTCTTTTGCATCTGCAACTATTCGTTCAATAGTTTGTTTTCTCTTTTTATAAATTTCTCTATTCAACGCCGTATGGCGTTGGTGTTCAAGTTCATCCATAAGATCCGCCCAAACATGTCGAGTTACTATTTTTTGATGTTTTGTACTCAAAGTACAGTTTTTAAGTAATGGACAACTCCTACAGAATTTTGGATTTGATTTATAGGTTCGATAACCATCACGAGTGATAGTTGAAAATAACAACGGTTGATTATTGGGACATAAATAGCAGTCAAAATAGGCATCATAAACAAAGTCTTTTTTACGAAACATTCCTTTTACTCCATGAGGTACAGTATATGGAAGAATCGGGTAGAGTTTCAAGTGTGACAGAAAATGAACAAATTTAGGCGTCTTATATCCTGCATCAGCGACAACGCGCTTTATATTTGGAAAAGTTCTTTTCGACTGTTTAAGCAGATCGATTGCGACTTGGCTCTCATGTCCATTTCCTGGTGTAATTAATGTAGATAAGATAAAACCGTTATCTTCACAGGAAGTATGCGCAGAATAAGCATATTGTTTTTCTCGTCCACCTTTAACATAGTAGCCACGTTCTGGATCTGAATGACTTATTTTTTGAAGACTCAACTCACTTTCTATGTCCACGTAAAAGGACGTTTTCCTTCAGCAATATGTTCTTTCTTTATTTCATCTTCTAATTCATCTTAATAAGCTTTAGCTTGACCATAGTGTGAACTTATGTTTATTAGCATTTGCCTTAATATGAGTAGAATCAATATAAAGATTGTCTTCCGTAACGAAGCCAGTTTTTACAGCTTGTTCTAGAATATGAGAGAAAATATCTTCAAATAAAGTTGTTTCTCTAAATCTTCGAACATAGTTTTTACCAAAAGTAGAGAAAGGCGGGATAGGATCCTCGAATGAATCACCTAAAAAACAACGATAAGCAACATTTGTTTCAACGTCTTTAATGGTCTGTCTCATCGAACGGATACCAAATAAATATTGGATAAATATTAATTTAATTAAGACCACTGGATCAATACTGGGACGATCATAGGTCGAATACGTAGATTCTACAATAGGATAAATGAAATCAAACTAAATCGCAGCATCAATCTTTTGAACTAAGTGATCTTTAGGCACAAGATCATCAATTATTAACATAGCAAATTGATTTCTACCTTCAATCGATTGTTTTCTCATCATTAGAATCACTCCAGAATAGTTTATACAATGAGTATAAAAAAAACTGCGCACAACACTCCAAATTTAGGAGTTTGTTTACAGTATGGCTTCTTTTACTAGCATAAAAAAGAGTTTTGCAGAGTATTCAAGGGTTCTGTTGGTACGTATTTTTATGAATGAAGAAAATAGCCTTCAATATATTTTAGTTATTTATTGGTTGGTTATGAAAACAAGGTCCCTAAAAAAAAAAAAAAAAAACTAAAGTGATAAAAACTACTATTATTCTTTTTTTTTGTTCTTTTTATAAAAAAGTGAAAAACGATGATAGACAGAAAAGTTCTCCTTTTCTATAATCTCACATTGGTAACAACATTTACATGCTTTAAGAAAGGTGAATATATTGGATACAGTTATTAAAAATCAATTAGTTAAATTTTATGCTAATACAGTAGAGCTCAACTTATTAAGAAAATCAAATCAGCGAAAGATGATTTTTCTTTTGGACGCTTTTGAACATGGCCAAGCTCCATCAATAAAAAAATTACCTTTGCAGATTAAAGCAAAGGATATTGAAATATCTTTACGTTTTGCGGATCAATGTATGGAAGAAGTATTACAGATAATCAATCAAAATCTATATACAGGGACTAATAAAAATAAGTTGAGAAAATTAGTAAATCAGGCAACAAATCAAGTGACAGAGCGAATAATTGATCGAAACAAATCTGGGTTAAACAAATTGATGGCGTCTTACGATGTCAATCAGTTACATGCTAATTTTGTGAAAGCGAAGCTTTCTCCTGGTGAAATACAAAATAAAAGCAAAGAACAAGTAAGTGAAGTGATAAAAAATATAACACAACAATTAGAAAAAGCTCTCTTTTATAAAATATCTTTAAAGACAATCAGTCTTAATCTCCCGCTTTCAAAACAAATTTCCTGTCATAATATAGCACTGAAATATACTTTTAGTGATTTATTACTTTATAAAAAGAAATTATATCAAATTAGACGATTGACTTTATTAGAAAAACTAAAGACTTTGGAGGAATCATCTTCCCTAAAAACTCATACAGATAAATTTTTCGGAAAAAAAATGAATCATAAGAAAGTTATATCAGAAAAGAAAATAAAACAAAAAATTGCTAAACAAATCAAACAATTAGAAGTTAAAGAAGATAAAATTAAGAAAAAGCTTGTTCTCGCGAAGTTCCCATCGGGAGAAATTTCTGAGAAAAAGAAAACAGAAATCAAGGAAATACAAAAAGAAATCCAACTATTTAAGCTAGAAAATTTTAAGAAAGTTAGACTAAGTAAAAAAATAGATCAAGCAAAATTTACTTCGAAAGAGGGATATTATGGATTAATCAAGGTGCCAACTAATTCGTTCGTACATGAATCTCCAATAGTTAGATAAGTTATAGGTTGATTGAACAATTTATTCGTATGTTACTCATTTAAATTATACTGGAGCCATACAGAAAACAAATTTTATAAAAATAAAAGAGCAAAAATAAAATGAAATAAAAAAATGCACATTTTTTTGAAGTTCGTTCATGATAGGGTCAATGGAAAATAGAAGCCGTTAATTTTTGATAATTATAATTGGAAAAACGATTTTTACTCAATTACAACAAGTCATCAAAGAATTTTCACAGAAATACTATTTGGATAATTAAAAGAGTAATAAGAAAAGGGGAGATAAAGAAGTTGCTATTGGTTCCCCTTTGAGAGCGGACTATTTTTTGACAAATATTATGTAAAAAATTGAACTTATCATTGATTGATGCTCATACATGAAATGACTAGAGAAATTGAGAAGGAGCATCATACAAAAATTTAAGTGACGTATAAGGCTTACTTATAAATTTGTGGGTAATTTATGTAGCAAAAAAAGCCTATTATAATAGGATATCCTAACTAGTGGAATGAAGTTGTTAAACGTATATGATTAATGATATCATTTATGATATCATTTATGATAAGTATGGAACATATCGGCTCTTTGACAAATAGTATTGTAAGTTCAAATTGAAAGAAATTCATTGAGAATCAATCAAAGCATAACTACGCTTCGATTGGTTCTTTTTTGTTCTGTAAAACTAAACCTTGAAATTAGTAAATACAGTCATAGAAATGGAGTAAATTACGATAATTCTAAGCGACACGTTTAATGATTTTTGATTTAATTGTTTTTCCCTTCTAATACTCGGTTAATGTAGAATACTAGGAAGTATTTTCTATAATTATTTAAGTATGTAAGTTTCTTACGAAATCACTCAGGAAGTTGTATTTATAAGGTATCCCCCCCTCGAAAAAGCATTCCCCATCTGTTTGTTTACTGTTTATGAAGAAGAAATTAACAAGTATTATAATCCTACTTAAATGTGGAGAAATAGGTTAGCTTTATCAACAAAAGCTTTTTTAATTATCGATCGCTAATTATGTAATAATTTTTCGTTTCAAACCGACAGAAATCAAACAATTTCTATTGAATAAAGAAGTTTCAGCCAAGAAAATTGACCACACTCTTTACATAGAAATTTAGTTTTTTTAGACTTTAGACAAAGAATCAGTAGGATTTGAATCGTGGGTTCGTGGGTACCATATTTAGTCGCGAGTCCTTCATTTTTGATATCCACATTCTGGACAATAGGAGCGGAATCTAAGCGTCCATGAATCAAGATGAAGGTAATGATTTCTTCTTTCTTTTCAGACAGCCAATTTGTAGAAAAAACGATTTTTTTATCGGTTAAACTAAAGAATTTTTAGTATGATAATCCATGGAGATTTACTTTCTTGAGAGAGTTTGCTTTAGACGACTTGATTTTATCAACTTGGCTCTCCCTTTTTCTATTTTTTTGCAAGCCTAGCTATTATAGAATCTTTTTTTAGTATATTTATTACCGGAATATTCAATAGCTAGTAAAAAATGAATCGATTCCTTTTTGTTGACTATTTCTGTCATATAATTAACGTAAATCAGAAACAGAAATGTTAGGAGTGTTTCCATATGGGAAAATTTAGTCAATTAGTAAGTTATTTAGATCCACGAAAAAAACATAATGAAACAGAACGTCCGCAAAGAAAAGAAACGACAGTTAGCTATAGAAGAGAAGATGAAGCTAAAGTGATGACCAGACAACAAAAAGAAGAAACGTGCAAAATGTTGCTAGCAGCAGCTCAAAAAAGTCAAGAAAACCGAAGAAGACATTCTCCAAGAAGATTAGAAGAAAAAGTTCAGACAGTAACTGTACAACCTGAATCCTTTGAGGTAACTTATGCAGATCTTGATTTGAACGTGCTAAGAACAAATCCAAAACCACAAAATAAATTACCAGAAACGATTTATGCAGAAATTAAAGGAACATCTAGCCCAAGACAGACAGAACCGATTTATGAGAATCTTAAGGAGATAGCTTCACCATCACAAGAACATCTTTATGAACAAATAGAAAAAAATTCGTTGGTAGATATTCGAACGAGAAGAGGTAATTTTAGGGACTATTCCAAGCAATCTGATTCATCAGTTAGAATGACACATGAGCGTTAATGTGTATAAAATAAAGAGAGAGTAGAGAATATTGTTTTAGTTATCTTTTAGAAATTCTTGTTGTGCTGATCTGAATTTCATAGTGAGATATTATTGAATAGAAGGAATCTCGTATTATTTACCAACAAACGTTTTCTTTTTTACTTTATGTAACAGAATTTTTGTCTAGTATTATTATGAGACAAAATTTCTCGTCATCTACAAGTTGTGAACATAGCTTCTTTTTTATATTGTTAGATTAGTAGACTTTAAGAGTAATTTAGTTGTGTGATGGTTTATAAGTTGTACCATCATTTTGTTTATAATAACAATTAACAGATAAGTCTGGATAGTCTTTTTGAAAGGTTAATCCGTTGCTTTTCTAAAAAAATGCGCATGAAACAGACTTTCACTATAAAATACGGCTAATTTCGTGAATAAGTTAGTTATCAGAATAATCACAACGAATGAAAGACAAAGAAACGCTAAAAAATTTCTTTTTTGTTCAGTTGCAATCAGGTATTTCCATTTGCAGTAGTTAAATCTAGCGACAACAACATAGTATTGGTTAATAAAAGCTGCATTTTTTTCAGCGACAGCTTTTATAAAAAGTATACGTACGGAAGAAATATGTTAGCATAGAATAAACGAATAATGGATCAAATTATAGTTTCAGTAAGCAATCTATCAAAGTTGAGTAAATATCTTAGGTGAACGCACATTAGGTAATCAATCTGCTTGCGAGTATTTTGATTGAATTTCTCATAAAGATATCATTAAAGTAATATCTAATTCTTTAAACACATAATTACGGATAAATTATTATGATGTTTTGGTTAGTTCACTGTAATGTTCATTGACAGAGAGAATGTTAATCCTAAAAAAAATACTTCAATCAAGTTTGTTTTTAAACTATTCTAGTAGAATGTACTTAAGTTTTGCTTTGAATTCGGTAAGTGGTCTTATATACGTTTATTGATTCAGTAAAAAATTATAGAAAGTCATTGTCAAAATGAAGAATAAAATGCTTATTATATTCAGATCAAATTTCTTTTCTTTAAAACAATGTTACCATAAATACTGAGTCTTTGAGTTTATTTAATAACTAAAATGAAATTTTAATAGAAAAGTGATCATAGGGTAGAGTATCTAAGAGAAATATATCCAAATTAGAGGAAATAATCACTGTTAAATGAGGCTCATTGTCAATAAGGACTGATGAGTTGCGAAAAATTAAATCTGGGTCAAAATGAACCTCATTCTGGCTCAGATTTTTTGTTATCTAACTTTGATTAATTGATTGGTCAAAAAGATTCTAATTTTCATGTTCTCAAATGATTTAAATCCGTAGGATACTCGTTTCATTGTTTTTATGTGGGTATTTTTTGCTTCTATTTTTCCATTGGAGTAAGGATAAATCATCGCATTGGCGATGCCTTCTTGGTAAGTCAGAAGGTTTTGAAGTTTCTCACGAAAGCCGTCATTTAACGTTTCAGGAAGTTCTGCTAATAAGGAGAAAAACAAGTCAGGGTCTTTGTCTCGAAAAGCATCAACTAATTCATGGAAAAAGGGATACGCCTCCTTTTGAACTGAACCCCAAAAGTTGAACTATTTAATGGACTGTTTCCGATATTCTACTGGAGATAGTCCATTTAACTTTAGTTTTATTCTTTTGTTATTATACCATCTAATATACTCATTTAATTTACTTTGAAATGTCTCAATTGATCGGAATTTTTCTCGATAAAAAAACTCTGATTTAAGCACACCAAAAAAATTTTCTATTACAGAATTATCTAAGCAATTTCCTTTTCTAGACATGCTTTGAATAATGTTATTCTCTTTTAATTTTTTTTGATATTGTGGCATCTGATACTGCCATCCTTGATCTGAATGTAGAATCAGTGAACCCTCAGTTCCCTTTTTTTTAATTGCTTGTTGAAGCATTTCTTCAATCAGTTTATATGTTGGACTAGTTGATATACTATAACTAATTATTTCTCCGTTAAATAAATCAAGTATAGGAGATAGATAGATTTTTCTTCCTTTTATCTTGAATTCAGTGACGTCTGTCACCCATTTTTTATTGGGTGTATCTACTGAAAAATTTCGTTTTAACACATTCTTGGCAATTTTTCCTACTGTTCCTTTATAAGATTTATATCGCTTTATTCGGATTTGACAGGTAAGTCCCATTTGGGACATTAATTTTCTAACTGTTTTATGATTGATTGTATATCCTTTCATCTTTAACGCTAAAGTGACTCTACGATAACCATAAGAGTTTCTTGATTCTTTTACAATCGCTGTAATTTCTTGCTTAATCTTGCTATATTTATCTGGCTTATCTAATTTTTTTACCCAGTAATAATAAGTTGACTTCGCTAATTGTGCAATTGAAAGTAATAGATTCAATTTAAATTCTTTTTTGAGCTGAAGGATTGTTTTAACCTTGATTTCTTCTTGCTCAAATCTTGTTCTTGAATCAAGGTTTCTAACTTTTTTAAATATGCGTTCTCTGCTCTTAAACGAATAACTTCTTCTTCAAGAGACTCATCTTTAAGTTTTTTAGGAATGTTTAGCTTGGAATTCATACTAATTTTTCTGCCCCTTTTTTGGCTCTCAAGTGAAGAAGAACCGTCTTCTTCATATTGCTCTATCCATTTACTTAGAGTTCTATTTGAACCGATATTAAATTTTTTAGCAGTTTCTTGGATAGAAAGACCATTTGTTTCCATATATTCTATAACATCAAGTTTAAATTTTGTAGTGTAGCTTTTGCCACCTCCAACCAAGCCTTCCCAACCATGATAGTTATAAATCCTTACCCAATGTCTAACCAGTGTACGATTTATTTGATATTTATGTGCAAGATATTTGTAGCCGCCTTCGTTATTTAAATAGTCTGAAACTACTTTTTTCTTAAAATCAAATGTATATTTCCGCAAAAAAAGCACCCCTTTTAATTAGATTTCTAGTCTAACTTTTGGGGTGCACATCATTTTTTAGGGGCGTGGAAAATCTAAGCAATCGAGCAATCATCATTGCTTCAGTAAGAAATGGGTATTTAGGTGCTCGGAAACTTTTCCATGTTTTATATTCATAGTGGTTAATGTTTGCACGATTTGTTAGCAGAAAGCGCCAGTTCTTTTTCAGTTTTTCTGCATGGCTTTTCTGTCCTGCTTTACGCAGTTCATTCATTTCACGGATACGTAACTCATTGAAAGCTTGATTCACGTGTTTGCTAATATGAAACCGATCAATCACTACTGTCGCATTTGGCAGAACGCGTTTGGTGAGTTGGAAGTAGGCGGTGTTCCTGTCTGTGACTAAGAATTTTACTTCTTTTGGATTGGTGCAGCCTAAGAAATAGTTTGTTAATCGAGGCAATTTACGCGTAGGTAAGATATCAATTAAGTTACCTGTTTCTCCATCCGCGCAAATAAAGATTATTTTATCTTTTATGGAAGTGTGCGAACGAAATTCATCAACCATCCATACTTTGGGGAGAATCCTCTTAGTGGGCTTTAGTAAATAGCTTTTAAACTCTTTCAATATACGAATAACGACGGTCAAAGATACCTGACAACTTTTCACATTAAAAGATAAAGAGACTTTTTCAGTCAGTAAAGAAGCAATTTTATATCTGACAGGATCCGCAATTGAACGTCTTGGGCGGACAAAATAGCTTTGAGCAGTCCAATGGGGACGACAGTTTTACAGGTATAGCGTTGCTTTTTTAAGCGTATAATCATTGGCATAGGATTGTATTGTTCAAAGCGGACAATGATTTCCTTCTTTCCATTTTTCAACACAATTGCTTTCCCGTTTCCATCTACCACAGTAGAACCACAACTTCTACAGAGACGAGAATCAGGTGAGAGAATAGCATGAATGATCAATGTCTTTTCTTTATGAAAGATCTCGTAAGAGAACTCAGTAATCATCAACTCTTTATCTATTAATCTCAGCATTTTTTTGATAGAATCATTCATATAGCATATCGTCCTCTCAGTTGTTTATTTTGTGGTGATTTAATCATACTAGAGTCAATACTTAAAATGAGAATGGGACTGAAGATTCAATTTTGATTCTTCAGTCCCATAAATTATAGAGCCTTAAATGATTGTTTCATCTAATCTTATCTAATAAGTTGAACGTTATTTAGCCAATAGCAAAATTTAAAAAAATAAAGTAAAAAATTGGTAATAAATTCACTAAGCTACCAATGACACAAGTTATACGTAAATAACTATTTGATAATTTTATAAAACCAATAATAGCTAAAATCGTGCCGATAAAGCCTAAAATAAATATTGGAATGACACTGGTTAAACCTAATGTAAGGCTTGCATCATCAACAAAAAATAAAAGATTTACTATAAGACCTAATACTACACTAACCATACCTGAATACTTTATCATTATTACTCACTCCTTATATTATTTATAAAATAATTATAAGTGATTTTTTATCACACAAGATAAATAATCATTTTTTTATCATTATAAAAATAAATGAAAGAATTTAAAATAACAATAAAAATGATAAATGCTTAGATTGTAACTGAGTAGTATCACATGAAAGTAATTTAGTTAAGTTTCTCTCCATTTAGTTAAAACTGACTGTCCTTAATATAGAATTTGTAAATCGTATGTTAAATATGTAGTGAAAAATTTTTATAGCAAAATAAATGCAATAAATAGTATCACTTTTCATTATGTAATTTTCAAGAATTTTATTTATAAATTGTTTATGTATTTGTCTTCGATTGATAATACCATAGTTTGAGTTACACCCTCATATGAGTAATGAAACTTGTTTTTTGTGAGGGAAAGTATATTTTTTATTAGTAAAATTGTCACCACGCAAGAAAACGCAACCGCAAAAACGCTCCCGCACTATTATACTTTAACTAAATGAGTGAAAGGAAGTGGACAGCAATGGATTTAGTGATTGCAACAGATTATGAAACGCTTAGTGAAGTGACAGCGGGGATCGTCTTGGAAAAAATGTTGAAGAAAAAACGAGTGAATTTGTCTTTGACGACAGGAAATTCGCCTAAGATGGCGTACGAGATTTTAGTGGAGACGCTTAGTAAATTACAGATGGATACATCGATGATCCATTATTATAATTTTGATGAAGTGGCATTAAAGGACAAGCAGTATGGTCTGACTATGTCAGGACTGAAAGAAGCCCTTTATGATCCTATAGGGGTCGCTACTGAAAATATCCATGAACTGACTATTGATAATTATCAAGATGTGGATAAACGAATGGCGCAAGCGGGTGGATTGGATCTAGTCTTGATGGGGCTTGGTGAAGATGGTCATTTTTGTGGAAACATGCCTGGATATACGGATTTTAGTAAGGAGACTTATAGCATTCCAGTCATTCCAGGAGATCAGATGTATGAATCGTTAAAAGAACATCTGGGAGAAGAACCTGGTGATTACTTTGTGACATTTGGGCCAAAGACGGTCATGGCAGCGAAACAGTTAGTATTGATCGTTAACGGGGAGCATAAAGCAGAGATCATCAAACAAGTGATCGAAGGACCAGTAACAGAGCAGATTCCTGCATCGATCTTGATGACTCATCCCGATATCACAGTGATTTTAGATGAAGCAGCTGCAAAATTATTAAAATAAATAGTCATATCAATGGATTGTTTCAAAGAACAACACAGAATCCACGAAAATCATATTACCGATTTTTGTGGATTTTTTTGCATGTCTGAATTTAACTGTAGACTCGTTTTCCATCGTATTCTCCGGTAGAATAGATAAGAAAACAGACCATATCGTTCATTGGCGAAAAACTGCCAGAATAGGAGAAAGAGATGAATCAGTTTTATAAGAGAATCCAATATAAATTTTCTGAATTAAATCAAGTGGAAAAAAATATCTTAGTTTATTGTTTGCATCAATCAAGAAAAGTTTCCTCCATGACAGCCGAAGAATTAGCGAGTGAAACATTTACTAGCCAATCGACTATTACTCGAATGGCAAAAAAGCTTGGCTTTAAAGGATTTCAAGAATTTAAGTTTGCCCTTAAAAGTTACCGGTCATTAGAAGAAACGAGTGGTTCTACTGATGTGTCGGATGAATTCAAACCATTGATCAATGAAATCCTTCGTCAGTTTACAGAGACGTTAGAAAAAATCGAGCCGAAACAAATCGATCGCGCAGTCAATATGATTAAAGAAGCACAACGTATTGAACTGTTTGCTGTAGGGCAAAGTATTCCGGTCGCTGTTTCCCTGAATCGAAAATTGCATTTTCTTGGTAAAAATGTGGGGCATTCAACCGATTGGGACGAATTGCTAGCAGTGAGTAAACAACTAGGAGAAGGAGATCTTGCTATTTTTATTAGTCATAGTGGGGAAACATTAGGAATGCTCGATTATGCTAAACGACTAAAGGAGCGAAATGTTCCTCTGCTATCTTTTATTGGTCAACCGACAAGTTCTTTAGAAGAATTGTCGACGGTCGCATTTATTGCAGAAATGTTGACGATCTATCATCAGAATATTGATTTGAGTCCAAGAGTTTCAATGGATATCTTGTTAGATATTTTGATGATCCATTATGCGAAACAAGTCATTTCTCAGAATGGAGATTCTAATTTATGAATGCCCATTCTACATGGACAGGAAGTATTGCAACCGCCTTTGTCATCGCTTACATTTTAAGGGTAAGAAATAGAGTAAGGGGGAAAAGGGATGCAAAAAGGGAAGAAAGCAAGTTGGATGGAGATTTTTCAAGGGTTAGGCAAAACGTTCATGTTACCAGTCGCACTGTTAGCTTTCATGGGATTGTTCTTAGGGATTGGGAGTGCGTTCTCCGCTGAATCAGCAATTACTGCTTTTCCATTTTTAGGTGCTGCTTGGTTACAGGTGATGTTTCGCTTTATGTCGACGATTGGTGGCTTTGCTTTTAGCTATTTACCTGTGATGTTTGCCATGGCGATTCCTTTAGGCTTAGCACGTAAAGAAAAAGGCGTGGCTGCTTTTTCTGGGTTTGTTGGATATGTAGTGATGCAAATATCGATCAATTTTTATTTGCAAGAAACGAATCAATTGGCAGCAAGTGAACAATTACGTGAAGCTGGTCAAGAAATGGTTTTTGGTATCCAAACATTATCTATGGGTGTTCTGGGAGGGATCATTGTCGGGCTAATCGTTTATCAGCTCCATACGCGATTTTATCAATTCCAATTACCAGATAGTTTTGCCTTCTTTTCAGGGACACGTTTTGTACCCATCATTACTTCAGTAACTTTAGCAATTGTTGGCGTGTTGATTCCGATGGTTTGGCCACTTTTTGCCATGTTGATCACTGGGATCGGAAATTTGATCCAACGCTCTGGTGCATTTAGTCCGTTCTTATTCGGTTCTGGAGAACGACTCTTATTGCCATTTGGCTTACATCATATTTTAGTATCGATGATCCGGTTTACAGAAGCTGGAGGAAGTCAGGTCATCAATGGGCAAGAAGTCTTTGGCGCACTAAATATTTTTTATAATGAATTGCAACAAGGATTGGCGATTTCACCGAGCGCCACTGCTTTTCTTTCACAAGGAAAAATGCCGACATTCATGTTTGGCCTTCCCGCAGCGGCTTTAGCGATGTATCAAACCGCAAAGCCAGAGAATCGTGCAAAAATCAAAGGATTATTGATTTCAGGTGTGATTGCGACTTTTGTAACAGGGATCACTGAACCAATCGAATTTCTCTTCTTATTTGTCAGTCCTCTCTTATGGGGATTCCATGTGTTGATGACTGGTGCCGGATTTATGGTCATGAGTTTGTTGGGCGTAACAATCGGGAACACCGATGGCGGTATCTTAGATTTTATTATTTTCGGGGTCATGCAAGGGACTTATACTAAATGGTGGTTAGTTTTACTTGTGGGTGCCTGTTGGTTTGGTATCTATTACTTTACATTTAAAACGGTGATTTTACGCAAAAACTTAAAGACCCCTGGACGTGAAGAAATGACTGCTGAGACAGAATATACAGACGAAGAAGTATCATATAAAGGAAAAGGCACAGTTGATGCACGAGGAATCTTGGCTGCTTTAGGTGGTGCTGAAAATATCACTTCTTTAGATAATTGCATCACACGTCTAAGGTTAGTGGTGAATGACGGATCGATCGTTGATGATGACCGACTGAAAAAATTAGGTGCATTAGGCGTGGTTCATTTGGATGATACGAATGTACAAGTCATTATAGGAACAAAAGTGACGACTGTTAGAAATCAACTGGACGACATCTTGTTGTTCTGAAATCGGGAGAGTGTAGAAGATGTCTTTCAATGAACAAATCGATCGTAAAGGGACGTATTGTACGCAATGGGATTATATTGAAGACCGCTTCGGTAAAAATGATCTCTTGCCATTTACGATTTCTGATACAGATTTTAAAGTACCAACAGGCGTCGAAGCTGCGCTCCAAGAAAGGTTAAGACATCCAATTTTTGGCTATACTCGTTGGAATCACACAGATTTTAAATCAGCAGTCACTCACTGGTACAAAGAACGTTTTGGACACCAGATCGACGAGGACTG
Source organism: Enterococcus sp. AZ171 (assembly GCF_051714005.1). NCBI lineage: Bacteria > Bacillati > Bacillota > Bacilli > Lactobacillales > Enterococcaceae > Enterococcus > Enterococcus sp. AZ171. The sequence continues at coordinate 2,409,633 of NZ_JBIORA010000001.1, read as the reverse complement.
GTTGGTTTACAGTCCTTCCGTCATCTATAGCATCAAGCAACTGATTTGTTTATTAAGCGAATCGGGAGAAGGTGTGATTATCCAAACGCCTGCTTATGATGCCTTTTATAAACTGATTGCTGGGAATGGCCGCAAACTGGTAAGCAATGAATTGATTTATCAAGAAGGTGCCTATAAATTGGATTTTGAGGACTTGAGGCGCCAATTTGAGCAACCGGAGAATAAAATTTTGTTATTGTGTAGTCCCCACAATCCAACAGGTAGAGTGTGGACCAAAAAAGAATTAGTGAACATCATCGAGCTTGCCCAAAAAAACGAGGTGTTCATTATTTCGGATGAGATCCACATGGATATTCTCAGAAAGGGACAACACCATCAACCACTGACAGAATTGATTCAAAAAAATGTCGCAGTCGTCACATCAGGAAGTAAAACATTTAATTTTCCTGGATTGATTTTTTCTTACGGATTGATTCCAGATTCGTCCTTGCGCCAGCGGTTTTTACAACAGATGAAAGAAGCTGATGGCCTCGGTTCCACGAGTGTTTTTGGATTAGTTGCTACGATTTCGGCGTATGAAAAAGAAAACAACTGGGTCAGTGAACTCAATCAGTACATTGATGATAATATTGCTTTTGTCACTGCGTACCTTAAAAAACATCATCCGGAAATCATCGTGACCAAAAGCGAAGCCACCTACTTGATGTGGCTCGATTGTGCCCGACTCCCATTCACTATGGAAGAACTTCAGCAACGAATGATCGAACGAGGCAAGGTTGCAATCATGTCAGGCGAAGTATATGGGAAAGCTAGTCACAATTTTTTGCGATTGAACGTGGGATGCCCACGTAAGAAATTGGAAGAAGGATTGCGGCGATTGACGGAGAGTTTGGGGTAAGAGAGAGAAAGTATTTATAAATAGATCACCTATCATTTTATTTAAAACAAGCGCCAAAGGACAACTACTTCTTGTATCTTGTCCTTTGGCGCTTATTATTTCAAGAACCTTTCTTATCAAATGATTTGATATAGATAGGAATCACCTATTTATTGTTAATTAGACTTAAAGTCTTCAGGAAGTTGATCGAACGTAACGGAAGAAACGTTTAAATAGTCTTTTTCAATCCCATTGTTCGTAAAAATCATCCCTAGTAATACGCCAGTTTTGGCATCAATATTTAGTTTAAAGTGATTAGCCTGATATCTGACTTGATTGGCGTCTGATAAGCTACCTTCTAAAACTACTGTATTTCGTCCAGCTATTTTTCCAGTATCTGTAAGTTCATAAATAGCTTCATCCTCTAATAAGTTAATTGCTAAATCGGAAGGTAATGCAACTATTTTTGCATTGCTATAATAATTTGCATCTGGTCTTGCCTTGTACAATTTTTCTCCATCCTCACCAATTTTTATACTATCGGCTAATGTCATAGAATGATTACTAGATGCTCCTTCTAACCTAACAAAGGAAGTATCTATGCCTAAGCTTTTATCGTTTGAATCAAAATTTTCCGTTTTAATATTGCCGTTGTCGTAAAAAAGAAAACTTCGATTATTTGTTGAATAAGTAGTATCGATTTTCGTGAGATGATTGTCAGGCAGATTAACAGCTGTTAGATGAATTGATTCAATTAATTCTCCTGCTTTTTTAGTCGCTAAAAAATGAATCTCGATACTGTGATAATAATCAATAGCATTGATCATTCGATAGACTGCTTCTTGTTTTGTTGTGATTTCATCTTCTATTTGTACAGTTGGTATTTCAATTGTTGTTTGTTTTTCTTCTTCTGGAGAAGTCGTGATTACTCTACTCTCAGACTTAACTTGTACATCTGTTTGTTGATTAGCTAAGACAGCATAAGTAGAGCTTGCCAAGATTGTTGTCAACGTTAAACCAATAATAACTCCTCTTATTTGTTTTTCCATAGTTATCTCCTTTTACCATGTGACTTTGAATGCATCTGCACCCAGACCACCCTGAATATTCACATTATTAGGTTTCCCAACATTTGCATCTAGGTTCCAATTAGTGGCACCCAAAGCACCAATCCAATTCCATCCTACAGCAGCGTAGTATTGTTCAATAGTATTTCCTTCACCTATCCCTGGCGGTGAAGCAACATTATAAGCAGCTGTTGACTCGAATGCTGGATTAGCTAAATATGCGTAAAAATTCCCAACATTTGTTCTATTTGTAGGGTTAAAGCCATACGCATAAAATGCACCACTTTTGTCGTAACTAATCCTTGCGTCTCCAAAATAACCTGATGAGATCCACGTCCAATTCCCTGACATAATATGACTCAAACCCGGTTGCCCTGCAGCTGCATCGTTGTCTACTAATTGCTCACCAGCAAAAACCTTGTACCCAGAAAAAATAGTACTGACAAAAGCAAAATAAAGAAAAGATTTTTTTCATGAGTGACTCCTTTACTTATTTATTTGTTCTCTTGAAGTATAAATCTAAGAAATAAAAAAACATATATTTTTTATTAATCATTATATTTGCATAATATTTAATGAATAATTTACTCTTCATCAACCTGTTTTTTTGTATAATTTAGCTCGGAAAATAAAATTTTATATTGTGTGAAAAAAATAAATATATTATATATAGCAAAAAAGATAAAAAAACATAAAATTAGGAGATTTAAGTGGATGATTTATTTAATAACTATAGAAATTTATTGATTTTATATTAAGAATAATGTGTATGTTTTTATACTATCTATTCTTAAATTAAATAATAATAAATTGAAATCTATGAGATTCTAAATACGCTAAAAGCTTTTTTAATAGAATAGAGCATAAAGTTTAAAATAGATAATATTAGAAGGAGTATCCTACTTAAATAACGTAATAATCATTTTTAATTTTATATTAATACTTTCTAATTCATTTACATAAAAGTAGAATAAGTTAACAAAAATGAGCAGAAAATCTTTGAATGTTAAATAACTAATTATATATATTTATATAAATATATATAATTAAGAAGTCATAGTTTATTCGAATAATTTATTATATTGGTGAAGATATCTTCTAAAATCGAAAATATAAACACACTTGGTAATGAATTATAATTGAAGATCAAGGAGAGAATAAAAAATGAAGGAAGTATTGATGGGGTTTACAATGCTGTTTGGTTTGATAGTTAGTGGAATGCATACTGAGGTTGCAGATGCAGCAATTCGAGCAATTGATCCTGAAAGTATTGTTATTTCGAAAGAAGATAACCAAAAAGCAATACAACAACTTGAAGAACAGGGGATTGATGTAGATAATCTACCTTTTTCAAAAGACAAGTTGACGACACAAAAACCAAAACCTGGCACATATATAATCGAAGGAGAAGATAAAAATTCAACAGATAATTTAAGTACAGAAGAGTTGTTACCAAAGGCTAAACTATATAGTATTAATGCCACAGGGTTCTCAGTTCAAATTTATAATCCTAGTTCAGGTAGTACTTCGTCAGCTAGTGGGATAAGATGCAACGAATTAGCACCTTTATTTACAATAGAGGACAATGGCATTGCGGGTATCCATGCAATAATGTCTTATAATCAGTTTTATTTTCTAGGTGATTATGTGCAAGATTATGGAACTGGTGTATGGGATGGAGGATATTACTATAGATACTTCAACATTTCTGATACAAAGTGGCAATGGTATAGAAGGTTATGGCTGAGTGTTGCTGATAAGAATGATTTGCTAAACTAAAAATAGACTGTTTGGGAAGAAGCCTCTTTCTATTTTTTGAAATGAAGAGAGAGTGATCAAATAGAATGAAGAAACGAATAATATCCATCCTGCTATTTCTATTACTAATGGCTGGCTGTAGTAGCGAAACAAATACAAGACAATTTGAAATGAGTGACAGCGTTCCGGAAACAAAAGAAAGCACTCAATCACAGGAAATAGCTGATTCAGACGATTTAACATTCGAGGAATATAAAAAAGCCTTTCCTGGTCCGGGAAAACTCGATGAAGCATATCAGAAATTAAAAATAAAAAGCGATATTTCCCACGACCAGTTACACGATCTCTTGATTAAGTATTCCTGGAAACTGGAGGGAGGAGGTATTTTGATCTTCAATGAATCAGGTGAAGTACAGCGAATCAATCTGTCTGGGCTGATAGAGTATGCTGGAATATATTCAGTTAATCAAGATAACTTCCATTTAGAACCAGATCCAGCAAGTGTGAACTATGCAAATGTGATCAAAGATCATAAGTACAGGATCGAAGCAGATAGATTGTTTTTATTCAGCGAGGAAGTGAAAGAACATCAAGTCATTATGTATCCTATGAAAAAAATAATTCCATAAACCAGTATTTTTTGTGCTCAATCTATTTATAAGTCATTAAATAAATAAGCGATTTAAAGCATCGGTATTCTGCCGATGCTTTTTTGTCACAATTTTCTTCATTTTATCGACATATTAAACGTATTTAAATACGCAAAAATTTTGAGAGGAGAATCAAAATGAAGTATGTTGTAAAATCTGGAGATTCGTTAAGTAGGATTGGTGAAAAATTTGGGGTATCAGTTAGTCAATTACAACAATGGAATGGAATCAAAAATCCTGACTTTATTTTAGTTGGGCAAGAGCTGATGATCATGAAAGAGTCGAATGATACACTTACGCGAAAGATTACTAGGAGCCAACTTGAAGCAATTGGATGGAGTAATTTTTCAGAGCAGATAATCAACGATTTAAATCAGTGCATCAACGTGTATCGTATCACTGAACTTAATCCTTTACAGCATTTTATTAGCCAGTGTAGTCACGAGTCAGGTTGTGGGAAATGGCGCATAGAACTTGCTTCTGGAGAAGCTTATGAAGGGCGTAGTGACCTTGGAAATGTTTTTAGTGGGGATGGTAGAAAATTCAAAGGGGCAGGGTTTATTCAACTAACTGGTCGTTATAACTATACACAGTTTTCTTTATCAATCGCAGATCCAGAAGTTGTCAATCAAGGAGTAACTTATGTGGCTGAAAGATATCCTTGGTCAAGTGCTGGCTATTGGTGGGAGGTCAATGGGATGAATGATTTCTGTTTATTATCACCTACTGTTGAACAAGTGACATTTAAAGTAAATGGTGGATACAATGGATTAGCTTCACGTAAATTCTATTACGAAAAATGTTGCGAAGTGATCAGTTAAGAGGGAGATAATGTTTAGTAAAATGGAGATTTTTATACATTTATTTGAAACTGAAAAAGAATTGATTCATATCTTCTTTTTGTTGATTTTATTAGATTTATTCACTGGTTGGCTAAAAGCGAAAGTACAAAGAACTTGGTATTCTAATTTGAGCTGGCAAGGTCTGTGGAAGAAGCTTAGTCATTTTATTTTATTGATTTTGACAAGCGTCGTGGACATCGTTCTATCAAAAAATAATGTTCAACTTGAATTCACACTAGTGCAAGTATTTACAACATTCTTAGTACTGACGGAAATCGGAAGTATTTTAGAGAATATGGCAGAAACAAATCTAACAAAATATTTTCGTCAGATCATCGAATCGATTGAACAGAAATTAAAAAAAGGCAGCTAATATCCAAAAAATAGAAAAATAAAGAGTAGATTCTATGTCACAGATTTATTCAACTTATCGACATATCCTTTCAAAAGAATGAATGGAGTGGCTAATGATGAGTTTTTGGATAAGCATAACAGAAAGAGTGGATTTGTATGTAATAGAACAAAATGGAGAGTTACTGGAAGCAATACTCAGAGATTTTTTTCCATATTTAAAAAAAAGTGCTAAAAATGCCCAAATTTCAGCAGAGAAATTGGGCGTATACATACCTTTTGAAGATTTTTATAGTACTTATCTGTTAGCTACATGGAAAGCGATTGAAGATTATCGACTGGAAAGAAAGAAGAAAGAGTTGAAGTTTAAAAATTTGTTTCTCTATCGCTTAGCAATTGCTGAGAAAGATGTATGGCGTCTTTACAAAAAAAGTTCAAACAATAAGAATGACAAAAATGGGATTACTTATGATGCTGGGCGTTGGCAATCTTTAGATCCTGGATTTATAGAGAGTCAGTCATCGGTGGAAATTGATTCAACTATCGATTTAAAAGAGATGGTTTGTAATTATCAAAAGCAAGAACCACTTGATGGGTTCTTCTTTTCATTGCTAGTTGAAGGGTTTACTTGTTCTGAAGCAGCGAAAATCATGTTTTCAGAAAAGGACTACCATCCGTCAGTGCGTAAAAGAGTGGAGAGAATGAAGAAACGCTTAAAAAAATATTTGCTTCAAGAAAAATATTTCCTGAATACTGTCACAAATTCTAAAAAATCTCAACATATCTAAGTGATTCGAATCAAAATAATGTTGAGGAGTGAAAAGAATGGATAAGAAAGCAAAACAAACACGTGATCCTTGGGTGTTAGAGGTACAGCAATGGTTGAATGAGACATATGGAAATGTAGCAGGCTTTGGTTCAGTACCGGAAGATGGTTATACTGGATGGAATACGATTTATGGATTGATTCGAGCGGTACAACATGAACTAGGAATTACGACATTAGTTGATAACTTCGGTGCTACCACTTCTGCTTTATGGGATAAAGAAGTCACCCCCAATCTAATCAACACATATGAAAGTAATTTTGTAAAGTTGATTGATGGTGCATTTCGTTGTAAAGGAATGGGAACTGGAAAGTTTAATACCATTTACACAACGGACAATGACAATGCAATAAAGCAGTTAAAAATTGCCGCAGGATTTGAATCAGTCAATAGTACATTAGATTCCACATGGGCCAAAGCCTTGTTTGATATGAGCGCTTTTGTTTTAGTACCAAGTGGAGATGCGACGATTCGCTCGATGCAACAAGGATTGAATCGAGAGTACTGGCAATATACGGGGATTTTGCCTTGTGATGGCGTTTATCAGCGTCAAACCAATACAGCATTGATTTATGGTCTTCAAGCAGAAATTGGTATGGATACAAATACAGCAAATGGTAATTATGGTCCTGGGACTGAAGCGGGTACCCCAGTACTAAATCAAGGAGACATCGGTCCATTTGTTCGAATTTTGCAATACGGTCTTTATGTGAACGGTTATAACAAACAAGGTGATTTTTCAGGAAACTTTACGTCATATATTGCGGAGCAAATTCTTGCTTTCCGACAGTTTATGGTATTGCCACCGTATAATCAAACGTCGGATTTAACCGTGATGAAAGGTTTACTAACATCAAACGGGAACACGAATCGTTCAGCAGAGGCCTTTGACACCTCGACAATTTTGACTAAAGAAACAGCGGAAGGTTTGAAATCACAAGGTTTTTCGATTGTTGGACGCTACTTGACAGGTACGGTTGGAACAGGAGCCGACGAACGTGATAAAAGTTTATCATTCGAAGAGATAGAAGCAATTACACAAGTTGGCTTAGCTATTTTTCCTATCTACCAAGATGGCGGTTGGTATGAATCTTATTTCACGCAAGATCAAGGCCTAAAAGATGGAAAACTGGCGATTGAAGCAGCATATAACTTAGGTTTTCCTCTAGGAACAACCATTTATTTTGCATGTGATGTGGATATTCAAGACGGAAATATCCCCGGAACCGTCTTACCTTATTTTGCGGGAGTATGGTCAATTCTTTCATCAGACCAGACATATAATGTTGGCGTTTATGGTACTAGAAATGTTTGTCAGAAAATCATTGATGCGAGTTATGCAACTCAAGCTTTTGTATCTAATATGTCCTCAGGCTTTAGTGGTAATTTAGGATTTCCTATGCCTAAACAATGGGCATTTGATCAGTTTATTGAACTGACCACAGCGGGAGTAGGTATCGATAAAGTTGCTGTGTCAGGTAGAGATCGAGGTATTTCATCTTTTTCTGTATCGCCAGAAGCAATTGCGAAAAGAGAGTTATTGAAGCTGTATAAAAATTTCGGTGTAGCAGAAACAGCATTTGAATTTGAACAAGAAGTACGTATAGAGCCAGCACCAAATTACGTGGTCTATTTGAAACCTCATATGGAGTGGTCTATTTCAGGAGAAGAATATGGGATTTCTGTATTAGTGAAGGATAAAAAAGTGGATATGTCTCCTTATTACAATGAAATCACTGAGTCGATCGTGGAATACAGTGAGTATCTTAAAGGAGACACAAAAAGTTTTGAAGATGTCATCAACGAACTTGGACCAAAAGTAGATAATGGAGCGATTGCAGTTGGATTAGCAACGAAAGAAGGGTTAATAGGTACACGTATCTTGATGACCTTTGAGAAAGAGTTGAAGCACGGAGACCATGAAATTACATCCAAATTTCAATTAGAGATTGAGATTTACTTACGTCCGCTTGTTGATTCCCCCTTACCAGATCCAGTTTATCAGGACGTCGTAGAACAGTTGGAGAATGGGACGTTTGAGTGGGATACTAAGCTAATTGTTGGGGTATTGGTATCAACCACAGCCGTTGTACTGCTTTATGCGTACGGTTCAGCTATCATAGGTGCTATAGGAGCAATTATTGTTGGTATTACTGGTTCTATTTCAACCGTTGTTGCTGCACTAGCAGTAATTGGTATCACTTTAATGGGGATATATTCTCATTTTATTGGAGCATAACAATCAGGAAACAAGATAAATCAAAGTTGAAAAGCACTTTGGTTTATCTTGTTAAACTGTAGTCATTAAACCAATAAACAGTGACAAGGAACCAAAAATAAATATCAAGTAAACTGAGTAGATCATTTTGCTTTGCCAGGACAGGATTTTTTGTTTCTCTTCTAAATTAGTGAAAAAATAAGTAAAATGATTCTTTTTTTTAGTAATGATTAAATATCCTGCTAAAATTGTTTTTTTTAAATATCGCCATTTTTGTAAAGCTACAAGACAAAAAATTATACCTAGGATAATAAATAGTATGGAGAAAGGTATGTTATTCTCGGTTATAAAAAAAATTGACAAAATACAAGAAATTAATGAGAAAAGTATAAAACGATTACTTTTTCTAAGAATCGGAATATATTCATTTGCTTCAGCTGTACTGAAACTCAGAATATTACGTTTAATTACTGTCTTTTTGAACACTTCTATCTTAGTGTTTATGTAGCTTAAGAATACTAATGTAATTAACATAAGTAATAGAAAAAAATAACTGGTCATAACCAAGAAATTATGCATGCTGTTTCTCCTCTTTTATAAATATGTAAAGCTTCTTGAATAACTTTCTGCATAGTGCCTTACAGGGGAAATTTACTTAATCATTCTTACAAATCAAAAATTTTAGAACAAAGAATACAATTTACAATTATAATTGCTGAAAAAGCTCCTAGGTATGCGAGTACAAGCATGACTCTTTGCCTAGAAAGAATCTTTTGTTGCTCTTCTGGTTCTGTAAAAAAATAGATAGAATATAGTTTTTTCTGTAGGTTACTAGGTAACCTTGAGAGATTGTTCTTTTAAAGTATCGCCATTTGTCTAGAGATAAGTGTAAGCAGAGTACAGCAAATAAGGCGCATCCTAAAGTTAAGTAATATTTGTTATTTATCAAAAATATGCTAGCTATGATACAAGAAGTTAAGCCAGTAAAAACAAATAGATTACTTCTTTTCGTAATCAAATAATACTCTTTTGTGTATTCAATATCTGGTAATAAGTATTTATTCTCGAAGATTTGTTTACGATATTTTTCCATTTTCAAAAAAAAAAGCCAATGAGAATAAAAATATATAGAGAAGAGAGAGAAAAAAGTAAGCAACTATTACTAAAAAATTATCCATGTAATAACTCCACTCTTACGGATTAGTCAAAAATCTAACATAAAAAATGCTATCAGCTATAATTAACAGATAGAAACGTTATCATCTATAAGTATACGCAATGAATGGATAGATAAAACGCAATCAGTTAAAACAACTTTTTATAATGAGAGTTATTTTAACTGGCTATCATAAAGAAAAAGCTACCCTCTAATTTTAAAGGATAGCTTTATTCATTGATTATTTGTCTGTTTGTTCACCAATTTGGTGGGCTTTTTGTTTTTCAGTTTCCCGTACGATATAGACTGGGCGTTTTTTCGTTTCTAGGAAGATTTTCCCGATATATTTCCCAATGATGCCAAGACAAAGGAGTTGGATTCCGCCGATGAATAGGACGATTGAGACGAGTGAAGGCCAGCCGGATGTTGGATCACCAAATAATAACGCACGTAAAATAATAAATAAGATGGCGATTCCTGAACCGATACATGATAATGCGCCAACAAATGAGGCGATGTTCAATGGCGTGTCAGAAAAATTGACGATCCCATCGATTGAATAGTTGAATAATTTCCAAAATGACCAAGACGTTTCACCGGCAACGCGTTCACGATTTTCAAATGAGAGATACTCTGTTTTGAATCCTACCCAACTGAATAATCCTTTTGAAAAGCGATTGTATTCCGCTAATTCTAAGACCGCATCCACCATTTGGCGAGTCATCATGCGATAATCTCTTGCACCGTCAACCATTTCAGTATCACTGATTTTATTGATCAATTGGTAAAATTTCTTCGCAAAGAAACTACGGATAGCTGGTTCACCTTCACGAGTAGAACGGCGTGTACCGATACAATCGATATCGGAGTTGATGACTTTATCGATCATCACTGGTAATAATTCAGGCGGATCTTGTAAATCGACGTCCATGACAGTGACAAGGTCTCCTGTAGAGGCTTGCAGGCCGGCATATAGTGCGGCTTCTTTTCCGAAATTTCGTGAAAAAGCGACAAAACGAACGGATTCATGTACATTCGCTAATTTTTTGATGGCAGCCAAGGTACCATCACTGGACCCATCATCGATAAAAAGATACTCGAACTCGTAATCGCCACGAAATTTTTCGACTTCATCAAAAAAAAGTGGGACAGTTTTTTCTTCATTAAAACAAGGGATGACAATTGATATTTTCATGTTTTCGTTCCTTTCAAGCATGTTTTTTTCATATAACCTCTATATATAAAAGTATGCTTAAATAACAAAAATAAAAGATGTTATAAGCGCCTTATTCAGTGTACCATCTCTATGGCATTAAATAAACTTTTAGGTTGCTTTTTTTTCTTGAATCATAGATGATAAATAAAATAAGTGAGGAGGAAGGCGGACAAAAATGAAAATTGAAACACCAATCGGTCCTTTGTGGCTTGATGCCGATCAAAAAGGATTAACAGCTGTCTCTTTTGAACGGATTTCTGAAAATGAAGAAGCCAATGCTCAGATTTTATCCTTGGCAAAACAACAGCTGGAAGAGTATTTTTCAGGTGAAAGACACGTTTTCGATGTACCTTTATCTTTCCAAAGAGGAACAGCCTTTCAACAAAAGGTTTGGCGAGTGCTCACAAGAATCCCTTATGGACAAAGTCGCACATATAAACAAGTGGCACAGGCAATCGGGCAACCAAAGGCAGCTCGTGCGATTGGTCAAGCCAATCGTTTGAATCCTCTGCCAATCGTTATTCCTTGTCACCGAGTGATTGGACAAAATGGACAATTGACTGGGTATATGGGGAAAGCTGAAAATGGGTTAGTGATCAAACGGCAACTATTAGTGCTTGAAAATATTTTAGCTCATTAGGCTGTACTACCAGATAACAGCATAAATAAGCACCAACACCTCGAAATAGAAATTCTTTCCGAGCTGTTGGTGCTTATTTTTACTTATAGTTTGATCAACCAAATAAAGAATAAAGCCATGATCGTTTGTAAAAGTCCCACAGTCAATCCATACGTCAAGAATCGCTTTCCTTCTTTCATGAACTTTGCAAAATCCAAACGTAAGCCAATTGCAGCTAATGCAGTGACCTCAAACCAACCACTAATAAAACTAGCGCTTTGATCAATCACATGGGGAATGGTGAAGAAGCTGTTGATTAAACACACGATCAAGAAGCCTAAAACGTACCAAGGAAGTGGCATTTTTCGTTTGTGGTTTTTTGGCGTATACGTAGACGAGACGGCCGGCTGTTTTTTTGTCATAAATTTTTCAAAGAGGAAGACCACGACCACAAGCATCATGATCCGCATGATTTTAAACAGCATCGCAAATTGCACGACAGAAGCATCTAATAGACTTGCTCCAGCAACAACTTGTCCAACGGATTGTAAAGTACCACCTATAAGTGCACTTTTTTCGATCAGTTGATCACCAAAGAGTTGGAGACCTAAAAAGGGAAGTGTCAACATCATCACTGTTCCTAAAAGATTGACCAAGGTAATGACTTGACCCTTTTCTTCTTTATCTGCATGGATCACTGGAGCAATCGAAGCAATGGCTGAAGAACCGCAAATGGCGTTTCCACCTGCCATCATCAAGGAAAATGTATCGCTGAACAATAGTTTTTTTCCGATGAAATAGGCACCAAGAATCGTGACAGTCATTTGGAGTAACACGAAAGTTACACCTTTGATACCAATCTGTGCAATCGTTTGGATCGTCACAGTTGCACCAAGCAAGAAAACGGAACATTCTAATAGTTTACTTTCGGCAAATTTGGTACCCACCGCAAGTTCAGGTTGCTTAAACAAGGTGTTTCCTAAGACGATACCAAGTAAAATCGCAATCGTTCCTGCACCGAGTTGAGGGACAAAGGGTCCCAGTAGTCGACTAATGACTGCGACAGAAAAGGCGAGTAGTAGTCCGGGTAAGATTTTTCGGCCACCAAATTTTTTCAGCGTTTTTATATAAGTGAATAAAGCATTCATTTGATTCTTTCCTTTCATTTAAGAAAAAGTTTTTCTAAAATATAGTATCATTTAATTGTTTCTTCGTGAATACAAAAAAACCTTCTGCCTTTTTACTAAGTGAAAAAGACAGAAGGTGAAGTCTATTCTATCAATCCCTTTGAAAGGTGATGTTTATGTTGACTGTGTTCTTTAATCAAGTAGATGGCATAGTGTCCTAAGACGTAAGCGATCATGCCACAGGCAATCAAACACTCGATGACTTTCAATCCATCTAAGATCCCTGTAGCAAACCCTAATTGATGGAAATAAGCAGTGGCAGTAGAGATTGCTGTAGCAGAGATTACCAATGGGAAAGTAAAGGCTGCAAAGCTTGGATAAAAATCAAGCAATAACAGACGTGGTAACATGGCTAAAACGATAAAGTAAAGTACTTGCGAAACAAGGAACAACGTCATGACTAAGGCCAAATTTGGGTCTTCAAAGTTTTTTAAGTACCCTGTCAGGCACAAAGAACCAGGTGCTGCAAGAATCGCAGTCAATGGCAAGGTTGGTTGCGCCATATTTTTGACAAAGAAAATTCGATGGATGATGATTGGTAGTAGTACTACATAACAAGCTAACGAAAGCCAGAAGAAGATCTTTCCAAGGATCGGAGAAAAGTTTCCAGCAGTTACTGTGATGACACCAAAACCAACATACACGATAAACCAGCTTGGAAAAATTGCTTCTATTGACAAGTCTGCTTTAACTACATGATGGTAATTAAAGTACAGAACCAAGATGATTTGGAAGATCACTGCGGCTAACCAAATCAATTTGACGATTGGCGCAATTGATTTGAAAGAAACAAAATACGTACAGATGACCATCAAAGACATCGTAAAGGTCGGCGAGACGGAAGCGACGATTGGATCATATAGATGTTGCTTCGTGTGTTCAAATAAAAGGATCAGTTTGCCGATGATCAACAGCATCAAAAGCATACCGATCGCGCCTACAAAATTCCCTAAATGCGTCAAATGATAGTCTTTTAAAAGATTCCCTAAAGAAGTCAATCCAAGGATCAACCCACAAATCGGGATCGGAACAATCTTCAAGAAATGCTTCATACATTACTCTCCTTTTTTATTGATAATCAAGGACAGACTCGTTGCAACGATAAGTAGCCAACGATGAAAACTGCTTGTTACGAAGAATAGTAAAGTTTTTCAATGGGAAAAAACAAATTGCATGGATGCTTCTCCTTATCGTTGCAGTAAGCTGTCTGGAAGGCTGTGAGGTGTGTGTAACTGAAGGTCCACAACCTGTTCCTTACACTTTTCATTATAGAGTCTTTTTGATATATTTAAATCAAATAGTTATTATAGTTACTATAAAAAAAGATAATGGAAGTGGTTAGATGTTTAAATTATTAACAACCTTTCGTGTCGTTTATGAAACAAGAAATTTTTCGCGAACTGCTGAATTACTCTATTTGTCTCAACCTGCGGTGTCCAATCAAATCAAACAATTGGAGCGGGATCTTGGGGTGGAACTTTTCCAGCGTAATGGACGACAAGAGATGAAACCGACAAAACAAGCGGATTTGCTTTATGAACGAACATTGGTTTTATTGGAAGAATGGGAAACAACACAACAACAATTAGCGGATGAAAAAAATGAAGAAGAAGTGTGCCGGATCGTCGCTTCCCATACATTTGCTGTGTATTTATTGCCTCAATTGATGAAAGAGTTGATCGTGCGTTTTCCTAAAATCAAGTTTTCGATTGCTTTTGCGAATTCTCATGAGAGTTTGGAGCAAGTGGCAAAACATGAAGCTGATTTTGGTTTTATCGAAAAACCTTTAGAAACAACCGGAGTACAACGCTTTTCTTTACTTGAAGATGCGTTGGTCGTTGCAGGTGATCCTAAGAGTGAGCTATGGCTAGTCAGGGAATCTTCTTCAGGTGTGTTCCATTACACGCAACGTTATTTTGAAGAAAAGAATATCCAAGGGAAGAAAATGCTTGTAAAAAGTAATGAAGTCATTGTGGCGATGTTGAAAGAAGGAATCGGACGATCCATATTATCCAAACGAGCAGTACCAAAAGGGATACACGTTGAACCTTTAGCTGAATCTCGTCAGTTCTATTTGATCCAACGGACCCATTTGACCTCTGAACGGTTATTAGAAGTAGGAAATGAGATCTTGGATTTCTATAAAAAGGAAAAGAAAAAATGAAAAATATCAGACGGAATCAATAGAACTTCTCCCTTGAATAAGCGTTTTTTTCGTTTTTATCTTAAGAAAGGATAAAGAGAAATGAATAAGATTAATTTTTCGCAAATCTCATTTGCTTTGGCTTTCATTTATAGAAGGAGACAGCTATAATATAGAGCAGTATGGTTTTTAGGAAAAGGGATGAAAAATGGAAAAAAAAATAAAAACTTCGAATGATAACCGCATTGATTACGGAGTCATTCTACCAGTATTTTTATTATGTTTGATTGGGATTTTATCCTTATACGTTGCATTGACACATGATCCAAACGGTCCTTCTGTGACAAGAGGTGTCGGGATGCAGATCATTTGGTACCTTGTGGGAGCAGTAGCGATTGCAATCGTCATGCGGATCAATTCAAAATGGATCTGGAAATTGACACCTTATCTCTATGGACTAGGATTGCTTGTCATGGGGTTGCTCTTACGATTTTACGACCAGAATCTGGCGGCAAGTACTGGTTCAAAAAACTGGTTCCGTTTTGGAAGTGTCACATTTCAACCAGCCGAGCTTATGAAGATCGCTTATATTTTGATGCTGGCGTTGATCGTAACGAAGCACAATACGCAAGTCAAAGTTCGAACAATCAAATCTGATTTTTGGCTGATTGCAAAGATGTTGATCATTTCGATTCCTGTGATTGCGTTAGTCATGGCGCAAAAAGACTTTGGGACGATGCTCGTCTTTCTGGCGATCTTTGGTGGCGTCTTTTTGATGTCAGGGATTTCTTGGAAAATCATTGGTCCGATCTTTGCTTTAGCATTTATTGTGGGGGCAGGAACGATTTTCCTTGTGACCACAGAATCAGGAAGAGAATTCCTATATACTGTTGGGTTCAAATCTTACCAATTTGCCCGAATCGATTCTTGGCTCGATCCATTTCATGATACGTCGGGCTTTAGCTTCCAACCCGCCCAAGGGATTTTAGCAATCGGAACAGGTGGGATGTTCGGAAAAGGCTTTAACGTCAGCAACATTTACGTGCCAGTCCGAGAATCGGATATGATATTCACTGTCATTGGCGAGAATTTTGGCTTTATTGGTGGCGCATTTGTCATTTTCTTGTATTTTGTATTGATTTATCGTATGATACGTGTCTGCTTCGATACGAACAATGAGTTTTATGCCTATATCGCAAGTGGATTGATCATGATGCTCTTATTCCATGTCTTTGAAAACATTGGCGCAAATATCGGCTTACTTCCATTAACTGGGATTCCATTGCCGTTTATCAGTCAAGGGGGTTCATCGATCTTAGGGAATATGATTGGGATCGGATTGATCTTATCTATGCGTTATCAAAATGAAGCACCGGTAAAAAATTCTAGGAGGTAACGTAAGTTGTTTACTTTTTATGAGTACCCAAAGTGTTCCACTTGTCGAAAAGCCAAGGCTTGGCTCGACAATCATCAAGTAACGTATCAAGCGGTCGATATGGTCAAAGATACGCCTACGGCAGAAACGATCGAATCATGGTTGAAGGATTCTGATGTGCCGCTTCGCCGTGTCTTTAATACAAGCGGGATGAAGTATCGTGAACTTGGTCTAAAAGATCAAATCGATGAATTATCCCTCACAGAAGCAAGTCAGCTGTTATCTACGGACGGCATGTTGATCAAACGACCATTGATCGTCAAAGACAATCAACTGGTCACAATCGGTTTTAATGAAAAAATATACGAAGGAGCATTCAATTAAAATGGCTGGGAAACACTTAAAGAAGAAAGATAACCTTTGGATTTTATTTAATGGAAAAGAATACTGTGTAGGTTTGACAAAAGAAGCGCAAGAAGATCTAGGTGAGATCACGTTTGCCAACTTACCAAAAATCGGTAAAGCGTATCAAGCAGGCGATGCACTAGTTGAAGTAGAAGCAGAAAAAGCAGTTACTGAATTTGCAAGTCCATTATCTGGAACAGTCTCATCTGTGAATGAAAAAATCAGTGAGAATATCGCTGTTTTGAACGATGAAGATGAAATGACTGCTTGGTTATTGAGTTTTAAAGATGTCGATGCAGCAGAATTCGACGCACTTTAAGAAACACGATGTTCAAATAAACGTTTGACACTGATTCTTGTAACTGCTATAATCATAAACAATCATATTGAAAGCTTTGATAAGAAGAGTACATGTCACAGATGTTTCAAGAGAGCCCGGTTTGCTGTGAAAGGGTAACGGAAATGAGATGGAAGATGGTCTTAGAGCAGAGTGAGTGAGCGCAAGCAAACTGACTACGGGAGTGCCCGTTATAGCACAGCAGTATGCGACTAGCGTCAAGTACTGAACGAGGTTGTTATTGTGAAATAGCAGCGAATCAAGGTGGTCACACGGAAGTCTAAACTTTCGTCCTTTTGCTAAACGCAAAGGACGAAAGTTTTTTTGTTGTCTAAGAGAAAATAAGTAAAGAAAGATGTGAACGATATGTCATTGATCCAATTGACGAATGTCAAGAAAACATTTGGCGGGAAACATGGGACGATCCACGCTATCAACGACGTTTCACTACAAGTGGAACAAGGCGACATTTACGGCATCGTCGGTTATTCCGGTGCTGGTAAGAGTACGTTAGTTCGTTTGTTGAACGGCTTGGAATTACCTACAGATGGTCAAGTAATTGTCAACGACCAAGACATTACTAAATTAAAAAATAAAGAATTACGCGTTTTTCGTAAAAAAATCGGTATGATTTTTCAACATTTCAATCTATTGTGGTCACGTACCGTACTAGAAAATATCCAGTTCCCTTTGGAATTAGCCGGTTTACCGAAACAACAACGGAAAGAAAGAGCAGAAGAATTGCTCCGTTTAGTCGGTTTGGAAGGACGAGGACAAGCTTATCCGTCCCAATTATCCGGTGGACAAAAGCAAAGAGTCGGGATTGCTCGTGCGTTAGCCAATGAGCCAGAAATCCTCCTTTGCGATGAAGCGACAAGTGCATTGGACCCACAAACGACAGAAGAGGTCTTAGATTTATTATTAGCAATCAATAAAAAGTTGAACTTGACGATTGTTTTGATCACTCATGAAATGAATGTTATTCGCAAAATCTGTAACAAAGTGGCAGTGATGGAGCGTGGGCAAGTCGTAGAAGAAGGCGATGCGTTGACCGTTTTCCGTCATCCGCAACAAGAAGTCACGAAACGTTTCGTCCAACAAGACATCGAACCAGAAGCTGAATCCACTGAATTATTGGCAGAGTTGATCAAAGAAAATCCAGATGGTCGCTTAGTGACATTGACCTTCAACGAAACGAACGCCAACGAACCAGTGATTTCTCAAGCCATTCGTCGTTACAATGTGGATATCAACGTCGTATATGGGAAAATCAAGCAAACTAAAGAAGGCTCGTTTGGTTCACTGACTACCTTGATGATCGGAGAGGAAAACGAATTGGACCAAGCAGAAAACTTCATCAAAGAGCAAGGCGTCGGAGTGGAGGTGATCCATCATGGATAAAAGCTTCACAGAAACCTACCTTGATTTCAGCCAAATCAACATGGAGACAATGAAACAAGCCATCATGGACACGTTATACATGACGTTGATCTCCATGGTCTTAGTAACCATCATCGGTTTGATCCTTGGTTTGATCCTTTACTCGATTGGTCGCAAAAACAAACCGTACGCGCGGATCATTTACGGTATCGTTTCGATCATTAGTAATATTTTCCGATCGACACCATTCATGATCTTGATGGTCTTGATCATTCCCTTTACCAAAGCAATCGTAGGAACGATGTTAGGCGCACAAGCAGCGATTCCAGCTCTCGTGTTGTCCGCTGCTCCTTTTTACGCTCGACTTGTAGAAATCGCGTTTCGCGAAGTCAGTCCTGGGGTCTTAGAAGCCGCAGATGCGATGGGCGCGAGCTATTGGGAAATCATTTGGAAAGTCTTGATCCCTGAAAGTGTCCCAGCCTTGATCTCAGGTTTGACTGTAACGACGATCTCGATGATCGGTTTTACTGCCATGGCAGGAGCAATCGGTGCCGGTGGTCTAGGTGGCTTGGCTTGGCAAGAAGGCTACCAACGTGGTAATTTAACAGTGACTTTTGTCGCTACCTTGATTATTTTAGTCATTGTATTTATTGTTCAAGGAATCGGGGATTTCTTAACGAAGAAAACAGATAAAAGATAGTAGGAAATAGGAGGATATAGGATATGAAAAAGAAAATTTTTGGATTTGCAGCAACGCTTTTACTGACAGTTGGATTAGCCGCATGTGGAAACGGTGGAAGCAGTAGTGACTCATCAAACGCATCAGACGACGATACAACCTTGAAAATCGGCGCATCACCAACACCACATGCGGAAATCTTAGAACATGTGAAACCTCTTTTGAAAGACGAAGGCATTGATTTGGAAATCGTCAAATTTGACGATTATGTCTTGCCAAACCAAGCATTATCAGAAGGCGACATCGATGCGAACTATTTCCAACACATCCCTTACTTGAACAAAGAAATCGACGAAAAAGGCTATGATTTTGTCAATGCGGGTGCTGTCCACATCGAACCAATGGGCTTGTATTCAAAAAAAATCAAAGACATTTCTGAATTAGAAGATGGCGCAACGATCATTACTTCAAATTCAGAATCTGACTGGGGACGGATCATCACGATCTTGAAAGACGCTGGTTTAGTGACAGTCAAAGACGGCGTTGATTTAGAAACAGCCACATTTGATGATATCGATGAAAATCCTAAAAACTTGAAATTCAATCATACGATCGATCCAGCATTATTGGCTTCTACCTACCAAAATGATGAAGGTGATCTAGTAGCTATCAACGCGAACTTTGCTTACGGCGCTGGATTGAATCCATTAGAAGATGCGGTATTACTAGAAAAAGATAACTCACCATATGTCAACATCATTGCGACACGTAAAGGTGACGAAGACAGCGACAAGATCAAAAAATTGATTAAAGTCTTGCATCAAGAAGATGTTCGTCAATGGATCGAAGAACAATGGGAAGGCTCCGTAAAATCTGTCGATGCGGATGCAAAATAAAACCTGTAAAGTCTGGGAATGATTCCTAGACTTTTTTTGAGAAAAAACGAACAAAACTATTTTATTCAGTTTATAAAGATTATCAATTGAAAATGATGTTTTATTTGCAATAAATCAAAATTATGACATTTTTAACTGGTCGGGGCGTTGCGCTTCATTCTCAATTAGTCTAAAATAAGTGAGAACGAATCAGAATATGGAGGGGAACTACATGTCTGTCTTAGAAATAAAAAACCTACATGTGTCGATTGAGGACAAGAAAATCCTTAAAGGCGTGAATTTAACAATGAAAACAGGGGAAATCCATGCCATCATGGGACCAAACGGAACAGGTAAATCGACCTTGTCTGCTGCAATTATGGGAAATCCGAATTACGAAGTAACTGAAGGAGAAATCCTTTTTGATGGGCAAAATGTGTTAGAGCTAGAAGTAGATGAACGTGCACGTTTAGGTCTGTTTTTAGCCATGCAATACCCAAGTGAGATTCCAGGAATCACAAATGCCGAATTTATGCGTGCAGCGATCAATGCGACACGTCCGGAAGATGACAAGATTTCTGTCATGTCATTCTTGAAAAAGTTAGATGAAAAGATGGCACTTTTGAACATGCCAGAAGAAATGGCTGAACGTTATTTGAACGAAGGCTTTTCTGGTGGAGAGAAAAAACGTAACGAGATCTTACAACTCTTGATGTTAGAACCAACGTTTGCGATTTTAGATGAAATCGATTCTGGTTTAGATATCGATGCACTGAAAGTCGTGGCAAAAGGCGTGAACGAAATGCGTGGCGACAGCTTTGGTGCCTTGATCATCACTCATTACCAACGCTTGTTAAACTACATCACACCTGACGTCGTCCACATCATGATGGAAGGTCGGGTCGTGATGACTGGTAGTGCAGATCTAGCAAAACGCCTAGAAGCCGAAGGATATGCTGGCATCAGTAAAGAATTAGGAATCGACTACAAAGAAGAAGAAGCGTAAGGAGGAGCACATCTATGAAAGACATTAAATGGCTCGATCATCTTGACGCTGTTACAGATTTTTCATTCAGTAAAGGTGAACCGGAATGGATGACGACGCTTCGTCAAGAGGCGCTGAAAAAAGCAGATGAACTACCATTGCCCCATATCGAACGTGTGAAATTCCACCGTTGGCCATTGTTTTCAATCAATGAGTTGAATGATCAGACACCTGAATCTGGAAATGTTGCGGCATTTGATGCGATGAAAGACAATCCATTAGTCGTGCAACAAGGTACCTTGACTGTCTTTGAGCAATTATCCGCAGACCTTGCAGAACAAGGAGTAATCTTTACAGATCTATTTACTGCAATGCAAGAATACCCTGAATTAGTCCAAGAATATTACATGACGAAAGCGGTTGAAATGGACGAAGACCAATTGACTGCGCTTCATGCCGCATTCATGAATAGTGGTTTGTTCTTATACGTACCAAAAAACGTGGTCATCAAAGAACCGATCGAATCCCTGTTTATCCAAGAAGGCGCATTTTCGCAACACTTCTTTAAACACGTCTTGATCGTCGCAGATGAACACAGTGAATTCTCTTACTTGGAACGATTCCAAACAACTGGAGAAGAATTACAAAAAGTCTCTGGGAATATCATTGTTGAAGTCATCGCCAAAGCCGGTGCCAAAGTCAAATATGCAGCAGTCGATCAATTAGGCGAAAATGTCACAGCATATATGAACCGTCGTGGACATATCTTACGGGATGCTTTTGTGGACTGGGCAATCGGAGTGATGAACGATGGGAATATCGTCGCTGATTTTGATTCAGATCTTGTCGGTGAAGGCGGACATGCGGAAGTCAAGATCGTGGCAATCAGTTCAGGAAAACAAACCCAAGGAATCGATACCCGGGTGACAAATAAAGCCCCGCATACAATCGGACATATCTTGCAACATGGCGTGATCCGCGAACGTGGTACGTTGACATTCAACGGTATCGGACACATCTTGAAAAAAGCTAAAGGTGCAGATGCCCAACAAGAAAGCCGTGTCTTGATGCTTTCAGATAAAGCCAGAGGCGATGCCAATCCGATCCTCTTGATCGATGAACACGAAGTTACAGCAGGACATGCCGCAAGTGTTGGACGTGTCGATCCGGAAGAAATGTATTATTTGATGAGTCGAGGCTTACGAAAAGAAGAAGCAGAACGTTTAGTCATTCGTGGCTTCTTAGGGTCTGTCTTAACTGCAATCCCAGTTGAAGCGGTGCGCAAAGAACTAGTGGCAGTTATTGAAGGGAAGTTAAATGTATGATTTCTCCAGAAAAAATCCGTCAAGATTTCCCGATCTTATTTCAGGAAGTCAATGACGAACCCCTGGTGTATTTAGACAATGCAGCGACTACGCAAAAACCCAAACAAGTGTTAGCGACTATGACGCATTATTATTCCGCAAACAATGCCAACGTCCATCGAGGCGTGCATACGTTAGCCGAGCGAGCAACCCATGATTACGAAGCTGCCAGAGAAAAAGTTCGTCGTTTTTTAAATGCCCAAGAGACCGCCGAGATCCTTTTCACACGTGGAACGACCACAAGTTTGAACTGGGTAGCACAAAGCTATGGTGACGCCTTTGTCAAAGCCGGTGATGAAATCGTGATCTCTTATATGGAGCATCATTCCAACATCATCCCTTGGCAACAGTTGGCAAAACGAACTGGCGCTACTTTGAAATACATCGAATTGACCGAAGAAGGCTTTCTTGATTTAGATCATGCCACTTCGATCATTACAGAAAAAACCAAGATCGTGTCGGTTGCCCATGCCTCTAATGTATTAGGTGTCATCAATCCGATCCAAGAGTTGGCGACGATCGTTCATGAAAAAGGCGGAATTTTGGTGGTGGACGGTGCACAATCTGCCCCACACATCAAAATCGATGTCCAATCTTTAGACTGTGACTTCTTTGCCTTTAGCGGACATAAGATGTGCGCAACGACCGGAATAGGTGTATTATATGGAAAACGGAAATGGTTGGAACAAATGGAACCCGTTGAATTCGGTGGAGAAATGATCGACTTTGTTGGCCTACAAGACAGCACATGGAAAGAACTTCCCTGGAAATTTGAAGCAGGCACACCAAACATCGCCGGTGTGATCGCACTTGGCGCTGCCATCGATTATCTTGAATCGATTGGTCTAGCAGGCATTCATCAATATGAAGAAGAACTTGTTGGTTATGTCTTACCAAAACTGCAAGCAATCGAAGGCTTGACGATCTATGGACCAAAAGACCCGACCCAACGTACAGGTGTGATTTCCTTTAACTTAGAGAACCTACATCCCCATGATGTAGCGACTGCTCTTGATATGGAAGGCGTCGCCGTTCGTGCCGGTCATCATTGTGCCCAACCATTATTGAAGTATCTAGGGGTTGCTGCGACAGCTCGTGCCAGCTTTTACATGTATAACACAAAAGCAGATGCCGATCGTTTCGTCCAAGCAATTCTCGCAACAAAGGAGTTTTTCCAACATGGCCCTATCTAAATTAGACAATCTTTACCGTCACGTGATCTTGGACCATTCATCCCATCCACATCATCGTGGCACGTTGACGGAATCAACGAATAAGATTGAAATGAACAATCCCACCTGTGGGGATGTCATTGAATTACAAGTCGAGATCAAAGACGGCAAAATCAATAATATCGCCTTTGACGGCAGTGGTTGCTCCATCAGCACAGCCAGTGCCTCAATGATGACCGATGCTGTCATCGGCAAAACAATTGCAGAAGCAGAGCAATTGACAGACGACTTTTTACTACTGGTCCAAGGAAAAGAAGTCGCAGAGCTTGAATCACTAGGGGACGCTGCCATGTTAAGTGGTGTCGCAAAATTCCCCGCGCGTATCAAATGCGCAACACTTGCCTGGAAAGCACTAGGCAAAGCAATGGAAGAAGACGGTACTGCAACCGTCCATCATGAGCACAAGGAAAAGGAGTGGGCAAATGGGCGTACCAGAATTAGAAGAATATAAATTTGGCTTCCACGACGATGTGGAACCCGTTTTTAGTACAGGAGAAGGCTTGACCGAAGAAGTCGTTAGAGAAATGTCACGAATCAAAGAAGAACCAGAATGGATGTTGGAGTTTCGTTTGAAATCTCTGGAAGCATTCAACAAAATGCCTATGCAAGACTGGGGACCAGACTTATCTGACATTGATTTCAATGCCATCAAATATTACCAAAAACCAAGTGACCGACCTGCTCGCGATTGGGATGACGTACCAGAAAAAATCAAAGAAACCTTTGAACGAATCGGTATTCCAGAAGCCGAACGTGCTTATTTAGCCGGCGCTTCAGCCCAATACGAATCAGAAGTCGTATACCACAATATGAAAGACGAATTCGAAAAACTCGGCATCGTCTTTACCGACACAGATTCTGCATTGAAAGAGTATCCTGAACTATTCAAAGAATACTTTTCAAAACTCGTGCCACCAACAGATAATAAACTAGCCGCACTAAACTCAGCCGTTTGGTCTGGAGGTACGTTTATCTATGTACCAAAAGGCGTCAAAGTCGATGTCCCATTACAAACCTACTTCCGAATCAACGCCGAAAACACCGGCCAATTCGAACGTACGTTGATCATCGTGGACGAAGGCGCCAGCATCCACTATGTCGAAGGCTGTACTGCACCAACGTATTCAAGCAACAGCCTACACGCAGCCATCGTGGAAATCTTTACCCGTAAAGACGGCTACTGCCGCTATACAACGATCCAAAACTGGTCCGACAACGTCTATAACCTCGTAACTAAACGAGCAAAAGCCTACGAAGGCGCGACCGTTGAATGGATCGACGGCAACTTAGGAGCCAAAACAACCATGAAATACCCAAGTGTCTACTTAGACGGACGAGGCGCACGAGGCACCATGCTATCCATTGCATTTGCCGGAGCCAACCAAATCCAAGACACAGGCGCAAAAATGATCCACAACGCACCAAACACTTCAAGCTCGATCGTCTCAAAATCAATTTCAAAAGACGGCGGCGAAGTAAACTACCGAGGCCAAGTCACCTTTGCAAAAGACAGTGCCGGCTCGATCTCTCATATTGAATGTGATACCATCATCATGGACGAATGGTCCAAATCTGATACCATCCCATTCAACGAGATCCACAACAGCCAAGTCTCGTTGGAACACGAAGCAAAAGTCTCCAAAATCTCAGAAGAACAACTCTACTACCTCATGAGCCGCGGCTTGACCGAATCCGAAGCCACAGAAATGATCGTCATGGGCTTCGTCGAACCATTCACAAAAGAACTACCGATGGAATATGCGGTAGAGTTGAACCGGTTGATTAGTTATGAGATGGAAGGGTCTGTGGGGTAACAACTATTTCATTGCTCGAAACGTTGATATTAAAGCGTTTCGAGCATTTTTTTATTTGCATTTTAATAGTTGGCTACGTTTGGAATTATTCGCCCATAAATTTTGCAAATCGGTCACCTGTTTTCTTAATAGATTGTGGTGTGACATGAGCATAGATATTCATGGTAGTTTTAATATCTTTGTGACCTAATCGTTCTTGTACTTCTTTTATCGAAGCACCACTTTCAAACAATAAGCTACAGTGGGTATGCCTAAATCCATGTGGAGTAATTTGAGGCTCCATCGGTGTCTTTTTGTAAATCCAATTTAACCAATCGGTTACTACTTGAGTATAGTGGATCTTGTCTTAGTTTGTAGTGAATAAAAACTATTTTTGTTGATATATGTTATATCAATATAGAATCGTTATAATCATTCTATTATCCGCCACAAAGAGTTTTACAACTGCTTAGAAATCAGATTACTCGTTCAAATAATATTGCAAATTGAATCAATAAAAGAAGCGTTGAAGAAGAGCTCATTCTTTCAACGCTTCTTTTTTAGAAGATTTTAATGACCATATCAACTTCACTTTCAGGATTAGGTAATTCATGGAAGCTAGTGTTTATAGTGCTTAATTGATCAACTAACCATATTTTATTTTTTGACTCTTAGACGAAACTAAAATTAATATTATTGTTCTCGTGTTGAAGAGGTGTCTCCAAATAATCTGGTGAATATTCATAATCAACTTAACCTGCTAATACAAAATAGAGTAATCCATAATTTAGTGTCAGATTTAACGGATGGCCGTAAGCTTTTATTTTTTTTAACGTCATATTGTACATATCTTCAGTCATAAAAGTTGAGTTTGTGATTTCATCTTGTGTTTCATTAAAAAAAGTTATCCGAATAATCGCTTATTTTTGAAAAGTCTTTATTGGCACTAGCCTCAAAAAATTGTTCAACTTTTTTAGTATAAAGTTGTGCTAACGCTCCTTTTTCAATATTAACTTTGATATTTTCATGTCTATCAATTTGTGTGCTGTCCAGTAAGGGAAGATCAGCTTTTAGTTTTATATCGTCTTGATTTCTTTCAATTTCAATTGGAAAAATCTTTTCAATAGATTCAGTTTCTGATAAAGGGACATCTAGTTTTTTATCATGATAATAAGCTTCAAGTCCATCTGGAACCGGAAAAAAATGTATTGGGTAATTCTTCTCTGAGGTTGTTTTACTGGTTTCCGTACTTGTAGAACTAGTGTCAGAAGTGGTACATCCGTTTATAGTTCCGATGAGTAAAGCACAGGTTAGAATGCTTGCATATTTCTTCAAAAAAATCCCTCCTAAAATTGAATATGCTCTAATACTAGTTCCGTTGTAGCACACCAAATCTTTAAGATTAATAAGAAAAAGGACTGATATTAGTCCAAAAGGTGTGCTATCCTTGAAAGAGAGAAAAATTATTGATAAAGAAAATGTAATCGGTAGCAATATCAGACGAATCCGATTAGAAAAAGGAATTGGTCAAAACGAGCTGATTAGAGACCTACAGCTTCGTAAAATTTCTATAACTAGAGAAACGTTGGTTAAGATTGAAGGTGGCCGACAACACATTAAGTTGGACCAATTAAAAGCAATTAAAGATATCTTAAAAATCTCTTATAAGGAGTTACTTGAATGACTACAAGTAGTTAACTCAATGAAACACTGATATTGCACTTGATATGATATACTTTTCAATGCTGATATAAATGAAAATTGAATAGTATAACTTAATGGTTAGTCTAAAATACTATGTAATAAAACAGTCTTTAAGATTTGTATAAAATAAATTACATTGGAAAAAAGGAAGAGATATAAATGAATGAGACTGAAGAACACGACGTTATCTAAATATACAAAATGCAAAATAAACTTATTTACGTGTACTTTAATTTTACTTATGACTAATATAAGATAAGCATAGTTAAGAAATAATATAGCAAATAGAGGAGTTTTTTTGATGAATAATGATCTTTTTATTAAAGACTTAGAAGAAGAAAACTTAGGGGATGATAAACATTTAATAATAAATGGAGACTCCTTGAAAGTCATGATGAATATGAAAAGCGAAACTATAGATTTGATCTTTGCAGATGAGCCTTATAATATTGGTAAAGATTTTGGAAATAATAAAGATAGGTGGGACAGTACAGAAGCTTATATAGATTGGAATAAGTCATGGATTGAACAAGCTATGAGAATTTTAAAACCAAATGGAACAATATATATTATGACCGCTACTCAGTTTATGCCTTATATTGATATCTATTTATCTGAGCGTTATGATGTTATTTCCAGAATTGTTTGGACCTATGATTCTTCAGGAGTTCAGAGCAAAAAGAAATATGGTTCAATGTATGAACCAATAATTATGGCGAAAAAAAGTAAATCGGCAAAATACACATTTAATCATGAAGAAATCTTGGTAGAAGCCAAAACCGGAGCTAAAAGGGGATTAATAGATTATAGAAAAAATCCTCCTCAACCCTATAACACAAAAAAAGTTCCAGGCAATGTTTGGGATTTTAGTAGAGTCAGATTTAAAATGGATGAGTATGAAAATCATCCTACACAAAAGCCACAGGCTCTGTTAGAGCGGATCATAAAAGCAAGCTCTAATCCTGGTGATATTGTTTTTGATCCATTCGGAGGAAGTTTTACAACTTCAAAAGTAGCAAAGAATTTAAACCGAAAATCTGTAAGTGTTGATATAAATGAAGACTATTTCAAAATAGGTATTCGAAGACTTGAACTTGCTGAGGAATATAAAGGTGAAAAGTTAGTAAAGATCAAAGAAAGAAAAACTAAAAATAAGTCAAAAAAAAGTAGATTATTAGAGCAAACAGATACTAAGCAATTAGAATCGTTAACTGAGGAAGGATAGGAGTATGGAAACAGAAAAAAACCTGAACCTAATAACTATATCTGATATTGAGAGTGTAGAGAAAATACCTACAATAAATAATGTAGAAAAATTTATATCAGATATTTTAATTGAAGAATTTGGGGAGAAAGCACAAGAAATCTATAATAAGTCTTTTTTGCTACAATACTTAAATAAAAAGTCTAATGCAATACATGGGAACAGCAAAACAAGACGTTCACTTGCTGCATGGTACTCAATATATACTATTTTAAAATTTTACATGGACAAAGGCTTTTTTGAGAAAAAAGATTTGTACATGAAATTTGAAGGCTTTTCATATAGTGATTTATTTGCATTGCAAAGGAATTTATATGGAGGAGAAAAGTTACAAAATCATGGATTTAATTCAAGAACAAATGATGAGTTTGCTTCAAAAATCTCTCATGATGATTCTAAACCCCTGATTGTAAAAGCCAATGGTAAATATTTAATAAATCCTATATACATTTATATAGATAATATTGATATATCTGAAGTAGTTGTAAAAATTTCTGAAAGATACATCGAATTATTACAAAACAAAGATAACGAATTATTAAATATTTTAGAAAAACTCCAGAATGAATCAAGTAATTTGCATAAAAAAGAAATTATAGAGCAGTTGCTAACAGAAGACTCAGAAGCCAGAATTTTTGAGATTGTTAGCTATGCTATTTTATCGAATCATTATGCAGATAAAAAAGTTTATATAGGTTTTTCGCAAGCGGAAATAGAAGAAAAATATTTAAAACTCTATAAAACTGGACGAACAAATGCGAATGATGGTGGGATTGATTTTGTAATGCGCCCGTTAGGTCGTTTTTTTCAAGTAACTGAAGTAAATAATTATGACAAATACTTTTTAGACATAGATAAGGTAATGAAATTTCCAATAACTTTTGTGGTAAAAACTATCAAAACAAAGCAACAAATATTAAAAGAATTATATGATTATTTAAGAGAAAAATTTGGAGGATTATCGGTTATTGAGGATTCATATAAAGAATCTATCGAAGAAATAATTACAATAAACGAACTATCAGAATGGTTGAAAAATATTCCTTTAGATAAAATTGACAGTATTATAGAAAACATTGATACTTATTATCGATTAGAATTGAATATACAATCATAGAAGGATTATGTAAATGGAGTAAGTAACAAAAGTAGGAGTTTAAAACTTAAAAAATGTAAGCCGATTATGGATTTAATTCCTGACTTTTATTGTATCAATTCCTAAAATAACTTCTCTACCTGCTGTTTTGGCTACGATATTAGCTACGTTCTCGATGATAGTACCTGATAATATACACTGTCAGTCCATAGCAATTTGTTAAATGAAATCTTTATATAAAGCCTATTCCCTTACTTTGATTCCCAAAAGAGTCATTGGAAGGGTCTGTGGGGTAATGGTATTGAATAAGCTAGAAATGCCTATTTGCAGGTGTTTCTGGCTTTTTTTTTGGGTCGTGTAGAAAGTAACACCAATGAGAAATGGATAGGTAGATTGTTATGATGAATCTGTTCCTCCAAGGTTGATTTATTTAAAAGTCTTATTAGGAGAAATCCTTTAAATATCCATAATAAAAGAAATGTATGGCGAGAGGACATCGGATGCAATTAAATTGGCTACTGCATGTTTAGGGAGATATAATTTTTGTTATTTCAGGAACAAGTAAAGTAAGTTATGTAGAAGAAAAGATTTAACTATGTATTTTAAAATTGAGACAGATGTTAGATTCTTTACTTGGAGTGATCACTAAACTATTAGCATTTTGTTTTAAGGTTGCATTGGTGTTGCTTGATTCTAAGCTCATATCCACTAACACATTATTTGAATCGGTTAATGTAATGGAGTCTCCAAAGGTGACGGCGACTGTTTGACCATTCAAAGAGAGAAGGTATCGTGACGGTTAACAAGCGCCATAATTTCAGCTTTGCGTTGGTCATAATTGGGAATCGTCGTACTTTGACGTTGGTCACCTAATTCTTCCCAAATCATGGCTTGTGTTACGGCATAGTCGTAGTGACTTTGACTAGTTATTGTATATCCGTAATAAGCAGTTTTTGACAGCTTATCTTTTTTGGTACTAATATAGGATTCAGGTATATAGCCTTCACCGCCATTTGCTACAATGCCAGATTCAATGCAGAAGACTTTTTTGCCATCCATTTTTAACACGTAGATATTATGAGTCATGGCGTAGCCTGTGTTAGGTCTGATTCCCGTATAATAATAATTTGTCGGTTCATCTAAACTAAGTGAACTGGCAAAGGTAGCAATTGAAGAAGTAAAAAGGATGCCGATAATAGTCACAAAGACCATCAGCACCCTTAAGGTTCTATTTAGAATATTCGTTTTTTATTTCATATCGTTTCCTTTCATTATAAGTTATTTAGATATAAAAAAGCCATTCCTGTTTTAGAAATGGCTTTGCATTTAGTTTGCATTTTTCCAATTTTTAATGAATAAAAGCTTATCTTTATTTAGTTGCAATACTTTACTATTTTCTATTAGTTCTTTACTTTCTTTGCTATATGAACTTAATTTATCAATAGCGATAAAAATTTGTTTTTCGCTTCTACTGTATAATTTAAAAATATTTTCTAAAGCATTGTTTTCTATGTTCTTTAGCAGGGGCAAATCATGGATTAGAGTAGGTAAGCATGTTAATTTAAGTAATGAGAGATCAAATGAAATTAAACTTGCAAAAGCTGTACCAGTTCCTGTGTCACCATAGGTATTGAAGGTATATTGATTGTTATGAATATTAAAATTGGGAGTTCTTCGACCATCCGAATATATTTCTTTGATAAACTTACTCATAGATTTGTTTATTTGATCACAAATATCATCAGTTATAGTAACTTTTAATTCTGAAAGTACTGAATTTGTATCATTTATATCTGCTGTTAACTCATTACGCTTTTCATAGTTTCTATTTTGTTCCATAATTTCATTTATTTCAGTTGTTAGTTGTATTAGTCTATTAATTGAGTGAACGGGTGCATTCTTAATTTCGAGAGTTTTGACAATTTGTAAATCTATTTCATTTACTTTGTTTTCTAAAATAGCGATTTGATTAGATAAATCTTTTTTTACATTAGTAAGTTCATCTTTTAGAATTTTAGTAAGATTATCATGGAACTCGTCTAATTTACCGACTTGATCTACATTAAAATTGGGGAAATAGGTGGTAAAAGAAGATAGTTCAGCATATGCTTTTGACTTTTTATTTTCAATATTCATTTTTATTCGGTGCAATCTATTGTTTAAAACATTTTTTTGAACAGTTAATCTACTTTTCTCACTTTGAAGTTCAAGTACTTCTTTTGAAACCAATGATTCAACGTCAACAGTTTGATTCAATATATCCTTTTTTAATTCTTCTAGTTCTGAGGACAACTTGGTAATTTTCGATTCATTGACTTTGTATTCTCTTTTAGTAGTAGTAATAGGAATCATATTTTTCTTACTTCCATCAGTTAATACTTTCTTCTTAGTTTGTAAGTCCTTTAACTGTTCTTCACAGGACTTAAGCGGTTTATATTTATTAAACAACTTAATTAAATTCAAGATAGACACATTTTCTTTTTCTTTAGCAACGTATTGAATAGGACGTTTTTCATTCAAATTGTCTTTGCCATAAACTCTAAAATATCTTCCAACAATGTTTCTAAAAGATAAATCATCTACTACACAATTATACTTTTTTTGTAACCACAGACAATATTTTTCTAATGTTTTTGTATTTATATCTTTAAAATTATTATTACATACAACGACTTCTTTTGGGTGTTCTGTACTCCGTTTGAAATAGTATTCTTGGTCAGCGAACTCAAAGGAAAAAAGAAATTCGTGATGCCCTAAGTTCTCGATAGTATCACTGTTTTTAGTTATATAGTCATTCCCACCAAAAATGAAGTCAATTATCATTAGAAGAGTTGTTTTACCAATAGAATTTGTAGCAATATCATCTCCGACAACAGAATTTAATCCTTTATGAAAAATAATCTCTTTCTGTTGAAATTTAGTACATCGTATCCTCTTTAACATAAGTAAGAACCTCCCATTTCTCATCAAACCTAATTTTTTCTAATAAAAACAACACATCTAGAGCTAATATAAACTGATCTAAATCTTCAAAATGTTTCATTACCTTAGTATAAAGAGGAAAAATACCTAACGGTTTAGATGACAATTCATCTAATATAAAAATCAACTTAGAGATTGTGCTCTCTTGGAATTTTGTTATCTTATTTGGAAATAACATCAAAATACCTCACAATCTTGAATAAAAAAAGCAATTACAATTTCGCATGCTCTTTTTGAATAGTGTTCTGTTTTTTCATCAAGCCAGTCAACTAATGTTAAAAATAATTGATTTTGATCCGAACAACTTTGAGAACACTTTAAATAAAATGATTTCACTTGCGTGGCAAGAGTATCAAATTTTCTAGGTGATATTTTGTCCATTTCTAAGAATACATTTTTTATGTAGTCAAAATAATCAACGACGTCATTTTTAATGCTTCTTTTAATAGCATAAGGCATAGTTTCATTTGTTTTTTGGTCAATTCTTAATGAGTTTAAACTTAATTGAATTAACTGCTCTTCAATTGCTTCATCATCTAATTTCTCAAGTATGGTTTTCAATTCTTCTTCAATGTTAAAGAGATAAAATGATTGCCTTAGTTCAGCATTTGAAACTAGTTTCTGTTTTATAATGTACCATTTAATATACTCATCAGTTGTTCTAGGATTATCAAATTTAGTATGACACCTAGGGCATACTGCAATTAGATTCTTAAGACTGTTGACATCTGAATCTAATAAGGGCATGCCCTTAAGCGTTTCTTTTTCTATTTTCTTAGGATTTGCTGGATAAATGTGAGCGATCTCAAAAGATTTGTAAATTTTAGTTCCTTTTTTATATGTTAGTGAATCACCACACATAGGACAACGACCATTGACTTCAGTATGAAGAAGCATCTTTTCATTCTCAGTAGGTATTCGTCTATTATCATTAACCCCCATAGAAATCTCCTTTTTTTCATTATTATATCATTATACAGTTAGAAGTTATAGGATTTATTTGATTCTAAAAAACGGAAATAATCAAAAAAAATCAAATGGTATAATTTAACTTTGTTTCTTTCTTTTTTAGTTTGATAGGATGTAGGGGCAGTATTTAAGAAATGGTAATGAGTTTTTGGAATTGACTAAAATATTTCGTTTATTTTACAAGCCAGCTGATAGGATAACCGGGTGAATCACTTTTCAAAATAATTAGAGAAATACTAATATTTTCCTTTTAAAAATGGAATTTCATTATTTATATAATTCTTGTGGAAATTTTTTAATGAATCGTTGAATTTATTGAAATCTTCTTTGTTTACATGTCGCCTCCCTATCTTAGTAGTTTTTCTAATAGCTTCTCGTGAATATACTTTATTATATGCATTTTCAACAATGTATTTTTGTATTTCTTCAGCAAAAGAAAATGTCGCTTTTTTATAGGAAGCGGTTGACTGACCAATATTTGCATATAATAACTTTGTTGGAGATAATGGAAAAATAATGTCTGTATTATTTACGCTCCAGGCACCATTAAAATTATAATTTTTTTTATTAAAATAGTTTAGGAAAATTACTGGATCATCGGAAGTAACCCATTCAAAATTATTGGGAGCATCATAGATACACCATGAAATCTTATTTAAGGTTTTATAAGTGGAAGTAAGGAAATGTTTCATACCAAACAACCACAATGATTTACCAGCAATTGTTTGTATGTTCAACCCAGATTTTTCTTCATTAAGTTTCTGTATATCTACTTTTAAAGGAATGAAGTTGTCATATTCTGGTTTTGATTTGTTATCAACTCGTAAAGTACCTGGTGTTTTAAACTCCTGTTCCATTGATAGTATTAAATTCTCTACAATATCAGGAAATGTATCTATTACAATTTTTTGAATACGGTAAAAACCCTTCAATGTTCGGAGGTATTGACTTGCAACTAGCTTTGAAATCTATTCTTTGTCATTCTCATCAAGAATAGAATAGGAATTGATTTTATCGATGAATGAGCTATACTGCATTTCAAATTCAGATGAAAAGAAATCTTCCATTTCATCTGTGATTTCTCCTTCATCATAATATAAATATAAAGAGTCAAGGCTTGAAGTTCTTGAGATCGAAACACTTTTCCATTTAGGATACTTCTCATGAGGAACTAAAAGGTTATATTCATAAATTTTATTATTATTAGCCCATTGTTTCAGATATGTTTTTGGCACATAGTGATTATTAATTTTCAAAATAATCCCCCCTAATAGAAATATTATATTCTTTTTTTCTTTCAGATCAACGAGGATTCTCTGATTAGTTTGGTTATTCTGATTTGATAAATTTTCAGTGAAAATTACTAAAAGGCTGTGATATTTGTGAAACTATTTTTTTGAATCAATAAGAAACGTTCAAAAGATTAATAGTATTAGTATTTTCATCTAGCTCGCAATTGATCTTACTTAAAGAACAGAATATCCATTGTTTCTTAGAGATGTGTAATACTAAATCAAAACTAACTACAATTGACAAAAATTACTAGAATTTCGCAGTATTCACAGAAGATCTAGAATACTGGTATACCAACGATTAGAGCTTGTCAGAAGCTCTGGAAAAGCTAGCCTTTTGCTGGAAGGGTCTGTGGGTTAAGTAAATGAATTATGCGGTCTCTTTGTCAATAAGAACTGCTGATGCGTTCAATCAAGTAAAATAGTGTGGGACAATCATCAGAAAATATCTGATGACTGTCCCACTTTTTTTCTTTTTTTTTAAATTTAAGGAACGAAAATTTTTCTAACTCATGATAAAGTTGAGAAAGAATGATATCGTTGAGGTCAGCTAAATATATGAAATAATGATCATTAAAAAAATGTTAAAAGGTTTATTCTTTTTATCAAAAAACTAATGCAGAACCTTGTGTATGAGAGTTTAAGCAACTCGTCAAGGAACGTTTGGGAATCAGTCATTGTTGATGTCGTAATGGGATACTGTTGCGTATCAAGTGAGTATTCTTGGTAACAAGAGGAAAGCCAGTGTAAAAGCATTGGAGCGCAAAGAACGTGTGCAAAGTGTGACCAAATGTAAGGTAGCGAACTTGTCGGGACGACAATAGAAAGCTAAGTTGATAAGACTTAGCCTCCCTGTGAAGAGATTTGCTAAGGGATTGGCATTTCACACTGATGGAAACATCCAAAGAAGTCCTTCGCCGTGAAGTGATTAGAAATAATCTATAAGACAAGAAACGCGTGAGAGTAGCAGAAGGCGGTATATGTTGATACTAATCATAATCAAAATATACCGAATGCCCTTGTGGAATTTGTAGGCTGTCATGCCTGACCACATCTCGTAAAGCTACAATATGCCAGTGGTCTCTCCGACTGGTACGGTATTGTAGAATGTGTGACTGAACAACATTGCAATCGGATGGCGTAGAGAGAGACTCCGCATAGTTTTTTGGTAAAGGGCGTAAGCCTTTTTCTTTTGCAATTTTTTATATTTAAAAGAACAGTTACAACGATTTGCACGATTATGATATCAAAACTACATTTTATGAGATTTTTCGTTTTTCGATTTATATATTTGGTAAACTTTACATAGAATGCGCTTTCTTTACAAAGATCAATAGTGATACGATTTATATCTTGGAAGTAGCGAAACGTTCTCTAAAACGGTAAAAATCATTACTTCTAGGTAGATTCAAATCAAATGTATGATATGGAATGGAGGTAAGTAAATGAATGGTGAAATGCTAAAAAATCAACAAGAAATTGTCAAAGTAGAAAAACATCAAGAAAAATTATCGAATGAAAAACGTGTATTAGAAGAAAAACTGCTTCAGTTGCAAGATGTACTTCAAAGAGGTTTTCAACAATTAGCTGAATCAAACCATGAGGCATTGCAACGAGGTTATACCTCAACACAGTGGTTACATAAAAATAATGAAACAAAACAACATATTTTTCAACGTCAGTTAAGACAAGCCAATGAGGAATTAAATCATACATATAATAAAGCCATTCAGAAATTAGAAACGGAACGAGAAGAATTACAGGCGCAAAGGAGAAACCTCTCATGGGATTGATTTATGTCAGTAGTGAATCTTCAGACTTTATGTCTGCGCTTAAAAGTAATTTAGAAAGTGGTAAAGAAACTGTAAGTCAATTGAAATCGGGTAGTCAAAAAGTTGTCTCAGCAGTAGATGGCAAGCAATTATCTGGTGCGGCGTATACAGCAGGCAAAGGCTTGTTTGCGGATTTGATCATTCCAACGATCACCCGCACAACAAATGCCATTGAACAGATTGAACAAGAATTGAAAAAATACCAAAATGCCGATAAAATAGTGGCAAGTGAAGGCGAATTGAATGAAGATAAGTTAAATCAACAGATACAAGTCACACGTACAATGAAAAACTCAGTAGACAAGACCTTATTTTTCGTCCGATTACAAACGACACTGAACCCAATCGCAAGTGTACTAGATACCTTGTTGAATGTTGAAAGAGATTTGCAGCGAATGATTGATAGCTTTCAACAAGCTATCGATCATTTACAAAATCAACTAAGAAAACTACAGGATTTCAATACACAAACAAGTGGTTTATTTGCTAATAGTCTAAATGAGTTGAAGATAGCGATGCAAGGTGTATTGATATTAAATAATACGACAATCAAAAGTGATGGCTCATACTCATTACCAAAAGGTACAAATAAAAGTTATTTTGAGAAAATAAAAAAAGACGTATCTTTGGTTATTGAATCAGGCGATCAAGAGATTGAGTTAATCAAAGAAACAGATAGTCTAGAAGAAATCAATCGCAAAACACTTGGTTGTGCGAATATAAGAATCAATCCCTACACAGGAAAGAAAATCAGCCAAGAAGAAGCGAATAAATTCAAGTACGCTGCATGGTCAGGAACATTTACGAATATTGGCGACACAGTGATGGGGGCGTATTATGGAAATAAAGGTGCTTCGAGATTAGATGGCATCGATAATGTTGGGAGTGTCAATAAAAAGTCGTTTAGTGAGAAAGAGGGAGGAGCTACAGTCTTTAAACTTGAAATTCCGGAACAAAGTTTGAAACATGCTGATGTCGGAGATTTTACTGTTAATCCTTTCACAGGAAAAGTTTCCAAAATGAAGGGTGGGGGACATGGCCAAGCTAACATTGACTTTCTAAAGGAAAATGGGTTTGAAGTAAACATTGAAAAAACTTACTCTAATGGTGTCAGAGCTGGAAATGTACCACACCACAAGAC
Source organism: Enterococcus sp. AZ171 (assembly GCF_051714005.1). NCBI lineage: Bacteria > Bacillati > Bacillota > Bacilli > Lactobacillales > Enterococcaceae > Enterococcus > Enterococcus sp. AZ171. The sequence continues at coordinate 2,372,017 of NZ_JBIORA010000001.1, read as the reverse complement.
ACCGTCGAAACGTATAGGCACAGGTCAATCTTGGTTTCCTGAAAATTGGACAAATAAAGAGATAAAACGTGCAGCACAGCATATTGCTAACCAATCAAATTTTGTAGGTGCTCAAAATGGGGATGTTATTTTTGGGGATTATAATGGTGTACGAGTGGGTGTAATAAAAACTGATGGGAATATTGGAACCATTTTTCCAGATGGCACGAAACAACCATAAATAACTATTTAAAGGAGAAAAAATTATGGATATATTTAATCAAATAAATAAAAACTTAGAAGAACGAAGAAGTTTACATGAAGAAGACGACTTTGGACTTGAAAAAAGTTGGACAGAATTAACCACTATACTATCTATGAGTGAAGATAAAACAATTAATTATTTGAAAAATTGTTCTAAGGAAGACTTATTATTGATTAGCTCAGTTTTTGCTGATGTTTCTGAAAAATTACAAAGTAAAAGATTCATCTCTTGTTTAAGGGAACTTGATAAAAAATATCCTGATTTGAAGCTAACCTTTTTTATTTCTGATGCTGAAAGTTACATAAAAAATTAAAATAAAAACCAGTACAGCATTTCCAGAGAGCTGCATTGATACGAAAATCATTGAAAGTTCAAAGACTATTGGTAATAGCAATCTAGTTAACTAGTGATGGTGCTACATGGCATGGAAGTATTATTTGTGGCGTCAAAATTGATGTAATAAAACAAGGAGCTAAAATAATTAGTGCTTATCCTACTGGAACAGTTAATGGACCTCCTCCTATAGGATTTAGTAAATAAGGAGTGTTAAAATATGTATGATGAGTTAGATAAAATATTATCTGAAGATAGTTCAGAGGATTCTTGGTATGATGATGGATGTATCTATACTGAAGAATTACTAGGAAATTTTACTGAGAGCGATTGGAGAGCGTTAATGCAATCTGTAAAAAAAGAATGATAGATATAAAATTAGATTAGCTTATTCTATTGAAGAGGATACTGGTATGAATGGCTTCAACTTGTTGTTAGAGCTAGTAAACGATAATGCTGAGGTTGCTGAATATGCTTTAGATTCGTTGCGTTCATTCGATAGAGAACCATATAAAACCATGATTATTTCCAATGTAGCAACAATAAAAAAAGCAGAAAGTTTATTAAAAAATGCCAGTTTGTCGGTAAAGCATATTTTAGAAGACTTTTTACAACAAAATAAATAAAAGGATATACAATTTTATTTTAAGATCCAAATCCAATACTGAAAAGAAGCGATTAAAATTTATCGTTTCTTTTTCTAAATATGAAGTTATTACACACTTATCAAGAAAAATGATGAAGTGGAATTAAATTACATAAAACAAATCTTTGGCAAAGAAATCCAGTATTTAGGCAAGACCGAGATAATTGTTAAATCAGAAGAAAAATTAAGAATATATTTAAAAGTAGAGTATAAAATATCTAATTCTCTATGTATATTTCTTCTATGTAAGGCTCGATTTTTCTAATAACCATAAGTAGTAAATAATTCATTTGAAAATACACATAGTAAGTAAATGGAGGAAAAAATGACAATAGTGAATAGTTTGGCATTAAGAGATGATGTTTATCGTTTTCTTGAAGAACATGATCATATAAAAACTTATGAACATTGTATATCAGTCGGTGATTGTGCGGAGAAACTTGCTGTAAATTACAATATCAATGGCGAAAAAGCCAAAATAGCGGGTTATTTACACGATATATCCGCAATTTATCCAAACAATCGTAGAATTACTATAGCAAAAGAAATGGGGATAGAACTAAATCAAGAAGAGTTGGTATTTCCAATGATCATTCACCAGAAGATTTCAAAAAGAATGGCAGAAAAGATTTTTGATATCACTGACAATGAGATATTATCTGCAATTGAGTGTCATACAACTTTAAGGGGGAGATATTCTCAACTAGACTTAGTTGTGTTCATTGCAGATAAAATAAGTTGGGATCAAGATGGAATTTCTCCGTATCTAGACGGTTTATTATCAGCACTTGACTGTTCTTTAGAAAGTGCTGCATTGTATTATATTAAATATCTATTGGATCAAGGCGTCAAAGTTGTTCATCCATGGCTAAAAGAAGCACATGAATCATTGTCTAAGGCAGTTAGTAAAGGAGAGGACGGGAGAGATATATGCCAGAATTTATAAATTTACCAAACTTTTATCATGACAGTGAAATTTTAAATAATGTTGATTTACCTGAAGAAGACCAATCTTTACAAATCCAAAGAACTTTAAAAGAAACAGAGAAAATACAAAAATCCGTTTCTTCTCTGGAAGATAGTGAAGAAAAAAGAAAAAGAAGAAAACAACCGACCTTTCAAAAAGAACAGTAATAAGTTTCGAAACGGTATGGCTTCATCTATGTTGACTTGGATGATGAAGGAAAAGGCACCGGAAACAGATACAAAAAGAAATCGTTTGATTGGTATAAAAGTGTGATTGAAACAAACGGAATAGCATGATAAAAAGCAAGAACCCCAAAAATTGGAAGAACAATTTTTGGGGTTCTTATTTTTTTTATAGAGGAATTGTTTCTAAGATATTAAGCTTTAAGCATTAACTAAAAAATGTATTAGCGAAAGCAATAAAAACGACCAATACAGGAATCATCCATGAAAAACCATACGTTTTATCAAGGATTTTGTTTGACGAATGATTGATCATTCTTAAGATGACCTCAATCAGAAAATAACCTAGAATCATTCCTAGTACATTTGAAATTAAATCGTCAATGTCTGTTGCTCTAGCTATCGTAAATAGTTGGCTTATTTCAATCAACAATGAGGTACCAAATCCAAGTAAAAGAGAATAACTGAATTTTCTATATTTGTTGCTAATTAACGGACACAAGAACCCGATGGGTATAAAGCAAAGAATATTAAGAATATAACCTGCATTTATTCCATCTATAAAAGGGATAAGATTGATATTCGGATTGAAAATACTCTCACCAAATCCACTGATCCTATTCAACTCACGAATCGTAGGAACACCGAACACATTGAAGAATGTGAAACTCATATAATAAAATAGTAAAAGTGCTGATAGAATGTTTATCAATTTAGAGGAATCTTTATTTTTTCTAGTGAGCCAGAATAAAAAACTTGCCAAAATCAGTAGACCTATCAAGAATACTGGTTTTAAAGTCAAGATATCTACTATGGATTCCCAGTACCCAATTTGTTGCGTCATATTTTCCGCCTTCTTTCCTTAAGTGAATGAGTAATTCGTATAGTTAATCATCTCATAGAAGGAGAATCGATCCATCAGCCTGTAGACTTATTTTAGAAGTTATCCGAGTATACTGACACACTGGTAAATGATACAAAGTGAAATCAATTGAGTGGTACAAAAACAATCACTGAAATAGATAGAAAAAATTATAAAAAATCTAGTTGAAGTAGTCCTAAATACTTATTGAATGAAGTATTTTAGGACTGTTTTAGTGTGCGTATAAGATTGAAAGTGGTCGTATCCGAAGTAGATGATTCTTATCCAAACGATTTTCGTTAAAATAAATGGAATTTGCGTATAGTAATAATGAGTGAAGGCTCAAAAGGAATTTGAGTATTAGGCTAGCTAATCGGGAGATAAAGGTAGGGAGAATCATCCTCTTCCCATAATTAAGAAAAGGAGTATCAGCTTAACTATGATATCAGAATTAAAAAATATTATTCATAACGATCGCTATAAAGTTTTGATTACTGAAGAGAATGAGTTTTACTTGATAGATGCAGACAGCCAATTAAAGACGTTGCTGTTTGCCACACTCGGTTGGTTGGGAAAGTATGAGGGGGTCAAGATAACACAGAAAGACTACGATGATTTGATTGTTCAAAAAGTAAATGAAAAAAATATTAACAATCTCTCGTTTTTATATACGTTGATCTTATTCCTTTTCGTCCTTTTATTACGAATGTTTATTCCAGAAGATTCGAAATATAGCATGATCACTTTTCTTATCATTTTACTTGGTGCATTATTCATCAAATTCTATTTATCATACAGAGAAAAGCAACTTTTACATAAGAAAGTTTTTTTAGAAACATATGAAAAGGTAAAAATCAGAATAGTGCCTTTAATAAGAGTGGACCGTTTGTTGAAAATGATTGTAATAAATTTACTACTGAACGGTACCTCAATCGCTTTCTCAGTACTGTATATAAAAAGGTTTAATTTGTTATATATGCCTTTTTTAATAATCAATTTTGTTTTCTTGTTACTACTAATTGGTCGTGCTGCACTGACAGAACAAAAATATAAAATTTCTTTAGAATGAAAAAAATAAGAAAGGTGCTATCTCAAGTAAAAACTATTAGAGGATAGCTTTAGTGGATAAAAATCATGAAGCAACTATTCAATGCAACATTCGAAGAGAGTTTAAATCTAAGTGATGACATATTTGTTACGTTTATGAATAAAGACGTTAATCGATTGCCGGATCCAACAGGTGGTAAAAAGGTCGTTGCTAGAGTGGTAGGAGTACTATTTCTTGCCTTTTTAATAGGAATCAATTATTTGATCGCTGTTATATCCACAAAAATTAGTGCAGGAGAATTAGGACCTAGTCCACTTCCTATACCAGATATCAATTTTTTACCAATGTGGTTGTTCTATTTATTATTTTTTGTGTGGGTAACGTCAGTTTTCATTTTTAGGGATAGAGGAGAGTATTATTTTACAAGGATACGAGGTCAATTCAACTTAAACTTATATATCATTTGGTTAGTGATAGAGATGAATCTTTTATTCATAACAGTATTTCTTAAACCACTAACCATTTTAGGTATGCTGTTCCTACTAGGATTGATCGGAGTAGTATCCTACCTCGTGTTTAGGAGTAAAAAAACGTACGATTGAGTATGTGTTATATGAAGTTGAAAGAAAAAAAGGCAGGATAGATATGTTGATAGATCAAGTAATGAAATTAGCAATGAAATATGGCTGGGGAATTGTGACCGTAGGTATAATATGGAAATTCGTTTGCCCGAAAAGTGGTGAAGTACGAACAGATTTTGTTGGATTTATCAGTATATTAGGTATGTGGATAGCTATGGATAGTGCAATCATTTTTGCAGAAGCCTATCTATATTTCCCCTATCTATTACATGGTTATTATAAATATAAATATCCAGAAGAATATCGCAATTGGGAAGGTAAGAGTCAGCTAGAATGGTACGGAGAAAAATATTTTAACAAGCATATCAAAGGAACAGCCAAAGAAGTGAAAGAAGAGAAATAGCCCAAAACTTGGATCTCGGCATCTATCTCAATGTAATCTTTGACTTTATTATTAAAATGAATCGCCTTAATCTGATAAATCTATTCTTTTTTCTAATGAATAACATAGGAAATTTTTGCATGGTTTTTAGCAAATTCTTGTCCTTTTACCTTACACTTACATGATAGGAATGACTATCAATAGCTTTGTTTAATTAAAATAAAAAACGTTAGATAAATCAACGAATGATACAGTGTCGTCAGTTTTTATAGTATAAATGAATACCATTTTAAAAAACAGAAAATAATATATTTTTGTTGAAATTCATGTATTTTGTAGCTCTTTTCGCTTGATTTTCGTCTATCTTTTATGAAATCCATATGTTAAAGTATTGGCGGAGATACTTTTGTTGATAGAGCTAAAATTTCCAAGAGATAAATGAGTGAATAAAAGTGAATTTAAAATAAAATAGTCGATTAGATGTCAGGGAAAGAGGTGAAAGTCCTCTACAGACCTACCTACTGTAAGGTGGATGAAACCAATAGGACCACAGATCATTCTGGAAGGGTTGGGAGTAAATGGAAGCCAAGTCAGGAGACCGGTTTAACGGCAATCATGTTCTTTTGTAGGAGAAAGATCAAGCGTTTTTTTGTGTGATCAATCAAACTGTCTTCTCCTGTAAAAGGAAAGGCAGTTTTTATTTACTTTTAAAAAAAGTTGTTTGATAAGAAAATGGAAATGAAAGGGTTATCGTAAAAAAGTAATCACTGGGAAAAGTAAAAATGAGTCAAAGAAAGTGGGAAAAGATGATGAAAAAATTATCGAAATTAGTTGCTGTATTGGGATTGAGTGTAGTCTTTGGGTTGAGTGCTTGCTCAAATAATAACAACGAAACAAGCGAAACAGCAGAAACAACGACAGCTTCAGAAGTTGCTTTGCCGACGAAAGATCGTGGCGGTGAAGAAATCGAGATTCCTGAAGAAGTGGATAAAATGGTTTCTTTAGTTCCTTCAGTTACACAAGTGATCGATGATCTAGGACGTAAAGATCAATTAGTAGCGGTTGACACACAAAGCCCAGCAATGACAAAAGATATTGATGAGTTGCCACAAATTGATATGATGGCTGTGGATGCAGAAACATTGATTTCATTGAACCCACAAGTGATCTATGTTTCAGATATTAGTCTGCATGGCTCTGAAAATGTTTGGTCACAAGTAAAAGATGCAGGAATTACTGTCGTGAACATTCCAACAAGTAATACCATTGAAGATATTGCTTTAGATGTCCAATTTATCGCGGATACTTTACAAGAGCATGAAAAAGGACAAGAATTAGTCGATACAATGAACAAAGAGATCGATGAAATCAAAGAAATTGGTGAAACGATTACGGATAAGAAAAAAGTATTGTTTGAGATTAGCGCATTACCTGAAATCTATAGCTTTGGTAAAGGCGTTTACTTGAATGAAATGATCGAACTTGTAGGTGCAGAAAATGTCTTAGCGGATCAAGAAAGCTGGATTCCAGTAACAGAAGAAGCAGCGATTGCTAGCAAGCCAGATGTGATTTTGACGAACGTGAATTACTTGGATGATGCAGTGCAAGAAATCTTAGATCGTGGCAACTGGAAAGACGTTCCTGCGGTGAAAAATGAAGCAGTATTCTATATCGATAACGCTGCGAGCTCTTTACCAAACCACCATATGACAAAAGCCTTAAAAGAAATGGCATTAGCAATCTACCCTGATGAATACCAATCGTTGGAAAATGAATAAACAAAGTCGGTTGCTGATAGCAGTTGTCTTAAGTATCATCGTAGTATTCTTTGGGATCAAAATCGGAAGTGTATCCATTCCTTTTGATACCTTGATCCAAGCATTATTTTCAAGAGGAGACAAACAGCTAGATGCAACGATCGTCACCATTCTTTGGCAGGTTCGCTTGCCGAGAGTGGTTTTGGCGTTTCTTGTAGGAGCTGCTTTGGCTGTTAGTGGAACGGTCATGCAATCCTTATTAGGTAATCCGTTGGCTTCTGCTTATACGCTAGGTGTGTCATCAGGGGCATCACTTGGCGCTGCGTTGATCATTGTTTCAGGAATCACTTTACCGTTGTTCCCGAATTTCACATTACCTCTGACAGGCTTTATTTTTGGTTTAGCAACTGTGTTTATTGTTTTGGCGATGAGTCAAAGATTGGATCAGCAATTATCGAACCAAACAGTTATTTTAGTGGGAATGGTTATGACCTTATTTGTGGGCGCAATGTTGACGATCGTCACGGCATTGTTCAAAGATCATTTGCAGCAATTAGTCTTCTGGCAAATGGGTAGCTTTTCAGGAAGCACGTGGGCAAAAATCCAAATCTTTTTACCTATCTTACTATTTGGAACAATCGCTCTTTGGTTCTCTGCTAGAAGTTTAGATGTGTTATCTTTAGGTGAAGAAGAGGCGTTAATCTCTGGTGTAGATGTTCGAACGATCAAGCTATGGGTGATGGTTCTTGCGGCTTTACTTGCAGGAAGTGCGGTTTCATTTGTCGGCGTGATCGGATTTGTTGATTTGATTGCCCCCCATGTCATCCGACGTTACTTCGGTGCCAGTCATCGTTGGGTCATTCCAGGAGCAGCACTGTTAGGTGGCAGTATGATGGTTGTCGGCGATACGATTTCTCGAACGCTATTATCTCCCCAAGAAATCCCGATCGGCGCTGTTACAGCACTGATTGGTGCGCCCTTTTTTGCCTATGTTTATTTCAAACGAAAGTGAGTGTTTTACAATTATGAAAGATATTTATCGAAGTCCTTATGAGGCTTATCCATTTTTAGCAGACGATGCAGATGATTTACGCTGCGATTATGAATTACACACCGATCGCTTATCTTCAGAAATCGGGCTATTACGCGCAAAGTGTGAAGATTCTCCTTTTTACAAGGAGTTAGAAAAAATCGGTGAATTGGTTTACCATGCAAATGCGTGCGTGCGTACAAAAATGACGATCACGCAAGAAGAAGTCGACTGGTTAAAGAGTCGTGTCGATGAATTGAATGCAGAAAGAACAAACCAAAGTGGACCATTCTTCTTACCTCAAGGAAGTGAACGAGGTGCATTAGCTCATATTTTACGTGTCGATTGTAAAGTAATCGTTCGTTTGCTGTATCGCCATCTTTATCAAGGTAAAAAAGTCGATTCAGGCTTGCTAGACTTTTTCAATTTATTGTCGGGTTACTTCTTCATGATTGCGCTGAAATTCAACCGAGAAGATGACGTAGCAGAAATTCCTTTTGTCAGCAGAAATTACCGCTAAAGGAGGAAAAGTGATGACATTGAAGCTATCGCAAGTCAAAGCTGGCTATGGCTCAGTAAAAATCATCAAAGAAGTTTCCTTCGAGCTGAACAAAGGTGAGAACCTATGTATCCTAGGACCTAACGGCTGTGGCAAGACGACCGTATTGAAATCAATTGCAGGCATCCTTTCCTACGAAGGATCGATCACGATCGATGGAAAAGAAGTCCGCACGATGAAGCGCAAAGAAGCTGCACGCAAAGTTGCTTTACTCAGCCAGTTTTCAACTATTGCCTTTGATTACACCGTCTATGAAACTGTCATGATGGGCCGCTATACGCACATCAAACAAGGACTATGGTCAGTCACCACAGCAGAAGACCGAGAAAAAGTCATGGAGTGCCTGACACTAACCAATTTGTTGGAATTGAAAGACCACCCCGTCAATCAACTTTCCGGTGGCCAAAAGCAACGCGTCTTCCTAGCTAAAGTACTAGCCCAAGACCCAGATATCTTATTACTAGACGAACCCAATAACCATCTCGATATCAAGCACCAGCTCGAACTCATTGGCTATTTAAAAGACTGGGGCAAGAACCAAGACAAAACAATCATTGGCGTCTTCCACGACATCCGTTTAGCCCTGTCATTAAGTGATCAAGTCCTATTCATGAAAGCAGGCCAAGTCATCAAGCAAGGCCCATTTTTGGAAACAGCTTCAAGGAAACTACTCAAAGATATCTTTGATGTGGATTTAGTGAAGCATTTTCAGGAGCAGAGTGAGATTTGGGAGAAGTTGGGGGAAGGATTATTGTAAATTACTAAATAATTATAGAAATCCTGAGATTAATTGTAATAAATCTCAGGATTTCTTGTTTTATATAACGATTATAGAAGAAAGTTATGGCTATCTGATCGCCTCTTTTGTTAGAGACAAAGATGCGATCCAAGCGGCGGTCTTATTAGCGGAAGCTGCGTTAGATCGCCATTTATCAGGGCAGGATTTGATCGATCGCTTACACGAACTTTATAAAGAATACGGCTACTACGAAGAACATTTGGAAACGCAGATTTTTTCTGGGAAAGATGGAATCATCCAAATGAATCAACGACTGGATTGTCTGAGAGAACAATCATTTTCTCACTTAGGAGAGTTTGTGCTTTCCTGTACAGAAGATTACGCTACTTCACTAAGAACGACGCCAAATCACCAATCATCCACGATTGACCTGTCTACTTCCAATGTCTTGAAGTATTTATTCACAGATGGTTCATGGTTCTGTCTACGACCATCAGGTACAGAACCAAAGTTTAAGATTTATTATTCAGTGAAGGATAAATCTCAAACTTCTGCACGTGCGAAATTGCTTCGCTTACAGAAGGAATTTCAGAAATTGTTGGATCACTTATAAATATACTAAACATACTAAGATTAGTGGGTAAGATATTTGACGAAATATTTTACCCACTATTTTTTTGTCATCAAGTATAGTAAGAGTGAAAGAAAGCTCGGACATGACCTCACGGACTTTGAGTCCGAATCATAAAACGAGCTTCTACACTACCATTCTAGAATCTGTTTTAAGTATGTTGGTAATCCGTGTAAAGATAAGTTGAATCGGGATTAATCAGTGAAGGTTTTTCAATCAAATAATAAAGGAGAAGTCGCATGTCCTTTATTTTAGCTTTTGACGTATCTAAAGGAGTAAGGTGCAAAGTGCTCTACCATGATGATTACTGTCTCACTGAAGGGAAAGACCCTCACAATCAATAAGGCTTCCGCTAGTTATTATGAAGAAATCACCGCACTACCAGAATTACCTGAAATTTTTTTGTAGCCACCGCAACTTAGATGGTTATCTACTCTATCTTTTTTAGCGATAGCAAATTTAGCAGAGACTGTCCTCCAAATAGTTGAATAGCAATATTTGGAGGGCTTTTTTTATAGATTATTTGATATTACTCGGTAAAAAAAATGGGGAAAAATCAATGTCAAGTTCAAATTTTGCTCTTAATGATGAAAAAATATGGACTGCTTAACTCTTCTTATTCCTGTTAAAATGAATTATAATAAAGTAAAAGTCTGTCGTATTATCTCAGTGTTCGCTAGATATTTTCACTTAACGTTTGTTATTAGTAGTGGAACGAAGCATTAATATGAGATAAATAATTGTTATTACTTTATAAAAATTATGAATTTTTTTAACAAAAAATTCATAACTAACATGTATCTTAAAAATAACTAAAGAAAAGGATGTAAGAAAATTGAAAAAAAAGTCTACGTATAAATTAGTTTCATTTGTATTTCTTTCACAAATGTTACTAACTACGCCTTTACAAGTATTAGCAGATGAACAAGTTTTTTCTGCGGACCAACAAGTAACAGCGGAAGCCCAAACAGAAACAACGACGGATTCGTCTGATACCACAGGTGAAGATAACACAACAGATACAACAACAGATGGTACAGAAGAATCAACGCCACCGTCTACTGGTGATTCAAGTGAACCAACCACACCTGATACTTCAGAACCGACAGAGCCAAGCACACCGGAGGAAACAAAACCAACGGAGCCGACAAAACCAACAGAACCGACGAAGCCGACAGAGCCAACACAGCCGAGTCAGCCACAAAAACCAACGCCACCATCAACTGGCGGTTCTACTGGAGAAACACAACCAACTACACCACAGCCGAGTCAGCCGACACAACCAGCTGCACCTGTGGCACCAACGCCTGCTCCTGCAGCGCCAGTTGCTCAAGAGGTACGTCAACCTTCTGCAACTACACCGATTCAAGATCTTGTACCATCAAGTCAAGAAACGGATGAAGGATCGATCCATTTTGAAAAAGATGAATCAGTTGAGAGCTTCATTCGCAAAATCGGTGAATCTTCTCGAGAAATCGGGCAAGAACATGATTTATACGCATCAGTGATGATCGCCCAAGCGATTTTAGAATCAGCTAGTGGACAAAGCCAGTTGGCGCAAGCCCCTAACTACAATCTTTTTGGGATCAAAGGTACACACGAGGGCAATGGTGTGACTTTTGCCACACAAGAAGATGCTGGTGATGGTACATTGTATACGATCCAAGCAACATTCAGAAAATATGCCAACTATGAAGAAAGTCTTGAAGACTATGCTAAATTAATGACTGAAGGATTGACTGGAAATAGTGAGTTCTATTCAGGTGCTTGGAAATCCAATGCAGAAACTTATAAAGAAGCAACAGAATTTTTAACAGGCCGTTACGCAACAGATACAAGATATAACGAAAAACTAAATGGTCTGATCGAAACTTATGATTTAGAACAATATGACAAAGAAGTTGCCGGACCTGAAGTGAATAAAGAAGGATATATCGTGCCATTAAGAAATTATACGATTTCTAGCCCATTTGGTCCTCGTGGTGGTGAATTCCACCGTGGATTAGATTTTGCGGCACCTCAAGGGGAGCCAATCTATGCTAGTAAAGCGGGTACTGTGATCAAAGCAGAATTCCATCCTTCATGGGGAAATTATGTTGCCATTGAACATGAAGATGGCACAACAGCGCTTTATGCTCATCAACAAGAATACGTTGTGAAAGTTGATGATGAAGTTGAACAAGGACAAATCATTGGGTTTGTCGGTGCTACTGGTAATAGTACAGGCAGCCATCTGCATTTTGAGATCAGTCGTGACAACAGCTTAGCTCAAGCGCAATTGATTGATCCAGCAACTGTTTTGTTTTAATTAGTGATAATGAAAAAATGCCATTGGAAGAGTTCTCTCTTCCAATGGCATTTTTATTTGACTCAATTAGTGATTCATCGGCCGATCAGCCAACAAAACGAATTTGAATGAATCGACTTGATGTCAACTTTCTGTGTATTGAAAGTGGGTATAATCAGTCAAATATGCCCAGTTCCTAACAACAAAGATGTTTTTGTCATGTTTTCCTAAATCTAAATATTGTGCGATCGAAGTGGTGATATTCTCAACAGAAATTTATTTTTTTGAACAGTTCAATTTCAAATGTAATTGGTACGAGCCAAGAATCATCCGATTCAGACACGATCAAAAAAATTGCGATCCAAAATAAAATTTGTGGTGTGGATATCCAACATATCGGGGATGCCGGCTACTCGGGAATCGCTCCGGTAGAAAATATCATGGCGATGAGCCGTGCGATCCGTGGAAACCGTCATACGATCGCGATGATGTCACGCTCGATCGTGCGTTAGAAATTTAAGTGATTAAATGGACACTACTTTCATTTTAGATATATTCTAAAAAGTGAAAGTGGAGGTCCTTTTTTTATTACTATTGTTCAAGCAACTAATTAACAATATATACAATTGGTATAGCGGCAATTTGCTTTGTGTTGTGATTTCTATCAGTAATCACAATTTTATAGACTATCTGAAGTTAACTTCAAATTTTAATATAAGTGTGAGGGATTTTACTATTCACATAGTTAGATGCTAAGATTTATTTTGACAAACTTGAAAGAAGCGATTACACTAGTGAAAAGAAGCACACAACGATGTGTGCGTATGAATACGGCAATGACGCCTAAAAAAGTAGAGCTTTTTCTGCTTTTTTAGGCTTTTTTTATGGAGGAGAGGTAAATGAGGAGAATCATTTTAATGGGTGCGATTGGCTGTGGAAAGACCACTCTTTGTCAAGCCTTGCGAGGAGAAGCGATCGTTTATGATAAGACCCAAGCGGTAGAATTTCATCCTGAGATGATCGATACACCAGGGGAATTTATTTTACATCGCCAATACTACGCTGCTTTGACTGTAACAGCAGCAGAAGCAGATGTCATTGGTTTGGTGCAAAGTGCGTTAGACCAAGAACAGATTTTTTCACCAGGATTTGGCCACATCTTTCCAAAAGAAGTCATCGGGATCATGACCAAAGTTGATCTAGTGAAAGACGAGAAAGAGTTGACGCGTGTACGTGAACAATTGCTTGCAGCTGGAGCAACGAAGCTGTTTGAAGTCTCATCAGTCGAAAAAACGGGACTAGCAGAATTGATTGAGTACTTAGGAGGAGAATCATGAAAATCTACACAAAAACAGGCGACAAGGGAATGACAAAATTAGTTGGCGGTCATAGTGTATCGAAAGATTCAGATCGTGTGGAAAGTTATGGAACGATCGATGAATTGAACTCATGGTTGGGCTATACGATCAGTCAATTGTCAAAAGAACAAGAGGTTTTTAAGAAAGAATTGGAAGAACTACAACAACTTTTATTCGATGTAGGGACTGATTTATCAACGGTCTTGGAAGATGGACGACCGCTGAAAGTCCAACAAGAGAGCGTTACTTGGTTGGAAGAACGGATTGATTTTTATACACAGCAATCGCCGGATATCGAACGATTTATTTTACCAGGGGGCTGTCAAGGAGCGAGCATGGTCCATGTGGCGCGAACAATTGCTCGTCGCGGGGAACGACATATCGTCCGTTTAAGTGCGACTGCGGCGATCAATCCTGAAGTGATCGTGTTTGTGAATCGCTTGTCTGACTATTTTTATGCGTTGGCGCGTTATATGAATGTGCAAATGGGGCAAGAGGATGTTTTTTATACAAGAGGAGAGAAGATCTTCCATAAGATAAAAGAAGAAGGTTTATAAAAATTGTTTGATTTTTCACAAACAGTGTGGTAAAGTGCTGTTAGATTAATCAAATGTTTATGAGAGATACGAATGGAAGCCAGTGAGATGCTGGCACGGTCCCGCCACTGTGATAAAGCGTTCGAGCTTTTAAGTCAGGTCTTTTCTTATTTTTCATTATTGGGCAAACTGTTTCGAGGCAAAACAGGGTGTTGCTAAAAAAATGACGTTTTTTGAAAGTCAGCCCAAGAATATTTGATTCAATCCCACACATAGCACGATGATGTGTATGGGAATATTGGGCTGGTCTTTCAATGGGGAAAGAGATTTCAAGTACAATGGCGTACTGCTGATTCCCAGCGCATGTGTTGATTAATAATTACAGAATAGACACCATACACTGTTGTATGGATTGTAAAAGAAGCAAAGGGGCTTCAGACAAATGGATCTTGTGATTTCCATTGGTTTGAAGGCTCTTTTATTTTGGTTTCAAGGAGGAATGTTCGTGGAAAGTATACAATTCTCGACACAGATCATTGTGGGAGAAGATGCGTTACAAAGTCTTGAGAGTGTCAAAGATAAGCGTGTTTTCATCGTTACTGATCCCTTTATGGTAGAAAATGGTCTGGTAGAAAAAGTCAGGACTTATTTAAATCAGTATCACGTATTTAGTGATATTGTTCCTGATCCACCACTTGATAAAATCGTTTCAGGAATCAAAGAAATGGAAAGATTTCAAAGTGAAGTCATCGTAGCAATCGGTGGCGGTTCAGCCATCGATGCAGCGAAAGCAATGAAATATTTTGGGCAAAAGACAATGGATCTCTTGACTGCCCAATTTATTGCAATCCCAACCACCAGTGGGACAGGGTCTGAGGTGACAAACTTCTCAGTGATCACGATCAGTGAATTGGGGTTGAAGATCCCTTTAGTAACAGAAGAGATCCAACCGGATATAGCGATATTAGACACTGGACTAGTCATGAGTGTCCCACCAAAAATCACTGCCGATACGGGAATGGATGTGCTGACCCATGTGATTGAATCCTACGTTTCTACAGAAGCAAATGGGGTAGCAGATGCCTTATGTGAGAAAGTGGTTGCTTTAGTTTTCGAATATTTAGAGCGAGCCTACAAAAATGGGCAAGACAAAGAAGCAAGAGAGCAAATGCACTTAGCCTCTTGTATGGCAGGGATGGCGTTCAATTCAACTTCATTAGGGTTGAATCATGGAATCGCTCATGCAGCTGGCGCTCGTTTACATGTGCCACATGGACGGATCAATGGGATCTTACTGCCAGAAGTGATTGCTTACAATAGTGGTTTAGAAAATGGTCAAGTGACTGAAATCAAAGTGGCTGAACGATATGCGGCATTAGCAAACTGCATAAGCAATACGCAAACGAAAAATCCTCGTTTAGGTGTGCAGAATTTGATTCGTATGATCAAACAGCTGCGAGAAAAATTAGAGATGCCAGCGACGTTGAGTGAATACGGCTTGTCTTCAAAAGAAGTATTAGTACAAGAAGAAGCAATTACCACCTCTGCCTTAGCAGATGGTTGCACGAGAACGAATCCTCGTAAGGCAGATGAAAAAGGCGTTAGAGCAATATTAAAAGCCATTTTATAAAGATTGACATCGTGAAAAGGTTAACATATAATGAATGAGCACAACGGAGTGCTTCAAAATTTAAGAGCAATGGGGCCCTTAATAACAAGCGTAAAGTGAACACTTTATGGCTTATTATTGAGGATTTTTTATTGCTTAAAATGAAGGAGCGAGTCTTGTTTGGAAGAAAAACAACGAATGATCCAAGAATACGTCCCAGGAAAACAAGTCACTTTAGCCCACATCATTGCGAGTCCCGACAAGGAAGTCTATACAAAATTAGGATTACCGGCAGGCACAAGCAATGCGTTAGGGATTTTGACGATCACGCCAAGTGAAGCCGCAATCATCGCTGTGGATATTGCAACGAAAAGTGGCGACATTACCATTGGTTTTATCGATCGTTTCTCTGGTTCAGTAGTTATTTCTGGCGACGTGAGTTCTATTGAAGCAGCATTACATGCTGTATTGGATGGACTCAAACAGATTTTGCAATTCTCTGTGACGTGTGAAATTACAAGAACTTAGTTCGGGGGAGACAAAGCGTATTGAATATGAAGGGCAGAATTGTGATAGTAGACGATGAACCAATCACACGATTGGACACTCGAGATATTCTACTGGAAGCTGGTTATGAAGTTGTTGGGGAAGCCGCAGATGGATTTGAAGCAATCGAAGTTTGTAAAGAGAACAAGCCGGATCTCGTATTGATGGATATCCAAATGCCGATTTTAGATGGTCTAAAATCCGGTAAAAAAATCATCCAAGATCAGTTAGCAGGGAGTATCGTGTTTCTTTCTGCTTACAGTGATCATGAGAATACGGAGAAAGCGAAGAAATTAGGAGCAATCGGTTATCTGGTAAAACCATTAGATGCAAAATCATTGATCCCGACCATTGAAATGGGGATCGCTAGAGGAAAAGAAACCCAAAACTTGCTGCAGCAGATCGATAAACTACAGTTGAAATTGGAAGAACGAAAAGTTATAGAGAAGGCAAAAGGGATCTTAGCAAAAGAAAATAATATTTCTGAAGAAGAAGCTTATCAGATGTTGCGCGCATTAAGTATGAACAAACGCGCACGGATGAGTGACATCGCAGAATTGATTATTATGGATGATGAATAATGGAACGGATCAATACATTATGTCAGCGTTATACCAACTTAACCCAGTCAGATATCCAAGAGCTTTGTCGGACGAGTGCTTATTTAGCAGAGTCTAAGCATTATGAGATGGCAGATGTGTTCATCGATGTTTTTAATGAAATGACGAAAGAAGCATTAGTTGTCTATCACAAAAAGCCAAAATATATTCCCTCATTATATAAACATGAAGTTGTCGGAAAAGAAGCGTTATTAAAAAATGAACCTGGCGTTTTACGGACCATGGAAACAAGCTTGAATAGCATTGGTTTGTTAGCAGTCACGCAAGAGAATCGCTTGATCAAACAAAACATTTTTCCGATTCGTAATGAACAACGAACAATTGGTGTGATCATCGTAGAAGAGGGAGTCGAGCAACCGATTGGGGCAGTTGAACGACAAGAATTACAGTCAAACGAGCAAGGGACAATAGCAATCGAATCGACAGTTGATCCTCTAATCATGGACCAGTTAGCCGAAGCGGTCTTGATTTTTGATACGACCACAGGAAATTTGGTCTTAGCAAATCATCGGGCCAAAGAATTATACCGAAAACTAGGCTATCGCGAAATGATCAACGATTTACACTATGACAATCTCTCCCTTGATTATACAACGTTCGAATATGTTCTTTATCAGATGAACGATCAGACCGAAAATCGGTTGATCGAATTAGAGACAGCGTATTTAAATTATTACTTTAATATTCGAAAAGTTTGGATTGATGCAGGATCGAGAGTAGCAATGATTATTCAAGATAATACAGAAGTGAAAAAGAAAGAAGATGAAATCGTCTCAAAATCGGTGGCGATCCGCGAGATCCATCACCGTGTCAAAAATAATTTACAGTCCGTCGTTTCGTTATTGAGGATCCAAGCACGCCGTACCACTAGCAAAGAGGCTAGTAAAGTACTAAAAGAAAGTGTGAACCGGATCATGGCGATCGCGATGACACATGAATTATTGTCGAAGCAAGTGGAAGATAATGTTTCCTTGCGACAAATGCTTGAGGCAGTGATGTACAATTTCCGGCATATTTTCAATCCGGAGAAAGTGCGATTGAATCTAACCGTTGATCCGACGATCACTGTTTCTAGCGATCAAATGGTTTCCATTTCCTTAGTCGTTAACGAATTACTCCAAAATATCTTTGATCATGCCTTTGAGGCAGATCAAAATGGCGTAGTTGAAGTCAGTGGGGAAATCGAAAATAGAGTCATTACGATCACTGTCACAGATAATGGCAATGGCTACGATATCAACCGAAACAAAGAGACCAGTTTAGGTTTGATGATCGTGAATAGCTATATCAAAGATAAGCTAAAAGGAAAAGTAAAAATTGAATCATCCAATAAAGGAACAAAAACTTGTTTCTATTTTGAACAGAACACCAAAGATGTTGTTCGGTGAAAAAGCAACGATGCTTAAAGATGCGTAGAAGAGATTCTAGGCTGTCTTTAAGCATTTTTTGTTTGCAGAAAGGAGAAAAAAGATGGCAAAAGAAAAAATTCTTACTGTAGGGATCGATTTAGGTACCTCGACGACTCAGCTTGTTTTATCTGAGTTGACGATCGAAAATTTCGCCTCTGCGTTTTCTGTTCCGCGGATCACGATCTCAGATAAGGAAGTGATCTACCGTAGTGAAATCATCTTCACTCCTTTGATCAATCAGACAATGATTGATGATGAAGCAATCAAAGCGTTTGTTTCCCGACAATATCACCAAGCAGGGATAGAAAAGCAGCAAATCCAAATGGGTGCGGTGATCATCACCGGTGAAACAGCTCGTAAAGCCAATGCGAGCAAAGTATTACAAGCACTGAGTGGCTTTGCTGGAGATTTCGTGGTCGCGACAGCTGGCCCAGATCTTGAAAGTATCATTGCCGGAAAAGGGGCAGGCGCGCAAGAGTATTCGACAAAGCGTCATGCTTCGGTCGTCAACATCGATATCGGCGGCGGCACGAGTAATTTAGTCGTCTTCATCGATGGGGAAATCGATGATACCGCCTGTTTTGATATCGGTGGTCGGTTGATCAAGGTCGACCAAGCAGGGAATATTTCGTATATTTCACCAAAGATCACAGAAATGGTCGAGCAGTTGAGATTACCCTTGAAAGTTGGAACAAAAGCTTCTGTTACTGTCATCCAACCAGTGATCGATGAGTTAGTAAAAGTTTTGGCGAATAGTGTGGGTATCGGAGAACGAAGTCCCTTTTATGAGTTATTCATTACGAACCGAGGATTACGGCTAGATGGCGAACTACCAATCGTCACTTTTTCTGGTGGCGTAGCGGATTGCTTGATCGAAGAAGTGACAGATATATTCAAGTATGGGGATATCGGTCTGTTACTAGGTACGGCTTTACGAAAATCGCAAATTTTTGTTGAAAAAGAAGTCTTACAAAGTAATGAAACGATTCGGGCAACGGTGGTCGGTGCAGGTTCCCATACCGCTGATATTAGTGGCAGTACGATCGCTTATCATGAGCAGATCCTGCCAATCAAAAATATTCCGATCTTGAAAGTTTCCCAAGAAGATGAGTCCTTGCCTGCGGAAGCAATGGGTGAGCGAATCAATGAAAAGCTGGCTTGGCATCGTTTGGAAGAAACACCGCAAATCGCTTTAGCGATGAAGGGGCTCGTGAATCCGACATTCGCAGACGTCCAACGATATGGGGAAGGCATCGTTCGAGGGTTATCTGCCTTGATCAATGAAAATATCCCACTAGTCATCATGGTGGACGAGGACATGGCAAAAGCATTAGGTCATGCATTACATGCGTATTTACCGGGGAATTATCCGTTCATCTGCATTGATTCCGTCAAAGTAGAAAATGGGGATTATATCGATATTGGTCAACCTGTTGCCGAAGGTGCAGTGTTACCGATAGTTGTCAAAACATTAGTATTTAATTAAGGGAGCGACAAGAAAAATGATTTTAAAAACAAAATTATTTGGCAAAACCTATCAATTTTCTTCAGTCAAAGAAGTATTGGCTAAAGCAAATGAAGAAAAATCAGGAGATAAATTAGCGGGTGTGGCAGCAACTTCTGCGGAAGAACGAGTGGCAGCCAAAGTCGTGCTATCTCATCTGACTTTAAACGATTTATTCAACAATCCAGTGGTTGATTATGAGGAAGATGAAGTCACACGTATCATCATCGGCCAAGTCAACATGCGTATTTTCGGCATGATCAAACATTGGACAGTTGCCGAATTAAGAGAATATATCCTTTCAGACAAAACAGGAGATTTTGAAATCAAATATATCTCTCGTGGATTGACTGCGGAAATGATTGCGGCAGTCTGCAAATTGATGTCAAATATGGACTTGATCGTAGGCGCAAAAAAAATCCACATTGAAAAAACAGCCAACACAACAATCGGTCGCGCAGGTACTTTCTCCAATCGTCTACAACCAAATCATCCAACAGATGACGTAGACGGGATCATGGCTTCTGTAATGGAAGGATTATCGTACGGGGCCGGCGATGCACTGATCGGATTGAATCCAGTGGATGATTCGACAGAAAGCGTGAAACGTTGTTTAGATAAATTTGAAGAATTTCGTAGCGAATGGGAGATTCCAACACAAACCTGTGTCTTGGCTCACGTGACGACCCAGATGGAAGCCATGCGTCAAGGCGCACCGACTGGTTTAGTTTTCCAATCCATTGCTGGATCAGAAAAAGGAAACACTGCGTTTGGTTTGACTGCGGATATGTTAGCTGAAGCGCAAGCATTAGCATTGAGCAATGGCCAAGCAGCTGGACCGAACGTGATGTATTTTGAAACTGGTCAAGGTTCTGAGTTATCATCTGAAGCTCATTTTGGTGCAGACCAAGTAACGATGGAAGCACGTTGCTATGGATTAGCGAAGAAATTTGATCCATTCCTTGTGAATACTGTTGTCGGCTTTATTGGACCAGAATACTTGTATGATTCAAAACAAGTCATTCGTGCAGGCTTAGAAGATCACTTCATGGGTAAACTAACAGGTTTATCAATGGGTTGTGACGTATGTTATACAAACCACATGAAAGCAGATCAAAATGATATGGAAAACTTAGCTGTGTTACTAACATCAGCCGGGTGTACGTATATTATGGGGATTCCTCATGGGGATGATGTGATGTTGAACTACCAAACGACAGGTTTCCATGAAACAGCAACAGTCCGTGAATTGTTCGGTTTACGTCCAATTAAAGAATTTGAAGGTTGGATGGAGAAAATGGGTTTGATGGAAAATGGGAAATTAACAAGCCTAGCCGGCGATGCTTCAGTATTTATCAAATAAGTGGGGTGCAAGAAAAAAATGAACGAACAACAATTGAAAGAAATGATCACTTCCATGCTAAGTGAAATGGTAGCCGGTGAAAAAACAATAGAACAACCGAAAGCACCAGCCGCAACAACAAATACGATGACAACAACCATGCCAGTAGTAGAAGAAGGGATGATCGATGACATCACAGAGGTAGATCTGCGGAAACAGCTTTTGGTCAAAGATGCAAAAGACGAAACAGGATACTTACGTATGAAGGCATTTACACCTGCTCGTATCGGAGTGGGACGTACAGGCACTCGCTATATGACTGATTCTACCTTACGTTTCCGTGCGGACCATGCAGCAGCACAAGATGCCGTATTCTCTGATGTTGATCCGCAATTGGTTGAGGAAATGGGCTTCATTTCAACACAAACGATTTGTAAAACAAAAGACGAATACTTGACTCGTCCAGATTTTGGTCGTCAATTTGACGAAGAAAATAGCACAAAAATCAAACAACAAACGACCGCAAAAGCCAAAGTACAGATCGTTGTTGGGGACGGATTAAGTTCTGCGGCTATCGGAGCAAATATCAAAGAAGTACTACCAGCAATCAAACAAGGCTTGAAAATGTATGGCTTAGATTTTGATCAAGTCGTATTCGTAAAATATTGTCGTGTACCATCAATGGATCAAATCGGCGAAATCACCGATGCAGAGGTCGTTTGTTTATTAGTTGGTGAACGTCCTGGGCTTGTAACAGCAGAATCGATGAGTGCGTATGTTGCTTACCGTCCAACTGTCGGAATGCCAGAAGCTCGTCGTACAGTGATCTCAAACATCCATAAAGGTGGGACACCAGCGGTCGAGGCCGGTGCATATATTGCGGAATTGATCAAGAAAATGTTAGATAAGAAAAAATCTGGTATTGAGTTGAAAGAAGCCGAATAGGAGGAGAAACATCAATGAAAAATGATCGTTTAGGCGCAAACGTCTTAAGTGTTCAAGTCATTCCTAATGTAGATGCTGCATTAGCGGAGCAATTTGGGTTGACACCAGGGATGCGCTCATTAGGTATCGTGACATCAGATTGTGATGATGTGACTTATGTGGCTTTAGATGAAGCAACAAAGGCGGCGGAAGTAGAAGTTGTTTATGCAAAAAGTATGTATGCAGGAGCGGCGAATGCCTCTACGAAACTTGCGGGTGAAGTGATTGGGATCATTGCTGGACCAAGTCCGGCTGAGATCACCAGTGGACTATCTGTCGTGACACAAGTCATTGAACAAGAAGCAAGCTTTATCAGTGCAAATGACGATGACAGCATCGTGTACTTTGCCCATGTGGTTTCTCGTTCTGGAAGATACTTATCAAAAGAAGCGAACATTCGTGAAGGCGAAGCAATTGCTTACTTGATCGCGCCACCTTTAGAAGCGATGGTTGCACTAGATGCAGCATTGAAAGCGGCGGATGTTGAAATCTGCAGTTTCTTTGGACCACCATCTGAAACAAACTTTGGTGGGGCGCTTTTAACGGGTAGTCAATCAGCATGTAAAGCAGCTTGTACAGCTTTTGAACAGGTCGTTCAACGGATTGCAGAAAATCCATTGAGCTACTAAGGGAGTGTCACGAATGAATGCGATTGGAATGATCGAAGTTCGCGGATTTTTAGGCGCTGTCAGTGTCAGCGATGCTGCGTTGAAATCCGCAGATGTGACCTTGTTGAATGCGGAGATCATCAAAGGTGGACTAACCACTGTCCAACTAAGTGGTGATGTTGCTGCTGTGAATGCAGCAGTCGATGCAGGGGTCGTCGTAGCGAAGGCGTTGAACTGTCTGATCTCACATCATGTGATTTCACGGGTGGATGAACAGACGCACATCCTTTTTCAACAACCGAAAACAGAAGAACGTGTCACTGAAGTAACACCTGATCGTTTAGAAGAACCAGCCAAGTCGACGAAAGTCGAAACGAAGGTTGAAGCCACCCAGATCAGTGAAACAAACGATCGTCGTGCGGAGTTACAAGCAAAACGTATCGTAGAGCTACGAAAAGAAGCTTACAAATTGAATGTGAAACATTTAAAACCATCAGAAATCAAATCTGCAAGCAAACAATCATTAGTAGAGGCGATCATGGCAGAAATTAAAGGAGTGACCCATCGTGGATAAAGATTTACGCTCGATCCAAGAAACCCGTGATTTGATCGAAGCTGCAAAAAAGGCGCAAAAAGTATTAGAAACATTTTCGCAAACGCAGATTGATCAAATCGTCAAAGCCGTTTCAGACGCTACATTTGCACAACGTGAACGTCTAGCGAAAATGGCGAATGAAGAAACTGGCTTCGGCATCTATGAAGACAAAATCATCAAAAATGCTTTTGCTTCAAAAATCGTTTATGAAGAATTCAAACATACGAAAACAGTGGGTGTCATCAATGAAGACCCACAGAAAAAGGTAACGGAGATTGCCGTACCTGTTGGCGTAGTTGCTGGGTTGATCCCATCGACAAACCCAACTTCAACAGTGATCTACAAAGCATTGATCGCATTGAAAGCTGCGAATAGTATCGTCTTCTCCCCACATCCCAACGCATTACAATCGATCCAAGCGACAGTGGAGATCATTCGTTCAGCGATCGAATCTGCGGGTGGACCAAAAGAGAGTGTTTCAGTGATCACGACACCAACGATGCAAGCAACAAAAGAATTGATGACCCACAAAGATACAAACTTGATCTTAGCCACTGGTGGCAATGCGATGGTCAAAGCTGCGTATTCTTCAGGAACACCGGCGATCGGCGTAGGCCCAGGCAATGGTCCAGCATATATTGAACGTAGCGCATTGATCCCAATGGCGGTGAAACGGATCATGGATTCTAAAACATTTGATAATGGAACGATCTGTGCATCAGAACAGTCGATCATCGTGGAAAAAGTCAATCGTGAAGCAGTCAAAGCTGAATTGATCAAACAAGGTGCTTACTTCTTGAGTCCAGACGAAGCAGATAAATTGTCTCGCTTTATCTTACGACCTAACGGCACGATGAACCCACAAATCGTTGGACGTTCGGTTCGTCATATCGCTTCATTAGTTGGGTTGAATATTCCATTTGATCGTCGTCTGATCGTGGCAGAAGAAAGCAACGTTGGCATCAAGTATCCATTCTCAAGAGAAAAATTAGCACCGATCATTGCTTTTTACACGGTAGAAAACTGGCAAGAAGCTTGTGATCTATCGGTAGAAATCTTAAAAGGTGAAGGTGCAGGACACACAATGTGTATCCATACTGAAAACAAAGAAGTCGTCCGTGAATTTGGCTTAAGAAAACCAGTTTCTCGTCTGTTGATCAACACCGCAGGTTCATTAGGCGGAATCGGGGCTTCAACTGGCTTAGTTCCAGCGTTGACACTAGGGTGTGGCGCCGTTGGTGGAAGTTCTACATCTGACAATATCGGAGTAGAAAACCTATTCAATGTTCGTCGTGTCGCTTACGGTGTCACTGATCTAGCGGACATCCGTCAAGAATTTGGCGCTGGCGCTCAAATGCCAGTCCAAGAAACAAACAACCAAGGGGGCAACAAAGATGAGTTGATCGATACACTCGTTGCCCAAGTATTAGCTCGATTACAATAATATGTAATATATATTAATTGAAAAAACACACAATAGGAGGAAATTATAATGTCAAGTACAAACGCTTTAGGAATGATCGAAACTCGTGGATTAGTAGGTGCTGTTGAAGCAGCAGATGCAATGGTGAAAGCAGCAAACGTAACATTGATCGGCAAAGAACAAGTAGGTGGCGGCTTAGTAACAATCATGGTTCGTGGTGATGTTGGGGCTGTAAAAGCAGCAACAGATGCAGGTGCAGCAGCAGCTGAACGTGTTGGCGAATTATTATCTGTACACGTGATCCCACGTCCTCACACTGAAGTAGATGCGATTTTACCAAAAGTGGCTGAATAATCATCGTTATAGACATCTAAAATGAAACAAGAGGTTGTGACAGAAGGGTTCAGCTCCGAGAAATAAGGGCGAAAAGCCGAAAATATTTTCTCATATTTTTGGCTTTTCGCCCTTATTTTTGAAGGAGTTGCTTCTGGAATGCCGTTTATCTATGTTGTGGAAGTAAAGTGGATATTATTGTTATAGGCTTGTTTCCAAGACGAGATCAATGCTTGGAAATAATCCATTGGAGAAAGGAGAGCGTCCTATGAGTGTGATTACAGAAGACCAGTTACGGTACATGTTTCGGAAAAAAGAAATACAAACAGGAATCACTTTCGTTGTGCCAAAGGATTGTCTTTTGACTCCCGCAGCTTCTAGCTATTTACGTGAGCATCATATTCCGCTTATGCGAGAAAACCTCGTTTCTTCTCCAATGGAGAAACCTAAGCAACCTATGTTTGAACAAGAATCGTTGATACCCAGTGTGCGACGAAAAATCTGTTTAGAAATAAAAAAACTGAAAAATCTACTCTTCTTTCATTTATTGGAAGAAAACGATATTTATGCCGAAGGTTGGTTGTATTTAGAGTATCAGCAAGATTGGTTAGTAAGCTTTAGTCGATTGGATGGGGAAAAGCTCTCAACTCATCCAAAACGACTTTCAGGAATGATGTATCGTTCCTCCTTGCAAAAAAGAACCTTGCGCTATTCAATCAATGAGATCGAGTATCAAATAGAGAAAATCAGTCAATTGTTAGAAGAATTTCCGACAGATTTAGCTATTTTTATGTTATGGGCAGAAGAATTGCAACGTATGATTCAACTGCCGAAAAATGAGTAGGAGATGAACCGATTGGATCATTTAAATGAAATTATCAATGAAGTGGTACAACGTATCCAGTCACAACAACATTCTTTCGAAGTAGAAGCTTCAGGAAGACACGTGCATTTGAGTCGCAAAGATATCGACGCATTATTTGGTCCAGGATACCAATTGACCAAAGTAAAAGAATTGTCCCAACCAGGTCAGTATGTCTGCAAAGAGCGGATCACTGTCGCAGGTCCCAAAGGCTTATTCCAAAATGTGGTTATTTTAGGCCCAGAACGTGCGGAGTCACAAGTCGAAGTTTCGATGACGGATACACGTATTTTAGGCAGTCGCGTGCCTGTCAGAGAAAGCGGCAAAATCGTAGGAACACCAAGTGTGGTCTTGATGAACGGTGAATCAGCTGTTCAATTAGATAAAGGGTTGATCGTGGCAAAGCGCCATGTCCATATGACGCCAGAAGATGCAAACAAAAACCAAGTAGTGAATGGTCAAACGGTGAAAGTACGTGTGGAAGCAAGTCGTCCGCTGATCTTTGATGATGTGGTTGTCCGTGTCAGTCCAGATTTTGCGACGTATATGCACATTGATTACGATGAAGCAAATGCGTGTGGCTTGAACAAAGGAGATCGTGGTTACATTTGTAAATAGGGAGGGGATTTCGTGAAGGTAACGGAGATTGAAAAAGTCATTCAGCAAGTCACCGAAATGCTGATGAACCGATTGCCCGCAGCTGACTATCAGTTAGCATGGATGGACGAAAAAGCAAGTTATCCTACAACGTTATTCGCTGAACGATCGATGGTCGATTGGATAGAAACGCAAGATCCAACGAAAAGCGATGGCTTAGTCGTCCAACATGTCAGTTTTCCTCAATTGGCCGCGATTGCTCAGTTGCTACCGACTGATCGTAAAACGGCGAGTATCCTTTCTTTTTTGTTCGCAGGAAAGCCTGTCTTGGTTCTGCAAACAGAGTCAGTGAACAGTCCAAACAAAATGAAGTACCATCTGAAAAAGAAAATCACTGAATCAACAGTGCAATGCCAACGTTATGGGATGTATTTTTTCGAAGAAGAAAATGCAAGCTATGACTCATTTTTAGCGGCTTGCCGAAAAAAGGTGTTAGCAAATGAGTTGCCAAAGCGAAAGTATATCACAGAGAAGCAATTGATCCAGCGACTACAACAAACAAATGGAATAGATTTAATGAATCAGGAACGGTTGACACCCTTAGCAGAGGAGTATGCGCTAAGAAATCGTTTATTCAAATGAGGAGGGATCACAGATGCTATTAGGTGAAGTGACTGGAAGTCTATGGTCGACCAGAAAAGATGAAAAACTAAATGGTTGGAAACTACTGATGGTCGATGTACTAGACGAGAAAGAAACAAAAATCGGATTTATTGTCGCAGCAGACAATGCCGGTGCCGGAGTTGGTGACAAGGTATTGATCAGCAAAGGACAAGCAGCCAGAATTTCAGCTGGTGATCCAGATACACCCATTGATGCAATGATTGTCGGTGTGATTGATTCAATTGAAGAATAAAGGAGATTTACGATGAGTATCAATGAAATCATTATGTATATCATGGTTCTTTTTATGGTTATCGGCGGGATCGATAAATGTATCGGGAACAAATTAGGTTTAGGGGAACAATTTGAAGAAGGCTTGATGGCGATGGGTTCATTAGCTTTGTCAATGGTCGGGATCATCACATTAGCACCTGTTCTTGCAACAGTTCTTAGCCCAATCGTTGTACCTGTGTATGAATTCTTAGGTGCGGATCCTTCGATGTTTGCGACGACTTTGTTAGCAAACGATATGGGTGGCTTCGCCTTAGCACAACAAATGGCACATGATCCACAAGCTGGCTTGTTTGCCGGTGCGATTCTAGGTGCAATGATGGGCCCAACATTAGTTTTCACGATTCCCGTTGCCTTAGGGATCATTGAAAAAGAAGATCAACAATACTTAGCAACAGGTGTGCTGAGCGGGATCATTACGATTCCATTAGGTTTGTTAGCAGGTGGCTTAGTCGCTGGTATGCCAATGAGTATGATCTTACTAAACTTATTGCCGATCGTGATCGTGGCTGCTTTGATCATCGTTGGTCTATGGTTAGCGCCACAAGGGATGATCAAAGGATTCAATGTCTTTGGTAAAGGCGTAGTGATCGTCGCAATTGCTGGCTTGGTCATTGGTGCAATCCAACAATTAGTTGACATCACATTGATTCCAGGAATTGCTCCGGTGACAGAAGGTATCGAAGTAGTGGGTGACATTGCGTTGACATTGGCAGGCGCATTCTGTTTAGTAGCTGTCATCACACGAGTGTTCAACAAACCATTGATGAAATTAGGAAAAGTTTTAGGTATGAATGAAATTGCAGCTGCCGGCATGGTGGCTACTTTAGCAAACAATATCCCAATGTTCCAAATGTTAAAAGATATGGACCGTCGTGGAAAAATCATCAATGTAGCATTTGCAGTTTCTGCTTCATTTATTTTAGGTGATCATTTAGGCTTTACTGCGGGCGTGGCGAAAGAAATGATTTTCCCGATGATGGTTGGAAAAATCGTTGGTGGGATCACTGCAATCTTTGTCGCAGTATTCATGGCCAATCGTTTATTAGGAAAAGAAAAAGAAGTAACCGTAAGTGAGCAAACAACAACGAAAGAGCAAACGATCGTAGAATAGGAGCGTGGCGAAAATGGCAGAATTAGATCGTCAAATGATCGAAAACTTAGTACGACAATTAGTGATGGAAAAATTGATGCCGGCAAAACAGGTCGATCCTAGTGGTGTTGCTTCCATTAGACTAGCAGAAATGACTGTTTCTGAGGAAGATCGCCTTGATACAGGTAACCCTGCTGACCGTGTGTATACAAAAGATCTTTTTTCATTACAAGAAAGCCCACGTCTGGGTTGTGGCATTATGGAAATGACCGATACGACTTTTGATTGGACGTTAGAATATGATGAAATCGATTATGTGATTTCTGGTCAGTTAGATGTATTGATCGATGGACGCAAAGTCTCTGCAAAAGCTGGCGAATTGATCTTGATCCCGAAAAGTACGAGTATCCAGTTCTCAGTAACTGGTGAAGCACGCTTTATCTATGTCACTTATCCAGCCGATTGGCAATCGCAATAAACAAAGTATTTCGGAAGTACCGGTTATTTGGTTTTATGGCTGGTCGGGCTTCATGATCTCAGGTAACAATGGATAGGTGCAAATAATCAATTTAAGTGAGTGGCTATTTTTTATTTCAAGTATCGTTACATGAGAGTGCGGAAGAAGGTCTAGAATGTACTAAAGCCGAATAACCGGTGCTTCTGAATAGTTTAGGTTTAATGAGTCAAGTGGCACGTTTTGAAGCGGCAGTATTTTTTGTCGCATAAATGATCTGAAAAGTGAAGTGGTAAATTCTGTTGATTCAGGATTTACCGCTTTTTTGTTGCTTTTCCCAATAGCATCATTCCTTAGAATTTTCTTGTTTTATGTTATTGTAAGAGAAAGAACAAACAAGAAAGGAAGAAATCGGATGAAAAAAGCGTTGTTGATCGTTAACCCTAGTTCTGGAGGAGAAAAAGCAAAAGAATATGAAGAAATGGCAGAAAATAAATTGCGTACCATTTTTGAGGAAGTCCAAGTCTTACACACTGAAAAAAGTGGCGATGCAACAAATTTTGCTCGTGAAGGGGCGTTGGAAAAAGTCGATAGTGTCTTTGCGATGGGCGGTGATGGAACAGTCAATGAGGCAATCAGCGGTCTCGCAGAGCAAGAGGAACGACCAAATTTTGGCTTCTTTCCTTTAGGAACGGTCAATGATCTAGCCCGAGCATTGAATATG
Organism: Enterococcus sp. AZ171; assembly: GCF_051714005.1. NCBI lineage: Bacteria > Bacillati > Bacillota > Bacilli > Lactobacillales > Enterococcaceae > Enterococcus > Enterococcus sp. AZ171. The sequence continues at coordinate 2,342,218 of NZ_JBIORA010000001.1, read as the reverse complement.
CCGATTGATCCAGAAGAAGCCATCCAACAATTCTCGATCGACCACACGAAACCGTTAGATATCGGGAAAATCAATGATCAATACTTTATGAACGTCGTTGCCATTGGAACGATTCCAGAAGCGATCAATGACGTTGATCCTGAAAAGAAAACCAAACTAGGAAAGATGGCTTATTTTATTTCTGGCTTCAAACAACTGACGAATACCCAATCCTATACGTTCCGTGTGGAAGCTGATGGCGTAGAGGAAGAAATCGAAAGTAGCACACTGCTGATTGGTTTGACAAACTCAGTCGGTGGTTTTGAGACGCTCTTACCAGAGGCAGAAATCAATGATGGCAAGCTTCATTTTGTATATTTAAAAGACCGCTCATTTTTTGATACCTTAAAAGCAGTGCCTGATTTGATCAAAGGGGTCGATGCGACAACGGAGAATCTTGCGTATCAGACCGCAGAAAAACTAGTGATTTCTTTAGTGGACGAAGAAGAACTGGCAACAAATATCGATGGAGATGAAGGAACAAAACTTCCAGTAACGATCGAAGTATTACCGTCTCATCTATCCGTTTATTGTTAGAATCAAATTAAACAAAATCAACTAGACCAACTACCTAAAACCACGAATATGAAAGATAAAAATAGAAAAGGGTGACTCGATGATGAAACAAATCAACCGAGTCATCCTTTATTTTTTGCGTTTTTTTGTAAACATTGGATGAATTTGTTAAGAGGATTTTTTATGGTTTTCATTTATTTCAAAAAAAGACGCAGATGTACCAAGGTGTTGGTTGATCAAAGAAAAGAACCCTTGTTTTACAAATGATTTACAATCTTCATCTACTCCTATCGCGAAGTCCATTAGAAATTTACATTGAGTCCATAAAATGGAAGATGTACCAAATAAAAAACAAGGGAGCTTACCACACATGTTTTGGAATAAAAGACGATTGAAACTTATTAGTGCGATGTTTTTCATGACCGGTTTATTTTTATTAGCTGGGTGTAATTCTAATGCTCAAGCGGATGGCGAAAGTCAACATTCTTCTGAGCCAATCAAGATTGCTTTTTATCCCAATGAATCAGCAAGTGAATTTGAACAATCAAGAAATGAAATCCAATCGATCGTATCAGAAGCAACAGGTAGAGACGTCGAAATCGTCATAAGTACGGACTATAATATCGTGATCGAATCCATTGCCAAAGGACAAGTAGATTTGGCGTATATGGGGCCCGATGGCTATATTGAAGCAAATAGAAAAAACGAAAATGTTCAAGCGATTTTAACAAATTCGGGTGCAAGTGGCACTCTGGAAGATGCCGTCTATTACAGTTTTATTGTCGTCAATGAAGAAGATACAGCGGAGTATCAAGAGGGTGATGGCTATACGTTGGAACCGATCGAAGGCAAAGCGTTTTCCTTTGTCTCTAATTCTTCGACTTCTGGGTTTAGAGTACCAAGTCAAGCAATCGTTGATCAGTTTGGACTTGGTAGTTCGGATGAATTGATCATCGATGGCGATTTCTTCAACAAAGTACTTTTCGGAGGTTCCCATCAAGGCTCTGCCGTCAACTTGCTTAAGGGAGATGCGGATGCAGCAGCATTTATGAACATGGCTCAATATTTTGATGTCGTGGAGGGGGAAGAAAACAAAGCTGGTGTCGTTTACCAAGTAAAAGCTGATGCAGAGGCACCATTTGATACAGTCAGAGGCGAAAAAGTCCGTGTGATCCATTCGATCCCAGTGTTAAATGGACCATTTGTTGTCAACAAAGATAATCTGGATGAAGAAACAGTCGATAAAATCACTCAAGCCATGATGAGCGAAGAAGTGACGAATAATGAAGCGATCTTTTCACCAAAAGACTCAGAATCTGTGGGTCTATATCAGAAAGAAGCCGATGAACAATTTGTAGAAGTCACTGATAGTTTCTATGACCCACTTCGCTCGAAGTAGAAAGGACGAGCCATGCTATTACAAGTAGACTCGATTTCAAAAACCTATAGTAACGGGAAACAAGCGTTAAAGGACATTTCCTTTCAACTAGAAAAAGGAGAATTTGTTTCGATCATCGGACCATCTGGGGCAGGAAAATCCACGATTCTACGTTGTATCAATCAGTTGATTTCTGCCAATGAAGGGGCTGTCTTCTTTGAAGATGAGGACATGCAACGTCTAAAGAAGAAGTCTTTGCGCTTAAAAAGAAGAAGAATCGGTATGATTTTCCAGCATTATAATTTAGTCAGTCGCCTCACAGCTATTGAGAATGTCCTTCACGGTAGACTTGGATACAAGTCTGCCGTGAAAGGCTCGATTGGTGTCTACAATGAAGAGGAAAAACAGGAAGCCTTCGATTTGTTAGAAAAAGTCGGATTATCAGAGTTTGCTTACACACGTTGTGATGAATTGAGTGGTGGACAAAAACAACGTGTCGGGATTGCTCGAGCGTTGATGCAACGTCCTGCGTTGATCTTATGTGACGAACCGATTGCATCTTTAGACCCCAAATCTTCGAAAGTCGTTATGGATTACTTACGGCAAGTGACGAAAGAATTAGATATCGCTTGTCTAGTGAATCTTCACCAAGTAGAGGTTGCGATCGATTATTCCGATCGGATCATTGGCGTAAACAGTGGCAATGTCGTGTTCTCTGGGAACCCAGATGAACTGACAACAAATCAAATCAATCAGATTTATCAGTCTGATGAATTGTTAGTATAGGGAGGGCTTGGATGGATAAAAAACTGAATCAAGATCTCTTTCGTAAAAAGAAGCAGTTTTTATTTGTGACACTCTTTAGCTTTGTTGTCGTGTACGTTGCCTTTTCACAATTTGTTGGCTTTCAATTTGGTGCAGCTATTGCGGCGATTCCCCAGAGTTTTGTCTGGTTGTTCACCAATTTTATCCCAACGGAAAATTCGATCCAATCCTTGCCATTGATCTTATCTAAATTACTTGAGACGGTTTTGTTGTCGATCACAGCAACGATGACTGCCACAGTATTTTCATTGATCACGGCAATCATTGGTTCAGAGACAACTGGCCTGAATAAGGGAACAAAAACAGTGGCACGGGTCTTTGCTAGTTTTTTTAGAAATATCCCGATCGTGGTTTGGGCAATGGTCCTACTGTTGAGTTTCAAACAAAATGAATTTACTGGTTATTTAGCCATCACCTTTACAACGTACGGTTACTTGACACGCTCGTTTATGGAAACGATCGATGAAGTGGCAGGAAGTATCACAGAAGCGATGACGGCGACTGGTGCTTCTTACTTTGCGATCATTTTTCAAGGCATCTTACCGATGGTCTTTGGTCAGCTGATCAGTTGGATATTGTTCATGATCGAAAACAACATCCGTGATGCAACATTGGTCGGCATATTGACCGGAACGGGGATCGGTTTTCTATTTGACCTCTATTATAAGAAATTTCGCTACGATATGGCAGGAATGGTCATCTTGACGATCGTTGTCATCGTGATCGCACTGGAACTTTCGTCCAATAAAATTAGGAGGATGATTCATTGATATGGTCCAACGACAAAGTGAACTTGAATTAGCGGTGACAGAAACCGTCTTAGCCCAACCGACAAAAATCAGACGAAATGCTAAAAAGAAAATCCGTATTCGCGTGTGGAAAACCTATCGGATCGTCCCTTGGGTCTTGTTTACGCTACTGACTAGTATATCGATCTACACCTTACTCACGATGGATTATGGCGAGGTTGTATTGCTGGATGCGACGCGACAATTTTTTACAGACTTGCAACGGATTTTTCTCCAGCCAAGACTCTCTGGACGTTTTTCTTTTGAGACATTGCTCCAAGCTTTAGGTATGACGGTAGGTTTGGCGGTGATCACCACATTGCTTGGAGGTGTGACAGCCTTCTTGATGGCGTTATTTACAGCAAGAAATATCAGCCATTCAGGCCCATCAAACGCGATCCGAACAGTGATGTCCTTCATCCGTGCGGTGCCAACGATCTTGTGGGTCATGATTTTCTCGATCTTGATTGGATTGGGTGCGAATGCGGCAATCATTGGCATGTCTTTTCACACGATTGCTTACCTCACAAAGGTCTTTTCTGAGAGTATTGAAGAAATCGATTCTGGTGTGATCGAAGCATTGCGTGCATGTGGGGCAAGTTGGTGGCAGGTGGTGTTCCAAGCAATTTTACCTTCTTGTATGACCGCTTTGCTTTCTTGGTTGTTCATTCGTTTTGAGATCAACTTTACTAATGCGATTGCCGTAGGTGCCGCCGCAGGAGCGGGTGGTTTAGGGTTCCAACTTGCGATGACAAGTAGTTTTTATTTTGATTTTCATGAGATCGGCGTATTAGTGTATATGATTTTAGCAGTAGTTGCGATCTTAGAAGTCGTGGCGATCAGACTACGAAAAAAATATATCATTCACGCTTGATTGAGATGAAATTGACTGGAAAAAAGGAGAGGAGAACGTCGAGTGAAAGCAGATTTGCATGTCCATAGTTACTTTTCAGATGGTAGCAGTTCACCAGAAGAACTACTCAAATTAGCATTGAATCATCACATGAATATCCTGTCCGTCGTAGATCAAGATACCTCGGCGGGATTAGCTCACATAAGACAGGTCTTCGCTCCTTCCCCAATCAATTTTATTGAAGGCATCGAAGTGACCGCTTATGATTTCAAACGCCGGCAACAGGTACATATCTTGGGGTATAATTTACTGAATTATCAGTATATCGAACAGTTATGTGAACCGTTGCGTGCGGCGCGAACAAGAAATACCTTACGTCAGTTGAGACGTATCCAAACTGAAGGATTTCGTATCAAAGAAGAGCAAGTAAGACAGTTTGCGAAACAGGCGACCGCTCTTTACAAACAACACATCATGTCTGCGTTGATCAAAGCAGGATACGATACATCGATTGATGGACATCTTTACCGTAAATTATTCAAATATAATGATTTTGGTCAAGAAGAGGCAGAGATGATCGATGTCTACGAAGTGATCCAAGCAATCAAGCTCGGCGGCGGGATGTCCGTCGTTGCCCATCCGGGAAAGCTCGACAGTTTCGAGTTGATCCCTGAACTGGCTTCGTTTGGTATTGATGGTATCGAAAAATATCATCCAGAACATAGTTTGAAAGATCAACGAAAAGTACAGGAATTAGTTGATCGTTTCAATATCCACTGTTTTGGAGGATCTGATTTTAAAGGGAAGAACGGGCCAGATTATTTTGGTGAGTGTGCCATGGCTAATGTTCGTGAATTTCCTGACGAGTTATTACTCGATGCACATATGAAAGCCAACTAAATTTTTTTCTTTTTTATCCTATATTTTATTTAGCCCCCTGGCTGAAAAGACGGTCTTTCCATTCGTGCGATCATCCTTGCACGTGTTGAAAGACCGTTTTTTGTGTAGGTAAAAAGTATCTAGTACGCCATTACTGTCTAGAATGGAATAAACGGAATTCAAGAAGGGGCACTTTAATAATAAGAGGGTACTTCTGTTCCCGCCGTTTATTCGGTTATAGGTGGGGGAGGTGAACGAATGTCCCATTCCCTGATCAGTGTGAACCGTTACTTCAAGACAGTGGTTTTTTTGTTTTCAAGTGTTGTCAATCTAACGCAGCAACAAATCGTTGCGTGATCTCTTGTGGGCGGGTAATGGCGCCCCCAACCACGATACCAGCTACACCTAACGCTTGGATTTCCTTGGCTTGTTGGGGCGTGTGGATCTTTCCTTCTGCAATCACGCACACATCTGCTTCAAGAAGGCGTTTGATCAACTGCACATCAGGCCCTTCTGTTTCTTCACTTTCTTCGGTATAGCCGCTTAATGTCGTCCCGACAAAATCGATCCCGGCTTTATAAGCATTGATTCCTTCTTCAAAGGTCGCAATATCTGCCATGAATAATTGATGAGGATATTTCGTTTTGATTTGTTCAATGAATGCGTTGATCGATAAGCCATCGTGTCGTTTACGCAGGGTACAATCAAGTGCAATCATTTCTACGCCAGTGGCGACTAATTCATCCACTTCTTTCATCGTTGCAGTGATAAACGGTTTTTCAGGTGGATAGTCCCGTTTGATGATACCGATCATCGGTAAATCAACTTTTTCTTTGATCTCTAAAATATCTCTGACTGAATTTGCCCGAATACCGACTGCGCCAGCTTTCTTTGCAGCTAGTGCAAAATAAGGCATCAAGCCACCTTCTTCTGAATAAAAAACTTCGCCAGGTAATGCTTGGCAAGAAACGATCAATCCATGACTGATTTGTTCTAAAAATTCTTGTTTGTCCATTTGTCAAAAACTCCAATCTGAAAACAATAGTAAGCCATTTCTACCAAGAAATATAGCATCCGCTTTCATGCGTGTAAAGAGAAAGGGCTTTATTCACAGCACCTTCCATTGGAAAAATCATTCGTTTACAAAAGAAGGATCAAAATTTTTTCGCTTATACTGAAAAAGTTCTTGATTTTTTCTTGGATTTTGGATATGATTTTAACAATTTAGGGTGATTTAAAGAAAAGGGGAAGAAAAATGACGAAGTATCAACGAAAGGTATTATTATCAACATCGGCGGGTATTGCTTTAGAAAATATGGATATTATGTTTTTAGCTTTTTCATTATCTTCAATGATCGCAACTTTTAATATTAGTGGAACGCAAGCAGGGTTGATTGCAACGATCACTAATTTAGGGATGCTCGTTGGAGGTATTTTTTTTGGATTGATGGCGGATAAATATGGGCGAGTCAAAGTATTTTCGCAAACCGTCATTTTATTCTCGATTGCTTCTTTACTCATGTATTTTGCTTCGAATATTTATCTTGTTTATCTGTTTCGTTTTATCGCAGGAATCGGCGCTGGCGGGGAATACGGCGCATGTATGTCTTTGATTTCTGAAAGCTTTTCAAAGAAACAAATTGGTCGTGCATCTTCTGTCGCTGCAATCGGCGCACAAGTTGGTGCAGCTTTGGCCGCCATCTTAGCAGCAGTGATCATTCCTTTGTTTGGCTGGAAAATGCTTTATGTCATCGGTGTCTTGCCGGTCTTGATGGTTTTGTTTATTCGAAGAGGGCTAAAAGAACCAGAGGCATTTGAAGAAACAAAAGAAACTGGGAAAAAGACAAAGCTTAGTCATTTGTTCCAAACGAAACACATGGCATGGCAAACGACAGGTCTTAGTCTGATGGTTACTGTACAGATTGCTGGTTATTTCGGCTTGATGAATTGGTTGCCTTCAATCATGCAAGCACAATTAGGTCTATCAGTATCGGGTTCCTCTTTATGGATGATCAGCACGATTTTGGGGATGTCATTAGGGATGATGACGTTTGGGATCATCATGGATAAAGTTGGTCCAACCCTCGCATTTGGTTTGTTTCTGATTTGCTCCTCTTTGTCTGTCTTTTTACTCGTACTTGCACACAGTCAATGGAGTTTAGTTGCTGCAGCAGTAGTCGTAGGTTACTTCATCAACGGAATGTATGGTGGTTATGGAGCGATCATCAGTAGTTTGTATCCAACAGAGATCCGTGCCACGGCGAATAACTTTATCATGAACCTAGGACGAGCAGTAGGCGGTTTTTCATCGATCGTGATCGGCTTTCTAATGGACCATTATAGTTTGACGGCTGTTATTCTATTTCTAAGTGGAATTTATTTAATCAGTTTACTCGTCTTGATGACTTTATCAGGCGTAAGAGATCTGAAAACAAGTTTACAACAATAGTAAATGGATCAAAGCGATATTCTAACATATGATTAAATTGAGGCTGTGACAGAAGCGTTTGTTCTAAGTTGGAGAAGACGAATGTCACAGCCCCAGTTTTACATAAAGCACCGACCAACCAATCCAAACGGTGAACTTAGCGTGGATGAGACGTAAATGAACCTTTTCTTTAATTTAAAACCGGCGATAAGATATTTTTTTTTCTGAAAAATAGAACAGATTATTAAAATAAGTCTAAACTATTTTTTCGTTAAACATGGTATGATTAATGTAACTTGATTTAAAATTAGGAGAAGATCAATGGAAAAAATCAATCAATTTAGAGATGATCGCAATTGGCGGCAATTTCATAATGAAAAAGATTTAGCAATTTCGATTTCTTTAGAAGCCTCAGAATTATTAGAGTTATTCCAATGGAAGCAACCAGAAGAAGTGACAACCACTCAGCTTGAACGAATCAAAGAAGAACTAGCAGATGTGTTGATATACTCTTATATGATGGCCGACAATCTAAATTTAGATATCGATACGATCATTGAAGAAAAATTAGAAAAAAACAATCAGAAATACCCAGTAGAAAAAAGTAAAAACAACAAAGAAAAATATACAGAATTATCATAGGAAGATAAGCGTGGAAGGTGGAAGATACATGAAAAAAAAAGGAAGAGTCAAAAAGTGGCTGGTCAATTTCCTATTGTTTCTACTATTATTAGTAGGATTAGCCTTGATCTTTAATGAACAGATCAAAGATTTTTTTGTTAAAAATACAGGAGATGCGTACGCTATCTCTAATGTGACTCGTGATGATATTGTCAAAAATAATCAAAAAGAGGCAAACTTTGACTTTGATTCAGTTGAATCAATGAGTTCAGAAGCGGTGTTAAGAGCCCAATTGAATCGACCAGATCTACCAGTCATTGGAAGTATCGCCGTCCCATCCGTCTCGATCAATTTGCCGATTTTTAGAGGGTTAGATAATGCAAACTTATTGTACGGTGCCGGAACGTTAGACCCAAATCAAGAAATGGGGAAAGGCAACTATGCCTTAGCAAGTCATCGTGCCAACAATCCGGAATTACTTTTTACTCCATTAGAAAATCTAAACTTAGGGGATAAAATCTATATCGTCGATTTGGAAAACGTCTACACGTATAAAGCGACATTCAAAGAAAAAGTCGACCCTTCAGCAACAGAATTATTGAACATCGAAGAAGGAAAAGAATTGATCACCTTGATCACTTGTGGTGATATGGATGCCATTACACGCCTAGTCGTCCAAGGAGAACTCGAAAGTATCACACCAATGAAAGAAGCCACCCAAGAAATGAAAAACGCCTTTGACATGCCAACGAGAACGTTTTAGAAGAGGTTGTGAGAAAAACGTTTTGATCTGAGCAGTAAGATAGAAAATTGAAAAATAGCTTCTCATATTTTACAATTTTTTTGCTTAGTGATGAAGATCAGTTTTTCGATCACCGTTTATTAGAGGTTGTGAAAAAGCCGTTCAGCTCCAAGTAATAAGGGTCTCCCTGAGAAAATAGTTTTCTATATTTTCTCAGGGAGACCCTTATTTCCGAAGAGGTTACTTCTGTTCCCGCCGTTTATTCGGTTATAGGTGGGGGAGATGAACGAATGTCCCACTCCTTTTTTGTTACTCTCATCGCATGTATATTGGATTCAGTGTTACAAAATGCTAAAAGTTCTTCTCCTTTTGAAAAAATAAAAACCATGAAAAGGGTTGCATAACGAATGTAATAGTGATATAGTAAATGTAGTTAAACAACGGATTGTTACTGTTCGGCAGGCAAAACCAGAATTCAGCTAGTAATTACGGGCGGGTTCTAGGTTTTTTTATTTTTTAGTTGGGAGGTCGATGTAGATGGTCATAGAAAAAGTCTTGAATAATAATGTCGTCATTTCAAAAAATGAATTAGGCGAAGAAATCATCTGCATGGGAAAAGGTCTTGCTTTTCAAAAAAAATCAGGCGATACGATCTCTGAAGAATCGATCCAAAAAGAATTTGTGTTAAAAGATTCTTTTACTACGCATCAGTTCCAACAATTGATGGCAGATGTCCCATTAGAAGAGGTCGAGCTGGTGAAGCAGATCGTCGACCTTGCCGAAGAACAACTAAACATTCAATTATCGCCAAACATCTATTTGACACTGACCGATCATATCCATTATGCGATCAGTCGAGCAAAGGAAAACATCGAATTACCGAATCCTTTATTATTTGAAACAAAAAAGTTTTATCCTAAAGAATATCGAGCAGCCAAACAAGCCCTTCAACTTGTTGAAGAAAAGCTTGGTGTGACCTTACCAATGGATGAAGCAGGCTTCATAGCCTTTCATTTCGTCAATAGTGAACAAGGAAATGGCGACATGCAAGTAACGATGGCGGCAACGAAAATGGTGCGAGATATCCTAAGTATCATCAGTAAATTTTTCGGCATCGCCTTTGACGAAGATTCCTTGAATTATCAACGAATCATCACACATTTACAATTTTTCACACAACGATACTTAAAAGATGAAGCTTCGGATGAGAAAGATGAATTTCTTTATGCGCTTGTCCAAGGAAAATATCCAAAAGCGTTTCGCTGTGTGGAACGGATCAATGAATACCTGATACAAACACAACAAAAAGAGATGGGACCAGGGGAACAAATCTACCTGACGATCCACATCCAACGTGTAGTAACAGAAAAACAAACCCAATGATAAGGATTGTTACTGGATCAAGCAGGCAAAACCTAGATTGAAAATATGGACACGTCTCATCACGTGACCGTTTTTTCAATCTAGGTTTTTTATTTTTATCAAAAAGAAAGAAGGAAAGAATATGGATAATCAAGCAGTAGGACGGAGAGTCTGGGAAGCCGTAGGTGGAGAAAAAAATGTCAATAGTTTAGTGCATTGTGCGACAAGATTACGTTTCAAATTGAAAGATGAATCGATTGCCGACACTCAGAAATTAAAAAATGATCCAGATGTCATCCAAGTCGTTCAAAGTGGCGGACAATACCAAGTCGTGATCGGCAGTAATGTGTCTGATGTCTATCAAGCAATTGTGGATGAACAAGGCTTGGGCGAAGGGGCAAGTTCAGAAAGTGAGGATACAAGTAAAAATCCTTTGAATCGCTTGATCGATATTATTTCAAGTATTTTCACCCCGTTCTTAGGTGCTATGGCAGCTGCTGGGATATTGAAAGGTTTCTTATCACTGGCGACAGTTCTCGGTTGGTTGGCAGCAGATAGTGGTACTTACCAAATCTTGTTTGCAGCAGCAGATGGAGTCTTTACTTTCCTACCAGTGATGTTGGCCTTTACAGCCGCAAAGAAATTCAAGACCAATCAATTTTTGTCCGTAGCAATCGCGATGGCATTAGTTTATCCAACAATCACGCAATTAGCAGGATCAGGTGTTGCAGTTGATTTCTTTGGTCTTCCAGTGATCTTATCTCAATCAGGCTATACTTCTTCTGTTATTCCAATCATCTTAGCGGTTTGGGTACAAAGTAAGTTTGAGCCACTTGTGAAGAAAGTTATTCCACAATTTTTACAAATGATTTTTGTGCCAATGATCGTCTTGTTAGTCATGGTGCCTTTGACTTTCTTAGTATTAGGGCCAATTGGAACCGTTATCGGTAATGCCTTAGGTGGGTTGTTCAATTCGATTTATAGCTTTAGTCCATTAGTTGCTGGGGTCATCATGGGTAGCATGTGGCAAGTATTAGTGATGTTTGGGATGCACTGGGGCTTTGTGCCAATCATCTTCTTGAATATCGAACAATATGGCTTTGATGTTTTGATGCCAATGCTTTTGCCAGCAATTTTGGCACAAGGTGGTGCAGCATTAGGTGTGGCTTTACGTACGAAAGATTCAAAATTACGCTCATTAGGGATCTCTTCAATGATCACTTCGTTCTTTGGAATCACTGAACCGACTGTTTACGGTGTGACTTTACCTTTGAAAAAACCATTTATCGTTGCCTGTATTTCCGGTGGGATCGGTGGAGGAATCATCGGGTTTGCTGGCGTAAAAGCATTCTCTAGTGGTTTGATCAGTTTACTGACCATCCCAACATTTATTAGTACCGATCCAGCGCTTGAATCAAGTGTAACTATGGCGATCATCGGTACAGCAGTTGCTTTTGTTCTTGGGTTTGTCGGTACTTACTTGATTGGTTTTGATGAAGAAGTTCAAGATGAAAAATTAGAAGCAACAGAAACAACCACAGGGGATACGATCAGCACAGCACGTCACAATTTGAAAAGTCCATTGACTGGAAAAGTCTTACCACTGACAGAAGTACCAGATAAAGTCTTCTCTTCTGGGGCAATGGGAAAAGGGATTGCGATTGATCCTGAGAAGGGGGAATTAGTTGCTCCGGCAGATGGCGAAATCACGACGATTTTCCCAACAGGTCATGCAGTAGGTTTGACAACCACAGATGGTGTAGAGATTTTGATGCATATCGGGATGGATACTGTCGAATTAAATGGTGAAGGATTTGCAACATTTGTCAAACAAGGAGACAAAGTAAAAGCAGGGGACTTGCTTGTCCGCTTTGATGTTGAGAAAATAAAAGCAGCAGGCTATAGCGTGATCACCCCTGTGGTCGTAACGAATACCGATCACTTTGCAGATGTGTTAGAACTTGATCAACAAGAAATTATTGCTAATGAAGATTTTCTGGCAATTGTAAAATAAAAGGAGGAAAACAAACATGACAGCACGATTCAAAAAAGACTTTTTATGGGGTGGCGCAACAGCCGCCAATCAATTAGAAGGTGCTTTCGACCGCGATGGGAAAGGCTTATCTGTCGCCGATGCAATGCCTGGTGGTAAACAACGTTTTGCAATCATCGGGAGTGAAGAATTTGATTGGACGATCGATGAGGAGAAATACCTTTATCCGAATCATCGTGGAATCGAACATTACGATCACTTCAAAGAAGATATTGCTTTATTTGCAGAAATGGGCTTTAAAAGTTATCGTTTCTCCATTGCTTGGACACGAATTTTCCCTCAAGGTGATGAGCAAACACCAAATGAAGCGGGCTTAGCTTTTTATGATGAACTGATCGATACGTGCTTGAGCTATGATATCGAGCCAGTCATTACGATTTCTCATTATGAAATGCCATTACATTTAGCAAAAGAATACGGTGGGTGGAAAAATCGTCAGTTGATAGAGTTTTATGAACGTTTTGCTCGTACAGTGTTAGAACGTTACAGCAGCAAAGTGAAATATTGGATGACATTCAATGAAATCAATTCAGCTTTCCATTTCCCAGCATTGAGTCAAGGATTGGTCAAAAGCAATGGCGCAAGTGACTACCAAAATATTTTCCAAGCATGGCATAATCAGTTTGTCGCTAGCAGTAAAGCGGTGAAGATCGCACATGATTTGCGTTCGGATATCCAAGTAGGCTGTATGATCATTTATGCAACGACCTATAGTATTGATGCAAATCCGATCAATCAAGTGGCTACATTGATCCAAAATCAAGAGTTCAACTTCTTCTGTACAGATGTGCAAGTTCGTGGCGAATATCCAGCCTATACAGCACGTACGTATAAGAAATATGGAGTTGACGCCGCAAAACTAGAACAAACAGAAGAAGATTTCCAATTATTAAAAGAGTATCCAGTAGATTATATCGGGTTTAGTTACTATATGTCATCAGCTATCGATGAAACCAATCCAGGTGCCGATACATCGAATGGAAACCTACTAGGCGGCGTGAAGAATCCATTCCTTGAAGCAAGTGAGTGGGGCTGGCAAATCGACCCTGAAGGATTGCGCGTGGCGTTGAATGAATTATATAACCGCTATGAAAAACCACTGTTTATTGTTGAAAATGGCTTGGGTGCGATCGATAAAGTGGAAGAAGATGGCTCAATCAATGATGATTATCGTATCGATTACTTGCGTCGTCATATCGAAGCAATGGCTGAGGCAGTTGCTGATGGGGTCGATTTGATGGGCTACACACCATGGGGCTGTATCGATTTAGTCAGCGCATCTACAGGGGAAATGAGTAAACGCTATGGATTTATTTATGTCGACCTTGATGATGAAGGAAATGGGACGTTAGCACGTACCAAGAAAAAATCTTTTGACTGGTACAAGGCAGTCATTAAAACGAACGGCGAAGAATTAGGATAAATAACGACTGGGCCATTTTTATAGAAAGGCCTTTCACCACAAAATTCCTTACAAATTTAATGATTATTTGAAATTTCTGATAAAATTCTCCTTGTTTTTATAATCGGTAATTATGTTATTAAAACAAGGATATAACAAAGGTACGAAAAAAGTAGGGTAATAAGCTTAGACGTTTTGTTATGTCTAAGCTTATTATTTGTACATAGGTAGACCAATTATCAATATTTCTATTCTTTTTTTTGTTTATTTATGTTATTCTTTTACTAACATAAAGGTGAAAGGTGAAGCTATGAAAAGAACGCGTGTTTTATATTTAGAAGTAGCAGACAAGATCAAAGAGGATATTTTTTCAGGAAAGTATCCGGTGGGGAGTATGTTACCGACTGAAAATGAGTTAGAAGAATTGTTCCAAGTGAGTAAAATCACTGTGCGAAAAGCCATCGAGTTATTAGCTACAGATGAATATGTTGAAAAGAAAAGTGGTCGGGGAACGACAGTATTAAGCAATCGTCCTTACAATCGTTTATCTAAAGCCGAAAGTTTTACTCAGATCTTAAAAGATTCCCAATATGAGGTTCGCAAAGAAACGATTGGTTTAGAAAAAATCAGTATCAAAAAAGATCATCCATTATATTCGATGTTTGGTTCAGCTGCGGTATGCTTCAAGCGTTTATACTATTTAAATGACCAACCATATATCTATTTTGTTCACTATTTACCAAAAGACATGAATAAAATGAAACAAAAAGAATTTGATAAAGAATCTTTGTACCGATTGCTCACACAGAATAATCACATTATCGACTCTTTTTCAGATGACTTTTCTGCCACGTTTTTAACAGATGAAGAAAAAGCACTATTAAAGACGACTTCAGAAATCGGGATCAAGCGTGTACGTCGATCAACGACGGAAGATCGAGAAGTGGTCGAGTATTCAGAGGCAATTTATCATACGGATCTACATCCTTATCATATCAACTACGAAACATAGACAATCGCAATGAGGTCGGGGCAGAAGTGTGTAACCTCGAGAAATAAGGCGTCATCCATGAAAATTGTTCTTCAAATTTTTGTGGATGGCGCCTTGTTTCTCGAAGAGGTTACTTCTGTTCACGCCGTTTATTCGGTTTCAGGAGGTGGGAGAGGCTGGGTGTCTCAGTCTCTTTTTGTCAGAATAATCATATATTTTAATGAAAATGTTTACATTATATCGTTGATATGTTATCTTTTATTTAAACATTATAATGTTTAAATGAGAGGGAGTAATAAATGGATAAATTTGTAGGGTTGATCGAACAAAAAATCATGCCTGTTGCGAATCGGATTGGTACACAGCGTCACATGACAGCGATTCGAAAAGGAATCATTGCGACAATGCCATTAACGATCGTTGGTTCATTTTTTACGATATTATTGAACATCCCGATTGCGTCGGTCGCAGCAGTCATTGAACCATATCGGGCAATTTTAGATATCCCATTTCGATATACAGTGGGGATCTTAGCTTTATATGCCACATTTGGGATTGCCTCTTCATTAGCAAAGAGCTATCGTTTAGATTCATTAACTGCTGGTATTTTAGCTTTGATGTCCTTTCTGATCGTAGCTGCGCCACCAACTCAAGTGTTGGAAGATCTTGAAGGGATAACCGCTGGACGCTATATCAATATTGCAAATCTTGGTTCAGGTTCTTTGTTTGGGGCAATCGTAACAGCGATTTTGACTGTAGAGATCTATCGTTTCTTTATTGAAAAGAAAATCACGATAAAAATGCCAGATGGTGTGCCGCCAGAAGTGACGAATTCTTTTGTCGCATTGATCCCAGGAGCAGTGATCTTGATTTTCTTTTGGGTCATCCGTCATTTGCTTGGCTTTGACTTGAATGGTTTCTTGAGTCAATTGTTGATGCCACTTAAAGGCGTGTTAGCAGGGAACAGTTTATTTGGTGGACTACTTACGGTTTTCTTGATTTGTTTCTTCTGGGTATTAGGGATTCATGGACCAGCTATCATGGGACCGGTGATTCGTCCGTTTTGGGATATCTCGATTGCTGAAAATATCGATGCATTCAATGCAGGAACCAATGCACATGATATGCCAAATATCTTTACAGAACAATTTTTACAATGGTTTGTCTGGATCGGTGGGGCAGGTACGACCCTTGCATTAGTCGTACTGTTCATGTTTTCCAAATCCAAGTATCTGAAAAGCTTAGGACGTCTGTCGATCCTTCCCGGTTTATTCAATATCAATGAACCAATGATTTTTGGTGCACCGATCGTCATGAACCCAGTATTAGGCATCCCATTTATTGTCGCACCCTTAGTAACGACAACAATTTCTTATGTCCTTACGGTAAGTGGTTTAGTGCCAATGATGGTGGCAAGGCTGCCTTTCGCGATACCAGCGCCATTTGCGGCTTGGATGAGTACCAATTGGAGTGTCGCTGCGGGTGTCTTAGTCGTGTTCAACTTCTTTATCACTTTGGCGATCTATTATCCATTCTTCAAAGTATTTGAGAAACAACAGTTGGCACAGGAGAAAGCAGAACAAGCAGAACAAGCCTCTGTCCAGATCACAGATGGTATCACGAACGAGTAAATAGAAAAGAAAGCAGGCGTTAATATGAAACGTTCACTAGGAATCTCTCTTTATCCTGATCATAGCAATCCGCAAGAAGATCGTGCCTATCTCGAAATGGCACATAAATATGGGTTTACTCGAATTTTTATGAGCATGTTAGAAGTGACTGAGGAAACAGAACAAATCAAACAGAAATTTCAACAATTGATCGAATATGCTTCATCACTTGGCTTTGAAACGATTTTAGATGTCGCACCATCGATTTTTGAACAGTTGAACATTTCTTATGATGACATGAGTTTTTTTCATGAACTAGGTGCAGATGGGATTCGTTTAGATTTAGGCTTTGATGGCAGAAAAGAAGCGCTACTGACTTACAATCCTTACCAGTTAGCAATTGAATTGAATATGAGTAATGATGTGGCCTATTTAGAAAATATTTTGAGCCACCAAGCGAATACCCCGTTTTTATACGGGTGTCATAATTTTTATCCTCAAGCAGGAACTGGACTTCCTTATGAATTTTTTGAAACGTGCAGTTGCCGATTTAAACGCCAAGGCATCCGTACCGCCGCTTTTATTACCTCTCAAACGGGAACAATCGGCCCTTGGGATGTAAACGATGGCTTACCAACATTGGAAATGCATCGCCAGTTAGGTGTCGTTCCAGCGGCTAAACATTTATTTGCGACTGATCTTATCGATGATGTCATTATCGGCAATGCGTATGCTTCAGAAGAAGAGTTGCAAGCGTTAGGTACAGTTGATCGATACCAAACTGTTTTTGCTATTGAGTTTCTTCCTCAGACCCATGAAGTCGAACGAGGAATCGTTTTGAACGAACAACACGTTCGCAGAGGAGATATTACGTCGCAAGTGATCCGTTCAACAGAAGTGAGAAAAACGTATCAAGCAGATGCTAATCCTCCTCATGACAATGAAGAAACGTTTCAAGTGGGTGATGTCGTCATTGGAAATGATTCTTTTGGGAAATACAAGAATGAGTTACAGATCGTATTAACGCCACATCAAGATCCAAGAAAAAATAAAGTGGGTGCCATTGTGGCGGATGAACAACTGTTACTATCCTTCGTCCACCCTTGGTCAAAATTCAAATTTAAAGAAAAGTAGGCGTTTGTCATGTTTGATTTAATTATAAGAAACAGTCAGGAGTTAGGCAAAGAACCTGTTGATATCGGTGTGAAGAACGGCAAGATCGTCTTGATCAGTAAGCATATCGAAGAATCTGGGAAACAAGAACTGGTACTTTCAGATGAACAGTATCTCTCCGCAGGGTGGATCGATGATCATGTCCATTGTTTTGAAGAAATGACATTATATTACGACTATCCCGATGAAATCGGTGTGGATAAAGGGGTAACCACGGTCATTGATGCTGGAACGACAGGTGCGGAGAACATCCATACATTTTATGAACATGCAAAGCAAGCAAAGACAAATGTTTTTGCTTTATTGAATATTTCAAAATGGGGGATTGTGGAACAAGATGAGTTGGCAGATTTATCAAAAATCCAAACAGATCTGGTTCATCAAAAACTAACAGAATTGCCTGATTTTATTGTAGGGCTAAAAGCTCGGATGAGTAAAACAGTCGTGGGTAAAAATGGGATTACGCCTTTAAAGTTAGCAAAAGAAATCCAAAAGCAAAATGCTGGATTAACATTAATGGTCCATATCGGTTCTGCGCCTCCACGTTTAGATGAAATTTTAGCGCATATGGGAAAGAATGATGTGATGACTCATTGCTTCAATGGAAAGCCTAATGGCATCATTGATCCAGCGACCAATGAAATCAAATCCTTCGTCAAAAAAGCCATTGCTGATGGTGTGGTGTTCGACATCGGACATGGGACTGATAGTTTCAATTTTGATGTGGCAGAAACTGCGCTCCATGCGGGAATCAAAGCCGATTCGATCAGCACAGATATCTATATCAGAAATCGTAAAAATGGTCCGGTATATGATTTAGCAACGACGATGGAGAAACTCTACGTTGTCGGTTATTCTTGGAAAGAAATCCTTGAAAAAGTGACCAGCGCACCAGCGAGACAGTTCAACCTAGCGACAAAAGGCAACATCAAAGAAGGCTTTGATGCAGACTTTACGATTTATAAGTTTCTCGATCAAGAAAAACAATTGATGGATTCGAATGGCAATACACGAACGACCACACAGCAAATCATCCCTGTAAGCGTTATTATTGGAGGTGTCAGTTATGACTGTGAATCATGAGAAATTTGGCTTGAATGAAGTGATCAATGCTTCTGGTCGAATGACGATCTTAGGCGTGTCCACCTTGAGCGAATCGGTGTTAGAAGCCCAGCGTTTTGGGGGCGAACATTTTTTTGAAATGGCTGAATTGATGAAGAAAACCGGTGCATACTTGGCAAAACAATTAGAAGTAGACGATGTTCAAATCGTTTCTTCCGCATCTGCTGGAATCGCTCAATCCGTTGCTGCGGTGATCGGTCAAGGATCGATGTACCATGTGCATCACCCTTATGACGAAACGATCAAACGCAGAGAAATCATTTTACCAAAAGGTCACAATGTCGATTACGGTGTGCCAGTGGAATTAATGATCCAACAAGGAGGTGGGCATGTCATTGAGGCAGGGTATGCCAACCAATGTACACCTGACCACATCGAGGCGATGATCACCGAGCAAACAGCAGGTATTTTGTACATCAAAAGTCATCATACCGTACAGAAAAGTATGTTGGATGTGGCAGAAGCGGTAAAAGTGGCTAATCACTACGAACTGCCTTTGATCGTTGATGCAGCAGCCGAAGAAGACTTACTGAAATATACCGCATTGGGCGCTGATCTAGTGATCTATTCAGGTGCCAAAGCGATTGAAGGTCCAAGTGCAGGGATGGTGATTGGTAAAGATCCGCTCGTTTCTTGGGTTCGTCTGCAATCACAAGGCATTGGTCGATCAATGAAGATCGGCAAAGAAAATGTTTTAGGCTTTGTCCAAGCAGTCGATGATTATTTGATACATGGTAGTGAATCAGGTGAATCGATGAAAAAAAGAGTTCAACCATTTGTCGAAGCACTGGAAAAGTTGCCAGGTATCAAGGCTAAAGTCGTCCAAGATCCAGCTGGGCGAGAAATCTATCGTGCCAGCATCCAAGTCGTTACAGGCTCTGCCAGGACGATCATCGAGCAGCTAAAAGCAAAAGCCCCAGTCATTTATACCAGAGAGTACCAAGCGAACAATGGGATCATTGAGTTCGATATTCGCTCAGTGACGCAAAAAGAGATGGAACAGATCATCCAACGTTTAAATGAAATCTTTCAACCAAAGGAGTAATCATGATGTCATTGACCCCAAATTATCTTGAAGATAGAATCTGTTTGAATGTGCTAGCCAATTCTGTCGAAAATGCAAAAGAATGTTATGAAGCAGCCGAAGGGCATATCCTACTAGGTGTTTTATCTAAAAATTATCCGAGTGATGATGCAGCTATCACAGACATGAAAAAATACCAAGAAGCAACAAATAACGCCTTATCGATCGGCTTAGGTGCCGGCGATCCAAAACAAAGCCAGATGGTGACTCGCTTGGCGAAAGTATTACAACCCCAACATGTCAACCAAGTTTTCACAGGTGTTGGCGCTTCTCGTGCGGACTTAGGACAGTCAGACACGATCGTCAATGGTTTAGTTTCTCCAACTGGAAAAGAAGGATACGTCAATCTTGCCACTGGTCCTTTAAGTAGCCAAGGCCCTGCTGCGATGGTACCGATCGAAACAGCTATTCGTTTGTTACAGGATATGGGTGGAAGCTCGATCAAATATTTTCCAATGAAGGGATTGGCGCATAAGAAAGAATATGAAGCTGTTGCAGCAGCTTGTGCAGCGTTTGATTTTTATTTAGAGCCAACAGGTGGAATCGATTTGACGAATTTTGAAGAAATCGTTCAGATCGCATTAGATGCAGGAGTCAAAAAAATCATCCCCCACGTCTATAGTTCGATCATTGATCCAGAGACAGGTGACACTCGACCACAGGAAGTCCGTCAGTTGTTGGAAATGATGAAAAAATTAGTGAAAACAGGTGAGTGACCATGAAAATCGGTGCATTTGGTGAAGTGATGTTGAGGCTGACACCTCCTGAATATCTGATGTTGGAACAAACACACACTTTGCGTATGGCTTATACTGGAACAGGTGTGAATCTAGTTGGTAATCTAGCACATTTTGGATTGGAAAGTTACTTGTTGACGGCACTACCAGCCAATCGTTTGGGAGATGCAGCGTTAGCTAATTTGAAGAGTTTAGGCATCAATACCTCCTATGTCATTCAAAAAGAACAACATATCGGTACTTATTTTGCTGAGATGGGCTATGGGATCAGACCAACAGAAATCACCTATCAAAATCGTAAAAACAGTTCTTTTGGCTTAGCTACAGTGGCTGATTATGCCATCGAGGACTTTATCGAAACAGTTGATTTAGTCCACATCTGTGGCATCAGTTTGAGTTTGAATGAGCATTCAGCGGAAGTGGCGCTTGCTGTAGCAAAAACAGCGCATAGGAAAGGAAAAAAAGTTTGTTTTGATTTTAATTTTCGTCCGAGTCTAAACCAAGAGCCAGATAAAAAAAGAGTGATGAAGGAACGTTATCAAGAAATACTGCCCTATTGCACGGTCATCTTTGGTTCTGTTCGTGATTTGTCTGAATTATTAGAGAGGCCGATCGACCTTTCCAGTCGTTCTGCCAAGATTCGTTCGTTCCAAGAATTTTTAAGTGATTACCAAATTGACTGGTTTGCTGGTACGACACGGCAATCAACCAGTGAAAAGAAACAACTAAGTGGCTATCTGATGACTTCGACAGAATGGATCGAAACAGAAGCTTATCCACTGGATAGTTTAGATCGTATCGGAGCAGGTGATGCCTTTGCTGCGGGGATTTTATTAGGCTATAGTGAGGAATGGTCATTGGATCGAACCGTCCAATTTGCTTTAGGTAATTCACGCTTAGCCCACACGATCCAAGGGGATGTGCCACTGACGACCAGAAAGCAAGTGGACCAATTATTGACGCATCCAACGATTGATTTAAATCGATAAAATAAGTTATACAAAAAAATGGGCGAAAAATGGTACAGTTTTTCGTAGCTTTTCAGATTCGCTTGACTCTCCATCTGGGAATCAGTATCATAAATGGCAGATAGAAACAGTCAAATAAAAAAGGCCCCCCAATTTTTAGTGGCAGCTAAAAATTGAGGGCTTGAGTAGTCAACGCATTGACCAATCAAGTTTGCCATAGTCAATGGAAACCATCGACCGAGTTCATTGTATCGAATCTTAAAAGAGATTGCTAGGTTTTTTGTCGATTAAATGAATAAAATGTATGGGCTTTTATTTACTGTGCCAAAAGAGGAGGGACAATCGTTCCCTCTTCTTTTTTTGTCCAACACGTATACCCAAGGACGATTGATCAGAAGTAAGATCGAAAGAATAAGTAATGATCCACAACATCGTTTATCGCTTTTTCCGAACCCTTATCAATGATCAAGGCAAGTCATGCGTACTGACCTCAGCCATGTTTTGACTGTTTTCTATCTTCTAACGGATCAGCCATTGAGAATTTGTTGATCGATACAAATAAAAATAACAAAAGAAATAAAATAGATTTCTTTCTTCAACAGAAGTCAAATGTTATTCGCAAGAAAGTCGAAAGAAAGAGAATATCACAAAGTAAGACCATACGTTTTTTTAGTTTTTAGTTATTTAAAAAATAGTATTAAAACATAATCTATTGAAATGCTATCCTAAGACAAAACACTATATATAGTGTTTTTTATTTTGCATAACACTAAAATACAACTAAATCTAGTCTTTTATTTTAAAAAAACAAGAGTAGAATAAAGGTAGATCGATTAGTAAGGATGTGTTTTTTTTGAAGTTGACTATTTTTTGTGGTTCACGTTTTGGACAAGATCAGAAGTATATTCTGTTAGCTGAAACGATTGGAAAATATATGGCAGAAAAACAAATTGAATTGGTTTATGGTGGCTCAGATTCGGGTATCATGGGTGTTTTTAGTCGCACGATCTTACAAAATGGCGGACAAGTAACAGGGATTTATCCAGTCGGGCTGTTTTCTGAAGAATTACCAAAAACAGATGTGACGACGTTTATACCAACAGACACGATCGATAAACGTAAGGAACTATTATTCGAAAAAGGGGAAGCAGTGCTGGTTTTTCCTGGAGGACTAGGTACACTTGAAGAATTTTCGCAGCTACTCTCCTGGATGGCGATCGGCTTGGTACCAGAAAAACCAATTGGTATCCTTGATGTTCATGGGTATTATTCAGGATTGAAAGAATTGATTAGGAATTTTGCAAGAGAAGGATTTATGGCTGAGAAATGGCTCAATCATCTTTATTTTTCAAATGATCCTTTTGAGCTGATCGATCAATTATGTGCAACAGAAAAACAAACGAAATCAATGATGCAGGAGATTAAATAATGAGTTATATTTATTTAGCAGGACCTTTCTTTTCAGACGAACAAATCGAGCGGATTGCTCAGGTTGAAACGGCATTGACTGCCAATCCAACGGTGGATAGTTTCTACTCACCAAGACACCATCAACACAGTAATTATGAGATGTTTAGTAGCGGATGGGCGCAAGAAGTCTACGAGAGAGACATGAAAGAACTTGCCTCGGCAGAACAAGTTGTAGCAATCCTAGACTTTGAACATCAGACGATCGATCCTGGCACTGCCTATGAATTAGGCGTCGCCACGATGATGGACAAACCGATCATCATTTTTCAAGAAGAAACGGTACCTACTAATTTGATGATCACCCAAAGTTTACATTCATATGTAAAAACGTTCGAAGCGATCCAAGCATATGATTTTAAGATGTTACCCAAAAGTGCTTATAAAGGCGAATATTTATAGAATGAGAAGGGATTAGATGTCAGTGATATTGATTTCAGGAACAATTGGCGCAGGAAAGAGTAGTTTGACCGATATGCTTGCCAAAAAGATTGATTCAACACCATTTTATGAAAATGTAGAGGACAACGAGGTACTACCTTTGTTTTACTCTAATCCAGAGCAATATGCGTTTTTATTACAAATCTTTTTTTTGAATAAACGATTTTTAGCTATGAAAAATGCACTGAACCATGATGATAACGTATTGGACCGTTCAATTTATGAAGACAGTTTATTGTTTCATCTAAATGCTGATTTAGGTCGTGTGTCAGATATTGAAGTCCAACAATACGATAACCTCTTAGATACGATGCTTCATGAATTAGATGATGTTGCACCTAAAAAAAGACCCGATCTACTCGTGCATATCAAAGTCTCTCTTGATACGATGTTGGCACGAATCAAAAAACGTGGACGAGACTATGAACAATTGGATAGTGATGAAACGCTCTATCAGTATTACCGCTCGTTAAATGAACGATATGATCAATGGTACGAAGACTTTGATGTTTGTCCAAAAATCCAAATAGATGGTGATGCCTTTGATTTTGTTGAAAGACCTGAAGATGCACAAGTCGTGATTGAGCAGATTCAAGCAAAATTGGCTGAATTAGAAGAACAGCAGTCTGGAAGTTATTATACTGACAATCAACATGCTAAAGGGCAGCAATTAGATTCGTTTGGTGCTATGTAAGGCGAGACAAAAGCAAAATTCACTGATTGTTTTCAACCTGTAACTGAATAAACGATGGAGATAGAAGTTCTCTCTTAAAAAAATAAGGCAACAACTACAAAAAGTGGAAGAATGATTTTTGTAGTTGTCGCCTTATTTTTAGAGACTAAACATTTCTGTTCCGCGCTCTTTTTTTGTATTTTTAACTATTTGTTTCTTTGTTCGACTCTTCTCGGCTTGTAAAAAACTCAAAAGGTTGATTCGAACCCTCGATCATTTTATGGCAATGGTCACAAAAATTGGCTCTTCCTTGGTCGTTGATCTCTGTGTGTACATTTTGATTCGTCGTACAGGTACAGTAATCTTGAGTATTTGCTGTCTGCATATTCTTTCTCCTTAGTATATCAAGTGCTTCTTTACTATAGCAGAAACACAGGATAGAAACAAAATTAATTAAGAAAACTTAGAATTTTTAGTGATGAGCATGTATCAGAAAATTGACTCATCATTGTGAGCTTTCATAGTGAAAAACGGCTAAAAGATGCACGATCTAATGAAAAGAAACATGAGTGGGAAAGCATATTTTAAAACTGAATAAACGTCGAAATAGCAGTAACCGCTTCGAAAAATAAGGCACCATCCACAAAAATTAGGAAAACAATTTTCTTGGATGACGCCTTATTTTTCGAGATGAAACATTTCTGTCTCGACTGCTACTTTTATGTTATGCACTCAAACTATAACGTATAGATATTACCTTCATCATCTTCTATACGAAAATTACCGATTTTTCTAAAATGAAAAGTCTGAGTCGAACCGTCTTTTTTACCAACGATCGTATACTCCTCATTTTCAGTTGTGATCTTGACATCGGTTAACACGATTTTATCTGGAGACGTGCTTGCTGTATCAGTTTCAGACTCAGCATATGTTCGTGTCCATTCCATCGTGTCGTCTTTAAATTTGATCTCTGCATTGGCAAGGTCCATGTTTTTTCGGACCTTCAGTGTATAGGTGCTATTTGTTATATCAGATTTATCCGCCTGAAAAGTGGTCGTATTCGTTGTTTCTTCCGTTGAGTGATTTGATTGATTACAGCCAGAAAAAGCGAATAAGGCAAAAATCAACGTAAAGTAAATCAATGTTTTTTTCAAAATAATGCCCCCAGTAGATTGGATAAAGTGATTATACCATTGAATCCAGCAACATGAAATAAATGGCTACAAAAAGTAAGTTTTTGAAGCGATTGATGTTTTAGAGTGGTTCCAGGAGAAGTTTGCTAGGAAGTAAAGTAAACATTTTTAGTCTTATTGGTTCGATTTTATTATTTATCCTAATTGGTCTAGTCTTTTTTGGGAAAACGGTTTATAATAATGGTTGTAAGCGGAGAAAACGTTTGCTGTATTGAGATGTGCGACATAAAAAAACATAAATGAAAAGAATCAACGAGGTGCAAAAATGACAACATATCAATTTCCAGAAAAATTTTGGTGGGGTTCTGCAGCAAGTGGACCACAAACAGAAGGTCGGGTACCTGGCGATCATAAAGGAGACAATATTTTCGATTATTGGTTTTCCAAAGAGCCAGAAAAATTCTTTGATCAAGTCGGTCCGGAAAAAGCGTCGCAAGTCTATACAAAATATAAAGAAGACGTTCAGTTGATGAAACAAACTGGACATAATTCATTTCGGACATCTATTCAATGGAGTCGCTTGATTCCAGATGAAACAGGTGCAGTCAATCCCCAAGCAGTCGCATTTTATAATAGTTATTTTGATGAACTGATTGCACATGGTATTGAGCCATTTGTTAACTTGTATCATTTCGATATGCCGATGTACCTTCAAGAAAAAGGTGGTTGGTTCGCCCGTGAAACTGTCGAAGCTTATGAAACGTATGCCAAAACTTGTTTTGAATTATTTGGAACGAAGGTAAAAAAATGGTTCACGCATAATGAACCAATCGTTCCTGTCGAAGCTGGTTATTTATATCGTTGGCATTATCCTGAAGAGTCGGATATGAAAAAAGCAGTTCAAGTTGGCTATCACGAGGCATTATCTTCTGCGTTAGCTATCAAAGCCTATCATGAAACAAAACAAGACGGTAAAATCGGGATCATCTTAAATTTAACACCTAGTTATCCAAGAAATGAGAACAATCCTGCCGATGTGAAAGCTGCGCAAATCGCCGATGCCTTTTTCAATCGCTCATTTTTAGATCCCGCTGTTAAAGGAGAATTTCCACAAGAATTGATCGAGATCGTAACTGAGCTAGAGATTCTTCCGGACATGCAGGAAGAAGATCTAGCAATTATCAAAAATAATACGGTGGATCTTTTAGGAATCAATTATTATCAGCCACGCCGTGTCAAAGCTAAAGAAACAGCAATCGATACAACAAATGGCCCAATGCCCGAAGATTACTTTGATAACTATGAAATGCCAGGACGTAAAATGAATCCTTATCGTGGGTGGGAGATTTATGAAAAAGGTATTTACGATATCTTGATCAATGTTCGAGACAACTACGGCAACATCGACTGTTTTATCTCAGAAAACGGTATGGGTGTTGAAAATGAAGCCCGCTTTATTGAAGCTGACGGAATGATCCATGATGATTATCGCATCGAATTTGTCCAAGAACACTTAAAATATGTGCATCAAGCAATCGAAGAAGGTGCGAACTGCTTAGGCTATCACATGTGGACGTGTATGGATAACTGGTCATGGACGAATGCGTATAAAAATCGCTATGGCTTTATTTCAGTCGATCTAGCTGATGGCAAACGGACGATCAAAAAATCTGGCTACTGGTTCAAAGAAGTAGCTGATACAAATAGTTTTTCTTTTTGATTAGAAATTTGTTCTTTTTTGAAATTTTTTAATTTAAAAAATGATCCCGAGATTCACAATGATCTCGGGATTTTCACTTTCCTACATCATCGATATGCGTTATTTTTTATCTTTTTCTTTAATTTCTTCGCTTAAAGTTTCATTTTTTGTATATAATAGATTAGGTAAATTTGAATGGGAGTGGAAGAAGGTATGCGAAAAAAAAGGCCTTTTCTTCTCTTTTGGTTAATTGGCTTTTTTATAATACTTATGTTATCCGCAGTATTTTCTGGTAAAATGACCGCTGATCTTGCGCACAAAGAACCAGAAACAACCATTGCAAATAAAGCTTCAGTAGATGAATTCAAAAAAGAATTTTCAACCTATTGGTGGGCGGACTACGAAGTTGTAGCGAACTATGAAAAGGGAGAATTAGAGATTTATCTGCCAAAAGACAAGGAAAAAAATCAATTCATCAATGTCAATGATGTATTAAGTGCCATTTCAATCAGGCAAGTCCAACACGGGGACAAGCACTTGAGCGTGCTGCTTTTGACCGAAGATAAACAGAAAGTCGCACGGTTAAAAAATGGAAAGGTATCTTCTAGTTATTCTGAAAAAGTAGACCCAGAGATGGTCAATCAACGCTTGACTGAATGGCGGAAGACGACAGAAGAAATCCAAGAAATAACTGAAACCACCACCTCTTCATCCGAAGAGACGTCCAATACGACTAATTCTAGTGTAGTAACTGGACCGTAACAGCAACAAGCGCATAAACAAGTGAAAAAAGTTCAAATTTTCTAACATAAAAATATTGAGATCAGCTAGTTGAAGAGTTGGGGCAAGAAATGTTCAGCTCTGATCAATAAGGCGGAATCTAGGCAAATTAAGACAATTTGCCTAGATTCCGCCTTATTTTCGAAGCAGTTACTTTCCGGAAAGCAGAAAAGCAACGATAGAACACCAGTTATTAATTTATAAAAAAGAGTAAAAAAACAGATTTTTTTAGCAAAAACTAAATGTTTAGGAGCAAAATAGACAGGAACAATAATTTAGAGAGAAGTGGTGACTTTGACACAACTAAAAAAAATTGGCCAACATCAAGTACTCATCGTTTTGATTGCTGGCTTTTTCTTTTGGATGAAAACGATTTTTGCCTACTATACTGATTTTTCTTTAGGCGTAGAAGGAAGCATCCAAACGTTTATTTTATGGATCAATCCAATAGCGACAACGCTATTGTTTTTTGGGATTTCTTTGTATTTTAAGAAAGTCAGAACAAGTTTGATCGTTTTATTTATCATCGATTTTTTAAACACGTTATTGCTATATTTGAATATTATTTTCTATCGTGAGTTCACAGATTTCATTACCGTTAAATCAGCACTAGGTTTCTCCAAGGTTTCCCAGGGATTGTCTGGTAGCTCTTTTTCTTTGATGAAGCCTCATGATATCCTTTATTGGATCGATATCGCCGTCTTTGCTTTTCTGCTGATTCGCGTATTTATAAAAAAAGTACCATTGAAAGCACCCCCTGTGCGTAAGCCAGTGGCGGTTGCGGTGACTTGTTTGTCTGCGTTGATCTTTTCTGGCAATCTGGCAATGAGTGAAGCGAATCGCCCTCAATTATTGCAACGGACATTCGATCGTTCTTATATTGTCAAATATCTTGGACTTGATGCCTATACGATTTATGATGGGATAAAAACAGGGATCACTAGCAGTGTCAGAGCGCATGCAAGCAGCAATGGCTTAGATGAAGTCCTCGATTACACCAAATCTCATTACGCTGTTCCTGATCCAGAGATGTTTGGACTTGCAAAAGGAAGAAATGTGATCGTATTGCATTTGGAAAGTTTTCAACAATTTTTGATCAATATGAAAGTAGATGGACAAGAAGTCACTCCTTTTTTAAATAGTCTCTTTACCGATCAGGGAACAATCAGTTTTGATAACTTTTTCCATGAAGTTGGACAAGGGAAAACCAGTGATGCTGAGAACATGTTGGAAACCGGGACGTTTGGGTTACCCCAAGGTTCGTTGTTTACAGAATTAGGTTCAGATAATGTGTTCCAAGCTGCTCCAGCCATCTTGGATCAGACACAAGGCTATACCAGTGCGGTTTTTCATGGGAATGTCGGTAGTTTCTGGAATCGTGATCATGTATACAAAAATCTAGGGTATGATAATTTCTTTGATCGCTCATATTTCGATGATTCAGATGAGATGCTTGGCTATGGTATTTTAGATAAAAATCTATTTCGAGAATCCGCAAACTATCTCGAACATTTGCAACAACCATTTTATGCGAAGTTTCTTTCTGTCACGAATCACACCCCTTATTATACAGATGACAAAAACTTTGATTTTCCTTCGTTAAATACAGGAAATAGTACCGTTGATAATTATGTGCGAACGGCCCATTATTTAGATCAGTCGCTCAAACAGTTCTTTACTTATTTGAAAGCTTCTGGGATTTATGACCATTCGATGTTCGTGATTTACGGGGATCATTTTGGTATCTCAAATACGGACAATAAAGACCTTGCTTCAGCATTAGGAAAAGATCCAGAAACATGGGGCGATTTTGATAATGCGCAGATGCAAAGAGTACCGCTGATGTTCCATATTCCAGGTTATACAAAAGGAACAGTCAAACATGAGTATGGTGGTGAAATCGATGTATTAC
Organism: Enterococcus sp. AZ171; assembly: GCF_051714005.1. NCBI lineage: Bacteria > Bacillati > Bacillota > Bacilli > Lactobacillales > Enterococcaceae > Enterococcus > Enterococcus sp. AZ171. The sequence continues at coordinate 2,312,542 of NZ_JBIORA010000001.1, read as the reverse complement.
CAACTTTACTCCATTTATTAGGAATCGAGGACAAAAATTATATCCATTTTGGTACAGATTTACTTTCACCTCAACATGATCAAGTCGTGGCATTCAGAAATGGGAATTTTGTCGCGCCGGATTACACCGTATTAGGTGGAAAAATCTATGATACGAAAACAGGGGCATTACTTGAAGAAAACCAAGCAGCGGAACAAAAAGTCGCACAAGAACAAAATCAGGTAAAAACAGCTTTGAGTCTTTCTGATAAACTCAATCAAGAAAATCTTTTGCGATTCTATGTGCCAAATGGATTTACGACGATCGATCCTGCAAAGTATGACTATAAGAATCAAGTGCAACGGAACCAACAAATTGAAAAAGAAAAAGGTGCAGCCTCAACAAGTGTCTATTCTAAAAATCATGATCAAACAACAACCAATCTATACCCTGCAGAGGATGGATCGGCGGACAAACCATAGACATGGCTAGATGTCGGTGAAGGAGCAAGCTATCTGAAGGCTTCTTTCACAACCTATGATAAACGGTGTTCGAAAGCCAGCTCCTTCAATATTAAGTCAAAACTTGAAAAAATATAGAAAGCTATTTCCTCAAGTTTCGTCTTAATATTCGGAGCTGAACGGCTTTCTCACAACCTGGATCAACGGTGTTCAAGTAGCTGACCTTCAACACTAAACAGAAAAATCAAAAAATATGAGGAACTATTTCCTGCCTTTTCATCTTACTGTTCAGGTCAAAGCGCTTCTTTCACAACCTTACTAAACTTCTAAAAAGTTGTCATTTCACTTTTTAGAAGTTTTTTTATTGTTCTTCAAATATTTTTTTTATTTATGCGTACTTAATTAGTGAATGCAATAAATATTTCGATAGTTATTTCTCTTTTTCGGTTGTTGTTCTGACGAAGAGGATCTTATTGGAAAATGCACACACTAAAGGAGGCATATTATGCACGATGGAGAATTGATCAAAAAATTACGGGTAAGTCGCAAGTTGACACAGTCACAATTGGCAGAAGGGATCTGTTCAAAAACTTCGCTTGTGGGGATCGAGAATCGTACGATCAAAAAAATTTCTTTTTTAACACTGATGGCATTTCTTGATCGGTTGAATATCACACTTACTGAATACGAATCGTTACGAAATCAAGTGGAAGAACCACGGAAAACGAGAAAAACACGTAATCTTTTGAATAAAGTTCAGGAGGATGATTTTGATCCCTACAAAGAAATTGCCGACAATCGCAAGCAATTTAAGCGAACGGCTGATCTTTACTATCTCGTACTGAATATACATATGTATTGGAAATCAAGTGTGAAGCCAGATATCCAATTGGAATTTTTGGGATATGAGATACGAATGATCGAAGATTACTTTATGAAACTGAAAGAATTTGGTCGATATGAACTAGACTTATTAGCAGAGTTCCCCTTTATTTTCAGCGATTCCTTTATCGAAAACAATTATTTGAAAATTAAAAAACGAATGCGTAAAGCAATGAAGTCAGGTTATGATCAGTGTTTGTTTCTTTTTTTAAAGAATTTGACTATCTATTATATCGACAAAAAAAGATATAAAAAAGCACGAAGCATCAATGAAGATATGTATCGTTGTTTAGGTTTGAAATCAAAGACAGCAGTCATTTACGAGAGTTTGATGTCCGATTATTATCGTCGATTGATCGCCACCGCATTAGGGGAACCCATCAAAAAAGAGGAGTTTGAGTCATTATTTGCAGTGATCGAGTATACCTTAGGCAAAGAAGAGCGAGATGAATTAGAAGAAAAACTATTGTCTATCCAAGCACAACGCTAGAGATTTGCTGAAAGCGGCTATTTAGTGGGCATTTGACTTAATACAAAAGGAAAACCAGTCCCTCTAGTATTGAGTCAATCTTCTCACTAAACGTGTGGAGCATGACCTCTAACAGAAGGACTGGCATATCAATAAGATGATCAAAAATTTATGCACTCAAAAAGTCAGTGAGCAAAAAATTTATTTTTTCGCATCTTCTACTTTCTTTGTATCGAATGGCGGAAAGAAACGTGTGATCTCAGTATTGGCTGCATCTCGTGAATCCGAAGCGTGAATGATATTTTCTGTACCAGGTAAGGCAAAATCGCCTCTGATCGTCCCAGGAACGGCATCCGCTGCTTTTGTTGCACCGACCATTTTGCGTACGAGATCGATCACATCTTCACCTGTTAATACCAGATAGACGACTGGACCAGAAGTCATATAGTCGATCAAGTCATCGAAAAAGCTTCGATTAGATAGATGTTGATAGTGTTCTTTTGCTAGTTTTTCAGTCATCGTCGCGAATTTCATTTCAGCGATTGCGAATCCTTTTTCTTCAAAACGCTGGATGATTCGGCCAATCAAATGACGTCTTACCCCATCAGGTTTGATAATAACAAGTGTACGTTCCATATCCTTCACTCCGATCTGTTGTGATAGGTTCATTATACCTAGAGAAAGAAAACATGACAAACGAATCCCTTAGAGTTTCAATTTTTTTGAAAATGTGTTTGACATTCCAGCCAATAGTTGTTACATTAGGTGAGGGAAAACTGAATAAGATTTGTTAGGTGAGGCTCCTATACAAACATAGGCTACTGCCCAAAAATGTCGAGAGACGCCAATGGGTAGAACAGGAATTGTCGAGATAAGGCTTTTCATAAGGTAGCTAAAAGCGCTTTTGCTTTTTACGTTGTATAGTGCCAAAACTCAACGAGTAGATCATCCATGCTTTTTTTTGTGCACTTTTTTGACCTTTCGCTGAGTTTTGGCGAAAGGTTTTTTGTTTCTCACCAATCTGTTTTTTCAAATAAAAAGGTGTTAGAGGGTGATCAAGTTGGGAAGTTGAAGTATCCAGTAGTCGGCCAAGAAAGTAATTTAAGTAAACGAAAGGAGATGAGAACAAATGGATGAAAGTCCGGTGTACAAGGAGACAAAGCGTTGGTATGTTGAGACTATTATCTATCTGTTCTCAGCGCCTTTAGAACACTCTGTCTCCGTTGATTAGATAAACGATCAAGCGCACAACAGATATCAGTGTGTGCTTGATAAGATCAAAGGAGGAACACGAGATGGAAAAAAAGAAAGAAACAAAAAAAGTCTACGCTGGTTTTGCTAGTAAAAATAAGCAACAGTTATTTGACTTATTTCAAACAACACAAAAAGGCTTGTCTTCAGAACAAGTAGAAAATTTAAGAGAAACTTATGGAAATAATAGTATTTCATATGGAAAGAAAACGCCGTTTATTGTAGAAGTGATCAAGGCGTTTATCACCCCTTTCACATTAGTATTGATTGCTTTAGGAATTATTTCTTTTATCACCGAGTATCTATTAGCTGCTCCAGCAGATAAAGATTTGTTTGGTGTAATCATAATTTTTGCCATGGTGTTAGTCAGTGGCACGATGACCTTGATCCAATCCGTACGTTCGAACCAAGCTGCTGAAAAGTTGAAATCATTGGTGAAAGTAACAGCTGCCGTAAAACGAGATGGTGAATACAAAGAAATTCCTATGGAGGAAATTGTTTGTGGCGATCAAGTTCGTTTGTCAGCGGGAGATATGATCCCAGCAGACATGCGGTTGCTTTCTGCTAAAGATTTATTTATCTCACAAGCGGCATTAACGGGTGAAAGCTATCCCGTTGAGAAACATGCGACTGTGTGCTCTGGAAGAACACAAAGCGAAACGAGTTATGAAAATATTGCATTCATGGGAAGCAATGTGATCAGTGGTAGTGCAGAAGGTATCATCATCTCTGTTGGGAACGACACGATGTTTGGACATGTGGCACAAAACTTATCACAAAAACCGATAAAAACAAGCTTTGAATTAGGCATCCAAAAAACATCCATGTTGTTGATCAAATTCATGGCATTGATGGCACCAACTGTGATCGTGATCAATGGATTTACAAAAGGAGACTGGTTAGAAGCATTCTTGTTTGGTTTATCAGTCGCTGTTGGGTTAACACCAGAAATGCTACCGATGATCGTTACGACAAATCTGGTCAAAGGTGCCAGTGCTATGGCAAAAAAAGGAACAGTCATCAAAAATCTAAATGCCATTCAAAATTTTGGTGCGATCGATGTCCTTTGTACAGATAAAACAGGTACATTGACTCAAGATAAAATTATTTTAGAATACCACATGGATTGTGAAGGAAATGAAAATGACCGAGTACTGCGCCACGCCTACTTGAATAGTTACTACCAAACTGGATTAAAGAATCTTTTAGATGTTGCCATTATCGATGAAGCAGTTGAGACGTTAGATACAGAGAAGATTCGTTATCAAAAAGTAGATGAAATCCCCTTTGATTTTGAACGTAGAAGAATGAGTGTCGTGGTGGCTGACCCAGCTGGAAAAACGCAAATGATCACAAAGGGTGCAATCGAAGAAATGTTAAGTATCTCTTCATACATCGACCTTGGTGGTGAAGTCAAACCATTGACTGCTGAACAAAGAGAAACAGTTTTGGCGAAAGTGAAGGACTTGAATGAAGATGGGTTGCGTGTGATCGGTGTCGCGCAAAAAACGAATCCAAGTGTCGTTGGAGAATTTTCAGTGAAAGATGAGTCAGAAATGGTCTTGATTGGCTACCTTGCTTTCCTTGATCCACCAAAAGAAACAACCAAACAAGCATTGAAAGCTTTGAAAGATCATGGTGTTGCTGTAAAAGTATTGACTGGTGACAACGAGTTGGTCACACGTTCTGTTTGTCGACAAGTAGGCTTACAAATCAATGAATTGATCACTGGCGAGAAAATCGCTGAGATGTCTGATAAGGAATTAGGAAAAGTTGCTGAGGCACATGATGTCTTTGTCAAATTGAATCCGCAACAAAAAGCACGATTAACCACTGCCTTACGTAACAATGGTCACACAGTAGGTTTTTTAGGCGATGGTATCAACGACGCACCAGCAATGAAAGTCGCAGATATCGGTATTTCAGTAGATACAGCAGTAGATATTGCAAAAGAATCAGCGGATGTTATCTTGTTAGAAAAAGATTTGATGATTTTAGAAAAAGGATTATTGTCAGGTAGAGAGACTTTCGGCAATATTATGAAATACATCAAAGCGACAGCTAGTTCAAACTTTGGCAACATGTTTTCTGTCTTAGTAGCTAGTACATTCCTTCCATTTTTACCTATGCTACCGTTACAAATTTTATTCTTAAATTTGATTTATGATGTATCTTGTATCTCTTTGCCATGGGATAGAATGGATAAAGAATATTTGCATGAACCAAAAAAATGGGAAGCATCAAGTATTGGCAAATTTATGGTGTACTTCGGACCAACGAGTTCCGTTTTTGACATCACGACCTATCTATTGATGTACTTTGTGATTTGTCCAGCAGTGGTTGGTGGAAGTTACCATACATTGACTGGCTCACAACAAATTCTATTTATCGCATTGTTCCATGCTGGTTGGTTTGTTGAATCTTTATGGACGCAAACCTTAGTGTTACATGCGTTACGGACACCTAAAGTGCCTTTCTTGCAAAGTAATGCCACTTTTATTATGTTTTCAATTACAACATTAGGTATTCTGGTAGGTTCTGTTCTTCCTTTTACTAATTTTGGTGAAGGACTAGGATTGTTACCATTACCAGCTAACTATTGGATTTGGTTGATCGTGACTGTTATCGCTTATTTAGGATTAGTTACATTCATGAAAAAAATCTATATCAATAAATTTGGAGAACTATTGTAAAAGAAAATCTTTTCTGCACTTTCGTACGAGGAATTTGAGCATCCTTCAGGTAAGATTTCAATAAAAAAATAAACTTCATTTAAATGGTTCGCTTATTCTATAAAATTTTAGTGAATCGCTGCATCGTTCCATCAATAGTAAAACGCTGATAGATTAGGTATTTTAAATACCTAATCTATTTTTTTTCTGCGCTACTAAAAAAGTCAAGTACTCGCGTAAGTTATATTTAAATAATTTTTCAAAAAAGAATAAATTATATTTAAATATAACGGAAACAAGCGTTATACAATGTGTTCGAGCGATTGTTTAAAAGCAATCTATTATTACCCGTTGCCAGCTATTGTTATGTTGGATAAAGAAAATCTATGATTCAAGTAAGACTCAAAATGCTTGATTTTTAGAAAAACTAGATAACGATAAACCATTGATATAGCAGTTCGATCAAACATTGAATCAAATGGATCATTTGTCTCACTTCTTGACTCGCAACGGGATAAGGGGGCGAAGAATGGATCAATTGAAGCAATCCGACGGGGAAATACTCTTGGGAAATACGATCATAAGAGTATGCTGGGAATCGTGGCTTCAATAGAAGCGGGAATGATATATTGTCGTAGTTACTCTAAGTAGATTTAAGCGAATAACTAATGATAAGTGAGTGTAGTTGGGGTTACGGTCACGAATAGTTGCGCTATCGTTTATAAAAATAGCTGTTTGTTTAGATCGGTAGCTAATAATGTTGAGACAGGTAGATAAAATTTTTGTTACAGAGGTTTGAGTCGAAAATAGTAGAGTCTAAAATTGATCCTTTAAGGTCGGAACATAAGTGTTCAAACAAATAAGCCATCATTCATGAAAAATTGTATTTTACAAATTTTTATGAATGATGGCTTATTTATGAAAAATGGTGTTTGGGAATAGAATGTATTCATTTTTGAAGGGATTACGCATGGTAATTCGATGAGTATAAACAAAAAAATAAGATTATAATGCAAAACTCGAAATAAAAAAACAACAAAACGCACTCGAAAAAATAGCCGTTTAAAAAAATGACTGATTCTTTACTATAATATAATTCATGAAAATTTCATTCGTTTTTCATGGTAGAAAATTAAATAAGCAGAAAATGGGTGATAAAGCGAATTAGCGACACATGATTAACGTTGATATAACAGCTTTTTTACTTTCAATTGATTTTTTTTTGAAATCGCTTGTTATTTTTTAAAGTCAAATAATATGCTCTGAAAAAAATTAATCGTTTTTCAGTAATAAAGAAATTTTTTTTAAAAATAACTGGATTTAACATTATACAATACAAAAAGAATCAAGCAAGCAATAATAATTATCAATAAGTTAATTTTGTTGTATGAAGCAGAAGGGAAGATAAGATGAAAAAAAATATTGTTATGTGTGTTGCCGCAATGCTTCTTTTTTCAGGAATAACTTCTCCATTGTCAACCGTCGTGCAGGCAGTGGATGCTGAAAATGACTCAGTCACTCTATCACCCACAACTCAAACAGAAGAGTCGATTGATCAAACCATGCAAAGTGAAGAGACAGTCACACAGACAACAGAATCAGTAAAAGAGGAGGTGAAACAGTCAGAGGCGCAGACACAAGAATCGACGACTGAAGAAAAACACTTTACTTTAACTTTTATGACAGATAGCACTCATTTATTCGAATCAGGAGCGGAAGTTAAAGAACTGACAGTGAAGGAAAACGAAAAATTAGCAAGTAATGATATCCCGAGTTTTGCGGATGATCAACCATTGAACGGTTGGGAAGTTGAAGGCAAACTCTATACGAATGAAGAAATCAGCCAATTAACAGTGACGAAGGATCTACAATTAAAAGCAGTATTTAAACAACAGGCGTTCCGCTCTTTGAGAAGTACAGATGCTTCGATCAAAGATACGATTGCTACCGCGGATAAGACGAAAGTACTTGTTGTACCAAATCCCACAGATAGCACGCAAGCTTACCAGACATATGCTGCATCAGATGCCGGAGTAAAAGCGGCATTAAATGATTTGTATCATGCGGGCAATATGCAAGATTACGTCATGTATATTGGATCAAACGTCACATTAACAGCTGCAACAGTCGCTAACAATATTCCAAGTACGGTCGATGCAACTAATGCTACGTTTGCCTCATTAAAAGATAAAGTAAATAAACTAGTGATCACTGGCCATTCAGATGATCCAATCACACAAGATTTAACGGTACCATCTGGTGCAAAAACACTTGCTTTTACTGCGAATGCTTACTTTGGTTCAACGATTACTTTACGAAATATTAGCTATACCGGCTCTTACTTCTATATGAATGGACACAGCTTGAATTTGAATGGGGGAGCAAACGGTAATGGTATTTCAATCTATGGTGGAACCAATTCAGGAGATGTCGTAGGGAATCCGGTAATCACCATCAATACGACAGGTTCTTATACATGGAATATCTTTGGTGGTAATCAAAATGGCGGCACGCTGAAAGGGAATACGAGTATCGTTATCAACAATACGAATAATGGGGGAATCAATACATTAGCAGGAGGAGCTAATATTGGTACCGTTGATGGAAACGTCTCTACGATTATCAATAATGCGGGTGGACGAATCACGAATTTGTACGGTGGTGGAAATGGAACCAGTGCGACCAATACAGCAAATGTTACGGGCACTGTATCTACAACTATCGGGATTACAAATAGTGCAACAGGGTTTCAATTAAGTACCTTTTATGGTGGTGTCATCTACGGGAATATTGGTGGAAAAGTAACCAATAACATTTCAGGTTATGGTCGTTGGTACGGCGCAGGGGAACGATTCATCGGTGGGTCCTCTCGAGGAAATATCGGAACCAATCGTTCAACTGACGGAATCGAAACAAATTTGGATAGTAGTTTATACAGTGCTGGACGGGCAGAATTTGAAGGCGGCAATCGTTATACCGGTACGGTCACTGGGAATATCACGAATACGGTCAAAGCAGGAACCCCATCTGCCGGTGGAATCAATGACTTCAATGGGGGCGCCGGCAATAACGTGGTTAAATTCAATAAAAGTGGGATTGGAGCATCAAATGAAACAACCTATGATGCGTATACACCACAACAAAGAGCGGATTTAGCCAAAGCTGCAGCAGAGTTCAAAGTCTTCGGTAACATCACCTCAAAATTAGTCAGTGGTTCATTCAATAATGGTGCAATTTGGACAACAGCAGCAGGTCGCGGTGGCTACATCGAAGGTAACACAACGATTGAAGTTGGAACGGCTAATGCAGATGGTTCAATCGGCGGAGCTGGCTTTGCCTATTCCGGATCAATGCCAACCGATTTAGCCTATTCGACCACGAAGAAAAATCGTGGGGAAGCTTCTGGTTGGGACGTTGTAGGTGGAGGTGGTTATCCTGCTTCAAATGATACATGGGACATCTATATTAAAGGAGATACACAAACAGTATTAAATAATACTGTAGCGCGATGGACTTATGGTGGTTCTTATTCAGGGGTTATTGAAGGAAATAGCTCAAACATATTAAATGGTGGAATCGCTGATACGTTAGAAGGTACAGGCTATGCAGGTACACGTGTGTATGGTAACGGACAAACCATCGTCAATGATGGTCAAGTAGACTGGTTCTTATCTGGTGGCGGATGGGATGACAAAAAAATTGTCGGAAACGTAGGAGTGACCGTTTATGAAGGCGTCATTAATGCTTCAATGGGTGCATCCTATGGCGCAAGTGGTGGACATACTGTCACTGGAAATTCAGATAATCGCATCTATGGTGGGAACTTCTCTGGTACTCCACGAACTGGTTCTAATGGCTTTTCTGGTGGTATCACAAACTATGGGTCACTACTTGGAAATGCTAGTTTACTCATCGATTTACGAAACTATGACGGTGAATTCAAGTTGCCAGGTAATACGTATATCACAGGTGGACGACCATATGGACAAAACACGAATTTGGGGACATCTGCAGACAATACGATTACGTTGAATATCTTTACCAAACCAGGTGTGGATTCATTAAATGGTGCGAGCATTTATGGGGATGGTGGTAGTAATGCTGCGTACACCAAAAATGGCTCGATCCAGATGAATATCCAAGCGGAGGGTTCTAGTATTGGTAATCTGTATGCTACACAGTATTCCAATATCAGCAGTGGGAAAATTTTGCGTAATGTTACTGCTAATGTTCAAGGAGCGGTCAGCATCAACGGTTTATCCGGTGGTTCAGCGAGTGATAACTTTACGAATACGATCGCTAGTGCTAGTACAAACAAAGTCGTGTTCAATTTTGGTGAGACTGTCGATGGTACAAACAACTATCAAACTGATCCAATCAATCTTACTGGACTAGGCATCGTCAATTTCACCGAATTAAATGTAACAAACGGATTGAAATTAATGGCAAATGGCGGAAATATCAAAAATGGTTTATCTGCGACTGCTGCCAATCATGCAACAACCTATCATTCATTTGGGGACATCCATCTGTCAAAAAATGCTGGGATCGGCGTTTCAACTTCTAGTAACTTAATTTCAGCAGCTAAGTTAACTATAGAGGATGAAGTCACTTTAGAAACGATTCCTGGAACAGGAAAAGTCAATATTTCAGATGTCGAGTTTCCTGATCCTGCAAAAGATGAATTAGTCTGGATCAAGTCAACTACTGGAGATTCAGCAACGCAAGTAGATAGTACCGGTACATGGTTCGGTGCAAATAAAGCCTATCAAGTTTTGACAATCAATCCAACGATTGCCAATGCAACAAAGCTAACACCTTTGAATTTCAGAGGAACTGAAAAAGCAACTGGGAAAAGCTTCATCGGAGATAACGATGTCTCAAAATCCGGTAGTGGTTATGGTATCGCCATACCTGGTTCAGTTATCGATTATGAAGTAGAAAATCCTGGGATCGCTCAAGGCAAAGGAAGTATTTTTCATGACGTCAGTGAAGTGAAAGAAGGAAATGCGCCATTAGTCCTGAATGCATGGGGAACAGAAACTGCAGGTACAAAAGTTCAAAAAGGGCGCTTGGTGATTCCATCAGGAAAAGGTATCACACCAAAATTAAGCTTTGAACCAGAAACACAAACAACTGGTTCATGGTTGTACCAAGCAGAAATCATCAGTTCAAAAAAAGGAGATACCCCGACAACGATTGCTGAACAAAAGGATTCTTCAACGATCGATTGGCAATCGCCAGATAGCGAATACAGTTATGAAGTCAAAGTGAAGTATTCGAATGCAGCTGAGCTTTCTGCTAAAAATGTGATCATTTCTGAAAAAGAAGCACAAGATTTAGTCGATAAACAATCGATTTTAACATTGATGGAGGCGAAGGGACGTCCATTCTTTACGGATTCGATCACCGCTGATGTGATGGACGAGATCAAGCAACCACTAGCTGCAGATGAAGTTTCCAGAAAACATGTCATTGATTACAAAGTCGGTACGACAGGGAATGAAAAGGAACAACAAGCAAACTTGATTGTTGTAAAAAATGAAGCAACGATTTCGACGGATCGCAGTTTTGCAGTCTATGCAAAAGATGTTCGGATGAGTTTATCTGATGCCAATGGGTTGACGTCTCAACAAGAGTTGAATCAACGAACACTGGCACAAGTGATCTTAGCCGATGGCAGTGCGAATCAAGTACCAACGTTGACAGACGCAACGTTTTCAGCAATCAAGAATGCGACAGAAGCGGAAGTTTTAAAAAATGTTTCAACGACGTATAGCTATCAACTAAATGGAATAACAACTGAAAAAACAATCAATGTAGCAATTACAGGGACATTAGAGCTTAAAGAAGTACCAAATACGATGAATTTCGAGACACAAAAAGTTAAGACAACGACTCAAACGTATTGGCCATTGATCGAAGGTGATTTGATCGTGAAAGATACAAGAGGTTCTGAACGGGATAGTTGGCAATTGACAGTCACTGAAAAACAACCTTTGACTTCGGGGACAACCCAACTTTCTAATATACTTTCATTTACAGACGGTACAAAGAATACCGTACTCGGCCCCAATGCAGTGATCGTGGAAGAGAAGACACTGACGACAAATGGTGAATATCTTGTCAATCAAGAGTGGGGACAAACGAACAACAAAGGAATCAAGTTAACTGTTCCTCCGGAAAAACAAAAAGTCGGAAGTTATCAAGGAACATTATCATGGTCATTGGTTGCAGCACCTGGTAACCCATAGAAAACACGACGATAGAGAATAGGTGGGAAAGATGAAGAAAAAAAGGTGGAAGATCCTTGTGTTGTTAGGACTTCTTTTTACTCAAACGCCAATTGGTCTAGCCGATGAAGAGCAATCGTTCAAAAGTGAGGGTGTTACAGGATTTTATGGCACCTATGAATATCCTGAAGCAGGAAGTAGCAGTTCCGAAGAAGGGGTGGGTGAGCCAACTTCCCCCAGCTCTACTCAAGAGGATCAAACGTCCTCTGAAAAAAATGGAGCAACTGTGGAACAGCAAGAGGCGATACAAGGGGATAGCAAACAGTTACCAAAAACTGGAGAATACAGAAGTAAACAATTTACGATTATTGGAAGTTTCCTTCTTTTGATCGTATTGATAATTATTGTTATAAAAAGGAGAAGAAGAGAAAAATGAAAAAGACAACGTTGTTAACAGCTGGAATTATTTTATTTAGTACACTAGTAGGAACAAGCACAGTATTTGCTGCGGATGAAACTGCAAGCTATGAGACAAATGGAGTGATCGCATTTGAAGCAGATACCGATCCAACAAACCCGGTTGATCCAACTGATCCAACAAGTCCGGTAGAACCAGTAGATCCAACTGATCCAAATGGACCAAATCCAGGGACGAACGGACCATTATCAATTGATTTTGCTTCAAGCTTCCAATTTGGGAAACAAAAAATCACTACTGTCACAAAAGACTACTATGCACAGATCCAAACATTCAAAGATGGAACAGACGGACCAAACTACGTCCAAGTAACAGACAAACGTGGAACACAAGAAGGATGGAGCTTATCTGTCAAGCAAGACAGTCAATTCAAAACTGCTGCTGATGAAGAGTTATCTGGTGCAGTACTATCCTTAAGTAACGGTGCAAGTGCATCGATCATGGATGATCAATACAAACCAGATCTAGTAACACAAAACACATTGACTCCTGGAAGCGAATCAGTCTTGATGACTGCTGACGCGGGTAAAGGCATGGGAACTTGGATCTACAAATTTGGTACGGATGCCACACAAGGCGAAACTGCTGTAAAACTTAACGTACCAGGTAAAACGGTCAAATTAGCGAAAGAGTATAGCACCACATTGACATGGAGCCTTAAATCTACTCCAGCACCATAAAAGAAAAAGGCAGAAAATGAATCACTTTGGGGGATCGTATGAAAAAAACAGTAAGTGGTTTAATGATCATTAGTCTTTTGACAGGAGTTACGGTTACCGTCCAAGCAGTCGATCAAGCAAAGTATACAAGTAACGGTACGGTCAATTTTATACCTGATACGGAACCAACCGATCCAGTCAATCCAATCGACCCTGATCCAGACAAACCGGTTCATCCAACTAATCCAGATGGAACCGACCCAGAACCAGGTACAAAAGGGCCACTATCGATCGACTTTGCTTCAAGTTTTGATTTCGGCATGAATAAGATATCGAATAAAACAGAAACCTATTATGCCAAAGCACAGACTTATGTAAATGACGATGGCACATTTTCGGATCTAGTCACACCAGATTATGTCCAAGTGTCTGATCACCGAGGAAATAATGCTGGTTGGACATTGAAAGTATGTCAAAACGGTCAATTTAAGAACGATGACACATTAAACAACACGTTGACTGGCGCGGTAATCGAATTGCAAGATCCGGTAGTCAAATCAAATGCAGAGGGTGTGGCTGCACCGACTGCGACCACTGAAATCGCCTTAGATCCAAACGGTGCAGAATCGATTGTTCTAAGTGCAGGACAAGATGCAGGTTCTGGCACGTGGATCGAAGCGTGGGGGGATAAAGTGGAGACAATCACAATGAAAGACCAAAAAAATAAAGACGTATCCTCAATGGTTACAAAAAGTGTTTCATTGACCATCCCGGGTAAAACGCCGAAAGATGCAGTCACGTACTCAACAACATTAACTTGGAATCTATCTGATACACCAGGAAATTAAGAATGGAGAAAATAAAAATGAAAAAATCACAAATGATCTTATTATCAACAATGTTATTAGGCGGAGTATTTAGTACAGTTAGCGTAGCAGCAGCTGATGGTGGAGAGTATACTTCAAATGGTGTCATCAATTATGTGCCAAATACAGAGACGACTGATCCAGTTGATCCACTTGATCCAGAACAACCAGTGACGCCAGTTGATCCAACAAATCCTGATGGTAAGCCAAATCCAGGTACAAATGGACCATTGTCGATCGACTTTGCTTCAAGTCTAGTCTTCGGTGAACAAAAAATCACATCTAAAACGCAAACATACTATGCTGCAGCACAAAAATATAAAGATGCAAGTGATGTTGAAAAAGAAGGACCAAACTTTGTTCAAGTATCTGACAACCGCGGAACTGAAACAGGTTGGACATTGAAAGTAAAACAAAATGCACAATTCAAAACAGCGGAAGACCAAGAATTGACAGGTGCAAAAATCACATTATCAAATGGTAATGTCGTGACTGGTTCACAATCAGCAAAACCAACAGGCGTTGCAACTTTCAGCTTAGATCCAAGTGGTAGTGAATCATTAGTGATGAGTGCGAAAAATGGTGAAGGTGCTGGAACGTATTTGATGGATTGGGGAAATTCAGTGGATACCGCGAAAAATAGTATTGCACTAGAAGTACCAGGTTCAACGACAAAATACGCAAAAGCTTATCAAACAACGTTCACTTGGACGTTAACAGATGCGCCAGGAAACTAATCGAATACAATCTGGTCAAGGCAAAAATGAAAGAACTTTTTGTCTTGACCTCAAAAAAATTGGTGCAACGCAGTGATATTAGTTACCTTTGAAGGGATAGAACGCTTCTGTCATAGCCTCGCCAACATCTAATTTATCAGGGAGTTAAAAATATTATGAAAAAAAGATTTATCCTTATTGTCAGCCTCATTGTTGCCATGCTAAGTATGGTTCCAGTCCAATCAACTTTTGCATCAGAATTTAATTTTGCGGTTACCCCAGTGATTCCTGAAAATCAAATCGATAAAGAAAAAACATATTTCGATCTATTGATGGAACCTGACAAACAACAAACAATCGAAGTCCAATTACGCAATGACACAGACAACGACATCACGATCGAAACCACGATCAACAGTGCAACAACTAATTTGAATGGTGTGGTGGAGTATGGTGAAAATAAAATTGAACCCGATAATAGTTTGGTTTACAATTTAAAAGATTATGCGAAAGCAGAGCCAGAGGTGACGTTACCAAAACATTCGGAAGTGACAGTGCCAATCACAGTCACGATGCCAGCAGAAAAATTTGATGGTGTCATGGCAGGCGGGATCACTTTTAAAGAAAAAACGGATGACACTCAGGACTCTTCTTCCGAAGATAAAGGATTAGCCATCAAAAATGAGTACTCTTACGTAGTTGCATTATTGATCCGTCAAAATATGACAGCGATCAAGCCTGATCTCAAAGCAACGAAAGTGGAACCCGCACAAGTCAATGCGAGAAATGTGATCAATGTACATTTGCAAAACCCTCAAGCGGTTTACTTGAATCAATTGAATGTAGCAACAACGATCACGAAAAAAGGATCAGCTGAAGTGCTGTACGAAAGCCAAGCCGAAAGTATGCAAATGGCGCCAAATTCTCACTTTGCTTACCCCATTTCTTTAAATGGTGAAAAGTTGGAAGCAGGGAAGTATACGATGAAGATGACTGCTTACGGCGAAAAAGCTGAAGATGGAGAATACAAAGTCAAAACTTCTAATGGCTCTGAGGAAACCTATAAATATAAATGGGAATTTGAAAAAGACTTTGAAATCAAAGGCGAAGTTGCTAGGGAATTAAACGAAAAAGATGTGACGATCGAACAAGACAATACTTGGATCTATCTATTATTCGGTATCCTATTATTATTGATTCTTTTACTTCTATTTATTTTTTGGAAAAGAAAAAAACAAAAAGATGAAGACGAATCTGAAAATAAATAATATCAATCCCTGATAAAAAAACGTCTGACTGATCAAATAAATAAGATCAGTCAGACAATTTTTGCTTGGAAACGTATGGTTTCACTTACTTAAAATGTCTAATCAAAAAAGGGGGAGAAAAGTGAAAAGACAAAAAATCGCCATATTAGGAACACTTTTGTTCGCGGCAGTCTATTTTGAATCTTCCAACTATATATATGCAGAAACGATCATTTATGATCCGTTGAATCCAACAGAAGAAATCCAAATTCAACCAGTTACTCCCCAACGGCCTGTAACGGATGAGAAAGAAGCAGAGGTTGAACACACCGAACAATCACAAGATACTGCAATTATAAATAACGAAAAGCAGAAAGTTGAAGAACAACCACCAGCCGAATTACCGTATCAAGATTCTTCAATTCCTAAAAAAAAGCGACCAAACAAAACAAAATTATTAGATAACCAGGGCGATATTATTAGCCAGATTGCTAGTACATCACGTAAAATAACCTTAGATGATCAATTTTTTTCTGATGATCACTCTCATAGCCAAGTGATGTTGCCACAGTCGAGTGGTTCTGGTTCTGCTAGTTCAGATAATAGTCAGATGGCAGCAATGAGCTACTTATTTTCAGGTACGATACTCTATGGAGAAAAACCAGAAGGTAGAGGAAATCAAAATGTTCAAACTATTTTTAGATAAGCCAGCGCAACGAAAGTTAGAGTTGCTACGTTATTTGGAAACAAAGCCACTTTTAATTGAAAATCATGAAAAAGTGCTGGAAGAATTGGATATCTCTTATTTTTTGCTGAATAAGTCAATGGAAGAATTGTCACATGATTTTGTGGACTATGGGCTAACGGATGAATTTCAACTGTTTTTCGAAGGAAATAACGTCCGACTGATTGAGAGTGGTCGAGGGAATTCGACAATTTTAGGTGAAATGTATGTCCGCCATTCCTTTGGTTTTTTGATGTTACAAGAAATATTTTTTGAAACGTTCGAATCTGTCAATGACTATGCGATCAAGAATTATATCAGTCATCCCCTCGTCTACCAAAAGCTGAAAGACATGCGTACGAGATTAGCAGACAAAGAACTTACAGTCACAAAAAAATTCTTACTAAGTGGGGAAGAAGGCTCTGTACGTGGATTGGTGACGTTTTATTTCACCAAATTATACGGACGGGCTTATTCGGTTTATCCAACAGAGATCACGAAACCAGTGGAAGAATTGATTCGGTTGCTTGAACCGAAATTCGCTGCTTCTTTTACAGGTTTTAGTGAAACAAAACTCCAACATTTTCTTTCAGTCAGCTTGATTCGAATAAAGCAAGGTTGGCGAATGTCCGAGAATAAAAAAAGTCAATTGACATTCAATAAAAAAATGTTAGAAACTAATGATTTCTTTCGAAGCATATTTTCTTGGCTTGAAAAAGAGGCAAAGATCGATACGGAAAAAGAGCTATATAGCGAAGCGCAACAGATTTTTGCTTATCTTGTTGTCGAAGGCGCAATCAATGAGCCGGAACTTATTGAGGGAGTGACACTAAAGGAAATACTTGCCTTGAATGACTTATTTCTTGAAGAACTTGGACAAGCATTTATTCTCTCAGAGAATCAGCTAAAAGAAATCAGAAGACAGCTGACGGTCTTGCATTTGAAGATCAAATATTTCAAAGAAGAAAATATTGATGACAATAACAACCTGGATGTCACTTATTTTTATGAAATGTATCCAGAATATTTTTTGTTTTGCAGAGATTACATCAAAAAACAAAAAAAGAACAAGCAAATTTGGCTCGCAAAAGAATTTTTATTTTTTCATTATGTGTTAGTTATGATGGATATATTACCCATCGATCAACAATTGAAACCGCTCCGTATTTGCATTGATTTTTCCTTTGGACCACAATTTAATGCGTTGATCAAAAATAATATCCAGAAAATCTCTGACTTGAATATCATCTACCAAACGAAGGCAGATGATGAAACAGATCTACTTTTGACAGATAAAGAAATCTGTTCTTTTGGAGACTTGTTCCAAATCATTTGGTTAGTTCCTCCAAGGGCAGTCGATTGGGCTAATTTTACGAATCAATTATTAAAGATTCGTAGAAATAAAATAACTAAAATGAATCCGAATAATTGAGTACGGAGGGTGAGTGTAATTATTACTCATAACAAAAATGCTTGAGATCCCATTGGTTTGAATGAAAAAACATGATACACTACAGATATTGTTTTTTTGAAAGGATCAGTGGATATGAAGGGTGCAATATTTGACTTAGATGGACTATTAGTTGATACAGAAAGAACTTATCGTGACGGTTGGCTATGGGGATTCAAGCAATTTGATATCGAAATACCTCAAGAAATCGTTGATACATGGGGTGGAAAAAATTGGAAACAAAGCTATGATTTGTTGATCAAAATGGCGGGAACACCGGAAATGGTACAAAAGGTTCGCGAAAAACGAGAAGAATATTTTTATCAACAACTGCATAGTGGCGCTATCCAATTAAAACCTCATGCAAAAGAAGTATTGAAAGAATTGAATGACCAAAAACTCATTCTTGGTCTCGCAACGACGACGGTAACAAAACGAGCAAACAATATTTTGGATCAATTTTCTTTGAAGCCTTATTTTCATACATATACCTTTGGGGATGAAGTGTCTGAAAATAAACCTTCACCAATTCCTTATCTAACTGCGCTAGAGCGGTCGGGATTGACAGCGTCAGAAGCCTTTGCAGTGGAAGATTCTTTGGTTGGTGCGACCGCCGCATCACGAGCAGGAATGGGTGTTGTTTTGATTCCAGATTCAAGCTTTGATCGGGCTTATACCGAAAGAGAAAAAGCAGATTTATCGATCTTAGCAGAAGGTACCGATCTTTTGATCGTGTTGGAGATGTTAGAAAAACAAAAAGGAAAAAAATAAACGGCTGGAAATCCAGTGCCACCAACGATTTTTTTATTGATCAATCGACTGAGTGCATATTTTTTTAAATTTCTTGCTTGACTTTTTGTTTTCACTTAGATAAAGTGTTCTCAACAACAAAATATGGATTCGTTGATAAGGAAAGTAAACTTGGAAACTTCAAAGAGAGGCTCTGGTTGGTGGAAAGAGTCAAGTAAGAAAAGTTGAAAAATGGCCTTGGAGAATAACTTGTCGATAAGTAGGCAAGTTCGGAAATGTCTGACCGTTAAAACGGACAACCAATCTCTCGTCAAGAGATGTTGGATCGAGGGAAGGAAACTTCCGAATAAAGGTGGTACCACGATACGTCGTCCTTTTATCAGTAGATTTATGCTGATAAAAGGATTTTTTTTATATTTTTTGCGTTGAAATAGTAAGTACAAATACAAAAACCTTTAACAGAGAGCTTCGGTAGCTGAGAAGAAGCAAGGCGGCATGTTTGGAAAATGGCTATTGAGCAATTCACCCCGAGCAAAATTGTGAGACGGTGACGGTCGCAACCGTTAGCTTGCTAGAGTATGATTGTACTCGAAGAGGAGTTACATGTAAGTGTAACTTGAACATGAGGTGGTAACACGCAAAAAGGCGTCCTCAAGAAAGTGATGAGTCATTTTCTTGAGGATGCCTTTTTTTATCGTCAAACCGAAGGAGGAGTAAAAATGATTGAATTACAAGCAATAAATGTTTCTTTCCAACAAAAAGAAAAGACGATCCAGGCAGTGAAACAGGTGGATCTTTCGATTGCTAAAGGGGATGTTTACGGAATCGTAGGTTATTCAGGTGCTGGGAAAAGTACGCTGGTTCGTGTCATGAACCTGTTACAAAAACCAACAAGTGGCAAAGTCATCATCAATGGAACAGAGCTAGGAAAACTATCCCCGAAAGAATTACGAAAAGAACGAAAATCGATCGGGATGATTTTTCAACATTTTCACCTAATGGAAAGTCGCACGATTTTTGACAACGTCGATTTCTCGTTGAAATATACGAAAAAATCGAAACAGGAGCGTCGTCAAAAAGTTAATGAGCTTTTAACATTAGTCGGGTTAGAAGAAAAAGCTACTGCGTATCCAAAACAACTTTCAGGAGGACAAAAGCAAAGAGTTGCTATCGCTCGTGCATTAGCCAGTGATCCGCAAGTATTACTTTGTGATGAGGCAACGAGTGCCTTAGATCCAAAAACGACCCATCAGATTTTAGCTTTATTGAAAAAACTGAATCAGCAATTAGGATTGACAATCGTTTTGATCACACATGAGATGCAAGTCGTTAAAGAAATCTGCAACAAAGTAGCTGTGATGGAAAACGGGGAAGTGATCGAACAGGGAAGTAGCGTTCAGATTTTCAGTGCACCAAAAGAAGTTTTGACGCAAGAGTTTATCCGAACAGCCACCCACGTTGACCAAGCATTAGAAACGATTCGCTCGCATCGTGCTTTTGCAGATCAGTTGACCAATAAATGGTTAGTGGAATTGAGTTATGTGGGCACACAAACGAATGAACCGTTGATCGCACAACTTTATAGCAAATACCAAGTCAGTGCGAATATTTTATACGGCAATGTAGAACTATTACAAGAAACCCCATTAGGACGATTGATCGTTACTTTATCAGGAGAGATCCATCAACGAGAAAAAGCCTTGGCTTATCTTATTGAATCCGGTGTACAAGCAACGATTTTACAAAAAAATGGCGCAAGTAAGGAAATGAAAGTGATTCAAGGAGGACGCTGATATGACCCATTTCTTAGAAACCTATTTACCTAATGTCTATTTGATACCCGATGAATTTATTGAAGCGACGAAACAAACGTTGTATATGTCTTTTTGGACCGCGTTGATCGGAGGTGCGATCGGTCTTGGTTTTGGGATCGTATTGGTTGTGACACGGCCCCAAGGATTGCTTGAAAATCGCTTGCTTTATGAGGTGCTAGACAAGGTCATCAATGTTGTCCGCTCGATTCCCTTTATCATTTTACTTTCTTTACTGGCATTGACGACTCGCTTTTTAGTCGGTACTACGATCGGCGCGAAAGCTGCTTTAGTCCCTTTGATCTTTGGTGTTGTGCCATTTTTCGCTCGACAAGTGGAAAATGCGTTGTTAGAAGTAGATCCTGGAGTGATTGAAGCAGCCGAATCTATGGGAACCAGTCCAATAGGGATCGTTTTTAGAGTCTATTTGATCGAAGGCTTGCCAGGGATCATTCGTGTCTCTGCATTGACGATCATCAATGTCATTGGCTTGACTGCTATGGCAGGAGCAGTTGGGGCAGGAGGATTAGGAAACCTAGCTATTTCTCGTGGGTATAATCGTTTTCAAACAGACGTGACTATCGTCGCCACTTTGTTGATCTTGATCCTTGTTTTCTTAAGTCAATGGATCAGCAATTTATTGATCAAAAAAATATCACATTAAACTGGAGGAATCATCATGAAAAAACTCATTCGTTATACAGTACTTGCTTTTGTTGCACTTATTTGGTTGGCTGGCTGTAGCCAAGGCAATGCCGAAACAGACACAAAAAAACAAACGACAGTAAAACTTGGGATTATTGGAGAGGACACTGACGTTTGGGATGATGTCAAGGCACGTTTAGCAAAAGAAGATATTGACTTAGAATACGTGAAATTTACCGACTATAATCAACCGAATGCTGCATTAGCAGATGGCTCGATCGATCTCAATGCTTTTCAACATCAATTCTTTTTAGACAATTACAATACGGAACACGGAACGGATCTAGTCTCGATCGGCAACACAGTGAATGCACCTTTAGGGATCTATTCCAATACGATCCAATCCATTGATGATATCAAGGATGGCGCAAAAGTAGCTATTCCAAACGACGTCACAAATGGCGGACGGGCGTTGCTATTGCTACAAACAGCTGGTTTGATCAAAGTTGATCCAGCGAAAGGCCAAACGCCGACTACTTCAGATATCACTGAAAATACAAAAAACCTAGACATCTCTGAACTGGATGCCTCACAAACAGCTCGTGCATTGAATGACGTGGATCTTTCAGTGATTAACAGTGGTGTGGCAGTCGATGCAGGATTGAACCCAACGAGTGATGCTATCTTTTTAGAACCTGTCGATGACAGTGCCAGACCATATGTCAACATCATTGTAGCAAGAAAAGAAGATGAAAATAACGAAATCTATCAAAAGATCGTTGACACCTATCAAACGGAAGAAACAGCAAAAGTGATCGAAGAAACATCAAAAGGATCAAGCGTACCTGCCTGGGAAACATTTGGTGAAAAATAAAAAGCAAACTGGAGGAAGCCAATATGACAACATCTACTTTAACAACACATTCTTTTAAGGAAGCAATCCAGCAACGATTAGCTGAATATCAAGCATTAGCACTAGATATCCATGACCATCCTGAGGTAAGTAATTATGAGTTTTATTCCTCAGATGCTTTGATCAAACAATTAGAAAAAGAAGGATTTTCTGTCACAAAAGATGTTGCTGGTCATCGAACAGGATTTGATGCTCGTTACGCTTCAGGAAAACCAGGACCAACGATTGCTTTTTTAGCAGAATTTGACGCTTTACCAGGAATCGGTCATGCTTGTGGACACAACTTGTTTGGTACGTATTCTGTCTTAGCTGCCAGTGTCTTGCGCGAACGAATTGCTGAGATTGGTGGAGAGATTCGGGTATATGGCACACCTGGAGAAGAGGGAGGCGAAAACGGATCAGCTAAAGGAAGTTTTGTACGGGAAGGCTTCTTTGAAGATGTGGATGCGGCACTTTGTGTCCATCCCGCATATCGTTACGGCAAAACGACAGAATCATTAGCGAATGACCCGGTGGACATCAAGTTCCATGGTGTTGCTTCCCATGCAGCTGCCGCACCAGATAAAGGAGTGAATGCCTTAGAAGCGTTGATTCAAGTGTTTAATGGAATCAATGCGTTGCGCCTGCAACTGCCAAAAGACGTCAATATCCATGGGATCATCACGGATGGGGGAGTCGCTGCGAATGTGATTCCCGAATACGCAGCAGGTCGATTCTACTTACGAGCAAAAAATCGTCAGACATTGAATGAGGTGTATCAAAAAGTCGAAAATATCGTGAAAGGGGCGGCTTTGAGTACGGGAACAAGTTATGAATTTGGATTGTTCCAAAATTCTGTCGATGATGTGATCGTGACGCCTTCATTTGATGCGCTGTTCTTCAGTCATGCGAATGCAGCAGGTGTACCTGATGAAGAAATCGAAACAAAAGAACAAACAAGTCTAGGTTCTTCTGACGTTGGTAACGTGAGCCATGTGATTCCGACGATCCAACCAACCGTCTCGATTGCTGATGAATATATCGCCGGTCATTCGGAAGAATTTAAAGCAGCTGCTCGTAGTGAAAAAGGACTAGCTTCGATTGCCATTGCTGCTGAACTATTGGCAAATACTGCATTAGATCTATTTGGAAAGCCAGAACTTCTAGATAAAATAAAGCAGGAGCATCAAGCAATCCTTGCAAAAAAATAACGGAAAATGATGGATGGGTGAAAGGACTAGATCGTTATGAATCAAAACATTTGTTTTCAGAAAAAATACATTTAGATTGACAAATTGGACAGATGCAGGTAAACTTCATGAAAGTTCACTTTTCACCCAGTAGTAGTTTTGGTGTTTTGTTCAGAAAGTCGGTGGTTGCTGCGAACCGACCAAGCCAATTCTATGAATTACAGGAAAAGTTTTAACAATTAAATCATTCAAATCAAAGTGAAAAACAGATCTGTTTTTAATTAAGGTGGTACCGCGGAGAAATTCGTCCTTAGTTGAAAACAGATCTTTTTGTCTTTTTTTTAGGGAGGAAACGCAGATGAATTGTGGCGGAGTCATTCGATATCGAAGCTTTTTTAAGACGTAACAAACTTAAAAAAGGAGAATGGATATGGAAAAAATAAAAAAACCTAGTTTTATAGAAGCAGTGAGTGTATTAATAATTATCGTTGCAACGATAGCAGCCGGAGTAGTTGGCTTTAAGATTTCACCGAATATCGCGATTTTGATTGCTATTGGTATGGTCATGGTCTACGCAGTAGTGAAGAAACAGCCAACCGATCGATTACATGAAGGAATCATCAACGGTCTCAAACCGGGGATCATCCCGATCTTTATCTTTATTTTAGTCGGCGCATTGATTGCGGTCTGGATCCAAGCTGGCATCATTCCAACGTTGATGGTCTATGGCTTTAACATCATTAGTGTCCCATGGTTTGTGCCTTCAGTTTTTGTTGTGTGTGCCATTGTCGGCAGTGCAGTCGGTAGTGCCTTTACTGTCATGTCAACCATCGGTATCGCCTTTTTCGGTATCGGCACAACGTTGGGATTGAACCCCGCATTAGTTGTCGGTGCTATTGTTTCTGGGGCAGTTTTTGGAGATAAGATGTCGCCATTATCTGAATCGACAAATCTGGCAGCAGCCATTGTTGATGCGGATCTATTTAAACATATCAAACATATGATGTGGTCAACACTTCCGGCATTTATTGTTTCTTTGATTTTGTTTGCATTTTTAGGACATACAGATAAAGGTGCCAGCTTGACAGAAATCCAAAATGTAACAACTATTTTAGAAAACAACTTTACGATTTCGATCTGGTCTCTAATCCCTTTATTCTTGATGTTGGTTTGTGCTTGGAAAAAAGTTCCAGCGATCTTAACGATCCTGTTGAATATTGCCGTAGCAGTTGGAATGATTTTTATCCAAGATCCAAGCACTTCCTTCTCAGGACTAGCGACAGTCCTCGAATCTGGTTTTCTATCTGAAACAGGAAACACGCAAATCGATGCGTTACTTAGCCGCGGTGGGATCGAAAGTATGATGCCTACAGTTTCCTTGATTATTCTGACGCTTTCATTAGGCGGTTTATTGATCGAATTTGAGTTGATCTCTACAGTTATGGAAGTGGTATCGAAGAAAATGACGACGATACCTAAACTGATTTTTACGACACTAATGACAAGTATTGGTGTCAATCTGTTTATCGGTGAACAGTTCTTATCTGTGATCTTACCAGGAAATGCGTTCAAAGAAACATACAAAAAAGCAGGACTTGATCCAACTGTTTTGAGTCGTACCTTAGAAGATGGAGGGACAGTCATCAATTACCTTATTCCTTGGGGGATTGCCGGTAGTTTTGTTGCCAGCACGTTTGGAATACCAACGATGACCTACTTACCATTCGTATTTTTCAGTTTGCTTTCTCCCGTCTTTTCGATGGTCAGTGCCATTACTGGTTTAGGTATTGCAAAAAATAATGAAAAGCAGGAACAATTGAACGTTGTGAAGGAAACGATATAAACTCAAAAAAATAGTCACCCAATCAGTGAACTGAACCCCAAAAGTTGAACTATTTAATGGACTGTTTCCGATATTCTACTGGAGATAGTCCATTTAACTTTAGTTTTATTCTTTTGTTATTATACTATCTAATATACTCATTTAATTTACTTTGAAATGTCTCAATTGATCGGAATTTTTCTCGATAAAAAAACTCTGATTTAAGCACACCAAAAAAATTTTCTATTACAGAATTATCTAAGCAATTTCCTTTTCTAGACATGCTTTGAATAATGTTATTCTCTTTTAATTTTTTTTGATATTGTGGCATCTGATACTGCCATCCTTGATCTGAATGTAGAATCAGTGAACCCTCAGTTCCCTTTTTTTTAATTGCTTGTTGAAGCATTTCTTCAATCAGTTTATATGTTGGACTAGTTGATATACTATAACTAATTATTTCTCCGTTAAATAAATCAAGTATAGGAGATAGATAGATTTTTCTTCCTTTTATCTTGAATTCAGTGACGTCTGTCACCCATTTTTTATTGGGTGTATCTACTGAAAAATTTCGTTTTAACACATTCTTGGCAATTTTTCCTACTGTTCCTTTATAAGATTTATATCGCTTTATTCGGATTTGACAGGTAAGTCCCATTTGGGACATTAATTTTCTAACTGTTTTATGATTGATTGTATATCCTTTCATCTTTAACGCTAAAGTGACTCTACGATAACCATAAGAGTTTCTTGATTCTTTTACAATCGCTGTAATTTCTTGCTTAATCTTGCTATATTTATCTGGCTTATCTAATTTTTTTACCCAGTAATAATAAGTTGACTTCGCTAATTGTGCAATTGAAAGTAATAGATTCAATTTAAATTCTTTTTTGAGCTGAAGGATTGTTTTAACCTTGATTTCTTCTTGCTCAAATCTTGTTCTTGAATCAAGGTTTCTAACTTTTTTAAATATGCGTTCTCTGCTCTTAAACGAATAACTTCTTCTTCAAGAGACTCATCTTTAAGTTTTTTAGGAATGTTTAGCTTGGAATTCATACTAATTTTTCTGCCCCTTTTTTGGCTCTCAAGTGAAGAAGAACCGTCTTCTTCATATTGCTCTATCCATTTACTTAGAGTTCTATTTGAACCGATATTAAATTTTTTAGCAGTTTCTTGGATAGAAAGACCATTTGTTTCCATATATTCTATAACATCAAGTTTAAATTTTGTAGTGTAGCTTTTGCCACCTCCAACCAAGCCTTCCCAACCATGATAGTTATAAATCCTTACCCAATGTCTAACCAGTGTACGATTTATTTGATATTTATGTGCAAGATATTTGTAGCCGCCTTCGTTATTTAAATAGTCTGAAACTACTTTTTTCTTAAAATCAAATGTATATTTCCGCAAAAAAAGCACCCCTTTTAATTAGATTTCTAGTCTAACTTTTGGGGTGCACATCAAGCGGGGGGCTATTTTTTTTGGATAATCAATGATTGACTTATCAAGTGAACGTATCGATGAAGTGAAACAACATCTGTTCAAGTGTCGTTGCAAAAAAACGAGGGGGATCTTTTTGGACGAATGGTTCATTCAGGCTCAAAGTTCTCTAAAAAGATTAATAAAAACCAGCTAGAAAGCTCAAAGATCCATCAAGTGATCTCGTATTTTCTAGCTGGTTCATGGGGAAGTTTTAGTTATCTATCTTTACCATCAATCATATCGAAGAAAAAGGCTCATTTTTTATCGTAAAGACATCTTTTTTCTTTTGATAGCTAAAGAAAATCACCGCATATAATAAAGCTGTCAAGACCGTTACACCAATTGAATTTGTCATGAGTATCCCAATCAAGATCAAGCTTAACGCGATCAAAGCAAATAAATTAAAACTTTTGGCTTGCCAAGTGCCTTTCTTCAATGCTAAACGAAAAGCGGCAGCGCTGATCATTAGCCAAATCACGAGTACCGTATAAGAAAGAGAACCGGCTAAGTAACCGAAAAGTTTGTCACCTACGAAATAGGAAAGGATGACCCCTAGATATAGCACGCTGGTACAAAATAATACAGCACGTTGTGGCACATAATGTTTGTTCAACTTTGCCAGTTTCTTGGCGGTGCCTTTTTTGTCTTTCAAACGGAAAAACAAGAGACGAGAAGAAGCATAAACGCCAGAATTGATCGATGAAAAGAGTGCCAAGACAATGACGAAGTTCACGATATCACTAGCAAAAGGGATATTCATCTGTTCAAACACCAAGACAAACGGGCTAACCGCAGAACCAGCTAAAGTATTCCAAGGGAAAAGAATCAGCAATAAGAAAAGCGGAATAATATAGAAGGAAACAATTCGGCCCATGACCCCTTTTATCGCTTTTGGTATGGCTTTTTTAGGATCGTCCGCTTCACTGACAGTAATTGCAATCAATTCTGACCCACCATATGAATAGATAACGACAAGTAATGAACTAACGACCCCTTTTAATCCATGGGGAGTAAAGCCACCGTGATCAGTCAATTGACTTAATGTAGGAAAAATTCCAGTTCCTAACATTTGTTGTCCGACGAGATATAACCCGAAAAGAATCATCAAGATAATGACACTGATCTTCGCAAAAGCCAACCAATATTCGGTTTCAGCAAACAAGCGGACAGAATAAAGATTGATCAGAGTCGTTAAAATAGCTAAAAGTAAGATGAAACACCATGCAGGAACATGCGGAAACCATAATTGTAAGAAGGAAGCTGCTGCTACAGCCTCAGCGATGATATTGATCATCCACATGGAATAATAGACCCAGTCGACGAAATCCGCAGAATGATTACCTAAATAAGGGCGAATCAAGCCAGATAATCCATGTTGTGTATCCCCACCGTCTAAAACTAACTTACCCAGACCACTCATAACAATAAATAAAATACCACCACCGATCAAAAAAGCAAGCAAGACCGCAGGACCAGCGATCCCAATGGCTTCACCACTTCCTTTGAATAAACCAGCACCAATTGCACCACCCAAAGCAAGCATCGTGATGTGTCTGGAGCTTAGCTGTTTTTTTAATTTTGTTTGTTCTGTACTTTCCATCAAAAAACCTCTTTTCTAAAAACATGAATGAAAAAACAAATAGGTTATAAAATAATATTCTCTATAATAACAAATTGTCTGACAATTACAACTATTCTGAAAACTTTTTTGTAATTTTTAATGAAACAATCATAGAACTCTTATCTGTTTTGATAATTATTGTTATATTTCTATAAAAAATAACTTGAAAGGAAAGCGTTTCATTCGCTTTTTCCTTTCATGCAGGGCTATTATAAGAGGAAACCCATAATTAATAGGATTGTTTTGAGTAAGTAAAAATAAGGAGTTGATAACTATGAGCCAACACGAACGATTGCTTATAGCGAAAAATAAGGCGTTATATTTTTTCCCATACGTACAAACAATGGACGTCATCTCAGCAAAAGATTTGATGGATGATTTCTTTATGTCATCGTTCCAACAGCAACTCGATCAATATAAACTAATTATTTTTTTAGATTATGGATTTGATGTGGCATTTGCTTCTCGTATTCGACCGTACACAAATGCGAAGATCATCCTCTTCTTTTGGAACCATTTTAAAGAAGAACACCTTCAATTATTGAAGAAAGCAGAAGCAGAACCAGCAATTGATGACATTTACCATTTTGATATTTTAGAAGCAAAAGAGTTAGGGATTAAACACAATAGTTCTTTTTATTCAAAAGAGATGGAATTACCAAAAGCTGAAGTCACGACTGATCTGTTCTTTGGAGCAACTGATAACGGCAGAAAACAACGAGCAGATGATTATCAAGCCGCATTTGAACAGTTAGGTATTTCAACAAACTTTTATATTTTACCAAGTCGTGGAAATGATCAAGAAGGGTATCTGACCTATACAGAATATTTACAAAAGACGAATGGTTCGACCGGTATTTTGGAATTGTTGCGAGAAGGTCAAAGTGGTGTGACTTTACGAACATTTGAATCTATTTTCTTCCAAAAAAAATTAGTCACTGATAACAAAGCGATTTCCGGGTATCGTTTCTACAATCCACAAAATATTTTCTTGTTGGAAGAAAGGAATTTGGATGAACTTCCTGCCTTCTTAGATAGCCCTTATCAAACCGTCGATCGTGAGATCATCGAATTTTTTGATGTAGAAAATTGGTCACAGCGGTTTATCGATTATGATCCTGAAGTATTTTCTATCTATGAATATAGCGGTATTGAAGCACGTTAGATATGATATAGTTAAAGAAAAACACGTTGTTCAATCATCGCAGAAAAAGGAGTCTCAGAATGAAATTACTTGCAGCAATCGATTCGTTTAAAGGTAGCGCATCGTCTATTGAACTCAACCAAGCAGCATTGCAAGGCTGGGGGGAGGCGGAACAAACAGTCAATCAACCTATCGCAGATGGTGGCGAAGGAACTGCTGAAGTGATTTACGCTACTTTAGGTGGGGAATGGCGAACACTTTTTTGTCCAGATTTGCTCTTTCGGGAAAAAGCATGTCGTTATTTACTGACACAAAAAAAGAACCGTAAGTTAGCCATCATTGAATCGACGGAAGTCATTGGATTGGACTTGTTGACCGAACCGACAGATCAAACGATCCGGTTAGCTTCAAGTTTTGGTTTAGGAGAGTTGATCAAAGATGCTTTGGATCAGCAAGTAGACGAAGTTATCGTAACATTAGGTGGTAGCGGTTGTTCTGATGGAGGCTTGGGTTTATTGCAGTCATTAGGGGCGAAACTAAATGGCGTTACAGAAGGGAATCCTTTGTTATCCATCGAGACAATCGACGTCTCTCAATTAGAGCGAATCGAGCAACGATTAACGATCGCAGCGGACGTTACGAGTCCTTACACTGGCAAACAGGGTGCGACTCAACTATTTGGGAAACAAAAAGGTGGTTCACCAGAAACTCTAGCATATTTGGAAGCCCAAGCAGAAAAGATCGTTGAACAAATCAAAGAAAGCACAGCAATTGATTTGAATAAACTCGCTGGCAGTGGCGCAGCGGGTGGAATCGGAGGCGCTCTAGCCATTGTCGGGGCTACGATGAAAGCAGGTTTTATGACTGTCTCTGAGTTAGTAGACTTAGAAGATAAAATCAAATCAGCCGATATCGTGATTACAGGAGAAGGACGGATCGATCAACAGACAATTCATGGGAAAGTGCCTTATGGTGTAGCTTCTTTGGCAAAAAAACACAACAAAAAAGTTGTAGCGTTCTGTGGGAGTCGGGAAAAAGATTTAGGTGAATTAACGACGATCCTTCCTAGTGTATTTAGTATCCAAACTGGCCCAACTTCTCTTGATAAGGCATTGGATCATCAAGAAACACTAGAGAACGTCAGACTGCTTTCACAGGCAATCAGTGGCTTGTTTCAATAATTTATTGGTTGACAGTCTTAAAACACCTATGGTAACCTAGTGGCAAATAAAGACAAAGTGAGGGATCCGCGCATTGAAAAAGTAAGTCAATTTGTTGAAGCTGCATTTTAACTATACCTTGTTCGTTCAAGGGGATAGTATGCAGATTTTCAGAATTGGCTGTTTTCAATGAGTGGGTCTCTTTTTGTACTCATCTTCTTTGACCAGTTCTGAAAATAGGACTGGTCTTTTTTATAACGAGGTGAAGATAAATGTCTAAAATCGAAATCAAACAATTGACGTTTGGCTATGACAGCCAAGACGATCTGTTATTCGATCAAGCAAACTTAAATATTGATTCCACATGGAAATTAGGACTGATTGGTCGAAATGGTCGTGGCAAAACGACGTTATTAACTATTTTGCAAAACAAACTACCTTATCAAGGACAAGTGACCCATCAACAAGAATTTGTCTATTTTCCACAACAGGTCAGGGAAACGAATCGACTAACCTATGATGTGTTGTTAGAAGTTTCAGATTGTGAGTTATGGGAGATCGAGCGTGAGCTGATGTTGATGCAGGCAAATCCGGAAATTCTCTGGCGCCCTTACGATTCCCTTTCCGGCGGAGAAAAAACAAAAGTATTGCTGGCTCTCTTATTTACCGATGAGCTGCATTTTCCACTGATTGACGAACCAACAAATCACTTAGATGTGATTGGGCGTCAGCAAGTAGCTGAATACCTGAATAAGAAAAAACAAGGGTTTATTGTTGTCAGTCATGATCGTCAGTTTATTGATGAAGTCGTTGACCATCTTTTGGTCATCGAAAAAAGTCAATTAGTGATCTATCAAGGAAATTATTCCGTCTACGAAGAACAAAAGCGTAGAAAAGATGAATTTGAGTTAGCACAAAACCAAAAAATCAAAAAAGAAGTCGGACGTTTGAAAAAAACCGCAGCTGAAAAAGCGGAGTGGGCTAACTCTCGAGAAGGAGACAAAACAAAAAAACGTGTTGGCTTTATTGATACCGAAGCACGGCGTGTCAATCGTGGCGCAATTGGAGCGGATGCTGCTCGTACAATGAAACGTTCAAAAGCGATCGTCAATCGGATGGAAACTCAAATTAGTGAGAAAGAGAAATTATTGAAAGATCTAGAGTCGATCGATTCATTGAATATGTGCCCAAATCAGTCGCATCATAAACGCTTATTGACAGTAGAAAATCTACAATTAGGCTATGAAGAGATGTTATTCGATCCTATCAGCTTTAGCATCGAGCAACAAGAGTGTGTGGCAATAACTGGACCTAATGGTAGTGGTAAATCATCGATCATCCAGTATTTACTTGGGGAATTTACTGGTCAATCCAAGGGGGATGTCACACGTCCGGCAACAATCAGCATCAGTTATGTTCGCCAAAACTATGAAGATAACACCGGAACATTAACAGATTTTGCGCAAAAGAATCAGCTAGACTTGGAACTCTTTTTAAATAATCTTCGTAAATTAGGAATGGAAAGAGACATGTTTCATACCTCCATTGAAAACATGAGTATGGGGCAAAGAAAAAAAGTGGAATTAGCCAAATCATTTGCACAATCCGCAGATCTTTATATCTGGGATGAGCCATTGAATTATCTGGACGTGTTCAATCAAGAACAAATCGAGCAGCTTTTAGTACAAGTCAAACCAGCGATGTTGATCGTCGACCATGACCAGCGATTCTTAGAAAAAGTCGCAACGAAAAGAATCGACTTGAGAAGAAGAGAAACACACATTTGAATCACTAAGGCTAATCGAACGTCGTCGACTCCAAGCAGATGATCCATTTGGACTGAAATTGTATGATAAAATTGAAAGAGCATAAAATAAAGGAGAGTTATCTAATGTTATATATTACTAGACATGGCGAAACGACTTGGAATGCTCAAGGCTTAGTTTGTGGCCATGCAGACATCGAATTAACAGAAAAAGGTAAACAACAAGCAGAAAAACTCGCTGAAAAAGTTGCAAACTTGGAAATACCGATCACCAAGATCATACATTCCCCTTTGCAACGCGCAAGAGATACGGCACAAGCGGTAGCCAAAAAAGTCAATCTACCTATGACAGTGGATGAACGACTGATCGAGATGGATTTTGGGGATTATGATGGGCGTCCTAGCGAAGACGAAGACTTTCAACGTGCACGCCAAAATTTTGCGGTACGTTTTCCAAATGGGGAATCGGTTTTAGATGTGTATGCACGGATCACTCCTTTATTGAAAGAGTGCTTAGAAGATGAGGACAATGTCTACTTGCTTGTTTGCCATAATGCACTGATCCGAATCATCAATGCCTATTTTCATCCGATGGCAAATGACACATTCTTTGACTTTTTTGTTGAAAATACGGAATTAGTTACCTTTGACTAGCTGTTTTTATTCTTGGCGTAACAAGAATAACTAGAGGATGTTATCGTAAATTTTCTACTATATAAAATATTTTTTCTTTTCATGAAGATTATTTCACATAAGTACGCTTTCATGGTATAATTTCATAGGAATACAAAAAGAGAGGAAGAAATTTAATGTTATCAAAAAAATTATCTTTATTAGGTTTAACAGCAACAGCACTTTTGGCTTTAGGAGCTTGTGGTGCTGACAACAATGATTCATCTAATTCTAGTTCAGCTTCATCAACAACAGAAGTAAGTACAACAGAAAGTTCAGCAGATGTTGTATCAACAGCTTCAATCAGTGATGATCCAGCTGTTTTAGAAAAAGCAATGTCAGCTGACGGTAACTGGATCGTTGCAGCAACAGGTGATGTGACATTCTCAAATGATGTAACTATCGCAGGCGAATTCCATGACAAAGATGATGCAAGTGCAGACATCTACCGTAAAATTGCTTTGTACTCACAAGACGATGACCGTAACGTAACTGCTGAATACACAATCACTGTTCCAACATTGATCGTTGAATCAGAAAACACAAATATCGTTCACGGAACAATCAAAGGTGACGTACTTGTAAAAGCGAACGGCTTTGTATTAGACGGAGCAAAAGTAGAGGGTAACGTAACATTTGAAAAACAAGAATACCAAGATTCAGCAAAACTTGACGAAAACGACGCATCAGTAACAGGCGACGTAACAGTTAGCGAATAATCTTATAGTCATAAAGACATCTAAAGCAGAAATCCTTCTGTTTTAGATGTCTTTTTTCATTAAAAAACATCCGATATCAATCCTTAGTGATACGACCATAGGCATAGTGAGAAGTTTTACATAAAAACAATTGAGTGAAAAAACGTATATAACAAAAAAGAGAGTAACCCTATGATAGAAAATAAATATGAGGGAACAGATATTCATAGATAAAGGAGCGTATATGAAGAAACGACTTTGGTTAGGTGTATTAGTAGTAATTATTTTAGGAGGAATTGGAGGAAAAATGTATATGGATAAAAGAGAAGGAGATCGTCAAGAACTGTTGGAAATACAGAAAGATCTGGCGAATTATGTATATAATAATTATCGTCTCTATGTAAACAATCGGGAGAAAGAAGAAGAAATTTTCAGAAAGTATGACCGCGGACAAGGTGAAATGACAACGGAAGAATATTTGAAAGCATTGTTGGAGGTCAGAGAATATGAGGAGATAACTAAAATTGAATTTACTGGATATTCCATTGATCCAATGAATTCATTAATTATCTATTTCACAGTTAATGATGTCTATCAAGAAGAAGTATGGTTAGATACAAGGTCAGCAGAAACAGACAAGTTCATTTATACAATAACTAATAGTACAGGTGAGGGTCCCTATTATATCACTGAAAAAGAAGCAAAAACTCAACTTGTACTCCCTGATGATCAAATTATATACTATAGGGGAGGGATAGACTAATGGACCAAAATAGAAAGATATCTAAATTTGTATATCGTATCGAAAACGGTCTAGTAAAAATCGGTAAACTAGTAAAAGGGACTCAATTTATCGTTATAGATACAATAGATACAAATAAAGACAAAATCGGCAATGAATCTAAGCCAAAGAAAAATAGTATGCAAGCAATGGTAGTTGCTAAAATAAAAGAGGAATATCTTGGGTACAATGAAGAGCAATTAAAAAAAGTACCTGGCTTCCCCGACTCCGTCATCACCAAAAACCTTACGATTGCTTACGCTGGCACGACTTCGCTCAAAGATTGGCATACAAACCTTGAGGAAATTGGTGAGAGAAATCAACGGTTATGACGTATTACCTATTCATATAATTATCTTTTATTGTAGAAGTACATAACTATGAAAAAAATATATATTACATAAAAATTCCAGAATAAGCGAGAAGCTTAGTCTGAACATATATAGAACAAGATAGAATCTGAAAGGAGGAGCTATGAAGAAACGACTTTGGTTAGGTGTATTAGTAGTAATTATTTTAGGAGGAATCGGAGGAAAAATGCATATGGATAAAAGGGAAGAAGATCGCCAAGAATTGCTGGAAATACAGAAAGATTTGGCGAATTATGTGTACAATAACTATCGAATTTATACGAGAGATAGTGAGAAACAAAAGGAAATCGTAGAAGAATATCAAAAAGAAGGAGGAATAACAACGGAAGAATATTTAGAAAAAATGTTGAGTATCAGAGAGTATTCGAATATTGAGAAGATAGAATTTACTGGATATTCGGTTAGTCCGATGAATTCATTAGTGATCTATTTCACAGTTAATGATGTTTATCAAGAAGAAGTATTGTTAAACACAATATCTGCAGAAACAGATAAGTTTATTTACAGAATAACTAGTGGCAGAGGTCAGGGACCTTATTTTATTGATGAAAGAAAGGAAGAAAAAGGGATTGATATCTCAGATGATCAAATTGTTTATTATACAGGAGGAATAAATTAATGGATCAAAATAGATACTTATCTGAATTTATATATCAATTAGAAAGTAGCAAGGTAAATTATGGTGATAAACCTCTTGGAACAAACCATATCGTTATAGGAACTTTAAATACAGATAAAGATAAAATAGGTAATGAATCTAAACCAAAGGAAAACAGTATGCAGGCAATGGTGGTCGCTGAACTTAAGGATCAGTACAAGGCATTTGATGATGAAGAGCTGATGAAAGTCAATGGCTTCCCCGACTCCGTCATCACCAAAAACCTGACGATTGCCTATGCTGGCACGACTTCGCTCAAAGATTGGCATACTAACCTTGAGGAAATTGGTCGAAGTAATAAACACTCAAATGGTGCATTTGCTTCTGCCTTGAACTATGCCCGTGAAATTGAAAAGCAGTATCCCAAATCAGATGGCTATACGATCTCAACGACAGGACACTCATTAGGTGGCGCTAAAGCACTTTTTGTCGCAGCGATCAATGGTTATGATAGTGTGACGTACGGCGCGGCAGAACCAGGGCTTGCACAAGCCTTATTCGATAATCACAACGGTACCCTGATCAATATATACGACACTTCGGATGTCGTCACGAGTGGGCTTTTCACTGGTGGGAAAGGGATGCTTCCAATCAATAGTTTTGGGATTGATAACCCGGGGTGGCAAACAGCAGGGCATTCATTGGATCAATTCAGGGTTGATAAAGAAGGAAATTATATCGATAAGCATGGACAGATAATCGTATACGTTGATGGCAATGGGGGGATCTTGTTAGCCCCAACTTTGTGGCAACAAACACTTTTGGAAAACGAAGCAATGATCAAACTACTAGCAGTCAGTGGCGAACATACGCTAGATGAAATCAAGCGTTTGAAAGAAGAAAATGAGTGGCTCAAGGTTCAAATCAAAGAATTCTTGACCTTAAAAGAGTTAGGTAAGAAGCTGACTGCAAGTGGCGGCGGACTTTCTCAATCAGAAAAAATTTATTTAGAGGATAGCCAAGCATTTGCTGTAGTACGGACCGCAGCAAGTAAATTTGATGAGGCGATGAGCAATGTTCGCGTGATTTACCAAAACGGGATCACGGAGTTGGAAGAGTTATGGAATGACTGGTTGGGAAGAGTACGCAATTATACGCCACATTTGACGTACAACGAGGTAATTGAAACATTAGCCGAAGTTAATTGTACAAAATGGGAGATTGTCGATGAGCCAACACAGGAATTTAGAGATAAAATCCGCCAGATCGATCAGATGTCGGAACAGTTTCAAACGCTCGCCGATGAAATCACCCGAAAAATCAATGAAATGGTGACAAGTGACAAAGAATTAGCGAATCAATTGTTTGGTGTATAAAAGGAGGAGAGGAAAATTGAGTCAGGAAATACAGCTTTATGAAACATATCAAGCAACGAAACGAGGGTTATCAGAGCAAGAAGAAGCATTGATTGCAACAGAAAGAAAAGTCCATGAGCTAGCGGAAGCAACTTACAAAGATCTCCGATTGATTTTGCACTCTTTTTCTGAACCACAAGAGGCCTTTGACTATGGACGTATCATGATTTCTCGTTTAGAAGAGGATCTGTCGACGGAATTGCGCCATCAACGAAAGAAAATCCAGCTTGACCTAGAAGATAACGAGCAGGTCTATCGTAAGAAACTGGCACAATTGGATTAAAAAGAATGGAGGTTTTGAGATGTTTGAAATGATTGAAACGATTGATCAATGGTGGGAGAAATATCAGAAAGATATGGAGAAATGCTTAACTCGTTCACTTGGAATCGCGCTGAAAAGTGAGAAGGGATTGAAAATAAGAACGACAAATCAATCTGGGAAGAATGAGACAAATAGAGCAAAACGCACGATTTCTTCAGCAGGTACAGGATTGAAGGAGACCCTCAAAGGGCAATTTGGCAACAAAGTGTCGCTAGCTTTAGACGAACAAGAAAAAGCCTTAGACAAAGGTTAGTCAAAGAAACACAAAAAACTTATTCTTACATAAATTGATTAAAGGATTCTGTCAGAACTGATCAACTGAATAATCTATAAAAGCCGAAAATAGGTTGGACTATTTTCGGCTTTTTTGGATTAGTTGCTTAGATGAATTCATTGATTCGTTTTTTTTTACACTATTAAGAAATGAAATTTAATATATTTTATATTTATGTTGAAAAATTATTTCATACGAAGTATAATCAATTTATAAATGAATGCGGATACATGGTAAGGGGGAGAGTACATGTTTGGTTTTTCTGTATTTATGAATCAAGAGTTGTCCGAAGAAACGAAAACGTATATCCATGAAATGGCAGAGAAGGGATTTATTGGTATCTTTACATCCATGCATATTCCAGAAGATGATCCTTCAGCTTATAAAAGGCGTTTGACTGAACTTGGCCAAGAAGCAAAAGCAACCGGATTAGAGTTGATGGTAGATATATCGGGTAAGGCATTAGAGTTGGCAGGGTTCTCCTTAGAAAATCTTGAGCCATTAAAAGAGATTGGTGTGACAGGTCTGCGGATGGATTATCACCTGTCGAACCAACAGATTGCGAAGTGGTCTCATCAATTGAAAATCAGTTTGAATGCAAGCACGATCACTGAACAAGATGTGCAAGAATTAAAAGAAGCAGGTGCTGATTTTACTCAGATGGAAGCTTGGCACAATTATTATCCGCGCCCAGAAACAGGGTTAGACAAATCGTGGTACCAAAGAAAAAATCAATGGTTAGCAGAACAAGGATTTACGATTCAAGGATTTGTACCAGGAGATGAAGTGTTGAGAGGGCCTTTATACAAAGGACTTCCAACATTGGAAGAACATCGTTACCAACATCCTTTGGCAGCAGCGCTAGACTTAGCTTCATGTGGAACGGATCTGATCTATATTGGTGACGGTGGGCTATCGCTGACCACGCAGGAACAATTTTCGTATTATAAAGAAACAGGTGGTATCTTATTGCATGTGACATTGTTGGACCCAACATTTGGTCCAATCATTTTAGGTACACATACGAATCGACAAGATGAAGCTAAAGCTGTGGTACGTAGTGCAGATGCACGATTTAGAGAAATCCCTCCTATTCCTGCTCGACTAACAGATGAACGGAAAACAGGTACGGTCACGTTAGATAATGAAGCGTATCTTCGCTATATGGGTGAAATCCAACTAATGAAAGAAGATTTACCAGCAGATGAAAAAGTCAATTGTGTGGCACGAGTGATCTCGGCTGATTTGCCATTGATCCAACAAATCCATGCAGGAATGATTTATAAATTTAAATGTAAAGAAGGAATTGAGAAATGACGATCGATTTAGATAAATTAACAACGGAACGTAGAAATCAAAAGACATTTGGTTTGGATGAGATGAGTGTTTCTGAAGCCGCTCGCTTGATGAATCAAGAAGATCATGAAGTGGCGGCAGCTATCGCAAAAGAACTACCAAGTATTGAACCAGTGATTGAAGCCGCGATTGTTTCTTTCAAAAAAAATGGACGCTTGATCTACATGGGCGCTGGCACAAGTGGACGATTGGGTGTACTGGATGCAGCCGAGTGTGTTCCTACATTTGGTGTAGAGCCTGAAATGGTCGTTGGTTTGATTGCAGGTGGTGAAGCGGCTATGACTGTCGCAGTTGAAGGTGCAGAGGATTCACTTGAGTTAGGGAAAGAAGATTTGATCCAGTTGAACTTGACGGAAAATGATTTGGTCGTAGGTATCGCGGCAAGCGGTCGCACGCCTTATGTGATTGGTGGCTTAGACTATGCTCGTTCAATCGGCGCAAAGACGGCCACGATTTCTTGTAATAAAGAAGCTGAAATCAGTCAACATGCTGATTTTCCTATTGAGGTAGATGCCGGACCAGAATTTTTAACAGGTTCGACACGTTTAAAATCTGGAACTGCACAGAAATTGATTTTAAATATGATTTCTACAATCAGTATGATCGGTATCGGAAAAGTATTCAATAATCTAATGGTCGATGTCAAGCCAACAAATGACAAATTAGTCGAACGTTCAAAGCGAATCATCATGGAAGCAACAGAAGTGGATTATGAAACAGCAGAAAAATACTTTTATGAAGCGGAACAAAATGTTAAACTAGCGATCGTTATGTTATTGACGAATAGTGACAAAGAGACAGCAAAAAGAAAACTAGCTGAGGCAGACGGCTTTGTAAAACGAACGTTGTAAGGGGGAAAAGGAAATGGCAAAAAATGAATTGACTTTGACAGAACTGGCAAAACAAATTTATGCTGGGGCTGGTGGCATGGGCAACGTAGACAGCGTTGTCCATTGCATGACACGGGTTCGGATGAAGGTCATTGATGAATCGTTGGTCGACGTAGCGAAATTGAAAGCGATACCGGGCGTGTTAGGGGTAGTTGAGGACGAACAGTTACAAGTCATCATCGGACCAGGGAAAGTAAACAAAGTCGCACAAGAAATGGTTGACCAAGCAGGAGTCAAACTAGGTGAAAAAATTCCTGGAAACCCTAATGTTACAACTGGTTTATCAGGGAAAGACAAGGTCAACGAACGTGCCCAAGAGATGAAGAACGTACAAAAATCAAAACAAAAACCGTCAAAAATCAAATCTATTTTAAAAGATATCTCGAATATATTTGTCCCAATGATTCCAGCTTTTGTTGGTACAGGGATCGTTGCAGGGATTGCCGCAGTATTGACAAACCTTGTGACAGCCGGAACCATCGATGGCGCATCATGGCAACAGTACATTGACATCATGAACATTCTTAAAAATGGGATGTTTAGTTATCTTGTCATCTATACTGGGATCAATGCCGCTCAAGTATTTGGCGCAACGCCAACACTTGGTGGAGTAATCGGTGCGGTTGTCATGTTGACAGGGATGAATCCAGAAGCTCCTTTGACGAACCTGTTTACTGGAACCCCACTTGCTGCCGGACAAGGTGGGATCATCGGAGTGATCTTTGCGGTCTGGTTGCTTTCGATCGTTGAAAAGAAATTACACAAAATCGTTCCTGATGCAGTAGACATCATTGTGACACCAACACTTTCATTGATTGTCATCGGGCTGATCGAGATTTTCTTGATCATGCCATTAGCTGGTTTTATCTCAGATGGTATGGTAGGAGGGATCAATTGGGTACTTAGTGTGGGTGGTGCCTTCTCAGGATTTGTATTAGGTACATTATTCTTACCGATGGTCATGTTTGGTTTGCATCAAATATTGACTCCGATCCATGTGCAAATGATCGATGAAACAGGACGTACATTATTATTGCCTATTTTAGCAATGGCAGGAGCTGGACAAGTTGGTGCTGCGCTTGCTTTATGGGTACGTTGTAAGAAAGACAAAGAATTGACTGAAATGATCAAAGGTGCGTTACCTGTAGGGATTTTAGGGATTGGTGAACCATTGATCTATGGGGTAACATTGCCTTTAGGTCGTCCATTCATTACTGCTTGTATTGGAGGCGGTATCGGTGGTGCGGTGATTGGCTTGATCGGGAATATTGGTGCCATTGCTATTGGACCTTCTGGCGCAGCGTTGATTCCTTTGATTTCAGATGGCAAATGGTTTGGCTACGTCCTTGGATTATTAGCTGCTTATGCGGGCGGATTCTTAGCTACTTTCTTTTTCGGGATTCCTAAAGAACAATTAGCGAAAGAAGAATTAGCAGAAGAAGCACCTGTTTATACAGCATCAAGTACTGACTCAACAAATCAAACACAAGCCGTTCAATTATGTGCAGTAGCAGATGGTACAGTGCAATCAATCGAACAAGCGAGTGATCCTGTATTTGCTCAAAAGATGATGGGAGAAGGGTATTTTGTTGAACCAACGAATGGTCATATCTATGCGCCAACTTCTGGGATCATCAGCTCTATTTTCCCAACGAAACATGCCATCGGATTAACAACAGCTGATGGGTTAGAGCTATTAATCCACATGGGAGTCAATACTGTGGAACTAGGTGGGACGCCATTTGATATAAAAGTGAGTGAAGGACAAGCTGTCACAAAAGATACGATGATAGCGGACGTGGATCTAGCTGCGATCAAAGAGGCAGGAAAAG
The DNA here is from genome assembly GCF_051714005.1 of Enterococcus sp. AZ171. Taxonomy (NCBI): domain Bacteria; kingdom Bacillati; phylum Bacillota; class Bacilli; order Lactobacillales; family Enterococcaceae; genus Enterococcus; species Enterococcus sp. AZ171. The sequence continues at coordinate 2,270,964 of NZ_JBIORA010000001.1, read as the reverse complement.
AAACCGCTATGATGGTTCTCCTGACAAATATGGAACATGTCCTAACGTTTGTTTTAACACATACAGGTGAAGTAACAGCAAAAACACCCGTGATGGATGTGGAAAGTGTAAAATAATAAAAAGCGCAAAATCAAAGGATTTTGCGCTTTTTATTAAGCTCTATATCGTTGAACTAAGGCATGGTAGATTCTTTCAACATCTATTGGTGTACCACGTAATTCATAATCTTCTATCATAGGAAAGCCGAATTGTTCAGCATATTGTTTCGCTGTCAAACAATATTGATAGTTAAAATTTTTATTTCCGCTACCGACAACACCAAGACAAAGCGCATGATTTTCTTGATATTCCAAGTATTCTCGCATGGTTTCTGTCAAAATCTCTTGGTCACCACTGTCAATGCCATTGCCTCCTTCTAGATAGGTTGGCACAAACACAAAGAAAGGTTTAGTTTCTTTTTCAAAGTCGCTATTTTCATGGATCTCTTTCAGGTGGACTAAGGGAAGTGAAGCATCTTTTTCATGTTGTTCCACAGCAAATGCTGCTAATTTTTTGACGAATCCTCGGGTGTTACCAGAAATTGAGATATATAAGATATTCATGATATCGTCCTCCAATCATTCTTATCCAGTATAGCATTTTTTTGTTTTTTGGGTAGATAAGAAGAGGAAGAGAAGCGGTCGCTTTCCTTGTATAATTAGAAAAAAATAGTTACAATTAAATTTCAATTAGAATTTTTTAGAAAAAAATAAATGAAACGAAGTTTTGCTATACTTTGCATGAAAGCGGTTTATTTTGGAGGATGCGTACATGGACACAGAGCAACAGAAAAAAGGTATTGGATTGATCCCACTAGCGGCCTTAGTGATTGGGTCAGCGATTGGAGGTGGCGTTTTCGGTATTATGACCGACATCTCAGGATCGGCTGGTGGCCCAGCATTGTTCAGCTGGGTATTAGTTGGGACGTCCATGATGATGCTCTCTTTGTCAATCAATAATATCAATAAGAAACGTCCAGAATTAGAAGGTGGTATTTTTAGCTATGCCGAAGCTGGCTTTGGTCGATTTTCGGGATTCATCAGTGGGTGGGGCTATTGGCTGACCTGCTGGTTAGGAAACGTGGCATTTGCTACGCTATTGATGAGTGCGTTGGGCTATTTCTTTCCAGTATTCGATGGGGGGCAAAATGTCGCCTCGGTCATCGTCAGTACTATATTTTTGTGGGGATATGCTTGGCTCGTCAATCGAGGAGTCGAAAATGCCAGTTACGTCAATGCAATCGTGACAATTTGTAAATTAGTTCCGCTATTTTTATTTATCATTGTTGCTATCAGCACGTTCTCATTGCAACAATTCATCAATAATTTTTCAAGTGATATCATCTTGAATGCCAATGGACAGCCGATTCCTTTCTCAAGTCAAATACTAAGTTGTATCATGGTGATGCTTTGGGTATTTGTTGGAATTGAAGGTGCATCTGTGGTTGGTTCACGAGCAAAGAAAAAATCAGATGTCGGAAAAGCCACGATTTTAGGAATTTTTGGATTGATCGTGATCTATGTTTTAGTTTCGATGTTGCCTTACGGTACAATGACGATGGAAGAACTCCAAACAATCCAAACGCAACCAGCAATGGGCTATGTGTTTGAGATGATGGTTGGTAAATGGGGAGCTGTCGTGATCAATGGTGGACTGATCATTTCCTTGGTCGGTGTATGGTTATCTTGGACGATTTTACCCATTGAAACGATGCGCAATATGGCGGATGACGGCTTATTGCCAGCGCGTTGGGGAAAAGTCAATAAAAAGGGCGCACCCACATATGCGATCGTATTAACGACTTTATGTACAAATGTCTTTTTGCTTTCGCTACTGTTTACAGATAGTGCCTATAACTTTGCTTATACCCTCGGAACAGCAGCGATCTTCTTTACGTGGTTATTCTTAGGATTGTATCAAATGAAACTATCTTATCAAAGAAAAGAATGGGTCCAGTTCTTGGTTGGCTCATTAGCAAGTGCTTTTCAAATTTGGGCAATGCTATTTGTCGCTTTCAATGAAGTGATGCTCGTTCTTGTATTATTTTTACCAGGTATCTTATTTTATCTCAAAGCAAGAAAAGAAAAACAGCAAGCTGTTCCACAGACAAAACTTGATTATTTATTGCTTTCGTTAGTATCGATTTTTGGAGTAGTGGCATTGGCATTATTTGCAACTGGAGTATTGCATTTATAAAACGCACAAAAGTTGAAACCCATTCTTTTGTATCACTCAAAAAGCATCTAAGAGATCGACCCGATTCAGGTCATTTCTTAGGTGTTTTTTCATGCTGCCTATTCACTGATTGTTTAGTAAAAACGATACGTGACTTTCTCACAACGTTTTTCCGCGATTGTTCGTTTCATTTCAGTGAAGAGGAATGGTTACGTTGTCACATTTTGACACATTGAGGCAGATTTTGTTTTAATGATGATCCAAACAAACAATTTTGTAAGAGAAAAAGTTGAGAGAAAGATGGTCGAAATAGGTAGTGATTGCCTATACTTATTCCTTGAGGCATAAAAAAATGGAGGGAATATATGAGAGTGAAAGGGTTGACGAGCTATCAATTGAAATGGATAGCAATTGTTTTTATGGTCGTTGATCATATCAACAGTTATTTCGGGATGCAATTAGGGTTACCAATTTGGGTCTCGTGGTTGGGACGTTTTGTTGCGCCATTATTTGTATTTTTATTAGTTGAAGGTTTCAAGTATACGCATAGTAAATATCAGTATGCGAAACGATTAGGAATAGCTGCATTCGTAGTAGCGATTGGAAATATCATCTATCATTTATTAACAGGAAATTACATCAGTGAATATAATCATCAGCCAAACTATTATTTATTTTTAGGTCCACATAATATCTTTTTGACATTATTTTTGCTGTTTTGCTTGATGTGGCTTCTTTCTATAATAAAAGGAAAAACACTTTGGAGAAAAGGAATGCTCGTAGCAGTAGCACTTTTATTGGTCATGATCACGATTGCTTTTTCAGAAGGTGGTCTGTATTTAGTTCCAATGTTGTTGCTGATGTATTTCTTCCGCGAGAAAAAAGAACGAGGGAAATTGGTTCTAGGTATTTTTGTGTATACGCTGATTTTATTTTGTCTAGCAATTTTATCCTACACACAAATGCCTGATTATCAATCATTGTATCAATTTTTAACGTTTGATAATGAATTTATGATGGTCACCGTCATCCCATTTATCATTCTTTATAATGGAAAACTAGGTGGAGCCGGACGCGCATTCGACAAATACTTTTTTTACTTGTTTTATCCGTTACATCTATGGATCATTTATTTGATTTTTTCTTTTATTCATTAAGAAACAAATGAGGCGAGGTCTGGACAGAAATATTCAGCCTCAAGAAATAAGGCACCATCCACAAAAATTGTTCTTCAAATTCTTGTGGATGGCGTCTTGTTTTTTCGAAGAGGTTACTTCTGTTCTTGTCGTTTATTCGGTTTTAAGGGAGAGAGGACTAATGTCTCAGAAACGTCTCATTTGTTTTTATGAGTTGTTTCAAACATTACAGTTTTGATCCCTTAGTTAGATGTAAAGAAATGTTATGTAGTTCAAGAAAATCGGCAGTATAAATAAGACTTCAAGTCATTTGTTGTTATGGAATTGACAGAATTTTTAAAATATATTATTTTTTTTGTAAGAATTCTCTATATTTTCAATCAATTTTATTTTATAATGAAAAAATATCATGTAATTTTTAGGAGGAAAACAGATGGAAAATTATCTTAGCCTGTTAGGCGTACTGATTGTTATTCTTGGTTTTGCTTTCAAGTTAGATTCGATCTTGATCGTTATGGTTGCGTTAGTCGTGACCGCATTTACTGGTGGATTAGGACTAGAAGGTATGCTGGAAACTTTAGGTACAAGTTTTGTGAATAACCGAGGAATGGCAATTTTTATTATTATTATGTTAGCAACTGGTACGTTAGAACGCAATGGTCTGAAGGAGTCTGCTGCAACGTTGATCAAACGTTTCAAGAAGGTATCCGCTGGAATGATCATCGATATTTATGGTGTTTTCCGCATGATCTTTGCAGCTTTCAATGTCAGTTTTGGTGGGGTGGCCGGCTTTGTACGTCCAATCATCATGCCAATGGCGTTAGGTACCGTTGAATCAAAAGGATTAACCGTCAATCCCGAACATGAAGAGGAATTAAAAGGAATGTCTTCAGCGATGGAAAATATTTGTTGGTTCTTTGGTCAAGTATTATTTATCGGTGGAGCCGGTGCTTTGTTAGTACAATCCACATTAAAAGACTTAGGCTACGAGGTAACTCTTGGTCAGTTGGCACTGGTGCAAATACCAGTCGCAATCACAGCTTTAGTCGTAGCGAGTGTCTATTTTTATCTAAAAGAAAAGAAATTAGCGAAGAAATACTATTCAGGAAAGGAGAAATAAGATGGATTTTTTGAACTTTTTTACAAATTCTGAAATATTGTTAAGTGAAAAATTATTGGAAATCTTATATATCTTGATGGGACTAGTCTTGATCTATACGGGCCTTCGTAATGCCTTTGATAAAAGTAATCCTCATCGATTTGGTTCTGCCTTTTTCTGGACAGTTTTAGGAGTCGTGATTGCTGCTGGACGTTGGATATCTCCAACTTACAACGGAATCTTGATTTTCGCGATGACGATCCCAGCAATCACCAAAAGAGTGAGTAAAGGTGCAAGTCGTTTGCCATCAAAAGAATACATGGAAAAAATGTCAGATAAATTAGGGATGAAAATCTTTATTCCGGCATTGAGTATTGGGATCTTTGCCATTTTATTCGCACTATTCACTGATTTAGGTGCTTTAGTCGGTGTAGGTGTTGGGGTATTTGTAGCGATGTTGATCTTGATGTTCTTTTCAAGAGATAATCGACCAACGACTTTCTTGGATGATGCTTCAGACATGTTAGGTACAGTCGGTCCTTTAAGTATGTTACCGATGCTCTTAGCTTCATTGGGTGCGGTCTTCACGAGTGCAGGTGTTGGTACCGTGATTTCTAGTGCAGTCGGTACGATCGTTCCAGAAGGAAATGTCAATATTGGTATCATCATCTATGCGCTAGGAATGGTTCTATTTACAGTGATCATGGGGAATGCTTTTGCGGCAATCACCGTCATGACAGTCGGAATCGGTGCACCTTTTGTCTTTAGTCAAGGGGCTAATCCAGCATTGATCGGTATGGTCGCGTTGACATGCGGTTTCTGTGGAACGTTGTTGACACCGATGGCTGCTAACTTTAACGTAGTACCAGTGGCGATGTTAGAAATGAAAGATAAATACGGCGTGATCAAGAATCAACTATTTGTTGCTGTATTCATGCTGGTTTTCCAAATCATCTATATGATTTTATTTAAATAGTATCTTGAGCGAAAAAGAATCAATGATTTCCATAAAATATGGAGAAGATTGATTCTTTTTCTGAACAGCTAAGCATTTCATTATTGACTGTTTTTTGTTAAAATAGATAGACACTGAGTCCTTCTAATAGGAATGACTTACTGAAAGTACTAAATACACGAGTGAGAAACAATCAAATTTTAATGTTTAGTTAAATCTTTGAAGGATGAATTGAGCGCATCATTTTATAGAATAATGGAGGAATGAAAAATGAAAGTACTCGTAACTGGTTTTGATCCATTTGGTGGAGATAAAGTAAATCCTGCCTATGAAGCAGTCAAAAAAATGCCGTCTGAGATTGCCGGTGCAGAAATCATCAAATTAGAAGTTCCCACTGTTTTTGGTAAAAGTGGTCAAGTCGTAAAAGAAGCAATCCAAGAACATCAACCTGAAATCGTGATTTGTGTTGGTCAAGCGGGTGGACGTTCAGCGATTTCTTTTGAACGCGTAGCAATCAATCTAGCTGAAGCACGTATTGCAGATAATGAAGGTAACCAGCCATTTGATACGCCGTTAGAAGCAGACGGCCCAGCTGCTTACTTTACTTCATTACCAATCAAAGCAATGACAAAAAATGTCCATGAACATGGTTTACCAGCCTATATTTCTTATACAGCTGGTACGTTTGTTTGCAACGACATCATGTATCGATTGTTACACTTGATCGAAACAGAGTTCCCAACGATTCGTGGAGGCTTTATCCATGTACCATTCTCACCAGATCAAGTCATCGATCGCCCTGTAGGGACACCGGCAATGTCACTTGATGATATTGCGGCTTCATTGACTTATGCGGTAGAAGCAGCAGTCAACAACAAAGAAGATATTTCAGGTAACGCAGGAACAACTCACTGATAGTTAGCTGAAGCGCAGCAAGTGCAAGACACTCCTGTCACAACCTCAGCTTCACGTATGAAAAAAGCGAAAAGCCGAAAATAGCTCACATTATTTTCGGCTTTTTTGTTGCTCTTTGAACGTATTTATTTTTACTCTCTTAATTTAGAAAGGCAGGTGAAAGGTATGAATGAAAGTTGGCAAGCAATTTTTGATGAATGGTTCCCAAAAGAAATCAAGCAACACTACCCAATAAAAATCTCCAAACAATATACAAGTAGCCAACGATGGGAAATCTATGAACGATTGACGAAACAACAACGAATTGTCATGGATCAACATCGTCGTTACTTGATCCACTCACGGTTTTTGGAAGAAAACTATTTAGCAGCAACGGATTGGATTTTTTCTGACTTTAAGATCAATCCATTTTATCGCACATCACGTAGGCAACAGAAACTTTATTGTGAATGTGGCCGTGAACTGAAAGTCCAATACATCGTTCGTTCCCCTAAAACGGGTAAGGAATTAAAACTAGGGATCAATCATTTTGCAGAACACTTGCACGTTAGTCCAACAGTTGCAGCGTCGATCAATCAGGGAATGACTAAAGTGGATCTAGCGCTGGATGAGATCCTCTGGCTGAAACAACAAAATATTGCCTTTCCTGAACGACTCTGGCAAGAATATTGTCTAATGTTGTATCATAATCGCCGGCTGAAACAACCGATTTTACCAGATAAAAAGCTGACTAAACGACTCACTGAATTTCGTCATGCCCAGTTACCGATTTATCTGGCAGACTATCAAGCAATGGAAAAGTACATCCAACAAGTGAGCTATCAGGCAAAAGAAAAGCCGAAAAAAATCCTTGAGAAAAAATCATTATTTGAGGATTTTTCAGAAGATTTGACTAAAGATGTTGAAGCGTTCTTGACTAATTATCAACTATTTCTTCGAAAAGATTGGTCATCTGTTTCAATGGCTGAGACAAGCCAACCATCTGTCGCTTTTTTTGCAGAGTTTATCGCTAATCTGCGAGAAGGATCGAAGAATGAAGCTGTAGACGTCGATCGATTAGCAAAAGAACAGCGTTTTATCCAACCGCAAATTTATTATTTTGTTTGGCAACAATATCAGCGTTATGGATTTACAACTGGTTTTTTCGATAGTATCCCTCGGGTGATGAGAAATGGTTTTCTAAAGATTTTACGCAAAGAACGCGAAGAAAAACAGCAAGCTACAACAAAAACTGTGACAGAAACTGAATGGCAAGAACTTGCAAAGAAAATCAAAAAACAATCAGTCGCCTCTTTGATCCAAGAATATGAACAAGCAGACTATGTATTTACTTCAGAACAACAGCTTGCATTAAAAAAATTCCAAGAATTGGAATCAGTGATACAAACGATGGATGAAGACATTAGAATGTTGCTCAAGGATTTGATTTAGTTGACTCGAACCGCTGAGAGAATCTTGGTATGACGATACCTAGAAATAAGCGAGAAAAGTCCCATCCTATTTTGGGTGACTTTCTCGCTTTAGTAAGAGGTTTGAAAAACAAACCAATTTCTAGTACAAGTTTATTTATTGTTTTCCATCAAGAAACATGGTGCGAAAAATATTCTGCTTCCATGCGCTGCATGCGCGCTCTTTCTTTTTTGTTGTACCAAGGAGAGACAGTAAAGGCTAATAAGTCATTGATCAAGTAAACAGAGCTATTGATAAACATAGCTAAACTAGCAGACCCATGGGTATAGGAAACATACCATAAGACCATTTGTGCAAGACCAGAAGCAAGCCACCAATAATACTGATTGTTGTAGCGAAGGAAGCTAATGATGCCGGCAGAAAGACTGATCGAAAAAGCAATGGCATCGATCCAAGGACGAGGGTCGTCTGTATACGTACCAATCAAATAACCTGAAATCAAGTAAACGAAAACAGTCCCGGTTAATGCAATCAACCAACTTTTTCCACTAAATTCTCGAATTTTAGAAGCCATATTATGATTCCATTCTTTACTTAATAAAACTGGGATATCCAATGTGACCATGTAAGCAATTTGTTCGCCGATACTTAAATAGTTTTTGGCAGAAAAGCCAACGACGATAAAACAAATAGCAGAGAGAATTCCTAGAATACCGTTGACTGATTTAGCGGCATTGATTGATAAAATACATAACACCCCTAGATTTGTCCCGATAAAGGTAATGATCGATAACCAAGTGATTGGCTGATTCACAAGTGTCATGACTTGGCAACCTAGGCTAAAATAGAATAGATAATAATTTTGTTGAGGCCAACCTTTCAATTGATGAATCAAAAATCTGAAATAATTACTCATAATAAAAAACTCCTTGAAACACAATATATAGTGTCTGTTTATTTTAGAGACACAAATTATTGTATTCCTTTTAAAATTTATTTCTAGTCTTTCATTTTAAAAAAATATATGTTATTATTCGATTTGATTGTTTTCTGAGAAACATTTACTTTCAAACGATGAAAAGTAGGAGGCCATTTGATGTGGTCTCTCTTTTTTTGTGCAGCGGGAGAAAAATCTATGCTATGTCTAAAAGTATTGATAAGATAAAGGAAACAAAAAGATTGGAAGTGTGAGAATGAATTTAACAACCGTTCACCATGTTGCGATCATTGTGTCGGATTACCAAAAGTCACGTGCTTTTTATGTTGATTTGCTAGGTTTTGAAGTTATTCGTGAAAATTATCGAGAAGACCGTGGCGATTATAAGCTAGATTTAAAACTAGGAGATATGGAGCTTGAGATTTTTGGCATCAAAGACGCACCTAAAAGACCGAGCTATCCAGAAGCTTGTGGTTTGAGGCACTTAGCATTCAAAGTGGAACATATCGAAGAAACAGTCGCGGAACTACAAGGATTGGGGATTGAAACTGAACCAGTCCGTATCGATACCTTTACAGGCGAAAAAATGACTTTCTTTTTTGATCCGGACGGATTGCCGTTGGAGTTACACGAATAAAGGTAACAAATTTGTCACTTTTTCTTCCGTTCATTCGATTTTTTTCTTTCCTATTTCTTGTTATTCTAAAAAAAAACGGGGAGAGAGTGGAATGAAAAAAATAATCATTGCAGCATCGATTGCTATCATTGTTAGCTTAGCGGCTTCGTTAGGACTATTGGATGCAAACTTTTCTTTTGATGACATCAGTGACCAAGAATATCAAATCTCATTGCAAAAGGCAGTGTCTATTTTGCGAGATGAGTACCATGAAGAGAAAGTCAGTCGTATCCAGTTCAACCAATTAGACGAAGAACAAAGTAATAAAAAGATGTATGAATATATTTTTTATACTCCCAATCGAGTGATCACAGTGAATCCAATCTCAGGAAAGACGATGGTTGTTGATGAAAGCCGAAACGAACCAGGGCAATTCTTTCACTTGAAAACGATCCATCAAGTGAAACATCCACAGGCAGCAATGAAAGAAGCAGTCCATAAAGTCGGAAAACATCACGGGAAAGCAAAAAGTTGGGAAATCACGACAAAAAGTGGTCAATTGTATTATTCTGTAGCCGTAGATGGAACGAATCATTTAGAAGATGTATTGATCAGTGCTTGAAAGAGAAGTGGTTTCACTTCTCTTTTTTTATAGATAAGAGTAATCTAAAAGTGTAAAACAAAGAAGGGATTGAGGGAATCATGCAAAAAATGGTTTGTCCAAACTGTGGAAAAAAATTCACTTATGAAGAAGTAAATCATATCGTCGAACACGTAAAAAAAGAGATGCCGATTGTTTGCCCCTACTGTCGTTTTGAAGCAAAAACAATCGTTTCGAATGGTTATTTCGTGACACAAAAAATTGAAGATTATTTGAATTAGCTGTTTTGCTCTGAGATTTCATTATGGTAAAATGAAAAAAAGGAGTGTCAGAAATGATTCGTAATGCAAAAAAAGAAGATGCGGCAGCTATCGCTCCGCTTATTTTAGTTATATTGAAAGATATGGACTTACCGTTTCTTTTAAAGTACGGTGAAGAAAAAACATTAGAAGTCTTGGAAGAAGCCATTACAGACCCAGACTATCGTTACAGCTATACAAGAGGGATCGTTGATGAGCGAGAAGGCAAGGTAGCAGGAATCGTTTACGGTTATACAGACGAAGAAGAACCAATCATCGACCAGCCGTTAGAAAAAATCTTACAAAAGCATGGCATTTATGAGCAAGTAAAAATGTTTACGGATAGAGAAACATTCCCTGATGAATGGTATTTAGATTCTATCTGTGTTTCAGAAGAATTTAGAGGACAAGGAATCGGTTCCTCTTTGTTAGAAGCATTGCCACCAATCGTCAAAAAACAAAACCGCGATGTCATTGGACTAAGTTGCGATAAGCAAAACCCGCAAGCTAGAAAATTGTACGAGCGCCATGGGTTCAAAGTAATCGGGGAACGAACGATTAGTGGACATCTGTATGATCATATGCAAAAGAAAATCGTCTAGTGAGTTTTTATTGCTCAATCAAGCTTACCAGATTAACAAAATGCAGGCATACCTGAAAAGGTGTGTCTTTTTTTATTAATAAAAAAGTGAGGAATATCACATAATTCAAAAATAATTGTGAAAGAATATAAATACTATACGTTATGTTAAATGAAGAATGTATGAAATTAATGTAATTTTTCTATATAATTTCAGAAAAAATATGTATTTTATCGATTTTTAGGAATATAATTACGAATGTTTTTATGTTATGAAATTTCATATATTGATGAAAAGAGATGAAAAAATGTTCAAAAATAAAGTTGTGAATCTTTCCCTAATGTCTGTTTTGCTTCTCCATTTATTTTTTCCAATCCAAGTAATTGCTGAGACATTTCTTCCACAAGATCCAGGAAGTGTTTATGATGATTTGACTGGTGATTATGGGGTATTAGGGATTGCTTCTCAGTTCCATGTGTTCGCAAAAGAAAAAACGACCATCAATGCGCATACAGAGGGGAATGTAGCAACGAGTGTTTTATCAGCAACGAATAACTTCGGTACATCGATCAGTACAGGGGATTTAAATAAAGAGATCAATTATGCACAATCCGTTGAGACAATCATTAGCTCAGCAGAAACTGCGGCTTCTGTTAAACGATCGAATAAATTTATTGTGGGACCAAACAATGTGATCACGACGGAAAACGATAAAATAATTGTCAATGGAACAAGATTGGATCATTTATCAGTGGATGAGTTCTATCAAGATCGAGAAGATGCTCAATATATTGATTTCAACAAAGAGTTTGAAAATTTAATGCTGACATCAAATATGTTGATGTCATTAGATCCATTAAAAACATATACGCCAGATGATTTCCCTGATATGAATAATCGTGTGATTGACTGTACAGATCTGGTTGGGGACCAGCCCTATGTCATCAATGTTGCTGCTTCTGTTCTGGCAAAGAATACCCCCTTACGAATCAACAATCCTGAGGGAAAAGTGCTTATAATCAATGTTGTCGATGCACCGACTAATTTTTCGGTACAATCCCAGATCCAATATAATAAACGTTCCAATCATCAAACAGAAGATTTTTCTGATGCCAATATTTCTTGGAATTTTGGTAATCTAACAGAAAAATTAGAAATCAATGCGCCTTTCCAAGGAACGATTATTGCACCTTGTGCGGATATTACAGTCAATCAAAGTCAAGATGGAACGATCATAGGGAAAAATGTGATCTTGAATGCTACAACAAATCGTTGGGACCCAAATGAAATTTTTGCTGTACCAAATACGCATGATGACACGACAGATACAACAAGTAGCAGTACAGAACCAAGTACGAGTGAAAGCAGTACAGAACCAAGTACGAGTGAAAGCAGTACAGAACCAAGTACGAGTGAAAGCAGTACAGAACCAAGTACGAGTGAAAGCAGTACAGAACCAAGTACGAGTGAAAGCAGTACAGAACCAAGTACGAGTGAAAGCAGTACAGAACCAAGTACGAGTGAAAGCAGTACAGAACCAAGTACGAGTGAAAGCAGTACAGAACCAAGTACGAGTGAAAGCAGTACAGAACCAAGTACGAGTGAAAGCAGTACAGAACCAAGTACGAGCGAAAGCAGTACAGAACCAAGCACAAGTGAAAGCAGTACAGAACCAAGTACGAGCGAAAGTAGTACAGAACCAAGTACGAGCGAAAGCAGTACAGAACCAAGTACGAGCGAAAGCAGTACAGAGCCAAGTACGAGTGAAAGCAGTACAGAGCCAAGTACGAGCGAAAGCAGTACAGAACCAAGTACGAGCGAAAGCAGTACAGAACCAAGTACGAGCGAAAGCAGTACAGAACCAAGTACGAGCGAAAGCAGTACAGAACCAAGTACGAGTGAAAGCAGTACAGAACCAAGTACGAGTGAAAGCAGTACAGAACCAAGCACAAGTAAAAGCAGTACAGAACCAAGTACGAGCGAAAACAGTACAGAACCAAGCACAAGTGAAAGCAGTACAGAGCCAAGTACGAGTGAAAGCAGTACAGAGCCAAGTACGAGCGAAAGCAGTACCTATCCAGGTAAAAATGGAAAGCAATCAGATACAAGTACCACAACAAGTAGTGCTAGTAGTGTTTCATCAACAAACGAGTCTGACGAGCCTGTTATCAGTGGAGAAGGAACAGTTGAAAGCGATGGATCAGGTACGATGCAAATGAACGATAGACGTGAAAATAAAGTAGCGCTAGCTGTTGAATCAAATACCAATAATGATGATCCTTCGACTAAGAATGTACAATCACAAAATCAACAGCTTTTCCCTCAAACAAATGGGGAAAGAAATAATTTGTGGATCATGGTAGGTGCAGTGCTTATCTATGTAGTGACACTTCTTTTCTATAGAAGAAAACAGGTGTAAAAGAAAAAACGAAGCTGTGACATCGATTGTCTGATCCCTTTAAACCTGAATAAACGGTGTTCCAGAAGTAACTCCTTTAAAAATAAGCCAGAAAACTCCAAAAATTTGAAAGACAATTTTCGGAGTTTTCTGGCTTATTTCTCGGAGCTGGACATTTCTGTCACAACCTTATTTTTAGTTGACATCAAAGCGATAAGAAAGAGGTGTTTCTTTGTCTTTGTTTTTTCGATAGAGCCAGTAATCAAGGACAGCAGCGATACAGATACAGATAGGCGCATTTTCTTCACAAGGGATATCAAGGACATAATAATCACCGGTAAAGAGGGTTGCTTTGTCCATTTCCATGATTGGTTCATTGAAATGCTGGATCTGATAACGATGATTATAGATATCTCCTTGAACAGTCCAATGTAATCGGCGAATATAATAAAAATCTCCTGGCCAATTGAAAATCTTTTGCATCGTACCGACTTTTTCGAAATCTTTATAAAGTTCAAAGCGTGTCCCAAATGTCAGACTGATTTGTTTGATATGAGCGACTAGATCTCCATTCATGGCATAAAGAGATAAAGCATCTCCTTTCGTTCCCCAGCGGCCGACCATCAAAAAAAGTGATTTGCCTTTTTCGTCTTTGACGATTGTCCGGGTCGCACGACTCAGCTGTTTTTCCTGAATGAAAAATTCTGACATATTTGTTCCCCTCTTTCTTCAAACAACTATAGATTTTCGTTGATTGCGCGTAAGATGGCTTTGCCAACACCCGATTCAAGGTTCGTGTCTGTTAAGTATTTAGCGTAATCTTTGACTTCGATCTCTGCATTTCCCATAGCGAAACTAACGCCGGCGGTTTGCAACATGCTGACATCATTGAAATTATCACCGATCGTCATGACTTCATCTAAAGTGATCCCTCGTTCATGAGCGACATGAGCAACTGCGATTCCTTTTTGAGCATTTTTATGGTTGACTTCAAGATTATTTTGACCAGAAGAGGTCACTGCCAGTTCGCCTAAATTACTGATTTCTTTCCCTACAGGGCCTAAAATACGTGGACCTTCAGTATGGAAACAGATGATTTTTAGGACTTCAAGTTTATCATCAAGTAGTAATTCGCGAATGCTGTCAACATAAGTGATGTGTAAGAGTTCAAGATTAGCTGAAGCCATGGCGATCGCCATTTTGTAAGTCAAATGGGGCATATGGGTCGCAATGGAAGAAGCAAAGCTTTCGATTCTTTTTGGTTGGCTTTCCGAATACAATCCTTGGTTTGTCGCTACCTCGTAATAAATACCATTTGCATCTAAAATATCCATAACTGTCATGGCTTGGGGACTTGGAATTGGTACTGTAAAAAGCGACTTACCGGATCTGTCAAAAACTTGCGCGCCATTCAAAGTGATCATCGCACAATCGATTCCTGCTTCATCTAAGGCTGCTCGTGCTTCTTGTGCGTTACGTCCAGTAGCGACCATAAATTCAATACCCAGCTCATTTGCCATGCGGATTGCTTCAGTATTTTCTGTTGAGATACTCATATGTGCATCGAGTAAAGTGCCGTCCATATCAGAGGCAATTAATTTGATCATGTGATTACCGTTCCTTTCCTTTTCTCCTTCCTAGTTTAACATACTAATGCGAGATAAGATGGAAGATTTTGACTTGTTAACAAATAATTTGTGAGTTATTCTGGAAAATAGGAGGTGGGAAATTTGAAGAAAATCATCCACAATAGTTGGCAAGAAGTATTAGCTGATGAATTTGAAAAAGATTACTATCAGCAGTTGAGAATATTTTTAAAAAATGAGTACGCAACTCAAAAAATCCATCCGGATATGTATCATGTTTATGAAGCGTTAGAGCTGACTCCCTATGAAGAAGTCAAAGTCGTGATTCTAGGACAAGACCCTTATCATGGAGTAAATCAAGCACATGGTCTTTCTTTTTCCGTACAACCAGGAGTAAAAACACCACCGTCTCTGGTCAATATCTACAAGGAATTGAAGAATGACTTAGGGATCGAACCAGTTTCTCATGGGAATTTAGTGACTTGGGCCAAACAAGGTGTGCTGCTGTTGAATACTGTACTAACTGTCAGAGAAGGGCAAGCTTATTCTCATCGCGGAAAAGGCTGGGAACAATTGACGGATGCGATCATTGAAAAGCTGAATGAACGAGACAAACCGATCGTATTTATTCTTTGGGGGAAACCTGCACAAGAAAAAATGAAAATGATCGATAAAAGTCGACACATTATAATAACAGCCCCACATCCAAGCTCATTATCGGCGCATCGTGGCTTTTTTGGTTCAAAACCATTTTCAAAAACGAATGATGCGTTGCTTGCTCTGGGTGAAACACCGATTGATTGGCAACTGCCTAAAACAGTGTAATGATACAGCGCTTTCCTGTTATAGTGCAGTTTTTCCGGATTATGTGAAAAACTTAATTATTATCCATTATTTGACTGATACAGAAATTTAAAACTGTTCTTTTTTTTGATAATAGTGTATCATGGTAGTTAATAAAAATAACTGGGGGTCATCTTGTGGAATTGTTTGATAGTTTAAGATTTAAAATTGTACGTCGCGGCATCAAAATCGTGTTTCCAGAAGCAACGGATGCAAGAATTTTAGGAGCAGCAGCACGTTTAAAAGCAGAAGAATTAGTTGAACCGATTTTGATCGGCAGCAAAGAAGAAATTGAAGCAGCAGCAAATGCACGTGGTATCCAAACATCTAACTTCACGATCATCAATCCAAATGATTATGAAAAATGGGATGAAATGGTCGAAGCTTTTGTTGAACGCCGTAATGGAAAAGCAACAAAAGAACAAGCAGAAAAAATCTTAAAAGATGTCAATTACTTTGGAACAATGCTTACATATATGGGCATTGCTGATGGTATGGTTTCTGGAGCGATCCATTCAACCGGAGATACAGTACGTCCAGCACTACAAATCATCAAAACAAAACCAGGTGTAAGTCGTACAAGTGGTGCTATGATCATGGTTCGCGGTAGAGATCAAGAAAAGTATGTCTTTTCTGACTGTGCGATCAACGTGAATCCAAACGCACAAGAATTAGCTGAAATTGCTGTGGAATCAGCAAAAACAGCTGAACTATTCGATATCGATCCAAAAATCGCATTGATGAGCTTTTCAACAAAAGGTTCTGCAGCAGCTCCTGAAGTAGATAAAGTGGTTGAAGCAACAAGAATCGCGAAAGAATTAGCGCCTCAATATACGATCGATGGCGAATTACAATTTGATGCTTCTTACGTTCCAGCAGTCGCTCAATTAAAAGCCCCTGATTCTAAAGTGGCAGGTCAAGCAACAGTCTTTGTCTTCCCTGAATTACAATCAGGAAACATTGGCTACAAGATCGCTCAACGTTTTGGTAACTTTGAAGCAATCGGACCAATCTTACAAGGATTGAACAAACCAGTAAGTGACCTTTCTCGTGGTGCTAATGAAGAAGATGTCTACAAATTAGCAATCATTACAGGTGCACAAACATTATTAGATTAATCGAACAGTAGATCTAAAAAGAAAAGGGCTAGGGAGCTGAGGATTCCTGACTCTTTTCTTTTTTTTTGTTGGATTACACGTTATACTGACAAAAAAGAATGAGGAGAAATGATGATGATTGAATTAACAAGTGTGGCGATGACAGACCAATTAGCAGAAATCATTGGAAAAGTCGCTCATCCGGGAGATAATCTAGTGTTAACTGGCGATCTAGGTGCTGGTAAAACGACTTTGACAAAAGGAATTGCAAAAGGATTAGGCATCGTTCAAATGATCAAGAGTCCGACCTATACGATCATTCGGGAATATACACAAGGAAAAATGCCTTTGTACCATATGGATATCTATCGTGTCGCTGCTAGCGGTGCTGATTTGGGATTAGATGAATATTTTGAAGGTGATGGACTTTCAGTCATTGAGTGGGGAAATCTATTAGAAGATGCTTTACCTGAAGATTATTTGGAACTGATTATTGAGAAAAGTGATACAGAATTAGAAAAAAGATATGTGAAATTCCAATCATACGGACCGAATAGTCAAGAGTTTGAAAAACGTATCTATGAAGCATGGGCGAATTCTCATGGCTAATGATGTTGAACTGACGTTAAAAGAAGCGGAGAAATCAGATGCTGAAGGATTGTTAGTGATGCTACGCCAAGCGAGACAAGAAACGGATTATTTTGTTGTTGAGGAGCGTTCACTCAATAAAAGTAAAGAGGTACTTGCAACTGAATTGTCTCGAATAAAAGAAAGTGCAGAACATTTATTATTTTTAGCCTGTGTCAAAAACAGGTGGTAGGTGTTGTTTCTGTTGCTCCCAAACCTGACTTGCCCCGTCATGGCGAAATAGGGATCAGTATCTTGAAAGAATATTGGGGAATGGGGTTAGGTAAGATTCTTTTAGAGGAGGCAATCATTTGGGCTACAGAAAATGCGCGATTTAGTACGTTGGTTCTTGACGTATTGGCGGGCAATCAACGAGCCATAAATCTTTATCAAAAAATGGGGTTTCAAGAGGAAACCCAAAGTGTTGACTCTTCGAGAAGACAAGGTCAATCATTGGCGATAATCAAGATGAAACGAACGATCGAGCATAAAATAAACTGATTTCAAAAACAAAGAACCTGAAAAATAGTTGTCCACTTTTCAGGTTCTTTATTTATCATCATCTTTGATTCTTTCGTACGAGGGAATCAACCAATAGAAATGCAAGAATTAGCTTATTTTAGCTAGTTGAACTATTTCACTGTGACTAATTTTTTCAATGGGTCTGTCCCAAAATATTTTTCCTGATATAACAAGATTTCCGCACATGCTCGACTATCTTCTAACGCATCATGGTGATTTTTCAACGTGATATCCAAATTTTCACAAACTGTATTCAAGCGATGATTTGGCATTTCTGGAAACAAGCGGCGACTTGTTTTGACGGTACACAATGAGAGATAGTTCGGTTGAGGCAACTGATAATAATCTAAACAACCAGCTAATACTTTTGTATCAAATGCGGCGTTATGCGCAACGACTAATCGGTTTTTTTGGAAATACTTTTCGATTTTCTGCCAAACATCTGGAAATTTAGGTGCCTGTTGGACATCTTCGGGTCGGATACCATGGATCTGGATGTTCCGCCAGAAAAATGGCGTTTCCGGTTGGATCAAGGTATAAAATTCATCGACAATCTGACTGTTCTCCACTTTGACAAGGGCTAAGGAACACGCACTATGAGATTGGTGGTTCGCAGTTTCAAAGTCCATCGCGATAAAATTCATTTTCAAATAAGCCTCCTTTAAAAAATAAACCATAACATAGATTTGTATGAAAAGAAATAGCTTTTTCAGACTATGTATCAAGTAAATATGGTGCCAGTGAAGGATCAAAGGAAGAAAATCGGGACAACCCAATTTCTTCCGTTGCTATCCTAACTATTCGATAATTAATTCGACAGGGCAGTGGTCACTACCTAGAATCGATGTATGGATTTTTGCATCAACCAAACGAGGTGTCAAATCTTCACTCGTCAAGAAATAATCGATACGCCAACCTGCATTGTTTTTTCGAGCATTGAAACGATAACTCCACCAAGAATAGACACCTTCTAACTCTGGATAGAAGTAACGGAAAGTATCTACAAAACCATTATCAAGTAAATGAGACAATGCGTTTCGTTCTTCGATAGAGAAACCGGCACTTTTTTGATTCGTTTTCCAATTTTTCAAATCGATGTTCTCATGGGCAACATTTAGATCCCCACAAACAATTACCGGTTTTTGTTTTTTCAACTCTTCTAAATAATCATAAAAAGCAGATTCCCATTCTAAACGGTAATCGAGACGTTTCAATTCATTTTGTGAATTTGGTGTATAGCAAGTGACTAAGTAAAATTCAGGATATTCTAACGTGATCAATCGGCCTTCTTGATCATGGACATCAATGCCCATTCCATAAGAAACGTTCAATGCAGGTTCTTTGGCGAAGATCGCTGTACCTGAATAGCCTTTTTTGACTGCATAATTCCAATATTGATGGTAACCTGGTAAATCCAAGTCGATTTGACCTTCTTGTAGCTTTGTTTCTTGAAGACAGAAGAAATCTGCATCAAATTCCTTAAATGTTTCTAGAAAATTTTTGTTGACGATGGCTCTTAAACCATTGACATTCCACGAAATCAGTTTCAAAAAAACACGCTCCTTTTTCTATCAAGTCTGTGCGATTATATTGTACCTCATTTTTATTAAAAATAGTGTAAGATAAGAGTAATAACAGATAGCAGGAGGGAAATCATGAAAATTGGCGTAGTAGGAGTAGGTAACATTGCCGAAAAAGCATATTTACCCACATATGCAGGGAAACAAGGAATGGTTGATTTTTATTTTGCGACACGTAATCAGGTAACGAAAGATCGTCTGAAGAAAACCTATGGATTTGCTCATTTGTATGAGTCTTTGGATGACTTAATTGAAGAGGAGATCGAAGCATGTATGATCCATGCGGCAACAAGCGTTCATTTTCAATTAGCTAAAAAATGTTTGGAACATAATATCCATGTTTATATCGACAAGCCTTTAAGTGTCGACCTAAAAGAAATCCAAGAGTTACAAGAATTGGCAGAACAACATCAAGTGATTTTAATGGTGGGCTTCAACCGACGATTCGCCCCAATGGTCGAAGAATTAAAAGCAATTCCAGAAAAACGGTTGATCCAGTTACAAAAAAATCGCATTGCGGCAAAAGAAACAACTGCTTTTGTCATTTACGATCTGTTTTTGCATCTGGTGGACACGGCTGTTTATTTATTAGACGAACCAGTGATCAAAACAACTTCTCATATCCGAGAAAAGGAAGAATCTATGGAAGTAGCGATGTTGCAACTTGAAACTGCGAACCAAATGGCAATTGTGACGATGGATCTTGGAAGTGGTGCAAATACTGAAACCTATCAAGTAACGAGCAAACAAGGAACCTATGAATTGAGTGATCTGACAGAATTAGTCATCCGTAAACCAGATACGGTGGAAATAAAGAAATTTGGTGATTGGGAAACCACGCTGAGCAAACGTGGTTTTGTGCCAATGGTTGAACGATTTTTTGAAGAAATCCAACAACCGACGCCAAATAATGAAAAGTTAAAACAAACCAACATTTATGAGAGCCATGCACTTTGTGAGGAGATGTTGAATAATCTTTATCGTCATCAGCTTTGAGCAAAACTGGCAAGATTGTTTTAAGCGTGATAGAATGATGGGGACGTTTGAAAAGAAAGGAAAGTCCTCAGTGAATAAAGAAGATATCGTTAAAAAAAATCCAGAGTTGAATCTGTTGCTTGATGAACCGTTAAGTCATTATACATTTACCAAAACCGGTGGACCGGTAGATGTTTTAGCTTTTCCCAAAACCAAATCAGAAGTCAAACAGTTAGTTGACTATTGTCGAGAAAACCAAGTGCCATGGTTGGTATTAGGAAATGCAAGTAACTTGATCGTCCAAGATGGTGGGATACGCGGCGTGGTCATCATGTTGACAGAGATGAACCAAATCAGCGTTGAAGGCACGATGGTGATTGCAGAAGCAGGTGCGAAACTGATCGATACGACGTATGCAGCCTTAGCAGAATCTTTGACAGGATTCGAATTTGCCTGTGGGATTCCTGGAAGTATCGGCGGTGCAGTCTACATGAATGCAGGAGCTTACGGTGGGGAGATCAAAGACGTGTTTGCAGAAGTCGATTTATTATTAAGTGATGGGACGATCCAAACTCTGTCAAATGAAGAAATGGCCTTTTCTTATCGCCACAGTGAATTACAGAAGATGGAGGCCATCGTCTTAGAAGCTCGTTTCCAATTAACACCTGGTGATCATGAGATGATCAAAGGTCGGATGGACGAATTGACGGAATTGCGTGAAGCAAAACAACCATTGGAATACCCTTCATGCGGTAGTGTCTTCAAACGACCTGAAGGACACTTCACAGGACAACTGATCCAAGAAGCAGGCTTACAAGGTTTGAAATGGGGCGGCGCACAGATTTCGGAAAAACATGCCGGCTTTATCGTCAATATCGACCATGCAACAGCAACTGATTATACAGAGTTGATTGCCCATATCCAAGAGGTGATCAAAGAGAAGTTTGATGTCGCATTAGAAACAGAAGTACGGATCATTGGTGAAAAAAGAAGCTAAAGGAAAGTAGGTGGCGTGATGTTAGATAAGCAATTGCCCTATGCAGAGATTTGGATGACACGCCCACTCAATGAAGAATTGCCTTCTTATCCCTTGAATCAGCAGTATCGCTTTGAAAAGTATCAACCAGGCGCAGAGCAGGATTGGGCAATCATTGAAACAGCAGTCGGTGAATTTGACTCTGTGGAGGAAGCACTGGTTTACTTTGACCAAGCTTTTGCCCCTTATCCAGAAGAACTGGCAAAGCGCATGTATTTTGTGGTCAACGAACAAGGTGAACGCATTGCCACATGCACTGCTTGGTGGAAGCTTCGTGAGAAAGAATATCCGCTTTTTCATTGGTTAGCGGTCAAGCCAGAACATCAAGGAAAAGGGATTGCCAGAAGTTTGACGATCGAAGTGCTCCGTTGTTTTCAGCAAATAACGACACAAAGTCCAATTTATTTACACACACAGACATGGAGTCATCCAGCAATCAAACTTTATCAAAGTTTAGGTTTCACGTTCATCCCTGAGAAATTTGATGGTAGCGAAAATCCCGATTATGAAATGGTGATAGATATTTTATCATCGAAAATTAAAAAAGGCACCTAAAAAATAGGTGATGACAGAAGTATTCAGCTCCGAGAAATAAGCCGTGAAACCCGAAAATTGTTCTTCAAATTTTTGGGTTTCACGGCTTATTTTTGACGGAGTTGGCTTGCGAATACCGTATACACGATTTTAAGGATAGAAACAAAAAGGAATTTCATTTTTTTCCTAACGCTTCAAATTGCTTCAATGTTAGAGAATTATTAGGTTGATCGCTAAGTGGAAAATCCTTCACTAAGGTATTAAAGTTATTAGTTCATATACCAACGTTATTTAAATATCAAGAAATAATAGGTCAACTTAGAAAGAGGTTTGTGTGTATAATCCTGTTAATAAAAAAACAACAAATCGTCCAGATGATTTAGTTATAAGAGTCAATTAGATACTCGAGATAGTTGAATCACCAAAAAATGCAAGGTGTTTTGCTAAAATACTACAAAAATTTCGCATGGAAAAGAACCTCACGTTCATTACTTGTCCATTTCCAGCGTAAAATAGCTTATTAGGATTCCAAGCAGGTATTTCTGCCAAATCTAGCAATTTATCCTGATCGTTCGAATGATTTAGGCCATTCATTAGATAAATATGTCAATCATTGTTTTTGTGACTGGTTTACAACAGACAAAAAAACAGAACTTCAAAAGATCATGGCTATTGATCCTAGAAAACAAAAAAAGGTGGGACAGAAGTGTTTGGTCACGAGAAATAAGGTGTAATCCCCAAAAATTACTCTTTGAATTTCTGTGGATTTCACCTTTTTTCTGACTATTATCGCTTATGGTTCAGCCGGTTATTTGGGCTTGAGGTCAAAAACTAAAATCAAATTTACTTTTTCTCCAGCTACTCTTTTTTGTTTCCAGCAGTATCCATCCGTGTGGTCACACCTTTTTTTCTAGGGATGAAGTTCCGGATGAACGTAAATTTCCGATAATCGTTTCGTGTATAAAGATAGCCGAAAACGCTGAAGACAAGGGCTCCGATAAAATTGACGAATAAATCTTTCATCGTATCTAAGATCCCGATGTCTAAGTACCCATCTGCCATGACATACTCTTTGGTTTTGCCATGCTCATCTTTATATGTGACGGTTGTTTGTTGGATATCTTTGATCTTATATACGGTGTTGCCATCCTCACTTAATTTGACACTGTTGATCTGATCAACATAGTTATCTTTTTGCATGTCCATCTGCAAGACTTGATCCGCAGAGAATTCGATAAATTCCCAAAAAACCCCTACGGTCATGGAAAAACAGAAAGAGACTAGAGCGACTAGTAATGGCGTCAGATTCATTGTTTTCGTGTTTTTGTTCAAAAGATAGACAAGAGAAAAACCGACACCACCTGCTAGGAAGCCGCTTAGTGCGTGTAACGCTGTGTCCCATAGTGAAAAGTAGCCATAAAAGTCACTTAATTCACCCAAGACAGTGGCACTGAAAATAAAGGATAAGATGATGATTTCCAGTGTGTTAGGGATTTGGATCTTTAGTAATTTTTCTAGTAAATAGGGGATTTCAAACAATAATAAAGTTAATAATAAGAGCATGATATTCCCCATGTTCCGGTCGATCAATTGGTCGACGAGCATGACCACCACAATGATACGTAAAATGATGTAAATCGCATGAGTGACCTTCCCAGCAGACTTACTCCCTTTTGAAAAAAAATGTTTGATAAATTTCATAAATGAACTCCTTCGTGTTTCATATCGATTATACTTGTCTAATGAAAAAAGCCCAAATCTTCTGTTTGGATCAAAAAAAAAATTTTTTTTTGCCTGACTATTTATTCAAGAAACTCGACTGTTTTTCGATAGTTACTAACGAAAACTTGAAAAATTTGGAATATTAATGGTTATTTATAAAAGAGTGAGATACCAGTAGTACGGAAAATGTAAATTGTTGGTTGAATTTGTGAATGCTATCACTTATGATGGGGTAAGTGTTAAATTTTAGGAGGACAACTATGAAGAAAACAATTAAAGGGTTACTGACAGTTACAGCAATTTTTGCCTTAGGTGCCTGTACGCCTGATGAAAAAGAATCTGCATCCAGTAGCTCTTCCACAAAAGAATCAACAGAAGTATCATCCGGAGCGTCTGCTCAAACTTACACAAATCCAGCTGATATGAAAGAAGAATATGATTTGATCATCGTCGGCGGAGGAGGAGCTGGTATGGCAGCTGCAATCGAAGCAAAAGATGCAGGCTTGAATCCAGTCATTTTTGAAAAAATGCCAGTTGCTGGTGGAAATACATTAAAATCTTCAAGTGGAATGAACGCATCTGAAACAAAATTCCAAGAAGAAGAAGGTATCACTGATTCGAACGACGCCTTTTATGAAGAAACATTAGCAGGTGCGAATGGCACAAATGATAAAGAAATGTTACGCTATTTTGTCGATCATTCGGCTGCTGCAATCGAGTGGTTAGATGAAAATGGCATTAAATTAGATAACTTGACGATCACTGGTGGAATGAGCGAAAGACGAACACATCGCCCTTCTGATGGTTCTGCTATTGGTGGCTATTTAGTCGATGGGTTATTACGAAATGTCCACGAACGCCAAATCCCGATTTTTGTAAATACTGAAGTGACAGATATCCAAAAAACGGGAGATACAGTTAACCAAGTAACAGTCCAAGTCCAAGGGGAAGAACCAAAAGAAATCACTGGTAAGGCTGTAGTTGTTACAACTGGTGGATTCGGTGCGAGTGAGCAATACATCCAAACTTACCGTCCAGATCTGGAAG
Source organism: Enterococcus sp. AZ171 (assembly GCF_051714005.1). Lineage (NCBI taxonomy): Bacteria > Bacillati > Bacillota > Bacilli > Lactobacillales > Enterococcaceae > Enterococcus > Enterococcus sp. AZ171. The sequence goes on along the minus strand of NZ_JBIORA010000001.1, from coordinate 2,246,234 downwards.
GATATGTAACGACGAATCAAGTGGGATCAACAGGCGATGGTATCAAGATGATTGAAAAATTAGGCGGTCAAACGGTCGATATGGATAAGATCCAGATCCATCCAACGGTTCAACAAGATGAAGGATTCTTGATCGGAGAAGTGGTACGTGGTGAAGGAGCGATCTTAGTCGATCAAGATGGCGAGCGTTTCGTCAACGAAATGAATACACGAGACAAAGTATCAGATGCAATCACTGCATTGCCAGAAAAATCTGCTTATTTGATTTTTGACCAAGGGGTACGCGATCGCGCAACAGCCATTGAGTTTTATGATGAAAAAGGTTATGTAACTGCAGGTGAGACGATTGAAGAATTGGCAGAGAAAATCAACTTACCAGCAGAAACATTAGCACAAACAGTAACAACTTGGAACGAAGAAGTTGCCAATCAAGACGATACAGCATTTGGTCGTACGACAGCCATGGAGCATGATCTGTCTAAACCAAACTACTATGCGATCAAAATCGCACCTGGTATCCACTATACGATGGGTGGAATCAAAATCAATACGAACACAGAAGTTGTGGATAAAGACGGACAACCGATCACTGGACTTTACGCAGCAGGTGAAGTCACTGGTGGCTTACACGGTGAAAACCGCATCGGCGGAAACTCTGTAGCGGAAATCATTATTTTTGGACGTCAAGCAGGACAACAAGCAGCAAAATTTGTCTCTGCACAATAATAGAAATGATATAAAAAGAGAACCTAAGGCGCATGCCCTAGGTTCTCTTTTTAAGTTTCACTGACTGTCAAAATGATTTTTCCAACGTTTTTGTTGGCTTCCATATATTCATGGGCTTCTTTTGCTTCTGATAATGGAAAGGTTCGATCAATGATTGGACGGATCGCTCCGGTTTCAAAATAAGGATCGATGTTTTTCATAAACTCTTGAGTCAGTTTTGCTTTGTATTCATCACTTCTTGGTGTCAATAGCGTACCAATCAATTGGATTCTTTTTTGCAGCAAAACGCTTAAATCAAGAGACTCGACTGTTGTGCCTCCTAGTGTGCCAATCAAGACCCAGCGACCATCTACAGCAATCGATGCCAGATTTTTTTCCCAATAAGAAGCACCGATGAAATCTAAGATGACATCAACTCCATGCCCATCAGTTATCTTTTTTACTTCCTCCGCGAAATCTTGCGTTTTATAGTTGATTACTTCATCTGCGCCTAATTCTTGGCAAAAGGCTAACTTTTCAGCTGAACCTGCGGTAACGATGATGCGTGCTTGCGAATATTGTTTGGCTAATTGGATCGCTGCAGTACCAACGCCACTTGCGCCAGCATGAATCAAGACAGTCTCATTTTTTTGGAGTTTTCCTAACCAATACAAGGTTTGATAGGCAGTCAAGAAAACTTCAGCGATACCAGCGGCTGATACGTAGTCAAGGGAATCGGGCAAGAGGATTGCTCGATCTGCTGGGATTACGGCATATTCTGCATAGCCACCTAAATTCACTAGACCATAGACTCTTGTTCCAGTTGAAAACTCAGAACGGTCACTTGCGTTTTCAATGACTTCACCAGCAACCTCTACACCTAAGATCGGGTAAGGCGCTTGAAGTGTAGTATTTTCGCGACGCATGATATCCGTACGATTGACCGCAGCGGTGTGGACTTTTAACAATAACTCCCCAGCTTTTGGAATAGGTCTAGGGACATCCACTTCAGTCAAAACGTCTGCTGAACCGGGATGTTTCATAGAGATTCCACGCATGATCAAGCCTCCTCAACAAGTTGTTTGATGGCATCCGATACTGTAGCTGATCCTTCAGATAGTACAACAGTTGTTTTTGAAATGTTTGGTTGATCCACTAACGCTGCTAAAACTTCTGCTACCGTTTTTCTTGTAATCGATTGAGCTGGTTTTTCGTCTGGTTTGGTCAATTGGATCGAAGTGACCTCCTCGTCGTTCGTCAAAGCTACAGGTTGTAGTATGACATAATCTAATGATGTCTGATTTTTCAACCATTCGTCTGCATAATATTTGGTAATATAATAATCAGTCATTGACTCAGGCCATTTCTCACGGTTATCCGCAAAAGCTGCACTGATCATCAAATAACGAGAGATATTTGCTTGCTCTGCTGCAATCATTGTTTTGATTGCGCCGTCTAAATCAACTTGTAAAAGATTTTTTCCTTGAGAACCAGCAGCAAAGATGACGAGTTCACTCTCTTGAAAGGCTTCCGCCATTTTTTCTGAAGACCAAGTTAAATCAAAGGGAACATAAGCGATATTTTCTTCATCATAAATCGCTTGGTTGGCAACATCTCGCACACCCGCGTAAACTTGATGTTCGGTTGTTCCGAGTTTTTGGATCAAATGACGCCCAATTTGTCCGTTTGCTCCTACTACAAAAATATTCATTTTCTTCATCCTTTCGCTACATATCTGTATCAATCATGGTAACACCAAAAGATAAAAAATTCAGGACTAAACACTTATCAACAAAAAAACCAAAAAAGAGCTACCATACCGCATCACTCTTTTTTGGTTTTTTAATCCGATCATTAACGAATCATTCGTAGTAAAACGGTAGATACCGCAGCTGTGACTAAACCAGCGACGATTGCTTCTGGTACGCCACTAGTAAAGATGACCGCTAAAACTGCTGAATAGACTGCATTGATATTTGTCCCAAGAACCTGTGCATAATCTTGTTGGAATAGAAAATAGATCAAGTTCATCACTAAGATCGTATTGGTCAGAGAACCAGCGATCCCTGCGAGAAACAATGAGAGCGGACTAACTTTGTTTTTTGTCAATCGCTGTATTCCTTTATACACGAAATAAGGAACAACACCGATCAGGATTCTAGGTATCAAGGCAATGATCAAGGCTTTCCAGCTTCCTTGATCTGTGCCGATCACCGGAATAAACGGTGAGAAAACAAAAGACAACGGTGTTGGTATGAACGTACTGCGAATCAGACTGATCAAACCAAATGTGCCACCGAGAAAGGCACCTAGCCGAGGACCTAAAATAATTGAAGCGACGATGACAGGGATATGCATCGTTGTTGCGTTGATCGGCCCAATTGGAATAAATCCGAGAGGCGTGACAGCGAGTAAGATCATAATTGCTAAAAACATAGCAGTTAAAGTAAAGTTTTTGGTATTTTTCATCATAACTCCTTAAATACTAGACCGACCTCTGATTCAGCAGAAGTGTGACTTGGTCGATAATGATTTGGTTATCCGCTAAAGCACCTTTTCCGTAATCGCCACAAGCTAAGAGGGATTCTCTAGGTTCAATCTCTTGATAACCGATTTCTTTTAGCGTCATTAAATTTCTTTGATTGATCGGATGTTGGTACATATTAGTATTCATCGCCGGTGCAATCAATTTTGGTGTTTCCGGTAAAAGTGCCATGGCAACAGTCGATAAGAGATCATCCGCTAGACCATTCGCTAACTTGCCGATAATATTTGCAGTGGCTGGTGCAATCAAAAACAAGTCTGCTTGTTTGGCTAGCTCGATATGGTTGATCACTGAAGGATCGTTTTCTTGCATAACGTCTGTATGGACAGCACGTTTTGAAAGGGATTGCAATGTTAAAGGTGTAATAAATTTGGTACTACTTTTTGTCATGATGACATCGACTTGATAACCGAGTTTGACTAGTTGATTTGTGATATCTGCACTTTTATAAGCAGAGATACTGCCCGATACGCCTAATAGGATTTTTTTCATCGTGAATTCCTCCTTATTTTAAAATCGCAGTGACGATACATTTTGCAATCTCTTGCTTGGTATCGGCTTCTATGACCTCTCCATTTTTTGATAATAAGTATCCATGATGTTGTGTTTCACTGACTTGGGTCAAGTCATTTGCTAAAATATAGTCGGTTTGATTGGTGATCAAGCTATTTTTAGCTACTTCCAATAAGTGTTCTTTCGAGACATCGACTAATAATTTAAAACCAACGATGACAGCATTTGGTTGCCATTGGCGTAAAGAACGAATAATCTTTGGTGTTTTCTTCAATGTCAAAAAGAGATAGTCCGTATCAGATGAAATCTTGGCTTCTTTACTAGCGGTTCGTTCTGTTTCTGCAAACCATGCCGGCAGTGAATCAGGGGTCAATGCCTCTTTACTCAAGCGCTCAGCAAACTGTTGTTCAGAAAGACTGAAAGCCGGTGTGAAATCACTAACTGCCATGCTATGGATAATGGTATCATAGGTATTTTCTTGCATCAATCGTTCTAATGTAGTCAATAAGTCTTGAGTAGATTCGATGAGATGGATCTTCAAATGCTCAGAAGCAGTAGGCTTTACAGCAGATCGTGTCGTTACATAGTCGATCGTCACAGTCTCGTGAGCCAGAAAGGCTTCTGCGATGGCTTGACCTAATCGTCCAGTCGAATGATTCGTGATCGAGCGGACTTGGTCGATTCGTTCGCTTGTGCCACCGGCTGTGATCAATACCTTCATATTGTTTCACCTACAGTGACAAGTGTTCTTCCTTGGTGTGTCCCATCAAGGATTTTTTGGGTCGTTTCTTCCAATTGATCTAAGGTGATCTCATTGACGACTAAATGATCTGTTACAGATAGGTCTGCTAGTTGTTGCCAGATATTCAAGCGTTTCTCATGTGGGACATTGACTGAATCGATACCGATCAACTGGATATTACGTAAAATAAAAGGTAACACTGTTGTTGTCAATTTGATACCACCCGCATTGCCACAGAGAGCAGCTGCGCCATCATAAGCAATCAAAGGCAATAATCGTGTGAGCTGTTCGCCCCCAACAGTATCGATCACATAATCGACTTGTTGTTTATCTAACGGTTTATTTTTTTCTGGTAGAAAGGCTTCTGGATGAACGACTTGAGTCGCCCCTAGTTTCTGTAGCCAAGTCTTTGCTTCTTCTTTACGAGAAAATGCGGTGATTTGCTGAAAGCCCATTTTATGCAACATGGCAATTGCCACACTACCAACTCCGCCAGAGGCACCAGTGACGATCACTTTGTCCTCTGCTTTCATTCCTTGGGTAAGTAAAGCATTCACGCAAAGTGCAGCAGTCAAACCAGCGGTGCCTAAAACCATTGCCTGACGTAGGGTCATCGTTTCTGGAAGAGGGATGAGCCAATCTCCAGTTACTTTCTGGTAATCGCTATAGCCACCAGGTTGACTAACACCCAACCCATAGCCGGTTGCTAGAACTTGATCTCCTGGTTGAAATCGTTTGTCCAAGCTTTTCATGACGACACCAGAAAAATCAATTCCGGGAGTCATTGGATAATGACGAATCACTTGGCCATGTTCACTACAAGCTAACGCATCTTTATAATTGACATCTGAGTAAGCGATTTTTACCCAAACTTCATTATTAGTCAGCTCAGGAAATTCTTTGTCAACGATGCTTGTATGAAAAGTAGGCTCGTTGTTTACTTGAAACTGTTTGAATGTATTCATTAGATAGAAGGTACTCCTTTCGAAATTTTCCTTAATCATACCATAAAGCGTTTCATTTTCTAGTAGTTTGCTGATTAATTTCTTCTAAAAAAAAGTCGAGATAACCGAAAAAGTACAAAGGAAATTCAAGCAAAAGGGTTGTTTTTTCAGCGGAAATTTGTATACTAATACAGGTGGTAGTAAACTTGGAGTTTACTATTAGAAAACTTCGCATAGGGGGACAGTGACAAATGGAAATTGGTGAGAAGTTACGAAATCTGCGTATCCAAAAAAACTTGACACAAGAAGAATTAGGGGAGCGGACAGATTTATCAAAGGGCTATATCTCACAACTTGAGCGGGATTTAAGTTCGCCATCGATGGAAACATTTTTCTCAATCCTTGAAGTATTAGGAGTTACCCCAGAAGCTTTTTTTCATCAAGAAACACCCAACCTTCAAATCGTTTATACGAAAGAAGATCGAACGGTCTATTATGATGAGGAAAATGGTTATGAACTGGAATGGTTAGTGACAGATTCCAACGAAAAAGAAATGGAACCAGTTTTATTGACATTCGATACAGCTGGTGAATATAAAACCTTTGAACCTTCACTCTCAGAGACATTTATCTTTGTCTTAGAAGGGGAGATCGCGCTAAGCTTGGGTGAGCGAGAGTATGTAGCAAAAAAAGGTCAATCGATGTACTATCAGGCAACGACACACCATCAATTACGCAATCATCAAAACAAACAAACTAAGGTATTGATCGTCGCAACCGAATCATACTTGTAATATAGGGGGCAGAAAAAGTGGGAAAACCAATCATATCATTCGATCAGGTCGTAAAAAGCTATGATGATGAAACAATTTTGAAGAATGTCAGTTTTGAGATCGAACAAGGGAAATTTTATACATTGTTGGGGCCTTCTGGTTGTGGGAAAACAACGATTTTACGAATCATTGCAGGATTTACGGAAGCAACCGAAGGAGATATTTATTTTGAAGGAAAGCGCCTAAACGATCTACCGGCAAATAAGCGCCAAGTCAATACGGTTTTCCAAGATTACGCCTTATTTCCTCATATGAATGTATTTGATAATGTTGCATTTGGATTGAAAATCAAAAAAATGCCTAAATCAGAAATCGAAAAAAAAGTCAAAGACGCATTACGTATGGTGCAATTACCTGGATATGAAACGCGGGAGATCAGCGAGATGTCAGGGGGACAACGCCAACGGGTGGCCATCGCGCGAGCTATCGTCAATGAGCCGAAAGTCTTGTTATTGGATGAACCGTTATCAGCCTTGGATCTAAAGTTACGTACTGATATGCAATATGAGTTGCGCGAACTACAACAACGTTTAGGGATCACCTTTATTTTTGTGACGCATGATCAAGAAGAAGCGTTAGCAATGAGTGATGAGATTTTTGTGATGAACAAAGGGAAAATCGTCCAAAGTGGTACTCCTGTGGATATTTATGATGAACCAATCAATCATTTTGTGGCAGATTTTGTTGGTGAAAGCAATATCGTCAATGGCGTGATGATTGAAGATAACTTGGTTGAGTTTGTGGGCAAACAATTTGAGTGTGTCGATGGTGGGATGCGCGTCAATGAACCAGTTGAAGTCGTACTTCGTCCAGAGGATTTAACGATCACAACACCGGATAAAGGGAAATTAGTCGTGACAGTTGACACTCAGCTATTTCGTGGTGTCCATTATGAGATCATTTGCTATGATGAGCAACAAAATGAATGGATGGTCCACTCAACGAAAAAAGCGCGCGAAGGGAGTCAAGTCGGCTTAGCCTTTGAACCAGAAGACATCCACGTTATGCGTTTCAATGAGTCAGAAGAAGACTTCGATGCACGTTTGGAAAGCTACGAAGAATAGGGGGAGAGAATATGAGAACAATGCGTAGGATCTATTCCATCCCTTATGTTTTGTGGCTTGGATTATTTGTGATTGCGCCTGTTTTGATGATCATCTATCAATCTTTTTTTGATATGAGTGGTCAGTTTACATTAAGCAATTATGCTGCGTACTTTACTTCAGGAACTTACATCGCCATGACGATCAATTCGGTATGGTATGCGTTCTTGATTACATTATTCACATTGTTGATCAGCTATCCAACAGCTTATTTTTTAACGAAATTGAAACATAAGCAATTATGGTTGATGTTGATCATTTTACCGACATGGGTCAATTTATTGTTGAAGGCATATGCCTTTATCGGGATTTTCAGTATCCATGGAAGTGTCAACCACTTTTTCGAGTTTGTCGACATTGGCCCGCAACAGATTTTATTTACTGATTTTAGCTTCTTATTCGTAGCGACATATATCGAGATTCCTTTCATGATCATGCCGATTTTTAACGCTTTAGAAGAAATGAATTCTTCATTATTGAGTGCTAGTAAAGATCTAGGAGCAAGTAATTTTGAAACATTTCGCCGAGTGATTTTTCCTTTGTCGTTGAATGGCGTGAAAAGTGGGGTACAAGCAGTTTTCATTCCCTCACTATCACTTTTTATGTTGACACGTTTGATAGGTGGAAATCGAGTGATCACGCTAGGTACAGCGATCGAACAGCATTTCTTAGTGACGCAAAATTGGGGCATGGGTTCAACGATCGGCGTGATTTTGATCATCGCTATGTTCATTGTGATGTTACTAACTGGTGAGAAGAAAAAAGGAGGTCGCTCATGAGAAAAAAATTCAAATGGTCGTATCTCTATCTAACAGTTGTCTTTCTATTATTGTATTTACCGATTTTTTATTTGATTTTTTATTCCTTCAATGAAGGCGGAACGATGAACAGCTTTACCGGCTTTACTTGGGAGAATTATCAAGCGGTATTTGAGGATACACGACTGATCATCATCGTATTGAATACATTTATGCTGGCGTTCTTATCGGCTTTGATTGCAACGATCATCGGGACATTTGGAGCGATGGGGATCTATTACACGAAAAAACGTCAAGCACGAACGGCGCTATTGAGCATGAACAATATTTTACTTGTTTCTCCTGATGTGATCATCGGTGCGAGTTTTTTGATTTTCTTTACGCTAATCGGCTTTGGGTTAGGCTTTCAGAGTGTCTTGCTTTCCCATATCGCTTTCAGTATCCCTATTGTTGTTTTAATGGTCTTACCAAAATTGCAAGAAATGAACGATTCGATGGTGGATGCTGCGAGAGATTTAGGGGCGAATAATTTCCAAGTCGTAAAAAATATCATTTTACCGTTTTTATCTCCAGGAATCATTGCCGGTTATTTCATGGCGTTCACATACTCTTTGGATGATTTTGCGGTCACTTTCTTTGTAACAGGGAACGGCTTTACTACTTTATCCGTTGAGATCTATTCAAGAGCGCGGCAAGGAATCAGCTTAGAGATCAACGCATTGAGCGCACTTGTCTTCCTGTTCTCGATGGTGTTAGTGATCGGTTACTACTTTATCAGTAAAGAAAACCGACCAAAACGATTGAAAAAAAATCGCCGCAACCGTGAGGAGGTGGCTCGTTTACGATGAAAAAATTACAATCTTTACTGATCGGTATTATCTTGATCATTGGTGTATTGCTTGTCAGTGTTAGACAATTAGAAAAAGCGAGCGGAATGAGTGGAGCGAAAATCGTGACCATTTATAACTGGGGAGACTACATCGATCCTAGTTTAATCACGAAGTTTGAACAAGAATCCGGTTATAAAGTCAATTACGAAACATTTGACTCGAATGAAGCCATGTTTACCAAGATCCAACAGGGCGGAACCAATTATGATATTGCTATTCCTAGTGAATACATGATCCAAAAAATGATTGAAGAAAAACTTGTCATGCCTTTAGATCATAGTAAGATCAAAGGCTTGAACAATATCGATGATCGCTTCTTGGATTTGGATTTCGATCCTGATAATAAATATTCGATTCCTTATTTCTGGGGAACTCTGGGTATCGTGTATAACAATAAAGTGTTCGACAAAGAAGAAATCAAGCATTGGGATGACCTTTGGAAACCAGAATTGAAAGACAGCTTGATGTTGATTGATGGAGCAAGAGAAGTGATGGGCTTATCTTTGAATAGTTTAGGGTATTCTTTGAACAGCAAAGACATGACCGAACTGAACGAAGCAGCTCAAAAATTGAATAAAATGACGCCAAATGTCAAAGCAATCGTTGCAGATGAGATCAAAATGTATATGATCAACGAAGAGGCATCAGCAGCTGTGACTTTCTCAGGTGAAGCAGCAGATATGATGTATGAAAATGAACATTTACATTATGTGATCCCAACAGAAGGCTCAAATCTTTGGTTTGATAACATCGTCATGCCAAAAACAGCTAAAAACCAAGAAGGCGCCTATGATTTTATCAACTTCATGCTCGATCCGGAGAATGCCGCTCAAAATGCAGAATATATCGGCTACTCTACACCAAATAAAGCAGCCAAAGCATTGTTACCAAAGGAAATCTCCGAAGATGAACAATTTTATCCATCTGATGAAACGATTTCGCATCTTGAAGTTTACGAAAATCTCGGTTCAGAATACTTAGGAATCTATAATGATTTATTCTTAGAGTTTAAGATGTATCGGAAATGATGGTAAAACTCAAGGATCAAAAACCTTTGTTTACGTACTTTTAAAAGCTCAGTTTTCCAAATTTCTACCAAAAGCGCCTTTTTAGGCGCTTTTTTTGTGTTTTGATTTAAGGATAGCAATATAGATTAAAATAATAGTCTTTAATTAGCGTAATTGATTGTGTAAAGGATAAATCAACCATGAAAAGAAGGGAAAAATAAACATGAAATTTTGATTTGCCTAAAGAAAAAAGTTTTTAACAAATAGTAGAAAAATATAGCTAATTCGCTATATAATGATATGATTACAAGGAAATAAGTTGAATCATCCTAAATTTAAGTGGGACGATGATTTTGAAAGATTCCTTGATTCATTGAGTGACAATGAGGCTGCAAAAATTTTATCAATCATTGATAAAATTGAAAAAACAGATATACATACAGCCATGCGGCAAAAGTGGGTAAAAAAACTGGAGAGCAATCTACATGAAGTGCGAGCAAGTATAAGTAGTAATGCTTTAAGAGGGATATATTTTCAAAGAAAAGGGAATGAATATTTTATTACTCATGGGTTTCGAAAGAAAGCAAATAAGCTTTCCAGACGAGAGTTAGAAAAAGGTAGAAAGGTGCGAGACAATTTTTTAAGTAAGAACGAGAGGTGGATATGATGAGTCAAGTACAAAATTATATAAAAAAAAGAGCGGAAAAAAGTGAAGAATTTGTGCATCTAATGGAAATTGAAGAAGATAAATTAGATGTTGCGTTAAAACTAGCAGAATTAAGGAAAAGTGCTGGATTAACACAAAAACAATTAGCGCAAAAAATTGGAAAACCTCAATCAACCATTTCACGAGTTGAAACAGGTGAAATGAATCCTAGTATTGAGTTAGTGATCGAACTAGCACAAGGATTGGATAAAAAGCTTGTCATAAATTTTGAGTAATCATTTTTTAAGTCGGAATCTATTGGTCCAGCCAATTAGTTGTCTCCATAAATCCTTCTTATATATCAATCAGAATTGAAGAAGAAGCCGAAGTTGTGCTATAATAAAAACGAAAAAAGGAACTGCGTCAACAGTTCCCTTTTGACAGCACCGCTAAACCCGGTGACAGAATTTTATTCTAAGTTGGAAATAGTCGTCTCCGGGAAAAAGTGACGGCTATTTCTTTTTGTCATTTTTGTTGGTCAAGGCTAGGATGCCAAAGATCAAAGTAGCGGTAAATGAACCGAAACTGATCATTAGCCCTAACGCTGTTTCAACAGACAAAAGGCTTCTCCTTTCTTCGATTTCAGTACTTATCTCCATAAGCACCACCACCTTTTTTGAAGTCGCCACCGTCATTCAACTTTACTGTCCCAAAAAGTATAGCATATCGCCCTAGATAGAGTCCTTGAACTTTAGATAAACACGGATGTTTTTTTGAAAAATTTGTATGTTCACTTAAAATACACTGAATCAGGAATCAGAATTGAAGAAGAAGCTGGAGCTGTGCTATAATAAAAACGAAAAAAGGAACTGCGTCAACAGTTCCCTTTTGACAGCACCGCTAAAAGCTAGTGGCAAGTGTAATAGTTAACTCAAAGAGAAGTAAACCATCGGCTCGCTAAAGTGACGGTTACTTCTCTTTGTCATTTTTCAGCATCGTAACACCCAAACCAACTAAAGCAACGGTAAACATACCGAAAGCTATCATTGTTTGGATTGTTTCATATCAAGACAAAAAGGTCAGTTACTTAGAGTTAGAAAAATGACACTATCAATTTAAGCGATTACGTCCTTTTCAATGTGCTCATATTTTGAATATCTAAAAAATAGTTAGTTGTTTATCTGTATCTGCGTAAATCAATTGCTAAGAAAAAGAAAGCAATCAGAAAATACATCCGTGTATTTTCTGGTTGTTTTTCTTTTTTTCTTATTTTTGTCAGTTAAAAGATCCGAAAATACTATCAAAATAAAATAACAAAAAAAAATATTTGTTTTATGATTGATCGAATCATCATTCATGGTGGTTATCGGACACCTTCGCTTTTGATTGCCTGAATTAACAATGATTAACCTTATCATTTTATGAGGAGTAAAATTTACAATGTGCAAGTTGGCGGTTGTTTTTTCTATTTTTAGGAAACATTATAATTATCATTCTATGAAACGAAGTAAGAGATCGACAAATTAGTAATTAAACTGGAAGCCGTTAAGAAGATATTGAAAGTTCTCTCGATTCAGAGAGGGACATACTTTTATTTTAGTGGAAAATAAAAAAGATTTTTTTTGCATAACAATATTTTAATATCTTGTGTTTCCTTATTGGTAAAAAAGTAATAACAAGAAGTTTCATGAAGTAAACATGAACTTTCATATCATAAATAAAAAAACATTTAGTTATAATATAATTAGAGTTCTCTAATTATAGGTGCTGCTTAGATAGTAAAAAAGTTCATTTATCAAATTTTTTATGAGATAATTTGTATATAAATTAAAATATGATTAGAGAGTGAAGGGCGGACATATTTATGATTAAACTGAACAAGAAAAAACTTATTGCAAATATATTTTTAAGTTCAATGGTGTTAACGCAAACAGTACCGACTTTTGCAAACGTTCTAGAAGATATTGATCCAGTAAGACATACAGTTATTGAAGAAGAGCCAATAGACGAAGAAAAAGAAAGCTTTGATGATGAAATCATAAATGAAAAAGTGTCTTCCGAGGAAGTCGTGGTTCTGGAGGATGATCGTCATGTGGTGGTAACTGAAGAAGACGACCATGTAACACTCGAGACAACCGATCAACTGGTTGAAGTGCAACAGACAGTGATGGAAGAAATGGAAGCGCAAAACGAAACGATCATTGAATCGTACTTTTCTGGAGCAGGTGATGGTTCTCTCACCTCGCCCTTCCAAATCACCACTGAAGCTGAATTGAATGAAATGCGAAATGATCTCGCGGCGCATTACCAATTGATGAATGATATTACACTCACTTCAGATTGGATACCTGTTGGATATGGGACAACTTTAGCAACAAAATTTACTGGAAGTTTTACAGCTGAACCTGGAACAGTGATCTGTAATATGATAGTGAATACTGGGGTACAACTTGGGGATCTGCATAATCGTGGGTTCTTCGGTGTGACAGACGGTGCAAAGATTTCCGAGATCACATTAGAAAATCCTCGGGTTGTGGGAGGGCTCTACGGAAATAATGTTGGGGGATTGATTGGTCAAATCAATGACCTATCTAAAGGACCAACGACCGTCACTGATTCTACTGTTATTGGTGGAAGTATTGAAGCAAGTGGGAATAACATTGGTGGACTAGTTGGTTATATGGCGAATACTGTCGCAGGTACTACGATTGCGCGCTCATCTTCTTCAGCAACGATAACAGTTAATGCCAATCCTTACATGTATCCTCAAGCTGTTGGGGGGCTGATCGGAGTAAATGGAAATACAGTTGTAGATAGTTATGCCACAGGAAATGTCACAGCGAATACAACCAATACTGGAGGCCTAATTGGTCTGAATAGCTGGGGTAAAGTCAGCCGCTCGTATGCTACTGGGAACATTGACAGCCCGGAAAGTGAAAACGTGGGAGGTTTGTTGGTGGACACGACTTCTACAGTACAGTAGTCGATTCCTATGCGACAGGCGATGTTATTGGGAGAACGAACGTTCGGGGCCATTCATCCTTATGCGATTGAAGTAGCACGCAACTATAGTACAGGACATGTAACTGGCATTGAAGCTGTTGGCGGTTTTGTCGGTAATGCAGGCTCTTTAACAATCAAAAACAGTTATGGGATGGGGGATGTCACTGGAGAATCCGATGTCGATCATTTCGGTTTAGGTGGAACGAATATCAATAATTACTACTATAATAACTCTGAAGCTTTATACGGCGGGGTTCCAGTTGGTGGTCAAGTGATCAAAGATGTCATTGAATTGCGCACGCAAGCGACTTATGAATCTAATGGTTGGGATTTCGGTAGTACTTGGGTGTGGGATACTGCGACAAATTATCTGAAGCTAGGACTAGGTAACGAGATGGATACTTTACCGATCAATGCGTTAGGAGAAACGCTTCAAGTGCCATATGGTGGAGCAGAAACAAAGATTCCACTTACTGATGTCTTTTCTTTATTCGGACGAGGTGGAAATCCAAATGATTATCTTTTTGAGACAGATGCGGATGGGGTAAGCATTTCAGCCGATGGTATGGATTTGATCTTGGAAATTTCTAGTGTTGGGATTTATGAAGTGACTGCTACACCAATCAGTCGTATCACTACATTAGAACCTGGACAGAATTGGAATAAAGCAATGATTGAAGTGACTCCGGCTGAGATCATTCTAGAAAAAGGGACAGTTTTTGCTCGTTCATTCAATGGAACGACTGAAATTGATCATTTCGATATGCCGACGTTAACTGGATTGGCACCTGGAGATGAGGTGATTTGGCAAGAAGCAAGCTTCCAATATACGAATAGTGCTGCTGGAACGAATACGATCGAAGGAGCGAACTGGACCATTGATTGGGGCACGGTTAACCTTTCCAACTATGAGGTTACCGGCTTACCGACTATTGGGAATCATGAGTATCTGGTCACAGATCTCTTTGATGTCGAAGCAATCACAAAAGCAGCCGTGCATTTCTGAGAATAGATGAGGAATTAGCAAAACAAAACAATACCCATGAAGTGATCACGATTGCGGATACTGCACTTCTACACCATGACGACACCCCAAATACACCAGGTGAGCACTGGTACCATGACCATGCGGAAGAATTGCTGCAAGATGTGACCTACCTGATTTACGACACAGATCCACAAGCCACTCCGCTTGCACGAGTAGTAGCTTATGCGGATGGTGTAGCAGCGGTAGATGGGGTTTTTGTAGGATTAAGTGCCAACACTACCTATTGGATCACTGAAATTTCAGATGAGAGCGACAACTTTTTAGCAGGGGAAGAGTCTGAACCCATTATGCTTACTACAGCACAGTCGGGAGGCAATGGCGGAGATTCCGGTGGAAACACGGGGGGTACTGGGAATACTGGAAATGGTGGGAATAACATCAGCGCTCCTTCTGGCAACAATCAGTCAGGCAACAATCAAACCGGCACGACTCCAAATGGTGGTAGTGGCAGTGTAGCGACAAATGTTGCATCAACAAAAAATAATGGCAGAGACAGCAATCTACCGAAAACTGGCGAAGTAGCTAGTGCATTCGCATTACTTGGTTTTGGCTCGGTAGGTACAGCTTTAGCTAGCTGGCTGAAGCGTAAGAAAAACAATTAAGCGGTGACATAAAGATTGAGCTAATTGTGTATAGTGTCAAGAAATATTTCTATGAATCTAGAATTTGTTTTTCGGATTTTTAGGTTTTGAACTATTTCTGAGAACTAACATGATTGTCTCAATCTTTTTTTCGTTGATTAAAAAAGGATAGGGAAGATCAGTGAGTAGTCATTCGACAGACAATCGTCGCCTACGGGCTCAAAATTCTATTTGCTGATTCTTTCGAGTATACTATAAGAAAAGATCAAGTACGAGAGGCAAAAGAAATGAACTCATCAAAAAAAGATAACACATGCAAAGACTACTTTGTAAGTAGAAGCCAACACTTTTTGATTTGATTGCTTGTTACTCCTACTTGCTCAAAATAAAAAAATGGAGAATCACTATGACAAACATTTTATTAGTAGATGATAGTGCACTGATTACAAGCGGCTTAAAAATCATTTTAGAAAGTACAAACGATTTTCAAGTAGTGGGTATTTGTCATGATGGGCGTTCAGCTATTGCTTTTTGCGAAAAAAATCAAGTCGATCTTGTATTGATGGATGTCCGAATGCCGGGAATGGATGGCGTCACTGCTACGCAACAGATTACGGAAGAATATCAGATACCTGTCATCATTTTAACTACGTTTGATGAAGATCGTTACATAGAGGAAGGGATACGCAACGGTGCAAGTGGTTACTTGCTGAAAACAACTCCTCCTGAAGCGGTGATCCAAGCAATCAAGAGTGTGTTACAGGGACAAACGATCCTTTCGAAAGAAATCCTCGTGAAGGCAACGCAACAATTAGGTAACAAGAATGATCAAGAAGCAGATCTCTCCTTACTGACGGAACGAGAGCAAGAAATAGCCTACCTCGTCGCAAAAGGAATGACAAATAAAGTGATTGCGCAAACACTATTTTTAAGTGAAGGAACTGTCCATAACAATCTTTCAATGATTTTAAAAAAAATTGAACTTGGATCATCGTACGCAATTAGCGATCTATGTTCTCACAGGTGAGGTTATGACGTAGATGCAAACAATCAAATTATCGATCAACTTGCTATCGATCATTGGTTTGATCGGGTTGATGATCTATCAAACATCCGCTACCATTTTGATGTTTGTCATTAGTTTAAGTATGGTATGGTTGACATTTTTTTTCTTAGGCGAAAGTTTTCAGAAACATCGGCCTTGGTTTGTTGCTTTGCAATTGATCAGTGTTCTATTGAGTTTGATTTTTGTCGAACAAGCGATTTTTCTATTGTCACTTTCCTTGCTGCAAGGTTATTTTTGCTTCCAAAAATCATGGTTACTTTTAGTCGTAGCCTTGATCAATTATAGTGTTGGCAGCTTTTTTCTCTCTGATTCACTTTATTTTCTCTTTGTACTGTGGGTAAGTGGGATGATCAGTATCGTTTGGTCTGCGGAAAAAATGATGAAACAACAAGAAGAGTTAACTACTTCTTCCGATTTTTTACGGATTGAACGAAACAAATTATCAAAACTCTTTGCACAAAGCACTTTGAATGCTGAAGCGATGCAAAAAGAAGCAACATTAGTAGAAAGACAACGGATCATTCATGAAATCCATGACCATCTTGGGCACGACTTAACGAGTTGCTTGATCCAAATAGAGGCGGCAAAGGTCATCAATCGAGAACAACCGGAACAAGCGCATCAATTATTGAGTCAATCTGCTGGTCGCTTAAGAAAGTCGATCAACGAAGTGCGCAACGTGTTACATGACGAGCGACCAAAGAATGAAACCTTGAACATCAATAAAGTAAAGGCTGAACTCCAACGTTTCTCCGAGACTCACCAGATTATCGTGGATTTCCAATATAGCGGTTCCTTAGATAAAATCAGTCGTTTTCATTGGCAAGTATTAGCGGCGAATTTGAAAGAGTTTTTGACGAATACGTTGAAATATAGTGAAGCTTCAACGGTTACGGTGCGTTTACATGTGTATCAAAAATTTTTACGATTTGAATCGAAGAACAATGGAAAAAGTGCAATAGACTATCGTAAAGGTCTGGGGATCGTAGGAATGGAAGAACGAACAGCCGTATTGAGCGGCAAATTGTTAATCGATGGAACGAATGGTTTTCACATCACCACGATATTACCTTTTGATGAAGAACATGAGATTTCTAATTCGTAAATCATGAGAAACTGTACTATTACAGTTTCTCTTTTTTTATAAAATAAAGAAAAGGAGTGATTGAATGAATATACTCAGTGTGCAAAAATTGACAAAAAAATTTGGACAGAAAATTGCTGTGGATGGTGTGTCATTTGAAGTACCAGAAGGAACGATTTCAGGGTTACTAGGTCCAAATGGAGCAGGAAAGTCAACCGTTATCAATATGATTACTGGTTTATTGAATAAGACATCTGGAACGGTTCAGTTGTTTTCAGAAGAGATGAGCGAGCGAAAAAGAGAACTTAGGCGAAAATTAGGCGTTGTTCCGCAAGAGTTAGCGATTTATTATGATTTGTCTGCTGAAGAAAATGTCCGCTTTTTTTGTGGGCTATATGGACTCAGAGGGGAAGAACTAAAAAAGAATGTAGAAAAGGCATTGAGAACGGTTGATTTGTATGAACGAAGAAAAGAGCGACCGAGTGCTTTTTCTGGAGGAATGCAACGACGATTGAATATTGCAATGGCGATTGCCCATCAACCTGCTTTACTGATCATGGATGAACCGACAGTGGGGATCGATCCACAATCTAGAAATTATATTTTAGATGCCATTGAAAAAATGAAAGAAAACGGTACGACGATCATCTATACGAGTCACTATATGGAAGAAGTCGCACGTTTGGCGGATGAAATCGTCATTATTGATAAAGGTCAAGTGATTGCTATCGGTAGTGAAGAAGAATTGGTGAATCTCGTCACGGATAAAATCAATCTGCAAATCACTGTGGAGAATCCAGAGGTACTGGATTTAGAAGAAATCAATAATATTAACGGGATCATCAATGTTTCACTCGACAAACAGCAAGTACAGATCGTGACGGTGCTTGAGAGCAAATTGTTGAATCAAATATTAATGATACTGATCAAGCAAGAAGTTAGCGTAGTCGATGTACTGCAACAAGCTCCAGATTTAGAAACAGTTTTTCTTTGTTTGACTGGACGTAATCTACGTGATTAGGAGGAGTGAGTCTGAATGAAAGAATAATTATCCGGACCCTGATACAAAATTTTCGTGAAAAATCCAATTACATTTATTATCTCGCTTTTCCGATCACGTTGATGTTTATTCTAGGGGCCGTACTCCAAGGTGTATTCAATAATGACATAACCTCTGATATGGAGCCATTGACGGTACAATATCAGATAGACGATCAAGAAGTTCGTGAAATATTCCAACAAGTAAGTTCTTTTGCAGAAGGTGCTATTCATTTTGAAGAAGTGACAAATGAAAAGGAAGGATTAGCGAATATAAGACAACAAGAAGCTGATGCTTACTTACATTTTTCCGATCGCATCGAAGTGCAGAGTCGGGAATTGACCAATGTAGAAAAAACAATCCTACAAAGCTATCTAGTAGAAATTGTACAGGAAATCAAACGACAAAGTTTTATTATGGAACAGCACTTGCCACCAACTACTGGCCTAGTTTCAGCAGAGCAGTTTACAGAGGCGATTGTCGTCGATCAAGAAAATCAACGAGAAAGCGCATCTTCCTACCAATACTATGCGATTGCTATGATTAGTCTATTTGTTTTATATTTTTCTGAAATTGGTCTGAGCATGTTTCGAGAAGCACGACAGCATGGAACGGTGCAAAGAGAATTAGTCACGCCACTTAGCCGTAAAACAATCATTTTTTCGACATTTTCTGGACACTTCATATTTGGCATGTTGGTAGTGTTGGTCTTGATGCTCATCTCTCAATTTTTATTTGATGTTCCATGGTATTTAAGATTTGGCTTTTCTTACCTAAACTTAATCGCACTTATGGGCAGTTTTCTCGCACTCGGTTTATTTTTAGAAACCATTGGAGACCGTGATGAAAAAAGAATTGGTTCTGGCATTACCCAGATATTTATTCAACTCACTGGATTTTTAGGTGGTGCCTATTTTCCAACGAATGAAACAATGATGGGATTGTCACCATTAGGTTGGGTTTTAGCATCTGTAAGAGAAAGTTTGTGGACCAACAATTCCTTGCAATGGTTAGGTATCTATGGAAATTTTGGGTTAATGTTTGTTTTACTCATGTCGTCAGTCGTCATTTTAGATAAAAGGGAGGTATTCTAATGAGAGATATCTTTTGGATCGTTAGAGAACGGTTGGTTCTTTGGAGAAATCGACCATTGCAAATCTTGTTTCTTTTAGGAATTCCTTTCTTGAGTGTCGTCCTTTATCTTTTTGCTTATGGAGATCAAGAAACGAATCTACTGACGATAGGGGTAGTTGATCAGGACCGCTCATCCTATAGTGAATTGCTTATTGAAAGTTTGGAAAAACGAGTCAGCGTTCAGGAAATTGGTTCAGTAGAAGAAATCGATCAGGTTCTTTCCCGACAACAGGCGGTGGCAGTCATCACAATCCCTAAAGGTTATCAAGAAAATGTTTCTGAAAATACGAAACTCTCTCTCCGAACATTCCAAAAAGGGGAGCTGTTGGAGAATATCGACCGATTGACCCAACGCGCATTGGCAGAAGTTTCTAGTATCCATCTGTTAGCAGAAGCTGAAGGGAAGGACGAATCGCTGGAACGCTTGAAAGAATCGACAGAAATCGAGATCAAGCAAGTAGATCAAAGCACAACGACCGAACGAATGTCAGTGCAAATCATTGGCTTTTTGTTGATGATGTTTCTTTTCCAAGCAGGTAATTTTGGAACGACGACGATTCAACAAGAACAACGAAATAAAATTTATACGCGTTTGATGACGACTTCGGTAGCTAAAAGTACGTATTTTATCGGGACAACGATTTTTGCGACATTGGCTATGCTGATCCAAGTAATGTTAGCAGTTATCGTCATGACAAGTCTATTCAACATCGACCCAGGGTTAAGCGCTTTTGATTTGATTGGCCTACTAAGTCTATTTAGTTTATTAGCGGTAGGTTGGTCGATCGCGATTGGTGTGCTTGCACCAAGTACAAGTGTGGCAGCGGCTTTGCAAAGTATTTTGATTACCGTCACAAGTTTACTATCGGGTGCTTTGATCCCCCATGAGGTGATGCCAGAATTGATGCAGAACGTATCGATGATTACTCCGCAATATTGGGTCTTGACGATTATCAAAAACCTTCAATCCGGACAAACATGGGGAGCTAACAGTAGGGAAATACTCATCTTGGTCATTTATATTCTATTCTTTCTAAGTTTGGCGATATATGGATATACGAGAAGAACGAGGCAAGAAGTATATAGCTGAGCAAAAAAGCGTGAGGTAATTCATGATGGATACGCCAAATTAAAAGAAAAACAAGAGACCGATACAGAAGTATTTAACCTCGAAAAATAAGGCGTCATCCACGGAATTTGTGTTTCAAATTTTTGTGGATGGCGCCTTGTTTTTGAAGAGGTTAAGTTCAATAAAAACGTCAAGTCTTTTTTTTGCATGTATAAGAAAAGAAAGGCGAACGAATCGATTTACAAACTGTATACTCATTTTATCAACAGAAACAAGGAGGAATATTATGGGAATCAGCCAACGTATCAGGAATATCTTTAGTCAAAATCAGGAACCAACCTTGACGATTGAAAATCAACAAACTTCTTTTAATGAGTTTGACAAAACGGTCAAAGAAGAAGTAGAGAAAATTCTAAAACACCAGATACCTGACGGGGCTTGGTCAAGTAAGGAAGCTGCCATCATTCGCCTCCAACAAGCAGAAAAAATTGCAATCAACTGCAAAGACAGTGGACAAAATGAGTTGACTAATCAAATAACTAAGTATTACGATAAAAATTTCTATTTATCGGATTATATACATTTATGGTTAAGTATCGATAAAGAAAAACTTGAGCAATTTCAGCAACAGAAAAATCGAACAATCGATGCAAATGTCGATGCTAGTGTGCTTACGAGATTAGTTCAGTCATTAGAAGAAACCGTTGATATACGAAAGGGAATCCTTCAGTTCTGCTTAAAGAATCCAAAGTACAATCGACTGCTGAAGGATGAGGTAAGAGAAGAAGTGAGCCACCGAGCGAAACCTAGCTTTTTTATGCTTGATCCGATGATCCAAGAATATTTGAAAGACATGGACAAGCAAGAAGCCGCTATTCCATCAACGAATGTTCAAGAAGATTCATTGACTAACCTGTCATCAGAGAGCGTATTAGAAAAAAATAATCGTCTGAAACAAGAACAGGATGCTAGACGAGTGGGTGTATTTGAAACGGTGATGGTTCAAAATAGAAAAATGACCATCCTAGAAAAAAACAAAGAGCCCCAAGAATTAGGAACAGCGTCATCAAAAGATGATCAGAGTCAAAAAAAACAGTTATCATCAGTGCTAGATGCGAGCAAGAATAGCGCCAGACAAAAAAATAAGAAGGCTATTATCATCGCGAATAGGAAAGTAACCATTTATCAAAAGAAACAAAAATCAATGAATAATAGAAGAAGATTCGTCTTTATTCGGAACCAACTAAGAAAACTTAATTTCAGAAATCGAAAAAAAATAAGTTTCTTAAAGCAACAAGCAAAAGCAAGCAAGAAAGTAAGAAGTAGACGAACCGATTACTTTAACTACCTTAGATAAGGGGAAAACAAGGTGTAAAGTTTATCCTATGGAATGATTATCTTGTTACTAAGTAACTAAAGGACTTGGCATTTTACTTTTTCTTAATGAATTATCCTAACAAAAGACAAATATTATAGTGAAAATTCTTCAAACTTTTCTTCTATTCTATATACATACCAACCAACAACCCTATACTTTTTCATTTTTACTCCTCAAGTAAAAATAAACTCCTAGACCGCGGCCACCCACCGCGGTCGCTTTTTTGTCCTATGATGAATTCCTGTGAATCTGCCACCATTATCCTTATTTTTTGCTATTGTAAACGCTTGCTTTAAATTGGAAAATAAAGAAGTAAGAACCAAATGATAATTGCTAGGGTCGAGCAGATCGAACAATCAGTGAAAGGGGAATAAAAATGATCAAAAAAGCAGTAAAAATGAAGTTGTACCCAGGATACGAAGCAGAGTACCTCAAAAGACACCATGAATTGTGGCCGGAGATGCGTGACATGTTGGCTGAACATGGTGCGCGCTCTTATTCGATTTTTCTTGATCCAGAAACAAATACTCTTTTTGGGTATCTAGAGATTGAAGATGAAGAAAAATGGCGTCATGTACCAGAAACAGCAATCAATCAAAAGTGGTGGGTGTTCATGGAAGATCTGATGGAAACAAATCCAGACCATTCTCCAGTAACTGTCGAATTGAAACATGTTTTCGATTTATATCAACAAGTCTAAAGTAAAACCGCTGAAAGCAGGATATAAAGCCAGCTTTCAGCGGTTTTGTTTAAAAAGGATGACAGGAGCGAGTCTATTGATTATTTTCGATTTCTTCTAACTCAAGACTCAAGTTTTCCCATTCAGACAACTTTTCTTCTTGTAGTTGATGTGCTTCATCAAGCGCTTGATTTAATTCATTCAATTTGACATGATCATCTAATACAGCAGGAGAAACCATCTGTTGTTCGAGTTCATCCACTGTTTCTTCTAGTTGAGCCATATCTTCTTCGATTTGCGTGATCTTACGTTGCAAGCTCCGCATGATCTTTTGTTGCTCTTTGCTTTGGAAGTAAGTGGATTTGTTTGTTGAAGGCGTGCTGACCTCAGGTTGTTCAGCTGCTAACAGTTCTGCAATTTCTTCTTCTTCTTTTTTCTTTTCTAAATAATAATCATAGTCCCCCAAGTAGACTTTGCTTCCGTTTTCTGAGAGTTCAATGACTTTAGTGGCGATACGATTGATGAAGTAGCGGTCATGAGAGACAAAGAGCAATGTTCCTTCATAGTCGATCAATGCATTTTCCAACACTTCTTTATTGTCGATATCTAAGTGGTTGGTTGGCTCATCTAAAATCAAAAAGTTCTCTTGATTCATTGCTAGCTTAGCTAACGCGACACGTGCCTTCTCTCCACCACTTAACAAGGGGATCGTTTTTTCAACGTCTTCACCAGAAAATAAAAAAGCGCCTAAAATCGAACGGATATCTTTTTCTGGAACGGTTGGATGTTCATCCCACAATTCAGCTAGAATCGTTTTATTAGTGTGCAGTTCCGCTTGTCCTTGATCGTAATAACCAATGCTGACATTCGTACCAAGTGTTTCTTTTCCACGGATGAAAGGCAGCTGTTGGATGATCGATTTTAGTAAAGTGGATTTACCGATTCCATTTGGTCCCACTAATGCGATTGCTTCTTGACGACGGATATCCAAGTTGATTGGTTCAGATAAGATGGTGCCGTCATAGCCAATAGCGGCATCTTCTACTTGCAACACAACATTTCCCGAAGGTTTCGCCACGTTGAAGAGAAAATGAGCTTGTTTCTCATCTCCTTGTGGACGGTCTAACCGTTCCATTTTTTCTAATGCCTTTCGACGACTTTGGGCACGTTTTGTCGTTGACGCACGGACAAGATTTCTGGCAACAAAATCTTCGAGTTTATTGATTTCTGTTTGTTGTTTTTCATAGGCTTTCCAATCAGAAGCTAATTGTTCAGCTTTCATATCTAAATATTTGGAATAATTTCCTTTATAGTGACGCATCTTTTTCCGACTTAGTTCATATACCTCAGTCGCCACTTTATCCAAGAAATAACGGTCATGGGAGACAATCAGAAGGGCACCAGTATAACTTTGCAAATAGTTTTCCAACCAAGCAAGTGTTTCGATGTCCAAGTGGTTGGTTGGCTCATCCAGGATCAAGATATCTGGATGTTGTAAAAGCATCCTAGCTAAAGCTAATCTTGTTTTTTGACCACCAGATAACGTATCGATTCTTTGCTCGTAAAACGACGGATCAAATTTGAATCCATGCAATACAGAGCGAATTTCATTTTCATAACTATAGCCGTTCTTATCAGAAAAATCATGCTGCAATTTATCATATTCTTTCAAGAAGGCTTGATAAGCCGGCGTGTCAGGAGTGCCTTCACTGATAAATACTTCAAGGTCACGCATCCGCTGTTCCATCAAGCGCACTTCTTCAAATGCTTTTAGCATCTCATTCCAGACGGTTTCAGTGGAATCTAATCCTGTATCTTGGGCCAAATAACCAAGGGTAGCTGTTTTATTTTTTGCGATATTACCTACATCTGGGGCTTCAATGCCAGCAATGATTTTTAATAATGTCGATTTACCGGCGCCGTTACGTCCGACTAAAGCGATACGTGCGCCCGTTTGGATCTCTAAGTGGATATTTTCAAATAAAATCTCAGCGCCAAAATGGCGAGCGATTTGATTGGCTTGTAATAGTATCATCGAATCCTCTTTTCTACTTTGTGAATTATCCTAGAATTTCATGGACTTTTTCTATTGTAGTCTACCACAAATTCATAGTTACTGCGAGGTTCTGAGAAGCTAGGAAAATGAGAATAAGAATAAAAATTCACAATATACAAGCAACGAAATTGATTTTTTTGTGTAAGTACTGATATGATGTATAAATCGAGAAGAAATACAGTGGAGGTAATGAAGTGAAAGACCATGTAATTCCAAAGGCAACCGCAAAACGCCTGCCTTTATATTATCGTTATTTAAGAATCTTGAATAACGCAGGTAAGAAAAAAGTTTCATCAACTGAACTAAGTGAAGCAGTCCAAGTAGATAGTGCGACGATCCGTCGTGATTTTTCCTATTTCGGCGAACTAGGAAAACGTGGTTACGGTTATGATGTAGAGGACTTGATGCATTTCTTTGCAAAAACCTTGAATGATGACCAATTGACGAACGTTGCATTGATCGGGGTCGGTAATCTAGGAAGTGCTTTGTTGAAATATAAGTTTCACCAAAGTAATAGTATCCGTGTCAGCTGCGCTTTTGACGTGAACCCAGAAATCGTGGGTCGGATCGTTGATGGTATCCCCGTTTATCCAATGGATGACATGATCGAACAAATCAAGATCCAACAAATCGAAGTGGCAATCTTAACGATACCTGCCGAAAAAGCACAAGAAGTAGTGAATCGTTTGACAGAAGCTGGTGTCAAAGGGATATTAAACTTTACATCTGCTCGACTAAATGCACCATCCGAAGTATTGATCCAAAATGTCGATTTGACGAACGAGTTACAAACGTTGATCTACTTCTTGCATTCCGATGCGTCCTTGCATGAGCATGACGACAACGAATAACCGGAAATAAAGAAAAGTTAAACCATCAATGACAAACTATTTTTCTATTCACTAGAAAAAATAGTTTGTTTTTTTATGATCTTTTTTAGAAATAGATAAAAATAAGTGATATTTTCTTTCATTGGCGTCTCTTCAATTAGGAGGCTGATAGGTGAACAACTGAAAGCTTCGAAATTTATTATAGTGATACATTGTTTCTGTGTTATAATAATACTTCACCAAAAAAATCGAGGGAATACGGGAGGATCAGCAATGCAGGAATATATCAGGATACATAATGCCAGACAGAACAATCTAAAAGGGTTTGATTTACAAATCCCAAAAAGAAAGATCACGATTTTTACAGGTGTCTCCGGTTCGGGAAAATCTTCCATCGTTTTTGATACGATTGCCCAAGAAGCGGGAAGACAACTCAATGAAAATTTCTCTAAATTTGTGCAGAATTTCTTACCTAAGTATAGTCAGCCAGAAGCAGATGCCATCGACAATTTATCTATGGCAGTCGTTGTAGATCAAAGCCGTTTAGGTGGGAATTCGCGTTCAACACTAGGAACGATCACAGATATCAACCCACTGATCCGCTTGCTTTTCTCTCGTATTGGCATTCCCCATTTAGGCCCCGCTTGGAATTTCTCATTCAATGATCCTCACGGCATGTGCCCAGCGTGTGAAGGGATTGGTCGGATCGTTGGATTGAATCTAGACAAAGCGTTAGATTTAGAAAAATCGTTGAATGAAGGAGCGATTATACTTCCAGGCTACAAAGTCGGATCTTGGTTATTGAAGTCTTTCACGAACACAGGTTTTTTTGACAATGATAAGCCATTAAAGGATTATTCAACAGAAGAAATGGAAAAGTTCTTGTATGCTTCAGGAGAAAAAATCGATTCGTTGTATATGGAAGGGATGAGTTCGACCTATGAGGGATTAGTGGCACGTTTCAATCGTTCCAATATAAAAGGGGGCAATGAGAGCTCTGCCGCGACCCAGAAAAAAATCGCAGCGTTCATGGATGAACAAAGATGTCCAGAATGTCAGGGAAAACGATTCAATCAAAAGGTTTTGGGCTGCAAGATCAACGGATATTCAATCGCAGATTTCTTAGCGATGCAACTGGATGAACTATTAGAAATCTTACCGGGGATCACAGATGAAATGATCCAACCAGTGTTGAAAAATCTCCAATCACGACTACAAGATCTGATCAATATTGGGTTAGATTACGTTTCTTTAGATCGCGAGACAGCGACTTTATCTGGAGGAGAAAGCCAACGAGTGAAAATGGTCAAGCACTTATCTTCTAGTTTGAATGACGTCATTTATATCTTCGATGAGCCTAGTATTGGGTTACATCCACGAGATGTTCATCGGTTAAACGAACTATTGATCAAATTGCGTGATAAAGGAAACACGGTCATTGTTGTAGAACATGATCCAGATGTCATCAAAGTAGCAGATCATATCATTGACGTTGGACCAAAAGCAGGAAAAAATGGTGGGTATATCACCTATGAAGGTAGTTACGAAGGATTACTGGCTTCAGATACATTGACAGGAAAAGCTTTTGGACAAATGACAGATTTCAAACAGGAGCCAAGAAAAACAGACAAGTTTATTGAAACTTCAAAATCGACATTGCATAATCTTAAAAATACTTCTCTCAGAGTACCATTAGGTGTTTTTACAGTAGTGACCGGAGTAGCTGGTTCAGGAAAGAGCAGTTTAGTGAATGGTGTGTTTGCGAAGGAGTACCCGGAAGCAATCAATATCGATCAGTCAGCTGTTGCAGGGAATATTCGTTCTAACCCAGCGACTTATTCAGGGATCATGAACGATATCCGCAAGGTCTTCTCGTTGGAAAATAATGTTTCTGCCGGACTGTTCTCTTATAATTCAGAAGGGGCATGTGAAACTTGTAAAGGACATGGTCATATCAAAATGGAATTATCTTTTATGGATTCTGTAGAGGTCCTTTGCCAAGCCTGTGGCGGTAAACGATTCAAAGAAGAAGTTTATCAGTACAAATTAAAAGAGAAATCGATCGATGAAGTATTAGCGATGAGTGTGACTGAAGCGGTGGCATTTTTTGAAGAAAAATCGATTCAACGAAAATTGAAACAAATTTTAGAAGTAGGGCTAGGATATATGACGTTGGGACAACCGTTAAATACATTGTCAGGAGGAGAATGTCAACGGTTGAAACTGGCGAAAGAATTAAGTAAAAAAGGCAATATCTACATTATGGACGAACCAACAACCGGTTTACACATGGCAGATATCAAGAGTATCTTAGAAATCATCGAACGGTTGGTCAATAAAGGCAATACGGTCATCGTCATTGAACATAACCTGGAAATCATGAAGGCGGCAGATTGGTTGATCGATGTAGGGATCGATGGGGGAATTCGTGGTGGCGAGATCCTTTATGAAGGAACACCAGAAAAAATCGTTACTTGTGAACAGTCGATCACAGCTCGTTATTTGATGGATGTTTAAATAAAAAGAGCGACAAGTCATTGTTTGTAGAAAATGACTTGTCGCTCTTTTTTCTAGTGATCAAATAAAGTATCGTAGCCGATTTGATCACTTGATTCATTTAATTGATCTAAACGCTTTGTCAGTTGTTCAAATTGAATAAAGCGGGCTTGTCGCTCGACTTCTTTTCCAAAATGGAAGAGCAAGATCACTGGTGCAGTAAATGCTTGGAATGTGCCAGCTACTTCCGGCATCTCGAAGGCATCTAAATGATACGCTGGGAAATTATAATGAGTCAATAATTGTTCCAATTTTGGCACTACTGCATGACAAACACTACAATTGGGGGTGGAAATCGCAAGCACGACAGTCGGTTCTTCTTGGATAGTTTTTAAGACTTCAGTTAAATCATAGGTTTCTTTCATGGTGATAACTCCTTAAGGTTACTTTTAGCACATCGCTAATTCGATGGTGAAAAAGTATTCAGTCGTATACAGATAGAAAATAGGTAAATGACTCTCTTCTTTTTACCTGAATCTTCATCTTAGCTGTGCTAAAAGTAAATCCTTATGACGGAGATGTCAATAAAAAAGCTTTTTTTGATTTCTTAAACTTATGAAAAAAATTTAAGCTTTCTTGTATTTTATTGAAGAAAAGCGTATATTGATGGGCGAATGAAGTTCAAATGACAAGGAGAAATTATATGTTTTCGTTTATTCCAAATTCGGTATCGCAGATGGGAACGATTTTTTTATCGATCGTTATCGAAGCCTTGCCGTTTGTTTTATTGGGATGTATCATCTCAGGTGCTTTACAAGTATTTTTGACCCCCGAACGTGTCAAACGATGGTTACCTAAAAATCGCTTTTTATCGATTATTGTTGGGTCTATTTTAGGTTTTTTCTTTCCTTCATGTGAATGTGGGATCGTTCCAATCGTTCATCAGTTTGTAAGAAAAGGGGTTCCTGTCCACACAGCATTTGCGTTTATGCTCACTGCGCCAATCATTAATCCAGTCGTGATCTTTTCAACTTTTATTGCATTTGGCAATACTTGGAAAATGGCGGGACTGCGCATGTTAGGAAGTTTTATTGTCGCACTGATTGTAGGTGTCTGGTTGGCCTATATCCAAAAAGGCACAATCTTGAAGTCTTCATTTGATTCAGCGATGGTTGAGCCTAACTCCCATACACATGAGCATGAGGAAGTGGAAGCAATCGCACCACAGAAATGGGGATATCGAATCCTCCATGTCTTGACTCACTCGATTGATGAGTTCTTCGATACGGGCCGCTATTTGATCATTGGCGGTTTGATTGCTGCAGGGATGCAAACCTATTTACCTACGAGAGTGATGTTGACGTTAGGTTCGACAAAGCTATTAGCCATTTTGATCATGCTAGTATTGGCATTCACGATGTCTCTTTGTTCCGAGGCGGATGCGTTTATTGGTTCCTCTTTGTTAAGTCTTTTTGGAACAGCTCCAGTTGTTGCTTTCTTAGTTTTTGGACCAATGGTGGATATCAAAAACCTATTGATGATGAAACGTTACTTCAACACACGCTTCATCGTTTCATTGATCGGGCTGATTGCCTTAAGTGTTATCGGCTTTACACTATTTATTTAGGAGGAGAATCATGCTGCGATTTTTGATTTTATCTGGTTATTTTGAAATGATGATGTATCTTCAAGTTTCAGGGCGTTTAGATCAATACATCAATGTCCATTATCGTTATTTGGCAGTATTATCGATGGTTTTATCTGCCTTACTAGCCTTAGTTCAGTTGTATCTTTGGGTAAAAGCAGATGGAAAAAAAGGAGTCCATGAGTCCCATGATTCTCATGATCACGGATTATCAAAACCGTATCAGCGTTGGATTGCTTATCTCTTATTAGCCTTGCCGATCGTTGTAGGAACACTGTTTCCGACAGTTAGTTTAAACACAACGATCGTGGAAGCGAAAGGGTTCAACTTTCCACTAAGCAAAGAATCTGTCGGTGATCCACAAGTGCAAACGCAATATTTGAAACCAGATACGAGTATTTATTTCAATAAATCCGACTATCAAGATCAAATGAATGAGTTAAAAGACAAATACGAAGATGAACAAACGATTGCGATCACAGACGATAATTATTTAGAGATCATGGAATTGATCTACAACTATCCAAGCGAATTCATTGGTAAGAAAGTCTCTTATGAAGGCTTTATCTATCAGTCGAAAAATGACAAGGCTACTGATACCTTTCTGTTTCGATTTGGGATCATCCACTGTGTTGCTGATTCCGGGGTTTTTGGATTGTTGACGCATCTGCCAGAAGGAATGACTGTGAAAAATGATGACTGGTACAAAGTCGAAGGAACGATCCAAACCGATTTTTATCAACCTTTCAAGCGAGAGATTCCTTCAGTCGTAGTGACGAAAGTAGAAAAAATCACTGCTCCTGAAAATCAATATGTGTATCGTGCATTTTAAATGAACGAAATAAAGTTGTAGTCATGTACAACACAAATAAAAAAGTGATAAGAGATGAAACTCGTAAGAATTTCCTCTCTTATCACTTTTTTTATTAAAGCTTGCAAGAATCCCACAGTATGATTGCTCTGTACAAAAAAGATTAAAGCGAGAAACGCTCATTTTTTCTTTCTTCTCTTCAATACAATCGCTTCACGTTTCAGTTTAAAACTACGGATATTGTGGTTGAATACTTCTGATATCACTAGACCTAAGGCAATCGCTCCAGCAATCATGATCGCTTGAACAGTGAAAAATGCCGCATCTTGATAAGCACCTGTAACTAAACTGCGAACAGCTTGATAGGCTAAGCCTCCAGGAACCAGTGGTACCATACCGGGGATATTGAAAATCGTGACGGGCATTTTTAGTTGTTTAGAAAAAAGATCACTAGCAAACGCAACGCCTAATGAACCTAGTAATGAACCTAAAGCTGCACCGCCACCCATAGCTAGACACAACCAATAGATCATCCAACCTACGGCACCAGCTAAACCACACCAAACTAAGGCTTTCCTTGGCACATTAGTGATGATTGCAAAGGCAGCGGTCGCTAAAAAGCTAAAAGAAAATTGAATCAATACATGCCACATGGCTAAAGTCCTTTCTTAGTAGAAGATTTGAAAGATAAAGGCGATTGCAAAACCAATCATCGCCGCAGTCATCATCGCTTCTGCTCCACGAGAAACACCAGAAACGTAGTGCCCCGCTAATAGATCACGAATCGCGTTGGTGATTTGAACACCAGGAACCAACGGCATGACACAACCAATGATGATCAAATCCTGATTGAGACCGATTCCTAAACGCACACTTAAAATAGCGGCAATGCCGATAATCAAAGAGGAAAGGAATTCAGCTAAAAACTTGATTCTAAAAAAACGCAAACTGCAAAGATAAACAATGTAGCCCACTCCACCAATCGACAATGTGATCGGTAAATCTTTCAATTCGCCACCAAACAAAATCATGATCGTCCCGCTAATAATAGCAGCGCTGATGATTTGTAGCCATACTGGGAACATCCGACGATCTTTCTCGACTTCTTGTAATGCGCTATATAGTTCTTCCAAAGTCAATTCATTGGCAACATATTTTCTTGAAAGATTATTGACCTTGACTACTCTTTCTAAATTGATCGTTCGATTGGTGATTTGTTCCATGCGGATCGTCGAAGTCCGATCAAATCCGATAAATAGTCCTGTTTGGGTCACGTAGCTAACTAAGCGATAATTTCCAGAAGCAGAAGCGATCCGACTCATCGTATCTTCTACACGGTACATCTCTGCATTACTTTCCGTCATTATTTTTCCCGCCAATAAACAGGTATTAAGCAATAAATCTAAATCTCTTTCTGGCATGGCATTTTCTCCAATAGTTGTTTTCTTGTATTTATTTTACTACAAACAAATTGGAAAACGTATAAAAAGAAAACTTGAATCAAAAAAATAAGCAGTGAAAGGTAAAATAAGATCCAAGTGAGAGCAATGCAGAAGAGATCCAAGTGTTAAGTCAACAGTTAGGCTAAATCAAGCTTTTTGGTTAATTGTTGACCAATCGTTCAATAATGTGGCATAATTAAGTTATGGGAAGAACGAGAGAATTTAATGAAGAGAAAGTTTTACTAGAATCGGCAAAAATATTTGCCAAAAATGGGTATGCAGGGACGTCGATCAGTCAATTGGTAAAAGCGACTGGCTTGCTTCGAGGAAGTTTATACTCTGCTTATTATAGTAAAGCTGGTTTATTTACGACTTGCTTTAACTATATAGCTGAAGATGGAGTGACCGATAATGGGTTATTGATTGATTTATTGATCATCGCATTATTAGAACGTACGGCAGATGACAACGAAGTAAAGAAAGTCGCACAGAAGGTAATCACCGCTTTGGAAGAGAAAAACGAAGGTTCGATTGAAACGATCATTGCTGATCGAGTCATGCGTCGAGCGGATCTTACGGACAGGGGGAAGTAGAAAATGGCTAAAGTTGAAATCCAAAATGATCGATTGATCATCAGTATGGAGGGCGTACGAAAACTGTGGGCATTGAAAAATGAAATATCCACACCATTATCCAATGTATTAGGCGCAACTGTGGATGCCGATGTCTGGGAAGATACACCGAAATTTGGCGAAAAAAGAATGGGAGTTGATGCCTATGGACATTATTTTGCCGGAACATTCGTCCAAGATTCAAACAAGGTATTTTATGACCTCAAAAGAAAAGAAAACGCAGTCGTTATCACACTAAAAGATGAAGAATTCAATCGTCTCATCATTGGAGTAGAAGACCCAGAAGCAACAGTCGCGATGATTGAACAGGCAATGAACAGAGCAAACTTTGTAAAAGAAACTTGAAATAAGAATCGATGTTGAGCGCCTAATTGTCCTATCGGAAAACGTATTTACTTGGTGATAGAATAGATAAGAAGATCAATCGAATCGAGTGATGAAGTTTTAGTAACAACCTAGATTTCCTTTCACGTGGAAATTTAGGTTGTTTATTTTAGGAAATAGACTAAACATGCGTATATAATTTTTGAAGAAGGAATTGTTGAAAGAATTTAAATACTTCTTTATTTTAAAAAAGGGGAACGTATGTTAAGATTTATGAAGTTCGACTGAATAAAGGAGTAGATACATGAGCAAAAAAACAACCAAAACAATCATAGGAGTCGCAGTTGCTCTTTTAGCTGGTGCATTAGGGATTTCAACGACGCAAAAAGACTCTGATCTCGTTCAACAACTGACAGGTTTATTTGATTCAAAACCTCAAGTCTCACAAGTGGCGAATGTTCCAGAATACGACGGCACGCACCAAGAAATCGAAATCAATCAAAATAAGCCAACTTTTACAAAAGAAGAACTGAGCTTAGATAAAGGAACATGGGAAAGTTATTCCGATATCGATCGACTGAATCGTGTAGGTCAAGCCAATGCCATGTTAGGAAAAGAGATGTTCCCTAAAGAAAAACGTGAGTCTCTTTATATCGATCCTACAGGTTGGAAACAAAAAAAATTGAGTGACGGACAATGGCTTTACAATCGAAGCCACTTGATAGGTTTTCAGCTAACTGGTCAAAACAATAACATCAAAAATTTGATGACAGGGACTCGTTCGTTGAATACCCCTCATATGCTGGCACATGAAAATGATATTGCCGCATACATCAAAGAAACCAATCATCACGTTCGCTATCGGGTAACACCACATTTTGAAGGGGAAGAACTAGTAGCACGAGGTGTTCAGTTAGAAGCCCAAAGCATTGAAGATAACCAAATCTCGTTCAATGTGTTTATCTATAATGTGCAAGACGGTTATACGATCAACTATCAAACGGGGCAAGCTAAGAAAACATGATCCATAGGCGTTCGTTATTTGAATATTTTGTGAATTTTTTGAAAAAACAGAGAAAAGACTTATTTTTGATTAAATATCACGTATACTGTAAGAAAGTGTACTCATAAATGTTGGAATCGATACAATCAAATAAGAAATCATTATTATTTTTATATTTCCAGCGAAGTTGGAATATTTATTTGTAGTTTTACCACATTTCGAGTAAAATAAAGGGTGTAGAGGGTAATTTGACTACCCTGCGGAAAGAGGTGTAGAATCATGGGTTTTACAGATGAAACCGTACGTTTTGGTTTTGATGATAGTCGTAAAAAAGAAGTCAGCGAAACATTAGCGATCGTTTATCGGGCTTTGGAAGAAAAAGGCTACAATCCAATCAACCAGATTGTGGGCTACTTGCTTTCTGGAGACCCGGCCTACATTCCTCGTTATCGTGATGCAAGGAATCTGATCCGTCGTCATGAACGCGATGAAATCATGGAAGTGATCGTCAAAGACTATCTCTCAAATCATGGAGTGAATCTATGAGAGTGATGGGCTTGGATGTCGGCTCAAAGACTGTAGGTGTCGCTGTTAGTGATCCTTTTGGCTGGACTGCACAAGGCGTAGAGATCATTCGTATCGATGAAGATAAAGAAGAATTTGGATTTGAACGATTGGCAGAACTGGTCAAACAGTACGAAGTAGATCGTTTTGTTGTAGGCTTGCCGAAAAACATGAATAATTCAATCGGTCCGAGAGCAGAAAGCTCAATGGTTTACGGAGAAAAGATCAAAGAAATGTTTTCTCTACCAGTCGACTATCAAGATGAACGACTGACTACCGTCCAAGCAGAACGCATGTTGGTCGAACAGGCAAATACGTCAAGAGCAAAAAGAAAAAAAGTCATCGATAAGCTTGCTGCGGTGATGATTTTACAAAATTATTTAGATGGTTCGGGAAAACAACTATTTTAAAAAATGAAAAGAGGGGTTCTAATGGCAGAACACAATCATACACATGATCATGAAGGACATGAACATATCACATTGGTCGATGATCAAGGAAATGAAACATTATACGAAATCTTGTTAACAGTCGATGGACAAGAAGAATTTGGTCGTAACTACGTATTGCTTTATCCAGCCGGCGTACCGGAAGATGAAGATGTAGAATTACAAGCCTATGCCTACGTTGAAAACGAAGACGGAACAGAAGGCGAATTAGAACAAATCGAAACAGATGCTGAATGGGATATGATCGAAGAGGTCTTCAATACATTCATGGCTGAAGAAGAAGAATAGTATTAAAATAGTGGAGAAACCTTGAAATGACAAGGTTTCTCTTTTTTTATCATTCTTTTGATCAAGGAATTGACCATGGTTCATTTCGATAGAAAAATCCATACTATCCTTAGCATAGTATATAACCTTAGAGAAGAAAGGAAGACCAAAATGATCAGAACTGCTCGTGTGGAGGATGCAGAAACCATAAACAAGCTAAATAAGGAAGAATTAGGGTATGAGATGCCACTTTCGGAAACAACGAAGCAATTAAAATACATCTTGGCACAGCCAGAGATCTATGTCATTGATGTTTATGAGGAAGAAGGGACGAGGAAAGTATTAGGATATGTCCATGCCCAAAAGTATGCAACATTGTTAAGTCCAACGTTGTTCAATATTTTAGCATTAGCAGTTTCTTCAAAAGCGCAACATCAAGGAATTGGCAGACGATTGATGGAGAGTGTTGAGAAGCAAGGAAAAGAACGTGGCTACTTTGGTGTTCGACTAAACTCTGGCGAATATCGCAACGAGGCACATCGTTTTTATGAACGTATCGGCTATCATTCAACCAAATGGCAAAAGCAATTTCAAAAAAGATTTTCTAAATGAATGATGAAGGTCATCGCAAAAAAACTTCTCGAATAATGATCGAGAAGTTTTTTTACATTTATTCGAATTAAGAAAATAGTTGCATCAAAAATCCTGAAATGATCAAGACGATCGCTCCACCTAAACGATTGCCCATTTGAGCAAAAGCAATCAATTCCATGCGGTTTGATGCGGATAAGACGGCAACATTTCCTGTACCACCCATTGAATTGTTACATAGTCCTGCTGTAATCGTTGATTCGATCGGATAAAGTCCAAATAGACGACCAACAAATGCAGAGACAAGGGAGATGACGATGACACTTGTTAAGCAGAGTACGACGAATTGCCATGTTAAAGCAGAAGCTAAAACATTCAAATTCAATAAAGCAATCCCGATACCTGCTAAAACAGCTGCCGTTAAGTTTTTAACAATCAAGTTATTGAACATGATTGCTGCATCTTCGTAGTATTCAGGAAGAACATTGGTGATTTTACAGATGACCACAATAATGATCATGAAAGCATAAGCATGAACTTTTGGTACAAAGAAATTACAGATTTGGCCAAGAATAAAGAATGTGATCGAGACCATTAAACCAACACCTAATTGAGGGATAGAAGGTTTCACATTGCGTGGTTTGCCGTCACCTAGATCGCCTTTTTCCATCAGTTTCCCATTACCATTCAATTTTGGCATGGATTGTCCAGCACGAGCCACTAAAGCGGCTCCGATAATGGCTAGCACATTTGTCATTGCAGTTGCAGGGATCAAACGTGAAATAATAGCAGAAGCATCTGTTCCTAAGACGTTTGCATAAATAGTTGATAGTGGAACAGCGCCAGCACCTACACCACCAGCCATGGCAGGTAAAGAGATGTATAATACGGAATTAGCGAAGCCATTCCCAATCAACATTCCCACAAGTCCAACTGCAAAAAATGAAACAACCATAGAAATAAGTGCAACAGGGATAAAACGAACGGAAGCCTTCATCAATAATTTGCGGTTCATTCCTAGAATACTTCCGGTAATCAAAGCAGCGATATAAAAGTCTAAAAAGCCCATATTATTGACAAAGTTTTCAGTTGATTTCACGACATAATCAGGTAAAATACCAAAGGTTGCGATAGCTGCGGAAGCGAAGATCGCAAAAACAGAACCACCACCTAAATAACTTTTGACGATTGGGATTTTTGTCCCAATAAAATGGAATAGATTCCCAAAAATGACGAGCACGGCGATAGGACCGATCATATTTGTTGGTAATTTACCTAATGCCATCGCAACGATCAAAACGAGAACCATGATCAAATAGATAGGTAAACTGACCCCACTGATTTTTGTTTCCCAAAAACCTTCTTTGTTTGTCTTAACGACTGTAGAAGTCGTTTGTTCTTGATGTAACATTCTTACAGATCCTTTCCTTGATTAACGTAAGAGGAGTTCCCTATGAGTTGGAAAATAATCTAAAGCTATTCCTCAACTGGCTCCAGTATTTCTTGGCAAAAAACACCCCTTGGATCAATTCGTTGAAAAATAGTTGGTTTTCCTATTTCTCGGTGAACGAATGATCCAAGGCTTCGATGTTTACCATGCGTATTTTTTACTTTAAGTCTCGTTTTGCTCAGAACTGTTTAGTAACGAATTATTGTGAAAGAGACTAGCGTGAATTAAGCTTCTAAATCTTGATATTCAGGCACCCATTTAGCTGCTTCGACAGCTGCTTTGATGTCAGTGATTTCTTCACGGTTCAATTGTTGATTCACGACTGATTGAGCGACTGTTTCAGCAATCGTTTGTGAGAATTCAGTGATTCTTGCAACTGGTGGTAAAATAGCTGCCCCTGGTTTTGTGACATCAACGATACCACCTAATGCACGACTTGCTTGTGAGATGATCTCAGCGTTGACACGAGTAGCTGTTGAAGCAATCAAACCAAGTCCTAAACCTGGATACATCAATGCGTTGTTTGCTTGTCCGATTTGATAAGTCACGCCATTGTATTCCACATCATCCGCAGGGATACCTGTTCCGACTAATGCTTTTCCATCTGTCCATTCAATCAAATCTTTTGCTTTTGCTTCTGCTAATTTTGTTGGGTTAGACAAAGGCATGATGATTGGTCGTGGTGTATGGCTAGCCATTTCTTTGACGATTTCTTCTGTGAATGCCCCTGGTTGAGTAGATGTACCAATCATGATCGTTGGGTGAATTGCTTTGACAACAGCTTCTAAATTAGTCAATTCTTCACTATTGGTAAATTCTGAACGTTTACGTGCAAAAGGAATTTGTCCAGGTGTCAATCCTTCAGTATCTTCGAATAATAGTCCTTGTTTATCCACTTGATAGAAGTGTTTACGTGCTTCTTCTTCTGGTACACCTTGACGGATCATTTCATCTAATAAGATATTCGCAATGCCGACTCCAGCTGTTCCAGCTCCGAATGTTAGGATCGTTTGATCTTTCAATGATTCACCAGAAATATTCAATCCGCCGAGTACACCAGCTAGTACGACGATCCCTGTTCCTTGGATGTCATCATTGAATGTCGTGATTTTGTCTTCATATTTTTCTAAGATCGTTGCGGCATTGCCACGACCAAAGTCTTCCCAGTGTAACAATAATTCAGGGAATAGTTCTGTAGCAGATGAAACGAATTGGTCGATGAATTCATAGTAAGAATCACCTTCGACACGCGCATGTTTGTTTCCTAGATATAACGGATTATTCAATAACTCTTCATTGTTTGTACCAGCATCGATCGATACAGGTAATACTTGCGCTGGATTGATACCAGCAGCTGCTGTATAAACCATTAGTTTTCCAATTGCGATGTCAACACCATTAACTCCCCAGTCACCCATTCCAAGGATACCTTCTGCATCTGTAACAACGATCAAACGAATATCACGACCAGCTGCGGCATTTTTCAAACTTTCTTTGATCAATTCTGGTTCATCGATCGAAAGAAATGCAGCATCTTGTGGTTTTAAGAAAATTTCATTGTATTGTTCGATTGCATCTGCAACTACTGGATCATATACTACCGGCATAAATTCTACTAAATGTTGTCCCATCAATTTATAGAAAAGTGTGCGGTTTGTATTGAATAAGTTCATTAAGAAAATACGTTTTTCTAAATCAGTTTGTTTGCTTAGGTATTGGCCATATGCTTGCACAGATTGTTGTTCTAATGTTTGGACTGTGCTAGGAAGCATTCCGGCAATCCCGTATTTTTTACGTTCTTCTTTTGTAAAAGCAGTTCCTTTATTTAAAAATGGATTATTTAATAAGTTTAACCCTGTTAGCATGAATGATTCCTCCTAAGTTTTAATACATACGAAGTATAGGATTCGCTCAAGGCTATAGTCAAAATAGGTAGTTATGATAAATTTTATTTATATGACAATAGAAAAAAGAGGAGCCTATGATTAAAAATAGGCTCCTCCTCGATGGGGATTCGAGCAGTTAAAAACAAAAAGAATGAGTTGGATCATTTTGATTTTATATGATAAGTCATCGTTGAAAGTACACGATTTCTTTCTTGACGATTTCAAGTCCTTTCGTTAATACTTCCAAAGGATTAGAGGATAAAGCAATTCGAATAAAAGGATCATGTTGCGGTTGTGTCGTAAAACGATGTGAATGATAGACACGAATCCCTTTATTTAAAAAAGCTTGTTCGATCGTTTTCGGAGACAGATCATTTCGAACAGGGAGATTTCGATAAAAAGGAAGTGGATTGGTCGGTCGAGGCAAGTTGAAAAGTGTATCGAATCGTTCATTTGCTTGTTTTGTATAGCTGGATTTTGTTTCGAGTATGTCCTGTGCGGTTTCTGAACATAGGATTTGCGTGACAATCTCAGCATCTAAACTTGAGGTTTTGACATTGATATTGAAAATCGCCTGTTGGATGTTTTGTTTGTACTTATCGGGAAATACTAGAAAGGCAACACGCATGCCTGCACAGATAAACTTGGTCATTCCGGCAAGATAAATGGTTTGTTCAGGAAGTAACTGCTGGAATGAGGGAATGGGTGTTTTTTGATTATAGGTAGTCAAAAAAGAATGGATGTCGTCTTCGATCACGATCAATTGTTGCTTTGTAATGACTTCTTTTAGCTGTTGCCTCCGTTTTGCAGATAGTTGAAACCCAATAGGATTGTTACATGAAGGCATCAGAAAAATACCGTGGATTGCTTTTTTCCGACATTCATGTTCAAGTAATTCTGGAAGCATACCCTCCGCATCAAAATCAATCGGCACGATTTCCATATGGTAAAGGTGAGCAAGCTCAATGAAATTCGAATAAGTATAGCGATCGACTGCCAAACGATCTCCTGGAGAAAACAAAGCAGCTAGCGTGATCGCCAAGCCGTTTTGGACACCTGAAACAATAGCAATCTGTTCCCTTGAAGCATAGACACCTTGTGTTCCCAACCATTTTTTGGCAATCGTCAATTGATAGGTTGTCCCTAATGGTTCACGGTAGCTAAGAAGTCCGTTAGTCGCATGATTTTGTGAAACAGCTTGAATAAAAGGAGTGATCATTTCGTTGCATTCATCAAATGAACTGACTAACCCAAAATCAATGACATGATCAGGTACTTGATCAGAAGAAATAGTGATGGAGGTAAACGCATTTGGGGAAACAAATGTCCCACTCCCGATACTTGTATAGAGTAACCCTTTTTCTAGACCCAACTTATAAGCTTGACCAACTGTTGTGAAATTGATGTCTAAAAAATCAGCTAGTTCTCTTTGGGAAGGTAACCTTGTATTTTTTTGTAATTTATTTGATAAGATATCAGCTTCTAGCTGCGTGATAAGTGATTGGTAGATTGGGCGATGTAACTTTTTTTTATCTGGACGCCAAGTCAGTGGATAATTCTCATAAGAGTTGATCGACATACTCGTTCCTTCTTTCAAAAATTGTATTCCATACAATTATATCATTGAATGTATTGTTTTCGGGCGCTAGGATAGAAAAAAGGAGGGGAAATATGCAAATCATCGATAGTCATAAAGTAATCACCCATTTTAGTTTTACAGAAGCAATCAACGTAATGGAACAGTGTTTTAAAGATTTTCAAGTCGGAAAGATTTCTCAAGAGAATCGAATGGTCCAACAATTACCAGATGGCGAGAAACAAAATGTATTTGCGATGATGCCCGCTTATTTGGGAAGAAACCGGTACTTTGGTTCAAAAATCATCACGGCTTTTCCAAGCAATCACAAACAAAAGCTACCATCACATTTGGGTGAAATCATGCTCTTCGATTCAAAAAACGGGCAACCCGTCGCAATGATCGATGCGAATGCCGTGACTTGGATACGAACCGCAGCAGTTTCAGCATTAGCCACAGATTATCTAGCAAAGCCATCAGCAGATACACTCACATTGATCGGAACTGGACAACAAGCAGTTTCACATCTAGCCGCAATTACCTGTGTCCGAAAGATTCACCGTGTATATGTCTATGATTTAGATGAAACACGACGAAAACAATTTATCCTAGAACAGCAAACTAATTATCCAAAACT
Source organism: Enterococcus sp. AZ171 (assembly GCF_051714005.1). Lineage (NCBI taxonomy): Bacteria > Bacillati > Bacillota > Bacilli > Lactobacillales > Enterococcaceae > Enterococcus > Enterococcus sp. AZ171. The sequence goes on along the minus strand of NZ_JBIORA010000001.1, from coordinate 2,204,809 downwards.
GCGTTTTATTGATTGCTCGACATTGGCTGAAGCGACTATAGAAGCAGATATTGTCTGTACTTTAACACCTAGTAAACATGCTTTTTTATCAAAAAAAGAGGTTAAACCAGGCACGCATATCAATGCAATCGGTACATTTACACCAGAGATTCGTGAATTAACGAGTGATTTGATGGCATCTGGACAATTGTATGTAGATGATTACCAAGCGGTCAAAAGGGAAAGTGGCGACTATTTGATTCCCTTGTCAGAAGGGAAAATTGATCAGACAAACATCCTCGGTTCTCTAGGTGAATTAGTCACCCATCAGAAAACAGGGCGTACAGACGAACAAGCGATCACGATCTTTGATGCGGTTGGCTTAGCAGTGGAAGATTTATGTTGTGCCGAATATATTTATCAAAAAGTAAAGGAGTAGTTTATAAATGAATTTACCCTATTATGTAGTTGACGCCTTCACCAATGAAGTGTTTAAAGGAAATCCTGCTGCGGTCTTTGTGTTAGATGAATGGCTACCTGATGATACCATGCAAAAAATCGCCATCGAAAATAACCTATCCGAAACAGCCTTTACCGTTAGAAAAGAGAAAGGTTATGAATTACGTTGGTTTACCCCTGATCGTGAAATCGACTTATGTGGTCATGCGACCTTGGCAACCGCATTTGTATTGTTCCACTTCTATGGTATCAGTGAATCCATGATTTCATTTTCAACGCAAAGTGGGAACCTAGTTGTCACAAAAAAAGAGCAAAAATATGCGATGGATTTTCCAAGTATTTTACCGCAACCAATTGCTATATTACCAGCATACGAACAAGCAATCGGCACAAGAATAAAAGAGGCTTATCTGGCAAGGGACTTATTTTTTGTATTAGAAGACGAAGAGACAGTGGCAAAGCTGACGCCTGATTATACTGCAATGAGGGAATTAGAAGAAGGCGTCGGCGTGATTGTCACAGCCAAAGGAAAGAAAGAAGATTTTGTTTCTAGGACCTTTTTCCCAAAACTAACGATCAATGAAGATCCAGTGTGTGGCTCGGCTCATGCGAATTTGATTCCTTACTGGGCACAAAAGCTTGGAAAGGACGACTTGGTTGCTCAACAACTTTCTGCCAGAGGTGGGTTCTTGACTTGCAAGTGGTTAAGTGAACGCGTGATGATCAGTGGCGAAGCAACTTTGTTTGCAAAAGGTGAAGCGTACATTTAGAAAATCCATCCAAACAGGTAGGATACAGAGTGCAATAAATAGCATACAGCTCTGAAAAATAAGCAAGAAGACCCGAAATTTATTCAAATTTTTGGGTCTTCTTGCTTATTTTTAAAAGCTTTTTTTGATGTTCGTTTATTTGGATTCAAAAGTGCGAAATAATTATGGAAACTGCGCTTGTTTTATTTGAGATTTTCTCAATTTAGAAGAAACGATTTTCCCGTAATGTCACATTTTTGATATCTTCGATGGTTTGCGTCCCAGCTAATTGCATGACCATTTCTAATTCTTTTTTGAAGAAGTCGAATACTTGTTGGATGCCTGTACTTCCACCGAGAGCTAAACCGTAAATGGCAGGACGACCGATCGCGACTAGATCGGCACCAGAAGCAATGGCTTTAAAGACATGCTGACCACGACGAACACCACTATCAAAGACGATAGGGACACGTTTGTCGACGGCTTCTGCTACATATTTCAAAGAATCAAAGGCTGCTGGCCCACCATCTAATTGACGACCGCCATGATTCGATACCCAGATGCCATTTGCCCCCGCATCTAATGAACGATAAACATCGTCTTCTGATTGCACACCTTTTACATAAACGGGTAAGTCAGAATGAGCGGCAATAAATTCCACATCTTTTGGACTTAACTTTTGTTTGGAGGATTTATAAACTGCGTCCATCGTTTGTCCGACCCCTGACTGATAGGCTTGAACGATCGGCATTGGCAATGGAAAAGTGAAGCCATTGCGAAGGTCTGTTTCTCGATTCCCACCAACGGTTGCATCAGCTGTCAAAACGATTGCTTTTGCGCCATTACGTTTGGCCATCTCTAGAATATCTAAATTGATCCCATTATCTTTACTCATGTAAAACTGGAACCATTGTGGTGCATCTGGACCACCGGCCTCACGGATTTCTTCTAATGTACAGGAAGCGTAAGAACTCGCCGTATAAATCGTATGAAAATCGGCAACTCCTTTAGCTGAAGCTTTTTCTGCATGTGTATGAGCTAAACCATGAGCTGCAATAGGCGCCATGATGATTGGCGCAGTTAATGTTTCTTGGTCAAAGTAAGTCGTTGTATCTGGAATTTCCACGTCTTTTAAAACATGAGGAATAATCAATTGATGATTGAATGATTGCACGTTTTCTTGATACGTAAAGAGATCTCCAGCACCACTACTGATATAGCCGTATCCGCCAGTAGGAATCACTTGAGCTGCCGCCATTTCTAAGTCTTCTGTATTGATAAAATTGATTTGACCTTCTTGTGAGCCAGCTTGATAAATCATTTCCATAAAACAAACCTTCTTTCGTAGTATCGATCAATAAATAATATTGAATTTGTCAGCGTTTACATTTTTATACTACGCCTTGTTTTTAAAACAGGCAAATAATCTGTTTTATTTTATTTAACTGAACGGAGAGTTACCGCTATGCAAGAGTATAGTCACGCTTTGAATACTCGACTAAAAGAAGAAAATCGAATCATAGCTGTTTTTTATCTGTTAGCAACTTTGATGAAATTTACTTTCTTTTATAAACTTACTCGAATAACAGTGACACCTAATTGTTCGATTTTTTTGGCAAGTTTTGGTGAACAATGCTGATCGGTGATCAAATAATCAAAGGCAGAAATATCGGCAATCTTAAACTGTGAAGTCCGGCCAATCTTACGATGGTCTGCAACAAGAATACGACATTTGATACTCTTTTTGATCATCCATTCGTTGATTTTAGATTCGTTTAAAATTTTTGTCGTCACACCATTCTCTAAATCTACTCCGCTACATCCAATAATACAGACATCTGCATTCATATCTGCTAATGTGCGAGCGGCAATATCTCCTACCAAGACTTCTTTCGGTACGCGTAATTCGCCACCAGTGAGTATATACGTATAATTTCCTTGTCTGACACAAGAAACGACCTTTAAATTATTCGTTACGACGGTGACGTGATTCGATTCTAAATAATCGAGTGTAGCTAAGGCAGTGGAACTTGAATTGATAAATACGGTGGCATAGTCTCCAATATATTGACTAGCACAACGAGCAATTTGATGTTTGATCCACGTTGGTCCTGAAAGATCGAAATTTGTTTGATTGTCATAGTTGAAGAGGCAATAGCCATATTCACGAATAATCTCATTTTTTTCTTCTAATAATCTAAGGTCTCGACGAATAGTGCTGAGTGATACGTGAAGCTTTTCAGACAGTTCAATCGTGGTCATTTTTGTGTACCTTTGTAATAGATCAAGAATTTCATTACGTCTTTTTTTAATCGTCAACAGAGAATTTTTCATTGTTATCCTTCCTTTTCAATCAATTTGTTTCTCTATATGACTAATTATAGCTAAACGAGCATAAAAAAATGGAAACGATCACATAAAGTAATAACAGTCATATAAAGCTATTCCAATCACTTTGATAGCGCTTTATCATTTATATATACCTAATAAAGAGGAGGATGGCACATGAATATAACAGAAGTAACAAAGGAAAGTTGGTTACGTTCGACTTTTCCAGAATGGGGAACCTATCTGAACGAAGAAATCGAAATGGAACAAGTAAAAGAAAAAAGCGTATCTATATGGTGGCTAGGATGTACAGGTATATGGCTGAAGTCACATGAAGGTACAAATATCCTTTGTGACTTATGGTGTGGGACAGGAAAACGAACACACGGGAATGGACAGATGAAAAAAGGCCACCAGATGATGCGTATGAGCGGTACAGAAAAGATGCAACCGAATTTACGAACGCAACCTTTTGTGATCGATCCATTTGCGATCAAAAATGTGGATGCATTAGTGGTGACACATATCCATTCCGATCATCTGGATATTCACACTGCCGCAGCTGTTCATCAAAATTGTCCGGAGGCACTATTTATTGGCCCCAAAGCAGTAGTGGAAACATGGCTCTCTTGGGGGATACCAAAAAAAAGACCCAAGTAGTCAAACCCGGCGATATCGCTTTGATCAATGAAGTAGAGATCGTTGCGCTGGAAGCCTTTGATCGGACGGCATTGATCACACATGATGATCCTAATGTGCAATTAAAAGATCAGTTGCCACAAGAAATGGATACGATCGCTGTCAATTATCTTTTCAAAACATCAGGAGGGAACATCTATCACGCAGGGGATTCGCATTATTCCAACCTTTTTGCCAAACATGGCAATGAACATCAAATCGATGTTTGTCTAGGTGCATATGGTGAAAATCCGCGTGGCATCACTGATAAGATGACCGCCAGTGATTTGTTGAGAATGGCAGAATCGTTAAGAGCTCAAGTCGTGATCCCAGTCCATTATGATATTTGGTCCAATTTTATGGCTGATCCTAGCGAGATCACTCAATTATGGCGCATGAAAAAAGATCGATTGGCTTATCAGTTTTCCCCTTATATTTGGCAAGTGGGTGGGAAGTATACGTACCCAGATAATAGAAAAGACTTGGCATTCAATTTCGATCGTGGCTTCCATGATGTCTTCACCCAGGAAAATGATACGCCGTTTCCATCATTTTTGTAGGAGCCCAAGAGATATATGACAATAAATCAGCTGAGCTGAGAATTTTTTAACAAAAGCAAGAGCGAGGAGGGAGAACGTATCAAAGCAAGTGAACGTAAGACAAAGTCATCTCTTGATAAGAATGCGCTATTGTCAAACAACGGGTTGACTGCTTGATACTGTTTGTAAATATGTTGAGATATTTCTATGAGAATGACTTAGTCAATTATGTAGAAACTACGATAAATGATTGGCGAGTAGCAATCGAGGAGAGCAGTCGTCACTTATTAGAAAAAAGAATCATTGATCATGTATATGTAGAAGAAATGATCCGCAATGTCGAACAACATGGGGCATATATCCTGATCGCCCCGCACGTTGCGATGCCTCATGCCATGCAAGGTGGCTCCCATGTTTTCGATACGACGATTTCATTTACCAAAATGAACGCACCAGTTCCTTTTGAGGAAGGGTCAAAGTCTGCCAGCCTTTTCTTCACCTTAGCAGCTAAAGAGCCAAAGCAACACTTAGAAAATATTCAATCATTATCAGAATTACTGATGCAAGATGGGTTGATCGAAGAATTACTAGCGACAGAAACAATCGAAGATTATCAAATGGTCATGGAGAAATACGAGCCACTATAAGGTAGAGGTAGTCTTTTGCTTGCTAGGTATGGCCAGTGAGGACCATTCGGTACAAAGCAAATAGACATAAAAGATAAATTATCAACTAAAAAATACGAGGCAAGGGAGGGAGTCCGTTTACATGAAAACCATGATATCTCGCATCGTTTGAGGAGTTGTTCTGGTTTTTGGTAACGGAAAAATATGGGAGCTATCTTGATGGAGATATGGACGTATTTTGCGACAAATATTTTAACGCAGCCGGCTTATTTGATCGGTTCGATCGTTTTATTAGGGTATATACTTCTTGGCCGACCATTATACGAATGTATAGCTGGATTTTTGAAAGCCACTGTAGGTTATCTGATTTTAGTTGTTGGTTCAGGTGGATTAGTAAACAATTTCCGACCGATCTTAGTTGGTTTAAAGGATCGTTTTGATCTTGAGGCGATGGTGACTGATCCCTATTTTGGTCAAAATGCTGTAGATGCAGGATTGATGGATACTTTTGGACGAACGTTCAGTGATGTGATGATTTTATTATTGATTGCATTTGTATTGAATATCCTGTTAGTTCGTTTCCAAAAATATACGAAGTTGCGAGCTGTTTTTACGACAGGAAATGTTCAGATCCAGCAAGCAGCTACAGCTTTTTGGATCTTACTTTTCTGTTTTCCTGAATTAGGAAGAGTAGAAGTATTAGTATTTATGGGGATCATTTTAGGGTGTTACTGGGCAGTTGCTTCTAATTTAACTGTTGGTGTGACACAAGAATTGACAGACGGAGCTGGTTTTGCGATTGCGCACCAACAGATGTTTGGGGTGTACCTATTTTCTACCTTAGCGAAGTGGTGGCAAAAGAGTAGTCGTAAAAAAAATGGGAATAGAAAAGCCGATAAAAAGCTTGAAGATATGGAGCTTCCGGGTTTCTTATCCATTTTCAACGAAAACATGGTGGCGACTTCTTTATTGATGCTGTTCTTCTTTGGCATCATCTTATTGGTATTAGGACAGCAGTACTTGATTGAGGCAGAATTTATGGTGGCAGGACAAAGTTTTCTATTCTACGTACTGACCACTTCTTTGAACTTTGCTGTGTATTTAGCCATTTTACAGCTTGGTGTCCGGACCTTTGTGGATGAGTTGACACAATCTTTCCAAGGAATCTCAAATACTATTTTACCAGGAGCTGTGCCAGGGATCGATGTGGCTGCAACTTTTGGCTTTGGATCACCAAATGCAGTCACGATCGGGTTTTTATTTGGTGCATTAGGACAATTCTTGATGATCATCTTATTGATCGTCTTCCGATCACCAACGATCGTGATCGCTGGATTTATCCCACTATTTTTTGATAATGCGGTCATCGCTGTGTTCTCTAATAATCGGGGTGGGTTCAAGGCAGCATGTTTGTTCCCTTTCTTATCTGGGCTGATCCAAGTCGGTGGTTCTGCACTCTTTGCGACATGGATCGGGTTATCTAGTTACGGAGGGTACATTGGTATGTTTGATTGGGCGACTGCTTGGCCAGTCTTTACTGTTTTGATGAAATTTTTTGGTTATGCAGGTGTTGCACTAGTGGTCGTCGGTTTGTTGCTAATTCCGCAACTACAATATCGAAAAAATCCAGAAGGATATTTTTTGATTGTGGAGGATTATCAAAAATATAAAGAAAAGTTTGGAGACAGTAATTAATAGGAGGGAAAGTAAATGAGAATTTTAGTTTCGTGTGCCAATGGTTCTGGTACAAGTTTAATGATGATGCGTAGTGTAGAAAAGGCAATGAGAGAATTAAATATTACAGTGAGTAAAATCCATCATTGCCCGATCTCTGAAGGTAAAAGTTCGGCAAGTCAATATGATGTCGTCTTTACGCCACTCAATTTTATGCCGATGTTCATGCAAGCAATTGAGCGAGGTGTGACGGTCGTGGGGATCAAAAATGTGATGTCACCTACTGAGATCTGTGAGAAATTCAAAGAAACAACAATGTACAAAGAATTGAAATCAAAGGAGAATTAGATGAAACGACCAAAATTACAAATTGCACTGGATCATAACACGTTAGCGTCTGCATTGGCAGATGTGAAAAAAATTGGAGAAATCGTCGATGTGATTGAAGTAGGCACCATTCTTTGTCTTCAAGAAGGAAGCAAACCAATCGAATGTATGAGAAAAATGTTTCCAGAAAAAACGATCGTTGCGGATACAAAATGTGCCGACGCAGGAGAAACTGTGGCTGGTAATGTAGCGCAGGCTGGGGCAGATTTCATGACAGTGATCTGCTGTGCCTCTCTAGCTACCATGCAAGCCGCACAAAAGAAAGTCAAAGCACTTCAAGTAGAACTATACGGAGAATGGACGATGGAACAAGCAAAAAAATGGCGAGAAATTGGGATTTCTCAGGTCGTCTATCATCAAAGTAGGGATGCCTTGTTAGCTGGAGAAGTTTGGAGAGAAAAGGATCTGAAGCTCGTCCAACAATTGATCGATTTAGGTTTTCAAGTCTCAGTAACTGGTGGGCTGTCAATTTCAACGTTAGCCTTGTTCCAAGGGATGCCGATCTTTCATTTTATTGTCGGTCGAGGATTGACGGCGTGTGCAGATCCTATCATACAAGCCCAAGCATTCCAAAAGGAGATCAAGCGACTGTGGGGAGAATGAGATGATGAGAATCGGACTTTATGAAAAGGCACTGCCTAGCGGATGGTCGTGGCAAGAGCGGTTAGATGCAGTAAAAGAATTGGGGTTTGATTTTCTGGAAATATCGATTGACGAAAGCGAGGAACGATTGGCTCGTTTAGATTGAACGAATGAACAAATCGCTGAGTTAAAAGAAGCGATAGCGGTTTCAGGGATTGCTATCCATTCGCTTTGTTTAAGTGGGCATCGCCGTTTTCCATTCGGCTCAGTAGATGTCAAAAAACAAGAAAAAGCCTTATCTATGATGAAAAAGGCGATACAGCTTGCGTATCGGTTAGGTATCAGGATCATACAAGTGGCGGGATACGATGTATACTATGAAAAAAAATCAATAGAGACAAGAGAAGCGTTTATCAGAGGATTGCGTGCCAGTATCAAAGAGGCAGCACAGTTTGGGATAATCTTGTCGATTGAAGTCATGGATGACCCATTTATGAATTCCATTCGTAAATTCATAGAGATAAAAAAACAACTCCCTTCTCCTTATTTACAAGTGTATCCTGACTTAGGAAATCTATCAGCGTGGCCAGAAAATAATGTGGCGATTGAACTTGAACAAGGCATCGAATATATTACTTCGATCCACCTAAAAGATACGCAACCAGTAACAGCTAGTAGTAAGGGTAAGTTCAGAGACGTTCCGTTTGGTCAAGGTTGTGTGGATTTTTCTGGCTTATTTAAAACATTGAAACGTGTAAATTACGAAGGGTCATTCTTGATTGAAATGTGGAGTGGTCAGGATAAGGATTATGAAAGTCAGATCTTACAAGCGAAAGAATATCTATTGCCAAAGTTAAAAGAATCGGGATTTTAACCTCAATTTTTTGATGAAACTTAGAAATAAACGACTGACATATTCCTTATTGAATATGATCAACTCAATTGTTTTTTCTTTTATTGATTATTCTGAGCAGATTATTCCTCTAAAAATTTATCAAGTGATAAGATATATTTATCAGTTGATAAATTTTTAGGGGGTAATTTTATGTTTTTAGCATTAAATGAAATCATTCATTCAAAATTACGCTATGCCTTAGTGACAGGCGTCATGTTTCTAATTGCGTACCTTGTCTTTTTTTTGACAGGATTAGCCTATGGGTTGGCACAAGACAATCGAACTGCTGTAGATAAATGGGAGGCAGATACCATTGTTTTATCAAAAGACGCCAATACAAACTTAGGGATGTCGATGATCACGAAAAAGATGGCAGAAGAAGTGAAAGGTGATCAAGTCGCTTATTTAGCTCAAACACCTGGAGTAGTCACGAGTCCAGATCGTCCAGATGCTGATAAAGTCAATGTTAGTTTTTTTGGAATCGATCAAAACCAATTCATCATGCCGAATATCGTGGAAGGAGAAGAATTCCAGTCAAATGATGAAGCAGTCGGTGATATTAGTTTAAAAGAAGAATATGGCTTAGACATTGGAGATACGATCAAATTATCAGGAAGCGACAAGACATTTAAATTGACTGGATTTACTGAGAATGCCAAATTCAATGTCTCTCCTGTCGTCTATACAACGATCAATGCGTACCAAGAGATACGATTTGAGAAACAAGATGCAACTGATAATGCTCGTATCAATGCAGTGGTCGTGCGAGGAGATGTGGATAGCTTACCGGATGATCTAGAGAAAATCAGTATTTCGACATTCATCAATGAACTACCAGGGTACAATGCACAAGTATTGACGTTTGGTTTCATGATCGGCTTTTTGATTGTGATTGCAGCAATCGTGATCGGCATTTTCATTTATGTATTGACCATGCAAAAAATCAATATTTTTGGTGTACTTAAAGCCCAAGGCGTTACTGGTGGATTTATTGCACGTTCAGTAGTTGCACAAACGTTCTTACTTTCATTTTTCGGTGTCGCTCTTGGATTGTTTGGAACGTTCGTTACCTCACTTGTTCTACCAGATGCTGTACCATTCCAAAGTAACTGGTTGTTTTTCGGTGTGATTAGTGTAATGATGTTGATCGTTGCTATTTTAGGGGCACTTTTCTCTGTTAGAACGATCGTAAAAATTGATCCATTAAAAGCAATCGGATAGAAAGGAGAATGGGAAATGAAAGCAATTGAATTTATAGATGTTGAAAAAAGTTTTAAAGATGGTGATCAAACCATCCAAGCATTGAAAAAAACAAATGTCAGTGTCGATAAAGGGGAGTTTGTCGCAATCATTGGACCATCTGGTTCTGGAAAGAGTACCTTCTTAACGATTGCAGGCGGTTTACAGACACCAAATAAAGGAACCGTCAAGATCAATGGAGAAGATTTCAGTGAACAACCGGAGAAAAAACGAGTAAAATTACGGTTTAAGGAAATCGGATTTATTCTTCAAGCTTCCAATCTAGTTCCATTTTTGACCGTCAAAAAACAATTAGTACTGGTCGATAAGATCAAGCATGAAAATCGACAAGAGGAGGCAAAAGAACTATTCCAACAACTTGGGGTGGATAAACTCCTTAATAAGTATCCAGAAGATCTTTCGGGTGGTGAACGACAAAGAGTGGCAATTGCTCGAGCGCTATATAACGATCCTTCGATTATTTTGGCAGATGAGCCAACAGCTAGTTTGGATTCAGAAAAAGCAGTAGAAGTTGTAGATATTTTAGCAAAAGAATCCAAGGAAAAAAATAAAGCAATCATAATGGTCACTCATGATACCCGACTTATTGACAGATGTGATAAAGTATTTATGATAGAAGATGGTGTCTTTCGAGAAAAAAAATAAGTCAGAGGGTGTAAAAGTTGGTCCATCGATACAATAAGGATACACAAGAGAAAATTTTAAAAGAAGCCAATCGTTTGTTTATGTCAAAAGGTTATCAAGGAACTTCAACACGTGAGATTGCTAAAAATGCTGGAATCACGCAACCAAATCTTTATCATTACTTTAGCGATAAAGAAAAGTTATATTGTGCAGTCTTAGAAGAGCATTTGAGTACTGTAGGTACAGACTTAAGAGCAATCTTAGAAGAGAACAAACTTGATTTTAAACAATCTTTGACTAAAATGACGAAGTATCTGATCGATACCCATCTTTTAGACCTATTTATGATGCACCATGATTTAAAATCAAACCTTTCTGCCGAGACACGAAATCATCTTTTTACCTTGTGGAAAAAAAGTTATCGTGAACCATTTGAAGTGATTTTTTCGACAAATCAATCTTTGATGCGCGCTCATGTTACGACAGAAATTGCTGCAAAGCACTTTTTTCTTCTGTTAGCACCATATATCACCGAATCTTCTAATTCACTTGAAAACCCATTTAGTGTGGAACGACTGATCGATTTATACCTTCATGGTGTCGTAGCTGATTAAATGCGGTGGGGACAGAAGTGTCCAGCTCCGAGAAATAAGCCGAGAAACCCAAAAATTGTTTTTCAAATTTTGAGTTTCTCGGCTTTTTATGAAGGAGTTACTTCTGGAACTTCGTTTATTTGATTTTTAAGATTAGAAACAAAAATCAATTTAATTTCTTGTCCTCTACGCCTTTTTGTTATTATATTTTCTTGAATTGTTATTTTTTAATTAAAATAATGAGGGATATTTAATTTTTCTAGCAATTGAGAAAAAGAGGTGAAAAGCAAGTGATATAAAGATTTTTAATAATAACGATTATAAAACAGGTAAATAACCAAGGTGATTTAATTTGTTTTTTAAATAATTTTAGGAGAACGGTTGAAAAAGCCATTTTCAGGTGATAATATTCTGTTAGCAACAAAAGTTTCACTGAGTTTAACTCACTATTTTAGAGAAATAGAGGGGGGATGAATAACATATTTTCGTGTTTATTTTGTTACATAATTGTTTTTTGAAAAGTGAATAGTGTAAAAAGGGGAGAATTTAAAAATGAAAAGTATTAAAAAAATTGGGTTGGCAGCGATGTTATTTTCTTCTGTTGTCTCAACGGCGCTTCCGACAATTGGGGAATTGTCTATCGTCAATGCAGAAGAAATCCAACAAACAGAACAACAAGCAACTTATAGAAACGTAATGTACTATGGTGACTGGTCGATTTGGGGCGGCGAAGGTAACTTTTATCCAAAAGATATCCCAGCAGATCAATTGACTCACTTGAATTTTGCCTTTTTAGATTTTGATAGTAATGGCGAACTAGTCTTTACTGATGCAGACGCAGCGACAGGCGCACCTGTAGGATTACCGGGCGTACAATGGAACTCTGCTAGTTCTGGTATCTTAAATGCGATTCAAGATTTACGTGGAAAAAATCCAAACATGAAAATTGGTGTTTCATTAGGTGGTTGGTCTAAATCAGGAGATTTCTCTGAAGTAGCAGCAAACCCTACGAAACGTAAGAACCTTGTAGATAATGTAGCAAAATTTATTAAATATACAAATATGGACTTTGTCGATGTTGACTGGGAATTCCCGGCAGATGTACGTCAACCAGATCTAGTGGATAACGTAAATGACGAAGGAACACCAAATGCAAAACCTGAAGATAAAGAAAATTACATAAAATTATTAGATGAAATTCGCGAAACAATTGATAAACAAGGCGAAGAATTAGGAAAAACATATGAACTATCTGTTGCATTGCCAGCAGCTCAAGGTAAATTAGATTCAGGTATCGACGTGAAACGACTATTTGATGTTGTCGATTTCGCAAACATCATGACTTATGACTTAACTGGTGCATGGTCAGATACAAGTGGTCACCATTCAGCACTTTACGGGAATCCAGCTGATCCTAATTATGATGAAGGCTTCTCAGTAGATCAAACAGTAGAATACCTACGTGAGAAAGGTGCGGCTTCAGAAAAAATCGTTATTGGAGCAGCATTCTATACTCGTGGATGGAACGAAGTGGCAAAAGGGGATAATGAAGAGGCACCGGGATTATTCCAAAAAGCAGAATTATCAAGTCAAGATGCCGATCAAACACCAAGTTATGGAGCGAAAAACAAAAATCCATTAAAAGTAGGTGACGGTGGACGTGCCAGTGGTGTATGGCCATATCGAGATATTGAAACGTTACTTGGTAATACATCTGGATTGAAAGAGTATTGGGATGACGTAGCGAAAGCACCATTTATGTACAGCGAAACAACTGGTGAATTCTTTACTTACGAAAATGAAAAATCAGTGACTTATAAAGCTGAATATGTAAAAGAAAACCAACTTGGTGGAATCATTTCATGGCAACAATCACAAGACAAAGAAACAACTGGAACAAAACGTGATGAGTTGACCAATGCAATCAAAGAAGGATTGTTAGGTAGTGAGAAACTTCCAGAGTTTGAAATCAAGAGCACACCATTGAATGTGGATGTTGAGATCTCAACTTATACACAATATGGCGTTAGTGGTTACGACGTAAAAATTACCAACAATGAAAAAATGGAAGAAACTTCTTCTGTATTGAAATTAGTTGAATTTTCACAAGAAACAATCAAATTACCTAAATTAGTGATTCCAATGGCGACAAATGAAAAGCTTGGCGCTGGTGATTACAAAGCAGGTACTGTAACAAATGTTGATGGCGCTGCAATCGTTGATTTGTCTTCTGTATATGATGGCAAAGAAATCGCACCAGGTGCATCTTATGAGTTCAGATTGAGTTCAAATGCTGCTGAAGCAGATGTCGCTGTTGACAATATCGACTCAATCACATTAAGCCAAAGAATTGGTAACGAAGGTATTGAAATCAATAAACAAGTGATCTTTGGTGAAGGTTCAACGACTGAACCAGGAACACCGGATACAGAAGCACCTTCAGTACCAACAGAACTAACAGCTTCAACAATCGGTGAAACAAACGTTTCTCTATCATGGACAAAATCAACTGACGACAAAGGGGTCGCAGGATACTACGTTTTCCGTGATGGCAAACAAGTGGGTCAATCAGCAACAACTTCATTTACTGACGCTGGTTTAACTGCAGATACAGAATATTCATATACAGTAAAAGCATTTGACCGTGCCGGAAATGTTTCAGAAGACAGTAAAGCATTAGTTGTTAAAACGTTAGAAAAAGCACCAGTAGATACAGAAGCACCTTCAATTCCATTAGACTTGAAAGCTTCAACGATCGGTGAGAAAAATGTATCATTGTCTTGGACTCGTTCAACTGACAATGTTGCAGTAGCAGGATACTATGTTTTCCGTGATGGCAAACAAGTGGGTCAATCAGCAACAACTTCATTTGCTGATGCTGGGTTAACAGCGAATACGGAATACTCATATACAGTAAAAGCGTTTGATGCAGCAGGAAATGTTTCAGAAGAAAGCAAAGCATTAGTTGTCACAACTTTAGAAGAAACAACTCCGCCAGCTGAAGGCGAATGGGATGCGAACAAAGTCTATGATTTAGGTGATGTAGTAACTCATAAAGGAAATACTTATCGTGCGAAATGGTGGACACAAGGTGATGAGCCAGGAACTGAACAATGGGGTCCATGGGAACTAATTGGTTAATTTAAATAAAAAAAGAACAGGGCTGATTGCCTTGTTCTTTTTTTATAATGTTATTCTGTCATTGTTATTTATCTTATTTACTCGAATTCACTGAAAAAAACATGTTAGTTAAAAAATAAACAAAATCATATGGTTTAAAAATAACTTGAAACACGACAAGTGTAATCGGTTGCAATTAGTTGCGTTAAAAATAAATAAATGTTAAATTCATATTTGTAAGATTTTTACAATTAAAATTTATCTGATTTCTAATTTTTAAGGAGTGATAAAATAACTTTTAACCTGTGATTTGGGCGCGTTTGTTTTTTCGTAAAAAAACTGAGAAAAAAAGGAGATGAGATTGATATGAAAAGAATTAAGAGTATTAGTTTAGTTACTTTGTTATTTTCTTCGATTGTTGCAATGACTTTACCAGCATTTAATGAGTCGCCAGAGGTTCATGCTGAAGAGGTGCGAGAAACTCAGGTCGCACCTTATCGCAATGTCATGTACTATGGCGATTGGTCGATTTGGGGTGGAGAAGGAAATTTCTATCCTAAAGATATTCCAGCTGATCAAATCACTCATTTGAATTTTGCCTTTTTAGATTTTGATAGTAATGGCGATTTAGAATTTACAGATACGGATGCTGCTGTTGGTGCGCCTGTAGGACAAACAGGGGTTCAATGGAATTCAGCAAGTTCGGGTATCTTGAATGCGATCCAAGATCTACGTGGGAAAAATCCTAATATGAAAATTGGTGTCTCTTTGGGCGGCTGGTCTAAATCAGGTGATTTTTCTGAAGTAGCGGCTGATCCAGTGAAACGACAAAATCTAGTGGAGAACGTTACCCGCTTCATCAAATATACGAATATGGATTTTGTTGATGTCGATTGGGAGTATCCTGCAGATGTTCGACAACCTGACTTGGTAGACAATGTTAACGATGAAGGAACGCCAAATGCAGTACCTGAAGACAAAGAAAATTACATCATTTTACTAAATGAGATTCGTGAATCGATTGATGAACAAGGCGAAGAACTAGGCAAAACTTATGAATTATCAGTTGCGCTGCCTGCATCTCAAAGTAAATTATCTTCAGGGATAGACATTGATGGTTTATTTGAAGTTGTTGATTTTGCAAATATCATGACCTATGATATGAACGGTGGTTGGGGTGACCGCAGTGGACATCATACAGCACTTTATGGGAATCCTGCTGATCCTAATTATGACCAAGGACTTTCGGTAGATCAAACGGTTCAGTTTTTAAGGGATGAAGGTGCGCCAGCTGAAAAAATCGTGATTGGGGCAGCTTTTTATACTCGTGGTTGGCATGAAGTGGCAGAAGGCAATGATCCATTACTGCCGGGATTGTTCCAAACGGCTGAACAGAGTAATCGAAATGCTGACCTAACGGCAACATACGGTGCAAAAAATAAAAGTCCATTAGTCGTTGGGGATGGTGGTAGAGCCGGAGGTGTCTGGCCATATCGAAATATTCCAGATTTGATCAGTGCAACGAGTGGATTGACTGAGTACTGGGATGATGTAGCGAAGGCTCCTTATATGTACAGTACAGAAACAGGCGAGTTTTTCAGTTTCGATAATGAACGTTCAATCGGTTACAAAACCCAGTATGTGCAAGAAGAAGAACTGGGTGGTGTGATTTCTTGGATGCAATCACAAGACAAAGAAACGACAAGTACAAAACGTGATGAATTGACGAATGCGATCAAAGAAGGATTATTTGGGAATACGCCATTACCACAGCACGAGATCGTTAGCACACCGTTAGATATCTCTGTAGATATTACGCCTTATACAGAGAATAATGTAAGCGGGTACGAAATCACTTTGACAAATAATGAAACATTGACAGAAACGTCTACTGTACTAAGCGCTGTGGAAGCTGCCCAGAAAACAGTCAAATTGCCTAAACTTATGCTGGAGTTGAATAGTAATGAAACGTTAACTTCTGGTAACTTCAAGGCAGGGGATGTGACTACCACGAACGGCATGGTAACTGTTGATCTAGCCACCGTTTATGATGGCAGAGAACTTGCTCCAGGAGCTTCTTATGATTTCCGTTTACAATCTGATACGTCACAGGTTTCGGTTGATCATATTGACACGATCACTTTAAGTCAACGAATTGGGACTGACGGTATTGAAATCAATCACCAAGTGATCTTTGGTGTAGAAGCGCCAGACCCATCAGATGTTGAGGCACCGTCAATTCCAACAAATGTGGCAGCAACCACGATCAATGCGACAGAAGTGACGTTGAACTGGACGGCTTCAACCGATAATCAGCGAGTAGCAGGTTACTTTGTTTACCGTGATGGTCAATTAGTAGGGCAACCAAGAACGCCATCATTTACAGATACGGGATTAGCACCTGATACACAGTATACGTATACTGTAAAAGCATTCGATGCCTCAAACAATGTTTCAGCAGCTAGTCAACCAGTGATCGTTCGAACCTTGGAAGACAGTGTGCCTGGATATGCGGCATGGGATGCCTCAACAGTCTATCTTATGGGTGATAGAGTCACTCATTTAGGAAATGCGTATCGGGCGAAATGGTGGACACAAGGCGATGAACCTGGTACTCAACAATGGGGACCATGGGAATTGATCAATTAGATCGTTTTAATATAAACAGATTCAGCGGTGACCATGTACTGACAACTGGTTGCTGATGAAATGGAAGAACCTTGTTGGTCTTGATGAAACATCAATACCTAACGAGGTTCTTGCGTTTAGAAAAAAATTACTGATTGAAATAAGTGAGTAGCGCTTGTGTGATCGATTGCGCCAACTGTTGTTGATAGTTAACAGTAGTCAATGTAGCTAAATCTTCGTCATTGTTCATATAGCCCATTTCGATCAAGAGGGATGGCTGAAGGTTTTCTCTTAACACCTGATAGTTCCCTGTAGCAGTTCCACGAGATGTAATGAGCAGATCCGCCAGTTCATCAGAAACAGTTTCCGCTAGACGTTGCTCACTATTGTAATAATAATAAGTGGTTGTACCAGTTGCTTCATTGGCTGATTCAGTCGAATCAGCATGTAAGCTGATAAAAAGGTCAGCTGATTTTTCTTCGCTAAATGCACAAATGTCATCTAATGAAATGTAGTCATCTGTTTCATGTGTCAAATAAACCGTTGCGCCAGCGGCTTCTAAACTCGTTTGTAACTGTTTTGCAGCAGCGAGTGTCACTGTCTTTTCTTCTATATGTCCATCTATGCTAAGCGCGCCTGTATCGTCGCCTCCGTGTCCAGGATCTAGTACGATCACCGCTTCTGATAGGTCACTCGGTAGCTCTTGTGTCGAGCGAGTCAGTGATGAGCCATTCGTAAGTGATAAATAGCCAGTTTCACCATCATTCGTGGTAATTTTGTAGGCGTTGTCTGTAGTTGAAAGAAGCGTGGCCAGTTCACCAGCATTGACGGAAATTAGCGGTTCACTTAATGACGAGTCTGCATACAATGTAGCATCTTCTTTTCCGATTTTTATGAGGGCCTCTGAAGAAGAATCAGTTGATTGTATGATGCTAGAGACACTATTGCTTGTCTGTTGTCTCGCATCTGTTTCTTGATTGCTAAGACCAAATTTGAAAAGAGCAATGATCCCGATCAGACATATAAAAATAATAATTCGCATTTTTTTCATCGTTTTCACCTCTTGAACATGAGGATAAACAACAAAACTTAAATCGAACTTAAAGAAAAGCGGAACAAGCTAAAACGGATAGTTAGTTGACTATTTTTTTGGCTTTTTCTGTGTTCGCAAAATGCAATTTTGCATAGTTTGCTAACAAGGCTTCGCCACCTTTTTTTAAAATCGTTGCAGCGACTTGGTCGGATTTTGTACCTGCACCAGAAGGAAGCGTGAGACCAAGTTCAGCAGATTCTTTGTCCAACTCTTCTAAAAAGCTTGCGCGACTAATGATCGAAGCGGCAGCAACAGCTAAATGATATTGTTCACCTTTTGTCACAAAGTAGAGTTTTTCGGTGAGTTGATTTTTTTCTAAACGAGCGTATTTTTTAAAGTTGGCTTCCGGTGTGAACTGGTCGATCAAAATAGCATCCGGCTTGACTGGTGCTATTTTTTGTAACAATAAATGGATAGCTTGATTGTGTAAAGCGACCTTCATTCTCACTGCATTATACGTAGGTTGGATCTCATTGTATTTTTTTGGTGGCAGAACCAGTAATTGATATGGGATCGTTTCCTTTAATACTTTGGCTAATTGAATGATTTGTCCATCTTTTAATTCTTTTGAATCTTTGACGCCTAACGTGCGTAATTCTTTCAATTGTATTTGATCGACATAGGCAGCACAAACAGTCAGTGGGCCAAAGTAACTACCGTTGCCGACTTCGTCACTCCCTAAAACAGATAGTGTTTGTAGATCTTTGGGTAAGGAAGAAGAATTAGTTTGTGTCGATTTTTTTGCTGTAAGTGGGTTTCCCCATTTCGCTGCTTCTTGTTCAGCGCCGGTACCTTGAAACATCACTTTTCCAGAAGTATAGGCAGTGATCGTTGTGCCATTTTTTTTAGCGGAAAAATGCGTATATGGAATCGGCTTTTGTACTAAAAATGGGCGATATGCCTCTTTCATCATGTTCATTTGATTTGTTGTTACCTTTAAGATAATGTTACTCATGTTTTCCTCCTGTTGTGATCCAGTCGTAAGAAAAGTTGTATTTGACTAGATCTAGCTGATTTGAAATCAATGCACACATAGCATTTTTGCAAAGTTTATCATATAATAGTAAAGTATTTATAATGAAGTTTTTCGTGTACGGTTAATTACTTAACTATATGGTACACTAGTTAATATTTTTGGCAATAGGAGGAGACAGATTCATATGGCACATGAAAAAACACGCTATAAAGCGGTGATTGCGGACCAAACGTATACTATTATCGGGCAAGAATCAAAACAGCATATGGATATGGTCACAAAATTAATCAATGAACAATTAGCTGAACTGAAAGAATTGTCCCCTCAATTAGACAATGAACAAGCAGCTATTTTATTAGCAGTCAATGCATTTTCTGATCAATTGAAAAGACAGGAAAAAAATTTGAATTTAATAAAAGAAGTCACAGAACTGAAACAAAAAATGGTGAGATTCACAGAAATGGAAAATCGGATCAAACGAATCGAAGCAATTGAAAATGAAGCACGAGCAGTATTGAAAGAAAATGGAAGTGACCATGAAATCAAGAATCATGTGGAAGCACAACAGATTCTAAATGAAAAACGAAAAGGTCAAATCAAACAAAGATCTTCGAATTGATATTATTATAGAAGAGAAAGGAAGAATGTATGCTTAGTCTTTTGATTTTATTTATTTTGCTGATTGCATTTTTTTCTGGAGCCAGTCGTGGTTTTGCGCTACAGGGAATTTATCTGGTTGGCTATTTTGTCTCATTTCTAGCAGCACAAACCTATTACAAAACATTAGCCAATCATCTGCAATTATATATTCCTTATCCTGCGGTAACCGCCAATTCTAACTTAGTTTTTTTTGATCAAGCTTTTTCATTTAAACTAGATGAAGCATTTTATGCAGGGGTGGCTTTCTTGATCATTTTATTTGTTGGTTGGCTAGTCACACGATTCATTGGGGTATTCGCTCATGGGTTGACATTTATTCCTGTACTAAAGCAATTAGACTGGGTGGCTGGAGGGGTTTTATCCGTGATCATCACCTATATTTCGTTGGTTCTAGTTTTACGTTTACTAACATTTATTCCGGTGGGATTTATCCAAAACCAATTTAGTGGCAATAATCTTGCAACATTTATGGTTGAACGAACACCTATTTTAGCAAATAAAATATATGATCTATGGGTGACACAAGTGATTAACTAAGTAAGAGATGATTTTTTGTCAATGACAGAGGCTATGAAGATGTTGGTTAGTCTTGAAGACTGCTTAGCCATCTATCGGCCTCTTTTTTAGTGAAAGTAAGGTGAAAAAATGAACAAACGCATTCTAGAAACATTAGAGTTTGAAAAAGTAAAACAACAAGTACGACAGTTTGTGATCACAGCACAAGGGCAAGAAGAATTAGCCCAGCTTGTGCCAGTGAATGAAGCAGAGACGATCAGATATTGGTTGGAAGAAACGGAAGATGGACTAAAAGCCCAACGATTGCGTGGCGGCATCCCAATCCCCAAAATAGAGAATATCCGCCCACATATGAAACGGATCCAAATCGGTGCGGATCTTAATGGGGTCGAGTTAGCACAAGTTTCTCGTGTCTTATCTACTACTAGTGAGTTGCGACGTTTTATTGATGATTTAGCAGATAGCGAGATTGAGTTTGCGCGTCTTTATTTTTGGACAGATCAATTAGTCGCTATCCCATCCTTGAGCCGTCGTTTGAAAGAAGCAATCGATGATGATGGACGAGTGACGGATGATGCCTCTCCAGAGTTGAAGACGATCCGCCATAATATCCGTAGAAGCGAACAAGCAGTCAGAGAACAATTAGATGGGATCGTTCGTGGGAAAAATGCCAAATACCTAAGCGATGCCATCATTACGATGAGAAACGACCGCTATGTTATTCCAGTAAAACAAGAATATCGTGGTGTGTTTGGCGGAGTCGTCCATGATCAAAGTTCTTCGGGACAAACACTATTCGTTGAACCAAAACAAGTCGTGGAGTTGAACAATCGCTTGCGTCAATATCAAATTGCCGAACGCAATGAGATCCAACGTATTCTAATTGAGTTGTCGGCGGAGTTGGTTCCTCATCGCCAAGAAATTCTCCACAATGCGTATGTCATTGGAAAAATGGACTTGATGAATGCGAAAGCACGCTTTGGGAAAGAACTAAAGGCAATCGTACCGACGATCAGTACAGAAAACATTGTTGATTTGAAGCAAGCCAGACACCCATTGATCGATCAAGAAAAAGTCGTACCAAATGATATTTCGATTGGGGAAAACTATCAAGCGATCGTCATTACTGGACCAAATACTGGTGGGAAAACCATCACGTTGAAAACACTGGGCTTATTGCAATTGATGGGGCAAGCAGGGTTACCGATCCCGGTGGATGAAGAAAGTCAGATCGGGATCTTTGAAGATATTTTTGCTGATATCGGAGATGAACAATCGATTGAGCAAAGTTTATCGACCTTCTCCTCACATATGACAAATACCGTGGATATCCTTTCCAAAGTTAATGAAAAAAGCTTAGTTTTATTTGACGAACTAGGTGCAGGGACTGATCCTCAAGAAGGAGCAGCGCTAGCAATTGCTATTTTAGATGATCTAGGAAAGAAATCTGCCTATGTGATGGCAACAACACATTATCCTGAACTGAAAGTCTACGGCTACAATCGTTCGAATACTATCAATGCAAGCATGGAGTTCAACGTTGACACCCTTAGCCCCACATACCGCTTGTTGATCGGCGTGCCAGGTAGAAGTAATGCCTTTGAGATTTCAAGTCGTTTAGGATTAGACAACCAAGTCATTGATGAAGCCAAGCAATTGATGAACGATGAAAGTCAAGACTTGAATGAAATGATCACTGATTTAGAGAATCGTCGAAAAATGGCAGAAACAGAGTATTTAGAGATGCGTCATTATGTCGATGAAGCGCAACGTCTGTACAATGATTTGAAAGAAGCTTATAGCTACTTCTTTGAAGAGCGCGAACAAGAAATGGCGAAAGCCAAACAAAAAGCCAATGCACTTGTTTCTGAAGCAGAAGAAAAGGCAGAAAAAATCATCGCAGATATTCGCAATTTACAAAAACAAGTGGGGCAAGGTACGGTCAAAGAGCATCAATTGATCGATGCCAAATCACAGTTAGCTAACTTGCATCAAGAAGAACAATTAAAGAAAAATAAAGTCTTGAAAAAAGCGAAAGAACAGAAAACATTGAAACCAGGTGACGAAGTACTCGTGACGACTTATGGGCAACGTGGAACATTGTTGCGCAAAAATGGCAACCAATGGCAAGTGGAGATCGGTATCTTGAAGATGAACGTTTCGGAAAGTGAATTGACACCGATCGCTCCCCAAAAAGAACCACAACAACGAGTGATCCATACGGTTCGCTCAGATGCGCATTCGACGGTCTCCAATCAACTTGATCTTCGAGGGAAACGTTATGAAGAAGCATTAAATGAAGTCGATCTATATTTAGATGCGGCAATTTTGGCTGGCTACCCTCAAGTGACGATCGTTCATGGAAAAGGCACAGGCGCACTAAGAACCGGGATCACCGATTATTTAAAAAATCATCGTAGCGTCAAGAGCTTCGATTTTGCTCCTGGAAATCAAGGGGGCAATGGTGCGACAATTGTTAAATTTAAATAAAGCTTACTAAAGGTAAGCAAATAGCTCGAATCTAGGTACCAATAGTGCTATACTTAGAATAGACTAATAAATGGAGGTCTTTGATATGGCTCAAGTAATTACAGATGCAACATTCAACGAAGAAACAGATAAAGGGTTAGTTTTAATCGACTTTTGGGCAACTTGGTGTGGACCTTGTCGAATGCAAGCGCCAATTTTAGACCAGTTAGAAGAAGAATATGACGAAGACGAATTCAGAATCGTGAAGATGGATGTTGATGAAAATCCTGAAACACCACAACAATTTGGGATCATGAGTATTCCAACATTACTTTTGAAAAAAGACGGCGAAGTAGTAGAAAAAGCAATCGGTGTTCAATCAAAAGATCAATTACGTCAAATGATTGCCCAACACTTATAAGATTAAGTAACTAACACATCAGACTGAGACAACAATCATATGGATTGCTGTCTCGGTTTTTTTGCGACTAATCAAGTCATGAAACTGAACAGAGAAGTGGAACAAAAAAGTCATAGATGAAGAGAATAGTATCTATTTTTGGAGACAAGATACTTAAAAATTTATACAATAAACTGCGCAAAATTTTTCTTATGTCTCTTCGCTTGATACTTCTCTCTCAACCTCTGTTATAATAGCGATATCAGAAATATAAAGGAGCAGTCACCATGAATGAACGAATAAAAAATAAACTTGCATTACTTCCTGATCAGCCTGGCTGCTATTTGATGAAAGACAAAAACGGCACGATCATTTATGTGGGAAAAGCCAAAGTCTTGAAAAATCGCGTGCGTTCCTATTTTACTGGAAGTCATAACACGAAAACGGAGCGATTAGTCAGTGAGATCGAGGACTTTGAGTACATTGTGACAGAATCCAACATTGAAGCATTACTGCTAGAAATCAATCTGATCAAAAAGAATGATCCAAAATACAATATCATGTTAAAGGATGATAAAACTTATCCTTTCTTAAAAATCACGAATGAAAAATATCCTCGTTTGGTGATCACTCGTAAAGTATTAAAAGACAAAGCCTTTTATTTTGGCCCTTACCCGGATGTTGGGGCTGCGAATGAAACAAAAAAGATTTTAGATCGTTTATTCCCTTTACGGAAGTGTAAACCAAGTCAGACAAAAGAACCTTGTCTTTATTACCATTTAGGTCAATGCTTATGTCCCTACTATTTTGATGTAGATCCAGCGGAATATACAAGTATCGTGAACGAAGTCAAACGCTTTTTGAATGGTGGCCATGAGACGATCGAAGCTGAAATCAAAGAGAAAATGGCTAAGGCTGCAGAAAATATGGAATTTGAAAAAGCAGCAGAGTATCGTGATCAAATCAGAGCTATTGAAACGATCATGACAAGACAAAAAATGACAAACACTGATTTGATTGATCGAGATGTGTTTGGTTATGCCATTGATAAAGGCTGGATGTGTGTCCAAGTATTCTTTGTACGTCAAGGAAAGCTGATTGAACGAGATGTATCGATCATTCCTTTTTATAATGAAGCAGAAGAGGATTTCTTAACATACATCGGGCAGTTTTATCAGGAAAATGAACATTTCATTCCAAAAGAAGTGGTGATCCCTGATACGATCGATCAACCGAGTGTTGAGGCGTTATTATCGACAAAAGTCATCCAGCCCAAACGTGGTGAGAAGAAAAAATTAGTCGAACTAGCCAATGAAAATGCAAGGGTGGCATTGAACGAACGCTTTGATTTGATCGTGAGGAAACAAGAACGAACGATCGGAGCGATCGAGCGCCTTGGTAATGCGATGAACATTCCAGCACCCATTCGGATCGAGTCTTTTGATAACTCTAATATCATGGGAACCGATCCAGTAGCGGCGATGGTGGTATTCATCGATGGAAAACCAGCAAAAAAAGAATACCGTAAATACAAAATCAAAACGGTCGTTGGACCAGACGACTATGCTTCGATGCGAGAAGTCATCTACCGCCGCTACGCACGTGTGATACGAGAAGAACTGCCCTTGCCTGATCTGATTTTAATCGATGGGGGGAAAGGGCAAGTCGATGTAGCGAAGGATGTACTGGAGAATCAATTGGGAATCGATATCCCTGTCGCTGGAATGGCTAAGAATGATAAGCATAAAACCAATGAGTTGTTATTTGGGAATGAATTAGAAGTGGTTCCGCTTGAACGAAATTCACCAGAATTCTTTTTATTGCAACGTATCCAAGACGAAGTCCATCGCTTTGCAATCACGTTTCATCGTCAGTTACGTAGTAAAAATAGTTTTGCGTCGCGCTTAGATGAAATTGAAGGGTTAGGGCCAAAACGAAAAAAAATGTTGTTGAAAGAGTTCAAATCGTTAAAAAACATCACCGCTGCGTCAATTGAGGAGTTACAAGAAATTGGTCTACCAAAAAATGTCGCACAAAATGTTTTCGATAAACTGCATAAAAATTGAACTGAGGGCGCTTTACAAAACCTGTAAAGTGTCCTATCATTTTCATATGTACAATAAAAAACAATAACATAAGTTCTTATGTATAAGTTATTTTATATCGTACAGTAAAGGATAGAGGAATTTAGGATGAAGGAGTGAGAAAATGCTAGAAGTAAAGGATTTGGTTAAGACATTTGGCAGTTATACAGCTGTTGATCATGTTTCTTTTCAAATACCTGATGGGAAAATCATGGGATTGATTGGGCAAAACGGGGCAGGAAAAACAACGACTTTTCGTTTGATTTTAGATTTTTTGACGCAAGATCAAGGAGAAGTACTATGGAACGGCCATCATTTGAGTGAAAAAGATTATGACATCATTGGGTATTTACCTGAAGAACGAGGGCTTTATCCCAAGGTATCGATCCAAGAACAGTTGATCTATTTTGCCGCATTACGGGGAAAAACAAAAAAAGAAATTGAACCTAAGATCGATTTTTGGATGGAGAAATTTCAAGTAAAAGGGAAAAAAACAGATAAAGTTAAGTCCTTATCAAAAGGAAATCAACAAAAGGTACAACTGATTGCAACACTGATCCACGAACCCAAGTTGATTATTTTAGATGAACCTTTTAGTGGGTTGGACCCAGTGAATGCTGAGCTACTTAAAGACGGGATCATCGAATTGAAGAAAAATGGCTCTTGTGTCATTTTTTCTAGTCACAATATGGATAATGTTGAAAAGATTTGTGACCACTTGATCATGCTTCGAAATGGGGAGATGGTACTAGATGGGAAAGTCCACGAGATTCGAGAAGCATTTGGCAGAACAAAGCTATTTTTGGAGTCTGGATTGTCACAACAAGAAGTAGAGGAAATCGCTGGGGTCCAAAAAGTGGTTCTTCGTGAGGATCAATCGTTGGAAATCACGTTGGATCATCCAGATGTAGGGAAAGAAATTTTTACCCGTGCGACACAATTTGGCTATATTCCAATGTTCAATCAACAACCGCCTACTTTAGAAGAAATCTTCAAGATGAAAGCAGGTGAACTACATGGGTAAATTTTGGATCATCACAAAAGATGTCTATTTGAAAAATGTCAAATCGATTTCTTTTATTATTATGATATTAGTCCCGTTTGTTTTGATGGGTGTGATTTACTTAGCAGGTAATTTTGCTCAACAAAACAGTGAAACAGATAAAATCGGTGTGATTGCTGAAGACCAACAAATCACTGATTATTTGAGTCAATCCGATATGGGGGATTTCCACTTTGAAGCTTTTTCATCGGAGGATGAAGCCAAAAGTAAGTTATCTGACGAAAAGATCGATGCGTACATGGTAGTCACGACAGATAATGGAGAAGTATCCGGAGAATTATTTAGTGAAAACTCATTAGGCCAAGCAACACAACTGTTGATCCAACAGCAGTTGACTGGTTTACAGTCAATGATGCGGGCAAGTAGCTTAGGGATCTCTCCTGAAGAAGTGGCTGCATTAAGTCAACCGGCTGTATTTTCACGACAAAAAGTCAGTTTTGACGCCAATGGTGAAATGACGATAGGAGAAGATAACTCAGCTGTTCAATATGCAGTCAGTTATGTCGCAACGATCATTCTATTCATCATCATCTTGACGTATGCACAGATCATCGCGCAAGAGATTGCTTCAGAAAAAGGGACAAGAATCATGGAAGTGATCTTGTCTAGTACCACTGCACAAAAACATTTTTATGGAAAACTAACAGGAGTTCTGCTAGTGGCAGTCACTCAAATGGCTTTATACGGTATCATCTTTGCAGTAGGATTCAACCAGTTCAAAGATATGGAAATCGTTAAAAGTGTACTGGATGGGATTTCTTTGGATAGTATTTTCGGGCCATTCTTATGGTACTCTTTACTATTTATGTTCTTTGGGATCTTGATCTACGCCGTGTTAGCTGCCTTATGTGGCTCACTAGTCAACAAAGCCGAAGATACAGCAAAAGCGATTTTACCAGTGACGTACCTTTCTTTAGGTGGTTATATGCTAGGATTGATCCTTGGTGCATCTGATCCGAATAATATCGTGATCCGCATCACTTCATATATTCCATTCCTATCTTCATATATCATGCCGATCCGCTTGGCAAATGAAACGGTTGAAATAAGTGGCGTATTGATTTCTTTGATCGTTCTAGTGATCATCACATTCGTATTGATGTTCATGTCCGCAAATATGTACAAATCAAACGTGCTTGTTTACAGTGAAGGTGGTATTTGGACGTCATTGAAACAATCGATTTCAATCATGAGAAATGAACGCAAAAAGAAATAAATGTTGAAGTTGTAACAGAAATATTCAATGATGAGAAATAAGCCGAGACGCCCGAAAGGTGAAGAACAATTTTCGGGTGTCTCGGCTTATTTTCGTAAGAGTTGCTTTTAGACGTATACCTAGAGTGCTTTTGTTTGATTTGAAAAATCCACGATTTTATATGTACCTATTTTTTATTTAGTAAAGTAATTTTGTTGTAAATATCCATTGTGTGTCCTATAATTTTAGGTATACCAATTTTGGAGGCGTTTGGATGGATCAATATTTAGAATTATTGTCAGAAAAATTCCCAACAAAAGAAGAAGTCATTACGGAGATCATCAACTTAGAAGCAATCCTACAACTACCAAAAGGAACCGAATTATTTTTAAGTGATATCCATGGAGAGTTTCCAGCATTTGATCATATATTGAGAAATGGTTCAGGGAATCTACGAGAGAAAATCAAAGATTTATTTCAAGATTGTTTAAGTGAAGAAGAGATGAAACGATTAACGATTTTTGTTGCATATCCGGAATACGCATTAGCGACTGACTGGTACAAAAAACAAGACAAAACAACGTTGATCCATCAATTGATCGAGTTACTGCGATTCACTTCTGTTAAGTATACGAGATCAAAAGTAAGAAAAGCCTTACCTAAAGAATATAGTTATATCATTGAGGAATTATTGTATGTCGATGATCGTGTGCAAGGGAAAAAATCTTATGTGAGTAAAATCGTTGATCAGTTGCTTGAGATGAATGAAGAAGAGCGCTTTTTAAAAAAGTTAGCGCAGACGATTCAACGAATGGTGATCGATCATGTCCACGTGGTCGGAGACATCTTTGATCGGGGGACACAAGCCGCCAAAGTGATGGACCGCTTGATGGAGATCCATTCAATCGATATCCAATGGGGCAACCATGATATTTTATGGCTGGGGGCATATTGTGGCTCGGAAACTTGTTTGTTGACCTTATTGCGTATCGCTGCGCGGTATAATTATTTATTCGAGTTGGAAAAAGAATACGCGTTGAATCTGCGTTCCCTTTGTTCGTTTGCGACAGAAACTTATCAAACAAACCCTTTGTTTACACCTAAGAATAGCCAAGACGCAACGGAACGCGAGAGAGAAGAGATGGAGAAAATCCATCAAGCGCTTGCGATCATGCAATTCAAACTAGAATCGCATTTACTGAAACGACGACCAGAATTTGAGATGGCGGATCGGGATATGTTAGCGAATATCGATTATGAAAAAAATGAGTTGTTTCTGGATGGTCAAAAGTATACGATCCATCACCCATGTTTCCAGACGATTTCTGTGCAGGAACCGGATCGTTTAACGGCAGACGAACGACGAGTGATCGATATGTTGCTGTATTCTTTTCAACATTCACTCCGAATGCAAAAACATATGGATTTCCTTTTAGAAAAAGGTAGGATGTATCTTGTCACGAACCAAAGTATCTTGTTTCATGGCTGTATGCCGGTAGATGAACATGGTGAGTTTCTAAGTTTTAAACTTGGGAGTGAGACGTATCAAGGGAAGCAATTGATGGCATTTTTTGAAGAACAGATTCGTGAAAGTGCTAAATCACTGAAGAAAAAAGAAGACCTAGCGACTGATTTGATTTGGTACGCATGGAGTGGGCCTTACTCGCCGTTGTTTGGTAAAAGTAAGATGGCTACGTTTGAGCGTTATTATTTAGCAGAAAAAGAAACGCATGTGGAAGTCAGCAATGCTTACTATCGATTACGAGACAAAGAATGGTTGAGTCAAAAAGTAAGGCGTGAGTTCGGTGTACCTGTCTATGGTTCAGTGATCATCAATGGACATACACCAGTCAAAGTGAAAAAAGGGGAGTCACCAATCAAAGCGGACGGAACAGTTTTCGTGATTGACGGTGGTTTATCAAAGGCCTATCAACGAACAACGGGTATTGCAGGGTATTCGTTGCTATGTAACTCTTATGGCTTTCAAATCGTGACCCACTACCCATTTTTAGGCATCGAGGAACAATTTGAAACAGCCAATGGCTTGGCAGAAGTCAAAAAGGTCATTGATCAACAGTTGCCACGAAAATTAAATCGTGATACGACAAAAGGGAGCGAATTGCAGCGACAAATCGAGCAATTGAAACAGCTGCTTGAGTATCGTAGAAGTTAACTGCAGATCGATGTTCCTTGCATAAAATGAATGAAAGCCCGTCTAGCCGAAACAACATGTTCCTGCTAGACGGGCTCTTCATTTCGTTTATAACGATCATAACGATTGTACAAAATAATCAAATAATTTTTGATCGAGTGGATTTTTTTGGTGAATAAGCTCAGGATGCCATTGAACACCAAGTATTCGTTGGTTGGATCCTTTACTTTCAACAGCTTCCACCAATCCATCAGGAGAATACGCTGTTGCTTTTAGTGTAGGAGCAAGATCCCTGATTGCTTGGTGATGATAAGAATTTACAAAATAAGAAGTAGGTAATACTTCGTGGAGGATACTATCTGGTTCGACTGTGATTTCATGCGTAGCAAATTGTGGGGGAGTTGGTTGTTGTTCATGTTTCACTGACCAATTTGGATATAACGTAAGGTCTTGGTAAAGATTCCCCCCTAACGTTACATTCAATAATTGCATCCCACGACACACAGCTAAGATCGGTTTATTTTGTTTTAATGCTTCATTGATCAACGCCTGTTCAAATAGATCCCGATTCAGGTTTGTTTCTGTCAATTTAGGGTGAGGCGCTTCGTTGTAGAACGAAGGACTGACATCCTGACCGCCAGCTAGGAGCAGCTTATCGACGAGCTGAATGTAGTCACGAGCGCTTTCTGTGGAAGAAATAGGGAGAAGCAAAGGCAAGCCCCCTGCTTGCTGTACCGCATTAACAAAACCTTGCGGGGTGTAAGTGACTTGATTTCCTTGAAATGTTTCTGTAGCCCGCAGTAATTGATTGGCCGCGATACCAATTTTTTGATGCATACGATTTCCTCCATTCATAAACTACTTCTATTTTAGCAATAGTTTAAAAAAATTAAAATATTTGTTTTGGAAAACGTACGTAATTATATAATAGGTAGAATGTTTCTAAAGTTGCTCATTTACTGTCAGTTATGAACTTTCTGAAAGGAAAAAGGGATCTGTTAGTTGAAATTTTACCTGAATTTGTTATACTTGTAAGTAAGAAATATATAAATGGTTGGGCGCAAGCTTCAAGGATCTAGTTCTTCAAGGGGTGAGAAGAACATTTTTTTGAAAGTGCCTAGATTATCTGAAGTTATTTTTAGAGGGACATACTTTCAATGAAAAAAGAAAGGATGTCCCTCTTTTTTTAGAGAAAGGAAGTGGGGAATGTGCTAGAAGCCTTAGAAAAAATCAAACAAGCTGAAAAAGAAAATGAACAAGCGATGAAAAAGCTTCAGCAAGAGTTAAAAGATTATAAAGAAGCAAAAGCGGTCGAATTGGATCAACTTCGTGCAAGTCAAAAACAACATTTGGAACAGTTGCTTGAAGAAAAAAAACGAGCGGAACAGCAAAAAGCGATTGCTGAAAAAAATAAATTGAACGAAGACGCTAGACGATTGCAATCCATCGTACAAGAACAATATGAGAAGCAACGTCAGCAAGCGGTTGACGCGATCATTGAAAGGGTGAAAGAAACCTATGGCCGTCACTAAGATGGAAAAAGTGACTCTTATTTCCGATAAACAAAATCAGGATGCCTTATTACAAGCAATCCAAGGCATCCAAAATGTAGAGATTCGCGATCTTTTTCAAGAAACGACAAATAATCAATGGGTGGATACTTATTTTCCTAAGGCAGCGATTTTTGAAAAAGAACCGATCGTCAATGCGCTTACTAGTCGGATCATGCAAACAAGAGAAGCTGTTCAGTTCATTGATCATCATGGGGACAAGCAACAAAAGAAACAACACCTCAAACGAAGAGAAGTGACCTTGCAGGAACTAGAAGCAAATTATTCGGAAGAAGATTTTACGAAGCGTTTAACTGAAATATTAGGCTTGAAGAAACAATGGGAAACATTAGCAGAACAACGAGAACAACTGTCAGAGCAGGAAGACTGGTTGACACATTGGGCAAATCTGGATGTTATACCGCAAAGCTTTAGTAGTCACCAAACAACAGTTGAGATGGGAACGATCAGTGTTGCTAATGCGACAGAATTTAGAGAAGCATTAGCAAAAGTTCCAGAGGTCTATGTGGAAGAAGTCAGCGAAACAGATCACTTCGTTTACTTGACTTACGTGGGGCTCAAAACTTCAGCATCTATTGTCGATGAGATTGCTACTCGTTATGGTTTTGTCAAAGAAGCATATCCTTATGAGCAAACGCCAAAAGAACAGCTACAGGAAATCAAGCAAGAGTTGCAAGCTTGTTACGAAGCACAAAAACAATTAGCGATCAAAATCGGTCGTTGTAGCAGTTACATCCAAGAATTGGAATGGGCAGAAGAAATTTTCTTGGCAATGGCAGAACGAGAAGCAGTGAAGGATCGATTTGTCATGGCGCCTTACCTGATCGTTGTCCAAGGATGGGTCGGCGAGGACGAAAAGCAAGAATTGATCCAGCAGGTAGAAAATACGTTGTCTGCTGATGAAGTCTTTCTTAGCTTTGAAGCGCCCACCGAAGAAGAGATCGATCAAGAAGTACCAACGAAATTGAAGAACCATCCAATCGTGGCACCTTTTGAAATGCTGACGGAAATGTACAGTTTACCTAAGTATCATGAAATTGATCCGACACCATGGATGACGCCATTTTATCTTGTCTTTTTCGGGATGATGGTGGCTGATATTGGTTATGGTTTACTCATGCTTATAGGCGCAATCATTGCGCAAAAATTGTTGGTATTACCTCGAGGGATGCAGCGATTTGCTAAGTTTTTCGAAATCTTAGCGATTCCGTCGATCATCTGGGGATTTATTTATAGTTCCTTCTTTGGACAAGCGTTACCGACCGAAGTATTAGGTATCCACTTACCCTTCCCGTTGTTGTCTACAACAGATGATGTCAATACGATTTTAGTCTTGTCTGTCATTTTTGGGCTTATCCAAATCTTAGTAGGATTGTTTCTTGCAGCAAAAGAGCATATCAAGCGCAAAGATTACGTGGATGCGATCAATGATGGATTTGCCTGGCAAGGGATTTTAGTGGGAGTCGTCCTTTTATTACTTGGTAGTATGATCGTCAAGAACCCGATTTTTGTTTACCTAGGTGCAGGATTAGCGATTTTATCAGCGCTATGTATTTTTGTCATTCCGATTTTCCAATCTTCATCCAAAGTCAAAGGTGCTGCAAAAGGAGCCTATAATTTGTATGGTTTGACTGGTTATATCGGTGATCTAGTGAGTTACACACGATTGATGGCTTTGGGGATCTCTGGTGGGAGTATCGGCGCTGCCTTCAATATGTTGGTTGCTTTCATGCCGCCAGCCGCGCGCTTTAGTGTCGGGATCTTATTGATCATCGCTTTACATGCGTTGAATATGTTCTTGACCTTGCTTAGTGCCTACGTGCATGGCGCGAGATTGCAATATGTCGAATTTTTCGGCAAGTTTTATACCGGAGGCGGACGGGCCTTCGATCCACTGAAAACAGCGGAAAAATATGTCAATATCAATCATAAGAAAAAGTAAAAAAATTGGAGGAATTTTAAAAAATGATGGATTACTTAATTGCTCAAAATGGTGGAATGGTGTTTGCGGTATTAGCGATGGCAACAGCCACGATCTTTTCAGGGATCGGATCAGCGAAAGGTGTGGGGATGACTGGTGAAGCCGCAGCTGCATTGACGACAAGTCAACCGGAAAAATTTGGACAAGCGTTGATTTTACAATTACTTCCCGGAACACAGGGACTTTATGGCTTCGTAATCGCCTTCTTGATCTTTATCAATTTAAATGCAGATATGTCGGTTGTCCAAGGGCTGAATTTTTTAGGCGCATCTTTACCGATTGCCTTTACAGGATTGTTTTCTGGGATTGCTCAGGGGAAAGTATCTGCTGCAGGTATCCAGATCTTAGCGAAAAAACCAGAACACGCAACTAAAGGAATTATCTTTGCCGCAATGGTTGAAACTTACGCAATCTTAGGCTTCGTTATTTCTTTCTTATTAGTATTGAATGCTTAAACAAGGAGGAAAAACAATGAACGCCATTGATAATATCATTCGTCAAATGAATGAAACAGCTGAAGCAGAACGAGCGGCGTTTGAAAAAGCAGAACGTGAAAAAATCGATCAGCAGTTCAAAATCGAGCGTGCGCGTTTAGAAGCAGACGATGAAAAGCAAAAATCTAAAGAACTTGAAGAAATCGAAAAGAGTTACCGTCAATTAAGAAATCGCCAACAGGTGGAAGTGCGTCAAGCAACACTCAATGAAAAACAAGAATTTTTACATCGTTTGTTTGCTGAAGCACGCCAAGAATTAGAAAGTTGGCCAGCAGAAGATCAACTTTCATTGATGTTCAATATGGTGCAGAATTTATCCTTATCTGGTGAGGTTACTTTATTAGCCGGAGAAAAATCTGCTGCCATTTTAACCAATGAAGTAGTGACAAAGTGGAACCAACAGTTGCCCTTCACCTTGCATCTAAGTGATCGAAGGATTGCCAAAGAAGCAGGATTTTTGATTGATGACCAAGGGGTACAATACAACTTTGTCTATAGTGATCTAGTACAAGAAGTGCAAGAACAAATGCGCTTTGAAATTGCGAAACAACTATTCGAGTAAGGAGGGATCGGTGAATGGATTATCATGAATTAAATCCCTTGATTCGTGGAAGAGAATTAGAACTTTTATCAAAAGAAGATTTTGATCGCATGATCCAGACGAAATCATTGGACGCATTAGGCGAAATGTTAAAAACAACGATTTATCATCCTTATATCTACGAAGGTTTTGAACGGGACTTTGAGGAAAATCTATTGGCTGAGTCGGGCAAACTATTTACCTGGTTGAAAGAATCGGCGCCAGAACCTGAAGTCGTTTGGGTCTATACGATGCGGTATACGTTCCATAATTTAAAAGTCCTGACAAAAGCCGAGATGACGGGTAAAAATCTGGATCACCTGTACCGTAATGATGGTTTTTATTCATGCGAAGCGTTAAAGCAAGCAATCCATACACAAGGCTCTACAGAATTGCCTTCGCAGTTGATGGATAGTATTCGTGAAGTCCATGAATACTGCGAAGAATCCTCTGTGTTACAAGGAATCGATGTTATCTATGATCGCTATTTCTTGACAGAGCAACGCCGTCTTGGAGAGAAACTTGGGTATCCGGAATTACTGGAAGAAATCATTGCGTTTATTGATTTGACTAATATCACGACGATGGCACGCGGTATCTTGCAACAACGATCCAGTGGTTTTATGACTGCAGTACTTTCAAGTTCTGGCAGTATCCCGAAAGAAACGTTTTTGAGTTTCGTCAAAAGCGAGTTGGATACCTATTTGAACTTTCTGCAAACAACAGATTATCGTCAATTGATCGAACCTGCAATCCATGAAGGAGAACTAGATTTTGTTCGATTAGAACAAATCAAAGACGATTACTTATCTTCGCTGTATGAAGCCACACAAACGCAGGCTTTTGGCCCGTTGCCTTTACTTGCTTTCTTGAATGCAAAAGAAATTGAGAGTAAAAATCTTCGGCTATTAGTGATCGGTAAGAAAAATCACTTTGATAATGAAACGATCAGAGAAAGGGTGAGACAAGTCTATGACGCATAAAATCGGTGTCGTTGGCGACAAAGATTCTGTTTTACCATTTAAATTATTTGGGTTTGATGTGCACTATGCGACAGAGCCACAAGAAGTGAGGCGCGCAATCGAACAAATGGCAAAAAGCGCCTATGGAGTGATCTATATCACAGAACAATCGGCGGCGATGACAC
Source organism: Enterococcus sp. AZ171 (assembly GCF_051714005.1). Taxonomy (NCBI): domain Bacteria; kingdom Bacillati; phylum Bacillota; class Bacilli; order Lactobacillales; family Enterococcaceae; genus Enterococcus; species Enterococcus sp. AZ171. The sequence continues at coordinate 2,169,307 of NZ_JBIORA010000001.1, read as the reverse complement.
CTGAGACGATAGAACGTTACAAAGAATCGATGACGCCAGCAATTGTCCTAATCCCTAGCCATCAAGGAACGATGGGGATCGGCGTAGCAGAGATCCAAAAGAGTGTGGAAAAAGCAGTTGGACAAAATATCTTATAGAATGTAAAGGAGATAGTGCATTGCAAATTGGAAAAATCATAAAAGTCTCCGGCCCTCTCGTGATGGCAAAAAATATGTCAGATGCAAGTATCCAAGATATGTGCTTAGTGGGAGAGCTAGGAGTCATCGGCGAAATCATTGAGATGCGCGGAGATGTCGCATCGATACAAGTATACGAAGAAACTTCAGGGATCGGCCCTGGTGAACCCGTTCGTTCAACAGGTGAAGCGTTGTCTGTTGAGTTGGCGCCTGGGATCATTTCACAAATGTTTGATGGGATCCAACGGCCATTGGATACGTTCATGGAGATCACGCAAAGCAACTTTTTAAGTCGTGGTGTCCAATTACCAGCGTTAGACCATGAAAAAAAATGGTGGTTTGAAGCAACTGCTGAAGTCGGGCAAGAAGTCAGTACCGGAGATGTTCTAGGTGTGGTGGATGAAACAAAGATCATCCAACACAAAATCATGGTACCTCATGGTGTCAAAGGAAAAATCAAAAAAATCGAAGCGGGATCATTTACGATCGATGAAGTGGTTTGTGTCATCGAAACAGAAGACGGTTTGCGAGAATTGACGATGTTGCAAAAATGGCCTGTTAGACGGAGTCGTCCGATCAAAGCAAAATTGAATCCGGACGCGCCAATGATCACGGGGCAACGTGTTATCGATACCTTTTTCCCAGTGACAAAAGGCGGAGCTGCCGCTGTACCTGGCCCATTTGGTGCTGGTAAAACAGTTGTTCAGCACCAAATTGCTAAATGGGCAGATGTTGATATGGTCGTTTATGTTGGTTGTGGTGAACGTGGTAATGAGATGACGGACGTACTGAATGAGTTTCCAGAACTGATTGATCCTAATACAGGTGAATCATTGATGGAACGTACCGTATTGATTGCCAATACATCAAATATGCCAGTAGCTGCACGGGAAGCATCGATCTATACAGGGATCACTATTGCGGAATATTTCCGTGATATGGGATATGATGTGGCGATCATGGCAGATTCCACTTCTCGTTGGGCAGAGGCATTGCGAGAAATGAGTGGACGTTTAGAAGAAATGCCTGGTGATGAAGGCTATCCTGCATATTTAGGTTCTCGTTTAGCTGAATACTATGAACGTTCAGGACGTGTCATTGCTTTAGGTAATGAAGAACGTGAAGGAAGCATTACAGCGATCAGTGCGGTCTCACCATCTGGTGGAGATGTTTCTGAACCAGTGACTCAAAATACGTTGCGTGTCGTGAAAGTTTTCTGGGGATTAGACTCCAGTTTGGCGCAAAAACGTCATTTCCCATCCATCAACTGGATTCAAAGCTATTCTCTTTATTCGTCAGAAGTGGGACGTTACATGGATCAGATCCTACAAGCGGATTGGGCAGAGATGGTGGCAGAAGGAATGCGTATCTTGCAACAAGAAGAGCAATTGAATGAAATCGTGCGTCTTGTTGGTGTCGATTCACTTTCAGATAATGATCGCTTGACGCTTGAAGTAGCAAAGTCCATTCGTGAAGATTACTTACAACAAAATGCGTTTGATGAGGTGGATACATTTACTTCTAGAGAAAAACAATTCAAGATGTTGAAATTGATCCTATCTTTTGGTGAAGAAGCACGTCAGGCGATTTCATTAGGTGCTTATCTCAGTGAGATCATGAAAGGAACTGTGGGATTGAGAGAACGAATCGGTCGTAGTAAATTCGTGCCAGAAACAGAATTAGAGAAATTAGATGAAATCCAAGCGAATATCAAACCAACGATCCAAGCAATCGTTTCAGAAGGAGGAATGACCGATGATTAAAGAATATCGAACAATTGGTGAAGTGGTCGGTCCTTTGATGGCGGTCGAGAAAGTCGCTGGGGTGAAATATGAAGAGTTGATTGAAGTTCGTATGCAAAATGGCGAGATTCGTCGTGGACAAGTACTTGAAGTACAAGAAGACAAAGCGATGGTCCAAATTTTTGAAGGAACTAGTGGGATCAATCTGAGAGATTCAACGGTCCGCTTTTTAGGGCATCCATTAGAGTTGGGAGTTTCTGAAGACATGATCGGTCGTGTATTTGACGGGTTAGGTCGTCCAAAAGACAATGGGCCAGAAATCCTACCAGAAAAATACTTGGACATCAATGGAGAAGTCATCAACCCGGTGGCTCGTGATTATCCTGATGAGTTTATCCAAACAGGTATCTCAGCAATCGATCACCTGAATACTTTGGTCAGAGGACAAAAATTGCCGGTATTTTCTGGCTCTGGTTTGCCACACAAAGAATTAGCTGCTCAAATTGCGAGACAAGCGACGGTGTTAGACTCTTCTGATGATTTTGCAGTTGTTTTTGCTGCCATTGGAATCACCTTTGAAGAAGCAGAATTCTTTATGGAAGACTTCCGCCAGACGGGAGCAATCGATCGTTCGGTGATGTTCATGAACTTAGCGAATGACCCAGCCATCGAACGGATCGCAACGCCTCGTATGGCATTGACTGCGGCTGAATATCTCGCTTATGAAAAAGGGATGCACGTGTTAGTCATCATGACAGATATGACTAACTACGCCGAAGCATTACGAGAAATCTCTGCTGCCCGTCGTGAAGTGCCAGGTCGTCGTGGCTATCCAGGGTATCTTTATACGAATTTAGCAACTTTATATGAACGTGCTGGTCGAATACGAGGATTAAAGGGGTCTGTGACACAAATCCCGATCTTGACCATGCCAGAAGATGATAAGACACATCCCATCCCTGATTTGACCGGCTATATCACAGAAGGACAAATCATTTTGACGAGGGAATTGTATAAGAGTGGCATCCAACCACCGATCGATGTCCTGCCTTCGCTTTCACGTTTGAAAGATAAAGGGACAGGTGAAGGGAAAACTAGAAAAGATCATGCAGCGACGATGAACCAATTATTTGCGGCGTATGCCCAAGGTAAACAAGCCAAAGAATTAGCTGTTGTCTTAGGGGAGTCGGCGTTGTCAGACGTGGACAAAATCTATGCTAAGTTTGCGGAACGTTTTGAAAAAGAATATGTCAATCAAGGATTTTATACCAACCGCTCAATCACTGAAACGCTGGATCTAGGATGGGAACTTTTAGCCATGCTTCCACGAACGGAATTAAAACGGATCAAAGATGATCTGCTTGACCAGTACCTGCCAGAAGGGGAGTGAGTGTCAGATGGTTCGATTAAATGTTAATCCGACACGAATGGAATTGACACGACTCAAAAAACAATTGACGACTGCAACAAGAGGACACAAATTGTTGAAGGATAAGCAGGATGAATTGATGCGTCAATTCATCCTACTGATCCGTAAGAACAATGAACTGCGCCAAGTAGTAGAAAAAGAAATGACAGCAGCTATGAGCGATTTTGTCCTTTCGAAAGCTTCATTACCTGAAGCCTTCATTGATGAATTGTTTGTACTACCGGCTGAAAATGTCGAGTTAGCTGTTATCGAAAAAAACATTATGAGCGTCAAAGTACCGATCATGAATTTTGAATATGACGAACAGCTAGGCGAAGCACCGGTGGATTATGGCTATTTGAATTCCAATGCAGAATTAGACCGTTCGATCGATCGTTTTACCTCATTTCTGCCTAAGCTCCTTGAGTTGACAGAGATCGAGAAAACCTGTCAACTGATGGCCGGTGAGATCGAAAAAACACGGCGCAGAGTGAATGCGTTAGAGTACATGACGATTCCACAATTAGAAGAAACGATCTATTATATCAAGATGAAGTTAGAAGAAAATGAACGTGCGGAAGTTACTCGCTTGATCAAAGTGAAAAATATGGGGAACGCTGATTAGCTAAGTCATCTGAGCAAATTAGTAACGTTGTTCGTTCATCCGAGCTACAGTTCTAAGCTCCGAAGAATAGGCCGTAAATTTCGAAAAATATCTTTAACTAATTTCGGATGTTTATGGCTTATTATATGGAGTTTTTTTTTGTAGAACTCATTTGAGCGTTCCTATTGTTTGTTCGAAAGCATGTGTATCAAACGAACAGGTATAAGGGAGGAAAAAGACTCAAATTCTTTGCTGGAAGAAGAAAAACAGGGTAAGATAAGGGATGAAAAGAAAGCGAGCGTTTGGCGGACTTACTTTTACATCCGTGAGAGCAATAGCTACTTCATTTGTTCGTTGCGAAGGTAGCTAACGGTCTTAGAGGAGTGATTCGAATGAAACAGAGGATAACAAAACAACTGTCACCAGTTCAATTGATTGCTGTTGGCTTTTTTCTTTTGATCTTAGTTGGTGGCAGTTTACTTACTTTGCCTTTCTTTAGTAAAAGTGGCGAACCGACGAATTATATTGATGCATTATTTACTGCAACTTCAGCCGTCTGTGTCACTGGCTTGACTACATTGAACACTGCGGCGCATTGGAATGAAGCCGGTCAGTTTCTGATCATGGTTTTGATCGAGATCGGTGGTTTAGGTTTTATGATGATCCCCATTATTTTCTTTGCAGTAGCGAAGAAAAAAGTCAGCTTTAGTATGCGGATCTTACTAAAAGAAGCATTGAATCTTGAAATCATGTCAGGTGTTATGAGTTTGATGCTCTATATCTTGAAATTCGCAATGGTCATCCAAGGGCTGGGAGCACTTGCCTTGAGTTTTACATTTGTGCCGACTTACGGATGGACAAAAGGGATTTGGTACAGCATCTTCCATGCCGTATCAAGTTTTTGTAATGCTGGGTTTGATTTGTTAGGGGATAGCTTAGCAAATGATCAGCCAAACATCTATCTCTTAATGGTGGTCTCTGCGCTGATCATTGCTGGTGGGTTAGGTTTCATTGTTTGGCGGGATCTACTTAGTTATCATAAAGTAAAGAAAATCACTCTCCACTCAAAAATTGCATTGATTGTCACTGGTGGCTTATTGGTGGGCGGTTTTATCGTCTTTTTCTTTACCGAACAAAATGCGATCCATCTAGTTGAAGGAACTTATCTTGAACGTTTAGCAAATACGTTCTTCATGAGTGTCACACCAAGAACAGCTGGTTACTACTCCATCGACTATTTACAAATGAGTCATGCCGGCTTGATGTTGACAATGATCTTGATGTATATCGGTGGAACATCCGGTTCAACAGCAGGTGGGTTAAAGACCACTACTTTGGGCATCCTATTGATTCAAATGCATGCGACATTTAACGGGAAAACCAGAGCTGAAGCTTTCGGACGAACTATTCGCCCAGCAGCAGTACTTCGCGCACTGACATTGTTTTTCGTTACATTGTCTTTATGTATGTTGGCGATCATGGTCTTGTCTGTGACTGAGACGATCCCAGAAACTTCAGGCATCGAATATATTGCTTTTGAAGTGTTCTCAGCTTTTGGAACAGTTGGGTTGACAATGGGGTTGACGCCAGATCTGACAGAAGTCGGGAAACTGATCATCATGTCATTGATGTATATCGGACGTGTAGGGATTTTAACCGTCTTTTTCTCTATTCTTGTAAAAGGAAATCAAGTAGGGACGAAGTACAAATATCCAGAAGAGAGCGTATTGATCGGTTAACAGTAAGTGGTTTTAAGAACAGAAAAAAACAGAGGAAGTTGACACGCGGTGTTCACATCCTCTGTTTTTTAGTATTGCTCTATTTATTTTGTACGAATGACTTCGATTTTGTAACCATCAGGATCGACAACGAAGTAATAAGACGGAGCTGTTCCTGGCAGTCCTTTCAAGTCAGTCACGTTGAAGCCTGCTGCTTGATGTTTTTCATGAAGTGCTTCTAAGTCTTCAACTGAAATAGCGATATGACCGTAGCCGTTTCCTAAATCATAGCCTTCATGATCATAGTTGTAAGTCAACTCTAATTCGTAATCATCTCCTGGTAAAGTCAAGTAAACCAGCGTGAACTTGTTTTCTGGAAAATCGCGACGACGACTTTCTTCAAAGCCGAATGCTGTTTGATAGAATTTTAAAGAAGCGTCAAGATCTTTAACGCGGACGCAAGTGTGAGCCATTTTCATAAGTATATCTTCCTTTCTTTTTTACATTTTCCACATTATCATATCAAAAATTTCAAGTACGCTATGGGTTTGTGCTTGTTTATGAGAAAACTCTCATGTAGAATAGAAAGAAAAAGATGAAGGGACAATACCTATGGAAAACCCAATGTTTGGCGAAAAAGACGAGTCTGCAAATTACCAAGACCGTTACGCAGCGTATATCATTGTCGAAACACATGGGAAAATCGCAATGATCGAAGCGCCAAATGGTGCCTTTTTTTTGCCAGGCGGTGAAAAAGAGGGACAGGAAACAAATGAAGAAGCGATTTCTCGTGAATTACTGGAGGAAATGGGGATCAGCGCAGAGATTTCTTGTTATCTAGGGGAAGCAGCGGAATATTTTTACTCAAACCATCGAAAAACTTACTTCCACAATCCTGGCTATTTTTATGTAGCAAAGAGTTGGCAAAAGGTAGGGGAACCAACCGAAAAAGACCAATCGATCTGGTGGGTCACTCCTGAAACTGCCTTAGAAAAATTAAAACGAGGAAGTCATCGTTGGGCAGTGGAAAAATGGTTAGCGATGAAGCAAAATTGAACAAAAAAACAGCTCATAAGAAAGAGCCGATACTTCGGACTTTAAAATGAGCTGTTTTTATTCATTACTTTTACAAGACATATTTTTTGATTGCTTCAGCCACACCGTGTTCATCGTTGGTTGCAGTAACCACATTAGCCGCTTCTTTTATCAACGGAACGGCATTTCCCATCGCCACGCCTAATCCAGCGTATTCGATCATCGACAAATCATTTTCGTTGTCACCGATTGCCATGATCTCCTCTTGTTTGATTCCTAGATGTTGGGCTAAGTTAGCAACAGCAGCGCCTTTACTAGCTTCTTTGTTCAAGATCTCAAAGTAGAAAGGTGAACTCTTGACAGTTGTATATTTTTCGCGGAAAGTTTGTGGTAAACGAGCGATGGCCGCATCTAGGATCGCTGGTTCATCGATCATCATCATCTTCACGATACTCATATCAGGTGTCATTTCATCAGCTGTCCGATATTTCAATGGCATGTTGACTAAAAAAGCTTCATGGACAGTATAGGGACTGATATCACGATTCGTTGTATAGATCGTTTGATCATCGATCGAATGCAAATGACTCCCCACACGTCTGGCCATGACTTCGATCTCCAAGAAATCTTCATAAGTCAAGCCATGACGAGCAATGATCTTGCCAGATTTTGTTTGCTGGACTAACGCACCGTTATAAGTGATCACATAATCGTTGTCTTGGTATAATCCCAATTCATTCAATTGGTTTTTGACTCCTGGAAGCGGACGACCTGTACATAGTACGATTGCCACGTTTTTTTCCACAGCGCTTGCAATTGCTTCTTTTACTTCTTGTGTGATTTCTCTTTTTTCGTTTAACAGGGTGCCATCGATATCGATAGCGACTAATTTGATAGACATAAAATTCTCCTTAGTTAGTTTATTTCTTCAATCAATGCGCCATTATGGATATGACGCGCAAATTCTTGGTAGGTTTCATCAAAAAGATCATAGTGATTACGCAAGGTAGGATCGACCATTTCTTTCGGAAAGAAGAAGCGTTCATCTCCTTGTTCTTGCCCTGCGAGTGCAGCAACTAATTGACTGACCTCTGATAATTCTACCAAAGTTCCGTCATTTCGCAAGATTTCAATTTGTGTGCGATGTCTGCCTTCTTCTGGACGGTAAAAATCATAAGGCAGGTCATAGCTTGAATTGATGGCTGTATAATAGTTTGGATTGTAGCCCACTTTTTCGACCAAAGAGGTCAATTCAGCAATCAGTGGTGAGTAACGATCACCAGAAAACATCGCTGATTTCAATGGTTTACGATTTAAGAAGCGTTTGGCTAAGTCACTAAGGATTGGATCAGATGAATCCGTCCATTGACTGAAACACGTATTCAAGACGCCATCATCCAGCTTTAAGTACTCATCTAAACTAAATGTGCCATCTAAAAATGGCAACAGTAACTGTGAATAACGTGCAAAACTATCATCATCTTGGTGATAAAGTTCATGGGCACGATGCAATAGATGCTCCAAGACGACTTCCATTCCTCGAGAAACTGGATGAAAGTATACTTGAACATACATCTGATAGCGACTGACGATATAATCCTCTACTGCGTGCATCCCATTCATGGAAAAAGCGATTCCACCTTGATAGGGGCGAATCACACGCAAAATCCTTGTCAGATCGAACGTTCCATATTCTGTACCTGTAAAGTAGGCATCACGTAAAAGGTAATCCATACGATCGGCATCGATTTGGCTAGAGATCATTTGGACGACTTGTGGATTTGGATATGTTTTTTGGATCACACTAGCCACTTTCTCAGGAAAACCTTCTTCGACACGATTCAAAATCTGATAGACTTCCGTTTCTGGCGAAGTAATGATCTCTACAGTGATTGCTTCATGATTGGTCTGGAAAATATGTTCAAAGGTATGTGAATAAGGCCCATGGCCAATATCATGGAGTAAGGCGGCACATAAAGTCACGAGACGTTCCCGATCATCCCAACCAGAAGGACCGATTTTTTCAATGGAGAAATTTCTTGAAAAAATGTCACAGATGCGTCGGGAGATTTCGTATACACCGAGTGAATGAGTGAAACGGCTATGCTCTGCGCCATGGAAAGTAAATGACGAAGTACCGAGTTGTTTGATCCGTCGTAATCGCTGGACTTCTTTCGAATTGATCAAGTCTAAAATCACTTGATGTTGCACGTGGATGTAGTTATGCACTGGATCTCTAAAGACTTTTTCCATTGGTAATAGTTTGTATTTATAAGGTGTTGTCATAAGCCAGCTCCTTTAGTGCATTTCGTTGGGTCATACGTTCAATTTGTCCGTGCCATTCATCTGGCGAAACATTCGCTTCTTGCCAAATGTCAGACCCCATAGAAATACTTGTTGGATAAGATGTAGTGAACGATTGGATAAATGAATCTTTTACTTGAGCAACGGTCAACGGTGTATCGAATAACTTTTCTAGTGTCGCCATGCTTGTAGGTGCCACCGCAGGATAGCCGTTTGTACCGAATTGTTCTTTCAATGCTTGTTGATAAAACTGTTGCATCAGTTCGCCTCGTTTTTCTTGATCCCCATTCACGCTCAGATACATCATCACAGAGATCCCGTTTTTGATCCGCCGTTGTGCGATCCCGGCAAATTTTTTACCATTGATACTGAGATCGTAGGTACCAGGACAATAAGAATCTTTGATTTCATAGGCTTCTATTTTGTCTGCATAAACAGGAAAAGCCTGACGAGTAAGAGCGAGCATCTGTTCATATCCTTCATCGATCGAGATCTTGTTCTCATCTTCTTGTGGGAAAATCAACGAGATATTCAAAATCCCTTGGTCTGAAACGATACCTAGTCCACCAGCATTGCGGATCACCGGTGTAAATCCCGCATCTTGGATGACCTTGATCCCTTCAGATAAAAAAGGGGTTCGGGTATCCTTCATACCGAGGATGATCGTCTGTTCATATTGCCAAAAATGTAGAAAAGTTTGTTGATTTTTTTTGGCATACTCTGTTAAAATATCCGTTAAAGCAAACGGAGAAAAATCATTTGTTTGGTAGACTTCTTGATCCAAAATGATGGACGTCATGTACTCAACTCCTATTTAAATCTGCTTGAGCAGCGATTGTTACAACCTCAACTCATTCTAATATACAGGAGTATCACTCCTTCTTTCTTCATTATACTCCAAAATAAGAAAGAAGAGATGAAAAAAGTTATCTGTTCTCTATACCTGTCGGTTGACAAATCAGTGGAAAGTGGGAACAATGTAGCTATGAGAAAAGGAGAATGTCAAATGGAACGATCTGGATTACCGATTTCGATACAATTACGTACAAAAGTGAAACAACAAGGAGAGCAACAAGATTTTTATTTTGATCTGAAAGGACAAATGGTCAAAATTGGCGATACCTTATACATACGCTATAAAGAGATCCAAGAAGGACAAGAAGAAATTCCTGTCACAATCAAGATCATGCCAGATGGTCACGTGCAATTGATCCGTGCTGGTGAAATGCGTATGCGTCTAAAATTTGCCTATCGGGAGCGTCTAGAAACCCATTACCGCACGCCTTATGGAATGATCCAAGTCGACACATACACAAAAGAACTACATGTCAGTCTAAAAGATCGTCCAACGGCTGGCAAAGTCATGATCGATTACGATTTGTTCATGGGTGTCGAAAAAATAGGCGAATATGAGATGGTCTTAGATTTTACTGCATAAATAGCAAAGAAACGTTTGATTTTTTACCTGTGATTTTGTATGATAAGGAGTAGACTGTGAAAGGACGTGTCCTGATTGGAAATTAGTGTATTTGAAGGTGCAAACAAAAACGAATTATCAATGATCGAAGTCGCACACGCGATCTTAGAGCAGCGTGGTGATGTGATGGACTTTTCTGATTTAGCAAATGAGATTCAAACATATCTTGGCAAATCAGATAGTGACATTCGTGATTCACTCGCACAATTTTATACTGACTTAAATATCGACGGTAGCTTTATTTCATTAGGCGACAATCGTTGGGGCTTGCGTTCATGGTATGCCATCGATTCGATCGATGAAGAAGTCAACCATGGAATCGACGAAGAAGACGAGGATACACCACGTCGTCGTAAACGCAAAAAAGTCAATGCCTTTATCAATGATGACGAAGATGCCATCGATTATAACGATGATGACCCAGAAGATACTGATCTGTCTGACGAAGACGATGATGATCTTTTTGAAGATGAAGATGACGATGATGAAGAAATCGCTGCATACAATTCAGACTTACAAGAAATTGGTGCAGATACTGGAGACGACGAAGAAGAAATCCCAGGAAACATCGAAGAAGATCTAAGCATTATCGAAGACGATGACGAAGAAGACGAAGAATTTGAAGACGAAGATTTCCCAGAAGAATAAGTAAGAGAAATCACAAAAAACTGCAAGTTACTTGTAAAAGTAGCCTTGCAGTTTTTTTGTATTAGAATAAAAGAAAAAGTCCTAGAGAGTAAGGCAGAACGTCAACTAGAAACCAAAAGTGTTTCTCCTTAAGGATGAAGGCATATTTTTGTGGTTTATAGAAATGTTTCAGAGAAAAGCATTAGGTGATGTCAGCGAATCTTTTTTCATTTGTTGTAAAAAAGAGTATGATGAAAGTGAAACTGAGACATGACAATCAAATATAAAAGGAGACGATCGATATGTTAGATGATCAATTAAAATGTCCCAATTGTCAGACCAAATTCTATTATAATGAAGTACGTCACATTGTGAAGCATCGAGAAAAAGAAATGCCGATCCGCTGTCCTGAATGCAATGAAGTAGTCGAACGGAAACTTTCTCATGGCTATTTCGTGACATACAAAGAAACAGATTTTTCAAAGTTGGATCAAGAAGTGGAGGAAACACCGAAGCAATACAAAAGCTTGAAAACCGGTGCGGTGATCAGTGCAGATGAATACCGGGAAATGATTGAACGTCATGATTTATCTTTAAACGGACCAATGAGTTCGGAATTGATGGGCGGTATGAACTATTTTATTGAAAATGAAGCCTTGAACAACGAAGAAAGTTACGAAGATTATGTTCCTTATGATTGATAAAAAATGAAAGAGAGTGGGACAATAATCCTCTCGCACCATTTAAAATCGAATAAACCGCGGAAACAGAAGTAACTCTTCGAAAAATAAGTCGCCGTCCACCAAAATTTGAAAAATAATTTTCGTGGATGGTGCTTTATTTCTCGTGGTCAAACACTGCTGTAGTGACTTCTTGAGGAAACAGGTTATAGAATCAAGTCGGAAAATAAAAAACGATTGTTTTTTATAAAAACTCTTTGCTTCATTGGCTATTTCTGATTATGATTATAGATAGAAGAATAACAAATAAATAGGAGTAATCAATGAAAAAGTCAATACGAATAAAAGTAATCGGTTTTCTTGTGATTTTATTTGGGTTGTTTCTCTTGGTCCATTCATCACCAAAAGAGCAAACCTCTTTGAATCTTTCAACGAAAAATGAAGAAAATACATATCGTACAATGTCCAGTAAGTTGGATTTTCAGCAACTGCTTCGTGTCATTTCGAGAGAATATCAACTAACCGAAGAAGAAGCTAAAAAACAGCTCGGCTATACTGAGCAAATGGTGCAAAGCGCAATACATAATGGGGCAATCTACCGTATCTTTTCTCAAAACATAACTGTCAACAGAGTATACCAACCAAATTTATTGTTATACTGTGAAACGAGCGAAAGTGGAAATTTCCGAGCAATCAAGTCAATTTTATCCGTTCAGTTGAAATCCGCTGATCAAGGATTGGAAAAACATTTTACAGGGGATGTATTTGCTTATTTAGAGGACCCTAACCGAATATTTTATCTCATCAATGGTGATTTTTATGATCAAAAAACAGCCACTTTAAGAAACGGTTTAACGCTTCGTCAAGGTGAGGGTGTGACAGAGCGCTATACTCCTGGACCTTTAACGAATCATTTCTACTATAGTTACATAGAAGATTGGTTTACTTTTTGAAATCCCATGAAGAAATCAAAAAAAGCAGTTTTCCTAGATAGGAAAACCGCTTTTTTTCTTAGAAATTTGAAAGCAAAATCTTCACAAATATGCTAAGATAACAATAGACGCGTCCTGAGGGAATCGAACCCCCGTCTCAAGAACCGGAATCTTACGTGATATCCACTACACTAAGGACGCAAGCACTGCAACAATTGTATCGAAATCAAAAATAAATTACAAGGGGAATGGACAAAAAAATGAAATTTGAACAAAATTTTTCACAAAAACAACAACAAACACAAAAACTTGCCATGACACAACAGCTCCAACAGTCCATCCAAGTCTTGCAGTATAACAGCGAAGAGCTACTGGCTTTTGTTGAAAATCAGGCGTTGGAAAACCCCTTAGTAGAAGTGATCGAACCGGATTGGCAACCCGATTACCAAAAACGTAATGCCAGTTATGAGGGAGAAGAGACGAGCTACTTGAATCAAATTCCTGATACAACAGGCTCACTTTTTGAATCATTGATCGAACAAGTCCATTTGAATTACCGAGATACTTTCTTACGTAAGTTGATTTTATATTTGATCGAATATATCGACCTGAATGGTTTTTTGACTATTTCTTTAGAAGACGCCATCCAACAAACGAATGCGACACCGATCCAAATGCTTGACGCATTGACGCTGATCCAGCAGTTAGAGCCAGCAGGTGTTGGGGCGCGAAGTTTACAAGAATGTTTGATGTTACAAACCGAAAGAGACGATTATGCGCCCGAATTGGCTTACATCGTCTTGGAAGAATGGTTTGATCAATTAGTCGAACGCAAATGGAAAGAGATCGCCCAACATTTTGCGATTCCATTAAGCGATGTACAACGGATCTTTGACTATATCCAAACCCTTAGTCCAAGTCCTGGACGAGTCTTTGACCATAGTAGCGGTTTGTATATCATTCCCGATGTCAAAGTTGTCGTAATAGGTGAAGAAGTCCAAGTCATCTCAAATCGAGGCAACCAGCCGAATGTACGTTTTCAAGAAGCCTATTTTCAACAGATGCAAAAAAAAGCAGATAAAGAGACTCAAGCCTATTTGAACGAACGAAAACAAGAATTTGAATGGCTGCAAAAAACGATTTTGCAACGCGGTGATACGATCATGCGCGTGGCGCAAATCATTGTTTCTCGGCAAAAAGAATTCTTTACAAATGTCGCACGACCGATCCGCCCATTGACCTTAAAAGAAGTCGCAGAAGAAATCGACGTCCACGAATCAACGGTCAGTCGAGCAGTCAATGGCAAGTATCTTGAAACCGATTTTGGTGTCTTCGAATTGAAAAAGTTCTTTACGACAAGACTCCAACCTACAAATGCAGAGAGTACTGAAGACCTATCAGCAGATACCGCAAAGAAAAAAGTCCAAGAACTAGTGGATGCGGAAGATAAAAGCAAACCATTATCTGACCAAAAATTAGTAGAACTACTGAAAAATGACAAAATTTCGATTTCTCGACGAACAGTCGCCAAATATCGTGAATTGTTAGGAATCCCTAGTTCATCGAAAAGAAAACGGTATGATAGATAATTGAATGAAAGACTGGAAGAATCTTAAACATTTTTCTAGTCTTTTTTTGTTGATAAATACGGACAAAACTGTTAGACTATGTCATGTGAGGTTGAGATTTTCCTAGTAGAAAACGTGCAAGTTGGAAAGTCCGATTTATTTTTTTAGATCACATGGGTCGTTTTGAGTCTACATTGGACGAAAAATGTCCAACTAAGGAGATCGCTATGTTAGATGAATTGAAACTGATTGAAGCTGTTGCGCCAGACATCATGGATGTTTTGCAAGAACGCTATAAGATTTTGCGCAATATTTACTGGATGCAGCCAATTGGTCGTCGTAGTTTATCGGAAAGCATGGGCATGACCGAACGTGTCTTACGAACAGAAACGGATCTGCTCAAACAACTTGAACTGATCAACGCCTCTAAAAGTGGTATGACGCTGACGAAAAAAGGAGAGGAAGTCTATCAAAGCCTCGAAGGCTTTATGGACCAACTTTTAGGAATGCATCAGATTGAAATGAAACTATCTGAGTATTTTGGAAACCAGCGCTGTATCGTTGTTTCTGGAAACAGTGAACAACAACCAAAAGTAGCAGATGCTTTTGGCGAAGCCTTAGACGAATCACTGAATCTACTACTTCCTGAAGGTGATAATATCATCGCAGTCATGGGAGGAACGACGATGGCGATCGTTGCAGAGCAATTGACTAGCTTAGAAAACAGCAAGCGCCATAATTTGTTTGTTCCTGCGCGAGGTGGGATCGGTGAGGCGATTACTGTACAAGCGAACTCAGTCAGTGCTAGAATGGCTACAAAGGCAAATGGAAAACACCGAGCACTATATGTGCCGGAACAATTAAGCTTGGCTACTTACAATTCATTACTCAATGAGCCGTCTATACAAGAAGTTTTAAACTTGATAAGTCAGGCAAATTGTGTTATTCATAGTATTGGACGGGCGTTGCATATGGCAGCGCGACGAAAGATGAATGAAGAAGAATTGCTGATGTTGAAACAAGCCAATGCCGTTGCGGAATCTTTTGGCTATTTCTTCAATGAAAAAGGAGAAGTCGTTTATAAAGTCCCACGAATCGGCATCGAATTAAAAGACTTAGCTAAAGTCCCGATCATTCTTGCGGTTGCAGGAGGGAAAGCCAAAGCCAAAGCAATTCGAGCGTATATGAATAATGCACCAAAACAAACGTGGCTCATCACAGATGAAGCCGCTGCTAATGAGATTTTAAAAGGGGTATCCCTTTAAAATAAATATTTTTTTGATTTTCATAAGGAGGAAATCTTAAATGACAGTTAAAGTAGGTATTAATGGTTTTGGACGTATTGGACGTCTAGCGTTCCGTCGTATCCAAGATGTAGATGGAATCGAAGTAGTAGCAATCAACGATTTGACAGATGCTAAAATGTTGGCACACTTGTTAAAATACGATACAACTCAAGGACGTTTCAACGGAACAGTTGAAGTTCACGAAGGTTCATTCAACGTAAACGGAAAAGAAGTTAAAGTATTAGCTAACCGTAACCCTGAAGAATTACCTTGGGGCGAACTAGGCGTAGACATCGTTCTAGAATGTACTGGTTTCTTCACTTCAAAATCAGCTGCTGAAAAACATTTAACAGCTGGTGCTAAACGTGTTGTTATCTCAGCTCCTGGTGGAGACGATGTACCAACAATCGTTTACAACACAAACCATGAAACATTAACTGGTAAAGAAACAGTTATCTCTGGTGCTTCATGTACAACTAACTGTTTAGCTCCTATGGCTAAAACATTGAATGACAAATTTGGTGTTGTTGAAGGATTAATGACAACTATCCACGCTTACACAGGTGACCAAATGACTCTTGACGGACCTCATCCTAAAGGTGACTTCCGCCGTGCACGCGCTGCTGCTGCAAACATCGTTCCTAACTCAACAGGTGCTGCTAAAGCAATCGGTTTAGTAATCCCTGAATTGAACGGTAAATTAGACGGAGCTGCTCAACGTGTACCAATCGCAACTGGTTCATTAACAGAATTAGTTACAGTTCTTGATAAAAACGTAACAGTTGATGAAGTAAATGCTGCAATGGAAGAAGTAGCTAACGAATCTTACGGTTACAACACAGACGAAATCGTTTCTTCAGATATCGTTGGTATGACTTACGGTTCATTATTTGATGCTACTCAAACAAAAGTAATGACTGTTGGGGACAAACAATTAGTTAAAACTGTTGCTTGGTACGACAACGAAATGTCATACACTGCACAATTAGTACGTACTTTAGAATACTTCGCTAACTTATAAGATAAATCGTACAAGTGTAACCTATATCCATGTACACTTAAAAGCGGGGAAGCAATCGCGCTTCTCCGCTTTTTTTGATAAGATGTTTATTTTAGGAGGAAATCAAATGGCTAAGAAAACAGTCAAAGATATTGATTTAAAAGATAAAAAAGTCCTTGTCCGTGTTGACTTCAACGTTCCTTTGAAAGACGGCGTCATCACTGATGATACACGTATCAAAGCTGCGTTACCAACAATCAATTATGTGTTGGAGCAAGGCGGAAAAGCGATTCTTTTCTCTCACCTTGGACGTGTGAAAACAGAAGAAGACAAAGAAGGAAAATCTTTGGCACCAGTTGCAAAACGTTTAGGCGAATTGCTAGGTAAAGAAGTAACTTTCGTTCCTGAAACTCGTGGTTCAGAATTAGAAACAGCAATTGCTGACATGAAAGACGGAGACGTAGTTGTTTTTGAAAACACTCGTTTTGAAGACATCGACGGCAAAAAAGAAAGCAAAAATGATGCTGACCTAGGTAAATACTGGGCTTCTTTAGGCGATGTATTTGTCAATGATGCATTTGGTACGGCTCACCGTGCGCATGCTTCAAACGTAGGGATCGCTTCAACAGGTATCCCAACAGTTGCTGGATTCTTGATGGATAAAGAAATCAAGTTCATCGGCGAAGCAGTTGAAGAACCAAAACGTCCGATGATCGCGATCTTAGGTGGAGCGAAAGTTTCAGATAAAATCGGTGTCATCGAAAACTTGATTCCTAAAGCAGACAAAATCTTGATCGGCGGCGGAATGACTTACACATTCTACGAAGCAAAAGGCATCAAGATCGGTAACTCTTTAGTTGAAGCAGATAAAGTAGCTTTAGCAAAAGAATTGATCGAAAAAGCAGGCGACAAATTAGTTTTACCAATCGACAATGTTTGTGCCCCTGAATTTTCAAATGATGTAGAAACACAAGTCATCGAAGGAGATATTCCTGAAGGCTTGATGGCATTAGACATCGGTCCTGCTTCAGTTAAATTATTTGCTGATACATTACAAGGTGCGAAAACAGTTGTATGGAACGGACCAATGGGTGTATTCGAAATGAGTAACTTCGCTAAAGGTACGATCGGTGTTTGTGAAGCAATCGCTAACCTTGAAGATGCTACAACGATCATCGGTGGCGGTGACTCAGCAGCTGCTGCGGAACAATTAGGTTTTGCAGACAAATTCACTCACATCTCAACAGGTGGCGGTGCAAGCTTAGAGTTGCTTGAAGGGAAAGAATTACCTGGACTAGCTGCAATCAACGACAAATAAGCATAAAATCAACGAATAAATAAAATGGTGAGAGGACCATCTACAGATTGCTCAAATCTGTAGTCCTCTTACATTCTGAATAGGAGTGCATATCATGCGTAAACCAATTATCGCTGGTAACTGGAAAATGAACAAAACTGCATCTGAAGCAAAAGCTTTTGCAGAAGCAGTAAAAAACAAGATCCCTTCAAATGATAAAGTAGATTCAGTGATTGGATCTCCTGCATTATTCTTACAAGAATTAATGGCTTCAGCTGAAGGTACAGAATTGAAAATCGCTGCACAAAACTCTTACTGGGAAAACTCAGGTGCATTCACTGGTGAAACATCACCAGCAGCTTTAGCTGATCTAGGTGTACAATATGTGATCATCGGTCACTCTGAGCGTCGTGAATACTTCCACGAAACTGACGAAGATATCAACAAAAAAGCGAAAGCAATCTTCGCAAACGGTATGATCCCAATTCTTTGCTGTGGTGAGTCATTAGAAACATATGAAGCAGGCAAAACTGCTGAGTGGATCGAAGGACAAATCACTGCTGGTCTTGAAGGCTTAACAGAAGGTCAAGTAAGTAATCTAGTTATTGCTTACGAACCAATCTGGGCAATCGGTACAGGTAAATCAGCAGATGCTGAAATCGCTGACGAAATCTGTGGCGTGGTACGTCAAACAGTTGAAAAACTTTACGGCAAAGAAGTATCAGAAGCAGTTCGTATCCAATACGGTGGTTCTGTAAAACCTGAGAACATTGCTGAGTATATGGCAAAAGAAAATGTGGATGGCGCATTAGTTGGCGGAGCTAGCTTAGAAGCGGATTCATTCTTAGCATTACTTGATGCTGTAAAATAATTATTGAAAATTTGTGAAAAATGCAAGAAATGTTTGCACAAAGACACAAAATTAACTAAAATCGTATATGAGGGAAATCCCTTAGGAAAAAACCAAACTCAAAGGAGAGACAAAACATGTCAATTATTACTGATGTTTACGCTCGCGAGATTCTAGACTCACGCGGTAACCCAACAATCGAAGTAGAAGTATACACAGAAAGCGGTGCTTTCGGCCGTGGAATGGTTCCTTCAGGTGCTTCAACTGGTGAATACGAAGCAGTTGAATTACGTGACGGAGACAAATCTCGTTATGGCGGTAAAGGTGTAATCAAAGCTGTTGACAACGTAAACAACATCATTGCTGAAGCAATCATTGGCTACGATGTACGTGACCAAATGGCTATCGACAAAGCAATGATCGCTTTAGACGGAACTCCTAACAAAGGTAAATTAGGTGCGAACGCTATTCTTGGTGTTTCAATCGCTGTTGCTCGTGCAGCTGCTGACTACCTAGAAGTACCTTTATACCACTACCTAGGCGGATTCAACACAAAAGTATTACCAACTCCAATGATGAACATCATCAACGGTGGATCACATGCGGATAACTCAATCGACTTCCAAGAATTCATGATCATGCCTGTTGGCGCGCCAACATTCAAAGAAGCACTACGTATGGGTGCGGAAGTATTCCATGCATTAGCTGCAATCTTGAAATCTCGTGGATTAGCAACTTCAGTTGGTGACGAAGGTGGATTCGCTCCTAACCTTGGTTCAAACGAAGAAGGTTTCGAAGTAATCATCGAAGCAATCGAAAAAGCTGGCTATGTTCCTGGTAAAGACGTTGTTCTTGCAATGGACGCTGCTTCTTCAGAATTCTACGACAAAGAAAAAGGTGTTTACGTATTAGCTGATTCAGGCGAAGGCGAAAAAACAACTGATGAAATGATCAAATTCTACGAAGAATTAGTATCTAAATACCCAATCATCTCTATTGAAGATGGATTAGACGAAAACGACTGGGATGGATTCAAGAAATTGACAGAAGTTCTAGGCGACAAAGTTCAATTAGTGGGTGACGACTTGTTCGTAACAAACACTGAAAAACTTGCTGAAGGTATCGAAAAAGGAATTGCTAACTCAATCCTTATCAAAGTTAACCAAATCGGTACTTTGACAGAAACTTTCGAAGCAATCGAAATGGCTAAAGAAGCTGGTTACACTGCAGTAGTTTCTCATCGTTCTGGTGAAACAGAAGATTCAACAATCTCTGATATCGCAGTTGCAACAAACGCTGGCCAAATCAAAACAGGTTCTCTATCACGTACTGACCGTGTTGCGAAATACAACCAATTATTACGTATCGAAGACCAACTTGGTGAAGTTGCAGAGTACAAAGGTTTGAAATCTTTCTACAACTTAAAAAACAAATAATTAAATGAATGTAAAAATGCCCTTCTTATGTCAATGACATGAGAGGGGTATTTTTTTAGGCAGATGATTAATCAGAAAAAATATTTTTAGTACTTACAGAAACGAATGATAAAAACAAATCATAGATTCTTATGAATATAAATAAAGATCATCATTCCTCATATTTTTATTAGGCACAAAATCGATTAATTAGCTTTATCCAAGCTGTTCTTAATTCATCGCGTCTTTATCATGGATGATGAAAACGAGACGATTGAGAACAAGAATGTATCTCCTATAAACTTGAAGATCGACAACTATGTGGGCTTTCTTTTTATTATATAGTGTGTTATAGTCTATTGATTATCTAAACGACGAACGATTCCGAAGGATTTCTTCTTTATCATTTGCTTCTCTTACTTCCTCAAGCTAACCACCAACTCTTTTGACGTCATCACCATATGTTGCCATATAAACAAAACCCGCATAGTGTTCGGTTCCAATATAAATAAGTTGATTTTTGATGAATGTAAGAGAATAAGTTCTCATGGAAATTTTTTTGATAACCGGACACGGATTTGGTCGAAATATCACGCCTAAAAGGTCTAATAACTCTGATCAAAGGACAAATAGGGAGCTTTTATAGAGTTAAGGAGTGAGCCTAGTCCATCTTTCCGGACAAGTTTCTATCATGTAGCAAAGAACGTGGTGAAAGATTATCCTGTTTTTAAAAAAAGAGTTGAATGTTCGGATAAACCCTATGAGGGAATTTAATGTAAACTGATTTTGTGAAAAAAATATTAAATTCCGGAGGCTATCCAACAATGAAAAAAAAGGTATCCACAACAGTTATGCTATCAACTTTGTTGTTAGTAGGTAGTAACCCAAGCTTAGTAAACGCATCCGAGGCAGTCAGTGAAAAACAAATACCGATTGAAGTCCAAGATGGAAAACTAGATATCACTTTCAATGAAGGAACAACAAACAAAGTCGATTTCAAATTATCTGATTTTGACTTAAACTCAGATATGCGTAAACAAACGAAGGTCTTGAAAGCAACTGCTACAGTAAATAATACAAAATCACAGGATGTTTTTGTGAATATTTTTGCAAAACTTGACCAATATGGAAATGGACTAGACATTCAACCTTCAAACCCACATCTTCAAGCACAACAGGTAATGCGAATGAGTTCGGTACAGATCGAAAAAGATTTCGATGTCATTTTAGATGCAAATGATTACGTATGGCGATCAAACAGAGATGATAGTGCCAAAATCATCTTGACAGCACAAGAAGTAAATAATCCTTGGGGATAATACTCCGGATTAAAAAATAGTTTTTTTCAGTTGTGAAAGGCTTGACAGATAAAAAGAGTTAAGTGTGCGAAGATTGACAGAATACGATGGATCATAATATAGAATACGTAGATCTATCCGTCTGTCCTATAGAATATTCAAAGAAGAAATGCTGATCCAATCAATGAAAACTACTCTTGTTGATTGCCTGATCAGTGTTCCTTCTTTTATTCTTTCGCGTAGTTGCAAGCTTCTACTGTCGCTGGTTGGTCCATCAGATTTATGAATCTAGTAATGCAAACAGAGAAAATTTTAATCAATAGAAATTTATTAGAAAAAGTGAAGGTGTTTAGATAATAATTCCGTAGAAAGACAAATATACATGATCAAAGCTTCACTACCTTAGTAATCAAGTCAAAATGTACAGGCAAGACCAATACAACAGCCATGCAAGTTGAACTAGGAGACATCGGTATAGTTCGCTGAAAATAAAAAATGAAACATTCTGACTAAATGAATTCTTCTTAGTATAGAATCCTCTAAAAATGAAGGTTGGTAGAAGAAATGGAATATATAATGGATACGTTTAGTAGCCGTTACTTAACAAAAAAACAAAACGAAATGTTGCAACTGTTTACGGTTCTAGTGACAGAAAAATATTTGTCAATGAATAAATTAAGTGAGCGGTTAAACTTAACGATGTATCAAACGAAAATATTACTGGTTGAACTCGAAGAAAACTTCGAACAATTGAATTTTACATTTTCATCTTTCTTTTTACTAGAAAAGGGGACGATTGGTTTAATCGAAGGTGTTAATCAGGAACTGTTGCTTCAAGTATTTGTTAATTTGAAAAAAAAGTTTTTTAATGAATCACCTTATTTTCAATTATTGCTCTATCTCTTGAAACACCGAAAAACTCGTGTAGTCGATATTTCCGAAAAGTTGATGTTTAGTAAGTCTTATAGTTATAAATTGATCAGCCGACTGAAAGATATCTTTCATTATCAAAAAATACCAATAACTATTAATAGTAATTTTGAATCAATTTCTTTGGAAGGCAATGAGATGTCTATCAGAACATATCATTACCTGGTACAAATCATGGCCTATAATGTTTTCGCAGATAGCCAAACAAGAGTGAATATTGACCTAGTAGGTGGACACTACGAGAGGTTGAAGACAACAAAAGCAAAGCATGACATTCTATTCTCAATACTTGAAAATGCTGTGTCACGTGGGTATATCATACAAGATTTGGACAAAACAGCGATAGAACTATTCGCTGATATGAAAGAACTATATGAAGAGGACTCGCTAACAAAGTTGATACCAACTCGAAACATGGAAGATAGAGAAAAAGAAGTTGCATTCTTTTATTTTTGTAGACAACTTCTCATCCCTGAAACGACAAGCAAGCAGGACAAGATAGTCTTAGGCAAAAAATTCAAAGAGCATAGACAGAACGAAATCGTTGATTTTTCTATGAATGTCGTCGAAACATTATCAGAAAAATATAAGATAAATTCCGATGTGGAACATGTGATTTTATATGAAAGTGTCATCAATAGTTGGGCATACAAAAATATTTATTTCGAGAATTTAAAAGGAGTGGCTAATCAAAATAGTCCCAATAGTAGAATCCATGAAGTGAAGCAGCTACTATTGGGAATAGTCAAAAACAGGAATTTTCAAGTTGGTGATAGACAAATATTTGCGAACAAGTTAGCACATATCCTTTCGTATTATTTGCCTATCCAAAACAATGAAAGAGTGACTATTGCTATATCGATGTTGCATCATCCGGAATATGTACCAGTTATCGAAAGTAAATTACTAACGATATTTAATAAAAAAATCATTCATTTCACTTCTGACTTTACTGATGCAGATATTTTGGTGTCTGATGGGATTGTGTATCACGAAGAGTCTCAAGATTTTGCTTTTTTTAGAGACATTCACAATAAGGATCATTGGGACAATTTAAACGCGATTGTCCAAGCAAGAATTATCTTAAAGTTAGAGTAATGAATTTAATAAATATAAATAATAAAAAAAATCTCTAAGGATACTTATTCTTTTCAATTTGATCAGGAAAAAGTGAAACATTCTGATGAATCAAAATACAAAGTATGATGATAGGATAACTACTGTTGTGAAAAAAGAGGAATAAGAATGATCAAGAAAAAATATAGAGATTTAAGATACTTGATAGGAAAATGAATAGGAGAAATAATGACAAAAAATAGCCAAGCCAAAGAATACAAGTTAGTTGACTTCTGTTCGCTTATTTTCGTTTTATTGATGGGATGTTTTTTTTACATACAACCAGTAGAGGCGTCCGAGGAAGATACTGCATCGATCCTAGTGGATGTGCAACCCAAAGAATATGAGATCAGAGATAGCTATCTGCAGTTTACTCCAGAACTTAATAAGAATTATGAGTTCACTGCTACGATTACAAATATAGGTGACAAGGACTTAGATGTTACTGTCTATCCATCGGTTGCTATATCAACGATGGGAAGTGTCACTTATGTTGAAAATACAGAAAACCTTTTAGATGAAAAGTATGACTTTAGTAAATACGTGAAGATAACTGATGCTAATGGCGAACTAGAAGACGGGAAAATCAAAGTTGAAGCGAAACAAAGTGAAACGATAGCAATTTTGATCAATGTGACTGAGGAACTTGATGGAGAAGTTTTAGGTGGGGTGAATTTCTCTCAGACATTAAGTGAAGAAAGTCATGAAGATGCTGTAGATATCGTTCATGTCTATGAGAAAGTAATCCTATTTCATCTCAAGATGGATGAAATAGAGGCTGAAAAAGAACAAACTTATGATGAGTTTGAGTTTGTGAGCTCACAGGATGCGATAAGGCTTGATTACTATATAGCCAACAATGATCCTGCAGTAACTTTTGCGGAAAGCGGCTCGTACAAAGTAATCAATCCAAACGGGGATATCATTTCTGAAGGAGAAATTGAAGAAAGCTCAATTGCATTGACTCCAATGACTAAAACAAAGCTAAATCTACCGTTAGTTAGTGATGCAGAATTGATGTTTGGGGAATATCAGTTTATCCTAACTGTTGATGGCAAAGAAAAAGTAACTAAATTTAATTATACAAAAGAAGAGCTGGAAGGGTTGATAGAGCAAACAGGTGGTTCAAACAAGATTATCGTCAATCAAGGAAGTAATATCTGGGTGATCGGTTTGTTGCTTGTTTTTTCTGCTCTGTTGATCATCACAAGTGTAATACTTTATCTCAAATATAAGAAAACGAGAATCGACAGCTAAGGCTTCGATTCTCGTTTTGCATTTCAGTCAGATGATTTTTGAAAAATTATGTGGTTTCTTTATTAGGTAAAAGTCCGAATGTATAAATGATTAACAATGTCAGGAAAGAAATTCCAGTACCAACAAAGCCAAAACACATATCAATAAGATCAGGTGTGTTTATGAATCCAAAGACAGTTTCACATAGTGCATTTACTACGAGTAAGAGTAAAGAAAAGATGACTACATAATTGAATTTTATCCCCATCAATAACCAAAAATATGGAATCAAACCTAAAATCAAACTAATTGAAAAGTTTGAGATATGAAGATAAAAATCAGGATAGATAGAGGTGAAAATCGTAACATTCCAATACTTTGATAAATACATGAATGAGCCAATAGCAATCACCACAAGATATAAAATAGAAGTCCATAACTTGGGTAAAAATTTAAAAGCGAGTTGGTTTTTCATGAAGGGTCACCTCCGAATGATGTTTGAGTAATGAATATAGTGAGTTTTATTATGTATACACTGGCTTTTTATTGTTAAAAAAAAGGTGGTCAACTTCATTATAGCCTATGTAATACATCAAACAGTAAAGGACACATCCATATCAATAAAGACAATACCAAGACATTTCTGGTATCGTCCATAAAACAAACAATGCTTTATTCTTTTTGATTTTCCAAAATAAACAGAGACTCTTCTGACTGCTCATAATACTTTGGGGTTAATTTTATATCCACGTGGGAGTTATTTTTTCGAACGATCGATAATAGCATCGGGCTAAAACCTAAAATTGCTAGAACAATAGAACCAACTACTAAGCTTGTTTTTCTTAACATAATTGCTCCCTCTGTAAAAAGGTTAGACGAAATAAGCATTTCTCTATGATCGTATAAGACTAAAACGAACCGTATACGACGTATATGCGCCTTATCCAGTAAATTTTAATTTAAATAGGCAAAAATTACGTATAGTAATAATGAACGAAGTAGATGAGTAAAGAGTAGTACAAATAGAAAATACTAGAAAGTATTGATGTGCTGACAGAACTTACACAAAAAGTATCCGAGAATTTGAAGAGTAAGGAATGAGGGATAATCATTTGGGAAAGAAAAAGTGGCTGATTCTAGTAAGTATAGGTGTATTATTAGTTCTTTTGATGACGATAGAAGTGAAGAAGATGAGCGAACCAACAGAAAGAGAGAAACAAATTGCTTTTTTGAAAGAGCATGAAAGTAAAATGACAGAATATATTAATCAATACAAAGGTGAAAAAGTAACAGAAATTAATTATGATTGGAATAATGTTAATCGAGTGGTTATCGGAAATAGTCTTCCTAGTGGGGCTGGCAAAAAAATTCAAATTTTTGGATTTGTAAACCATAATCCACATATGGATTTCAGACTGGATATAGAATTAAATCAAAATAATATGCCTGATATGTCAACTTTACATTATGGACAACAAATAAGTGATGAGGAACTTAATAGCTGATATAGAGAATCAAGATATATCCTGATTTTAGGCGAAGCTTTTATACAGGTTGTGGTCATAGCGAAAACCTTGGTCTAGTAAAAAAGAAATTAGCTAACTATGATTACTATAGTTGCAGCTACAGAAGGGAGAAGTTCTTGTGAGGAAAAAGGAAAAAATTATTGTAGTTAGTTTGACTATTGTCTTGGTACTTTTAGGCACGTTAGGAGTGAAAAAAATAATGGAACCGACAGAAAAAGAAAAACAAATCGCTTTTTTGAAAGAACATGAAGAAGAATTAACAAAGTACATTATAAAGAGAAATTCAAAAGCTAATATAAATATTGTCAAATATAATTGGGAATCGTTTAGGATAGAAGATAGTGGAGCGTTCACCAAAAAGATGTATATAGTTGATATTGAATTATATGGAATTGATAATAATGAAATAGATGCTGGAGTAATTCAAGTGTTACCAAATAATTTACAAAAACCTACTAAAATAGAAGAGATAGCAACAAATAATTTTGAAGAAGCATTGGAGGAATTTAAATAATGGCTAACTTAGGTAATTCATATAATGTTTATGCTAACTTAGCACAAAGTTCATACAATAATAGAAGAAACAATGCTGGAGTTACGTATAATTTTGTAAATGGCATGACAAAAAAAGAAAAGAGAGCTTTGGAAAAAGGTAAATCTATTCGTTTCAACTTCCCAAATGCAAAAGATGCTCATGGAAATGATTTAAGTACAGTCTACCTCCAACCCGACACCACCGTAAAAACAGTCAAGGAGTTAGGAAACAGCCGAGTGCCGAAAGTAAACGGAGGCTATGAAATACAGAGCTATGTAAAAAACACATATAAGCAAGGACTCTTGACGGATGAAAAAGCTGGATTCAATGCTTATTATGTGACGGATACGCCTAAGTTGTCGATAGAGACTAAGCATACTTATTTTGTTACTAGAGGCAGTGATGGTATTTCTTCAAGTAATTTGAATCTTAATGACTGGTGGCATAATAACCAGGCATTTACAACAAAAAATGCTTATATTCCGCAAGCAAAATTAGCAAATCAAGCCATGCACCAGAAGATAACGGAAATGACCACACAAGCACCTCATGCTACAATGTCTGTCACAGGTCATTCTCTGGGAACGATGGTGTCGATTCAGGCTGTGGCGAATCTCCCTGAAAAAGATATTGCTAAAATCGACAAAGTGGTTTTGTTTCAAGGACCTGATGCGCGTGAAAGTATCAATAAAATGTCTGAACAGGCACAAAAAAATATCCAGAAGTTGGAAGAGGATGGGAAAATCGATTATTACGTCAATGCTTTTGATATCGTTTCCATGTTGAATAGAAATAAGCCTGGAGTAGATGAAATCGGGAATGTTCGCTATTTACTACCGAAATCTTTTAACACGACGTTTGATATGGAAGATCAAAACGGCTCTAGCCATGACTTTGGACAGTTTCAAATAAATCCTGATGGCACACTTCAGGAAGCTAATTTAAAGGAACATGGCTACATTTTTGCTGCGGGGATCAAGGTTTCCCATTTGATCGATAAATATTTGAATCGTGTAGTAAAAGAAAAACCAGAAGGTGGGTTATCTTTTACAGAAGTCATAAAACTATTGTTATCTGGAGAGTATAAAGATTTTGAAAAAGAATACGCTACGATTATTGCGGAAGCAAAAGTTGCTAGTGAATGGAACGAGACGGTCAACGAATTACATAAAAGAATTTCTAATGCTTCAGGTTCTAAAAAAATCACTTTACAATCGGAGTTAGTTCAATCGATCATCCAAAAGGCGAAAAATATAGGCGAAGAGTACGAGATCATCTTTAAAAATGCCCAAAAAGAATTTGAAGATGAGATTACGGCAATATCAAAAGAAATATTGGCTGGTGCGGGAGCAATCAAAAACTATTTGACTTATTGGGAAGTACAAGAGATGGTTTCCCCATATGAAAAAAATAATTTATGGGACAGCGGACAAGCCTCATTAAATACGAATCAAGTGAAACAATATAAAGAGAAGCTGGAGGAATTTAGTAATAAACTGGAGGTAGTAGCAAATCATCTTACAGAGTATGACAGACAGGCAGGCAGGAAATATTTTGTTCAAAAACAAGTGAAAGGAGTTTATCCATGGAAGATAGAGAATTGCAAGAATTTCTAGAAAGACTTGGACAAGAGCAAAAGGAACGGGAACGAGTAGCCATACAAGCGCTGATTCTGGCAAAGGAAAGTCGTATTGCTCAGGCCAAGTTAACTTCGATCGAATCCTTAAAAGAGATCTCAGAAGGAATGTATCAACAAACGAATAGTGTCTTACCATCTACTTTGAAAGGCGCTTTAGAAGGGGAAAGTGCCGTTGCAGCAGAACAGTATGTCAAACAAATGAAACAACCAACATTGCTCACACCTGTGAAAAGGGGATAAAGAATGGGGACAGTAGAGAAACAACGTAAACTACAAGATTTAGAGGAGCGATTTAATGAAAACAAACGTCAGATACACCGTCAACAAGAAGAAATCGATCATCAGTTAGTAAACTTTAGGAAAGAAACAGGTCAATTGGTACAAAAAATCATGTATTTGTCGAAGAATGATCATTGGGATAACCGACAATTCTATCATCAAATGGAGGCAATAGATCGTAACCTGATCCATACGGCTCAAAACTATGAACGACAATTAGAAGAAAAAGAGCAAGAATTAACAAGATCCTATCGAAAAGAGATAGAGCGAATTCACGAAACCAATTACTAGAAAAAAACAGTCACGATCTTTCACAAATCTCTCTTCCTTATAGAAAATAGACTCTCTGTTATAATACATGTAATCAAATAAGATAATAGGGGGATAAAGATGAGCGAAGATGATGTGAAACAGATAACCAATACAGGGTTGCCATACGATGATATGGACTCTAAAGTAGTACACGCACGAAATCATGCCTTGAGACTATGCAGGAGATATAATTTTCTCGTGAATTCAGAAAATCATTATAAATACCCCATTTTACGGGCGCTATTCGCTTCAATGGGTGAGAATGTCTATATCGAGTCGAATTTTCAATGTGAGTTTGGATTCAACATTTCTATAGGAAATAATGTTTATTTGAACCATGATATGATCATTCTTGATTGTCATGAGGTGACGATCGGAAATGATGTTTATGTAGGGCCGAGAGTTGGTTTGTATGCAGCCAATCATGCAGAAGATCCATTTGAACGTGCTGATCATGTCGTTTATGCGAAGCCAATCCATATTGGCGATAAAGTTTGGTTAGGAGCGGGAGTCCATGTTCTTCAAGGGGTAACGATTGGTGCAAATAGCATCATTGGGGCAGGAAGTGTCGTAACAAAAGATATACCAGAAAATGTGATTGCTGCGGGAAATCCATGTAAAGTGATCCGACCAATTACGTATAAAGATCGAGAAAAAAATATTAAAGTCCAGGATAGTGCCTTGTTGATGGAACGATAGCATACTGGATTTAGGAAAGTCTCTTTCAGTCAAATAAGAGACAAAAACTTTTGGATAACAAACAATACCCGAACGATGGATCATTCCTTCTCATAGAGATGAGAGAAATTGATTCGACGTTCGGGTTTTTGCATTTAGTGATTAGCTATAGTACAAATACGCATCAACGATTTCTTGTCTTTGCCACTACTTGGTTTGGTAATTTCAACACAACGAGTGAAACGACAAGGACCGATAGTAGCCGATCTAAATAATCTGTCGCTGCTTGAACAATCGTGACACTTACAGCTTGGTTTAGTCCTAATCCATAAAGAAGTTGGACAATGATACTTGAACCTGATGAAGTGATACCACCAAATAATTGGATCGTGATGATCGAGGATAGTATGGTTCCAGGCGCTGAAAGGACAAACGTCCATGCGAATAATGAAAGTTTACTCTTCAAACCTTGCGCCTGTAATTTCTGTGGTAAAATCAACCCCGCTAATAACCCAGTGATGATTTGTATCGGGGAATAATACAAAGAGAACATATCCATCGTCACGCCACTAAGTAAGCTACTACTCAATCCTGTCAAAATCCCAGGAATTGGTCCAAGTAAGGCACCTGCAAAAATCGTACCGATCGAATCAAGATAAATCGGTAAACGGAGCCATAAAGCAATCGTTCCACCGAGAAAGTTGATTCCGATACTTAGTGCCATGATTGTGATCATTCTTGTCGTGATTTTCTTTTGTGTCATCTTTTTTCATCCTATCTTTAATCTTTCCAGATCATTTTTTATCAATTCTTCTTGTGCATGTAAAAGAACGGCTAAAAACTTCCGGAAAAAAAGAGAGGTGTCGACATCTGTCATGATTAGACTGTTTGGTTTTTTCTGCCAAAAATCATAACGATCAACCAAGGTTTGTCCGCGGCTGATGCCTTGTGTTTCAACAGCAGTATAGCTAGTGAATCCTTGGCACAGTTGTTCATCGATGAAATATGCAACTGCCAAAGGGTCATTGATGACACAACCTAGGACGCGTTCTTGCTGCCAATGAAAGTCAAAGTAAAAGCGTGTGATTGCTTTTAAATAGTTGCCTTCTTCGGGCGAAAGTTGGCAACAATATTCTAAGATCGTTGGTGTAAAGACGATTTCTCGTGTCACGTCTAAACCGACCATCTCGATCATTTGACCAAGATGTTCAAATACATAAGCTGCGGCATCAGGGTCACACCAGTAATTGTATTCTGCTACTGGTGAACAATTGCCGTGGCTTTTATACGTGCCGCCCATCGAAACAAATCGATCCATGTGCTTTCCTATTTGTGGATTCTTTTGTAAAGCAGAAGCGACATTTGTTAGCGGCCCTAAAGCAATCACTGAAGTATCTTTTTGTTCAGCAAAATAACTCGCTAAAAAATCAACAGCGTGGATCGTTTCGGCTTGCTTGTCTGTTACTAATGGGAAGTTCGTTTCCCCTAGACCGTCCATGCCGTGAGTATCTTGAGCGCTGATAAATGGCGTGTTGAGTGGTGTTGCAGAACCTTGATAGACAGGGATGTCTAAACGGTCACAACGTTCCAAACAACGGATGACATTTTCAGTTCCCAAATGTACGGGGACGTTCCCACAAACGGTGGTGATTGCGACAACTTCGATTTCTGGTGATTTTAATGCAAACAATAGCGCTAATGTATCATCGATACCGGGATCGCAATCAATAATAACTTTTCGCATTATTTCCAATCTCCTTTCTTTAGAGACACTTAGTTTTTTATCCTGGGAAGTTTCCGAACCAGTCCAAGGGGTCAACCCTTGATTCCAATGCACGGCATTAGTATACTTATTTTTATGAAGAATGTAAATGTTATGCAAACAATTCATTATCTCTTATGAGTGTTAGAAGTAGGAAGAGAAGATCGTTTGTAAGGAATAAGGTGTTTAAAATTACAGCTGGTCAATGGTTCACTGTCTGCCTCTTTGGTAGAACGTGGTACAATAGAAATGAACGTTGAAATACGTAGGAGAATGCTAGAGCACCATTTAGCATACTTGAATTTTTGTTTCAATCACCAAGTAGAAAGTGTGGGATGCAAGTGATTGTTTTTTATAGTTTATTAATTATGTTATTAATGATCGGTAGTTATCATTTTATTGCTTATCTGTACGCAAAGAAGTTGATCAAAACTGGATTACAACGTGGTTATGCTTGGTATGAAGAGACAGGTCATCAACTCATGGACCCTGCCTCTTTGACGACAGTCGAAGAGCAACGCCAACGTTTAGAAGATCTAGCAGAAGATTTTTGGCAACAAGGAGAACCCATTATGACTAAAAGTCAAGAGGGGTTAAAATTGAAGGGGAGGATATTCTCTACTTATTCGAACAAAGGTAAATGGGTAGTCTGTGTCCATGACTATCGCAGCACAGGAAAAAAAGACATGTCTTATATCGGGAAAAAGTATGCAGAAAAAGGCTTCAATGTCTTGATCCCTGATTTGCGTGCCCATGGGGAAAGTGAAGGGGAGATCATTGGGATGGGGTGGTTGGATCGATTAGATCTGATACTCTGGATCAATGAGATCTTGCAACGAGAGCCAGAGGCTAAGATCATCTTACATGGAGGCTCAATGGGGGCTTCTACGATCATGATGGCTAGTGGCGAGAAGTTGCCGAGTGCTGTCAAAGGCTTGGTCCTTGATAGTGGCTTTGTATCCGTTTATTCAGAATTTCGTTATATGTTAAGCAAATTGACAGTTTTTCCCAAAAAAATCATTATGCGACATGCGAATCGTTACGCACAAAAATATGCAGGCTATTCTTTGAAACAGGCATCAGCAACGAGACAGTTAGGGAGCAATCATTTACCCGTTCTGATCATCCATGGTGAACATGATCATTTTGTTCCGATGGAAGCAGCTTATACGATCCAAAATGCAACGGCAGGAGATAAAGCCTTACTGCTAGTGCCTGGAGCAGAACATTTAGAAGCAGTCAGTAAAGATCCAGAGACCTACTGGACAGTGATTTTTTCATTCATTGAGCAAAGAGTGGGTCTATAAGTACAAATGATTGTTTGAAAAAAATAGGACTGGTAAAATCAAATTGAATAAAGAAACTGTTCGTTATTTTAGGGTTGGGAGAGTGAAATGATGGAAATCAAAGAAGAAAAGAATCGCTTAGTGTTATTGGACGATGAACAAAATGAAATAGGAGAAATGACGTGGTCTGATGCTGGTCCTGATATTATGATCATTGATCATACATTTGTTGATCCTGCATTTCGTGGACAGAAATTAGCAGAAAAATTGGTTGCTACAGGAGTGGAAGTAGCCAGACGTACTGGCAGAAAAGTTATTCCGTTATGCCCCTACGCAAAAGCGGAGTTTGAGAGAAAAGCTGAATATCATGATGTTTGGCGGAAATAAGCGTTAATGGTTAGCAAAAAAGCATTGATTTTAGAGGAGGATACAGGTGGATCGTTTGTCACAGAACCTGCAAAAAAATCGATGTAAAAAAGCCTAGAAATGTTCTTTAAAACATCGCCCATCTTATGAAACACTGTTGTCACAAGACGTGTTATGTGATAAAGTTAGAAGGACGATATTTTGAGAAAGGAGGCTGTTTGATGTATAATATTATTTTAGGGATCGTCATTGTCATCTCGATTATGATGGTCATTGCGATCATGATGCAACCAAGCAAACAAAATAGTGCAGCAAGTGCATTTACAGGTGGCGCAGATCAATTATTCGGAAAGCAAAAAGCACGTGGATTTGAAGCAGTAATGCAACGCTCGACAGCTGTTATGGGCGCTGTATGGATGATTCTGTTGTTCGTACTTGCATTTTTATCTTCTAAATAAATCGTTCGAAACTAATGATCAGAAGTGATCATTTGCTTCATTCAGATTTTGAGGATACACGGATGGTTCATCGATTGTTCAAAAAAATAGAAGGTCTGGGAAACGAAATGCTCCCAGACCTTTTTTGTTGAATAGAAAAAGAACCGTTATATAAGAAGGTATTTGCTAACTATGGTAAAATAAGGCTAATGAGGTGAATAAAATGAAAAGTCTACCACAACCTATTTATGAAAAACATGGGAAGCGTGCAATCCTCTTATTGCATGCGTATTCAGGTAGTCCAAATGATGTACGGATGTTAGCCCGTTTTTTAGAGAAATCAAACTATTCGGTCTATGCCCCAATGTTTACAGGACATGGCACGCTTGCTCCAAATGAGATCTTAGAACAGGACGCTGAGACGTGGTGGCAAGACACGAAACAAGCGATCAAGTTTCTCAACGATGAAGGATTTTCTGACATCGCCGTATTAGGATTGTCGATGGGTGGCATTTTTGCCGTTCGAGCATTATCAGAATTTCCGATGATAGGAGGCGGATTTTTTTGTTCGCCAATTTCTCCAGTAGAAAATCATGTGCCGGAGAATTTTGAGAATTATGTACGCCAGGTCTTGAAAATTGCCGGTGAATCGGAGTCGATGATCGAACAAAAAGTCGAAAGCTTTCGGCCACGAGTACAGCAACAATTAATAGATATTCAAGAGCAAGCAGCAATAACAGAAAGTAAGTTATCAGATATCCAAAAACCAGTATTCATGGCTCAAGCGGGTCAAGATGAAATGATTGATCCTTATGGTGTCTACGAGACAGCAAAAAAACTTACGCAAACTGACATTTCCTTACACTGGTATCCAGAAAGTAAGCATGTGATCACAGTAGGAATAGCAAGAAAAGCGTTTGAAAAGGATGTATTGGATTTTCTAGAGAACTTACCTTGGAATGAGGAATAATAATGACAAAAGAAACATTAAAAGAAAAAATCATTTTCTTTATTGAAAGCAGTCGCAAGAAAAGTTTTTCGATGGAAGAAATCGCTGAAGGTCTTGGCTTTCAAAAAAGCGAAGATTTTAAATTACTAGTGCAAACCATCGCACAGATGGAAAGAGAACAAAGTATCGTATTTACCAAAAAAGGAAAAATCAAACTGCCACTTCAGCCTATTTTGATTGAAGGAACGTTCCGCGCAAATGAGCGAGGATTTGGGTTTGTCACGATCGATCCTGAAGAAGATGATGTGTATATCCCTAAAGAAGCGACTGGCTATGCGATGGACGGGGATACTGTTGCAATCGATATCGTCAAAACGGCGGATGCCTTTTCGGATCGTGGAGCCGAAGGAAAGGTCGTTGAGATTCGTCAACGCGCAACCACACAAATTGCCGGAGAGTTCATCGCTTATACAGAAGATGAAATGGCAGAAACGGATCTTTATGGAGTAGTCATTCCAAAAGATAAAAAAATGAATCAATTCAAAGTGTACGCCGCAGCAGAAGGTGTCCGTCCAGTAGATGGAAGTATCGTGCTGATCGAATTGACCCATTATCCAGAAAAAAGCTATGCAACGAGTTTAGAAGGAATCATCAAACAAGTCATTGGTCATAAGAATGATCCTGGGATGGATATTTTATCGATTGTCGTAGCCAATGGAATACCGACCCAGTTTCCGGATGATGTATTAAGCGAAGCAGATGCTGTACCAGATAGTATCAGTGACAAAGATTTGATTGGTCGCAGGGATTTACGTGACCAATTGATCGTGACGATCGATGGCGAAGATGCCAAAGATTTAGATGATGCAGTCACAGTTAGAAAGTTAGATAATGGGAATTACTTTTTAGGCGTCCACATTGCCGATGTTTCATATTATGTGACAGAAGGCAGTCAATTAGATCGTGAAGCCTATGAACGTGGAACAAGTGTGTATTTGACTGATCGTGTGATTCCGATGATCCCGCAACGTTTATCAAATGGTATTTGTTCGCTGAATCCTAAGGTTCCTCGTTTAACGATGAGTTGTGAAATGGAGATCGACCCAACAGGGAAAATCATTTCTCATGAGATTTTTCCAAGTGTGATCCAAACAACAGAGCGAATGACTTATACAGCAGTCAATCAGATCTTAGAAGAGCAAGACGAAGAAACTATGGCTCGCTATGAACCATTGGTTACTATGTTTCAAGCGATGGGTGAGTTGCATGAGATCTTAGAGACGATGCGTATTCGTCGTGGTGCGATCTCTTTTGAAGATCGGGAAGCCAAAATCATGGTTGATCCAGACGGTCACCCTCAAGATATCCTCTTGCGGAGTCGTGGTGTAGGAGAACGTTTGATTGAATCCTTTATGTTAGCAGCCAATGAAACGGTGGCAGAACATTATTCACGTGCGAATTTCCCTTTTATTTATCGTATCCATGAGCAACCAAAAGAAGAGAAAATGCAACGATTCTTTGATTTTGCATCTGCTTTAGGGATTTTAGTCAAAGGAACGAAGGGCACGATCACACCTAAGGACTTACAAAAAGTGATCGAAGATGTTGAAGAAAAACCGGAGTCAGCAGTGATCAATACCATGTTGTTAAGAAGTATGCAACAAGCACGCTATTCTGAGGATAATTTTGGTCATTACGGATTAGCAGCAGAGTACTATACACATTTCACATCACCGATCCGTCGTTATCCAGACTTGATCGTGCATCGTTTGATTCGTTCATATGGTCAAGATCCAAGTGAAAGCAATCAGACGCATTGGGAAAATGCACTGCCTGATATTGCCGATCATAGCTCGAAAATGGAGCGACGTGCAGTTGAAACAGAACGTGAAGTGGACTCAATGAAGAAAGCCGAGTTTATGATGGATAAAGTGGGAGAAGAATTTGATGGGATCATCAGCTCTGTGGTGAAATTCGGGTTATTCATCGAACTTCCAAATACAGTAGAAGGTTTGATCCATATCAATGAATTGAAACAAGATTACTTCCACTACATTGAAAACCATCTAGCGCTCGTTGGTGAGCGGACAGGATTAACTTTCAAGATCGGACAAAAAGTTCGAGTAAAAGTAGTCAAGGCTGATCCTACGGAGCGAGCGGTTGATTTCGAATTAGTCTCCGCAGAGGAATTGGCACCGTTGGAAGCGCCAAAAGGAAGAAGAAAAGAAGCCAATAAAGGTTCTTCAAAACATTCAAATGGACGGCAAACGGACAAGAAAAAACGTCCGAAGAAAGCCGATAGTAAATATGGTCCAAAAAAAGAAAAAGGGAAAAAAGGGAAAAAACCTTTTTACAAAGGCGTCACCAAGAAGAAAAAGAAAAAATAAATATAAAATGAAAATGAATTGGGGGAATGTCCAATGCCAAAAGGCGAGGGAAAACTGATTGCGCAAAATAAAAAAGCTCGCCATGATTATTCGATCATCGACACAATGGAAGCAGGAATGGTTTTACAAGGTACAGAGATCAAATCTATTCGCAATAGTCGTATCAACTTAAAAGATGGATTTGTTCGTGTGAGAAACGGCGAAGCTTTTTTGCATAATGTCCATGTCAGCCCTTATGAACAAGGGAATATCTTTAATCATGATCCACTAAGAACTAGAAAATTGTTATTGCATAAAAAGCAAATTGCGCGTTTATTGAATGAAACAAAAAATACCGGAATCACGATTGTTCCTTTGAAAGTCTATATCCGAGATGGCTATGCGAAAGTCTTGATCGGATTGGCCAAAGGGAAAAAATCGTATGATAAGCGAGAAGATCTGAAGCGAAAAGATGTGGATCGACAAATTGATCGTACATTAAAAAATTTCTCTAGATAATTTCATTATCCTTTTTCGCATATTCGGTGCTTTTAGATTTACTTAATGATAAAATTTGTTAGCATTTAATCTGATGAAACATGATTATCACAGGTTTTTTCTGAGTTTCCTGGCATCATATCATCCATGTTTTTGATGATTTTTAGACTGAAATAAAAAAGTGTCTAATTTTCATGAAAATACTTTGAAATTTCTATTTCGTGGTGGTATGATACCGTTTGGTTAGAAACCGATAAAGAAAAACCAGATACACACATGAAATTGATTTTATGTGAAATTCGGGGAAAAGAGGTGAAATGGATTGGATGAACGCTCGCTAACGTTCCACATTGGACCGGTTTGGTTTGATGGGACTGTTTGTTTGATGGTGTTGTTAACTTGTTTGATCGTTTTCTTTTTAGTTTACTTCTTTACAAGAAATCTAAAGATGAAGCCAACTGGGAAGCAAAATGCACTTGAATGGGTCATTGATTTTACACGAGGGATCGTTACAGATAATGTGCCTAGAAAAGAATTGAATAATTTTCATTTATTGGCATTTACCTTGTTTCTCTTTGTTTTTGTTGCGAACAATATCGGTTTAGTTACAAAAATCGTCTTACCTAGCGAAACGACACTTTGGAAAAGTCCGACAGCAGACCCGTTTGTAACTTTAACATTGGCATTTATTATGATCACACTTACTCATCTATTCGGGGTGAAGAAGCTCGGCTTCAAAGGTTACTTTGTCAACTCGTTCCTAAAACCTTATAGTTTTATGTTTCCAATGAAGGTGATCGAAGAGTTCACAAACTTGTTAACACTTGCTTTACGTCTTTATGGGAATATTTATGCGGGAGAAGTATTGCTAACTTTAATCGCAAAAATGATGACAAGCTTAGGCTGGTTCTCATTGCCTTTAGCAATTCCGTTAGAGATGGTTTGGATCGCGTTCTCATTATTTATCGGAAGCATCCAAGCATTTGTCTTTGTCACTTTATCAATGGTATATATGAGTCACAAAATCGAAGTAGAAGAGTAAAATAACTAGATTTAATTACTATTTAAACTATTTTAGGAGGAAGTAAATTATGAATTATATCGCAGCAGCAATCGCAATCTTAGGGGCAGCTATCGGAGCTGGTTACGGTAATGGTCAAGTAATTTCTAAAACAATCGAATCAATGGCACGCCAACCTGAAATGTCAGGTCAATTACGTACAACGATGTTCATCGGGGTAGCCTTAGTCGAAGCCGTTCCTATTCTAGGTGTTGTTATCGCCTTGATCCTAGTTTTTGGTGTGTAATAAAAATGCTGAGGTTGCGCGATAGTCAAAAAAGCTATCTACTATTTTATTAAATACGCAATCTAAGAAAACTGGATTCTCAGAGAAAGGAAGGCTAACCTATGCTGAATCAATTGGCAATTGCAGAAGTTGGCAATCCGATGTTAGGTAATATCATCGTTGTCAGCGGCTCATTTTTGATATTAATGGTCCTATTAAAACACTTTGCGTGGGGACCGATCAGCGATATTTTGAAAAAACGTGAAGATAAGATCGCCAATGATTTAGATTCTGCAGAACAATCTCGCATCAAATCAGCAAAATTAGAACAAGAACGTGAGCAACAATTGTTGGCTTCTCGCTCTGATGCTGCGGATATCATCAAACATGCGAAAGAAAGTGGAGAATTAAGCCGCCAAAATATTTTGAAGGAGACGCAAGAAGAAGTTGCTCGTCTAAAAAGTAAAGCTCAATCGGATATCACGATGGAACGTGATACGGCATTGAACTCAGTCAAAGACGATGTAGCTGAACTTTCTCTTCAAATCGCGGAAAAAATCTTGAATAAAGAATTATCTCCAGAAATGCACGAATCTTTAATCAATCAATATATCGAAGGTCTAGGTTCGTCAAATGAAACTAGATAAATATACAGTAGGTAGACGTTACGGAAAAGCATTATTTGAACTGGCGATCGATTCAAATAATACAGAAGAAATTTACCAAGAACTTCTTAGTCTACGTAAAATCTATGCTGATGTTCCTGAATTAGGGAGTATCCTTAGTGATGTTCGGTTGGAACCTCATGAAAAGCGATTGATCATGGACAAATTAGTCAGTGGTTATCAAGGAATCGTAAAAAACTTTTTAGAAGTCGTGTTCATGTACAATCGGATGAACGATCTACCTTTGATGATCGACGAATATGAACATCGTTACAATGAAAATAATGGTTTGTTACTGGGAAGTGTGACTACAGCAGTCCCACTTTCAGCGGAACAATTGACTAGACTTGAAGAAAATGTCGCTAAAACAATGAACTATCAAACGGTCGAATTGAAGCAACAAGTTGATTCTACGATCATTGGTGGGGCAATTGTAGAAGCAGATCATCAAGTGATCGACGGAAGCATTCGGACGCAGTTGGAAAAATTGCGTAATCAATTAAATAGATAGTACAAAGAGGTAGGTGAATCGAATGGCTATCAAAGCAGAAGAAATTAGTGCCTTGATTAAAGAACAAATTGAACATTATGAAAACGTGCTTTCAGTCGAAGAAATCGGTACAGTCACTTATGTTGGTGACGGAATCGCACGTGCGCATGGACTTGAAAATGCCATGAGTGGTGAACTACTTGAATTTTCGAACGGTTCATATGGTATGGCACAAAACTTGGAATCAAATGATGTCGGAATCATTATCTTAGGTGATTTTGAATCCATTCGTGAAGGGGATAAAGTAAAACGCACAGGAAAGATCATGGAAGTACCTGTAGGGGACGCAATGATCGGACGTGTCGTCAATCCTTTAGGACAACCCATTGATGGGCTAGGAGAAATCGTGACGGACAAAACACGTCCAGTTGAAGCGATGGCACCTGGTGTTATGCAACGTAAATCAGTCAACGAACCAATGCAAACAGGGTTGAAAGCGATCGATGCGTTAGTTCCGATCGGACGTGGACAACGTGAATTAGTCATCGGTGACCGTAAAACAGGGAAAACATCGATTGCAATCGATACAATCATCAACCAAAAAGGTCAAGATATGATTTGTATCTATGTAGCTATTGGACAAAAAGATTCAACGGTACGTACACAAGTAGAAACATTGAAAAAATATGGCGCAATGGATTATACGATCGTAGTCAATGCGGGCGCTTCTCAACCTGCACCATTGCTATACATCGCACCTTATGCTGGAACAGCTATGGGTGAAGAATTCATGTATAACGGCAAACATGTATTGATCATTTTTGATGATCTATCTAAACAAGCTGTTGCCTATCGTGAGCTTTCTTTATTACTTCGTCGACCACCAGGCCGCGAAGCCTATCCAGGGGATGTTTTCTACTTGCACTCACGTTTGTTAGAACGTGCAGCAAAATTAAGTGATGATCTAGGTGGAGGGTCAATGACTGCTTTACCATTTGTTGAAACACAAGCTGGGGATATCTCTGCTTATATTCCAACAAACGTCATTTCGATCACTGATGGACAAATCTTCTTAGAAAGTGATTTGTTCTATGCAGGAACTCGTCCAGCCGTAGATGCAGGGTTATCAGTTTCTCGTGTTGGTGGTTCAGCACAGATCAAAGCAATGAAAAAAGTTGCCGGAACATTGCGTCTAGACTTAGCAAGTTACCGTGAATTAGAAGCATTTACTCAATTTGGCTCTGATTTAGATGCGGCGACACAAGCGAAATTGAATCGTGGTCGTCGTACAGTAGAAATCTTGAAGCAAAAATTACATGCACCTCTTGCAGTGGAAAAACAAGTAGTCATCTTATATGCATTGACACACGGTTACTTAGACAGTATCCCTGTAGATAGCATTTTAGATTTTGAACATGAGTTATTTGAATATCTTGAGACAAATCATGCAGATCTCTTTGAAACGATCCGTACGACGAAAGATCTTCCTGAAGAAGAAGCGTTGAACCAAGCAATTCAAGAGTACAAAGATATCTTTATGGCAACAAAAGGAAATAATTCTTCAACAGAAGACAAATTGAAATCCATTCAAAATGCATAGTGAGGTGAGATGAATGGGCGCTTCATTAAATGAAATCAAGACACGAATCGCGTCAACGAAAAAGACGAGCCAAATCACTCGTGCCATGCAAATGGTGTCAGCCTCTAAATTGACAAAATCTGAAGCTTCTTCACAGAAGTTCCAGATTTATGCCAATAAGGTGAGAGAAATCGTTACGCATTTAACAGCAACACAATTAACTGACATTGCTTCGGCTAATCCAAGAGGAGATGTCAATTATAATAGTATGCTGATCAGTCGACCAGTTAAAAAAACCGGTTATATCGTGATCACAGCTGATGGTGGGTTAGTCGGTGGCTACAATAGTTCCATATTGAAACAAACCATGTCCATCTTGGAAGAAGACCATCAATCACCAGATGAATATGTCATGATCGCCATTGGTGGTACCGGAGCGGATTTCTTTAAAGCTCGTGACATCAACTTAGCGTATGAACTGCGCAATTTGTCTGATCAACCTAGCTTTGATGAGGTTCGTAAAATCGTGAACATGGCAACGACCATGTATCAAAATGAAGTATTTGACGAATTGTATGTATGTTATAACCATCATATCAATTCATTGACTAGTCAATTTCGTGTAGAAAAAATGTTACCTATTTCAGATTTAGATCCGGGAGAAGCGAAAAGCTTTGAGCAAGAATATATTTTTGAACCTTCAAAAGAAGAAATCTTGACTCAACTGTTGCCGCAATATGCCGAAAGTTTGATTTATGGTGCGATCGTCGATGCGAAAACGGCAGAACATGCCGCGGGAATGACTGCAATGAAAACCGCAACAGATAATGCTGCGAACATCATCGATGATCTGACGGTTTCTTATAACCGTGCAAGACAAGGGGCGATCACCCAAGAAATTACCGAAATTGTTGCCGGAGCATCGGCACTAGAATAGCAAGGAGATTGGAGGAAAAAAGATGAGTTCAGGCAAGATTGTTCAAGTAATCGGTCCCGTTGTCGACGTGGAATTTTCTTTAGACCAATCCTTACCAGATATCAACAACGCATTAGTTGTTTATAAAAATGATGAGCAAAAATCAAAAGTTGTTCTTGAAGCAGCATTAGAATTAGGTGACGGTGTGATCCGTACGATCGCAATGGAATCGACGGATGGACTACAACGTGGAATGGAAGTCATCGACACAAGTAAAGCGATCTCTGTACCAGTTGGAACAGAAACATTAGGTCGTGTGTTCAACGTGTTAGGTGAAACAATCGATTTGGAAGCACCATTTCCAGAGGATGCCCAAAGAAGCGAGATCCACAAGAAAGCACCAAATTTTGATGAATTAAGCACAAGTACAGAGATTCTT
The DNA here is from genome assembly GCF_051714005.1 of Enterococcus sp. AZ171. Taxonomy (NCBI): domain Bacteria; kingdom Bacillati; phylum Bacillota; class Bacilli; order Lactobacillales; family Enterococcaceae; genus Enterococcus; species Enterococcus sp. AZ171. The sequence continues at coordinate 2,126,600 of NZ_JBIORA010000001.1, read as the reverse complement.
GAAACTGGGATCAAAGTCATTGACTTATTAGCACCTTATTTAAAAGGTGGGAAAGTTGGATTGTTTGGAGGTGCCGGTGTTGGTAAAACCGTACTGATCCAAGAATTGATCCATAATATCGCCCAAGAACATGGGGGAATCTCAGTGTTTACCGGTGTTGGTGAACGTACCCGTGAAGGAAACGATCTGTATTACGAAATGAAAGATTCAGGCGTAATCGAAAAAACAGCGATGGTGTTTGGACAAATGAATGAGCCACCAGGTGCTCGTATGCGTGTCGCACTAACTGGATTGACGATTGCGGAATATTTCCGTGATGTCGAAGGACAAGACGTGCTCTTATTTATTGATAATATTTTCCGTTTCACCCAAGCAGGTTCGGAAGTATCTGCCTTACTAGGACGTATGCCATCAGCGGTTGGTTATCAACCAACCTTAGCGACTGAAATGGGACAACTCCAAGAACGGATCACTTCAACGAAAAAAGGTTCGATCACTTCGATCCAAGCAATCTACGTGCCAGCGGATGACTATACTGACCCAGCGCCAGCAACGACATTTGCCCATTTAGATGCAACGACAAACTTGGAACGTAAATTGACCGAACAAGGGATCTATCCAGCCGTTGACCCACTTGCTTCTTCATCAAGTGCGTTATCTCCTGAAATCGTAGGAGAAGAACACTACAAAGTAGCGACTGAAGTACAACATGTATTACAACGTTACCGTGAATTGCAAGACATCATCGCTATTTTAGGGATGGATGAATTATCAGATCAAGAAAAAATATTGGTTTCACGCGCTCGTCGAATCCAATTCTTCTTATCACAAAACTTCAATGTAGCTGAACAATTCACAGGTCTTCCAGGTTCTTATGTACCAGTTGAAGAAACTGTCAAAGGCTTCCGTGAGATTCTTGAAGGTAAATACGATGATCTTCCTGAAGAAGCATTCCGCAGTGTCGGCCGAATCGAAGACGTTGTCGAAAAAGCGAAAAAACTAGGCTACTAGAAAGGGGTGCCCCATGGATCAATATTTAACTGTTAATGTGGTTACTCCCGATGGTTTAGTTTATGATCACCATGCGGCAATCGTTGTTGCACGCACTACTGCTGGCGAACTTGGTATTTTACCACAGCATGCGCCAATCATCGTGCCTTTAACGATCGATGAAGTTCGTGTGAAGCGGACAGATTCAGATACACACGTTGACTGGATCGCTGTGAACGGCGGCATCATGGAAGTTCGCGATAACTTAGTTTCAATCGTCGCAGATAGTGCGGAACGTGAACGAGATATCGACGTCACTCGAGCAGAACGCGCAAAACAACGTGCTGAACGCCAAATCGAAGAAGCCAAACAAAAAGAAGATAAGAATGAACTGAAACGGGCAACTGTTGCGTTACACCGCGCAGTGAACCGTATCAATGTATCAAAACATAAGTGATTACTATAATTGACAAGTAATTGAATTATGGCGGGAGAACAACTCCCAAAAGAAGAGAGCGGGACAAACACTTATGGGTGCTAATGCAGCCACGTGTGTTTCCCGATCTCTTCTTTTCTTTATCATTCATTGTTAGGATAAAATTTATTTTTTTGGTGTAAAGAAATGATATTTTTCATCCATTTTTCAGAGTTTGTCAAGAAAATTACAGAGATTTATCATTTTTACAACCAATAATTTCTACTTTTATAAAATTTATGGTATCATCAGTGTGTTAGTTATCAAAAACATTTGTTAGAAAGGGCGTAATGATGCAAGTATATGGTATTGATGCAATCATTCGGATCGTTAGTCATTTGGCATTTATTTACTTAGCCTTTTGGTCTTTGCGTTCTTTACGCGTTGACGCTTTTTTTCGTTCAATGCATACGACACAAATTAGAATGGCAATTGTCCTTTTTTCAATTTTTTTAGGGTATACAGCGAGCAGTTTTTTCTTAGAGATCATTGCGCTATGTCGAAATCTTTTCGTCAGCCTATAATTTTAAAAAAAGGTACTATTTTAAAACAAGAAGTGATATAATAAAAAAGATTTTGAGCGAATGTATACTCAACGGATTTTTTTGGGGGGAACAACATGGAAGAGATCATCGTAAAAGGTGGCAATCAATTAAAAGGAACAGTAAAGATCGAAGGAGCAAAGAATGCGGTATTGCCGATTTTAGCCGCAAGTTTATTGGCTGAAGAAGGAACGACCGTTTTAGATAATGTGCCAATTCTTTCTGACGTGTTCACTATGAATCAAGTGATCCGTCATTTGAACGTAGATGTAGCGTTTGATGAAGAGAATAATCGTGTGACACTTGATGCATCGAGAGAATTAGAAATTGAAGCACCTTATGAATACGTAAGCCAAATGCGTGCGTCAATCGTTGTGATGGGACCATTATTGGCTAGAAATGGTCATGCAAAAGTTGCAATGCCTGGTGGATGTGCGATTGGAAAACGTCCGATCGATTTACACCTAAAAGGTTTTCAAGCCTTGGGTGCAAAAATCATTCAAAAGAATGGTTATATCGAAGCAATCGCCGATCAACTGATCGGAAATACGATCTATTTAGATTTTCCAAGTGTTGGTGCGACACAAAACATCATGATGGCTGCTGTCAAAGCAAAAGGCACGACGATCATTGAAAACGTCGCACGTGAACCTGAAATCGTTGATTTAGCGAATATCTTAAATAAAATGGGTGCGAATGTTTATGGCGCTGGTACAGAAACGATGCGTATCGAAGGCGTTGATCATTTGCATGCAGTCAACCATTCAATCGTCCAAGACCGTATCGAAGCTGGTACTTTCATGGTAGCAGCAGCAATGACTGAAGGCAATCTATTGATCGCTGATGCGATTTCTGAGCATAATCGTCCATTGATCTCTAAATTGATCGAAATGGGTGCAACGATCACTGAAGAAGACGGTGGCGTTCGTGTCATCGGACCAAAACATATTTTACCAACAGATGTAAAAACAATGCCACATCCTGGTTTCCCAACGGATATGCAAGCACAAATGACTGCTATCCAGTTGGTTGCAGAAGGTACAAGTGTTGTGACTGAAACAGTCTTTGAGAACCGTTTCCAACATCTTGAAGAAATGCGCAGAATGAATGCACATGTAAAAATCGATGGCAACGTTGCAATCATGGATGGTAATCACGAATTACAAGGTGCTGAAGTCTATGCAACAGATCTAAGAGCAGCAGCAGCGCTCGTATTAGCTGGTTTGAAAGCAAATGGAATCACACGCGTTCGTAACCTAAAATATTTAGATCGTGGCTATTATAATTTCCATATTAAATTGCAACAATTAGGTGCAGATGTGGAACGTGTAAATGTAGAAGAAACACCAGTCGAAAAAACACCACAAACAATCGCTTAAGGATGTGACGAGAGATGACGAGTCCACGCTATATTTTGATAAGTTTGGTAAAAATTTTAGCTGTCATTTTACTTGTACTCCTATTATTCATCATTGGAACAATGATCGGATATGGTTTGATTGGCGGTGGAAGTCCATTCAAGGTCTTTCAACCGAGCTTATGGTTGCATATCTTCGATTTCTTTAGTTAAGTGTGTACACTAGGTAACAGATAAGATAAAAAGAGGTTGTGGCAAAAGCGTACAGCTCCGAGAAATAAGCGCCAAAATCCGAAAATAGCTTTTCATATTTTTGGGTTTTGGCGCTTATTTCTGTAGGAGTTGCTTTTAGAACACCGTTTATCCGGTTATAGGGGATGGTAAGTGGATGTATGACCAATCCTCTTTTTTATGGAGATGAGAATATGAAAAAGATTTTAATTTATTTAGTTCGAGGATATCAGCGTTTTATTTCACCTGCGTTCCCACCAAGTTGTCGGTATTATCCAACTTGTTCTAATTACATGATCCAAGCCATCCAAGTACATGGTGCGCTCAAAGGAACCCTAATGGGAACAGCACGCATCTTTCGTTGCCACCCATTTGTGAAAGGCGGTATCGATTATGTGCCTCGTAACTTTCGTTTGACGCGTAATAAAGAAGATCAATCGATGCCAGACTATAAAAAATACAAAAAATAGAGTCATTGATTTTTATTAGATGGGAGAAAGCGATGTTTCAACAATTGAACAAAAGTGACTTACCATGGGCATTACTACTAGAAGCCGATCCTGATAAAAACAAAGTGATCGCTTATGTGACCAATGGCGATGGATTTATCTGGAAAGAGCAGGATGAAGTGATTGGTGTGCTTGTTTATGAAATCAGAGAAACGGAATGTGAGATCATGAATGTTTCTGTTGCTGATGCGCATCAAGGAAGAGGAATCGGTGGCAAGCTGATTGACCATGCACTCGAACAGTTTAGCAAGGAATGCAAACAACCAACAAAAATACTGATCCGTACAGGAAGTATCACGAATCCAGCGTTACATCTTTATCAAAAAAAAGGCTTTAAAGAAGTATCAAGAGAAAAGGATTACTTCATCAATAACTACCCAGAACCAATCTATGAAGAAGGAATACTTCTGAGAGATCAAGTCACTTTATCCAAAGAATTATAGAATAAAAAGAAAGCGTTTCATAGTGAAAATAATGATGAAAAACTATCGAGGAGGAACAAATAATTATGGGGATTTTAGCATTCGATTTTGGTGGTTCAGCTGTCAAATATGGTTATTGGGAACAAGAAACACTAACACATAAAGGTCAGTTCACAACACCAGCTACATGGAAAGAAATGAAAGCGCAATTATCATTGGTATTCCAACAATTATCACAAGAAGTAGCAATCAGTGGGGTCGCCTTTAGTGCACCAGGTGTTGTGAACAGCCAACGACAAGTGATTGAAGGTATCAGCGCGATCCCTTATATCCATGGGTTTGATATTTATACTGAATTAGAGGAATTATTTGGTCTGCCAGTTGCTATGGAAAATGATGCGAATTGCGCGGGAATGGCTGAGTTTTATGAAGGTGCTGCTCGTGGCTATCAAAATGTTGCTTTTGTAGTAATTGGTACAGGCGTAGGTGGTGCGATGTTCACTAATGGTGAATTGAATAAAGGCGCTCATCTTTATGGCGGAGAATTTGGCTTGATGTTTCTTAATGGGGAGCATACATTCAGTACATTAGGAACGGCAGTCCAAATGGCGTGGCGGTATTGTGAACGCAAAGGATTAGATAAACATACCTTTAGTGGAAAAGAAGTCTTTGAATTAGCAGAAAATGGTGATCCGCTCGCACAAGAAGAAGTTGAATCTTTTTATGATTATTTAACAAAAGGGTTATTTAGTATTCAATTTTCTTTTGATCCAGAAGTGATCGTATTGGGTGGCGGAATTTCTGCAAAAGAGGGATTACTGACAGAAATCAATCAACGGATGAAAAAATTGACGAATCATTTTGGGTTGAATGATTTTGATCCATTGATCACCCTGTGTGAGTATCGCAATGATGCGAACCTGATAGGGGCAGCAGCAAATTATCTAGCGCAACACGAAGCAGGAAAATAAATTATCAAATAGAAGGCACGCAGTGAATGTTTTCTGCCGTTAAATGTGATAAACTATTGAGGAGGTGGGAAATAATGTCAAAAAAGAATAAAGATATTGAAGTGCGTACCGAAGAGATCAAAAAAACGATCAAAGGGAACACATATGAGGTAACGCAGTTATTTATTGGTAAAAAAATGATCGGTGAAATTTTAGCGTATGGCCCAAAAGAATTTGAGATTTTCTTGGGAGAAGAAGACTTTGGCAAAGAAAAAAGTCTTGAAAATGCGATAGAAACAGTAATTCGTCATTGGAATTTACACGAATAAAAAAATATCAAAAAAATTTTCAATAAAGGGTTGCAATCACTTGGAAAATTAGGTATTATAACTAAGTCAGGTTGATACAAACCTTTCGGAGGAGTAGCGAAGTGGCTAAACGCGACGGACTGTAAATCCGTTCCTTAGGGTTCAGTGGTTCGAATCCACTCTCCTCCATTTCATTGGGGTATAGCCAAGCGGTAAGGCAAGGGACTTTGACTCCCTCATGCGTTGGTTCGAATCCAGCTACCCCAGTTCCTAGAGTGATCAGTTGCAGATCACTCTTTTTTTTGTGTAAAACACCTTGTTTCTTGCTGATTTTGCTATTATAGGCTAGAGTAGATATAAGAAGAAAAAAAGGAGGCGGCACAAATGAAGTGGAAACAAAAAGTAGATGAAACAGCAGAAAAAATTTACGATATGATCAAATCGGAGAAGTACAATGTAGAGATCCATGTACCGAAAAAATCAGAAAAATTTATCCAAATCAAAGCGAAACGTCCAACAAATCATACCAAAAAATGGTTGTCTAAAAATCGTTAAGAATAACAAAAGCTCTGAAGTTCACATAATCTTGTGTTCTTCAGAGCTTTTGTTATTTTTCAATCTCGATCCCTAAGACGGTCAAGTGACCATTTCCCACTAATTTGATGACTAAAGTAGCTAACTGCTGTGGTGTCATCTCGGTATCACTAGTGACCCACCAATGTAAAGTACCGGTGAAAATGGCAGTTATGTATTCTGTGATAAAGTCAATAGGTACTTCTAGTTCGTTCTCTGTGATTTTTAGACGATCAAAGATAGTGGCGTATTTATCTGATAAGAAAATTTTTAACTTTTTCCTGAAAAACTCGATCGAAGTGCCGTCCAAAGTCGTAATAAATATGGCTTTGTTCTCAGCCACCAATTGGTAAATTTGAGTTAAGGCGCGGTTGACCCGTTTCAGCTTCAATTTATTGTCTTCCATCAAGGGTTCCAAATCTAAGATCGAGGTAAATGTCTGGATAGCGATATGGAATAAATGCTCATAAAGATCTTGTTTATCTTTGAAATGAGCATAAAAAGTCGCACGATTGATCATTGCTTCATCGGCAATTTCTTGGATCGTGATTCGCTCCATACTTTTTGTTTCTAGTAAACGTAAGAATGCTTCAATAATCATTTTATTGGTACGTTTCACTCGAAGATCGTTTTTCTTCATCATAAAAATCTCCTCACTTTTGGTCGACAAATCGCACACGATTGTTGTTTATCTCACAAACTGACGATTATTGCTTATTGAAATCGCTCTAAATCGTTTTAAAATAGATATATGTAGTATAACAGACGGTTTGTTCAATGTTAAACAAATCGTTTTTTTAAGAAGGTGGCGAGACGATGAAAATGTACGGAGGTATCGATGTAGGTTCAACGACAGTAAAATTAGTGATTCTTGATAACCATGGCGAAACTCTTTTTGCTAAATACGAACGACATTATGCAGATATCAGAAAAGCAACCATCAACATATTAGAAGAAGCCAAAACAACCTTACAAGATCAGGGGATTGCTTTTGCCATCACTGGTTCTGGCGGTATGGGATTAGCGGAACATCTACAATTACCTTTTATCCAAGAAGTGATTGCATGTACAAAAACGATCGAAGAAAGGATTCCCGAAACAGATGTAGCAATTGAATTAGGGGGAGAAGATGCCAAAATCACTTTTTTTGGTTCTTCTTTAGAACAACGCATGAATGGTAGCTGCGCGGGAGGGACAGGCGCGTTTATTGATCAGATGGCAGCACTATTGAAAACCGATGCAAATGGGTTGAATGAACTAGCCAAAGCGTACCAACAGCTTTATCCAATTGCCTCTCGCTGTGGTGTATTCGCTAAAACGGATGTACAACCACTGATCAATGAAGGAGCGGCGAAAGCCGATATCGCTGCTAGTATTTTTCAAGCCGTCGTCAATCAAACGATCGCTGGTTTAGCAGCAGGCAGAAAGATCAAAGGAAAGGTCGCCTTTTTAGGTGGCCCACTTTACTTTATGTCCGAATTGCGCCAACGCTTTATTGAAACGCTTGGTCTATCGACAGAAGAAGTGATTTTTCCAGAAAATCCGCAACTATTCGTAGCATTAGGGGCAGCTTATCACGCAAAAACTTCAAAGGAAAAAACACTCAGTGAATTAATCCAGAAATTGAAAAGCCAAGAGCAAGAGTTGCTTCATCCATCTCGTTCTTTAGCGCCACTGTTTCAGAACGATCAAGAGTTAGCTGATTTTCGCAGTCGACACGAAAAAGCGAAGGTGCAAGAACGTGCGCTAGCTACCCATCAGGGGGTGGCTTTTCTAGGTATTGATGCTGGTTCGACAACGACGAAAGTCACCTTGATCAATCAATCAGGAGAGCTATTATTCTCGTTTTATGGAAACAATGAAGGACAGCCTTTAGAAACAACCATCAACGTATTGAAAAATATGTATCAGCAAATGCCCAAAGGCTGCTTTATCGGTAAAGCGGTAGTGACTGGATATGGTGAAGCGTTGATCAAGAGTGCGTTGAAAATCGATATTGGTGAAGTCGAAACGATGGCGCATTATAAAGCAGCAAATTTTTTTCAACCAGGTGTCGATTTTATTTTAGATATTGGCGGACAAGATATGAAGGCAATGACGATCAAGGACGGCGCATTGTCCTCGATTCAATTGAACGAAGCCTGTTCTTCAGGTTGTGGTTCATTTATCGAAACATTTGCTAGGTCATTAGGTTATGGAATCCAAGATTTTACGGTTGCAGCTATTTCAGCCAAGAACCCTGTGGACTTAGGTTCCAGATGTACGGTCTTCATGAATTCAAAGGTCAAGCAAGTCCAAAAAGAAGGCGCTTCTGTTGGAGACATCTCGGCTGGTCTATCTTATTCTGTGATCAAAAATGCGATCTACAAAGTGATCAAAATCAGAAAACCAGAAGATCTAGGCAATAAGATCGTGTGCCAAGGTGGAACCTTTTACAACGATGCAGTCTTGCGAGCATTTGAAACAATCAGTGGAAGAGAAGTTGTTCGTCCTTCTATCGCAGGATTGATGGGTGCATATGGGGCTTCTTTGATTGCTTTGGAAGAATATCAAAAAGGGGAAATAAGTGAAGTACTCTCATTCGAAGAATTGTCTCAGTTGACGACAGAAAAAGAATTGACGCACTGTGGGTTGTGTGAGAATAATTGCCTATTGACGGTCACTTTATTTTCTGATGGTCGGAAGTTGATTTCTGGTAATCGTTGTGAACGTGGGGCACAGATCAAAATCAAAAAAGCCGATAAGAAAATCAATTTAGTGGCTGAAAAATCTCGGCAATTATTCCGTTACCGTCCATTACGAAAAACAGAAGCTGTCAACGGGGAAATCGGGATTCCAAGAGTATTGAATATGTATGAAAACTTTCCTCTTTGGCAGACTTTCTTTCGTACTTTAGGCTTTCGAGTAGTCTTATCCCCTCGTTCGAGTAAGGAAATCTACGAACAAGGAATCGACACGATTTCAAGTGATACCGTCTGCTATCCAGCGAAACTGGTGCATGGCCATATCCAGTCACTGATCGATGCTGGTGTTCCCTGCATTTTTTATCCGGGCGTGATCTTTGAGCAAAAGGAGAACAACCAAGCGGACAATCATTTTAATTGTCCCATCGTTCAAAGTTATCCAGATGTCATCAAAAATAATGTCGATGCGATTCGAGAAGGAAGGATCGATTACCGTCAGCCGTTTTTGAATCTAGCGAACGAAGCATCAGTGGCAAAGACGTTACACCAAACATTTTCTGACTATGGATTTTCAGAAGATCAAATAAAAGAAGCCTTACACCAAGGATATGAAGCATTAGCCGATTTTAAAAAAGAAATTCAGCAAAAAGGAGAAGAAACCTTGAGGATGCTACATCAAAACAATGAACGTGGCATCGTCCTTGCAGGTCGCCCTTACCATCTAGATCCGGAAATCAATCATGGGATTGCAGAATTGATCACACAAGAAGGCTTCCATGTCTTGACAGAAGATAGCATTGCTCATCTAGGAGATGTGGGGCAATTACGAGTAGTGAATCAATGGGTCTATCAATCAAGATTATATGCAGCTGCCCGAGTCGTCGCCAAATCTAAGGAGTTAGAATTAGTGCAATTAAACTCTTTCGGGTGTGGTATCGATGCGGTGACAACTGATCAAGTGGAAGAAATCATGGCGCAATATGGCAAGTTATACACTGTCCTAAAAATCGATGAAGGTGCAAATTTAGGTGCCATCAGGATACGCTTGCGCTCATTAAAAGCGGCAGTCAATGCACGAACCAAACAACAATTTCGCCCAACGAAACAATTTCTTACACCGGAAAAAATCACCTTTACCAAAGAAATGAAGAAAACACATACCTTGTTATTGCCGATGTTAAGTCCTATCCATCAATCTGGTTTAGTTGATGTTGCTCTAAAATCCTCGGGATATCGAGTCGTTTGTTTGCCAAGTGAAAGTGGCAGTGCCGTTGATGTTGGGTTGAAGTATGTCAACAATGACGCGTGTTATCCAGCAATCATCTCGATTGGGCAAATAGTCGAGGCATTGGAAAGTGGCACATATGATTTAAATCATACCAGCGTGATGATGACCCAAACAGGAGGTGGATGCCGAGCGACTAATTATATCCCACTACTTCGCAAGGCGCTTGATGAAGCTGGCTTCCCACAGATACCTGTGGTTTCTGTGTCTTTCGGCAATCAAGGGGTAGAATCTTCTCCTGGTTTTACGTTCACATTGCCATTGTTGAAACGTTTAGCTGTTGCTTTTTTATATGGCGATCTTTTTGAACGAGTCGTTTACCGCACTCGACCGTATGAGATAGAAAAAGGCGCGATTGATGAAATACACCATCAATGGCTTGAACGAGTGGAACGCAATGTCAAAAATGGTTCTTTGACAAATTTCAATCGAAATATGGCGAAAATCATCCATGATTTTGACACGGTTCCGCTAACGAACCAAACGAAACCTAAAGTAGGGATTGTTGGAGAGATCCTAGTCAAGTATTCACCGACAGCCAATAATGATATCGTCCGATTATTAGAAGAAGAAGGAGCTGAAGTCGTTGTACCTGATATCATGGGCTTTATGAATTATTCGATATACAATCAAATCTGGAAATATGAACATTTAGGTCATTCGAAAAAAAGTAAATGGGTCGCGCAGTTTCTTATCCGCTTGATTGAATATGTTCTAAAGCCAATGGATAAAGCATTAAGGAAATCACAACGCTTTGATGGAATAACACCAATTCATCAATTAGCAGAGGGAGCAAGCCAGATTTTATCAATTGGCAATCAGACCGGCGAAGGCTGGTTTTTAACCGGTGAGATGATTGAATTGTTGGAAAATGATGTGCCTAATATCGTTTGTATGCAACCATTTGGCTGTCTACCGAATCATGTCGTAGGCAAAGGGGTATTCAAAGAGCTTCGTCATCGTTACCCAAAAGCCAACATTACGGCAATCGATTATGACCCAGGTGCTTCCTTAGTCAATCAATTGAATCGAATCCGTTTGATGATGGCAACGGCCATGAAAATACTGGATCAATGATTAGTTGGGTGAACTTGAGCCAGCCTTTTTTGATTCTGTCGTTTCCGAGCAAGAATAGTAAGGGCTTGTTACTTTAATTACTTATTGAATAAGAGTGAATGATCATAGGTCTATATCCAAACGCTATTATATCGGAGGGCAAGGCAGTGGAATGAACAGCATGATGGGCTCTTTTTTGTTGAGAATTAGGTATATACCAGTTATAATAAAATAGAAATGAAAGGACGGGTAGATGTTATGTCGAATCAATTACCGGTATATATACAAATTCACGATCAAATCAAAAGTGAAATCGAGCAAGGCGTCTGGAAAATTGGAGATCGTCTTCCTTCAGAAAGAGAATTAGCCATCAAGTTTAATGTTAGTCGAATGACTTTAAGACAAGCAATCCAAAACTTAGCCGATGAAGGAATCCTTGAAAGAAAAATTGGATCAGGTACCTACGTGGCACGAGAAAAAGTCCAAGAAAAGATGTCTGGTGCAACCAGTTTTACCGAAATCATGGAATCACAAAATCGTGTACCATCCAGTCGAACGATTTCTTATTTTCTCACGTCACCCAGTTCGAGTGAAATGGAGAAATTGCAACTAAAAAAAGATGATACTATCTTACGAATGGAACGTATTCGTTTTGCTGATGATATCCCTATTTGCTTTGAGATTGCGAGTATTCCGCAAAAAATCATCGACGGATACAGCAAAGCAGAAATTACGGAGTCATTGTACCGAACACTCGAAGAAAAAAGAGGAAACAAGATCGGTGCGGCGAAACAAACAATTTCAGCAGTCTTAGCTTCAGAAAAAATTGCTGAATATTTAGAGGTCAAGCGAGGAGATGCTGTTTTACGTTTAAGACAGATCTCTTACTTTGAAGATGGCACGCCATTTGAATACGTACGTACCCAATATGTCGGCGACCGCTTTGAGTTTTATTTAGAAAGATGATCGTTCATATTGAATAAAAAGACCAGAGAATAGTCATTGGCATAGCTGCCTTCTATTCTTTGGTCTTTTTCTCTATGATCAGGCTCATTCTCTTGTTTGAATGAGTTGTTCATGATAAGAAACAGCGCCTTCAGTAAATGTCACTTGACCGCTCAAAAGTTCAATGATTGCTTCTTGGAAAGCAGAGACCTCTTTTTCATTGATCATGCAAACAACGATGACTTTTTCTGTATAGCGGATTTCTTTCACATTCACCTGCTGGAGTGCCAAGAAGTTTTCTATTTTTCCTAGCTGGGGATAGGCAATATGAATCGATAATTCTTGTTGCAATGTCCCTTCAACGATGCCAATTTCTTGTAATGCGTGGGAAACCGAATGCGCATATGCACGAATCAAGCCGCCTGTACCTAATTTGATCCCGCCGAAATAACGAGTCACAACAGCCGCAACATTGATTAGTTCATTTTTTTTGATTACTTCTAGCATCGGCACGCCAGCAGTTCCACTCGGTTCACCATCATCGCTACTTCGTTGAATCTCATTTTTTTCACCAATCACGAACGCACTACAATTATGATTGGCTTTCCAATGTTCTTTTTTTGTTTCTTGGATAAATTGTTTTGCTTCTTCTTCCGTTTCAACTCGTTTCAGTGAGCAGATAAAACGTGATTTTTTTATTTCAAGCTCACTTTGACCATTTTCTTTGATCGTGTAATAACGTTCTAACATCTGTTTCACTACTTTCATTGTTTGTTCTCGTCTCTTTTCAAGTATAGAGAATTTTTTTCTGCATGACAATTATGTTAATAGTTGCTTAACGAAGGGAATATGGGATAATAAAGAAAAGTGAGGTGCGTAACATGAAAGAACGAGTCAAAAAGTATGATGCCATCACTCATTATTTAAAGACAAATGGTGGCTCTCAAATCACGCTGACATTTACTCAAATCGATGAGTTGCTTTTTCCAAGTAGTGCCTTGCCCCGTTCTGCACGAGAAAGTACCGATTGGTGGGCGAACGACTATAAACATCCTGAAAAAGGCGCCTATGGCTGGATCAATGCTGGCTATGAAGTGGTGGTCATCAATTTAGAAAAAGAATTTATCGTATTCAATCAATTAGTCAAATCCAGTTGGTTGTTTGACGAATAACTATTTTTCTAGCTGTTGATCCGATCCTTCGATTCAAGTTCAAATTTAGGTCTAGCTACATATATCAGTATGATCTGAGTCCGAAAGTTTCTGTTAAAGAAATGGCCCGCTGACTCAGTTTCATACTTTTTTTGTTTTTCATTGAAATCATCACGTTCGTTCGTCCGCTTATTAGCTGATTTTCTAATTGGATCAATCCAATTGATTCTGCATGAAGAATTTCTTTTTTGGCATATCTATTTTGCGAAGGGAGAGAAGTGCACATGCAAGCGGAAGATTTTTTTGGGCGGCGATTATTAACTAAAGAAGTATATGGGAATGAACATTCTTATGAAAAATTGAACTATGTAGTGGTCGATGCAATCACAATAAAAAAGAAGCAGCTTTATTGCAATCGTTGCAGTCAAACTACCCCTTTGCAAACTGCAAGGCTCAATGCGTCTACCTACTACTGTCCCCACTGTCTGTTTTTGGGGCGTTGCGATACCCTGCAACAGCTCTACTTATTCGAACAACCAAATGGAAAGAAGCGTCATATAAATCACTGTTGGGAAGGTCAATTAACAACACTACAACAGCAAATTTCGGATGATCTATGTGAACGATCGGGTGAGCATTTGGTTTGGGCAGTTACCGGTTCAGGCAAGACGGAGATGCTTTACGCCAGTATCCGAAAGACCTTAGCTAAAGGTAGGAGAGTTGCTATCGCCTCACCAAGGATCGATGTTTGTCAGGAATTATACCTACGACTTAGCAAGGTCTTCCCAGAAGAAACGATCCGCCTGCTTCATGGGAAATTAGACGAACCTGATCGCTATGGTTCTTTAGTGATTTGTACGACGCATCAGTTGTATCGTTTTTACCGAGCATTTGCTCTTTTAGTAGTAGATGAAGTGGATGCTTTTCCATTTGTGGGGGATCAAGGGTTAGCTTATGCAGTGGAAACCGCGCTACAAAGAAATGGCCAACTGATATATTTAAGTGCGACACCCGATGACCAGTTATTGAAAAAAAGCCGAACAGCTATGACTGTTCATCAGTTGGCTTTACGCTTTCATCAACGATTATTGCCAGAACCGAAACTGCTTTTTTGGGATCAGTGGGCTAATCGCTGTTTACACCCAAAAAAGAATCAACGATTGTGTCGCTTGATCCAAGAGCTAGTCAAAGAAAACCATGTGCTATTGTTTTGCCCGAGTATCTCTTTAATGGAGCAATTGGAGAAACAATTAAAAAAACAATTGTCTTGTCGTATGACATCCGCCTCATCAAAAGATGAAGCACGTAGTAGCAAAGTCCAAAATATGAGAAAGCAACATTACGATGTGTTTTTGACAACGATGATCTTAGAGCGCGGGGTGACTTTTGAACGGATCTCAGTCGTTGTTTTAGGCGCCGACCATCCGGTATTCAGCAAATCATCACTGGTCCAAATTGCTGGACGTGCCGATCGAAAGGGAGGATTCACCAATAGTCAGGTCTATTTTTTCTATGAAGAAAAGACACGTGCTATCGCAAAGGCGTGTAAAGAAATCAAACAAATGAATAAAAAAGGAAAAGAGCAACGAGATGAGATGCGTATACTGTAAGAAAACATTTAGTAGAAATATAACAATTAGTGAATTGCTTGGACTGAAAAAAATAGCGAGACGTTGCCAGGAATGTCAATTTTTATTCCAACGAATACAACAGGAGAGTAGCCATCAGTGCGAAGGCTGCCAAAAAGTATGGACGAAACAGGCGATTGATCAACCTGACTATTGCCGAGATTGCTTGCATTGGCGTACGCGTTATCCTGACTATCGTTTTTGTCATCGTGCGTTCTTCCGCTATGATCACGCGTTCCGTACTTGGCTCAAACAATATAAATTCATGGGGGATATCCTGTTGGCACACACATTCAGCTTAGAGTTACAAGAATTACGAAAACAATATAAGTCGTTTCTTTTTTGTCCGATCCCATTGTCTACAGAAAGGATCAGCGAAAGGGGATTTAATCAAGTGAGTGAACTATTGAGAGCTGCTGGGCTTCCTTTTCAAGAATTGCTGATCAGAGAAAAACACCATACACCGCAATCTAAAAAAACAAGAGAGCAACGTTTGATTACGTCCCAACCATTTGTTTATCAGCCATCTACACTTAAAATCAAAGGGGAAAATATCTTACTGATCGATGATGTTTATACGACTGGCCAGACGATGTTCCATGCAGCGACCTGCCTATTGGCGCAGTCACCCAATAAAGTACAGACGTTCTCACTTGCTAGATAAGCTTTTTGTAGAAACAGCAGTAAAATGACAGCGATTTAGTTTGCAAATGCTTACGAGTTCGATATAATAGAAGTAAGAAGAGGGAAAGAGTGGTCCTTCTCCTTCTTGATTGTGGTAGATGAAAGGGGTAGTTTTTATGTTTAGATATAATGTACGCGGCGAAAATATCGAAGTAACTGAAGCGATTCGTGACTACGTAGAGAAAAAAGTAGGAAAATTAGAACGTTATTTCAGCGATGCTCCCGATGCTACGGCGCATGTGAATTTAAAAGTTTATACTGAAAAAACAGCAAAAGTGGAAGTTACGATTCCATTACCTTATCTCGTATTACGTGCCGAAGAAACTTCACCAGATCTATATGCAAGTATTGATTTGGTTGTTGATAAATTGGAACGTCAAATCCGCAAATTCAAAACAAAAATCAATCGCAAATCTCGTGAAACTGGTTTGAATACAGCAAATGCGGCGGTTATGTTCAATAATGAAGACGAAGAAGAAAATGAGTCTGAATTAGATATCGTGCGTACAAAACGCTTGTCATTGAAACCAATGGACAGCGAAGAAGCTGTTTTACAAATGAATATGTTAGGCCATAACTTTTTCATCTTTGAAGATGCAGAAACGAATGGTACAAGCATTGTTTACCGTCGTAAAGATGGCAAATATGGATTGATCGAAACTGATTGATAAATAACGAAAGAATAACATGAGAAAAACTTGCAGTGGTCTCTAATGACTACTGCAAGCTTTTTTTTCGGATTGAATAGATAAAAAAGAATATGAAATAATTATGAAGATATCACTTTAATTGTCTTAAGTTATTTCATTTATCCACAACTAATGATAAAATAAGAAACAGAGTCTACATAGTTTGGATATTATATAAAAGGAGATTAAACAACGCATGGCCAATTTTATTCGTTCGATTATCGAAAATGATAAGAAAGAACTAAAACGTTTAGAAAGTATTGTAAAAAAAATCGAAGCTCATGCTGATGATATGGCAGCATTAACAGATGAACAATTACAAGCAAAGACAACCGAATTTAAGGAAAGATATAAAAAAGGGGAAACATTAGATCAACTTTTACCAGAAGCTTTCGCAGTCGTTCGTGAAGCAGCAAAACGCGTATTAGGATTGTACCCTTACCCTGTGCAGTTGATGGGGGGGATCGTACTTCATGATGGAAATATTCCAGAGATGCGTACCGGTGAAGGGAAAACCTTGACTGCTACGATGCCTGTTTATTTAAATGCTTTGACGGGAGAAGGCGTTCACGTAGTTACTGTCAATGAATACTTGTCTACCCGTGACTCCAATGAGATGGGTGAGTTATACAACTTCTTAGGTTTGACAGTTGGTTTGAATATCAATTCAAAATCAGCAGATGAAAAACGTGAAGCCTACAATTGTGATATTACGTATAGTACAAACAACGAGCTAGGGTTTGACTATTTGAGAGACAACATGGTCGTTTATCGTCATCAAATGGTACAACGTCCATTGAACTATGCAATCGTCGATGAAGTCGATTCGATCTTGATCGATGAAGCAAGAACGCCATTGATCATTTCTGGACAAGCAGAAAAGTCAACTGCGTTATATACGCGTGCTGATAACTTTGTCAAACGATTGAAAGAAGAAGAAGATTATAAAATCGATGTTCAATCAAAAACGATCAGCTTGACTGAAGCGGGAATTGAAAAAGCCGAAGAAACTTTTGGTTTAGATAACTTATATGATATCGAAAATTCTGCTTTAACGCATCATATCGATCAATCATTACGCGCAAACTATATCATGATTTTAGATATCGACTATGTGGTCCAAGATGGAAAAGTAATGATCGTTGACCAATTTACTGGTCGTATCATGGATGGACGCCGTTATTCTGATGGCTTGCACCAAGCGATTGAAGCCAAAGAAGGCGTGGAGATCGAAGATGAAACAAAAACGATGGCATCGATCACATTCCAAAACTATTTCCGTATGTATAAGAAATTATCTGGTATGACAGGGACAGCGAAGACAGAAGAAGAAGAGTTTAGAGAAATCTACAACATCCAAGTCATTCAAATCCCTACAAATCGTCCGGTCATTCGTGATGATCGTCCAGATTTGTTATATCCGACATTGACAAGCAAGTTCAATGCAGTCGTTCAAGATATCAAAGATCGTTACCGTAAAGGACAACCTGTTCTTGTAGGTACTGTCGCTGTTGAAACGTCTGAATTGCTTTCTGATTTATTGAACCGAGAACGCGTACCTCATGAAGTACTAAATGCCAAAAACCACTTTAAAGAAGCCGAGATCATCATGAATGCTGGTCAAAAAGGAGCAGTTACGATTGCAACGAACATGGCTGGTCGTGGTACGGATATCAAGTTAGGTCTAGGTGTTCGTGAGTTGGGTGGATTAGCCGTTATTGGTACAGAACGTCACGAATCAAGACGTATCGATAACCAGTTACGTGGACGTGCCGGTCGTCAAGGAGATCCAGGGATGTCACAATTCTACTTGTCTCTTGAAGATGACTTGATGAAACGATTCGGTTCAGAACGAATCAAAGCTTTCTTGGAACGCATGAAGATCGGTGAAGAAGATGCAGTGATCCAAAGTAAGATGTTGTCGAAACAAGTTGAATCTGCGCAAAAACGTGTAGAAGGAAACAACTACGACACACGTAAAAACGTTCTTCAATACGATGACGTGATGCGTGAACAACGTGAAGTAATCTATAAACAACGTCAAGACGTCATCATGGAAGAAACAAGTCTATCTGAACCATTGATGAATATGGTCAAACGAACGATCAGTCGAGTAGTAGATGCACATACTCAACTTGAAAAGGAAAACTGGAACCTTGAAGGGATCGTTGACTTTGCTGGTAGTACACTTGTTCATGAAGACAGTATTTCATTGGCTGATCTAGAAGGCAAGACACCGCAACAAATCAAAGAATTCTTAAATGAAAAAGCACAAGAAATCTTTAATACGAAAGCTTCACAACTAAATGGACCTGAGCAATTACTTGAGTTTGAAAAAGTCGTGATCTTACGTGTTGTCGATTCAAAATGGACAGACCACATCGATGCAATGGATCAATTACGTCAATCGATCGGACTACGTGCTTACGGACAAAACAATCCACTTGTCGAATATCAAACAGAAGGCTACAAAATGTTTGAAGACATGATTGGTGCAATCGAATACGAAGTAACACGTATCTTTATGAAAGCAGAGATCCGTCAAAACGTCCAACGTGAACAAGTGTCTCAAGGACAGCCTGTTCAACCAACAGAAGGCGGCGCGAAAGAAAACAGTCGATTGAATGTGAAATCACAGCCTGTCAGTGTCAATAAAGTTGGTCGTAATGACCCTTGTCCATGTGGCAGTGGTAAAAAATTCAAAAATTGTCACGGCAAGAATGAAATGTAATCTTTCCTATTGAAAGAAATCGTTCATACTGAACAATAAGATTTGATCAATTCAGAAAAGGAACTCCCCTCATATGAGAGTGATCGTTCCTTTTCACAAACTAAAATAGATAGGGAATCTTAAAGCACTATTTTTTGTTTTATGACTTCCCTGAGGTCAAGCAGTACTGAGCCTCAAGAAATAAGGTGGAATCCGCAAAAATCGTTCGTTGAATTTTTGTGGATTCCACCTTATTTCCGAAGAGGTTACTTTTGGGACACACTACCATTAAGAACGGAATGAAAAAGGGAAAGTGGCAAGCTTGTCGCATCTTATTCTTTCTGTTCGTTCAAGATTCTGGTAGACTAAACAATGAAGATTAGACAGAAAGAAGGAAATCGAAATGGAAATTTCTGAAATTCGAAACCTCCTAACCGAAATGCAAGAGAAAGTCACAAGTTTTAGGGGGTCTCTTTGACTTAGATCAGCTGGAAGAAGATATTGCTGAAGCAGAAGCAAAAATGGCTGAACCAGGTTTTTGGGATGATAGTGAAGCTGCACAAAAAGTGATCAATGAAAATAATGCAAACAAAGAAACCTATGATCAGTTCAATGAACTCGCACAAGAGCTAGAAGAACTAGAATTGATGGTGGAAATGTTACAAGAAGAGCCAGATGCGCAAATGCAAGAAGAAGCACAAGAGCGAATCAGTGCGTTAGCTGAAAAAATGACGACTTACGAATTAGCCATGTTACTAGACGGACCTTATGACCGCAATAACGCCATCGTCGAGCTGCATCCAGGTGCTGGGGGAACAGAATCTCAAGACTGGGGAAGTATGTTGTTACGAATGTACACCCGTTGGTCAGAGCAACACAACTACCAAGTGGAAATGTTAGATTACCAGGCTGGTGATGAAGCTGGAATCAAAAGTGTGACATTATTGATCAAAGGGCATAATGCTTATGGTTATCTGAAATCAGAAAAAGGCGTTCACCGTCTTGTTCGGATCTCGCCATTTGATTCGGCGAAACGCCGACATACGTCATTTTGTTCGGTCGATGTCATGCCAGAATTAGATGACATGATCGACATCGAGGTCAATCCTGATGATTTGAAGATCGACACTTACCGAGCAAGTGGAGCGGGTGGACAGCATATCAACAAAACAGAATCTGCTGTACGGATCACGCATTTGCCAACAGGAACGGTCGTTGCCAGTCAGGCACAACGCTCACAATTAAAAAACCGTGAACAAGCGATGGGGATGCTGAAAGCGAAACTTTATCAATTGGAAGTTGAAAAGAAAGAACAAGAAGCAGCTGCATTACGTGGGGAACAAATGGAAATCGGCTGGGGCTCACAGATCCGTTCTTATGTTTTCCATCCGTATTCGATGGTCAAAGATCATCGGACCAATGTGGAAACTGGAAATGTCCAAGCGGTGATGGATGGCGAGTTAGACCCATTCATCGATGGCTATTTAAAAATGCATATATAGTATGCTTACGATTAGTAGTAAATTGAAATAAAATTGTAAGATTTCGAAAGCAAGCTGAAACATTCCCATGCTATAATGACTAAAGACTGAAAAGATATGGAGAGAACGCCATGATTGAAATGAAGGATGTAATGAAGAAGTACTCAAATGGTACCACAGCTATCCGAAATCTCTCGATCGTCATTGACCAAGGAGAGTTTGTTTATGTAGTAGGACCATCTGGTGCTGGTAAATCTACATTCATCAAATTGATGTACCGAGAAGAAAAAGCAACGAAAGGAACATTGAACGTTGCTGGCCATGATCTGATAAATATCAAAGATCGTGAAGTACCTTATTTACGTAGAGAAATCGGAGTAGTTTTCCAAGACTATAAATTGTTGCCTCGAAAAACAGTATATGAAAATGTCGCATATGCGATGCAAGTCATCGGTAGAAAACCTCGTGACATAAAAAAACGTGTCATGGAAGTTTTAGACTTAGTCGGCTTGAAACATAAAGTACGTGTTTTCCCAAGTGAATTATCAGGTGGGGAACAACAGCGTGTTTCGATTGCTCGAGCAATCGTGAATACACCAAAAGTATTGATTGCAGATGAACCGACAGGAAACTTAGACCCGGAAAACTCATGGGAAATCATGAAGTTATTGGATCGGATCAATGCGCAAGGAACGACTGTTGTTATGGCTACACATAACAGTACGATCGTTAATACAATTCGTCACCGCGTAATCGCCATTGAAAATGGCCGGATTATTCGTGACCAAGCGGAAGGGGAATATGGATACGATGATTAGAACCTTTTTCCGTCATTTATTAGAAAGTATCAAAAGTTTAAAACGAAACGGTTGGATGACCATCGCATCAATCAGTGCGGTGACGATCACACTGACTTTGGTTGGTGTATTTATGGCAATCATCATGAATGCGACTAAATTAGCCGAAGACATCGAAGGTAACGTAGATGTTTCTGTGTTCGTTGATATCGGGACGAATGAGAAAGATATGAAAACACTCGAAAAAGAATTGAATGAACTTGAACACGTCAACAAAGTTGAATTTTCAAGTAAAGACCAAGAATTAAAGAAAATCCAGGATCAAATGGGTGATTCTTGGAGTTTGTTTGAGGGAGACGGCAATCCGTTATACGATGTATACGTTGTAACAACGACACAACCTTCTTATACTAAAGAAGTTTCTGAAGAAGCCGCGAAGTTGAAAAATGTTTTCCGTTCGGATTATGGTGGCACTTCGTCTGACCGAATCTTTGATATTGCTGCGGCAGTACGTACATGGGGATTAGCAGCAGCTGCCTTGCTATTATTTGTCGCGATGTTCTTGATCTCAAATACGATTCGTATCACGATCATTTCACGTCAAAGAGAGATCCAGATCATGCGTTTAGTTGGTGCCAAGAATGGCTATATCCGTTGGCCTTTCTTCCTTGAAGGAGGTTGGATCGGCTTGATTGGAGCCATTATTCCTGTATTGATTTTCACATTTGGGTATCAGGAAATCTACAAATTGCTCAACCCAACCTTGTTGCGTTCAAATTACTCATTGATACAGCCACAGGATATCGTTTGGAAAATCGACGCATTGATGGCCGGTATTGGTGTCATTATTGGTTCATTAGGTTCGATTATTTCAATGAGAAGATTCTTGAAATTTTAGTCAAAGATATGAAGCAGACCAGTGGGAGCGATCCTGCTGGTTTTTTTTGTAAAAATTTTCATTCTCGAAAAATCTATTTTATAGAAAAATAAACTTACTCTTTCCTGTCTATCTATAGTATTCTAAGGAAGTCGGTTTTTCTGGTAGACAAATCAGTGGTTTTTCTTTACTTTAAAAAACAACTTCGCTATCCTAAGGAGGATAGCCGGATAAGAGGTGAGGCAATGGATATTATTTTTGACAATTTTTCGACGATCTTACTGCTTACGAACACATTATTATCTTTAGTGATCGTTTTTACCGAAAGAAAAGAAACTGCTCAAACTTGGGCATGGTTACTTGTATTGACTTTTATCCCGATACTAGGTTTTTTCCTTTACATTTTCTTTGGACGTGGGATTTCAAAAGATAAGATATTTGATTTGAAGATTCAAGGAAAGATCGGTAAGAACTTAGAGATCGAAGAGGATCGACAGGCATTGATGCGGGGATTATACCCACATCCTCCGACTGGACAAGTGGATGTCAAACAGTTGATTTATATGTTAACTGTTGGAGAAAGCACACTGTATACCACAAGCAATGATGTGACGCTGTTCACCGATGGCAGAGAAAAATTTGACCGGTTGATCGAGGATATTGAACAGGCAACTGACCACATCCATCTACAATATTATATTTATCGCAGCGATAGCTTAGGGATCGAGGTCTGCCAAGCATTAACTTCTGCTGCTCGCAGAGGGGTACAAGTAAGAGTTTTACTGGATGCGTGGGGATCGACGGAAGTTTCAACCAAGTTTTTCCATGAGTTAAAAGAAGCTGGTGGAGAAGTTGCTTTCTTTTTTCCGCTTTTTGTTCCTTATCTGAACCCGCGAATCAATTATCGTAATCATCGAAAGATCGTAGTAATCGATGGGAAAATTGGTTATACAGGTGGATTCAATGTGGGAAATGAGTATTTAGGTCTCGTACAAAAATTTGGTTATTGGCGAGATAATCATTTGCGTATCTATGGTGAAGGAGTCTATGCGCTACAAAATCGCTTTTTGATGGATTGGAATTCTCAACATACAAAAGAAGTGCATTATGCGGCGCGCTTTTTCCCAAGTATTGCATCAACCGGTGAGATTGCCTTACAGGTCGTGACGAGTGGACCAGACTCAGAACATGAACAAATCAAAATGACGTACCTTAAAATGATCTCACTGGCCAAGCGGGAGATTTTGATCCAAACGCCTTATTATATTCCAGATGAATCAATCCATGAAGCGTTGAAATTGGCATTGCTATCCGGTGTGAAGGTCCATTTGCAGATTCCCAATAAACCAGATCACCCATTAGTGTATTGGGCAACGTATTCTTTTGCTGCTGAATTGATCGAATATGGTGCTGTCATCGAAACTTATGAAAATGGATTTATTCATGCGAAGACAATGATCATCGATAGCGGAATCGTTTCCGTAGGTTCAGCAAACATCGACGTTCGTTCTTTCCGTTTAGATTTTGAGGTCAATACACTGATCTATGACGAACGGCTCGCAACTCAAGTGCGAGGGGCATTTTTTGAAGATGCAAAAGTTTCTGAGCGTTTGACAAAAGAACGTTACGAGGCTCGGGGCTGGATGATCAAGCTAAAAGAGGGATTGGCTCGACTTGTTTCACCACTCTTGTAAAAAACTGAACAAAAAAGGACATGAAATAGACTCATAAGAGCAGATTTTCATGTCCTTTTCTATCGGGGCCATTTCTGTAGTTTTATTACAAGAAATGGAGAAAGCGTCTCGCAAGAGCGGGAATTAACTTTTGGGGTATTTCTTGTTTTTTGGGGAAAGCAAGAAATAAGTTAATGCTTGCTTGGTACAGAGACACATTTCAATGCCAGTATAGCATAGAAAAATTTATTGAGATAGTATTTTTTTTAATTAAATTAAATTATTTGTTATTTAATAAAATCAATTGATTTTCAAGTAATAGTGAAAATGTTAAAATGGAAATACTTTAGGATTGAAGGAGATTTCTAATGAAAAAATTACGATTATTAATACCAATGATAGCACTATTTATAACAATGTCTGGGTGTTCAAACCTGGTCGACCAAGGTGAATCGATCACAGCGGTGGGGTCATCCGCTTTACAACCTTTAGTTGAAACGGTTGCTGAGACATATCAATCAGAAAATCCCGGCAAATTTATCAATGTACAAGGTGGCGGAAGTGGTACTGGTTTATCGCAAGTCCAATCAGGTGCTGTTGAGATCGGTAATTCTGATTTGTTCGCAGAGGAGAAATCAGGGATCGATGCGTCCGCGCTGATTGACCATCGAGTAGCAGTAGTGGGCATTACACCAATTGTCAACAAAGAAGTCGGCATTGACAACATTTCGATGGAAGACTTGAAAAAAGTATTTACTGGTGAACTGACGAACTGGAAACAACTAGGTGGGAAAGATCAGCCAATCGTGATCTTGAACCGTGCAGCAGGTAGTGGAACGAGAGCAACTTTTGAAAAATGGGTCTTAGACGGTGAAACAGCGATTCGTTCCCAAGAACAAGATTCTAGTGGAATGGTCCGTCAAATCGTTGCGGATACCCCAGGAGCAATCAGCTATGTCGCATTCTCTTATGTATCAAAAGATGTGGATACACTGAAAATCGACGGAGTCGAGCCAACAGACAAGAATGTCACAACAAATGATTGGACGATTTGGGCTTATGAGCATATGTATACGCGAAAAGAGACAAGTCAATTAACGAAAGACTTTTTAGCTTATATCTTATCAGATGAAGTGCAAAAAAATATCGTTGGAGATTTAGGCTATATTCCAGTGTCGAGTATGAAAGTTGAACGCGATTGGGAAGGTAATGTGGTGAATTAACCATCTTTACACAAAATTTACAAAGTTAGCAAAAAATTTACATGTTATTAAAATCAAATTGATATTCGCTTAGTAGACTGTATAGGTATGTTAAAGGACCAAGGAGGAATCATCTGTGGAAGATGTAAAAAAAGCACTAGTAACTAAATCCAAGCGCTCGAAAATGGAACAACGTGGAAAGTTTATCAGCTTTTTATGTATTGCATTGATTGTAGTGGTTGTTTTAGCAATATTTTATTTTGTTGCC
This sequence comes from Enterococcus sp. AZ171, assembly GCF_051714005.1. Taxonomy (NCBI): domain Bacteria; kingdom Bacillati; phylum Bacillota; class Bacilli; order Lactobacillales; family Enterococcaceae; genus Enterococcus; species Enterococcus sp. AZ171. Next base: position 2,101,113 of record NZ_JBIORA010000001.1, on the reverse strand, counting down.
AGCAAAGGGTTAGCGACCTTTTTTGTTGATAAAATCAATGTTTTTGATTTCTTATTTGGAACAAATTGGAATCCAAGCGCACTCGGGCCGGATGGAAAACCAATGGTAGGAGCTCTACCAATGATCGCGGGTTCGTTTATCGTTACTTTTTTATCTGCGATCATTGCAACACCTTTTGCCATCGGAGCAGCTGTGTTCATGACAGAAATCTCTCCGAAAAACGGAACAAAGATTTTACAACCGGTCATTGAACTACTTGTAGGTATTCCTTCAGTTGTTTATGGGTTTATCGGTCTATCCGTCATCGTTCCATTCATTCGCGGCATTTTTGGCGGAACGGGTTTTGGTATTTTAGCCGGAACATTTGTGTTGTTCGTAATGATCTTACCAACGGTTACGACGATGACAGTCGATGCGTTAAAAGCCGTACCAAGACACTATCGTGAAGCTTCTCTTGCATTAGGAGCAACGAGATGGCAAACCACATATAAAGTAGTCTTACGCGCAGCAATTCCAGGAATCTTGACAGCTATCGTCTTTGGGATGGCTCGTGCCTTTGGTGAAGCCTTAGCGATCCAAATGGTTATCGGTAATGCGGCATTGATGCCAACAAGCTTTACCACTCCAGCTGCAACGCTGACATCGATCTTGACGATGGGTATCGGAAATACGATCATGGGTACCGTTGAAAACAACGTTTTGTGGTCTCTAGCCTTGATCCTACTCTTGATGTCATTATTCTTTAATATCGTTATCCGCTTGATTGGTAAGAAGGGAGAATTGAAATAATGAATGCAAAACGTTCTGATAAAATAGCAACAGGTGTCTTATATGTGATTTCAGGCATCATCGTCCTGATCCTCGCTGCGTTGCTTCTTTATATCTTAGTTCGCGGTATTCCACATATCTCTTGGGCATTTTTGACTGAACCGTCAAAAGCGTATCAAACTGGCGGAGGAATTGGAATCCAATTATTCAACTCTATCTATTTACTGATCATCACAATGATCATCAGTTTTCCGATTTCACTGGGTGCAGGAATCTACTTGTCTGAGTATGCAGGTAAAAACTGGTTGACAGATGTCATCCGCACATCCATTGAGATTCTTAGCTCATTGCCTTCTGTCGTTGTCGGTCTCTTTGGTTTCTTGGTTTTCGTTATCCAATTCCAATATGGGTTCTCGATCATTTCAGGTGCCTTGGCATTAACCGTATTCAACTTGCCTTTATTGACTCGGACAGTCGAAGAATCTTTACAAGCAGTTCATTACACACAACGCGAAGCTGGTTTAGCTCTAGGATTGTCTCGTTGGGAAACAGTGCTTCGTGTCGTTGTTCCTGAAGCGACACCAGGTATTTTGACGGGGGTCATCTTGAGTTCTGGCCGTATTTTCGGTGAGGCCGCAGCGTTGATCTATACCGCTGGTCAAAGTGCGCCAGCCTTAGATTTTACTAACTGGAATCCATTTAGCATTTCCAGCCCGATCGGTATCTTCCGACAAGCTGAAACACTAGCTGTCCACATTTGGAAAATCAATACAGAAGGAACGATGCCCGATGGGGTTTCCGTTTCGGCAGGAGCTTCTGCAGTATTGATCATCGCTGTGTTACTATTCAACTTTGGTGCTCGAGCAATTGGAAAACGTCTGCACCGTAAAATGACTTCAGCTTAAGGAGAAGAAGCAGAATGAAAGAATATAATATGAATGAAACCAACATCATCAAAATGGGCGCTGAAAAAGATATCGCGCTATATACAGATGATTTGCATGTATGGTATGGCGATAACGAAGCCATTAAAGGTGTCAATCTTGAATTTGAAAAGAATAAAATCACTGCATTGATCGGACCATCAGGGTGTGGGAAGTCCACTTATCTACGTTCATTGAATCGAATGAACGATGGGATCGCAAACACGAAGATCACTGGAAAGATCATGTATAAAGAAGTCGATGTCAATGCACCACAAATCGACGTTTACGAAATGCGCAAACGAATCGGCATGGTGTTCCAACGTCCGAATCCTTTTAGTAAATCAATCTATGACAATATTACGTTTGCCTTGAAACAGCATGGTGAGAAAAACAAACAAAAACTAGATGAGATCGTCGAAACTAGTTTGAAGCAAGCGGCATTATGGGATCAAGTCAAAGATAGTTTGAATAAAAGTGCTTTGGCGTTATCAGGTGGACAACAGCAACGTCTTTGTATCGCTCGTGCAATCGCGATGAAACCAGATATTTTATTGCTTGATGAACCAGCGAGTGCGTTAGACCCGATTTCTACTGGGACTGTTGAAGAAACGTTAGTCAACTTAAAAGAAGATTATACGATTATTATTGTGACTCACAATATGCAACAAGCTGCCCGGATCAGCGATTACACTGCGTTCTTCTATCTTGGAAATGTGATCGAGTATGACAAGACGAATAAGATATTTACTAGACCTAAGATTCAGGCAACTGAAGACTATGTGTCCGGTCATTTTGGTTAAGACGGAGGACTTGCTATGACAAAAGAAATTATCTCATCAAAAGATCTTCATCTGTATTATGGGGAAAAAGAAGCCTTGAAAGGCATTGATCTAAGTTTCAATAAAGGCGAGATCACTGCAATGATCGGACCATCTGGTTGTGGGAAATCTACTTATTTACGTTCATTGAATCGTATGAATGATTTGATCCCAGGTGTAACGATCACTGGTAGTGTCGTTTACAAGGGCAATGATATCTACAGTCCTAAAACGGATATCGTTGGACTACGTAAAGAAATCGGTATGGTGTTCCAACAACCAAATCCTTTTCCATTCTCCATCTATGAAAATGTCATTTATGGGTTGAAAATCAAAGGTGAAAAAGACAAAAAAGTGTTAGACCAAGTAGTAGAAGAGAGCTTGAAAGCAGCATCTGTTTGGGAAGATGTCAAAGATAAATTGCATAAAAGTGCGTTGTCTTTATCAGGTGGACAACAACAGCGAGTGTGTATTGCCCGTGTGTTAGCTGTCAATCCAGAAATTATTTTATTAGATGAGCCAACTAGTGCCTTAGATCCAGTCTCTACTGGTAAAATAGAAAGTATGTTATTAGAATTAAGAGAACGCTATACGATGATCATTGTGACTCACAATATGTCACAAGCATCACGTATCTCAGACAAAACAGCTTTCTTCTTAGATGGCAATTTGATCGAGTTCAACAATACGAAAAAAATATTTATGAATCCTGATAAAAAAGAAACGGAAGATTATATCTCAGGACGATTCGGATAAGGAGGAAAGAGGATGTTACGAACACAATTTGAAGAAGAATTATTGAACCTTCATAATCAATTTTACGAAATGGGAATGATGGTTAGTAATGCCGTGCATAAATCAGTGCGCTCTTATACAAAACACGACAAAGTTCTTGCAAAAGAAGTAATTGAAAATGACATTACAATCAATGATATGGAAACACGATTAGAGAAAAAAAGTTTTGAAATGATTGCTTTGCAACAACCGGTGACAACTGATCTACGAACGATCATCACAGTCATGAAAGCAAGTTCAGATTTAGAGCGTATGGCTGACCACGCAGTATCAATCGCCAAGTCAACGATTCGTCTTAAAGGAGAAACAAGAATTCCTGAAATCGAAAAAGAAATCTCTGATATGTCTGATTATGTCAAAAAAATGGTAGATAATGTCTTAGTCGCTTACGTTAAAACAGATGAAAAGGATGCACGTACGATTGCAAATATGGATCATCGTGTCAATGAATCATTCAATCGGATCTACAATGCAACGATCAAAAATATGCAAGCAAATCCCGAAACTGTTATCAGTGGAACGGACTATGTCAACGTAGCAAGTTATTTAGAGCGGATCGGTGATTACGTAACAAATATCTGTGAATGGATCGTGTATCTAGCTACAGGTAAAATCACTGAGTTGAACACAAATCATAACGAAGAGACTAATCAAAGATAAAAATCATTCGCTGATTTTTGTCAAATGCTGATCAGTATTTCTGAGAAATAAGCGCCAACTTCCGAAAAGAGAGATATATTTTTGGAAGTTGGCTTTTTTATTAATATAGAAGACAATTATTCGAGATTTGGCGATGATTAATTGTTTGTTGTTATCCATTTCATAAATTTTAAGGATCGGGTACATTAGATATCCTGTTCCTTCTAAAAATGAATAAATGGTGTTCAAGAAGCAACACTTCGGACATAAGTCAAAAAAATAAAAAATGAAAAAGCCATTTTCGATTTTTCTGCCTTATGCCTTAGTACTGACCGCTTCTTTCACAACCTTAGAATAAACGGTGTTCAAGAAGTAGCTCCTTCAGAAATAAGCGTGAACCCCCCAAAATTTGAAGAACAATTTTCGGTTCTTCACGCTTATTTCTCGGAGCTGAGCACTTCTTTCACAACCTTAGAAAGGAAGGCGTATGTACAAAAAAAATCGATTATTGATCAAATGTTTGATTCTTTGTAGTTGTTTTGTGGCCGCATGGGTAATCCAACATGCCACTGAATGGTACGAAGACCCAATCATGCAAGTACAGCAAGTATCGCTAGAAAATGAACAACAAGTAATCAAAGGAGAATTGATGAATACGCAAGCGAAAGGAACAGAACTCACTCTGTTTATTCCGCACCAAGAAAATCAGATCGAACATGCAAAAGCTAAGACGAATCAACTTTATCTCGTACGGAAAATCGGGGATGAATGGCAGATACTCAGCAAAAAAAATGACGGCTGGTTATTCCTTTTTACAAGTTTATTTATCTGTGCGCTCTTGTTCGTAGGCGGAAAAGCAGGCATATTCACTTTGATCAGTGTAGGACTCAATCTCTTGTTATTGATTTTACTTCTTCAGGGTTTCACGCAGATCCAAGGGATATCTTTGGTGATGACGAGTGTCCTTTTTGTCTTTCTAGGAACGGTCATTTGCGTTTTTGCCTTAGATGGTTGGCAACAAGGTGGACGGATAAAAATCGTCGCAACCATGACGAGTGTAGGTGTAGCTTTTCTAATTTGTTTGTTCGCAATGGATTATTTGAACGATCAAGGATTACGTTATGAGGAAATGAGTTACTTGACTCGACCGTATCGTTCCGTTTTTTTAGCTAGTTTATTAGTAGGGATGACAGGTGGGGTATTGGATACAGTTGTCACAGTCACGACAACTTTAGATGAGTTAGTGAATAAAAAACCAAAAATAACGATGAAACGATTGTGGCAGTCTGGTCAAATGGTAGGACAAGATGTAATTGGCTCCATGACGAATATCTTACTATTCGTATACGTCAGTGGGACGATCCCGATATTACTTGTTTACTTTAACAATGGTTGGCCCTTGAGAGATGCGATTGAGCTACATCTCTCGTTGGAATTGCTACGTGTGATCAGCGGAAGTCTAGGCATTGTCCTTTCGATTCCCATTACACTTTTATGCTATTTAGGCCATTTGAAGTATCGGAGGGCGATTTGATGAATGTACTTTTGCTCTTAGCACTTCTCTTAGTGCTATTGATTTTACTGGTTGGTGGGAAAAATGGGCTCTATACGATCTTAGGTCTGTTCATCAACGTCCTGTTGTTTTTCCTTCTATTACTCCTCTATCATTTTCGGTTGCCAATATTACCAAGTGCCATCGTGATCTTTTTATTGATCACTAGTGTCACATTGTTTTTTGTTAATGGCTATAATCTCAAGATGAAAGCAGCTTTTCTTAGTGTATTGCTTTTTTTAGTGGTTTTCTTAGTGGTGACGCCGTTTCTTTCTGAATTAGCGATCCAAGGGTTTACAAGGATTGAATTAGATGAACTGACAGGGTTCGATTTGCATATACCCTTGGATTTTTTCGCATTGACGCGAGCAATTTTATTGATCAGTGTGAGTGGAGCCGTATTAGATGCAAGTGTGTCCATCGCTAGTGCGACGTATGAAGTATATCTGACAGATCCATTACAAAGCTATCGGGAATTAGTAAAATCGAGTATACGGATCGGCAGAAAAATTTTAGCTACAACAGTAACGACCTTGGTTTTTGCTTTTATGGGAAATTGTTTAGCCCTGATATTGTGGTTCATTGATCTAGAATTGTCTTTTGGCCAGTTGATCAACGAAAAAACTTTCGTTTTGGAGTATGTAACTGTAGTAGTCACGACAAGCGCAGCGATCCTTGTTTTACCGATAACATCAGTCATTTCTTCAATTTTATTTACTCGACAGAAAAAATCATCCTAAGAATGAGAGAAAGTTACAACTTAAGTCCTATGACTTTTTCTTCAAATCATTGCATAATATGTATGTAAGGAAAAGCTTGCAAACAATTTTTGCTATAAGGAGGCAATTTCCATGAAAGAAAGAGAACGTATTTTAGAATTAGTTAAAAAAGGCATCCTTTCAACTGAAGAAGGTTTAGACCTATTGGAGAGTATGGCAACTGAAAAAGATGAAAAGCAAATCGCAAAAGAGGCAGATCGTGTACATGCTGATCGTAAAGAAAAAGATGAAGCAAGTCGTTTGATCGATGAACTTGAAAATGGCAAAGCTGAACGTGAAGCAGTAGAACCAGATCCAAGACAAAAAGAGCAAGAAGACAAAGAGAATCTAGAAAAAATCTTAGATGAATTGGCGACTGAAGCGAACAAAACTTCTGCTCACTTAGATGAAGTCAACGCAAAACTTTTTGAAAATAAAATTGCACGCAATGAAAAACAGGAAACATTGATGCAATTGAATACAAAAGAAGAGTTGGATCAACTAACAGAAGAAGAATTGACACAACGTCAACAATTGGAGCAAGAAGTCAAAGAACTTGAAGCAGCCGGAGATCTCTTATCTGAAGAGCGGATCAAGCTTGAAGCTGAATTAAAAGATATCCGTAAAAGCCAATGGTCTGAGAAAAAAGACACCTTTGCTGAGAAATTTGACTTGCCAGAGGATTGGAAAGAACAAGCAAATGACACATTGAACCAAGTCGGCGAAAAAATGACTGAAGCTGGGAGTCAACTAGGTAAATTCTTAAAGAAAACCTTCCAAAATGTTTCCGTAACAGTGAATGATAATATGGAATGGAAAGATGTCAGTTTACGAGTACCTGGGATCGCTACAACTAAATTTGAACACGAATTTTACTATAGCGCGCCACAAGCAAGTATTATCGACATCAAAGCGGCTAATGGGAATGTCACCTTGAAAACTTGGGATAGCGAAGACGTAAAAGTCGAAGCGAAAATCAAGCTTTATGGAAAAATGGGTGCAGAGCCTTATGAAGCTTTTGCTGAACGCAGTCAAATCGAAGTCAATGATGAACACATTTATTTCCAAATCCCGAACAAACGTGTACGTGCCGATTTAGTCTTCTACTTACCAAAACGCACGTATGACCATACAGCAATCAAATTACTCAATGGTAATATTGTAGTTGAAGATTTAGATGTAAAAGATATTTATATGAAATCAACAAACGGTAATATCTTGGTTGAGCAAATGGCTGCAACGATGCTTGAGATTGGTGGAGTCAATGGGAATATCGATGTCCGTAATGGAGATATTTTAGATTCAATCATTGAAACAGTCAACGGTACAGTTACTTTTGGCGCAACACCAGAAAACTTAGCGATTTCATTAGTCAATGGGGATGTTCGTTTGACAGTGAAAGAAGATCGTTTGAAGAAAATCGAAGCAAGCTCAGTCAATGGTAACGTCAAAGTTGCATTGCCAACAACCATCGGTATGGACGGTCATGCAAAAACAAGTCTCGGCAGTATCAATAGCCGCCTGTCTGATTATGAAGTGATCCGTGAAAAGAAAGAGCGCACGAATCAAATGTTAGAATTCCGTCGCGTTTCTGAAAATGAAATGGCGAAAATTGAATTGTCTACTACAACTGGTAGTATCTATTTAAAAGATACAGATAAATAATTTTTTCGCTTCGACCTTCTGAAAGAGGAAGGCGAAGCGAAAATCATACTTATAAGAAACAAACAATAGGTTTATTATTTCAATAAATCTTCCGAAGTAAGATTGTTTTAGCATCTTTCTTCAATTAAAATAGGAGAACAGAGGTGAAAGAAAATGAAAAAAAAGTTGACAAAATCAAATAAAAATATTGTATTGACTGGTACTTTAGCTGGGATTGCTGAATATCTTGGGATTGATCCAACAGTTGTTCGTGTCATTTACGTCTTCTTAAGTTTAGTTGCATTCGGAAGCCCAATTATTTTATACATTCTGTTGGCTTTGCTTGTGCCTTCAGGAAAGAATAATCAACGTCGTTATGGACATGACAACGACTATTATCAAAAAAACAACTACAGAGAACAAACGAATAAACGAAAAGAGGCAGAGAAAATCAACGATGACGAATGGAGTGACTTTTAATGTCTTATCTTCAACGTATTGTTGTTAGTACGCTGACGTTTATCTCTCTGGCAGTTATTTTTCCAAATATGATATTTGTGAATAGTATTTGGACCGCAGTTGTGGCGAGTTTTGTTCTTTCTGTGCTGAATCTATTAGTCAAGCCATTCATTATGTTTTTATCGATCCCCTTTACCTTGTTGACGTTTGGATTATTCACTTTTGTGATCAACGCATTGATTTTACAAATGACCTCCTTCTTTGTCGGAGCAGCTAATTTTAGCTTTTCGTCATTTGGATCAGCTATAATGATTGCAGTGATCATGTCATTCGTAAATATCATCGTTAGCAATCGTAATATGAACAGGAATCGTTAGAAAACAATGCAAAGGACAATAAAGCACAATCAAATAAGTGGAAAGAGGAAGTGGCAATTGTCGCTTCCTCTTCTTATTTCTAAAGAAATGACAGCGATTTCTTGATCGGTGCTTGCCATAAAAAACGAGTGTAATGAAAAGGATATCCCTTGTTTTTTTTATTGGTAGTACTTTTACCGATAGAATGATAAAATAAAAGAGAACAGTTTAATAGAAATGAGGTATACGAATGGCAGAAATGGTAAAAGTTAGCCAATTAGTAGAAAAACTATCATTAGAAATCGTCACTGGTGACGAGCAAAGTTTAAATCGTGTCATCGTAACCGGTGATATCTCCAGACCTGGACTGGAATTGACCGGTTATTTTAATTATTATTCGCATGATAGACTACAGTTATTTGGGAGCAAAGAAATCAGCTTCGCAGAACGGATGATGCCGGAAGAGCGTTTGATGATCATGCGTCGTTTATGCAGTGAAGACATGCCAGCCTTTATCATCTCTAGAGGTTTAGCTGCACCAGAAGAAATGATTCAAGCAGCAAATGAACATGGCATGGCCGTTTTGCGTTCGCCAATCTCAACCTCACGTTTACTTGGTGAGTTATCAAGTTATTTAGATGGACGATTAGCACCTAGGACAAGTGTTCACGGCGTCTTAGTCGATGTCTATGGACTAGGTGTCTTGATCCAAGGAGATAGTGGTATTGGGAAGAGTGAGACAGCGTTAGAACTGATCAAAAGAGGCCATCGATTGATTGCAGATGATCGAGTGGATGTGTATCAACAAGATGAGCTAACTGTTATTGGAGAGCCACCAAAAATCCTTGAACATTTGATTGAGATTCGCGGAATCGGGATCATTGATGTGATGAATCTTTTTGGTGCCAGTGCAGTCAGAGGATCGATGCAAGTCCAATTAGCTGTCTACTTAGAAGCTTGGGCAAAAGAGAAAAAATACGATCGTTTAGGGTCTGAAGATACTTCTGTTGAAATTGCGGAAGTAGGTATCCCCCAAATCAAAATACCTGTGAAAACTGGACGAAATGTCGCGATCATCATTGAAGTTGCTGCGATGAATTTCCGTGCGAAAACGATGGGATTCGATGCAACGAAGACATTTGAAGAAAGATTGAGCCGTTTGATTGAAGAAAATTCAAACGGACAATAGCTAGGAGTGAAAGTATGATTGCACAAATCAATCGGGTCGCTTTTGACCTTTTAGGAGTTCCTATTTACTGGTATGCATTGATCATTGTTTCAGGCATTATCATCGCCATGTGGTTAAGCAGTCGAGAAGCAGTAAGAGTAGGAATGAAAGCAGAAGACGTCACTGACTTTATGTTATGGGGATTACCGCTATCGATCATTGGCGCACGCTTGTATTACATCTTGTTCGATTTACCACAGTATATTGCAAATCCGATCCAAATATTCAATATCCGTTCAGGCGGTCTAGCGATTTATGGTGGTCTGATTGCAGGCGGTATCACATTATATTTTTACACGAAATATCACTTCATTGATGTCTGGACGTTCTTGGACATTGCTGCACCTAGTGTTTTATTAGCACAAGCAATTGGGCGCTGGGGAAATTTCATGAACCATGAAGCATTTGGACCAGATACAACAAGGAGTTTCTTAGAAAGTCTATATTTACCGAATTTTATTATTGATAATATGTATATCGATGGGATCTATCGACAGCCAACTTTCCTTTATGAATCAGTATGGAGCCTTATTGGCGTGATCATCCTCTTATTACTACGGAAGAAAACGCATCTTTTGAAAAAAGGGGAAATCGCACTGCTTTACTTGATATGGTATAGTTTTGGTCGTTTCTTCATCGAAGGAATGAGAACGGATAGTCTTTACTTTTTAGATACGATCCGTGTGTCACAGCTTTTATCTGCTGTGCTATTCATTGGAGCAATCGTTCTATTCATCTGGCGTCGGAAAAAAGGCAACTTACCAGATTACGACCGATCTTTAGGGAAAAATCAATTCATTATCTAAAGTCCAAGTCGAAAAAAATGAAAAAATTTGCAGGAGTGGTAAAATGAAATATAGGGTAGCGGTTTTAGGTGCTGGCTCGTGGGGAACAGCATTAGCACAAGTGCTTGCTGAAAATGGTCATGACGTTCGACTCTGGAGTCACCGTGCCTCACAGGTTAATGAAATCAACCAAAAGCATACCAATGAGCATTATTTACCAAAACACCAATTGCCCAAAACGATCATCGCATACTCGGACATGGCGAAGGCTGTTTCTGATGTAGATGCTGTTTTGTTCGTTGTACCGACTAAGGCGATTCGTTCGGTATGTCAAGAACTCGTTGAGGTCTTGCAAACAAAACCAGTGATCATCCATGCAAGTAAAGGCTTAGAACAAGGAACACACAAGCGGATCTCAGAAGTCCTGGCAGAAGAGATCCCAGCAGAAAAGAGACAAGCAATTGCTGTTTTATCGGGTCCAAGTCATGCAGAAGAAGTGGCTCGTCACGATATTACGACGATCACTGCTGCAAGCACGGAAGCAGATGCTGCTAAATTTGTTCAAACACTATTTTTGAATCATTATTTCCGAATCTATACGAATCCTGATGTTATTGGGGTCGAAATGGGTGCCGCTTTAAAAAACATTATCGCAATCGGTGCAGGTGCAATCCATGGCTTAGGTTTTGGGGATAATGCAAAGGCAGCTATCATGACAAGAGGATTAGCAGAAATCAGCCGCTTAGGTGTTGCTATGGGAGCAAATCCGTTGACCTTCATCGGACTGAGCGGTGTCGGTGATTTAATTGTCACTTGTACAAGTATCCACTCGAGAAATTGGCGTACCGGTAATCTGCTTGGACAAGACCATGAATTAAGCGAAGTCTTGGATAATATGGGCATGGTCGTGGAAGGTGTCCAGACCACACGAGCTGCTAAAGAGTTAGCTGAGACCATGGGGATCGAGATGCCGATCACTCAAACGATTTATGAAGTGCTATATGAGCACAAGAACATAAATGAAGCAGCGACAGAGATCATGTTGCGCGATGGCAAAAAAGAGAATGAATTTCACTAACATTTTTAAGGGAGAGAAAAAAATGAAAGTAAAAAAAGCAGTGATTCCAGCAGCAGGTTTAGGAACAAGATTTTTACCTGCAACAAAAGCGATGGCAAAAGAAATGTTGCCGATCGTTGATAAACCAACGATTCAATTTATCGTAGAAGAAGCGTTAAAATCAGGGATTGAAGATATTTTGATTGTCACAGGGAAAGCAAAACGCCCAATTGAAGATCATTTTGACTCAAATATCGAATTAGAAACGAACTTAGGCGAAAAAGGAAAAACTGAATTACTAAAATTAGTGGAAGAAACAACGGATGTAAACCTTCATTTTATTCGCCAATCGCATCCTAAAGGGTTAGGACACGCTGTGTTGCAAGCAAGAGCATTCATCGGAAATGAACCGTTTGTTGTCATGTTAGGTGATGACATCATGGAAGATGAAATCCCATTGACACAACAACTGATCGACGATTATGAGCGTACACATGCTTCAACGATCGCCGTGATGCAAGTACCTCACAAAGATACATCTAAATATGGGATCATCAATCCAGGAGAAGAACTAGAAGACGGCTTATTCAATGTCAAAGATTTTGTTGAAAAGCCTGAACCAAGTAAAGCACCAAGTGATTTAGCAATTATTGGACGCTATTTATTGACACCCGAAATCTTTGATGTCTTAGCAGAGCAAAAACCAGGTGCAGGTAATGAGATCCAATTGACCGATGCAATCGATACATTGAATAAGACACAACGCGTATTCGCACGTAAATTTACGGGTAAACGTTATGATGTCGGCGACAAATTTGGTTTTATGAAAACAAGTATCGAATATGGATTGACACATCCAGAAGTGGGTGGACCATTAAGAGAATACATTCTATCATTAGGCAAGTCTTTAGCAGCAGAGACGCCTTCATCTTTCAATCAATCAACAGAAACTTCTGAACCAACTAACAAAAAGTAAACAAGCGAGATGCTTCAGCTGCTGATAAAAATGTAGGTAGTTGAAGCTTTTTGCTATTTTTTATTTGTTTAAAAAATATGAAAATGCTATCCTTATAGCAAGAAGAGGAGAAGGAGACTTGATTATGACAGTTGGAGAAATTGCTGGCTTGATTGCAGCAATTGCTTTTGCAATACTTGTGGTCTTTCTAGTACGTGTATTGATTCGATTAGCAAAAACGATTGAAAAAGCAGAACAAACAGTAACAGAAGCAAACACAACGATTGAAGTCGTTACCAAAGATGTTGATCTTTTATCGAGACAAGTCGAAGGCTTGTTAGTGAAAAGCAACGAATTGTTGAATGATATCAACGGAAAAGTAGCAACGATCGATCCTTTATTTACAGCTGTCGCTGATTTGAGCGAGAGTGTATCAGAATTGAATTCTTCAAGCAAACACATCGTTACAAAAGTTGGTGGCATCGGTAAAACAACAGCAAAAGCAACTGTTGCCAGCAAAGTCGGTGGGACTGCAGTGAAATTCTTTAAACATAAAAAACCAACAACAGATACGACAGGAGGAAAATAATCATGGCAAAAAAAGGTGGATTTTTACTAGGTGCAGTGATTGGTGGTACAGCCGCAGCAGTGGCAGCATTGCTACTTGCACCAAAATCTGGTAAAGAATTACGTGATGAATTAGCAGCACAAGCGGATGATTTTCTAGATATGGCTTCTGATTATACAGAGATGGTAAAAGAAAAATCAACTGAATTGACAAGTATCGCAAAAGACAAAGCGCATGATCTTTCACAACAAGCAGGCGATTTAGCTGGTAATGTCAAACAAACAGTCTCAGACGCAACAGCCGACGCAGGAGACGAATCAGAAGATATTTTAGTGACATTGAAAGAGCAATCAGCTGATTTATCTGATCGTTTCAAAAAATCAGCTGCTGATTTAGGCGACACAGCAGCTGCTGCGAAAGAAGACATTATGATCGACATCAAAGATACAGCAGACCAAGCAGGTAGTACTGTAAAAGAAGGCATTGACGAAGCTAAACCAGTAGCTGAAGATGCAAAAATCTTGTCTGAGATGGCAAAAGAAGATGCAGCTACTGCGAAAGAAGATTTAAAAGATACATTTAAATAAGCAACACTAAAAAGTGAGCAAGAAAAGGCACGATCAGGAAACAACCTGATTCGTGTCCTTTTTTCTCTAATCTTACGTGGAGAGGATATTGTAAATCATTGAGATCAAGAAAAGCGATTCCGAAGAAACAGAAAAGAAAATCATTGGTCTGCTGAACGAACAATATATGCAATCATTTTCTACAAATGAACACTTAACAACTCAAATCATTTCAATCAGTGCATCTAAGGATGAGAAGTGGATCGGTGGCGCAGTAGCATCTTTATTTGGTAATACCTTGCATCTATCATTGCTCGCCGTAGATCAATCGTACCGTCACGAAGGCATCGGATCGCGATTAATAGAAGCGGTTCAACAAACAGCATTGGAAAACCAGTGTTTGTATATGACCGTCAATACGCAAGATTATCAAGCTCGAGAGTTCTACGAAAGGCATGGCTTTGAGGTGTTTGCTTCGGTGGAAAATATGCCTTTTGTTGGCACAACGAAATTCTATTTAAAGCAACAAATAGCAAATGAATAGGTATCGACAACTAACGGATATCAGAAAAAGCAACTAAAAAAATAAGCGATAACCCGAAAATAGTTTCTACTTTGGGGTTATCGCTTATTTACAGGTCAAAACGCTTCTTTCACAACCTATGATAAACGGTGTTCAAGAAGCAACACTTCAATAATAAGTCAAAAAAACCAAAATAAAAAAAGCCATTTTGTTTTTTTGCCCTTATTACTCAGTGTTGAGCGCTTCTTTCACAACCTAGATAAACGGTGTTCGAAAGCCAGCTCCTTCAATATTAAGTCAAAACTTGAAAAAATATGAGAAGCTATTTTCTCAAGTTCTGTCTTAATACTCGGAGCAGAACGGCTTTCTCACAACCTCGATGAACGGTGTTCAAGAAGCTGACCTTCAACATTAAGCTGAGAAATCAAAAAATATGGAAAGCTATTTTCTGATTTCCCCTCTTACTGCTCAGGTCAAAACGCTTCTTTCACAACCTTACTCCACTACTAATAATTCTTTTGGTGTTGTTGTAAATGGGATGCAACCGTCACTTGTGACATAGACGCAATCTTCGATTCTTACGCCTACTTGATCAGGGATATAAATACCTGGTTCTAATGAGAAGCACATGCCTTCTTCGATCACTAGATCATTGCCTGCCACTAGTGAGGGATATTCATGAACAGTTGTACCAATACCATGACCTAGACGATGATTGAAGTATTCGCCGTAGCCGTAGCTTTCAATGACGTTACGTGCGACTTGATCAAGTTCAGCGGCTGTGACGCCTGGACGAACAGCTTCTTGAGCTGCTAATTGGGCTTCAAGCGTGATTTGGTAGATTTTCTCTTGAAATTCTGTCGGTTTTTGGAAGGCAACTGTTCGTGTCGCATCACTACAATAGCCATCCCATACGACGCCTAGATCGAACAAGACAAGTTCATTTGGTTGGATCGTAGTACTTCCAGGTGTTCCATGAGGGCTTGCTGCATTTGTCCCCGCTAAAACTAGCGTGTCAAAAGACATTTGAGATACCCCTTGTTTTTTTAGTTGATATTCGATTTCAGCAATAATCGCTTGTTCCGTTACGCCTTCTTTGATGGAGCGAAAACCAATTTCAAAAGCTACATCTGCCCATTTTCCTGCCGCAATCAATTGCTCTTTTTCTTTTGTTGTTTTGATCAATTGCAGACGTTGGATGACCGGAGTCAGGTCAGCAAATCGGATGCTGCTTGTCATTTGTAGCGATAATGCGTCAAAGCGATCAACCGTCAATGCATTTTTTTCGATCCCGATCGTTTTTATTTGTGGATAACGGGTGCGGATCTCTTGCTCGATCAATAGCCAAGGATCTTCACTATCAAGATAACCACGGACATCATAGGCCCAAGGACTATTTTGTGCATCTTCTACTTCTAACGCTGGTGTAAACAAGAAAGGATCTTGGTCAAGTGGAAGAAATAGAGCTAGTACACGTTCGTGGGGTTCACTTTCATAACCAGCAAAATAGGCGATATGACCTGGATCACTGATATAAGCAAGGTCGATTTCTTTTTGAGCCATCCATTGGCGTAATTCATTGATTTTTTCAAGATTCATTTGGACATCCTTCTTTCGCATTTATGGCATGTTTCGATAATTCATTGTACCACTCTTGTAAAAAAAGACCAATTGACTAAAAGTGAAAAAGGTGATTTTTTTCATGAAAACGCTAGTAAAACGGTTGCAATTTCTGTCAATCTTTGATATCCTGTTTTAGAAATGTAAATCGTATTTTCAGAAAAGATATAAAAACAGAATAGGAGAACAACGATGGAAAAACAAACTATCACTATTTATGACGTAGCGAGAGAGGCAAATGTTTCTATGGCTACTGTTTCACGTGTTGTCAATGGGAATCCAAATGTAAAACCAGCTACAAGAAAAAAAGTATTGGAAGTCATTGACCGCTTAGATTATCGCCCAAATGCTGTAGCTCGTGGTCTTGCAAGTAAAAAAACAACGACGGTTGGGGTCATCATCCCAGATGTCAGCAATATGTTCTTTGCTTCATTAGCACGTGGGATCGATGATGTGGCAACGATGTACAAATATAATATCATTTTGGCAAATTCAGACGGAAATGACCAAAAAGAAGTCAACGTACTGAACAATCTTTTAGCCAAACAAGTTGACGGTGTGATTTTCATGGGGCATCATATCACAGATGAAATCCGTGGCGAATTCTCACGTTCAAAAACTCCAGTTGTTTTAGCTGGTTCGATCGATCCAGACGAACAAGTAGGAAGTGTCAATATCGACTATACTTCAGCGACAAAAGATGCAGTAACTAAATTAGCTAAAAACGGCAATAAAAAAATTGCCTTTGTAAGTGGTGCATTGATTGACCCGATCAATGGCCAAAACCGTTTGAAAGGCTACAAAGAAGCGTTGAAAGAAAACGGGCTGACTTATAGTGAAGGTTTGATCTTTGAATCAAGCTATAATTTTAGAGATGGCTTGTCATTAGTAGAACGTATCCACAATAGTGGAGCAACTGCTGTTTATGTAACGGATGATGAACTAGCAATCGGTATTTTAGATGGCTTGATTGACCGTGGTGTCAAAGTACCAGAAGAATTTGAGATCATCACAAGCAACAATTCTTTATTGACTGAAGTTGCTCGACCACGCTTGACAAGTATTACGCAACCATTATATGACTTAGGTGCGGTATCAATGCGTCTATTGACAAAAATGATGAACAAAGAAGAAGTAGAAGAAAAAACAATCATCTTACCATATGGAATTGAAGAAAAAGGTTCAACGAAATAAATCGATTGAGATAAACATCAAGCGATTGATCAAATAAAACGATAACTAAAAGTAGCTGAAATGACAAAGAATAGTCGTTTCAGCTACTTTTTTATGGAAATAACAGGGGCAAAGCTTCACCAAAGATAAGTAAAAACGAAAAAAAAATGAGCCGGATCTTGATATCATTTATCAAGATCTGACTCATTTTTTTTTGAGAAAGAGTAGTGGACTCAGATTGTTTCGTTAATCGTCGTCTTTGTCATCCTCTTTGTTCTGTGGATTTTCACGTTCGAATGTTCCGACAGTATTCCAGTAATCTTTGTAATTTTCATCCGTTCCACCTACACCAAATTTGAAGGTGCTTTTCTCAGGACCATTTTTTGCCCAAAGTGACTCGACAGTTTTGCTAGGTGTATTGATCGATCTTCGGTCAACGGTCACTTTTCCAGGTAATTGTCCTGTGAAGGCAGAAACGTCTTCTTTCTTCACATCAGAAGCAAGTGTGAATTTCTGATCGGTACCAAAAATCGTTGGGTTTACTTGATACACTTGATTGATTAAATTCGCTAAATATTTGGATGAACGCAATCTTGCTTGGGCATCCATTCCGGTATTATCATCGTGTCCTGCCCAACTACTGATCGTGACAGAGGGTGTGGAGACAACTAACCATGAATCTCGGTAATCATTCGTTGAACCAGTTTTACCGATCCAATCCGCTTGACCTAAGCTGCCATTGAGACTAGTGATATCATCTTTGAATGGTGTGGTGATCTTTTCATTGATAACGCTACGCAACATATCATTGACGATCGAAGCTGCGGCTTCGGAAAAGACGCGCACTGGTTTAACTTCGTGTTGATAAATAACATTCCCCTCGTTGTCAGTGATCGCATCAATGATATACGCTTGCTGGAATTCGCCATTATTTGCTAATGCCTGGAAGCCATTGGTTTGTTGAAGAGTGGTGACATCGACTGTTCCCAGTGGTGCCGATTCAACGCCCCAGTTGGCATTTGCGGGATAGTTCATTTTTGATAGATACGTTTCGTAGGCGTATTGTTTTGAGCCGCCATTGTTCAAAACATCTTGATATAAATGGTAAGCAGGGATATTGTTCGACCATTCCAATGATTCACGAACCGTTTGGAAGGTATTTGATCCTTTATTCGTCGCATTGACGATGTCTTCTCCCGCATTTGAGCCTTCTTGCCAAGTAGTTGCATAGTCAGAAACACGTGATTCTGAACCAACTAAGCCCATATCGATCGCTGGACCATAAACCAACATCGGCTTGATCGATGACCCGGCTTGTCTTTGAGTATCAAAGGCATGATTATTTTGGTTCAGCGCATAATTACGACCACCGACAAATCCATAAACTCGACCGGTTTTATTATCCATCAGAACGTTACCAGTCTCAACAGGTGTGCCTTTTCCGTCATCAAGTAAGTAACCATAATTGGCAACACCTGCTTGCATCGCATCATAGATGCCTTTATCGATCGTTGAATGAATCGTGTACCCTTGATTTTGGATCGTTTGTTCTGCACGTTGATAGTAGGCATTGTAGACGTCTGTATCGGATAGATCTGCGTTATCTTTTTCTCCCAATTGTCTAGCAATGATATCGGTCGCGGCATTCATGACCGTGTAATATAAGAAGTCACGGTCAGTTTGTTCTGCCACTTGTTGACCTAAGAAATCTTTTGTTAAGTTATAGGCTTTTGCTTCTTCATATTGTTCTTTTGTGATTTGGTGTTCACGGTACATGCTAAATAGCACGATGTCTTTTCTTTCTAAGCCGGCAGTAAGGTCTTCTTTCAATGCACCTGTATTGGTATAAGGGCTATAAGTGATAGGACTTTGTGGTAAACCTGCGATAAATGCCGCTTGTGGTAAGGTTAAATCGCTCGCATTGACTCCGAAGATCCCTTGCGCAGCTTCTTGGACACCGGCAATATTTTGGCCTTTATTGTTTCTTCCGAAAGGTGAAACATTCAAATAAGTGGAGATGATTTCGTCTTTTGTAAAATGTTTCTCGACTTGAGCAGCCAATAAGATCTCATTTGCTTTACGTTTAAAGGTTGTTTCATCGGTCAAAATCTGTTGCTTGACTAACTGCTGGGTCAGTGTTGATCCTCCAGATGAGCCGATCCCGGTTGCTTCAGAGAAAAGTGCTCGGATCACCGCTTTAGGAACATAGCCTTTATGTTCTTCAAAATATTCATCCTCTGTGCTGATGATCGCAGATTTTAAATAAGGCGACATTTGATCTGAAGGGACGGTTGTCCGCATCAAATCAGTTTGGATCGTCGAGATCTCTGTATTATCGGCATAAACAAGTTTTGATGTTTCGGTTATATTGCCTAACTCAGATTGTAACTCAGATTTGGAAGGTAGCTTTGTATCTTCAACTAGATACGCAAAATAGCCGGCACCGACTCCCACACCTAATGCAGCGAATAGAATGATAAGAACCATGATAAAAACGGTTAATGATTGAAAAACGCGAAAAATGACCTTAGGAACAAACCACTTTTCTTTTGTTCGTCGTGCTTGTTTTCTTCGTGTATTATTACGTGGCAAAGGTTTCACCTCAACTAATGGTTTTATTTCGCTAATTATAGCAAATAATAGAACAAAAAAACAGACATGGCTTTTTTTGTGTCTTATTTGACCTTTGGTTTTGAGAAAACATTAAAAATTCTTCTAGTTATTTTGTATCTGCTCGGATCATTGGACAGATTTCAAACTTTTCTTTCAAATTCGTTTCAGTTAAGATAAAAGGAGAGTGAACAAATCCATTCACTGAGTTACTAGCCGAGAGGGCTTTATAGGAGGAGTAAGATGTTATTAGGTTCACATGTCAGTATGAGCGGTAAAAAGATGTTACTAGGTGCAGCAGAAGAAGCAGCCAGCTATGGTGCTTCTACTTTTATGATCTATACAGGCGCACCACAAAATACCCGTAGAAAACCAATTGAAGAAATGAATATTGAAGCTGGAAAACAATATATGGAAGAAAATGGATTGAAGAATATAGTGGTCCATGCACCGTATATCATTAATTTAGGAAATACAACGAAACCAGAGATGTTTCCTTTTGCTGTACAGTTTTTAAGAGAAGAAATCGTTCGAGCGGAAGCATTAGGAGCAACTCAGATCACATTGCATCCAGGCGCACATGTCGGTGCTGGAGCAGAGGCAGGGATTGCAAGGATCATTGAAGGGCTAAATGAAGTCTTGACGAAAGAACAGACCGCACAAATCGCCTTAGAGACAATGGCAGGAAAAGGTACAGAGATCGGCAGAACGTTCGAAGAGTTGGCACAGATCATTGATGGAGTGACATTGAATGAAAAGCTATCAGTCACCTTTGACACGTGCCACACGAATGATGCCGGCTATGATGTAGCGAATGATTTTTATGGCGTCATTGAAACGTTTGATAAAGTGATTGGTTTAGATCGCTTAAAAGTACTACACATCAATGATTCAAAAAATCCACAAGGTTCACATAAAGACCGCCACGCCAATATCGGCTTTGGTACGATCGGTTTTGATGCATTGAATAAAATCGTCCATGAACCAATGTTCAAAGATGTTTCAAAGATTCTTGAAACACCATATGTCGGAAAAGATAAAAAATTAGCTTATGCCCCTTATGGGAAAGAAATCGCGATGTTCAAAGCTGAAACCTTCAACCCAGAAGTATTCCCAGAATTATTAGCAGATGTAGAAGGCTAAGTAAGTCATATTCTTTATTAAATAAATTGATTTTTAGGATCGAATGACATGAGGTCGGGACAGAAGTGTTCAGCCTCGAGAAATAAGGCACCATCCACGAAAATTGTTCTTCAAATTTTTGTGGATGGTGCCTTATTTTTTGAAGAAGTTGCTTCTCTTCTCGTTGTTAACTTGATTTTAAA
This sequence comes from Enterococcus sp. AZ171, assembly GCF_051714005.1. NCBI lineage: Bacteria > Bacillati > Bacillota > Bacilli > Lactobacillales > Enterococcaceae > Enterococcus > Enterococcus sp. AZ171. The sequence continues at coordinate 2,079,988 of NZ_JBIORA010000001.1, read as the reverse complement.
TTAAAAAGATAAGGTTATGTTTATTTTGAAAGAAACGGATGATAAAAGAAAACCAATCAAATAAAGAAAATTTGTTGATTATCATTTGCCTTGGAGTTGACTTTAGGGTTTATGATAACCTATATAAAAGTGGAGGGTGATGGAATGAATATAAAAAAAGCAGCTGACATGTTTGATTTGAGTGTGGATACACTCCGTTACTATGAACGTGTAGGAGTCATCCCGCCGGTTAGTCGTAATGAGAGTGGGTATCGGGATTACACAACAAATGACCTAAATTGGATTTATTTAGCAAAAAATTTACGTAACGCGGGTTTGTCTGTAGAATCTCTCATTGAATTTGCTCACTTGGCTCAATTACGCGAAGCACAAAACGTGGAAAAAGCGCAAAAGCAGATTTTAGTTGATCAGTTAGAAGAACTAGATAGAAAACTAGAGGAGATGCAGGAAGTGAGAGAATTGCTGGTTTATAAGATCGAAACGTATGATGAACATATTGCGAAGTTCAAGGCTGGGGAAATGATTCCAGATAAAGTCGAAAAATTATGGGAACGAAAAAAGTAAAAATTTTTTCTTGCTATGGATCTAACTTCAAGGTTTAGGATAGAAAAGGAGGAAATAACATGAACACAATAAAATTGAACAATGGTGTAGAGATGCCTCAACTAGGATTTGGGGGTTATCAAATTCCACTAGAAGAAACAGCAGAAGCGGTTTATCAAGCCATCAATGCAGGATATCGTTTGATCGACACAGCATTTATTTACGGAAATGAAAAAGAAACTGGTGAAGGAATCCGACGTGCGATCGCCGAAGGAATTGTAAAGCGTGATGAACTTTTTGTCACTTCTAAATTATTTATTCTACAAACTCCAGAAGAAAAAGCAACTGAAACGATCGAACATTCTCTGGAGGCAATGGGGTTAGAGTATCTTGATTTATATCTAATTCATCAACCCTATGGAGATATCTATGGCGCATGGCGTGCAATGGTTGCTGCTCAAAAAGCAGAGAAATTACGTGCAATTGGGATTTCCAATTTCAAATCGGCTAAAATGATCGAATTTGTTGGTTTGAATGATGTGAAACCTCAAATCAATCAAATAGAAGTAAATCCTTGGAACCAACGTGTAGAAGATCAAGAATGGCATGAAAAATATGGCGTACAAATCGAAGCTTGGGCACCATTTGCTGAAGGTCGTCACGAGTTGTTCACAAATCCTGAATTAGCAGAAATCGGTAAAAAATATGATAAAACAGTCGGACAAGTTGTTCTTCGTTGGTTGATGCAAAGAGGGATCGTTGCTCTAGCAAAATCTGTTCGACCAGAGAGAATGGCTGAAAATATTGATATCTTTGATTTTGAACTTTCGAATGAAGATGTTGAAAAAATAGCCGCTTTAGATATGAAAGAGTCTGCCTTCTTTGACCATGATGCACCACAACAAGTGGAATGGTTTATGGAGAGAATGTTGGCTACAGAAAAATGATAGAAAACTATTGATCTGTGAAAAGGATAAAAGTTTAAAAGAATCGAATGTGAAAGGACGAAATAATAAAAGCAATAGAAAGAAGTTAGGAAATTTGAAGAGAGAAAAATTTGGTGTCATTTTACCAATTACTTTATTATCCTATTTTTTGATTTTAATGGATAATTCTATTATTTTTACAAGTTCTATGAAGATAGGAGAAAGTTTAGGTTTATCTGCAAGAGCACTTTCATGGGTATCAAGTGCATATACGCTTACTTTTGGTGGTTTTTTACTATTAAGTGGTCGCCTTTCTGATTTATTCGGAAGAAAAAAGATTTTTTTAGTTGGTTTATTTATTTTGGGATAAGTTCACTGCTTATTGGATTATCACAAACAGCAGGAACGTTGATCATGATGCGTGGTGTCCAAGGAGTAGGTAGTTCCATAATTGCTCCGACATCTTTAGCACTGCTCATGGATGCTTATCAAAATAATATGAGGCAACGTGCGATCTCTTATTATGGAGCAACGGCGGGAATTGGTTCAAGTATTGGTTTGTTAGTTGGTGGGGGACTGACTAGCTTGATTTCTTGGCGCGCTGGTTTCTTAATAAATGTGCCATTTACTCTTTTGTTAGTGGTTTTAACATTGAAATATGTGAGACCTTCGGAACGTCGAAGGGAACGTATTGATTATTTAGGAAGTTTATTATCGATCCTCGGATTGATAGGAATCATCTACGGTCTTACTGAAGGAAAAAGCAACTTTTTATTCATAGGTATCATGTTTTTAGGTTTGTTTATTTTATGGGAGCGAAGGACTTCTTCGCCAATGCTTCCCCTCGAACTTTTTAAAAATAAGATACGTTCTGGTGCCTATGCTACTCGTCTCTTATTTATGATGGCGATGCTGCCATTTTGGTTCTTTTTACCTCAAATGATGCAAAGTCAATATGGATTCTCAGCGTTACAATCAGGATTTGCTTTTCTACCACTAACGATAGTTAATTTTATTATTGCGATGCAGTTGCCGAGAATGACTGCACGATTTGGAAATAATAGGATATTGTTTGTTGGAGAAATAATACTAGTAATAGGGTTGATTTTACTGGCGGTTTCGAACCCGTTTAATGGTTATTGGCAAACGATCTTTGTTCCTATGATGATCCTTGGATTAGGACAAGGAATGATTTTAGCGCCAGTGACATCTGCTGGTATCCATGAAGCACCTGACGAATTAGCAGGTATCGCAAGTGGTTTGACGAATACCATGCACCAAATTGGTGGACCAATTGGTTTGTCATTGATTGTCTCGACTACTACTAATTTTCAAACTGAGATCTGGTGGATGGTTGCTTTTACAATCATAGCTATTGCCGTGGTACCTATTTATCTTCATGATGAAAAATAGAACTTTCTAATTTAGTAACCACAAAAAAGAAGCATAGGTCAAAACCTATGCTTCTCAGACTGTAGACAAACTCCTAAATTTGGAGTGTTGTTTGCAGTTTTTTTGTTTTATACTCATTGTATAAACTATTCTGGGAGTGATTCTAATGATGAGAAAACAATCGATTGAAGGTAGAAATCAATTTGCTATGTTAACAATTGATGATCTTGTACCTAAAGATCACTTAGTTCGAAAGATTGATGCTGCGATTCAGTTTGATTTCATTTATCCCATTGTAGAATCTACGTATTCGACCCATGGTCGTCCCAGTATTGATCCAGTGGTCTTAATTAAATTAGTATTTATCCAATATTTATTTGGTATCCGTTCGATGAGACAGACCATTAAAGACGTTGAAACAAATGTTGCTTATCGTTGGTTTTTAGGTTATTCATTCGAGGATCCTATCCCGCATTTCTCTACTTTTGGTAAAAACTATGTTCGAAGATTTAGAGAAACAACTTTATTTGAAGACATTTTCTCTCATATTCTAGAACAAGCTGTAAAAGCTGGCTTCGTTACGGAAGACAACCTTTATATTGATTCTACTCATATTAAGGCAAATGCCAATAAACATAAGTTCACAAAAGAAATGACCTACGGTCAAGCTAAAGCTTATCAAGATGAATTAGAAGATGAAATAAATAAAGAACGTATTGCTGTAGGAAAACGTCCTTTTACATGGGACACAGAAAGTGAGTTGAGTCTTCAAAAAATAAGTCATTCAGATCCAGAAAGTGGTTACTATGTTAAAGGTGAACGAGAAAAACAATTTGCTTATTCCGCGCATACTTCCTGTGAAGATAATGGTTTTATCTTATCTACATTAATCACACCAGGAAATGTACATGACAGCCAAGTCGCAATCGATCTGGTCAAACAGTCGAAAAGAGCTTTTCCAAATATAAAGCGTGTTGTCGCTGATGCAGGATATAAGACGCCTAAATTTGTTCATTTTCTGTCACACTTGAAACTCTACCCGATTCTTCCATATACTGTACCTCATGGAGTAAAAGGAATGTTTCGTAAAAAAGACTTTGTTTATGATGCCTATTTTGACTGCTATTTATGTCCCAATAATCAACCGTTGTTATTTTCAACTATCACTCGTGATGGTTATCGAACCTATAAATCAAATCCAAAATTCTGTAGGAGTTGTCCATTACTTAAAAACTGTACTTTGAGTACAAAACATCAAAAAATAGTAACTCGACATGTTTGGGCGGATCTTATGGATGAACTTGAACACCAACGCCATACGGCGTTGAATAGAGAAATTTATAAAAAGAGAAAACAAACTATTGAACGAATATTTGCAGATGCAAAAGAAAAGCATGGTATGCGTTGGACAAAATATCGAGGTCTCGAAAAAGTCGCCACGCACACGATGCTTACGTTTGCTGCCATGAATTTAAAAAAACTAGCCTCATGGCTATGGAAAGCAAAAAAGCCTATGGCTTTTTATTTCAAATTTCTACAAAGACTAATAAAAAGGAGTTGGCAATTAAGCCACTCCTTTTTGTCTACAGTCTGAGAAGCATAGGTCAAAACCTATGCTTCTTTTTTTCCTGCTTAGAGGGGGGAATGGCTCACGACAACTCTTGTAAACGTTGTTCATAGCGTTTATTTCCCTTGTAAAGATCAACGATCGTCCAAGCGAGTAAGGCGAGAACTGCAACGATGATGATGTAAGCGATCCGATCAGCAAGGGCGATTGACGCAGTAGAAGCTTGATCGCCGAAAAAAGCTTCGATTTGTCCAGGGAGTCCGCGCAAGTTTAAATACGTCAAACTGATGACAGAAAACCAACCAAGTATTTTGACGATCAGTGAATTTTTGAAACGGGCGCCCATTTCTGCTTGGCTGTTGGTCATCATCAATAAAGGAATCATTGAAAAAGGTAAGGCAAAAGCTAAGAATACTTGGGACTCATTCATTAGATTATTAAGTGCTGTATGTTCTTCGATCGTGCCTTTGGAGCTAGTGAACAAGACACAAAGTAGTACTGGAATGACGGACAATAGTCGAGTGACTAAACGGCGTAACCAGATCGGCATGCGCATATGGATAAAGCCTTCCATAATGACTTGTCCAGTCAATGTACCGGTAATCGTTGAATTTTGACCAGAAGCAAGCAGTGCTACTGCAAATAAGGTTGATAAAATGCCTGATTTTGCTACGGCGATCAAGACGCCGTTACTCATCGCAGATGGATCGGAAAGTGCTTCATATAAACCAAAGAAAGAGGGATCTTGAACTGCACCAGTTTTAAAGACGGCAACCCCCATGATCAATAGAAGTGCATTGACAACGAAAGCCATCGTTAATTGAATATTGGAATCCCATGTTGAGAAACGAACCGCTCTTGCAATATCTTCTGGATCTTTTCGATCGATCTCGCGGGTTTGGGAAACAGCAGAGTGCAAATAGAGATTGTGAGGCATCACAGTTGCACCAATGATCCCTAAAGCTCCAGTCAATGGGGTCTCTCCACCGATTTTTGGTTCTTCAGCAAATGTTTGGCTATTAGGAATAAAGCCTTTGAATAGACTGCTCCAATCAGGGTTTGAAAGCGCCACTTGGTAGACAAAGACAAATAGGATAACGAAAATCAAACAGACGACTAACGCTTCGATTTTACGAAAACCGATCTTTGTCAAAAGAAGCAAGACAAAGACATCCAAGACGGTAATAAAGACAGCAATTGCCAAAGGAATATCAAATAATAAATATAAAGCGATCGCTGCACCAATGACTTCAGCGATATCTGTCGCCATGATCGCTAATTCGGTCAAGATCCAAAGAATGACCCCTAGCGTTTTACTCGTACGAGCACGAATCGCCTGTGCCAGATCCATTTGGCTGACGATCCCAAGTTTGGCCGCCATATATTGTAGTAACATAGCAATCAAGCTGGACATCAGAATAACTGACATCAATAAGTATTGGAAATTTTGGCCACCGGTGATCGATGTTGACCAATTACCTGGGTCCATATAGCCGACTGCTACGAGTGCACCAGGTCCGGAATAGGCAAGTAAGGTGCGGAAGAAACTTTTTCCTTTTGGTACTTTAACCGTACCGTTTACTTCTGAAAGGGATAACCCATTAGTGTGTTCAATCCATTTATGTTTATTCTCGTGATTATTCAAATGAAAACCACCCTTCTATTTCTTTTCGAATTCATTCTACACCCAGAGACGAAAAAATAAAAGAAAAAAATTCGGCTAACCTAAAAATTAAATGTGGCTCACTTTCTAAATAGGTATTTTTGTATAATCATGAAATAAAAATGACTTTTTTTACATATTCTTAAGAAAACGCCTTTCTTTTTTTTGTAAGTTTTAGTAAAATGAATCATTGAGAGCAATTAGGAAAAGGAAAGGAGAGATTTACATGGTATCAAACGGAATCGTTGTACTTATTGCAGTTATTGCATTGTTAATCGGCGCAGTCGGTGGATTCTTTCTTGCGCGTAAATATATGAAAGATTACTTAGAAAAAAATCCTCCCGTTAATGAGGAAATGTTAAGATCAATGATGATGTCTATGGGGCAAAAACCATCTGAAAAGAAAATTCGTCAGATGATGCAACAGATGAAGAACCAAGGGAAGAAGTAGGTTCTTATTCGACAACATCAAAAAGCGGGCTGATTGATTTCAGCTCGCTTTTTTCTTTTTCTCCATTTGAGAAAAGCGCATTCATGCCGATCAATGATTATTTTTTATAAATTGTATGACGATCATATTTTTTCGATTGTGATCAACGATATCTGAGGATGCAATTCAACCTCGGAAATAAATGAAATTTTTAGGAGTTAGAAGGAGGAAGTATATGTCGATTTTCAGAAAATTGGGTTGGTTTTTTAAACAAGAGAAAAGGCACTATTTGATTGGCGTATTTTCTTTGTTCGCGGTGGCAATAGTGCAGTTGATCCCACCTAAAGTCATCGGGATCATTATCGATGAAATCGCCGATCAAAATATCTCGATGCAAATCATTGCATTGTGGATAGGTGTATTGATCATTGCAGCTTTTTTGCAATATCTTTTTCGCTATATTTGGCGAATGAACATTTGGGGCAGTGCAGCTAGACTTGAAAAAGAATTACGCCAGCGTCTATTTGCTCATTTTACGCGAATGGATAGTTTGTTCTATCAAAAATACCGGACGGGTGATTTGATGGCTCATGCAACGAATGATTTGAACGCGATTCAAAATGTAGCTGGTGCAGGAATTTTAACATTTGCAGATTCAGTGATCACTGGAGGAACGACGATCATTGCGATGGTTCTATTCGTTGATTGGCGGTTAACGTTGATTGCATTGATCCCATTGCCATTATTAGCGGTTACTTCAAGGATCTTAGGCTCAAAATTACATGATGCGTTTCGTGACTCACAAGAAGCCTTTTCAAGTATCAACGATAAAACGCAAGAAAGTATCACAGGTATCAAAGTCATCAAAACATTTGGTCAAGAAAAACAAGACTTGGAAGATTTCCAAGAAAAGATCGATGATGCCATTGAGAAAAATAAGCGAGTAAACTTTTTAGATGCGCTTTTTGATCCATTCATCACATTGATCATTGGCTTGTCATATGTGGCGACAATTATTTTAGGTGGACGTTATGTCTTGGATGGTACGATCTCAATTGGACAGATGGTTTCCTTTATCAGTTATATCGGTATGCTTGTCTGGCCGATGTTTGCGATTGGACGTCTGTTCAATGTACTAGAGAGAGGGAATGCTTCGTATGATCGTGTCAATGAACTATTGCATGAGAAAACACATATCGTCGAAAAAGTAGGAGCAGAAATGACACCAGCAAAAGGTGAGTTGAATGTGGCAATCACACAATTTACCTATCCAGACGATGAACAGCCAGCATTAGAACACATCAAATTTGCGATCAATGAAGGTGATACGTTAGGTATCGTTGGTAAAACAGGTGCCGGTAAGACGACGATCATCAAATTATTGATGCGTGAGTATGACCATTATCAAGGAGAAATCAAATTTGGCGGACGAACGATCAGAGACTACTCACTAGATGCCTTGTTGCGCTCGATTGGTTATGTGCCACAAGATCATTTCTTGTTTTCGATGACGATCCTAGATAATATTCGCTTCTCCAATCCACAGAAATCACCAGAAGAAGTGGAAGAAGCAGCGGAATTGGCGTATATCAACACAGAAATCAAAGAACTGCCAGAAGGGTACCAGACAATGGTCGGTGAACGTGGAGTCTCCCTTTCTGGTGGACAGAAGCAACGGTTGTCGATTGCTCGTGCATTGATCCAAAGTCCCGAATTATTGATTTTGGATGACGCATTATCCGCTGTTGATGCTAAGACAGAAGAAGCAATCTTACGTAACCTTAAAGCAGAACGGAAAAACAAAACCACGATCATTGCGGCCCATCGTTTAAGTAGTGTCATGCACGCCAATGAAATCATCGTCATCGATCATGGTCGGATCATTGAACGTGGCACACATCAAGAGTTGTTAGCTCTTGGCGGTTGGTACGAACAAATGTGGCAGAAACAACAATTAGAAGCAAAAATTGAAGGAGGTGGCGAATAATGGAAGATCAATATCAGTCGGAATGGTCAAAATCCATGACCTATAAAGAACAAGCTTCGATCATTAAACGGTTGATGCAATTTGCTAAACCCTTTCGCTCGACATTCATCATTGCGATTTTATTTGCTTTAGTATTATCAGTCATCAATGTGCTATTGCCAAGGATCATCCAAACATTCATGGATGAGCATCTAGCGAAGCAGTCAGCAACGACACAAGTCATCCTTTTCTTTGCAGGGCTTTATCTATTTGGGGTCATTGTCAAAAGTATCATCTGGTTTTTCCAATGGTATCTATATTCGATGGCGTCATTGAAGACCTACCAACATATCCGTGTAAAGTTGTTTGAGAAACTTCATACACTAGGAATGCGGTACTTTGACCAAACGCCAGCTGGATCGACTGTTTCTCGTGTGACTAATGACACAGAAACACTGTTTGAATTTTGGTATGTCTTTCTAATGGTTTTAACAGGAATTTTTGCCGTGATTTCTTCATTTATTGCGATGTTTCAAATCAATCAAAAAATCGCGCTATGGTGTCTGATCTTTTTACCGATTTTAGGAGTAGTGATTTGGTATTATCAAAAATTCAGTTCAAGGATCTATCGAAATATGCGTGAGCGCTTGAGTCAATTGAACACAAAATTAAATGAATCGATTTCTGGGATGCGGATCATCCAACAATTTCGTCAAGAATCGCGTTTAGCAAAAGAATTTGAGGAAGTCAATGAAGAGTATCTAGCGACTCGCTATGCCATGATCAAGACAAATTCGATTCTTTTGAGTCCAATCATCAGTTTTTTATATGCTTTAGCAGTTGCCTTGACTTTGACGTTGTTCGGACTCGACGCGTTACATTCACCAGTTGAAGTCGGTTTGATCTTTGCCTTCACCACCTATGTTCAAGGATTCTTTAATCCGATGTCGCAAATGATGGACTTCTTGAGTGTCTTTACGGACGGAACAGTCGCAGGAAGTCGTATCTTGAAAATCATGGATACGGAAGAATATGCACCACAGCAAAAGGAATCAGCGGATCGGACGATCACTGCTGGAAAAATCGAATTTCGTAATGTCAGTTTCTCTTATGATGGAAAAAACAATGTATTGAACAATATTTCATTTGTTGCTAATCCAGGAGAAACTGTCGCATTAGTCGGACATACAGGAAGTGGGAAAAGTTCGATCATCAATGTGTTGATGCGTTTTTATGAGTTTTACGAAGGGCAGATCTTGATTGATGACCATGACATTCGTGAATATCCGATCGCTGAATTACGCAATAAAATGGGTCTAGTATTACAGGATGCGTTCTTATTTTATGGGGATATCGCTGGAAACATCCGAATGATGAATCCAGAGATCACAGACGAACAAATACGTGAAGCCGCTGAGTTTGTCCAAGCGAATCAGTTTATTGAAGACTTACCGAAAGGGTATCATTCAAAAGTGATTGAAAGAGGGGCGAGCTATTCAAGTGGGCAACGCCAATTGATCACGTTTGCCAGAACGATTGTAACGGATCCTAAAATCTTAGTTCTGGATGAAGCAACGGCGAATATCGACACAGAAACAGAAGTGTTGATCCAAGAAGGACTTGCGAAGATGCGTCAAGGTCGGACAACGATTGCTATCGCCCATCGTCTGTCAACGATCCGTGATGCAGAGTTGATCCTCGTATTAGATAAAGGACATATCGTGGAGCGCGGGAATCATGAAACACTTTTAGCGGAAGAAGGGCTATACGCAGATATGTACAAATTACAAAGTGAGTAACAGGGAAGAATAAAGGCATCTGTTTTTGAAACACTTGTATCGTAAGCCGTGATAAAAATAGTTAGCCTCAACTCATAAGTCTTGAATCCCCAAAAACATGCCAACTTTTGGGGATCAAGGCTTTTTTTTATGACTTGATTGATAGCGGTGTGATTCAAATCAAAAAAGTCAATCGGCTATTCTTACTGTCTAGTTAATGGCTGTTCTGGGGGAGTGGTAGTTTCCATGTTAACGTGAAAGAATTTTTTTTAGAAATATAGGAATAATACAAAAGAAAGCGTTGACATTTTAAAATTGTTTCGCTACTATGAAGAAAAGAACATACTGTTGGATAGTGATTGCATCACGCAAGCTAAACCTAATCAGTCACCATGAAACGATTCCATGGCTGACTTTTTGGGTTTTTTTGTTTTTTTAGGAGTGACAATCATAGAAAGGGGATATTATGCGGATTGAAAAAATTCTAAATAATAATGTCGTTGTCACAAGGGACAAATTAAATCGAGAAATGATCGTTATGGGAAAAGGATTAGCATTCAAAAAAAAGATTGGTGATGCTATTTTAGAAGCGGGTGTGGATAAAGAATTTCATTTGACAGATGATCGACTGTCGAGACATTTTCAAAAATTAGCGGAGGATATCCCGATGGAATACCTCGAACTCTCCTACGAGATCATTGAGTATACGAAAGAAAAGTTAGATGTGACATTGAATGAATCCATTTATATTTCATTGACCGATCATTTATACAATGCGATCAAACGTTATAAAACCGGCGTTGGATTACCTAATGTTTTATTATATGATATCAAGCAATTATTTCCGAGAGAATACCAAATAGGTAAAAAAACGATTGAAAAAGTCCATCATAAATATGGATTTGATTTATCCGAAAATGAAGCTGGATTCATTGCCCTTCATTTAGTCAATGCACAATCAGAACAAGATAGTATGAACAATATGTACCAGTTTACGAAAACCATTCAAGATATTTTGAATATCGTTCGCTATTATTATCAAACACCCTTTGATGAAGAATCGCTTTATTTTTTCCGATTTGTCACGCATCTTCGTTTTTTTCTTAGCCGTGTGATGAACACGTCCCTTACCCAAGAAGGTGAGGTCGAGGAGGAATTGGTCCAGATGATCCAGCGAAAATACCAAACGGCTTCTGGCTGCGTGGACAAAATCGCTTTATTCTTACAGGAAACATTTAATTATCATATGTCAGACGATGAAATTGTCTACTTAACGATCCATCTGGCTCGTTTGGCAGATAATAATCATTAAAAAAATCACTAAAAGGAGGGCCGTGGATTCAACGAATGAGTACCAAAGGATAGTGACATTGAGTTGGCTAAACCTTCAATCAAACAATTGGAGGAAAAGAACATGGGAAAATACCAAGATTTAGCAAAAGAAATCGTGAAATATGTTGGCGGAAAAGAAAATATCAGTAGTTTGACGCACTGTGTGACTCGCTTGCGTTTTCGGTTAAAAGACGAAAGTAAAGCAGATGACGAGACATTGAAGAATATGGATGGTGTCGTGACCGTCATGAAAAGCGGTGGGCAATACCAAGTAGTCATTGGTAATCATGTACCAGACGTATATGCAGATGTATTAAGTGTAGCAGGGATTTCAGAAGATGCGGAATTAGCCCCTGCGAAAGGCAATATATTTAATCGTTTGATCGATATTTTAAGTGGTTGTTTCCAACCCTTCTTAGGAGCTTTAGCAGCTGCCGGGATGGTCAAAGGATTGAATGCATTATTTATCTTTTTAGGATTTTATGAGCAGACTTCCGGAACTTATATCATGTTAAATGGGATCGGTGATTCGATCTTTTATTTCATGCCAGTTATTCTAGGGTATACAGCAGCTAAAAAATTCAAATTGAATCCAATGGTCGGCATCGTCATCGGTGCAGCCCTTTTCTATCCGACCGTGCAAGGTCCCGCATTACAAAGTAGTTTTGAAGCAGCCAATCAAGGTGCTGCAGCGCCGCTTAGCCTTTTAGGATTACCTGCATATGAAAGTTTCTTGGGTATTCCCTGGGTAGGAGCTTCTTATACATCAAGTGTCATTCCTGTCATCTTTATCATTGCTTTTGCCGGACAAGTCCAAAAATTTGCGAAGAAGATCGTTCCAACAGTTGTCCAAACATTTGTTGTTCCTTTTATGGTCTTATTGATTGCTCTACCGATCGGCTTTTTGGTGATTGGCCCAATCGTTAGCTTGTTAACAGAGTGGTTGAGTGCAGGTTTCCAAGCATTGATGGATTTTTCACCAGCATTATATGGTGGGGTTCTAGGCTTCTTCTGGCAAGTATTAGTTATCTTCGGTCTACATTGGAGTATCATTCCTTTGGCAATCATGCAGTTGGCACAAAATGGCTCAAGTCAAATGCTTGTAGGTGTTTTTGGGGCAAGTTTTGCACAAACCGCCGTGGTATTAGCAATGTACTTCAAGTTTAAAGACAAGAAAATGAAAGCCTTATGTATGCCTGCCTTTATCTCAGGAATCTTTGGTGTGACAGAACCAGCCATCTATGGAATCACTCTACCTAAAAAGACCCCGTTCATTTATTCAATGATTGGTGGGGCAATCTCTGGTATCTATTTGATGATGAGTGGTACGACAAGTTATACAATGGGTGGATTGGGCATCTTCGGAGTGGTCGACTTCATTAGTGGTAGCGATGCAAGTGGCATGTACAATGCCTTTATCGGTATCGCAATTGCAGCAACAATCGGTTTTACTTCGACTTTCTTGTTCTGGAAAGATACCGAAGAAGTAGTGCCTGAGAAAAAAGAAAGTAAAATCAAAGAAATCGTCAAAACACCGATCCAAGGTGGTATTGCATCTTTAAGCGAAGCAAAAGACCAAGCATTTGCTAAAGGCGCGTTAGGACGAGGAATCTTGATCTATCCAGAAAAAGGGGAAGTCGTTGCACCATTCGATGGGACAGTGATGACGTTATTTCCTTCAAAACATGCGATCGGTTTAGTTTCTGAAAGTGGATTAGAACTGTTGATCCATGTTGGGTTAGACACTGTACAATTGGAAGGGAAACATTTTGAGTCTTTTGTGAAACAAGGGGATAAAGTGAAACAAGGAGACGTCTTATTGCGATTTGATATCAATGCGATCGAAAGTGAAGGCTATAGTGTAGAAACCCCTGTCATCATTACCAATTCAGCAGATTACCTCGATATCGTCGAGAATCAATCGAAGATCGTGACGAATGGGGATGAGTTGATCACAGCGTTGACTTGATGAGTTCAAAGCCCTTTAGATCAAGGTTTTAGAAAGTTAGCTTAGTGTTAAAAAGCATTTTTCCACAGGAGAATGTTTCTAAGTACCTGATTCCAAAAAAAGTCGTAACATCCGAGGGTTTCCTCTCATATTTTGGATGTTACGGCTTATTTTCTTAGAAGTTCAGCTATTTAATTAGAGAGTAAATTTCAAGGAGCAACTTTGTTCTGAACGAATCTTTCTGATCGTTCCCGCTATAAAAGTAGACTAATCGCCATCTTCGATTGAATCGGTAAATAGTTCTTCTTTCATAATGGATGAACTGATCTGCCGTGTATCGACTTTTTGCCCGACTTCGATCAAATAATCGAGGTTCTCACGATAATGTTCAGCAAAGACACAACTATATAACACATCCAACAAATAGGAGATCGACGTATTGATCGTGAAACTACTGATTTTTGAGTACAATCGTTCACGTGTTGTCAGGCGTAATACCACATCGCTCGCTGTGGACAAACTGGACTCACCGATGCTCGTCAACGATAAAATCGGCACATTTTTTTCTTTCAAAATTTCAGCAGTCCGAAGCATCATCTGATTTTCTCCCGTATAAGAGATCAAGATCGCACAGTTTTCAGGCTGACAATTGTAGGCATCGTAATAGGACTCGCCAGATGTGGGCACGATGGTCACTTCTTGTTTGATCCGATTCATTTTCAATTTGAATGATTGAGCAATCAATGTGTTGGTATCACTCGAAAATAATACGATTTTATTCGATCGCAGCAGAAGTTGCTTTGCTTGTTGGAGATCGTCGTGCATCAACAAGGATAACGTATCTTGGATCGTCATACGTTCAAGTGCCGCAATCCGATTAGCGATCGTCATGATGCCTTCATTTTCGGAAAAAGGGAGATTGGCGTCCACTTCTTGAAAGTTTCCTTGTAGATATTCTGTTTCAGCAATGAACGCATCTCTAAAATCCACCCATCCGTGAAAACCCATTTTTTTGGCGATCCGAATCAAAGTAGAAGGATGGACATAGCAAGTTTCAGCAATTTGTTGAATCGTTCGATCGGCCAGAGTTGTTTCATTGGCTTGGAGAAAACGGATGACTTCGCTTTCTGAAGGTGAAAAGTTGATTTGTTTAAGCTTTTCCTTTAATAGCATAATTCGATCCTCTTTTTTACGTTTTTAGTTAAAAATATGTAAAATAATTGTAAACGGTATTATTTAGTGTGTCAATGAAACAAAAAAAAGAGAAGTAATTCCTTTACTCGTTTATTTTGATTGAAAAATTAGGTTTTATTTGGATTTTCTCATTATTTTTCTTTTTGTTATGCGCAATAAATTTACAAAAAAATGCAAGAATATCTATCATTTTGTAAATGGTTATTCAAATTGATCAAAAAGTATTGTGACTTTTATTTACAAAAATGATAATGGAGTTGTAAAAAAACGAAGGAGTGAGTGTATGAATCAAGGAATCAAGATCGCGACAATTGGTGGCGGAAGTAGTTACACACCGGAACTAATGGAAGGATTCATCAAACGTTACGATGAATTGCCGATTCGTGAAATCTGGTTAGTCGATATCGAAGCTGGGCGTGAAAAACTAGCGATCGTCAGTGAAATGGCCCAACGGATGTGGGATGCTTCTCCATATGACGTGAAAATCTATGCCACCTTAGATCGCGAAGAAGCACTGAAAGATGCGGACTTTGTCACTACACAATTTCGGGTCGGTCAATTGGATGCTCGTGTAAAAGACGAACGCATTCCAGCGTACTACGGCATGTTAGGCCAAGAAACCAATGGAGCTGGGGGAATGTTCAAAGCATTTCGTACGATCCCAGTCATTTTAGCAGTAGTTGAAGACATGAAACGCCTCTGTCCGAACGCTTGGTTGATCAATTTCGCTAATCCAAGCGGTATGGTGACTGAAGCAGTCGTTCGTTATGGGAAATGGGACAAAGTGATTGGATTGTGCAATGTACCAGTAATGGCAATGATGACAGAGCCAGTCATGATCAGTGAAAAGAAAGAAGAGTTGATTTATAAATTTGCTGGGCTGAACCATTTCCATTGGCACAAAGTAGCGGATGCAAAAGGAAATGATCGTACAGAAGATTTGATTGAACAACTTTATGCGGAAGATAACGGGTTGCCAAAAAACATATTCGATGTGCCATTCTTTAGAGAACAACTCGATCAGATGAAAATGATTCCTTGTGGCTATCACCGCTATTACTATCGTGAAGAAGAAATGTTGGAGCATGCGTTGGAAGAATACCACACGATCGGAACGCGAGCACAACAAGTCAAACAAACAGAAGCGGAATTGTTTGAGCTATACAAAGATCCGCAACTCGATCATAAACCAGAACAATTACAACAACGAGGTGGTGCCTATTATTCGGATGCTGCGTGTGAAACGATTGCTTCGATCTATGGCAATAAAGAAACTCAAATCGTTGTCTCAACGAAAAACAATGGGGCAGTGCCTGATCTACCAGCAGACTGTGTCGTTGAAGTAACAGCGTATGTAGGCGCGCAAGGAGCAAGAAGTGTTGCTTTTGGTTCATTACCTACAGCAGAACGTGGCTGGTTACAAGTGATGAAAAATATGGAGTTGTTGACGATCGAAGCAGCTGTCACAGGTGATTACGGGACGGCGTTACAAGCATTTACGATCAACCCATTAGTTCGTTCTGGTAAAACAGCAAAACGTATGATGGATGAATTATTTATTGCTCATCAAGAGTATTTACCACAATTTAAAGAAGCCATCGATCGCTTAACAGCAGAAGGCATCGAAGTGCAAGATGAATTAGCAAGAGAATTGTCAGAAAAACGTGTAGTGGAAGGAGTATAACAACGATGGGATTTAGAAAAGACTTTTTATGGGGTGGCGCAACAGCTGCCAATCAATGTGAAGGTGGATACGACGAAGGAGGGCGCGGCTTAGCCAATGTAGATGTCGTGCCGATTGGTCCAGATCGTTTTCCAGTGATTACCGGTCAACAAAAAATGTTTGAGTTTGATGACGAACATTTTTATCCAGCAAAAGAAGCGATCGATATGTACCATCACTATAAAGAAGATATTGCCTTATTTGCAGAAATGGGCTTTAAAACCTACCGTCTATCGATTGCCTGGAGCCGTATTTTTCCATTAGGTGATGAGAAAGAGCCAAACGAAGAAGGGTTGAAATTCTATGAAGATGTCTTTAAAGAATGTCAAAAGTATGGGATCGAACCCTTAGTAACGATCACCCATTTTGACTGCCCGATGCATCTAGTCAAGGAATATGGGGCATGGCGTTCGCGTGAATTAGTCGGATTTTATGAAAACCTTTGTCACGTGATCTTTAACCGTTACAAAGGATTAGTAAAATATTGGTTGACCTTTAATGAAATCAACATGATTTTACATGCACCGTTCATGGGCGCTGGCTTGTATTTTGAAGAAGGCGACAATGTAGAGCAAGTCAAATATCAAGCAGCTCATCATGAGTTACTAGCGAGTGCGATTGCCACAAAAATCGCGCATGAAGTCGACCCTGAGAATAAAGTCGGCTGTATGTTAGCTGCGGGGGCTTATTATCCTTATTCATGTAAACCAGAAGATGTCTGGGCTTCACGCCAAGCAGACCGTGAAAACTACTTCTTTATCGATGTGCAGTCAAGAGGAGAATACCCAGCATATGCACTAAAAGAAATGGAACGCCAAGGCATCGAGATCAAAATGGAACCAGGAGACTTAGAGTTATTGAAACAACATACTGTTGATTTTATTTCATTCTCTTATTATTCTTCTCGTGTTTCAACAACCGATCCAAAACTATTAGAACAAACCGCAGGAAATATCTTTGAATCAACGAAAAACCCTTATTTAGAAGCAAGTGAATGGGGCTGGCAAATTGACCCATTAGGTTTACGGGTAACCTTGAATGATATTTATGATCGTTATCAAAAACCATTGTTTATTGTCGAAAATGGTTTGGGCGCGGTAGATACTCCGGATGAGAATGGCTATGTGGAAGATGACTATCGCATTTCATATCTTGCTTCACACATCCAAGCGATGAAAGATGCAGTCGAATTAGATGGTGTTGATCTTTTAGGTTATACGACTTGGGGATGTATCGATCTAGTTTCTGCTGGAACTGGTGAAATGAAGAAACGCTATGGTTTTATCTACGTTGATCGTGACAATGAAGGCAATGGTACATTGAAACGAACAAAGAAAAAATCATTTGATTGGTATAAACAAGTGATTGCTTCGAATGGTGAAAATCTAGCGAACAAATAGGATAGAATAAGAATGTCTATTGTTTTTGTCTATCGATTTCGAGTATAATATATCTATTCGAAACTCGTAGGCAGAACAATAGACTTTTTGTGTGATTGGCTGTAAAGTAGGCTTACTTGATTTTAAAACGGAGGAATCTACATATGTATGATGTAATCGTAATTGGTGCAGGACCTGCTGGCATGACCGCTGCTTTGTATGCTTCAAGATCAAACTTATCAGTAGCGATGATCGAACAAGGGGCACCTGGTGGGCAAATGAACAACACCGCAGAAGTAGAAAATTATCCTGGATTTGATTCGATCATGGGGCCAGACCTTGCGTATAAAATGTATGAAGGTGTTTCACGATTTGGAACTGAAAATGTCTACGGTATCGTCCAAGATATCAAAGATCATGGCAACTATAAAGAAGTCATCTGTGAAGACAAAAGTTACGAAGCGAAAACAGTCATCATTGCAACTGGTTGTATCCATCGTAAACTAGGAGTACCAGGCGAAGAAGAATATGCTGGACGTGGCGTTTCTTATTGCGCGGTTTGTGACGGTGCATTTTTCCGTGATAAACGCTTAGTCGTGATCGGTGGTGGCGATTCTGCAGTAGAAGAAGCTGTGTATTTGACACAATTTGCTTCAGAAGTCGTTATCGTTCATCGTCGTGATGAACTAAGAGCGCAAAAAATCATCCAAGATCGCGCATTTGCGAACGAAAAAATCTCATTTGTTTGGGATACGATCACTGATGAGATCATCGGAAATGATATGGTCGTTACTGGTGTCAAAGGGCACAACGCAAAAACAGGGGAAGAAATCGAATTAGCAGCTGACGGTGTGTTCATCTACGTTGGACTAGATCCATTAACTGAACCTTTCCGCAAAGCAGGACTCACGAATGCTGCTGGCTGGATTCCAACAGATCAAGATATGCGTACGAATATGCCTGGTGTGTTTGCTATTGGCGATGTGCGAGAAAAAGATCTACGCCAAATCACCACAGCAGTAGGCGATGGCGGGATTGCTGGACAACAAGTGTATAAATACTTGGAAGCATTAGAAGAAACGCCAAACGCTCAAGGATAACTAATGATTTAAAAAACGAAAGGTGTCTGGGACATTAGTCCTCTTGTGCTACCTAAAACCGAATAAACGGCGGGAACAGAAGTAACCTCTTCGGAAATAAGGCGCCATCCACAAAAATTTGAAGAACAATTTTCGTGGATGGCGCCTTATTTCTCGAGGCTGAACACTTCTTTCCCGACCTCTTTTTCTTATGCTTTGCTATCTAAATAGAGAATGCTATACTTAGAAAGGAATATATTTTTAGAAAGAGGTGTCAGCTTCATGTCTTGGAAACAAGTTTACGAGCAATGGGCAACTGAAGAATCATTAGAAGAAAATTTAAAAAAACAATTAAAAGAATTAAGTGAAAATCCTGAAAAATTAGAAGATGCGTTCTACGCACCTTTGGAATTTGGTACAGCAGGAATGCGCGGGATCTTAGGACCTGGAATCAATCGAATGAACATCTATACTGTACGTCAAGCAACAGAAGGGCTTGCACAATTTATGGATGAACAAGGAGCAGAAACAAAAAAACGTGGGGTAGCGATTGCTTATGATTCACGTCATCAATCGCCAGAATTTGCGATGGAAGCGGCAAAAACTTTAGCGCAACATGGTATTCCATCTTTTGTATTTGAAAGCTTACGACCAACCCCAGAGCTTTCATTTGCGGTTCGTCATCTTAACGCATTCGCTGGGATCATGGTTACAGCTTCTCATAATCCAGCGGCATATAATGGCTATAAAGTCTATGGCGAAGATGGTGGACAAATGCCGCCTGCTGATGCAGACGCATTGACAAAATATGTACGAAACATCAGCAATCCATTAAAAGTAGAAGTTTTAGCAGAAGAACAAGCAAAAAATAGTGATTTGATCACGATCATCGGCGAAGAAATCGACCAAGCGTACTTGGAAGAAATCAAAGCAGTGACGATCAATCATGAATTAGTAGAAACATTAGGGAAAGAATTGAAGCTAGTCTTCACGCCGTTACACGGAACAGGCAAAATGTTAGGTGAGCGTGCGTTGACTCAAGCGGGATTTGAACAATTTGTCTTGGTTCCTGAGCAAGCAGTCGCTGACCCAGACTTCACCACAGTCAAATCACCAAATCCAGAAGAACACTCTGCTTTTGAATACGCAATCCGTTTAGGCGAAAAAGAAGGCGCAGATCTATTGATTGCTACTGATCCAGATGCCGATCGTCTAGGTGCAGCTGTACGCTTGCCAGACGGTTCATACAAAGTATTGACTGGAAATCAAATCGGCGCTTTGCTTGTCCAATATATCCTAGAAGCTCACAAAGAAAAAGGAACACTGCCAGAAAATGCGGCGGTCTTGAAATCAATCGTTTCAAGTGAACTACCGACAGCAATCGCTAGACATTATGGTGTAGAAATGATGAACGTTTTGACTGGCTTCAAATTTATTGCTGAAAAAATCCAACAATTTGAAGAAACCAAGGCGCATACATTCATGTTTGGTTTTGAAGAAAGCTACGGTTATTTAGTCAAACCATTCGTTCGCGATAAAGACGCGATTCAAGCACTATTATTATTAGCAGAAGTTGCTGCATTTTATAAAAAACAAGGTAAGACCCTTTATGATGGGTTACAATCGATTTTTGAAACGTATGGCTATTATGCAGAAAAAACAATTTCAGTCACAATGAGTGGGCAAGAAGGTTCAGCGAAAATTGCAGCACTGATGGAGAAATTCAGAAAAGATGCACCAACTGAATTTGCCGGAGAAAAAGTTTTACAAACAGAAGATTTCAAGGCACTGACAAAAACAGATGACCAAGGAAATGTAGAAAAACTAACGACTCCACCTTCAGATGTATTGAAATATACACTAGAAGAAGACGGTTGGATCGCGATCCGTCCTTCTGGAACGGAACCAAAAATCAAATTTTATATTGGTGTCAAAGGTGATTCAAACCAAGCAGCACAAGAAAAAATTGCTGCACTTGAAGCTAGCATCAAATCAATGACAGAAGAATAAACAGTTGAGACTGACGAAAAAAGTGGTACACTTTAGTAGTCAGTCTTTTTTTGGAGGTGAATCGTTTGTCGGGGAATCAAAACATTAAAGTAGAAAAAGTGAGTCAATTATTCAAGGTATTAAGTGATCCGACACGTTTGAATATTTTACTTTATTTAAAAGATGGTGAAAAAAATGTGACGTCGATCAGTCAATCTGTTCAAATGGAACAATCGGCTGTGTCTCATCAATTACGGTTGTTACGTGAAAACCACGTGGTGAAATCACGACGTGAAGGAAAAACGATCCTTTACAGTTTAGATGACTTTCATGTATTAGATATTTTAGAACAAACGATCAAACATGTAGAGCATCAAAAAAGCTAACTAAAGTCATTAAAAAAGGATTTGAAAGTGTCTGGGACATTGGTCCTCTTGTACCACCTAAAACCGAATAAACGGCGGGAACAGAAGTAACCACTTCGGAAATAAGGCGCCATCCACAAAAATTTGAAGAACAATTTTCGTGGATGGCGCCTTATTTCTTGAGGTTGAACACTTCTGTCCCGACCTCGATCAACTCCTATTTTTATCATTTAAAAAGATAATAAAAAGCTATTTCTCTTCCGAAGTTTCTGTGCCGTAATAGCTATGGTCTTCCAGCTCTAACTCATTCAATATCAATGATGCTGTTTCTTCAATGGAAAGAGAAGCAACATTGATGACGACACACCCTAATTTTTCATAAAGTTCATTGGCAAATTCCAATTCTGCACGAATTTTTTCGATATCGGAGTACGCAGTATCTGGATTCAGGCCATATGAACGCATGCGTTCTTTACGAATGTTATTTAAAATATCAGGGTTATTTGTTAATCCAACAATCTTCTTCGGATCGATTTCCCACAACTGTTTAGGGATATGTGCTTGAGGTATCAGTGGGAGATTCGCTACTTTTAAATTTTTATTGGCTAAAAACAAACTTAATGGTGTTTTAGAAGTTCTGGAAACACCAAGTAAGACGACATCGGCTTCCAAAAAACCTCGAGGATCTTTTCCGTCGTCATATTTCACCGCAAACTCCATCGCTTTGATTCGTTTGAAATAATTTTCATTCAATAAGTGAAGTGCCCCTGGTTGACGTGTCGGTTTGATGCCAGTCAAGCGCTCGATTTCTGCAATTGGCGGGGTCAATACATCAAAGCTGTATAATTTGTTTTTTTGACAAAATTCATTTGTTAAATCCACCAATTCTTGGTTGATCAATGTATGGAGAACTAATGCTTGTTCTGACAATGCATCATTTAGTGCGCGTTGCAACGTCTCTGGATCAGTCACAAAAGTTCGTCGAAATAAACTAAATTCGATGGATGGATATTGCGCCATTGTGGCTTGGGCTAATTTTGTTGCTGTTTCACCTGCAGAGTCTGAAATGACAAAAAAGGTGACGACTTCATTTGATTCGGCAGTCATAAATAAAAAACCTCGCTTGCTTTTTTTTTAGGTTTATTATACCATACTCGAGTGTACATACTTCGTAATCATTTTGATTTGGGGGATAATGATGAATAAACAAACATTGATCGAACAATCTTTAGAAACATTGAAAAATAACGGGTTCAAATACACGAAAAAGCGAGAAGCATTACTCGCATATTTAATCAAACGAAATCGTTACGTCTCTGCAAAAGAAGTCTTTGACTATATGAGTCAGGAATTTAAAGGAGTCAGCTATGATACGATCTATCGTAATTTACATGACTTTTCAGAGTTAGATCTTTTGGAAGAAACGGATCTAAATGGAGAAATGAAATTCCGTTTTCATTGTTGTCAAGGCGAGATTGGGCATCATCACCACTTCATATGTACCGTTTGTGGGACGACAAAAGAAATCCATATGTGTCCAATGAATTATTTTGAAGAACAACTCAGTGGGTGTACCATTGAAGGGCATCGCTTTGAGATATTTGGTCGCTGTGAGAGCTGTCAATAATAATTTTCAATAAAATAACAGGTGATTATTAAAAAAAAACATAAGATTCTCTTGACGGTCAAAACTGCTTTAGCTATAATGTTTATAGAACAGTCTTGTTTCTTGAGATTAACATTTCAATAACAATTACGGTTACTTTTTAAGCTCGGAGGGAGGGAATTAATATGTCAAAAACAGTCGTTCGCAAAAACGAATCACTTGACGATGCTCTTCGTCGCTTCAAACGTTCCGTGTCAAAAGCGGGTACTTTACAAGAATCTCGTAAACGTGAATTCTACGAAAAACCAAGTGTAAAGCGTAAGAAAAAATCTGAAGCAGCTAGAAAACGCAAAAAATTCTAGTTCTTTGATGAATTGGAGTTGGTAGTGTGTCACTACTAAGTAGATTGAACGATGACATGAAGACAGCGATGAAAGCTAAAGATAAAGAATCTTTACAGGTGATTCGTATGATCAAGTCATCTATACAAAACGAGCAAATTAAAGAAGGTCACGACTTGACAGAAGAAGAAGAACTAACAGTGTTGTCTCGCGAAATGAAACAACGCCGTGATTCTTTGCATGAATTCGAGGAAGCTGGACGTGACGATTTAGCTGAAAAAGTGAAAAGTGAAATTGTGATAGTCGAAAAGTATATGCCAGAGCAACTTTCTGAAGAAGAAATTCGACAACTTGTTCAAGATGCGATCACGCAAACAGGTGCTTCATCTGCAAAAGAATTTGGTAAAGTCATGGGAGTTATCATGCCTAAAGTCAAAGGAAAAGCTGATGGAAATCAAGTAAATGCTATCGTAAAAGAACTATTGCAGTCTTAATCTTAGCAAACGAAACTACGGACGCGAAAGTGTCCGTAGTTTTTTTGTGTTCATTAAAAGAATAGTTTTTTGATCAATATTTTTTTGTTTAAAAACGTTTGTTGTTACTTGACAAAAGATTCATAGATTAAAATAAATCGGACAACTGATGATCAAAGTCAGGTATCTCTGCTAGTTACTAAATGATTAGGTTGTTTTAGTTGAAGAACGTTTTGTCTCAGTAATCCAAATTAAAACTTTTTTCTCAAGTCGTCTCATTTTATTCGCTATATAGTTTTTCATGATTATGGTAGAATAGGTAAGAACGATTTGAAATAAAGGAGATGTCTATTTTTGACAGAAGCGTCTAGTTCTTTGGATATTAGATTAACAGCAACTGATGATATCAGTATGCTTTTAGGGTCACATGATAAACATATCAAACTGATCGAAGAAACAACTGAAACGACGATCCACACAAGAGGTGAAGTGATCCAGATCATCGGGGAAGAAACCGATATTTCTTTGGCTGCTTCCGTCATCCGAACGTTACAAGAATTGATCAAACGAGGGATCCATATCAGTATGCCTGATGTGGTCACTGCCTTGAAAATGGCTCAAAAAGGGACATTGGACTATTTTGTTGAGATGTATGAACAAGAGATCGTCAAAGATCGCAATGGCAAACCGATCCGTGTCAAAAACAGCGGACAAAAAAAATACGTCGATTCTGTCGCCAAACATGATGTGGTCTTTGGCGTAGGACCAGCTGGTACTGGGAAAACATTTTTGGCTGTCGTATTAGCGATTGCTGCCTTAAAAAAAGGCGAAGTCCAAAAAATCATCTTGACTCGTCCAGCCGTCGAAGCAGGTGAAAATCTTGGATTCTTACCTGGAGATCTGAAGGAAAAAGTCGATCCATATTTACGACCAGTTTATGATGCACTGTACCAGATTTTTGGGTTGGATCATACCAATCGTTTGATGGAGCGAGGAATCATCGAGATTGCACCACTTGCATATATGCGTGGTAGAACGTTAGATGATGCCTTTGTGATTTTGGATGAGGCGCAAAACACAACAGTCGCCCAAATGAAAATGTTTTTGACTCGGCTTGGCTATCAGTCAAAAATGATCGTCAATGGGGACACGAGCCAAATCGATTTACCAAAAGGGACAATGAGTGGATTGATCCATGCAGAACGAACACTCAAACAAATCAAAAAAATCGATTTTGTGAATTTTGAAGCTAGTGATGTCGTTCGTCACCCTGTCGTGGCAGAAATCATCAAAGCTTATGAAAAAGCGGATCTTCATCAAGAATAGCTTTTTTAGGAGGATTACCACATGTTGAACAAAATATTGCAGCAGCTTCAAGCGAAATTAGGGAAAGCTGCAGCACCTTTTCTCTTATTGCTTTTCTTTCTATTGATGTGTGGGATCACGTTTAGCAGCGTGAAGCAAAAGCCCAATGATTTTAGAGAGGGACAAGTAGCGGAAGAAAGTATCCGTGCCAATAAAACGATTGAGAACACGGAAGAAACCGAACAAAAAAGGAAATTAGCAGCTGAAGCAGTGACACCTGAGTACACCTACCAAAGTGACCTAGCTTCGGAACAAGATCGTCGGATCAATCAACTGTTTGTTTTGATCGATCGTGCGAATGACACGATCGACAAACAATACGAAGAAAAAGTCAGTAAGGCAAAAGAAGATGAAAATGTTCCAAAGCCAACAGTAGAAGAACGGATAGCCGCATTGAAACGAATATTCGAAAGTTCAAATGCGGATGATGTCGCGTTCTACCAAAAATTACCAAATAGTTTTTACTCAACGATCATGAATATGTCAGAAAGCGAGATTACGACGGTTCGTGATGAAAGCTTGAAATTGATCGACGAACAAATGAGTAAGCAAGTTCGAGAAAGTGATTTAGATAATTTCAAACAAGAAGCAAATGATAAGATCCAGTATTTGAATGTTTCGGCAGAACAACAAGAAATGATCCGCTATTTAGTCGATCAGGGCATTGTTGTGAATGATGTGCTAAATGAAAAACGAACAGAAGAGTTGAAGCAAGAGGCACGTGACTCCATCCAACCCGTCATGATTTTCCAAGGGGAGATCATTGTTCGTGAAGGGAATCAAATCGATGCAGCTGCTATGAAAAAATTAGAGTTGTTAGGTTTGACGAGTCAATCTACTTCGATTTTTCCTCTTGTCGCTATGATTCTAGCGGTATTATTGCAAATTGGTGTGTTATTCTACAATTCACTACAGTATAAAGATCTATTCAAACGAACAGAGTATATTCTTTTCTACGTAACAGCGATGTCCATCAGTATTTTATTGATGAAATTTTTCCAAGTCTTTCAAACAGAGCAAGCGACGTATATTCCGTTACTTTACCCAGCAGCGTTTGTACCGCTTGTCTTAAACTTTTTCTTGAATCGAAGAGCGGGTATCATGGCTGCGTTATTCCAAGCAGTTTCAGCGCTATTCATTTTTTACAATTCGATCGGTACGAATTTCTTGACTGTGATTTTGGTCTCGTACCTATTTGCCGGCTTTTTAGCAGCCATTTTAAAACGGCAACGTATTTCAGAACAATGGTTCCCAGCAATCATGTGGGTCGTTGTCTTTCCGTTATTGATGGATGTCGTTTTAGTGGTTTATCAAGGCATGAGCTTTAGCGATGGCACCACTTGGTTAACACTTGTATGTGGCTTCATGGGCGCATTTCTGTCGTATTTACTGACGATTGGTCTGCACCCTTATATTGAGCTATTAGTGAATGACGACAGTGTGATCGTTCTAAATGAATTGAGTAACCCGAACCATCCATTATTGAAGCAATTGTTAGAAGAAGCACCGGGAACGTATCATCATAGTATGATGGTTGCGAATCTGAGTGCGAATGCAGTTGCTGAAATCGGTGGGCGTTCATTGTTGACACGTGTGGCTTGTTATTACCATGACATCGGCAAAATCAAACATGCCAGCTTTTTCGTGGAGAACTTACCTTCTGGTGCGGAAAATCCCCATAACTTTTTACTTCCTGAAGATAGTAAACAAATTATTTTTGGGCATGTGACAGACGGTGCGAAGATTTTAGAAGAGTACGATATGCCACAAATGGTGATCGATATCTGCAAGCAACATCATGGGACGACTTTGATGCGTTATTTCTATATCAAAGCAAAAGAACGTAATCCCGAAGTAACAGAGGAACAATTCCGTTACCCTGGCCCTAGACCGCAAACACGGGAAGCTGGGATCGTCAATATTGCGGATAGTTGCGAAGCCGCTGTGCGAGCGATGGATCATCCAACCAGTGAAAAAATCGAAGCTTTTGTGCATAATTTGATTGAAGAACGGATTTCTGATGGTCAGCTTGATGATAGTGGATTGACACTCAAAGAAATCCGCAAAGTTGAAAAATCTCTTGTTAGTGGATTGAGCAGTACCTTCCACTCAAGGATCAAATACCCTAAAATGAAGTCTGAAGCAGAAAAAATGAAACAAGAAAAAGAATAGCAAGAAGGAAGCGATGACTAATGGATATTACATTTATCGATGAAACAAACACTGTATCTGAAACGAAAATCAAAGAAATTGAAGAATTGCTTCAATTTGCGGCAAAAAAACTTTCTTTATCAGATGAGACGGAAATGTCGGTGACCTTCATGGATAATCCGTCTATCCAAGGAATCAATCGTACGTACCGTGGCAAAGACGCACCAACAGATGTGATCAGTTTTGCGTTAGAAGATGAAGGTGAAGACGAGATCCCAGTGATTTTTGAAGAGGACGATGAGCCAATGCCTCGTGTATTGGGAGATATCATGATCTCAATCGATCGGGCAAAAGAACAAGCTGAAGAATATGGTCACTCCTATGATCGCGAACTAGGCTTCTTAGCCGTCCATGGATTTTTACACATCAACGGCTACGACCATATGACACCTGAAGATGAAGCGGAAATGTTTGGCTTACAGAAAGAGATTTTAGATGCTTATGGACTTAAAAGATAAAAGAGAAGAACAAAAAGTAGATAAAAACAAACATTTTTTGATGTCAGTGGAGTTTGCTTTACAAGGAGTCAAAACCGTTTTTGATGAAGAAAGAAATATGAAGAAACATGTGGCTCTTGGGATCATTGCTCTGATCATGGGGTTCATCTTTCAATTGGATCGAATGGAGTGGCTATGGTTGCTCCTTTCAGTCTTTCTCGTATGGATCGTCGAAATCATGAACACTGTGTTTGAGAATGTAGTGGATATGTTCACAGACTTCCATTTTCATCCCATTGGGAAAAAAATCAAAGATATGGCAGCTGGGGCAGTGTTATTGACTGCTTGCTTCGCTGTAATCGTGGGGATCATCTTATTTGGTCCAAAAATCTATCAACTGTTTTTTAATTAAAAGGAGAGTAATTATGTCAGAACATAAATCTGGATTTGTAGCAATCGTCGGACGACCAAATGTTGGTAAATCGACGTTGCTCAATCGGATCGTTGGTCAAAAAATCGCGATCATGAGTGATAAAGCGCAAACGACAAGAAATAAGATCCAAGGAGTGTATACGACTCCTGAAGCACAATTGATCTTTATTGATACACCTGGAATCCATAAACCCAAACATCGCTTAGGCGATTTTATGGTAGAAACAGCTTATAGTGCTTTACGTGAAGTTGATGCGGTATTGTTCATGATCAGCGCCGATCAAAAAAGAGGAAAAGGCGACGATTTCATCATCGAACGCTTGAAAAATGTCCAATCACCGGTATATTTAGTGATCAATAAGATCGACAAAGTCCATCCAGATGAGTTATTAGGGATCATTGAAGATTATTCCTCACAAATGGAGTTTGCCCAAGTTGTTCCGATCTCTGCGACAGAAGGAAACAATGTCGAACGTTTGATGGAGGTCTTAGTGGATGAAATGCCTGAAGGCCCGCAATATTTCCCAGACGATCAAGTCACTGACCATCCGGAGTATTTTATCGTTTCTGAATTGATTCGGGAAAAAGTCTTGTTTTTGACACGAGATGAAGTACCCCATTCAGTCGCAGTAGTCATCGATACGATGAAACGTAATGAGAATAATAAAATCCATATCCAAGCTACGATCATTGTCGAGCGGGATAGTCAAAAAGGAATCATAATCGGTAAAGGCGGTAAGATGCTGAAAGACATCGGAACAAAAGCACGAAGAGATATTGAGAATCTGCTAGGGGACAAAGTCTTTCTAGAACTTTGGGTAAAAGTCCAAAAAGATTGGCGAGACAAACGAGTCTATTTACAAGACTTTGGATATCGTCAAGACGAGTATTAAACAAGGTTGTGAGAAAGCCGGTCAGCTCCGAATAGTAAGGCGAAACGTGGGAAAATAGCTTTCCATATTTCTTCACGTTTCGCCTTACTATTGAAGAGTTGCTCTTGAGCACCGGTTATCCAGTTACAGAAGTTAGAGGACAACTAAGTCATGGAAGCAATTAAGAGTCTGGAATAAAAGTAATAGTTACTTTTGTCTCGACTTCACGGATGCTCGCATGACTTTTTCCTTCTTTTCAATTTAAAAAAGCAATTTACGTTAAAGTCAGAGGAGGGGTGACGATGAGTCAGCTTGCAGAATCAAAAGGAATCATCCTTTCTAGTCGCAACTACAAGGAAAAAGATAAATTAGTCAAGATATTTACAGAATCGGCAGGAAAAATGATGTTTTATGTCAAGGGGATCCATCGTCAAAATCAACCGATTGCACCCGCATTGTTGCCTTTTACGGAAGCAATTTATATTGGTCATTTTCATAATGAAGGCTTGTCCTTTGTTAACAGTGTAAAAGATGTCCACTCGTTTCGTAAGATACAAGAAGATATTTTTCTTAGCGGTTACGGGACTTATTTGTTGAACTTAGTGGATGCGGCGATCGAGGATCGGCAATATGATCCGAATCTATTTCAATTCACACACCAAGCATTGCAACGCATGGATCAAGGAGATGACCCAGAGATCATTACGAATATTTTTGAGATTCAATTATTGCAACGTTTCGGGATCTCGCCAGTTTGGACCCACTGTGCAGTGTGTGGAAAGACGCAAGGAAAATTTGATTATTCATCCAAATATGGTGGCGTCTTATGTGAAAATCACTGGGAGTTAGATCATTATCGGTATCACGCGGACCCACGTGCAGTTCACTTCGTACGGCTCTTCTCAGCAATCTCGTATGATCGCATCAGCGGGATCGACCTCAAAGAAGAAACCAAACAAAAGATTCGCCAATTGATTGATCTGTTATATGAAGAATACGTAGGCATCCATTTGAAAAGTAAAAAGTTTATTGATCAAATGAAAAGTTGGGAACATATCATGAAACCGACCAATGAGGCAACGAAGGAAAATCCTGCAGAAGAATGAAAAAATGTTTGAAACAATGGATTTTTTTCAAAAATATTTGACAAAGTACTTGGTTAACGTCTATTATAAAGCCTAGATAGTAACTATTGTTTTTTCAATAGACGAATGTCATTTATAAAGGATATTCAATAATCACATACGTACGATGATCAAGATCAGTAGAAAATCAAGTGGCACAAGCGAGTTCGGGAGAGTGTGAGCCGAATGCTAACGGTTTTTGAAGAGGCACTTGTGAGTACGATCAACGAAGCTGCCGAGTCGCTCGGAAGTAGGGTGGAACCGCGAAGATATTCGTCCCTATGTTTGTTTACGCAAACATAGGGACTTTTTTTGTTACTATTTTTGATTCTTGGTTAAGATGAAAGGGGTAATTATATGAGTAAGAAGCAAACAGTTCAAGAAATGATTTTGACATTACAAAAATTTTGGTCATCGAACGGTTGTATGCTGATGCAAGCATACGATACAGAAAAAGGGGCAGGTACAATGAGCCCTTACACGTTTTTACGAGCAATCGGTCCAGAACCTTGGAATGCCGCTTACGTTGAGCCATCACGTCGACCAGCTGATGGTCGTTATGGTGAGAATCCTAACCGGTTATATCAACACCATCAATTCCAAGTGGTGATGAAGCCATCACCAGAAAATATCCAAGAACTTTACTTGGAAAGCTTGCGTTTGTTAGGGATCGATCCGTTAGAACATGATATCCGCTTTGTTGAGGACAACTGGGAGAACCCTTCGATGGGTTGTGCCGGTGTTGGTTGGGAAGTCTGGTTAGATGGCATGGAAATCACGCAATTTACGTACTTCCAACAAGTCGGCGGTTTGCCATGTAAACCAGTCACTTCAGAAATCACTTATGGGTTAGAGCGCTTAGCTTCTTATATCCAAGAAGTGGAAAGTGTGTATGATCTTGAATGGTCAGCAGGTGTCAAATATGGTGAGATCTTCAAACAGCCTGAATATGAACACTCAAAATATTCATTTGAAGTGAGTGATCAAGAATTATTATTAAGTAATTTTGATCGTTTTGAAAAAGAAGCGAAACGTTGTATTGAAGAAAATCTGGTCCATCCAGCATATGATTACATTTTAAAATGTAGTCACACCTTCAATCTATTAGATGCTCGTGGTGCAGTATCTGTGACTGAACGTGCTGGCTACTTGGCTCGCATTCGTAACATGGCGAAATCTGTGGCGAAAATCTTTGTTGCAGAACGTGAAAAACTTGGATTCCCATTGCTAAATAATCAATCAGAAAATCCAACGACTGTTAAGGAAGGTGAATAAGATGGCAAAGGACTTATTATTAGAAATTGGCTTGGAAGAAATGCCAGCGCATGTTGTGACACCAAGCATGAAACAATTAGAAGAAAAAACAGCAGCGTTTTTAACGGACAATCAATTGACTTACGATGCAATCGAGACATTCTCTACTCCGAGACGTTTGGCGATCAAAGTAACAAATGTACCAGAACGTCAGGCTGACAGTGAAGAAGAAGTGAAGGGACCAGCGAAAAAAATCGCATTAGATGCTGAAGGAAACTGGTCGAAAGCAGCTCAAGGATTTGTTCGTGGGCAAGGATTGACGACAGACGATATCACCTTCCGAGAAATCAAAGGTGTGGAATATGTCTATGTGACGAAATATACTCAAGGAAAACCAGCAATCGAAGTCTTGACAGGATTGATCGATGTGATTAAAAGCATGACATTCCCTGTGACAATGCACTGGTCTTCTTTTGACTTTGAATATATTCGCCCGATTCATTGGATCGTGGCACTATTTGGAGAAGAAGTGATCCCGTTTGAATTTTTAGATGTGAAAACTGGACGTACTTCTCGTGGGCATCGTTTCTTAGGTGAAGATGTGACATTTGCTCATCCAGCAGAATACGAAGAAAAGCTATCTGAACAATTTGTAGTTGCTTCGCCACAAAAGAGAAGAGCAATGATCATGGAACAAGCGACTCAATTATCAACAAAAAATGATTGGCACATCGATTTTGATGAAGACCTACTTGAAGAAGTCAATAATCTAGTGGAGTATCCAACTGTCTTTGCTGGTGATTTTGAAGAAAAATATCTATCTGTACCGGAAGAAGTACTCGTGACTTCCATGAAGGAACACCAACGTTATTTTGATGTTCGAAATGCCGAAGGTCAACTCTTACCACATTTTATCGCTGTACGAAATGGCGATCGTGTGAAGCTAGATAACGTTATTCGTGGGAACCAAAAAGTACTGACGGCGCGTTTAGAAGATGCGGAATTCTTTTACAATGAAGACAAAAAATTCCCAATCGAGCATTATGTCAATAAGTTGAAATCAGTGACTTTCCATGAAAAGATCGGTAGTATTTATGAAAAAATGCAACGTGTGCAAGTGATTGCATCTGTTATCGGTAAATCTGTCGGTTTATCGGGGGAAGAACTAGCTGCATTACAACGTGCCGGCGAAATCTATAAGTTTGACCTAGTGACGAACATGGTTGGAGAATTTCCAGAACTTCAAGGAATCATGGGTGAAAAATATGCGTTGTTGCATGGAGAAGATCCAGCGGTTGCGACAGCGATCCGTGAACATTATTTACCGATCGCTAGTGAAGGTGAATTGCCAGAAACGACGATTGGTGCAGTCTTAGCCATTGCCGATAAATTAGATAGTATTTTCTCTTTCTTTACTGTAGGAATGGTGCCAAGTGGTTCAAACGACCCTTACGCATTACGTCGTCAAGCATATGGTATCGTTCGGATCATTGAAGCAAAACAATGGGCTTTCCCATTGGCACAATTACAACAAGAAGTGAATGCTGCAATCAATGAAAATCAAGAGCGTTTCGGGTTAGCTTTCGTTCAAGGAACTGATGTAATCGACTTTATCAAAGGTCGTTTGCGCCAACGATTGATGACAAAAGCCATTCGCCACGATGTGATCGATGCTGTCTTGAATGCGAAGGAAAGTAATTTGACAACCGTTTTTGCAGCTGCACGTCTGTTGAAGGAACGTTTGCAAGATGAAAACTTCAAACCATCGATGGAAGCTTTGACGCGTGTGATGAACCTAGCGAAAAAAGCCGAAAGAACAACGAATGAGATTGATACAAGCCTGTTTGAAAATGAAGCAGAGCAAGCATTGTACGAAGCAGTTGAGAAAGTGAAAGCTCAGTTTGCGGAACGTACACTTAAAGAGAACTATGAGCAATTAGTCAGCTTAAGACCAGTTATCGATCAGTATTTTGATCAAACGATGGTCATGGTCGAAGATGAAGCTGTCCGTAACAACCGTTTAGCACAGTTGCAACAAATTGCTGATATGGCATTAAGTATTGCTAGTCTGGATCAAATCATTACAAAATAAGACGGATCAAGTAAAAGCTTGAAACAAAAAAGGTTTGGGATGCGAACATCCCAAACCTTTTATTTTTTACGTTGCTGTTTACCGGCATTTCGACCGTTAGCATTTTTCTTGGTTGCTTGTGTATTGATTTTTTTCGTTGGTTTCGTCGCTTCTTCAGGTGTCACATCTTTTCGAGGTGTCACGACTTGTTTCGGTGGATTTTGTTTCAATTCTTCTGCGACTTGAGCTTTTAAGCGTGGCTTCATGATCACATTGGTGATAAATGTTTGTAGACAACTAAAGATTCCACCGACTACCCAGTAAAGGGTCACTCCTGCAGGAGCACTGATCGACATGAAGACGATCATCGCAGGTGAAACGATCAACATGGTGCGCATCGTTTTTTTCTGTTCTTCAGGAATACCGATCGTTGAGATGTACCCTTGAATTAGGTAAGCAATCCCGGCAATCGCAACTAAGACTAAACTTGGATTTCCTAAGTCGATACCATAAAAAGTCGATTCACGGATACCTTCTGTATAGCGAGCAGTAAAGTACAGCGCTGAGAAGATCGGCATTTGGATCAATAAAGGTAAACAACCGATTCCACCAGTCATACTTAACCCATTTTCGCGATACACTTGTTGCATTTCTGCTTGTGCAGCCATTTGTTCTTCTCGGGTCGTTGCCGCTTTTAGTTTTTCTTGGGCGGCACTGACTTGAGGTTTCAATGCTTGCATTTTTTCAGATTGGATCATTGTCTTTTTCGATTGACTGATTCCTAAAGGTAAAATGATGATTCGTACGATCACAGTCATCAAGATAACAGCCCAACCGTATGACCAGTTGAAATTCTGCACGAGATATGTAATCGCTTGTCCCATAGGTTGTACTAATACGCGATAGACGATTCCAGATGTATCAGGGTTTCCTTCAGCATCCATTCTGACACAACCAGATAAGAAAAGTAAGAGTGTTACAAGACCAGAACCTAGTAACCAATTTTTCCATTTATTCATAAAATACTTCCTCTTTTAAAATTTTTACACAAGCTTAACTATACTAAAAATATGAGAATAATTCAATGAACTTCATAGAAAATTCAAATAATTCCCTTAAGTTTAACCGATCATGGGAAGGACAGGGAAGCGCACATAAAAGAACAGAGAATTGAAACGATCATCTTCCAGTAGACGGCAACAACGACTTTCTTCATATGTGCTTTCAAGAAGAAACATTTAGCCGATCACATCAAATTTCTTTCGTTCTTCCATCATCGGATGTTCTTGCAAGTCGACATATTGGACACGGCCACTGGGACTAGGGGATAACTTGACTTCTTTGATGAACTGATCGATGGTTTCCTCCTCACCAGCGGCTTCGATCGTCACCGAACCATCTTCTTCGTTTTTAACTGTTCCTGTCACGCCCAATTGATCAGCTACTATTTTTGTCATATAACGAAAACCTACACCTTGGACACGCCCTTGCACATTCATTTTAACTTTTTTCATTTGAAGCACCACTCTTTCCTCTATTTGATAAATTTATGATAACGATTTTTTATAAAACTAACAAGCCCAACGATTGATTCCATGCTATAATAAAGTGAGGTGGAAAACGTGAAAAAAATTCAATCAGCAAAAAATCCTAGAATCAAAGAAATAAAAAAATTACATAAAAAGAAGCACCGCGAAGAAGGACAGGAGTACCTGCTTGAAGGGTTTCACTTGATCGAAGAAGCTGTGAATGCCAAAGTCATACCTAAAGAGATCTTTCTGACAGAACGAGGCTGGTCAGAATGGAGGACATGGGTCGAACAACACGCATTGGATTGCTTTTTAGTCACTGATGAGGTGATGGCGGTGATCTCTGATCTACCAACACCACAAGGAATCGTGGCAGTGATGCCGCTAGAAGTTAGCCAAGTGTCAATAGATACAGGAGGCTGGTTGCTTTTAGACAATGTCCAAGATCCTGGAAATGTCGGAACGATGATCCGAACAGCAGATGCGTTTGGTTTAGCAGGTGTGATCTTAGGGAAAGGCTCAGCTGATATTTATAGCACCAAAGTTTTAAGAAGCATGCAGGGAAGCAATTACCATTTACCAGTTATCTCACAAGAGTTAGACGCGCTCATTCCTGAATTGAAAGAAAAAGGATTTGCGATATACGGAACAGAACTCAATGAAGAAGCTGTTTCTCTTCCAACCGTCGTACCAACAAAAAATTATACGATCATTATGGGAAATGAAGGGCAAGGGGTGCGATCAGAATTATTGGCGCTAACTGATAAAAATATCTACATCCCGATGAATGGCCATGCTGAGTCATTGAATGTCGGCGTAGCTACCGGCATATTGTTGTATCATCTTTCTTCTTGATTAAGGAACTATTAAGCTTTTTGGATTTTTAATCAACCTCACTAGAATATTCCGAACATGAATGATATACTATGTACAATTTCAACGATAAATGAAATTCAAAAAGGTGGCAGATCGAAAATTATGACAGAAAAATGGCGTGAAGACGAAGAATACATGTCTTATATCGAAGATCTATTAGAAACAGAAGCAGTACAAAAATTAGCTGATTATATCCAACATGTACATTCGACAAGATTGGAACACTCAATCAGTGTTTCTTATTACAGTTACAAATTAGCAAAAAAATGGGGTGGAGATGCAAGAGCTACTGCACGTGCAGGACTTTTACATGACCTATTCTATTATGACTGGCGTACAACAAAATTTGATGAAGGCACACATGCGTATGTGCATCCTAGGATCGCTGTGAAAAATGCAGAAAAGATTACTGAACTTTCTGATTTAGAGCGCGACATCATCTTGAAACATATGTGGGGAGCAACGATCGCTCCACCAAAATACAAAGAAAGCTATATTGTGACATTTGTTGACAAGTATTGTGCAGTGAAAGAAGCGGCGCAACCAGTAACGGATACAATGAAACAAAAATGGCAACGATATTTTGGAAAAGAACAGTCGATCTAACTATTTGACCAGCCGAACGGAAACAGTCGAAGGTCCCGATCATGGGAAACCTTTGACTGTTTTTTTTTTTTTGCGAAAGTAGTTGACGAAATAAGATTTATAAGGTTAACTCTTTATTAGGTGAATGTACATAGATGAAAAAAGCATAAAGGGGGTGATGATAAGATGCCATACGTATCTTATTTAGCAGAGTTCAAGGACTTCAGTTATTAAGCTAACTTTGTTGAAGGACTCTTTTTTCTTCAAAGTAGCTACTTTTGAAAGAAGAAAGGACTCAAAAAATCATGGAAACAACAATCAAAACGTATCAATATTTCTTTATCAAACGAGAAATCGAGCAACTGTTAAATGTCTATCATTCAGTGAATGATAAAAAAACTGTCGCAACCGTTCAAGCATTAGCCACAGAAAGAATCAATGAGGTAGTAGAAAATGATCCACAAGTAATCGCCTTAGTTGAACCATTTGTGAAGCAAGTTATGGATACAAACTTGAAAAAAGAAAAAGCGACAGAATTGCTCGAACGTTTAAAAGAACATGTTGCGCCATTCAAGCAACCATCAAAAATCCAAGTGGAAAAAATATTCCGAAAAGTAAAAAAGTTGAAACACCCAGATTGGCAAACATTGGATCTTAAAGAGCATACTTATGTGGGCTGGAATGATCCAGGAACACAGAAGAAATATCTGCTTTATTATGCAGATGAGCGGCTACAAGGTGTCCATGGCACACTTTCTCCGACGATCATCAAAGGAGTATGCGCGATTTGCCATAAGACTTCGAGTGTTTCGATGTTTCTTTCCACGACAAAATCAGGATCAGATGGCACGTATACTAAAAAAGGAAATTACATTTGTCATGATAGTGATCAGTGCAATCAGCAACTAGTAAAGCTGGCACCATTTTATGAATTTACAGACATCGTGAAGAAAGAAAAATAGCGCCATTGTTTTTCTTGAGAATGTATGATAAACTTTCTGTAAATGAATAGGTGATGGTGTTCGCCTTTAAATGTCGATCGATAGATGACTAATGACGCCTACTAAAAATCGGAGAATCCGTTTTTTTAGTAGGCTTTTTTTGTGGGGAGGAATAGAAAAATGGATCAACGGTTACTTAGTCCATTCAAAATAGGGACATATATGGTGAAATGGTTAGTGATCACTGCTTGTTTAGGCGTACTAATGGGAGGACTTTCCGCTTTTTTTCTAAATAGCTTAACTGTGGTGACGGATTTACGAGAAGCACATACTTGGTTATTGTATCTATTACCTGTCAGTGGGGCATTATTTGCGTTTCTTTATCAACGATACGGTGGGAATGCTAGTCGTGGGAATAATCTGGTCATTGATCAAGGGAATGGTGGGGAAGAAAAAATCCCGCTCCGATTGATTCCTTTAACGCTTTTCGGTACGATCACGACGCATCTTTTTGGCGGTTCTGTCGGTCGAGAAGGAACAGCAGTCCAAATGGGTGGCGCTTTAGCTGAAAATCTAGCAAGGGGATTAAAATTGAGTCCTATCGAGCGAGAGGTGCTGGTCATCAGTGGGATCAGTGCAGGATTTAGTTCAGTGTTTGGGACACCTTTAGCAGGCACATTGTTTGGACTTGAAGTACTAGCAATCGGAAAGATGCGTACAGAAGCGATCTTTCCCAGCTTTTTTGCTGCTTTATTTGCTAACTTCGTAACCGAAAGGATTGGTGTCACACATATCCATTATAAGATGGGAGAAATTCCAGGGTGGAGTCCTGCACTCTTTGGCAAACTGATGGTGGCGGGTATCGCTTTTGGGATTATTGGTTGGGTTTTTAGTCGTTCAATCGTCTTTTTGAAAAAGTGGTATCTGAAATGGTTCAAACATCCAATCACTAGAAATTTTATAGGTGGAGGAATTGTCGTAGTTGTGGCAATGATTTTACAAACACAACGCTACTTAGGACTTAGCTTGCCTTTATTGCAAGATGCGTTTGCCGGAAAAGCACATGCCTATGATTTTATCGGTAAGTTAGGATTTACTGTCCTTTCTTTAGGCGCTGGCTATCAAGGTGGGGAAGTGACCCCTTTGTTTGAGATTGGTGCAACTCTAGGGGCAACTTTAGCGCCCATCCTGCATGTTTCGATTCCTTTTCTAGCTGCATTAGGATTTATCGGTGTGTTTTCTGGAGCGACGAATACACCCATTGCTTGTTTTGTCATGGGCATCGAATTATTTGGAGGAGAAGCAGCTAGTTTCTTTTTTATGATTTGTTTGATCAGTTTCATGTGTTCGGGAAATAACGGAATCTATTCCGCACAAAAAGTAATGATCAAAAAAGGGATTTTATTTTTACCAATGAATAATGATCAGAGAGAATAGTTTACTGATTGAAAGAAAAAAAGAAGTTGCATGAAACGCAACTTCTCAGACTGTAGACAAACTCCTAAATTTGGAGTGTTGTTTGCAGTTTTTTTGTTTTATACTCATTGTATAAACTATTCTGGGAGTGATTCTAATGATGAGAAAACAATCGATTGAAGGTAGAAATCAATTTGCTATGTTAACAATTGATGATCTTGTACCTAAAGATCACTTAGTTCGAAAGATTGATGCTGCGATTCAGTTTGATTTCATTTATCCCATTGTAGAATCTACGTATTCGACCCATGGTCGTCCCAGTATTGATCCAGTGGTCTTAATTAAATTAGTATTTATCC
The DNA here is from genome assembly GCF_051714005.1 of Enterococcus sp. AZ171. NCBI lineage: Bacteria > Bacillati > Bacillota > Bacilli > Lactobacillales > Enterococcaceae > Enterococcus > Enterococcus sp. AZ171. The sequence goes on along the minus strand of NZ_JBIORA010000001.1, from coordinate 2,040,822 downwards.
AATATTTATTTGGTATCCGTTCGATGAGACAGACCATTAAAGACGTTGAAACAAATGTTGCTTATCGTTGGTTTTTAGGTTATTCATTCGAGGATCCTATCCCGCATTTCTCTACTTTTGGTAAAAACTATGTTCGAAGATTTAGAGAAACAACTTTATTTGAAGACATTTTCTCTCATATTCTAGAACAAGCTGTAAAAGCTGGCTTCGTTACGGAAGACAACCTTTATATTGATTCTACTCATATTAAGGCAAATGCCAATAAACATAAGTTCACAAAAGAAATGACCTACGGTCAAGCTAAAGCTTATCAAGATGAATTAGAAGATGAAATAAATAAAGAACGTATTGCTGTAGGAAAACGTCCTTTTACATGGGACACAGAAAGTGAGTTGAGTCTTCAAAAAATAAGTCATTCAGATCCAGAAAGTGGTTACTATGTTAAAGGTGAACGAGAAAAACAATTTGCTTATTCCGCGCATACTTCCTGTGAAGATAATGGTTTTATCTTATCTACATTAATCACACCAGGAAATGTACATGACAGCCAAGTCGCAATCGATCTGGTCAAACAGTCGAAAAGAGCTTTTCCAAATATAAAGCGTGTTGTCGCTGATGCAGGATATAAGACGCCTAAATTTGTTCATTTTCTGTCACACTTGAAACTCTACCCGATTCTTCCATATACTGTACCTCATGGAGTAAAAGGAATGTTTCGTAAAAAAGACTTTGTTTATGATGCCTATTTTGACTGCTATTTATGTCCCAATAATCAACCGTTGTTATTTTCAACTATCACTCGTGATGGTTATCGAACCTATAAATCAAATCCAAAATTCTGTAGGAGTTGTCCATTACTTAAAAACTGTACTTTGAGTACAAAACATCAAAAAATAGTAACTCGACATGTTTGGGCGGATCTTATGGATGAACTTGAACACCAACGCCATACGGCGTTGAATAGAGAAATTTATAAAAAGAGAAAACAAACTATTGAACGAATATTTGCAGATGCAAAAGAAAAGCATGGTATGCGTTGGACAAAATATCGAGGTCTCGAAAAAGTCGCCACGCACACGATGCTTACGTTTGCTGCCATGAATTTAAAAAAACTAGCCTCATGGCTATGGAAAGCAAAAAAGCCTATGGCTTTTTATTTCAAATTTCTACAAAGACTAATAAAAAGGAGTTGGCAATTAAGCCACTCCTTTTTGTCTACAGTCTGAGAAGTTGCATGAAACGCAACTTCTTTTTTTAGGCAATAAGTGTGATCAAAGCTAACAATGCAGTCAGGCCAAGGATGATACCACATACGATCATGTGACGTTTTTTATGCAACATCAAGATCGCGATATATTCTCTAAGAAAAGCATTTGGCAAATAATAAAAGGCTGTTTTTGCACCAATGCCATTGGCTTTTAACTGTGCTTGCTTCGCAAAGAGTCCTGCACGGAAAATGTGGTAATTATTTGAACTGAAAATCGCACGATAAGCGCCACCGCCAGATTCACGATCCATTAATTCTTTGGAGAAACGCATATTTTCTAAAGTGGTTGTTGAATTTGTTTCAACTAAAATGTCCCGCTCCGGAATCCCTTTTTCTAAGGCATAGTTTTTCATGGCAATTGCTTCTGGTAACTTTTCATCTGCACCTTGACCACCAGACATCAAAAGAATCGGTGGATTGAGCGTAGCATGACTCTGGGCCCAATAAAAAGCAATTGCTTTGTCGATCCGTTTGGCTAGGAGGGGAGAAACACGTTCCCCGTTGATCAGGCCTGCGCCTAACACGATAATATAATTCTGGTTGTAACGTGGTCGGTTGAACTGATATAAGAAAGAGACAGTCATAAAATTATAGAAGACAATAAACAGATAAATCAAGATGACTGCTATACCAGAAAGAAGAACATTGATCCACGCTGGTAAGTAGTTGATTAAAAATACAGTGGCAATTAAATATAGCGTTAAGGCAATCCCTAGCAGTAAAGTCAAAAGATTAGCTAGTGAACGTGATTCTCTTTTTAAGACGATGATGCCATTCCAAATGAGAAAGACGACCAAAATATATATGCCAAATAGTAAAATCAAAAAAGCTGGTACTGCAATCAAAGCAAAAATCCCACCAATAAAGATATTCTGCGTCTCAAAAAGTAAGAGTAATAAATAAGCGCCGAAACTAATCAAAAATAAATTGAAGATCAAACCATTCAGTAGTCGCCTTTTTTCGGTAAAGTAAAAAAAAGCAAAGATACTGAAAAAAGCGAGAGGGATCAAGAAATAAAAACTCGCATAAAAAATCTCTAATACAACGAAGTACGTAAGCATCAATGTGAATGTCCAAGTACCACAATAAAAGAATAACGCGGGATCTTTTTGTTTCCTGCGCCAGGTGATGATCCCAACCATCCCTACGATATAGAGAATCGAAAAAATCAAATCTCTTGTTAAATTCATAATACCAACTCCTTTTTCTAATCGTGGAGTCATCACTGCGAATGAAAAGGAAACAGCTGATTAGCAGACTAGTGATGATTATTCAACACGAACTGATAGTGTTACTCGCCTCTCATAGACCAACCCTACAAGTAACAATCTACCATCTACAGTATAACGAAAAATTTGTAAAAATGCTGTTATAAAAAAAAGAAAAAATAGAAAATACATTTATTTTCTGTAAGAAGCAGAAAGATACCCAAACAGTAAAGGTTGATGGCGTCTCGTCGATTCGTGAAGAAGAGCCAGCATTTACTGTTTGGGTAAGGAGTGGATGTAACTATTTGGAATGTTTATTTAGAATAGATTACTGAAAAAATTAGTGACATTGCGCCAGCCGATCACAAAGATATTCGCTTTTTCAACCGAACTAGCAGTGATGATGTCTGTGCTTGGAGAGGCACCATCTTCTAAGTAACCTAATTGATCATCAGCTAAAGTGATAGTGGCTGTGCCAACCTTTGTGCCTCTAACGATCGGTGCTTCAAGTTCATTATCCTTTACTTTTGTCTCATCGATCTTAGGTGTGATCGTCAATTGACCCGTATCCATATCATTTCTGACCCAGACACTGACTGGGCTTTTTAGTACGACATTGACAGAAGTTTCTTTTCCGTTTTTCACATCGATCGATTTGAGTGAAGGAATGCTTGCGTTTGCTTTACCGATTTCTTTGACTGACCAGTTATCATAGCAATAATCCATCAAGCGAGCCGTTTCGGTGAACCGAACGCTTGGGTTTTGCTCATGACCTTCCGCATTCAATATGACTGTAATGATGCGTTTGCCGTCTCGTTCGATGGTACCGACAAAACAAGCACCAGCAAAATCAGTTGTTCCAGTTTTTAGTCCATCAACGCCTTCTTTGAAGTTGATAAAACCTGGAAGCATCCAATTCCAATTGACCATTTCAACCGGCGATTGTGTGTTTTCACCAAACATTTTTGTTGCAGTACTCGTCACTTCTAGTACCTCAGGAAAATCGAGTAACAGGTGACGTGCGATGATCGCTACGTCTTTTGCGGACATTTGATTTTCATCTGCTTCGCCAGTACCTTCTGGACGATTTGCGCCGAGGTAAACATTGTTCAACCCAGAAACATTGACGATCGTTGCATTTTCAATGCCCCATTCTTTTAACTGGTCATTCATGACAGTCAGAAATGCTGTTTCACTACCAGAGATCTTTTCAGCTAAAGCGACCATTGATGCGTTGGCTGATTGGATAAAGGCAGAGTCAAAAAGTTCTTTTACAGTATAGGTATTCTCCTTATGTAAAGGAACATTCGATAAATTAGGTGCAATGCTTAATGTTTCAGCATAATCGGAGATTGCCACTTCATCATCCCAGGATAATTTTCCTTCTTTGACTTGGTCAAGTACGATGTACAACCCGATGATTTTTGAGATTGACGCGATCCCCATTGTTTTTTCTCCGTCTTGGTCGTATAAAATTTTTCCGCTTGTTGCGTCCACAGCAAATGCTGCTTGGGAATTCACAGAAAATGCTTCATCGGCCTGTACGGATAAAGTTGGCAAGAATGATCCTAACGTTAAAAGAAGCGTTGCCAACAGTAAAGCGAAATGTTTTTTCTTAGTGCCCATGTCCAATCTCCTTGTTTTCTAATTTGATTTGCTACAAATTAAAATTTTATCAGAGAGTGTGCGTAGTTTCAATCTTTCTGAAAAAAACTTTAGATAAACCAAACGAACACAAGAGGATAGTTAGCGTTGATTCTTTTTGACTCGTACAGGTTGAGCCTCGGGTTCATTTAGACGAAAGGCAGTGAATACAAATAGAGCAGTCATACATAGTAAACTAAATATCATCAATAATTGCATATAAACACCTCGATTTCTACTTTTCTCTATGTTAGCAGTTAGGTATGAATAATTTCGCTGTGAAATGTAACGAATCATTGATGAAATTTTGAAGAATAGTTGAAGAAAACAATCCTTAGTCAGAGATGGGATTGTAAACGATTTTTTATCTAGGAACCATTTTATTTTATGGATAAAAATGGTTGTGGTAGACTTTAGTTAGTAGTATTGAAGAAATGATTTTTAGGAGGGGTACGTTTATGGCGAAAAAGGATAGAGAGTTACTGTCACAACTGACTTCAGAAGGTGTCAAAGGACCATTTATTACTATTATGCTAAACACTCACGTTGCACATCAAGATGTGGAAAAAGATCAGATCAAATTCAAGAACTTTGCAAAAGAAGCAAAAAAACGTTTTGAAAAGAAATATGCGGAGCATGATTGGTCGAATTTTCAAAAAAAAATCGATCAACTACTAGAAGATGCTTCATTTTGGCGCAGTGCCACTGCGAGTGTCGCGGTGATCTTGTCTCCTGAAAGTACCATTGTTCATCGTTTGAGCATTGCAGTAGATGATCAATATTATGTAAGTGACCTACCTTATTTATTAGCGATCATTAAAAATGGACATTTTAACTACTCGTATTATTTACTGGGATTGAATCGTGATTCAATGAAGCTTTACGAAGTAAGCAACAAACAAGTAAAAGAAGTTGATCTACCCGAAGGAGCACCTACAGATGTGGTGACAGCTTTAGGATCTGAGTTGACAGGTGGAGGTATCAACTACTCGTCAAATGGTAGTGAAGGCTCAACATTCCATGGGGTGAATCCTAAAGACGAAGAAGTTGAAATTGACTGGATCAATTATTACCAAGCGGTCGATGAATTTCTTAAAGACAGCTTGGATAATCCTGAAAAATGGCCTGTGTACTTGTATGCTTTGCCTGAAAATCAAACAATGTTCAAAAAAGTGGCGAAAAACCCTTATTACCGTTCGGATGTGGCGATCTCAGCTTCACCTGCCCAATTATCTTTAAAAGATATCGAAGTAGGTGCGAAGAAACTTTCGGATGAACTGGCAGCGAAGGAAGCAAGTAGCTACAATCAATTGTTAGATAAAAAATTCTTGGATCAACTAGTGGACATCGTGCCAGCAGCGAAAGAGGGAAAGATTTCTCACTTATTTATCGCAACCTCTAATCTGGCTGACGGATTTGGTGAAGACCCAGAAACAGAGTACGACCGTCGACAAGTGTTGAATCAACTAGCTGATGATGTGATCACCAATGGCGGACAAGTCTTTATCTTGGATCAAAAAGATGCGCCTGACGAAAAGAGTTTGACCGCGATATTGCGTTATTAGTCTCTAGGAACAGTACCTAGAACCGATTGATCATTCATTTTATAAGAAAGGAAAAGCCATGTAGATCATTTATTTGATTTCGTGGCTTTTTCTTATTTCTCAGGGGAGAAAGATCAGAAGATCATCAAGTTTAAAAGTGAATTTTTTTTTAAGCGTAAATTAAAACGTTCGTTTTTTTTGGATAAATAAGCAAAAGAATGAAAAAAAAATAAAAAAAGTTCAAAATTTACTAGCTAAACTGTAATTAATGTGCTACAATAACTATGTAGTTTTTGTTCGGTAATCTTGGTAGTTTGTTTCAAATAAACATCTTCCAGATATTCACCATTCAAGTAATTGCAAAATATGTGTTTGATACACAAGGAGGATTTTTATTATGGAAACAGGTACAGTGAAATGGTTTAACTCAGAAAAAGGTTTCGGTTTCATTACAGCAGAAAACGGCAACGATGTATTCGTTCATTTCTCAGCTATCCAAGGTGATGGATTCAAAACTTTAGAAGAAGGCCAAACAGTAAACTTCGATGTTGAAGAAGGTCAACGTGGCCCTCAAGCAACTAACGTTGTTAAAGCTTAATTAACCCACTACTAAATAAAAGCTCAGTCTGCTAGTTCCTAGTGGTCTGGGCTTTTTTGTGTTTTCTTTTCATATGCTTTGATTCTCTACACCTAAGAACATCGCCTTACATGGTTAGATGAGTGATAACGAGAAAAGGAAGGGGAGAAGTAAACTTACTGTTTCTCTCAGTAGCAAAGATAACAACAGACGTATGCTTTAGGTTGATTTCCTAAGAATTTTCAAGTGATTTGTAGTATAATTTCAAAAGAAGACTAGAGGGAAGAGAAGAGGAAGATATGTTGAAACCGAAAACTTATGCAGTCGTCGATATTGAAACGACTGGGACAAATCCAAAAGAAGATCGCATTATCCAATTTGGATGTGTCATGATCGAAGATGGGCGGATCACCTCTCGTTATTCGATGGATATCAACCCTGGGCGAAAAATCTCAAAACAGATCCAGCATTTGACAGGGATCACCAATCAACGTGTCCATCGTTCACCCTATTTTGAAGATGTAGCACAAACGATTTACAACCTTCTAGCGGATACCATCTTCGTGGCGCATAATATTTATTTTGATTATCAGTTTTTGAACCATGAATTGACTCGCTGTGGCGTACCTAAATTACAGATTCCAGGAATCGATACAGTCGAGTTGGCCCAGATATTTTTGCCGACTGAACCGAGCTTTCGTTTAGCTGATTTGTCGGAAAGTCTGGGGTTTATCCACGATAATCCCCATCAGGCAGATAGCGATGCGGAAGTGACAGCACAGTTGCTTCTACTGATTGAAGAACGGATGCGTCAGTTACCTTTAGTGACGCTTGAACAGATCGTGAAACTGAGCAATCATACAGGGATGGATACTAGATTATTCATCGAACAAACCACCAACGAACTGAGAAAGCAGCCCCCACCTTTATCAGATGAACTGGAAATCATCGAGGGAATCGCCTTACAAAAAAAAGAAGTCGAACTGTTTTCAGAAGTTTACTATGGTCATAAAGATTATCCAAGAAAAAAACAAGCGAAAGAGAAAATATTTGGAAAAACGTTGATGTATCGTAAAGAACAAAATCGTTTGATGAATGTTGTCTATGATCATTTTACCAAAGATGAATCGAAAAATTTGATGATTGAAGCAGCGACTGGTATGGGCAAGACGATTGGCTATCTATTGCCTCTTAGCTATCTGGCCACACCGGAGAAGCCGGCAGTGATCAGTACGGTATCACTTGTTTTACAAGAGCAGATCATGGAAAAAGATATTCCTTTGTTGAATCAATTATTCGACCAACCGATCCAAGCGACGATTATCAAAAGCTACCGCCATTATCTTGATTTGCAACGGTTCAAAGCCACACTCCTTGAGCCAAAGGAGCAAAAACAATATGCACTCTATCAAATGACAGTTCTTGTCTGGCTGACGCAGACGAAAACAGGAGATTTAGATGAGTTGCATCTAACGAATTTGAATCATGCCTTTTTTACAGATGTTTCGCATCGCGGGCTTGACTTTTTAGCGAAAAAACAAGCGTTCTATGAACAAGATTTTATTCGATTTTTGCATCGACAAATCAAGCAAAGTAACTTCTTGATCGTCAACCATGCTTTTTTAGTCCAAGAAACACAAAGAAAGACACCGTTGTTGCCTGAAAGTCCTTATTTATTGATCGATGAAGCACATCATTTACCTGAGATTGCTGAAAAAGTCAATGATCAACGATTCAGTTTGAGCTATTTTAACAAGGAAGTACAATTATTCGAAGAACCTGATCGTTTGTTCGATCGCTTCAAAGGCTATCTTCCAGCCAATCATGAGGGGCAGCGCTGGCTTGATATCTACAAAGAAGAGTTGTCTGCGCTTCGTGAGGCACAGGTTTGTTTAGCTGAAGGGTTACTTGAGATCATACCTCAACAAAAAAGACAAACTTACCCGGAAGAAGTCATGATCACGAAAGAGGACTTAGATAAATTATCTTTTGAAGCAAGTACAGCCATTGACCATCTTCATCTTTTTTACCAAGAAATAAAGGAATTACAGTACAGGATCCGTTCAGGCTTAGAGGTGCTTCAAGAAAGTTGGACGAAGCAAATGCGTGTCGATCTTGCAAGTCTGTATGCTTTGTTTGAACGTTTAGATCAACAAGCAAGTTTTATGGAAGAATGGTTGGAGAATTGGCAAGAAAGTTTAGTCCATTGGTTTGTTCCGGGTGCCACCCCTCAGCAGACGATGTTCCATCTCCACGATTTTACTGCCGCACTGATTCCCAATACAGTTTGGTATCAGCGCTATGAACGGATTTTATATATAGGAGGGACATTGAAAGTGGGCCCAGATCGTCAATATTTGGCGAAACGATTAGGAATTGAAGGTACTCCGCTGAAAGTCATTGCCTCTCCTTATGATTACGAAAAACAAGCACGGATCTTCGTGCCAAAAGAAGCACCAGAGATCAATCAATTAAGTGGTACAACGTATGTCGACTATCTAACGGATGTGTTATACCAGTTGATCAGACAAGAAAAAAGACCGATCCTAGTTTTGTTTACTTCTCATGATGTTTTACAAAAGGTGTATCAACGAATGCATTTGACAATGCTTGAACAAGGAAGAGAGATTTTAGCTCAAGGAATCGGTGGCAGTCGTGAGAAACTATTGAAGCGTTTTGTTCTTTCTGATATGAGCGTGCTATTCGGCGCAGATAGTTTTTGGGAAGGCGTCGACCTGCCAGGAGATGCGTTACAGCTAGTCGTCATTACGCGGTTGCCATTCGATCATCCACAACGTCCAATGGTCAAAGCGAGAAATGCGTATTTGGAATCGGAAGGCATCAACCCTTTTTATCAAGAATCCTTACCAAAGGCAGCACTGAAGGTCAGACAAGCTTTAGGTCGTTTGATTCGTTCGGAAACGGACAAAGGTGTCTTGCTGATTTTAGATCGACGATTAGTGACCGCAAAATATGGCGCGAGGATCATTCATGCCTTGCCTAAAAAGATGCCTGTCCAAGAGGCGCCTTTTGAACAAATTTGTGAGGATATCCATGATTTCTTAAACAAAAACGAAGAAATTAAGCCATAATCGAGGACTATTTTCACCTCGAAATCTGTTATAATGGACATCAATGAAAAAAGAAGGAGCGACAGTCCTTGAAGAATCAGACAAACAAAGAATATACGATCAATCGCATCTTGCTGGGCTTGATCATCGCTTTATTAGCAGTAATCGTGATCAGCACGATTTTTTATCTGCGTGCGACACGCCCAATGACGCAAGCGAAACAAGAGGCGACAAAACTAGCTGAACAATATGCAAATCTTGAGGAAGTGGACCAATTCTATTGGTTTACTCGGGAAGCCACTTATTTTTCATTAACAGGCCAAAATGATAAAGGACAAGATATTGCAGTGATCATACCTAAATCGGGTGAGCGTGTGAAAGTGTTAGAACAAAAAGCAGGCTTGACCGAAGAAGCTGCCCGCCAAGAAATCAGCAAACAACATCCCGATCAACAAGTGGAAAAAGCTTCCTTAGGGATGTACAAAGATGAACCGGTATGGGAAGTCATTACCAAAACGTCAGATGACCAGTTGAATTATTATTTACTTTCTTTTAAAACGGGAGAGGAAGTCAAAGTCATTAGCGGGGTATAGAAAAGACGGATGAAAGGATAGATTGGATGAAACAGTCAAAAAGAGTGGAACGCTTAGAGCCTTCCGTAACACTAGCAACTGCAGCAAAAGCAAAGGCATTGAAAGCACAAGGGAAAGACATTATCAGTTTGACCGTAGGAGAGCCTGATTTTGCTACACCTGAAAATATCCAAGAAGCAGCGATCGCAGCCATCAAGAATGGAAAAGCAAGCTATTATACGCCAACAGCGGGTATTCCAGAATTAAGACAGGCAATCGTTTCGTATCTGGAAACCTATTATGGCTTGACTTACGATGCTTCTCAGACGATTGTGACAGACGGGGCGAAATTTGCCCTCTATGCCTTATTCCAAACAATCCTAGATCCAAAAGATGAAGTCATCATTCCAGTACCTTATTGGGTAAGCTATGGTGAACAAGTCAAGTTAGCAGAAGGTGTCCCTGTTTTTGTCACTGGTCAAGAAGTCAATGATTTCAAAGTGACCCTCGAACAATTGGAACAAGCACGTTCTTCCAAGACAAAAGCAGTCATTATCAATTCTCCTTCTAATCCGACAGGGATGATCTATACAAAAGAAGAACTACAAGTTATAGGTGAATGGGCAGTAAAAAACGATATTTTAATAGTTGCTGATGATATTTATGGCCGATTAGTTTATAATGACAATGAGTTTACTCCAATTGCAACGATTTCAAAAGCAATACGTGAACAGACGATAATCATCAACGGTGTATCAAAAACCTATGCAATGACAGGCTGGCGTATCGGATACGCGGTCGGCGATCAAAAAATCATTGATGGGATGATTGCGATTGCATCACAATCAACTAGTAACCCAACTGCAGTCAGTCAATATGCGGCTGTTGAAGCATTACAAGGGGAACAAGATACCGTTGAAGAGATGCGCAAAGCATTTGAAGAACGTCTAGACATCGTATTTCCGCTTGTTGCTGATTTGCCCGGGGTGTCGGTCAAAAGACCACAAGGCGCATTTTACTTGTTTCCGAATGTGAAAGAAACGTTAGCGATATGTGGCTATGAACAAGTGACGCCGTGGGTCGAAGATCTACTAGAAGAAGCAGGGGTTGCTCTAGTTACAGGTGAAGGTTTCGGCGCACCGGAAAATGTTCGTTTGAGTTATGCGGCGAATCTAGCAACGTTAGAAGAAGGAATCCGACGAATCCAACGTTTTATTGAGAGTAAAAGTCAAAACGAATAGAAATTATTATAGGACAAAGGAGAATTTTACGTGGAACAAATTCAAATCATCGATTCAAAAAAACATGTAGGCGAAACAGTAACGATCGGTGCTTGGGTCGCTAATAAGCGTTCAAGTGGGAAAATCGCCTTTTTACAATTACGAGATGGGACAGCATTCTTCCAAGGAGTTGTCGTAAAAAGCGAAGTGCCTGAAGAAGTTTTCCAAATGGCAAAAAATCTTTCTCAAGAAACATCGATCCTTGTGACAGGTGAGATTCGTGAAGATAGCCGTTCTAAATTTGGCTATGAGATCGGGATCACGAACATTGAAGTAGTGAGTGAAAGTCATGATTATCCAATCACACCAAAAGAACATGGAACAGATTTCTTGATGGATCATCGTCATTTATGGTTACGCTCTTCACGCCAACATGCAGTGATGCAGATTCGAAATGAAATCATCCGTGCAACCTACGAATTTTTCAACAACAACCAATTCGTTAAAATCGATCCACCGATCTTGACTGGCTCTGCCCCAGAAGGAACCACCGATCTATTTGAGACAAACTACTTTGATCAAAAAGCATATCTGTCACAAAGTGGTCAATTGTACATGGAAGCTGCTGCAATGGCATTTGGTAAAGTATTTTCATTTGGACCAACTTTCCGTGCTGAAAAATCAAAAACACGTCGTCATTTGATCGAATTTTGGATGATCGAACCTGAAATGGCGTTCACGCATCAAGAAGAAAGCTTAGAAGTACAAGAACAATATGTTGCTTTCTTAGTTCAAAGTGTATTAGATAACTGCGAGTATGCTTTAGACGTCTTAGAACGTGATAAAGAAGTATTGAAAACTTATACTAAATTACCTTTCCCACGTATCACGTATGATGATGCCATCGAATTATTGAAGAAAAATGGTTTTGACGATATCGAGTGGGGCGATGATTTCGGTTCACCACACGAAACGTTTATTGCGAACTCATTTGAACAACCAGTCTTTATCTTGAACTATCCAAAAGCGATCAAACCATTCTACATGAAACCACATCCAACAAGAGAAGATGTCGTGATTTGTGCAGATATGATCGCACCTGAAGGATATGGCGAGATCATCGGCGGAAGTGAACGTGCGACTGACTATGATTTCTTACTTGAACAAATCAAGAATCATGGCTTAGACGAAAAAGAATACTCATGGTACCTAGATCTACGTAAATACGGATCTGTTCCACATTCTGGTTTCGGCTTAGGCTTAGAACGTACAGTGACTTGGATCTCAGGAATCGATCATGTACGTGAAGCAATTCCATTCCCACGTTTGTTAAATCGTATTTACCCATAAGAAATAAGACGCGTTCCACGAAAATCGTTCATCGTATTTTCGTGGAACGCATTTTTTTTAAGAAGTTATTATGAAATCACTATTGTTCCAATTCCTTCTTTCTTTGGCTAGATGTGTGTGGGATAATAACGTAAAAGTGGCAAGGAAAGTAGGGTGTGTGATGGAACAACGACTTTTATTCATTGGAGATAGTATCACAGATGCGGGTAGAGGAACTGACGATCTCGGTCAGGGCTATGCACTGTTAACAGCGGCAAAATTGGCTGCGAGTGATCCAGAAAACACGTGGACATTCGTCAATCGCGGAATCGGCGGAAATAAGTTAGCAGACCTAAAGAAGCGCTGGCAAGCAGACTGCATCGATTTGAAACCTGATATGGTCTCGATTTTGATTGGTATCAATGATACATGGCACAATGTAGGCGAGCCTGCAGCATTTGCGACAAAAGAATCTTTTGAGCGTTTTGAAGCCGATTATCGGTATTTACTTGATCGTTTAGTGGAAAGTGGCATCAAAAAAATCGTCTTGATGGAACCATTTGTTTTGCCAGAGCCTGACGATCGGAGAAGTTGGCGTAGTGATCTTGATCCAAAGATCCACTTGATTCGTCAACTAGCAAAAGAATATCAAGCAGTTTTTGTCCCGTTAGATGGAACGTTGAATTCTTTAGGCATCTCATATGGCTATGAGAAATATACAGGGGATGATGGTGTCCATCCGACACTACTGGGTCATGAAACGATTGCCAATATTTGGATAGAAACGGTCAAAAAAAGAAAAGAGTGGTTTGAATGATCATTCGCCCAGCAACCGAAGCAGATCTACCGATGATCAATAGGTTGATCAGGCAACAAGAAAATCGATTCTTGGAGGAACTAATGCTGCCAGATATAAACGATCCATTGAATATATCGTTTATAGCAGCACATGATGACGCAGAAAAACAAATGATTTTCGCTTTTGGACAAGCGAGACAAATCGAAACGACTGAAGCAGATCAGCAATCAGGTGAACTGCTTCAAACGATTTTTGTGGCAGTCGATCAAGAAAGAACAGTAGCCGCTCAGTTTATGGAGCAGTGGTTACTAGAAGCAAAAAAACGTAAAATCAAGAGAGTCGATTTCAATGGTTTTTAACGTAAGACTCTTATTAGAATGGAGAAAGAAACAATGAGTTGTATTGGAAATATTATTTGGTTTATTTTTGGTGGCTTACTCGGAGGACTGAGTTGGGCGGTAGCAGGTGTATTATGGTGTATCACAATTGTTGGTATTCCGGTCGGGCTACAATGTTTCAAACTAGCTTCTTTATCGTTTGCACCCTTTGGAAAAGAAGTCATTTATACAAACAATGGCGTGTCTTTGATCGTCAATATCATTTGGTTGATCGTGTCAGGTTTGCCGATTGCTTTAGGTCATGTCATCAGTGGGATTTTACTTTGTATCACGATCATTGGTATTCCTTTCGCAAAGCAATCCTTCAAACTAGCACGCCTAGCGTTGATGCCATTTGGGGCAGAAATCGTTTAAATAGTCACTAAATATAAAAGTAACTCTCTTGCACAGTTGGTTGTCTGTCCAAAGAGTTACTTTTTTTACACTTAGCGAGTGATATCTGTATGTTTTTTAGGTATTTGCTTACTCAAAAAATTCGATTTGTTGGTTGCGTCTACTACGCGATGATTAAAATTCGCTTGTGTAAAGGACGTTTGTGTTGGAGAAGTTGGAAGTGTCACGTCTGTGGTGTTACTTTTAGAGGTCTGTCTATCAGAAAAAATCCTATCTTTGACTGTTTTGACTGTTCCCCCAAACCGCTGGCTCTTAACTTTTACTTTTTGGCGAAATCCCTCTTTTAATGGTTGATCCGTTCCATCGATGATTGCGTTGATGTGAGCATCCAATGGTTTCAATCGCCTGGAATCATCATAAAAAACATGATAATAATAAGGTGCAACCTCGATGGATTGATTTTTGACAAATTTTTTAGGTGTTTTAGGATCTTCGTAGACTTTCTTTACGAAATCACCCGAAATATCAACGAATTCATCTCTGGAGATAGTTTCTTTTAGACCAGTGATTTTTTTTCGCTGTTCGTAATGTTTCCATAATTGAAAAAATTTTTGATCGTGTTTTAAATTTTCACCTAAAAAAGTCTGAAAGAACCGCTCACGAAACGCAAACGATGAGCAGAATTTAGGTTTCACTTTATCTTCAATCAATGGTGGAGTAAAAATAGCTTCCTGACAATTATGAAGAACACTTCGGAAAGTGACAAGCGGTTCTAAAATCGGGCAGTTGGGAATCATTGCATACCCTCTCATTTCAAAATTAAGGTTTTTTGCAGGCTTATCTGAGAGTCTGGTGATTTCATTGATGAGGTTGATCTTAGACTCACTGTGGTGTTCAAGCTTTGTCGCAAATAGTATTTTACTTAATTTCCCCAACTGATCCGCTGGGATTTTTAGCAAATGATTCCCCATCTTTTTATTTGTCTCATATTTATCTAATTTCGCGACAAGATAATCATTATCTTGCTTATAAATTACTAAGCCATAAATATGATTATGATAAGAGTCAGGGGTCACTGAATAAGCTGGAAAAATCATAAAACTGGCTGGGTCATCTTTTTTTAAATGTCTGATTTTCTCTTCCAGTTCAGTCGGTTTTTTCATATCGTAGTAGACGATCGTATTTCTTAAAGACTGGATCACTTGATTTTTTTGACTTTCATTGATCAAGGTACCAGCAACATCATTTTCAATCATTTTGATAAATCTTGAAAATAAAAATTGATAATTTTTTCTTCCGCCTGAACCGACAACTTCAAATGCCGCCGCATTTCCTAATCTTAAAGCAAGTGCCAATTGGTGGTATTGTCCATCAAAATCAAGCATAATAACTCTCCTTATTTTTTATTTTCGTGCAATAGTCCCACCATAGAAAGGATAGGATAAATTTACTTGGCAACTGTTTTTCGCTTTATCTCAATTTCGTAGGAAAACAGTTATCTTTGTATTGAACAGACTTGGCGCTCTTTTTTTGAGAGAAAACTAATGGAGGTAATGTTATCTGATGAAGTAGAAGCAATACTATTACTTGGTCTAAAATATTGAGAATTCTCATTGTTTTTATGTTGAGATTTATCAGTTGTTATGTTCTTTTTATTGGTTATATGACTTATTTTTGTGTGCAATGTTTCCAATTTTTTTGACCTTGAATGAAATACTTTATAATTTTGTTGACTGGCTTCATTTGTTTGATTTCTCTTAAATTCTATTGGAACGGCTGGATCATTTAAGACTTTATTTAAATATTTATATAGAAAGATAGCGGATTTTTCCTTTGTATTCTTTATCAACTAATTGAGTTTCTGCTTTTCGCATGGTGTAATAATGCCATAATATAGAAAATTGTTGATTATGTTGTTCATTATCGGTTAAAAACGTTTGATAAAATCGCATCCGAAGCTCCTTTGAAGGCCATAGTTTTGGATTGATCACTTTCTTCTCCTTGATTTCGGCAGACGAAATTGGCTTATTGCAATTGTAGACAGTCCATTTTAATGCTGTTAACGGTTCAAGTATCGGGCAATTTGTAATGCCTGGATAACCACGCATTTCCACATGTAAAGCAGAGGGTTTTTCAACAGCTATTTTTTTTAGTTTTGAGAATATATCAACAGATATTCTCGTCTTTCGATACTCAAACTTAGAATAATAAAGAATATCGCTAAGCTTATTTAAATTTTTTTCATCAATTTTAAGCTGGAAGTTCGTAGTCATTGACTCTAATTTATTGATCTTAGTAACAATGTAGTCCTTATTTTTGTGAATGATCAAGCTATATATGTGATCATGAAATAATCTTATAGTAGTAGAGTAAGAGGGAATGATGACAAAGCTAGTTGGGTCATCCTCTTTTAAGTTTTCCATGATGTGCTGAATGTCTTATCTTTTTTTGGCATCGTAATAGTCAATTGTATGTTCAAGAGAGTGTATCAAGTCATTTTTTTTGACTGTTTCAATAAAAAATGAATCTTGATCATTTTCGATCATTTTTATCAATTTTGAAAATAAAAATTGATAATTTTCTTTTCCTTTCTTTCCGACTGCTTTGAAGTTGGTAGCTTTTCCTAGTCGCAAAGCCATAGCTAGTATATGGTATTGATCGTTGAAATCAATCATGTATTTCCTCCTTTAGTGTCTTATGTAAAAGTTTATCATTCGTCACTTTTACATAAGAAACTTCTTTTACACCTTGCAGAAATAATGATTCTCCCGAACGATACTTTAATCATGATCTGTTATTACTATGATTTGACATATGAATAACTATTCATGTATAATGACTTATGAATAGATAGTCATATGTTTGGTAAGGAGGGACTTGAAATGAAAAGTTATCAATTAGAAGGTTTAGATTGCGCAAATTGTGCGATGAAAATCGAAAAAAAAGTACAAGCAATACCTGGCGTAAAAGAAGCATCAGTCAATTTTGCGACTGGAAAAATGATGATCGATGCAGATAAAGCGGTCATTGAAGCGATTGAAAAGCAAGTAACAGAAGAAATCCATCAATTAGAACCAGAGGTCAAAGTAATCGAAGTGAAAAACCAGATAAGTGAAAATCATGAACAAGAAAAAGAAAATAAAACAGCGTTGTTACGTATCATCATAGCGTCACTTAGTTTACTTTTATTGTTTTTATGGAAGCCTGCTGAGCCAATTCGTTTCGTTACTTTTTTCGCCATTTTTGTTCTTATCGGCTTTGATGTGATCAAGCAAGCGGTTGTCAATATTCGTAAAGGACAAGTGTTTGATGAAAATTTTTTAATGTCGATTGCAACGATTGGTGCAATGATGATCGGTGAATATCCAGAAGCAGTTGCTGTCATGTTGTTTTATCAAATCGGTGAGTATTTCCAACATTTTGCGGTCGATCAGTCTCGTCGGTCCATTCGTGAGTTGATGGCGATCCGACCGGAAGTTGCTCATGTGATCACTGAAAGCGGCTTGGTAAATAAGCAACCAGAAGAAGTGCAGATCGGTGAGTCGGTCATGGTCAAACCAGGTGAAAGAATTCCTTTGGATGGAACGATTTTGAAGGGACAATCCCTCGTAGATACATCTGCATTAACAGGAGAATCATTGCCTAAAGAAGTGATGAATGGTGAAAATGTATTAAGTGGTTTTATCAATAAGACCCATCCTCTAACCATCGAAGTTAAAAAGAACTATGAAAATTCGACCATCAGCAAATTATTAGAACTAGTGGAGACAGCAAGCAGTAAAAAGGCACCTGCTGAAAAATTCATCACTAAGTTTGCTCGTTACTATACGCCGATCGTCGTTGCGTTAGCTGTTCTTTTAGCAACTGTCCCACCCTTACTTTATGGAGGAGATTTTTCTGAATGGATTTATCGAGCATTGACATTCCTAGTGATCTCTTGTCCATGTGCATTGGTCATTTCTGTTCCACTTAGCTTTTTCGGAGGAATCGGTGGAGCTAGTAAACGGGGGATACTTGTCAAAGGTGGAAATTATCTAGAACTTTTAGCTCGTACAGAAACAGTAGTATTTGACAAAACAGGTACCCTGACCAAGGGTGATTTTGCCGTACAAAAAGTTGTTTCTACCATTGACAAGAAAGCATTTATGAAATATGTGGCGAGTCTAGAAAATGTATCGACACATCCAATCGCCAAGGCGGTCATGGATACCTACAGTGGCCCGTTATATGAAATTGAAGAACCTGCAGAAATCGCTGGAGAAGGAATCAACGCCCAGGTCAAGGGACAAGAGGTACTTGTCGGAAATCAAAAATTATTGGCTCGCTATGGAGTCGAGCAACCAGAGAATCATGAAATAGGAACATTGATCTATTTAGCGATCGACAGTCAGCTCATGGGCTATTTAGTTATTGCGGATACGATCAAACCAGATGCAACATTTGCTATCGAGACATTGAAAAAAGTCGGCGTCAAAAAGACAGTGATGTTGACAGGTGATGCCCAAAAGATTGCGGAACAAGTCGCAAAAGAGGTCGGAGTCGATACAGTCTATAGTGAACTGCTTCCAGAAGATAAGGTAGAAAAATTAGAAGCATTGATGAGCGAAACGACTCAGAAAACTGCCTTTGTCGGAGACGGGATCAATGATGCACCGGTATTAGCTCGAGCAGATGTGGGAATCGCCATGGGTGGTTTAGGCAGTGATGCAGCCATTGAAGCAGCCGACGTCGTCATCATGAACGATGAGCCATCAAAACTTGCGGAGGCGATTGAAATTTCAAGAAAAACGTTGAAAATCGTCAAGCAAAATATTGCGTTTGCTATCGGAGTAAAAGTAATCGTATTGGTTCTCGGAGCTATTGGCTTTGCTTCTATGGGAAATGCAGTCTTTGCCGATGTGGGTGTGACCCTGATAGCAGTTTTAAACGCCATGCGTGGGCTATCTGTCAAAAAAGTCAAATAAACAGTCAAAAAAGCACCGTTAAACCACAGAAATCATTTATTTGAGGACTGTGGTTTTTCTGTGATTAAAATAACTGGAAGATTTTAATTGTTCTGAAAATTCCAAAATAGTTAGAAAATACTTCTTGTTTGTGCGCCTTTAGATTAGGTGTTAGAGGGTAAAATGAAAAATAAATGTAAAAACAATGTGTTTTACCTAAAATAATCCACAAATAAAATAACGAAGTGTTGTAAACATTATGAAAATTGAATATGATAGTCAATGAATAATTATTAAATATTTATAAAGGAGAAATCAGATGAACGAAAAACAACTGCGCTGGTTTACAGTAGCGTTGATTGCATTCAACATGGTCTGGGGTATGGGGAATGTCGTCAATAACTACGCGCAACAAGGAATCTCAGTAATCACTTCATGGTTATTGATCCTAGCTATTTATTTTATCCCCTATGCACTGATCGTCGGTCAATTAGGATCAGCATTCAAAGATAGTAAAGGGGGCGTTAGTTCTTGGGTAGAAAATACTACTTCGAATAAACGCTTAGCTTATTATGCTGCCTGGACATATTGGGTCGTGCATATTCCATACTTAGCACAAAAACCACAAGCGATTTTGATTGCAGCTGGTTGGGCAGTTCAAGGAAATGGCGATATCGTCAATACGATGTCTGTCCAAATGGTCGCAGTGATCTCCTTGATCATTTTTTTAGCTTTCTTGTATCTATCAACAAAAGGCTTATCAACGTTAAAAGTTATCGGTGGTTTAGCAGGTACAGCGATGTTCGTCATGTCATTATTATTCATTTTACTTGCTGTTACTGCGCCATTCATCAATCCAACGATGGAATTTGCGACAGCAAATATGAACCAAGTCAAAACGTATATTCCTAAGTTTGACTTTAGTTACTTTACGACTGTTTCAATGTTAGTCTTTGCTGTAGGAGGCGCTGAGAAAATCTCTCCTTATGTTAATTCTACACGTAACCCGGCAAAAGAATTTCCAAAAGGGATGATCTTTTTAGCAGCAATGGTCGGTATCTGTGCTGTTTTAGGTTCTGTGGCAATGGGTATGTTATTTGCAAGTGACAATATTCCGAAAGATTTAATGGCAAACGGTGCGTACAGTGCCTTCCAAATCTTAGGTAACTATTATGGTATCGGTAATGCATTGATGATCATCTATGCATTGACGAATATGGTCGGTCAAATTTCTGCCTTGGCATTTTCTATTGATGCGCCATTGAAGATCTTGTTAGCCGATGCAGATCCAGAATTTGTACCAAGTTGGTTACGTAAACGTAACCGTAAAGGAACGTTGGTCAATGGTTACATGTTAACTGGTATCTTAGTCGGTATCATCATTCTATTACCGATTATTGGTATCAAAGATATGAATGAATTAGTTAAATGGTTGACGAACTTAAATTCAGTCGTTATGCCAATGCGTTACTTATGGGTATTCCTAGCCTATATGATGTTGAACAAAGCATACAAAAAATTCACGTCAGAATATAAGTTCGTGAAAAATCCTAAAGTTGGATTCATCTTTGGTGCTTGGTGTTTTGCTTTCACTGCGTTTGCATGTATTTTGGGAATGGTACCAAAAGTGGAATACGCTGCTGATCCACAAGCTTGGTGGTTCCAATTGATCTCAAACATCGTCACACCGATCATTTTGATTTTACTAGGTATGATCTTACCAGCAATCGCGCGTCGTGATAATAAGAAAAATCCATTGAAAGAACCAGTTTCTCAACTTTAAAATAAGATTTGACCGAATCAGTCCAACGATTGGTTCGGTCTTTTTTTGAGTTATTAAGAATAAGAGGTAAAATAAAAAGATGACCATTCGAAGGAGGACAAAAATGAAAATAATGATTATTGGACAGTCGGGTGCAGGTAAGTCCACACTTGCAAGAAGCTTACAAGCAACGTCAGGAAGCCCTCTTTTAGCACTGGATCGTTTGTGGCTAACAACGGACTATGGAAAAGCAGCTAAGCAATGGTTGTTAAAAGAACAGGAAAAATTTATGGCTGAGAACAAGGATTGGATCATCGAAGGGAATTATCTATCGATTGCAAAAGATCGAATTGAACAAACTGACTTGATCCTGTTACTTCGCTTGCCGAGACACATCGCGATGTATCGTGTGGTCAAACGTTCGATTAAACGAAAATTAGATAAAAGTACCCGTCCAGATGTTCCAGAAGAATTTATAGAAAAATTCGACAAAGAATATTTGGACTTTTTACTTTTTGTTTGGCGTTTCAAGAAAGAAAGGGAACCCTTAGCAATCAAAAAAATCTATGAACAAGGAGCAGAAGGAAAATTAGTCATTTTGAATGGTTCACGACAGCAAAAAAAATTTCTAGAGCAATGGCGAAGTAAAAGTAGTTGACACGTTTCGTTTACAAGTGTAATCTGTATTTAGAATTCAAGTTTACATTTGTAAACGAAGAGGAGAGTGATACATATGGAAGAAGTGAAAAAGCCAATCAAAATCAGTGACTCAGAATGGGAAATCATGCGTGTCGTCTGGACATTAGGAGACACCACAGCTCAGGAAATCACACAGATCCTTTCTGAATCAATGGGCTGGAAAGCAGCAACAGTCAAAACGTTATTAGGACGACTTGTCAAAAAAGAAGCGATTTGGACAGAACAAGAAGGGAAAAAATTTATTTATCACCCAGCGGTGTCTGAAACGGACACTGTGCAAAGTGCTGCTGAAAATTTATTCTCACATATTTGTGCGAAGAAAATCGGCGAGACGATTGCAGATCTTGTCTCAGAAGCAACTTTAACACATGCAGATATTGACCAAATCATGGCAGAACTAAAGAAAAAAGAGCCAGTAACAGATATCCAGTGCAATTGCATTCCAGGACAATGTCATTGCCATCAAAACAACTAGGAGGAAAACAGGGATGAAAACAAAAGTAACGATCAAAGGAATGAGCTGTAAACATTGCGTTGCAAGAGTGGAAGAAACGGTCAATGCGCTACCGGGTGTAAAAAAAATTAATGTCAACTTAAAAAAAGAGATCGGAACTGTGTCATTAGATGAAACAGTGATCCAACCATCTATGATATGTCAAGCAATCAATGATTTAGGCTATCAAGCAGAGGTGATTTAAATGGAGTATCCAGCTAAAAAAGACACACTCGTGATTACTGGAATGACTTGTGCCAATTGTGCTGCACGAATCGAAAAAGAGTTGAATGAACAGCCCGGTGTATTATCTGCGACTGTTAATCTGGCAACAGAAAAAGCGACGATCAATTATCAGGAAGTATCAATTGAAGAACTGATCCAGAGTGTTGAAACCATTGGTTATGGTGCGATTTTATATGATGAGGCCCATAAGCAAAAAATTGCAGAAGAAAAGCAAACTTATTTAACAAAGATGAAGCGAGATGTCATCATAGGTGCTATCTTGACGCTTCCTATGATGATCGCGATGATTGCAATGATGTTAGGCTTTCACGGAACGCTTGTCCATTTTTTCCATGATCCATGGGTCCAACTGATTTTAGCAACCCCTGTCCAGTTTTATATTGGTTGGCGCTTTTATGAAGGAGCGTATCATGCCATCAAAACAAACGCACCCAATATGGATGTGTTAGTGGCAATCGGTACGACCGCCGCATTTGCGCTTAGTGTATACAATGGTTTTTTCAGTACACATTCATCGGACTTATATTTTGAAAGTAGCAATATGATCATCACACTGATTTTGTTAGGAAAATATTTGGAACACACAGCCAAAAGTAAAACCGGCGATGCCATCAAGCAGTTGATGTCTCTTCAGAAAAAAACAGCACAGGTCATAAAAAATGGTGAAGAAAAGACCATACCAATCGAGGAAGTAGAGATTGGGGATATTTTACTCGTCCGACCGGGAGAACAAATCCCAACAGATGGGAAAGTCATCAAAGGAGATAGTGCGATCGATGAAGGAATGTTGACTGGAGAAAGTGTGCCAGTTGAGAAAAAAACGGGGGATCTACTCTTCGGCGGAACCATCAATTCCACAGGGATTCTTGAAATGACGGTGACCCAAGTAGGAAAAGGAACTGTCCTCTCACAAATCATCCAAATGGTGGAAGATGCCCAAGGAAGTAAAGCACCGATCCAAAAAATTGCTGATAAGATTTCTGGTATTTTTGTTCCTATCGTTTTAGTCATTGCTTTCTTTACCTTAATAGTCACTGGACTCATCAGTGGCAACTGGGAACTGGCAGTGATCCATAGTGTTTCAGTGTTGGTTATTGCTTGTCCTTGTGCGTTAGGACTAGCGACACCAACTGCTATCATGGTTGGTACAGGATTAGGCGCACGAAAGGGTATTTTGATCAAAGGCGGCGAGGCATTAGAAGCTGCAACACATCTAGACACGATCCTTTTAGATAAAACTGGTACGATCACACAAGGTAAACCAGTGGTCACAGACGTTATTGGTGACGAAGAAGTGTTAACGATCGCCACCACATTAGAGCAAGGCTCAGAGCATCCTTTAGGCAAAGCCATTGTGACTTATGGAAAAGAACAGGCGATCGCGACTTTGCCTGTGGTTCAAGCAAAAGCACATCCGGGTGCTGGGATCAGTGGGGTAATAGATGGAAAATCTTATTTTATTGGTACGAGAAAACGACTAGTGGAGCTGAACGTTTCATTTGAAGCGTATCAAGAACAAGCGTTACAATTAGAACGACAAGGAAAAACCGTGATGTTTCTTGCAGATGACAGACAGGTATTGGGGATGATCGCTGTGGCTGATCAGATCAAAGAACACGCACGATCAGCAATCCAACAATTACAAGCCCAAGGATTGGCAGTTTATATGGTCACAGGGGACAATCAATCAGTTGCAACGACGATTGGACAAGAAGTTGGTATTCCAAAAGAACACATCTTTGCTGAAGTATTACCTGATGAAAAAGCAGGATATGTCGAAAAATTGCAAAAAGAAGGAAAACAAGTGGGGATGGTCGGTGATGGTATCAATGATGCCCCCGCCTTGGCTTTAGCAAATGTCGGTATCGCCATGGGGAATGGCACCGATATCGCTATGGAAACAGCAGATGTAACGTTAATGAATAGTCAACTCTCGTCGATTGGACAAACGATCGAACTTTCAAGTGTGACCTTGAAAAAAATCAAACAAAACTTATTTTGGGCATTTATTTATAACACGATTGGCATTCCATTTGCTGCGTTTGGCTTATTGAATCCAATCATTGCCGGAGGAGCGATGGCCTTTAGCTCAATCAGTGTGTTACTCAATTCATTAAGTCTAAACCAAAAAATGAAGAAATAAACGGTTCAACAAAGGAAAGGACAGAATGAAAATGAACGAGCAAAAAAAACAAACGATGCACGAGCATCATCATGATGAAATGAAGCAACAAACGAACATGACACACCATAAAATGGATCATACGAGTATGGACCATACAAAAATGAACCACGAGAGCATGGCACATGAGCATCACTCAATGGACCACAGTTCAATGGATCATCATGACCATATGAGCGGCGGGATGGATCATTCGATGCACATGGGGAATTTTAAACAAAAATTTTGGTTGTCCTTGTTGCTAGCGATTCCGATCATCTTGTTTTCTCCCATGATGGGCATGGAATTCCCCTTTCAAGTGACTTTCCCTGGCTCTGATTGGCTCGTCTTGATCCTGGCGACCATCTTGTTCATCTATGGCGGACAACCCTTTTTAAGTGGCGCTAAAATGGAATTGAAACAAAAAAGTCCAGCAATGATGACCTTGATTGCTATGGGGATCAGTGTCGCCTATGTTTATAGTGTCTATTCTTTTATCGCAAATCTCATCAATCCCCATACTCATGTGATGGACTTCTTCTGGGAATTGGCGACGTTGATCGTCATCATGCTATTAGGGCACTGGATCGAAATGAGTGCCGTTTCTAATGCAAGTAATGCGTTACAGAAATTAGCAGAATTATTACCGGAAACGGTCAAACGATTACGAACAGATGGGACAGAAGAGACAATTTCTTTAAAAGAGGTCAAAGAGGGCGATCATTTAGTCGTTCGAGCAGGAGATAAAATGCCAACGGATGGGAAGATCCTGAAAGGTGAAACGATCGTGGACGAATCTGCCGTAACTGGCGAATCCAGAGGGGTCAAAAAGCAAACATCTGATCCAGTGATCGGTGGTTCGATCAATGGAGACGGTACTATTGAGATCGAAGTAACTGGAACTGGTGAAAATAGCTATTTAGCAAAAGTCATGGATATGGTCCGTCAAGCACAAGGTGAAAAGTCAAAACTAGAATCTTTGTCTGACAAAGTAGCCAAATGGTTGTTTTATGTCGCATTGATCGCCGGCCTATTGGCATTTGTTGTGTGGCTCTTTTTAACCGATTTACCAACTGCTTTAGAACGGATGGTCACCGTCTTCATTATTGCCTGTCCTCATGCGTTAGGTTTGGCGATTCCTTTAGTTGTTGCACGTTCGACATCGATTGCTGCTAAAAATGGGTTGTTGCTCAAAAGTCGTCGCGCCTTAGAACAAGCCAATGAGTTAGATGTCATCATGCTGGATAAAACAGGTACGTTGACGGAAGGAAAGTTCACCGTCACTGGTATCGAAAGCTTAGACGATGATTATCCTCAAGAAGAACTATTGAAATATCTAGGTGCCTTAGAAGCGAACGCCAATCATCCTTTAGCCATTGGGATCATGCGTTATTTGAAGGAACAAAATATTTCTCCTTATCAAGCAGAGAATCAAAAAAATCTTTCAGGGGTTGGCTTAACTGGCACAGTAGCAGATAAGAATGTAAAAGTAGTCAACGAAAAAGAAATCAAACGTTTAGGACTTGAAATTGCAAAGGAACGATTAACTCCTTACGAAGAACAAGGGAATACAGTCAGTTTTCTATTGATCGATGATCGTTTAGTGGGATTAGTGGCTTTAGGCGACATCATCAAAGCAGAAGCAAAAACCTTTATTCAAAGTCTCAAAGAAAGAAATATCACTCCGGTGATGTTGACTGGTGACAATCCACATGCAGCAGAAGTGGTCGCACAATACTTAGGTATTGAAGAGTATTATGGCGGACTTTTACCAAATGACAAGGAAGATATCGTCAAACGTTATCAGGAACAAGGGAAAAAAGTCATCATGGTCGGTGACGGAATCAACGACGCCCCAAGTTTAGCACGTGCGACGATCGGGATGGCGATTGGAGCAGGAACCGATATTGCGATCGACTCAGCGGATGTGGTTTTGATCAACAGTGATCCAAAAGATATCTTGCATTTCTTAGATCTAGCCAAACAAACGAGAAAGAAAATGATCCAAAACCTATGGTGGGGAGCTGGTTACAACATTCTTGCCATTCCTTTAGCAGCAGGGATTCTTGCGCCGATCGGGATTTTGTTAAGCCCAGCGATTGGAGCTGTCTTGATGTCATTGAGTACCGTAGTTGTAGCACTGAATGCGTTGACGTTGAAGATCAAAGAATGATCATTTTTAGTAAATAATTATTGAATAAAGAGTGAATATGACTATGTCAATGCGGTCGGGACAGAAGTGTTCAGTCTCAAGAAATAAGGCGCCAGCCACGAAAATTGTTTTTCAAATTTTTGTGGCTGGCGTCTTATTTCCGAAGAAGTTACTTCTGTTCCTGTTGTTTATCCGGTTTTAGGTGGTGGGAGAGAACGAAGGGCTCACTTCTTTTTTGTCGTTGGTATGATTTACACAAACGAGAGACTTTGGATTAATTTCTGGTTAATTTTGTAAATTAGTAAAATAATAAAAATAAAAAATATTTCTTTGCGTACTTTATATAAGAGACATTTTCAGAGTATTGATGAACCACTCTGGAAAAACTATTGATAGAGTGAGGTTAAGCAATGAATTGGCAAACATTACTAACAAAAAATGCACAGAATATCTTTTTACTGATCAACCAAATGAAAGATCTGACATGGAAGAAAAGCGACTTAGCAAAAAGGATGGATGTCGATGTCAAAACGATCGATCGTTATTTGAAGCGATTGAAATCAGAGGATTATCCCTTAGAACTAGCGTATGACAAAAAAGAAGTCCAACTGGTTTATCATCAAGCATACAATGAGCCATTTCTTTTGTTTGAATTTTTGATCCGATCGGATTCGTTCTGTTTATTACGGGATCTGATTTTACAAAGGGAATACTCCTTCGAATACGATCGTTCCGCACAAGAACGATTGAAAAAATGGCTAGGGGATTATCATCTTTCTTTTTCCTACAAAAAGCGACAAATCTATGGTTCTGAACGAAAAATCAGATATTTACTTTTTTGTTTTCTCAAAGAGTTCCCAACTTTTTTTAAGGAAGACCATGATCAAACATTTTCAGAACTATTCATCCAACTTCTAGACCAACGTCCCAAACATACAGATATTGAGATTTTTACAAATCATCAATTGTTCTTCTATGAGATTTTTCCAGAACTACTCTTTCGCTCTGAACAAAAGCTTCCGACAAAAGAAAAGAATTATCGGGCTATCCTGCGACTGAATAGCCATTTGATCACAGACAAGCGGTGGGAAAGGATCGAAAAAACCTCCGTCAATCAAAAATTATCGATCGTTACTGAAAAATTAGATTCATTATTTTGGTTGACGAATGATTTTGAAAGTTCCAACAAAAAGAAAATAACAAGAGTACTATTCCAAGAGTGGTTAAAATATTCAATTGGTCTTCATGATCGCTTTATCCATGAAGAAGCTGTTGCCTACCAAGCATTAGCAGACACGATCCCTAATTTTATTGAAAAATCAAACCAGTTTCGTATCGCTTTGCAACAAGCTTTGTTTCAGCCAACCACCGATTGGGCAAGGATGTTGCTGAAATTATTAAATGAACGAGGCTATCTGGAGATGTATGCACCGGAAGTTAAAATCGTATTCTTTTTTCGCTATGACCATGAAGAAGCTAGACGACTTGCAGCAATTTTAGATAAAACGTTACGTCATCGCAAACGCACATCGATCCACGTATGTACCAGGAGTAAGCCACCTAGTTATGCTCAGCTTGTCATCACAGACCATTTTTTTTCTGCTAGTCTCACTAATGATCAGAAAACTTATTTTTATCAAGACTCACTTGGAATCGAAAAACTATTATCAGACATCGATTATTGGATCAACACAAATATAACTTTTACGAGTAAACGAATCATCGAACGCTAGAATATGCTATAATGGACTGGAAAAACAAAGGAGGAAAATCCATTGGAATTAAAGAAACTAGAAGTACCTACATCTTCAATTACAGAAGTGAAAAGATCGCCGATGGATGTGTTTGACCAAGCTAGAAAAGCTGAAACAGGCGTATATATTTTTAATCGTGAAAAAGTTGCTGGTGTGATGTTGACCCAAGAGCAATATGAGACGTTGTTGCAAGAATTAGCCACGCTTCGCCAACTCGTTGCGACAGAAACAGAAGAGGCAAAAACAAATGGAACTGGGACAAACGAACCATTCACAAAAAATCGCACGGCCATCGTATCCACTTCTGAATCGTTGGATGAATTGGTTAGCGCCTTAAAACAATATTTAGTTACAGGTGTATCTATCTCTGCTAAAAATCTTGATGAACGAATGGTGGCATTGGGATTCATTACGAAGAAAACTGGTTTTGGCGGGGTTGTTGATATGCTCAATGAATTAACAGAAACGGGTAAAATCAATTACCAATTAAGGAAAAAACCAAATGGTAAAATCGTGATCGCAGAGATCATCGGTGAACAAGATAGTCAATCTCAACTATTCGATAAGCTGATCATCAAAAAAATCTATTTACATGAAATATAAAAAACTACGAAGTGTTGCCTTGATTGCTTCGCTAAACATCGAACCTAGGCCAAAAAGAATATAAAAATAAAAGTAAAGCCCTCTAACGACCACTAGCCGTCTCTGGGGGTTTTACTTTTATTTTGCTATCTAAAAAAGTGAACGCTTATTTTATTTGCTTACGCGAATAGGCAAATATACTACCCCAAATGATCCCTAATAACTGTGGAAATAAGTAAATACCAGCGAGCAGTAAGATGATCTGTTCAGGGGGAAAAGGATGATATAAAAAATGCCATTCAGTACATTTAGCAAAACATAAATAAGAGGTGATCGTAGAACAAAGATTGCCAAGAACCAATGTTCCTAAACGATTGGCTCGTCTCAACGTAAAACCAAGGAAAAAAGCCCAAAATATCAATAGTATAAATAGGATGACTGAATGATAATAATAATCAAAAAGTAGAGCAAGATAAAAATAAGGCACACACATCAATAAGTAGATTGTTTTTTTTATGTAGAATAATTGCAAAGGTCCATTCCTCCAAATCAGTTCTCCTTGGTTTTAATTGTAAAATCAAACAATGAATAATCAATTCTTTTTAGAAATATTCTGAATAAAATGAATAAACTCTCATTGCTTTATTCTTAAAAAACTAGTCTTTCCCCTCAGTTTTTTTAGAGAAATAGAATATAGTATGATAGATGGAGTGTCTTTTGGGAGGTTTTGTATGAAAAAGAGAATAAAACTAGAACAATTGTATTTGTTTCTTTGGTTTTTCCCAATTTTTCTTTTGCCTTTTACATGGGTGAATGCAGTGGTACAAGGTGCTGAGATTCTTGGCATCATCAATGGAAGTGGCTTTATTATTTCCAAAAATTTTCCGACATTGACCCTTTTTTATTTTTTGATCAGTGTGAATTTGATCGTTTCAAAAACATTTATAAAAAAGTATAATTGGCATTTGATCCAGTTTTCTTCTATGCTGGTCTTTACATCTTATTTCTCGATATTACCGAGGATCATCATCGGTCCGAATGGATTAAGTGAAAGTGGACTAAAAGATACAAGCTATTCTGCGATGTATTTTTTGACCATCAAACCTTGTTTTTATGTAGCGATTGCTTCCTTTGCGTTAGCAGTCGGCCTATTCTATTATACAGAGATCCGTGAACAATCTTTACTTATAGAAAAGATATAGTTTTTTGTAGGACGTCCATTTTCGGACATTTTTTTGTTTTACGATATATTTACACAACTTAACAATAACTTTACATATTCAATATCTAGGATTTACAGTACCCTGATACAATCAATTTGTAACTAAGAAAGGGGCATATAAATGAAAAAAGTTTTATTTTCTTTAGGAGTATTAGGTTTTATCTTAGCTGGATGTGGTTCTGGTTCAGGAAGTACGGATGGATCAGCCAGCAACTCGGCTAGTTCAGATGATCAAGTAAAAATCGTAGCGGTCGGTTCAACCGCTTTGCAACCTTTAGTTGATGCTGCACAAGAAATGTTTATCCAAGATAACCCCAACTATCAGATTTCTGTTCAAGGTGGCGGAAGTGGAACAGGTCTTAGTCAAGTAGCGTCAGGTGCTGTAACAATCGGAAACTCTGATGTATTTGCAGAACAAAGAGATGGAATCGATGCAAGTAAATTGGTAGACCATCGTGTAGCAGTTGTTGGAATGGCACCAATCGTAAATAAAGATACAGGCGTTGAAGATATTACAAAAGAACAATTGATCGACATCTTCACTGGTAAGATCACTAACTGGAGTGAACTAGGCGGAGCAGATCAAGAAATCAACGTCATCAACCGTGCAAACGGAAGCGGCACTCGTGCAACCTTTGAATACTGGGCATTAGATGGCGCTGTACCAATACAATCTCAAGAACAAGATTCATCAGGAACAGTTCGTCAAATCGTTTCACAAACACCAGGTGCGATCAGCTATTTAGCTTTCTCTTATTTAGATGATTCTACTCAAGCGTTGAAAATCAACGGTGTAGAACCAACTCCTGAAAATGTCTCAGACAACAGCTGGGAAATTTGGTCTTATGAGCATATGTATACAAATGGCGAACCTGAACCAGAAGTGAAGAAGTTCTTAGACTTCATGATGACAGATGCCGTTCAAGAAGGACCAGTACAAGATTTAGGCTACCTACCGATCAGCATGATGAAAGTTGAACGTGACGCAGAAGGTAACTTATCATAAGATTGAATACATCTTTCAATCACATGTTTATTCAAAACGACTACCATTGATCATTAAGCTTAGTTCCTCGTTGAGGATCTAAGCTTTTTTAGTTTATTGCCCACTCTACGGTTTCGTTTTTTTTCATATGACAGTTTTGAAAGAAGAATATCAGTTATATCTGAGGATTTATTGGACAAAATGACGTATGGTTAAAGAGTAGAAAAAAAGTTGAGGGATTAGCTATGAATAAAAAAGAAAAACAACGAAAAAAACAGATGCAGCAAATGTTGGCACAATTAGAACGCATTGATCCTAACAAAAATGAAGGGCTGACAGACACACAGGTACAAGAAAGAATACGTGTTGGCGCTGTCAATCAAGCAACGAGTCCTACATTTAAAACGAACAAGCAAATCGTGATGGAGAATGTCTTTACTTATTTCAATCTGATTTTTTTAGTCTTAGCGATTCTATTATGTGTCGTCAATTCCTATAAAAATTTGACTTTTTTACCTGTCATATTGGCAAATACGGGCATCGCAATCTATCAAGAGATCCATTCCAAGAAAATTTTAGATCAGTTGAGCATGTTACACGCCGCAACGGTCAAAGTATTACGGAATGGTCAAGAACAGAAGATAACTATCGAAGAGTTAGTGCTAGATGATCTCGTCATTCTAAAAACAGGAGACCAGATCCCCGCAGATGGAAAGATCATAGACGGCAATCTACAAGTGAATGAAGCGCTATTGACTGGTGAAGCGGATGAGATAAATAAGGAAATCGGCGACGAACTAATGTCGGGAAGCTTCATCGTCGCGGGTAAAGCGAAGGTTCAGTTGACACGAGTCGGCAATGAATCTTATATTGCCAAATTAACGATGCAGGCAAAAGAAATGGGTACTGGAGAACAATCAGAGATGATTGCTTCGTTAGATAGGATCATCAAATGGGTAGGGATCATCATTATCCCCATTGGATTGACCTTATTTTCTCAAAGCTATTTTTACAATGGCAATACGTTGAGGGAAAGTATTGTTTCGATGGAAGCTGCGTTGATCGGTATGATTCCTGAAGGACTGTACCTACTCACGACGATTGCTCTAGCAATGAGTGCGACACGCTTAGCGAAACAACAAGTGTTGCTTCATGACATGAAAAGTATCGAGACGTTAGCACGAGTGGATGTATTATGTGTCGATAAAACAGGAACAATCACTGAAAATTCAATGGACGTTCAACGTGTGCTGATTCCTGAAAATCCTTTAGCAAAACAAACAGCAGATCAGTTGGATGAATTACTTGGTGACTACGCACAGGCAATCGAAGCTGACAATGAAACGATGCAAGCAATCAAAAATTACTTCACGAAGCATTCTGACAGAGAGGCAACAGCAAGTTTACCCTTTTCTTCTGTGAGAAAATATAGCAGCGTGACATTTACAGATAAAACGTATGTCCTTGGAGCACCAGAGATGGTCTTACGTGAAGCGTTCACGAGTTATGCTTCTGAATTTAGCGCGTATACGGATCAAGGCTATCGGGTATTAGTTTTCGGTGAATACCAAGGGATACTGTCACAAGAAGACTTGGAAGAAGCCGTTATCCCGTTAGGTTATTTATTGATTGCTAATCCGATCCGTCAAGAAGCGAAAGCGACGTTTAATTACTTTAAGAAGCAAGATGTTGCTATCAAAGTGATTTCTGGTGATAACCCAGCGACAGTTTCTCATGTTGCCACACAAGCGGGTATTTCAAACGCGGAGCAATATGTGGATGTCTCCTCGTTAAGGGAAGAAGAATTTCCAGAAGCCATGGAAAAATATACCGTCTTTGGCCGTGTCAAACCAGAACAAAAAAAGGAATTTGTTCGTTTACTAAAAGAGAAGCATACAGTGGCGATGACTGGGGATGGGGTAAATGATATCTTGGCGATGAAAGAAGCCGATTGTAGCATTGCGATGGCATCAGGGAATGAAGCGACGATGCAAGCTGCACAAGTGGTCTTGTTGGAATCAGATTTTTCTAAAATGCCAGAGATTGTTGGCGAAGGACGGCGTGTCGTAAACAATATCGAACGTTCTGCCAGCCTTTTCTTAGTAAAAAATATTTTTTCATTCTTATTGTCTGTTTTTTCTGTTCTTTTTGCATTCACTTATCCATTAGAACCTTCACAAATCACATTGATCAGTTTATTTACGATCGGGTTACCTTCCTTTTTATTAGCATTGGAAGAAAATGAAAACCGAATCAAAGGCCGATTCATTGAGAACGTCTTGGAAAAAGCCATTCCGGGTGGTCTGACCGATATGATGGTGGTAGGCGCTTTAGTCGTGGGTGGTTCAATTTTAAATCTGAACAAAACCGATACGTCGACAGCCTCTACCATGTTGCTGATCGTTGTTGGCTTTTTAGTCCTTTATAAAATCTGTCAACCATTGAATCAATTTCGAACACGGATCATACTATTTTGTGCAAGTGGAATCGTCTTTTCTGTTGTCTTCTTGCATAAACTATTTTCAATATCAGCCATTTCGCCAGTGTCTATCTTAATGGTGGTCATGCTCTTTTTCGCAGCAGAATCCATCTTTCGTCAGTTGACCTTTTTCGTGGAAAAATATTTGCATTTAGATAAGATCGATACGACACGTACGAAAAAACGTTGGAGAAAAGTATTTCCATTTTTCAAGAAATGAGCGAAGAATTGTTGGGTACAAAGAGATAGCGTCAACCTCCTAAAACAGAAATGTTCTTGGAGGTTGACGCTTATTTCATTTATACCTATCAGGTTCACGATTAATTGATTTTAGGGATCTTCACAATAAAGGTAGAGCCGATACCAGGGTGACTCTCGATCTCCACCGTACCATGAAGTAAATTCACGTATTCTTTCACGATCGACAATCCTAATCCTGTACCACCTGAATGGCGACTACGCGCTTTATCTACACGATAAAAACGTTCAAAGATGCGTTCTTGGTCTTCGCGATCGATACCAATACCAAAATCTTGTACAGAGAAAATCAGCTGATCGTGGCTTTCGTAGCGAATGATGATCTCACTTTCTTCTTTTGAATATTGGATCGCATTTTCAAATAAGTTTTTGATGATCGGGTAAAGCAAATCAGGATGTGTCGTAAAGGCAGTATTTTCTCCAATCAATTTGATCGTCAACTGTTTTTTCCGGATCATTGGTTGATAGCTTTGGATCACTTGTTGGAAATAAGGCTTCATATAGATCGTTTGGGTTTCATGTAAACTCTCTTCGTCTTTTGATAACTGAATAATTTCTCGGATCAGCTTATCTAAACGAATCGCATCTTTTTGCATGATCAATAGAAATTCAGTCAGTGTGTCGGGGTCTTCTTTTGCACCGTCCAGTAAAGTCTCAGTAAACCCGATCAAAGAAGTGACAGGTGTTTTTAATTCATGTGAGACATTGCCGACAAAATCTTTTTGCATTTTTTCTAAATGTCTGACTTTTGTCAGATCATAAGCAACACCTAAAATTTGGCCAGTATCCTCTGAACTATTGAAATAACGCAAGCTGATATCCAGTGTTTGCGTACCGTCAGCAATCGTGACTTCTTGATGAACGATCGGTTCAGTCGGAGAAACTTGATGGATCAATTGGATCAATTTTGGTTCGCGGATCACTTCTGTGTAATGTTGATTTTCTTGATAATCTTTCACACCTAGATGGACTTGCATTTTTGGATTAAGCAGACGCAGTGTCGCATTGGAGTCAATCAGAAAGACACCGATCATCAATTCATTCAACAAGCTGTATAATTGCTCTTCCGTCGTCGTATAGGCGCGATACATTTTGGTCATCTGTTCACTCAAGCCATTGATCGTCTGGTATAATTCTTCCCATTGATCAGAAGTCTGCATAATGATTTCCGTTTGTTCCGGGTTCTTGACCATCTTTTTCAAAACAGGAATCACTGTTTTGAGTGGTTGGTTCCGTTGGTAAATCAGATAGTAGATCATAAATGTCAATAAAAGAAAGAAAACTAAGAAGAAACCAAATACCCAACGGCGAAAACTTTCCGTGCGAGGAAGAAAGCCACTTGTAGGTTCAGCGATGCGAATGATCGCTACTAATTTCCCATTGACTTTGATAGGCAAGGCGACATAAAGTAATTCTTCGTTCAATGTCGTACTCTTACGAAGTGAAGTGCCAAGCGTACTGCCTTCTAAGATCGCTTTGATTTCCGGACGTGTTTTTCTTTGTTCATGCAAAGAAGATTCTTCCGTGTCATAAATGATCGTGCCAGTTTGATCGATCAACGTCACTCGTTCATTGGATTGATGGACAAATTCATCCAGAACTGCTTTATTACTAGCAGATGCAGGATTCTCAACATCTAGTTGACGAGCCAATAACTGCGCTTTTTTAGTCAAATAACTTTCTTGCTGTTCAATGATCTGTTGTTGGAAATAATGGGAGATGATCTGCCATCCGCCAAAAAATAAGCCAAGCAACAAGACGAGGAAAAATAAGCGCTCGGAGAATTTTTTCCATTGTTTTTTCATCGTTTTGGTTCCTGGAATTTATAACCAAAGCCCCGAACAGTCAGTAAATATTTAGGATGTTTCGGATCACGCTCGATTTTTTCACGTAAATGACTGACGTGGACATCAACAATACGACTTTGTCCAGAAAAATCAAAATTCCAGATACGATCCAACAGTGTATCTCGGTCGATCACTCGATCTTTGCGTTTCATGAAATAAACAAGCAACTCAAATTCTTTCGGCGTAAGTTCGATCGGTTGGTCCTCAATCGTCACTTGATAATTCGTCAAGTCGGCTTTGATTTGTCCAATGGATAAGTATTCTGGTTCTGCCTCATCAGATTGAGTTTTACGGGGTTCGATCCGACGAAAGATGGCTTTCATCCGTGCAAGGACTTCCCGAGGGCTGAAGGGTTTCGTCAAATAATCATCCGCACCGATCTCCAGTCCAATGATTCGATCGACTTGATCATCTTTAGCTGTTAGGATCAATATAGGTGTGTCATTTTTTTCTTGACGAAGTTTTTGTGTGATCGCGATACCGTCGATCGAAGGAAGCATCACGTCTAAAATAATGAAATCATATGAATGTTCCAATGCAAGATCAAGACCTTCTTGACCATCTGCAGCACTGGTTACTTTATATCCTTCTTTTTCAAGATTGAATGTCAGTAATGTTACAATTGAGGGTTCGTCATCAACAACTAGTACTTTTTTCATAAATTCTCCTTTTGATAAATTTCATCTCCTTTATTTTAGCACAGAATCGGGGGCAAAGACTATTTAACCAGTTAAATAAATGGTATAATATAAAAGCAATTTGCTCAGCTAAAGGAGAAAATGTCCGATGATCGGTATCAGTGCTTGTTTAGGTGGCGTCTCATGTCGCTATGATGATCGGGAACAAACAATCCCTGCCTTAAAAAAACTCGTGACAGAAGGTCAAGCAATCGTGATCTGTCCAGAAGTAGCAGGAGGTTTGCCCATTCCAAGAGAACCAGCAGAAATCGTTGGTGGTGATGGGTTTGATGTCTGGGATCATCAGGCTAAGGTCATGACGATCTCTGGAAAAGATGTCACAGAAGCCTATAAAAAAGGTGCGATCAATGCTTATCAAGTGCTAAAGGAAAAGCAGGTCTCAACGTTGATCTTAAAAGCAAATAGTCCTTCCTGCGGCTCATCAACTATCTATGATGGTAGTTTCACTGGTAGTCTGAAAGAAGGCATTGGCGTAGCTACCGCCTATTTTCTCCAACAAAAAATCAGTGTCTGCTCAGAAGAAGAGTGGATGGATCAACGAGGTGAGTTGAATGGAAATTGAGAAAACCAATCGGATGAATGCTCTTTTTGAATTTTATTCGACACTGTTGACTGAGAAACAAATGAATTATATGGAATTATATTATGCAGATGATTTCTCACTTGGAGAAATCGCTGAAGAATATGAAGTCAGTCGCCAAGCAGTTTATGATAATATCAAACGAACGAGCAAGATCTTGGAGAATTACGAAAAAAAACTCCACCTTTTTTCTGACTATGTCGTTCGTGAACAGTTGTTGACAGAATTGACGAACTATATCAATGAACAGTATCCTGAAGATCAAACGCTACAAGGATACATCAAAAAAATTCAAGAAATCGAAGAATAACAAAAAGGAATGAATAAAATATGGCATTTGAAAGCTTAACTGAACGCCTACAACAGGCGATGTCAAAGTTACGAAAAAAAGGAAAAGTCTCTGAAGCTGACGTCAAGGAAATGATGCGTGAGATCCGTCTTGCGTTATTAGAAGCCGATGTCAACTTACAAGTAGTCAAAGATTTTACGAAACGTGTGCGCGAACGTGCAGTTGGAGCAGAAGTACTTGATAGTCTTTCTCCAGCAC
This sequence comes from Enterococcus sp. AZ171, assembly GCF_051714005.1. NCBI lineage: Bacteria > Bacillati > Bacillota > Bacilli > Lactobacillales > Enterococcaceae > Enterococcus > Enterococcus sp. AZ171. Next base: position 2,003,452 of record NZ_JBIORA010000001.1, on the reverse strand, counting down.
AACAAATCGTAAAGATCGTGGATGAAGAGTTAACGATCACTTTGGGTTCTGAAACAGTTGAATTGACTAAATCTCCTAAAATCCCGACTGTCATCATGATGGCTGGGTTGCAAGGTGCAGGTAAAACAACGTTTACTGGTAAATTAGCGAATTATTTAAAGAAAAATGAAAATGCTCGTCCCTTATTGATTGCAGGTGACGTGTACCGTCCTGCTGCCATCGACCAGTTAAAAGTTTTAGGACAGCAATTGGATGTTCCGGTTTTTGATATGGGGACAGATGTGAGTCCTGTAGAAATCGTTCGTCAAGGGATGGAACTCGCAAAAGAAAAGAAAAATGATTACGTATTGATCGATACAGCCGGTCGTTTACACATTGATGAAACATTGATGGATGAATTAAAACAAATCAAAGACTTGACACAACCTAACGAAATCTTACTCGTTGTCGATGCGATGACTGGTCAAGATGCCGTCAACGTTGCGGATAGCTTCAATCAACAATTAGGGATCACCGGGGTCGTCATCACAAAATTGGATGGAGACACACGTGGGGGAGCGGCGCTATCGATCCGTTCAGTGACCGGCGCACCGATCAAGTTCATCGGTTCTGGTGAAAAGCTGACTGACTTAGAAGTCTTCCATCCAGATCGCATGGCAAGTCGTATCCTTGGTATGGGGGATATGTTGACGCTGATCGAAAAAGCGCAACAAGACTATGATGAGAAAAAAGCAGAAGAGCTTGCGCAAAAAATGCGTGAAAACTCATTTGACTTCAATGATTTCATTGAACAATTAGATCAAGTCATGGGTATGGGCCCAATCGAAGACTTATTAAAAATGATCCCAGGAATGAATCAAATGCCAGGAATCGAAAATATCAAAGTTGATCCGAAAGATGTTGAGCGTAAAAAAGCAATGGTTTATTCGATGACACCTGCAGAACGTGAAAATCCAGACCTATTGAATCCCAGCCGTCGACGCAGAATTGCTGCTGGTTCAGGGAACAGCGTAGTAGAAGTCAATCGTATGATCAAACAATTCAAAGAATCCCGTAAGATGATGCAACAAATGTCTAAAGGGGACATGAATATTCCTGGCATGGACCAAATGTTCGGTACCGGTGTCAAAGGGAAGCTAGGAAAAATGGCGATGAATCGCATGATGAAGAAAAACAAAAAGAAAAAGAAGAAAAAGAAATAAACAGTAATCAAGTGCAAAAAAGCTTCGAAGACGTATTTAATTTTGTCTTCGGAGTTTTTTCATACATTGTTTGAAAATCCTAAAAGGAGTGAGTCGATGAAACGCTGTCCATGGAGTGAATCAACTGAAATGATGCGTGAGTACCATGATACGATTTGGGGGGTACCTGAATATGAAGATCAACGACTGTACCGTAAATTAATGCTTGATATCAATCAAGCAGGTCTCAGCTGGCAAACGATCTTGAACAAGAGCCAAGCTTTTGATGAAGCTTATGACCAGTTTGAACTCGAAAAAATTGCCAAGTATGATGAAGAAAAAATCGAAGAATTGATGAACAACAAGGGGATCATTCGCAATCGTCGAAAAATCGAAGCGGCAATAACGAACGCACAAGCTGTTCTGGCAATGCAAGCCACTGGACTCAGTTTTTCGGATTATCTCTGGTCTTTTGTGGATGGCAAAGTGGTAACCGGAAACTACCAAGACCAAAGTGAAGTGCCAACTACTAGTGAACTCTCTGATCGTATCTCAAAGGACTTGAAAAAACGCGGCTTCAAATTTATTGGAAGTACGACAATTTATGCCTTTTTAGAAGCGGTAGGGATCATCAACGATCACCTGATCACTTGTTTTCGCCACCAAGAAGTCAAACGCTAAAGGAGAAGGATAATATGTCTAAGATCATTTTTTACGGAGCAATCAGTATGGATGGCTATCTAGCAACAACTAATGATGACTTACAATGGCTCTTCGATACGCCTACTGGGGAAAAAACAACCTATGATGCGTTTTATCAAACCATCGATGCAACGATCATGGGCAGAAAAACGTATCAAGAAGCAAAAAAATATTTAGATACAGCCAAGATCTATCCAGAAAAAACCAATTATGTCTTTTCAACAGACAAAGAATTGAAGCTGGAGGATGCGAGGGTCGTTCACGAAGATCCCGTAAGCTTTATCAAGGGGGTGAAGGAATCAAGTGAACAAAGGATCTGGGTAGTTGGTGGGGGCAGTTTGCTCAAACCAATCATTGAACAGCAACTGATCGATGAATGGTACATTCAAATTGCGCCGGTTTTACTTGGGAATGGGATTCGTCTTTTTCAAGAAGGGGATTATGTACAGCGGTATCAATTGGTGGACACGAAACGCTTTGGCGAGTTCATCGAGCTACACTATCGTAAAGAAGAGCACAAAGAATAGTAGGTCACACAAAAAACCACGAAACAACATGCTGTTTCGTGGTTTTTTGTAAAATTAGCAAGACATCAAGCGTTCAATTTTCCCGCGAAATCTAGATACGCATCTAAAATCGTTTGGAAGAAATCAACGGTTCCTTGGATAATGTTGCCCTCTTCATCAAGTAAGTTAGTGATATTTCCGATATACGCTTCTGGTTGTTGTAATGTTGGGACATTTAAAAAGACTAATGATTGACGTAAGTGATGATTTGCGCCAAAACCACCGACTCCACCAGGAGAAGCAGTGACCACTAAACCAGGTTTTTTATCCCAAACACTTTGACCATAAGGACGAGAACCAACATCCAAGGCATTTTTCAATACAGCTGGCACTGAGCGGTTGTACTCAGGAGTTACAAAGATCACGCCGTCTAGATCTTTGACTTCTTCACGGAAACGTGTCCATTCTGCAGGCGTTTGCTCAGGTGTTTCGATATCTTCGTTATAAAAAGGAAGGTCATCGATTTTTACAAATACGCTCTCGTATCCTTCCGGTAATAAGTCCGCAAAAGTTTCTGCAACTTTCTTATTGTATGAATCTTTTCTTAAACTTCCGATGAAAAAACCAATTTTTTTTGTCATAAAACAATTCCTCCTTCAATCTTTCTATATTTATCTTACAAAAAATAAGTAAACTGAGCAAATAAAAACACTTGGGTTATTTTAATGTGTGATCGAAAACATAGGAAATGCTTATGGATAGGGGAATTACAAGCTTCCTATGTTCAACCTTGATGATTCAAAAAAGTAAGAAGAAATCCGTAGAAAAGGAACAAACTACTTAGAGAAAGAATAAAAATAGAAAAAAATCAGACTGTAAAGAAAAAAAGCTTTACAGGGTAAAAAAAAACTGGTACACTACATCTTGTGAATAAAACAATGGAGGTGGAAATATATAATGGCAGTTAAAATCCGTTTAAAACGTATGGGTTCTAAAAAGAGTCCTTTTTACCGTATCGTCGTAGCTGATTCACGTTCTCCTCGTGATGGACGTTTCATCGAAACTGTAGGTACTTACAACCCTTTGAAAGACCCTGCAGAAGTAGTTTTAAAAGAAGATTTAGTACTTGACTGGTTATCAAAAGGTGCACAACCTTCAGATACAGTACGTAACATCCTTTCAAAAGAAGGCGTTATGAAAAAACATCATGAAGCTAAATTCTCAAAGAAATAAGGTGACCGGATATGAAAGATTTAAGCGACTTAGTCTTAACAATCGTTCGTCCGTTAGTTACTTATCCTGATCAAGTCCAGCTAGAAGTCGTTGAGTCGGAAGATTTTTACGAATACAATCTAACTGTGGCTCCCGAAGATATCGGTCGTATCATCGGTAAACAAGGACGCGTTGCGAAAGCAATCCGCACAATCGTTTACGGAGTACGAATCAATGCACCGAAAAAAGTGCGTTTGAATATCATCGACAATAAAGAATAAACTGTTTCGTTTTCGCGAAACAGTTTTTTTGTGTTCTTTAGAGATCATATTTGGCAAAAACAGGTACAAAGCGTATCCTTAATAGTAAGAGAGGAGTGTTTCGAATGAAAAAAATAGGTTTGATCAGCTTATTCGCAGTCGCTTTACTCGGTGCCTGTCAATCACCAAGTGAAACGAGTCAAAAAACGACAAATGAAACAGTTCGTACGACAGAAACAAGTACTTCAAAAGAAGAGATAGGGTCATCTTCCGTGAGTAGCAATGAGACAGCCTCATCAGCTGAAACAAGTACGAGTACGCAAGAAAATTCGACGCAAACTGCCTTTGAGCAATTGCAAAAAGAGTATCCAGACACACCGATGCCCAAAGAGATCCCAGTTGGGTCATCTAACTTGAACATCGCAGCAACGATGACAAAACAAGGCTTTTCTGTCTTATACTATCAATCAGAACAAGCGCTACCACTAAACGTCGCCTCATTGAACCAAGCAGAACCAATCGCTTCTTACCTTTATCAAGATGACTTTGCATCTTCCCAAGAAACACTGAACACGATTCAGCCATTTACGGTCGATACTGGAGGAAGACAAGTCGATCTCGGTTATAACATTGTCGGTTATCAACAAGGTGCTGCTGGTTCTTCGATTCTTGAATGGCAAGAAGGAAATTGGCGGTTACGAATACGTGCCAGCAATATTGACGGACAAGATCCTGTACCTTTGGCGAAACAGATCGTGACTTACTTGGAGTCTGCCCGCTTACCTGCACCGGAAAAAGTCGGAACGATCGAAATCAATATGACCGATGGCACGAATCAAAATACTCGAATCATTTGGCAAAAACCAACCACTGTCTATACCATCACGAATCAAGATTCGATGAATGCATTAAAAATGGCTGTTTCCATGGAACAACAATAAAAGAAGACTAGAATTGCCAAGAACCACATGCTAAAATAGACAGGAAACGATAGAACACTCTGAGTCCAAAAGCAAATCGGGACCAAGCAGAGTGACAAGAATCATGAAAGAAATGAGGACAAAAGTTGACTGAATATCTAAACGTTGGCAAGATTGTCAATACACAAGGAATCAAAGGTGAAGTCCGTGTCATCTCAACCACAGATTTCCCTGAAGAACGTTACAAAAAAGGTGAAGTTTTGACACTCTTCCAAGAAGGAAAAGCTCCTGTAGAATTGACTGTAAAGAGTCACCGTAAACACAAAAACTTTGATTTACTCAGCTTTGAGAATCATCCTTCCATCAATGACGTTGAAAAATACCGTGATGGTATCTTACGTGTATCAAAAGAAAACTTAGTTGAATTGACAGAAAATGAATATTACTACCATGAAATCATTGGCTTGAAGGTCATTGATGAAAACGAAAAAGAACTAGGAAAGATCAAAGAGATTTTATCTCCAGGCGCAAATGACGTTTGGGTCATCCAACGACCAAAGAAAAAAGATGCACTGATCCCTTATATCGATTCCGTCGTTCAAGAAGTCGATCTTGAAAATGGCTTGGTTCGTGTGACATTATTAGAAGGATTGATCGATGATGAAGATTGACGTGTTGACTCTGTTTCCACGAATGTTTGAAGGTCCGATGGGGGAATCGATCATTGGTAAAGCAGTAGCAAAAGAATTGTTAGAAATCAATGTTTCTAATTTTCGTGAGTATTCGGACAACAAACACCAAACAGTCGATGATTATCCATATGGTGGTGGGGCAGGGATGTTATTGAAAGTCCAACCCATCTATGACAATATCAAAGCCATCGAAGAAAAACATCAAGAAACAAAAAAACGTGTGATCTTGCTTGATCCAGCTGGTAAACCATTTAATCAAAAAATGGCAGAAGAATTTTCGGAAGAAGAGCATCTGATCTTTATTTGTGGCCACTATGAAGGCTATGATGAGCGCATCCGTTCACTCGTAACAGATGAAGTCTCATTGGGAGATTATGTATTGACCGGTGGTGAGCTAGGCGCCATGGTGATGATCGATGCGACCGTGCGGCTATTGCCAGATGTTTTAGGTAATCAAACATCTGCCCAAACAGACTCGCATTCTACTGGCTTGTTGGAACATCCTCAATATACAAGACCAGCAGAATTCAAAGACATGAAGGTACCAGAAGTATTGACCAATGGTAACCATAAATTGATTGAAGAATGGCAACTAAAAGAATCCTTACGCCGAACATATCTTCGACGTCCAGATATGTTAGCAAAATTAGACATGACACCGCAAATGGAAAAAATGCTAGCGGAGATCAAAAAAGAAGAAGCTTGAGTTGCAACAAATAAATGAAAATTTTCTTTACACTCACCATAGAATATGATAGTATTCTATGGTGAGTGTAAAAACACTTAACTATTACGATGTTCCGCTGTGAGAAATTACTCATAAGAATGTTTGGAATAAGGAGAAGAAAACAATGAATCCATTAATCGAAGAATTAACAAAAGAACAACTACGTTCTGACATTCCAGCTTTCCGCCCTGGTGACACTGTACGTGTTCATGCGAAAGTTGTCGAAGGTACTCGTGAACGTATCCAGTTATTTGAAGGTGTTGTAATCAAACGCCGTGGTGCTGGAATCAGCGAAACTTATACAGTACGTAAAGTTTCTAACGGTGTAGGCGTTGAGCGTACATTCCCATTGCACACACCACGTGTTGCAAAAATCGAAGTTGTCCGTTACGGTAAAGTACGTCGTGCGAAATTGTACTACCTACGTGCATTACACGGAAAAGCAGCTCGTATCAAAGAAATCCGTCGTTAATTTCTTATTATCAGACAGAGAAAGAACCCTTGAATTTTCAAGGGTTCTTTTCTTTTTTATGTTATACTAATGCTTATTGATATTAGTGATATTTCAATTTAAATAGCAGTAAGGGGCATAAAAGGGGCAAGCTGTCATAAAAGCTCAAGATCGCTTTGTAATTTTTCACGCATTCCTTCAGTAACATGAAGATAAATCTGTTGAGTTAATTTACTGTCCTCATGACCTACTCTGTCTTGAATGACATACATCGGTGTTCCTATTTCAGCAAGTTTAGAAATATGAGAATGTCGAAAAATATGAGAGCTTAAATTTTTAGATTCATCGATTCCCATTTGCTTCTTATGAGTCCGTAAATACGTATTTATTGCATTTATCAAGATTGGAGTACCATGTTTGGTTTGAAAAAGGAATTCACCTTGTGGACTTAATTCGAGAAGACGTTGGTAGATGCCTAAAGCTTTTTTTGATAAATCAATTGTACGCATTCCAGCGGCAGTTTTTGTCCGATTAGATTTTTTCATTTCTTTTACACTACGTTCACGATAAAGTAAAGTGCCGTTTATTGTTACTGTTCTCTTTTGAATATCTATATCTGATTTAAGAAGAGCTGTGGCTTCACCTGGGCGTATTCCTGTGAGATAAAGCCATTGGAATAGTAATCCATATCGTTCGTTGTGAGCCATTGAGAAATCAATTATTTTTTTATATTCTGTATCTTCAAGGTATTTGTCTTTTATTTTAGCTGTTTTAAATTCTTTTTTATAATTAATTTCTACCTTATCCATGGGATTATCATGAATATATTCTTTTCTTACAGCATATTTTAATACAAGATTGATTTTAGTTTTTATGATTGCAACGTACTTATTTGATAAATTTTTATCGTATAAGTATTTATCAAGAATATCATTTAATAATCTAGTATTAATTCGTGAGACCAAAGTATTTTCTCCAATGTCTTTTTTAACTGCATTCATTAAATTGCTTGTAGATAAATAAGTACTTTCAGCTACTTGTTTTTTATAGTGATTAAACCATTCTCTATATAATTCAAGGAATGTGATTTCTTTAGTGGTGGAATTAGTTTCTTCAACTTTTTTAGCAATTTTATTATTAAGAATACAAGATGCTTCTTTTTGTGTTTGTCTAGTTTTATTATTTTTAATGACTGATACTCTTCTTAATTTAGCAGTTAAGGGATCAGTATATCATTCTATATATTTATATTTTCCACTAGGAAGTTCTTTGATTCACATTACATCTTCCTTTTCTCTTGTCGAACATACGTTCTTATTATTCTAAAAGAGAAGCCTGAAGGCTTTTTATATTTTGGTTATTTCTCCGTTATTCATATCTAACTGAACATACATAGAATTTAAATTTGCTCCTGGAGAACTCATAGTACCAGAAAAACTACTTGATCACCAATTGAAAATTGGCTAGTATCTTCAATATTTTTTACAAAAATAACATAAGATGCTAAGTGAGTATCTGAAATAGAAGTTGTCCAATATTCATTATTAAATTTATTATTTGCTATAACAGTTACCCTGTGCTTCCTTGATTCTATAACTGTAACTGTAAAAGTAAATTTTTTATTTCTAATTAATTCATCAAATACTTTTGATTGGTCTGATGTCGGATTAATAGAATAATATTGTTCAACAAAATTTCCCAAATATTGATTATTATTTCTAAGAAATTGTTTGAAGTTATTTATATTTTCTATTGATTTTTGTTCTAATTGTGTATTTTCATAGGAAATATGCGTAGATGCAGTAGAATTACTAGTTTTATTTTTTGTCATCATCATCTGTTGGTATCAAAATAAACCCTATTATAGCTAACGAACCGCCTAAAGCTGAACTAGCAGCCTACGTTAGTAATGGTGAAGTAGTGGAAGTAAAAGATTTTTCTCAAAAGCTATATAAAGCTAGTCTTTCTAAAAGGGGAAATTTGAAAAAAGACAGACAGACAAAGTCTAATCAAGCTTGGATGAAAAAGAGGTAAATAAAAAATGAAAAAAATTTATTCCAGAAGTTGATCAAGAAGTCGAATGCTTTTGTTGCAGTTCAAAGCGTGAAACACTATAGCTATATCTATTCGAAGAATATGTGGGAAAAAATTTATGAGAAATCAGCAATGGTGATCATTATGAGTAATTATCCAAAAGATGATCACTTAGTGGTGGAAGAACGATTGTTCCTTTCAAAGAAATAAGGTGTTTCGTTAGGTCAACAAAAGAAGTGATTCATTCGAAGTCTTTAGCGTGAGCTTAACGATTTGGAGGTTAGCAATTGGTACCGAAATTTAGAGAGTGGGATAAAGAAATGCAAATATTAAGAAATTTTCTATTCGTCGATTGGCAAAATGGGTTAGTTGATTTAGAGAGCGCTAAGGTAAACGAGTATAAATATGAGGTCAATTACATACCAGAAAGTATTATTCCATTTACTGCGACAGAGAAGAAGTAGGAAGATATATTGCTGAAAAAAAACGACCAATTGGTCGTTTAATTCAATGACTTTTTTGTAGAACTTATTTCTGGTGAAGCTATACATTGCGGAAAAATGGAGAGCATAAAAGACAAATATCCTAAAGGAATACAAAAGAATGCTGGTTCAACCAAAATACCGATTGAATCAACATAAGAACCGACAAATGAATGGGGTGCAAATAAAAGTAAACCGATATTAAAAAATATAATGGAAATTGTATATGATTTCATCAACATCTCCTCCTTTAATATGTTGAATATAAACTAAAAATATTAAGAAAAAATATGGATGACAAAATTATTAGTTAGACATAAATGGCAGCTGATTTTTTAATGAAGAGGGGAGTAACACTAACTATTGGCACATTTATTATCTTACATTATGTATTATTTTTCTAATAGGTATCGAAGAAATAAGTGTTAAAAAAAGCGACTGTTTTCCGCCAGCCGCTTTTATTGGACAACTATTTTCCGCTAGTTATCCATCATCTATGTGTCAAAGGACATAAATAATATAGCATAATCATTTAATACTTTATCTTTATTTTTGAATAAAAATAAAGGAAATATGAAATACAAAATAACCAGATAAAAAATAAATAAAATCAGCACATTTATTATAACTTAACGGAGGAATCGAAGATGGTACTTTTTGATGTAAGCAAGTATGAAACGCTAAAGCCAAAAGATGTTGATATGGAAAAAACGAAGTATAACGTTAGCGTCTTCTTGGCTGCTTATTTAAGAGCAAGATACAGAGTAGGACAGCCGAGAGAGCTAAAAGTTACAGCTTCGTATTCATTGATTCCGCCATCTACTTCTAATCATGATTTTGAGGCAGAAAGAATGCTAATCGATAAAGAAGACACATTTGAAGAGTTCACTCAACTACACAAACTGTTCATTAGAGGTTATTCATCGATTCAACATGCGTATAAGCCTGATATCACCGAGATAAGAAGAAAGATATTCTATGATCGTTATATTTATGGTAATGCTATCTTTGGTGTTGCAGAAAGAACTAATTTAAGTGAAGAAACAGTGAAGCAGGAATCAAATATAATCAATATTCAATTTGCTTCAGCATTAGAGCCGGTTGCTTTTAAGTAGCCAGCTTTTACACTTTTTATACCTATTTACTGCCCAAATGCTTTCCTGTTTATACCTTTTTTATACTAATCAACTACCTAGCAAATGGTTTATTATGATAGTGTCGAAAGATTAGGAAACAGGGCTTCGACAAAAACAATTTGAAGGGAGGAAATCTCCCTCATCGTTGTAATTATGCTTTGATAGGCAGCAGTCATACAAAATTATAGCAAAGGAAGTGGAAATGCTCTTTAACTATGTGTTTCTCTTGATTTATTCAACTGATTGCTGTCTGTTTAATTGATGTATCGGAGGTAATCATATAGATTTAGAAAAAGAAAAAAATTTTTGTTAGAGGAAAATAAACATTTGAAAGAGACTTTAAAAGTTTATCAAAATCGTTTGGAGAAAGTGATTGAGTGTCGTTCAGTAGAATATTATAGATCAGTTGTACAAAAAGAATAGAGAAGCAGATAAAATGCTCCTCAAGTTAATTAGCCTTTGTGGCACAATCTACAACAATAATAGCAGCCATCAAAGGACTTCTCGGGATATTCTTTCTTAGCAATAGTAATAGCAGCTCTACAACTATCTTCTAAACCAATATATGTCCGATGAAAAATTTCGGGAAGAAATTTACAATCATCTGTATGGACTTCATGCCGATTGTGTTCATCAACATTATCGTTGAAAAAATAAAACTGCATATTATCCACCTTTGTATAATTATTTCAGCGGACCACCTGTTGATAAGAAAATTATATTATGGTCATTTATTTTTATCAATATGTCGCTGTGGCGGAACAGGTAGACACACTAGTCCTTCCAAAGGATACCAGTCAAGGGCGGAGCTTAGCTCAAATTAGAGTAGGTATCATGAAAGGTACAAATCTTTGCCAGTGATTTTGGGTTTGCGATAATCTAAAGCTATCAGTTAGCAAAAAGCGTATAGAGGTATAACTGCATTTCATTTCTTAGATTTATTTTTTACATATGTGATCACTCATAGAGTGGTCTTTTTATTTTGTTTGAAGGAGGATTAGAAATGGTAGTGACATTAATGGATACCTCTTGGAATCAAGTAGATAATTTTTATTTAGATTTTCTTTTACCGAAGCAGTCTATTTGTTATGATTTAAACAAAAAGATTGAGAAAAGGGAAAAATAAGTGGATCCACAATTAGTTGAACTAAGCTCGAGGCTTAATGAGGTAGCACTAAAAACTACATCAACATCGATTTCATCAAAACTTAAAGTTGTAAAAACAAAGCAGAGATGATAAGAAAATAATTGCTGAAATGAACGATATGATTTATGAATTGCTTGATGATAAACAGGAGCTAGAAACAATAGTAAAATCTTACCAAGAAGAATTCATCGCACAAAAATTGAGCGAAGATGATCTGAAGCATATTTCTTCAACTGTTTTACCAATTACGAAAAAATTTCTTGAAAAATTAGCCGAAACACAAGAAAAAGAGGAGCAATTAAAGATAATAAAATTAATGGAATCTTTAGATGCATTTGAGTCACGGCTATCCATAAATACCTTAAATGTTCTTCAGCTTATTGGATTTAACTTCAAAAAAGGAATTGGCGAACCATTAACTGAGTTAATCAAAAAATTCTATAAATGGTTCAAATAAAAAAATCATATAAAATATAACAAACTTATTGCGGAGCGGGATATTGAATACTTCCAATTGATCCAAGATAAAGAAGCATATGATAGGTTTATAAGTTTAAGAAATTGATAATGAAGACTACTCGTTGAGTGGTCTTTTTGTTTTATATAAAAGGAGGCGAGGCTATGACCGAGGAATTCTATAGATGGCTATTACAATTGATAAGAGAAGACCGTAATGGCGCAGACTCAGAGAGAAAGCGATGAAACGAGATCACTATGAATGTCAAGAGTGTAGACGGCTAGGTAAGTATCATAGAGTAGAGAACGTTCATCATATAAAGGAAGTCAAGGATAGACCTGACTTAGCTTTAGATTTAGATAATCTTATTTGTGCATGTATTGAACATCATAATGAAGTTCATGGCAGATATCTTACGACATTAGATAAACAAGAGAAAAAGATAGAAAGCTTTGCTAACTTCGATGCAAGTGAAAGGTGGTAAGTGCATGATCATCAATGACAATGGCAGAGAATATGACACAGAAAAGATTGAAGATATGTACAAGGATTGATTAAATGTTTGATATACGTTCGCTATGTGGGTATCAGGGATCTGTTATCAGAGAACTGTTGCAACAAATACAAAGTGAATCAAGTAAGAGAAGCATTGAATAAAGATAATAACATTGAAAGAATAAAAAATGTTTTTGGATATGGCATGGAAGAGATTAATTATTACATTGACTTCGCTGAAACTTTCATTCCGATGGTGAGATAACCCCCCCTTAAAATAAATCGCAAATTTTTTTGGGGTGATGAAACGGAGGAGGCTAACAGGTAAAGAGATTTTTTCGAACTTTATCATGAAAGGAGGGCTAAAATGTTTAAAAACGAATTTTCTCAAAATCGCTACAGAGAAAAATTACGCCGCTCTTTAATAAGCCAATTGGAAAGTCAGAAAACAAATATTGAGCCATTTTTAGATAATGTTGATCGTTATATCAGTTTATGGGAAACGGCGATATCACTGGAAGAAGATATATCCAAGAACGGCATTAGATTGGAGAATGGTAAAAAGAATGAATCAGTAGCGTTGCTTGTTTCTGTCAACAAACAAATGGGATTGATGTTGGATAAACTTGCCATTACTTCTGAATTGGTAGGTGAAGCAAATGAATCAATTCAGGAGTTATAAGCATATTGAAAGCTGGTTCAAAGGAATAGAAGAAGGCACTATCAAAGTATGCAAAGATCAATTATCTCTAAAGGAGTATCTAGAAGAAAGAGTCTTTACTAGAGATGATATTTATTTTGATAAACAGATGGTGGAAGACTCTATCAACATACCAGCAACATACTTTCCATTCAAACTAATTCCATGGGAAAATTTATGCAATGTTTTATTTATGGTGTTCGATTGAAAAAAGATAATACGCTAGTATTTAACAAATATCTTTCATTAATGGGGCGTGGCAATGGAAAAACTGGTTTTGCTTCATGGAACAATTTCTTTTTATTGACGGCAAAACATGGAATTAAAAATTATGACATTGATATTTACGCAAATAATGAGAGCCAGGCAAAGACTAGCTTTGATGATGTATATAAAGTAATTAAAGATCATTCTGATTTAGATAAAAAAGTATTCAAAGCAACTAAAGAAGTCATTCAAAATATTGCTACAAATAGCCAACTTCGTTATAACACAGCAAACGCTAGAACAAAAGATGGTAAGCGACCAGGTGCAAACCGCTTTGATGAAATTCACGAAAATGAAGATTATTCAATGATAAATGTGGCTACTTCTGGTAGTGATAAAATTCGAGATTATTGGGAGTTTTATGATACTACCAATGTTCATGTTCGAGGTGGTCCACTTGATGCCATCATAGAAGAATCGAAAATGATTCTTTCTGGAGAACTTGGGATTGATAAAGAAGGAGCAGAATTTTCTAGTCTATTTCCGTTTGTTTTTTGCTTGGATAATGATGATGAAGTTGATGATCCTGATATGTGGGAGAAAGCTTGTCCATCTATTAATTATAATGCAGATTTAAAACGGAAGATGTTCCAAGAGTATTCACAAATGCAACGAAATACTGGACTAAGACTTACGTTCATGACTAAACGAATGAACAGACCAATGGAAGATACACGCTTTGCCGTAGCTTCATATGATGATGTTCTTCATACGAAAGAAAAAGAATTTCCTGAAAAAGTGGATGAAGTGATAGGAACAGTCGATGTTGCTGATAGACGAGATTTTGCCAGCGTTGGGTTGCTAGGAAAATATGATAAAGATGTTTATTTTAAACAACATATTTTTATCCACGAATCAGCTCTTCGCTTACAAAATATAAAACGAGAGGTTATAGATATTTCTATAAATCAAGGTAAAGCACAGATTGTTCATGGTAAAAATATAGAAGCTGATTATATTGTAGGTTGGTTTCTTTAAATGAGTAATAAATATCACATTAAAAAGATTGCTATGGATAAGCACCGTGCAAAAATATTGAAGCCCGCTTTAGAAGAAGTGGGTTTTACTGTGGAAATTGTTCGAAGCGAATCAGTCGCTCTTATTTGCATATAAAGTTAAGTGATTTTCCATTAAATGAGTGGATAGAAGTAGAAACAATGGCAAATAAACACGAAATATCGTTTGATCCTTCTGAGATAACCAGTGCCTGGTTACAATTACTATTAAATGACTTTACAGGTGCTATCAAAATTAAAATTAAAGAAGGTGAATCAGCTACACCATATCAGCCCAATCTATTAGTAGCCCCATTTTATTTATCAAAACAAGTAACAGGAGAAGGCGGATACAAATATTTTGGTACAGGAATTAAAGATAGTGACAATCAAAATGACTTTGTATGGGATTTGACTTCTGGATATATAGAAGCAAATTATGCTAAGGAAACAGATGTTAAAACAAACACGAATAACATCAAAACATTAATTGAAGATTTAAGAGTAGTGACGGCGAATGTTGCTTGGATGAAAAATAATACCTATGTTTTAGGAAAATGGCAAGATTTACCATTAGCAGAAGGCTATCAAGGAGGAGACAGAACTAGTCCTAAGTATCGAATTGACACAAAAGATGGTCAAAAAAAAATATCATTTAGTGGTGCATTAACCACAACAAATAATACATTGCCTAGCCAATCACAACAACATATTATTTCTACCCTACCAAAGGAACTTATTCCTTCTGTTACTAAAATGGGCTTAGGGCCAACTAATTTATTGAGTACTTCATGTAGAATAGCTGTTACTAGTTCTGGGAATCTATATATAGGAAATGACAGTGGCAAAGATGTGAAATATTATTATTTAGATACATTTTCATATTGGTTAGATTAAGAAATGTGATATCAGTTATTAGCGTACTTAAATGAGTGCGCTTTTTGTATGGTCAAAAATAGAAAGTGAAGGGTGGATATATGGTGATCATAGATAATTTAGTTTTGTTATCAGAGTTTAAAAATCTAGTCAGCAACGTTTATATTCAAATTTTTGTTTGAATTGTCATTGTAGATATTATTACAGGAGTTTGTAAGGGATGATTGTGTATCCTTATCTCAAAATCATGAATTTTGAAGGAGTCACAACAGCTTTTGTACTTTCGTATATTACTGTTTATAGAATTTCGGTGATCGAAAATTTAGGTCAGCTAAGTATCCCGATTCCAGATTTTGTGAAAGATCGATTCAGCAAATTAAAAGATTCGTCTGAAGAACAAGGAAAAGACAAAAATAATACTTTAGGGGGAGACTAATCATGAGTAAACACTTAGTAGTTTTTGGACACGGACAAGTAGATCCAGGCACAGTAGGAAATGGCTATCAGAAAGCAGCGTTTACCAAAAATATTTTAGGTCAAAAATTAAAAACATGGGCCTCTAAGTTGAAAAAGAATCAAATCGACTTTTACAATGAATCGTTAGACATTTTCAGCAAAAAAAGCTGGAGGTGGCACGTATGACGTAAATGGTTATGCCTCTGTGACAGAGTTTCATTTGGATGCTGCAAGTGCTACAGCTACTGGTGGTCATGTAATTTTCAATGCTAAATATTTACCAGATAACAATGATCTTGCGATAGCCAAAGTTTTGGAAAAGTATATAGGTCTTTGGGGATCATCAAAAACAACAGGTACTTATAGGCGTGATGTTCTATTGAACTGTAATGTATTTTCTAATCGTGGAATTTCCTATTGCTTAGTTGAAGTAGGATTCATTTCTAATACGAGTGACGTAAAGAGATTAGTCGATAATATTGATGCGATTACGAAAGGTTTAGTTGAAGCGATTACAGGGGAGTTACTGAGCGAGGCTACTTCTTCTACAAATGCAGTTTCAAAATCACAAACACCATCTGATCCTGATAAAGCCGTAGCAGAAAGTAAAGCTGTTCATCAAGGTAACGCATGGGCGAAATTAGATAAGTTCAATGAAGTAAGTAAAGGGAAAGTCCGAATTGCTGGATGGCTGGTACCAGATAAACCAGAAGGTATCAAACGACCTGACGTGAAGAAAAATTATGGTTATAAAGGTGGCGATATCCTAGGAATGGACGTCACAGTGGATCTAAGTTGGGTGAAAAAAGGCACAAAAATTGATGTGATTTTCCGTTGCTGTAATCAAGCAAATGGTAAATCTGCAGTCAATGATGTGCGGATTAAGGAGATCTATTTAAAATTATAGTTGAGAAAAGCTCTTATTGAAGAGTGATATATACTATAGGAATTATTTTTATATTAGATCATAAAAAATATTTAAACTTTTGATGATTAATTTAAAAATTTAAGACGAGTATATTGATTTTTCTTAATATTTATTTTTTAAAGAAAATATTGGATAAAATGGGCTATTATCTTTTTTATCGAAATAAAATTAAATTAGAAATATACATTTGAAAAAAATTATTTTCTGTGGAGGATAAATGATGTATGACGAAGTAACGATAGATTCATTATTAAGATTAGCAAAGTATAAAAGACATAGACTGATTAATTCTAAAGATTATGGAGAAATAATGCTTCAATTGTTATTGCAATTATTGAATTTAGATTCTTCTCATTTTACTTTTGCTAAGTTAACTCCTTATAAACAAAATATCGAATTATTAGCAGTATATCAAGAATATGTGAAATGTAATTGGGAAATGTTTAGTCATAGAAATATTGATTTGATAGACTCTTCGCTGGAAAATAGTATATACAGTTCAATCGAACCACAACTTGTAAGTAACTATATCGATAGTCTAGTTGTTAATAATCAAGATAGTTTTTTAATTCTACCTTTAACAATTATATTCTTTGAAGAGGAAAAAGATGATTGGTATGCACATGAAGTTGGCGCAATTCTAAGAAAAATAGAAGGTGATATTGTTGTTTCTATCATTGATAAAGCGGATACTAGAATAAAAGATAGATTACAAGTATCTTCACCTATCCTTGATAGGAACGCTCAACTTAATGATAAGAAAGGAATTATAGAGTATCAATACAAAATAAAAAATAGTCCAAAGAATATTGAAGAATTATCTGATGTTTTGAAATTAGGTCTATTGACAGATAATAAATATATAAATAAACAAGTAAACATATTAATGGAACATAAGGTGCAGGAATTATTTTTTTATGAGTTAAGTATATTGGCACATTCAGAAGAATGGGGGACGAAGGTAGGGAATTATCAACAATATCTTGATAACTGCTTTGCAAAAGAAATTGATGGTGCGATTAAATATGTATTATTTGATACATCTGATGCTGATCTTTTGAAAAGTGAATCAAAACAAAGTTTACAAGAAAAAATTCAATATTGTTCACCAAATCCAAAACGATATTCTACAAAAGAAGTTTTCAAAGATATAGTAGCCATTATTGAGAAACAATTGGAAATATTAAAATTTGATCCACAGGTTTACAAAAGTCTTCTAACTGAAGTCTTTCAACATTATTTGCAGCTGAAAGAAGTTAGACAAAGCAGTTTTGTTCAAAAAAAAATCCAAACAACAGAAGCTAGCAAAATATATAGTCAAAGAGACTTTACGATTCCTAAACTTCAATCCACGAGTATCAAACCGAATGAGTTCAAACTCAATCTGAAATCATTATCTAGTGAAAAGAAGGAACTACGGGAACAACAGATATAGGAGGTAAATACTTTTATCCATCTTGAGACTATCTATGATTAAGACAGATAAAATATAATGGGTATTATCCTACTTTTTTACTATATATAACTAATCTATTCTTAGCCAATTCGTACCACTAGCTCAGTTGGTCAGAGCAGACGGCTCATAACCGTCCGGTCGTAGGTTCGAGTCCTACAGGGTACATACTATAGTAATTTAGTTAGTTCTGTGCAAGAATTTTTTTGAAGGATATCATATAAATCAATGGGTATTTTTCACTGCCATTCAAATGAGTGGCTTTTTTACTTATATCTTTCTGGATCACCCCTGGTGGTTTTTTGGTAGCAAAATCTAAGGATTCTTTCTTAATTCCTTCATGATGCTGATTATTTCATTATTCATCTTACTTGTTATATGAGGATTTGTATATATAGTAATAGGAATCCACTCCATACAAATTTCAGCTATAATGCATTATTTGATTTATGATGTCTAAAAGAACAGTTTTTTATTGTAAAAAAACGACTCGAAATGAGTCGTTTAAATGTATCAAAGTAATAGATCGTTAATTTCTTTAAATTTTTTATCAAGTTCTTTTTTCATCATACTTTTCATATTAGTCAGCTTCACGAAGCATTTTTTATTTCATGAATCGCCTTTCGTTCAACTAACCATTTTTTAGCTTATGTTTTTTCTGGATTTTCAGATAACGTATCAAGTTCGTTTAATTCCATTATCCAGTTTATTGATTACTACAACGATTTTGTTTAGAACTTTTTCTTCTTTGTTTTCTAAATTTGACATTTATCTTCACGTCCTCTTTAGTTGTTACTTTAAGTATAAGACGTTGCTTTAATTCCTATAAAATAAAACCTTTGTATATGTTTATTTGTAAAAAGAAGAATCAATTGGCAGTTCGTTGTTGTCATAAAATTCCTTTATGGAAGTGACTGAGAGTTTTTATCTATGATTATTTAAATATAATTTTTTAGTTAAGGAAAAGAAAATACTATCGGCTATATTTAACGATCTATATATTTTAAACTACGTTTAAAATTTTTTTGTTTGTTTTTTTTTACTTTATTTATTTCTTTTTCTAATAAATCAATATTCTTGGGTACTATAGACGTTCTATTTAATGATTGCTTAATAGAGTGAACATTACTAATATTCATACTAATAACATCAGTATGAATATTAGTATAATCCAATTTTGGAATATAAAAATCTTGTTTTTTATAGAAATTATTTGTTAGATACATTTGTAGTTTTTTTGCTAGTGGATGATTAATTCTACAATGTTTAAGATAAGAATAAGTATTGAAGATATCTTCAATAATTTCTCTAGTTATAGAAATATCAAATTTTAAAGTTTCCAATCTATCTAGTAATATAGCAATTAATGACCAATATATTTCTTTAGTTGAATTAATATATGGTAATTTACAAGTAGACAAATATTTAGCTTGAATGCCTTTCAAAGAAAGCGAATGCTTTATTTTGGATACTTCACATTCTTTTTCTTCTCCTAATGCAATTTTTAAAGCAATATCTAATTCTTTAATTAGGCAATTTTCTACAAGATTTTGATACGTGCTAACAATTTCTCCATAATATTCGTTTATTGCTAATTTTTTAATTTTTGAAAAAAAATTTTCTGATAAATCTGATTCCATATTATTTGAATCAGATTTCTGCATTTCTATTTTATCTAATAATTCATTAATTTGTTTTCTAATACCTACAGTACCCAAGCAAAGAACTGTAGATAGTTTTTTCACGGATTCTTTAGGTATAATATAGTAGTAATTAATAATATCTCTTTTATTACGTTGGACAGGATGAGGATCCATAGTTAATGGTTTAGAATTATTTCTTAATGAATAGAATTGATTAGCTTTATCAAAAAATTCTAATTGAATAAAATTATTTTTATTTTGTATTCTACAACTAACTTCATGAAATTGCCAATTTTCAATAGAAAAATCATAATAAGCTACCGTAATTGGTAGTATTAAAAAGCTTTCTTTTTTATTAGGAATTAAATTTTTAATTTCAAAAGGTAACAGCTCTGGTACAATTGAAGCATTTATACTATTTTCTAACGAAACTTTTAGTAATTCTATATTTTGAGATTTAAAATCATTTACGTTTAGATCCAAATAATCTTTATATAAAGAAATTAATTCTATGTTAGGCTTATAGGATTCCATTTTTGATAAAGTAATTTTGTTACCCATTAGATTGAGTAATTGTAAAATTATTTGCATAGAAAAAAAAGCATATTTTTCGTCATTCATGAATGCTGTTCTTTTAGTTTTTGCCTGTTCTACGAAATGGGCATAGTTCTCTTCTTGATTCATATTTATCCCCCGTCTTATCATATAAAAATAACTTTTGTTATTTTTAATTAATTTATATTTTTTTACCGGTTCCTATAATTGATTGTAATACTTTCTTTCCATTTTTTTCTTTTATAAAAAGGTTGTTTTTTTATTTCTTCGTTTAAACCATCTAGACTTTTAGGATTATAATATCCGTGTATTAATGCTTTTCTTATGTTTCTTATATAGTCTATATTCATATTGGAACTATCTATAGAAAGATTTGTTCTTTGGGATTTTGAAATAACTAAATTAGATTTACTGTATAGTTGATTTGTTAATTTATTTTGTAATGTTTTTTTAAACGGACTATCTTGACGACAACTCTTTAAATATTTATAAGTATTATATAGTTCTATGAGGTTTGTTTGATACTCTTCTTTCGTAAATTTTAGAGATTCTAAACGGTCCATCAGAATAGCAATTAAAGAAGCATAAATAGTACTAGTAGACTTAATATTAGGTAATTTATATTCTGAAAATGAAGTATAAGAATTAAGCTTATCCATAGATAGGGGTTCGAAATAATTATTAGGCTTTATTTTACCTAATGCTACTTTTAGTGTGGCATCTAATTCTTTTGAGAAACAATTTCCTAAAGCTTGGTAACTACTGATTTTATTTCCATAATATTCTTTACTTGATATAGTACTTAATTTAGTAAAAAAATAATCTATTATATTTGAATGAGGAAAATTAGTAAATTCAGGTGTGAAAGGCAATAAAAAAACACGTTTTTTTTGTGTTTCTAAATTATTAATCCCTAATGATAATAAATCAGAAAGTTCTGAAATTTTTTCAAATGAAACATAATAATGATAATCAATAATTATTTTTGGAGGAGTATTTTCATAATTTTGAGACCAAACATAATCTGCTTGTTTTGCACGAGAAGGTATAAATAAACCAGATTTATCGATAATCTCTACTTCAATCTGATCTGATTTTTTTTTTATAATGGATCCTACTTCGTGACTAATCCATTCATTTTTTGATGAGTCATATTGAAATATACTTAATGGTATTACTAAAAAACTATCTTCTTCATTTGTAATTAAATTCTGTATTTCATCTTGTAATAATCTAGGTTCTAGGGTACTATATATGCTATTTTCTAATGATTTTTTTAAATTTAAAATATCTCTATTTTTAAAGTCAGATTCATTTAGTGTTAAATAATCATTATAAAGAGATATTAGATCAACATTGAATTTATAATGTGCTAAATCTTGATACTTCCAAGAATTGTCTTTTAAATTTAGTATTTGTAGCATGATATCAGTCATTATTGAGGCATAATCGTTGGAATTTAAGAAATCTTTTCGTTTTGTTTGTGCAAGTAATTTTAAAGTTTGATAAGTTTCTTCTGAAGTCAAAATAAAAATCCTTTCTAATTAACTTATAATAATAAAAAAATATTATATTTATGTTTCAAACACTTTAAATAAATATAAGAGAGATAGATTTATCCCATATTTATTTATAACTTAGCGGTTTTTTAGATTGCAATAGTTTGTATAGAATTATCCATTTAATTACAAATATTATTCATATTCTTTTCATTACATTTTATACTGTAAGTTAGGTGAAATTCTCTAATGAACCTATTATTATTTTTTTTTTACTAAAATGGAAAAAATTCAGATTGTAGATAAAAGTAATAGTTGATATGTTAGTTTTCAGTCTTTTTATAACTCTAAATAGCGGAGTGCCTTGAGGTACTTTTTTTGAGAAAGGGGCAGAAAAGGGGCAAAAATTGATTGATAGTTGATTTTTTATGACAATTTGTGAATAGTCTAAGACATCTAAAATTTTGATATGAAAATGTTTTGGAGTTTTTGGTGTATATGTAACTAGTCTTTAAATTCCTACGTGCATTACACGGAAAAGCAGCTCGTATCAAAGAAATCCGTCGTTAATTTCTTATTATCAGACAGAGGAAGACCCCTTGAATTTTCAAGGGTTCTTTTTTTGCTTTACGACAAGTAGGGTTCGTGAATTTAAATTAAATGAATATCATCGAGGATCAATCGAAATGTAAATCCCCCTTTTTAATGGTGGTTATGTTTTTACTGTTTTTTGATGAACGTATTGATTTGTACAGAAAGTTCTTTAGTCACTTTTTTGATTTCTTCTTTTGCTAGGATCGCTGAAACCACAGCAAAGCCTTGAACGGGGAAGGTTTTGAATTCTGCAATCGTGTGTTCGTTGAGACCACCGATCAAAACAACAGGGATCGAAACGTGTTGAAGAATCTTCTTGAGTTCATTTTTTGATACGATGATGGCATCTGTTTTAGTAGCGGTTGGAAACATCGTCCCTACACCTAAATAATCTGCCCCAGCTTGTTCAGCGGAAATTGCTTGTTCGAGTGTTTGGACGGAAGCGCCGATGATTTTTTCAGGGCCAATCATTTTTCTCACCACAGCCACAGGTAGATCTGTTTGACCGACATGAACACCTTCTGCATCACAAGATAACGCAATGTCTACTCGATCGTTGATGATCAATGGAACATTGTATGGTTTAGCTAATCGTTTCAATGCGATCGCCTCCTCATAAAAATCTCGTGAATTGGCTTTTTTTTCTCTCAACTGTAAGACGGTAATACCTCCTTCAAGGGCTTGTTGCACTGCTTCTTGGAGGGGCTTTTTTTTCAGCAGTGACTGGTCTGTCACTAGGTATAAGGAATAGTTGATGTCATTTTTCAAAGTAGTTTCCTCGCAGTAGTAATGTTTCCCGATCAATACGGCTGATTTCATCAATCAGTGCGATCCGAAAACTTCCCGTACCAGCCGTTTGTTCCAACGCAAGCTCGCCAGCAATCCCCATGGTAAGAACAGCTGTAGTTGCTGCATGGAAAAGATGTTCAGGAGACCCCCCACAAAAGCTAGCAATCAATGAAGTGAGCATACAGCCCGTGCCAGTGATCCGACTCATTTCAGGACAACCATTGTGCACTAAGATTTTACGCCGCCCATCAGAAATCACATCTGTCGCACCGGTGATCACTACGATACATTTGTGAGCGGTTGCTAATTGATCAGCAATCCGTTGGGCTTCTTCAATGGAGCTTGCATCATCTGCCGAGGCATCGACACCTTTCGTCGTGCTTGCGATTCCCGCTAAAAAGCGGATTTCTGAAATATTGCCACGAATCACTGCACATTTCAAGTTTTCTATGATCGTTTTCGCTGTTTGATTACGAAACTGTGAAGCCCCTGCACCGACTGGATCAAAAATGATCGGGATACCTTTTTCGTTGGCTGTTTGCCCAGCTGAAAGCATCGAAGCTACGGTACGTTCATTCAAAGTACCCATGTTTAGTACCAATGCCTGTGACATTGCTGTGATTTCCGCTACCTCTAACGCATCATCAGCCATGATTGGTGAACCACCGATCGCAAGAGTGACATTCGCACAATCATTGACCGTTACATAGTTCGTGATATGGTGGACCAAAGGATTTTTCATACGGACCGTTTCTACAGCTGTTTTTAAAAATGTATTCATTGACTTTGTTCCTCCTTAAGACCATTGCGATAGAGTGAATAGAAATGATTGGTTGGGCCATGACCTTCGCCCAATTCTAGTGAATG
The DNA here is from genome assembly GCF_051714005.1 of Enterococcus sp. AZ171. Classification (NCBI taxonomy): domain Bacteria; kingdom Bacillati; phylum Bacillota; class Bacilli; order Lactobacillales; family Enterococcaceae; genus Enterococcus; species Enterococcus sp. AZ171. The sequence continues at coordinate 1,979,428 of NZ_JBIORA010000001.1, read as the reverse complement.
TGCGATTGCAGTAGTGATATATTTTTTAGCCTTGGAAATTGCTTGGTCTAATGGTACGCCCAAAGCGAGTTGTGAGGCAATCGCTGAAGAGAAGGTACAACCAGTGCCATGGGTGTTTTTTGTGACGATTCGTTCAGATGTATAGGAGTAAATATTTTTCCCATCATACAATATATCAGTGGCTTCACCTGTGCGATGGCCTCCTTTGATCAAAACTGCAGCGTGACATGTTTCATAAATAGCTTTTGCTGCTCGTTCCATTTCTTCCAGGGAAGTAATCGAGCGATCTGCGATTTTTTCTGCTTCTGGAATATTTGGGGTGATCAAAGTAGCTAATGGTAAGACGTTTTTGATCAATGTGTCGATTGCTTCTGGCTCCATCAAGGCATCGCCATTTTTCGCATACATCACAGGATCTAGTACAATATTTTTAGGTTGCCATTCTTGTAGACTGCTTGCGACAGCTAACATCGTATCTGCACACGACAACATACCGATTTTAACTGCATCAGGATAGATGTCCTCGAAAACAGCTGTCATTTGTTCATTGATAATTGTTGGTGCGATGTCTTGGTATGAGATCACACGAGCGGTATTTTCAGCGACTACTGAGGTGATCACAGACATTCCATAAACACCATGAGCGGCAAATGTTTTTAAATCGGCTTGGATACCGGCGCCACCGCTACAGTCTGAGCCAGCAATACTTAGTACTTTTTTCATCAAATTCCTCCTTAAAATAGAAAAAAGACATTCTTCCAGTATAGAAGAATGCCTTGATTGTTTCGATTTCGCATCAACAAAAAGGACATTTGCTCCCTACGCTGGTATCAACCAACAGGTTCAAAGGGTCAGGTTTTACCTTCTCAACGCGATAACGTCCTCCTGCAAACAAAATCATATTTAGTTACGAACCAATGATATCTGAAAAAAGCAGAAGATTCAAGTTTACAGGAGCAAGCCTACACTGAGTAGCTAAAAGCAACAGTTTACTTTCTTTCGAAGTAGCGTTCTTATAGGAATTGCTAGTGCGTTTCTCAAGATGGTATACTAAAGAAAAACGATAGAATATTCTAAGTGTACGATGCAATATATCAAAGCCAAACTTTTGGAGGGAATCTTATGACAGAGTTAAGTAATCTACCGAATATAGGGAAAGTATTAGAAGAAAATTTGCGAAAGATTGGTGTGACAACGGAAGAAAAATTTAAAGAAAAGGGAACGGAACAGATATTTTTTGAAATTCGTCAAAAGGTGGACAGTGGCGCCTGTCTGCATATGCTATATGGAATCGAAGGAGCGAGAAAAGGCAAGCCTATGCAAGCTTTGACAAAAGAGGAAAAAGAAAAGTTAAAGCAATTCTATCGAAGCCTAAGCTAAAATAATAAGCAATGAAACCCGGAAATTGTGGCTTGTTCCGTATTTCGTTGCTTATTTTTGTATAATTTTTTTAAAAAAAGTTCATTGCTATCGATGGATAAGCAATCTTTGTTTTACTTTTCTGATCAAAATAAGCGATGAAGATAGAAAATACGAAATTATTAAAGAATATTTTTTTGTGAATTTAATAACAATATTTAGTTTTTTTATAACTTTTTAACAGAAATATATTGCTAGGAAGAAGCGATGAAATTGATTGAATTTGAAAAAACGAGAACTTAAACAAAAAAATAGAACATATTTAATTACTGGTTTACTAGTATTATGAGAATTTGGCACGCTAAAATTCATGCAATTTTAATTTAAAATTCGTTATAATTTACTTGAGATTAAGTGAACTTTCATTTTTGTAAACCGCTAAAAAATATCTAATAAACAAAAAAACATAACAATTTTGGTGTATGATCGCAGGCTTTTATATTTTTATAATTTTAATAATAAATTAAAAGCGAATGAAACATTATAACTAAATAGAAAGGTAGGAGATTAAATTTGTGATCGAATTTACTATCATTAATTTTTCAAAAAAAGGAGGTTTTACAAAACGGAAAACATTCATTTTTTTATTGATCAGTATTGAGCAATTTAATATGTAAACGGAATGTGATTTTTGACTTCATGTCAGAATGGAGGATCATTATGAAAAAGATAGTCGCTTGTTTTATTGTTTTACTGGTATTTTTAGGTTTCAATCCAACTATTTCTGCGGCAACTCTATGAATCAATTCAGAAGTGTCGTATTCTGCAAATGGCATTGATTACTATGATGTCGGGGAAGATGCAATGATCCCATGGCGTTTTAATGGTGCACAAATCAATCCTGGAAGTTCTCCAGGGATATTTTCAACACAAGTGAAATTGTTATCTCAAAACCAACAAAGTGGCAGAGCAATGGTCATGGTTGATCTAAGCACGCTAGATAATACTGATGCGGAAAGAAGAAATCCTAGTGAGATGGAGCTGGAAGTTTTTCTAAATGGGACCTCCTTAGGAAAATATCAGGTCGGCGACCTATTCAGTAATACTAGCCCGTACCTAGATCCAAGTGTTCGTATGATCGGCGTTCCATTTACCATCGAAGGTGAAGTCGGTGATATAAATACACTTGAAATTCATGTCTAGCTACCAGTAGATGCGTCAAATGCTTCTCGACTAGCATCAATTACTATAAATGCTTCATTCACACCAATTGAATCGTTTACAGTGAGTTATGTAGATGGTGTAGAGAATGAAGTTGTATTTGAGGATAAAACTTTCAAACGTATTGAACCTGGAACTGCTACACCAGGTTTTGGTGCAGAACCAACAAGAAAAGGTTATACATTTGCTGGTTGGAGTCCGACTGTCAGCGAGACAGTTACAACCGATGCGGTTTATACAGCAACATGGGAACCAATTCCAACGTATCAGGTCAACTATACAGACGGTGTACCAGATGAAGAGATTTTTGCAGATCAAGTCTTTAACAATTTAGTCGCCGGTTCTGCGACACCCATATTTAGTGGGCAACCTACAAGAGCTGGGTATATATTTAAAGGATAGGATAAAGCAATAACTGATACAGTGACTGGTGATGTCACTTATACGGCCATTTGGGAACCTGTGATTCCACAAACTGTCACTTATCAAGTGATCTATACAGACGGTGTTGCAAATCAAACCATTTTTGAAAACCAAGTATTTTCAAAATTGATTAAAGGCATAGCAACCCCTGTGTTTAGTGGAACACCATCAAGAGAAGGCTATAAATTCATCGGTTGGACGCCAACTGTCAGCGAGTTTGTGGAAGGTAATATGACTTATACCGCACAATGGGAAAAATTACCGCAAATCATTGAACCGGTGATACCACCGATCCAACAACCAGAAGGAAACAAAGTGTATGAAACAGTAAAAACAACTGAAACAACTAAAGCAATAACTAAAGTAATGAAAAAAGATAAAGTTACGTATAGTACACCCATAAAACAACCTAGAAAAGTGAGTCATCTTCCAAAAACGGCGGAACAATCGATGTATTCGACTAGTATGGTTGGCTTGGGTATGTTTATAGTCTTCGTAATAGGAATATGCTGGTTAAAACGTTCGAAATCAGAAGGTAGCCGATAAAACTGAAAGATAATCCTCACGTAAAAAAATATTATAAAGGAAAGAACTAGTAAATAAAAAAAACATCACTCATAAAAAGACATTAAGTCAGATTTTTTTTGGAAATTCAAAAAAAGTCTGACTTAATTATTTTCTTCTACGTAGCTATACTGAAAGCGTAAACAAAAAAAGGGGTGATAGCTTATGACAAATTGGCTGAACATTGAGGGGAAAACGATTATTGTAACCGGAGGATCTTCTGGTATCGGGAAAAGTATCGTAGAAAGTCTATTGGAACAACATGTCAATGTAGCAAATTTTGATATTAAAGATTCGACACTTAAACATCAACGATTATTATTTGTAAAAACCAATATAACATTACGACAAGAAGTAGAAGCTGGAGTTGCAAAAGTAAAGGATCACTTTGGTACGATAGATGGTTTGGTCAACAATGCAGGCATCAACATTCCACGCTTATTAGTGGATAAAAAGCAAGCGCATGGGAGATATGAATTATCCGAGGAAGTATTTGACAAAATCATCGCAATCAATCAAAAAGGATTATATTTGATGACTCAAGCAGTAAGTAGAATCTTAGTTGCTAAAGGAGAAGGAGTAATCATCAATATGTCTTCTGAATCAGGACTTGAAGGTTCAGAGGGGCAAAGTGCGTATGCGGCAACGAAAGCCGCTGTCAACAGCTTTACTCGATCTTGGGCAAAAGAGTTAGGAAAATCAAATGTTCGGGTAATAGGGATCGCCCCAGGAATCATGGAGGAAACCGGACTACGCACACTTTCTTATGAAGAAGCCTTGGCCTATACTCGTGGCATCACGATTGAAGAGCTTAGAGCAGGTTATGCCAAAACGAGCACGATTCCATTAGGTCGAAGCGGGAAATTAAAAGAAGTCGCTGACTTAGTTAGTTACTATCTATCTGATCGTTCGAGTTATATCACTGGAGTAACCACAAATGTGGCCGGAGGAAAAACTAGAGGATAATAAGTGGGGGAAGTAAATGACGGTGGTGAACAGATGGTATCAAATTCTACAATTACTGGTTACCCACAAAGAAATGAGGATCGGCAGTTTGAAACAACAGCTGAATACAAGTACGCAAACGGTAAAAACCAGCATTGAATCTTTAAACGAAGAATTGATTGGAATTGCAGAAATCGTTCAACATAAGAATGATTTTCATATCGAAATTGAAAATTTTGAAAAATTTGATTTGATAATGAACGGCAGTTTGAGGCGGAAGAGCGATTTTAATTCTTGCAGTAAAAGAGTTTTCTTTATCGTCAAGAAGCTGATCGAGCAAAAAGATTTTTTGCTGATCGATGATCTGTCAGAAGCATTAGGGGTCAGCCGAAGTACTGTTGTCAAAGATCTACGAGTGATGAAAAAACTGATTTCCTCTTTTAATGTCGAAGTGATTGGAACGCCGAATCGTGGACTGCGTATGCGTGGAGAAGAACTGGATCTACGACTGTTACACCTTCATTATGTACAAGAATATTTTGCCGAACGTCCATTATCAGAATGCACACAAGATTTCGTAGAACACTTAGTTCAAAAATTTAATTTACCTAAAAATCAGGGCCTTCTTTTGAAAAAAACGATTTCTATTACAATGAAACGACTCCTTAAAGGAAATATACTGGTAGATTTGCCAAATGAATATATGGACCTTATGACGAGTCATCCTGCTTTTGTCGAATTGATCCATCATTTGGAATATGAATATAGCATCACATTAAGCCAAACAGAACAAGCTTTTCTCAGTTTTCCTCTTAATATAAGTGCTATTGCTGGCATGGATAAGTCTACTATTGATGAGCAAAAAATCGAACAGTTATTTCAACAAATGATAGAGACAATTCATCAAAATTTACTAGTAGAATTTGATGAAACCTTCTTAGTCCATGAAATAAAAGAGCACTTCATTTACATGCTCAATCGTTTGATTTTTCGAATAGAGCTTCAAGATCTGTTCTATGGTGAAATCGAATCCCAATATCCTCTAGCCTATGAACTGGCAAAAATTGGTCTACAGCAGATTGGGGAGCAGTTACAACGAGTGGTTCCGACTGTTGAAATCAGCTATATTGCCTTTTATTTTGAACTTGCATTGAGGAAACAAACCAGTAACAACGAACACAAAGAAATTGCAATCGTCTGTAATACCGGAAAAGGAACAGCCTTGATTATTCGCCGTCAATTGGAACGGGTTTTGGGTCCGCAAATCAGCATGGTCCATTTTTCTGAGGAGGAGTATCAGCAGGAAGACTTAGACCAATATTTTGCTGTTTTTACAACCATTCCGCTGAAAAATGTAAAGAAACATACCCCAATCATTCGATTGATCAATCTATTCAACGAAACTTGGTTGCAAGAAGAGTGGCGTAAAGCAGAAAAGTTGAGAGCCGCAAACGTTCATCACTTAAAATTAGATTTTGAGATTTTAAATGAAAAGAAACCCTACAAACAAAATCTTGATCATATGCTTGAATCTCTTGAGAGCAAAGGCTTAGTCGATCAAGAATTTAAGGAGCAACTGTTTATTAGAGAAAAGTTAAGGAGTACGATTTTTGAATATGGCATTGCTTTTCCTCATGCCATCAATAAAAAATCGGCTGAAATTATTTTATCAGTGGGTATCTTTAGGAAAGGAATCTCCACGATCAACGGACAAGTACAAGTCGTCTTGTTGTTAGCCATTCCACAAGATCTAACGATGGAAAAAGAAAAAGAATTGCTAAAACTGTATGATCAGCTTTTTGCTGTTATTGGCGATCCTGAATTTAGAAGTGAACTATGTCGTTTGGATGATTTAGTTGGGTTACAAAATTGGATGATACGAAAGGGGGTCATAACATGAATTTCATATATATATTCGGCGCATTTGCACTTGTTGCTTACGGACTGCAAGTAATACTTGGAATGAAACAAATCAAGCACTTTAATCAAATCTATCTAGAAATGCGCAGAAAAGGGAAGGTGGCTATCGGTCGTCGATCTGGAAAAATCAAAGCAGGAACGATCGTCATGTTTGCTGTCGATCAAAAAGGGATCATTATTGATGCGCGAAAGATGCAGGGCGTGACTGTTCTAGCAAAGTTTCGTCTATTGCCACAATATATCGGAACAGATATCCACTACATCGACAACTATCATCCTTTGGTACGAACAGAAAATAAATTGGTGCAACAAGCAATGGCAAATGCCAGAGAAATCTATTTGCGGGTAGAACTAGGCAATTATCAAGAAGAATCGCTACCTTCCCCACTTACGATGCTTGGCATTCAATTCAGTTTATGGAAAAAACAATACCTATCAAGAAAAAGGAGTGTTGAATAATGGAATATATCACAAAATTTGCGGAAGGCTTCATCGGTTTATTTGAAACGGGTGCGGAAACTTTTATATCTTGGATGACTGGTATCGTCCCTGTAGTGTTGATCCTAATGGTCGCAATGAATACACTGATTGCTTTCTTAGGTGAAGGACGAGTAACTAAAGTTGCCAAATTATCAACGAAGAATCCCGTCACAAGATATTTGATCTTACCTTTTTTATCTGCCTTTATGTTGGGGAATCCGATGTCTTTTACAATGGCTCGCTTTTTGCCTGAATATTACAAGCCAAGCTATTATGCTTCTCAAGCACAATTTTGTCATACGAGCAATGGCGTCTTTCCCCACATCAATCCGGGTGAATTATTTGTTTGGTTAGGAATCGCCCAAGGAATCACAACCTTAGGATTAAATTCAATGGAATTAGCTGTACGTTATATGTTTGTCGGAATTCTTATGAATTTTATTGGTGGTTGGGTGACAGATTTTACCACCGCATATGTTTGTAAACAACAAGGGGTTACCCTGAGTAAAACAGTAGAAACAGCGACAGAATAAGGAGGAAGTGAGAAAATGAGCTATCATAGTATTCGAATTGTAAGAGGAACTGGTGGGTTCGGAGGGCCATTAGTGATCACACCAACAGAAGAAAAACACAAATTCATTTATATTACTGGTGGGGGAGAAAAGCCAGCAATCGTCGATAAAATTGCTGAATTGACAGGCATGGAAGCAGTCAATGGCTTTAAAACTTCTATCCCAGATAATGAAATCGCTTTAGCAATCGTTGATTGCGGAGGAACGTTGCGTTGTGGGATCTATCCAAAAAAAGGAATACCTACGATCAATGTCGTACCAACAGGAAAAAGCGGACCATTAGCACAATACATTACAGAAGACATTTACGTCTCGGCAGTAGGGATCAATCAAATCACACTGACTACTGAAGAAGGCACAGTCGGTCAATCTGATAACATAGAAAATAAGCGTGTAGCAGCACGTGAATATAAGTACGATACAAGCAAAAAAATTACTGAACAAAAAGCTGAACAGCAGAATTTTATTGCAAAAATCGGCATGGGTGCAGGAAAAGTAGTGGCAACTTTTAATCAGTCCGCGCGCGAAGGTGTACAGACGATGATCAATACGGTCATTCCATTCATGGCATTTGTTTCTTTGTTGATCGGGATCATACAAGGATCTGGTATCGGTAATTTCTTTGCCAATATTATGGCACCTTTAGCAGGGAATATTTGGGGGTTGATGATCATCGGTTTTATTTGTTCCTTACCGTTTCTTTCTCCATTATTAGGACCTGGGGCAGTAATCAGCCAAGTCATCGGGACACTGATCGGGGTGGAGATCGGAAAAGGCAATATTCCACCACAGCTTGCTTTACCTGCGTTATTTGCCATCAATACTCAAAATGCTTGTGATTTCATCCCTGTCGGATTAGGCTTAGAAGAAGCAGAGGCTGAAACAGTAGAGGTTGGCGTACCTTCCGTTTTATATTCACGCTTTTTAAACGGTGTACCTAGGGTGTTAGTCGCATGGATAGCAAGCTTTGGAATGTATAGTTGAATCTAGGAGGAAAAAAATGTCAGTTTATTCAACAAAAGTCACTTCGATTGGCGCAGAAGCTACGCTCTTTAAAGAAGAGAAGCTCGTGATACTATTTGGAAAAGATGCACCCGATATGCTATCAGCCTATTGTTACCATATTGAACTTCAGCCAATCCACGGAGAGATCAAAGTAGGACAACAGCTCTTCGTCGATGAGACAAGCTATCGCATCACGTCTGTCGGAAGTTTGGTCAATGATAATCTAAAAGAGCTTGGACATATCACAATTAAATTTGATGGAGCGGTAACACCTGAACTTCCAGGTACTTTATACGTCGAAGGAAAAGAAATCGTTGAGATTGGTATCAAGACTAAAATCAGTATTCAGTAAAATACAGAGCAACATATCTGTTGAAAGGATGAAAAAAATGGAATTTATGTTAGATACGATCAATATTGAGAAAATTAGTTATTACCAATCGATCCTTCCGCTATCTGGAGTAACTTCAAATCCTTCAATCATCAAAAAAGAAGGAAAGATTGATTTGTTTGCTCACTTGAAAGAAATCAAGCAGCTCATTGGAAAAGCAAGTTTACATGTACAAGTAGTTAGAGAAACAACGAAGGAAATCTTAACTGATGCCCAAGTAATCATGGATCACCTTGGTAAGGATATCTTCATTAAAGTACCAGTGAACGAACCAGGACTGGCTGCCATCAAACAACTGAAAGCCAAAGGAGCATATGTCACTGCAACCGCTATCTACTCTGAAATGCAAGGATACTTAGCAATTGCCGCAGGTGCCGATTATGTGGCACCTTATTATAACCGTATGGAAAATCTGAATATCGATGCTGTTGCTATTATCAAAGCATTAGCAATGGAAATCGAACGAACGCAATCTCAGAGCAAGATCTTAGCTGCTAGTTTTAAAAATGTTGCACAAGTCAATCATGCTTGTCGCCAAGGGGCGCACAGTATTACTGCGTCACCAGATATTTTTGCACAAGTATTCGGTATGCCTTCCATTCATAAGGCAGTGACAGATTTTAGGAAAGATTGGGAAGAGACATTCGGTGTCAAAGATGTGAAAGCATTAGGAGCAACAGGGGCGATAAGTCCTACTAAATAAAAAAGAATAAAGAGTCATGGAATGGTTGATCGATCCGTTCTATGGCTCTTTTTTTAAATAACGTTATATTTATTATATTCATCCATAATCAAATAGTCACCGTGTAGTTAAACCAACAATGGAATGGGAACTTCATATGTCCATCTACATATAGTTGATATCGTTAAAAATTATTTTTTTATGACATTCAACAAATAAGCATATCTACTTTATGACTGGATGTTTACTAAAAAAATGAACGGTATATTTCATCCGTTGAAGCAAGAATGATTATATTCTTTAATATACCGATTTGAATAAGTGGAAGAGGAAATAGTTGCTTCATTGCGTCTTAGTGGTTAGACCTTTATAACTGACAACTAGTCTTTCTAAGTGATATAATTTATATAAATAGTAGATTAAAAATAACCGTATGTATATTTTATAGCTTAATGAAGGAGGCAGTTGATGAGGATCATAATTGTTGGAGGAAACCACGCGGGGATTGCCGCAGCACTTCGTATTCGTGAGGAATATCCAGACGATGAAGTAATCGTATTTGAAAAAAAAGATGAAATAACATTTGTCTCCCAAACAATCCCATTATTTTTGATGGGACATCAAGATATCCACTCCCAAGCAAATTATGCAACACCGCATGAAATTATTGCTCAAGGAGTGGATTTACGCATTCAAAAAGAAGTAACCAACATCGATGCGAAAAAGAAGACGTTGAATTTTAGAAATGTGTTAAGTCAACATGAGCACGAAATAACTTATGACCGATTGATCATGGCTGCGGGCTCGTATCCCAACCTTCCTCCAACTGGCGGAAAACTGAATGAGACACTTTTTCTTTTGAAAGAGCGTAAGGATGCTGAAGCAATTGAAAAATTTATATCAGAAGCCCATCATGCGGTAGTGATTGGCGCTGGACTGGTCGGTGTAGAGATTGCTCGTATCTTAGCTCAACGAAAAATGAAAGTCACTTTGATCCAATCAAATGCAAGAATCCTTGACAAATATTTGGATGAGAATGCCGCAATCGAAGTAGAGAAGCAACTAGAAGAAGAAGGTATCCAACTATTACTAGGTACTAGAGTGACAAGCTACCATACAATTGATAAAAAAATCTGGAGTCGACCTAAAATCGAAGTTGAAACTTCTTCTGATTTGACTATCCGTGCAGATGGCGTCTTTGTTTCTGTTGGCTTCCGACCAAATTCGTTCTTATTAGCTGGACAAGTCGAAACCGGTGACCGTGGAGCAATCGTCGTTGATAAGTACATGTATACAACAGATGATTCGATTTTAGCGATAGGGGATTGTTCTACGACTTATATGGACTTGACCAAAGAAAATATTTATAATCCTCATGCTTCCGATGCTTTTCGTCAAGGACTGATCGCTGCTGTCAATATCCACGAGAAAAAGCAAGAAGTAGCAATGACCACAGGGACTTATAAATTCAATATGGATGGATTTACCATTGCGAATACTGGGATTACATTGAATCAAGCAAGAAAATTCGGATATGATGCAGAAGAAGTACACTACCAGAATCGTTATCTAGAGCGTGGCGGACAGCTTGTGCATGAATCGATTGTCAAATACTCACCAATTGAAAAAGGCAGAAAGAATCATTATTCAAGTATTTATCTAGTTTATGAGAAGAAAACAAAAAAAATCTTAGGATTGCAGGTTCTAGGAACAGTTGATATTTCTCAATATGTCAATATCATCAGTTTAGCAATCCAAAAAAATGTGACCGTGCCAGAAATTGAATTTACGGATTTCTTTTATGAACATGGCTACAAGAATCCTCTAGGTTTTACAAAAATATTAGCCTCTTTAGTTAGGGAAAAAGAAAGAGAGAGTGGTCGTGATGGCAAAGAAGAAAGATCAAATGAAATTAAATAAACCAGATAAAGAGATGTCAAAAAAACAAAAGCGAATGATTGAAGCTGGCGCACTGTTGACAGTAGGTGCTGGTGCATTTATCGGTGGCGTCACGATTCCAAATCTTTCTGCCTCTGCAGACAGTTCCTCTTTGTCCGAAAAGCGACTTGTTGAAGATGAGACCATCCAAGATATTGAACATACTTCTGTGGATGAATTGAATCAATCCTTACAAAAAGGTCAAAGTAGCAGTGTGAAGACAAATACTGGCTTTGTAGCTAAGTTAATGGATCAACTACCAAGTAAAGAAAAACTTTCTTCTATGTATGAAGGAGAAGGGATCAAAGTCAGTGATAGTCATACGGCATATGATATCCAACAAATTCTAGGAATCAAAGATGCGGACGTTTATTACCAAACTTCCACTTTATCTACAAGTGATGCGCAAGTAATGAAAATGTCAAGCTATCGGCAATTGATCCAAGCAAATCCGAATGTGAAGGTAACTTCACAAGATAATTATAAAACGGTCTCTCCTCATTTATATGAATCCAAAGAAAAGGCTTATGAAGATTCTGCAAACTGGAAAGATTCAAAAGTAGTTGCAAGTACGAGAGAAAAATCCTTAAGTTTCTCATCTAAAACGAAACCTGAAAGCACCAACTTTACCGCGGATGATGGTGCAGTATTAGGAAATATGAAAATCGATACAGGCTTTTCTCTGAACGTGAAAGCAGAAAATGGTCAAGCAAAATTAACAGATGAAATCAAAAGCGATTTTGAAGATGCAATGGAGAAGAATTTTTCCATCACTTATGAAGGTAGTACCTATTATGCAGTTTATCATGATGAGTCTATTTCTACCGACCATGGTAAAAATCAAGCAGATGGTTATTTCACATTTTCTTCGTCGACACATGGATTGCCTTTAGAGATCAATGGTCATTACTTGGTCTCACCTGTTCAGTTCGGTAGTACAGTCGACAGCTTGAAAACGTCTTTATCCTTGCACGGTGTACGGAGTTTTGAGAACACAGATTCTTGGTTAAATACAGATGAATCCAATATCAATGTAAAAGTAAATTTCGTTGATCAATTAGCGGATGAAAATACAACTTACTATGAAATCCAAGCAAAAGATCAAGTGATCGAGTCATTGAAATATGAATATGTGACCGTTAGTTTAGACGAGCAAAAAGCCACTGATTCAACTACAGCATACGCAGATGAGATGTCGATGCCAACGTATAGTGGTTCTCAATCAGGTATTAGTCCTGGGGGAGCAGTTGATGGTAATCTCGCAGAAGACGCAGCTGGATTAGCAGGATGGAATCAGACAGCGACGTTTTCTGGTGGTGGATATGGCGGACACACGATTACAGCGAATTCGGCAGTAACTGTGAAAACAGGACAGGTTTCTCAGACAAACTTTTCTTCAGTTATAAGTACGGTCAATATAACAGTAGACGGTGTGTCTTATAATCAGTTTGTTGCTCAACCAATCATGGTCAATGGGGTTCAGTATGCTGGTTATTTAACTGGTGCAAACGGAAGCGGCAGTGATTTTACGATCGTTGTGAAAGATACGAACTTTAATATCTACCAAATCGGGGGAGAATTTGCTTATATTTCTTCCTCAATGACGGATATGGCTTCACCAGATGCAACAACACCGGATGCAACCAACCCACAAGTGACCCCAGGAACAACTACACCAGAAGTCGATCCAGGCACAGGTGGAGAAACCGATCCCGGAACGACAACACCGGAAGTAGACCCAGGCACAGGCGACGAAACCGATCCCGGAACGACAACACCGGAAGTCAATCCAGGAACAGGCGGCGAAACTGATCCAGGAACAGTCACACCAGAAGTAGACCCAGGCACAGGTGGCGAAACTGACCTCGGCACAGGCACACCAGAAGTAGATCTCGGAACAGGTGGCGGCAAAACTGATCCCTGAATGACAACGCCGGAAGTAGACCCCGGCACAGGCGGCGAAACTGATCCAGGAACAGTCACACCAGAAGTAGACCCAGGCACAGGTGGCGAAACTGATCCAGACACTGGAAAGCCGGAAATAGATCCAGGAACGGGCGGAGACGAGACTGATCCAGGAACAACTACGCCAGAGGTAGACCCCGGCACAGGCGGCGAAACTGATCCAGGCACCGGAACGCCGGAAGTAGATCCAGGAACGGGCGGAGGCGAGACTGGTCCCGGAACGACAACACCGGAAGTAGACCCCGGCACAGGCGGCGAAACTGATCCAGGAACAGTCACGCCAGAGGTAGCCCCCGGAACAGGTGGCGAAATTGATCCAGGAACAGGCACACCAGAAGTAGATCCAGGTACAGGAGGGGAAACTGACCCAGGGACAACAACGCCAGAAGTTGACCCAGGAACAGGCGGGGAAACCGATCCAGGAACAGGCACGCCAGAGGTAGACCCAAGTACAGGAGGGGAAACCGATCCAGGAACAGTCACACCAGAAGTAGACCCAAGTACAGGAGGGGAAACCGATCCAGGAATAGGCACGCCAGAGGTAGACCCAAGCACAGGCGGAGAAACTGACCCAGGAACAGGCACACCAGAAGTCGATCCAGGTACAGGAGACGGCGAAACCGACCTAGGCACGACAACACCAGAGGTAAATCCAAGAACCGGTGGTGGAGGAACTGATTTAAGTAGTACCACAACAACTGAGACTACCGATACAGATAATCAAATTGTAAGAACCCAAGTACTAAGTGATAACAGCTCTAACGATGGATTATCTAGTAATAACCAAACGAATGACCAAACGACTAACACACAAGGAACAAGTGACTCTGAAGATGTTTCAGGTAAGCAATTACCTAAGACTGGTTCAACTTCAGGGATTTTTGGAAAATTTGTTGGTGGAATACTTGTTGCTTTTGCGGGATTCTTTGGACTATTCAAACGTAAACGTCGTGAATTACAAAAGGATGAAGATCGTGTCGAACGTGTGATCAAAGAGGAAGATGAAGAACAAGAAAATAAAGAGGAAAATAAGGATAAAAAGTAGAAGATAAGATACAATAGAGTACTTTTACCTCGATAAGCAAGAAATCGAAGCATAAGTGCTTAGCCTCGAAAAAAAGGCACCATCCACGAAATTTGTTTTAGTGGATGGTGCCTTATTTCCAATGATGTTACTTTTGTTTCTGCTGTTTATTCGGTTTTAGGTGTGTGATAGGACTAATGTCCAGACACTTTATTTGGAAGTGGTCATTTTGATTCAACTCATTCCAACTAAAGAATGGATAAAATAAAACGATAGAAAACAACCCATGAAACCCCGAAAATAGTTTCCTATTTTTGGATTTCATGGGTTGTTTTCTAATAGCTATTAGTTACAATGCTTATTCTGCTAGATTTTTATTAGGTTGTTCATCTAGAATAGGCGAACTCTCATTCACTAAATCAATCGGCTTAATAGCTAAAAATTGAGTTTGAAATTGTAATAGTTTTTTCATGAAAAATGAAATGAGATAAATAGAGATGGCAGAGATAACCGCTTGTCTTATCCCAAGAATCACAAGGTTTAGAGCGATGATCACGGTATTTGTCAGTAAAACGCCTAGAGCATGTTCGATCCCAAAATATTTTTTGAAAATCAATGGGGGAACCGTAACCCCGCCGTTTGACGCGCCGATTTGATAAAGAATGAATATTCCAAGACTAAATAGAAAACTGCCAGCGACTAAGGCAATTGGGAAATGTTGGGTGATTACCAAAGCCGGTGTGTACGCTAAAATAATCGGAAATATCAAACTACCTATCAGAGTTTTAAAAAAAACTGCTCTTTCCAGAAAGATAAAAGCTAAACACAGCATCGCTAGATTGATTGCCCAAACAATCAATGTCCGGTCGATCAGCAAGACCATTTCTAGAAGAAAACCAATTGATCCTACGCCTGCTGAAGCAATTTGATGTGGAAGCAAAAACATATTTAGTCCCACAGTAATACTAATGATTCCAACAATAATCACAGGTAATTTCTTTATTTCTGCTTTCACACGCGTATTCCTTTCTTTTTTCACTATTTCTATAATTATAGCAAGTAGTCCAGTTAAGAAAGTAACAACTTTTTCAGACTAAACTGAAAAAAATACTCCGCGACTTTGTTGCTTATTTGTTGACTAGATAATTATTTTCTTGTAAAGAATGTGTACGATTTTTTTTCATTTTTCGATACTCTTTTGGTGAGATTTTTTCTTTTCGCTTAAAAATAGAACTAAAATAATTTGGATCATTGTATCCCACTTCTGAGGCTATGACAGATAGTTTTGAATTGGTTTCCCGCAAAAGTCGCCTAGCCATGCTCAATCGTTGTTCAGTAAGATAGTCAATAAATGTTTGTCCTATTCCTTGAGAAAAAATCGTACTGAAATGTGAGCTGCTCAAATGGACATGATTAGCCACTTCTTTAAGAGAAAGCTCTGGTTCAAAATAGTGGTTTTCAATATACGTGATGGATTGTTCGAGTACTTCTTTATATTGATTCATGTGATTCTCAAGTACCATTTCTTTTAAAAAGTAAATCATTTGTTCAAGGTATTGGATGAAGAGAGGCCTCTCTGACAGAATGTTCGGAATTTCCTCTGTAGTGGTAAAAGAAACGACTTGATTGGTTTGGTTTTGACGTATCGTTACTAATTCATTCAACTCATTGATGATCAGATGCCTAACGAGAAGTGGATCGGCATGTTGATTGGTCTGTTTGACCAACTTCTCAACAAACGAAGAAATTTCGCTTTTTCTTAGTAAACGAATGGATTCTTTTAGATCAAAAGATTGTCCGTAATTGCCAAGCTTTTTTTCATAATCTAAATAAGAAAGAATTTTTATTTTAGGATCGATCTTCAAGTAACTGAGCAAATGAACAGCAGTCTGATAACTATGTGGAATTTCGCTGATTCGTTTCACAGGATATCCGATTGCAATAACTAAATCATCTGTTGTATGCCCTAATGTTTTGTGAGAAAGCAATGCAACCTGATTTGCTTTTTTTTGTAATAGATCTTCATTTGGATCAAAAATCAATAGTTTGATAAATCGTGAAGAAAGGGAAGAAAAAAGTATTTGTTTATCGTGATCGAATAGCTCAGCCATCTTTTCATGAAAAATATCATAATCTGAAAAAAATTTATTTGTATGATTTGCGATCAAAAGAACCATATATTTATTTCCGGCGATTTCACGTTCAAGTTTTCGACCTTCTTCAATTGCTTCTGAAAGTAGTAACTGATTATTGAACAGGGCATTCAAGTAGAAGTTTTTTTGTACTTCTAAGGAATAGCCATTTGTTTCTTTAGACTGTTTCAATAAGGAGTCAGCTTCTAGTTTTTGAATGATTTGTTCTAGGCTTTTTTGTAGTTCATTAGGTTTGATCGGTTTTAACAGATACTCGGCTACTTGAAGTTGAATCGCAGCTTTTGCATACGTAAATTCATCATATCCACTAATAAAAATGATTTGGATATCAGGCAAAAGTTTTTTTACTTCATTGGCTAATTCAATCCCATTCATAAAAGGCATACGAATATCTGTCAATAAGATATCTGGTTTCTGCTCGGCAATCATTGATAAAGCAAGTTCGCCATCGCTGGCATCTTCAATAGAGCCCAAAGGTAAAAAGGTTGAAAATTCAGTGATCATCCTCTTCAATGATTCGCGAATCAAATGTTCATCTTCTGCAATAAAAATTTTATACATTTGCTTCATTCCTATCTATATTTTTTGTAGGGACAACGACATGGATGACCGTTCCATGATCGATCCGACTAGTAATCTTGATACTTGCATCGGTTCCATAGTATAAAAGCAAGCGTTTGTTGACATTAAAGAGTCCATATCCTTTATGGAAATTAGTATCTAGGCCATCTGCGAGTTCTTGGTTGATCTCCTCTAACTTGGTTTCAGTAATCCCTTTTCCGTTATCAATGATCCAAAAATGGATAAATTCTTCTTGGTCTATATACGCTTTTACGATGATTTTTCCTGACCGACGTACCAATTTGGTTCCATGATAGACCGCATTTTCAATCAATGGTTGAAGAATCATTTTCAATATTGGATGATTATTGACTTTTGGATCAATGGTTAATTGATAAGATAATTGGTCTCCATAGCGGATTTGCAAAATCTTCAGGTAATTGTCGCAATGTCGAATTTCCTGTTCGACTGGTATCCAGTCTTTTCCTTGGCTTAATGAAATGCGGAAAAAGTCAGATAAGGAATATGTCATTTCTTTGACTTTTTCAATTTGACCCATTTCTGCCAAGACCAAAATGGCATCTAAACTATTATAAATAAAATGGGGAATGATCTGAGCTTGTAGTGTCCTGACTTCACTTTGCGCAAGATTATATTGTTTCAACGCATTTTCCTCTAACAAAATCACTAAGTTATCAGCCATATCATTCATGCTATTACTTAATTTTTTTAACTCATTATTTTGTGGAGTTTTGATCCGATGATTTAAATGTCCTTCTGCTAAAGCATCAGCCATTTTGATCATTTCATCCATAGGCTGTTGAATTTGGTACATCATTTTCGTGTTGAACTTTCTTGTCATTAGGAAAATCAGCGCGATGATAACAGCCTCGATGGTGGAGAGAATCACCAAGGAACTGCGAACTTCTTCACTTTTTACGGAAGCTGTATCGATTTCGATTTTGACAAAATCTTGTAAGATGTCATGGGCAAGTTTGACCGCAGATTCAACATGTAACATCAATGCTTGATTCTCTGCGAATGTTTCTTTTTGATGGATATTTGCAATGATTTTGTCTAAATAGTCAGAAACATTATCAAGGGAGCGCAAAACGATATTGAGTGTTGCTAATTCTTGTGAGTTTTGAGTGCTGACCTTGATTGCACTGATTTCTTCTTTGATGCGATTGATCTGGTTGCTCTTTTGGAATTCTTCAGGTGTGATCTGTCCATAAGTTAATCCAAGAGCTTCTTCGATGATCGTTTCTTCTACATTACTGGCGATTTGATTAGCAATCGAGATATTATGGATACTTTTTTCATAGGAAAAAAGATAATGTGTATAAAGTGCAATGCTAATGATCAAAGGCGTGATTGCTAAAGATAACATGAGCCAACTTGTATGTCGAAGTAGTACTTTAATGCTTTCGTTCTTTTTCATTTTTCCTCCTAATATCCCCGCGGTGGGATCGTTGAAAAATCATTTTGATCTGAGAACACCGTATCAGAAACGTAGATGTCTTGTGGAATCGCTTTCTTTCCGAAGTAGCGTTTGACTGTATTGGCTACTAGTTCACCCATAAAAGGATTGCATTCTACCACACAGTTGACCTTTCCTTTTTTTAATTGATCAATCATCTCTTTTTGTGCATCAATGCTGACAATCACAAAATTCTTTTCGAGCTTTTTTTCCTTGATCGCATCTAAGGCACCTAGTGTCATTTCATCATTGTGAGAATAAATGACATCGATTCCCTCAAGTTTTCCCTCATCAATGGCTTTTGAAAATTGTTCTTTGGCTTTTAAGCGAATATAGTCTCCGGTGATCACTTGCCTGACATGGATTCTTGGGTCGCGACCGATAGTTTCTAAAAAACCGTCTGATCGCAAGCGAGTGGGAGATGTGTTTTCTGAACCACGTATCTCAAATACTTGGATCGATTCTTGTGTTTTTTGCTGGTAATGATTGGTGACGTAGAGGCCAGCTCGACTACCTTGTGCTTTGAAACTTGAACCAATATGGGTCAAATAGAGATCTTGTTTTTCCGTTGTGATGTTACGATCAACGATGATGACTGGGATATTCGCTTCTTTGGCTTCTTCCAAAACAGAATCCCAGCCAGTTTCTTCGATAGGAGATAACACGATCATATCGACTTGATAGGCAATAAATGTCATCACATCTTGTATCTGTTGTTTTGGATCAGAGTAACTATTTCGGTGAAGGACTTGGAAATTTTGTTTTTCCAGTGCTTCTTTGATGGACTGATTTTGAACTTTGCGCCAATTACTTTCAGTCCCAGCTTGAGAAAAACCAATAGTCAACTCATTTTTTGTAGGCTCAGTAGAGTTGAAAGCACACCCAGTCAACAACAGGCAAAAAGCTGCCAGAATAAAAAAACTTTTGTTCTTCATAATGAATCTCCCCTTTTATCTATATCATATAGCGTTTTCAAATTTCATATTAGCATGTTTGTCAATTTCGTAAGAAAATCAAGAATCGTCAAAAGAAAATGAAGAAAAATCAAAAGTTTACATAAATTTGCGAGGGAATTTATAGAAACACAGAAAAATAATCAATGAAAGCGTTTTATATTTCAACTATGATAAATTCATCAAATAAGTATTTGGAGGGACACACATGAAACGAGTTGGGAAAAATTGGTTGGTAGCAATTGTTTTTTTATTAATGTCAGTGACAGTATTTGCTGGTTGTAGCAATGGCAGTGCAGCCGGAGATGAAAAAGGGTTCGTAGGTATTTCGATGCCAACAAAATCTGCAGAGCGTTGGATCGCAGATGGCGACAATATGGTCAAGCAACTAGAAGAAAAAGGCTACAAAACGGATTTGCAATATGGAGAAGACAAAGTAGAAAACCAAGTGGCGCAAATCGAAAATATGATCACAAAGGGAGTGGATACGTTGGTCATTGCTTCGATTGACGGTTCAGCATTGACAGATGTCTTAGAAAAAGCACATCAGGCGGATATCAAAGTCATTGCGTATGACCGTTTATTGATGAACTCTGAATATGTCGATTATTATGCAACATTTGATAATTTTGGTGTAGGTGTTTTACAAGCTTCTTATATCGAAGATAAATTAGACTTAAAAGATGGTGCTGGCCCATTTACGATCGAATTATTTGGCGGTTCGCCTGACGATAACAACGCATTGATCAATTACAATGGTGTGATGTCGATTCTTCAACCTTATATCGACAGCAAACAATTGAACGTCTCATCAGGTCAAACGAAATTCAATCAAATCGCGACGCTTCGTTGGGATGGCTCAACTGCACAAGCACGTATGGATAACTTATTAAGTGCTAACTATACAGATGACCAACTAGATGCAGTTCTTTCTCCTTACGATCCAATTAGTTTAGGGATCATTTCTTCCTTAAAAGGAGTAGGGTATGGCTCAGCCGACAAACCACTTCCAGTTATCACAGGACAGGATGCAACGATTGCTGGAGTGAAATCCATCATTGCAGGAGAGCAAACACAAACGATCTTTAAAGATACACGGGTGCTAGCTGATAATACGGTAGAGATGATCGAAGCAATCAACAATGATAAAGAAGTGCCGGTCAATGATGAGGAAACCTACGATAACGGTGTGAAAGTCATTCCGACTTATCTAGCTAACCCAGTTTCTGTAGATAAAGAAAATTATAAACAAGAGCTGATCGATACTGAGTATTACAGCGAAAGTGATTTAGGCCAATAAGAGGGCTTTGGAACATTTGTCCTCTTGTACTCCTTAGAACCGAATAAACGGTGTTTAGAAGCTGACCTTCAATATTAAGCAAAAAAACGGGAAATATAACCAACTATTTTTCAATTTTCTCTCTTATTGCTAAGTTCAAAACGCTTCTGGCACAACCTCAATAAACAGTGTTTCAGTAGTAGCTCCTTCAAAAACAAGCGTGAGATCTCAAAATTTGAAGAACAATTTTCAGTTTTCGCGCTTATTTTTCGAAGTTGAGCGCTACTATCACACCCTCGATTAGGAAGTGAAAAAATGGCAGATTATATTTTAGAAATGAAAGAAATCATCAAAGAATTCTCTGGTGTTCGTGCGTTGAACAATGTCAATCTCCGCATCAAACGTGGAGAGATCCACGCCCTTTGTGGCGAGAATGGTGCAGGAAAATCCACGTTGATGAATGTGTTGAGCGGTTTGTATCCTTATGGCAGTTATTCAGGCGAAATCATGTATGACGGTGAGGTATGCCAATTCAAAAATCTTAGAGATAGTGAAGCGAAAGGGATCGTGATCATCCACCAAGAATTAGCCTTGAGTCCTTATCTATCCATCAAAGAAAACATTTTTTTAGGGAACGAACAAACAAAATATGGCGTGATCGACTGGAACTTGACGGAACGAAAAACAGAAAATCTACTAAAAACAGTGGGCTTGAAAATCGATCCAAATACCTTAGTTTCACAAATCGGTGTCGGGCATCAACAGTTGGTGGAAATTGCGAAGGCTTTTTCTAAAAATGTTCGATTACTCATATTAGATGAACCGACAGCAGCACTGAATGAAGAAGAAAGTGCCAATCTTTTAGCGTTGATCAAGGAGTTTCGCAATCAAGGGATCACTTCGATCATCATTTCGCATAAATTGAATGAAATCGTTGCGGTGGCGGACAGAATCACGATCTTACGAGATGGCCAAACAATTGAAACGTTAGAAAATACAGCAATCAGTGAAGAACGGATCATTAAGGGGATGGTTGGTCGTGATTTAACGAATCGTTATCCTGATCGTCATCCTGATATCGGCGAGGTTTATTTTGAAGTCAAGGATTGGACGGTCCATCATCCATTGACCACCGACCGAATCATCAATGATCATATCGATTTTTCGATTCGACGAGGAGAAATTGTTGGTATCGCCGGATTGATGGGGGCAGGACGAACTGAATTTGCCATGAGTATTTTTGGTCGATCATATGGAAGCAATCTCAGCGGTAAGATTTTTAAAGATGGAAAAGAATTAGTGATCAAAGATGTTTCTCAAGCAATTGATCATGGGTTGGCGTATGTGTCCGAAGATCGTAAGTCTGTTGGCTTGAATCTTTTGATGGACATCAGAGAAAATACGACGATTGCTAGTCTCAAAAAAATTAGTCGAAGTGGTATTTTAGATCAAGAAAAAGAAGTGATCGAAGCAGAAAACTTCCGGAAAAAAATGAGGACCAAAGCCACTAATGTGTTCCAAAACGTTGGTAGTTTAAGTGGTGGGAATCAACAAAAAGTCGTTTTAGCTAAGTGGTTGATGACAGAACCGGAAATTTTATTTCTGGACGAACCGACTCGTGGTATCGATGTCGGGGCAAAGTATGAAATCTACACGATTATCGAAGAAATGGCTGCCTTAGGAAAATGTGTCTGTATCATTTCTTCTGAACTACCTGAGATCATCGGTATGTGTGATCGGATCTATACCATGAATGAAGGGGAAATGACGGGAGAAGTGCTTAGAGAAGAGGCAAATCAGGAGTTATTGATGAACCTGATGACAAAAGAAGAGGAGGCAGTGGGCTGATGGAAAATGTCACAAAAAAAAGTCAGGAAAAAAAAGCTTGGAATGTAAAAGAAAAGATATTAGATATCTTTAGTAAATATAGTATGGTCATTATTTTGGTTGCTTTATTGATTGCTTTTCAACTAATGACCGGCGGGATCTTTTTAAGACCGCTGAATATAACGAATATCGTGTTGCAAAACAGCCATATTTTGATTTTGGCTGCGGGAATGTTGTTGGTCGTGCTTTTAGGCTACGTGGATCTATCGGTAGGTTCAGTCATGGCATTTGTTGGAGCGATGGCCGGTATGTTGATGGTCAACAACAACATCAGTCCATGGCTCGCCGTTCCTTTATGTTTATTAGTCGGTGGAGTGATCGGCGCATGGCAAGGCTTTTGGGTCGCTTATGTAGGGATTCCGGCGTTCATCGTGACACTTGCCGGTCTATTGATGTTTCGTGGTTTGACACAGGTTGTCTTAGGAGGGCAATCTTTAGCGCCTTTCCCTGGAGGTTTCCAAAAAATCTCGACGGGGTATTTACCAGATATCTTTGGTGTTCCTGGAATGCACTTATTGACGTTGATTTTAGGTGTCGTGTTAGCTGTTAGTTTAGTATTTGCTCAATGGCGTGCGAGAGCGCGAAGAAAAGAAAATTTATTTGAAGTACCATCAATGAACGCATTCTTGATCAAAGCGGCATTGACGATCGTTCTTGTCTTAGGATTAAGTTATATCTTTGCTTCCTACCAAGGATTTCCAGTAATATTGATCATTTTAGGTGTGATTGTTGGGATATATGGATTTTTGACCAATCGGACAGTTGCGGGACGACAAATTTATGCCACAGGTGGTAATTTGAAAGCTGCTCAATTATCTGGGATCAAGACGAAGAAAATCACTTTTTGGGTATTTGTGAATATGGGCGTCATGGCTGCTTTAGCAGGACTGATCTTAGCCGCACGTTTAAATGCTGCTACCCCACAGGCAGGGACTTCGCTTGAATTGGATGCGATGGCTTCTGTCTACTTCGGAGGAGCTTCCACTTCTGGAGGGATTGGAACGATCACTGGAGCAATCGTCGGTGGCTTAGTCATGGGCGTGCTGAACAATGGGATGTCGATCATGGGTGTTGGAGTAGACTGGCAACAAGCGATCAAAGGCTTGATTTTGTTGCTTGCTGTCGTATTGGATATTTACAATAAAAAACGCAAAATTTCTTAAGGTGGTGAACGGATGGAAACGACAGAGGAAAAACGGATATTATTGATTTGCACCGCTGGGATCACTTCAGGTCTGCTAGTAAAAAATATCCAAAATGCAGCAAATGAAAAAGGTGTACCTCTACATGTATACTCTGCACCAGCAATCGTGGCAGAGCAGGCGATCCAAAACCAGCAGATTGACGGACTGATGATCGGTCCACAATCAGAATATGAAGTGGAACGATTAAAAGATTTTCTGACGGTGAAAGCTGTTCCTTACAAATTGATTCGTAAAGAGGATTACGAATCATTTGATGGAGAATCTGTCTTAGCAGATATCTTACAATTCTTTTGAAATCACTTGAACTAAAAGCTGAAAAAAAGCAGTTGTTCCTTACAAAGCGCTAATAAAAAGAAACTCGTAAATATTTTTTCGTGTTAACAAGCCTTTCCAAAACAAGTTGTGCTACAATGATATCAAATAATTGTTCGGACAACTTACGTCGGAGTGAAAGGATTGGCAAAGTAACCATGGATAAAACAAAATATCAAATGATCGCAGATGAGATAAAGGATAAGATCATTGACCAAATTTTCAAACTAAATGAACCGATACCACCTGAACTCCAATTACAAAAAGACTATCAAGTCAGCCGTCATACGGTAAGACAAGCGATTGGTCTGTTAGTCAATGAAGGATATCTGCGTAAAGAGAAAGGCTCTGGAACATATGTCGATGACGCGTATAAGAAAACATCAGAAAGTAGAAAAAACCAAAAAACGATTGGCGTCATCACGACGTATTTATCGGATTATATATTCCCCTCGATCATCCGAGGAATTGAAAAAGCGTTGAGTGAACAAGGCTATTCCCTCTTACTAGCCAGTACGAATAATGATCATCAACAAGAAAAAAACTGCTTGGAAAAAATGTTGCAGTTTGGTGTAGATGGCTTAATCGTAGAGCCGACAAAAAGTAATGAATACAATCCGAACCTTGCGCTCTATGTCAGATTGAGAGAACAAGGGATCCCGATGGTCATGATCAATGCTGTCTATGAAGAATTAGCGGTCGCCTCGATTTGTGTCGACGATGTAAAAGTTGGCTTTAAAGGGACTGAGTATTTGATCCAGCAAGGACATCAGCGATTACTGTTCATCACGAAAATCGATGATTTACAAGGGAAATATCGGATGAAGGGATTTATTCAAGCGTGCGAAGCCTACGGTATCCAATTTTCGCCGGAAGATATCATTACCTACACGACTGATTCACGTGGGAAACTAGGTGAAAAAGTCCTCTTACAGCTAAAGGAATCGGCAAGCACCGGCATCATCTGTTACAACGATCAAGTTGCTAGCCAGTTGCTTGATGAGGTGATCGCAAAGGGTTATCAAGTACCGCAGCAATTGTCGATCATCGGAAATGATGATTCCTCGTTGAGTCAGATGGGCGCAGTGAAACTGACCACTTTAACTCATCCAAAAGAGCGGATGGGGAAAGATGCAGCAGAATGGATCATTCACACGATCCAAACGGGCAATCAAGGAGAAAATATCGTCTATGAACCTAGTTTGGTGATCAGAGATTCAGTAAGTGCAACAAAGAATGGCGAGTAGCTGAGGGAAAACGATAAGTGTACCAAATACGATAAAAATTTATTTAATGAACATTAGTCAATGTCTAGCAAGATTATTTGCTCTTAAAAAGGTAAAGAGGAGGAATTTACTCTCTTTGCCTTTTTTATATGATAAATGTGAATTTATCAGGAAAAAGAAAAAGGATTTATGTACGAACAAATAACTATGTTTGTATTGACATGTACGTACAAAAAGTTTTATACTGTAACTATCATAAAGAGAAACTAAGGGGGCGTTTGACATCGAAGCGAAAGAAACTAGGCTGAAACGAATAGAAGCGATTCGCACAGGACAAACAGCACTAGGTATTGAGCTAGGTTCGACGAGAATCAAAGCAGTGCTGATCGATCAACACTATGAGCCGATTGCAGCTGGAAGTTACGATTGGGAAAACCAGTTAGAAAACGGTATTTGGACCTATTCACTTGACGATATTTGGAAGGGGTTACAATCGAGTTATCAGCAATTAGTCGATGTGGTTTCTGAAGAGTATGATACGACACTGACTATGATAGGAGCGATCGGCTTTAGCGCAATGATGCACGGTTATTTAGCATTTGATCAGCACGATGAATTGCTTGTTCCTTTTCGCACGTGGCGCAATGCCATTACCGCAGAGGCAGAAGAAAAATTGAGCAAAGCCTTTCATTATACGATTCCACAGCGTTGGAGCATTGCCCATCTATATCAAGCAATTTTAAATAAAGAAACACATCTAAAAGATCTTAGTTACTTTACAACATTAGCTGGGTATATCCATTGGCAGTTGACCGGACAAAAAGTATTAGGAGTTGGAGATGCTTCAGGAATGTTTCCGATTGATCGTCAAACGAAGGGATATGATGCACAAAAGATTGCTATTTTTGATCAATTGGCACAAGCAGAAGGTTTTATGCAACCTTTAGAAACGCTTCTTCCAGAAATTCGTTTAGCTGGTGAGGTTGCAGGGACGCTGACTGAAAAGGGAGCCAAGCTCTTAGATCTATCCGGTAACTTATCTGCAGGGATTCCTGTTTGCCCACCAGAAGGGGATGCCGGCACCGGCATGGTCGCAACGAACAGTGTGGGGCTACGCACAGGGAATGTTTCAGCTGGGACATCGGCTTTTGCAATGATCGTATTGGATAAAGAGTTAGTAAATATCCATCCAGAAATCGACCAAGTAACAACACCTGACGGAAGCCCTGTTGCAATGGTGCATACAAACAATTGCTCATCAGAAATCAACGCATGGGTCAAGATTTTCAAAGAGTTCAGTGAGAGTCTTGGCGTGACGATCGATACACAGCAGATTTATGAAACCTTATTTTTGAAAGCGCTACAAGGAGAGAGTGACTGTGGAGGATTACTCAGCTACGGGTACCACTCAGGAGAAAACATCACAAAAATGGAACAAGGTAGACCATTATTCGTGCGACAGTCGGATAGTAAGTTTGATTTAGCGAATTTTATGCGGATGCACCTTTCAAGTGCTTTTGGGGCGATGCGTCTAGGGATGGAGATTCTTAAATCCGAACAAGTCACGATCGATCGTTTAGTCGCACATGGCGGGATCTTTAAAACGCCGAAAGTTGCTCAAACGATTTTAGCTTCAGCAATGGAAACACCTGTCACAGTCATGGAAACAGCCGGAGAAGGAGGCGCTTGGGGGATTGCCTTATTAGCTGCTTATCTCCGATCGGCAGACGGCATGACTTTGGAAGAATTTTTAGCAAAAGAGGTATTTTCAACTAGTGAAGGTCTGACGATCGAGCCTAAAGAGGCAGATTTAAAAGGTTACGAAAAATTTATTGAGCTGTATGAAAAAGGGTTGCCTATCGAAGCATCCGCGATCGTATCAATGGAAGAAGGAGTGAGAGAATGTTAGAAAGTCTGAAAGAATCTGTTTATCAAGCGAATTTAGCTTTACCAAAACAAGGACTGATCAAATACACATGGGGGAATGTGAGTGCATTTGATCGGGAAACGGGTTATTTTGTCATCAAGCCTAGCGGCGTGAGTTATGAGGAAATGAAAGCAGCAGATATGGTCGTTGTTGATTTGAATAATCAAGTCATCGAAGGTGAACTAAATCCATCTTCCGATACACCGACACATGCGGTTCTCTACAAACATTTCCCGGAAATTGGTGGGATTTGTCATACGCATTCGACGTGGGCAACGATCTGGGCACAAGCGGGTATCGATCTACCCGCCATGGGTACGACTCATGCAGATACTTTTTATGGGAGCGTTCCTTGCGCAAGATTTTTATCACAAGAAGAAATCGATGCTGGTTATGAACATGAAACCGGCAATGTGATCATTGAGACATTCCAAAATAGAAATATTGATATCATGGCAATTCCAGGAGTGTTGTTACATGGCCATGGACCATTTACTTGGGGGAAAGATGCTTCCCAAGCGGTGATGAATGCCGTTGTACTGGATGAAGTGGCGAAAATGAACTTATTTACTCGCCAATTGAATAGTTTTTCTGAACCATTGCCCCAACGAATATTAGATAAACATTATTTACGCAAGCATGGTAAAGATGCGTATTATGGCCAAAAAAAATAAAAAATAGAGGAGTTACAATCATGTTAGCAATCAGTAAAAAAGAATTTTGGTTCGTCGTAGGTTCACAACATCTATACGGGGAAGAAGCGTTAGCGCAGGTCAAAAAGAATGCAGAGACGATCGTTACGGCACTAAATGATCAACAAACGTTGCCTTATCCGATCGTACTAAAAGAACTAGCAGTAACTGCTGATACGATCACCTCGATCATGAAAGAAGCGAATTACCAGGAGCAAGTAGCAGGTGTGATCACTTGGATGCATACTTTCTCCCCAGCAAAAATGTGGATTCGTGGCACGCAGTTATTACAAAAGCCTTTGTTGCATTTAGCTACGCAATTTAATGAGAGTATTCCTTGGGAAACGATCGACATGGACTTTATGAACTTGAACCAAGCAGCCCACGGGGATCGGGAATATGGTTTTATCAATGCACGACTCAATAAGAAAAATGAAATCGTGGTAGGTCATTGGCAATCCGAAGATGTGCAACGTCAGATCTCAGACTGGATGCACGTGGCTGTGGCTTATAATGAAAGCTTCTCGATCAAGGTTGCTCGGTTTGGAGACAATATGCGTAATGTGGCTGTGACCGAAGGAGACAAAGTAGAAGCACAGATCCAGTTTGGCTGGGTGGTCGACTATTATGGGATCGGCGATTTAGTCAAAGTGATCGATGAAGTCACTGATGAAGAGGTAGCGTCATTATTTGAAGAATATAAACAACTTTATGATTTTGATTATGCACATTATGACCATGACACTTGGGAAGCACATGTCAAAGTACAAGCAAAACAAGAAATCGGGATCAGACGTTTCTTGGAAGCGGGCAATTATAATGCTTTCACAACAAACTTTGAAGATCTTTACGGTATGCAACAATTACCTGGCTTGGCAGTCCAACGGTTAATGGCAGAAGGCTACGGATTTGCCGGTGAGGGGGATTGGAAAACAGCTGCTTTGGATCGGATGTTAAAAATCATGGCACAAAACAAAGACACAGGTTTTATGGAAGATTACACGTATGAATTGACGCCAGGAAAAGAAGCAATTTTACAATCTCACATGATGGAAGTAGATCCGACATTGGCGGTCAATCGACCAAAAATCGTTGTTTCGCCATTATCGATGGGTGATCGAGAAGATCCGGCTCGTTTGGTGTTTGACGGTAAAGCAGGCGATGGTGTCGTGGTTTCCATGGCAGATTTTGGCACGCATTACAAATTGCTGATCAATGAAGTGGAAGCCTTCGAACCAACAGAAGAAGCCCCACATTTACCAGTGGCACGCGTACTTTGGAAAGTCAAACCGAATTTCCATGAGGGAGTAGGTGCTTGGATCCGCACAGGTGGCGGACACCATACCGTTGTGTCATTGCACCTTACTACTGATCAGATCCAAACATGGGCGCGCTTGGTTGATTTAGAAGATGTCGTCATCAAATAAGTGAAATGATCAATTGAAGGACTTTGGGACTTTAGAAAAACTTACGTCAAACACTCTTTTTCAAAGAAGTAGAGCGTTATGATGTCATTTCTTAGAGATTCAAGTTAAAGTTAAATAAATACCGTAATGTTATCAGCTGATTAAGGGATAGCACATACGAGCAGTCGAAAGAAGCGACGAAGATGAGTCTGGACACTCTGGTAAAGGCCAGACTCATTTTTTGTTCTTTCGTAGGACTAGCAATGATTAAAGGGGTGTTCGATATGACAAACGTAGACAAACAAATAGAATTCGAACAATTAGATGCTTGGTGGCGGGCTGCAAATTATATTTCTGTTGCTCAAATGTATTTAAAAGATAATCCATTATTACGCCGTCCATTAACTAAAGACGATGTAAAGACAAATCCTATTGGGCATTGGGGAACGATTGCTGGACAAAATTTTGTGTATGCACATTTAAATCGTGTCATCAATAAATACGATTTGGATATGTTTTACATAGAGGGCCCTGGTCATGGTGGACAAGTGATGGTATCCAATTCTTATATTGATGGCAGTTACAGTGAGATCTATCCTGAATTTACAGAAGATGAAGCCGGATTGGCACATTTATGTCGGGTGTTTTCTTATCCTCGCGGGATTGCATCCCATGCTGCGCCGGAAACACCAGGATCGATCCATGAAGGTGGAGAACTTGGCTATTCACTTGCCCATGCGACAGGTGCGATCCTTGATCATCCGGATGTGATCGCGGCGACAGTTGTAGGCGATGGCGAAGCAGAAACAGGTCCATTAGCTGGCGGTTGGTTTTCAAATGTCTTTATCAATCCGGTCAATGACGGTGCGGTGTTACCAATTTTGAATTTGAATGGCGGAAAAATTTCTAATCCAACCATCCTTGCCCGCAAGAGTGATGAGGATCTTCGAAAGTATTTCGAAGGAATGGGTTGGAAACCATATTTTGTTGAGGGAACAGATTCAGAGGTTGTTCATCACATCCTGGCTTTAACGCTAGATACAGTGATCGAAGAAATCAAAGAAATCCAAAACGAAGCAAGACAAGCACCTGCGGAATCAGCCACGATGCCAAGGTGGCCCGTCATTATTTTTCGGACGCCAAAAGGCTGGACAGGACCAAAGACGTGGGAAAATGAACAAGTGGAAGGAACGTTTCGTGCGCATCAAGTACCGATTCCAGTCGATTCTGAGCATATGGAACACGTCGATCATTTGATTGATTGGTTACAATCTTATCGTCCGGAAGAGCTGTTTGATGAACAAGGAAGAATCAAACAAGAAATCAAAGATCTTTCACCGAAAGGCAATCGTCGGATGTCGACAAATCCAATCACAAATGGCGGAATCGATCCCAAACCGTTAGTTATGCCTGATTGGAAAAACTATGCCGTGGATACTGCAACACCAGGAGCTGTTGTTGCGCAAGATATGATGGTCTTTGGAGAACAAGCCAAAGATGTAATCACGAAGAACCCAACCAATTTTCGGATCTTTGGCCCGGATGAAACAAAATCCAATCGCTTGAATAAAGTCTTTGAAGTGACAGATCGACAATGGTTGGAACCTAAAGATGCTTCAGATGAGTGGCAGTCTTCTGTAGGAAGGGTCATTGATGGACAACTGTCGGAACATCAAGCAGAAGGATTTTTAGAAGGGTATGTTTTGACAGGGCGACACGGGTTCTTTGCTAGTTACGAATCTTTTTTACGTGTGGTTGACTCGATGTTGACGCAACACTTCAAGTGGATGCGTAAAGCTAGTGATCAGCCTTGGCGGAAAAACTATCCTTCATTGAACTTGATTGCCACATCGACTGTTTTTCAACAAGATCACAATGGGTATACCCACCAAGATCCTGGTGTGTTGACCCATCTAGCAGAGAAGAAAGCAGAGTTTATTCGCGAATACTTGCCTGCAGATGCGAATAGTTTGATGGCTGTGATGGATCGTGCGTTGCAAGAAGAGCAAGTCATCAACTTGATTATTTCCAGTAAACATCCACGTCCGCAATTTTATTCTGCAACAGAAGCAGAAGAACTAGCCAATGAGGGGGTGAAAATCATCGAGTGGGCTAGTACGGTTTCTGCGAATGAAGAGCCAGATCTAGTGGTCGCAGCAGCAGGCACAGAACCAAACCTTGAAGCACTTGCGGCAGTCTCGCTATTGAATCAAGCATTTCCACAACTAAAAATCCGCTTTATCAACGTGGTGGATATCTTGAAGTTAAGACACCCATCCGTTGATCGGAGAGGACTAAGTGATGAAGCGTTTGACACGTTCTTTACGAAAGACAAACCAATTCTGTTTGCTTTCCATGGCTATGAAGGCATGATCCGGGATATTTTCTTCTTACGGCACAATCACCAATTGATGGTTCATGGTTATCGAGAAAATGGCGATATCACTACACCGTTTGATATGCGTGTCTTTAGTGAGTTGGATCGTTTCCACTTAGCGCAACATGCAGCGGTAACTGTGTACGGTGAAGAAGCAACAGCTTTTTCTGAGGAAATGACGCAACAATTGAAAGCACATCGAGAGTATATTCGGAAAGAAGGTCATGATCTGCCAGTAGTGGAAAACTGGAAATGGACGGAGTTAGCTCGGGTGAAGGAATAATAACTAAGAATGACACTAGTAAAACGCGGATCTATCTGCCTTTACTAGTGTTTTTTTAGCAATCGTAAATTTAGTTGCTTTGCAGAATTTTAGTGTGGGGAAAATTAAAGCAACCTATTAGTTGATTAAAAAAGCGAGTCATGCATACAATGAGCATCGTATTCATTGTTTGTTCATAAATATTAATATTTTGCGATTGCGTTTCCAACTATTGGTATTGAAGTGTTTTATTATAGTTGTTGTTCTCTAAATACATAATGTTATAAGCATAAAAATTCATTTGAAAAATAAAGCATGTTATTATTTTTTTGATGAGAGATATCGTAAGAGAATAGTTAGATTATACATAGTTTTATTTTTTTATTTTGGGTAACTCGCTTAGTTCCTCCGTTGTTTTTACATAATAGTCTTTGATAAATTTTCATTTTCTAGTGAAATCTAGTAGAAATGGACCTGATCTCAAAGGCTATTTGAAAAAATGATAAAAGTAACGACTTTTTAAAAGTCTTCTATATTCAAATTGCGATAGTTTGGACAAAGGAGGTAAAGTTTGTGGGGATAAGGAATGGAATTCAAACCAATACGCGACCGTTTTTTATAACGTTCATTATTATTGTGGTGTTCTTTATTGGAGGCGTTTGCTCTTCTGTTTTTGCTGATGTCAATCAAAGGCAGTCAACAAATGTGTTGGTCGATAATGGAGAAGTGGCGTTATCACTCGAAGACACGAATAAAGGGGTGCGTTTTAAACTAGAAAAAAATTCATCTGAAGCGTTACAATTTTCCGTAAATTTGATTGATTCTAAGGGTGAAAAAATCCCACGTATGATAGATGATCAATCCATTACTGAGAATCAGGTGTTGACAGAAGAACAATTTTCTACCCTACATTTTACTAAACCAACTGAACCTGTTCGATTATTTGTCAAGTACAAGTCCGCAAATGGAACACTGACGGATCTGACACCACCTGAAGGAGAAATTCTTCCACTTGTTGAACCAGAAAATAATGATCAATCAGGTACTTCAGGGAGTCAACCAACCGAAGTAACGAGCGGTACCATTGAAGAAAATAGCGAAACTGGAGAAAATCAGGAAACAACTGAGACACAGCAAGCAACCAGTGAAGCGAAAGTAGCGGAAGAGCAAAGCTCGACGTCTTCTGACTATCAACCACCCCAGGCACGAGCAATCCAAGCTTTTGCAACAGGTACAGGTTCCCAATACGTACCGCCGGGAGCTATCCCTATCAGTGGCGCTTTTGCCGCACCAAATGGTGGGGCTGTCGTTTCAAATGTCACGAATACAAATGACAATGGCGGAAAACCATTTTCACAAATCTCTCTTTCGGGGAGTAATAACTGGACGTCGATTTGGTCAAATGACGCGTATCGCTTGGATTTCACAAAATCCTTTTCGCAACGTGTCTACGTCAATTTTGGCACACAACAAGCAGATGGCGTGGCGTTTGTCATGCATAACGATGCAAGAAAAACAACGGCCATTACGAACTCACGAGCGGTAGGTGTCGACGGTCAAAACTTGGGTGTCTACGGAGCGACTGGCGGCTACTATGAGTTATTGGCTCAGAGAACGCCAGAAACGACAGCTATTCGTAATTCATTTGCGGTTGAATTTGATTTATTTGCCAATGAAGCAGTAACTGGTAGAGCACGCTATGACGCACAGATTCCTGCTGGAAGTACGCCACATATGGCGTATACCTTTCCGGGTAACCTAAGCCGAACGTATCAACCAATCAATGCAGTGAATGGTGATTTAGGAGCAAATGAGTGGTTCACTTTGACCCTCGCCAATCCCGGACGGATCAAACACAACAGCTTGATCCCACTTAATGGAGCTGTCAGTACCAATGTCCAAGATGGAACATGGTACGAGTTCAATTATAGCTTTAATAGCAACACACGGAACTTTACGTATTCATTTAGAAATCCTGTCAATGGAGCAAAAACTGCTGACACAACGATACCTTGGGGGGATTTGAACTCGGAATTACAATTAGCGACCAACAACAATCGAGCCTACTGGGGATTTACAGCGGCCAACGGTAGCGTATCAGGACAAGTTCGTTTTGCTTTTACTCAGCCGCCGATACCGATAGGCGCGACAGTGACGAGTAATGTATTGGACAACACCAATACATCTGTGACTGTTCCAAGTACAGATACAAGTAAAAGTAAATATTTGATGAGTGAGCAGCCAGCTAAGATCCAATCAACGATCAAGGTAAATACAGGTGAAGCAGCCTTGAATACTACGAGGTGGACGACGGTACTTGATGCGAAAGCAGTCAATTTGGCAACAAATGCGACAGTCACATCGACGATCACGAAAACGACTGCTGCAGGGGTGACGTCAACGATTGCCCCAGCAAATTTAGCAACAGTCGTGACAAATAATACAACGACTGGTGTGATCACAGTGGTCACGACAATAGCCAATAACGCGATCAATCTCAATCCAGGAGATTCAGCGACACTGAGTTATTCAGCACCAACAAGAACATTGTCAGCGGATGCACTAACTAGTTACGGAAGTTCAGTCTTGGCAAATCCAGTGGGAACGACACCAAATGATACAACAAACATCATCTACTATGGCGATACCGTGTATTATTGGGTTCGAAAAACGGATCAATTTACTGCTTTGTCATGGGAAAATGTCAATACGGTGACCAATTTTAGTGAGACGTTGGATATCTCTGCGAATCGCGATCCTGGGTACAAAAGAACATTTTATTGGAAAGATTTAGATATCGGCGATCGATTGAGTTTCAAAGTGAGAAAAGGAACGAATTATCTCACTGATGTTCCATTCTCTGATGTCACGACAACAGGGGCGACAAATTTTAACGCAAATACACAGTTAGTGATCCCAACAAAATATTTTGATTATGGTGAGAATAAATTTGTCATTGAAGTCTACTCCTCCGGAAAAATGACGAAACCTGAAGAACCGGCAGCGTCATTGAATCTGACGGTAAACTACACTGGAGAATTAAGACTTGAGCAGGCACCAAGTACATTCAAATGGACGAATCGAAAGGTTCGTCAAAGTAAAGGGATCTTGGATCGTGATGCGGGCAATAGCTTAGAATTAAAGGTATGGGATTCGAGAGATCCACGAACAACAAGAAATTGGTCAGTTGGACTTTCGATCACGAGTGGAACGAACGCACCTTTTTCTTTCGTCTGGAAAACAAGTCCTACGAGTGCGGTTCAAAATCTGGGTAATTCACCAATCAAAGTGTTTGATTCTGCGAGTGTGACCCCGACTGGTTATGTTTATACGCTGAATATGAGTGAAAATGCGGGTGTATTGTTAAATAGCTCAAAACTGTTGCCTGTAGGTGATTATAGTGGACGAGCAACAGCCAATTGGAAGCTATATAACACGGCTACGATCGAATAAGGAGGCGATGAGATGAAGAGAATAACTATGAATCTTTTGTTCCTGCTTAGTGTTGTTTTGTTCACTGGCTTTGTGCGAGTCGCTCCTACGTTTGCCGACGAGGTGATTGCTTCCGATCAGCAAGAAATCCAGTTTGAATTATATGAAAAAGACGAAGTGAGTCCCATAGATAAGGGTGAAAGTGGAACGACCAAACCGCAAGCGGAAGGGATGCTTCCGCAAACAGGTAGTTTGTTGTATGGAACATCTGCATTTCTCGGTACATTGCTGATTGGATTTGTCGGACTGATGTATCGATCAAGGAGGCAGAAGCGATGAAGCCTAAAATCAAATGGTTGCTACTATTTATCTTGCCCCTGATGTTTGTTTCTCCTTCAAAGATTCGAGCGTCTTCTGTTGGTGAAGAGAAAAAATCAGCAGTGAATGTCCAAATCATCGAACCTGCTATTTATTTAAAGAAAGTAATACCCCCAACTTTTGATCGCTACCCAGTCCCTGAGACGGACATTGAAGTACCAGCAAAGCAAGATCTAGTGATCGAAGTGGTTGACAATCGTTCTGGAACAAACGGGTGGAAACTCGATTATTCATTATCTGCTTTTAAAAATCAGCAGGAATATACAGCAAAACTTTCTATGAAAGATGGACAGTTGACGACAGAAAAAAACAGTGTCTATCAAGTCAATGATATAGAAAATATCAGTCATGGTGAAACGCAAGAACTCGTCAAAGTCAGTCAAGGAACGAAACAAAACTTTCGATTGATCATCCCGAAAGAAAGTATTAAGTTGAGTGTTCCTGCTAATAGTCCAAGTGGTACCTATAAAGCGATACAGACGGTCAACCTCGTAAATGTGGTTGCCGATGTAGATTAATTGAAAATCAAGGAGGAATAAAAATGAACCACAAAACAAAAACATTAAGTGCAGTATTCGCAGGGTTGATTTTAGTAAATATAGGTGGAGTAGCAGCATTCGCAGCAGAGGTACCAGGACAAACTGGAAGTACACCAACGACTGTAACGATCACCGATGCTACTTCAGGAGATTTAAGACTCGATGCCGTTCCAGCGACTTATGCGTTTGAGACGGAAATCGAAAATGGCACGTATTCACTTAGTACTGGAACGATCGGTACATCAGGAAATATCGTTGTTTCAAATGATAGTATCGCTCAAGCATGGTCTGTGAGAGCAACTGTTGCGAATAATCAATTGACACGAGCAGCTGCACCAGCCACATTTGATGTGAATTCATTCCAAATCAATGGCGCACAATTAGTTGGTACAGGCGCAACTGGGATTGTCGCTCGATCAGCGACTACACCAGATGCCGGAAATAATACCGGTCAAATCACCACTCCGGTAACATCGATCGCAATTGGTTTTACCGATCCGAGCAATGTCTTACAAGTAAATAATGTCTTGAACGGTACGATCAATTATCAATTGTACAATACGGCAGATGCTTCTTAATGGCTGTGTCCAAATTGAGAAGATTGGAGCAATCGCATTCAGCGATTGCTTCAATTCTTTCTATAGGTTTTTGTTCATGATCAAATCTCTGGGAAAAACCAAATGAATCGATAAATGAGGTGTAGTGATGCGGAAAATAATTTTAATCATTTGTTTCATGTTTGCTTTTTGCTTCCCCTTAGTCACCGAGGCAGAGACTGAGAGTGAAGTGGGCTTTCATATCAAAGCAATTATTCCAGAAAATCAAGCCGATAAAAAATTAACTTATTTTGATTTACAACTAGAACCTGGTCAAAAACAAACGATCAAGTTCCTGATAGAAAATACATCGAATGAAGAGTCAACTTATCAGGTTGCAGTAAACCAAGCCTATACGAATGATCAAGGATTTATTGATTACACGCAACCAACTGATGAATCAGATATACCGGAGGAATTTCAAATCAACAACATTGCGAAAGTCCCAGAAAGCATCACTTTAGCTGGTGGGAAGTCACAAGAAGTTAGCGTTGACCTCACAATGCCGGAAAAAGAATTTGATGGACAAATCTTGGCAGCCATCCATGTCATGAAAATAGGTCAAGCGGAACAAGAGGGCCAAATCGTTAACAATTATGGCTATGTCTTAGGATTGAAATTAACGAATAATACGAATGAAGTGCAAAGAAAGGTGGAATTAGAAGGCGTCGAACCAGCCATTTCATTTGGGAAAACAAGTGTGGTAGCAACTTTGAAGAATCCAACGATGGATGCGATCGGTCATTTGAAATATGCAGCTGAGGTGAAAGATGCCACAGGGGAAGTTATAAAAGAAGTATCTTATGATAAAGAGATGCAAATGGCGCCCTTGTCAACGTATCGATTTGCAATCGATTGGGACAATGAACGACTGGAAGCGGGAGATTATTCCTTACATTTGACAATCTCAGATGCAAAAGACAACGAATGGGTATTCGATCGCGATTTTTCAATCAGTGAGAGTGATGCGAAAGAAGTGAATAAGGTAGCAATCTCTAAAGTGAATCAGCAGTCAATCCCAACTTGGGTCTATGTAGTTGTGGGTGTCTTACTTGGGATCATCCTTCTATTGATCATTTATTTTCTATTCATACGTAAGAAGAAAAAAGAAGAGTAACCAAAAGGGGTTGTGATCCTTATGTTAACACGAGTCTTAGCATAGGGATCACAATCTCTTTCTGTCAGTTAGCGTTTTTTATAGAAATAATAAAGCACACTGATGAAAAAAATCACAGATATTAGAAGGCCGATTTCGTAATATACAAACACCCTCAGAGAATCGTAAAAGTAATACGCCATGATTTTAGTGATAAAATAAATCACTGGACATGCAGCTAGGAACACCAGGAAAGTGCGCTTAGTTAATTTAAAGAAATAAAAAAATGCTAGCACGGCAATACTTAAAGGAAACCAAAATAAAAACTTGCTTAACTGAACCAACATCATTCACTCCTCTATAATCTTCGTAATCAAATAATACCATTTTTGTGTTATTTTTAAAACTATTAATAGTATCATAACAAAATATTTTTTTTGATTTTAAAATAAAAATAAGTGATTTTTATATATGAAAGCTTGATTTAAAGATATTTGTGAAAAGGTGTTCATGCGGAATGTTCGTTTTTTAATAACATTTAAAAAAGTGAAATTAGGTTACTTTGTTATATATCGACCATTTTTTTTAAATGATTTTAACAAGTTTGTACGGATGAAATGTAAGATCATTTCAGTGATCCAAGGACAGTCTTGGCGACGCATACTGAATGACTGGGTAACCGGTAATTGACTGGTATAGGTGATTTCGGCTAAACCAACCAAAGCAAAAATTTTCCCTAACGCGGATAGTTTCTCTTGTTGTACATATTATTTGACGATCAGTGTTTGCTCAAGATAGAGCATGGAATCTTCAATCGGTTCATTTTGATCTATTTTCATTTTTAATCAATAAGCTGTATCCATAAAAGTATGATTTCTTCAATTGCTTATTGTAAGTATTTGGTAAGGGTTTCACAAATCCAGTATAACATTAAATGGCTGTTCCATGATGGAGCAGCCATCGAATCTTAGCTGGGATATTTCGATTTTTCTTTTTTATTTCTGAAAAAATTATGATACTGGGAGATTTCTAATAATTGAATGTTCTTTTAATAGAAATAATCAATGACGAATATTTCTAAGTTATTGGTGTTTATTTATATAATAGGAAATAATAAGCACGATAACGCTGATGAATGGTGTTATTATTCTTGGTTAAAGGATGTAGATTGTTATTTATTTGCAAAAAACCGCTAATAAAAAGGGACTATGAATGGGTGAAGAATCTATCCGTAGATAATTGGTGGGTAAAATTTCCTTAGGAGGATGATTTACATTATGAAAAAAAGAAAACAATGTGTCCGTTGATGTTGCTCGCTCTCTCTGTGTCGACAACAATGGTGACAGTTTCCCATGTGTCAGCAACAATTCAATCAGTAGAAAAGAGGAAGGGGAATGATTCGATACAGACGAGTCAACGCAATCAGTCTTGACTAGGATCGATCACTTCTAACCGAGAACAAATCAATCGTTTAGAACAAAAGTATGAGTTAGTCGCTTATGATGCAACTGTCTTGCCTGAAAAAATTGATCCTAAGTCACTCTTAGTGGCTGCAGATGCGAAAGTTGTTGATGGAGAAGGGAACCTCTAAGTGATTTCACGCCTTATATCAAAGCAACAACCGTTGAATCAAATCCAGGAGAATACCAGATAACCATTGGCTTAAAAGAAGGTGTCAGTGTGGAAAAAGTAGTAAAAGTAACAGTTTTAAATGAGAAATAAGAAGAAACAAAATATACGATTTTAGCAAAAGACGTGACTGTACTAGTAGGACAAATACTCCAGGAGAATATGAAGTGACGATTGGTCTTGAACAAGATGAATGTGTGGAAACAACAGTGAAAATCACAGTTGTTGGGGAGCAAGTTCCACAACAAGAGTACATTTTAAATGTAGCGGATGCTGCTGTGACTGTCGGACAGACGGATGATCAATCAATCTTAACGGCAGTCGGGCCACTGTGACAGATTTATCTAGTCAACCAGTCGACGCACGACCAGTGATCAAAGCATCGACAGTCAAAGACGAAGTCGGTTACTATGATATCTCACGGATACCACAAGAGGTGGGAATAAAAGTATTCAAGCTCAATAAATAAGGCGACAACCATGAAAATCGCTTCTTAAAATTTTTGTGGTCGTCTTTTTTTGAAGATCGTACTTCTGTTTCCGCCGTTTATTCGTTTCTAAGGCGCGCATAGTCTTCTTTTTATTTTAGGTAAATGTTACACTTGTGAAAAGAATCCAACGATCATCAAAGGAGAAAAAAATGAAAAATCACTGTCTGATTTACCGAGCGTTTGGCTTGCCACAAGAGGTTGTGCAACTAGCAGAGCAACCACTCTCTTTAAGACAAGGAGAAGTCTTGGTCAAAATGTTAGTGGCTCCAATCAATCCTTCTGATTTGATTCCAATCCACGGCGCCTATGCACATCGCATCAACTTGCCACAAATTGCTGGGTATGAAGGTGTCGGGAAAGTGATCCAAGTCACTGATCCTCAGGATGAACAAATGATAGGACAATACGTTTTACCTCTACGAGGGGAAGGAACTTGGCAAACCTATCACACAGTACCCAAGAGTGAATTAGTTATTGTTCCCTCTTCGGTCGATCTTTTGACAGCTGCCCAGATGTACATCAATCCTGTAACCGCCTGGTTGATCTGTACAAAAGAATTGAACCTGAATAAAGGAGATCATATTTTGCTCAACGCAGGAAATTCTTCCATTAGTAGAATTTTTATCCAATTGAGTAAAATTTTATCATTTAAAGTCATTGCAATCGTTCGCCACGAAAAATATAAAGAAGAGTTAACTGAACTAGGAGCAGATTTGGTCGTTCTTTGGGATGAAGAAACAACGTTGCCGCAAATTTTGGCACATACAAAGGGGAAAGGCGTAAGGGCGGCGATTGATCAAGTAGGTGGGAAAAGCGGTGAAACCATGGCGCGAGCGATTCAACCGTATGGGAAGTTCGTTGCGATCGGGTTACTCTCTGGCCAACAAGTTGATTGGGCGTTTATCCAAACATTGCCGATCCAAGCTAAAGTCTATCATCTAAGGCATTGGGCGGATTCGGTTTCCAATGAAGAATGGCAAAAACAATTTCAACAACTATTCCGTTTGGTTGAAGAGGGACAATTGAATCTACTAACTACCGCTCCCGTATATCCAATTTCTGAGTATCGCCAGGCTTTAGTAGAAGCAGAAAAGAAAAAAAGGAAAATATTTTTAAATTTCAATGTTTCATTAGAGGGCTGAGACAATCAAAAGAGAGTGTGATATTCGTCCTCTCGTACCACTTAAAACCGAATGAACGGCAAGAATAGAAGAAACCTCTTCGCAAAATAAGGCGCCACCCACGAAAACTTGGAGAACAAATTTCGTGGGTGGCGCCTTATTTCTCGAGGTTAAACACGTCTGTTTCGACGTCTTTTTGAGATCACGGCTAAAGAATAGGGAGTGTTTTTCCTTTAGTTAGTTTCTGAATACGCAGGCAAAGACAAATAAGTGATCGTCTCCATTAAAAGACGCCAATCCGCTATCGTCGGTACATTGGAGATTC
The DNA here is from genome assembly GCF_051714005.1 of Enterococcus sp. AZ171. Taxonomy (NCBI): domain Bacteria; kingdom Bacillati; phylum Bacillota; class Bacilli; order Lactobacillales; family Enterococcaceae; genus Enterococcus; species Enterococcus sp. AZ171. The sequence continues at coordinate 1,937,613 of NZ_JBIORA010000001.1, read as the reverse complement.
GATGGATGCGACAAACCTGTTCATCAATCAAATGAAGATCGTAATTACAAACTACGAGATCAGCTTGGTAGGTTTCGATCGATTCTTTTGTGACAGCATGTTCAATTTGAAATTCGACCGTTGACCGTTGCATAAAAAGTGTCTCGATCTCATTCAGGATATAATCATCTAAAGATGGCGGTCCTTGGATCGTAAACAAAATGCGTAAAGGGCGATACGACTGCTTCATCAACAGCGAAGCATGAAACGTTGTCAACGCAGCTGCAAGATAATCGATATGAACAAAACCAAATAATGGGTTATTTTTTAGAATCGTCAGTTTTTCAAGCCATACTTGGTAGAGCTCAGAATAACGTGCCTTCATTTGTGTCACCATCGTGGGTGAATGTAATTCATAAGTATGGCTCATTTTAGAAAGTAAACGCGCATTGACCAAGTAAGCTTCCATTTTTTCTAGTGTCCCGTCTTTGATCATGTGTTCCGGGAAAACAGTCGCTAGAAAACGTTGGATCGCTTCGATGACACCCGGGCTTTCTTCTCGATAAAATGCATAGGAGCGACCATCGTCCAAATTACTTTGTCGTGTGTAGGAAATACAATGAAGTGAGACCAAGTATAACCACATCGTTTCATTTAATGAGAGTGTTTCATTGGAGCGTGAAAGATAGTAATCCTGTAATAATGGCTCAAGTGAAGAGAAGCCTTTGCTGCTTTTGATCAACACTTTGATACTTCGATTTAAGTTGCAAAGTTTTTTACACTTCCAACGTGCTTTTGCAATCGACAGCCATAAAGCGGCACGAAAATGGCTAAAATGTAAAAAGGCATGATCTCTTTTATGGCCTTCGTCGACTAAATACTGTGCATCGATTTCACTATCTGAATCAATGATCGTACTATCGCCAAAACTTGAGTAAAAGGCAAAAAAACAAAAACGAATATCTTCTTCTCTACCAGATAAACTCAATGGTCCAGTGGTGATCGTCACACTGAATTCCTTCAAGATATTATTCATATGACGGATCGTTTTAAAAATTGTACTTCTAGAGACCATCAAGGCATCGGCTAATTCATCGGTTGAGTAAGTTACATTATGAAGCAATAGATCCATGATCTGGTAGGTGATGGTCCTTTTAGCTAATAAGGTGATCATTGAATCGATCGTCATTACCTTTTTGTAGTGAAACGATAGTAGTCCTTTGTGATCAATCTTTAGTGAAACGCACTGCTCATTCAGCGCATGGTTGATTTCCTCGATGTCTTTTTTTAGTGTTGGTTTTGACTTCTCTAAGTTAAGAGAAAGATCATTGAGCGTTAACTGGTTGGTTTTATTTTTATGTACTAAATTTAAAATTTGATATTGTCGTTTAAACTGATTATCAAGTTGTAAGGTGATGGGTAAATTTTCCATTATTCTGGCTTCCAATCTTTATTTTTCTATAAATATGTAAGAAATATAGTCTCTCTTTAAAGTTAAAACACATAGTTAGATAGGCTCAGGGAAAGATGTGCATATTATAAGTATACAAAAAAAACAAACGTTTGAAATAAAAAATCATTATAATTTAAAAATAATCTGTTTTAAATTAAGGGGAAATAGTTGGAATTGCCGTGTTTTTTATCGAATAATTATTTTTTAAATAATTTTGTTATTTTTTATAAGTGAAGATATTTTGTTTTTTCAATAAAAAGTATACAAAAATTTCTTAGGTGTATAGTGTGATATTTTTTTCTGAATAATAAAAAAATAGTTTTGGCTATAGATATATGTATTGCAACCAATGACTATTACTAGAATTACAGAACTTATAGAAATAAGGCAGTGCTTTATTTTTTTTTGTTCGAAAAAAAATAAAAATAAACAAAGGGTAGATTAGTGTTATTATAATCAAAAGATGAAAAAATAACAGCTTTGTTACGTCGTTATTTAATATCGTAGTTTCATCTGGGTTAAGAAAGGGGTGCAGCTATTTAATTAGTCGAACATATAACTAGCGATATCTAAAAAAGTAGGCATGTTCTAATGTAAAGAACAGTTGTTTAGGAAATCAATCGTGCAATAGAAGACACTAAGTAGAAAATGAATCACTATAAATTAGTACATTCCATACATTGAGTATAACTTTTTGCCAAAAATCAGCAGATTACGTCACGTCAAATAATACGTGTAGAGTAGGAGGAGGAAATGACTCATTTTTATAAGAAACAAAGTTTACATATTATTGTAATTATCTTGCTGCTTTTCTCGTCATTAGGAAATAGTATCAGTGTTATAGCAGAAACAACAAAAGAGAGCACTGCTGGACAAATAAGTGAATCAACAGATGATGATTCCCCAACAGAGAACGATGAACTTTCAAGAGAAGTACCTGTAGAGAGCGGGGACGCCCAAAAGACCTATGCTTCGGAAGAAAAGACCCAGGGGGATAAGGGGGTAATAAAATTAGATCCCGGTCTGCGGAATGTACCTAATTTACTCACGAGTCTAGATCATCATTTTATTACTAGATTTTTACAAGGCAATGCGAATGCACCCGGCCGTACGCAATTCCCAACGACATATGCTAATTTCTTTGCCAATGATAGCCGTGCAAGGGTATCGTGGAATGGTAGCGATCAATTAGGGAATAGGATAGGGGATAAGATTGAAGGCACGGTTAATTTGCCGAGGCAGTATTTGTATAGGGATAGCGCAAATGATAGTATAGGCTCGTTGTTACAAGCGGGGGTTTCTTTCTATTCGATGCCTATTCGAAATGACTATCAATTTGGAAATGCAGTTATTGAACATAACCAAGGGGACTTTTTAATTACAGTTCGAGAAAGCTCGCCGTACAATATAAAGTCGGCAGTTGTATCACCACCTACAGATGTTAGAGAGGGTGTATTGGCAGACTTTCATGAGTTTAGCATTGTTGTGGAACGAATTAGAGCTGCGTCAATTACTAGTGCACGAACCAATTCATTTACGATAGATCTAGATTGGATTTTTAATACGTACTTCTATATGAGAACCCTTCCTGCACATGCATATTATCCGAACTACACAGCGACAGTTCGTCAGGCAATTCGAGGGAGCTTTACTGAACTACCAATTACACTTCAAACATTGACCTTAGGACGTTCTCCGGAAGCAGAAAGTGCAGGAAACCCAACAGCGGGAGAGACAACTCTTCAAATGGGAGAAACAACGACAGTGACTGCGGCGGCCCCAGCGACGGGATATCAATTTGCAGGGTTTGATGTGAGTGGTACAGGAAGTTCGATCACGAATGTGAATATAGCTAATCGCACAGGCACATTTACTATGGGATCACAAAATGCGACCGTTACCGCATGTTATGAGTTGAGTAATCGAAACTTGACTCTGGCACATTCGCCACAGGCCGGAAGTGCAAGTAATTCAGATGCACCAACGACTACTCTAGTAGTAGGTGCAACGACGACAGTCACAGCAGGCGTACCTTCTCCTGGCTATCGTTTTGCTGGTTTCAATGTGACAGGTAATGGTACGATCACAAATGTTGATTTAGCAAATCGAACAGCAACCTTTACCATGGGAACTGAAAATGCGACAGTCACAGCAGAATACGCCTCAACGATTATCCGTAATGCCGATGATCTCGGAAAATTTTTACGAAGTGAGTCTCCTTATGATGCAAACGACCAGACTTACACGATCGAACCAGAATCAAATCAAACGATCGACATGTCAGGAGAAGGTGATTTTTCAGGACGTAGTCAATTTTCTGGTCATCTGATCGGAAATGGCACGATCATTAAAAATCTCTCATTAGTAGATTCCGGCGTTTCTCTTGGATTGATCCAAACGTTAAACGGTGGCAACCTTTCACGAATCGAGAACTTGAAGTTAGAAGGAGTACTCGTCAATGATACGAGGACGCGGTCTAACGTGGCTGGAATCATCGGTCAAGTAGTAAGCAGTAAGTCAGTTGAGCTTGAAAATATCACGATCGATGAAAACAGTCAAATTACTGCTAGTCAACCCGATGGAAGTGCAGGATTGATCGGGAACAACCAAGGTTCAGCATTGATCAAAAACAGTGAGGTTTCAGGAACGTTACATTCCAACACAGCTAATGGACTAATGGGTGGACTCGTTGGTAAAAATGACGGTTCATTGACCATTGAGAGTAGTCTTTCTCGAGTTACTTTTACTGGTGGTGGTTCATATACATTAAATATCGGTGGACTAGTGGGCGAAACCAGCAGTGAGGTAACAATCACTGATTCTGTGAGTGAAAGCCAAACAGCAATCAATTCATTGAGCGGGACATATCGAGGTGGAATGATTGGTCGAGTGACCTTCTCAGGAGATGTCACGATCCAACGAAGTATCAATGCCAGTGATATGCGAGGAAGTAGCAGTTATGTGGGCGGATTTATCGGAAGGATGTCAGGAACTGCTAAAATCGAGGAAAGCTATCACAATGGACATGTTCAAGGAAGTACAAGTCTAGGAACTGCTGGGTTCATTGGTATGACCGAAGGCAATGGCGCACTTGGTATCGTGGATAGTTATAGCATCGGCTCCTCCAATAGCAATGGTGTGATCGGGATCAATCAATTAACGGATCGAGTGACACTCAGCCAACTATTTGTTGCAGGGTTTACAGGGGGACAACCCATTACCTCAGATACGATGGGTATCACTACGACCAATGTGTATTATGATTCCAGTACAACGAACAAATCAACTACGACTGGAGTAGGTGAAGCGAAAACTACGCTAGAGTTGATTGAGTCAACAACTATTGCGCTAGGTTTCGGGAGTCGTTGGCGAACCGACTTTTCAGTGGCTCAACGCACGAATAAAACTTATCCATACTTGAGTTGGCAGACCCAAAATACGCAACCATCTATGTTTTTTGACAGCATCGATCCAATGGTCGATCGTCAAGTAACGGGTAATCAAGTGTCGGTAACGTTAGATTTACAAAACGAGCCATTGAAACTATTCAATCCATATAGTTCTGGCTTAGCTGGTGAAGCGACAGCAGGAACCTTCACTTTCAATCGTGGATCTATTGCAAGAGTGTCGATTGGTGTCATCAATCAGCAAGGAGTCGTGGGCTTTACCGCACGGCGAATGAGTTTGACACTGGCCCGTGATCCCTTGGCAGGGAGTGCAGCTGATCCAAACGCTGACCAAACAAATTTTATCGAAGGGGAAACAACAACGATTCAGGCGGCTGAAGCAAATACAGGGTATCGTTTTGTTGGATTTAGCGTGACGGGCACAGGAAGTACCGTGACAAATGTCGATCAAAAAAATCGAACAGCTACTTTCACGATGGGGACAGAAGATGCAACAGTGACAGCAAATTATGTGCAAACGGTCATTCGTACAGCAGAAGATCTCAGTCGCTTTTTGAATCGTCAAGCACCTTTTGATCAAGACGATGAAAACTATTCGATTGAACCAGAAGATGGGATAGCAATCGATATGGCAAATGCAGGTATCTTTTCTGGTAGACAAGTATACGGAGGGAAATTGATCGGTAATCATGCGGTCATCAAGAATTTGACATTGACTAGTGGAGAAATAGACTTAGCCTTTATTCGCTCAGTCGGGAATGCTTCTTTACGAATTGAGAATCTAACATTTGAAAACTTGAGGGTGACGAATACTAGAGGACAGTCATATACCAACTATACAGCAGGGGTGATTGCTCAAATTGGTACAGAAAATATGGTTGAACTTGAGAATATCCAGATGGATAGTAACAGTAGCATTGTTTCAAACCAGTCAAATGGAAGTGGAGCTTTTATTGGAGAAAACAATGGACAACTAACGATTACGAATAGCCAAGCATCAAGTAATCTTCACTCGAATACTTCGAACGGTCTATTAGGTGGTCTCGTCGGTCGCACGACGGGCGTGCTTACCATAAATCACGCTAGTTCAAAAGTGAATTTTACTGGTGGTAATAATTATACCTTGAATCTAGGCGGGCTGGTCGGTGAAGTATCTGGTACAGTTACGATCATCGATACACATAGTGAAACTCGCTCGACAGTTAATTCTTTAACTGCTAGCTATCGTGGAGGATTGATTGGCTATGTGACAGAAAATGGTCAAGTGCAGATTGAGCGAAGTATCAATTCGAGTGATTTACGAAGTGGAAATAGTTATGCTGGCGGATTTGTTGGTCGTTTAGCAGGAAATGTAACGATCAATGAGAGTTATCACAATGGCTATATCCTTGGGAATGTTACTAGTGGATCTGGTGGTTTTGTCGGAAAGATCGAAGGCAATGCTCAGTTAGTGATGACCGACAATTATAGTGTTGGTTCATCAAATGCACAAGGGGTGATCGGAGCGATAAGTGCAACTGCTACCGCAAAGCTTACGAATTTATTCGTCGCAGGATTTACTGCTGGAGAACCAATTTCGAATACTACCACAGGAATTACAGCAAGCAATGTATATTTTGATGCAACCACTACAAGAAAAACGACGACAAATGGTGCGGGGGAAGCAAGTAGCACCATAGGGCTGATTGATACAGCTATAACTAAACTTGGGTTTGGTGAAAAGTGGTTCACAGGTTTTGCTTTGGGGAGCAATGCCAATCGAACTTATCCGTACTTGAGGTGGCAGACGAATGGAGCGCAAACAGTCGAGTTCTTCCACTCGATCCAACCAGAAGTAGACACAGCTGTCTCAACCAACCAAGTAACAGTAACTTTAGATCTTGCAGGACAACCTGTTCGCTTATTCAATCCATATCAAGCGGACTTGGCAGGAGAGATCACATCAGGTACATTCCAGATCAATCGGAATAATGCCGAACGCTTTTCAATCGGGGTCATCAATGAACAAGGCATCATTGGTTTTACTGGTATCGGAAATTATACAGATATCCAGCCAAAGAACCAAGTTTTGAACTATGGATATGGAGAAACGGATTATCAGGCAAAAGACTTTGTCACAGTCTTCAAAGATCAAACTGAAACAGAGGATTATGATGCACGTTTTGTAAGTTTCCCTGATTCACTGAATGGTCAAGCTGCACGTGTAGAGGTTTCAAAAAATGGCACAGTATTAGCTACGATCGATGTTCCTGTCACTTATCAGTTTGGTCATTCGCTAAATGTAAGAGGCATTAGTTTTCAAGGAACAGACCTACGAGCAGCAACTTTAAGCTTGAACAGTGATCAAACACAAATTGTTGCGACCTATAATAGTGCATTAGCTGGAACTTCGGTTCATCCCTATTTTGGAGATGATATGTATTATCAAATCAGGCACTATAACCAAGCAACTGTTTCTAGTGGTCCAATGAATGCACAAACGCCAGATTTCGATTTTTCTGTAAATGGCAATCAAAGGTTAGACACATTGAATGGTTTTGGAACAAATCGAAGACTATCAGTTACGAAAGGCGATATCGTGGAAATTTTCCATGCAGAAGCCAATGGCAGACTGGACAACTTCCAAGATAATGTGGTGCAGTCAAGGATATCGGATAATCGAAGTCGTTATCAAATCACTGCGAAGGGGTTTGAACGAATAAACATCGATCGTTTAAATCCAAGGGAACAAAAAACAGTGTTAGGAATGTCTCGTGAAGATATGGATCGTCAAGTTGGGCGATATTTAGATATCAGTCAATATCCAACCTTGAAAATTGAAGGTTTCACTCAATATCCTGATACGTCAAAAGAAGGAGCGACGATTGGTAAGATCGTTGTCAGCGAGTCATTGGTTAATGGTGAAACAGCCACATGGGAATATACCGTTCCTTTTGTGGTGGAAAGTGATCCAGCGATCCATGTAACGTTACCGGTTCGGATGGCTTTTGATGTCTTAGACGATCAAGTGACTAGTGATGATTACGAGGTGGTCAATCATTCGACAACGACAGAACTGACAGTTTCCTTCCATACCAAAAACGATGTGGAATTAGCAAGTACTTCAAATATTGTCTTTTTAGATTCATCAGAACAAGAGACGACGAGCGAATCGATGTTTTTATATTTACAACAAATCGGTGCGGCACCATCTGAAAAGCCGTTAGTTGGACAAGCAAGTACTTTTGCTGGTACTCAATGGGCGGAATCAGTGCCGTCAGATTCCCGAATGTCGCTTGGTTTTACAGGAAAATATTTTGGGGATACCACACAAAATAATAAAGTAACAGGCAAGTTAAATTTACACCTTGCTGCGAAGATAAATTGAACACACACAAGAAGGTGAACATGATCACACAGGAAACACAGAAAATAACTGAAAAAAATGAACAACAAAAGAAAAAAAGATTACTGGCGCTTCTTTTATTATTGCTTGCGTTTGTTGCGATTGGTTGGTATTGGTATGTCAATATCCAACCAACGCAGATTTTGTCGGACGATTTTCCGGAAATCAAACATGCGGAAAAAATGACAGGCGATCAACTGAAAAAATATGCCAATCAAGCGGTAGACGATAGTAATGTAACTATCAATGTGTATCCAGAAGTCAGTGTCAATGCGGATGGGAAAACGGGCAATATCTGGATCCAAAACTTGCCGACCAATCGTTATGGGCAACAAGCCATATTGTCTATGAAGGATTCTAAAGAAACATTATATGAAACAGGCTTATTGGAGCCTGGATATGAAGTAACCGAATTGACATTAGCAAAAGAGTTAACGACAGGCACGCATCCAGGAGTAGTGGAACTAGAGTTTTATGATTTAGAAAATAAAAAGCTTATGGGTAAAACGACGGTTGACGTGACCATCAATGTCAATCAATAAAGAGGGAATAAAGCAATCATGCTTTAGGATATAAAGACATAAATAAAGGAGAAAACAAAATGAAAGCAAAAAATATTCTAGCAACAGGTTTGATATTCGGCACGATTTTAGCAGCAGGGGCAAGTGTTCAAGCTGATATTGTCATCAACGGAGATGATCAAACGATCGATAATTCATTAGGTGGATCGATCGATAAGACTGCAGATGTGGCGATCGATGGAACTATAGGTTTTGATAACACAGATCCGGAAGCGCCAGAACCAGAAAATCCAGATAAATGGTTGAATGTGACGTTACCTTTAAAAGCGGTCTTCTTCACTGAACCAGAAGACTATAAGACAATTCTAGGTGGAGAGCATACGATCACCAATCATTCAGGTCGTCCAGTAAAAATCACTCTAGGAAATTACGCAGTTTCATCTGGTGATATCTCAGCAATCGATCGGTTAACATTGGTTGGTAGTTTAGGAGACAGCAATCTTTTGATTGAAAATGGTTCGGTGAATTCAACCTTATCACAAGACTTTATGACTTTAGCTTCACCGAATGCACGTCCTGGTGATTTAACAGGAGCAAGCACAGCGACGTTTACTTTTGAAGGGGATGTTGATACTGATGTTCTTGATTTTCCAACGGATAAAGGATCAATCTCAATTGCAAGTACGTTGACATTGAATATTGAAGCGCTAGATGAAGCTGGAGATCCTTATCCATAGTTCAAATCGTGAGGTGATTGGATGAAACAAAAAAAACAAACAATTCTTTGTTTGTTCATGGCTTTAAGTCTATTGATCGTTGGATTGCCACAAACGCACATAGAAGCTAGTTCTAATACCATTGAAGTCACTGGAGAACTAGAGTTTGATTCAAATGCGACACAAGAAACAAGCCCCACAAAGCCGAACACCGATGATCCGAAAGAATCAGTGACACCAAGCGCACCGCCTAAAAAGAACGTTTTACCACCATTGGGAGAACAAATACAAGTATTGTACGTTTTGACAGGTGTGATTTTGATTTTGATCGTTCTTGTTAGTTATCAAATTATTCGTGACAAGCGACGAAATCCAAAAAAAATGGGTAAAATCATTGTGAACTATTCATCGAAGAAATAAATAAAAACCGTAGATTGAAGGATCTACGTTTTTTTTTTTATAAAAAATAGCTTTATAACAGCAGGTTCAACATTTTCGCAAATCAGAATTATTTGTTAAAAAAATCACTTGACTTAGAGTTCGGTTCAAGGTGTATGATTAAGCAGAAATAAAGGAGGGAAATTCATGTTATTAAAACAAATAAAAGGTCCTCAAGATCTAAAGAAATTGAAGCAAGAAGAGCTTCAACAAGTGGTAGAGGAAGCACGTGCCGCGTTATTGCAAAAAATCAGCCAATATGGTGGACATAATGGCCCCAATCTAGGCGTTGTTGAAATGACGGTAGCGCTACATTATGTGTTCGATTCACCAAAAGATCAATTTGTTTTTGATGTCTCACACCAAACCTATGTGCATAAAATGTTGACAGGAAGAGCGCAAGCGTTTTTGGACCAAGCACATTATCAGGAAGTCTCAGGTTACACGAACCCATTAGAGAGTGAACATGATCTCTTTACGATCGGACATACATCGACTTCATTGTCTTTAGCAAATGGTTTAGCTAAGGCGAGAGATTTAAAAAACGAAAAAAATAATGTCGTTGTAGTGATTGGCGATGGGTCTTTATCGGGAGGTTTAGCCTATGAAGGTTTGAATAACATTTCTGAACTAGGCACCAATACGATCATTATCGTCAATGATAATGACCAGTCGATCGCAGAAAATCATGGAGGACTTTACAAAAATCTCAAAGAGCTAAGGGAAACGAATGGTCAGGCCACGAACAATTTCTTTAAAGCATTAGGACTTGATTATCGCTATCTTGACGCAGGTAATGATTTAGCTGCTTTGATCGAGTTATTCGAAGAAGTAAAAGATCAAAAAGAGCCAGTTGTGTTGCATATCCATACCGTCAAAGGAAAAGGTTTCTCCTTTGCAGAAGAAAATCGCGAAAAGTTCCATGCGGGTGGACCGTTTAGTCTCGAAACAGGTGAGTATCTGCGATCGAAAGGAGCAGAAACCTATAGCGGTCTAACAACAGACTTCTTATTGCGCAAAATGGCGGATGATCCAACAGTTGTGGCAGTAAATGCAGGCACACCGATGATTTTATTTACACCGGAACAACGTCAACAAGTTGGCGCACAATTTGTTGATGTAGGGATTGCCGAAGAACATGCGGCGACGATGACTGCTGGTTTAGCTAAAGGCGGGGTAAAACCTGTATGGGCAGTCCATTCACCATTTTTACAAAGAAGTTACGATCAAATTTCTCATGACTTAGCGTTGAATCGTTTATCAGGTACGATCCTCGTGACACTTGCTTCTGTAAACGGAATGAATGATGAAAGTCATTTAGGGATCTTTGATATTCCATTTTTGAGTCATATCCCAAATCTAGTCTACTTAGCACCGACAACTAAAGAAGAATACTTAGCGATGCTTGAATGGTCGATCGATCAAACGGATCGATTAGTGGCAATCCGCGTACCAGTCGGCCCAATCACTTCTTATGGTAAAGTAGATCGAACAGATTACAGTCAGTTATATAAGAACAAAGTCATCCAAAAAGGCGAAAAAGTAGCAATCATTGGTGTAGGTAATTTTTATGGTTTGGCAGAAGAAGTCGCTGTTGAATTGAAGAAACATCTCCAACTAACTGCTACGGTGATCAATCCAGCGTTCATCTCTGGTTTAGATACTGAATTACTGGATGAACTTAAAGATACGCACGATATAGTAGTAACACTTGAAGATGGTCTCTTGGAAGGTGGCTACGGTCAAATGGTCGCTGGCTATTTAGGAGATGCAACGATTCGTGTACAAACTTACGGCTTAGATAAAGCTTTTCATGATCGCTATGAAGCATCAGAACTATTAGCGGAAAATGGGCTGACAGTAGAGAATATCGTGAAAAATATTAAAGAAACACTTGCCGAGCAACGATAATCAAGTCGAAGAAGTGCTTATTTCCGGAGAACGATTTGGAACGAAGCGAGCTTACACTTGAACCAAATTTACATCAAATAGATAAATAAAATGATCTAATAAGTAATCACTGAAACAGTGGTCTGCTTTCAATGCTGAGGATAGCGCATTGAAGCAAGCCACTGTTTTTTTATAGAAATACTTATCTGAAAATGACTAGAAAATTTACACAAAAAATATATATTCCTACAAATAATTTACTTAAAGTTAATCAGAAGTAAAAAGTGATTTTCTACAATTAGCAGTATAGAAAGAACAAAGGAGTGAACGCATGTTAAAGCTAGATGGTATTAGTAAGACGTTTAATCATCATGAAGTTTTAAAAGAAATCAATGTATCGATCGCTAAAGGTGAGATCGTTTCGATACTCGGTGCTTCGGGTTCAGGAAAAACAACTTTATTGAATATCATCCTTGGATTGGAGCAACCAACAAATGGTCAACTACTTTATGATGGCGAAGATATCACAAAACAGGTCATGGAAAAACGACCATTTAATATTGTCTTTCAGGACTATGCTTTATTCCCTAACCTAAGTGCCTATGAAAACTTGGTGTACGGGTTGCGAAAACAAAAAAATATCACTTCCAAAGAAGAATTGCAAGAATTGATCGATCTATTGGATTTGAATGATCATTTGGATAAACGCATCCACCAACTATCTGGCGGGCAAAAACAACGGGTGGCATTAGGTCGGACTCTGGTGATGAAACCCCAAGTATTGTTACTTGATGAGCCCTTAAGTGCATTGGACGGTGTCATCAAAGAATCGATCAAAGAACGTATCCAATTGATTGCTAAAAAACTGAACTTAACGACGATCATCGTTACGCATGATCCAGAAGAGGCATTGACCCTTTCTGATAAAATCATGGTTTTGAAAGATGGTCGAATCGCACAATACAGTACACCAAAAGAAATCGTGACGAACACGATGGAACCCTTTGTACAGGCATTTATTGTCGATCAGCTAAAAATCAAACGACGTAATATTGAACGGATCTTTACTCAAGCAACCGGCGTAGTTCATGAAAAAGTGGTTCGCTTCTCATGAGAAAGATGAAAATAGAAGCACTACTGCCAGCGTTCATCTTGTTTGGTTTTGTCCTCGTATTGTTTTATCCCTTAGCGAATGTTTTGAAAGAAGCGTTGACTGTTGAAGGCGGATTTTCCTTTGAGTTGTTCAGGGAACTAGCAAGGAACTTCGATTGGCTAAATGCGTTAAGTAATAGTTTGCTCATTGCTGGGCTCACAGCACTTTTTGCCACCTTTCTTGGTTTCTGGTTTGCTTACGGGATGCATTTTACGAATCTACCTAAGGGGTTCAAGTGGATGATTGAGAAATGCTTTATGTTGCCAATGTTATTACCGACCATCACATACGGGTTTGTGTTGATCTATTCTTTTGGCCGTCAAGGATTGTGGACACGTCTAGTCGGTCAAGAATTGTTTTCGATCTATGGAAAATCAGGTGTGATCTTAGGATTACTGATCTATACGATCCCAGTGACTTTCTTATTGATGAATGACGCCATGAATTATTTGGATAAACGCTATTTGACGGTGTCGAGATTGATGGGAGACGGATTTTTTAGAGGATTGAAAATCACAATCCTGCAACCTTTGGGTAAAACATTTGGAGTTGCTTTCGTCCAAGCCTTTTTCATGAGTTTTACGGATTTTGGTATACCTGTAGCGGTGGGGGGGCGAGAACCGTTTATCACGACTTTATTGTATGAGTACTTTATGGGTTCGATCCCAGACTTTAATCGAGGAGCCGTCATTGCATTGATCATGTTAGTTCCTTCGATCGTTAGCATTCTGTTTTTGCGTAAGATCCAAAAAAATGATCATGCAACCCCCGGGACAAATACGTCAGTAAAAAGCAACCCTGTCAGAGATTTATTCTTTGGCGTAGGACTGACAGTTGGTGGTTTATTTATTTTAGGAGTCTTCCTCGTGATGTTTCTTCTTCCTTTTGTAGAAGGGTGGCCCTTTGATATGACTTTTACTACACGTCATATCGAAGCGTTCCTACAAACGTCTGATTTAAGAAGAACGTTGAATACAGGGATATTCGTTGCCTTATGGACAGCGTTGTTTGGAACAGTTATTGCTTATTTGGCAGCCATTTTTACCGCTAGATCCGCAAAACAAAACGTGATCCTGAAAATGATCGATAGTCTTGCTTCTGTCACGAATTCGATTCCAGGAATGGTTTTAGGGATTGCCTATTTGCTGGTGTTTAGCGGAACAACTCTTCAAAGTACGATCAGTATTTTGGTGATTGCCAACATGGTGCATTATTTTGCAACCCCTTATCAGTTAGCGAAAAGTGCCTTATTAAAAATGAATCCCAACTGGGAAAACACAGCGAAGATGATGGGGGATAGTTGGCTTGATACAGTGGTTCGGATCATTCTTCCAAATTCAAAGCGGACGATCGTGGAAATGGCTTGTTACTATTTTACAAATTCGATGGTTACGATCAGTGCAGTGGTGTTTTTGACAAGTGCCCGAACGATGGTGATCACGACCAAAATCAAAGAATTACAACATTTCGGCAGATTCACTGAGATCTTTATCCTATCCATCTTATTATTGTTGATCAATCTAACCGCAAGAATACTTGCGCAATCTATCATGAGGAGATTTGAAGCAAATGAAAAAATTAGTCAAAAAAGGGTTCATTTATCTGTCTTTCGCCAGCGCTTTAGGAATTTTAGGGGCGTGTAGTACGTCAAACGCAAGTGAGAATGCCAACGGTAACGAAGAAAAAGTCATAATATACACGAATGCAGATGAAGAGCCGGTTCAAATCATCAAAGATGTTCTTGATTCGAATGGATTTGAAAACCAATACTTGCTACAATCCTTCGGTACTTCGGAATTGAGCGGTAAACTCTGGGCAGAAGGCACAGATATTGAAGCGGGTCTAGTGACAATGAGCACGTTCTATTTGGATGGTGTCCAAGAAAATGAACTGATATTCAAAGAATTGGCATTAGAAGTCCAACCAATCGATGATCTGCCAAATTACCAAGCACCGATGACGACACAAGAAGGGGGCATTTTCTACAATACTCAAGCAATGGAAGAAGCAGACTTGCCTGTACCGACAAGTTTAGCTGATTTAGCTGATCCGATCTATGAAGGGCAACTAGCGATTTCTGATATCAACCATTCCTCAACAGCTTGGTTATTGTTCCAAGGATTGATTGATCAATATGGAGAGACAAAAGCACAAGCGATTTTAGCCAATATTTATGACAATGCAGGCGACCATATTGAAGCGTCTGGTTCGGGTCCGTTGAAAAAAGTCCGCGTCGGTGAATTGGCGTTGGGTTTTGGGTTACGTCATCAAGCAATCAAAGATAAAAAAGAAGGATTGCCGATCGATTTTGTGGAACCAAGTGAAGGAACATATGCTTTAACAGAATCACTCGCGGTGATCGATAAAGGAGAAGCGACGAATCCTTTAGCCGAAGAAATGTTGAATGTGATCCTTAAAGAAGGTCGGGCAGATTTATTACAATTCTACCCAAGTAAACTTTATGAAACAGATGATCTAGCGGGGGTTGAAACCGCCAAAAATCAAAAAGTTTTCCCGGAAGCATTAACCCCAGATCTGCTAAAAAAACATGCCAGTCTAGTTGAATAGGAGAAAGAAAATGAGTGGAAAAACAAAGGTGATCGAACATTATGAAAAAGAAATCAATCACAGTAAAATCAATTATAAATTACTGACACCAGGTCCTCTGACCACGAGTCGTACAGTGAAAGAAGCAATGCTTGTCGATCATTGTACATGGGATGATGATTTTAAAGTCATCACTCAGGCGATTCGACAACGATTGCTTGATCTTGCTGGTGTCTCCAATGAGGCTTATACAGCTGTTTTGATGCAAGGAAGTGGCAGCTTTGCAGTTGAATCTGTGTTAAGTTCAGTTGTTGGCGCGACCGATCGTTTACTGATCTGTACAAATGGTGCTTATGGCGAACGGATGGTGCAAATGGCTCAATACCATGGCATTGATCATGTGATTTATCAAGTGGCTGAAAATGAAACACCACAAGCTGAAAAAATCGAGGAACTATTAGCGTTGCATCCTGGTATTACTGCACTTGCAATGATCCACAGTGAAACGACTTCTGGTATTTTGAATCCTTTAGAAGAGATTTCAGCAGTGACAAAGAAACACAAATTATGTTTTATCGTCGATGCGATGTCAAGCTTTGGCGGCATTCCGATCCCTGTTGGCGCGTTAGGAATCGATTTTCTAGTTTCAAGTGCAAATAAATGTATCCAAGGAGTACCTGGATTTGGTTTTGTGATTTGTCAAAAAGAGCTATTAAAAAAAAGTGCCGGACAAGCACGCACGTTGAGTATGGATCTGTATGATCAATTTCGTGTGATGGATGTAGACGGGAAATGGCGTTTCACTTCACCAACCCATACTGTTCTCGCATTTTGGCAAGCGCTAGAAGAGTTGGCGGAAGAAGGTGGTATCGATGCTCGCTATGACAGATATCAGATGAACAATGAGCGTTTGCGTGAACGAATGGCAGAAATTGGGTTTGAAGCCTATGTTAGTGAGAATCAGGGACCTTTCATCACGTCATTCAAATATCCTGAGAACATCCAATTCGAATTCCAAGCATTTTATGACTATTTAAAAGCACATGGCTACGCGATCTATCCTGGGAAAATCAGTGATACTGATTGCTTCCGGATTGGGAATATTGGTGAAATCTATCTGGAAGATATCGAAAAAGTAGCTGGGTTGATCCAGCAATATATGGAGGAGCGAAAAAATGATTAATGTGGTCATCTTAGATTGGGCAGGAACAGCAGTCGATTTTGGTTGTATGGCACCGGTGTCGGCGTTTCGCGAAGCATTCAAACATCAAGGGATCACTGTGACTGAACGAGAAATCAGAGAGCCAATGGGAATGAAAAAAATCGAGCATATCCAAATGATGCTAGAAATGCCTCGTATTGCTGAAAGTTGGTTAGAAACTCACGGACGTCAGCCTGAAACTACTGATATCGAGGCAATCTATGAAACATTTGAAGAAGTATTATTCCAGCAATTGGCAAATCATGCAGAAGTGAAACCTGGTGTACTTGACACCGTCGCAACTTTACGTAAGCGAGGAACCAAAATCGGCAGTACGACTGGTTATACGAGTGAAATGATGGCAATCGTTGTTGCGAAGGCGAAAGAACAAGGGTATCAGCCAGATCACATCGTCACACCAGATGAAGTAGACGGCAAAGGGCGTCCCTCTCCAGAGATGTTATTAACGAACTTGAATTATTTTAAACAGGAAAATAGACAAGAAGTGTTAAAACTAGGAGATACGATCTCTGATATACTCGAAGGGAAGAATGCAGGAGTTCTTTCTGTGGGCGTAATTGAAGGAAGTTCACAAGCTGGTTATTCCTTTGACACGTATCAGCAATTATCGTCTACTGAAAAAGAGAAACTTTTTGAGCGGGTGCGGCAAGAATTTTTAGAAGCTGGCGCAGATTATGTGATCGATCGGTTTTCTGATTTGCCAAGACTCATTGAAACAATTGAAGAGAAGCAAGCTGTTATGAATTGAATCAATAAACCATCAAGAGGTCGAGACCGAAATGTTTAGCCTTGAAAAATAAGGCGCTAGCCGCGAAAATTGTTCTTCCAATTTTTGTGGCTGGCGCCTTATTTTTTTCGAAGAGGTTACTTCTGTTCCTGCCATTTATTCGGTTTTAGGTGGTAAAGAATTAGTGGCCCACTTATTTTACGAAAAAAACAGCAAAATATTGCAAAATAATGCAAAATAGCGTATCTTAGATGAAAGGAGTGAGCGGTCATGTTGAAGGAAGAACGCATCCAACGTATTAAAACAATGATTGATCAAGAAAAAAGTGCTTCGATCGAAGATTTAGCAGATCGCTTAGATGTGTCTAAAGATACGATTCGTCGGGACTTGATCCAGTTAGCAAAACAGCGCCAAATCAAACGGACCCATGGCGGTGCTTTAGCGATTCAAAAAGAAGCAACGATCTTTGATTATGAGCAACGGTCAACGATCCTAAATGATGTGAAAAAACAAATGGCTGAGCAGGCGCTTGAAATAATGGCAGATCCTTCCTCGATCATCTTTGATTCTTCGACCACAGTGGAAGCAGTGATTAGAGAACTGCCGGACAAAAAAATCCATGCGGTCACCAATTCTTTATCTCACGCTTTATTACTAGCCCATCATCCGAAAACAGCTATTTCCTTATTACCTGGTAGATTACACAAAGAACAGTTGTTTTTATTTGGAACGGAAACAGTGGAACAGTTGAAAAATTATCAAGCAGACTACACACTACTTGGAGTATTTGCGTTGACAAGCGAAGGACTGTTCATCCATACAGAGGAAGAAGGCTTAGTGAAACGTCAGATGATCCAACAAGGACGTAGGGTGATCGCGCTAGCGGATCATACCAAACTAGATAAAACTGGTTTTTATAAAGTCAGCGACTTATCAGCGATTGATTATTTGATCACGGATCAAAAGCCTCCAAAAGCATTAGCCAAAGCACTGACTCAGAACCATGTAGAACTCATAGAAGCGAGGAAGAATGAATGAAAAAAGAAAACATCCAGTTAACAACTATACCAAAACCAGCGATTTTTCCAGATGTTCCCCCTGTCTTTTTGACGGAGGACACGATCACCGAACGGATCAACAAAACGATCGAACGCATGAAAGACGAAGCGATAGATCTGTTGGTGATATATGCAGATAAAGAGCATGGTGGTAATTTTGAATATTTTACAGGCTTTATTCCGCGATTTGAAGAAGGATTATTGGTGTTAGATCAATCGGGCAAATTCACGATGATTCTTGGGAATGAGAATCTAAAAATGAATGCCCATGCGCGGATCACTGCGGATTTGATCCATTATCCAGCATTTTCTTTACCGAATCAACCAATGGACCATGAACAAAACCTGTCAGCTATTTTTGCATCATTAAAGGTGGCAGATAGAAAGAAAATCGGGTTAGTCGGTTGGAAGTTGTTTATGTCTATGACACAAAACAATAGCCAATTGTTCGATGTACCATTCTTTATCGTAGATGCGCTAAAACAAGCAATCACTGCGGAAACTGCTATCGTCAATGGCACTCATCTATTGATTGGTGAGGAAGGGGCGCGTGTCACGAACAATGCAAATGAAATCGCACACTACGAATATGGGGCAAATCTTGCTTCGTCTTGCATGCTACGTGCATTAGATGCCATTGAGCTTGGTGTGAAAGAATCCGAGATCGGAGAGTTGTTGCACGGACAAGGACAAGCGAATACAGTGATCACGATTGCTGCAACTGGACGCCGTTTTGAATTTGCGAATCTTTATCCGACAGCAAAAACGATCCAATTCGGTGATCCGCTGTCATTGACGACAGGCTTCAAAGGTGGCTTATCCAGTCGTACAGGATTTGTGATCGAAGAAGAAGCTCAACTGCCAGTAGAACAAGCCGATTATCTGGATCGAGTAGCAAAACCTTATTATGCAGCTATCGTCAGCTGGCTAGAAGCTATCCATATCGGAATGAAAGGGGCTGATCTATATCAATTGATTGAAACAGTCTTGCCACAAGTGACCTATCACTGGCATTTGAATCCAGGACACTTGACGGCGGATGAAGAATGGTTAGCCTCGCCCATTTATTCTGGTTCGCAAGAAATCATCAAGAGTGGTATGATCTTCCAGTTAGATATTATTCCTTCTGTATCAGGATATACTGGAGTAAGTGCAGAAGAATGTGTGGCACTAGCAGATGAAGGATTGAGAAATGAACTGAAAGAGCAATATCCAGACATGTGGGAGCGGATCGTTAGACGTAAGCAATATTTAGCGGATGTCTTGAAGATTCATTTAAGTGAAGAATTGCTGCCTTTATCAAACACTGTCGGCTATCTCCGTCCCTTCTTTTTAGCCAAAGAAAAGGCATTCTGTGTAGATTCAGTTGAATAAGCAACCTCCCTTCTTAACGATCGAGTAATCTAGTTGAGAGGGGATTTTTTTATTTAAGTGCAAAAGAGTATTTTCGTTGGACCTCCTTTATTGTATAATATGTAAACGATTTCTTTTTGTGGAGGTAAAGATGAAAAAGGTTTTATTGATTGATAATGGCCGTAAATATTTTTCGAAAGAACAATTGATCCAGATCATAAAAAAAGCAAGTCAATGTCGATACACGGCGATTTCTTTTGCGCTGGGAAATAACGGATTACGCTTTTTACTGGATGACATGACGCTGACTGTCAAAGGAAAAACTTATTCCAGTCAATCAGTCAAAGAAGCATTGATTGCAGGAACAAAACAGTACTATGATGATCCTAATGGTACTTATTTGACGGAAACAGAAATGGCAGAGTTAGCTAGTGTGGCTAAGGCAGAAAACATGGAAGTGATCCCGCTTATCAATACCCTTGGCCATATGGACGCGATTCTAACAGGAATGCAACAATTAGGCATCGAACACCCTTGTTATCAAACGTCGATTCGAACACTTGATTTGGATAATCAAGAAGCGGTCGCTTTCACCAAAGCACTACTTGAAAAATATGTGAGCTACTTCTCAACGATCACTAATTCCTTCAATATAGGTTGCGATGAATTTGCCAATGATTTAACTGATGGCGGATGGCGAGGACTCCAGCAGTCTGGGAAGTATCGCGATTTTGTCACTTATACCAATCAATTGGCTGAACTGGTCAAAACCTATGGGATGATTCCGATCGTATTTAACGACGGCATCTACTACGAGGAAAAAGAACAATTTGGTCGATTCGATCAAGACTTAGTGATTGCCTATTGGACAGCAGGGTGGGACAACTATCACGTCAGTTCTGCCGAATTTTTACTTGATCAAGGGCATCAACTAGTGAATACGAACGATCACTGGTATTGGGTTATCGGTCGAAAAACAAGTGAACAAGGACATTACTCCTTTGATACAGCAAAAAACGCACTAGCGACAATTTCGACATCCACTGTAGTCAGCAATACCGAATTACCAGTGATGGGTAGTATGGTTGGTATTTGGGCAGATGAGCCACAAGCAGAGTTTGTACTAGCCGATCTGTTTGAACTACTAGAAACAACTGTAAAACAATAGTAAAGACAAAAAAACTGTCATTCGATGGCGTACGTAGTTGCCTATTGAAAATCAGTTTTTTTGTTATTTTTAATTGTTTAAAATGAGTATCCATTCATTTGAAGTTATTTTCATTCGTTTTTTTATTGACAGTAATTCGCTACTAGCGTATATTATATTTTATAAATCGTAATCATTACTATTTAAAAATTGAGTGGTTTGATCGAAGCTGAAAATAGGGCAACGATTGAATTGCTAAAAAAGAGTGAGAGAAGGAGAAAACATGCGACAAAACATTACATTAGAATGCAAAGAAACGGGTGAGCGAATCTATCTGACGAGTAAAAACAAAAGAAATACACCGGAACGATTAACGTTAAAGAAATATTCGCCAAAGTTAAGAAAGAAAATGCTATTTACAGAAGTAAAATAAGGTGAAATGAATGTTCTAGAAAATGGGGGGATAAAATGGAAAAGCAAGACCTTTCAAGCGCATATAGACGATTGAAAAGCCCGAATATCAAAACACGAAAACGTGCGCTCAAACTCATCCAACAATCAAAAAGATTGAAGAATAAATACTAATAGTAGTAATATCATTGGTTTCGATACAACTCTTTTTTTTGCTGTATAACGATGATAAAAAACGTGTTATACTATTCAAAAATAAAGGGGGCGAAACCAATCGATATCAAGTATACCTATGCAACGATCAAGGATCTACCGCGAATTGTGGACATTTATAATCAGTCTATCGCATCGAAGCAAGCAACAGCGGACCTAGAACCGATAACGGTTGACTCGAGGGTCCTTTGGTTTGAGGCGCATCATGCTGATTCTAGACCGCTTTGGGTAATGCGTCATGGCGATCATATCGTCGGTTGGATCAGCCTTAGTGATTTTTATGGTCGGCCTGCGTATCAACAGACAGCGGAAATCAGTATTTATCTAGACCCAGTGACACGTGGTCATCATTTAGGTAAGGCCGCACTTGCCTTTGTGGAAACTCAACTGCATCGTTTAAAAATCCAGACAGTGCTTGCATTTGTTTTTGATGTGAATCAGGCAAGTAAAAAGTTATTTCTCAAAAATGGATATGCCGTTTGGGGACATTTGCCAAAAGTTGCCAATATGGGCAATCAAGAAAATGACCTGATCATTCTAGGGAAAAAATATCAAAATCAATAAAAAAGATGTACATTTTGTCCATGTGACAAAAATGTATGTTTTTTTTTTTGCTTCTTACTACACAAATGACTCATTAAGTGCTAGACTAATAGATGAAACAGTTATGAATATCTGTATTAATATTATTTCTATTTATAATGTAATGATCATGTAAATAGCTTTGAAAAGGAAGGTGTCTCATGTTGCTTAAGGAAAAACAAGGTGTAGGAACTGTATCAGAAGAAGTAATTAAAGAAAAACAAGGTGACGAAACTGTATCAGAAGAAATGATTAAAGAAAAACAAGGTTCAACAACTGTAGTAGAAAGTTTAATCAATCATCAAGTTGATTACGTATTCGGTATTCCAGGAGCGAAAATCGATGGAGTATTCAATGAATTAGAAGATCATGGTCCAGAGTTGATCGTGACGCGTCATGAGCAAAATGCTGCCTTTATGGCGCAAGCAATTGGTCGTATTACTGGAGAACCAGGTGTGGTGATTGCGACAAGTGGGCCAGGTGCGAGTAATCTAGCAACCGGACTAGTCACAGCAACAGCAGAAGGTGATCCCGTGTTGGCAATCGCAGGGCAAGTAAAACGAAGTGATTTATTAAAATTAACACATCAAAGCATGAACAATGCTGCGTTGTTTGAACCAATCACAAAATATAGTGCAGAGATCCAAGATCCTGAAACAATTTCAGAAATTATCGCTAATGCCTATCGAATGGCAAAGAGTTCGAAAAAAGGCGCTAGTTTTATCAGTATCCCTCAAGATGTGGTAGATGCACCAGTCAAAAGTGAGGTCATCAAACCATTACAAGATCCTAAATTAGGCTCAGCATCTTCAGGAGATATCGACTATCTGGTTGAACGGATTCGTGAAGCGAAGTTACCTGTATTGTTAGTTGGAATGCGTGGATCAAGTAAAGATGAAACAGCAGCCATTCGTCAGCTTGTTGAAAAAACAGGATTGCCTGTGGTAGAAACTTTCCAAGCAGCCGGTGTCATTTCTCGTCAATTAGAAGACCACTTTTTTGGTCGAGTAGGTCTATTCCGCAATCAACCAGGAGATATGCTGTTAAAACGGAGTGATTTAGTGATTGCGATTGGTTATGATCCAATCGAATATGAAGCGAGAAACTGGAATGCTGAAAAAGATGCTAGAATCATCGTCATTGATGAAACACCAGCTGAAATCGACAGTTACATGCAACCAGAACGTGAACTAATCGGGGATATTTCTGCAACATTAGATTTACTGACAGAGTCATTAGAAGAAACACAAGTATCAGCAGATGCGCAAGAATATTTAAATACGTTGCAAGAAAAGTTGAAGGCACGAGATATTTGTGAAACCAGTAGTGAAGACGGGATCTTACATCCGTTAGAAGTGATCAATACACTGCAATCGAAAGTAACAGACGACATGACTGTGACGGTTGATGTAGGTAGTCATTATATTTGGATGGCCCGCCACTTTAGAAGTTATGAAGCACGTCATTTGCTATTCAGTAATGGCATGCAAACGTTAGGCGTTGCACTTCCTTGGGCGATCTCTGCTGCACTAGTTCGTCCAAATACGCAAGTAATCTCTGTATCAGGTGACGGTGGCTTCTTATTTTCTGCCCAAGACTTAGAAACAGCTGTGCGTAAAAAATTGAAGATCATTCATTTGATTTGGAATGATGGTCGTTATAATATGGTCGAGTTTCAAGAAATCATGAAATATGATCGAGCATCAGGGGTTGATTTTGGTCCAGTTGATTTTGTTCAATATGCCGAAGCTTTTGGCGCTAAAGGTCTGCGAGTAAGCAATGCAGAAGAATTGGCATCTGCCTTAGAAGAAGGATTTGCTACAGAAGGACCAGTCATCATCGATATCCCGATTGACTATCGAGATAATGAAAAATTAGGTGAAACGATCTTACCAGACCAATTTTATTGAAAAAATAGCGTGATTTGTGAAATATCAAAATCATAAAAAAGAAGTCCTTGAACCTCTAAGAGTTCAGGGATTTTTTTTGTGAAACATATAAGAAAAATTCTCAATGGAATTTGTGAAAAATTGCCAATAATTGCCGAATAAAATGCCCTTTTTTCTCCAAGAGGATGCTAGAAACTATTCAAATGCTCTTGTGAGAGTATGCACAAAAATAATGAAAGAGAGCGTATTACTGCTTTTTAAAATCTACGCTAGTATGGATGAAGACACAAGCGGTTTAAAAGATAAAAATTCATCAAGTGTTTACCACAGTTTACATTGAGCTGGAAAAAAACTGGATTATAATACTCTCTGCCCGTAACTAGCCAAATAGAATTTAACTTTTTGAGGTGCATTGCAACTACTACGTTAAAAGAGATTTGGCGAATAATACTTTTTTTGCGCGATTCCAAAAAAAGAAGTGCTTGGTCAATTTGACCAAGTTAGGTTTTGTTAGGTGGAATTTAGTGTATAAATAGATGTACAAAATTTTTTCAAAATCAAAAGTAAGGAGAAAAATTATGGGAACTAAAAAGAGGAAATGTTTTAATTTGGTTGCTGTAGGTTTAGCACTTGCGTCTGGCTTGGTGCTAACAGGTGCTAATGGAACCGTTGCTAGTGCCGATAGTGTTAAGACAGGTTATAAGTCTTCAGATGACTATTTGGTACAGCATGGTATTTATACGCTTGGTGCGACAGATGCAACGATTGAGGTTGGTTCTGTGAACGCAACTTCAATTTTATCTGCTACACATGCTATTGCTACGAATGTTCTTGCAAGTGAAATTCCGATGCAGTCACCGAATATACAAGTTATTCTGAAGCAAAGCAACGTTAAAGATGTACCTGGTCAATATAAGGTTACATTAGGCATTGCTGAAGATCCAGAGTTAGAAAAGACTGTGACAATTACCGTTGTAGATGAGAAAAAGGATGTTGGTCAAAATGGTATTTATTCATTAACTGCGAATGATGTAGTTTTTTCTATCGGGCAGGCAAATGAACAAACTATTATTGCTCAATCAGGAGCTCAAGCTAAGACTACGGCAGGGATTCCTCTAGAAGTAATTATTAAAAAATCAGATGTTAAGAGTTCAGAGGTTGGAGATTACAAAGTTGTATTAGGTATAAATGAAGATCCAACTATTAGCATTACAATTAACGTGAAGATTGTTGGAACAGAAGGTGAAAAGCCTAGCACAAAGGTGATTCGTGCTTATGATGCCGTGGTAGAGGCGGGGCATATCGACGATAATTTGATTCTTTCATCTGCGAATGCTGCGGTTATCAATCCAGTTACTGGAATGGAAGTAATAGAAACCCCAGTTTATATCAAATCAAGTACAGTCGAAGATAAAGCAGGAGTCTACTCTGTCGTATTAGGAGCGAAAGGTGATTCGTCAGTCCCAGAAAAAACAATTCAAGTAACAGTCCTTGGCAACTCATCTGGAGGTGGAGAAACAAATCCGGATACACCAATCCCTAGTCCGTGGATGATTCGTGCGTATGATGCTACAGTTGAAACAGGTCAAATTGATGATAATAGCATTCTTTCCGCTGCAAATGCTGCGGTCATTAATGCGGCTACGGGCATGACAATTGATACTCCCTATATTAAATCAAGTACAATTGAAGACAAGCCAGGAACCTATACAGTTGTATTAGATGCAAAAGGCGGATATTCATCAGTTCCAGATAAAACAATCCAAGTAACAGTCCTCGGTAACTCAGGAGGAAGTGGAGGAGCACACCAACTTCCAAATGAAATTTTTTAAAACTTTGGAAAAAACAATGATGTTATTTTTTTCAGAGCCTTGAAAAGGAAAAGGAAGAGGTATTTACAAGTATGAAAAAAAATATTTTAAAAGCGGTAGTAGGAATTGGAACAGTAGTCTTCATGGGGTGTGGCATGAGCATGCCTGTAGTTAATGCTGATGGGCTTACAGGAAATGTGACTCTAGATCCAGGTAGTAGTGGGGAAAGTAATGGGAATGATGGCAATGAAGTAAATGATATTCAAAGATATTTTATTTACGCAGAAAATGTTGCTCAAATTTTAGTAGGCAAAACAAGTGATCAACAGTTAATTGAAGCTGCTAGTGTGCAGGCTATGAATTTAATTGGAGGTAGTGTGGGAGTTGTTGTAAAAAATACCACCATTCATCCAAATAAAACAGGCAGTTATGAAGCAACTTTTGCTGTAGCGGAGGATTTGACTGTTGAGACAACTGTTAAAGTGAATGTTGTTGAAGAGCTTACTCATGCTGGTGAAGATGGATCAACTGATTTCCCGCATTCTTCTATGACAAGACCAGATTGGAGTTTCCAATAATTGAAGTGAAGAACGGTTACTCAAAAGGAATTTAATACGAAACTGTTAAGTTCTCACTTTTGATAAAAAAAGATAGAGTTACCTTCTATTTAGTTTATGGCTTCCAGCCACTTGTTTCAATAGGAATAGTCAAAACCACCCGTATAACGGGTGGTTTTGACTTTATTATAATCTCAGATAATATCAATAAAAAAGAAAAGAAGAATCTTAAAGCCTATGGCTAGAAGGATTACTGGTATTTTAATATGTATTGTCGGGATTAGTTGTTTGGTCAGCACACTTAGATGATATCATTGTGGTTTTCGTTGTATTAATTCTAATACTTATTCCCAGGGTGTTTGATTATAGTGTTTGAATAGCTTTCCTCAGAGCTAATTTCATTACTGAGGGAATTTTTTTAGTTTTATCGTATAATATATAATAACCTTTACATAGGTACAATTTCAGGATTTACAATTCGTGCAAGAATGGGAGAATAGGACAAAATGATGTATGAGCAAAAAAAATTGGAAGAATACAAAAGCTTGGGATATTATTTAGAAAAAATACGTAAGGGAAAGCACATCCCATATCGCGTTTTTAAAGAAAATGGTTTGTCTGTTTCTACATACCAAAGGGTTGTAAAAGAAGAGGCTGATTTAAAGCTATCTGACTTAGCAATCATAACAGAGGTACTTTGTTTATCGCCATTAGAAGTAAACATGGAAGCAGAAAATGCCTCGTTGACAGTAAGTTATCGCAAACGATTCATACAATTTCTGGAAACTGGGGAGTTTGAGGAGGCACAAAGAGTTTATAAAGGATTTAGGGAGTATATTGATTCTACCTCCTTTACATTAGGAAAACTATCAGTCATGTATATGTTCCAAGCTTTATTACTCTTGCATCATCCTCAGACTATAGTTACAAAAGAGGAAGCATTAGCAACTGAAAATGAAATTTTAAAGCGACTAGAAGAAGCAGAGGTTTTTACGCTTTTTGATATTGAATTTTTGGCCTTGCAATATCAATTAAATTTACAACGGATGGATTCCAACCTTTTCTTGAGATTACTCAGAGAAACAGATATCCAAATGACTGATTTTAGAACCAAATTAGTTCTTGATAATTTTTTTATTCAATTTACGCTGACAGTATTAGAACAAAAAAGGATGAAAGAGTTTAACGTTTTTAAAAAAATTATTAGCGATAAAGAATTCTTTCATTCGGATTGGTTTTTGTCAGTATTTAAAAGGACACTGGATACTCTAGAGAAAGGTTTTGTTTATGGACAAGTAGAGAAAATGAAAATCGAACTCTCAAAACAAAAAGAGGCTTTAGAGATAATATTAACTCGAGAAGAGTATATGAAAATTGCAGAGTTTTTTACCAATTTACTAAAGCTAAGTAAAGAATTGTAAAGCACGAGGGGCAAGTCCTCCGTGCTTTTTTTATCCTCAAAGTGAGACATTACCGAGAAATATAGCAGTTTCATACATACGCGATTCCTCAAAAGAAATATTTGGTCAATTTGAACAAGTTGTGCGCAGAGGGGGGAGATTTTTGTAAAATAATATTGTAAAAAACAGTATGTCTTGTTTGTGTTCTCTGGTGTAGTCTTTTTCGTTCGTGGGGCCTGTATAGACAAATAAGACAAACTACATTTAATTATAAATACTAGGAGAGTTTTTTATGAAGAAAAAACAGAAAAAAGTTTTGAATCACTTGCTTGCATGCTCTGCACTGCTCGTTTTGGGTGGTCCAGTTGTTGGTCAAGCTGTAATCAATGTTCCAGTTGCCCATGCAGATACAAATGCAAATCCAGTTGCTGATAAGACAACAATGCGTTCAATTACTGGTGTTAGTATCAAATCTTAGACATCTTTTCGTAGAGCCAGAAATAAATTAAACTTATCTACGAGAGGATGGATTTTATGACCCGATACGAAGAAAATTTCAAACAGATGATTGTTGAGCTGAATCAAACTGGACGTTCTGTTCGAGGATTGGCGAAAGAATATGGCTTATCTGAAGCAACGATTTACAAATGGAAAAATTTATATTTACCAAATCAGTCCACAGGACTGACCGGAAAAGAAGCGGCTGATTTGAGAAAAGAAAATGCTCGTTTGAAAGAGGAACTTGAAATATTAAAAAAAGCCGCAGCCATATTCTCTCGAAAGACCTAAAGTCACTTGTTCGATTCATTGAAAAATGGTGTAAGGAGTACACTGTTTCTTTGTTGTGTCGGTTATTAGAAATTCCTAGAAGTGTCTACTATTTTTATAAAAATAAATCGTTAACAGCTACAGAAGTCAGAAATAACCAATTGAAAAAGAAGATTTCAACGATCTTTTTTGATCATAAACAGAGATATGGTTCAACAAAAATCCATCAAGTGTTGCTAAAATAAGGAATTTCAGTATCTCTTAATCATGTACAAAAACTGATGAAACAATTAAATCTAAGGTCAATTGTGGTTAAGAAATACAGACCTCAACGGCCTGTTTAGCCGGTTTTTTTAAAAGAGAACATCTTAAATCAGGACTTTTCTACTAAAACTATCTGTGAAAAATGGGTAGCTGACATCACCTACATTCCAACTAAGAAAAATGGTTGGTGTTACTTATCTTCGATTATGGATTTACACATGAAAAAGATTATTAGCTATACATTTTCTAAACGAATGACTGTCGATTGTGTGTTACAAACATTCAATCAAGCAAAGCAACGGTACTACATTCCAGAAGGAATGATTCTACACACTGATTTAGGTAGTCAATATACAGCAATCGAAGTGGAAAATTGGCTTGAAAACAATAAAATAAGGCATTCCTATAGTCGCAAAGGAACACCATATGATAATGCAGGAATTGAGTCCTTCCATGCATCATTGAAAAAAGAAGAAGTATACACAACGACTTACTCAGACTTCGAAGAAGCGAATCGATCTTTATTTAGCTACATTGAAGGATTTTATAATCGTAATCGAATCCATAGTTCGATTCATTACTTAACTCCACAGGAGTTTGAAGATTTAGAAACAGAGAAAATGTCTTAGCAGTCTCTACTAAAATATGTCCAAGATATTGACTCAAATCCAATATCTATCACAAAATGATTTATTGGTAAATCATTTTATTGGAACTTATTTGAAAAAAATGAACTAAGTAATAAGCTTAATATTATTTAGGAAAAGTAAATATTTAGTATAATTCTAGAACCTATGATGAACAGTGTTTTCATTTTTGAATTTTGTAATGATCGCGAATATTTAAACTAACCATTTCTTTTAACTGTTATGTGTTTTTCGAATAGATGACGGGAATCTTAAGCTAAAAAATGCTATAATCAAAGAAGAACATAAGGGAGGATAAGCTAATGACTTTAGATGTAAACAAAGAAGAATTGACTATTATGGGCGTGAAATTCGATAGTTTTCGACTATTCAAAAGTGTTTGGTATGCAATCAGTACAAATATGATTGAAGGTTGTATTCCCAAAGTAAAAGAGGTTATTCGATTGCGTGAAGAAGCCATTGTATTAGGTATTTCATAATGGCTAGAAAACAATATGAAGATCCTGATAATATTTATACTTCCCCAAATTCAAAAGTATCAATAAATAAACTTGATGAGTAAGACTTTGAAAAATTGCAACAAGCAGAATACAGAATGGTTGCTTCTCAAATCTTAAAATTAATTGCACAACCGATTGAAGTTCATTCAATGAAAGATATACTAAAAATTCATGAGTTTCTTTTTCAAGATTTGTACTAGCGGGCAGGGTAGTACTGGAAAGGGAACATTTCAAAACAAGAGCATGCTTTTATGGCGATGCAATCGTTTGGAACAGCTGAGTCATATATGAACTCTTTAATTCAAGATTATTATAAGAATGCAAATACAAGGGACAAAGTTATTAGGCATTTAGCGTCAATATTAGCTAATGAAAATTATTTGCACCCTTTTCGTGAAGGAAATGGGAGGACTCAGCGTGAAGTGATTCGATCCCTAGGCTTAGCTAAGGGTTATGATTCGGAATTTAATGTTGAACTTGATGATGAGATTTATAATTTATCTCTGGATGGGACTGTTCATTGAGATATCAAGAAGTTGGAACAATTGGTCGATAAAATTTTAGTGAAAATCAACTAATTTTAGAAACTTTTAGCAGACCTTTCAAAAATATAGGAAGAGTATATCTACACCAAACCTCAAAATTAGCTTGCCCATACTTGTCAAAAAACCATGCTCATTTCATACTCATATTCGAAAATAGACAAAGATATGGCAGAAAAACGCTGATTTAATCGGAATCAGAAACGAATTAACATTACCAGACCAATTTTACTAAGGGGATGTTCAGATGACAGAAAAAGTATTATATCAACATGGTACATTAGGTGCGCTAATGGCGGGACTGATGGACGGGACTACTTCCATTGCGGGGGTCTTGAAGTACGGTACACTAGGTCTTGGAACATTACATGGGTTAGACGGCGAAGTGATATTTTTAGACGGTGAAGCCTATCAAGGTAGATCAGATGGTGCATTGATCCATTTGTCCGGAGAAGAGTCCACTCCTTATGCGGCAATCACTGCATTTTCAGCGGACCGTTCATTTACAGTCCAACATCTATCTAGCGAAGCATTAAAAGAAAAAATCTTGAAGGACGAAGCAGGGAAAAATCTCTTTTTAGCAGTCAAGATCAGCGGTTTATTTAAAGATATGCATATCCGGATCATGCCAAAACAAGAAAAACCATATCGACGCTTAGCGAAGATCTCAGAATCCCAGCCAGAGTTTCATCGATCAGATATTCAAGGGACAATTGTTGGGTTTTATACACCGGAATTATTTCAAGGGGTGGCTGCTGCAGGCTTCCATTTGCATTTTATTGACGATGAGAAAACATTTGGAGGGCATATCCTCGATTTTACTGTGTCGCAAGGAACAGTAGAAATCAGTCAAATGGAATCTTTGGTGCAACATTTTCCGACGAATGATCCGACTTTTATCCAAAATGAAATCGACTATGCAGATCTAGCTGCTGAAATCGAGCAAGCAGAATGATCTAGTCATTAAGAAACAAAAATAAAACCATAGCGTTGCTCCTTGAATTAGGCTATAATTTTGGGCATAGAAGGAGTGATTTTGGATGTTATGGACAGAAAAAGAAAAAAGAGATGCTTATGAAATTTTGCTACTCCAACAAAAAGGACTTTTAGAAGCAGAAGACAACTGGTTGGCCAATTTAGCTAATTCCTCTGCATTATTGAATGAAACATTACCTCAAACAGTCTTTGCCGGCTATTATTTATATGATGGACAAGAATTGATTTTAGGCCCTTTCCAAGGTAGAGTGTCATGTACCCGTATCAAAATGGGAAAAGGTGTTTGTGGCGAAGCAGCAGAAAAACAAAAAACATTGATCGTTGCGAATGTGAAAACCCATGAAAATTATATTTCATGTGATTCAGCCGCACAATCTGAAATCGTAGTACCTATGATCAAAGAAGGTCGATTGATCGGAGTACTTGATATCGATTGTGGTGTGACCGAGGGCTACGATGCTTTAGATCAAGAATTTTTGGAACAATATGTTGAGTTATTGTTAGGTGATTTTCCTGTAAATGTTATGAAATAAAATGAAAAAGAGTTGAAAAAAGGTGTTTGATCACTTTTTTTCAACTTTTTTTAATTTATTGAATATTTTTGTTTTCATAATCTAATTTTAATTTTATTATCATTTTATAAAATATTAAAGAACCAAGAGGAGAATGAGTTATGACAAGCGAAACAATCGTTTTAGGACAAAAATATGTATGTTATCCAATCGGCATCAAAAATAAAGTAGTCGGAGAAGTAATTGGAAAATTAGAAAACTGTGTGATTATGAGTGTAGAGGAATATGATCGTACAGATCACTTAGATATTCTAGAGAAATGTGGGAAAGTTGTCGCAAAATATACAGATATCTTTGAGTTGAGTCCCGTTGAACAGGTCTTTCAGTCACCAACCAAGCTGTATACACAAGCAATGGTATCTTAAAGTGATGAATACGCCTATCGCCTAGCAGGAAGTCTGATTTGAATAAGCTATTGTTAATTATCAGACTTCCTTTAATTTGCATACATAATAGAAGCAATTGAACATTCATACATAATCGTTAAGAAATAGAATACTCGAATACAGACAGTTGAAGAAGGGGCAAGTTAAAAGGGAAAATAACTTTTAACTTGCTTCTTTTTCTTTTTACTTTACAAAAGGAAGTAAATGATTTATATTATTGACAAGTCAATAATTGATTAGTCAAAGATAGTAGGAGGCAACATTATGGAGCTGAGAAAGTTAAGTCAATTGCTTTATCAGATAAAAATCATCAGTCAAGAAGGAACAGCTTTATTTGAAAAAGAAACTGGATTTAGTTTAACGAGGTACGAGATCTTGATGTTCTTACAAGAAAACGGGGAATGTTTGCAAAATAAGTTACAGAGCGATTTAAAAATCGATTTGGCAGCTATTTCACGTCATCTAAAGATATTAGAACAAAAAGGATATGTGATCAGAAAAAGAAATGAGAACAATAATCGTGAAGTATTCGTTTCTTTGTCCGATAAAGCAGTGAATGAATTGACCGAGTGTGAAAAAAATCATCAAGAATCAGATGACTCCCTGTGTGTTTCGCTATCAGATGAAGAAATCGATCAACTGACTAAATTACTAGATAAATTATACTAAAAATCAAAACGAAGAAAGAAGCGGTTAAGTAATGAATAAAACTCTAGCAAACAATGATTTTTCTGATATCGTCTTTGGCAGAAAATCAATCCGTGTGTACGATGAAAATGTGAAAATCCCTCATGAAGAAATGTTGGAAATGATCCAAGAAGCAACAACAGCACCATCTTCTGTGAATCTACAACCTTGGCGCTTTGTAGTAGTTGAAAGCGAAGAAGCAAAAGCGAAATTGAAACCATTGATCCGTTTCAACACAAAACAAAATGATACATCATCTGCCATGGTCTTGATTTTTGGTGATATGAATTGCTATGAATACGGAGAAGAAATCTATGATCAAGCTGTGGAAGAAGGCAAAATGCCAGCAGAAGTTCGTGACGAACAACTAGCAGCGATCATTCCTTATTACAAAAATTTCACACGTGAACAAATGAATGACGTAGTGAAGATCGATTCAAGCTTAGCAGCTATGCAATTTATGTTAACTGCACGTAGCCATGGATATGATACAAATCCAATCGGCGGATTTGAAGCAGACCAATTAGCCGAAGCTTTCGATTTGGACAAAGAACGTTATGTCCCTGTAATGATCTTGTCAGTTGGTAAAGCAGTCGATCAAGGCTACGAATCTGTTCGTTTAGCTTCAGAAAAAATCACTTCTTTCAAATAGAAAGAAAAAGGAGACGGACGAATGATCATCATCAATGCAAAATTTACCATCAAAGAAGCAAAACGCGCTGAATTTTTAGAAGAAGCGACACAATTGATCGAAGCGACTAGAAAAGAAGATGGCTGCTTGAGTTATCAATTGTATGAGTCAACGGAACAAGTAAATGTCTTTGTGATGGTTGAAAACTGGCGTGACGAACAAGCAATCGAAGGACATAACCAAAGTCCATTGTTGCAACAATTGTTCAAAAATATGCCTGAATATGCAGAAAAAGAAACAGAATTGAATGTCGCGAAAACACTTGCTTAAAAGGATTCGCTGACACGTTCTTTTACGATCGAAGCAGCTAAAGTAGAAAGAACGTTCACTTTAAGAGGGAGCAAGAAAAGTCTGATGTCTATTCATCCCTAAGACCTTTCTTGCTTCGCTCAAGAAGTGAAGCATCTACTCGAAAAGCAAACAACCATATTGAAAAAAAACTACATATATGGTATATTATGTAAGTATCTTGAAAATACCGTAACCCATTTTATTAAGGGGACGTTACGGATTCGACAGGCACAGTTCGAGCTTGAATTGCGTTTCGTAGGTTACGTCTACGCTAAAACGTTACAGTTAAATATAACTGCTAAAAACGAAAACAACTCTTACGCTTTAGCTGCCTAAAAACAGTTAGCGTAGATCCTCTCGGCATCGCCCATGTGCTCGAGTAAGGGTCCTAACTTTAGTGGGATACGTTTCAACTTTCCGTCTGTAAGTTGAAAAAGAGAACATCAGACTAGCGATACAGAATGCCTGTCACTCGGCAAGCTGTAAAGCGAACCTCTAAATGAGTTGACTATGAACGTAGATTTTTAAGTGGCGATGTGTTTGGACGCGGGTTCGACTCCCGCCGTCTCCATTCGGAGAAATCACACGATTTAGCTGAACGCTAGAATCCTTTTTATGAAGGATTTTAGCGTTTTTAGTTTTCAGTTTTCAGTTGTTCTTGCTTTTATGAAAATTTATCTAGGTCAAAATCCAGGTCAAAAATGTTTTTATATTGTATTTTCTTTTTTGAAGTCGGAAAATCACCGTTTCTTTGCGTATAATAGAGTTGGAGGATGAATTGTGATATTATGATCAATTACTTTTTTTACTTGAATAAGTAAAATACAGGTCATAGTGTATTTTTTAACCTATGGATGCTCTAGGCAGGAGGAAAGAAAATGAGAAATGAGAAGATATTGGCGATCGATGAAGATCTAACATTTAGAAGAATGATTTGGAAGGCCTTACAACCAGCTGGTGTATTGATCTATCAAAGTGATTGCGTCGAAAAAACACTGGATATCATGTCTAGAGTGACTTTTGATCTATATCTCTTAGATATTCGTTTAGCCCATCAAACAGATGGCTACCATATTGTTCAACTCATC
This sequence comes from Enterococcus sp. AZ171, assembly GCF_051714005.1. Classification (NCBI taxonomy): domain Bacteria; kingdom Bacillati; phylum Bacillota; class Bacilli; order Lactobacillales; family Enterococcaceae; genus Enterococcus; species Enterococcus sp. AZ171. Next base: position 1,902,322 of record NZ_JBIORA010000001.1, on the reverse strand, counting down.
CGAGAGCAAGACAGTCTTTCTCCCATCGTTTTTTTTACCGAACAACAAAATGAGATTGAAATTATCACTGGATTGGAGATGGGAGCAGATTATTACATCACTAAACCATTCAATCCGACACTGCTAAAGGCGCAAGTTCTCGCTATTTTGGACAGACACAACGTACTTAAAGAACAAACGACAAAGTGCAAAAAAAATAAAATCAGTATAGGTGATTTTTGCTTTGACAAAGCGCTTTATCGTTTATATAAAAAAGGCAAATCCATTGAGTTGTCTTCAAAAAAAATCAAGCTGATGCAATTCTTTATAGAAAATCCCGAACAGGTTTTTTCAAAGGAACAAATTTATCAAAGTGTTTGGAATGACAGTGAGCTGGATGCCAATACCATTATGGTTTTTATCAATCACTTACGAAACAAAATCGAAGATGATCCAAAAAATGTCCAGTACCTCAGAACGGTTAGAGGACTTGGTTATATTTTCTTACCCTCTGGTAAAGAAAGTAATCCTTCTAATTGAGCGAAAAAAATACCTAATGAAAGTAAATCTGCTGCACCACCAGGACTTAGATTGCGTTTGGTCAATCGTTGATCATAGATCGTTAATTCATCAAGTAGCTGCTTCCGTGGAAGCTTTGCTTGATGAATTTTTTTTGTCTCTTGTTGTACTTTTTGCCACTCCTGAATACCGCCTCGGTGAAGTATATTCCCGTCTTCGATTTCGCTCATCAATAAAACCAAGGCACGTAGAAAGACTTCATCGGGCGCATGATAGTTTGCTGAACGTAAGTAGGGAAGAAGAATGGAAGCAAGACTGGGATAACACTGAGCAGCTTCGCCACGAATACCTGAAATACCATGCACCAAAAAAAGCTCTTCCCCATGTGTACGCTGTGTCTTCCGCGCTAAATCATGAAAATCCTCTTTGATCAAATCATGGGTCAGTTCTCCGGTAAGCTTTAAAATTTGCTCCGTCTGTTTGGCGTTTAATGGAAGTCTTTGGATAAAACACTGTTGCATGTGCCAACCGATCGCGCCCAAGATGACTGCAAACGAAAAATTCGCTCCTTTATGTGTGTTGATGTCATTTGTTGCGTCAAGCATTGCTTGCTCTGCTTGATATCCAGTCTGCCTTAGCTGTTCAAATAATGATTTTGTGTTTCCTTTATGGGTAAGACCTAATGCGATATATTTTTGAAAAAAAGGTGTTAAGGTTTGGATACTTATTTGAAAAGTCTGAAAATCCATATCTGTATGCGCGCCATTTGAAATAGGATCGACTAATCCTGGTTTTGGACTTAATGCTACTTCGTAAAACAAAGCGTGCTGTGCAGCCTGTGAGATCGTACCGATCAGTTTGTGGTCAGTCAATTTTTCTACGCTCCATTTCAGCTAAAATAAATTGTAATGAACGATCTAAATGCTCGTGGGTGATCAAAGTGATTTGTTCTGCATTTTTTGTTTGCATCCCGCGATAGATCAGCCAATGTTCTTCAAGGGCTTTATCCCTGCGTCTGGATGAACGAATGGCGATATCGCGAAAATAAACGAGGTAAGCTTGTAACTCTAAGACAATGGATTTTAAACGGAGCATTTGGCTTTTTTCATAGATGAACGTATTGAAGTCCGAAAAATTTTGCAAGACTTTTTCTGTTTGATCTGCTTGATTATAGCTTTCGCCTCGTAATAATAGTTCTTTCAGCTCAATGAAATCTTCTTTTGTCATCTGATTCATTGCTTTGATCGTGGCAAGTGTATCTAAAGATTTACGGATATCATAGATTTCGTAAGCGTCTTTTATGCGGATACCTTTGACGACGATGCCGATTTTTGGGTACGTGTTCAACCAATTTTTCATTGACTAATTGTTTCATTGCTAAGCGAATAGGTGTACGGCTGATATTCAATTCTTCGGCTAAGACTTTTTCGTTGATCCGCGTATTGGCAGGGATATCGCCAAGAATGATCGTTTTACGAAACGCTTCATAAATAAGCACATTCAATGTCTTATTTTGTGTGAGGTCCAAATTTTTACGTAATGCTTCAACAACCTTGTTCATTTCTTCTCCCCATTTCTACTTTTGCTATAAAAAACTAAGTCAATGAATAAGTCTATCATGCTTTATCCTTCGCCTCATGAGAAATGACTAAAATGTGAGTGACTTTTATTTTACAAATCGGAATAAAGTGTCCGTCTGGAAATCTCTGAGAAATTGTTCCGTAACATCGAAAAAGAGAGGATCAATTGTTTTCTACTATTACGGAGCACTTCTCAGAGTGGACATCTACTTTAGACGGTTGTTTTTATTGGGAAATATAAAATGGCATATAGCCAAAAAGAATAATTGTGACGACAAAAATAGTAAAAATACCCAAGGCATATTTTCCAGCTTCTCGTTGCCATTTCCCCATATCCAATCCGGTCAAACGTAACAAAAGATAGATAAAAGCGACTAAAGGACTGAGCAAATGGAAGGCTTGACCCATCAAAGAGGCGAGAGCCATTTGCATATTCGTAAAGCCATAGGTATGTCCGGCTTCTGCTAAAACGGGTAATACACCGAAATAAAAACCGTCATTTGAAATAAAGAAAGTACCGGGCGCTGAAATCAACGCAATGACTAATCCCCAGAATCCTGCTAGTTGTTTTGGAATGAGATAAGTAAAGCTATTCGCGAGTGCTTCAGCCATACCGGAACCTTGGAAAAGCCCCATGAAAACTCCTGCTGCAAAAACTAAAATCACGACTTGCACTGCATCGCCACCATTTGCACCAATACGGGCGGATTGATCTTTTAGATTAGGGTAATTGACCATTAAGGCAATGCATGTTCCTACTAAAAATAATAAAAGAGGTGGTAAGGCAATCGAAGAGATAAACGAGCTTGCAACCAACCAGGCAATCAACACGATCGTGAGTATCCCATTGAATACAAAATTTTTAGGACAGCGCATTTTGACTGTTTCAGGATCGGTGATTTTAGTGATTTCTTCAATTTCCTCATTTGATAATTGGGTAATACCTAAACGGTCACGTTCTTGTTTTCCCATCCGGCGTGCAACGAAAAAAATGACATAAAGCAAAGACAAGATCATTCCAGGAGCTAGGTAAGACAAGATATCCGCATCGACTTCCAATACTGCCATCGCTCGAGCGGTCGGTCCACCCCAAGGTAATAGATTCATGATGGTATTTTGAAGAATGATCAATACCCCTAAGTTCATCATTTTCATGTTTAATTTTTTATAGATAGGAATAAAAGCGGAACAGCAAATCAACGTAGTCGTTGTCCCATCGCCATTCAGCGAAACGGTTGCGGCAACGATCGCAGTTGCCATTAAAACTTTCATCGGATCGCCTTTGGCAAAATAAATCATTTTTTTAGTGATTGGATCAAATAGACCAGCGTCTAACATGATTGAAAAATATAAAATGGCAAATAATAGCATGATTCCTGTATTTGAAGTTGTTTTGATGCCTTCTAATACAAAATCGCCAATATTTCCTTTCTTTGAAGCACCAGAAATCATTGCAATTAAGGTAAATAAAAGTGGAATAACCACAAGGGAAGTAAAAGGGGACATTTTCTTTTTCATGATGACATACATGAAGATAATGATCATTGCATAAGATAAAACGGTTAGTAACATACGCTTCTCCTTTTCTGATTGCATTGTTTGTAAGCGGTATTAAAATTAGATGGGTAGAAAATTATTCTTAGGACAGAAAGAGTTGTGTGTTTCTAAAATTGACGCCTCCTTGACGACTCTAGGATAAGCAATATTTTAAAGGGAAGATAGATGAAGTAAGAAAAAAGAACATGAAAAAAACAATTTGGTCTACCTAATCTTATCGAATGCTTAATAGTACCTTAACAAAACATTAATTCATTGGAAAAAGCTTTTATATCAATGTTTGTATTGCTTTTTTTGCCTGATTCAAGAAAAAGAAACAACAAAAAAACAATCTTATATCAGTTTGGAAAACATAATTGGTTGAATCATCCTATAATAAAAATAAGGACAGAAAAGAAGAAAGGAGCAAGAAGTATGTGGCTGTTTACAAAACGAAGAAAGAAGCAACAACCAGCAGTGAAGCCCAATCCCACAATAGTAGAAAGAGACAATGAAAAGCCAGAAAAAATGAAACCGGTTCCTGCATATATTGATGCTGCGCCAGCTGATATTCAGCTTGTCAGCGTGGTAGCTGCAAGTTTAGCAGCAGAATATGATCCGGAGAGTCGATTCATTATCAAAAAAATCAAGCAGAGAAATCCGGAAGCAATTTTGGTTTCACTGATTGCTACAGGTGTAGCAGCGGGAGTCAATCCAAATAGTCAGTTTATTATACGAAAAATAGCCAAAAAATAAATGTTTTGGAGGAGAAAAAATGTTGCGGAAATTCAAAATCTCAATTGATGGAAAAGAATATTTAGTGGAAATGGAAGAAATCGGTGGAAGTCCGCAAACGAATCCAGTTCCAACACCAGAACGATCTACACCAGTTGAAGCGGTCATACCATCAGAGGTCTCAACAACTGTACCAGAAACGAAATCCTCAGTCGGAGCGGGAGCGGATGCGATGACTTCGCCGATGCCAGGCACGATTTCTCGTTTATTAGTTACAGTTGGGGAGGTAGTGGAAATCAATCAACCTTTGATGATTTTAGAAGCGATGAAAATGGAAAATGAAATTGTTGCTGGAAAAGCTGGTCAAGTGACTGGAATTCATATCAGTCAAGGAGAAATGGTGAATCCTGGTGATCCACTTATCACGATTAGTTAAATGTTCGCTTTGAGAGTAGAGTCATTTTGGTGACTCTTGGTATTCAGTATTAAGTAAAAGGAAGTGACATCTGTGGAAACACTTATTGAAGGAGTTATTGGCATGGGGCAAGAGCCGGGACGCATCGTGATGATGGTGATTGGCGGAGTCCTCATGTACCTTGGGATAAAAAAAGAATATGAACCAACGTTACTCGTACCGATGGGGTTAGGTACGATCTTAGTTAATTTCCCTAATTCAGGTGTGCTGAGTGCCGGTGGTGAGGCCGGCGCGTTCCAAATTTTGTTTGATATGGGGATTACGACGGAGCTATTTCCGCTCTTATTATTCATTGGTATTGGTGCAATGATCGATTTCGGTCCCTTGTTACAAAATCCATTTTTATTACTTTTTGGAGCCGCCGCACAATTTGGGATTTTCTTTACGATCATCGTAGCGATCCTATTAGGTTTTGATTTGAATGATGCAGCTTCTATTGGCATCATCGGAGCAGCGGATGGACCAACTTCCATTTTTGTCGCGAACACGTTGAATTCGAAATATATGGGTGCCATCATGGTGGCTGCCTATTCGTATATGGCCCTCGTGCCAATCATTCAGCCAGTTGCGATCAAAGCTGTGACGACTAAAAAAGAGCGACGTATTCGAATGAATTATCGTGCAGGGGAAGTGTCGCAAACAGCAAAAATCCTCTTTCCTTTAGTTATTTCAGTCGTCGCTGGTTTGATTGCGCCTGTCTCTCTGCCACTTGTTGGGTTTTTGATGTTTGGAAATTTGTTACGAGAATGTGGGGTATTGGATCGTTTGTCGATCACTGCTCAGAATGAGTTAGTCAATCTCATCAGCATATTATTAGGGATCGCCATTTCGGTCAAAATGCAGTATGAAGAATTTTTACAGATCGATACGTTGATGGTTATCGGTCTAGGGCTGGTTGCTTTCATTATGGACTCGATCGGTGGAGTATTGTTTGCTAAATTGTTAAATTTATTCCGAAAAGAGAAAATCAATCCAATGATCGGAGCAGCAGGAATCTCTGCTTTTCCAATGTCTAGTCGCGTCATTCAGAAAATGGCAACAGAAGAAGACCCACAGAACTTTATTTTGATGCACGCAGCTGGAGCCAATGTATCTGGTCAGATTGCTTCAGTGATTGCCGGCGGCTTATTGCTCGCCTTATTGGTATAAGAAAGGAGAAAAACGATGTCAGCAGAGTTAATTAAATCTCTTGAACTACTAGTTTTAGGATGGGGTGGCGTATTCGTTGTTATCTTGATCATTTATCTTGCCTCGATGCTATTGAGTCGCTTGTTTCCAGTAAGAAAATAAAAAGAAGGTCTTGTACATGTATACAATCAAAAGATTATGGTTGGAAAAGGACGCTCAAGTCTATCAACAATGGCTGAAGCTGATCGAAAAATCCGGTCTCACATTGAATGAAAAGGTTGACTATACCGTTGGGATCTATCAAGAAGAGCAGCTGATTGCCACCGGTTCTTATGAGCGTAATATTTTAAAATATTTGGCTGTTGCGAAAGATTTCCAATCAGAAAATTTGTTGACGAAGCTCGTTCAGCAATTAATTGATCATTTATCCGAAGAAAACAAAAGGCATTTCTTTGTCTACACAGATCCTAGTAATCACTCCATTTTTCATGCTATGGGATTTAAAGAGATCATTGCCACTGAAACCATATTGTTTATGGAACAAGGTACACCTGACTTTCAAGATTATCTTGACATGTTGAAGGCAAAAAAGAAAAAAGGTACAGGCTGTGGGATTGTGATTAATGCCAATCCTTTTACAAAAGGACATCAGTACTTGGTGGAGTGCGCAGCCAAACAAGCAGACCAAGTCTACCTTTTTATCCTTTCAGAAGATTGTTCAGAATTTTCCTTTTCTGAACGGTTCGAAATGGTCAAGCAAGGGGTCGCGCATGTAAAAAATGTCACGATTTTGCCGACTGAAGATTATCTGATTTCTTCCGCCACATTTCCTGCCTATTTTTTAAAGGAACATGCTACAGAAGAAGCGGCAAAAGCGCAAGGTACTTTGGATGCGCTACTTTTTAAAGAAAAAATCGCACCGATACTTAAAATTGAAAATCGGTTTGTCGGTGAAGAACCCTACTCTAAGATAACTGAAATCTATAATGAAACGTTGAAAAAGGTATTTGGAGAATCGCTTTCTTTGATTGTCCTACCACGCAAACGTATCAAAAGAGTAGCAATCAGTGCAACAAAAGTCCGAAAAGCCTTACAAGAAGATGACTTGCAGACATTACAAGCGTATTTGCCTGCTTCGACTTATAACTATATCAAAAATCATAAACGTAATAGAGGTGACAGGAAGTGAAAATTTATCAAAGTGCAGTGGCTGGAACAATTGAATCCAGTGATATCATGATCACGATCGATCCAAAGATAGAAAAAGGCATTGAACTTTCCTTGACAAGCAATGTCGAAAAACAATTTGGTCACCAAATCAGAAAAGTCATTATGGACACCCTTCAACAGTTAGGCATTGAAGCCGCCAAAGTAACAGCTGTCGATAAAGGTGCGCTTGATTGCACGATCCAGGCAAGGACGATTACAGCAGTCCATCGAGCTGGAAAGCAAGAGCGCTATGATTGGAAGGAGATCAATTCATGGAATGTTTAAGGAGAACGATGATGTTTGTCCCTGGTGCAAATGCAGCGATGCTGAGAGATGCGCCATTATACGGTGCAGATTCACTCATGTTTGATTTGGAAGACGCCGTATCCTTAAAAGAAAAAGATTCGGCACGCTTGCTCGTTCATATGGCATTAAAAACATTTGACTATAGCAAAGTAGAAACGGTCGTTCGAATCAACGCATTGACGGCTGGGGGTGACCAAGACATTGAGGCAATGGTATTAGCAGGGATCGATGTCATTCGCTTGCCAAAAACAGAAACCGCACAAGACATCATCGAGGTTGATCAGGTCATCACTTCAGTGGAAGAAACCTATCAAATCCCAATGGGAACCACAAAAATGATGGCAGCGATCGAATCTGCAGAAGGGGTATTGAATGCAAGAGAAATCGCTAAAGCTTCCAAACGGTTAGTTGGCATCGCGTTAGGTGCCGAAGATTATGTGACCAATATGAAAACCCAACGATACCCAGATGGGCAAGAATTGTCTTTTGCCCGAAATATGATCCTTCATTCAGCCAGAGCTGCTGGTATTGCAGCAATCGATACTGTCTATTCAGATGTTGAAAATCTTGAGGGATTTCAAACAGAAGTTCGTCTGATCAAGCAACTAGGCTTTGATGGGAAATCAGTGATCAACCCACGTCAGATTCCATTAGTCCATGCTATTTATGAACCAACAGAAAAAGAGATCCAAGCAGCGAAAGAAGTGATCTGGGGTATCCAAGAAGCGGAAGCAAAAGGTTCAGGCGTGATTTCTGTGAATGGCAAGATGGTGGACAAACCAATCGTCGAGCGAGCAGAAAGAGTGATTGCTCTTGCAAAAGCAGCGAAGTTTATCAGAGAGGAGGAGATCTAGAAATGGTTGTAAATAAAGTTGGCAAAGAGATTCCACAAACAGCAACAGTTGCTCATCGTCTGTACGAAGGTGAGTTGGACCATATTGAACCATACAAGGAAGCCAGTAGAAACATCCATCCTGTCCGATCAAATGAGAAAAAAATAGTGGAAAGTCTCAAAGAAGCCATTGAAAAAACAGGGCTGAAAGATGGAATGACGATTTCTTTTCATCATCATTTCCGTGAAGGAGACTTTGTACTTAATAAGGTCATGGAAGAGATTGCCTCGTTAGGAATCAAAGATATCACGATCGCACCAAGTTCAATCGCAAATGTCCATGAACCTTTGATTGATCATATAAAAAATGGCGTTGTGACAGGAATTACCACAAGCGGTTTGCGGGATAAAGTAGGTGCAGCGATTTCGCAAGGAATCATGGAAAAACCAGTAATCATTCGTTCCCATGGTGGACGAGCGCGAGCAATTGCATCCGGTGATCTGCATATTGATGTCGCTTTTTTAGGGGCGACGAGTTCAGATGAATATGGAAATGCCAATGGAACCACTGGAAAGGCCATTTGCGGATCACTAGGTTATGCCATGGTCGATGCAAAATATGCGGATCAAGTGGTCATCCTCACAGATACATTAGTTTCTTTTCCTAATATCCCAATCAGTATTGCACAGACGGATGTCGATTATGTTGTAGAAGTGGAAGCGATAGGTGATCCCGAAGGCATTGCCAAAGGTGCGACACGCTTTACTAAAAATCCTAAAGAACTTTTGATCGCAGAGTATGCAGCAAAAGTTATCACTCATTCGCCTTATTATCAACAGGGATTCTCCTTTCAAACTGGCACAGGTGGTGCGGCACTGGCAGTTACCCGTTTTTTACGCGAAGCAATGTTGAAAGACCAAATGACTGCTAGTTTTGTTTTAGGTGGAATTACAAATGCGATGGTGGAATTACTGGAGGAAGGTTTAGTAGAAAAGATTATTGATGTCCAGGATTTCGATCATTTATCTGCGATTTCTTTAGGTGAAAACAACCAACATTATGAAATAGATGCAAGTATGTATGCTTCTCCAGCAAGTAAAGGTGCTATGGTAAATCAGCTAGATACAGCCATTGTGTCTGCGCTAGAAATCGATACGGCTTACAATGTCAATGTCATGACTGGTTCAGATGGAGTGATTCGTGGAGCTGTTGGCGGGCATCCAGATACAAGCATGGGTTGTAAAATGAGCCTGGTGATCACGCCACTCGTTCGTGGACGGATACCCACTGTTGTTGATCATGTCAATACGGTTGTGACTCCCGGAACTAGCATTGATGTCTTAGTTACGGAAGTAGGTATCGCCATCAATCCTGAACGTCAAGATCTGATCGAGTATTTTAAGGGTGTAGATATACCGCAATATACGATTGACGAGCTTAAACAAAAAGCATATGCCATCGTTGGCGAGCCTTCAGCCATCCAGTATGGCGAAAAAATCGTTGCCTTGGTGGAATATCGCGATGGCACATTGATCGACGTGGTCAAAAATGTGTAGCAAATTATTCAATGGACCAATTGTGACGCATGAAGAGATCCTTATCGCAAGAGAGGCCCGTGCTAAAAGACAAAGAAAATTATTGGTAGCAAATCCACAACATGTGTTGCTTTCAGCAACTACGAATATACCAGGTCCTGTCAAAACGTCAGAAGAAATCGCACAAGTCTTTCATATAGTGGTCGAAGCTATAGAAGAATGTGTTTCAGAAGTCACTCCATTGGTCCAGTTGTACCGTAAGAAAAAAACAGGTTACGAGTATTTTTTGCTTCTTTCTTTAAGAAAAGAGCTACTAAAAAAGCGCATGATCGAACTCGAAGAAACATGCCCCTATGGTCGATTAGTTGATCTTGATGTACTTTTTTGGGAAGAAGGAAAGATGCAGCAGTTGAGTCGCGAGATGCTGGGATATAACCAACGGACATGTTACGTGTGTAACGAAGTAGCCAAAGTTTGTAGTCGCGAACAGAAACATTCCCTTCAAATGATACGCACACATATCCAGCAACTTGTTGAGAAAGGAAGGAAGTAAATGGCAAAAAAAATCCAAATGATGGAAACCGTTTTGCGTGATGGGCAACAAAGCTTGATTGCCACAAGAATGAGTACAGCAGACATGTTGCCAATCCTGAAAACAATGGATCAAGCAGGCTACCATTCATTAGAGATGTGGGGTGGCGCTACCTTTGATGCGTGCTTACGTTTCTTAAATGAAGATCCATGGGAGCGTTTGCGTATGATTCGTTCACAAGTCAAACAAACAAAGCTACAAATGTTGCTTCGAGGACAAAACCTCCTTGGGTACAAAAATTACGCAGATGATGTAGTCAAAGAATTTGTCGAGAAATCGATCAAGAATGGCATTGATAGTATTCGTGTGTTTGACGCATTGAATGATGTCCGAAATTTACAGACTGCTATTGTGACAGCTAAAGAAGCTGGTGGTCATTGCCAAACAGCTATTTCTTATACGACGAGTGAGATCCATACGATCGATTATTTTGTAAGGTTAGCAAAAGAAATGGCGGATACTGGAGCAGATTCGTTATGTATCAAAGATATGGCGGGCGTATTGACCCCGCAAACGGGTTACAAATTGATCAGTCGAATCAAAGATGCTGTTCCATTACCATTAGAAGTCCATACCCATGCAACAAGTGGGATCGCTGAAATGACCTATTTAAAAGCAGTTGAAGCAGGGGCGGACATCATCGATACGGCTATCTCTTCTTTTGCGGGTGGAACGAGCCAACCTGCAACTGAATCAATGGCTTTGGTGCTTGAAGAAATGGGCTATGAGACAGGGTTAGATATGAAAAAAGTAACAAAAATAGCAGAATACTTCAATCCGATCAGAGATCGTTTTCGCGAAGAAGGGATGTTAAATCCTAAAGTCAAGGACATTGAACCTAAAACATTGATTTATCAAGTGCCTGGCGGTATGTTATCTAATTTATTAAGTCAGTTGACGGAACAAGGATTACAAGAGAGATATGAAGAAGTATTAGCAGAAGTGCCAAAAGTTCGAGCAGATCTTGGCTTTCCGCCACTCGTTACTCCGTTGTCCCAAATGGTAGGAACTCAAGCGCTGATGAATGTACTTTCTGGTGAGCGATATAAACTCGTCCCAACTGAAATCAAAGAATATGTTCGAGGGTTGTACGGCCGTCCTCCAGCACCAATCGCTGAAGCCATCCAACAAACAATCATTGGTGATGAACAAGTGATCCAGGAACGACCCGCAGATTTACTAGCACCTCAATTGTCGCTACTCAAAAAAGAAATCAGTGAGTATGCAAAATCACCAGAAGATCTTTTAAGCTATGCCTTGTTCCCTCAACAAGCCAAAGATTTCTTAGGGCGTCGCGAAGACCGCTTCTATGACGTACCACTGCAAACGGTTGAAGTGATGATCGACATGGACTGATGTCAAAACAAGGATTCGGTTTTTAGCCGCAGTTGAGAGATAGTAAAATAAAGGTGGATATATGTCATTTTAGAGATGTTGAGTAGATAAAATTCCCTACTCATGGACTTAGGGGCGATGTCTGAATCCTCAGTCTTGGGCGAGATTAACAATAAAAAAGGAACTGCTTGAACAGTCCCTTTGGAAAGCGCCGCTAAAAAAGGCGCCAAAAATTTCATTCGGTATAGTAGAAATAGTCGTCCTCTGTTAAAGTGACGGCTATTTTGTTTTGTCATGTTTAAGCAGTTCCACAATCAAATCAATTCAAAATGCTTCAATGCGTGAACGATCCCGCCTTCGGTATTTTTCTTCGTAATGAAGGTTGCAAGTTCTTTTAACTCATCATAGGCATTGCCCATTGCGATTTTGTGATCGCAAGCTTCGAGTAAGGCAAAATCGTTCGGTCCGTCACCAAAACCAAAAGTCGGAACATTTTCCAATTGTAACGTTTCTTTTAAGTGTTTGACGCCTGCACCTTTTGAAATACCCTTTCTGACCGTATCAATCGAATAAGGACTATTGCGGTAAAAAGTCATGTCTGGGAAACGTTCATGATAATATTCATCACCTGATTCGGAAAGAATCAGCAACATATTGATCGGATGATCCTGAAAAGCGGAAGGATCGATTGGTGGCACATCTGAATGGATAAAGCCATAAGCTTTTCTCATGGTCTCTGTGTGATGAGTACTCCAAATGTTCTCTCTATTATAAAAACAAAGGGCATGACCTTGCTCTTCGATATGGTCACGCATTTTTTGACATTCTTCTTTAGAAAAGCGTACAGAATAAATTTCTTCTCCCTCTACGCTAATGCAAGAACCATTCATTGTTACAGCGGAAGTAATACCCGCATCACGCATGATTTGTTTGATTTCCATTTCTGTCCGTCCAGTAGCGATAACAGGTAGGATATCATTCTCTTTTAATACTTGGATTGCTGCGGCGATCTCAGGAGTTATTTTAGAATGTCCATCTAATAAAGTTCCATCGAGATCGAAAAATGTGATTGCTTGATAGTTTGTCACAAATAAAACTCCTTTTTCATTTGACTATCTTTATCTTATCAAAGAATGAACAAAAGACAAACGTTTCGTGAAGAATTACTGAACTTATTGGTTCAGCAACCATTTTAGAGTATACTATAGACAGAGATTGGAGAGTGAAATCATGATTTTTTTAACAGTTGGTCTTTTTTTGACCTTGATAGGGCTCTTATTTTTAATTTTGCCTTCTAAAGGTAATTTACCTTTCTATGGTTATCATTCAGAACGTGCCACAAGATCCGACGAACATTGGCGGATTGCCCAACGAACAAGCGGAAAATATTTCTTGATTTTCGGATTATTGATGACCTTGATCGGCTACGGATTAAAAATCACAGGACATACCAATTTTTTTATTATTGAAATGTTGGTCTTAGTGTTTCCGATCATGCCGATTTTTATATTAACAGAAAAAAAATTACAAACTTACGATTTGATAAATGGAGGAGACGAGCATGAACATTTTAATGATTGAAGATAATCAATCCGTATCTGAAATGATGCAGATGTTTTTTTTGAATGAAGGATGGGAAGCAACCTTCAAATACGACGGAAAAGAAGGATTAGATGCGTTTTTAGAGAATCCGCAACATTGGGATATGGTCACGTTGGATCTTAATCTTCCGACAATGGATGGCATGATGGTTGGACGAGAAATCCGAAAAGTTTCTAGTACAGTACCAATCATCATGTTGACCGCCCGAGATTCTGAAAGTGATCAAGTGATCGGTTTAGAGATGGGAGCTGATGACTATGTCACTAAACCTTTTAGTCCCTTGACATTGATTGCACGTATGAAGGCATTACACCGTCGTAGCGAATTGGTAGAAACAAAAGAAGAAAATCCATTATCTGATCAAAATTTTGACATCCAAACCGATCACTTCAAGATGAATACGAAAACGCGTGAAGCCTACTTGAATAACCAACCGATCGATGGATTGACACCAAAAGAATTTGATCTTTTATTTACATTAGCAAAAAAACCAAGACAAGTGTTTTCAAGAGAACAGTTATTGGAACTCGTTTGGGATTATCAATATTTTGGTGATGAACGAACCGTCGACGCCCATATCAAAAAATTGCGTCAAAAAATCGAGAAAGTAGGCCCACAAGTGATCCAGACCGTTTGGGGAGTAGGCTATAAATTTGATGATTCAGGTGTTGCCTGATGCGCTATTTATACCAACAATTACTGGCATTTTGTGGGATGATCGCGATGATCATCTTGATCGTCGGTATTTCTTTTACGCAATTGACCAAGCAGACCATAGAAGAAAATAATTACCAACAACTTTTTGGTTATGCCGAGTCGGTGGAGAAAACGACCCAAACCTTTGCGGATACGTTTCCTCAATTCAATCAAGATCAAGCATTCCAAAATGCGTTGGAACTGACTGAACAAGTATTAACTGAACAAAATGTCAATTTTATCTTTATTGATAAATATGAGCGAGTGATTTATCCAACTGCTGGGGTTTACTTGAATTTTACGATTACAGCAGATCAATGGGAAAGTTTGAGAAGCGGTCGCCAAGTCAAGTTTACTTCAAATAAAAATATCTCAGGAGAGAATCAAGCCACATCCTATGCTTTGGTTCCTTTCAACTTGAATCATGAGTTTTATGGGGGATTAGTTGTAAGCCAACCAGCCAGAAACATCGACAATAGCGTGCGATCAGTCACCTTGAATCTCTTCAAAGGCTTCATCTTCTCAAGTATCATTGCAATCATCGCAAGCTATGCCTTTGCGGCTTTCCAAGTCAAACGGATCAATCGTTTGAGAAATGCTACAAAAGAAGTCACGAATGGCAACTTCGATGTGCAATTACCTGTAAATGACAAAGATGAATTTGATGAATTAGCAGACGATTTCAATAAGATGACCAACTCACTGAAAGAATCACGAGCAGAAATCGAGGAACAAGAGAATCGGCGCAGACAATTCATGGCAGATGCTTCCCATGAAATGCGGACCCCTTTAACAACCATCAATGGCTTGTTAGAAGGCTTAGAGTATAATGCCATCCCAGAAAACCAACGGGAAAATGCCATTAAATTAATGAAAAATGAAACTGAACGTTTGATTCGTCTAGTCAATGAGAATTTAGATTATGAAAAAATCAGAACGAATCAAATCAGTATGGTCATCAAAAAATTTGATGGGACAGAAACGTTAAAAAACATTGTTGCTCAATTGGAAGCAAAAGCAGAAGCTGCGGGTAATCAATTGATTTTAGAAGCACCTGAACAATTAGACGTATACGCTGATTATGATCGGTTTGTACAGATCATGGTCAACATTATTCAAAATGCGATCCAATTCACTGAAAATGGAACGATCACAGTCACATTAGAAAAAGGTTATCTTGAAACGATCATCAAAGTGACCGATACTGGTATTGGTATGTCAGAACAACAAATGAAAAGCATATGGGATCGCTATTACAAAGTTGATCCATCTAGAAAAAATACAAAATATGGCGAATCCGGCTTAGGGTTACCGATCGTTCAACAATTAGTTCGATTGCATAAAGGAAAACTCGACGTAACAAGTGAGTTAGGAAAAGGAACGACATTTACTGTAAAATTACCAGATGTTGAAATCGAATGATAACTAAATCAAAAACCGTTAAAACAAGGCTTCTCTCTTGTTTTAACGGTTTTTTTATGAAGATCAACAAGCACAAGTCAACTCGCTTCTTTACAATCAGTGACATATGGGCTTTCGGCAATCGAAAGATCATGAGTCAACAATAAGATCGAAAAAGAACGATCGTTGACTAAATCGCAAAGATTTGTCAAAAGATCTTGAATCTCGATAATCGACAAATCATCGATAGGGTCTTCGATGATCAGTTTATTTTTATCGGCGAGGATCGCATGCATCAGTTGCAATTTGATTCTTTCATACGTGCTCAATTCACTTACTGATTTTTTGAGCAACGAGGAATCTATCATTAGCTTATCTTGCGCTTGTTCCTGTTTGGCTTTTTTTTGTTTTTCGGGGATGTCCAAAAATACTTGTTCTTTTAAATTAAGATAAGGGAAGAACGGCCAATTTTTTTGAACGATCATCAGATCAGTTCGTTCTGAAGCAAGGAGTTGTGCTTTGATCTCTGTGAAAATCACCTGTTGCTCGGCTTTCGAACCGATCAGAACAGTAAAACCGCTAAATGATATCAGTGAATCATGTTGGTTCATCAATGATCAGCTTCTTTCTTTTTAAAAGTCGATTTGAAATCATGAAAAGACAGGTACTAAGTAATGTGCTAATACTAACTAAACAAATGATCGTCTGTCCGATCCCTTTTAAGGTATCTACTAAAAAGTTATCGCTAAAAAAATCGATCATGAAAAAACTATTTTGGTCAATCGAGATCGATAAACCATTTCCAGAAGAAAAGACACTTGGTAAATTCGGTAGTTCGAAGAAATCTAACAGAGCCAAATTGATTTTTTGGAGTAAAGCTTGATAGCCATTTTGGAAAGCAAAAACGATCAAAAGAACGCCAAGACAACTCAGAACTAATGGAATCAAGGATTGCCAAAAAACAAAGAAGAACATTTTTGGTTTGGAAAGACCCGCTAATCGCCAATTGATGATTTCCATACGATGACGATAGAGTGAGAGTAAAAAGAAAAAAAAGAAACACAAGGCAAACAGTGCCAGTATACAACTGATCACAACCAGATAGGCTTGTTGAAGTGTTTCTGATGAAGGCAAGTTTTCTTTGACATCAGAAGCATCAAATATCAACACCCGATCTTGGATTTGTTTGTGTAAAGTGGTTTGTAGATTATATAAGTTAAAGCTAATCAATAATAGAAAAGCAGAAAAGCTTGAAAACAAAGTATATAGAAATGTTTGTTTTTTGTAATAAAGTAATCGTGCGGTAGAATAACGGATCATATTCATACTTTTCACCTCAAGAATAGTATAAAAAATGAATATGAATAAAGTATGAAAATCATTTAGTGAAAAACCGAAATAAAGGAAGGCTGACCAAGTAGGACAAGCAATGGGAACCTGGAGGCGTATAAAAAACTTCTTTAGTGACGCTATTCTTTTGGTCCTACTATGAGATCCAGTGCAAAAACTAATAGGAAAATGTATTAATTTCAAGATTTATGAACGAGCGATGAGTCCCCAAGAATCAAATGATTTGTCTGGAATCTTAATGGTTTCAGACTTAGAGTATGTATGAGGGGACAGAGATGCATCGAATATGATTAGTAGCATCTCTTTGCACTTTCAATCGTGCGGGTAAAAAAAATCACTGAGTAGAAATAAGCAAATCTATTTATATCGCTAGTTATTAGATCAAAAAAAGCACCCGAAGAAAGGATTTCCTCGAGTGCTGTTCGTTGAGTGATAACATCCGCTACTTGTTCTCACGTTGTTCATTCGTTGTTTTCTACTGCATCTTCACTATCGGTAGGTTCCTCGGTAGGAATACCATGGATATCTTGGAAAGTTTTTGTTTCGTAAAGATTTTGTGTCGTTTGATTGTTGTTCTCACTGAAGACGCTTGTTGATTTGTCACCAAGTGAACGCTCGGCATCATTTAGATGTTGCAAGCCATTTTTGTAATCAAACTTAGAAGTATCAAGTGGTTCTAAACCACTTTCTGTATAAAATCGAAGTAGATCGCCATTGTTGATCTGGTCTGAAACGGCGAGTTGCTTGCTGACTGCTTCACGTAAGGCAGTAACTTCTGCTTGTTGTTCTTCAGTCATATCGGATAGGACTTCACCTGTTTGGGTATCGTAGACAGATCCACCATAATAGGTATATTTAGGTGAAACGAAGTCACCATCACGGAAAGCGACTAACTGGTTATTATCAGGTGAGAAAAGATCTTGTCCTAATTGGATATAATTTTTTGAATCAACACCTAACAAATGAAGCAATGTCGGTAAAGCATCTACTTGGCCACCGTACGTATGATTGATTCCACCTTTTGTTTGTCCGGGGATATGGATCATATATGGCACGCGTTGCATCGCTGCATTGTCAAAATTTGTCCATGTCGAACTTGTTTTACCAACTAATTCAGCTAAAGATTTGTTTCTTGTATTAGAGATCCCGTAGTGGTCACCGTATAAGACGATGACTGAGTTTTCATACAAGCCACTTGCTTTTAAATAGTTGAAGAATTCTTCTACCGCTGTGTCTAAATAGTTAGCTGTCGCAAAGTAACCATTGATTGTTTCATCGTTCGTATTAGCTACTGGGAATCCAGCTTCCTCATTCGTGAATTTTGAATAAGGGAAGTGATTCGATACAGCAATGAATTTTGAGTAGAAGGGTTGTTGCATCCGTTCTAAATATTGGACGGATTGTTCAAAGAATGGTTTATCATGTAAACCGTATTGGAATGAGTTATCGTCATTCACGTCATAGTATGAAGCATCAAAGAAGTAATCATATCCAAAACTCTTATAAGTTTCGTTACGGTTCCAGAATGTACCAGCATTCCCATGGAATGCTGCACTGGTATAGCCTTTTGTTTGTTTTAAAATATTTGGTGCTGCTTGGAAAGTATTCTTACCACCAAGTTGAGTGAATAGCGATCCTTGGTTCAAACCGAATAATGAATTTTCCATCAATGTCTCTGCATCACTTGTTTTTCCAGCTTTTACTTGATGGAAGAAATTGTCAAAACTAAATGTTTCATTACTGTGGAATAAACTATTCAAGAAAGGTGTTACTTCATGTTCTACGCCATTTTCGTCTTTCAGTTTATAATCGATCACAAACTGTTGTAAGCTTTCTAAATGGATATAGATAACATTCTTACCCTCAGCTAATCCATAGAGATCTTGGTTTGGTTGCGCATAATGTTCTTTGACGTAAGTTGCTACTTCTTTCATATCATTTGGACTTGCTTCAGCTCGTACTTGGTTCGTTTGGTAAGTTTGGATACCGTCGTATACCATGAACGCGTTCAGTCCAAGATATTTAACTAGATAATCACGAGAGAATGTACGTGTCAATAACTCTGGGCGATCTGCTTCAGCTAAAAATAGATTTCCAGAGAAGATCATCACTGCTAATGTAGTAAAAGCAAACGCCATTCGAGCGCGTACAGGACGTGGGTCCATTTTGATTTTTTTCGTTGCTAAAAGTGCAATGATCAAAATGATATCGATCCAATAAAGGACATCATAAGGACGGAATAACCGTAAGGCACTTTCGCCTAAACCACTTGCGACTTTTCCGGCGCCTAGGATCGCGTTGATCGTAATAAAATCAGTGAACTCACGATAATAGATGATGTTAGAAAATAAGAGCAAGGTCAACAAGAAATAGATGACTAGCATCGTGATATACGCTGCTTTCGTTCGTCTAACATATAAGGCAATCCCTAAAAGAAGGATAGTCGTTGCGATCGGGTTGATGAACAAGATAAAATATTGGATGCCACTCTCGATCCCTAAATGGAAATCAAATAGATAAGTAGCAATCGTTTTGACCCATAACAAAACTGCTAGTAAAGAAAAAAATCCGAGCCTTTTATTTAAAAAAGCGGGTGTTTTTATTTTCAAATTAATCTTCCTTTCTGCACTCTTACATAAAAAAAGAGTGACATGAAACATACTCACGACTCACATACTCCTAACCATTTTACTAGTAGACCAAAATAGTGTCAATTGAAAGTACAAATCAAGCTTGATAGATTAAGATTTTCTTTAAGATCGCTAAGTTTTGTACAAAAATCTACACATGAATAGGGAGGACAAAAGTGCGCAGTACTGAGAAATCATCATGGAAAATCGGAAATCATTCTTCAAATTGTCGTTTTTCAAATTTTTTTCTGAAGGAGCTACTTTCGGAACACTGTGCATTTCGTTTTAGTGGGAGATAAGGAGTTTTTATTTTAGCTCTTTTCTAAGGGAAACTACCTATAAGACAAGGAATCTCTAAGACAAGAAGCGTGTTTTTTGTTATACTAAAAGGGAGAATGAAAAAGCAGGTGAGCCAATGAAACTAACAATAAAAAAAAGAGCAGTCAAAAAATTTTTAAAAGGCTATCCATTGATCCAAGAAGAAGATCTATTCCAAATGAAAAAAACGACGGAATGGGTAGAGTTAATTGATCAGCAAGGAAAATTTTTAGGAAAAGGCTATTTAGGAAAACAAAACAAAGGGATTGGTTGGGTACTCAGTCAAAAGGATGAACCATTTGATCAATCATTTTTTGAAGTAAAATTTCTGACAGCTAAAGAAAAAAGGACAAGCTATTTTAATGATGAGCAGACAACAGCTTTTCGTTTGTTCAATGGAGAAGGGGATGGGATCGGTGGTTTGATCATTGACTACTACGATAGCTTTGCTGTCTTTTCTTGGTACAATGAAACCTTATATTTGGCTCGTGAAGTTTTATTAAAAGCTTTTCAAGCTGCTTATCCTGAAATTGTCGGAATCTACGAAAAAATCCGCTTTGAAACAACACGATTACCGGAGAGCCAGCATGTGACTGGAGAAGAGGCCAAAGAACCACTACTTGTCCAAGAAAATGGAGTGACTTATGCCACTTATTTGAATGAAGGTCTGATGACAGGAATTTTCCTTGATCAAAAAGAAGTCAGAGGGGCATTGATCGATGGCTTAGCTTTAGGGAAATCAGTACTGAATATGTTTAGCTATACCGGTGCTTTTTCTGTAGCTGCTGCTATGGGTGGGGCAACAGAAACGACAAGTGTCGATCTAGCAAAACGAAGTTTGAAAAAAACTCGTGAACAATTTGAGGTCAACGGGTTGACACCGGATGCCCATAAAATCATCGTCATGGATGTTTTTGAATACTTTAAATATGCCCAACGTAAAGGTTTCTCTTATGATGTAATCGTTTTGGACCCTCCAAGTTTTGCTCGGAACAAGAAAAAAGTCTTTCGTGTAGCCAAAAATTATGGTGAATTAGTGAAAGATAGCTTGTCGATCTTAGCCGATGAAGGAATCCTGATTGCCTCAACAAATGCAGCCAATGTGTCGATTGATCAATTTCAAGCAATGATCGAAGATGAACTAATCTCTGCAGAGTATGAATACCAAATCAGCGGTGTTTATCGTTTGCCTGATGATTTTCAAACCATTGATTCTTTCCCAGAAGGAAATTATTTAAAGGTATTTGTTTATGAAATAAAAAAATAGAGAGGGCGTGAAGTAAATGTTTCAAGTAAAAGGAGTAAGATTTGGTACTGGACGTCCAAAAGTCTGTGCGCCCTTGACTGGTACAACTCGCGAAGAACTTCTGAGAGAAGCAATCCTGGCGAGGGAAGCCGGTGCTGATTTGGCTGAATGGCGTCTTGATTGTTATCAGGATGTCTTCAACAAAGAACAACTAAAGGAAACGTTAGTACTGATCTATGAAATGTTAGAAAGACTTCCATTGCTTTTGACTTTTCGAACCTTAGAAGAAGGTGGAACGCAAGATATTTCAATCAAAGACTATCACGATCTGTATAAATTTTTGATCGACACAGAATTAGTGGAAATGCTAGATATTGAGTTGTTCAAAATCGAAAGTATGGAAAAGGATCTGCTCCATGATATCCACCGCCGCCAGATCCCACTGGTCATCAGTAGTCACGATTTTAAAGAAACACCAGCAGATCCGGTCTTGCTGTATCGTTTGAATATGATGGAACATTTTGGTGCAAGTATCGGCAAAATTGCTGTGATGCCAAATAATGAACGTGATGTTTTACGGATGATGGAATTGACTCGTCGTGCACATGCGTTTGTGTCAATGCCTCTAATCACTATGTCAATGGGTGAGCTTGGCATGGTCTCTCGACTTGCAGGCAACGTGACAGGTTCAGCCATCACTTTCGGTGCGTTAGATGCGACACGAGCTTCTGCACCTGGCCAATTACCAGTTAAAGAATTAAAACAAATCATTAGTTTACTCAATGAAAATTAAGCTAGACGAAGGTGAAGATTTTGGCAAAGAAGAAACCAGTAAAAACGAATGCTATACGTATGGTAGAACAAAAAAAGATTGCTTATACAGAACATGAATATGCTTGGGATGAAGCACATATCAGTGCCTCATCCGTTGCTGCTCAGTTGCCAGGAAGTGAATCACGAATTTTTAAAACATTAGTAGCAGTGGGGAATAACATAGGTCCGATCGTTGCCGTTATCCCTGGAAGCACTGAACTTGATTTAAAAAAACTAGCAAAAGTCTCCGGCAATAAAAAAGTAGAAATGCTCCATCTCAAGGACTTGGAAAAAACGACCGGATATATTCGAGGTGGCTGTTCACCAATTGGTATGAAAAAATTATTCCCAACATTTATTGAAGAACAGGCAAAAGAATATGACCAGATCATTATTTCTGCTGGAAAGCGCGGATTGCAAATGGAACTTGCTCCAGAAGCAATCGCTGAGTTGACCAATGCAACATTTGTCGATATCAAAATTTAAAAACCACAAACAAAAAGCAAAACAAATGCTGAAAGATCGATCCATGAAAGGCGAACGACACGCGTTGCCTTTCATGGATGTTTCATTCAAGCAATGTTTTGCTTTTTTGTCTCTTACCATTGACTTTGCATGGCTGCGTGCATCCCTGAAACACGCCCCGTAGCAAAAGCTGCCGTGATATTAAAGCCACCTGTATACCCATTTACATCAAGTAATTCACCGCCAAAAAACAATCCGTTCAATACTTTACTTTCCATGGTTTTTGGATTGACTTCTTTTAATGAAACGCCACCACCAGTAACAAAAGATTTCTCGATGGGAAATGTCTTATGGATCAATAGCTCAAAGTTTTTACATAATTCAGCAAATTCTTGGATTTGTTTTTCGGTTGTTTGGCTACCAGTTAGTTCGGTCATTTCTAGACGTTCAAGATAAAATTGGAGTAGACGTTCAGGTAGAAAACCACGCCACGCATTGATCAAATTCTTTTTCGATTCCTTACTTAGTTCCACTAACTCCTGTATCAGTTCTTCGACTGATTTCGTCGGGAAGCAATCTAAAGAAACAGTTACAGGTGCCTGCGTTTTTTGTAGTTCATTGTTGATGAAGCTGGAACACCTTAAAGCTGCTGGTCCAGAGATCCCAAAATGGGTAAATAAAAGATCCATCGTGTGTTCCGTGATCACTTTTCCTTTTTGGTTCAAGACACGTAACGTGATATCTTGTAAAGAAAGACCTTGCAACACTTTATCCGCAATAAATGATTCCTCAGAAATCAAAGGAGACTCTGTTGCATAAAGTGGTGTGATCGTGTGGCCTACTTTTTTGACCAATTTATACCCATCACCCGTTGCACCAGTAGAAGGATAGGTGCGTCCACCAGTCGTCAAAATGACGCATTTTGCTTTAAATTCATCAAATTCAGTACGCACACCATAGATTTGGTTGTCCTTATGGATCAATTTTTCTACACGTTCACCAAAAAACATCGTGACGTTCAATTCATTCAGACGATGAACCAGTGCTTCAATGATCGTTTTAGATTTATTAGTCACTGGAAACATTCGTCCATGATCTTCTTCTTTTAAGTGAACCCCTTGTGTTTCAAAGAATTCCATGATGTCAAAATTGTTGTATTGAGAAAACGTACTATATAAAAATTTACCATTTCCTGGGATATGCGCAATCAAATCATCAACAGGGCGATTATTTGTGACATTACATCGACCGCCACCAGTCATCAATAATTTTTTACCTGCTTTTTTATTTTTTTCGATCAACAAGACACTGGCACCATACTCGGCTGCACTGATTGCAGCCATCATGCCACTTGTTCCTGCGCCAACAACAATCACGTCATAAGTTTTTTCCATTTTCTCACCTCACAGAGAGTGTAGCATATTTGAAGACGATTCGCAGAAAATGTTTTGACCTATGATTGAAATAAGCTAAAATAAAGTCAGATGAATAAAGGAGCGTGAACCTATGTCAAATGCAAAAGAATACGTACAAGCGATACAAGAAAAACTTCACCAAAAAGATGACGGCCAAATCGAGTTTCTGCAAGCGGTCGATGAATTTATGCCTACGGTCATCCAATTTTTAGAAAAAAATCCAGAATACATTGAAAAAAATATTCTAGGGATTTTAGTAGAACCAGAACGAGTGATCCAATTCCGTGTTCCTTGGCAAGATGATCAAGGAAACTGGCAAGTGAATCGTGGGTACCGAATCCAATACAATTCAGCCATCGGACCATATAAAGGTGGCTTACGTTTTCATCCAAGTGTCAATTTGAGTATTTTAAAATTCTTAGCATTTGAACAAATTTTCAAGAACAGCCTGACAGGCCTACCAATCGGTGGCGGTAAAGGCGGAAGTGATTTTGATCCAAAAGGAAAATCGGATAATGAAATCATGCGCTTTTGTCAAAGTTTCATGTTGGAACTGGCAAAACATATCGGACCTTCAATTGATGTACCGGCAGGCGACATCGGTGTAGGTGCTCGTGAGATCGGCTATATGTATGGTGCCTATAAACGACTGAAACAATATGATGCAGGCGTTTTGACAGGGAAACCTTTAGATTTCTGGGGAAGTAAGATCCGAACAGAAGCAACAGGTTATGGCTTAGTTTATTATGTGAAACACTTATTGAACGAAGAACAAGATTCATTTGCTGACAAAACAGTGATGGTTTCAGGCAGTGGGAATGTGGCAATCTATGCAATCGAAAAAGTCCATGAATTAGGAGGGAAAGTGGTTACTTGTTCTGATTCAGGTGGCTATATCTATGACCCAGAAGGTATCGATCTTGATCTATTAAAAGAATTGAAAGAAGTCAAAAGAGCCCGCTTAACAGAATACGTCAAAGAACGCTCATCAGCTGAATACCACGCAAATGAATCGGTTTGGACTTTGAAACAAGCGGCTGATATTGCTTTACCTTGTGCAACGCAAAATGAAATCGACGGACAATTGGCAGAGATCCTTGTAGAAAATGGCGTGAAGATCGTCGCAGAAGGTGCGAACATGCCATCCACATTAGATGCTGTTTCAGTCTATGAAAAAGCAGACATCTGGTATTGTCCAGGAAAAGCTGCCAATGCTGGTGGTGTAGCTGTATCTGCGCTAGAAATGAGCCAAAATTCACAACGATTGGTGTGGGAAAGCAGCCAAGTTGATGCGCAACTTGATGAGATCATGGCAACGATCTATCAAACATGTCGTCAAACTGCCAAAGAATTTAGCAACGAAAAAAATCTTTTGCTTGGTGCTAATGTGGCAGGTTTTGAAAAAGTCGCAAAAGTAATGGCTATGCAAGGTTTAGTCTAAAAAATGGAAGTTTCTTGCAAATATTAGAAGCTTCTCGCATATTTGCTTGAAAAATAATAAAAAAAAACGTAAAGTATATCTGTAGATTGAAACTTTTAAGGAGGAACAAAAATGGCACACATTCATTTTGACTATTCAAAAGTTGCACCATTTGTCAATGAACATGAGTTAGGCTATATGCAGAGTCAAGTTACTGCTGCAGACAAATTATTACGAGAAGGAACTGGCGCAGGTAGCGATTTCCGAGGATGGATCGACCTACCTACGAACTACGACAAAGAAGAATTTGCTCGTATTAAAGCTGCTGCTAAGAAAATCCAATCTGATTCTGAAGTCCTTGTGGTCATCGGTATCGGTGGTTCTTATTTAGGTGCTCGTGCAGCAATCGATTTCTTACAACATACCTTCTACAACTTGTTGGGAAGCGACAAACGCCAAACACCACAAATTTTCTTCGCTGGAAACTCAATCAGCTCAACTTATCTTGCTGACTTGATCGAAGTGATCGGCGACCGTGACTTCTCAGTAAATGTCATTTCAAAATCAGGAACAACGACTGAGCCAGCCATTGCATTCCGTGTATTCAAAGAATTACTTGTTAAAAAATATGGTCAAGAAGAAGCAAACAAACGCATCTACGCTACAACAGATAAAGCAAAAGGGGCTGTTAAAGTAGAAGCAGACGCAGAAGGATGGGAAACATTTGTGATTCCTGATGACGTCGGTGGACGTTTCTCTGTATTGACAGCAGTTGGTTTGCTACCTATCGCCGCAAGCGGAGCAGATATCGATGCCTTGATGCAAGGTGCTGCCGATGCAAGCAAAGCTTATTCAAGCGACAAACTTGAAGAAAACGAAGCTTACCAATATGCAGCAATGCGTAATATTCTTTACCGTAAAGGCAAAGTTACTGAATTGTTGATCAACTACGAACCAGGAATGCAATACTTCTCTGAGTGGTGGAAACAATTATTCGGCGAATCAGAAGGTAAAGACCAAAAAGGAATCTACCCTTCAAGTGCAAACTTCTCAACAGACTTGCACTCACTTGGACAATACATCCAAGAAGGACGTCGCAATATCTTCGAAACAATCGTAAAAGTTGAAAAACCACGTAAATCAATTACAATTCCTGAACAAGCAGAAGACTTGGACGGACTTGGTTATTTACAAGGAAAAGAAATTGACTTTGTAAATACAAAAGCTTTTGAAGGTACATTATTAGCTCATACAGACGGCGATGTACCAAACCTATTAGTTAAAATCCCTACAATGGATGCTTACACATTAGGTTACACAATGTACTTCTTTGAAATTGCTGTCGGCATTTCAGGTTACTTGAATGGCATCAACCCATTCGACCAACCAGGAGTAGAAGCTTACAAGAAAAACATGTTTGCTTTACTAGGCAAACCAGGGTTTGAAGACCTTGCGAAAGAATTGAACGAACGCCTTTAAAATAAGGGTTTCTAGGTAGTTTTTATAAAATAGTACCCAAAACTTGTAGGTTTTTGAAATAAAAACTAGTACCCATTTAGGTACCCAAAATGAAAGGATGGTTTATTATAGCCATCCTTTTTTTGGTAATGAGATAATTTGCCCAGAAACTTTTCGATGTTGATTATTGATGTAATCATTGAATTTATTTGTTGCGCGTTCAATCACTTCGGTAGATACTTGGGCATAGATTTGAGTGGTAGAAATATCTTTGGGTTGTAATAATTCTTTTATGTCTTCTAGAGGGACATCAGCTTTTCGGAGAGTCACTGCGTAAGTATGTCTGCCATCATGTACTTTTATTCTAGGCAAACTTGCTTTCTTAGCAATTCTATCGCTTGCTCCATTTGTACTACGACTACGAATAATATTTCCTTTGGAGTTTCCAGTAGTAAATATAAAAACGAAATCATCTACTTGTTTAGTAATAGGAAGTGTGGCTGAGGTATTGTAAAAATAATTATAAAAATCCATAAAACCTTGTTGCGCTCGATCGGTCATAATCATCTTACGGCTACTACTTATAGTCTTGGGATTGTCAATGGTTATTTGTCCGGAATTTAATTTACTTTCAGCTATATATACTTTACTTGTTTACATCGATATATTTGTTACGCAGATTTTTTATTCGTTTGTGTATACAAAGGAATTATCTGAAAAATTTATTTCAAAATGTCAGTCTGATTATACAGTAATGAAAGTTATTTCTAATTCTGAAGAAGATGAAATTTTAGATTTTGAGGAAAAAGATGTAAGAGATAAATTCCAGGCATTTAGGAATGTTTTTTTACAACACATCAAAATTATAAATGAACAATTTGGCAAACCCAGTAATACATATAATCAGTATGTTATTGATGGGTTAGTTATAGAAAATTTTATTAATGAATTAGCTAGATGAGAAAATAAAACAATTTCTTCAGTTCTGATGTGGACATTCACGCCGTGTGAGGAAACAGAAGAAGACAGAAAACTTGTTTCTTATGTTCCGAATGGATTGGAATTATGTATAAGAAATAAAGATAAGATAGATTTACTAGAGGAAGAGTGTTTATAATATGTCTATAAAAATCAATTCAAGTATAGATGAGGAAAAAAATTGGGTTACAGAAGACTCAGTACGTGAAATATTTTTTGCTTTCGGAATAATTGAGGATGAATATACTTATAATAAAACTGACGATTTTTTCCTACCTTTAGAAAAAAATAGGATTAAAAATAGCAGTTCAAATGATATAAAAGTCAATATGTCATTTGAAGATTACGTAGATAAAGATAAATCTAAAAATAATAGTTTTTCTTTTGTAAAGCTTAGTTTAAATGGAAAATTATATTGTGAGTCTGCAGTATAAATGGGTAAAAAAAAGAAACTCAATTAAGTAATTTAAGATTAGTTAAAAATATTATTAGTGAATCAATATTTAAAGTTAAAAATGATGTTGATTTTTCTGATTGGTATTCTGAAGAAGAAAATGAACTTGAAGTAAAATTCGAACATAGTTTTTACCAAAAGTAGAGAAATTCGGGATAGGATCCTCAAATGAATCACCTAAAAAACAACGATAAGCAACATTTGTTTCAACGTCTTTAATGGTCGGTCTCATCGAACGAATCCCAAATAAATATTGTATAAATACTAATTTAATTAAGACCACTGGATCAACACTGGGACGACTATAGGTCGAATACGTAGATTCTACAATGGGATAAATGAAATCGAACTGAATCGCAGCGTCAATCTTTCGAACTAAGTGATCTTTAGGAACAAGATCATCAATTGTTAACATAGCAAATTGATTTCTACCTTCAATCGATTGTTTTCTCATCATTAAAATCACTCCCAAAATAGTTTATACAATGAGTACAAAACAAAAAAACCGCAAACAACACTCCAAATTTGGGAGTTTGTCTACAATCTGAGGGGAGATTTCTCTCCCCCCCCCCAAAAAAGTTAGACTTTTTATTATAATTCTATGTTATTTTGTCTAGGACGACTGATTGGTAAATTACTTTTTGGAGTATTTTGGGGAGCAAATCTTACTAGTAGTTCTTGTAAAGATTTGCCCTCACATCCGCTTCTTCCGGGATAAGGAGTTTTTACAGTTGGAATACCAGACATCTTTTGTTGGACAAGTAGAGCTTCTTTTTGAACTTTTTGGAATGTCCCTCGATCACTGGGGTTTTGTATATAAAACATATCTTTAACTTTTACAGTTGACGGTGGCATAGTGTTTATACGTTTAAACAATTTAGCGAAAAAATTAAGTCGGTTCATAGATATCCCTCCATAAGATTTAATTTTCTATAAGTATATATTCATTTTAGTTAAAAAAAATATTTTTATCATTTATTTATTTTTTTTAAGAAAGTTGCTTCTAAATATCCACACTTAATTAATAATGCAATAATAAAACATCTATTTATTGTTGTATTATCTTGAATTTGCCTATCTGTAAAATCTGTTCATTCTATATAATTGCTAATTGAGATGCGTAATCTCAATTTAATCCTTTATTTACTAGTTTTCTCATTTCTACGATTGATTGAAATTTATTCTATCATTTTTTTCTGTTCGACAAGTAGTGTTGGTGAGTTCAAATTGAAAGAAGTTCGTCGAAAATCAATCGAACCAGAAATACTCTTCGGTCGCTTCTTTTTCTATATTGAAGAAAGTGAGTTTCTTATGAAACCACTCAGGAAGCTGTATAGCTAAGGTTTTTACCTATATTTTTGTTAGTTATATAGAAAGGGTTATCAGGTGTCAATAAGACAGCTTTAATATGGAATTATAGCTTAATAGTCCTTCGACGATAGCTGTTTCAGTCATCATTTACTTAAAACGATAGCGTGAGCTAGACTGTAGACAAAAGCATTAGTTTCCTCTTTACTAAGAGTGTAGACTGATACTTTTGTCTATTTTTGTATAATAAAAGAGATGAAGACCTACATAAAAGGAGAAAACACGCCATTTAACACGTTCGATTTGTGGCACGTGCATTCGGCTGTCATGTAGAGTTCCAGACGTAATCATGATATCTAATACAAAACCATTTTCAGCGCAAACGGTATGAGTAGAATAAGCACACTGTTTTTTTCGTTCTTTTTTTACATAATAATCGCTTCTCTGCGACACTAATTTTCCTTTCTACCACCTCCTGACAAATGATTGAACAAAAAGGGCGTTTGCCTTCGGCAATTCTTACCTCATTAATTTCTTCTTCCAATTGTTTTTGATATAAAATGGCTTCATGAATAAATCTAGCATCAACTGCTTGTTCAAGAATAATGATAAATATCTGTTCAAACAAATTAGTTTCTCTGAAACGCCGTGCATAGTTTTTACCAAAAGTCGAAAAGTGAGGAACTTTTTCAATTAAACTAAGTCCAAGAAACCAACGATAAGCTAGGTTTGTTTCAACTTCTTTAATGGTCTGACGCATCGAACGAATCCCAAATAAATATTTAACTTAATTAAGACCATTGGATCAATACTGGGACGACCATAGGTCGAATACATAAATTCTACAATGGGATAAATGAAATCGAACTGAATCGCAGCGTCAATCTTTCGAACTAAGTGATCTTTAGGCACAAAATCATTAATTGTTAACATAGCAAATTGATTTCTACCTTCAATCGATTGTTTTCTTATCATTAAAATCATTCCCAAAATAGTTTATACAATGAGTATAAAACAAAAAAACTGCAAACAACACTCCAAATTTAGGAGTTTGTTTACATTCTGAAAGCTCAGTTTATACTGAGCTTTAGTTTATACTGAGCTTTTTTTGAAAAGCAATTATTTTGTTACTTTATATTTATCTTTATACCTTTCTGGTTCCACAAAAGTATACTTATCAATTTTATGTCAAACATGCTACAGTTCTCTTGTAAGAAAACATATTAATGAAGCTTTCTTCATCATGTTAAAATAATTCTTTTTTTCTGAAAAAATATAAAACAAATAATTATTTCCTTGTGATAAAATAATTGTGTTATCGCATCTAACCATTATCTCTCTTAGTTAAACTAATGCTAACTATAATTTATGCGATAACAGGTTTGTTGCCACCGACTCTTTCTTAGTGAATAAGCAAATAAATAGTGGCAACAACCTATACCCTTAGCTCAGTAGGTCAGAGCAGATGGCTCATAACCGTCCGGTCGTAGGTTTGAACCCTACAGGGTATATACTATAGTAATTTAGTTAGTTCTATGCTAGAATTTTTTTGAAGGATATCATACAAATCAATGTTTATTTTTCATTGCTACTCATTTGAGTGGCTTTTTATTTATACCTTTCAGGATCAACGAAAGTATACTTTATATAGTCATAACGCCGATGATCGCTCCGTGCGTCCGGCACGTCAGTCACGATATCAAACAAAAAATATACATCTTTCTTCATTCTAGTTTTTGCAGCAGGGATTTTAAAGTAGTTCTTATTGGAATAGTAGAGATTTATTAATAAGCTATCTTCAATTGCTAAAAAGAAAACTTCGGAATCCCATACTTTATAAAAATCTTTGACAAATCTATTCGAAGGATCATATTATGAACCATAATTGTGTCTTTCCTTCCATTAACATAATGTTCACCTCGAAAATAGTATACGAATATGTGTTCTTTATGTAAAGTAAAAAAAGATATATTTATCTGTACCCAAACTGGTACCCAATCATTAAAATTGTTGTAAAGTATGTAAAAATAAAAATAGCGGCAAACCCTGATTTATCAGTGTTCAGACAACTGTAAAACAAATGAAAAGGGTAGTTCTCACAAGAAAAATATGTTCGCTTTACTAGGTAAACCAGGGTTTGAAGACCTTGCGAAAGAGTTGAACGAACGCCTGTAAGATGGGGATTAGAGAAGATTCTTAGTAATGAAAACGACTAAACATGTAGGCACCATTTTATGTTAGTGGTACTACATGCAGAAAAGGCAGCCAATTATTGGCTGTCTTCAGACTGTAGACAAACTCCTAAATTTGGAGTGTTGTTTGCAGTTTTTTTGTTTTATACTCATTGTATAAACTATTCTGGGAGTGATTCTAATGATGAGAAAACAATCGATTGAAGGTAGAAATCAATTTGCTATGTTAACAATTGATGATCTTGTACCTAAAGATCACTTAGTTCGAAAGATTGATGCTGCGATTCAGTTTGATTTCATTTATCCCATTGTAGAATCTACGTATTCGACCCATGGTCGTCCCAGTATTGATCCAGTGGTCTTAATTAAATTAGTATTTATCCAATATTTATTTGGTATCCGTTCGATGAGACAGACCATTAAAGACGTTGAAACAAATGTTGCTTATCGTTGGTTTTTAGGTTATTCATTCGAGGATCCTATCCCGCATTTCTCTACTTTTGGTAAAAACTATGTTCGAAGATTTAGAGAAACAACTTTATTTGAAGACATTTTCTCTCATATTCTAGAACAAGCTGTAAAAGCTGGCTTCGTTACGGAAGACAACCTTTATATTGATTCTACTCATATTAAGGCAAATGCCAATAAACATAAGTTCACAAAAGAAATGACCTACGGTCAAGCTAAAGCTTATCAAGATGAATTAGAAGATGAAATAAATAAAGAACGTATTGCTGTAGGAAAACGTCCTTTTACATGGGACACAGAAAGTGAGTTGAGTCTTCAAAAAATAAGTCATTCAGATCCAGAAAGTGGTTACTATGTTAAAGGTGAACGAGAAAAACAATTTGCTTATTCCGCGCATACTTCCTGTGAAGATAATGGTTTTATCTTATCTACATTAATCACACCAGGAAATGTACATGACAGCCAAGTCGCAATCGATCTGGTCAAACAGTCGAAAAGAGCTTTTCCAAATATAAAGCGTGTTGTCGCTGATGCAGGATATAAGACGCCTAAATTTGTTCATTTTCTGTCACACTTGAAACTCTACCCGATTCTTCCATATACTGTACCTCATGGAGTAAAAGGAATGTTTCGTAAAAAAGACTTTGTTTATGATGCCTATTTTGACTGCTATTTATGTCCCAATAATCAACCGTTGTTATTTTCAACTATCACTCGTGATGGTTATCGAACCTATAAATCAAATCCAAAATTCTGTAGGAGTTGTCCATTACTTAAAAACTGTACTTTGAGTACAAAACATCAAAAAATAGTAACTCGACATGTTTGGGCGGATCTTATGGATGAACTTGAACACCAACGCCATACGGCGTTGAATAGAGAAATTTATAAAAAGAGAAAACAAACTATTGAACGAATATTTGCAGATGCAAAAGAAAAGCATGGTATGCGTTGGACAAAATATCGAGGTCTCGAAAAAGTCGCCACGCACACGATGCTTACGTTTGCTGCCATGAATTTAAAAAAACTAGCCTCATGGCTATGGAAAGCAAAAAAGCCTATGGCTTTTTATTTCAAATTTCTACAAAGACTAATAAAAAGGAGTTGGCAATTAAGCCACTCCTTTTTGTCTACAGTCTGAAGGCAGCCAATTATTGGCTGTCTTTTCTGCATGTAAATTGGACCACTTGACCAAATGCTTACTTATCTTGAGTATTTAAAAAATTATCTGATTTACTTACAGCATGTTCTTTGACAAGGAGAGAGAGGTGAGCATATATCTTGGGGATAGATATTTCTTTACCACCAAGTATAAATGGAGTGAGAAAATATTTATGGAGGTAGTATAGTATTATCAAGGTTGATCGACAAAAAAAGCCTACTAAATTTTTTTGTTAAACAATAAAACTGTGTTTCCATTTGCATCAGTTAGTGTGATCATTCCTTCCTTAGATACTCGATAAAAACCTACCGATCCTGATCCTCCTTGTTCAAGAATTGATTGACTTTGTGCATTGAATAGATAGTCTGATTCAATCATTTCATAGAAAGCAAGCACAATATCCTCATTTTGTAATTCAGGAGAATCACTGATAAGTACTTGCATTGCTCGTTCCTGAGAGGTTATTGCATTACCTATAAGAGGCGAAGAAGCATCCGTTGATTTCGTTGTTACCTCAGATGATTGAGTAGAATTTATAACCTCTTGAATTTGTGAATGTTTAAATACCGATGAATTTTCTTGAGACGAACTTTCTTCATTCATTGAACTTATAGATTGGATATCTGACTCTGTATTTTTTGAGGTAGTTGTCTCATAAGCAGCAAGTAAAAGAAGACTAGTTACCATACCAATAAAAACAATTTTTTTCATTATAATTTCTCCCATATATATTATTTATCGTACACTTCAAATATATATTGTAAAAAAGATAAGCCATCCAAATTACTATTATCATACTCATAATCTTGAATTAAGCTATTATAATTAACGGTATAAAATAAGTGTGGTTACTAAGGATATTATTCATCAGAGAAAAATATTTATAATAAAAATATATACATGGTGATAATAATAACTTACATTAAACTTGTTTTGACTAAAGATAGATAGCATAAACTCTAATTAAGTTGTGCGAGAGTTATTATTTGTGTTCTTAGCTGATACGTGCTATATTAAACAAGTAATCTAATTTGAAACGTAATCTGAGCGATATATTCACACTATAAAAACTCCTTTTACCAAGTAATGTTAATTGCAATAAAACACGTATGATTTAAGTAATAGGAGGAAATATATATGAATAACGGTACAGTAAAATGGTTTAACTCAGACAAAGGTTTTGGATTTATCACTGGTGAAGATGGACAAGATGTATTTGCACATTTTTCAGCCATCCAAGGTGAAGGCTTTAAGACTTTAGATGAAGGTCAAGCAGTTACTTATGATATTGAAGATGGTCAACGTGGACCACAAGCAGTAAATATCAATAAATAATTCAATAGACGACTTTGAACCATCTCCTTGTGAGATGGTTTTTTGTTATTAAAAAGTCCTAAGAGGAAAACTATATGGACTACTTGATCTTGACAAATAGATATTCCATCTGACTAATAGGTGCTAACTATATTAATCACTTTGATTGGAAAACAGCAAACTATATAGTGGATAGTGGAGAAATGAAGAAAAAATTTGTAGATTGGGAATCAGTGATCAGCGCAAAAGAAAGAGACAAAGGTGTGGGATTTTGGACTCGTATAGAAGAAGATATTAGCGACACAAATGGATATACGTTTGATATTTTAACTATTTTGTCACATCAACATATCAAGGAAAGCATTTGAGCCAGAAGTTAGTTTAAATAAGTGAACATCTATTATGGGAAATAGGTTTTAGTGAAGTTTATATAAAAACATAACATGAAGAGCTATATGAAAAATTGGGATATTGGGAAGTAACTAAAGGAAATGGTTGGTTTGGGCAGTTGGTGCAGGTGATAGAAAAGAATTTAATAGGAAAAGTATAATATAAACTTGTCATAAGGTTTTATTATTTTTTAGATTTAAAACGAATAAATCCGAGACAAAATTTTACTTAACTATTTATTAAACTACAATAATTAAGTAAAATAATCTTTAATATCATCAATCATAAAGTCTTTGATCAATGAAACATCGTGAATGTAAGAGCCTTTTTTAAGAACCTCTTCGCAAGAAATGAAAGACCAGTTTTCTTCTTTACCTCGGTAAGTTGGATTATTCGAATAGACTACTCCATCTATACCCGCCCAAATAATCACTGAGCTACACAAAGGACATGGTTCAAAAGTGCTATATAACCAATATCCCTCAGGTAATATATGTGTTTTTAATTGTTCGCACGCACTTCTGACGGCGTTTACTTCAGCATGAGAAGTGGGATCATGATCATCTAAGACAGTAGTTTTTCCGATGGATACAATCATATTTTTGTTGTCTACAACAGCAGCAACGATGGAATGGTCTTGCCTTTGTAACTGAATCAATTTATGCATGATACTTTTTTGAGGATGAAAATTCATAGTACATTCTCCTGAAATTTTATAAAGTTATTGTAACATATTTTTTGTTGATGAAAGAAAAAAGCAGAATTGGTGATGAAGAAAAAAACAGTAAGCAAATCGCTTACTATTTTTAATAAAAATGATTTGTCCCAACGAAGGTAGTCATATTATATCGAATTATACTTTTTGTAAAATCTATTATTTTGTCTTTTATAGAAAAAATATAAAACTACAAGACTTTGAGAAAAAAGACCTGTAGCTTATTCTGTATTAAATCAAAAACCGATAACAACTCTCTGGAAGACCATAAAGTCTTGTCAGTTCTTCCACTTCTCTTGGGTAGGTTTCCGTATCTTCTTTGTACAAGGAAACGATCAAGTTCGAAGCAAAGCAGTTAGCTTCGCTTTCAGACTTGCTTCTTGAATTTCTAGAGGATACATAGTAACTAGATATTTCTCGATGGAACAAAGCGTGTCCAAGTTCATGGGCACAAATGTAAAAACGTTCTTCTGATTCTTTCAGTGAGTTGTTCAATAAAATAATAGGGGAGCCTAATAGTTCTTGAAACTGTCCTTTTGGATTATCGAGAAAAGAAACATATCTGATTTCTATTCCTAATTTTTCAGCAATCACAAAAGGATTGGCGGTATCATAGGTACGCTTCAGTTCGCTTACTAGTTTGATAATATCCATCTCCATATATGCTCACTTCTCTTTGCCACGTTTTCGAAATTCCCAGAAAAGCCCCGTCAATACATCTTTCACACGTTGCTTTTCTTGTTCTGTCAATGTTTCTCCACCATACGCCATATTGACATTTGAATTGAGCATTTTGTCTAACTCAAATAAATCATCTTTATTTGCCCATTTTGGCGCTTGGTTGCTGCCCAATAAGAAATCAGTTGTTACTCCAAAATAATCCGCTACTTTTTTTAAATTTTCCGACTTGGGTGAAACACGATCCCATCTTCGGATCTGGCCATTAGAGATTCCTACGGCACGTTCGACTTCAGCAAAGGTTACTTTTTTTTCTTCTGCTAATTGTTTGATTCGCGCAACTAGTGTCATAAGGAACCACCTTTCTTGATATTTAAATAGCATAAAAGTCATTATGGTTGACAATTAGCTTTTAAGCTATTATAGTTTGCTTATACACTGATTCAATTGTTCGAAAAGTTAAGAATACAGTTACTTAAAAGTTATTTCAATAGAGCATGCTTAAGATAAAGCGTATTCTTATGATTTCTGTTGACTTTATAATAGCTTAAAAGTTATTTTGTGTCAAAGATGATGAACATTGAATTGTAATCAAATTGAAGTAGTCTGTCGGAATAGGTAAGATCAAACAAAGGTTAGGTATTCCAGACAGTGAAGGGTGAGCAAAATGATTGTAGAGAATGATGTGGTATTGAATGAGTTTAGAAATCTTGTAAGTAATGTGTACATTCAAATTTTTGTATTGATTCTGTGTCTTGATTTTATTAGTGGTATCTGTCTGAAAACAGGAAAAAAGAAACGGTTCAAACGTTCTGTGGTAAAAGATGTAATCAAATATTTGTTGATTTTACTTATTGTTTTGATTGCTTATCCCTATCTCAAAATTACAGGTTTTGAAGCAATTGGTATTGCTTTGGTTTTTTCGTATTGTGCGATCTATGGTTTGTCCGTTATTGAAAATCTAAGGAAACTAGGAATACCTGTACCTGATTTTGTTAAAGTACGTTTGAAAAAATGGCGTGATTTCTCAGAGGAGCAGGGGAAGTACAAAAAATGATCGATAGGATTTTCTTAAAAGTGCTGCTAGGATATTCTTCTTATTTGGAGCAAACAAAAAAGACGTTTCTATGGCTCGTTTAGCCAAAAACGTCTTTTAATTCTCTATAGAATTATCAGCTGACATGAAAAGGGAACACTCCTTAGTTAGATTCGTGTAGCGCTTTTACTGCTTGCTCAATGGTGATCCCATAAGCGATGTGTTGTTCGTTCATTGCATCGATTGCCATGAAGCGATTCGTTGAGCTATCAAATGCTACACGATAGCTGATGCTTGTTTTTGTGAATGTCATAGATATTTCTCCTTTCATCGGTATTTGTGTATTCATGAAATTTTTCATAAAACTTCCGAATACACCTTAAGTTTAGCACCATTCTAATATTTGGGCAATCAATGTGCTATAAGATAGCTGTTGCTAGTTTACTTGAAATTAATTCTCTGAGATTCCCATCAATAATCCAATCATTAATAAAATAAATATACCAGTTTGAATGTAGACCATCTTTATTCACCTCTTTAAGATTAATGTATCTCTTTTTTGGTTTGGACTCACGAACAGTGGGGGATAATGTTCAAACAAAATTGTCATATTTTGGGTTGAAATGACTGAAATAATAGCAAAACAGGCATCAAAATAGTGAAAGTTGAAAGCGTCGAGCAAACACTTGCTTTGAGATATTTCGCAAACTTCATTATAATAAAAGAAAGGGGGCGAATCGCTATGCAAAAAAGAAAAAATTCTGGTAAACTAAGCATTTTTCTAGCAGTTATATCTGCTATCCCTGCTGTTTTAGCAGTCGTTCGAGCTATTAAGGAATCAAAGCAAAGATAAACTAAAAAAAACGTGTTGCTTACTTATCCGGTCGGATAGTGAGCAACACGTTTTTATATTAACCAACACCAAGAACAAAGTTTAATAACTTGTCAGAGTAAGTAATTTCTCCTTCAGAATCTTTGATCGTATCATTCAACGCTTGCATATCATCTGTGATGATACCATCTACACCATAAAACATCATCCGGCTCATATCGTCTGACTCATTGGGTGTCCATACATAGACTTTTTTGCCATCCTGATGAGCAGAATCAATGAAATTACGATTGATCGTACTGTACTCCATGGTCAAGAAGTCGGCAGGTGTTACTGGAGGGCCAACTAGATTAAAAGGCAAAATGTAGCCAACGTAAAAATTAGGGTTTTCCGCTTTTAAATCTGACACTGTTTGGTAAGTCAAACTTTGTAAAATATGTCCATGTGTTAAAATAGTTTCTTCGTATTTTTTAACAAAATTTTTAACTAAATCATCCGAGTCTTTTCGAGTCGTTTTGATTTCGATCAATAATTTTTGGTTCAGTTCATTTGCTCGGTTTAAATACGTATCGAATGAAACCAATGGCTCTTTGGCACCATTTTCAGTCACAGTCAATTTTTCCAGTTCTGCTAAAGTTAGGTCTTGCGGTGCTTTATTGACTCCAGTCAAATTTCTTAAATTGAAATCATGCATGACCACGAATTGACCATCTTTGGTTTCTTGGATGTCCATTTCTACATAATCTGGATGATAATCTTTGCTCGTCTTTTCTAGTGCAGCAATCGTATTTTGTGCGCTGTTTCCTAAGCTAACGCCACGATGGGAAATCGTTAGAGGTTTTGTTTCAGAAGCAGATGTCAGGTAATTCATATTGTAAATACAAACACCGACACCGAAGAAAACAGCAAATAAAGTAAACGCAGTATTTTTTAAAGCTGTGTGTTTTTTGGGCACTTCTTGTGAAGAGAACCAGCTGGGAATATCTGGTAAGAAACCTTCATCATCCATAAAGTCTACAATGACGTAAAAAATTCCGACGGTAGACATCACAATATTGAACAAAAGAACGCCTTGTAAGAGTGTCATGGCAAAAACAGCACTAATCAATGAGTAATCGGAGAAATATTCCTCAACAAAGATCTGACCTGACAAGATCGCCAAGTAACTGATTGTTGAAATCAATAAAATCGTACCACTGATCACTAAAAATTGACCTGAAATCGCAAAAAAACGTGCTTTGGTCAAACGCCAACTCTCACGGATCGCTTCACGAAAAGGGCGATCTCTTAAAATCATTTCAGGTAATGCAAAGATTAAACGAATCCCGATATAACCGAGGAAGACATAGACAAGTAGAAAAGAACTTACGATGATCCAGCGGTTAGTGAAAATAAAATCCATAATAAATGCAGGAATTTTTATTTTAGAAAGTAAGTCCGAATTAAAACTTAATCCACTGATCGGTAAAATCAAAAAAAAGTAAGCTAAGAAAAATAAAAAAATCATCGGACGAACTTTTTTTATTTGTCGGATGGTCAACTGCAATAATTGCTTTAATGAAATTGGTTCTTGTTTTTTGATGAAATAAACACTCATTAGCAAAAAAGTAAACTCAAAATAGACTAAGAGCAAAATCAACAATAAGACAGCGATCAAGGAGAAGAAA
Organism: Enterococcus sp. AZ171; assembly: GCF_051714005.1. Taxonomy (NCBI): domain Bacteria; kingdom Bacillati; phylum Bacillota; class Bacilli; order Lactobacillales; family Enterococcaceae; genus Enterococcus; species Enterococcus sp. AZ171. The sequence goes on along the minus strand of NZ_JBIORA010000001.1, from coordinate 1,862,552 downwards.
ACTCCTGGATGTTGCGAAATCAGTGTGGGGATATTATCCGTTGAAAGATAATCGATCGACCCACGTTGTAAAATCAAGCGTGTCATACTACCAAGCAAAGGCAAACAAATAAACAAAATAAACCCATGCATCAGAACTACATCACGAAAATAAGCTTGTGTTCCTTTCAGGAAGTCCCAAGCATTTCCTAAACTTCGTTTTAAATAAACGATCATTATTATCACCTACTCCTAACATTATAGCGCAAAAAACATAAAAAAGGAGTACTGCAGGAATCTTTCATTGCAGTACTCACAGTGTATCTATTAAGAAATCATCCTAACAAGCCAGTCAGGAAGTTACCACCATAAATCAATGCCATGCTGTACAAAAAGATCGATAAGGGTTTAGCAATCAAAATAATCAACGTGTATTTTTTGACTGAGATATTTGTCAAGCCAGCCATTAAACACAAGGCATCGTCTGGTGCTACTGGTAAGAAGATCGCTAGCGCGAAAAGCTTTTCAAAACGACTTTGGTTTTCTAACCAACCAATATATTTGTCATATGTTTTATCACTAATCATCGACAGGATAAATGGTTTTCCATATTTTCTACCTAATAGGAAAATAATGATCGAACCGATACAAATACCAACATAATTATAGATAAAGCCAGCGTAAGGACCAAAAATCAGGACACCTGCTGCGGTGCTGATCCCTCCAGGAATGATCGGTATAACGACTTGCAGTATTTGGATCAAGATAAAGATTATCGGTCCTAAAATAATTGAATCACCTACAAGACCTCTTAATGCGTTCAAATCTTTAAAGACGCCTAGATTAATAAAATAAATCGTGAGTGCAATTGAAAAACCAATACCGATGATCGATATAATATTCATTAATTTACGTGATACTGCAACGTTCATCCCTAGTCAACTCCTTCGAGGTTTTCATCTGATAATTGTATTTTACCTGAAAAGCGCAACTGCGCGCCACTATTTCAAGTGAGAAACAACAAACAATTTTGTAAGTTCAAACCAAGTATAGAGGATGGAACAAAATAAAACATCCATCTAGAGTCTTATTTACTTAATTTTATGATCTATAAAAGGATCATGGCTATTTCACATTTAAATCCGGCGAAAAATCTTGATGTTCAAAATTGGCGAATCATACATGATTTCCACATCATCGATCAGATTCCCAAGTAATCGATAGGATTCTTGGCCATGAGAAGGGGTACCTAGCAACTCGTGGTAATAGATCTCCATACTAGGATCTCTAGGTGTATTCAACAGTGAGGCCAATGTATTCAAATCTTTTGGCGGATTTTTCGTTGTTCCTTGAAATTCGATATACAGTCCTTCATCTGTATATTCTAAGCCAATACGAATCTCATTGATCTCGTGTTCGTAAAAATACGTGAGAAATTCATCAATGATCCTCTTTGATAGTTCTTTTTCCATTTCCATGTGCGTTCTTTCCCCTCCCGGTAAACGTAAAATTTTCTAGGATAGGCACTAGTATACCAGCAATAAATCCCGTTGAAAACCCACTATTATATAGATTCAATCCTCCGTGTAATGTACTGAGATTATGGACAAGAGTAATATGTAAAAAGCCTGCAATCACTCCATAAATGCCGCCATAAAATCCACTGATCGGGGCAAGCCCTGTACCGAAAATCGCAGCTACGAGCATGGTTGTTTCGGTCATATCATGCATCGTCCCTAATATTGAGGCAATGTAGATACCAATCAAAATCGGAAAACAATTTTTAACATGACTTCCAAATGAGCTGAAACCAGCCACTGAGATGATTCCTCCCACCACAGGTCCATTTAGCACACCACCGATCAGCAAGACGTAAGACATCAATAACAAGCCAACCAAGCCCATATTGATCAAGGTGGCGCCGATACCTGATGTGCCGATGAAATCTGTTGTAAGTTTTCCAGAAGACTCAAAGATTTCACGTAATCCTTTCAATTTGAAGGCATTAAAGAAGAAGCCACAAACAGCGGGTGATAAAAAGAATAAAAAAATGATCCAAGTCAATTCATGGTGGTAATCAGTCGAAAGAATCGAATGTACTTCGATCGAATAACTAAATTGTCGAAGGATACCTGTCACCAACATAGCAATCAACCCTGAAGTAAAACCAATATTATAAAGTGTAAAACCACGATGAAAGGTCAGAGTCTGAACAGCTAGGATCGGCAATAAAAAGCCAACGATCAAACCGGCTAAATTACCCAGGAAAGCACCTTGAAGGATTGGTAAACCCATCCCGAATGTAATATAGCTGACAACAGGGGAGAGTGCACTACCAAATAAGCCAATCATTACATATTGAGAAAATGGTTTGTGCATAAAATAGGCATATAAATAAACACCGAGGATAATGGAGATGGAATTGTATAGATTTTTCCCAAAGAATGAAAAACCCGCGACAGTCAATATGGAAGCAAACATTGCACCATTCAACATGACTTTATGGCGATAGGCGAGTAACACAGAAGAGAGTGTAAGTAAGCCTACATTCATAAATGCGCTTCCAAATCCACCTAAAGCAATATAGTCGGTCAAAAGATTACTGGGGGAGGTCATGATGACCATTAATCCCACGAGGTTATTTGATAAAGAATCGCTAAGCAATCCAATAATCAAAAAAAACACGCCTGTAAAAATAAGGTAAAAATAGTTTTTCCTTTGAGAAATGATTCTTTTTTTAGGATGAATATAAATAACGTCACTTTTATTCTTCATTACACACCTTCTTTTCCTTTTTATTTAACTATAACTTGAAAGAAAACTTTAGGTCAACTTAAATTCAACACAAAATCAAAAATTGTAAGGGGAAACAAATTACGCAAAAAAATATTTAGAAAATTGAGAAAATCAATAAAAAAACACATATATGCTTTAAAATATAACAATTTAGGTATATTATTTGCAAAAATTGATCAATATCGGTTAAAATAAAAGAACAGAGACTGTAGCATGAAGTGGGGGAGTTTATTATGAGAAGAAAAGTCTATACGAAGGATCAAATTCTGAAAGCTGCATATGAAGTTGTTGCTAAAGAAGGATTTAAAGGTTTCACTGCACGAAATATCGCGAAGAAGATGGGGATATCTACCCAACCGATTTACTTAGAGTTCAAAAATATGGAAGATTTAAAAAATACGCTATTAGATGTCATCTTCCAACAGTTAGAAGAAGAAGTGTTTCCTGTAGAGCGTACAGGCGATAAAATCATTGATTTAGGATTGAATTATATTTATTTCGCTAAGAAAAACCATAGCCTTTATATGGCTTTATATATCGATGAGCATGGAAATGGTCAAAAGATGCATGATTTTTCTTATAATTATTTCCGCAAGTTATTAAAAGAGGACGCCCGCTATAAAGATTTATCGGAAGAGTATATTGATGCGCTTCATACTGGTACTTGGGTAACCATCACTGGTATTGCTTCATTGATGTCTTCTAGTATTATGCATCCGACTGAAGAGCAAATCATTTCGATCATCAAAACGACGGTCGATTCTGTACTTGCAATTGAAAATCCAGAAAAAATACGCTAATTACAACAGCATGAGGTCGAGACAGAAGTGTTTAGCCTCTAGAAATAAGACGCCATCTACGAAAAATGTTCTTCAAATTTTTGTGGATGGCGCCTTATTTTTTCGAAGAGGTTACTTCTACTGTTAACGCCGTTTATTCGTTTTTTGGTGGTGCGAGAAGACGAATGTCCCGTAAGCTATTTTATTCCAATCCTGTAATTTGAAAAGTGTTTTCGGATTTAAACATAACAGTTATGGTATTTAAATGACCAGTTTACAAAACAAATAAGATGAACTGGAGTGCATAATACCTCTTGACATTTGTAGAAAAAAGATTAAAAATAGTAGGCATGGAAGGTTGGCAGAGTGGTAATGCACCGGACTCGAAATCCGGCGAGCCGCAGAAATGTGGTGCACGGGTTCAAATCCCGTACCTTCCTTATATACCAACGGTTAGACACGATTTAGGTCGTGTCTTTTTTGTTGAATTTTTATCTTAAATTATTCTTTGACTCCCCTTTTGGTACTCCTTTTATAATTTTACATACTCATCTCATGTGATTTGTAAATTTACAAACACGGTCTATTTTATGTATAAAGAAAGATCTCTGTAAAAAGAAAGAAACAACAAGGGACAGCCTAGCTATCCCTTGAAAGTCAACCGTTATGGCAGTCTTTGCAACAGTAGCGACATCCATCGAAACTTTTGGATGTGTGGGTTGTGCTTGCTTTATGTAGGGCTTCTTCACATGTAGAAAATACGCCAATAAAAAGTACATCCTCTGGACAATGCGTACATGAGATCACGTGGACTTCGTGATTTCCTCGCGCATCTGTTTTTTTGTTAAAATAATAAATTGCCATCTATATCTACCATCCTGATTTATTTCAACGTCTTGCTCGTTGATACTTAAATTATACGGGAAGGTTGAGTGAACATGAGGATTATTTTTTCGCTATGATGGAAGAGGTTGTTTTAAAATACTCTTGCAATAAAAAGGATGTAAAAAAAATTCTTATAAAAGTAGTGATTGCTAATTTTGATTTTTTTATGATTGAATCTCAAGTTCTTGCTCTTTGTTCCTCGTAATGGGGCAATCATTAGCTTCCTATCCTGAGCAATAAAAAATTTTATTTACAAGAAGATAAGCGCAAAAATCTAAACGACGGTGTAGTCTTTTTTGGTTTGTGCGCTTGTTTTCTTGTATTCAAGTAATCTGTTCTCTTTTTTAGATAGATTTTCTATTTATCTGAAATCAACTAATATAGCCATGATTTTTTAAGGATTTTTGATGTTCGCAAGGTGTTCCAACGATTGTAAAAGGAGTTATTTTAGTTGTCGTCGTTTGGCCATTCCATTCATAGGCGTAATTTCTACCGCTCCAATTCGTGTCGCAAGCGAAGCAGTGGTATTCTACCTCTATTCTTCCAGTTGCGTCTTCTGCTTGAATCCAGCCGATAGACTGAGCGGTGCCGTTCGTGATATTCGCTTGATTTAAATCCCAATCATAAGGATCTGAGCTAAAGGCGCTCAATGGTGTAGCAGGTGTATTTAATGCCTTTTCCAAAATTGGATCTGGGGTTTGTCCTTGTGTAGGTGTTTGATTTACCAGCTGTTGATCATTTGGGCTTGTTGTTTCTGTTGTGGTTAATGAACGTTCGGTACTTTTTGCCTGTGAAGTATTTGTGGCTTCTTGAATTGTCGTGTTTTGGATTTCTGGTGCAAATAACGGGAATAGCATGATACCTAATATAAATGCCCCAATAATAGTTGTTACCCCTAACAATATCCCTAATAGTACTTTTCCGATTTTCATGTTCATCCTTCCTAACTTTAAAATAAAATATGTTCTTAAATTGAGCATCTCCGAAATTCGTTTTTTCGTCAAGTGATTTGATAGCAGGTTACAGTTATTGTATATTGAATTTTATTACTTGAAATTTACCTACTCTGTATAGTGAAGCAGGTAGTACAAAGAGATACTTAGTTATTTTCAAATGTAATAAGAGGCAAATAAAAAGTTTTTTTAATATTGTGCCGAGTAGTTCTCGTTTCTACCAAACAGAATAACTGACTTTTTTTCTCGCATGATGATTTTCTTACATGCTGACGTAAAAGACAGTGATGGATAAAAGGTATCCTATCAAAGCGCAAGTAAAGAAGATTTTAGATTGAAATAAAAAATGAAATCGCTTGTTATTTTGAAGATATACGTCTACAAAAATCTCCCTATTTATGAATAACATGAAATATTTGTAAACTATAGGAGAATCCAGTAGCTTCCTAGGATAAAACATGTTAAATTAATTGTTGAGTCTACTTTTTTTAAAGATAGAGATTTTTCATTTTATTTGTTTTCATGTGACGAAATTGTAAGAGTGAAAATCATTCATTCTGGATGCCTTCCTGTGATAAGATTCATGTGGACATAATAATGGAATAGTAATTTTAGTAGGATGTGAAATAAATGTGCGGAATCGTAGGATTTGTTAATGACAAAGATAATAAAAAAGCAATCATCAATGACATGATGGATCGCATCATTCACCGCGGACCGAATAGTTCAGGTGAATACATTGATCGTGATGTGGCTTTGGGTTTTAGACGTCTAAGTATTATTGACTTAGAAGGGGGCACACAGCCTATTTACAATGAAGACCAAACAAAAATCATTATTTTTAATGGAGAAATCTACAACTATCAACCACTTAGAAAAGAATTGATCGATGCAGGTCATATTTTTAAAACCCATGCTGATACAGAAGTTTTATTACATGGCTATGAAGAATGGGGAACTGAGTTATTGCAAAAAGTACGTGGGATGTTTGCTTTTGCGATTTGGGATAATGAGAAAAAAGAATTATTCGGTGCAAGAGATCATTTTGGGATCAAACCGTATTACTATGCTGAAATGAACGGAACTTTGATGTTTGGTTCTGAAATCAAGAGTTTTTTACCACATCCAGACTTCAATAAAGAATTGAATCGGGAAGCATTGAAACCATATATGACGTTCCAATATTCTCCTTTAAATGGGGAAACATTCTTTAAAGGCGTCTATCGTTTACCAGAAGGTCATTATTTCACTTACAAAGATGGCCACATGGATATCCAACAGTATTGGGATGCGAACTTTGAAGAAAAAGGCACACAAAGCCGTCAAGAATGGATCGATCAAATTGATGAAACTGTGAAAGCATCGATCGAAGCACACACGATCAGTGATGTGGAAGTTGGCTCGTTCTTATCAAGTGGGGTCGATTCAAGTTATGTGACTTCTGTTTTGAAACCAGACCATTCATTCTCAATAGGCTTTGATGATAAAACCTATAATGAAGCAATCGAGGCACGTAAATTAACAGAAATGCTTGACTTGGATAACACCGCAGCTGTCATTGATGGAGACATGTCGTTTAAGGCTTTCCCTTTGATCCAATACCATTTAGATGAACCAGATTCTAATCCATCTTGTGTACCGTTATATTTCTTAGCGAATCTTGCGGCACAAAGTGTACGAGTGGTCCAATCTGGTGAGGGGGCAGATGAATTATTTGCTGGCTATCAATCATATGGCTTCCACACAAATTCAAAATTTATCCGAGTGATTGCTCAAGGATTGAAAAAATTACCGAAAGGCACTCGCTATAACTTAGGTAGAAAAATCGGTAAGATGCGTAATTTCCATGGTAGGATTCATCTATATGAATCTTTAGCGCCTGCCAAAGAATATTTTATCGGACATGCACGGATCTTTGAAGAAAACGAAGCGGCCAACTTGTTGACGCCAGAATTTCAACAAGCCCCAACAGTCAAAGAAATCATGGCAGAACATTATGCGAAAACGGAAGGAATCCAAGACGAGATCAACAAGATGCAATATGTTGATTTACACCAATGGATGCCAAAAGATATTTTGTTAAAAGCCGATAAACTTTCAATGGCAAGTTCACTGGAAGTGCGGGTACCACTTCTTGATATCGAAGTAATGAAATTAGCGCAACAAATCCCAAGTAAGTATTTATTGAATCAAAACAATACAAAAGATGTCTTTAGACAAGCTGCGAACAAGCATCTGCCTGAAGAATGGTCAAATCGTGTAAAACTTGGTTTCCCTGTACCGATCAAAGCTTGGCTGAAAGAAGAACATGGCTATCACCAAGTAAAAGAATTATTTGAAGCTGATTTTGCGAAAGAGTTCTTTGATCAAGCGAAGATCATCAAATTACTTGATGACCATCATGAAGGTAGAAGTGAAGAACAGCGTAAGATTTGGACGATTTTCAGTTTCTTGACGTGGTACAAAGTTTATTTTGTGGATGAAACGATTCCTCAAGCTGAACCGATCCAATATGTAACAGTTTAGACGATCCAACTATGTTTCTATTGAACGCAAAAACGAAGAGTGCCGATCCATAATGGGCAGACTCTTCGTTTTTTGCCGTAAATCGGACTAGGTTGATTTTTTATTCAAAGGTACGATAGTATACAATCAGTAATGGACTTCTCGCTCAAATGTGCCATCTTTTTTATAGATCATCAAGGATGTTTCTTTATTACGAGCTACTTCTTTTCCTTTTTCAATGGCGTCTTCTTTATGATCGAAGTGATTGCTTGCTTTTTCAGCGCCTTTAGAGCGAACGATCCAATGATCTTCTTCGAATTTGACTTCGACTGTGGCGTCTAATAATTTGGCTGCTCGCGGATTGCTATCATGCTTGTCATTTTTTTGTGGATTTTTCTCTTTTGAGAAAGCTTTCTTCTCTTTCTCATCTGCACTTTCAACCCATTCTTTCGCTTGACTGATCGCAATCGGGATTGCACGATCATCAGGATAGCCTTCATCTAAAAGCGCATTGCCGATATCGATTGCTTTCTTTTTGGTCAATTCTTCCAAGTTCTTCATGGCTGGTGGAAAATCTTTCATATTCCAAGGCATAGTTAACTCCTCCTAAAAGAATAATTGATTTTACTACTATAACAAGTGTAATCTCAACTTGGTAAAAAGAAAAATCATCTGTTTCAATTTTTGCTATGCTTATTTTTTGCTCGTCAAGTAGAACTACTTAACAAAATCGTGAAAAAGGCTAGCAATCTGATAAAAATCATGGTAAGATAATCAAGTCTGAGAGTCATCTTAGAGGATTCTAGTATAAATGGGAGGGAAAATCATGCGCGTAAACATTACTTTAGAGTGTACTTCTTGTAAAGAACGTAACTACCTAACTAACAAAAACAAACGTAACAATCCTGATCGTTTGGAAAAGCAAAAATATTGCCCACGCGAACGTAAAGTTACTTTGCACCGCGAAACAAAATAATATGTCTAAAAAAGTTTGGGTCTGTACCCAAGCTTTTTTATTTTTAGTATAATCAAGTAGTAGATGAAAGGAGCGAGTCAAAATGTTTATTTCCATGTGGGCCCAAGACAAGAATGGGTTGATCGGTAAAGATGGGTTATTGCCTTGGCGTTTGCCAAATGATATGCGTTTTTTCAGAGAACATACGGTGGATCGTTTATTAGTGATGGGGCGTAAAACATATGAAGGCATGGGCGACCTATCTCTTCCTTATCGCCACATCATCGTGTTGACTACCCAAGAAGATTTTGAGGTCAAAGAAAATGCAGAAGTCATGCATTCGATCGATGAATTATTGGCTTTTGCGGAGACTGTTTCAGAAGATATTTATGTTTCTGGTGGAAGTCGGATCTTTCAAGAACTATTGCCCCAGACTGGGATTATTTGGCGAACACTGATCGATGGTGAGTTTGAAGGAGATACGTATATTGGAGAGATCGACTTTAGTGATTTTGAACTAGCAGAAGAACATATCGGTATCACGGATCAAGAAAACCATTATGCCCATCGCTTCCAAAAATGGGTAAGAAAGTAAGCTCTGATCATTGATGCATAAAATGGAGGATTGAAAGAAATAAAGGGAGATGTTCAAGATCATGGGAGCATCTTTTTTTTGTCTTATTTATAGAGAAACAGCTAAGTCAAGCGAGCGTTGCTCCTTAAGGTTTAGCTGTTTTTTTGTGTTGTATAAAGAACATATAAAGAAATTTCTTGAATATTAACACTATCTTTATAGTCCTTTGTCTATGATGAAAACAAAGGAGAGGAAGAAAATGATCTTATTTTTAGGTTGTATCAGTATTATTTTGTTAGCTTATCTATTTTGGTTTTTATTTAAGGGGGAAGAGCAATGATGAGTGCAGTATTTCAAGGGTTGTTTTTCTTTTTTATTCTACTCGTTTTAGCCGCACCTCTTGGGTGGTACATCAAGTTGATCATGACAGGGGAAACACCAAAATATGTACGTTTCATCCAACCAATCGAACGCTTTTTTTATCAATTGATTGGTCCTGAGAGTCAAAAGAAAATGACGGCGAAGCGCTATTTAGCGCATGTGTTGGGTATTGGAATCTGTTCTTTGCTATTTTTAACCGGATTATTGATGGTCCAAGGTTGGCTTCCTGGCAATAATGGCGTGGAAAATCTGTCATTTGATTTAGCCGTGAATACAGCTGTTAGTTTTGTGACAAATACCAACTGGCAAGCTTACGCAGGAGAAGTGACACTGTCGAATACGACGCAAATGCTTGGTTTGACTGTTCAAAATTTCTTGTCAGCAGCTGTAGGTTTAGCGGTTCTTTGTGCATTGATCCGCGGCATCATCCAAAGGAAATCAAGCCAACTGGGCAATTTTTGGCAAGATCTAGTACGCAGTTTGCTTTACATTTTTTTACCACTTTCATTAATTACTGCTGTACTTCTGATTTCCCAAGGCGTGGTTCAAACGTTTAGTCATGGGATGTCATACACTGGTCTATCTGGAGAATCTTTATGGTTGTATCTAGGACCTGTGGCCAGTCAAGTAGCCATCAAGCAATTAGGAACCAATGGTGGTGGATTTTTTGGTGCAAATTCCGCTCATCCATTTGAGAATCCGACGATTTTTTCTAATTTCATCGAGAATCTCGCCATCTTGTTGATACCTACTGCATTAATTTTTGCTTTTGGCTATTGGGTCAAAGAATGGAAACAAGGTCGAACGATTTTGATCGTTTCGTTTGTTTTTCTTTTTGCAGCTTTTGTAGGTGTAGCAATTAGTGAATATCATGGGCCCGCTTTTACGGATGTTCTGGGTTCACTGAATACGGAAGGAAAAGAAGTACGTTTTGGTGTGGGTTGGTCAAGCTTATGGGCTGTTAGCACAACAGCGGCATCGAATGGATCAGTCAATGCGATGTTGGACAGTTTTACGCCTCTCGGTGGTGGTATTCCGCTTTTCTTGATGCAATTAGGGGAGATCATCTTTGGTGGTGTGGGTAGTGGATTATATGGCATGTTGGCATTTCTACTACTGACGGTTTTTATCGCTGGGCTACTTGTCGGGCGTACGCCAGAATATTTAGGCAAGAAAATCGAGGCTTTCGATATCAAGATGGCTAGTTTAGTGATTTTGACGCCAGTATTATTGACGTTGTTTGGTACGATGGCAGTTTCACTGCATCCTGATGTTTTAACTTGGTTGACCAATAAAGGGCCTCATGGATTTAGTGAGTTGCTTTATAATGTGACTTCTCTAGCAAATAATAACGGGAGTACATTTGGTGGGTTGACGGCAGATAAATCGTTTCTAAATCTTTTAGGAAGTGTCTTGATGTTGTGCTCTCGCTACATTCCGATCGTTGCTATTTTGTTCTTGGCTGAAAACATGGGAAGGAAGAAAACCATCGCGATCAATGATGGAACACTTTCAACAACGAATGGCACATTCATCTCCATGTTGATGATCGTTATCCTTGTTGTCGGAGCATTGAGCTTTTTACCAGCGTTGGCATTAGGTCCGATCGCTGATCATTTTACCTTAAGTTAGAAGGAGTAAAATCAAATGAAAACTATTTATGTATGGGCAATCAAAGAAGCCTTTGTCAAATTAGACCCAAGACAACAAATCAAAAACCCAGTGATGTTCATGGTCTACATCGGAGCGATCTTAGCGACGATCCTTTGTTTTGAACAAACAACCGTGCCTTTATGGTTTACTATAACGATCACCTGTTTGTTATGGATCACTTTATTGTTTGCAAATTTTGCCGAAGCAGTGGCAGAAGGTCGCGGAAAAGCGCAAGCAAATAGCTTGAAGCAAGCAAAAAAAGAAGTAGTCACTTATAAGATCAATCGCTTAGAAGACATTGAAAACCAAGAATTTATTGAAATCAAATCTTCTGATCTCAAAAAGGGGGATCTGATTTACGTAGTATCGGGTCAACAAATTCCGGCGGATGGTGATGTAATCGAAGGAGCTGCTTCAGTGGACGAAAGTGCCATTACAGGGGAATCAGCGCCAGTAATCCGTGAATCAGGGGGCGATCGAAGTGCCGTTACTGGTGGGACGACGGTGGTTTCTGATTACTTGGTGATCCGTGTGACATCCGAAAATGGACACTCCTTTTTAGATCAAATGATTTCAATGGTGGAAGGGACACAACGAAAGAAAACCCCGAATGAGATCGGGTTACAAATCTTTTTGATCACGTTAACGATCATCTTTTTAGCGGTCTCTGTTAGTTTAGTTCCTTTTACCGAATTCAGTAGTCAGCTGTCAGGTAAAGGGGCGCCGATTGCGACGATCGTTGTCATTGCTTTATTCGTATGTTTAGCGCCAACGACGATCGGTGCATTGATTTCATCGATCGGAATTGCTGGAATGAGTCGATTAACGAAAGAAAACGTGATTGCAATGAGTGGTCGTGCCATCGAAGCAGCGGGAGATGTTGATGTATTACTGTTAGATAAAACAGGAACGATTACTTTAGGAAATCGTCGGGCAAGTGAGTTTTTACCGGTCAATGGCGTCACAGAACAACAATTAGCTGATGCAGCACAACTTTCATCTTTAGCAGATGAGACGGCAGAAGGCCGCAGTATTGTCATTTTAGCTAAAGAAAAATTTGCTTTGCGGGAACGTATTTTTGAAAAATCTGAAGTGAAATTCATTGATTTTAGTGCGCAAACCCGCATGAGCGGCATGGATTATCGTGGCGATCAGATCCGTAAAGGTGCCGCAGATACGATCAAGAAATATGTGCAGGCACGTGGTGGACAATATCCAGAAGAATGTGATCACATCGTTGCAAAAGTTGCCCAAGCTGGCGGAACTCCTTTGGTGGTTGTAAAAAATGATCAAGTGATGGGGGTCATTTATCTCAAAGATATTGTAAAAAATGGCGTACAGGAAAACTTCGCAGATATGCGTAAAATGGGGATTAAAACTATCATGATCACAGGAGATAATCCTTTGACAGCAGCGGCGATTGCGGCTGAGGCGGGGGTCGACGACTTTCTCGCAGAAGCAACACCTGAAAATAAAATGGATCTTATTCGTGACTATCAAGAAAAAGGTCATCTTGTAGCAATGACAGGTGATGGAACGAATGATGCGCCAGCATTAGCACAAGCGGATGTGGCAGTGGCGATGAATACAGGGACACAAGCAGCAAAAGAAGCGGGCAATATGATCGATTTAGATTCTAGTCCAACGAAGCTATTGAAGGTCGTACGTATCGGTAAACAATTATTGATGACTAGAGGTGCTTTGACCACATTTAGTATTGCAAATGACGTCGCAAAATATTTTGCTGTGATCCCAGTCTTGTTTTATGGGATCTATCCCGAATTGGCCCAATTGAATATCATGGCATTAGGTAGTCCTCTTACGGCGATTTTATCGGCTGTTATCTATAATGCAGTGATTATTGTCGCATTGATTCCTTTAGCGTTAAAAGGAGTCAAGTATACAGAAAAACCTGCCAGTCAGATTTTGCGGCATAATCTATTGGTCTATGGATTAGGTGGTTTAATTGCCCCATTCATATTCATCAAACTGATCGATCTCGTTTTGAGCTTTTTCTTAATATAAAAAGAAAGACATTTTGCAGAAAGAAGGAATTCACCTATGAAAAAGATCCTTAGAGCACAGCTTAGTTTTTTATTCCTCAGCATCCTACTCCTCGGTGGGCTATACACCGTCGCTGTTACTGGTATCGGTCAACTTTTCTTTGCTCATCAAGCCAATGGTAGTCAGGAAGTCGTTTCAGGGAAGGTGGTTGGCTCTTCGTTGATTGGACAATCCTTTCAACAGGCAGCTTATTTTAGTGGAAGAGGGCAAGACGTGACCCAACTTTCACCAACCTCATCGGAGCAAAAGAAATTAGTAGAAGATAAAACGAAATTGGCACAACAAAGCAATCAAACTACGGAGATCCCAATCGATTTAGTCACAAACTCTGCAAGCGGTGTTGATCCGCATATCAGTGTGGTAGCCGCAGAAAGTCAAGTCTCTCGTATCGCTAAAGAGCGGGGAGAAGACGTTACTAAGATTCGTGCTATAATACAGGAAAAAGCACAAAAAGATTGGTTTTCAGATCGAATGTTTGTCAACGTGCTTGAATTGAATCTGTCACTTGATAACATGTAGGTGGTAGAGGGGTTAGGAGAAACAAAGATGGAAAGACAGGATGTTTCAGAAATGTTACACCAGCGTGAAAAAAGCCGAGGACGTCTACGGGTGTATTTTGGTTTCGCGGCGGGAGTCGGCAAGACGTATGCAATGCTGGCGGAAGCACAAGAGCTGAGCGTACTAGGTAAAGACATTGTGGTAGGCTACATCGAACCTCATGATCGCCCGGATACGAACCAATTATTAGAAGGATTACCACAGATTCCTTTAAAAGAAGTGACGTATAAGGGGCTGACTTTGAGTGAACCTAATATCGATGCCATTATCAAACGTCAGCCAGAGATCGTTTTGATCGATGAATTAGCCCATAGTAATGCGCCAGGATCAAGAAATCGCAAGCGATATCAAGATATCGAAGAATTATTGAATGCAGGAATCAATGTCCATACGACGATCAACGTCCAACATATTGAAAGCTTGAATGATATCGTTGAAGAAGTGACTGGGATCGAAGTAAAAGAAACGGTTCCGGATACGTTTTTCCAACAGGCGACATTGAAGGTGATCGATGTGGAACCAGATGAATTGATCGATCGTTTAGCGCAAGGGAAAATCTATGCTGATGAAAATGCAAAACGCGCCTTGCAGCACTTCTTTATTCCTAAAAAATTGGAACAGTTACGAGGTCTAGCGATTCAACGGGCTTCGGATCATATCAATCGTGTGATCGGTAAAACAAATGGTGTCCAAAGTAAATTGATCACGATCGTTCAAGATGCTTTCCCTAAAATGGCTGAGAAAAGTATTCGGTGGACTGCTCGGTTAGCTCAAGGCTTGGGGGCAGAATGGATCGTGCTATACATTCGTTCCGATGATCGTTTACAAGGGACGAATGACTTAGCGGAGAAACTTGGCGCAGAAGTCGTGGTAATCGAGGAGGACCATTCATTTGAAACGATCGTCGAATATGCTAAACTGGTCGGCGCAACCGATTTGATCATCGGTAAAAATTTGGCGAAACCGTGGACGGAGCGATTGTTTTCAGAAGAGCTGGATGTACGACTGCTCAAACGATTGCCAGAAACTGAACTTCACTTGATTCCTTATAAAGAAAAACGTTCAACCATCCTTTCCCATTCCAAGAAACTAGTGGAAGGGGGAGGAAAAGATTTTGCGATTTCATTGATCTGTGTGTTCGTAGCAACGCTCTTGACTGAAGTAATGCAATATCTTCACTTTGGAGAACAAAACTTGATGTTGGTGTACATTTTCTTTATCTTACTTGTTGCCCGTTTGACCTCTGGCTATTTTTGGAGCGCATTATCTTCTATTTTAAGTGTCTTAGCTTTCAACTGGTTTTTTGTCGAGCCGCTGTATTCCTTGACCGTATATAAACAAGGTTATCCGATTACTTTAGTCATCATGCTGATCGTTGCATTGATGATCAGTAATTTGATGGTTCGTCTGAAAAAACAGGCTGTCCATGCCAGAGAAAAAGAACAACAGATGGAAATTCTGTATGAACTGAACAAGCAGTTTGTTTTAGCAGAAGACCAGCAACAAATCGTTGAATTATCTGCCACTTATTTAGGTAGGCTATTGGATCGGGAAGTGATTTTCTTTGATAAACATGCCATCAAGCTAAGCCAATATACACCAAAAGATGCCCCATTTTTACTCGATCATCCAGAAGAGGCAGCAGTAGCTTATTGGACGGCTAAAAATCAAAAAGACTCAGGTTATGGAACGGATACATTAAGTGGCGCAAAAGGTTTTTATTTACCGATTGTCGCAAATGGTAAGACGTTAGCTGTTTTAGGGATTCGTCGCAGTCGCGGGCTGCCGATCGAGGATAGTCAATTGAATTATTTACGGTTAGTGTTGACCCAGCTTGCTGTTATCTTAGAGCAAACAGAGCTTAAGAATGAAAAAGAACAAATTGAGTTAGAAAATGAACGTGAAAAAGTTCGCAGTAATTTATTACGTGCGATCTCCCATGATTTGCGTACACCATTGACTGCGATTTCTGGGATTGCAGAAACACTCTTGCAAACAGATGAAGAGCTGAAACAAGCAACGCGCCAAAAATTGCTGACCGATATCCAGACAGAATCCCAATGGTTGATTCGAATGGTGGAGAATCTGTTGTCGATCACACGGATCAATATGGACACGATGCAAGTGAAAAAAACAACAGAACCGATTGAGGAAATCATCGAAGCAGTCTATGAACATGTCACAAAAGTTTATCCTGACAAGGAACTATTGGTTCATTTACCGACAGAGGTTTTATTTGTCGAAGTTGACCCTATCTTGATTGAGCAAGCGATGTTCAATCTGGTGGAAAATGCGTTTCGTCATGGATCGACACAAGGGCAAGTAGAAGTTAGCGTGTTTCAAGAGGGACAACAGGTCATTTGCGAAGTGAAGAATGATGGTGAAATCTCATTGAAGCAATATGAAAAAATCCAGATGAATCTATCTAATGAAGAAGAAGTACCAATCGATTCAAAAAATGGTCTTGGCATTGGATTAAGTATTGTCAAAACCATCATCCATGCCCATAATGGGAAATTAGAGATGGCTGTATCAGAAGGGAAAACAGTGGTTCGCATCTATTTGAACAAGAGTGAGGAGGTGACGTTACATGAGGAAAGTACTATTGATTGAAGATGACCCAACGATCACTGATTTTATGGAAGTCGTGTTGGCAAAAGAACATTATCACGTTACGATTGCCACAACAGGCATGGAAGCTTTGCATGTGTTCCAAGAAGATTCCTTTGACTTGATTTTGCTCGATTTAGGTTTGCCAGACATTGATGGCATCGAATTATTGAAAATCATTCGTAAACGACTGGCTACACCGTTGATCGTGATCTCAGCGCGAAACAACGAGCATGAAAAAGTCAAAGCCCTCGATCTCGGTGCTGATGATTACGTCACTAAACCTTTTGGGATGAATGAATTACTTGCTAGGATCAGAACCGCTTTTCGTCATCGTAAACAAGAGGAATTACCTTCAGTCATCACCAATGGTGAATTGACTTTGGACACAGAAAGCCAACTGTTAACCAAAGCAGGAGAACCGATCCATCTCACTAAGAATGAATATCGCATTTTGCTCGTATTATTCCAACACCTTGGGAAGGTCGTCACTTATCGCGTATTAACATCAGAAGTTTGGGGGCCTTATGGAACAGATTCCCAAGTGTTGCGAGTGAATATGTCAAACATTCGGAAAAAAATCGAGAAAAATACCATTCGTCCAGAATATTTGATCACTGAGATCGGAGTTGGCTATCGGTTACGTGATTACCGAAATTCTTAGTAAGCGACAAACAAATTGAATATCGAAAAAAACGACAATCACCGAATAATTTTACCTCTTGGTGATTGTCGTTTTTCGATGTGCTGTTTACCAGCTAGCACATGGAACACTTCTTTTATTTACAGCGCAAGCCAAATTGTGGTTTTCACGTTTTTACTTTAGCTCGCCTTTGATATCATCGATCATTTGACGACTAGCGATTGGTCCATTATATAACCAGCTAGAAGTTGGACCAAATTCGAACACTTGACCCGCTTTGACTGCTTTCAGATTTTGCCAAGTGGGTTCGTTGAACATCGCTGCTTCTTCATCACTATTGACTAAGATGATGTAGTCTGCGTCTAATTCAGCTAATTTTTCTGATGAAACAGCTGACCAATCAGAGGTTGCCTCTTTTGATACTTCTTCTACTAAAGATGGCACACCAAATTGTAGATCTCCATAAACGATGCGACCGCTTGAACGATTCTGGCTGACCATAAAGGCAGAGTTGTTCGTGACCCATAAGACAGCCGCTGTTTTCCCATCGATCTGATCACTCAATTCTTCTCGTGTTTCTTTCGCGTAATCTTGATAATCTTGAATGATTTCCTCTGCTTTGTCCTCTTTATTCAATACTTTGCCAATGTCTTGCAACTGTTCTTCCCATGTGACATCGGTACCATTTTTAACAACATAGGTTGGAGCAATTTTACTATATTGCTCGTATTTACCACCTTCAACAGTGGCTGAAGAAGAAATCAATAATAAATCAGGTTCAAAACTTAACACATTTTCATAGGGTAGATCATAGGAGATAGTTGGGACATCTTTCAGATCATCTTGTAAATAATCTTGGATCGAACCACTGCCGACTGTCCATTGAGCAACCGGGGTTTCACCTAACGCAACAAGATAATCCTCTAAATAACTGCCGATGATCCGCTTTGGTTGGTTAGGTATTTCAACTGAATGTCCTAATGTATCTGTCAAGGTATGCGTACCATTATCAGCAGTAGTCGATGATGCGGTTGTCTCTTCGGTTGTAGATGAGCCTGGCGAGCAAGCACTCAGTAATCCCACCAAAAGTAATGCACTAGAGATTGTGAATAGTTTATTTTTAAGTCTCATGTCTTTCCTCCAAACGTAATTGAGAATGTTTCTCAATTGCTATTATTCCCCAAGAAAAGGGCGCTGTCAACTCTTTTTACTAACGTAAATGACGAAATTTGTGCTTGACGAATTTGTGAAGTACCGTCATAATTGAGAATGATTTTCAATGAGAGGGGGAAGTATATGTCTAGATTAAATGCAGTTGAAATTACTACCGGTTACCCCAACAAAACGATAATTGAAAATTTGTCTGTCGCTATACCAGAAGGGAAAATCACCAGTTTGATTGGCCCGAACGGCAGTGGTAAGTCAACATTATTAAAAAGCTTTACCCGCATACTTCCTGTAAAAAACGGTAAAATATTAGTCAACGATCGTGACTTGACGACCTATCATTCGAAAGAACTAGCTCGGAAACTTGCCTTACTAGCCCAAACGAGTGAATACCCATTAGGAATGACAGTCGAAGAAGTCGTTTCCTACGGTAGATATCCTTATCAAAAACTATTCAGTGGCATGGATGATCAAGATCTGCAAGCCATTGAGTGGGCATTGACAGCGACGGATCTGATCTCGCTAAAAGATCGAGACTTAGCGAGTTTATCCGGAGGTCAAGCCCAACGAGTCTGGATTGCGATGGCGTTAGCTCAAGAAGCAGATATCTTGATCCTTGATGAACCGACAACTTTTTTAGATCCGGCGCATCAACTGGAAATCTTAGATCTGCTGAAAGAAATCAACCGAATGAAAAAAACAACGATTTTGATGTCGATCCATGACATCAATCATGCCTCCCGCTTTTCCGATTATTTAGTCGCAATGAAAGAAGGGCGATTAATTGTCAACGGGACTCCAGAACAAGTCATCACGAAAGAATGGATGAGAGAGATTTTTGAGATCGAAGCACAAATCGTTCAATTACCTGAAACAAATAAACCTGTCTTTTTAACATATGATCTCATCAAGAAACCGGAGGGAAAATGATGAGGAAAGGGAAAAAAATAAATATCCTATGGCTGCTTCTGTTATTGGCAATCCTTGTCTTCTTTTTTGCTTTGTATAATGGTGCTTCTGAAGTTAAAGGAAATGAAGTCTGGCAGGCGTTGTTCCATTTCGATCCAACTGATCAAGCCCAGCAGATCATACGTAATATCCGTCTGCCTCGGGTCATCGGAGCATTTATTGTGGGTAGCTGTTTCGCCCTCAGTGGCGCTTTGATGCAAGGGGTAACGCGAAACAACTTGGCAGATTCAGGATTGTTAGGGATCAATGCTGGTGCCTCGTTAGCCATGGCATTTAGCTTTGCTTTTTTACCTAAAGCTTCGCCGTTTTCAACTTTTCTGCTTTCATTACTTGGTTCGTTGATCGTGACGATGATCGTTCTAGGTTTTTTCAGTTTTTCAAAAATAGGACTCAGTACTATGCAGATGATTTTAGCCGGTGTGGCAATCAGTTCTTTTTTTACCGCAATCAGCCAAGCACTGACCCAGTTATTTAATCTACAACAAGATTTGACTTTTTGGTTTGTTGGCGGTGCGGCGAATATTACTTGGCAACAGTTACTCGTTCTTTCACCTATCTATCTAGTGGCGGTTATTGGCTCTTTTCTATTAGGGAAGTCGATCTCCCTGATCCATTTGAGTGAATCACATGCGATCGCCTTAGGAGGACATCCACAGCGCACACGGGTACTGGTTTTCATCTTTGTTTCGATCTTAGCAGCGTTAGCTGTTTCTTTAGTTGGGCCCGTCTCTTTTATTGGTTTGATGGTTCCACCTGTTGTTCGTGGCTTTGTCGGTACGGATTATCGGTATGTCTTGCCAGCTTCATTTATCGCTGGGGGAATCTTAGTTATGTTAGCAGATTTTGTGGCACGCATGGTCAATCCACCATTTGAAACACCTTTTGGCTTAGTCATTTCCTTGATTGGTGTCCCTTTTTTATTGGTACAAGTTAGGAGGGAACGCGTGTGAAAAAAATATATTGGGAGATTGGCCTGTTACTATTTTTATGGCTTGTGACTGCGGGAATCAGTTTAATGATCGGTACACCGTTTCTTTATATTGATCAATTGATCGATGTCGCACTTGGTAGAGGAACACAGGTCCAACAATTGGTTCTGACAGAATTTCGCTTGCCACGCCTATTGATCAGTTTATTCGCAGGTACCTGTCTAGGAATCGCAGGCTATCTTTTGCAAGGAGTAACTAGAAACCCATTAGCTGATTCAAGTATTTTAGGTATCAACTTCGGCGCAGGATTTTTTGTGATGCTATACTTAGGTTTTTTTACTAGCCATGCGTCACCTTTCTTGTTGCTTTTCGTTGCCTTTTTAGGCGGCACGCTTGCTGCATGTCTAGTCTATTTTGTTGCCTATCAGCGTTCTGGACAAGTAGCGATGAATCGCTTGCTCCTTTCAGGTATCGCTGTGAATGCGGGCTTTTCTGCGGCAATGCTTTTAAGTACGATAAAAATCTCAAAAGAAAATTATGGCTTTGTGAACGCTTGGTTAGCAGGTTCAATCTGGGGGGCTAGTTGGCCTTATGTCACTGCCTTTTTGCCATGGGTACTTATTCTGATCCCTTTAGCGTTTTTCTATAGTCGCAGGATTGGTCTTTTATCCTTTGGCCCAGAACGTGCGCAAAGCTTAGGGTTGAACGTGTCACGAAGTCAGTCAGTTTTATTACTGCTTGCAGTTGGTTTAGCCTGTGGCAGTGTTGCTGTGGCAGGCAGCTTGTCCTTTGTGGGTTTACTCGCACCGCATGCTGCCAAAATCATTGTACGTAAAGAAAATCAGTGGACACTCCTATTCAGTGGTTTGTTCGGAGGATTATTTGTCAATATTGCTGATATTCTTGCGCGCATCATTTTACCAGATGGAGAAGTTCCTACAGGGATCTTGATTGCCGTCTTGGGCGCACCGTATTTTCTTTATTTATTATTTTATATTCAAAAGAAACAACTATCTGTCTAGGATAAGACCAGAATGTTGGGATCGGGAAACACTGAAGGCGATTTTGCCTTTAGTGTTTTTTAGTAGATTGAGAAATACCTTCAACAGCCAGATAAGAAATAAAGTAACAAGACCTATCTAATACAATTCTCATCCAACGAAAGGTTATGTATTGTTATAATGAATATGTAAGCGTTCTATACAGCCTATATAAATCGAGGAGGAGATCTATGGTTACATTCAGCAGTAATTCTCAACAAGCCCAACAGTCCACTTCAAGAATCACCAGTGCAACCACCCCTTTAAACCAAGCATCATCGCTTCAAAATGACACACGCACCACGCTAATTGGCAATCAAGACATTCAAAGTAGCATAACGTCCGCCAAAAACTCAGCCAATCAAATTGCCTCAGCCATCTCAGGCGCTGCTAATCAATTGCAAACTGCTGCTCAAGGATTTTCTACACTAGACACTCAGTTAAGTCGAGATCTTTTTAAGGAGAGACGCTAATGAACCAATGGACAAATCTTGATACCGAGGAAACGTTGCTGCAAGCAAAAAGAGAAGAACAGGAAAAGAAAATGAAACAACTTGATGCCTGCCGTTCAGATTACCAGAATCACTTTAAAGAAATCGGAAACTTCTTATTTCGATTACAGATGTCCTACCAGAAATCGAATACCTTTACGTCCATCGAAACATTCACCTCGGAGTTTTCACATCAAAGTAGGCGATTGATGAATGGCTTTGATGAATGCCAACATCACGAAATGATCCAACAACAAAGAATCACGAATAAACTCGAAGAAATTGCTTTTGAGAAAAGAAAAATCATGTCGGAGGAACAAAACCTATGAGTATCGATATGTACCTAAACGACTCCTTAACACAAGCTACGAGCGCCAGTCACTTCTGCCAAAAACAAGTCACTGATTA
The DNA here is from genome assembly GCF_051714005.1 of Enterococcus sp. AZ171. NCBI lineage: Bacteria > Bacillati > Bacillota > Bacilli > Lactobacillales > Enterococcaceae > Enterococcus > Enterococcus sp. AZ171. The sequence goes on along the minus strand of NZ_JBIORA010000001.1, from coordinate 1,840,214 downwards.
CCAAAATCTCCAACAAGCCATCACTCAATTCACTTTACAAACGCCCAATCTCCAAGGGAAAACCTACGACGCTGCGAAAGCCTATTTTTCCCAAGTACTATACCCACTCGTCCAAGGAGGAATCTTACTCTCCGAAGCGGTCGAAAAAGTAGCAAAACGATTTCCACAACAGTACATAGAACAAGTCGACTCCATTAGCTTGAAACAATCCGAATTAGAAGCACAAATTCGTCAAATGAATCAATATATCATCCAAGCCGAGGGAATACGGCAACTGCTTCTTTCACCACATATGCCAGAAGAACACCAAGGCTTTCAACTCAATCAGAATACGTTGTTACTCATGATGTATCATGACTTGAAACACAAACTGGAAGAAAAACTCCAAAAACTCTTAGCTTACAATCAAAGTTCCGCCCAATTTTTTACAGAAATCAAAAGTCTCGAACAAGCAGTCAATCAAGGCCTTGCTCAAACGAAAACTGCTTGGAATAGCCAAACGAAGACATTCTCTATCCCGAAAGATTTGTCGTGGACAACCACGATCCAAGACAAATGGCAACAAGCAGAAAACGAGAAAAAAGGCATCGATCCAACTAAAAACAAAGAACTAGAAAAGTACAACGTCTATGCTCTCATTATTCACGATAGCGATGGGAATCCACGTGTCTTTTGGAAAATCGAAGACAAGCAATCAGGCTACGGTATCGTGAACCCCGAGCTCTATCAATATGTCACGAAAGTAGGGCAATATTTAGAACCTGAACTGATCCAATTCATGACGTACGATACTTACCAAGAAAAAGTCAATGTGGCTTGGCGCCAAGGTGTTAATTATGAAACTGGTGAAAAACTAGACCCACTCTTAGGCAGTCTCGTCTCTACCTCACAATACGTCAAAGACGGCTACACATGGATCAATGAATCTGAACTCGGTCAAGCCCTGATGATCTTAGGCTTTACGTATGCGTCTTACAAAGTCTTGACGACCACTGGCGTGAAACAGGTGGAAAATGCTAAGATTGAGGAGGTGGGTGGTGGAAATATACCAAAGCTATCCACGCTAACTGAAGCAGAGAAACTTAAAATTGCAAATCAATATAAGAAAACAGCACCTATAGATATTCCTGATAACGTAAAAATTAATGCCAAGACAATGAATGCTGGTTATGAACAGATTACTTATAAGTGGAATGATGGTGAATTTAAGTATGAAGTGAGGTGGCATACAAGAACTCCAGGAGCACCTGTTGAACAGGGCAATACATGGGTCATCCAAAGAATACTACCTGGAAATGGAGGGAACAAGCCCCAAAATTTTTTCAAAATTGGTGATAATGAATGGGTAGAAGCGTATAAATGGTATGATGCTATAAATGCAAGAAAAAAAGGAAATGCTACTACAGAACAAATTATAATTTTGGAAAAAGGTCATTGGAAGGAGTGAATGGTATGATTGACAATAAGTTTTATGAAGGTTTCGAAGGAGAAGCAGAGCTTTCTTTTATAGCTGATGGCAATAAACTTATAATTTGGAACGGGTATTTTGATACAATTTTAGATAACTTATTAGATTGTAATTTAGAAAAAAAGGGGATTTTGAAAGAATACTTTCATCATGAGGGATGGTATGATGATTCACCGTGGTTAATCAAAGATAAATCCCTTATTATTGAACAATTAAAATGTTTTAATATCAACAAAATAAATCAAACCTCAATGAAAGATAGCTTGGAAGAAGTAGTTCAAGCAATTGTTTTATTTTTAGAACACAATTACTTAAGTAAAATCTATATCAACTACGAATAATAAAAGATAGAAATTATAGATGGTAAAAAGTCTCTATTCATGAATTGTTAAGTTGAAAATTGAAAAACAAATATAAACAAAAAAATCATTCGCATCACTAGTTTTCATCTAGTCTGTGAATGATTTTTCTTCTGTCGTATACATCAAGAAAGAGTAACCTTTATTCATCGATTCCACGTAAACTATAATGCTTTTCAGTGTTATCTAACGAATGAATGATTGACGATTGTTAACATCAAATGGGGATAAATCGATGTCCTAACTAAAATTAGACAGAACAAATCCAAAAATCTAAAAAGTTAAATTGCTATTTTCTCCGTTTTCCGCTACCATTTTAACAGAAGGTAGGCAGGTGATTATTTGGGACACGAAAAGCAGAAAAAAGACCAGCTCCGTCAATTTGGCATTAATGAACTTAAAAAAATTGCTGCAAGTGGCTACAAAAAAGAAAAAGAACAAAAAATCTATAAGCAATTGTTTGCAACCGAGTATTGGAAGCAGGCGCAAGTCATCGGTATAACTCTTTCAAATGAATTTGAAATAGATACACGACCGTTGATCGAACAAGCGAGAGCCTCAGGGAAAATCGTTGTGATCCCCAAAACATTGCCAAAACGTCAAATGGCATTTTATGAGTTCTCCGAGAACACAGTATTGGAACGTTCAAGTTTTGGTGTGTTAGAACCTGTTTCAACGCATTTTTATGAGGCAACGATGATCGATTTATTGATCGTCCCAGGAATCATCTTTCATCCAGATGGGTACAGAATTGGCTTTGGTGGAGGGTATTATGATCGCTATCTGAAAGAGTATCCGCATCAAACGTGCAGCTTGACTTTCAAAGAGATGATTCATAATGATTGGGAACCAGAAGACTTTGATAAGAAAATCCAACATTTATTGAACGACTAAAAAAACAAGGGGGTATATATGAAAGTAAATCGGCAGCAACAATTCAAATTAAAATCTTGGCTCGATGGGCCATTTTTAACACAGATTTTTTTAGTAATCCAAACAATCGTCTTTTTCGCAATGGAGGTATTACCTGGTAATAGCGTGGCTTTTGGACTAGGCATGTCTGGCCAGCATATTGCCTACCTACATGAATGGTGGCGTTTGATCACACCAATATTTATCCATTTTGGGATGATGCATTTTGTACTGAACTCTGTCGTTTTGTATTTTATGGGTTCACAAATCGAAACGGTATACGGTCATTGGCGCTTTTTCTTGATTTATTTACTTAGTGGTATCATGGGAAATGTGACCAGTTTTGCCTTCAATGAAATGAACGTATTATCTGGTGGGGCAAGTACATCGCTTTTTGGTTTATTTGGCGCGTTATTTGTTCTAGGTATTCATTACAAAAATGATAATGTGGTGAAACAGCTTGTACGCCGTTACATGATATTCATTGTTTTTTCTTTTATATTCGGTATATCAGATACCTCAGTAGATATCTGGGGACATGTTGGTGGCTTGATCGGAGGTTTCCTGATAGGGAATCTATTAGGATTACCAAATCGATCCAATGATTACTCAATCCATCATCGTATTATATCGTCGATCGTTTTTCTCTTTCTTTTTATAATATGTGTTTTAGTGGGTTTAAAAAATTATGGAATACTTGTATAATGTGAAGGAAGTGCTTTAAATGGAAAGCTTATACGACGTACAACAGCTATTCAAGAGATTTGGTATCTTTATTTATGTGGGAGCACGGATTTATGATATTGAATTGATGACGATCGAATTACGCAAGCTTTATGATAATCATTTGATCGATCACGAAACATATATGACTGCGTGGCACATCTTAAAAAGAGAACACCGAATCGAAGAGAGCAGAAAGAAAGGAATTTGATCATGGACAAAAAAATTATTGGGATTGATTTAGGTGGAACAACAGCAAAATTTGCGATCTTGACACCTGACGGAGAAATTCAACAGAAATGGAGTATCGATACCAATATTTTGGATGATGGCAAACACATTATTCCTGAAATCATTGAATCTATCAATCATCGTCTGAACTTATACGGTATGAAAGCGGAAGATTTCATCGGTATCGGTATGGGGACACCAGGAACAGTCGACAGCGAAGCTGGTACAGTGATTGGTGCTTACAATTTAAATTGGCGCGAGCTTCAATTTGTCAAAAAAATGATTGAAGAAGGAACGGGCATCAAATTTGCCATCGATAATGACGCCAATGTCGCAGCATTAGGCGAACGTTGGAAAGGTGCAGGCGAAAATGATCCTGATGTCGTATTCATCACTCTAGGTACAGGTGTTGGTGGCGGTATTGTGGCGGATGGTCATTTACTTCATGGGGTGACTGGAGCCGCTGGAGAAGTAGGACACATTACGATCGATCCAAATGGATTCGAATGTACTTGTGGCAAACGTGGCTGTTTAGAAACTGTCTCAAGTGCGACAGGTGTCGTTCGAGTGGCCCGTCATTTGGCAGAAGAATATGCCGGTGATTCACGCTTGAAAGCGATGCTTGATAATGGTGAAGAAGTAACAAGTAAAGATGTTTTTGAATTAGCAGAAGCAGATGATCCATTTGGTTTGATGGTGGTCGATCGTGTCTGTCTATATCTAGGACTAGCTTGCGGGAATTTAGGAAACACGTTGAATCCATCAAGTATTGTCATCGGTGGAGGCGTATCAGCTGCGGGAGAATTTTTACGCAGTCGTGTGGAGAAATACTTCAAAGAATTTACCTTCCCACAAGTGAGAGAATCAACAAAAATCAAATTAGCTGAATTAGGAAATGAAGCAGGCGTTATCGGTGCTGCCTCATTAGCCTTGAAATATGCTGAATAAAGTGGAGGCACGACATGGTTTTATGGATTATTAACATCATTTTATTACTGATCATCTTAGCTATCGTATTTTGGGAAGTTTACTTACGAGTAATGGCTAAACGTTCTGCAACAATGCTTGAAGAAGAAGAATTTCGTGAAGGAATGCGTCGTGCACAAGTCATCGATGTTCGTGAAAAAGATGTCTTTGATGCGGGTCATATTTTAGGCGCTAGAAATATTCCATATACAGTACTAAAAAATTCACTTGGTTCGATTCGTAAAGACCAACCGGTTTATATTTATGATCAAAAGAAAAGTTTGAGTATTCGTACAGCTAACCAACTGCGTAAAGCAGGTTACCAAGATATCTATATCTTAAAAGGCGGCTATGATGGTTGGTCAGGTAAAATCAAAAGTAAAAAAATCTAACGAGGAGTCTTGTACTTCTTATGTCACCTTAGTAGCAACAAGAATAAGAGTGGTTATTCGCTCTTTTTTCTTGTTGTTTTTTCTTATTGCAGAAAAATTATGCTATGATGGAATGAGAGAATATGACAAAGGTAGTCATCACAAAATATTTTCCTAAATTCGTTTTTTTGATTTACGGATGTTATTTGGAAATCAGTTGGTCACAAAATAAAGAACATGAAGAACTGTTGCTCCTCAGTGAGTTAGCCAAGTAAATCATTGTAGCGTGTATTGAGTGGAATCAAGAGAAAAGATGCGTGACAATCAAGCAAATACATATAGGTAGGTGGATAGATGAGAATTGGGATCATCGGGGCAGGACCTCGTGGACTTAGCATGTTAGAGCGTTTACTCTATAATCAACAACAAGAAAATATTGAGATCCTCCTTTTTGATCCAAGTGGAATCGGTGGCAAGGTTTGGCGAGTCGATCAGCCAAAAGAAGTACTGATGAATTCATTGGCGTCACAAGTGACGATGTTTACGGATGAGACATTAAGTAGTGGAGGCGTGGTCGCTAACGGAGTGAATCTTTATCAATGGGCGAAAGAATTTGCCCCTTCTTATCTTAGTCAGACAACTATCAAAGAAAAAGAAGCGTTTTTGTGTGAAGCAGCTAATTTATTAGAAAATCAACCAACAAGTCGTCGCTTCTTTGGCGTCTATCTCCAATGGTTTTACGCGCGCCTACAAGAACGATTTTCTGATCGTTTCGATTATATACAAGAATTAGTTATCGAAGCCACCAAGAAAGAGAAACAATTCATTCTGCGAACTAAAGAAGAAGCCTATGTGGTGGATCAACTGATCCTAGCAACGGGTCATTGGGAACATGAACAAACGTCAGAAGAAAGCCAGTTAAGTGAGTATGCGGCTGAGCATCACTTATTTTACCAAGGACCAGCTAATCCAGCCGATGTTGATTTATCGATGATTCCTGCCCAAGAACCGGTGTTTATTCGGGGGTTAGGACTCTGTTTTTTTGATTATATTGGTTTGTTGACACAACAACGAGGCGGTCGCTTTGAAGAATTGGAAGGTCGATTGGTTTATCGTCCGTCGGGAGAAGAGCCAGTCGTCTATTGCGGCTCTCGGCGAGGCTTACCTTACTATCCCCACGGACGCAACCAGAAAAAAGTTGGCGAGGTGGCACAACCAGTCATTCTGACGCAAGAACGATTAAATATGTATTATCGTACTAAAAAACTGACTGGGGAGGATTTTTTTACTGACTTAAAAAAAGATCTCGAATTGTTTTATTATAAAAAAGTGATCGAGGAACATGGGTTGTCGATTGCTCTCAGCGAATTTCAAGAAGTCTTTCTTGGGGCTACAGAAAAGGAATGGCTGCGAAAATATCCTGAATTATCAAGCCACTTGTGGTCATGGGACTTACTGGATCACTTGCTCGACCACACGTTGCCGTATCAACAAATGAGTCGGAGGTATATCGAAGATCAAATCAATGAAGCGTTAAAAGGCAATGTGAGTGGTCCATTGATTGCGACGTTGGATGCATTGAAAGATTGGCGAAATATCGTGCATCAAGTGATGCTATGGGAAGTTTTTTCTGCAAAAGAATATAAAGAAATATTGTGGCGATGGTTCAATACGTTTGATGCGTTTTTTACTATTGGTCCGCCTTTACGAAGAACGCAGGAATTAGCAGCATTGATCGATGCAGGAATTTTCCATTTGGTGGAACCTCCTTTTACTGTTGTAGGAAAGGACAAGAGATTTCACCTGGAACCAGAAGGGTTTACAAGTAGCTATCTAATTGAGGCACGATTACCAAAAAATGACTTACGAACAACAAGAAATCCAGCCTTGATCAGTCTACGTGATGCCCAGATCCTTCAGCCATTCCAGTTGCATGATCCAAGTGGCGATTTCGTTTCTGGTGCGGTAGCAATCGAACGAGAAAATTCACGTGTGATCGATGCCCATGGAGAAGTACAAAACAATTTGTATTGTATCGGCATCCCAACTGAAGGGGTAGAATGGTTAACAGCCTCCGTTCCGAGACCCCATGTCGATTTTTGGAATCTTAGACAAATTGATCGTATCGCACAACTGATTTTAGCAGAAAAATCATAAAAAGAACGTTCCTTTAGGAGAGAGGGACATTAGTTCTCTCCCACCAACTAAAACCGAATAAACGGCGGGAACAGAAGTAACCTCTTGGGAAATAAGGCGCCATCCACAAAAATTTGAAGAACAATTTTCGTGGATGGCGCCTTATTTCTCGAGGCTAAACACTTCTGTCCTGACACTTGTAAGAACGTTCTTTTTGGATAGCATGAGGGAGATAGTGGAAACACAACTGTGCTATTTGTCAGCTTCCATTTCTATCGTAACTTAAAAATGCGAGTTTTAGAAAAAACTCGGTAGAAACAAAAAAACCCAAAAAATTGAAGAACAACTTTGGGTTTTTTGTTTTTGAAGCTGAATGCTTCAATCACTAGCTCTTATCGTGATACACGTTTTCTCATTGCTTTTTTACGATTTTCTTCAATCATTGCTTCTTTTTCGTCGATTGGGTCGATGACTGTTTTCTTCACAGAAGTTACTAAACCAGCCACAGCTGCTACAGTAGCCAAGCTACCTACTAAGATACCTGATACAAATTTTTTCATAATGATTCACCTCATTTATCTATTTGACACTTCTATTATGAAGCAAAACAAGGAAAAACGCTAGTCTTTCGTTTTTTTATTTGAAACCCTTTACAAGAAAATGTTGAAAAAATTTACTAAATGTTTTATTATAAATTTACTAAATAAAATGAAAGAAGGTTTTGTCAAAAAAAAGTCCCTGTTTTCTGGTCATCACTTTTGTTAAAATAAATAACGAATATAAATATATGGATAAAGGAGTCTTAACATGACAATTTTAGTATTAGGCGGAGCAGGCTATATTGGTTCCCATGCCGTCGATCAATTAATTGAAAAGGGCTATGATGTAGCAGTCGTGGATAATCTTTTGACAGGACATCGTCAAGCAGTTCATACTGATGCACGTTTTTATGAAGGCGATATTCGTGACAAAGAATTTTTACGCGGAGTTTTCCAAAAAGAAACGATTGAAGGGGTCTTGCACTTTGCAGCGAGCTCGTTAGTCGGTGAATCAGTTGAAAAACCCTTAGTCTACTTCAATAATAATGTTTATGGCATGCAAGTATTATTAGAAGTAATGCACGAGTTTGATGTGAAACGGATTGTCTTTTCTTCAACAGCTGCGACTTACGGTGAGCCAAAAGAATCGCCAATTACAGAGGGGTCACCAACGAATCCGAAAAATCCTTATGGCGAAAGTAAGTTGATGATGGAAAAAATGATGAAATGGTGTGACGAAGCATATGGCATGCGTTATGTGGCTTTACGCTATTTTAATGTAGCAGGAGCTAAGAATGATGCGTCGATCGGCGAAGATCATACGCCCGAAACTCATTTAGTGCCGATCATTTTACAAGTAGCTTTAGGCCAACGAGAGTCATTAGCAATCTATGGGGATAATTATGATACGCCAGACGGAACATGTATCAGAGATTACGTACAAGTAGAAGATCTGATTGCTGCGCATATTTTAGCTTTAGAATATTTAAAAGCTGGAAATGAAAGCAACTTCTTCAACTTGGGAAGTAACAAAGGTTATTCAGTCACAGAGATGCTAGAAGCAGCACGAGAAGTCACAGGCCGTGATATCCCTGCGAAAATCGCACCACGAAGAGCAGGTGATCCAAGTCGTTTAGTAGCGTCAAGTGAAAAAGCGAGAGCAATCCTTGGCTGGGCACCTGAATATACAGATGTGAAAGAAATCATCAAAACTGCTTGGGCATGGCATGAAAGCCATCCTAACGGGTATGAAAAGTAGGTGGAAGAAAATGACGATTAGTCAAACAATTGCAGATTTTGTCACACTAGCAATCGCGTCTGGTGGTTGGATGGAAATGGACCGTATCTACTTACAAAATCGTATTTTAGGTCTTATTGGCGAAGAAGCCGGCGACTCTTTTGAAGTACGTCCAGTGCAAGAAGAATCGGTCGATCTATTGGATCGTTTAGTTGAACAAGCAAAAGAAAATGGCTTGGTGACGGATGTAACAGCTGACCGAGAAATATTTGAGGCACAATTGATGGATTTCTTGACGCCACCACCTTCTGTTGTCAATGCTTTTTTTGCTCAACATTATTCAAAAAGTCCAGAAGAAGCAACGGATTATTTTTATCAGTTGAGCCGCAACAATGACTATATCAAAACACGAGCCATCGCAAAAAATATCGTGTATACTTATCCGTCTGAATATGGGGAGTTGGAAATCACGATCAATCTATCTAAACCTGAAAAAGAGCCAAAACAAATTGCTGCAGAAAGAAAAGCGGTACAAGTCAATTACCCATCGTGTATGTTATGTATGGAAAATGAAGGGTACAAAGGAAGGTTGAATTACCCAGCACGAACCAATCATCGAATCATCCGAATGAACTTAGACGGAGAAAGTTGGGGATTTCAGTATTCGCCTTATGCCTACTACAATGAACACTCGATCATTTTATCAGAAGAACATCGACCAATGCGCATCACTAAAGAAACGTTTGCTCGGTTGTTGAAGATCACTGAAGTCTTACCACACTATTTCGTAGGTTCAAATGCTGATTTGCCGATCGTTGGTGGATCGATCCTTTCACATGACCATTATCAAGCTGGACGTCACGAATTTCCGATGGCAAAAGCGCCGATGGAGAAATTGATCAAGCTAAGCGAGTATCCGCAGGTGATTGCAGGGATCGTCAAATGGCCGATGTCGGTGATCCGGTTACAGTCGCCCGATAAAGATTTATTAGTAGAAGCAGCAGATGCGGTCTTAAACAAATGGCAGAACTATTCAGATGAATCAGTATCAGTCATCGCCTATTCAGCAGATGGTACGCCACACCACACGATCACGCCGATTGCTCGTCGAAGAGATGATTACTTTGAAATCGACTTAGTATTGCGCGACAACAATGTGTCCGAAGAATATCCTGAAGGGATTTTCCATCCTCATCGTGATATCCAACATATCAAAAAAGAAAACATTGGCTTGATCGAAGTTATGGGGTTGGCTGTGTTGCCGCCACGCTTAAAACCAGAATTGGAAGAAGTGAAGCAATATCTACTGGGTGAAGAAAATCAAGTCGCGGACTACCATCGTGAATGGGCAGAACAGCTAAAACAAGCAAATCCTGATTTGACTGAAGAGACTGCGACAGTTGTTATCCAAAATGCTGTTGGGCAAGTCTTCGCCAGAGTTTTAGAAGATGCCGGTGTCTTCAAACGGGACGAACAAGGAAGAGCTGCGTTCTTGCGCTTTACTGAAACATTATAAGCATCGGTCACTTACAGGAGGGGAAACGAATGGCCACAATCAAAGATATTGCTCAGTTGGCGGGAGTTTCTCCTGCCACTGTCTCAAGAGTGCTGAATTATGATGAGAAATTGTCAGTAGGAATGGAAACGAAACAAAAAATTTTTGAAGTAGCTGAACACTTGAATTATAAAAAACATCATAAGAATCTAGCCTCTGAAAAACAAACGATCAAATTGATCCAATGGTATGATACACAAGAAGAATTAGAAGATCTTTATTATCTTTCTATACGCTTAGGAATCGAAAAAAAAGCGGAAGAAGCGAATATTCGCCTTATCAAGGAAACATGGGATGCCATCAGTGAGCAATCTGCAGATGGAACGATTGCTTTAGGAAAGTTTGACGAAGAGCAATTGAAAGAATTGAAACGTACGCAAGAGAACCTTTTACTTGTCGATTCAGATGGCACAAGATTTGGCATCGATTCATTAGTCGTTGATTTTGAGTCGAGTCTTCGCTTAGTGATGGATCATTTCTTACAAGAAGAAGTCAAACAACTCGTGATGTTAGCCGGAAAAGAGTACACGAAGCAACACCGAACACCGGTGACTGATCCTAGAACGGCAATTTTTCAAAAACTGATCAGTGAAGAAAAGAACCTCACAGGAAAGATCATTGAAGCGGATTTTTCAGTGGAGGCAGGATATCAAGCTGTTCATGATTTTTTATTGCAAGAAAAGGAATTACCGGATGCGTTGTTTGCTGCGAATGATGCATTAGCAATTGGTGCATTGAAGGCAATCAAAGAAGCAGGATTGACTATTCCGCAAGATATCTCAGTGATTGGCTTCAATGATATCAGCGTGGCAAAGTATGTCTCACCACCCCTCTCTACAGTCAAAGTGTACACCGAATGGATGGGGGAGTTGGCAGTTGAGACATTGACCCAGTTAATCCATAGTACTGCACCGGTTGCAAGAAAAATCACGATCGCGACAGAACTAATTTTACGAGAATCAACAAAACAATCTACGATCAAATAGACGATTATCAACCTAAGTATAGGGGTGGAAATTTCGACAGCGGCGAGAGCCAAACTTGATTTTTCCTCCCCTTTTTTACCTCGAAGTATGCTACAATGATAAACGACATTAGAGTAGTAGAAGGGAACGGTCAAATGATTACATTAGGGATCGATACAGCAAATCAAACCTTAGCTGTTGGCGTATTGGAAGACGAAACAGTGTTAGGTCAAATCCAAATCAATAGAAAGAAAAATCATAGTTTGACGTTGATGCCAGCGTTGGATCAATTGATCTCAGATTGCCAACTCACACCAGAACAAATCGATCGAATTGCTGTGTCAAGTGGTCCAGGCTCTTATACAGGATTGAGAATCGGTGTCACAACTGCCAAGACATTAGCATATACTTTAAATAAAGAATTGGTTGGTGTTTCCAGTCTTGCTGTACTTGCAGCAAATTGCGTAGGAATCGAAGGAATCATTGTACCGATATTTGATGCGAGAAGAAAAAATGTTTATGCTGGTGCCTATCGCTGGCATCATGGAACATTAGAAAACGTTCTAGAGGACAGACATATTGCTTTCGTAGAATTAACCGAAAAATTAAAACAAATGGATGGATCGATCACTTTTGTCGGTAGCGATTGCCACAAATTCAACTCAGAAATCGCTGAATCAATACCTGATGCTAAGCGTAACTCCTTGCCACTTTGGGATATTCCTAGTGGAGTTGTCGTCGCGCAATTAGGGGCTTCAAGTAATCCGGTCAACGATATCCAAGCCTTTTTACCACGTTACTTAAAACGAGTGGAAGCAGAAGAAAAATGGTTGGAGACACATACGCCAGGAGAAGAAAGCTATGTTGAAAAAATTTAAAGCCTATCTACGGACCATGCTTCAAGAAAAAGCAGATTATCCAGAGAAAACGGTCACTGTAGGCGAAAAGCAATTTCAAATACGGGAACTGACAGTTGAGGATGTCAAGGCGTTGTTAAGTATCGAACGGGAAGTTTATTTGGGGGAATTACCTTGGACAAAAAGTGCGTTCATCTCAGAGCTGACTTCCCCATTCATGACTTTATATTTAGGGATATTCGATCGAGAAGAATTATTCGGCTTTGTTGGATCCAGAGTATTAGGACTCGATTGCCATCTCACAAACATTGCGGTCAGTCCGAGTTACCAACGGCAGCGTGTCGGTACCTATTTAATCAACGAGATCGAGACATTCGCACGGATGAATCAATGCGAGACCATGTCATTAGAAGTACGGATCAGTAATCAGAATGCCCAACGCTTATACAGAAAACTAGGCTTCCAATCGAGAAAAGTAAAAAAAGGGTATTATACAGAAACGAATGAAGATGCCTTAGATATGGTAAAACTATTAAAAGAAGAGTGAAATAAAGTGATTGAAGAAAAAACAGCTTTCAATGATACAAAATTAGCCCAAGCGCTTTGGCAAGTCAGTGACGATGCTTTTTTAAATGGGTCACCTTGGACAAAAGATCAATTTTTGTCTGATATCCAACAACCACAAACCAATTATTTAGTCGTTCATCAAGCAGAGGAAATCATTGGCTTTATTGGATATGCCAAAGTACTTGATGAAGTAGAAGTGACGAATCTTGCAGTTCTGACTGCTGAACAACACAAAGGTGTAGCAAGACAATTATTACAAGAGATGCTGCAACGAGAAAAAGCTAACCAAGCGCATAGTGTTTTTTTAGAAGTACGACAGTCAAATATTGCTGCCCAACACCTTTACGAATCAGAAAAATTCCGCCAAGTAGGTAAACGAAAAGCCTACTATCATGATCCGGTCGAGGATGCGGTCATCATGTGTACAAAGCTAAAAACAGAGGTGATGAAACCATGAATGAAAAACAAACAGAATTGATTTTAGCAATTGAGTCAAGCTGTGATGAAACAAGCGTAGCGGTCGTGAAAGATGGGCAAGAAATCTTATCAAATATCGTTGCCTCTCAAATCAACAGCCATAAACGCTTTGGCGGGATCGTACCTGAAGTGGCCAGTCGCCATCATGTAGAGCAAATTACTTTATGTCTTGAAGAAGCGTTGGTGGAAGCAGGCGTGACCGCCGAACAACTTACCGCGGTTGCTGTCACAGAAGGACCAGGCCTTGTGGGGGCATTACTCATCGGTATTTCAGCAGCAAAGGCTTTTGCTTGGGCAAATCATCTGCCATTGATCCCTGTCAATCATATGGCAGGACATATTTACTCCGCCCGCTTCGAAAAAGCGTATGAATTTCCATTGATGGCGTTGTTGGTCAGTGGAGGGCACACGGAGTTAGTTTATATGGAAGAAGATGGCGCTTATGAGATCATCGGTGAAACAAGAGACGATGCCGCTGGAGAAGCCTACGACAAAGTAGGACGTGTTTTAGGATTGAGCTATCCAAGTGGAAAAGAAATCGATGAATTAGCCCATCAAGGGAAAGATGCCTACCACTTTCCTCGGGCAATGCTTCGCGAAGATAACTATGATTTTAGTTTCAGTGGCTTAAAAAGTGCATTTATCAATTTAGTCCACAACGCGGAGCAACGAGGGGAAGAATTAGATCGAGCAGACCTTGCTGCGAGTTTTCAAGCCAGTGTTGTCGAAGTCTTGGTAACAAAAACGATACGTGCTTGCAAAATTTATCCGGTGAAGCAATTAATCCTTGCAGGCGGTGTTGCTGCTAATCAAGGACTAAGAGAAAGTTTGAGAAAAAATTTAGCCACAGAATTACCTGAATTGGAACTGATCGTACCACCATTACGTCTTTGTGGGGACAATGCGGCAATGATCGGAGCCGCTGCATCTGTCGAATGGCGAAAAGGGCATCTTGCTGATTATCGACTGAATGCAGAACCAGGTTTAGTGTTAGGTGAGTCCTTGGAAAATGTCAGGTAAATCACCTGACATTTAACCTAGATATTCGCAAACAAAAAGATTATATGAATATAATCTATGCTGTGGTAAAAATTGCTAGGGAATGGGAATCTTATCCTTTTTTATACACTTAATATCAACATGACTGATAGGCCCAAAAAAACATAAATTTACTTAGGTTATATAAATTGTGTCAGCTAACTCTATGTGATAGTATAAGAAATGTAGAAAATAAAATGAATAATGTTATTTTCTATAATGTTTTATCTGAAGGCTGAAAGCCTTCACAATAAAATGCAAAGGAGGTCGAATGGATGAAAAAGTTTGTCGGATATTTAGTTGTATTTTTCACTGCATTATTGTTCACTGTTCCTGTAGATGCCGCTGGCGCGATTTCTGCGAATGAGCAACAAATCCTAGACTTGTTAAAAGCACCAGTAAGTATTCAAGGAAAAGAATTCACTGTCCCTGATACTTACATTACACAAGCCGAAAACCATTTGAAACAAAATGATTTAACGGATGCACAAGTAGAAACTGCCGTTACAGGTATTCAAAATGTGCGTAATCTGTTAGGTTCAGTAACAATCGATATGACAGGAATCAACACGCTTGATGATTTGATTCGTGCTTTACCGCGGGATATCATCATGCAAATCCAACAAGAGGTAACGAGAGTTGCTGACGCGTTGGGATTAGTTGTACTAAGTTGGAATGGTAGCGATATCCAAATCGGTGCAAAAAATGCTGATGGAACAACTTCACCAGCTTTTAGCACTAGTTCTCCAATTAAACAAACAGGTGGTAATTATACCGCTAGTGCAATGGCAATTGCTTCATTACTATTAGTCGCAGCAGGTGCGGTTGTAGTAGGAAGAAAGACAAAGATTGCGTAAAAAGCGCAAGCTGCTTAAGAGACTAGGGGCAATGCTTTTTGTCCCTGTCTTTTTTTTGGCAGCTGGTTATTCTCTAATGTACGTCATAGGAAGACCTGTCATTCATTTTGCCACTTCTTCTTTAAATTTGTTTTTACTTTCAGATGTTCCAACATTCGAAACGCAAGAACAAAGCTTTGAAGCTGTAAAAGAAGAAGATGTCGCTAAAGATGAGAACAATGAACTGGCATCTAGCAGTATCGCTTACCCTAGAGGTGGCGAACGCTATGGTGACATCATGGTAGATTCTTTAGATCTGAATGTGCCTTTGTATTTTGGAGATACCGATGAGATATTAAGAAAAGGTGCCGGACAATATATGGGTTCTGTCTACATAGGTGAGACTGGAACGTCACTAGTCGGTGGGCACAATGTTGATGGGTTTGGTAAGCTAAGCGGTATTCAAACAAATGATATCGTGACAGCTAAGACGACCTATGCGAATTACCGCTATCAAGTAAAAGAAATGGTGATTCGTCATAAAGATGATCCGGAAATCAATGAATTGATCAGTCAAAAAGATAAACCAATACTGCTTCTTTATACATGCTATCCTGTTGATAGTTTAGGCATGACGGATGAACGACTTTTTGTTATCTGTGAGTTAGTTGAAGGTCCGTTGATCAATCCTAATAAATAGGAGGAAATCATGAGTACGCAAAAATTCATGCAAAAAGGGTCTCGTTGGCTACTTACTTTTATTTGTTCTTTGAGTTTGTTTGCCGGCATGACGTTAGTTGTATTGAGACTAACGTTGTTCAACCAACAGTTTATGGAAAAAGCCATGGAAGAAGCCAATTATTCAGAAACGATCACCTCTGAGATCAATCAAAGAATCAGCGATCTAGGTCGAGGAAGCAATATTCCTGCAGATGTATTGGCAGACACTGTTCCTCAAGCTTATGTACAATCGAATGTTGAACACTATATTCGCACCATTTATACAGACATTCCTTTTTTGATTGAACGGACAGAGGATGTAGACAAAATCATCCAGAAAAAAGTCGAAGACTATGCGAAAGAAAACAATTATGAAATCAATGCAGAAACGCAACAATCGATTGATAATCTAAAAAAATCTGCCATCGAAACCTATAGTGAATATATTGAGATCCCTTATCTTTTGACCTATGGGAAGCAAGTGATGGGGTATAAAAGAACGCTGACCTTATTGATCTTCTTTACAATGACAGTTTCTGCATTATTAGTGATTGCGATCATTGCAATCGACACACGTTTTTTCCATCGTGCGTTACGCTATTTAAGTTATGCAGTGGGTGGCGCTGGTCTAATGCTTTTAGCGTTACCTCTTTTTGTGTACCTTTCAAAAATGGTCGAGCGTATCGGCATCAATTCAAAGTCGCTCTATCATTTTTTAACTACGTATCTAAGCAACTTTATTGTAACATTTATCCAATGGGGAATCGTGCTCATTATTTGTAGTTTCATCATCTGGATGTTGAGCGAACTATTAAGAAGACGAAAAGTTAAGAAAAGATATTAACGATAGAAAGTGGAGAAAACATGGAAGAAACGATTAGTCTAGGAGAATTATTTGAGATTTTAAGAAAGCGTTGGTTGCTGATTCTTGCGACCACGCTTGCCGGATTTGCATTAGCTGCTGGAGTCACGTTCTTTTTGATTACACCTAAATACAGTTCATCAGCTGAGATGATCGTTCAGTCAAAAGCAGAAAATACGAATACGAATCTACAAGATGTCAACGCTAACGTATTGTTGATCAATACTTACAAAGATATGATTTTAGGCGATGTTGTCATCAATGATGTTCAAAGAGAACTTGAACAAAATTATGGACAAAGTCTTACAAAGGGTGAGTTGAAATCGGTGATCAGTGTCAATCAATCACAAAACTCACAAATGTTCCAAATCGTTGCAACTGTTGATAATCCAGATCATGCGACGGATATCGCCAACGTCACAGCACAAGTTTTCCAATCAAAAGCAACGGACGTATTGAATGTCAATAAAGTGACGATCACTTCTGCAGCACAAAGCAATCCTACACCTGTTTCACCAAATAACATGTTGAACGTAGTTATTGGTGGGTTACTTGGCTTGATGATTGGAGTCGGATTAGCCTTTCTTCTAGAGTTGTTAGATAAAACAGTTAAAGATGAACGTTTTGTCACAGAAGAATTAGGATTGCCGATACTTGGAGATGTCAATGAAATGACGAAGAAAGAACTTGAAAACGGCCGTATGTTTCAACCAGCAGAAGTCGAAACGATTGAAACAACAGAACAAAGAGAAAGCCGTCGTTCTCGAAAACGTGTATAAGGAGAAGTATTTATGAAGAAAAACACTATTTTACCTGTTTCACTCCTCAGCATTACCGATAAAAATGCCATGGTTTCCGAACAATATCGGACGATCCGTTCAAATATCCAATTTGCTTCTGTCGATCGTGAATTGAAGACGATGGTCGTGACTTCATCTGGTCCAGGTGAAGGAAAATCAACAACAGCTGCTAACTTAGCTGTCGTATTCGCAAATAGTGGCAAAAGAGTTTTGCTGGTTGATGCTGATTTGAGAAAACCAAGTGTAGCATTGACTTTTCAATTGCCAAATGTCAATGGATTAAGTAATTTCTTAGGCGATCGTGAAGGAAGACCGGAATCATATTATCACACCAGTTCCGTCGAAAATCTTTGGGTCATGACAAGTGGACCGAAACCACCGAATCCATCAGAACTACTTGATTCGAAACGAATGGAAGAAGTGATCGAACAACTAAAAGCAGTATTTGATTTGATCATTTTTGATTTACCACCCATTGCAACAGTCACTGATGCTCAGATCTTAGCCGCAAAAACAGATGGGACACTTTTAGTCGTCCGAGAACGCAAAACAATGAAACAAGAATTAATCAAAGCGAAAGAACTGCTATCCATTGCACAAGCAACGATTTTAGGTGTTGTTTACAACGGTGCGAAGAAGAATGCAGATTTTAATTATTATTACTATTGATGAGGAAGTGAGCAAAAATGATTGATTTACATTGTCATATTTTACCTGGTATAGATGACGGACCAAAAACGGTCAAAGAATCGATCGCCATGGCAGAAGAAGCTGTTCGACAAGGAATCACCCACATTTTATGCACCCCTCATCACAATCAACGTTTCACCAATGAAAAAGCAGATGTATTACTAGCTGTCGAAGACTTGCAAAAAGAACTCGATCGACAGTCCATCCCCCTAACTTTATTTGAAGGACAAGAAGTTCGAATAAAAAGTAATTTGATCGATGAAATTAAAAGTGGCAAGATTCTTTTTGCAGATGTCGCCGATCGCTATTTGCTAGCTGAGCTACCAACAAACAGCATTCCCGAATACACAGAAAGTTTGTTTTATGAATTACGTCAGATGGGGATCGTACCAATCATTGTCCATCCTGAGCGGAACCGCGGTTTCCAAGAAAGTCCTAATCTATTATTACCCTACTTGAATATGGGGTGTTTGGCGCAGTTGACTGCACCGAGTATTGCAGGTGTTTATGGCAAACAGATCAAGAAGTTAAGTGAGGAACTGGTTCAACATCGGCTTGTCCAGATGATTGCCTCAGATGCCCATAGTCGAAAAGATCGGGATTTTTATATGGAAAAAGCATATAGTATCGTAGAGAAAAAATTTGGATCTACAGTCATCGAAGAAATGGATCAAGTAACAAGAGACATCATCAATGGGGAGCAAGTGCATGCAAAAGATTTTCGACCTATTGTATAAAAGTTTTAGGGGGCGCAGGGGTTGTTTGAACTTACTAGAAGAAGAAAAGTAATCATTTTAGTTTTGGTTGATAGTTTTTTATTAGGCATCTCTATATTATCAAGCTATTATTTTATGACACCATTTGTTGGTATCGATCAAGATTACTTAGCCGTGAATTTAGGCGTATCACTAATTTTTTACATTGGATATGGCATGCTGTTCAAAACATTCACGCGAATCAATCGATATACGAATTTAAATGAGATGGCAGCTATTTTTTCAGCCATTACTTGTACCGTTATTTCATCATTTATCATCCAATATTTGTTTATGCAAAAAATCAGCCTTAGATTACAATTATTAACTTACATCTTATCTATGTTTCTCATCATCAGCAGTCGTTTATTCTGGCGTATATATATCGAACATAAAACACAGCGTCAAGAATCGCCACTAAACAAACACAGAACACTAATTATTGGAGCTGGCGAAGGCGGACGTATTCTATACAATAGTATTCTATACAATAGTATTCTTAGTTCAAAAGCAATCAACGATTTGGAAGTGATTGGCTTTGTGGATGATGATCCGAACAAATATAAAACATATTTGTCTGGGATAAAAGTCATAGGGAATACCAAGGACTTACCAAGATTGATCGACGAATTGTCGATCGATATGGTGACGATCGCGATACCTTCCTTGCCACGAAAAAGAATTCGTGAAATTTTCCATCTTATCGAATCAAAAGAAGTCAAGATGAACACCATGCCTTCGATTGAAGAAATCGCATCAGGGAAAATCAATGTTTCTCGCCTGAAAGAAATCGACGTGGTCGACTTGTTAGGACGAGAAGAAGTCAAATTAGATTTAGATAAACTAAAATCACACATCTCAGAAAAAGTCATACTTGTTACCGGAGCTGGAGGCTCTATTGGTTCAGAGATTTGTCGTCAAGTACTTGCTTTTTCGCCAAAAAAATTACTCTTATTAGGACATGGTGAAAACTCGATCTATTTGATTCATCGCGAACTATCAGGAGACCCCTCTTATAATAAAACAGAAATCATTCCAATTATTGCAGATATCCAAGACCGTGAAAAGATCTTCCATATCATGAAAGAACATCAGCCAGATATCGTCTATCATGCAGCAGCACATAAACATGTGCCCTTGATGGAATATAACCCAAGAGAAGCAGTAAAAAACAATATCAAAGGAACAAAAAATGTAGCAGAAGCTGCCAAAGAAGCGAATGTCAAAAACTTTGTCATGGTGTCCACCGATAAAGCCAATAACCCACCAAATGTGATGGGAGCCACGAAGCGAATCGCAGAAATGATCGTCACAGGCTTAAATGAAGAAAACAGTACCAAGTTTTCGGCCGTAAGATTTGGGAATGTCTTGGGCTCTCGCGGAAGCGTAATCCCTGTTTTTCGAGAACAGATCGCAAAAGGCGGACCCATCACGATCACCGATTTTCGGATGACCCGTTACTTTATGACAATCCCAGAAGCAAGCCGTTTAGTCATCCAATCGGGTGCATTAGCAAAAGGTGGCGAAATCTTTGTCTTAGATATGAGTGAACCAGTCAAAATTTTAGATCTTGCACGAAATATGATCCGCTTGAGTGGTTATACTGAAGAAGAAATCGAAATCGTCGAAACAGGCATCCGACCTGGCGAAAAATTGTATGAAGAACTGTTGTTGGACAAAGAACGAAATGATGAACAGGTGTATGAAAAGATTTTTGTAGGGAATATCAAAGGTTACCCGATCCAAGAAGTCATGGAATTTGTAACAGGTTTATCCGACGATGACAAACAACTAGCAAAAGAAGTCGTAGCATTTGCAAGGGCTTCGAGTAAATAGACGATAGGAGATAAAAATGAAAAAGAAGATATTGTTGTCTTCACCACATATGAGTGATGAAGGATATGAACAAGCTTACGTGAAAGAAGCATTTGATACAAATTGGATTGCCCCATTAGGAGCAAATGTAGATGGATTTGAATCAGAGCTAGCAGAATTTGTGCAGGTAAAATATGCTGCGGCATTATCTTCTGGAACAGCGGCGATTCATCTAGCTTTAAAAGCAGCAGGTGTTGAAAAAGGAGATATAGTACTTTGCCAATCTTTAACCTTTTCAGCAACGGCGAACCCTATTATTTACCAAGATGCTGTCCCGGTATTTATAGATAGTAACATGGAATCATGGAACATGGATCCTAAGGCATTAAGAGAGGGTTTGGAAAAATATCCTCATGCAAAAGCTGTGATCGTGGTCCATTTATATGGATTGTCTGCTGAATTAGATGAGATTATTGCAATCTGTAAAGAGTATAATGTTACGTTGATTGAAGACGCAGCTGAATCCTTAGGGACAAAATATAAAAACCAATATACAGGTACTTTTGGTAAATATGGTATTTATTCTTTCAATGGTAATAAAATAATTACTACTTCTGGTGGTGGTATGCTTGTTTCTAATGAAAAGGAAAAAATAGATAAAGCTAGATTCTGGGCAACACAATCACGTGATAATGCTAGACATTATCAACATAGTGAAATTGGTTATAACTATAGAATGAGTAACGTAGCTGCTGGAATTGGTCGAGGTCAACTGAAAGTACTTCAGGAAAGAATCGACAAAAAAAGATATATATATGATTTTTATAAACAGGAGTTAGCTGATTTTTCAGCCATTACATTTATGCCTGAAAATAGTTGGGATAAACCTAACTATTGGTTGAGCGCTATTTTAGTAGAAGGTGTTGATCCCACTAAAATCATGGATGCATTGGCTCTTGAAGATATTGAAGCGCGACCTATTTGGAAACCTATGCATTTACAACCTATATTTAAAGATTTCAATTATATTGGTAATAGAAATGCGGAAAATCTATTTAATAAAGGAATTTGTCTACCATCCGATACCAAAATGACTGATGAAGATATATTAAAAGTATGCTTGGTAATAAAGGGAGTTGTACAAAATGAACCTATACAAACAGATATTTAAGAGAGTACTAGATGTGTGTATATCTATAATAGTATTAATAATCTGCTCTCCTATAATTATAATTTTGTCAATTTTAATAAAGTCAACTTCAGAAGGACCAGTTTTTTTTAAACAGAAAAGGTTGGGACTAAATGGAGAGAATTTCTTTATCTATAAATTCAGAACAATGTGTGTTGGAGCAGAAACTATAGGTGATGGATTAACGATTAAGACTGCTTCGGATAATAGGATTACCAAAGTTGGAGGATTTTTAAGAAAGACTGGTTTGGATGAACTGCCACAACTAATAAATATCATTATCGGTGATATGTCACTTATAGGACCTAGACCTCCAGTTACTTATTTTCCTTATGATGGATTTGATGCTTACACAGAATGGGCCAAGAAACGATTCACTGTTAGACCTGGTATTACAGGTTTGGCGCAATGTACTGTAAGAAATTCTGTAAGCTGGGATAAGCGTATAGAAATTGATTTACAATATATAGAAGAAATATCTTTTACTAATGATTTAAAAATAATTTATAAAACAATTTTAAAGGTATTTAAAATACAGGATATTTACGATGAAGGGAAAATCACACGTGATAAAGAATGAGCGTATCAAACTCAGACCGATGGAAATAGAAGATGGTAAACACCTGTACAAATGGAAAAATTCAGAGGAAGTATTCAAATATTTAGGGGGCGGGTTTAAACCTCAATCATTTTTTGAATTAAATGAATTTTTACCTCAATTATGTAGAATCACAGAAAAAAATTACCGGTTTATTATTTTGAATGCAAAAAACAATCTCCCCATTGGACTAATAGGACTATATGATATCAATAATATTCACCGGAATTGTGAAGTAGGCTTATATATTGGAGATGAGGATTATCTTAATATGGGTATTGGGACTGATGCACTAAAGTTGATCGAAGAGTATGCTAAAAACTATTTGAATATTAGAAAAATTTCTTTATCAGTAGTTAGTGAAAATATAGGGGCAGTAAGCTTTTGGGAAAAAAACTCTTATAAATTGGTTGGCGTAAAGAAAGAAGATCGTTATATACAGGGAAAATACTGTGATGTAGAAATACGAGAAAAGTTTTTATAGGGAGATCTAGAATGAATATTTTAATACTAAGTTGCGGAACAAGGAACAAAATAGTTGAATACTTTAAAAGAGAACTTTTAGAAAACGGTGGGAAAGTTTACGGAACGGATAGTAACTTTTTAGCACCCGCACTTTATATGTGTGACGACTATTTTATTGTTCCGCCCTTCACTAGTGAGGTATATCTCAAAGAAATTCTAAAAATCTGTCAGGATAACGACATACATGCAATATTCTCTTTAATTGATACAGAGATGGAGATATTATCCAAGAATCGCCGATTATTTGAAGATAATAATATAACAGTTTTTGCACCTTCTTATGATATGGCCCAAATGTGTTTAAATAAAGAGATGATGTACAATCAACTTCTTGAATTAGGAATCAATACACCGAAAAGTTATTTTAATTATGATAACTTTCTGTTTGCTTATCAAAAAGGTGAAGTCAGTCTGCCAGTTTTTGTTAAGCCTATATGTGGAAGTGCTAGTATCGGAGTCGGATTGATCCATAGTATCGAACATCTAGAAATACTTTTTAAGACTTCAGAAACACCTCTAATGATTCAAGAGAATATGAATGGGAAAGAATATGGTATTGATTGTTATATTGATATCTTTACCGGTGAAGTGATAGACATATTTGTGAAAGAAAAACTAAGAATGCGTGCGGGTGAAACAGACAAATCTAAATCTATTCATATTCAACAGGCAAAGGAAATAATTGAAAAATTTGTGGCAAACTCTCCAGGGTTAGTTGGTCCGAATGATTTTGACTTGTTTGAAAAAGATGGCGAATTTTATTTATCAGAGGTTAACCCACGATTCGGAGGTGGCTATCCTCATGCATATGAATCCGGTGTAAATTTTACTAAATATTTAATTGAGAATAGTTTAGGTAAGAGATTAGAAAAACAAGATATTTTTTACTACAAAGAAGATATTTATATGATGAAATACAGTGAACAAATTTTAATTGAAAAATAAGAGGTGCTTTATGAATATACTCTTTATAACTGTTTCAAAAATAAATAATATAGACCAATCTGGGATTTATACTGATTTACTTAGAGAATTTGTAGCAGAAAACCATGATGTAACAGTTATTACGCCAATTCAACGTAGAGAAAAAATAGGTAAAACAATAGTTGAACAAGTGGATGGTGTTACTCTTATTAAGGTTAAAACTGGGAATTTCCAAAAAACAAATCCTATTGAAAAAACAATCAGTCAATCTATGATAGAGAAGCATTATATAAACGCAATAAAGCGGTATACAAAAAATAAAAAGTTTGATTTAGTACTGTATGCTACACCTCCTATTACATTCGAGAAAGTTGTTTCGTTTGTTAAAAAAAGAGATAATGCAAAAGCATATTTATTATTAAAAGATATATTTCCTCAAAATGCTGTAGATTTACAAATGATCAGAAACAAGAGTTTGGTTCACCAGTTCTTTCGAAATAAAGAAAAAAAATTATATCAGATATCTGATCATATAGGTTGCATGTCCCAAGGTAATCTTGATTATTTAATTAATCACAATCCAGAGATAAAAAATTCAAAGGTAGAAATCAATCCTAATACAATTGAGATACGTGAAATAGCAATAAATAAAAAAGAACGAGAAAAACGCAAAGAAGAACTTAATATAAATAAAGAATCTATTGTTTTTATGTTTGGAGGAAATCTTGGGAAACCTCAAGGAATTGACTTTCTAATTGAATATTTAAAACAAGAACAGATAGAAAATACTTTTTTTATTATCGCTGGTAATGGAACAGAAAGATATAAACTAGAAAAATTTTTCTTGGATAATCAACCGAGCAATGCTATTTTGTTAGACCAGCTTCCAAAAGAAGAATATGAAAAGATAGAACAGATTGCTGATGTTGGATTAGTATTTTTAGATAAACGATTTACAATTCCCAATATACCTTCTCGAATTTTAGGATATATGAATAGCAAAATTCCAATATTGGCAGCGACAGATAAACATACTGATTTGAGAGATATAATTATGAATGGACAGTTAGGATTTTGGTCCGAACATGGAGATATAGAGTCTTTTAGAAATAATATTATTCAGTTGTTGGATAAACAAGAAAGAAGAATTTTAGGTGAGAATGCATATATGTATTTGAAAGAAAATTATGAGGTAAAAAAAACTTACAATACGATCATGCAGCACTTTAGAGGAGAAGAGTAAATATGTTTAAAGACAAAGTATTATTGATCACCGGTGGAACTGGTTCATTTGGTAACGCGGTGATGCGAAGATTCTTAGATTCTGATATTAAAGAAATACGTATTTTTTCTCGTGATGAAAAGAAACAAGACGACATGAGAAAGAAATACAATAATGACAAATTAAAGTTTTATATCGGTGATGTTCGAGATATCAACAGTGTTAAAAACGCTATGTACGGAGTAGACTATGTTTTTCATGCTGCTGCGCTTAAACAAGTACCATCGTGTGAATTTTTTCCAATGGAAGCTGTAAAAACAAATATTATCGGAACGGATAATGTAGTTACAGCAGCTGTTGAGATGGGGATAAAAAAAGTGATTTGTCTTTCTACAGATAAAGCAGCTTATCCAATCAATGCCATGGGAATCTCTAAAGCAATGATGGAGAAAGTTTTCGTTTCTAAGGCGAAAACAGTAGCGGATGAACGAACAACGATCTGTGGGACTCGCTATGGAAATGTCATGGCTTCTCGTGGTTCGGTCATTCCACTATTTATTGAGCAAATCAAAGAGGGTAAGCCACTGACAGTAACTGATCCAGGAATGACTCGCTTTTTAATGAGTTTAGACGAAGCTGTAGAATTGGTCATCTTTGCATTTCAGAATGCCAAAGCTGGCGATATCATGGTTCAAAAATCACCTGCCTCAACTGTTGGGGATTTAGCTCAAGCAATCATTGAATTATTTGATGTAGATAACGAAGTCCATGTGATTGGAACACGCCATGGCGAAAAGAGATATGAAACTTTGCTTACCAAAGAAGAGTATCTAGTTGCTAAAGATATGGGTGATTTTTATCGTGTGCCTGCGGATACGCGTGATTTGAATTACGATAAATACTTTTTTGAAGGTAGTAAAGAATTAACACAAGAAGGTGAGTACAATTCAGATAATACTCATCGATTATCAGTAGCAGAAATCAAAGAGAAGCTCCTTGAATTGGATTATGTAAAAAAAGAGTTGAAAGCGTGGCGCACAAAATGAATATTTTAGTAACTGGAGCCAATGGATTTGTAGGTAAAAATTTGATTGCTGAATTAAAAAATGAAGGATATGAAAATATTCTCAGCTTTGATATCGACACACCCAAAAATTTATTAGACGAATATTGCAAAAAAGCAGATTTTATTTTTCATCTAGCAGGTGTCAATCGCCCTAAAGAAGAGGACGAGTTCATGAAAGGTAACTTTGGATTTACTTCAGAGTTACTTGGAAAGCTAAAAGAATATCATAATACATGCCCAGTGATGATTTCTTCATCTATTCAAGCTTCTTTGGATAACTCTTACGGTAAGAGTAAAAAAGCTGGTGAAGATCTTTTAAAATCATATCATGAGGAAACAGGCGCACCAGTTTATATCTATCGCTTTTCAAATTTGTATGGTAAATGGTCACGCCCAAATTATAATACGGTAGTTGCTACTTTTTGTTACAAGATTGCTCGTGATGAAGAAGTGACAGTCAATGACCCTAATGCGATGATTGAATTGTGTTACATTGATGACGTAGTCAAGGAATTGATTTTTTGTTTAAATGATAAACCATATATGGAAAAAGGGTATTGCTCTGTTCGAGAAGTTGATCAAATCACTGTTGGCGAATTGAAAGAACTGATTATTTCTTTTAAAGAAAGTCGAGTGAGCTTAACTTTACCAGATTTTTCGAGAAGAATTGAAAAAAATCTTTACAGCACTTATTTAAGTTTTTTACCAGAAGACGAATTTTCATATTTTTTAAAAATGAATGTAGACGATCGTGGATCTTTTACAGAATTTTTAAGAACAAAAGATCGTGGCCAAGTATCAATTAATATTTCAAAACCAGGGATCACTAAGGGAAATCACTGGCATCATACAAAAAATGAAAAATTTTTAGTAGTAAATGGCGAAGGAGTCATTCGTTTCAGAAAAATAGATTCAGATGAAGTGATTGAATATTTTGTTTCCAGTGAAAAACTGGAAGTAGTGGATATCCCAGTTGGTTATACACACAATATTGAGAATCTAGGTAAATCAGATATGGTAACCGTCATGTGGGTCAATGAACCATTTGATCCAGAACATCCTGATACTTATTATGTGGAGGTTTAATGAATGAAAAAATTAAGAGTGATGACCGTTGTAGGTACTCGTCCAGAAATCATCAGACTATCTGCAGTAATCAATCGTTTAGAGACTTCAGAAGCGATTGACCACGTGCTAGTTCATACCGGTCAAAACTATGACTATGAATTAAATGAAGTATTTTTTGAAGATTTTAAATTAAGAAAACCTGATTACTTCTTGAACGCTGCAAATGGCACAGCAATTGAAACAGTAGGAAATATCTTAATCAAGATTGATCCTATCTTAGAGGAAGTAAAACCTGATGCTTTCCTAGTATTAGGTGATACAAACAGTTGTCTATGTGCAATCGCTGCAAAAAGAAGACATATTCCTATTTTTCATATGGAAGCTGGGAATCGCTGTTTTGACCAACGTGTGCCAGAAGAAACAAATCGAAAAATCGTAGACCACACAGCAGATATCAATCTTACGTATAGTGATATTGCAAGAGAATATCTTTTACGTGAAGGATTACCTGCCGATCGCATCATTAAAACTGGAAGTCCGATGTTTGAAGTACTTCATTCGAGAAAAAAGGACATTCAGAATTCTGACATCATCCAACGTTTAGGTCTGGAAAAAGGAAAATATTTTGTTGTTTCCGCCCATCGGGAAGAAAATATCAGTTCCGAAAACAACTTTATGAATTTAGTAGATAGTCTAAATACGATTGCTGAGAAATATCAGTTACCAATCATTGTAAGTACGCACCCTCGTACAATGAAAATGATTGAAGCGAAAGGAATCGAATTTCATCAATTGGTCCAAACAATGAAACCGATGGGATTCAATGACTATAATAAGTTACAGCTCAACGCCAAAGCAGTGTTAAGTGATAGTGGAACCATTAGTGAAGAAGCTTCTACCTTGAATTTTAAAGCATTGAATATCCGTCAAGCACATGAACGCCCAGAGGCAATGGAAGAAGCAAGTGTGATGATGGTTGGACTTGAAAAAGAAAGAATCCTTCAAGGTCTAGAAGTGTTAGAAACACAAGAGAATGATACCTTGAGAAAGGTCTCAGATTATTCAATGCCAAATGTTTCAGAGAAAGTATTACGCATTATTTTGTCCTATACCGATTATGTGAATCGGGTGGTGTGGCAGAAATGAGAATAGTAGTTAATGATATCGCTGCTTCTGAGGGAGGGGCATTGTCGATTTTACGTGATTTTTATGATGAAATTGTTTCAAGCGATGACAATAACGATTGGATTTTTTTACTAGGTGATGATTACTTAGAACCTAGAGATAATATTGAAATAATAACGTTACCTTTAATAAAAAAAAGCTGGAAAAAAAGGTTAGAGTTTGACTTCTTCAATGGTAAAAAAATCATAAATAAATTTGAACCAGATCTTTATATTTCTTTACAAAATACAGCTACACTGGGGTTGAAATGTCAGCAAGTAGTGTATCTACATCAACCACTACCATATCAGAAAGAAAAAAAATACTCAATTTTCAAAAGAAAAGAAAGAAAGTATGCAGTTTATCAGTTTCTTATCGGAAATATATTTAATATCTTGTTAAAAAAAAGTGGAGCCAGAATAATAGTTCAAAGTCAATGGATGAAAAAAAACGTTAGTAAAAAAATTTCTAATTCTATAGATGTAATTCCTCCAAAAATTAATAAGTATATTGAGGAAAGATACTTTTTCTCGGAAGAAAGTTATAAAGAACAAAAAGAAAAACAATTTTTTTATCCTGCAAGTATGATTCCATATAAAAATCATGAGCTTATATTTAAAGCTGTAAATGAGTTGTTAGGAGAAAATATCAATAATTTTTCTGTATACTTGACTATTGATAAAAAAATGTGTGAACATTACTTGGAGTATATACCGTCTAATATTAAATTTTTAGGAAATATAAATCGAAATAGAGTCTTTGATATGTATACGAATTCTGTATTATTATTTCCATCATATATTGAAACCTTTGGATTGCCTTTATTAGAAGCAAAATTAGTAAATTCTCCAATAATATCATCCAAGACAGAGTTTTCTAAGGAAATTTTATTTGATTATGATAATGTTTATTATTTCGAAAAAAACGACTATCTAAAGTTGAAAAAAATTATGGAGTCATTTATAAAAAATGATTTTGAAGTATCTGAAAAAAAATTAGAGGAAAATATCCAAGAAGTTACCTTGTATAAATATTTAATAGGAGAAGAATTCAATAATGATTAAAAATATTTATAAATCGCTTTTTTTTATACTTTTGATTTCATACATTTTTACTTATACAGCTTCTTATAACGGAGTATTTGGAATATTTAAATATGGATTATCATTTTGTATGTTAACTTATTTTTATTTTTATGGAATAAACAAAGCTGTATTTCGAATTTTATCTGTCTTGTTAATTCCATTTGCTTTTTTGCCGATGATATTAATGATTATTGGATATACGGACATACTTATAAAAAATCAACTAATCAATGTTTTATACTATATACTATTTATTTTTCTTATCCTAGTAGCAGTCGATTTGTTTAGTAATACTATAGAATTTTGTAAACAGATACAATACTCTGTATTTTTTTCTCTACTTTTTTTGACAATCCAAAATAGGGATATATCAATTAATTTATTTTCTCTTTTAAATAATATTTTAGCGAATAATCGAGGAATAAGAACGTATTTAGGTTTTATCAATCCTAATATTTTAGCTTTGGTTGCATTAGTTGGTGGATTAAGTACTATATATTTAATTTATAATAAAGAAAAAAATAAAGTATTTAATTGGATTTCTTTAATTTTTATTACATTTATAATAATCAATGCTGGATCTAGAACTTCTTTTTTTTGTATTTTGATTTTTTTGTTCTTTATAATGTATTTCAAATTTCTGAAAATAATGCCACTGAAAATACGTATCATTTCTGTCACAATATGCTCCGTAATTTTTATGGTATTTTTTGGGAATATGTTGAGTCAATTGAATATTGGAAATTGGGAAAGTCTAGATTTAGATACTTTAACAAGTGGTCGACTGAATAATCAAATAAACACATATAATTTTTTGAAAAAATTTGGATATCTTTATTTTGGTATTGGGAATCTTAATTCAAGTAGTTTTTATAGTACAGGAAATGTATATGCTTCGCTTTTAAATACCGATAGCTCCTTGATGTACTATATTACTACAATTGGTATTGTGGGTTTATTTTTTATTATAATATTTCTGATTTCGTTATTTTGGCGATTACCTAACAATTCATATTTTGGTAAAAGTATATTTTTAGTTTGGATCATTACATCTTTATTTGAGCACACACTTATAGTTCCCTCCTCCCTTTTTAGTTTTTATTTTCTCATTTTCATATTGATTGAAATAAATAATAAAATGTTAGTAGGTGATGTCAATGAAAATAGTTTGGATATCTAATGTATTAAATCATCATACTTCTGAGATTACAGATGAATTATTTCGCATATATGGTAGTGATTTTATCTTTATATCAATATGTAAACCAGATTCTTTTGAATACACAAAAGGAGGAGATTATAGAGAGTTTTTAAAAAAAAACTATCATCTGAAATATTATGAAAGCAAAATCATACGTGATTTCTGTAATAGCTTGGTTGAGGAAGCGGATGTTTTAATTCAACAAGCTGCTGGAGATCGCTTTATTAGAAAGAGATTGCGCTCAAATAAGTTAACATTAAGAATTTCAGAACATATATTTAAAGATGAAAAGCATAATACTTTGCGTCGTATAAAATATATACTTAGAAATTTTCCATTTCGAAAAAAAACAAACTTTTTATTTCTAGGGGCAAGTGCATATGCTGCTAATGATATGGAAAAATGTTTTTCTTTTAAAAATAGGACTTATAAGTGGGGATATTTTCCTAAGGTTAGTTTTTCGGAGCTGATGTATAAAAAAATAAACAAAAAAATGGAGTTATTATGGGTAGGAAGATTTGTCAGTTGGAAGCATCCTGAAACCTGTATAAAAATTGCCGAGTTTCTTATTAGTAAGCAACAACCGTTTCATATAAAAATGATTGGCAATGGACCAGAGCAAAAAAGAATAAAAAGAATAATTGAGCAAAAAAACTTGGACAACTTTTTCACTTTAATTGGAGAAGTATCTTCTAATGATGTACAAGAATATATGAGATACTCTGATTATTATATATTTTCTAGTGATCATAATGAAGGGTGGGGAGCTGTATTGAATGAATCGATGGCAAATGGATGTATTCCAATTGCAAGTATTGAAGCCGGTAGTAGCCCATACTTGATTAAAGATAGAGTTAACGGATTTATTTATGATCATAAAAATTATCAAACTCTATATAATTGTTTAGAGGAGATTTTGGCTTTAGATCTGATTAGTATAAATAAAATGAGAACAGAGGCTCATTTCACAATAGTTAACGAGTGGTCGCCTAAAATAGCTACAAAAAATTTAATCCAATTGATTTCAGCATATCAAAAATCAGATATGAATTTGATACCGTTTAATGGGCCTGCAAGTTATGCTCAACCTGTTCAAAAATATACTAACATATAATTAAGGAGGTTCTCTTTTGAAAAAAGTATTATTTATATCCTCACTTTATCCAAGTGAAATTAATCCTCAGTATTGCATATTTATTGAACAACAAGCGCAAGCTTTAAAAAAAAAGGGATTAGACGTTTCAATCTTAATTCCCGTTCCAGTAAATAAAAAAGAATATCAATCTGATATTCATTTTTTTGAACAAAATGGTCTACAATGCTATAAATTTAATTACTATTGTAGAAATGTAGATAAAGTTTTTGGAATTCTTCACAAAAAAGATCAAGATACACTAAGTGCCTTTTTGAGTAAAAACAGATTTGAAATACTGTCTGCACATATTATTGATTTAGCAATATTAAAAGAATTAGTAAGAAATAAGAATAAAAGTAAGCTAGTAGTACATTTTCATGGGCTGAATGTTTGGAATAATTATTATCCAATCCGTCCTTTGATTGAGAAATTTCAATCATATGTTTTAGAAAAATATTTGAAGCGTGCAGATACTATAGTAGGTGTCAGTGATAAAGTTATTTCTATTGTACGTGAAAGAGTCAAAAATATTCCTCTAAAGGTTGTTTATAATGGAGCAGATCCACAAATTTTTATGCAAGGCGCCAATGACGAACGTATTATAAACGATGACTATACTATTCTTAGTGTAGGAAACTTAACTAAGATAAAAGGACAAAAATACTTAATCAAAGGTTTCTACGAATTTATTGAAAAAAATAATTTAAGTCAAAATGTGAGATTGGACATTGTTGGAGAAGGACCAGAAATGGAAAATCTTAAAAATTTAACTAATAATTTAGGTATTGAAAAATATGTACATTTCTATGGAAATATAGAATATAAAATAGTTGCTGAAATGATGAGTAGAAGCTCTGTATTCGTTTTGCCTTCTTTTTTCGAAGCTCTCGGTTGTGTTTATTTAGAATCGATGTTAAGCGGGATGCCCACTGTAGCGTGTAATAATGGAGGCATTTCAGAAATTATTGAACATAATAAAAATGGATATTTAGTTCAACCTAAAAACAGCGAAGCAATTGGTAATGTTTTAACAGAAGTTTATAATAATAGACAAAAATCAAGAATAATTGCTGAAAATGGAAAAAATTTAATTATGAATAAGTATACTTGGAGTAATTCAGCAGATAGTCTTATAGATGTTTATAAGTCATTGTAAAGGGTGATTATGTGAAAATTTTAGTAGTAGGAGAATATTATTCAACAAATTTGGGTGATGGAGTCATTTGTGAGACTGTACAAAAACTAATAAATAAATACTTCAAATATGATTTTGATATTGAAGAAGTACACATCATGGATATCTCAGGGAAAAACAAATTTATTTTTGCGGATGATATTGAATTAGGAAAAATAAGTTTTAAATCAAAAATATTAACTATTGTACCAAAGAATATAAGAAAAAAAATCATTCTAAACCATCGCAACGCCTCAATTAATTATTTAGTAAATTTTGAGGATTATGACCTTGTTATTTTTGCAGGTGGACAATTATTGATGGAACATTTCACCATCCAAATCAATCGAATTATTGATGAATGTCAATCTAAAAATATCCCCGTCATTTATAACGCATTAGGATACAAAGAATCAAATTTTAGATTTATTCAAAAGGAAATAAGTAAAAATATTTTAAATAGTTCTGTAAAAAGAATTTCTGTAAGAGATCATTTGAATAAAATTAATAACCTTACAGAAAAAAATGCAATTTTTGTTCCAGACAATGCGATATTTGCTAGTGAAATGTATGGAATTGAAAAATCAAAAAGTGATTGTATTGGATTGGGAATAATGTATTTTAAAGAAAAGGAACATCTTTTAGACAATTTTTGGAAACAGATAGTCACTGAATTGGAATTTAGAGAGAAAAATTGGAAATTTTTTGTAAATGGTTCAGATAGTGACTATCAATATGCTAAAAACTTGATCAAAAAATTAGAGTTACCTATTTCTAAAATAGATAAACGTCCTCAAACGCCTGAAGAATTGGTCCACACTATTTCACAATTTGATAAAATAATTTCGTTTAGATTGCATAGTCATATAATTGCTTATTCTCTACAGATACCATCAATAGCATTAGCTTGGGATAAGAAACTAGACTTTTTTTTTGAATCTATACATCACAAAGAACTAGTATTTAATTTTGAAAAAGATGAAGTTAGAAGTGTATTAGAAGCACTGCAAGATTTAAAATTTGATTCGGAGGATTTATCAACCTTAAATAGAAATAAAAAAAAGATTTTGTCTAACATGGAAGCCAATTTGAGTTTTGGTAAAGGAGCTGAAAATAATTAATAGATATACAAAGTTAGTTAGAAATTCACTTACATTTGCTATTGGTAATTTTGGAAGTAAGTTTATCTCAATACTTTTGGTCCCATTGTATACTTACGTGCTTTCTTCTGCGGATTATGGGAAAATCGATCTAGTTATAACAACGACAAACTTAGTATTACCAATATTTTTTCTATCAATTACGGAAGCAATATTACGATTTTCAATAGACGATACAAATAATTTGAAAAATACACTAAGTAGTGGCTTACTTTTGACCTTTGTACTTTCAGTTATAGCAGGTATTTTTTATCCAATTATAATTCAATTAATACCCAATGTAGATATACGTATGTTTAAATATTTACTTATAATTCTTGTTCTTCAGCAGTGTCAGTCTTTAATATCGCAATTTACGCGTGCAAGGGGTGAGGTATTAACTTACTCAATTAATGGCATTCTATTCACGTTGATAACTGTTCTTTTTAATATTGTATTTTTAGTTATTTTAAAATTAGGTATTGATGGTTACTTTTACTCAATTATAATAGCAAACCTTTTCTCAATCGTTTTTTTATCTATAAAAATGAGAATAATAAATTATATAGAGTTTAAAAGTGTTACAAGCTTACATTTAAAAGAAATGTTACGCTACTCTATTCCCTTAATTCCTAATATGGTGATGTGGTGGGTAGTCAATAGTTCAACAAGATATTTTATTCTGTATTTTAATGGCACAAGCGAGAATGGATTATATGCAGTTGCCAGTAAGCTTCCAGCTTTGATTACAATGTTGGCTGCTATTTTTTCTCAAGCTTGGCAATTATCGTCTGTAGAAGAGTATAAATCAAAAGATAGAGAGACATTTTTTAGTAAAACTTTTACCGTATATTCTATGTTGATGATGATTTCTAGCAGTGCGTTACTAATTGTTTTAAAACCAATTATGTTAATTTTTATAGAATCATCGTATTTTAGAAGTTGGACGTTTGTTCCTCCGCTAGTCCTTGCAGCAGTATATTCAAGTTTTGCAGGTTTTATAGGAACAACTTACACAGCTGCAAAAAAAACTAGTGGTATATTTTATTCTAGTATAGCAGGTGGAATAATAAGTATTTTAGTGA
Source organism: Enterococcus sp. AZ171 (assembly GCF_051714005.1). Classification (NCBI taxonomy): domain Bacteria; kingdom Bacillati; phylum Bacillota; class Bacilli; order Lactobacillales; family Enterococcaceae; genus Enterococcus; species Enterococcus sp. AZ171. Next base: position 1,804,760 of record NZ_JBIORA010000001.1, on the reverse strand, counting down.
GCTATTTTCTTATACCGACCTATGGAGGTGTTGGAGCAGGAATAAGTTCTTTAATTGGTTTTGTTGTTATCTATTTATACCGATTAAAGGATACAAGAAAATTTATTTCTATAAAAATCGATCGGAAATTTTTCTTATTCGCAAATGTTATCTATATGTTCCAATGGATTGCTTTATATATATCTAATAATATAACTATGTTTTCACTTCAGCTTCTATTATTTTTCTTACTTCTTTTTATAAGTCGTAACAAGATATACTATTATTTTAATTTAATAAAAAAAAATAGAAGATAAAATTTATAAAAAAAGTTTTATAGCAAATAAATCAGAAAAAATAAGGGGAATAAATCGTAATTTTATTATATTTTTTAGCCTAAATTCAAATAAATTATTAATGCCATTCAGCAAATAAAGCTAGTGAGTTAAAATAAAAGAATTATACAGAGAGTCGATCATATTAGCAACCAGCTAGGGTCGATTCTTTTTCGTTCTGGTTGATCTTGGAAAACTAAGCCTTGAATCATTTATATACGATCACAAAAACGGAGAAAATTACGGTAATCATAAGCTACACGTTTAGTTATTTTGATTTTATTGTGTGCCCCTTCTATTGCCTTTTTACTATGGGGGATGGAAGACATTTTTGAGTCACCAACAATTTGAAGCGATAATTACAGCAAAATTGAGATGTGAGCCGAATAATATAAGAATCCTACACAAATAACTTCCAGTAACAGTTGAACCGCTTGCGCTTAAGGATATCATCTTTCTATAAGTATCCATGGTTTGAATGCATAAATGATTTTATGCCCACTGACTTGGGTTCAGATAATATAAAAAAGCTCTGTGATGGCTGGTGGAGTTTGAAGGTTTGTAATCTAAACATCCTTGAATTATAACCCATATAATCGCTTCTTTATTCTTTTCGAAAAGAGCTTTTTTAAAAGTTAATATATTCTTTGTTAGATTGAGTATTTTTTAGCATGATATTCAAAGCTATTTTTTATTAACGTAATTTGTTTTCAACGACTTAATTCTATCAATTTGTATATCTCTCTTTTTATTTTCTTCATAAAAATAGTGTCAGTAGAAAACAAAATTGTTTCCCGCCAACACTAAACATTAATGATATAATTCTTATATATTTATTCCCGCCATCCCGGTGTCACTGCCTCCTTACAAAACGTGAACCGCTTCTTGTCATAATTCACCAAGCCGGAGTCTTTCAGCTGTTTGATCACCTGTCCGGCGGTTTCACGAGTGGTACCACTATTGACTGCTAGTTCTTTCAACGTGATCGGATAGGGTATCGATATATGACCGTCTTCTGTAGGGATTCCTAATTCTTCTTTTAAAACAAATAAGTTTTGTTTCACTCGGTCAAATGCACTGGAGGTCAAGCCGATTTGAATGCGTAGTTCGTGCATCTGAACGACTTTTCCTAACTTCTGGATCATGTAAATCAACTGATTGGGGTTGTTTTTGACAATTTTTTCATAACAAGCTACAGGAAAATAAAAAGTCTCGATATCTGTCATGGCTTGTGCTGTATACGTATAAGGTTCTTCTTCAAAAATACCAGACATTGGAAAGAGATTATTTGCTGTGACATAATCATAGTAGTAATAAGTAGCACTTTCGTCATAACGCTCTAAACGGATCAATCCTTCTGTTAAGACATAGAAACGTTGCCGCTCATCTCCTTCATCAAAAAGCACTTGTCCTTTCTTATATGAACGTAGGACAGTCTGCTCTTTGATTTCTTCAAATTCCTCATCAGTAAAGTGTTCAAAATCAGGTTGATATCTGAGTTTAGAAAAATGATAATCGATTTTATTTACACGCATGAACATCCCTGCTTCCTATAATTCTCTCCTTCTATTGTGACTTCTTTTATTTCTTTTGTAAAGCCATAATACATTCCGAGAAAAGCTATATTTTGTAAAATATTAATTGCGTTTGTTATTATGTAGGATTTATACAAAACAGATGAATATAATTTGATGAGTGATCATAAAAGTGTATAAAAAACAAATAATATACATAAAGTAAACGCTAACAACCTTAATTCAAATGGGATTTAAAAATATACAAAAAAATTTTTTTGATGAATAAAAATTTTTTTGAGAGAGTTTTCAGTATAAAAAAAAGAGAAATTATTAATAAAAGATGCAAAAATGTGTAATTATTTAATTAAGCTTTAATAATGAGAGATTCTTCTCTTTTTAAATGCGAGAAAAGCATGAAAGTGATTACAAAAGCAGTTTATTCTAAGTATGTAATCAAAACGAAGGAGGCAACACAACATGGATAAACCGATTCACGTTTTCTCTGAGATAGGAAAGTTAAAGACAGTATTATTAAAACGACCTGGTCAAGAAGTGGAAAATCTAACGCCTGATATTATGGATCGTTTGTTGTTCGACGACATTCCGTATCTACCGATTGCACAAGCTGAGCATGATGAATTTGCACAAGTGCTCCAAAGTGAAGGCGCTGAAACATTATATTTAGAAAAATTAGCGGCTGAAGCAATCGATGCAGGTAATGTCAAAGAGGAATTTTTAAATAAAATGTTAGATGAATCTTTTATTGCATCTAATGCTGTTAGAGATGGTCTTCATGAGTTCCTTCTATCAATGGAAACTCAAGATATGGTAGATAAGATCATGGCGGGTGTCCGTACAAAAGATATCGATGTGAAATCACGTAGTTTATACGATTTATCATCTGATGACGACTATCCTTTCTACATGGATCCAATGCCAAACCTATACTTTACAAGGGACCCTTCCGCATCAATGGGGAATGGGATGACAATCAATAAAATGGCATTTGAAGCACGTCGTCGTGAGTCAATGTTCACAGAATACATTTTGAACCACCACCCACGTTTTGCAAATAAAGGGGTTGACGTATGGTTGGATCGCGAAAATCCAGATCATATCGAAGGTGGGGATGAATTGATCCTTAGTGACACAGTTGTCGCTGTGGGTATCTCACAAAGAACAAATGCAAAAGCGATTGAGCGTTTAGCACGTCACTTATTTGCGAAAAATGCAGGATTTGAAAAAGTCTTGGCAATCAAGATCCCGAATAATCGTGCCATGATGCATTTAGATACAGTATTTACTATGGTTGACCATGATAAATTCACAATCCATCCAGCGATCCAAAGTAAAGAAGGAAAAATGGACGTCTTTACAATTGAACAAGCTGGCGATGATATCAAAATTTCTCATTCAGATGATTTACAAGAGTCATTGAAATCAGTTTTAGGGTTAGATGATCTTGTATTGATCCCAACAGGTAATGGCGATGCGATTGTTGCACCTCGTGAACAATGGAATGATGGCTCAAACACATTAGCGATTGCTCCAGGGGTGGTAGTTACTTACAATCGTAACTATGTATCAAACGAATTATTGAGAAGCTACGGCATCAAAGTATTGGAAATCACTTCAAGTGAATTGTCACGCGGTCGTGGTGGCCCTCGTTGCATGAGCCAACCATTAGTTCGTGAAGATTTAAAATAGTTTATTCCTGATGGCAGTCACTGTCAGCTGCCATCAGATTTCCTCTTAATACCAAGTGCTTTATGTACTATCAAATAGAATACAATTTTAAAGGAGAATGTTCATATGAAAGAATCAGTATTTCAAGGAAGAAGTTTATTAGCAGAAAAAGATTTTACAAAGGAAGAGTTACAATATTTGATCGACTTTTCTCAACACTTGAAAGATTTGAAAAAACGTGGCATCCCACATCATTACTTAGAAGGAAAAAACATTGCATTACTATTTGAAAAAACATCAACACGTACACGTGCAGCATTTACAACGGCAGCAATCGATCTTGGTGCGCATCCAGAGTATTTAGGTGCAAATGACATCCAATTAGGTAAAAAAGAATCTACAGAAGATACTGCCAAAGTATTAGGTAGTATGTTTGACGGAATCGAGTTCCGTGGTTTCAGCCAAAAAATGGTGGAAGAATTAGCTGAATTCTCAGGCGTACCTGTATGGAATGGTTTAACTGATGAATGGCACCCAACTCAAATGATCGCTGACTTCTTAACGATCCAAGAAAACTTCGGTAAAGTGGAAGGCATCACAGTTGCTTATTGTGGCGATGGACGTAACAACATGGCGAACTCATTGTTAGTAACAGGTGCGATCTTAGGAACAAATATGCGTATCGTTGCACCAAAAGAATTACAACCTGAAGAAGAAATCATGAAAATGGCTGAAGAGTTTGCAGCGAAATCAGGTGCACAATTAATGATCACTGACGATGTTGCTAAAGGGGTAGACGGAGCAGACGTTCTTTACTCAGACGTTTGGGTATCAATGGGTGAAGAAGATAAATTTGAAGAACGTATCAAATTATTGAAACCTTACCAAATCAATATGGATATGATCGAAAAAACAAACAATACAGATCGTTTGATCTTCTTACACTGCTTACCAGCATTCCATGATACGAAGACAGTTTACGGTGAACAAATGAAAGAACGCTTCGGCATCACTGAAATGGAAGTAACAGACGAAGTATTCCGCAGTAAATATGCACGTCAATTTGAGCAAGCAGAAAACCGTATGCACTCAATCAAAGCAATCATGGCAGCAACACTAGGAAACTTATTCATTCCTCGTGTGTAACAACTAACAAGTAAATAATCAAAACGAGTCAGCGTGAGGATCGTTCAGAAAGAACGCTGGCTTGTTTTGTCATCGGTAAAATTCAGAATGTTCTGAAAGAAAGGGAGATAGACATGGCAAACAGAAAAGTGGTTGTTGCATTAGGCGGAAACGCGATTTTATCAACAGATGCAAGTGCAAAAGCGCAACAAGACGCATTGATGGAAACAGCAAAATACTTAGTGAAATTTATTGAACAAGGAGATGAATTGATCATCTCACATGGTAATGGTCCTCAAGTTGGGAATTTATTGATCCAACAACAAGCGGCTGATTCAGAAAAAACACCGGCAATGCCATTAGATACATGTGTGGCGATGACGGAAGGTTCAATTGGCTATTGGTTGCAAAATGCGATGGGCGAAGTGTTGAAGGAAAAAGGAATCGATAAAGATGTCGTTTCGTTAGTGACACAAGTCATCGTTGATGAAAATGATCCATCGTTCAAAAATCCAAGCAAACCAGTTGGACCGTTTTATACAGAAGAAGAAGCGAATGATCAGATGAAAGCAGACTCTTCTGTAACATTCAAAGAAGATGCAGGACGTGGTTGGCGTAAGGTCGTTGCTTCTCCAAAACCAATCTCAATCAAAGAAGCTCGAGTCATCCAAACATTAGTGGAACAAGGCGTAATCACCATTTCTGTAGGTGGTGGCGGTATTCCAGTAGTGGAAACTGCAACAGGTCTTGAAGGAAAAGAAGCTGTTATCGATAAAGATTTTGCTTCTGAAAAATTAGCAGAGATCATTGGTGCAGATCTATTGATCGTGTTGACGGGTGTCGATAATGTCTACGTAAATTATCAAAAACCAGATCAAAAGAAATTAGAAACAGTTGGTGTTTCAGAAGTGAAACAGTATATTGCTGAAAACCAATTTGCTCCAGGAAGCATGTTGCCAAAAGTGGAAGCAGCGATTGCCTTTGTTGAGGCTCGTCCTACTGGGAAAGCAATTATTACTTCCTTAGAAAATATTGAAAATCTATTAGCTTCAGAAGAAGGAACAATCATTGTTGCTGATGAAGCGTAAGAAACTTTTTATCGTTTTACCATGACCATGTGTATAAAATGTCCAGTTGGTTTTTAATCTCCTTTAGACCTCCTGGACATTTTAGCTTATTGTTGAAGGTCAGCTTTTCGAACACCGTTTATTTATGAAGAAAACTCTAGCCAGGAGATTGGATATCTGCTATAATTCAAATCAAGTTAAATAAGAGCAACGTTTGCTGAACAAGAGAGTAATTGGTGTCATTTCGTTCAAAGCGAGTCTGGGTAGAGTGGAAGCCGGACGGACAAATCCCAATGAAGCGCACTTGGAGAACTCTGTCTTTGACAGACGGTCGTCTACCGATATCAGATCGAGCAGGTCCTTTTTTAGGACAATTGGAGTGGTACCGCGGGAATTCTCGTCTCTAGTAAATTCATAGGAAATATGGATTTGCTAGAGATTTTTTTGTTTTACAGCAAACAATATGTAGGAGGAAAATAAATGAATAACAAAGATGTTGTTGCAAAAGCACTATATGAAGTCGTACAAGATGACTTGACGTTGGAGCAAGTCGCACAATTACTTGAAAATCCAAAATCAGCGGACCATGGAGATGTCGCATTTCCAACGTTCTCTTTAGCAAAAATCTTCCGCAAAGCACCACAACAGATCGCAGCGGATCTTGCTGAGAAAATCGATGCAACAAATTTTGAAAAAATCGAAGTCGTCGGACCATACTTGAACTTCTTTATGAACAAAGAGATCATCAGTAAGCAAGTGTTAGCTACAGTAGTAAAAGAAAAAGAACACTATGGGGATAGCACGATCGGTAACCAAGGAAGCGTGCCAATCGATATGTCTTCACCAAACATTGCAAAACCAATTTCAATGGGTCACTTACGTTCGACAGTAATCGGAAACTCAATTGGCTTTATTATGGAAAAATTAGGTTATCAACCAGTACGTATCAACCATTTAGGAGACTGGGGTACACAATTTGGAAAACTGATCGTTGCCTACAAAAAATGGGGATCTGCTGAATCTGTAAAAGCTGAACCAATCAATGAATTATTGCGTCTATATGTCCAATTCCACGAAGAAGCTGAAACACAACCTGAATTGAATGATGAAGCTCGTTCTTGGTTCAAGCGTCTAGAAGAAGGCGACGAAGAAGCGATGGAGTTATGGCAATGGTTCCGTGACGAATCAATGAAAGAATTCAACAAGATCTATGACTTGTTAGAAGTTCGTTTTGATTCATTGAACGGGGAAGCTTTCTATAATGACAAGATGGATGAAATCGTCGAATTACTAGAAGAAAAACATCTCTTACAAGAAGACAAAGGTGCAGAAATCGTTGACTTATCTGCTTATGATCTAAATCCTGCCTTGATCAAAAAATCAGATGGTGCGACACTTTATATTACGCGTGATTTGGCAGCTGCACTATACCGTAAACGTACGTATGATTTTAGTCAATCACTATACGTAGTTGGTAATGAACAAAGTTATCACTTTAAACAATTGAAAGCTGTCTTGAAAGAACTAGGTTTTGACTGGGCAGATGATATGCACCATATCCCGTTTGGTTTGATCACACAAGGTGGTAAAAAACTATCGACACGTAAAGGAAAGATCGTTTTACTAGAAGAAGTATTGAATGAAGCAATCGACTCAGCGAAACAACAAATCAGTGAAAAGAATCCTGATTTGGAAAACAAAGATGTCATCGCAAAACAAGTCGGTGTGGGTGCTGTTATTTTCCACGATTTAAAAAATGACCGTTTGAATACGTTTGACTTCAATTTAGAAGAAGTGGTTCGTTTTGAAGGAGAAACAGGTCCTTATGTCCAATATACTCATGCTCGGGCGATGAGTTTATTAGACAAAGCAGGTTTTGTTCCTTCTAAAGATCAAGCTTATGCGTTGAATGACGAAAATAGTTGGGAAGTCGTGAAGCTTGTACAGAAATATCCTGAAACAGTGCTTCAAGCTGGTGAAAAATATGAGCCATCGATCATTGCAAAACATGCGATCAAATTGGCACAAGCGTTCAATAAGTACTATGCACATACAAAAATCTTAGCGGATGATGACCAAAAAGATGCGCGCTTAGCGTTAGTTTATGCTGTCACTGTTTTACTAAAAGAAGACTTACGTCTATTAGGATTACATGCACCAGATAAAATGTAAAAAGTTTCATTGTTTAAAGATTTTCTGAAGAGAAATCTAAATGTTATGTTCCAGTCAATAATCCATGGCATATTTTACAATTGAATTGATTTTTATCTAGAAGGGTTTCTTTTAGAAACGAGCCAAGTCGGGATTTGAAAAAATCCCGGCTTTTTTGACGTATTTTTGGTACGGCATACATTCTTATAGTTGTTTTATGTTGAATTGTACATACAAAAATTTTTATGAATAAATAATTGAATTTCCTTTTCTTATTTTAGAAAAAGTCGTTTCATGAGAATTTTCACTTTTTATTAAGCGCTTTCTTTTCTTGGGATATACTCTCGGTGTCAATAAAAAAGAAAAGGAGTGGAAAAATGAAAAAGAAATGGTTCTCGTTGTTGATGGTTGTAATGTTGTTGTCGTCGGTTTTCCAACCGACACTCTTAGCCTTTGCGAGTGATCGATCCTTCAAAGAAGCGACCTCGCGTCCGGCTGTTGCGATTGATTTAAGTGGCACTTCGCCAGCAAAGGATGAAAAAACATGGAACGAATGGGCAAAACTCCGAGGATTTACGGATACCCTGACTGCCGAACATAACGTATTTGATAATTTAGTTCTAGCGGATTATTTAGACGTGATGGAAGGGCCAAGTACGTTACCCCTCAGTACTCGGTTTGCTCGTTCAAAAATTGCACCGATCATCCAAGCTACCGCCTTTGCTGAATTTACCCGACCCTACTTAAAAGAATCAACCAAAGAGACAGCTGTCAGCCAATTGTACCGTTTGACTTCGACAAGTATCCTAAGGCAGTCGATCAGCTTGCTCGGTGATGCCATTGATGCCCCAGAAGACCCCGTTGAGATTTATCCGACCACCAAAATCGAGTTGGCTAGCTGGATTACGGTCCAAAACCAGTTCCTTGAATACATACAAACAACACCAGAACTATCTGGATATGAGATGCGAACTGGCACAGACGGTATGAGCGGATTGTTCGTTCCTAAAGACACGAATGATCAAAGTCTATTAGTTTATCCAGATACTTCGCTGAATGAATACTTACCGGGAAATGAAAAATTACCTCCACGGATCGGCGCCCTGAAACAAATCAATTTTTCTCCATATAATGGTCCAGGAACACCCTATGTCAATGTGACCATGAGCTATACCGCCTATGATCATCGCCAAGAACTATACACGCAATATGATATTCGGGGCATCACGATTCCTTTAGAAACGGATTTCGACACATTTTTAGCAGAAATCGCCACACCTGAACAAGCCTTGGAACTGGTCAAAGAATATTCTTCGGTCCAATTTGGAGCAGTAGTCCCAACAGATGTCGATTCCGTCAATGACATCGGAAAAGAAATCACCCGTCAGATGATCGATGAGCGGGATGCGCTGATTGATCAATTGCCTGATACGTTTCAGACCAATCTATTCCGGATCGCAGCGAAAGCCAATGACAAAGAAGTTGTCATTGATCGGGAAGGTGAGTTTGTGTATCGGGGAACGCAAGAAATTGTTCCCTTAGACCAAATCGACATCGGCTTTAACCAAGAAATCATCTATACGATCCGCAAAGTGCAAAGCTTTTTCGGTGTCTATTGCAACTACTATGCGTTAGCCGATGGCTTGTTTGATGAAGAACGCACGAATTCTTTGCCAAAGAGTTTAGATGACACCACCATTGCAGCGATTTCTGAAGTCGGTGGTAGTGTATTGAAGCACTTACCAAATTACGAAAATACCGACTGGGTCATCAAGCAGTCCCAATTGAAGCTCGAACCAGTGGATATCTTGCTCATCGCCATGTGCTTACCATGGTCTGAAATGATTTCTGTCTTACAAGCAGTTGAATCCGAAGAAGTTATCCTAGCAGCGATTGAAGTCGAAGAAGCCGAAGCCGCTCGCGTATTGGAAGCGGAAAAGGCTCTAATCACCAAAGGGTGTCCAAATGAAGCCTTGGTAGAGAAGTTACCAACCACCGAATACTATAACCGTAAAGCCTTGCGCCATGTGGCGGGAGAGGTAAGACCGGGGAAAGATGGAAAATTGACTATATCAGGTGCTCATTCGCGCCATCCTGATTTTTATAATCCGGAAAGTGGGGTAGTTTATAAACCGACAGGAACGGTGGTGGAAGGAAAACCTTTTAAATCCGATGTGAGTTATGGGAAAGATTTCAAGAGAGCAGGATCTACCGTTTTTCCAGATAATTGGGATGCAGAAAAAATTACTAGTGAGGTTGAAAGGATTGTAGAGAAAAATGTCACAAATGTTCCAGGTCCACAAGATTATATTGAAAAGGAAAGCAGTGGTAATTTTGAAATAAAAATACATGTGAATGTAAAAGCAAATGGAAAGGTAAACGTTGTGACAGCGTACCCATTTATAAATTAGAGTTAAGAGATTAGAAAATATTTATAATTTACAACAAAATAATAAAGACTAATAACTCTAAAAAAAATTGAGTTATTAGTCTTTTTCAGATATTTTAGAACTGTTCACACTTTAATAATTTTTTTGTGTATTTATGGTACCTACTATATAAAATATTAAGGTTATTATAGAAAGCTTAATCTAGAGGGTTTTTAGCAAATTTTTAAACGAAAATAAAAAAACATTTTGTGAAATAATTAAATTAAGTCTATAGATAAAGTATTATTTTTTTACAAGAGTCTTTCTGTCATTTTTTTGTAATTGACTGAGCATTAAGTACACCATTTTGAATATTCAGGAGTGGATTTGTCGTAGCCCGCGTTCTTTGGAATCAAGGGCTTCAGATTGGAATTTTTCAGTGGAATAATGATCACGCCAGTAATATAGATTATCTAACTGATATTGATGAATAATAGCTAAAGTAGGGTTATTCAATCGCTCTCTTAAATCAAGATAATCAATATTCAACATCCATTTACTGTAAAAATCTCCATGTATACCAAAGCTTATGTTATAGGGAGAACAACCAAATAGAGGAATATCTTCATAGCAAATCTCATATTCTTCCTCCGATAGACCACGTCTATCGTCGTCTAGGTCGTCTTCCTCTGGATCATAAGGACACTCAGCAAGAAAATGTCCATCACTTGGACCAAAATCAATAAATGAATCATCATGGGTCACAGTTAGTCGAGAATCTAATTGATTTAACTGAGTTTCTAGAAATTCCGTATTCTTTTCTACAGCGGCCAAAGGTCGATGCTTAGGGTCAGTGAAGGTGATTAGTCGACTACTTTTTCTACCTTCACCGATCATCTGTGAAGTTCTTTGATAATGAGATGCGATTGTTTGTTGGAATTGTTCTTCTGGAAATAAATCCTTCCAGTAAGATAAGTTTTTTGCTTGATAAGTGTGAATAACAGTTAATATCAAATCGTCAATTGCTTGTAGCGTTTTTCGATCCGAATGATTTACTTTTCCGTAATGTTCATCAATTTGTTCGCCATAAGGTGTAAAACAATAGAGCGTATAAAATTGATATTTCAACCGATACTCCGAATACACAAAATGTTCCATTGGATGATCTGGCACACGAGGATCCCAGTAAATCGACGAAAGTTGTGGAAAGACCTCTGGACCATAATCAATAAAGTTATCATTATGTATCAAAGTCAAATCTGGATCGATTGCTTGAAATTTTTGTGTGAGTTCTTCTGTGATTTTTCGAATCTTGGCTTGTGGTCGACGATTGGGATCGACAAAGGGGAAGAAGGTCATAATCGTTTTTTCCTTTCTATCTATAAAAATTTTTTTAATTAAATTATGACATGTAAATAAGGAGTGTTGGGGACTGTTTTTTTCGTCAATCAGAAAAAAGTAGAGGTTTATAATGAAACAAGCAATACCTGCCTAATTCAAAGTTAAATAAGCTTTATATGATTTTTAGCGCTTGTGGTGTTTCTCAAATTTGTATTTATTCTACTAGTGGAAAACATTACTATTGTTGTTTCTATGAGGCATTGAGTGCGAGGTATAGCGGAACTTTCGTAGTAACTGGTGGTATCAGCATATCCTATTTTAAAATAAATATATACTCTGAAGTAAAAGATTTTCTAATGACATGGGTGAATAAGAAACGCAGATGTGGGACTTATTAATTAACTATAAAAAGACTAATGTCAAAACTATTTTTCAAGCTTTGATATTGGTCTTTTTATTTATCGGAATCTATTTAAAGTTTTTTTCCAAGCCTGCTTAAACCTCTTTCTTTATATTCATTGATTTTTTTTTGAAACATTTCAGGTGTATACACAGTACGCCAATAATATAAATTGTTCTGTTGATATTGATAGATGATAGCTAAAATTGAATTATTCAATTGTTCGCTTAAACCAAGGTAGTCCGTATTAAACATCCATTCGTTATAAAAATCCCCATGTATTCCATAGCTTAATTGATAAGGGGAACAACCAAATAAAGAAATACCGCCGTAACTAATTGTATACTCTTCATTAGACAAATAACGTCTAGGATCATCTGGCTCGTCTTCCTCTGGATCGTAAGGGCACTCCGCAAGAAAATGACCGATATCTGGATCAAAATCAATGTATGAGTCATCACGAATCACGGTTAATCGAGAATCTAATTGATCTAACTGAGTTTCTAGAAATTCCGTATTCTTTTCTACAGCAGCTAAAGGTCGATGCTTGGGGTCAGTGAAACTAATTGGTGAACTAATTAGTTCGCCAGGTCCAATAGATTGCGATACTCTCTTGTAGGGTTTTAACTTCTCCTGTTCAAATTGTTTTTCTGTAAATATATCTTTCCAATAGAGAAGGTTATGAACTTGATAGTCATGAATGATTCTTAGGAGAGTCTGTTCAATCATTTTTAAAGTTTTTCTTCGCGAGTCTGCATTCCCTCCAGGGCTTCTATAATATTCGTAAATTTGTTCATCATAAGGCGTAAACCAGTAAAGAGGATAGCCGCCATATCTAAGCAGATACTCCGAATACACAAAATGTTCCATCGGATGATCTGGCACACGAGGGTCCCAATAAATTTTCGATAGCTTTGGAAAGACCTCTGGACCGTAATCAATAAAGTTATCATTATGTATCAAAGTCAAATCTGGATCGATTGATTAAAATTTTTGTGTGAGTTCTTCTGTCATTTTTTTGATCTCTGCTTGTGGTCGACGGTTGGGATCGACAAAGGGGAAGAAGGTCATAGTTACTATCCTTTCTGTTCAAGATTTTTTTAGTTCAATCATAAGATGTTGAATTAATTCAACTTCCATGTCTTTTTATAGTTACGCACTATTTTTTGGAAATCTTCATAGGAATAATTGTTGCGCCAGTAATATTTATTATAGAGCATATATTTCCTCATAATCACTTCGATCGCATCATCTAGTTCCTTACTAAGTCCAAGGTACGTAACATTAGCAATCCCCCCATTAAAGAAGTCGCCATGAAAACTAGTTCCTATACTATAAGGAGAAAGTCCGTAAATGGCTGTCTCATTAAAATAAATGTGGTAATCATAGTGAGATAAGTAACGTCTAGGATCATCTGGCTCGTCTTCTTCAGGATCATAAGGACATTCCGCAAGAAAATGGCCAATATCCGGACCAAAATCAATATAAGAATCATCATGAATCACCGTTAATTGAGAATCTAAGTGATCTAATTGAGTTTCTAAAAATTCGGTATTCTTTTCTACAGCAGCTAAAGATCGATGTTTGGGGTCAGTGAAACTAATTGGCGAACTAATGATTTTTACTGGTCCAACGAATTGTGATAATCGTTTATAAGGTTCTAACTTTTCCTGTTCAAATTGTTTTTCTGTAAATAAGTCTTTCCAGTAGAGTAGGTTACGCACTTGATAGTCATGAATGATTCTTAGGAAAGTCTGTTCAATCATTTTTAAAGTTTTTCTTTCTGGATCTGGAGTTCCTCCAGGTTTTTTATAAGTTTCGTAAAGCCATTCACCATAAGGAGTAAACCAGTAAAGAGGATAGTTTTTATATCTAAGTTGGTACTCCGAGTACGCAAAATGTTCCATCGGATGATTTGCCACGCGAGGATCCCAGTAAATCGACGAAAGTTGTGGAAAGACCTCTGGACCATAATCAATAAAGTTATCATTATGTATCAAAGTCAAATCTGGATCGATTGCATGAAATTTTCGAGTAAGTTCTTCTGTCATTTTTTTGATCTCTGCTTGTGGTCGACGGTTGGGATCGACAAAGGGAAAGAAGGTCATAATCGTTTTTCCTTTCTATGCTATAAAAGTTTTTTAAATTAAAGTATGACATGTAAATAAGGAGTGTGGGGGCCTGTTTTTTCGTCAATCAGAAAAAAGTAGAGGTTTATAATGGAACAAGCAATACCTGCCTAATTCAAAGTTAAATAAGCTTTATATGGTTTTTAGCGCTTGTGGTGTTTCTCAAATTTGTATTTATTCTACTAGTGGAAAACATTACTATTGTTGTTTCTATGAGGCATTGAGTGCGAGGTATAGCGGAAATTTCGTAGTAACTGAAGGTTAAGTCAACTTGAGAGAGGTTCAAGGTTCTTCTCTAGTATTGATTCAAATAAAAAAGATGCTGGCAAATTTCACCAACATCAAAAAATATAGATACAATTACTATTTGTTATGGTATTTAAAAAATTGTAGCTGTAGTGGGATGATGCAAGAAGTTTTCAACTAACTGCGCATCTTCATCATCTTTCGAAATAATGATCGTTGTATCAAAGCCAGCAATCGTACTAACGATATGAGGCGGTTTGATTTCATCTAAGACAGCAGCGAACAATGGTGCGTTGTCTGGTAAGGTATGGACGATAGTCAAAAAATGAACTCGTTCCACTTTTAACACGATATCTTCAATCATCTGGATCAAACGTTTTTCATCTTCGCTTTTTGATTCAGCTGTCTCCTTTTCTTTGAACAGGACAAAATGGGAAACACCATTTTCATCAGGCGCCTTGACGATTTTTAAGTCACGTATATCTCTTGAAATCGTCGCTTGAGTCGCAGATACACCCATTTCAGTCAGCTTAGCTAACATTTCATCTTGTGTACGGATCGTATAATCTTCAATGATTTGTTTAATCAACAAGTGTCGCTCAGTTTTTCGCATTTTAGTTCTCCTTTAACGAAACTTTTCACAAGTATCATAACAAAAAAACGTTGAATTGCCCATCTTTATTTTCCAGTTACCTGTTTATTTTTTCACGAATTCCTTATAAAAAAACAAAGAAATAAAATAAAAAAATGAGAGGGAGAAAAAGAAGACACAAAAAATTAAGTAAGTTGATTTTTTTTCTTGAATTTTATGCCCAATTCAGTTAAACTATTGAATGTTGAGCAGAAAAAGATCACTTTGGTGTATCTTGCGTCACTACTCAATAAATCCACATTCTTGTTGGATCGTTGGTCGGTGCTTGTAAAAGTTGGCTAGCGAGTTGGAAGACAAGAAGAGGGAAAATAAAAACCAAATCGGAGGAAACAAACATGGCAGTAATTTCAATGAAACAATTACTAGAAGCCGGCGTACACTTTGGTCACCAAACGCGTCGCTGGAACCCAAAAATGAAGAAATACATCTTCACAGAAAGAAACGGAATCTACATTATTGACTTGCAAAAAACAGTTAAATTAGTAGATGCAGCTTACGATTACATGAAGAGCGTAGCAGAAGAAGGCGGCGTTGCTTTATTCGTAGGTACAAAAAAACAAGCACAAGAAGCAATCAAAGATGAAGCTACTCGTGCTGGACAATACTTTGTAAACCACCGTTGGTTAGGTGGAACATTGACAAACTGGGATACGATCCAAAAACGTATCGCTCGTTTGAAACAAATCAATGCAATGGAAGAAGATGGAACTTTTGCAGTTCTACCTAAAAAAGAAGTTGCTGGTTTGAACAAACAACGTGAACGTCTTGAAAAATTCTTAGGTGGTATCGCTGATATGCCAAGAATCCCAGATGTAATGTACATCGTTGACCCACGTAAAGAACGCATTGCCGTTCAAGAAGCACACAAATTGAATATCCCAATCGTAGCAATGGTTGATACAAACTGTGATCCAGATGAGATCGACGTAGTTATCCCATCAAACGACGACGCAATCCGTGCCGTTAAATTGATTACTTCAAAAATGGCTGATGCTTTCATCGAAGGAAATCAAGGGGAAGATCAAGTAGTTGAAGAAGATTTTTCAGCAGAAAACACAGCGACTTCAATCGAAGAAATCGTTGATGTTGTTGAAGGCGACAACTCTTCAGCAGAATAATTTTTAAATGATGGAGCTGTTTCAAAGGCTAGGCGACAAGCCTCACTCTCCTTTGAAACAGCTTTTTTTAAAGAAAAAGCATACAACTAGGAGGAAGAAAAAATGGCAGACGTTACAGCTAAAATGGTAAAAGAACTACGCGACATGACTGGCGTAGGAATGATGGACGCGAAAAAAGCATTGGTTGAAGTTGAAGGTGACATCGAAAAAGCAGTAGATCTTTTACGTGAAAAAGGAATGGCTAAAGCTGCGAAGAAAAACGATCGTATCGCCGCTGAAGGTCTTGCTTCAGTTGCAGTGAAAGGTAATACTGCAGCAATCGTTGAAGTCAACTCAGAAACAGACTTCGTTTCTAAAAACGAAATGTTCCAAGACTTAGTAAAAGAAATCGCTGAACTAGTTGCTGAAAACAAACCAGCTGACATGGACGCAGCAATGAAAATCAAAACATCAAAAGGAACAGTTGAATCTGACTTGATCGAAGCAACACAAGTTATCGGTGAAAAAATCAGCTTCCGTCGTTTTGAAGTAATCGAAAAAGATGACAACGCTGCATTTGGCGGTTACCTACACATGGGTGGACGTATTGCTGTATTAGCTGTTTTAGAAGGTACAACTGACGAAGCAGTAGCTAGAGACGTAGCGATGCACGTAGCAGCGATCAACCCTCGTTATGTAAACGAAACACAAATTCCTGAAGCTGAATTAGATCACGAACGTACAGTCTTGACTGAACAAGCATTGAACGAAGGCAAACCAGCGAACATCGTTGAAAAAATGGTTGAAGGACGCTTAAACAAATTTAAAGCTGAAATCGCATTGGTTGACCAACCATTCGTTAAAGATCCTGATATGACTGTTGAAAAATTTGTTGCTTCTAAAGGCGCAACTGTGAAATCATTTGTCCGCTTTGAAGTCGGCGAAGGTATCGAAAAACGCGAAGATAACTTTGTAGAAGAAGTAATGAACCAAGTGAAAAAATAATCCGGTTTATAGACTTGATCAATGGGACGATGTTTGGGGCAAAGAAAATGAAGATCATTCTCCGTTTTCTTTGTGCCCCCATCGATTCCATCGCTTATTTGAATGAAATGAGGAGCAGCGACATTCGTCACAGCTCTTTTTTTTAGGGCAAGAGATATCAGGAGCATAGGTATTTTCGTGCCTAAACTATCTGGATATGGTAGAATGTCAATAGAAAATATTGGAGGAATGAACATGGTCACACCAAAATATCAGCGTGTCGTCTTAAAATTAAGTGGAGAAGCTTTAGCTGGAGATGAAGGGTTTGGAATCAAACCACCAGTTATCAAAGAAATCATCCAAGAAATCAAAGAAGTCCACGAGTTAGGCGTAGAGATGGCAATTGTTGTCGGCGGTGGAAATATCTGGCGCGGTCAAATTGGCGCACAAATGGGGATGGAACGTGCACAAGCGGATTACATGGGCATGTTAGCAACTGTGATGAATGCTTTAGCATTACAAGATACATTAGAAAATGTTGGTGTTCCTACACGCGTACAAACCTCAATTGAAATGCGACAAATCGCAGAACCATACATCCGTCGTAAAGCAGAGCGTCATTTAGAGAAAGGGCGCATCGTTATTTTTGCCGGTGGTACTGGAAACCCTTATTTTTCTACAGATACAACTGCGGCATTACGTGCAGCTGAAATTGGCGCTGATGTTATTTTAATGGCTAAGAACAATGTTGACGGTGTTTATTCTGCCGATCCAAAAATCGATTCAACAGCAGTGAAATTCGATGAATTGACACACATGGAAGTCATTGCAAAAGGATTACAAGTAATGGATTCAACTGCTAGTTCATTGAGTATGGACAATGATATCCCGTTACTTGTGTTCAATCTTAATGAACATGGAAACATTCGCCGAGCAATCTTAGGTGAAAATATCGGAACAACCGTAAGGGGGAAATAAACAATGGCAGATGCAATTATGACAGAAGCAAAAGACAAGATGCAAAAAGCAGCACAAAATCTACAACGTGAACTTGGACAGATCCGTGCCGGCCGTGCGAATGCGAGCTTATTAGATCGTATAACTGTTAATTATTATGGCGCACCAACACCATTGAACCAATTAGCATCGATCCAGATCCCAGAAGCAAGAGTATTGATGATCACACCATTCGATAAAAGTGTGCTTCAAGACATCGAAAAATCGATCATGGCAAGCGACATCGGTATCAGCCCAACAAATGACGGAAATGTGATCCGTTTAGTCATTCCTCAGTTAACAGAAGAACGTCGGAAAGAATTAGCGAAAGACGTGAAAAAAGAAGCTGAAAATGCGAAAATCGCTGTCCGTAACATTCGTCGTGATGCAATCGATGAGTACAAGAAACAACAAAAAAATGGCGATATCACAGAAGATGATTTGCGTGACTTAGAAAAAGAAGTGCAAACTCTAACAGATGATAGTATCAAAGAAGTAGATCGTATCGCTGCAGACAAAGAAAAAGAATTGCTTGAAGTATAAGAATCAATAAAGACAGGTGGACAGTGTGAAGTGCTGTCTCCTGTTTTTTACTTTTTGACTAAGAAAAACTAAAAAATCCTTTGAATTTGCGTAAAAAAAGGGCTATACCATAGGAAATAACGATAGATATTGCTATAATGGTAAAGATAGTTGTAATTTTTTAGTATGGGAGGAAAAAGAATGTTACGTTTTTTTCCGCAAAAAAACAAATATATTCAAGAAAAAAGTGAGCACCATTTTGATGCGCAGAGAGATATCCCGAAACATATCGCCATCATCATGGATGGGAATGGTCGTTGGGCACAAAACCGTCGTCTTCCACGAGTGGCTGGCCACAAAGAAGGCATGGAAACCGTTAAGAAAGTCACTAAAAAAGCTTCTCGACTTGGGGTAAAGGTGTTAACGCTCTATGCGTTTTCAACCGAAAATTGGAAACGTCCAAAAGAGGAAGTCAATTTTTTGATGCAATTACCTGTAGACTTTTTTGATACGTTCGTCCCTGAGTTGATTGCTGAAAATGTCAAGGTACAAGTGATGGGCTATGAAGAACTTTTGCCGGAACATACGCAAGATGCAGTACGCCGTGCCATTGAACAAACCAAAGAAAATACGGGAATGATCTTAAACTTCGCACTGAATTATGGTAGTCGGGCAGAAATCATCTCTGCAGTCAAAGCAATCAGTGAACAAGTAAAAGAAAACGATCTTTCTACGGAAGACATCGACGAGGACATGATCGCGGATCATTTGATGACCGGTTTCTTACCTCCCGAACTTCGCGATCCAGGATTAGTCATCCGGACAAGTGGCGAAGAACGGATCAGTAATTTCTTATTGTGGCAGATTGCTTATAGTGAATTATATTTTTCAAAAGCCTTATGGCCAGATTTTGACGGCGCCCATTTAGAGGAAGCAATCGCTTCTTATCAACATCGAGACCGTCGTTTTGGTGGCGTAAAAAGTGTAGATAAAGGAGAACAATCATGAAGCAACGTGTGATCACTGCGGTCGTAGCATTGGCATTATTTATTCCGATCATTTGGATCGGAGGAATTGGTCTTGAGCTAGTAGCGGCTTTATTAGCAGTAGTTGGTGTCTATGAACTTTTTCGTATGAAAGGATTGACACTATTAAGTTTTGAAGGAGTTCTTTCTGCCATTGGTGCAGTTTTTCTTGTCCTGCCGAAAGAGCGCTGGTTTTTCTTTTTACCTGAACAAACAAATGAATTTATGTTGTTTTATTTGACTGTGATGATCCTATTGGGTGCCGCTGTCTTCTCAAAAAATATGTATACGATCGATGAAGCTGGTTTTCCAGTTGTTACTAGTTTATATGTCGGTTTTGGTTTTCAAAACTTTGTTAGTGCGCGTACAGAAGGAATCAACGTATTACTTTTTGGCTTGTTCATCGTTTGGGCAACCGATATTGGCGCATATCTAGTTGGTAGACGTTTTGGTAAGCGTAAGCTATGGCCAGATATCTCACCCAATAAAACGATTGAAGGTGCATTAGGGGGAATAGGTAGTGCGTTAGTTGTTGCCTTACTATATTTCTTACTTTATCCACCACAAGAATTGTTTGGACATGGCTTATTCGTCATGTTACTCCTAACGATCATTCTATCGATCGTAGGCCAATTTGGGGATCTAGTCGAGTCGGCAATTAAACGCCACTATGAGGTCAAAGATTCAGGGAACATTTTACCTGGACACGGTGGGATCTTAGATCGATTCGATAGTCTATTGTTCGTCTTTCCAGTCATGTACTTATTTGGATTGATATAAATAAAAATTCTGTAAAAGAAGCTTCCGAAGCCAAAAGTTTTTCGTCCGTCAATCAGACACGATCGGTAAGGAGATTCTTTACAGGATTTTTATTTTTTTACATTTTAATAGGTGCTTGGTGAAGTGTCGATAATATGGTAAAATTAAGTAGTTTTATTTTAACTGAATAAAAAATAATGATTAATGTAAAGGAGAATAGGATGAGAACAATTATCACGTTCATTATCGTTTTTGGCATCTTAGTGATCGTACATGAATTTGGCCACTTCTTCTTTGCGAAACGATCAGGAATCCTAGTTCGCGAGTTTGCGATTGGCATGGGACCTAAAATCTACGGTCATCAAGCAAAAGACGGCACGACTTATACATTGCGTTTGTTACCGATCGGTGGCTATGTGAGAATGGCTGGGAATGGGGACGACGAAACGGAAATGGCCCCAGGAATGCCGTTATCACTCTTGATGGATTCAGATCATGTCGTAAAGAAAATCAATTTAAGCAAAAAGATCCAATTGACCAATGCGATCCCAATGGAATTGATCCGTTATGATCTTGATGAAGCACTCACGATCACAGGTTATGTGAATGGTGATGAAACGCAAGAAGTAACGTATGCAGTGGATCACGATGCTTCGATCATCGAGGCGGATGGGACTGAATTGAGGATCGCACCGAGAGATGTGCAGTTCCAATCAGCCAAATTATGGCAACGAATGTTAACTAACTTTGCAGGTCCAATGAATAATTTTATTCTAGCAATTCTATTATTCATCGTATTAGCGTTCATGCAAGGCGGGGTGACTGTCACAAATACCAACCAAATCGGTGTTGTTACGCCAGACGGAGCTGCGGCTGCAGCCGGACTGAAAGAAAATGATGAAATTCTTTCAGTAGAGGGAAAATCAATCCAAACATGGAATGATCTGACAGCGATCATTACTGAAAATCCAGATAAACCACTTGATTTTGAAGTTGAACGAAATGGACAGGTTTCTTCTGTTGAAGTGACACCGAAAGCAATTGAGTCAAATGGTGAAAAAATTGGTCAACTTGGGATACAAGCGCCAATGAAAACTGGCTTCTTCGATAAGATCATTGGTGGAACACAACGTGCATTTAGTAGCTCTTTGGAAATATTCAAAGCATTAGGTTCATTATTTACCGGCTTTAGCTTGGACAAATTAGGTGGACCGGTGATGATGTTCCAATTGTCTTCTGAGGCAGCGAATCAAGGGATCATGACAGTCATTGGTTTGATGGCTATCTTATCCATGAATTTAGGGATCGTCAATTTATTACCGATTCCAGCATTAGATGGTGGAAAACTAGTCTTGAATATTTTTGAAGGTGTCCGTGGTAAACCACTTAGTCAGGAAAAAGAAGGCGTTTTGACGCTCGTTGGTTTTGGCTTCCTGATGCTATTGATGGTATTAGTAACATGGAATGACATTCAACGATTCTTTTTCTAGAAAAAGTAGGGTATAATGACATGCGTTAGATTATTTGAGGAATAAAGGAGTTTATATAATGAGACAATCAAAAATGTTGATTCCAACATTAAGAGAAGTTCCAAATGATGCGGAAGTATTAAGTCATCAAATCTTACTACGTGCCGGTTACATTCGTCAGGTTTCGGCTGGAATCTATTCTTATTTACCACTTGCAAATCGTGTATTAGAAAAATTAAAAACGATCATGCGCGAAGAATTTGAAAAAATCGGCGCAGTAGAAATGTTGATGCCAGCGATTTTACCTGCTGAGTTATGGCAAGAATCTGGTCGTTATGAAACATACGGTCCCAACTTGTATCGCTTGAATGATCGTAACGATCGTCAGATGATCTTAGGACCAACACATGAAGAAACATTTACAGAATTGATCCGTGATGAAGTCAATTCATACAAAAAATTACCTTTGAATCTTTATCAGATCCAAGCAAAATACCGTGATGAAAAACGTCCCCGTTTTGGACTATTGCGTGGACGCGAGTTTATCATGAAAGATGCTTATTCTTTCCATGCGTCTCAAGAGAGTTTGGATGAAACATACAAAGATTATGAAAAAGCTTATACAGAGATCTTTAAGCGTTGTGGTCTAGAGTTCCGCGCGATCATCGGTGACGGTGGGGCGATGGGCGGAAAAGACTCAAAAGAATTTATGGCAATCTCAGAAATTGGTGAAGACACGATTTGTTATTCAACAGAAAGTGACTATGCAGCAAATTTGGAGATGGCGACGAGCTACTATGTGCCAAAAAAATCCCATGAAACACAATTGGAAATGGAAAAGAAAGAAACACCAGATGTGAAAACCATCGAAGAGGTTGCAGCTTTCTTTGACGTTCAACCACAAAAAATCATTAAGTCTGTACTTTTCACAGCAGATGAGCAGCCTGTTCTAGTTTTAGTTCGCGGCGATCATGAAGTCAATGATGTGAAATTGAAAAACTTCTTAGGTGCAGATTTCTTAGAAGAAGCAACAGAAGAAGAAGCGAAAAACTATTTAGGCGCTGATTTTGGATCAGTTGGACCAATCGGTGTAGCAGAAGAAGTCAAAGTCTATGCGGATCGTCATGTTCAAGATCTGGCCAACGCGATTGCGGGAGCGAATGAAACTGGCTACCATTATATCAATGTCAATCCAGAACGTGATTTCAATGTCCTAGCATATGAAGACTTACGCTTTGTCCAAGAAGGCGATCCTTCGCCAGATAATAATGGCGTATTAGCCTTCACTCGAGGAATCGAGATTGGGCATATCTTCAAACTAGGTACACGTTACAGTGAATCAATGGGTGCTACTGTTCTTGATGAAAATGGTCGTGAAAAACACGTGATCATGGGTTGCTATGGTATCGGTGTGAGCCGTCTACTTTCAGCGATCGTTGAACAAAATGCTGACGAAAACGGTATTCACTGGCCAAAAGGCATTGCACCATTTGATTTGCATGTCGTACAAATGAACTTAAAAGATGAGTTCCAAACGAACTTGACGAATGAAGTGGAAAAAGCAATGAACGAAGCCGGTTATCAAGTACTTGTTGATGATCGCAATGAGCGTGCCGGTGTTAAGTTTGCTGATTCTGATTTGATCGGATGTCCAATCCGTATCACCGTCGGTAAAAAAGCAGTAGATGGCATCGTCGAAGTGAAAATCAAAAAAACAGGTGAAATGGTCGAAGTTCGGAAAGAAGAACTCGTAAATACACTACCGATTTTATTGAATCAAGGCGAATAAATAAGAGTGGAAAAGTCGTATCAGTCTTTTAGAAGACGGAAGCGACTTTTTCATTTCCTTTTCTTCAGTTAATGAACGGTGTTCAAGAAGCAACACTTCAATAATAAGCCAAAAAAATCAAAATGAAAAAGCCATTTTTCGATTTTCTTGTCTTATTCCTCAGTGCTGATCGCTTTTTTCACAACCTGATAAACGGTTTTCGAAAAGCTAACCTTCAACATTAAGCTGGAAAATTAAAAAATATGAAAAGCTATTTTCTGATTTTCCATCTTACTGCTCAGGTCAGAGCGCTTTTCTTACAACCTTAATGAAAATTTCCCTAAAAAGGGTTATACTAAATAGTATTGAAAAGTAAGGGTCGGAAATGGAATAATTTCTGGTCTTGACAGAAAGGGCGTATATTTTTGTCAGAAAAACGAGAGTTATTTGAGAAATTATTGGAGCAGATCCAATTAGAAGAAACAGAAAAAGCACATCCGCTTATTTCTGCTGGGGAAATGGAACAGGTGGTGGTCCATCGTAAATCTCGTCTGTGGGAGTTTACGTTACGTTTTCCAGCTATTTTGCCTGTGATGCTTTATCGCTCGCTGGTGCAGCATGTTATACTTGCATTCAAAGAAATTGCTGAGGTGAAAATCACAGTCCAAGCAGCGGATCAAACATTCGATGAACAACTCTTACAAGATTATTGGTCGCAAGCACTGGAAAGTCAGCAATGCGATACACCTTTAGTACAAAAGGTATTAAAGACGCAAGTACCAATGATCAAAGAGCATAAGGTGATTTTGCCTGTTGATGGTGAAGGAGCGATCGGCTATCTTAAACAACAATATCTGCCATTAGTAGAACAGTTATTTGTTAGTTACGGTTTTCCTAAGTTTCGAATCGAACCAGAAGTTGATGAGCAACAAGCAGAAAGAGTCCTAAAGCTTTTTGAAGAAAGACGACAAGAACAGGCTGAGGCGTTCATGAAACAAGCAGCTGAAAGCTTGATTGTTCATGAACAAAAGAAAAAAGAGCGCAAAGAGCAATTACCAGCGCTTGACGGGCCAATCCAGCTAGGTAGAAATATCCCGAATGATGAGCCTATCACACCGATGATCAATATCTTGGAAGAGGAACGCCGGGTAACGATCGAAGGCTACGTGTTCGATAAAGAAGTACGCGAGCTTCGTTCAAAACGTAAGATTTTGACATTGAAGATCACAGATTACACTTCTTCATTTATCGTCAAAAAGTTTTCAAATAATGAAAAAGATGAACAAATCTTTGAAGCAATCAGTACGGGTAGTTGGTTGAAAGTTCGTGGGAGTGTACAAGAAGACACGTTTGTTCGTGACCTAGTGATGAATGCCCAAGACATTTTAGAAGTCAAACATGCACCACGTAAAGATTATTCTCCTGAAGGGGAAAAGCGTGTCGAATTACATCTTCATAGTAATATGAGTACTATGGATGCAACGAACAATATTTCAGATCTTGTGGCACAGGCAGGTAAGTGGGGACATAAAGCAATTGCAATCACTGACCATGGCGGTGCACAAGCATTTCCAGAGGCACATAGTGCAGGGAAAAAAGCTGGTGTGAAGATCTTGTATGGTGTCGAAGCGAATGTGGTCGATGATGGGGTGCCGATTGCGTATAATGACGCCCATGATTCATTGAGTGAATCCACTTATGTCGTGTTTGACGTGGAGACAACAGGTTTGTCTGCTGTTTATGATACGATCATCGAGTTAGCTGCTGTTAAGATGTACAAAGGAAATGTCATCGAAAGTTTTGATGAATTTATCGATCCTGGACATCCCTTATCACGAACAACCATTGATTTGACAGGGATCACGGATGAAATGGTTCGCGGTTCAAAATCTGAGGAGGAAGTTTTACGCTTATTCTTGGAATTCTCAAAAGATGCGATCCTAGTTGCCCATAATGCGGCATTCGATATGGGATTTTTGAATACAAGTTATGCCAAATACAACATCCCTGAAGCAGCCAATCCAGTTATAGATACCTTAGAATTAGCTCGTTATTTATATCCACAATTCAAACGGTTTGGTTTAGGTGTACTATCCAAAAAATTCGGTGTTAGCTTGGAACAACATCACCGCGCGATTTATGACGCGGAAGCAACCGGACATCTGGCTTGGATATTTATCAAAGAAGCGATGGAAAACCACGAAATGTATTATCACGATCAGTTGAATGCCCATGTAGGTGAAGGTGATTCTTACAAACGGGCGCGACCTTTCCATGTCACATTACTGGCTAAAAACCAAGCTGGATTAAAAGACCTGTTCAAATTGATCTCGATGTCAAACGTCGATTATTTTGAACGCGTGCCACGAATCCCCCGATCACAGCTGAAAAAATTCCGACAAGATTTGTTAGTTGGCTCTGCCTGTGACAAGGGTGAGATTTTTGAAGCCATGATGCAAAAAGGGGTAGAAGAAGCACGTAACCGGGCGAAATTTTATGACTATATCGAAGTCATGCCTAAAGCTGTCTATGCACCACTCCTGGAGCAAGAGCTTGTCAAAAATGAACATGACTTAGAAGAAATCATTCGTAACTTAGTAGAAATCGGCAAATCATTAGATAAAATCGTTGTAGCGACAGGAAATGTCCACTACCTGAATGAAGAAGATGCGATCTATCGTAAAATCTTGGTCAATTCGATGGGGGGAGCCAATCCATTGAATCGTCACAGTCTGCCCGAAGTGCATTTCAGAACAACAGATGAGATGCTGACTGCATTCTCCTTCTTAGGTACGGATTTAGCAAAAGAAATCGTAGTTGAAAATACCAATAAGATTGCAGATATCTGTGAAGAAGTCGTGCCAGTGAAAGATGAATTATATACCCCTAAAATTCCTGGTTCGGAAGATGAAATCACGGATCTAAGTTATTCGAAGGCAAAACAAATGTATGGTGATCCATTACCGGATATCGTAGAAAAGCGTCTGAAAAAAGAGCTGGATTCGATCAATGGTAATGGCTTCTCAGTGATTTATTTGATTTCACAAAAGTTAGTGCATAAAAGTAATGAAGATGGCTATTTAGTAGGTTCTCGTGGCTCGGTTGGTTCTAGTTTCGTCGCAACCATGACAGGGATCACAGAGGTCAATCCATTGGCACCTCATTACTATTGCCCAGATTGTCAGTATTCGGAATTTTATGAAGATGGAACTTATGGTTCAGGATTTGATATGCCTGAGAAAAAATGTCCAAAATGCGGTACTCGTTTAAATAAAGATGGGCATGATATTCCGTTTGAAACATTCTTAGGTTTCCATGGCGATAAAGTACCCGATATCGATTTGAACTTCTCAGGGGATTATCAAGCAGAAGCCCATCATTATACGAAAGTATTGTTTGGCGAAGAATATGTCTATCGTGCGGGAACGATCGGTACTGTTGCGGATAAAACGGCGTATGGATTCGTTAAAGGGTTTGAACGTGACCACAACTTGCATTACCGCAGCGCCGAAGTGGATCGCTTAGCCAAAGGTGCTACTGGGGTCAAACGAACGACCGGACAGCATCCAGGAGGGATCATTGTTATCCCCGATTATATGGATGTATATGATTTCACGCCGATCCAATATCCGGCAGACGATCAGAATTCAGAATGGAAAACGACCCACTTTGATTTCCACTCGATCCATGACAATGTCTTGAAACTTGATATCCTGGGACACGATGATCCAACGGTGATCCGGATGTTGCAAGATTTATCTGGGATTGATCCACAAACGATCCCAACCGATGATCCAGAAGTCATGCGGATCTTTTCTGGACCCGAAGTCTTGGGAGTCACACAAGAACAGATTTATTCTAAAACAGGTACATTAGGGATACCGGAATTTGGGACACGTTTCGTTCGTGGGATGTTAGAGGAAACACACCCAACGACTTTTGCGGAATTATTGCAGATCTCTGGTCTTTCTCATGGTACGGATGTTTGGTTAGGGAATGCAGAGGAATTGATCAAACGTGGGGATGCGACGCTGGCTGAAGTAATCGGCTGTCGCGACGATATCATGGTTTATTTGATCCATGCTGGCTTAGATAGTGGGATGGCGTTCAAAATCATGGAGACGGTGCGTAAAGGATTATGGAATAAGATCCCTGACGAATTGCGTGAAACGTATTTGACCGCAATGAAAGAAAATAACGTACCTGACTGGTACATCGATTCTTGTTCGAAAATCAAATACATGTTCCCGAAAGCCCATGCGGCTGCTTATGTCTTGATGGCGCTACGGGTTGCTTATTTCAAAGTTTATTTTCCGATATTGTATTACTGTGCCTATTTTTCCGTTCGTGCAGATGACTTTAATCTTGTCGCTATGTGCAAAGGAAAAGAAGCAGTGAAAGAGGCGATGAAGGAAATCACGGATAAAGGCTTAGATGCTTCTGTAAAAGAAAAGAATCAGTTGACAGTTTTAGAGTTAGCCAATGAGATGCTAGAACGTGGCTTGAAATTCGGAATGATCGATTTATACAAATCCGATGCAGTAAACTTTGTGATCGAAGGAGACACGCTGATTGCGCCATTCCGTGCGGTACCAAGTTTAGGGGCCAACGTAGCGAAACAAATCGTCGAAGCTAGAAAAGATGGTCCTTTCTTATCCAAAGAAGACTTGGCAACTCGTGGGAAAGTCTCGAAGACATTGATCGAGTATATGACAGAAAATGGTGTCTTGAAAGATTTACCTGATGAAAATCAATTATCGTTATTTGATATGTTATAAAAGTCAACGTGAGAAATGAAAATGAATCAAAATGAAAGCAAAGATTAGTAAAGCTGGTTGCCAGTTGGTTCTAATGATATGGCTTGTCATTTAGAGTGATTTATGTTATAGTTATTTAAGGTAATGATACTAACTGTGAGTGAGCGGAATTTTCGCTCACTCTTTTTAATGGAATTACGGATCTAATTTTAAGGAGGCGAAATCTTTGAGTAGCGTCGTTGAAACAGTCACAGAAATGGTGACACCGATCTTAGATGAACAAAAGTTTGAGCTAGTAGAAGTAGAATTTGTCAAAGAAGGAAAAAGCTGGTTTTTACGGGTGTTTATAGATAAAGAAGGCGGAATCGACATTGAAGAATGCGCATTTGTCAGTGAAAAATTAAGTGAGAAACTTGATACGACAGAGCCAGACCCGATACCACAAGCATATTTCCTAGAGGTATCATCTCCAGGCGCAGAACGCCCTTTGAAAAAAGAGGCAGATTATGAAAAAGCACGAGGAGAGTATATCCATGTGTCTTTATATCAACCAGTTGACGGAGAAAAACAATACGAAGGTTTTCTCCAATCATTTGATGCTGAACAGCTTACATTGAAGATACGCATAAAGACACGGGAAAAAGAAATTGTTTTTGACCGTAAGAATATTGCCAAAGCTCGCTTAGCAATCCAATTTTAATCACGGAGAGGAAACAGAAGAATGAGTAAAGAAATGTTGAACGCGTTAGATGCTTTAGAGGCTGAAAAAGGAATCTCAAAAGAAATCGTGATCGACGCTTTAGAAGCTGCGTTAGTTTCTGCATACAAACGCCATTATGGGCAAGCACAAAACGTAGAAGTAGAATTTGAACAAAAAAAAGGCAAGATCCATGTCTATGCAGTGAAAGAAGTCACTGAAGAAGTGATGGACTCACAATTAGAAGTATCTTTGAAAGACGCCTTGTTGATCAATCCTGCTTACGAGATCGGTGACAAGATCCGTTTTGAAGTCACACCAAAAGATTTCGGTCGTATCGCTGCCCAAACAGCGAAGCAAGTCATCTTGCAACGTGTACGTGAAGCAGAACGCACGATCATCTATAACGAATTCAGTGCTTATGAAAAAGACATTATGCAAGGGATCGTTGAACGTCAAGACAAACGTTATATCTATGTCAATTTAGGTAAAATCGAAGCGGTACTATCAAAACAAGACCAAATGCCAAATGAATTTTATCAACCACATGATCGTATCAAAGTATATGTATCACGTGTTGAGAATACATCAAAAGGCCCTCAAGTCTTTGTTAGCCGTAGTCATCCTGATCTTTTGCGTCGCTTGTTCGAACAAGAAGTACCAGAAGTTTATGATGGACTTGTTGAAATCGTCAGTGTGGCTAGAGAAGCAGGCGATCGTTCAAAAGTGGCTGTCCGCTCAACGGATCCGAATATCGATGCTGTCGGCACGTGTGTTGGTCCTAAAGGCCAACGTGTCCAAGCGATCGTGAATGAATTGAAGGGCGAAAACATGGATATCGTCGAGTGGGATGAAGATCCTGCGGTGTTCATTGCGAACGCATTGAATCCTTCACAAGTCGTGGATGTCATTTTTGACGAACAAAATCCAAAAGCTTGTACGGTCGTTGTACCGGATTATCAATTGTCATTGGCAATCGGTAAACGCGGACAAAATGCGCGTCTAGCAGCCAAATTGACGAACCACAAAATCGACATCAAATCAGAGTCAGACATGACTGAATTCTATGAGAAAAAAGCTCAGGCAGAAGCAGCAATCTCTGAAGAATTACACGATGAAGCAATCATCCAATCAGATTTGACAGATGATGAATATCAAACAATCGCATTTGAAGACGAAACAGCTGAAGTAACTGAACAAGAAGAAATTTAACTGCTAGTGAAGGAGGCAAAGAGATGAAACAAAGGAAGATCCCTTTACGCAAATCTGTGGTTTCAGGTGAAATGAAACCAAAAAAAGAGATGATTCGTGTCACACGTTCAAAAGAAGGTGTGGTATCGATCGATCCTACTGGAAAAATGCCTGGACGAGGAGCGTATGTCTCACTTGAGCCGGAGGAAGTACAACAAGCTTGGGATAAACATCTCTTGGATCGTGTACTTGAAGCTAAGCTAACAGATGAATTTTATCAAGAACTATTAGATTACGTCACTCACCAAAAAGCCCGAAAAGAGCTATTTGGCGAATGAATGGAATGAATCGGCAAAAAGCCATGAATCTTATTGGTCTAGCGATGCGTGCAGGGAAAATGATCACAGGTGAAGAATTGACGATCGGAGACATCCGTCGTCAAAAAGCCAAGATCGTTTTCGTCGCAAGTGATGCCAGTGAGAATACCAGAAAAAAAATCAAAGATAAGAGTTCGTACTACGAAGTTCCTTGCTTTGAGCTGTTTTCTGAGGAAGAAATCACGCAGATGATCGGTAAACCTCGGAAAGTGATAGGAATCACGGACACCGGCTTTGCAAAAAAGGTCAAGGAGCTAATTGAAGGTTAGGAAGGTGATTGCATGGGCAATAAACGAATTTATGAACTAGCGAAAGAATGGAACAAGTCTAGTAAAGAGGTCGTTGATAAAGCGCAGAAACTTGGAATCGATGTGAAAAATCACATGGGTGCGGTCAGCACACAAGATGAAAAGAAACTGCAACAAGCGTTCAACCAACCACAGCAGAAAAAGCAACCAGTACAAAAAGCAAACCAAAAACCAGCCGGACAACAGCCAAGTAACCAAAAGAAAACAAACGAACCATCGAACCAACAAAAAAATAAAAGTAACCGCAACTATCAAGATCGCGGTCAAGGGAGCGGTCAAGTGAATCAAGGAAAAAACCAATCAACAAATCAGAATAAGAGTAACCAGACAGGTGGAAACAATCAAAACCGTCAAGGATCTACTCAAAACAATAATCAAAATCGCCAAGGTAACAACCAAGGCAGCAACCAAAACCGTCAGGGAACTACCCAAGGAAACAGCCAAGGTAGCAACCAAAACCGCCAAGGCTCTACCCAAGGAAACACTCAGGGCAGTAACCAAAACCGTCAAGGAGCAAACCAAGGCGGCGGCCAAAATAGAAACAATAATAACAATCGCGGCAAATTCAACAATAACAACCGCAATCGTTTCAACAAAAAAGGAAAAAAAGGCAAACAACAAACGTCAAACAAGCCAGCAGTTCCACCACGTAAATTCCGTGAGTTACCTGAAGTATTAGAGTATACAGAAGGTATGAATGTTGCAGATATCGCGAAGAAAATTCACCGCGAACCAGCAGAGATCATTAAAAAATTATTTATGCTAGGCGTGATGGTCAATCAAAACCAAGCATTAGATAAAGATACGATCGAATTGTTAGCAACAGACTACGGGATGGAACCACAAGAAAAAATTCAAGTAGATATTGCGGATATTGACAAATTCTTTGAAGCGGATGAAGTGAATCCAGAAAAATTAGTCTCACGTCCTCCAGTTGTTACGATCATGGGACACGTTGACCATGGTAAAACAACTTTACTCGATACCTTACGTCATTCTCGCGTAACAAGCGGAGAAGCCGGTGGTATCACACAGCATATCGGTGCGTATCAAATCGATATTGATGGCAAACCAATCACATTCTTGGATACACCAGGACATGCGGCCTTTACAAGTATGCGTGCGCGTGGTGCAAGTATCACTGATATCACGATTTTAGTTGTTGCCGCCGATGATGGCGTAATGCCACAGACTGTAGAAGCGATCAACCATGCGAAAGCAGCTGGTGTGCCAATCATCGTTGCAGTCAACAAAATCGATAAACCAGGTGCAAACCCACAACATGTGATGCAAGAATTAAGTGAATATGAATTGATTCCTGAAGCATGGGGTGGCGAAACGATTTTTGTAGAAATCTCAGCGAAATTCGGTCAAAACATCGAAGAACTATTAGAAATGATTCTTTTAGTCGCTGAAGTGGAAGACTTGAAAGCTGATCCAACACAACGTGCGATCGGTACAGTGATTGAAGCACGATTAGACAAAGGAAAAGGTCCTGTGACAACATTACTTGTTCAACAAGGTTCATTGAATGTTGGAGACCCAATCGTTGTCGGAAACACATATGGTCGTGTACGTGTAATGGTCAACGACTTAGGACGCCGTGAAAAAACAGCTGGACCAGCAACACCAGTTGAAATCACAGGATTGAATGATGTACCTCAAGCAGGCGATCGTTTTGTTGTCTTTGAAGATGAGAAAACAGCTCGTGCGGCGGGTGAAGAACGTGGCAAACGTGCGATGTTAGAACAACGTGCAGCAACTAGCCGTGTGACATTAGATAACTTGTTTGAAAGCTTAAAAGAAGGCGAATTAAAAGAAGTCAATGTCATCATCAAGGCTGATGTACAAGGTTCAGCAGAAGCACTAGCTGCTTCATTGAAGAAGATCGACGTTGAAGGCGTACGTGTCAAGATCGTCCATTCAGCTGTTGGAGCAATCAATGAAAGTGATGTAACGCTTGCTGCGGCAAGTAATGCGATCATCATTGGTTTCAATGTTCGTCCGACACCACAAGCGAAAATCCAAGCAGATACAGAAGAAGTGGATATCCGTCTTCACCGTATCATCTACAAAGCCATCGAAGAAATCGAAACAGCGATGAAAGGGATGCTAGATCCTGAATTTGAAGAGAAAATCACTGGTCAAATGACTGTCCGTGAAACCTTCAAAGTATCAAAAGTCGGAACGATCGCTGGTGCCTTTGTCACTGATGGTTACATTCGTCGTGATAGCGGCGTACGTGTCATTCGTGATGGCATCGTCATTTTCGAAGGACAATTAGCAAGCTTGAAACGCTTCAAAGACGATGTCAAAGAAGTGAAAATGGGCTTTGAATGTGGAGCAATGGTAGAGAAATTCAATGATCTTAAAGTAGACGATGTTATCGAAGGCTTTATCATGGAAGAAATCAAAGTCGACTAATTTAAAAAAAGGAGGCCGCTCATTATGGCTAACTATCGTGACCGCAGAGTCGGTCAAGAAATTTTAAAAGAAGTGAATGATATCTTACGCAAAAAGGTACGTGATCCACGTGTGGAAAACGTAACGATCACAGATGTGCATGTCACGGGTGATCTGCAACAAGCAACGATTTATTATAGCCTCTTATCTGACTTAGCCTCAGATAAGAAAAAAGCGCAAGAAGGGTTGAATAAAGCAAGTGGACTGATTCGTCGTGAATTAGGACATAACATGAGCATTTATAAAACACCTGAATTGACGTTTGAGCTAGACGAATCAGTTGTCTATGGTAATCATATCGATGAATTATTGCGTAATTTAAACAAAGACTAATGTTCTAGCGAGTTAAATCGTTCGTATCAATGGTCGAACAGGGAGGATACAATAACTGTATCCTCCCTGTTTTTTTTTGTCTATTTTCATTCGACACTAGAGAGCCAAACAAAATACAACGAAAGAATCCAAAAATAAAAGGAGCCATTTTCGAATTTTTTCGTTGTATTCGTAGCAGATGATCATCGCTGAATTGTCCGCTTTTGGGGAAAACATGTTTCATCATAAAAGCAAAAGATAAGAATTGACTGATCAAAGAATCATCCGATCATCTACCAGATAACCATCCGTATAACCAATCAAAAGGTGCAAAGAAAAGATTTTCCATAGGTGCTCCCTCCTTTACAAAAAGAATACCACCTTTCTATTTACAACAGTGTGAACTTTTGTTACGTTTATGTTTCTAAAACAAAATAATCGTACATTTAAGGATCAATCCCGTCAGTTTTTGATCCGATGTGTTATAATAATTCAGTTAATACTTAAAAGAATGGAGAACAAAAGATGGAAGGCTTATTACCTTTATGGAAAGAACGCGGCATGACTAGCCACGATTGTGTATTCAAATTACGAAAAATTTTACATACAAAGAAAATCGGACATGGTGGGACATTAGATCCTGATGTAGATGGTGTTCTTCCAATTTGTATTGGTAAAGCCACTAAAGTCATTGAATATCTGACGGATTCGGGGAAGACCTACAAAGGAGAAATCACACTTGGCTACAGTACGACGACTGAAGACAAATCAGGTGAAATCGTTGAACAACGAGCGGTCACCGAAGCATTGACAGAGGAGCAAGTAGATGAAGCAATGGCTGTTTTTGTCGGTGAGATCACACAGATTCCTCCGATGTACTCGGCTGTGAAAGTCAATGGTCGACGTTTATATGAATATGCTCGAAATAATGAGACAGTGGAACGACCTGTTCGCAAGGCACAGATCTATCGTTTTGAACGAACAAGTGAAATCCTCTGGTCAAAAGAAGCAGGGACCGTTTCGTGGCGGTTTGAAGTCGAATGTGGCAAAGGTACCTATGTTCGGACGTTGGCTGTAGATACGGGGAGTAAGCTAGGCTATCCTGCGCATATGTCAGATTTGACGAGAACAGCGAGTGCCGGCATGGATGAATCCCAAGCAATTACTTTAGCTGAAGTAGCATCATATATGGAGAATGGTACGATCGAAGAGTATTTATTACCCATTGAAACGGGTGTAGCAAAGTTCAAACAGGTCGATATCGATGAAACAGTGTGGCAGAAAGTCAAGAATGGTATGCGCTTAGATTACCAAGTATTCGGTCTATCCGAGATGCCATCAGAAGAAATTGCCCTTTTTTATCAAGGAAAAGTAGTGAGTATCTACCAACCAAATCCAAAAGAAAAAAATAAGTTAAAACCAAGTAAAGTTTTAAGAAATGAGGTTTAATGTAAAAATGGAAATCATCAAAATCAGACACCCTTATCAAGTTTCTCAAATTCCGAAAGAAGACGTCGTATTGATCTTAGGTTTCTTTGACGGAGTTCATTTAGGACATCAGAAAGTGATTGAAACGGGGCGAGAAATTGCTCAAAGAGAGGGTCTGAAATTGGCATTGATGACATTTAATCAACATCCGTCAATCGTCTTTAAAAAAATCAATCCAAGTAACGTCAAATACTTGACTACGTTAGAACAAAAAGAAGAAAAAATGGCAGAACTTGGGATTGATTATCTTTACGAAATTGAATTTACTTCTGCATTTGCTCACTTAGCCCCTCAAGATTTCGTTGATCAATATATTGTAGGGCTAAATGCTAAGTATGCCGTTTCTGGCTTTGACTATACGTATGGTCCAAAAGAAATTGCGGATGTCCCTCATCTCCCAGGTTATGCAAAAGGTCGCTTTGAAGTAGTCACTGTACCAAAAGAGCAACAAGAAGGGGAAAAAATCAGTTCTTCACGGATTCGTCAAGACTTGGATGCTGGGGATGTCGCGAGTGTGGCCCATTTGCTAGGATATATTTATGAAATCGACGGTGTGGTCATCCACGGGGACGCACGTGGTCGCTTATTAGGATTTCCGACAGCCAATGTCAAAGTTAAAAGCACCGTTCATTTACCAAAAGTGGGGGTCTATGTTTGTGAAATCAAAATCGGTGAGACGTGGTACCCAGCGATGGGATCAATCGGACATAATGATACATTTGGCGATGGACGTGAATTGACAGTCGAACTGTATATTCTAGATTTTGATCAAGATATCTATGGTGAACATGTCTACATTCGTTGGCACGAGTTTATCCGAGATCAAGTGAAGTTTGATGGAGCAGAAGCTTTGATCGAGCAATTAAAAGCAGACGAACGAGTAACTGCTGATTTTTTTGAACATGTTGAATAAGCAAATGTAGTATTCGAGAATAAGGAAGAAGCCCAATTAGGATAACTGAAGGGCTTTCTTTTTTGGAAAGAATTTTTTAGTGCGTATGATTTGCTTTCACCTACACTGCGTAGTGTACACTGTCTTTATAGCTAATAACGAATGTTTTAAAATATCTGTTATTAATGTGATAAAAGAAAGGGTGTCTTCTATGTATAAAGAATTAGAACAGAAAGTAGCTATAGTGACTGGTGGGTCCAAAGGGATCGGTACAGCCATTTCTCAGCGTTTTGGAGAAGAGAAGATGAAAGTAGTTGTAAATTACCATTCGGATGCTGATGGAGCAGAAGAAGCAGTTAAAGCGATTGAAGAAGCTGGGGGTCAAGCATTAGCTGTCAAAGCGGATGTAGGAACAGAAGAAGGCGTGCAGACTTTGATTGATCAAGCGATAAAAGCCTATGGTCAGTTGGATGTTTGGGTCAACAATGCTGGCACTGAAAACCAAAAACCTACGCACGAATTAAGCTTGGAAGAATGGGAAACTGTGATGCAAGTCAACCTTACTGGCGTGTTTTTAGGAACAAAAGCCGCGATCAATTATTTCAAAAAACACAAAGTAAAAGGAAGTATTATCAATCTTTCCTCTGTCCATGAACAAATCCCATGGCCGACCTTCTCACATTATGCCGCTTCAAAGGGTGGGGTAAAACTATTCACTCAAAGTGTTGCGATGGAGTATGCGCCTGAAGGAATACGTATCAATAGTATCGGACCAGGAGCGATCAAAACACCGATTAATGCCGAAAAGTTTGATGATCCAGAGCAAAAAGCGACAACAGAAAGCATGATCCCGA
Organism: Enterococcus sp. AZ171; assembly: GCF_051714005.1. Lineage (NCBI taxonomy): Bacteria > Bacillati > Bacillota > Bacilli > Lactobacillales > Enterococcaceae > Enterococcus > Enterococcus sp. AZ171. Next base: position 1,767,804 of record NZ_JBIORA010000001.1, on the reverse strand, counting down.
TGGAACGCATTGGAAAACCAAGTGAAGTCGCCGCTGCGGCTGCTTGGTTGGCTTCAGATGAATCAAGCTACGTTACAGGTATCACGTTGTTTGTAGACGGTGGTATGACGCTTTATCCTTCATTTCAAGGTGGGAAAGGGTAGGGATTGATTGATGGGAATCTTAATTGCATTAATACCAGCGATTGGCTGGGGAATCCAACCACTGGTTTTGAAAAAAATCGGTGGACGTCCCACCAATGAAATATTGGGTACAGGTATTGGGGCATTACTCGTTGGTCTAGTTGTTCAATTGTTCATGTCACCCGGTGGTATTTCGATTACTACATTTTTGATCAGTCTTTTATCTGGGGCGTTTTGGGTCATTGGCCAAATCGGACAATATACGACGTTCAATTTGATCGGCGTATCCAAAACAATGCCTATTTCCACTGCGATGCAGCTTGTTGGAACGTCACTCATTGGTGTTTTTGCTTTTGGCGAATGGTCAGGAACAACAGGGAAAGTGATTGGTGGAGTAGCGATCGTCTTGCTAGTGATTGGTTCTGCACTAACAGCAGTAACTGATGGGGGAAGTAAACAAGGTGGAATAACTAAAGGAATTTCGATTCTTGCTTCTACGAGTATTGGTTATTGGGTGTACAGTGCACTACCTAAATTAGTCAATGCAGATGGTGTAGCTATCTTCTTTCCACAAATGTTAGGTGTTTTCTTAGCAGCGGCTATTTACGTCGTCTTGAAGCAACCAAAAGCGTACGGAGATGGAAAAAGTTGGAAAGCGACGATCGTCGGAGTCATTTTTAGTTTAGCCGCATTTGCTTATATATTTTCAGCTAGTGCCAATGGAGTAGCTACTGCCTATATCATCACACAACTGAACGTAGTGATCTCAACATTAGGTGGTATGGTTATTTTGCACGAAAAGAAGAGCAAAAAAGAATTAAGATACACGTTGATCGGGTTAGCCTTGATTGTCGGGGGTAGTATGATTACTGTGCTGATTTAAAAAATAAAGCAATGTAAGACATCGACTAACAAAAATGTCTTACACTGCTTTATTTTGGTGCGGTCAATGAGATATCCGTTCGTTTTAAAACAGCTTCATTAAACCAAGTACCAAAACTTTGAACATAGTTAAAATTCCCGCTAATGATAAATTCCGCGCAGGTATCATCTAAGACATTATAAAAAAAATAACGATCTTCTTTATTTGAATAAACATCTTGATGATAGCTGATCATACAATCTCTAAATTGGTGCAATGACTCCAACGTTTCGTACTGAAGGTAGAATTTTAGGACTACTGCACTATTTATTGGTTGGTCAGTTCCTACGAAGCTTGGTTTGTTTTTAAGAGAGAACTGTAGAAACTCTGACAGATTTTCTTCTGAGAATTTCCATTTTCCTCCAACCTTTATCCCCTGTAGTTTTCCCTCGCGTAGATAATTTCGTACAGAACGAGTAGTTACTCCTAGAATCTCTGCAACTTCATTGACTGAATAATAATTCTTCATCAGTTTTCCTTCCTCCGTTTTCTTGAATGATAGAAACAAATAACTAGTACCATTTACGAGTTAGGTAAATGATTTTTGCTATTATGATTTGCCTATCAATTATATAAATATAGCGTAAAATAATAAATAAATAGAGAAAAAATAAGGATATCTTTCAAATTATTATACTCAATATAAAGCATTAAAACCATAATTTTTGAAGATTATTGTTATGTTTTTAAACTTTTGCAAAATATCGATAAGGTAAATATCAAGTCTGTAAACAATCCGCCTAAACCTTTTCTAAAACATTCTCTAAAATTTGTGAGTGTTTCAATATAGGATAGCTAGTTACTTCTTAATTCAGTGTCTAAAATCCTGCAATCCATGAAAACAGTACGAATAAGCTGTTTAATAAAAATAAACTTATTCCTAACTTTTCCTAACAAAGATATTGACTTTTACATTAATCGCGTTATACTAATGTTAGGAAAAAAAGTGAAATTTTTTCCTAAATACTAGAGAGGAGGACAGTGATAGTTAGCTCAAAGGATCTGTGAAGAGTCTCTAAGCACATTAAATGACCGTATACCAAAGTGAAGTCATGTAGTTGTTCTAGATGATTAGCAAATGGACCAAAGCTTACACCGTTCTTTTTTATGGTAGAAACGAAGTTAGTACACTAAAAAACTCCCCTTTTTTGTACAGACTAACTTTAGTTTCCTAAAAATCCCCATATTGTGAGGCAAATGATTTCGTCTATGATTTGCCTCACAATAATCAATTGTAAGTTAACGATGACCAAGATCAGATAAGAAGGATAAACCTTATCTATATAGTGAATCTTATGTGTATACATACCATTTTGAGATGAAAACTACTACTTATTCGCATTTGATTATTTTACGATGTAAAGTAAATGCAAGAATCGATCACCCGCCAAGAATAAAAGAACTCTTATCTTTGGAATAAGGAATAAGAACAAGTAATACGGTTAATGCTTTTGAAAAGGCAGTCCAAGTGAAGTAATATTCAGAACACCATCAATTTCGAAGAATTGCTGTTTAAAGAAGACAATCAATAGTAGAACTATTGGTTATGGAGTTATAGGAAAGGAAGAAAAAGAAATGAAGTTAAACAAAGCAATCGCTTATGAAAAATTAGGAAATACAATCTACTTGTCATCAGATGAGGGAATCTTTCTACTGGAGAATGAAGTAGCGACATATATCTTCGATCTTCTGACAAAGGAACAGACCATCAAAGAAATCAAATTAAAAGTAAAAGAAAAGTTTAGTCACGCGAATGAACTGACAAAAGAAGGAACAGATTTATTTATTGAAAATTTTTTAACTGATTTGTCGAAGCGATCGATTGTTTGTTAAATGAAAAGCACATTATCTAACTCTATGTTGGATCATTCAACATGAAACAGCTCTAATTGTTGCTACGAATAAAATATACATGTTACAGCTGGAGGTACAATAAGTTTAAAGCTGTTTTATTTTGAGTTATCGAACGTTAAAAATAGACTGCAAGTCACACTTGCGGTCTATTTTTTTGTTGAAGACAGATCCAAAGCCTGATTCGATGATCACCAATAAAAGAAATGTCTTTGTCTTTCTCGCTTTCTAGGTGTTGCCGTGAGACAAAAATATCATAATTTGTTTTGTCGCAATTGCTACTATTATTTTAGTATTCCTATACTTTTTTCTACCAATAAAAAAACCTCTATGCTATATTGGAATAAATATGGTATATTTTACTTAAATAGAAAACAGCGGAAAGATACTATGTTTATCCTATGGAAATCACAAAATTAAGTGACTTTTCGAAAACTTTTACGATTAAATGATACCGATTACATAGGGCTGCTATTTATTTGATCGGCATGAGAAATTACTACTGACTGAGGAAGATAGCTCTTGGAACTAACTTAGTATAGAAATTCAATGAAAGAATACAGTGAGGGGAAAAGAATATGGCGAAAAAAGTTGGGATTTTATCAATAGAAGGCTATGTAAAAGGGGGAGAGCGATTAGTGGAACAGCTTGTGCTTTCCATACCTGAACAAGAAATCGAATTATTCGCAATCAATTTTTCTGAAGAACAATATATCCAAACAAAGTTGGATCAAAATATAAATAATTGGCATTTATTTGATTGTTCCTATTTATGTTCAGAAACTAACCATGTAAACTATCAATTTATTCAATTGATCAAAGAGGCAAATTACGACTCCTTCGTATTATTAGGTGGGACTTCGAGTGTTGTATTTGCAAATGAGCTACGTAGCCATGGACTTTCAGTAATCACTGTACCAGTATCCAACTATCTTGATTATCCAAGTGGTGACTATACAGTAGGTTCAGATACATTTATCAACGGCGTAACAAAAGTGATTGATCGGATAGTCGATACTGGACATTCTCATCAAAAAGTAACGTTCATCCAAATTGACGATACCATCACAGGTAAAGTCACAAGAGAACTATCTTTGACAAATGAAATCGATGTTTGTATTGCTAATCAACTTGATTTAACGAATAATAAAAAATATCTTTTGAAACATATGAATAGCCATCCTATGCATTTTTTATTGAACCGTTCAGTTAGTTCAATCGATTCTTTTGTTGAAACGTTTTGTCCCACATTATCCGACTATAGAAGTATTGTTTTAGATAATTTAGCCATTGGACAGTCGATGATCACCGCGTTTGATCGAATTGCGGTAATTGAATTAGCGAATGTCATAACTGATTTACTTAACGACAGGCAATGTTTAGACGCTGAATTGTATTTCTCACATGGGAAGGTGTTGTTTGAACAAAGTCCTTATCATCAAAATGTGAAAAACAAGCGGTGGAGTAACTATTAGTAAGAAGATTGTTACAGGATAGAATGTCACGTTCCACGAAATAATTTTCGGTAATCAGGATCTGGCAAAAAGGTAACCCTTCAAATTATTTCTCGCAAGCAAATCAATAAAAAATTCTAACTCAAAGCAACACATGAGTTAGTTTTTTTTGTTATTGTCATTTAGTAAAAAAGATAAGATAAAAATTTTTATAAATTAATCTTTTATATTACGTTATATAATGTTATTATATTTGTGAAAAACAGTTATTTTATTTACTTTTATATAAACGGAAATAGTAAAATATTTCACTTATAAATCATTTTCTTTAGTAGAGTTTGGGCGAATATATACTATTTTGTTCATATTCATTCGAGTAATAAAACAACTGTTTTATATAAAAAATAATTGTTATTCTAGGGGGAGAAATGAAAAAAATTAGTTATCGAAAAAAATATGAATGGATCGGATTAGGTTTGCAATTAGTTTTAGTAGCTATCGGTTTGATTTATTACTTTTTTATCTATCGTTAGGAGAATGAAAATGAAATTAATAGTAAAAAAAAGGTTGAATGGCGTCTATCTTGATAAAAACAAACATACAGCACAACAAGCCATCGAGAAACTAACGCCACCAAAGAAAATTATTTTACCAATGTCTATGCATCTTGGAAAACCTGCTAAAGTCGTTGTTGAAGTAGGCGATAAAGTGGCAATTGGGACACTCATCGGAGAAAAAGATGGACCAATATCTGCCAATGTACATAGTTCAGTGGCAGGAGTCGTAAAAAAAATCGAGAACCGCATGGTCAATCATCGGTCGACTGAAGTGGTCATTATAGAAAATGACTTTTCTGACCGTATGGAATTATTACATACAAAAAACAAAGTTTTACATAATATCGTCGCGAATGCAGGAATTGTAGGGATGGGAGGCGCTGGTTTTCCAACTGACTTAAAGCTACTACCTAAAGAAGAACAAAAGATCCATACCTTGATCATTAACGCAGCAGAATGTGAACCATCCATTACTAGTGATAGAAGATTATTGATTGAAGATACTGAACAAATGATTTTGGATACTTATCAAATCCCCAAAGCAAGGATTGCGATCGAAAAATCATCTGTACAAGTGATTGAACATTTACATAAACATCTGATTGATCCAAGAATCCAGTTACATATTCTAGGGATCTATATCCTCAAGGTGCGAAAAAATTAGTGATCAAGCATGTATTATCTCAAGAAATACCTAAAGGCAAGCTCCCTTTTGATGTCGGAGTGATCACCTTGAATGTAGCGACGATACATAGTATTTTTAGTGCTGCGTTGAAGCAGGTCGCATCCTTCGAACGGGTAGTAACAGTTTCAGGTACACCGATCAAAGAAGTAAAAAATCTACGAGTACGAATTGGCACACCAGTAGAGGAATTGATTGATGCTTGTGGTGGATTTGTGTCGTCACCTCTTAAGGTATTGAATGGTGGACCGATGATGGGGAAACTTATCCAATCATTAGATGAACCAGTCACAAAAACGACTAATTTGATTTTAGCATTGTCTGCAGCAGAGGCAATGATCCCCAAGGAACAAAAGTGTATCAAATGTAGCGAGTGTGTGAATGCGTGCCCAATCGGTCTACATCCGATCTTGATCAGTCAAGCGTACCGTCATCAGGATCTTCAGACAGCCGAACAGTTAGGCGCGTTGAATTGTTTAGAATGTGGTGCTTGTTCATTTATCTGTCCTTCAAAAATCAATTTATTAAAAGATATCAGAGCAGTAAAAAATCAGATCATGGAGGCAAAAGGATGAGTACGAAATATCTAGGAAACGGAACGATCAATGGTCCGCATATCCGTAATGATTGGACAAGCCAATGGAAAATGAAACAAGTATTGATTGCCCTTATATTTCCAACGATTGGTGCTACTTACTTTTTTGGTTGGCGTTCGTTAGTGATGATCATTACCAGTATCCTCACATGTGTATTACTTGAAGGGGTTATCCAAAAAGTAAGTAAACAACCGATCACGGTCAATGATTTGACTGCTGTGATCACAGGTTGGCTGTTAGCTTTGACATTACCTACTAGTGCACCATTATGGACAGTGCTTGTCGGAGACTTTATTGCTATCGTCCTTGTAAAGCATCTAGGAGGCGGGTTAGGAAGGAACTGGATCAATCCCGCAGTAGCAGCACGAGTCCTTCTAAAGCTCTTTTTATCTCCTTGGATCACCAATTGGATCGCACCAGGACCAGATGTGATCACTACTGTGACGCCACTTGTGGCACTTGCTCATTTTTCTCGAGAAATCAGCGCGACCACACCTGAATGGTGGAAACTTTTCTTAGGGATTGATCTAGGCGGTCCAATGGGGGAAACAAGTAAACTGCTCTTATTGATTGCAGGGGGCTATTTGATCGTGCGAAAAATCATCCATCCATTCGTTCCTCTGTTGACCCTAAGCTCTTTCTATCTAGCGATTTTAATTTATAGTGGGTTTAATTTTAGCTTTGCTACAGCTCATTTGCTTAGTGGAGCATTGATCATGGCAGCTGTTTTCATGGTAACAGACTATACGACTTCACCTGCAACCGATAAAGGGAAGTATTATTTCGCTATCGGCTGTGGTTTACTATGTGCTGTTTTAAGAATCGTCTTAGATTTGCCAGGGGGGATCGGCGTAGCGATTGTTGTCATGAATCTAGCGGTACCATTCATTGATCAGTGGACGATGCATCGGGTGTATAGTGAAAAAGAGTTTAAGATAACCCCGATGATTGATAAAGAAAATAGAAAAGGATTATCAAGTTTCAAGTGATAATTTATAAGGAATAGGACTGTTACCCGACTAGAGAAATTTAGTCGGGTCTTTTTAGGTAAAACTGTTGCTCAACTATTTTTTTTGTGAAAGAACTCAATAATTTCACCTGTGAATGAAATTATTGAGTGCCAAACTATTTATTTATCTGCTAATCTACAAATGGATATCGTTCGTTATTTTATAGTGTCTTAAAACAAAAGGTACCTAACATCAAAAATAAAAGAATACTTCCTGTTTAGAACGATAGCCAATCACAGCTAAAAAGAATGGAGAGACAAATGAACAAACGACAACTAAAAATGATGTTATGTTTTCTGGTTCTGTTTGTAATAAGCATACCAGCAAATATAAACGCAGAAGCAACGAATGAGTTAGAGGGCCAAAAAACTTTTTCGGCTCAGCACACCGAATGGTTAGATGCAACAGATGCGACGATTTTTGGAGAGCACGCGCTGCGACGTGAGAGTTTAGAAGATCAGTCAAATCAATTACAAGCGATTATTGATCATGCCAATTCTTTAACAAAACAGTTATATATTCCAGCTGGTACGTATATTATCAACAAAAATGTAGTGTTAAGAAGCGGTCTTAAGATCAAAGGAGAAGAAGAGAATCCAACGATACTGAAAAATGAAACAGGACAAAACGTTTATTTGTCAGATGAAAATTACCAGACAAGCTACAATATTGAGATTCATTCATTGTTTTTCGATGGAGTAGGAATTTTTACACGTTTAGCAAATAACATTACCATCAATGATAATGTGTTTTATCATCCTGTCTCTTTATATCCGATCAACCTACAGACATCCAATGGGGCAACTATGCAAAATAATATATTTATGAGAGATCATGAACATGCCACGCCAGATACAGAAAATCGGGCAATCTATATTGGTGGTTTTTCGACGGTTGGAAGATATGAGTATATGGAAAATGTACAGATTACAGATAATCTATTTGGATTACGGATCAATGAGTTAGAAGCAATCAAGAGCTTTAGCAATCCTGAGATTATCAAAACCATCAATCGTCTACAATCTGCATTGGAGTCTGAGCAAATGTCTCTTGAACATAACGAACAAAACTATCTTTCTTGTGGTGTCAATTCATATAGTAATTCGAAGAATGTTTTGATAAAAAATAATTTCTTCCAGCAGATGTACGAGAACGAGGATCGATATGGTGTGGTAGGTGATCATGCCATCTATCTAAGAGGATCACAGAATGTACAGGTTGTAGGCAATCACGTTCGTGGATTGCACAATGGACCTTATGGTGGATTTAAATTCAAATCAGGACGTAACATCACGATCATGAATAATTATCTACGTAATACCGGTATTATCATGTATGAAACACCAGAATTTGGATTAGGAGATAGTTTTGCTCAAGGTCAAGTAGCTGAGTTATCGAATTGGTTCGTAGCAAATAACGTGTTTGATTTTAAAGAGTGGCAGGATAAATACGCGATTGGGATAGAGTATAATCGGCATACTGGAAAGGACAACGTATACAATGGGGTATTTATTGATAATAAATTTATCAATTATCACAATATTCCAGCCAACCGCCGGAGAGAGCTATTGATCATGAATCAAGCTTCTGAAGGTTTTAAAGGAGAGTCAACATATGTTTCTGGCAATACACGTGATGACACATCTGATCGTCAATTAAATGTTGAGTATTGGACCTCAGCAGAGTATGACAAAATGCCAAAGGATTGGAGAAGTTTGATCGATTCTACAATGTATGATCAATATAAAGAAACGCAAATACCAATACAAGATGCATTTCCTGTTGGTCGGACGGTTGAGATTATTTTAGGTGAATCTTATGATCCATTTGATTTTGTTGAGCAAACCCATATAGAAGAAAACGATCGTCCTGAAATCACTATTTTGAATCCTGAAGTTCTATCAAAAGTTGGTCAACATAAGCTAGAGCTAATGCTTTCATATCCAAATGGACGAACAGTGCGTGTGGTTGCAAATGTGACAGTCATGTTTCAATAATATAAAAAGTTCAAGCGATTCAAAAACCAGTTGAAACTTCTTGGCATATCATTTTCTAGCCAAAGTCGAAAGAGTTAGAAATATTTTCGCTCGATAAAGATTTACAAGTAGTCATTTTATCAGAAATACCAAGTTTTTACCGCTTAATTTTCGATTGAAAAGGCGGTGTTAATGAGCTTGGCTAAATAGGTGATTTCGACAAAAGAACAGATGCATGAAATTACTTATATCTCTTCTATTTTTTCGCACCAAAAAACAAGGTTGGTTGAACATTCCTTCTTTTTATAGACATAGTATAAAGACGGAGGATGTTCAACTGATTTTTATTTTGCCTAAGTAGTTTATCAATCAGTTAAATAAAAATACACTTATAAAGTGAAAAGGAAAAGGTACAAGAAATGTAAAATAAAAGTATTGTGGATTTAGTAGAGATTGTCATAGCGAAAGAATTTTATGCTGGAATGAAATATGTAACAGATGAAGCGAATAAAAGACAGAAAGGATTAGTTGGTTAGGGTAAAATGGATTGGATACTGAAGTCATCCAAGAAATATGTGTATGGCTTTTTTTGTTTTGCTGATTTTATCATACTTGATTGAGATAAATTTAACGTTTATGCGTTCAAAATAAGTTTTTATGATTAGTTTGAATAATAACTATGTTATTAGGTTATATTAAACGTGTGGCTTAAAGGTTTATGATTTTTTGTATATTATGTAAAAAAAGTTCTAAAGATTAATAATTTTTTTGTAATTAAAATTTTCTTGGTACTACTATGAACTATGGTAAAGAGAATTCTTGCAGAAGGTATAGCTAGAATCGTCAGAAAAATAATAGTTATCTTTTGGAATAAGCCTTTAACAGTACATATTGAAAAGGATGTAGGTAGGTTAAATTGATATATTTCGCGATCCGAATAGGCTTATGTTTCTTAAGTCTGTTGTGTTTTAGTATAGGCATTAGCTTTTTATGGAGAATAAAAAAATTAGTACGACAAAACCTTGGGAAAAGTTTGTCAAGATCAGATTATATGAAAACACAAGATTATTTAACAAAATATAGGTTTTATGTTTATATAGTTTTTTTTACATTAGCATTTATCTTAATACTAATACGTTTTAATTAGTATTTAATTGATATTATTTCTCTTTGATTACAATTTATATTCAGCATAAAGTGTATTATGTTTATTTTCATAAATAATCGGTTGTAAGCCCGATTATTTATGAAAAAGAGAGTATAAAATTTTTACGGTAGGATAGAATTATTATGATAGAAAAGATTCTGATAAGGAACATCGTATCTAGAAATATTTTTTATAATTGTTAATTCGTCGAAATCTAATTGTTTTAGCATAAGAATATCTAAGATACATTGTAATTTTAGAGTTACATATATAATTCTATTGGATTGGTAATGGCTAATTCATATTTACTTACTGAATCTCCGTGGGTAAGATAATTTCTTGTGAATCTGTAAATATTTTTAAATATCTATAATTTAGTTTTCGTCCCAAAAAAAATTGAATAAAAATTATTGATTTTAAGTAAACTATCTTTAAAATCTTTAAAAAGGAAGTAGACTGTCGTTTAAAACTTTTATTTCAAAATTTTTTTAGAGAAATTTCAAATTTTGTAAATCCATCAATATGTCTCCTTGATAGTATAGCTCTTTTAGAAAATTCCATTGTATCAACCTCTATTAGAAATGAGCTTTCAATTGATTTTAGATTTTCCTTACCATAGTTTACAGATTCAGAATTTTCTGCTTTATTTATAGATATTGTGATTGGAGAACTTTGATTCCATCTTTCATATGAGTCAAAGGAAAAAGTGGATTTTATGATATTTAAATTATCAATTAATGCAATTGGTTGGGATGAAATAAATAAGGAATTAACCAGGTAGTCTGATACATCTAGACCAGGTATGTTACTAGTTTGTATAATAATAATGAAATCCTTTAAATATACATATTTAACATTTTCAGAAAAACCATAGATTATTCTATCGTCAATTATATTTTGCTGATCAAAGAAGTCTGCAAAACTATTCATTAACTTTAGTCTAAATTTTTGCGATAGTACCATCATCTTTTAATTGATAACTAGTAACCACTTGGCGACTCAGTCCCATTCCTGTTCGAGTAAATATATACAGATTAATTGATTTATTTACTGGTTGTTGTGCCATCAAAAGCTCTGAGTTCTTTTCAAAACGTTCTAAATCTTGTTCACTCTCTAAATAATTATTAGTAATGCTTAGACTATAGAAGTTATCTCCTGTTTTAGTTAACTCAATTTCAGCTTTGTCAGTATTATCAGAAAAATAAGGTGATAAACTCAATTCTGCAACCATAGAGGCATCCTGCAAAGCTTTAGTTTCGTTGCCTTGAGTAGCATTAATCATACCTTGAATATCCATTTTTCCAGGATGCCATTCACTTGCAGGATATTCTTTTAATAATGATTCAGAAGTTGGTTCACTGCTTGATATTTTTGTTTGTTCAACCGTACTACTCGTTGTAGAACTAACTTTTTTTGTGGTTGGCTCGGTACTTTGATAGAACAACCAGCAAATAAAGTAATCGTTGATACAAGTAATAACAACCAAATATTTTTTTCATTATTTCACTCTCCTCAAATTATATAATAACATGGTTTGAATATATTGTATCTAAATATTCCATGACGATAAGTATGCGCAACAGAAAAGTATTGTATTATGAAATTTGAACAACTTGGAAAACCAATCAAATTTGGCGAATATATGGGTCGTTACAAAGAAATGATCCAGCATGTGTTATGTGAATTGTCTTTTGTAGATTTTGATTCAGAAAAAATAAAAGCATTATTAAGAGCAAAAATACGTAAGGCAGAAACTACTTTTTATATCTTTTATGATCAACATCGCAGAGAGGCTGAGTATGCTTTTTTTCAGAGGGAAATTATGTAGTGCGAGCCACTTTCACAACCCAATTTTGTTAATCAACAAAGGTTCAAGGCCACAGAAAATATAAAATTTGGTTAAGAGACATTACCTATATCACTCTGAAAGAAGGAACGCTTTATTTATCTATATTTATTGATATCTGTACGAGAAAAATTGTTGGGTGGTCTATGTCACCTAGAATGAAAGGTCAATTAGTTGTGGACTCTTTTCTTCAAGCATTTGGAAAAGAGCAGCCTGGACCAGGGGTTATTATTCACACTGATTAAGGCTCACAATAAACAAGCGCTAAATTCCAATCGGTGTTAAGAAAAAAAGAAGCACGCTCTAGTATGAGCCGAAAAGGAAAACCTTATGATAATGCCTTAATGGAATCTTTTTACAAAACGATAAAAAGAGAGCTGATCAATGATGCTCAATTTAGAGATATTGATCAGGCTCAAATGGAGATATTTAAATAGATTGAAACTTACTATAACACGAAACGCATACATTCTAGAACGTGTAGGGCACGCCAACATGAAAACCACACTGGAAATTTACAAACAAGTCTCCAATACAACTAAAGAAAAACTAATCCAAGAAACCGATTCTTGGATTTTTTAGTGGATTTGTTTGTTAAATACGTTTAGTATGCGTATATAAGAGGTCGTGAAAGTGCCGGTTAGCTCCGATGACAATAAGAAAGCAATTTTTAAAACAGCTTTTCATGTTTTGAAAATTGCTGGCTTATTTCAAGGAGTTGGCACTTGAACACCGTTTAAAGAGTGGTCGAAAAGCGGTACGACTTTTTGACGTAAGGAGAAAGAAAAAACAATGAAAGAAACAAACAAATCCGCAGAACATAAGGTTTCTGCTTATATCCATATTCCATTTTGCGAACATATCTGTTATTACTGTGACTTTAATAAAGTGTTTCTAGAAGGTCAACCAGTGGATGAGTATGTCGAAATGCTACTAAAGGAAATGGCGATCATGATGGAGCGTCGTCCGGTGAATGAATTGGAGACGCTGTATGTTGGTGGTGGAACGCCAACTTCTTTATCGGCTAAGCAGCTCGATCGACTATTGTCTGGTGCCAGAGAGATCTTACCTTTTAATGAAGGAAAAGAGTTTACGGTGGAAGCGAATCCTGGTGATTTGACCAGGGAAAAGCTACAAGTAATGAAGAATTATGGGGTCAATCGTTTATCGATGGGGGTCCAGACCTTTGATAATCGCTTATTAAAGAAAATTGGTCGAAAACATACGGCGGAAGATGTCTATGAAACAATGCGATTTTTAGAGGCGGAAAATTTTTCAAATGTCAGCATTGATTTGATCTATGCGTTACCTGGGCAGACGTTAGAAGGCTATCTTGATACTTTGGAGCGGGCATTAGCCTTAGAATTACCTCATTATTCTCTTTATTCATTGATTTTAGAGAATAAAACGATGTTTATGAATTGGGTTCGACAAGGTCGGTTGCAATTACCAGATCAAGAGACGGAGACACGGATGTTTGAAGAAACGATTGCGGCGATGGAAAAACACCAACGTCATCAATATGAGATCAGTAACTTTGGTTTAGCTGGTCATGAATCGCAACACAATTTGATGTATTGGAATAATGATCACTATTTCGGTTTTGGCGCAGGGGCAAGTGGCTATTTGGATCATACGCGATATCGAAATAAAGGTCCGATCCAACATTATTTGCGTCCGTTACGTGAAGGTGAGCTACCGGTATTAGAACGTGAAGAGTTATCTCGTAAAAATCAAATTGAGGAAGAGATGTTTCTTGGTTTAAGAAAAAAGGTGGGCATTGAGAAGCAACACTTTTTACAGCGTTATGGTCGATCGATTGAATCGTTGTATCAATCTGTCCTGGATGAGTTAGTAGCAGAAGAGTTGTTAGTGAATGAAGAAGACCGAGTATATTTGACACAAAAAGGAACTTTTTTGGGAAATAATGTCTTCGAACGGTTTTTATTGGATAAGGACTTGATAAACGACTGAATGATTGTTTAAATTTTTTATAACAACGAAATAAAAAAACGATTTGATCATTTTTTTTATGATTAAAAGACTGATATGACGGTATTTTAAGCAAGTTGACAATTGATTAGCACTCTCGGTGGCAGAGTGCTAAAAAAGTGGGTTCTTTTCCTTGACACTTTTTAGTCTTCTTGCTATATTTATAAGTGGGTTAGCACTTAGAAGCTAAGAGTGCTAATGAGAGGTGAGAAAGATGTTAACACAGCGACAAAGTGATATTTTACGTCTGATCATCCAAAACTATACGAGTAGTGGGGTGCCCGTTGGTTCCAAAACGTTAATGGCGGAAGGAGTCGAGGCAAGTCCAGCGACGATCCGTAATGATATGAAAGCTTTAGAGGATGAAGGTCTACTTTTAAAGACACATTCTTCTTCTGGACGTATACCGTCTGCGCTAGGTTATCGTTATTATGTGGATCATCTGTTACGACCTGCTCGTGTAGCAAATGATGATTTGCACCAAATTCGACAGTCTTTAAACAAGGAATTCCATGAAATCAACGAAATCATCAAACAATCAGCTGAGATTTTATCTGAGTTGACTAGTTACACTACTTTTTCGTTAGGACCCGAGATTAAAGATCGCCGTTTGACCGGTTTTCGCATCGTGCCATTGAACAGTCGTCAGGTGATTGCGATCGTGGTGACTGATAATGGGAACGTTGAAAGTCAGGTTTTTACTCTTCCTGAAAACTTAGGTAGTCAGGACTTAGAAAAAATGGTTCGTATTGTCAATGACCGTTTGGTAGGAGATCCGTTAGTGACGGTATACAACAAATTACGCACGGAGATCCCAATGATCTTGCATAAATATTTTCAAACAACGGAAGGGATGTCAAATCTCTTTGATACGGTATTGAGTCATGCGTTTGAAGATAAAGTTTATGTGAGTGGCCAAATGAACTTATTGGATTATGAACCGTTGCAAGATGTGGATCAGTTCAAGTCAATGTTTTCATTTATGACAGATTCCTATGAACTGACACAGATGATCGTACCGATGGATAGCAAGATACATATCAAAATCGGTTCGGAAATAGGCAATGACCTATTGCAAAATATGAGTATGATCCAAGCGAGTTATGAAATCGTCGGCCATGGACGTGGAACCATTGCATTGCTAGGACCAACTAGTATGCCATATTCCAAAATGTTAGGCCTTGTCGATGTCTATCGAAAAGAATTGGCGCACAAACTCGCTGATTATTATCGCACACTTGATCGCTCGGATTTTTAAACAATCACAAAAGTGACTGATCGTTTTTTCGATTTGAGCGATCAAGCATCTGACTGAATAATGAAAGGAAGACTGCATCATGAAAGAAAACCATGAAGAATTAGATCAGGAATTGAATGATACGCAGCTAGATCCAGAAACGGAAGAAGTAGAAGTTTCAGAAGTGGAAGAAGAAGCAAATGAACTTGCAAATCTCCAAGCTGAATTTGATGAAATGGAAGACAAGTTTTTGCGTGCGAGAGCAGAAATCGCTAATATGGCAAATCGTGGTAAAAACGAACGAGAGCAATTGCAAAAATATCGTTCACAAGATTTAGCCAAAAAATTATTACCTTCGATCGACAACTTAGAACGTGCTTTAGCAACAGAAGTATCTGATGAGCAAGGTGCAAGTTTGAAAAAAGGTGTCGAGATGGTTCTTGAAAGTTTGAAACATGCATTGAAGGAAGAGGGAATCGAAAAAATCCCTGCAAAAGGTGAACCTTTTGATCCGACATTGCATCAAGCAGTTCAGACCGTGCCAGCAACAGATGAATTACCTGCTGATACGATCGTTGAAGTGTTACAAGAAGGCTATAAATTACATGACCGCGTATTGAGACCGACAATGGTTATCGTTGCGCAATAAAGTCATGATGGAATAGAAACAAACAACTTAGTAATAAGATAAGGAGACGTTGATTATGAGTAAAATTATCGGAATTGACTTAGGTACTACAAACTCAGCAGTAGCTGTATTAGAAGGAAATGAAGCAAAAATCATTGCAAACCCAGAAGGAAACCGTACAACACCTTCTGTTGTGTCATTTAAAAATGGTGAGATCCAAGTAGGGGAAGTAGCAAAACGTCAAGCAGTAACAAACCCTAATACGATTTCTTCCATCAAACGCCATATTGGTGAAGCTGGTTATAAAGTGGATGTTGAAGGTAAATCATATACACCACAAGAAATCTCTGCAATGATCTTACAATACATTAAAGGATTCGCAGAAGATTATTTAGGCGAAAAAGTAGAAAAAGCAGTTATCACTGTTCCTGCATACTTCAACGACGCACAACGTCAAGCAACTAAAGATGCTGGTAAAATTGCAGGTTTAGAAGTAGAGCGTATCGTCAATGAACCGACTGCGGCAGCGCTAGCTTATGGTTTAGACAAAACAGATCGCGATGAAAAAATCTTAGTATTTGACCTTGGTGGTGGTACATTCGACGTATCGATCCTTGAATTAGGCGATGGCGTATTCGACGTATTATCTACTGCTGGAGACAACCATTTAGGTGGAGATGACTTTGATAACAAAATCATTGATCATATGGTTGCTGAATTCAAAAAAGAAAATGGCATTGACTTAGGTCAAGATAAAATGGCTTTACAACGTTTGAAAGACGCTGCTGAAAAAGCGAAAAAAGATCTTTCAGGTGTTTCAAGCACTCAAATCAGCTTGCCATTTATCACAGCTGGCGATGCTGGTCCATTGCACTTAGAAATGACATTGACTCGTGCAAAATTTGATGAATTGACAGCTGACTTAGTGGAACGTACGAAAGTTCCTGTACGTCAAGCATTGAAAGATGCTGGTTTGTCACAATCAGAAATCGATGAAGTGATTTTAGTCGGTGGTTCAACGCGTATTCCTGCGGTTGTTGAAGCTGTAAGAAAAGAAACAGGAAAAGAACCAAACAAATCAGTAAACCCAGATGAAGTTGTAGCGATGGGTGCGGCAATCCAAGGTGGCGTGATCACTGGTGATGTAAAAGACGTTGTTTTACTAGACGTAACACCATTATCATTAGGTATCGAAACGATGGGTGGCGTATTTACAAAATTGATCGATCGTAATACGACAATCCCAACAAGTAAATCACAAGTATTCTCAACAGCTGCGGATAACCAACCTGCGGTAGATATCCATGTATTACAAGGGGAACGCCCAATGGCTGCGGACAATAAAACATTAGGTCGCTTCCAATTGACAGATATTCCAGCTGCACCACGCGGTATCCCTCAAATCGAAGTAACATTCGATATTGATAAAAATGGTATCGTAAATGTATCTGCTAAAGATCTAGGTACACAAAAAGAACAAAAAATCACGATCAAATCTTCTTCAGGTCTAACAGACGAAGAAATCGAACGCATGGTGAAAGATGCTGAATCTAATGCAGAAGCAGATAAAGCACGTAAAGAAGAAGTGGATCTACGTAACGATGTCGATGCATTGCTATTCTCAGTTGATAAAACCTTGAAAGAATTAGAAGGTAAAGTTGACGAAGAAGAAGTGAAAAAAGCTGAGGCAGCTCGTGACGAGTTGAAAGCTGCAGTAGAAGCAAACAACATCGAAGAAATGAAAACAAAACGTGATGCGTTGAACGAAATCGTGCAAAACTTGACAGTTAAATTATATGAACAAGCGGCACAACAACAAGCTCAAGAAAATCCTGAAGCTGCCCAAGGCGGAGCGGATGATGTCGTAGATGCTGATTTTGAAGAAGTCGATGACGACAAAAAATAATCAGTTCATTTAGTTTCACTTAAAGAGATCAAGTCCCGCTTAGAATAAGCCGAAGAATTCGAAAATAGCTTCTCATATTTTCGCGATTCTTCGGCTTATTTCCGAGGGAATAATCTTGTATCACTTTATTTTATAGAGTTTAGAAGCATCGCTAGTGTAAAGAAACAAGTCATCAATTATGATTTTTCTTTGGATCAAGAAGAGAAATGTTTTCTTTTCTTCATGCCATAGAAATCAATGATCGATTTTTTCTTCTTTAGTCGATACTTCGAAATTTCCGGTTTTTGTTTCGATCAAAGTGTGATATGATAACAAACGACGTGGAAATGAAGAGAACCAATAGGAGGAAAGCCTATGGCAACAAAACGTGATTATTACGAAGTCTTGGGGCTGTCAAAGGGAGCTTCAGAAGACGAAATAAAAAAAGCTTATCGAAAGTTATCAAAGAAATACCATCCAGATATCAATAAAGAGCCTGATGCTGATGAAAAATTCAAAGAAGTTTCCGAGGCTTATGAGATTTTAAGTGATCCACAAAAACGTGCGGCTTACGATCAATACGGACATGCCGGAACTGATCCTAATTATGGCGCAGGTGGCGGCGGCTTTGGTGGCTTTGGCGGCTTCTCCGGTGGTGGAGCTGGCTTTGGTGGATTTGAAGATATTTTTGATTCGTTTTTTGGCGGTGGTGGAAGATCTGTTGATCCAAATGCCCCTCGTCAAGGATCAGATCTACAATATACAGTCAATTTATCCTTCGAAGAAGCAATCTTTGGGGTAGAAAAAGAAATCAAATACAACCGTGAAGAAATATGTCACACGTGTAGCGGAAATGGTGCAAAACCAGGAACACAACCGACGACTTGTCATAAATGTCATGGTTCTGGAACGATCAATGTGGAACGTCAAACGCCACTTGGTCGTGTGATGAGCCGCCAAACTTGTGATGTGTGTCGAGGCACTGGGAAAGAGATCAAAGAACCATGTCCAACTTGTCATGGCTCTGGTCATGAGAAGAAAGCACATACGGTCAAAGTGAATGTACCAGCCGGTGTGGAAGAAGGACAACAAATGCGCTTAGCAGGACAAGGTGAAGCAGGCGAAAATGGAGGCCCATTCGGAGATCTATATGTGGTCTTCCGAGTAGAAGAAAGTGATATCTTCGATCGCGATGGCTCAGAGATCTATTATGAGTTACCATTAAGCTTCGTGCAAGCGGCATTAGGCGATGAAGTACAAGTGCCAACTGTTCATGGGGATGTCAAATTGAAAATCCCTGCTGGTACGCAAACGGGAACGAACTTCCGTTTACGTGGCAAAGGAGCGCCGCGTTTACGTGGTGGTTCTACAGGGGACCAACATGTACGTGTGAAATTGATCACACCTAAAAACCTCAATGAGGAACAGCGTGAAGCTTTACGTGCGTTTGCTAAAGCAGGCGGCATGCATGTTCAAGAGCAACAAGAAGATGGTTTTTTTGATAAAGTAAAAGATGCGTTTGGCGGAAAAAAACGTAAATAAATACAAAAAAAGATAGACGATCATACGTCTATCTTTTTTTTGATGAAGTTGCAGTGGAGAAGAAATTGAGATAGAAATCATCAAAATTCTCTATCATACCATCTTTTCTTAGTTCTTGATCGGAGAATAACTGGCGATTTTTTCCAAATGGATCAATGGCGATGATCGTACCGATATTTGCACGCTTGGCTGCTAAAAGTCCAGAATAAGCATCTTCAATGACCAAGCAGTCTTTTGGTTCAAGAGCCAATTTTTGGGCAGCTTTGATAAAGATATCAGGTTGTGGTTTACCTGGAAAAGTATTATCATCGTAAACGACTTGGTCAAATTCAAACCATCGCGCTAAATCGAAAATCTCGAAATAAAATTCAACGTTTTCTTTGACTGTCGCTGTAGCGATGGTGATCGGGATATCCTCCTCTTTCAATATATCCAAAGTACCGATCAATCCCTGCGTAAGCACTAAATCATCCGGTTTTTCTAAGCAAAGAGTGCGATAATATGCCTCTTTCTCGTTTGATAGTTTCTCGACTTCTTCCTTAGATAAAGTAGGTGAGATAAAATAATTCAATATCTCGCTATTGGTACGTCCATGGATATTTTTAACAATGTCTTCATCAGAAAGCTCTTTTTTAGAATAATGATGGATCATTTGGACCCAAGCCGCTTCATGTAAATGGGAGTCTTGGAACATCGTCCCGTTAAAATCAAAAATAATTCCTTTCATACGTTCACTCCTAAAGTTCATTTTCTAGCGATTCCGCTAATTTTATTTGGACATATTGCGAATAATGATCTTTCACATGTGACTTGATGTGTGGATCAGTAATCAATAAATCGAAATCATGTAATTGATAAAAGATATAAAAGTCATCGCGATTAAATTTTTGGTGATCCACTAATAAGTATTTATTTTTCGAATGGTTCAATGCAATTTGTTGGGCTTCGCCTTCTTCAGTACTATAGGTTGAGATTGCTTCATTATGCACACCGTTAGCGCTGATAAAAGATTTGGTGAACTTCAGTTTTCTGAGGTTATCGTTGGTGATGGGGCCGACAAATGCACCAGTGTTTTTTCGAAAATCGCCACCGATCAACAAAATTTCGGGAACTTCTGCTTGGGCTAACACTTCAAAAACGGCATAATTATTCGTAATGATCCGCAATTTTCTGTGGATCAAGTGAGAAGCTAATAACTCGATCGTCGTTCCTGGGCCCAAAAAGACTGTATCGCCTTCATTGATCAACTGTGCAGCAGTTGCTGCAATCTGTTGCTTTTCTTTGATTTGCATGACTGATTTTTCTGTATGTGATAATTCTTGGTCGAGGGTATAGGTAAGACTTTGAGCCCCGCCATGGATACGCAATAATTTTCCTGACTTTTCTAGCTCATCCAAATCTCGACGAACGGTCATATCAGAGACATTCAATTGTTCGATGATCTCACTGACCGTTAAAATTCCTTTTTTATTCACCATCTCACTAATTGTTAGTAAGCGCTCTCTTTTTAACATCTAATCACTCCCAATTCACAAATAATCTACCATAGAATAGAATGGAGGTCAACAAAAACAAACATGTGCAAACAAAAATAATCAACCTAAACAAACAATTGCCACTTTTATTTTAAATAAATGCAATTTTTTGATTGAATTTGTTTGTTTTTGTTGACAAATGTTTTGGATGCGATTACAATTCGTGTTGTCATATAAATTAGTAGACAAGAAGGTAGGGGAAGAGATGCTGAAATTACCAGAAGATTTTATTTTTGGCGGAGCAACAGCGGCATACCAAGTAGAAGGTGCAACAAAAGAAGGCGGAAAAGGTGAAGTTGCTTGGGACGAGTTTTTAGAGAAACAAGGAAGATTCAGTCCTGATCCGGCAAGTGATTTCTATCATCAATATGAAAAAGATATTGAATTATGTGAAAAGTTTGGTGTGAATGGGTTACGTTTATCCATTGCGTGGAGTCGTATTTTTCCTGATGGAACTGGGAAAGTCAATGAAGAGGGTGTGGCATTTTACCATAAGGTCTTTGCAGCTTGTGAGAAACATGGTGTACTTCCTTTTGTGACGCTCCATCATTTTGATACTCCGAAAGTTTTATTTGATCAAGGTGATTTTTTAAATAGAGACAATATAGAAGCATTTGTTGCATATGCAAAATTTTGCTTTAAAGAATTTAAAGAAGTGCGTTACTGGAGTACCTTCAACGAGATTTATCCAGTGGCAACGAATCAATATTTATTAGGGATTTTTCCACCAGGAATCACCTATGATTTTACCAAAATCATTGCTTGTTTGCATAACATGATGTATGCGCACGCAAGAGTGGTGAACTTGTTCAAGGACGAGGGATACGCCGGTGAAATTGGTGTGGTTCATTCCTTAGAAACGAAATATCCTGCATCGGACGCTTTGGAAGATCAACATGCAGCATTCTTAGATGATGCGTTGTCGATCCGTTTTCTCTTAGATGCCACTTACTTAGGATATTACTCTGATGAAACATTGTCAGCACTTGCTGAGATTTGTGAAGCGAACGACGCAAGTTATGAGTTTCCTGAAGAGGATCTGGCGGAGATGAAGCGTGCCTCACATCGTAATGATTACTTGGGGATCAACCATTATCAATGCCACTTTGTCAAAGCGTATCATGGAGAGAATGCGATCCATCATAATGGCACAGGGGACAAAGGAACTTCTGTTTATAAAGTAAAAGGAATTGGGGAACGGATCTATAAAGAAGGGATCCCTCGAACGGATTGGGACTGGTTGATCTATCCAGAAGGGTTATATGATTTATTGTTACGTATCAAGGAAGATTATCCCCACTACAATAAAATCTACATCACTGAAAATGGGATGGGATTCAAAGATCAGTTCGATGATGGTGTGATCATGGACCAACCACGGATCGAATATTTGAAAGTTTATTTAGAATCATTGAGCCAAGCTATATCTGCTGGAGTCAACGTGAAAGGCTATTTCCTATGGTCGTTAATGGATTTGTTCTCTTGGTCAAATGGTTACAATAAACGATACGGACTCTTCTATGTCGATTTCGAAACACAAAAACGTTACCCTAAAGAGTCCGCCTATTGGTACAAATTCGTCAGTGAAACAAAAACAATCATTTAAGTTGGAGGAATGGAAGATGAATAAAGAAGAATTGCAAATGTTAGGTTTTGAGATCGTGGCTTATTCAGGGGATGCACGTAGTACGTTACTCACATTATTAAGAGAAGTACGTCAAGGGAAATTTGATCGTGTGGAAGAAGCCTTGAAGGATGCAGATGAGAATTTGACATTAGCCCATAATTCACAAACGAAGATCTTAGCAGAAGAAGCTTCAGGAAAAGATATGGATATGGGATTTATTTTTATCCATGGACAAGATCACTTGATGACTACTTTATTGCTAAGAGATTTGATCCAAGATTTTATTGAGTTATATAAAAACAAATAATCACTAGGAGTGAAAAGCATGAATGGGATCATCAAGCAAATTGAAAAAGGCAAACCGATCTTTGAAAAAATCTCACGTAATATATACTTAGGTGCGGTCAGAGATGGATTCTTGACGGCTATGCCTGCAATTTTATTTTCAAGTATCTTTATTTTGATTGCGGCAGTTCCTGAGATTTTTGGTTTTCAATGGCCAGAAGGAGTATCGACCTGGTTATGGAAAATCTACAATTATTCGATGGGGGTCGTGGGCATATTAGTTTCTACAACTACTGCACGTTGTTTAGCTGAATCGATGAATCGGAGAATGCCGAAAAATAAAATCATCAATACCACATCGGTGATGCTTGCTTCTTTAGTTAGTTTCTTATTGTTGAGTGTCTCACCGATCGAAGGTGGTTTTTCAACGGAATATATGGGGACGAAAGGATTACTTGCTTCGTTCATCGCTGCATTTATTACTGTAAATATTTATAAGTTTTGTGTACGAAAAGATATTACGATCAAGATGCCAAAAGAAGTGCCAGGAACGATTTCTCAAACGTTCCGCGATATTTTTCCATTTTCATTTTCGGTCTTTGCCGCCGTGTTGGTCGACTTAGCTGCACGTAGTCTTTTTGGCATCTCTTTTGCAGAAGCCATCATCACTTTATTACAACCACTATTTACAGCAGCAGATGGCTATTTGGGGATAGCCGTGATCTGGGGTGCTATGGCATTTTTCTGGTTTGTTGGTGTGCATGGCCCATCGATTGTTGAACCAGCGATTGCAGCGATCATTTATGCGAATGTCGAAACCAATTTACAACTGTTTAATTCTGGGGAACAAGCTTCACATGTATTGACTGTTGGTTTAGGAAATTTTGTCGGAACGATGGGTGGAACAGGTGCGACTTTAGTCGTGCCGTTTATCTTTTTGCTGTTTGCAAAATCCAAACAGTTAAAAGCCGTTGGTAAAGCTTCAGTTATTCCAGTCAGCTTTGCTGTGAATGAGCCGTTGTTGTTTGCGGCACCGATGATTTTGAATCCGTATTTCTTTGTTCCGTTTTTATTGACACCGATTGTAAACGTTTGCTTGTTCAAGTTTTTTGTTGATGTGTTTGGAATGAATAGTTTCATGTATGTCTTACCTTGGGCAACGCCAGCGCCGATTGGACTAGTTTTGGGAACCGGCATGGGGGTTTTGGCGTTTGTATTAGCAGCCGTCTTGATTCTCGTCGACTTTGCAATCTACTTCCCATTCTGTAAGGCGTATGATGCAACGTTAGTCGAGCAAGAAGCACGACAAGCAGAACAAGTAGCCATGCAAGAAAACGAAACAAAAGTGACTGTGACGATTCCGGCGAATGAAGTATTGGCAACAGAAGCGAGTTCTTTGGGTGATTCAGGAAAAGAAATCAATGTATTAGTTTTATGTGCAGGTGCAGGTACAAGTGCTATGCTTGCAAATGCCTTAAAAGAAGGAGCAAAAGAATTTGATGCACCAATCAGTGCTTTAGCAGGTGCTTATGGTTCTCATTACGAGATGATGGAAGACTTTGATATGATCGTCTTGGCGCCGCAAGTCCAATCTTACTATGAGGATATCAAGGAAGACACAGATCGTTTAGGGATTAAATTGGTTGCCACAAAAGGTGCAGAATACATTGGTTTGACAAGAGATCCTGAGAAAGCTGTTCGGTTTGTTTTAGATCAATTTTAAATCAAAGGAGAGATCGTTAAATGAACAAAGTAAAAGGTTGGCGAGTGTTGGTTGTCGGATTATTTGTTTCATTAGTCAGTGTAGTATTAGGCACAAAGCAAGTGGAGGCAAAGGAATTGATACGAGGAGCAGATATCTCGATATTAGCAGATATGGAAAAATCTGGTGCAGGATATTACGAAAATGGTGTGAAAAAAGATGCATTACAGATTCTAAAGAACAATGGCGTCAACTATGTTCGTTTGCGATTATGGCAAGATCCTTATGATGATCAAGGGAACTCATATGGTGCAGGCACGAATGATTTGAAAACAACGATTGCTTTGGCGAAACGTGCGAAAAACCTAGGATTGAAAGTGTTACTTGATTTTCATTATAGTGATTTCTGGGTGGACCCTGGCAAACAAAACCTACCGAAAGCATGGGAAAACTATAGCTTTGAGCAACTTGATGCAGCCTTATACGGTTATACGAAAAGTGTATTGACAGAAATGAAAAACAATGGCGTATATCCTGATATGGTCCAGATAGGTAATGAATTGAATAGCGGCATGCTTTGGCCACATGGGAAATCATGGGGGGAAGGTGGTGGCGAGTTTGATCGATTAGCCACTTTCTTGAAGTCTGGGATTCGGGGAGTAAAAGAAACACAACCAGTCGACACGCCGATCATGCTACATTTAGCTGATGGTGGAGATACAGATGTATTTACTTGGTGGTTTGATGAGATTACAAAACGTGGGGTGGATTACGATTTGATCGGCCTGTCCTATTATCCTTATTGGCATGGCTCGATGAATGCCTTACAAACAACAATGAACACGATCAGTGCCAGATATGATAAAGAAGTCAATGTGGTAGAGACTGCGTATGGACACACAACTGCCAGTGCGGATAGTATGCCCAATGCTTTTGGACCTGAACAGGAAATTGCAGGAGGCTATGCGGCAACACCAGCAGGACAAAGAGAATATTTGAATGATTTGGTGACCCGTATCCAAACCGTGCCAAATGAGAAAGGAAACGGATTCTTCTACTGGGAACCTCTATGGTATAACGGCAATGTCTCTTGGGCAACAGCTGCTGGAATGAACTATCTAGGCGTACAATCTCAAACAGGAAATGAGTGGGACAACCAAGCGATGTTTGATTTCAATGGGCAAGCACTTTCCAGCTTAAAGGCGTTTCAAGAAGCCGGGAGACAGCAAAATCTTCTGAAAAATCCTAGTTTTGAAAATGACGGTTTCACGAACGCACCGTCCAATTGGTCGGTGTGGCGAGGCAATGGTGCAGCAATCGATACATTGAAAACTGAAACTGGTGGGTTTTCCGGAACGTATAAAGCAACCTTTTGGGATGATCAAGCGTATCAAATGTCGATATATCAAACGGTTAATGGATTAAGCAAGGGAACCTACACATTAACTGCTTATACTATGGCAGGCGGCGATTTGACCACTAGTCAGGTGTATGTCAAAAATCATGGTGGGAAAGAACTGAAGACTTCGATCACTAAAAGTGGCGAGTGGACGAAGGTAACGATCAAAGATATCCCGGTTACTTCAGGCACGAGTGAGATTGGCATTTATGTTGATGTAAAAGCGCAAGGATGGGTATCGGTGGATCATGTAACATTCGTTAAAAATCAATAGTAAAAAGCCCCTAAGGACGCTTGGTTTTTCCAGACGTTCTTAGAGGCCTTTTTTAGTCGATCAGATATCTAATACTTTATCCAAGAAATCTTTCGTTCGCTCATTTTGCGGATTTTCAAAGATTTGTTGTGGTGTGCCATCTTCAAGGAAGTTGCCGCCATCTATAAACATGACACGGTTAGCGACTTCTTTAGCAAAGCCCATTTCATGTGTCACGATGACCATAGTCATTCCTTGTTTCGCTAATTTTTTCATGACATTCAATACATCGCCGACCATTTCTGGGTCCAAGGCTGAAGTAGGTTCATCAAAGAGCATGATATCGGGATTCATAGCTAATGCACGAGCGATAGCAACCCGTTGTTTTTGTCCACCAGATAAGTTATCTGGGTACATATCTTTTTTGTCTTCTAAACCAACTGTTTCTAACAATTTGATTGCTTTTTTCTCTGCTTCCTCACGAGAGAGTTTCTTTAGATCCATCGGTGCTAAAACGATGTTTTCCAACACAGAAAGATGTGGGAAAAGATTGAAATGCTGGAATACCATGCCAATATGTTGTCTTACTAAGTTGATATCTGTGTTTTTATCCATCAAATGAGCACCATCAATGATGATATCACCGGATGTCGGATCTTCTAAACGGTTCAAACAACGTAAAAAAGTACTTTTACCTGAACCAGAAGGTCCGATCACACAAACAACATCGCCTTCATTGATCGACACGTTGATGTCGTTCAAGACAGTGTTGTCTCCATATTTTTTTACAAGATGTTCGACTAAGATTTTTTCTGTCATCTTATTTCACCTTCTTTTCTAAAACTTTCGCGAATTTCGTCAATGCAGTGATCAAGATCAAGTACATTACTGCGATGATCAAGTAAACATACGTACTTTGAGTGGTCCGAGCAACGATGATTCGTCCAGTTTGTAACAACTCGACCACACCGATCGCTGAAATGATCGTCGTATCTTTCAATGAGATCACGAATTGGTTGACAAACGATGGAATCATGATTTTAAATGCTTGTGGTAAAATGATTTTTTGCATCGTACGGTTATAAGACAGACCTAAACTTCGTGAAGCTTCCATTTGTCCTGTTGGAACTGCATTGATCCCACCACGTACGATTTCAGCGATATAGGCACTCGCGTTCAAGGTCAATGTAATGATCCCTGCAATAAAGTCAGGAATCGTAAAGCCGACGATACTTGGTAGACCGAAAAAGATGAAGAAAGCAAGTACCATCATCGGGATTCCACGAATGATATCTACATAGATGCTGGCAACTGTTCGTAAGGCGCGGATCGGTGCAACACTGAAAAGACCGAAGATTACGCCGACAACTAAAGCTAGTGCAAATGAAATCAAGGTTAATAGGATCGTTTGCCATAAGCCTTTCAATAGCGCTTTGTAATTGTTTTGGATCAAGCCAGTCAATGTCGATTCATCAACAGCTGGTGCTGCTGCACTTTCATCTGTAGAGATGTATTGATTGATGATCTCATCATATTGACCTGTTCGTTTTAATTCTTTTAATCCTTCGTTGAACATTTGTAATAATTCAGGATTTTCTCCTTTTTTCACTGCGAAACCATAAGAGCCACCAGTTTCTCGTTCGATCGGCGTTTCTAATTCCTGACCATTTTTGATCGCATAACCGATTACTGGATAGTCATCCATCATTGCGTCAATTGCTCCGACTCTCAAACTGTCATATAGTTGATCTGCAGCATCGAAATATTTGATTTCGTAGCCATATTTCTCTTGGTTAGCGACCAAGAAATCTGCACTTTCGGTACCGACTTTCGCACCGACTGTTTTTCCATCTAAGTCTTCATAAGACTTGATCGAAGTATTGCCTTTTTTGACTGCGATTTGGATACCACTTTGGAAATAAGGGTCTGAAAAATCAAACGTTTTTTTACGTTCATCTGTAATCGTCATCCCCGCGATCATTCCATCTGCTTGTCCAGATTCCAATGCTTGTAACGCAGCAGAGAAACCGCGGAAGTCCATGCGGATATTGAACCCATGCATTTCTGAGATAGCTTCCATTAAGCTGACATCGATCCCCACATATTCGCCATCCGCATTTTGATACTCGAATGGAGCGAAGGCCGAATCACTTGCAATCACATAAACGTCTTTTTTAGGTTCTATTTTTTGCATCGTCTCGCTAGTTGCTGTAGTCGATTGCGTCTCATCAGCTTGCACAGGCGTGTGCAGAGCGAATGTAACAAGTCCTGTCATTATGAAAAGGAATGTCTGTAACATGTTTCTTTTTTTCATAAATAACCTCCTATATAAATTTCGATAATTTCCATATTTAACTATTATAGGCGAAAAGATATTCCTAACACAAGATTCCAAGAAAAAATAATTCAAAAAAGTAGCAGTTTATTACATGGTATGTAAGAAAATGTGACATGTAATAAAAGAAAGAGATGAACTATAAGATCTGAAACTTTCAATTGGCGAAAGTATGTTCGCCGTGATATAATAGAAGAACAAGGAATGCCTTTGCTTTCCTTTTCTTTTTTTTGATGAAATGAGAGAAGGAATGAACGAAAAGGAGGACGAAAAATGATTGAAAGAGATACCTCCCGTCATTTCGAGTTGGTGTCAAAATACCAACCAGCCGGCGATCAACCAGAAGCGATCAAGCAGTTGGTCGAAGGTGTAAATGAGGGTAAAAAAGCGCAGATTTTATTAGGTGCGACCGGAACAGGGAAAACCTATACGATATCTAATTTGATCGAAAAAGTAAATAAACCAACTTTGATCATTGCACATAATAAGACACTAGCTGGCCAATTATATGGGGAATTCAAAGAGTTCTTTCCGAATAATGCGGTCGAATATTTTGTTTCTTACTATGATTATTATCAACCAGAAGCCTATGTACCTTCGAGTGATACGTACATTGAAAAAGATTCAAGTGTCAACGATGAAATCGATAAATTGCGTCATTCCGCCACAAGTTCATTGTTAGAACGAAATGACGTGATCGTGATTGCTTCGGTTTCTTGTATTTTTGGATTAGGTTCACCATTCGAATATCAAAAACAAGTCGTGTCGATCAGACAAGGTGCGGAGATGGACCGTAATCAATTGATCCGAGATCTAGTCAGCATCCAATTTGAGCGAAACGATATTGATTTTCAGCGCGGTCGTTTTCGAGTGCGTGGTGATGTCGTGGAGATCTTTCCGGCTTCACGTGATGAGCGAGCATTACGCGTGGAATTTTTTGGTGATGAGGTCGAAAGAATCCGTGAGGTGAATGCGTTGACAGGTGAAGTATTAGGCGAAACAGAGCACGTCGCTATTTTCCCAGCCACTCACTTTGTGACCGATGACGATCATATGGAACATGCGGTCGCAAATATCAAAGCAGAACTGGAACAACGCTTGACTGTGTTACGTAATGAGAACAAATTACTAGAGGCGCAACGCTTAGAACAACGGACGAACTATGACATCGAGATGATGTTAGAGATGGGCTATACTTCAGGGATCGAAAACTATTCACGTCATATGGATGGTCGTAAAGAAGGCGAACCGCCGTATACGTTATTAGATTTCTTCCCTGAGGATGCGCTGATGGTCATTGATGAATCTCATGTGACGATGCCACAGATCCGTGGAATGTATAACGGAGACCGTGCGAGAAAACAAATGCTAGTCGATTATGGCTTCCGCTTGCCATCTGCACTAGATAACCGTCCTTTGCGTCTAGAAGAATTTGAGAAACATGTCAACCAGATCGTCTATGTTTCAGCTACTCCTGGACCTTATGAGTACGAACAAACAGACACAGTGGTCCAACAAATCATTCGACCAACAGGATTATTAGACCCAGTCATCGAAGTACGACCGATCATGGGTCAAATCGATGATCTAGTTGGTGAGATCAATGAGCGGGTCGAAAAAGATCAACGGGTGTTCGTGACCACGTTGACGAAAAAGATGTCAGAAGACTTGACCGATTACTTCAAAGAGTTAGGGATCAAAGTGAAATACTTGCATAGTGATATCAAAACATTAGAACGAACAGAGATCATTCGCGACCTTCGTTTAGGTGAGTTCGATGTATTAGTTGGTATCAACTTACTACGTGAAGGATTAGATGTCCCTGAAGTATCGTTAGTCGCTATTTTAGATGCCGATAAAGAAGGGTTCTTACGAAGTGAACGTTCGTTAGTCCAAACCATCGGACGTGCGGCACGTAACTCAGAAGGTAAAGTCATCATGTATGCGGACAGAGTCACTGATTCTATGCGTTTGGCCATGGACGAAACGTCAAGACGTCGTAGTATCCAGCAACAATACAATGAGGAACATGGTATTGTTCCGAAAACGATCATCAAAGAAATCCGAGACTTGATCTCGATTACGAAAGAATCAGAAGATGATGCAAAAGAAACGGTACAAGTTTCTTATGAAGAGATGACAAGAGAAGAAAAAGCAACACTATTGATGAAACTAGAAAAAGAAATGAAAGATGCAGCGAAAGCATTGGATTTCGAGACCGCAGCCAATGTGCGTGATATGATTCTTGAATTAAAAGCATCTGAGTAGGGGGTAAACATGGCTAACGATAAAATTATTATTCATGGCGCAAGAGCGCACAATTTGAAGAATATCGATGTGACGATCCCACGTGATAAATTCGTGGTCGTCACCGGATTATCCGGTTCAGGGAAAAGTTCACTTGCTTTTGACACATTATACGCAGAGGGACAACGCCGATATGTCGAAAGTTTATCTGCGTATGCCCGTCAATTTTTGGGGCAAATGGATAAACCGGATGTCGATAGTATTGATGGACTTAGCCCAGCAATCTCGATCGATCAAAAAACAACCAGTAAAAACCCTCGTTCTACCGTAGGGACAGTCACAGAGATCAATGATTATTTACGTTTGTTGTTTGCTCGGGTCGGTCATCCGATCTGTCCAAATGACCATATCGAGATCACCAGTCAATCCGTCGAACAAATGGTGGACAAAGTGCTAGAACTGTCTGATCGGACGAAGATCCAAATTTTAGCACCGATCGTGGTAAAGAAAAAAGGACAACACAAAAAAGTATTTGAACGTGTCCAAAAAGAAGGGTATGTTCGTGTTCGTGTAGACGGAGAAACCTATGACGTTAGCGAAGTACCTGAATTAGAGAAAAATAAAAAACACGATATCGCGATCGTGATTGACCGAATCGTGGTCAAAGAAGGCGTCCGCTCTCGTTTATTCGATTCTATCGAAGCAGCGCTTCGTTTAGCGGATGGCTATGTACTGATCGATGTGATCGGGGAAGAAGAAATGCTCTTTAGCGAACATTATGCGTGTCCGTACTGTGGGTTTACAGTGGGAGAATTAGAACCGCGCTTATTTTCTTTCAATGCACCATTTGGCGCATGTCCGGATTGTGATGGTTTGGGTGTCAAATTAGAAGTCGATATCGATCTAGTGATCCCAGATAAAACAAAAACATTGAACGAAGGAGCAATCATCCCTTGGAATCCCATCAGTTCGCAATATTATCCACAAATGCTGGCTCAAGCGTGCGAAAGTTATGGCATCGATATGGATACACCATTTGAAGACTTACCTATTGAACATCAAGAAATCGTGTTGAATGGTACCTCAGAGCCCTTCCATTTCCACTACGAAAATGATTTTGGAGGAGTGAGAGATGTTGAAACGTCATTTGAAGGGGTGATGACCAATATCAAACGTCGCTACCATGATACGAACAGCGATTTTACGAGAGAACAAATGCGTCTTTACATGACAGAATTGACGTGTAAGACTTGTGACGGTTACCGGTTGAATCCACAAGCTTTATCCGTACAGATCAATGGTACGAATATTGGTCAGACGAATGAGTTGTCGATCCAACATGCCGTTGAATTTTTTGAAAATCTAACTTTATCAGAGCAAGAAAAAGTCATCGCTCGTCCGATTCTAAAAGAAGTCAATGATCGTTTGTCATTCTTAGAAAATGTGGGTCTTGATTATTTGACACTTAGTCGTGCTTCGGGCACTTTATCAGGCGGAGAAGCGCAACGGATTCGTTTAGCCACACAAATCGGTTCAAATCTATCGGGAGTTCTTTATATCTTAGATGAGCCTTCCATTGGCTTGCATCAACGGGACAATGATCGCTTGATCGGTTCATTGAAGAAAATGCGTGATCTTGGCAATACCTTAGTGGTTGTGGAACATGATGAAGATACGATGCGTGCAGCTGATTATTTGATCGATGTTGGGCCTGGTGCGGGACATCAAGGTGGCGAGATCGTTTCTGCTGGAACCCCAGCTCAAGTTGCGAAGGATAAACATTCATTGACCGGACAATATCTGTCTGGCAAAAAATCGATCCCTGTTCCTGAAACAAGACGAAAAGGTACAGGGAAAGCGATCAAGATCACAGGTGCGACAGAAAACAACTTGAAAAACGTGTCCGTCGAGTTTCCTTTGGGTGAGTTCGTGGCGGTCACTGGAGTCTCTGGTTCAGGGAAAAGTACGCTTGTGAACAGTATCTTGAAGAAGGCATTAGCACAAAAAATCAATCGTAATTCAGCCAAACCAGGAAAGTTCAAAACGATAACTGGTTATGAAGGAATCGAAAAAATCATTGATATCGATCAAAGCCCGATTGGTCGGACACCAAGAAGTAATCCGGCGACTTATACGAGTGTTTTTGATGATATCCGTGATCTGTTTGCTCAAACTAATGAAGCGAAGATGCGTGGCTACAAAAAAGGTCGTTTCAGTTTCAATGTGAAAGGTGGACGCTGTGAAGCTTGCCGCGGGGATGGGATCATCAAAATCGAAATGCATTTCTTACCAGATGTGTATGTCCCATGCGAAGTCTGTCATGGGAAACGTTATAACTCAGAAACATTAGAAGTTCATTACAAAGGAAAAAGTATTGCGGATATCTTAGAGATGACGGTTGAAGATGCCGTTGAGTTTTTCCAACCGATCCCTAAGATCCATCGAAAACTACAAACGATCGTTGATGTTGGTTTAGGGTATGTCACGATGGGACAACCAGCAACGACATTGTCCGGCGGAGAAGCGCAACGAATGAAACTTGCGAGTGAACTGCACAAAATTTCTAATGGGAAGAATTTTTATATTTTAGATGAGCCGACTACAGGGCTTCACACTGATGACATTGCTCGTTTATTGCATGTTTTGCAACGATTGGTTGATGCAGGAAATACTGTGTTAGTCATTGAACACAATTTAGACGTCATCAAAACAGCGGATCATTTGATCGACCTAGGACCTGAAGGTGGCGAAGGTGGCGGTACGATCCTAGCGACTGGTACACCAGAGGAATTAGTGAAAGTCAAAGAAAGCTATACAGGACATTATTTGAAAAAAATCATGGGAAAATAATAAAAGTGATGATGATAGTTAAAAAAATATTAAAAGAATACAATATGTATTGTTTTCTTTTCATGAATATTCTAGAATATTTTATATGGTAGTTCTTTCTACACTTATTGGTATAGATAAAAACTTCCTATAAGTTCAATCCGTTCAAAAAAGAATTGAGCAATCGGAGGAGATTCCTTTGATTGCTTTTTTCTTTATGGTATGATATTCCTTGTGTAATTGTAAAAGAAAAAACAAGAGATTATTAAGTTAGTGAGAGATAATGATGAACAGTAATGAAAAAAATGAATTTATCCCTATTTTATTAGGTAGCGATATGAACGTTTATGGTATGGCCCGTTCATTTCACGAGGCATATGGCACAGTTTGTCAATCCTATGCGTCGAATCAATTAGCGCCTACCCGCTATAGCAAAATCGTAAACGTTGAAGTGATTCCAGGATTTGATCAAGATCCGGTTTTTATAGAGACGATGAGACGTTTAGCAAAAGAAAAATATACGGATAAAAATAAAAAATATTTACTGATAGCTTGTGGCGATGGATATGCCGAGTTGATATCTCAGCATAAAGAGGAGCTGTCTGAAACTTTTATATGTCCTTATATCGATTATTCACTTTTCGAGCGATTAGTGAATAAAGTGAGTTTTTATGAGATATGTGAAGAATATCAGTTACCTTATCCCAAAACATTGATCATTCGAAAAGAAATGTTGAACAATGGCCGCTTGGAACAAGAGTTACCTTTCAATTTTCCTGTAGCACTAAAACCGGCAAATAGTGTGGAATATTTATCTGTCCAATTTGAGGGACGAAAAAAAGCGTTTATTATTGATAATCGCGAGGAATTTGATTTGATGTTAGGTCGGATCTATGAAGCAGGTTATAAGAGCGAAATGATCGCACAAGATTTTATTCCTGGGGATGACAGCAATATGCGTGTTTTGAATGCCTACGTTGATGACCAGCATCAAGTACGAATGATGTGTCTAGGACATCCATTACTTGAAGACCCAACACCAGCGTCTATCGGAAACTATGTGGTGATCATGCCTGACTATAACGAGAAGATCTACCAAACGATCAAAGCATTTCTAGAAAAAATCGAGTACACTGGTTTTGCAAACTTCGACATGAAATATGACCCACGAGATGGGGAATATAAATTATTTGAGATCAATCTTCGTCAAGGAAGAAGTAGTTTCTTTGTTACGCTTAATGGTCTGAATTTAGCACGTTTTCTAACAGAAGACCGTGTCTTTGGTGTGCCATTCGTGGAAACGACCTACGGAACGAACCAATCAGACCAAGCGAAGCTATGGCTTGGCGTGCCTAAAAAAGTCTTTTTGACTTATGCCAAAGAGAACGAACAAAAACAACGTGCCTTGCAGTTGATCAAAGAAAAACGCTATGGAACGACTGTGTTTTATGCGAAAGATCATTCACTTAAACGCTGGGTATTGATGACTTATATGTTCCGAAACTATATTCCAAGATTTAAAAAATACTTTCATTCGAAAGAAGGCTAGTTCATGGAGAATTTTTTCAGCATCTTAGGTGGGATGGGAACGATGGCAACGGAAAGCTTTGTACGCTTGATCAATCATCGTGTCAAAGCCGCCAAAGATCAGGATTATTTGAACTATGTATTGTTCAATCATGCGACAGTTCCTGATCGAACGGCCTACATTTTGGATCAAACAAAAGAAAATCCTGTCTCTTATTTAGTAGAGGATGTCAAAAAACAAAATTTACTACAACCGAATTTCATTGTTTTGACTTGTAATACAGCTCATTACTTTTTTGATGACTTACAAGCAGAGACGACGATTCCGATTTTGCATATGCCACGAGAAGCGGCAAAAGAGCTTGTCCGTCAAAAAACAACGGGTAAAGTAGCTGTTTTAGCAACTCAAGGAAGTATTCTTGCCGGCGTTTACGAAAAAGAAATCAAAGCGTTAGGATTTGACGTGGTGATTCCTGACCAAGAACTACAAGAAAAAGTGAACTACTTGATTTATCATGAAATCAAAGAAGCAGATCGCTTGAACAAAGAACTTTATTTTGAGATTTTAGAAGAAGTCGTTCAACGATTGGCATGTGAAAAGATCATCTTAGGCTGTACAGAATTGTCTTTGATGCAAGAAGTTGCCTCCGATAATCCTTATCCTGTGATCGATGCGCAGTCGATATTAGCTGATCGAACAATCGAGATGGCACTATCTGCTCGAAAGTAAGATAGGTTTTGAGTGTAATAATAGTTGTGGGCTGAGTTTGATCCACAGGGGTTCAGCTCCTATAAATTAGCGCGAAAAGAGTTAGAGACAGAAATGTTTCCCCTCGAGAAATAAGACGCCATCCACGAAAATTGTTCTTCAAATTTTTGTGGATGGCGCCTTATTTCCGAAGAGCGTACTTTTGTTCTCGCCATTTATTCGGTTTTAGAATGTGCGAGAGGACTAATGTCCCACTCACTTTTCGTGCTTATTTTGAAGTGATTTGTTTTTGTTTCACAGTCTTTGAATAAAATCAAAAGAAATCGAATTCAAACTAGCAATGATACGCCCGGGATGATATAATTTTATAGGAGAACGAGAGAGGAGGCCATACGGATGGCTGATAATTTAGAACTAGTAATCATTACAGGAATGAGCGGTGCAGGTAAAACTGTGGCCATTCAAAGCTTTGAAGATATGGGGTACTTTTGTATCGATAATATGCCCCCAACACTGATCCCGAAATTCTGGGAACTGATCAAGGAATCGGGGAAAGTCACAAAAATGGCACTTGGTGTGGATCTACGTTCACGCTCTTTCTTTGAAGAGATCCAAAGTATGTTGATCGAGATCGAAAACACAAATTTCATCGATACCTCTGTCTTATTTTTAGATGCTTCTGATGAAGAGTTGGTTGCTCGTTATAAAGAAACCAGAAGAACACATCCGATGGCGATGGATGGTCTAGTAACGGAAGGTATTCGTAAGGAACGGGCGATTTTAAATGACATCAAAGCACAAGCTTCGGTCATTATTGATACGACGACTTTAACTCCACGACAACTACGTGAAAAAATCAATCAAACATTTAAAACAAAAGATGATCAAGGATTTCGCATCGAGTTTGTTTCGTTTGGTTTCAAATATGGATTACCGATTGATTCAGATATTGTAATGGATGTTCGCTTTTTACCGAACCCTCATTATATCGCTGATTTAAGACCATTGACTGGGAAAGATAAACCAGTCTATGATTACGTCATGTCCTTTGACGAAACAGAATTATTTTATTTGAAATTCCTTGATTTATTAAAGACAGTCATGCCAGGATATATCAAAGAAGGAAAAAGCAGTTTGACTGTAGCAATTGGCTGTACGGGTGGACAACACCGTTCAGTTGCTTTAACAGAAAGGTTATCTCAAGCGCTTAGTGAAACATATAAAGTCAATGTAACTCATCGTGACAAAGATAAGCGCAAAGAGACGGTGAACCGCTCATGAAAATGAAAACTTACCGAATTCGAAAACCCAAAATCGTTGTAGTCGGAGGCGGTACAGGCTTACCTGTTATTTTGAAAAGTCTACGTAATCAAGGAGCCGATATCACGGCAATCGTGACTGTCGCAGATGATGGCGGTAGCAGCGGTGAGATTCGCCAGTCGATTGCGATGGCTCCTCCAGGAGATTTAAGAAATGTGTTAGTCTCGCTATCTGATATGCCTCAATTTTACGAAGATATCTTTCAGTACCGTTTCAAAAAAGAAGACCAATTTTTAGCCAATCATACCATTGGTAACTTGATCATTGCGGCAGTTGCTGAAATGAGAGGGAGTACTTATGAAGCAGTGCAACTATTGTCTCGAATGATGCACGTGGATGGTCACATCTATCCCTCTTCTGAAACGCCGTTGACTTTACATGCGGTCTTCAAAGATGGAACGACAGCGATCGGAGAATCTAAAATCGCTCTTGACCGCAAAACGATCGATCGGGTATTCGTGCGTAATACAGAAGACGAAAGTGAAGCCAAAGCAGGCCGCAAAGTCGTTTCTGCGATCATGGAAGCAGATATGGTCGTCTTAGGACCGGGAAGCTTGTTCACGAGTATTCTTCCTAACTTAGTCATACCAGAAGTTGGTGAAGCCATGCTTCAAACGAAAGCAGAGGTCGTGTACATTTGTAATATCATGACACAAAAAGGGGAAACAGAACATTTTTCAGATGCAGACCATATTCGTGTGTTGCATCAACATTTAGACCAACCCTTTATCGATACTGTTTTAGTCAATACAGAAAAAGTACCAAAAGATTACATGGACCCGGAAATCTACGATGAATACCTTGTCCAAGTAGCACATGATTTTAATGGCTTAAGAGAAGAAAATTGTCGGGTCATTTCGACAGACTTTTTAGAGTTGAAAAATGGCGGGGTCTTCCATGATGGTGAAAAGGTAGTTGAAGAACTATTTCGTATCGTCTTTGGCTCAAAGTAATTAAAGGAAAAATTTTGTGAAAAGGAGGTGGATAACGTGTCATTTGCAGCTGAAGTCAAGAAGGAATTGACTGGTTTGGAAGTCCATCGAGAACATGCAAAAGCGGAATTAGCCGCGTTATTACGAATGAATGGCTCACTTGGAATCGTCAACCAGCAATTCATCTTGAATGTACAGACAGAAAACGCCGCAATTGCTCGACGGATCTACTCACTTTTAAAAGATCATTATCAAGTACGAAGCGAACTGCTCGTACGCAAGAAAATGAAATTAAAGAAGAATAATGTCTACATCGTTCGCTTGAAACAAGGAACAAAAAATGTATTGATGGATCTGGATATCATGGATGGCATGATGTTCAATGGGCATGTTTCCGATGAGATCATGGGAAATGCACAAAAGATGCGTTCATATTTACGTGGCGCATTTATGGCGTCGGGTTCAGTCAATAACCCGGAAACAAGTCGTTATCACTTAGAGATTTATTCGATCTACGAACAACATAACCAAGATATTTGTAATATGTTGAATTACTATGGTTTACACGCGCGTACACTAGAAAGACGTAATGGCTATATCTCTTATTTAAAAGGGGCCGAAAAAATTGCTGATTTCTTGACTCTGATTGGGGCAACAAATTCGATGTTGCGCTTTGAAGATGTGCGGATCGTGCGTGATATGAGAAATTCAGTGAACCGGTTAGTCAATTGTGAGACGGCTAACCTGAACAAAACCATTGATGCAGCATCAAAGCAGATTGAAAATATTGAATTGATCGAAGCACGAGTGGGTTTACAAGCACTTCCGGAAAAGTTACAAGAGATTGCTGAATTACGCTTGCAACATCCTGAAGTCAGTTTAAAAGAACTAGGAGAAATGATCCCATCCGGAGCGATCTCGAAATCAGGGATCAATCATCGGATTCGAAAAATCAACGAATTTGCTGAAAAATTAAAGGAACAAGCATCCTAACGAACAATGAATTTATTGTTCATTTAATGGAAATATAAACATATTGTGGTTTGACTAATTTGTCTTTTGCTTTTAGGGTCCATCGAAGCAAGAGGATAGATGTCAGACCACTTTTTTTCTTTTTCTTAAAAATGGGCCTGAATCTAAAGTTTAGGTACTTATAATGAATGTAAATTAGTGATAGTGAGGAGGAGATTGCATTATGGAAGAAGCACATAAAAGTAAGAAACGTAAAATAGATGAACTATATCCTACAAGAGACCTAAAAGAAAAGCGTGATCAAGCCATTTATCGTGAGTTAATATCAGGTCAGTTGGAAAAAGACATCATGAACAAGTATCAAATCAGCAGAGAGCGCCTCTATACAACCAAGAAAAAGCTGGCAATCCAAGAGATTATCGGGCAAAAAAGCCAAAAAAAAATTGCCTATCGGTTGAAATTGACAGTCTCACAAGTTCGTAAGTATCGAAATGATTATATTTATACCGCATTAGCAAAAAATGGAGAGATAGCAGCATTAGCAGCTGAATTTCAGATGAGTGAAAAACAAATCTTGCAGATTCGCAATAAAAGGATCGAGTTTAACAGAAGTAGCAAAAGATTCACAGTTATCAGTCAATAAAATTTGTTCAATCAGAAATGAACAGATTATCGAACGATTGAAAGAACAACATCCTGAAGAAATTGCCAGAGATTTCAATTTATCAATGGAACAAGTATTTTTGATCAAGCAACGTTCGCTAGAATCAAATAGTAAGACAAAAGAGTTGTCTTCCGCGAACAAAAATCTCTTGGATCAATTAGAGGAACGCAAAGCGAAGATGCTAAGTTTACTTGAAGAAAGCAAAACAACAAAAGCTGTAGCACAAGAATTAATGATCAGTCAACGAGCAGTCATTGATATCCGTAATCGGGAAATCGAAAAATCATTCGAAGCTGGATAGACTGGCCAAGAAATCAGTCAGCGATTCCACATTGGAATCGAGGAACTCTATCGACTAAGAGATGTTCGTCTATTGATACAAAGCGATCAAGGGAAAACGAGTAGTCTTCTTTCAAAAAGATTTAATGTGTCATTATCCAGAGTTGGATCGATTTTGTGTCGGAATAATGCTTCTAGTAAGCTTGATCATACTACAGCAAGCTCTCGAAAAACATTTGATATTTCAGTAGTGTCTGATGAGACAAGACAAGAAATTCTGAAACGAATCAAAGAAACAAAAATAACGAAGGCTTTGGGAAAAGAATTAGGAGTAATCGTCCCCCTGATCTATAAAGTGAGAAATCATGGGATATTAACAAAATTGAACAGTGGAGAATCCACTCAAGCGGTCGCAGAAGAATTCAAAATGGATATCAAAAATGTTCGTGAAGTTATTTTCCGAGCAAATCTGGCAGAATTTCCAAATATCAAACGACGTACTTTAGATTATTTGACACCTGAACAAGTGCAAACAGTTAGAAACTGCCTCAATCGCAAGATGACGATCAGAGAAATCTCTGAAGTACTAGGAATCAAAGACTCGCTGGTCAGATGTGTGCAAACAAAAATGAAATCACAAAAAGGAACAATCAAGATGAAGCATCGAGTCACAAAAGAACAAAAAAAGCAGATCATGCAAGACCTAAACTACATGACTCCTTTTGTGAATTCTTCGAAATCAGGGGTTAGTGAGTCGACCATCCGCGTTTTGGCTACTAGGTTTGAAGAAATCAAGGGGAGAGAAATCCAAGAAAGACGAAAAACAGCAAAAATGAAGGCACTACAAAAGATGGATGAACTACTTACTAAGGTGAAAGAAGAAGCGAAAATCCGCAATATCCAGCAAATTATTCAAAAAGAAAAAATGCCAAAAACGAAATTGATGACACAACGTGAATAAATAGATACGAGTAATGGACAGTATTCTAAAGAGCATTAGCACTCTTTTTGATCAAGACGAAGTAGAATCATTCCCTTGATCTCTTTTTAGCATATGTTGAAAAAAAGAAAGATCGATCAAAGAAATACTCCTATAACGAGAGAATGAAACAAACAAGTTAGGAGGAAACTGTAAATGAGTGATTATGAAAAACAGGTAGTGACATCCAAAAGAAGATTTCAAATACGTACGCAAGCAATCGAAAAAAACAAGACGTATTAGCGGAAATAAGACATCGCAAAACGAACGCATATATCATAAAAAAACATCACCTTACTCTTTGGCAGGTCAGATTCGTTATAAAAAGAGAAATTATACGACAGATCAAAAAAGGTACGCGTATGGAAATAATCGCTCACCGATTGAATATGTCGCTAGATCAAATTCGAGAGGTACGCAATAACTATATCAAACATCATCTAATAAACGGTGCTTCAAAGAATGATCTCGCTAAAAAGCTACATATGGAGCATCAACAGATACTTACTATTCGAAATCATATGATCGAGAAAAAGTTAGTTCAAAAATTGACTATCAAAGAAGTTGCACACAGGTGGAGATTGGCAGAGAGTAGTGTAGAAAAGATACGAGAACAAGCCATTTTAAGACGATTACAAATGACTCATCCAGAAGATGTTGCCACTACTTTTCGATTATCAGTTGAAGATGTTTTACGTATTCGTCAGAAAATTAGCCAACCACTTGCCTTGCAAGGTCATGTCACAAAAGAAAGTAAGAAATGGCTAAAAAATATCAATCGACAAGAACAAGCAATTGTCGCGAGCTTAGAACAAGGAAAGCCAACAAGAATCATTGCCCAGCAATTGAATATCAACCAAAAATTTGTGATTCGGACACGCACGCGTCATATTGAACAAGCATTCGAGCAAAGGCAGCCACTAGTAGAAATCAGCAAGCGATTTTATACACCTGTGGATGAACTAAGAAAACTTAGGAATCAGCGAATTTTGTATTATCGCGAGGGTGGAATCAAAGCAAGGATCTTAGCTAGAAAGTTCAATATGAAAACTACTGCACTTCGGAAAGTCGTTTATCATAATCGAGCAGTAAAACAGCCCATGAAAAAAGATAAGAAAGAGAATAAAACTGAGCCACTGACGTTGTTTTCAGTTGAAGCATGTGCCAAATTTATGGAGGAATTAAAAAAAAGGAAATCAATGGCCGAAATTGGTCTCTCTCTTAACTTGGATCACCATAAAACTTGTGCAATTAGAAATCACCTGCTTTTAACGAAGCTTAATAACGGGGAGAAAACAGAAGCTGTCGCAAAGCAATTCAATACTAATTTGACCAATATCTATCAAATCACGTTTCAAGCGGATCTAGTAAACTATCCCAATATCAAAAAACGGACAAATAGTTATTTGACAGAGGAGCAAACGCAAGATGTTAAGCGGATGATTGGGGAAGGAAAAACAAACAGCCAAATTGCGCAGCTACTTTCGGTAAAAAAATCATTAGTCATCAGTAAAAGGCGATCATTGAAAAGACTGACAAGATTATCTAACAAAAAGTATTGAATTACAGATGAACAAAAATCAGCGATCCTTGCAGATGCTAGGTATCTCGATAAGGTCACTAATGCCATGAAACATGGGGTAAGCATAGAGTCAGTTCGAGTCATCTCGAAGCGCAATAATAAAATGAGCATAAAAAAATCAGTGAACGTAAAAATGATGTGGAGAAACTAAAAAAATTCAAGGAAATAGAAAAGGAAATCAAACGACAAGCAAAAGTAGAGAATATCAAGCGGGTCCTCCAAGAAAAGCCGCAACAGTTTCGTTCAACCAAGCATACTTCGTTACTACAACGATAAAAAATAGACCGAAAAAGCCAATCGCTTTTCAGTCTATTTTTGATTTTGAACATCAAGGAATGATCAAATGATGAATTATTTAACCAATTCACTCAATTCTTCTGGTGTAATCGATTCATCAAAGATATGTTCATCGATGATTACAGTAGGGACGAATTGGATGTGAGCAGCATTTGCTTCATCAATGATTGCTTGAGTAGTTGCTTGGTCTTCTTGTTCGGTTAAACCAAGTGTTTCTGTTGCATATTCGGCAATGCCGGCTAAATCAAGTTGTTTCCATTCATCTTGCGCATCGAAAATCGCTTTGATTTGTTTTAATGCGACTTTTCCATCCGTCGTAGTGATATGATGATGCATCACATTTCCTTTTTGTAAACTAGGTTTTTCTTTGTCGAACAATTTGATGATTCGTAAGAGTCTTCCAGATTGAACCGCCTCTTCTAAAATGTCATAAGATTCGATAAACCATTGTCGACAATAAGGACAAGCAAGATTAACAAATTCGATCATTTGTTTTGGTGCATTTTCGTTTCCGTACATGATTCCAGTAGTTTTGTTTGTTTTTGTTGCATCAATAATTGAAATATCCATTTTTTAACACCTCTTTATTCTATTGTAATAACTTTGCCCTGAAAAAGACAATGATTTGTTCAAAGAAATAAATGTGTGTGAATCGTTAATCTCTCATTTCCTAGATTAAAAAGCTAAAAGTTGTAAGAAGGGAAAAGCTATTTTTTTATTTTTTACCTGTCGATTCTGGTCGAAGCATTTCTGTCATATCTTTAGCATGTGATTTTTCTTTCAAAATTAGGAGGTTTTCTTTGTTCGTTTACGGTATAATAATAAAGATTATTTAGATAAATTGAGCAAAGGTGATGAAACATGCGGAAAATGAAGACGATGGATGGGAATACTGCTGCGGCATATATTTCATATGCCTTTACAGAATTAGCAGCGATCTATCCAATTACGCCTAGTTCAACAATGGCTGAACTGGTTGATCAATGGGCAGCTTCAGGTAAAAAAAATATTTTCGGACAACCAGTGAAAGTCGTAGAGATGCAATCAGAAGCTGGTGCTGCTGGTGTCGTACATGGGTCATTAAAAACCGGAGCATTGACAACAACGTACACTGCTTCACAAGGATTATTATTGATGATCCCAAATATGTATAAGATAGCCGGTGAACTTTTACCTAGTGTTTTTCACGTAGCTAGTCGAGCAGTGACGACGAATGCGTTGAATATTTTTGGTGATCATGGCGATGTGATGGCCGCTCGCCAAACAGGATTTGCGATGCTTGCGGAAAGCAGCGTCCAAGAAGTGAT
Source organism: Enterococcus sp. AZ171 (assembly GCF_051714005.1). Lineage (NCBI taxonomy): Bacteria > Bacillati > Bacillota > Bacilli > Lactobacillales > Enterococcaceae > Enterococcus > Enterococcus sp. AZ171. The sequence continues at coordinate 1,723,577 of NZ_JBIORA010000001.1, read as the reverse complement.
GGATTTAGCGCCAGTTGCGCATCTAGCTTCCTTAGAAGGAGAAATCCCTTTTGTTAACTTTTTTGATGGTTTTCGAACGAGTCATGAAATCCAAAAAATCGAAGTGTTGGAATATGATGAATTAGCTCCTTTGATTCCTCAAGAAAAATTGGAGGCCTTTCGTGAACGTGGAATGAATCCTAATCGGCCGAAGACCAGTGGGACGAATCAAAACCCTGATGTCCACTTTCAACAACGAGAAACGATCAACCGATACTATGATCGTTTGCCCCAAATCGTGAAAAAGTATATGGATAAAATCAATGAACTTCGAGGAACTTCTTATGATCTGGTCACTTATTATGGAGCGGCTGACGCAGAAGAAGTCATTATTTCAATGGGATCAGTTGCGCAAACGATCCAACAAACAGTTGATTACTTGAACCAAAACGGTCGTAAAGTCGGCTTCTTGAATATCCACTTATATCGTCCGTTTCCAATTGAAACATTGATTGAAAAACTACCGAATGCCGTAAAGGCAATTGCTGTTCTAGATCGCAGTAAAGAGCCGGGAGCAGGGGGAGAACCTTTATTATTAGACGTTCAAAGTGCGTTATATGATGCAGAACGTCATCTGAAAGTGATCGGCGGACGTTATGGCATTGGTTCAAAAGATGTCACCCCTGATCAGATTGTAGCGGTATATGATGAATTGAAAAAAGAAAAAACGGATATGAAGAAACGTTTCACGATCGGGATCATTGATGATTTAACTTACTGTTCTTTGGAGGTTGGCCCATCACTTGATTTGACTGAAGCGAATACTTTCCAAGCGAAATTCTGGGGATTTGGATCTGATGGAACAGTTGGAGCAAATAAATCAGCGATCAAAATCATTGGTGACCATACAAACAAATACGCACAAGGCTATTTTTACTATGATTCAAAAAAATCAGGTGGTCTGACTGTTTCACATTTGCGTTTTGGCGATACACCGATCCGTTCGACCTATTTAGTCGAACATGCCGATTTTGTAGCTTGTCATACCCCTGCTTATCTTCACAGCTATGATTTAGTCAAAGGGTTGAAACCTAAGGGGACTTTCTTATTGAATACACTTTGGTCAGACGAACAACTAGCTACGCATCTACCGACCCATTTAAAACGATATTTAGCTGAAAATGAGATCCAATTTTATACGATCAATGCGATGCGTTTGGCGCAAGAAGTAGGTCTAGGTCGGCGGATCAATACGGCGATGGAAACAGCATTTTTCAAGTTGGCGAATATCATACCTTTCGAAGAAGTCCTACCGATTTTGAAAGAGGAAGCCTTGAAGAGTTATGGTCATAAATCAATAGCGATCGTTGAAAAAAATATCAAGGCGATCGATCGTACAGTGGAATTGTTGCATAAAGTCGAAGTGCCGGCTGAATGGGCAACATTGGCGCTTCCTGATAAGGAGAAAAATACTCAAAATCGCTATATCAGAGACATCCTTGAACCAATCAACGCTCAAGAAGGAAATCAGCTCTCAGTGAGGACCTTAGCAGAAAACGGAATGACACGAGGCGATATGCCTTTAGGAACCACTGCTTACGAAAAACGCGGAGTAGCACTTGAAGTACCTGAATGGATCAGTGAGCGCTGTACGATGTGTAATGAATGTTCGTTCGTTTGTCCTCATGCAGCGATTCGACCATTCTTAGCCGATGAGGAAGAACTAGAAGAAGCACCGGAAGGGTTCATTGTTCGAGAAATGCGTGGGCCAGATGGTTTGAAGTATCGCATCCAAGTGTCTGTCGAAGACTGTACTGGTTGTGGCCTATGTGTTGAAGCTTGTCCAGCAAAAGGTAAAGCACTAGTGATGAAGCCCTATGAAGAACAAAAGAAACAAGCAATCAACTGGGCATTTGCGATGACCTTGCGACAAAAAGAAAATCCGATCAAAGGCAAAAATACAGTGCTATCAACACAGTTCAATCAACCTTTATTAGAATTTTCCGGGGCATGTTCCGGTTGTGGGGAAACGCCTTACGTGAAGCTATTGACACAGATGTTCGGTGACCGTATGATGATCGCCAACGCGACAGGTTGTTCATCTATTTGGGGCGGAGCAGTGCCGGCTTCACCATTTACCACAAATGATTGTGGGCAAGGACCTGCGTGGTCAAATTCATTATTAGAAGACAATGCTGAATTTGGTTATGGGATGCTTTTAGCCGCACAAACAAGAAGAGAAGCTTTAGCAGAAACGATGAAAAAAGTGATGTCTAAAGTCTCCTTAAAACTACGTGAATTGATGGAAGATTGGTTGGCGCATATGTTTGAAAGCGAAGGAACCCAACAACGGGCAGCTAAATTACGTGGGGCAATCGAAAATGAGCTTGAAGCTGTTCCTGAATTACAAACGATCTACCAAGAAAAAGATCTATTTGTCAAAAATAGTCAATGGATGATTGGTGGTGATGGCTGGGCGTATGATATCGGTTTTGGCGGAATCGATCACGTCTTGGCAAGTGGCGCAGATGTAAACATTTTAGTCATGGATAACGAAGTTTATTCCAATACAGGTGGACAAGTCTCGAAAGCTACACCTGCTTCAGCAATCGCTAAATTCTCAGCAAATGGGAAATATGCTTCGAAGAAAGATTTAGGTATGATGGCGATGACATATGGGAATGTGTATGTAGCACAGATCGCTTCAGGCGCGAATCAAATGCAAACGATCAAAGCATTTGAAGAAGCAGAAAAATTCCCTGGACCATCGTTGATCATTGCGTATACGCCATGTATTGCTCATGGGTTACTAGGTGGAATGAAAGAATCGATCAAAGAAGCAAAAGAAGCAGTGGCTTCAGGCTATTGGTCGTTGTATCGCTATAATCCTGAATTGATCGAAAAGAAGAAAACGCCGATGACGCTAGACTATAAAAAGCCTGATTTTACCATGATGGCTGACTTCATGCGCAAGCAAGTCCGTTTTTCATCGCTTGAAACGATTCATCCGCAGGCAGCGGAGCAGTTATTCAATAAAACGATCCAAGATGCGAAAAAACGGTTTTACAACTATGCGGCGATGACTGGTCAATTAGAAAAAATCAAAGCGAAGATCGAACCGACAGAAGGTACTGAAAGTCCAGAGATCGAAAAACCGAGAGTCAAAAAAGGACGAACGGTTGATCCGGAAGCAGAAGCTAGACGTGCTGCCAGACGTGCCGCTAGAGCGGAACGAAGAAAAACCAAAGAATGATAAAACGAAACGATCCAAGGAAATAGAATAACTTATTGGTGAATAAATGGAAAATGTAAATTTCTTGAAAAAAATTGGTTTTTGTTAGGAAATTCCAAGCAGATAAGTCTCTTCTGAGGAAACATATGATATACTAAAGAGGAAATCTCAAAAGAGAAGAGAGGCTGTCTATGTCATTTCAAATCGGAGAACTTTTTAATTTAGACTATTGGCGACAAATGTTTTCCGGTGACTTGTTTTCTCAGAATTTTTTGGTGAACATACTCGATGTATTGGTTGTTTGGTATTTAGTTTATAAACTCATTCAACTATTGCGAGGAACAAAAGCAATCCAATTGCTAAAAGGGGTAGGGATTTTTGTTGTTATTCGGATCTTAGCCGAGATTATTGGTCTACATACCTTATCTTGGTTGATGAATCAAGTGATCACGTATGGTGTGATTGCGGCTATCGTCATTTTTCAACCAGAGATACGGCGTGGATTAGAACACCTCGGTCGTAGCTCACTTTTCAAACAATCGAAGAGTGAGAAGCAAGAAGATGAACAGATGATCCTTTCTTTCGACAAAGCGATCCAATATATGTCCAAACGTAAAATCGGTGCCTTGATCACGATCGAACGCCACACCGGGTTGGATGAATATATCGAAACAGGGATTGCTTTAGATGCCGATATCACTGGCGAATTACTGATCAATATTTTTATTCCGAATACACCGCTGCATGATGGTGCAGTGATCGTAAAAGATGGAAAAATTGCAGTAGCCAGTGCCTACTTGCCTTTATCTGAAAGTATGTTGATTCCGAAAGAATTCGGAACCCGTCACCGAGCGGCTGTCGGAGTCAGTGAGGCGAGCGATGCGATTACGATCGTTGTCTCAGAAGAAACAGGAGATGTCAGCATTACGTTGGATAACCAATTGATGCCTGGCTTATCTCAAGAAGAATATTTGACGATCTTGCGTAAAAATTTGATCGTCGAAGAAAAAAACAAAAATAAAAATACGCTCCAAACCTTCTTAGACGTGATGACTAAAGGAGGGGATCACAAATGATCTCAAAAGATAGGCGTAAAAGTATCTTATATGCGTTTGTTGCGTTATTATTCAGTATTGTGCTGTATTTTAATGCAAATGGACAATCTGTCCAAGACACGCTGTCAGGAAATGAAGCCTATACGCAAAACGTTTCTGATGTGTCAGTACAACTTTTATACGATACGGATCAATATTATATCCATGGATATGAGAGTATGGTCACAGCGAAGTTGTCCAGTGCCAATCGTGTTCAGTTGAATGCCGAAGCAATTGAAGATACAAGAATGTTTCGGGTGACAGCAGATCTCACTGGTTTAGGTGAAGGAACACATGAAGTACCATTGAAAATCAGAAATCTGAGCAGTGCAGTCAAAGCAAAACTAGAGCCGGATACGATCACAGTGACTATCGAGAAAAAAGTGACAAAAGAATTTGAGGTCACGCCTTTACTCACAACAGAATCAACTCCAGCTGGATTCGAATTGAATGACCTTGAATTATCACCAAAAAAAGTGACGGTCACGACTGGCGATCAGACACTGGAAGAGATCCAACAGGTCGTAGCGAGGATCGAACCTGCGATGATCACGGACGATGGGGTCGATACGAGAGTCACTGTTCAAGCATTGAATAGTGCAGGAGAACCTTTAAGTATTGTTTCAGATCCAGTGCAAGTCACTGCAAAAGCAACGGTAACAAAGCCTACGAAAACGATTCGACTTTATGGAACAGCACAAGGGACCCCCGCAGATAATGTGGAGAGTTACGATTTCAGTTTCTCTGACATTGAAGCAGAAGTCACTGGTTCAGAGAGTCAACTGGCTCAACTAGGAAATAGCATCACGATACCAATCGATATTTCTGGGATCGTCCACCGGACGACAAGAAATATTGATATTCCGGTAGAGAGTGGACTTAGTATCACACCACCTTCAATCGATGTTGAGATTACACCGGTCCTGAAAACAAGCACGGAAAACACTAGCCGTTCTAATTCGGGAAATTCCGGAAATTCGGGAGGAAGTACAACTTCTGGTGCAGGGTCGACACCTGCGAACTCTTCGTCATCGACGACACGTCAGTCTGAAGAGACGCAGTCAACATCGAGTGAAGGGTCGAATGAATCATCAAGTGAGACGACACAATCAAGTAGTCAACCGAATAGTCAAGAGGATTCATCGGAAAATTAAGTTAAAGGAGCAAATTTACAGCTATGGGTAAATATTTTGGAACGGACGGTGTCCGTGGAGAAGCGAATAAAGAACTAACACCGGAATTGGCCTTCAAATTAGGACGTTGCGGCGGTTATGTACTGAGCCAACATGAGAAAGATGGAAAACGTCCACGTGTATTGGTTGGACGTGACACAAGAATTTCAGGTCAAATGCTTGAAGAAGCGTTAGTTTCTGGTCTGTTATCTGTCGGGATCGAAGTTTTTCAATTAGGTGTGATCTCTACACCAGGAGTGGCTTACTTGACACGTTTGCAAAAAGCAAGCGCAGGTGTCATGATTTCTGCTTCACACAATCCAGCTCAAGATAACGGCATCAAGTTTTTTGGTGCAGATGGATTTAAATTAGATGATGACCAAGAATTAGAAATCGAAGCATTGTTAGATGCGGAAGTCGATGAATTACCACGACCTTCTGCTGAGGGATTAGGTACAGTCGAAGAGTTCCCAGAAGGGTTGCTGAAATATTCACAATTCTTAGTACAGACGATCAACGGCGATCTTTCGGGCTTAACGGTCTGTGTAGATGCGGCAAATGGTGCAACAGCAACATCTGTCAATCGCTTGTTTGCTGATTTGGAAACTGATTTCTACACGATGGGAACAAATCCGAATGGCTTGAACATCAATGACGGTGTCGGATCAACGCATCCTGAGCGTCTAGCAGAAATGGTAGTAGAAAAAGGAGCAGACGTCGGTCTTGCCTTTGACGGCGACGGCGACCGTATCATTGCGGTGGATGAATTAGGAAATATCGTAGATGGCGATAAGATCATGTTTATCTGTGCGAAATATTTGTCAGCTAAAAATCGTCTGAAAAAAGATACGATCGTTACAACGGTCATGAGTAACCTCGGCTTCCATAAAGCGGTCGAAGAAATCGGTTTGAAAGATGTTGTGACACAAGTGGGCGACCGCTATGTGGTCGAAGAAATGCGTAAAAATGACTACAACTTCGGTGGCGAACAGTCTGGTCATATGATCTTCTTAGATTTCAATACAACTGGAGATGGTATGCTTTCTGGGATCCAATTGTTGAATATCATGAAACAAACTGGTAAAAAATTATCAGAATTAGCAGCAGAAGTAACGATCTATCCGCAAAAATTAGTCAATATCCGTGTAAGTAACAAAAACGGTGCAATGGAAGTTCCTGCAATCAAACAAGTCATTGAAGAAGCAGAAGCTGAAATGGCCGGTGAAGGACGTATCTTAGTTCGCCCTTCCGGAACAGAACCATTACTACGCGTGATGGCAGAAGCACCATCTGATGAAAAAGTAAACTATTATGTTGACAAAATCGCAGCAGTTGTCAAAGCTGAGATTGGAATCGATTAAAACGTACGATGAGAGAATCAACCCTCAAGTAGAGGATGTTGATTCTCTTTTCTTTTGATCAAATGCACGTTCTTTAGTAATTTTTGATATCTAAAAAATCGCCAAATAGGGGATCATTTACAATGATTCCGGGGAATTCATTGGTTAGAATGAGTTGTTTGAAAATTCGGTAACCTTTTAACGACTTTGACATGCCTAATGTTTCTAAATGATGGAGTGATTGTTCCATCATTCGATCAGCAAGAGACACATCGTTTTCTAAAAAAGCAATCCAACCTTCATAAAAAGGAATAAAAATGGCTTGTTCGATGTGCTCTTCTTTAAAGACCCATGTTTTCCATAGTTTGAATGTTTCTTTAGCGTAAGCTACTTCTTCGAAGAAACAAAAGACCGAAAATATTGTTGTAAAGGTTTGATAGAGAATATCTTTATTTCCCGGTATTTTGGATAAACGCTGACTTTTCTTGACCGCAATTTTTCAAGCAACGAAATAATAGAGAAGGTTCAATTGCTATAGAGATACGGGCGAATAATTTTAACTCGTAGATACCCCAAGTATCAGTATTCAATAAATAGTGTTTGGCAGGTTCTAAGTAATGATTATGCTTTTTATATGCTTCAAGGACAGGCGTATCTTGAATAATCTCCTTTTTCATTGCCAAATCAAAACGAAATAATTGTAACACATGATCCAATTCTAAAGAATAATTTTCTTGGTAATAAATATACAATTTTTCATACTGTTCTTCTAACTTTATCCAGTCTTGGATTGTTTCGATATACATATATTCCATATATTCGATAATCGCCAATTGTGAAGCAGAAAAAGTATTCCCAGTTTGCATCAATATAAATTCATCAAGTGTTACTTGTAACTTTGACAATAAGTGATGGAATCTCTCGCATGAGATCGTTGATTTCTCATTTTCAAACTGAGAAAGAAGAGACATCGATAGCTGTTTATCCGCCAGTCCTTTAAGTAAAATCCCTTTACTTAAGCGAATTTCTTTAATTGTTTTTCCGTAACTTTTCATACGCGCACCTTCTTTTCAATATATTGAACTAAAATAAATAATACTTCTAATTTTATATATAGTTGAATTATCTTATAGAAACGAGGAAGAAGCCATGCAAAAAGAAAAAATAATCGAAAGTATTGATCTAAAAAAAGATTTTGGTAAAAAACAAGTATTAAAAGGCGTAGATTTTACGGTTAAACGTGGTGAAATTTTTGTTCTTTTAGGCTCTAATGGGGCTGGAAAGTCAACACTTTGTAAAATTTTGACTACGATTCTTCCTTTTGATGGAGGGCAAGTTCGAATCAATGAACATGATCTACTGAAAGACGGAGTTAAAGTGCGAGAAGCTATTAGTCTGACTGGACAGTTTGCCGCAGTTGATGAGATGTTGACAGGTTACGAGAATATGAAAATGATTGCAGCTCTTCGTCATGTGAAAGATAAGCACAAGGTTGTCAGTGACTTATTGAAACGGTTTGATTTGCAAATATACAGCCAAGAACTAGTTAAAAATTATTCAGGTGGAATGCGAAGACGTTTAGATATAGCGATGAGTTTTATCGGTGATCCGCAAGTGATTTTTCTCGATGAACCGACAACAGGCTTGGACCCCCAGAACCGAATCGCAACGTGGCAATTGATCAAAGAAACCGCAATATCAGGGCGGACTATTTTTTTGACTACGCAATATTTGGAAGAAGCAGAGTATCTTGCAGATAAAGTGGCTATATTACATGAAGGTAAAATCATTGTGAATGCTACGCCACAAATGATCAAAAGCACATATGACAAACAGAAAATGGAGATCAATGTATTGACCATAGAGGATTTTAATCTACTTTCTGCACATTTTAAACGACGACTACTGACAAAAAATGAAGAAAAACTTTCTGTGACTGTCAATGTAGGGGATCATTTCAATGATTCAGTTGATCTTCTGAACGAGTTAAAACGATTACCGATCAGGATCACAAATTTCCAGCAGAAAAATGCATCTTTAGAAGGCATCTTTTTAAAATTAGTACAAGGAGTGGTCTAATTGAAAGCAATCATAGAAACAAATACATTATTTAAACGTAATATTAAATTATCTTTTCTTAGCCTGGAAACATTTATCGGTGGACTACTAACCCCAGTGATATTGATGTTGCTTTTTGTTTATGTACTTGGAGGAGCGATGGATGTAGGTGAGCTATCTTATGTTGATTTTGTTTTGCCCGGAGTGTTAGTCCAATGTATTGCTCAAAGTGCTTCTGTCGTCGGGTTAGTCATTAACCAAGATGTCCGTTCTGGTATGGTTGAACGACTCCTAACACTAAATCTTTCAAGGGGAGCATTTCTAAATGGACATGTATTTGCAGCTGCCTTTAGAAGTGTGATGAGCAGTTTTGTCGTATTAGCCGTGGCATTGCTCATCGGTTTTCATCCAAACGCCACCTTTGCAAAATGGCTACTTGTTTGGTTGCTCATTCTTTGTTTTATCCTTGCCTTTACTTGGATTTCGGCCTTGTTTGGGTTATTAGCGAAATCAGCAGAAAGGGCAAGCTTATTTACTCTCCTGACTACCATCTTACCTTATTTAAGTTCAGGATTCGCACCGACTGAAAATATGCCTACAGCGATCAGACTATTTGCTGAGTACCAACCGATGACACCAATCATCCAAGCACTTCGAGGGTTGCTACTAGGTCTCCCAAATCCACCATTAAAGCAAGCATTTTTATGGAGTATTAGTTTGATTTTGATTTTTAGTTTCTTAGCATTATTGGCTTTTAATAAGTGTGTGAGGTGGAAATAACTTATCGAACTACAATAAAAAAACCAGTGAGAAAACAAACTTTTCGTTTTTCTCACTGGATTTTTTGCTATTGATTACTTATTTTTTAATCGGACAATTATTCAACCGTGACTGATTTAGCTAAGTTTCTTGGTTTGTCTACATCGAATCCACGCAATAGGGTAGCGTAATAAGCAAGCAATTGCGTCGGGATGACCATGGCAAGAGGAGAAAGGTATGGATGGACAGCAGGAATCACTAATTGATCCGTTTCTTTTTCTAATCCATGTGACGCGATCACTAAGGTTTTTGCACCACGACTTTCAACTTCTTTTAAGTTGCCACGTGTATGAGCCCCTGTGATTTCCTCACTAATAATCCCAATTACTGGTGTGCCTTCTTCAATCAGTGCAATGGTACCGTGTTTCAATTCACCGGCAGCAAAACCTTCTGCTTGGATATAGCTGATTTCTTTTAGTTTCAAAGCAGCTTCTAAAGCGACATCGTGATCGTTGCTACGACCGATATAAAAAGCGTTGCGCGTGTCATTCAAGAATTCCGCAGCTAGTTCTTGGAGTTCATCTTTTTGGGTAATTACTGTTTCCATCGCATTCGCTACCATACTCAATTCATGCGCTACATCAAATGTCAATGAACGTTTATTGCCTTTTTGATCACCGACTGCTTTTGCAAGTAAAGCTAGTACAGCGATTTGAGCAGTATATGCTTTAGTTGAAGCAACAGCGATCTCCGGACCTGCATGTAGCAACAGAGTGAAGCCAGCTTCTCTTGATAACGTAGAACCAGCAACGTTCGTGATCGTCAATGAAGGATGACCTAATTGATTGATCTTGACTAACACCTGACGACTATCAGCGGTTTCGCCACTTTGACTTAAAAAGATAAAGAATGGTTTTTTCGATAATAAAGGCATGGTATAACCAAACTCACTGGCCAAATGGACTTCTACTGGAATGTCAGTCATTTGTTCGAAGGAATGCTTGCTCGCTAATCCTGCATGATAACTTGTGCCGCATGCCACGATGTAAATACGGTCACTTGCTAACAGTTCATCCATCAATTTGTGATCTAAAGGAATTTCATTGTCCTCATTCACATAGGTTTGCGCGATTTTACGCATGATGATCGGCTGCTCGTCGATTTCTTTCAACATATAGTAAGGGTATGTTCCTTTTTCAATGTCAGAAGCATCTACTTGTGCTTCATAAGAATCACGTTCTATGATCGTACCAGTCATTGTTTGGATCGTGATATCATCTGCTTGAACGATCACCATTTCTTGGTCTTCGATTTCAATAAATTCTTTAGTGTAAGCAAGCATCGCCATCGCGTCACTTGCGATCACATTGAATCCTTGGCCTTTACCGATCAATAAAGGGCTTTTGTTTTTGGCAACGAAAATTGTTTCAGGAGCTGTGCGATCCATCAAGGCAAAAGCGTAAGAACCTTCGATGACTTCTAGCGCTTTTCTAAATCCTTCTTGTGTATCTTGCGTTTCTTCCACGAATTTTTCAATCAAATGAACAACGATTTCCGTATCTGTTTCGCCGATGAAGTCATCAGTGGCTACGTATTGTTGTTTCAATTCTTCAAAATTTTCAATCACCCCATTGTGGACTAAAACAAAACGTCCGCTTTGTGAGTGGTGGGGGTGCGCATTTTTCTCAGCGGGTTCCCCATGAGTTGCCCATCTTGTATGACCGATACCTGCTGTACCAGTGGTTTCTGGAGATAATTTATCTTTAAGGTTTTGGATTCTACCGCGTGCTTTGACTAAATGGTCCTGTTTTCCATTTGAGACAAAGATACCCGCCGAATCATACCCGCGATATTCTAATTTTTCTAAACCATTGATCAACCCTGGTGTCACGTTCTCTAATCCAATCATTCCAACAATTCCGCACATAAAAAAACATCCTACTTTCTGTTATAAACTTGATATTAGCGTTTCCAACTGCGTAAGAAACCTTTTGTTCTACCTTCACAGGTAGTTTTTATGTTTCTTTTTAGGATGCAGTCCCTAGGGCCATCCGCCGAATCCTTCGATCAACCCTTTCCTCGTCATCTGTTAAAACAGACCTGGCGCTATTCCGTATTGGTCTAATTATCCTCCTGTTATTATTTTCTTTGGAAACATCTAAAATCATAACGTTAATGTGTGAGGTTTGTCAATGAAAAAGACAAAAAAATAAATTGGTATATATCTAATTGGGATGGGCGAAAGAAAAATATCAAATTCGACTATCATCTTTTCTTGTAGTTCGGTACAATAATTATAGATAGAAGGAGGATGAAAGATGGAAGAGAAGATAGAAATCATGACGTTGGGGATGTTAAAAAAACAAATTGCAGCATTTGAAAAAACAGAACACGTGACGGATGACACTAAAATCTTTTTGGATACCGGATGGGACAGTATCCAAGAAATCGCCCCTGATGCGTTCGAAATCGAACATGCGCAACAGTTTGTCGTTGAAGATGAATTGACCCACGAACAGTTTACTGGTTACACCCTTGAAGAAAAAGCAGAAAAGATGAATGCGAAACCTAGTTCTGAAACGGTGATCGTGATTAGAAATCTATATTAGGAGCGTGTAAAATGAATAAGAAACGTTGGATAGCAGTACTGATTGCTGCCGGCTTATTGGTTGTTTCGTTGGTATCATCAAGTTTGACGCAACCGCAAGAAGAGGTGCAGATGGGGAACATCAATAGTTGGTTATATGGGGACGATGAAATGTCACCGGTGGTACTTGAAGAAGGCAGTGGCATGGGAAGGATCGCAAAATTGTCCGTTGATGGTGCCATAGCTAGTGGAGGCTCTTCTGGTTTATTTGCTACTGAGAGTTATAATCATGAAGACTTCTTGAAACAAATTGAAGCGATCGAAGCCGATGAACGCGTCAGTGGGATTTTATTGGAAGTCAATTCTCCGGGTGGCGGAGTTTATGAAAGTGCAGAAATTGCCAACTTACTCAACGAGGTCCGAACAGAACGTGATCTACCGATGTATGTCAGCATGAAAAATATGGCTGCCAGTGGTGGTTACTATATTTCCGCACAAGCAGATAAAATCTTTGCAACGGAAGAAACAGTAACTGGTTCAATCGGTGTCATTATGTCCGGACTCAACTATTCGGGCTTACTTGAAAAAATCGGTGTCGAAGATACAACAGTAAAAAGTGGCGCACTAAAAGATATGGGATCGGCTACTCGACCTGAAACTGAGCAAGATCATGCAGTGTTGCAAGCTTACATCGATAACGCCTATAATCGTTTTGTTAAAGTTGTTAGTGAAGGAAGAAACAAATCAGAAGATGAAGTGAAAAAAGTCGCAGATGGTCGTATTTACGACGGTGTACAAGCGAAAGAAGCAGGTTTGGTGGACGAAATCGGCTATCCAACAGATGCTTTAGCTGCGATGAGAGAAGATCTTGATCTACAAGATGCTGAGTTAGTCGAATACTCAACTAGTTCTACTGGATTTGGCAATACTTGGTTTGGTGCAAAATTAGCAGAATTACAAGGGTTGCAAGCTTCTGAAACAAGTCAGATCTTGTCATTACTTGAAAGTCTAGGAACAGCAGAATCTCCAAGAGCAATGTATCTATATGGAGGTGAGTAAGCATGAATGAGAAATCAACGAACGCGTCAACACCCGAAGAACGCTCAAAAACCAATGAGGAACCGAAAGTAGCTGAACGTACAGAGGGATCATCTAAACAAGTTTTTAAGGTAGAAGAAAATAAATTAGTAGATCCTACTAGTAGAAGCCAGGATACAGTAGACGCTTTAGTCGCTCCTAAAGACGAAATTACAGCTGACAAAAACACAAGTAGCTCTTCGGAAGAACTTGAGTTTGCAGCACAAGCAAAAAATGACCAACCGGCTGTAGGACCAGATGCGGGATTTTCTCAAAAGGTGCTAAGTTCCTTTGAAGAAAAACCACTGTCAGAAACTGAGATCAAAGAAAATCAGAAAAAATGGAAAAAATATACAGAACAAAAAACCGAGGAACCAAGTATCAATCGTTTTCCTTATTATTTCTTTGCCGGTTTTTGGGTTCGTTTTGCTGCGTTTTTGGTTGATTTGATTTGTATTGGGTCAATCACTCGCTTAACGTTAGGTATCGCAGTGAACCTAGGATGGCTTCAAGTTTCTGATTCTTATTTGAGTATCTATGGTAGTTTGTCGTTGATCGCCTATTTAGCTTATTTTATTTTATTGACGAAATGGAATCACGGACAGACGATTGGAAAAATGATTTTTGGTATTCGAGTGATCAGTTTTGATGAAGAGGAACTTTCATGGAGTACAGTATTAGTCCGTGAGGGCGCTTGTCGCTTCATTTTGAGATTTCCGTTACTTTTTATCGGCTATCTCCCAGTTATCTTTAGTAAGAAAAAACAACACATCGGTGATTATTTCTCAAATACGAGTGTAGTAACCATCAATATGATCAAAGCATTTAATCAAGAGATGAATGCTTGATGCTTTAGGTAGAGAAAATGGCTGAATATGGTTATTATTCAATAAGTCGTGTCAGACAAATGATAAAACATTGAAGGGAAGAACCTAAGTGAGACCGATCGATTTTCCTGATAAATACGACAATTTGATGCGTATTGGCCAACAGGCATTAACAGATCATCAGTACAGTCAAGCAAAAGAGCTGTTTGAACGTGCATATGAACTTGAAGCAACATTTGAAGCGAATACGTTATACGTGTTGGCACTATCAGAATTGGATATGTGGGAAGAAGCACTTCATCAAGCACTTTTGCATGAAAAACAGTATTTGATGAATGAAGAATTGGCTACTTTTTACTTTGATCTACTGATTACAGCAAAAGATTTTTTATATGCACGAAAATTGATTGCAAGTGCTGATTTTCCCGATGATTTTGAGCAAGCAGTTTTGTTGAAAATCCAACAATCAGAAGAATTAGTCGGACAGATGCGAAGACAGAAGATTCGTGAAATCTATCAACTGGTAGAAAAATTACCTTTTGAAAAACCAACTACCCAGTTGAGTTATATTCAAGAAATCGAGCAACTGCCTTACCACGAATTTATCCAGACCGCTAGAAAGTTGATCGTTTTAAAAACGGTCCATGTTCTTGTAAGGGCTAAGTTGCTTGAGTCGCTCGTTCAAGTCGAAGAAGCAGCACCAGTTGCATACTTGACGATCGAGGAAGAGTTGATCGAAGTGATACCAAAGAAAATGGTGCGTCCAGAAGAGCAAACTTCCTATCGACGAATCAAACAAATGGCGGAAGCATATGAACGAGAAGACGCCTTAATGAGTGAGAACTTGAAAGAAGAGTTTGCGATGCAATCGGCAATCGTTTATCCGATCTATGATAGCTACATTGGAAATCTTGACAAATGGTTCAAACAAACAGTAGCAACCTATACGAATCAGCCATGTGAGGATCTTTTAGCATCTGAACAACACGAATTCACTGAAAAAAGAAATAAAATAATGACAGAACTATTATTATTCAATACGTAAAAAAACAGAGGAAAAGATAAAAAAGTCATGAAAAACGTGGATTCCCCTCGTTCAATATGTTTACAATTTGGAAGGGTTAGTGTACTATTTAAAGGTATGCATGAAACGTTTTTGATGTATCAAATGAATTTCTAAACTCGGAGGGAAATAAATGACTGCAACATTCGAAAAAAAAGGCACAAATGATGGTGTTTTAACATTTACGATCGGGCAAGATCAAATCCAAAAAGGATTGACAACTGCCTTTAATAAAGTAAAAGGAAACTTGAACGTTCCTGGATTCCGTAAAGGAAAAGTATCTCGTCAAGTATTCAACCGTATGTACGGAGAAGAAGCATTGTACGAAGATGCATTGAACGCTGTCTTACCTGAAGCATATGAAGCAGCTGTTAAAGAAGCAGCAATCGATCCAGTTTCTCAACCTAAGATCGATGTAGCAAGCATGGAAAAAGGTCAAGACTGGACAATCACAGCAGAAGTAACTGTAAAACCTGAAGTAAAATTAGGTGATTACAAAGACTTAGTGGTTGAAAAACAAGACCGCGAAGTAACAGAAGCAGACGTTGAAGAACGTATTAAACGTGAACAAGAAGCGCAAGCTGAATTAGTCATCAAAGAAGATGCTGCAGCTGAAAATGGCGACACTGTTGTCATCGATTTTGAAGGTTTCATCAACGATGAAGCATTTGAAGGCGGAAAAGGCGAAAACCATTCACTTGAATTAGGATCAGGTTCATTCATTCCTGGTTTTGAAGACCAATTAGTTGGCCACAAATCAGGCGAAAACTTAGATGTTACTGTGACATTCCCAGAAGATTATCAAGCAGAAGATCTTGCGGGTAAAGAAGCAGTCTTCAAAGTAACGATCCACGAAGTGAAAACAAAAGAAGTACCTGAACTAGATGATGAGTTCGCAAAAGATGTAGACGATGAAGTATCTACATTAGCAGAATTAAAAGAAAAATACATGAAAGAATTGACTGAAACGAAAGAAAAAGCTGCAGAAGATGCAAAAGATGAAGCAGCAATCAAATTGGCAGTCGAAAATGCGGAAATCGTTGATCTTCCACATGTTATGGTCCATGATGAAGTTCACCGTTCAATGGACGAATTCTTAAACAACATGCAACGTCAAGGAATCTCACCAGAAATGTACTACCAATTAACTGGTTCAACAGAAGAAGACTTGCACAAACAGTTTGAAGAAGAAGCAGAAATGCGTACAAAAACAAACCTTGTGATCGAAGCTGTAGCAGCTGCTGAAAACTTAGATGCAACAGAAGAAGAAATCACTGCAGAGATCCAAGAATTAGCAGAAACTTACAATATGCCAATTGACCAAATCAAACGTGTATTGACAGAAGATATGCTAAAACATGATGTGATCATGAAAAAAGCAATCGAATTGATTACAAGTACAGCAAAAGAAGCAGAATAAGCGAATAGAATTGTTGATCTGCATCTATATGAAAGAGTCCAGGCGCTTAGATGAAGCCTAGACTCTTTCGTTTTGTTTTAAACTTCTTTGATACTTTTGCTTTTTTTTAAATTATGGTATGATAGGGAAAGACTGTAAAGTCTTTGATAGTTTCTTGCGAATCAACGCAAGTTAAGGGGTGAAGACCATGTATGATAATCCAAGTGGTAATGAGACTGTACGCTGTTCTTTTTGTGGTAAAACACAAGAAGAAGTAAAGAAAATCGTAGCAGGTCCGGGGGTCTACATCTGTAACGAATGTATCGACCTATGTAAAGAAATCATTGATGAAGAATTCTATGAAGAAGCAGTACGAGAGTTTACTGAAGTACCGAAACCTTCTGAGATTCTTGAAGTATTGGATAATTATGTGATTGGACAAGAACGTGCAAAACGTTCATTGGCTGTAGCTGTTTACAATCACTATAAGCGTGTCAATCAAGAAGCAAAAGACAGCGATGATGTCGAATTGCAAAAAAGCAATATCTGCCTGATCGGTCCAACTGGTTCAGGTAAAACATTCTTAGCGCAAACATTAGCAAAAACATTGAATGTACCATTTGCCATTGCTGATGCAACAAGTTTGACAGAAGCGGGTTATGTAGGTGAAGATGTCGAAAATATCTTATTGAAACTTTTGCAATCTGCTGATTACAATGTTGAACGTGCGGAAAAAGGAATCATCTACATTGATGAGATCGACAAAATTGCACGTAAAAGCGAAAATGTATCGATCACACGCGATGTATCAGGGGAAGGTGTACAACAAGCCTTACTGAAAATCTTGGAAGGAACAGTTGCCAGTGTGCCGCCACAAGGTGGACGCAAACATCCTCATCAAGAATTCATCCAAATCGATACGACGAATGTGTTGTTCATTGTCGGTGGTGCGTTTGATGGCATCGAAACAATCGTAAAAAATCGTATGGGCGAGAAAACGATTGGTTTCGGTACACAAAACCAAAAACTCTCAGAAAATGAAAGTGTCATGCAACATATCATTCCTGAAGATTTATTGAAGTTCGGCTTGATCCCAGAGTTTATCGGACGCTTACCTGTAATGGCTGCGTTAGAAAAACTAACAACCGACGATTTAGTTCGTATCTTGACGGAACCGAAAAATGCGTTAGTGAAACAATACCAAAAATTACTTTCACTAGATGACACTGCTTTAGAATTTGAACCAGAAGCACTAAAAGCCATTGCGAAAAAAGCAATTGAGCGTAATACTGGTGCACGTGGTTTGCGTTCGATTATCGAAGAAATCATGATGGATGTCATGTTTGATATTCCTTCTGATGAAACGATCGAAAAAGTGATCATTACAAAAGAAGCTGCCGAACTTACCGGCAAACCAACAGTTATTTACAAAGACTCAGAAAAAAAAGCGGGATAAAATGAAAGGAGCAGTCGTGAAAGTTTTAGCAGCTTTTTCGACTACTCCTTTTCATTCTGTCGAAGAAAGTGGAGAGGGATTGAGCCACTTTGCCGCTTTGAAGGAGAGAGAGCATATGAAAGTCCATCATGCGGATATTGTGATCAGTGCTGTTGCACCGAAACAATATCCAGAAACAGATCTACCAGAGATTGCCTTAGCAGGTCGCTCAAATGTCGGGAAATCTTCCTTTATCAATACGCTGATCGATCGAAAGAATCTCGCACGTACATCAGGTAAACCAGGGAAAACACAAACCCTGAATTTTTATCTGATCGAAAATGCGCTGCATTTTGTCGATGTTCCAGGTTATGGTTACGCGAAAGTTTCTAAAACTGAGCGTGCGAAATGGGGACAGATGATCGAAACTTATTTGACATCGAGAGAACAATTAAAAGCTGTGGTGTCACTGGTGGATGTTCGCCATAAACCATCGCAAGAAGATATCCAAATGTATGAATTCTTAAAATACTATGATATCCCAGTGATCGTTGTTGCGACAAAAGCAGATAAGATCCCTCGTGGAAAATGGAACAAACACGAAAGCGAAATTAAAAAAGCATTGAATTTCGATCGCAATGACACATTCATTTTATTTTCTTCTGTAACTAAACAAGGAAAAGAAGAAGCGTGGAAAGCGATCGAAGACGCGATCAGCGAGTAAACAAAAAAGACTTGATACTTAGGTTGAAAGGCAAACTTTCAAAAGCTAAATATCAAGTCTTTTTTGTTTATTTCTTTTTTTTGTCTTTTTTTGGGTCGCTTTTTGGTTTTAAAAAGCGGTCAATGTCTTCTTTTGGAGCAACGGTCTTTTCCGGATCAACGCCAAAAGATTCAAATAGTTTGTCGAAATTATCTGTACGCTCAAATTTCAATCCCATGTTTATCACCTCTTTCTTTATTTTAACATGCTACCCCTCAATCGGTGGCATAAGACGAAAAGTTTTAGTTTTTTTTTATTATTCGTTATAATTTGATTATAAATAGATTTGAGAGAGGTGAGAAATATGGTGTCGAAAGAAAAAATGATGTTCCGTCTCGTGTTGACCAGAGATTGTACGAACGAAAAAGAAGAAGCCTATGATTGGTCCATGCTGACTCTTATCTTGCTTACTCCTGACTTTTTCCAATCCTCTCGTCATTCGAAAGAATCATATACCTTAATTGCACTAAAAAAAGCCTTAGAAGAAATCTCTGATGAAGAGATCGGTTGGTTTGAAATTTATCAGAATGATCTCACTTGCCGTTTCGAATTTGGCTATCATCATCTCCAAATTGATTATCAGTTTTTGTGGCAGGTATTTCAAAAAAATGAATCGGTGATTCGAAACTATCTTCAAACAAAAATGCAAAAAAATGGTATTTTTGCTTATATGAGAAGTGTCGAAGAATATTTATATCATAATACGAAAGAAATCGAAAAGCGTTTATCCTTTGAATCTGCCGAGAACATCGAGAAGTTGCCTAAAATCAAAGGTCGAAATGGGCAGATTGAGGTAGATTGTAACCAGTTTCCCGGTTATGATCTAATCGTAGAAGGGCGTTGTTTTACTTCTTGTTGGGAAATGTATTATAGTCAATATTATTATCGACTGATCCCTAAAGAGATTTTTTTGGAAATGCAACAGGTGGAGGAAATCACCCAATACGAGAATCAAGTCATTGGTATCCAGTTGTATCGCGAGCCATTTCGTTGGCAAAGTGAAGCGAATTTAAAATTTCAACAATACTATCGAGATCAATTAGGCTTTGATCATTTGTCGTGGGACAACGGCGTTGGTTTACTGAAAGAGCCATTTGTCGAGTATGCCTATACTCAGGACTCCTTGCAAGCGGTCCAGTATCAAAATCATTTGATGCAACCAACAGAAAAGAAGAAAGCAACATTTTTCGTAACAAGAAGCTATGATTTTGCTACTTACGATTACAAAGAAAAAAGAGCGAGAGGTGTCCTGAATCGTCAAGCATTTTTTCCTTGGGTCGATGAAAGCCATAGCCAGTTGATCTGTTATAAAGTGATCGATCCAACATTCATGTTAGATAAGGGAATCGATGCTTATAGTTATTATATTAATGAATACTTGAATGTTGAAGCCCCCGATGAAATGTACCAAGACTATTTGACCTCATTGCGCATTTACTTGCCGACCAAGTTTTTAGCTGATTTTCCCATCGAGGAGATCCGCGATCGATTATCAGAGATCCAATTCAAACGAATACGCAAGAGAAGAGGACGTTTAAGCTTTGATGCAGTTCAAGGAAAAAAACGTCTTCGGGTCGTCTTGTTAGATCAAGCGGAATTGTCTGGGAATCTATTGATGCAGAAAAATTAGCTGATTTCAATAATTTGCAAGAAAAGCCGGATCATACTGAGATGATCGGAAAAGTGAAATGGTAAAGTAGTTTAAAATCTAAAATATCAGAAGGCATCCATAAAAATTGAAGTATGATTTTGTGGATGCTTTCTTACTTGTAATTGAAGTTACGTGTGTATTCAAGATTTTTATCGTTTTTGAATGTTTTTGAATGAATATTGTTGAATGTCAAATAAAAATATGCTAGAATCTATCGTGAGGTGATCGTGGAAATGCTTACAGAAGAACGTAAACAGAAAATTCTACAACTATTGGAACAACATAAAATTGTCAAATCCCAAGAGTTAGTAGTCTTGTTAGATGCTTCTGAATCAACGATTAGACGGGATCTCCAAGAGTTAGAAGATGAAGGTTTATTGCAACGTATCCATGGAGGAGCAAAAAAAGAGGATCTTTTAGGTTTTGAACAAAACATGAGTGAAAAAACGCTCAAAAACGTTCATGAAAAGCAAATGATTGCACGATTAGCAGCAGAACTGGTGAACAATGAGGAAGTCATTTATCTTGATGCAGGATCAACCACGTTAGAGATGATTCCTTTTTTAAAAGATAAACAGATCACTGTTGTGACCAATTCAGTGAAACATGCTGCCGCGCTAGTTGATCTACAAATCTCAACGGTCGTCCTAGGGGGCCAAGTGAAACTCTCAACGAATGCAGTGTTAGGAGCTAATACACTTAGCCAATTACAGGCTTACCATTTTAATAAAGCATTTATGGGAATGAATGGCGTTCATCTTGAACGTGGGTTTACTACCCCAGATCCAGAAGAAGCAGCTGTCAAACGCTTAGCCATTACAAATGCCCAAGATAGTTATGTTTTACTTGACCATACGAAGTTCAATAAGCAAACCTTTGTTTCTGTTGCACCACTGCAAGATGCCACGATCATAACCGAGCGTTGTCCACTAGAATTTCTTGACGACTACAGTGAACGGACGACAATTAAGGAGGCAAATCAATGATTTATACAGTAACGCTTAATCCATCCATCGATTTGATCGTACGAGTAGATGGATTAAAACTCGGTGATTTAAATCGAATGACCGAAGATTTCAAAGTCCCTGGAGGAAAAGGGATCAATGTTTCCCGTATTTTGAAGCGCATCGATTCTGATTCGACCGCTTTAGGATTTCTTGGTGGTTTCACTGGGAATTTTATTTCTGACTGGTTGAAAGAAGAACAAATCGCAACAGCTTTTACACAAGTGGAAGAAGATACTCGGATCAACATCAAATTAAAGTCTGATTCTGAAACAGAGATCAATGGACAAGGACCAACAATCTCGGATCAAGCCATTGAACGTTTGAAAGCAGAATTAGCAACTGTTGGAGCAGACGATATCGTGGTATTATCAGGAAGCGCACCTGCGAGTTTACGTGCTGGATTCTATCAAGAATTGATTGAGATCATCCGTGAAAAAGGTGCTGAGTTTGTGATCGATACTACCGGCGATGATTTGAAAGAAGCATTAAAAAAAGAACCGTTGTTGATCAAACCAAACAATCACGAATTAGCTGAATTGTATGATGTGACATTCCGTTCCGTTGAAGATATCATTCCTTACGGCAAGAAATTATTGGCAGAAGGAGTAAAAAATGTGTTGATTTCAATGGCTGGAGATGGTGCTTTATTGTTCACAAAAGAAGGAACCTACCGTTCCAATGTATTAGTTCGACCATTGAAAAATTCAGTGGGTGCCGGAGACTCGATGATTGCTGGTTTTATCGGTTCATATAGCAAACATAGAGATGCGGTAGAAGCGTTCAAGTGGGGCGTGGCATGTGGAAGTGCAACTGCTTTTTCGGATGATTTAGCGGTTCGCCCATTCATTGATGAATTGTTACCAGAAGTAGAAATAACAAAAATTGATTAATATCGTGGGGGATAAATCATGGAAATCAAAGACTTAATGATTAAAGATGCGATGATCATGGATCTACAGGCAATTGATAAAAAAGGCGCCATCGATGAAATGGTCCAAAAAATGTATGATGCAGGTCGTATCTCAGATATCGAAACTTATAAACAAGGGATCTTAGCTCGTGAAGCTCAAACATCCACTGGGCTAGGCGATGGCATTGCTATGCCACATGCGAAGAATGCTGCTGTCAAAGAAGCAACAGTTTTGTTTGCGAAAAGCAATAAAGGCGTAGATTATGAAGCACTAGATGGTCAACCAACTTTCTTATTCTTTATGATCGCCGCACCAGAAGGAGCAAACGACACACATCTGCAAGCATTAGCTGCCTTATCACGTTTATTGATCGATCCAGATTTTGTTGGAAAATTAAAAGAAGCAGGAAAACCGGAAGAAGTCCAAGAATTGTTCCAAACAGCTGAACAACAAAAAGAAGCAGAAGCGGTAGCAGAACAAGAAGAAGCAGCACAAACAGCGACTTCATCTAATAAAAAATTCGTTGTTGCAGTTACTGCATGTCCGACAGGGATAGCCCATACTTACATGGCTGAAGATGCGCTGAAGAAAAAAGCCAAAGAGATGGGTGTTGAGATCAAAGTTGAAACAAACGGTTCAGAAGGAATCAAAAACCGTTTGACTGCTGAAGATATTGCTCGTGCAGATGGCGTCATCATTGCGGCTGATAAAAAAGTCGAAATGAATCGTTTTGACGGAAAAGAATTAGTCAATCGTCCAGTAAGTGACGGTATTCGAAAAACTGAAGAATTGATCAACTTAGCTGTCAGTGGCTCAGCACCAGTTTTCCATGGTGATGGAAAAGAAAAATCTTCTGACGAAGGAAATGCAGATGGAACGATCGGCCAACGAATCTATAAAGATTTGATGAACGGTGTTTCTCACATGTTACCATTCGTTATCGGTGGTGGGATTGCCATTGCATTATCATTCATGGTCGACCAATTCATGGGTGTACCACAAGATCAATTAGCAAACCTTGGGAATTACAACCAAGCAGCAAGCTGGTTCAATCAAATTGGACAAGCTGCATTTGGCTTTATGTTACCAGTTTTAGCAGGATTCATTGCTTCAAGTATTGGTGACCGTCCTGGATTGATCGTTGGTTTTGCAGCGGGAGCATTAGCAAATACTGGCGGTGCTGGGTTCTTAGGTGCCTTGATCGGTGGTTTCTTAGCAGGTTATGTGATCGTCTTCTTACGTAAATTGTTTAAAAACTTGCCTAAGTCACTTGAAGGAATCAAAACGATTCTATTCTATCCTGTTTTTGGATTATTGATTACCGGTTTCTTGATGTTGATGGTCAATGTACCGATGAAAGCACTGAATGATGGTTTGAATAGTTTCTTATCTGGACTTAGCGGTTCAAATGCTGCATTATTAGGTGCGTTACTTGCTGGGATGATGGCTGCCGATCTAGGTGGACCAATCAATAAAGCAGCATATGTGTTCGGTACAGCAACATTAGCAACCACTGTCGCAACCGGTGGTAGTGTTGTGATGGCTTCCGTTATGGCAGGAGGAATGGTTCCACCATTAGCTATCTTCGTTGCAACACGTTTGTTTAAAAATAAATTCAGTAAAACAGACCAAGATGCTGGCTTGACAAACATTGTTATGGGGCTCTCCTTCGTAACCGAAGGATCGATTCCATTCGCCGCAGCTGATCCAATCAGAGCCATTCCAAGTTTCATTATTGGTTCTGCATTGACAGGTGGTTTAGTGGGAGCATTTGGTATCAAATTGTTAGCACCACATGGCGGGATCTTCGTTGTCTTCTTACTAAGTCATCCGATTATGTATCTTGTATTCATTGCAATTGGTGCAATTGTTTCTGGAGTAATTTATGGTGCTTTAAGAAAATCACCAGATGCTGTTAAAGTAGCCTAATCTTTATTAAAAATATAAAACAGACTAAGCATAGTGGGTAAGATATTCGACGGAATATCTTGTCCACTATTTTCTTGTAATCAAGTATAGTGAGAGTGAAAGGAAGCTCGAACATGATCTCATGGACTTGAAGTCCGTGTAAGGGAAAGTCGAATCGGAATGAATCTGTGAAGATTTTTCAATCAAATAGTGAAGGAGGTTGGGACGGAAGGGTTTAGCCTTATTTCCGAAGAGGGGACTTTTGTTCCCGCCGTTTATTCGGTTATAGGCGTGGGGGAGAACTAATGTCCGACTTCTCTTTTTTTTACTTGTGTTAGTAGATAATCAAATCTGATTCTCTAAGATGTAATTGGTCTGGTATTCTCAATAGGTTGAAAAATTATTTCTAGTGACTGAAGAATAGTATCGCAAAAACGTTAAGTGGCCCTTTATGTTGTCTCAAATTCTGGCTTTTTGCTGAAGCGATTTAACCATGCGTCAGACTATTCTTGAATCAATGACTAATGTGATGTTGAAGACGTTTTACAAGAAGATTCCCTTTATCGAATAGGGGGTTAATGCTATAATTAGAAGGATTGATAATAGAAAGGATGTTGTGAATGTCATCCAAAGAAAACTTATTAAAGGGAATGAACCCTCGTCAAAAAGAAGCGGTTCTACATACAGATGGCCCGCTTTTATTAATGGCTGGTGCCGGTAGTGGAAAAACACGTGTTTTGACTCATCGAATCGCTTATTTGATTGAAGAAAAAGAAGTGAATCCATGGAATATTTTGGCAATCACCTTTACCAATAAAGCGGCGAAAGAAATGAAAGAACGGGTCAATGCCATTTTAGAAACAGGTGGCGAAGATGTCTGGGTCTCTACCTTTCACTCGATGTGTGTCCGTATTTTAAGACGAGATGTGGATTATATCGGCTATAATCGAAACTTTACGATCATTGATTCTTCGGAACAATTATCATTGATGAAACGAATTTTGAAAGAGTTGAATATCGATCCTAAAAAATACGATCCAAGAAGCTTGTTAGGATCAATCTCGCAAGCAAAAAATAGTTTGTTGTCACCAGAGGCTTTTGCCAAAATGCAAGGCAGTTATTATGAAGAAATTGCCGCAAAATGTTATGCAGCATACCAGAAGGAACTCCTATACAACCAATGTATGGATTTTGATGATCTGATCATGAATACGATCCGTTTATTTGACGAGCATCCAGATTCATTGACGTATTATCAAAATAAATTCCATTACATCCATGTAGATGAATATCAAGATACGAACCACGCACAATATACGTTAGTCAATCTATTAGCTGGACGGTTCAGAAATCTTTGTGTAGTTGGGGATGCAGATCAAAGTATTTACGGCTGGCGTGGAGCAGATATGCAAAACATCTTGGATTTTGAAAAAGATTATCCAGATGCCGCGGTGATCTTTTTAGAACAAAATTATCGCTCAACGAAAACGATCTTGAATGCAGCGAATCAAGTCATCGAAAACAACCGCAATCGTAAACCCAAAAATCTTTGGACAGAAAACCAAGACGGTAACAAAATCACGTACTATCGAGCAGACAATGAGCGTGACGAAACACGTTTTATTGTAGAAAGAATGCAAGAAGAGATCCAGACGAATCGTCGCAATTATGGAGACTTTGCTATTCTTTACCGAACAAATGCCCAATCACGTGTCATGGAAGAAACCTTACTGAAAGCCAATATTCCGTACAAAATGGTTGGAGGTCACAAATTCTATGATCGAAAAGAAATCAAAGATGTTTTGGCGTATCTTAATGTGATGGCAAATCCTCAAGATTCATTGAGTTTTGAGCGGATCGTCAACTCACCAAAACGTGGGATTGGACCAGGATCGGTGGAAAAACTTCGTAGCTTTGCCACGATGCACGAATGGCCCTTGCTAGAGGCTGCAAGAAATGTTGAGTTAGCGAACATCGGCGGAAAAGCAGGAACACAGTTAGGCTCTTTTGGCGAGATGATGCATCAATTGACTGAAATGATCCCTTATTTGACCGTTACAGAGTTAACCAAAGAAGTCTTAGAACGTAGTGGCTATTTGGATGATCTAAAAATCCAAAATACATTAGAATCCCAAGCACGTATCGAAAACTTAGAAGAGTTTTTGACGGTGACTCAAGAATTTGATAAACAATTTGAAAAAGAAGGGCTAGAGAATGCTGATTCGCCAGAGGACAAGCTGGTCGTCTTTTTAAATGACCTTGCACTTGTATCAGATATCGATAGCTTAGAAGAAGAAACGAAGCAAGTGACATTGATGACCTTACATGCTGCGAAGGGTCTAGAGTTTCCAGTCGTCTTTTTGATCGGTCTAGAAGAAGGTGTCTTTCCACTTTCTCGTGCCTTGATGGAGGAAAGTGAACTGGAAGAGGAACGCCGTTTGGCCTATGTAGGGATCACCAGGGCAGAAGAAGCATTGTTTATGACCAATGCGTTTTCACGGACTTTATATGGTCGTACGCAATACAATCGACCTTCACGATTTTTAGAAGAAATCGATCAAGAATTATTAGATATCCACGGGATGCGACCAACTTCCAATGCCTCTCAGCCGTCGCCTCTTCGTGCGAATAACGCGACACCTAAGTACCAACAGCCGACAAAAGCAGGTGTATCAGCAAAAGTCGCTACAGGTGGCGAAACAGGTGGTTGGAAGCCAGGAGATAAAGTCAAACATAAAAAATGGGGACCTGGTACAGTGGTTAGAGTTAGTGGTGATGCAAAAGACCTTGAGCTTGATATTGCATTTCCAAGTCAAGGAGTCAAACGTGTATTAGCCGCTTTTGCACCAATCGAAAAAGTTTAGTTCAATAGGGGGAGAAAAAGATGGAACACGAAATGACGATCGATGAAGCGATAAAAAAAGCAGAAGAACTCAGAGTGCAGTTAGATCGTTGGTCTCGTGAGTATTATGTGTTGGACCAGCCAACGGTAGAAGATTATATCTATGACCAAACCTATGCCGAATTAGTGGCGATCGAAGAACAATATCCAGATCTGATCACCGCAGATTCACCGACCCAACGAGTAGGTGGAAAGATTCTTTCCTCATTTGAAAAAGTCACACATGACATTCCATTATATAGTTTGAACGATGTCTTCAATAAAGAAGAACTCTTAGCATTTGATCAACGTGTCCAAAAAGCAATCGGCCGTCCAGTCGCTTATTGTTGTGAACTGAAAATCGATGGACTATCGGTATCTTTACGATATGAGAATGGTGAGTTTGTACGGGGAGCAACTCGGGGAGATGGTTCGGTCGGCGAAAATATCACAGAAAACTTAAAAACGGTGCGTTCTGTTCCAATCAAATTAAAAGAACCGATGAGTATCGAAGTACGTGGTGAATGTTTTATGCCGAAACGTTCATTCGTTAAATTGAACCAAAAAAATGAAGAAGAAGGCAAACCAGTCTTTGCCAATCCTCGTAATGCAGCAGCAGGTTCATTGCGCCAGTTAGATTCCAAGATCACAGCGAAAAGGAATCTTGATACGTTCTTATATACCGTAGCAGATTTTGGACCGATGCAAGCGACGACGCAATACGAAGCGTTAGAAGAATTAGACAAAATCGGTTTCCATACGAACCATGAAAAACGTCTTTGTCATTCAATCGACGAAGTTTGGGCGTTCATTGAAGAATACCATGAAAAACGTAAAGATCTCCCTTACGAGATTGACGGGATCGTTATTAAAGTCAATGATTTTTCATTGCAAGACCAATTAGGTTTTACGGTCAAAGCTCCACGGTGGGCGACGGCCTATAAGTTTCCGCCAGAAGAAGTAGAGACGGTCATCGAAGAAATCGAATGGACGGTCGGCAGAACGGGTGTAGTGACACCGACAGCAATCATGACACCGGTTCGTGTGGCTGGTACGACAGTCAGCCGTGCTAGTCTGCATAATGGCGATTATATCCAAATGAAAGATATCCGCTTGAATGATACTGTCCAAATCTACAAGGCAGGGGATATCATCCCTGAAGTCGCACAAGTCATTTTAGATAAACGTCCAAAAGACAGCGAGCCTTATAAAATGCCCGAACATTGCCCTGTCTGTCACAGTGAGTTGGTTCATTTAGATGAAGAAGTTGCCTTGCGTTGCATCAATCCAAAGTGTCCCGCACAAATGAAAGAAGGACTGAACCATTTCGTTTCCCGAAATGCGATGAACATCGATGGCTTAGGACCAAGAGTCTTGGAACAGATGTATGACAAGAAGTTAGTCGCTGATGTTGCTGATCTCTATAAACTAACAGAAGAAGAATTATTGACGTTAGATAAAATCAAAGAAAAATCAGCGAATAATATTTTAACAGCAATCGACAATAGCAAAGAGAACTCGGTAGAACGTTTGATCTTTGGTTTAGGTATCCGTCACGTTGGCGCAAAAGCAGCGAAAATCTTAGCGGAGCATTTTGGCGATTTAGAAACGTTGAGTCGCAGCGATTTTGAATCGATCATCCAATTAGATACGATCGGGGATATCATTGCAGATAGTGTAGTGACTTATTTTGACAACGAAGAAGTCCACGAGTTGATGGAAGAACTTAAACAAGCAGGTGTCAACCTTGAATACAAAGGCATTCGTTCGACACAGCTGAAAGAAGTAGAATCGCCGTTCAAAAACAAGACGATCGTGTTGACAGGCAAATTAACTCGATTCACAAGAGAAGAAGCCAAAGAAACGATTGAAAACCTTGGTGGAAAAGTCACTGGCAGCGTCTCTAAAAAAACGGATATCGTTGTCGCTGGCGAAGATGCAGGTAGTAAATTAACGAAAGCCCAAGAGTTAGGTGTCGAGGTTTGGACGGAAGATCAGATGGCTGAAGCGTTAGCGGAGAGTCATCCTGCTGAGGAAGCAGAATAATTTTTCAGATAAATTTCAAGAAAGAATTTCAGAATGCGAATTTCTTATGTTAAAATAAGAAGCAAAGTTTTCATTTAGGAAAGAAGGGGTACTATGGCGATTAGTGAAGAACAAGTAAAACATGTAGCGAAGTTAGCCAAATTGAAATTTGCCGACGAAGAGCGCGCAGGTTTTACTGACCAATTAGGAAAAATCATTGACATGGTAGAAATGCTGGAAGAAGTAGACACAGAAGGCGTACCATTTACATCAAACGTCGTTGAGACTGTCAACGTCATGCGACAAGACCGTGCACAACTAGGTTGGAGCAGAGATGAATTATTAAAAAATGTACCAGAAAAAGAAGATGGTTTCATCAAAGTACCAGCAATCATCGATAATGGGGAGGCTGGCGCATAATGACAGAATTATACAATCGTTCATTAGAAGAACTACACGACTTATTAGTGTCAAAAGAAATCACTGCACAAGACTTAGTGAGAGCTACATTTGATCGAATCAAGGAAACAGAACCCGCGATCGATGCATTCATCACATTGAATGAAGAGAAAGCTTTAGCCCAAGCCAAAGCTTTGGACGAAAAAGGTATCGACGAAAACAATGTTCTTTCAGGTATCCCGATCGGTATCAAAGACAATATCGTGACGAAAGATCTTTTAACGACAGCAGCTTCAAAGATCCTTTATAATTTTGAACCGATCTACGATGCGACAGTCATGGAAAAAGTATACGAAGCAGACATGATCCCTGTTGGTAAATTGAACATGGATGAATTTGCAATGGGCGGAAGTACCGAAACTTCTTACTTCAAAAAAACAAAGAACGCTTGGGATCAAACAAAAGTTCCTGGCGGATCATCTGGTGGTTCAGCAGCTGCAGTTGCCGCAGGACAAGTGCCAGTTTCTCTAGGTAGTGACACTGGTGGAAGTATCCGCCAACCAGCCGCTTTCAATGGAATCGTAGGAATGAAACCAACTTATGGTCGTGTTTCCCGTTTCGGTTTGATTGCATTTGCTTCATCTTTAGACCAAATCGGTCCAATGACCCGGACAGTCAAAGATAACGCATTAGCATTGACCGCAATCAGTGGCTACGACGAAAAAGACGGTACTTCATCTGGTGTATCTGTCCCTAACTTTGCAGAAGGTTTGTCTGGTGATATTAAAGGAATGAAGATTGCTTTACCTAAAGAATACTTAGGTGAAGGTGTCGATGAAGGCGTGAAAGAAGCAATTCTTAAAGCAGCTGAAACATTCCGTTCATTAGGTGCAACAGTAGAAGAAGTTAGCTTACCTCATTCAAAATATGGCGTGGCTGTCTACTATATCATTGCTTCATCTGAAGCTAGTTCGAACTTGCAACGTTTTGACGGTATTCGTTATGGATATCGTTCAGAAGATGTCAAGAACTTGGATGACGTTTATGTCAATTCACGTTCTGAAGGTTTCGGAGAAGAAGTAAAACGCCGGATCATGTTAGGAACGTTCTCATTGAGTGCAGGTTACTATGACGCGCATTTCAAAAAAGCAGGACAAGTCCGTACATTGATCAAGCGTGACTTTGAAAAAGTTTTCGCGGATTATGATTTGATTATCGGCCCTTCTTCACCAACAGTTGCGTTCGGTCTTGGTGAAAATATCAACGACCCAATCACGATGTATATGAGTGATATCTTGACGATCCCAGTGAACTTGGCAGGACTACCAGGTATGTCAGTACCTGCAGGCTTATCGGAAGGGTTACCAGTTGGCTTACAGATCATCGGTAATTATTTCGAAGAGAAAACCATGTATCAAGCAGCTTATGCGTTTGAGCAAGCGACAGAGTTCCATCGTCAACAACCAGCTATTTTAGGAGGGAAAGCCGAATGAATTTTGAAACAGTCATTGGACTTGAAGTCCATGTGGAATTAAAAACCAACTCAAAAATTTTCTCTCCAGCTCCTGCGCATTTTGGTGCTGAACCAAACAGCAACACCAATGTGATCGACTGGGGATACCCTGGAGTTTTACCAGTAATGAATAAAGCAGCGCTGGAATTTGGGATGCGTGCAGCGTTAGCATTGAATTGCGAAATTTCGAAAGATACTCATTTTGACCGCAAAAACTATTTCTATCCAGACAATCCCAAAGCTTACCAAATCTCGCAATTCGATCAACCAATCGGTCATGATGGCTGGATCGAGATCGAAGTAGAAGGTAAAAAGAAAAGAATCCGCATTGAACGTGTACATTTAGAAGAAGATGCAGGAAAAAACATGCACGGCATCGGTGGATACTCTTATGTCGATCTAAACAGACAAGGAACACCATTGATCGAGATCGTTTCAGAAGCAGACATGCGTTCACCAGAAGAAGCCTATGCTTATTTAGAAGCTTTACGTTCTGTGATCCAATTTACTGAAGTCAGTGACGTGAAATTAGAAGAAGGTTCAATGCGTTGTGATGCGAACATTTCTTTACGCCCTTATGGACAAGAAGAATTTGGGACAAAAGCAGAATTGAAAAACTTGAACTCCCTTTCTTTTGTCAAAAAAGGTTTAGCATTTGAAGAAAAACGCCAAGCAAAAGTATTATTATCTGGTGGAGAGATCCAACAAGAAACTCGTCGCTTTGATGAAACGACGAATAAGACGATCTTGATGCGTGTCAAAGAAGGGTCAAGTGACTATCGTTATTTCCCAGAACCTGATATTCCAAGATTCGTGATCGATGATGAATGGATCCAACGAGTGAAAGCAAGCTTACCAGAAATGCCAGCTTCTCGTCGTGTACGCTACATCAGCGAATTAGGCTTACCAGAGTATGATGCGAAAGTATTGACGCTATCAAAAGAAATGTCTGATTTCTTTGAAGCAACATTGGAAAACGGAGCAGATGCCAAACAAGCTTCCAACTGGTTGATGGGTGAAGTATCAGCATACTTAAACAGTGAGAAATTGGAATTAGCTGAAACGAAACTAACACCTGAAAACTTAGCGGGTATGATTCTTTTGATCGCAGATGGCACGATCAGCTCTAAAATTGCGAAAAAAGTCTTTCGTGAGTTGATCATGAATGGCGGAGATGCACAAAGTGTTGTTGAAGCAAACGGTTGGGTCCAATTATCTGACCCAGCGAAGTTATTACCGATCATCAATGAAATCTTAGATAACAATCAACAATCTGTTGATGATTTCAAAAACGGAAAAGACCGTGCAGTAGGTTTCTTAGTTGGACAAATCATGAAAGCTACTAAAGGACAAGCAAACCCAGGTGTGGTCAACAAATTGCTAAATGAAGAATTAGCGAAACGATAGAGGGATGCTATGAAAAAAGCGCGTGTGATCTATAATCCGGTCTCAGGTAAAGAATTGTTAAAACGTAATCTTGCCGACATCCTCCAAGCTTTGGAGGAGTCGGGCTATGAAGCAAGTGCTTATGCAACGACTCCGGAACAGGACTCGGCAAAAAATGAAGCACGACGAGTCGCTGAGTTAGGTTTTGATCTTGTCGTTGCTGCTGGTGGCGATGGGACGATCAATGAAGTCGTTAATGGTATCGCCTCATTGGAAGTTAGACCTAAAATGGCGATCATTCCAGCGGGAACGACCAATGACTATGCTCGCGCCTTGAAGATTCCTAGAGATAATATCAAGGCAGCAGCAGAAGTCATCAAAAAGAATCAAACAGTCAAAATGGATATCGGTCAATCCGATAATAGCTATTTCATCAATATTGCAGCTGGTGGCTACTTGACAGAATTGACCTATGAAGTTCCTTCCGAATTGAAAAGTATTTTTGGCTATCTTGCATATTTGGCAAAAGGAGCAGAAATGTTACCACGTGTCAAACCGATCAAGATGCACTTGAAGTATGACGAAGGCGAATATAATGGCAATGCTTCGATGTTCTTTTTAGGGTTGACGAATTCCGTTGGTGGCTTTGAACAAATTGCGCCTGATGCAAAGCTAGATGATGGAAAATTCTCTTTGATCATCGTCAAAACGGCGAATATTTTTGAGATCCTACACATTGCTGCCTTAATGCTCAATGGAGGGAAGCATGTCGATGATCCAAGAGTCATCTATACGAAAACAAGTTCTCTTTATGTTGAAACCGAAGATAATGCGAATCGCCCTGTCATGATCAATTTAGATGGCGAATACGGTGGGAATGCTCCGATGCATTTTCAAAATCTTCATCAGCATATCGAGTTTTATGCAAATACAGATCAAATTCCAGATGAGGCAATCACTGGTTTTGAGGAAGAAGAGCTAGAAGAAGTTAGCAAAGAATTCGTCAAAGAAGTAGAACGTTTGACGGATGAAGATATCGATGGCGATGGCAAAATTGCTGACAAGGATCAGAACTGAGCAGGATTGGACGACTATTAGAAGGAAAAAGCAAAGATCATAGGATTACTTGTTTTTTCCAATAGACTGAAGAAAAAAGGGCTGGGAATGAATGGATCTCCCAGCTCTTTCCTTTGTTGAACGGACAAAATTAGAAACCATTCAAAAGAATAGGAGTAATGAAATGACACAAACAATTAAGAAAAATGAACGGTATACTGTTGATATCATCGATTTAAGTTACGAAGGATTAGGTGTTGCGAAAATTGATGGCTATCCATTATTTATTGAAAATGCTTTGCCAGGTGAACAAGTGGAGATCCTTGTCGTAAAAGCAGGCAATAAATTTGGCTACGGTAAGGTCGAAAACTGGTTGACGACGTCACCAGACCGTCAAGAAATCACTAGTAATGTTCTATTGCGTACAGGAATCGCTCCTTTAGCCCATTTAAGTTATGAGCAACAATTAGTATTCAAACAAAAACAAGTCGAACATGTTTTAGCTAAAATCGCTATAATGCCTGAAGTCACAGTACAACCAACGATCGCTATGGAAGAACCTACAGGCTATCGGAATAAAGCACAGATTCCTGTTCGTCGCGTCGAAGGCGAATTAGTGACTGGTTTTTACAAGAAAAATAGTCATGACTTAGTGGAAATAGAAGATTTCTTCATCCAAGACCCACAAATCGATCAAGCCATCATCAAGGTAAGAGACATCTTGCAACGTTTCCAAGTACGTGGCTACAATGAAGAAAAAAATGAAGGACAAATTCGTCATATCATTGTTCGTAGAGGTCATTACACGCATCAAATGATGGTGGTTTTAGTCACTCGAAAAGAAAAATTCTTCAAATCGAAAGAAATCGCTGAAGCTATCCATGAAGCTTTACCGGAAGTAGTGTCAGTGATCCAAAATATCAACGAAGAAAAAACGAATGTCATTTTAGGAGAAAAAGAAAAAGTTCTTTTTGGTCAATCGTATATCGAAGATCAGTTACTTGGTAAGACCTATCGTATTTCTTCTAAATCCTTTTATCAGGTCAATACATTACAAACCGAAGTATTGTATCAAAAAGCGATCGAATTTGCTGAATTGAAAAAAGAGGATGTCGTGATTGATGCATATTCAGGAATTGGAACGATTGGTTTATCCATAGCGGATCAAGTAGCAAATGTTTATGGCATGGAAATCGTACCAGCAGCGATTGAAGATGCGCAGTTCAACGCGTTGACAAACAAAATCGAAAATGCGCATTATGAAGTTGGAAAAGCGGAAACAGTCATGAAAAAATGGCAAGAAAAAGGAATCAAACCAACTGTTTTAGTTGTCGATCCTCCAAGAAAAGGCTTAGACGCACGCTTTATTGATTCAGCGATCGAGATGGCTCCTGAGCGAATCGTTTACATCTCATGCAATCCTGCAACTTTTGCTAGAGATGTGAAGTTGTTTGCAGAAGACGGTTATCAGTTAGAAAAAGTCCAACCAGTTGATTTATTCCCACAAACGCACCATGTAGAATGTGTCGGATTATTACGCAAAGGGTAAGTGATTTAAATAGATGAGCGCAAGGCATTATATCCTATACACTCATTTTAGAAGACGTTTCTGTCAAAAGAAACGTCTTTTTTTATACAATTGTTTGAGTGAAATAAGCGATTTGAAAGTAAAGAGAGTTATTTTAAGACTGACATAAATCTTTTAATGCTTTATAAATATAGTGTATAATAAATAGAGAGTATATCGTTCAGTTATAAAAAAATTTCGAGTAAACGTTCTTTCTCATCAGAGGACAGATAAAAAAATAAAAATCCAATGTGTAAAAGGAGTCCTTACATGATAAAAATAAAAATGGTGACCAAGCAAATGGCAGAACTTTCAGCAAGTCGAGCACTTATATCATTCAGCTTTTCCAAAATCTGAACAAGTGCCTATGGGAACATTGCTGAAGCGTTCAAAGAGAGAGGGTATCGATTTTATTGCTTATTACGATGAAGAAAAGTTTATCGGTCTAGCGTATCTCATTACATTTGAAAACTTGACGTACCTCTGGTATTTAGCGGTAGTTCAAGACTTACGCAGTCAAGGCTACGGGGCGCAAGTATTATCACATATCAAAGAGAACTATACAGATAATTGCATTGTATTAAATTTAGAGGCAGAAAATCCAGCTGCTAGCAACAATGAGCAAAGAAAAATCCGTAAAGCATTTTATCTTAGGAATGGCTATCGACCAGACCATCACATTGTGAAGATGGGGGGAGAGAAACTAGAGATCCTTTTTACTAATGGAGTGTTTGAAATTGAAAACTATCAAAAGATTTTTAAACGTTTTTGGGGTCCAATCTTGAATATACTGGCAGGGACAAATATTGTGAAAAATAACTAAAGTTTGTCGAATGATGACTCATATCTATATAGGGTCAAAGTAACTTTAGATCATTTTCCTAAAAATTACCATAATTTATGCTCTGATAAAAAGCGCTAGAAATACAGGATAAATCGATTATAGGGAAACTTATCAAATATCAACATGATTGGATGTGGCTTGGGACTGGATGATGGAACACGCTTCTGATATCACGAGCGAGTTCTTTTCCGTCGTGGAGTCTTCTCAATGAACATACATGATTAAAATTCGACATGTGGGGCGTTAGTTCCCATATGACTTCTCTTAGTCATACTGACAGGGATTCCTATCGGCGTCATATTTTATCGTGCTTTAGTCTATGATGGATCACTGGATGTAGGAAAAACGATCATCAGTACGTTGTTATTAAGCATTGCAGTCGTGATCTGTTCGACTGTGCTTGCGTTACTATTAGCTTTTTTGACGGTCAGGACAAAGATCACAGAGAAAAAAAGGCTAGATATCGTTTTGCTGATACCATTTATGAAACCTCTATATATTGCAACCATTAACTGGATCTTATTTACCTAACGTCGTGAGCTATTTCAATAGCTGCTTACTTTTATAAGAGATTTATCAGAAAACTTTTTGGGGTCTTGTATTAACGATGAGTTTTCATCTTTTTTCTTTTATTTTGACGATCTTAAAAAATGCGTTACTGAACCTCGGTGCTGCTCTAGATGAAAGTGCAGTGATTTTTGGTGGTGGCATTTTTATCGTTTGCGCCGAGTGAATTTCCCGTTGATCACTGGAAATTCCACCATTGGTGCTTTTCTTGCGTTTGTCAAAGCAGTTTAAGCGTATCGCACACCGCAACGATTGGCCAAAGCATTGGTTTTTCTAGTTGTTACGGCGATTCCTCATCATGCCACAATTGCACCAATCAACTTCCAGGCAGCAACAAGTTAGTGCTCTTCATCTGCTTTTTGTATTAGGTTTTTATAATGAGAAAAGTTACGTGATCTTATCCTGTGATGAACACACAAAAACCGTGCGCTTTTATGATAAAATCATAAAGAAATCAATAAGTTTGAAGTTTCCAAGTAAAAATGTGTTACAATAACGAAGTGTGTATCATAGTAGTAAAAAAGTGAATAGAGTAAAAGAGGGAAACAGATGAATTCAAAAGAAAAAATGCTTGAAATAATCAAAAAGAAACAAGGTGGCGGTCGAGTAGAAAAGATGGCTACTCCAAAAAATGATCGTAGCAATATGAGAAAAGGACCTAAAATCTATAATAAATAGTAAACGCCTGACGAGTATCGGCTAAATTATTTGTTAATAAAAACTGACATCAGTGATTAATCACTGGTGTTTTTTTGTCTTAAAATAAAGAAGTAGGTCTTTAAAAACATAAAAGTTCATACAAATATAAAGGATTAATGGTTAAAAAAGTAGAGAGAACTGATTACTTGAAAAAAATACGTTATCTATTTTAATTTTTTTAAATTACATTAATTGAGAGGAGGCATTAGCGGAATATGGGAAACGATGGGGAGTGGAACAGCAGTATTCTCCCGCTCGATTTCACAATAAATATCCCAAAAACAAAACATTCAAAGAAAGTATCATCGGCAGAGAAAACCGAAAAATATTGGTTAATAGAGGCTTTCACTCTGAATTTATCTTGAATCCTGAAGGGGACTTTGTGAGTAGCTGGAATGTATTAAAAATGGAAAATGGTCGAGTAGATAGTAACCCGGCACACTATTCATTTCATTTCGACTTGCGAAAAGAATTACTTGATGGAGAATCGTTTAATTATGCCAGCAAAAATGATCGATTGCATAAACTTTTAGATAGTTCCCCCTCAAAAAAACTTGATCATCAGGTTCGTCAACAAGCAAAAAAAGGTTGGATCAGCGCGAGTATCACAGAATACTTCCATCGGCACCCTAATATTTCGCCGATGATTCTTGGATTGTTACTCTTTTTGGCGTTTCATTTTTTTGTTCTTTTTTGTCATAGACAAAGAAAAAGAACAATGAACAAAAAAGTCAGATGAAAGGAGAGAACCTTCTATGCAGACGAGAACATATAAACAGATCGATGTCTTTGTTTTAGTGCTTGTGGTGACCATTTTAAGTGTTTATCTTATACGTAACCACAAGGAAGATTTATTTCAAGTGTTTCGCTGTCTTAAACTATTTTGAAAGACTCTCACACTTCGTTTTACCTTCTTTGGTTGGCATCCATAGTCTAGTAGCTTCATTTGTGAATAGCCGCAAGTCTTAGACTTAGGGGGGGATTTTAGACGTTTCTCCCTAAGTCTACAGCAAAAGTCGAGTGGTTCCTGGATACTATGCTATGAATGACTTGAAGCCCGTTCAATCAAGTGTAGTTTCAAATCTTTCCACTCCTCATGGGTCGGTATTTGGGCAATTTGAATCACTTCACAGGTCATTTTCTCCGTAAGATCATAGTTGCTGACGATGAGACAAGCTTCTAACTCGTCGATCTTTGTTTGTTTAATCGGTTGATCAAAAAGAAAAAGAGGGTGATACGTTTCAGGTAGCCACTTTTGGATCATAGCCATTAAAAAATTATCATAGCCAGCATCTCCATGAAAAGTAAAGACGATTGTTTGCTTTTTCCTTCTTTGGATTTGCTGATAGGAGGATTGGATCATACTTAAGGATAGTGCAACGTCTTTTATGCAGGTCATTGGTAGGATCTCTTGCCATTTGAGTTGCTGCAATCGGTCTTGCCAGGAGTGATAGAGTAATTCAAAGGATGGATCGACTAAATGATCAATTGCCAATGGGTGATTCTCAAAACCATCAGTGATTTTATTAAGCAAGCGTAAATTAGCTAAGTAAGCACTCATTTGCTCAATACCTTCCTTTGTTGTACCGTCAATCAGCGCTTCGTCGAGTAAAAATTGCTTGATCCATTTTTTGGCTGGTGCTTCTTCTTGGTAATGGGTCGCTTTATGCGATCTTGTCTCTTGATAGTTCGATGAGCTATAGGAAATACAGTGTAAAGCAATCAAATAAGCCCAAACTAGTTCATTTACAGACAGCTGTTGAATCCCAAGAATCTCTCTCAGAAAAGGAGTGATTTTTTTTGAGAACCTTTTGAAGCTTTTTCTAGACTGGATCATACTCAATGTTTCTGAGGGGATTTCACCTTGTTTACGACGCAACCATCTTTCTTTTAAGATGGACAACCATAACGTTGCACGAAAATTACTAATATGTAAATGAGACTGAAATACTTGCT
Source organism: Enterococcus sp. AZ171 (assembly GCF_051714005.1). Classification (NCBI taxonomy): domain Bacteria; kingdom Bacillati; phylum Bacillota; class Bacilli; order Lactobacillales; family Enterococcaceae; genus Enterococcus; species Enterococcus sp. AZ171. The sequence continues at coordinate 1,684,422 of NZ_JBIORA010000001.1, read as the reverse complement.
CTAGTTCAGCGAACATGACTTTGTATGTTTCCTGAGAGAATAGATAGGAATGATCTGTTATGATCGTTCGTCGAAAACTCGTATAAAAGTTAAAAAAGAAAAAACGAATCTCGTTTTCTTTTCCAACAAGATCACCATTTTTGGGAGAGAGTTGGATTCGGTAGTTTTTTAGTTCATGGTTCATGTGTTGAATGATTTTGCGTAAAGCCGAACTAGACAAATGATACTCCAAGCGCATGGCTTCGAAGGATTGTTGATTTCCCTTAAGGCTACGGTCAATGATTTTATAAGTAATCGTTTCTCTAACAAGAGATAAAAGATAGGTATCCAGTGTTTCCCCATCGGGTATTTTTAAGCGGTAACCGATCATTTTGATTGATTGCAAATGAATCGATGGTGGTAATTTGGCACGCAATGCTTGGATATCTGAACGTAGAGTTGGAGGTGTACAGCCTATTTCTTGAACTAGTTCTGTGATCGAAGTGATGTCATTTCGTTTTCTCAAATAAGTAAGAATATTGATTTGGCGATGTAATTGTTTATTTTCATGTAGTTTGAAAAAAGGTTCCATTAATTGCTCCTTTCGTTTGGGTGACTCTTATTCGATTGTTTTATTTTATCTTTCTTATTATGGAAATACAAATCGATTCTCAAATATTTTTTTCAAAAAAAAAAAATAAAAAATTTTCTTTCACAGATTACGTTAGAATTTAGTTGTATGTTTTTTTATCTTTCTATAATTTGAGGAGTTGAATAAGGAATGGACCACAGAAAAATAGTAAAAATGACAGCTTCAATGTTATTACTTATGAACGCATCCCAACAGAGTATCACGACATTTGCTGATCATTTAGACAGTGGACAAATGACAGAAGAGGTGGCTATTTCGACGCTTGAAGAACAAGCTGAAGACGTCACTATGGAAGCAATAAAAAGTGAAGAGACGAAAGAACAGCAAGAAACTGAAATCCTAGAATCATCAGTCTCTGTTCCGTCAGAACCCCCTACAGAACCAACGATGGAAGCGACAACAGATGTAACCACCGTGACAGAGCAATCGACTACGGATTCGACTGTTGCTTCAACTGTTGGAGAAGAAGTCACTAAAGCTGCGAGTGAACCAGTGATCCCAGATCCAGATGCTCGCACAGTTTGTGAGATACAGGAGGTAGATGATCAAGTTGATTCTGGCGTATTCGGTACCAGCCAATGGCGAATCGACCAAGAAGGTATATTGTACATAGATGCAGGGACATTAGGAGAAACAACGTCGGCGGCTCGTGCACCTTGGTTTCCTCACCGTTCACTCATCAAAAAAATTGTTCTTACTGGACCCGTGGTAGCAAATGCTGAATCATTAGGATTGTTTTTTGATTTGAATCAGCTAACGACGATCGAGAATTTATCCAGTTTAGATACAAGTCAAGTCACGAATATGGATTATTTCTTTGCATGGTGCCAGCAGCTGACTTCATTGGATCTTACAGCTTTTGATACCCAAAATGTTCGTTCGATGAACTATATGTTCAATGGGGTGTCTTCTGTTAGCACGCTCGATCTAAGCAACTTCAATACAGCGAATGTCACTGAAATGAGTCATATATTTTATGGGATGGGCGGATTGACTTCATTAGATTTATCCAGTTTTAACACGATGAACGTGTCGAACATGAGCTACATGTTTTATGATTGCTCTGCCTTGACGACATTGGATGTAACTGGTTTTCAAACAGCCAACGTGACGAATTTCAGTCATATGTTCCGCGGTTGTTCCGGATTGGCTCAACTGGATCTTTCTAGTTTTGTAACGAGTCAAGCAACAGAAATGTCCTTCATGTTCCATGGCTGTTCGGGATTACAAGCGTTAGATGTGACACATTTTGATACGAGCAACGTTATGTACATGCATTATATGTTCCATGGCTGTTCCGGTTTGACAGAACTCGATGTTAGTCGCTTTGATACGAAAAACGTGACTTCCATGTACTATATGTTCTTCGGTTGTTCCGGTCTGACGGCGTTAGATGTTACGAACTTTTCAACTACTAACGTGACAACAATGAGTTTTATGTTTGCAGAATGTCTCAATTTAGAAGCAATCGATGTCAGTGGTTTTGATACGGAGAATCTTCGATTTATGCGAGGAATGTTTAGAAACTGCCAAAATATCACTGAATTGGATCTATCACATTTTAAAACTGGCAAGGTGCAATTGCAGCAAGAGATGTTTGCTGGTACAATCTCCTTATCTAAAATTTCTTTAGGTATCCAGTTCTATTCTTTAACCGATACCAATATTCCAGAGTTGCTCGCTACAGAAGAGCATACGGGTTACTGGCAAAATGTGGGATCTGGCACAGAAGATGTCCCACTTGGTGAATATGTATTAAGCTCCTCTTCACTGATGACAACTTATCAAAATAGTATGGCGGATACTTATGTGTGGCAACCAATCGCTAGTGAGTCGATCCGCGCAATGGATTCAACGATTTATGTTGGTGATAGTTGGGAACCAATCGACAATTTTGTCTTAGCGACCGATCCAAATGGAGAATCAATTCCTTTTGATGAAAGTATGGTCAGTGGTACTGTGGATACGACGACAGCAGGAGTCTATCCAGTGACTTATACCAATGGATCTGCGAGTCAACAGATCAATGTGACTGTCGAAGAAAGTCAAGAAACCCTTAAAGTCACAGATTCGACGATCATTGTAGGGGATGCTTGGACACCAAGTGATAATTTTGTTTCCGCTACTGATAAAACGGGAGAAGCTGTTGCCTTTGATGAAAATATGGTCAGCGGCGAAGTCGATACGACACAAGTAGGTGAGTACAAGATCACCTATACTTTTGGGAGACTCAGTCGTGAAATCACAGTGACCGTCATTGCTAGTCAAGAAGCGATCAAGGCGATCGATTCAAGAATCCACACAGGGGATGTTTGGCATCCAAGCGATAATTTTATCTCAGCGACCAATAGAGCAGGTGACACTTTGCCATTTGATGAAAGTATGGTGTCAGGCACCGTTGATACCGGACGAACAGGAAACTTCATCATTACTTATACGAATGGAGAAGCCTCTCAAAAAATCACAGTGACCGTGGTTGAAAATAGAGAAACGATCCAAGCAAAAAATGGCAGCATTTATGTCGGTGATAAGTGGGCGCCAAGTGATCAATTTGTATCTGCTACAAACAAAGATGGGGAAATGATCGTTTTTGATGAAAGCATGGTTAGTGGTACGGTAGATACAACTAAAGCTGGCGATTATCCGTTGACTTATACCAACGGTCGAGCAACAGAAGAAGTTGTGGTGGTTGTAAAAGAAAACGGAGAAACGATTGTAACAAAGGATCTTCAATTATATATCGGTGATACGTGGGACCCAAGCGATGGCTTTGTCTCCGCAACAAATCGCGAAGGGTTCACTCTCGCATTTGACCAGAATATGGTGTCAGGCGATGTTGATACCAACAAAGAAGGAACCTATACGATCACTTACACGAATGGTTCAGTTTCAGAAACAAGTCAAGTGACAGTGAGTAAACGAGGGACTGCCGGAGGAAATGCCAACACAGGCGGAGGGAATACTCAGCAAAAGAAAACAGCCAACACCTCTGCAACCTCAAAAAAACAAGTCCAAGGAAATGCAGCAAAAAATTTACCAAAAACTGGTGAGATCCGATCTAGTGCAACCGTTCTTGGTTTTGCTCTTGTTGGAGGAGCAATCGGAACCTATATCTACAAGAAAAAGAAAAATCGTAAAGATTGATTCTTTAAAATCAAAAAGCCAACTTAGTTTCGGAGTGATCCTAGACTAAGTTGGTTTTTTATCGCTCAACTATTTTGAAATTGGCTATTGTATAAGCTTGCATAAAGTGTCGGTTGTTGCAATAGCTCTGTATGCGTTCCTGTTTCAATGATGTCTCCGTTTTGCATCACTACGATCATATCCGCATGTTCAATCGTTGACAGACGATGGGCAATCACAAAGCTGGTCCGGTTTTTAGTTAAAGCATCCATCGCTTCTTGGATTAAGGCTTCCGTACGTGTATCGACACTTGACGTTGCTTCATCTAAAATGACGACTGCAGGATTAGCTAAAATGACTCGTGCAATCGTTAAGAGCTGTTGTTGCCCTTGAGATATCGACCCATTTTCGCTTGAGATAATGGTGTCATAACCTTGTGGCAGCGTACGGATAAAATGATCACATTGAGCAATTTTAGCTGCTTGAATGATTTCATCTCTGGTTGCTTCTTTTTTGCCGTAAGCAATATTTTCTGCAACAGTACCTTCGAATAACCAAGTATTTTGTAGTACCATGCCAAATAGATTCCGCAATTCATGGCGCGGCAAATCGGTGATGTCATGACCGTCGAATAAAATCTGACCGTCATTAATTTCATAAAAACGCATCAAAAGATTGACAAGAGTTGTTTTTCCAGCACCAGTTGGCCCAACGATGGCAACCGTTTGTTGTGGCTTGACCGAGAAGTTGACATCTTTCATCAATGGTTTTTCTGATGTATAACCAAAACGAACATGTTTGAATTCAATTGCTCCTTGTGGTGCAATGATGGGATTTTCTACTGCATGATCAATTGCTTCTTCTGGTTCATCCATGATCTCAAAGATTCGTTCGATGGATGCCATGGCTGATTGTACAGAATTGATGACATATGAAGCAGTGGAGATTGGTTCTGATATTTGATTGATATACTGCAAATACGCTTGTAAGAAACCAATGGTGATCCCACCAGATAAAACGGCTATTGCCCCAATGACCGCACTTGCGATAAATGCTAATTGATTGATCAAACGGATGGCTGGATAAATCGCAAAATTCATGAACTGCGCTTTTTTGAAAGCTTGCGATTGTTTTTCATTTGCTTTCTTGACTTCATCAATCGCTAATGCTTGTTGGTTGAAGGCTTTGATCACCAAATTCCCAGTTAGATATTCTTCTGCTTTATTATTCAAATCTCCCAGTTCTTCTTGGTTATGATCAGAAATTTGTTTATTCTTGTTTGCGAATTTTGTTGTAACAGTTGTGCTGATCATAATCAAAATAAGAACAAGTAAAGTCAATTTGATATCGATGTAAAACAACATGATACCAGCTAATAGGATCGTTACAAGAGAGGTGAAAAGTTGATTGATCCCTGTGAGCAATACTTGTGATAGCTGATTTAAACCTGTAGTTGTTCGACTGATGATATCACCAACTTGATGACGGTCATAGAAAGCCATTGGAAGAGCTTTGAATTTTTTTGTAACTTCTTTACGGACACGTAAGGTCACTCGTTCACTTAATGAAGCCATCGCTCGTTCTTGAATAAAGGAAGTGATACTACTTAGTAAGGAGAAGAGTATCAACAGGATCACTGGTAAAAGCAATGTTTCTTTTACATCTGTTACTGTCATATGGTTAAGTCCAACCTCTTTGATCCGCCCGAGTAGTTGATCGATCCCGATACCCATGATTAGTGGCATAGCAACGACTAATGTATTACCGACCAAGCTGCAAAGTAATGAACCATAGAAGATTTTATGTTCAGGCTGGATCATTCGCCAGAAACGTTTCAAGCTTTGTTTTTTTATCGTTGTTTTAGTCATTTCCATCGACTCCCTCCTTTAACATACCTTGTGATTTCGCAAATTCTTGATACGAACGATTATTTTTCAACAATTCTTCATGAGTGCCTTGTCCAACGATCCGTCCTTCATCTAAAACGATAATATTATCAGCATTTATGATGGTACTTAGACGTTGTGCAATGATAATCAGTGTTTTATCTGCCATTTCACGTTGCAACGCCCCACGTAACTTAGCATCGGTTCGATAGTCCAATGCAGAGAAACTATCGTCAAAGACATAGATTTCAGCAGATTTGACTAACGCTCTAGCAATACACATTCTTTGCTTTTGGCCGCCAGAATAATTATCTCCGCCTTGAGCCACAAAGCTGTCCAATTGATCCGGTAGGTTTTCTAATACTTCATCCAATTGTGCGATGCGAATTGCTTTGGTTAGTTCTTCATCTGTCGCATGTTCGTTCCCCATCAATAGATTACTGCGAATCGTTCCACTAAATAAAAATGCTTTTTGGGGAACATAACTAATATAGCTTCGAAGCGTTTCTTGGTTCATTTTTGTGATCGGGGTGCCTGCGAATTTGATTTGTCCATTTGAAACATCGTTTAGACGTAACAGTAATTTTGCAATCGTGCTTTTTCCTGAACCTGTTCCACCAACAATGGCTGTCGTTTTTCCTTTTGGTACAATAAAATCAATGTCTTCCAATACAGGATCGGCGTTTTCGTTGTAGCGAAACGTCACATGTTCGAAGGATAAGAAAGTATCATCGACTGGATCGAAGGATAAAGTTTCTGGTTGGTCGGGGTCTTTGATTTCGATTTCAGCTTGTAATACTTCTTCGATTCGTTTAAGACAAGAGATTGATTTTGGTACGATAACAAAAACCATTGCGGCAATCATTAAATAGGCAAGTGTCAACATCGAATATTCCACAATGGCAGTTACTGTACCGATTTGTAAGCTACCATTAGCCACCAAGCCTCCACCAAACCACAAAATGGATGCATAAACGATACCCATGAGTAAAAAGGCGATCGGTGTGACCCAAGCAAAGATTCGATTGACTCGGATCATCTGTTGCGCGTAATTTTCAAAGGTTTCATTTGTTCTTTTTTCTTCATAGTCTTGATTGTTGAAGGCACGGATCATATTGACACCTGTAAAGAATTCACGCAACGTTGTCGTGACACGATCCATCTTCGGTTGAATACTCAAAGATAAAGGGGTTCCTTTTTTCATCAAATAATACGTGATCAGCGCATAGATGAAGATCGAGCCTAACGTAATCAATGTCAACTTGACGGAATGCTCCAACATCATCAGAATCGTAAATAATGAAATAATTGGTGCAGGGATGATCATCTGACAGAACATGACGATCATTTGTTGGACGTTATCTACGTCATTGGTCATCCTGGTCAATAGTGAACCGGTATTAAATTGATCGACATCTTTCATCGACAATTGTTGGAATTTATTGAAAAAACTTGCTCGTGTCTGATAGCCAAATCGTGCGGCTAACAAAGCAGAACAGTAGCTTGAGGCAACTGCAGCAAAAGAGCCTAATAGAGCAACAAGTAACATTTGAATTCCAATCTGTTGGATTTGTTTCACTTCGCCACTTGCAATCCCTGTGTCTATGAGATCAGCTACTAACTTTGGCACACCAAGGGTTCCTAGCAGTTGTAAACAGATAAATAAAAGAGTAAGTAAAGCAATTCCTTTATTGTTTTTTATAGATGTTTTTAATAATGTCATTGTGTTTCCTCCTTTTCCCGACAAATACGCATTCTACACCTTAAAGTTACTTGAAGGTCAAGAAAAAAAAGCATAAACTATCATTGAGGTGAAAGGTATGAAACGATTGTATTCGATTGGGGAAGTATCGGAGTTATTGGATATCCCTCGATCAACCATTCGGTATTGGGATGCAGAAGGGTTGATCCATGCAGCAAGAGAAGAGGAAAACGGGTATCGGTTGTTTGATATCGATGCTATTTTTCAAGTATATGACATCAATTTTTATCGAAAACTCGATATTCCCATGAAGCAAATGAAAAATCTATATAGTAAATCGTTAAATGAGATGTACGACATTTTAGCTGAAACGGAACAGCGTTTGGATCATGAGAAAAAAATCTTAGAACAAAAACATAAAGAAGTATTATCAAGAAAAAAACAGTTGAAAGAAATGATCGATAGTGAACCAGATAAATTTCCTGAAGAAGAAATTCCCTTTCAAAAAATCGTCGTGGCAGCATCTGATGACCTCTTATATTCAAAGGAATATCTAAAAAATTATTCAAGTTTCGTGATTTATTTTCCAGAAAATAATCAGAATAGTATTTATGGGTTCTGTACGGACGAGCACACGAAAGAACTCCCAGGTTCACAGACGATCTGGCAGAATGATCCTGCGAAAAAGTACGTGCGATTTCTACTAAAAGTCGAAGTGAACAACACAAAAAATAATAATCTATCTGAAGTAAAAGACAGGTTGCAAAAGCAAGGCTATCGATTAGGACAAACGATTGGTCAATACTTGTTGACCCATACGACAAAGGAAAAGATTTCCTTTGAATATTACCGAGCTTGGATCGAAGTAAATGAGGGAAAGTAGGATTAGTTGACATTCGGAAGTAAACATGGGATAGTAATTGACAATATCAAAGCGTAGAAGAGAAGAGTAACTAACGGTCAACGGTAAAAAGAGACTCCGGTGGGTGAAAAAGGAGACCATAAACCTTAGTGAAGATGAACTTGGAGCTTGTTTTACTAGTAAATGAGTAAAACCGGACTGCGACCGTTAACTCGCCGGATATCTGATGGTATCGTTGAGGCATTATTTGTGAGGATAATGCAAATAAGGGTGGTAACACGACGCATTCGTCCCTTTTGTCAAGACTTGGCAAAAGGGATGAGTGTTTTTTTGTTTTCATCAGGTCTTTATCTACTACGCAATCTAAGGAGGAATTTTTTTATGACTACTCGTTCAACATCCCCATTTCGTTATGACATCGTTGGGAGCTTTTTGCGCCCAGAAAAGTTAAAAAAAGCACGAAAAGCATATAACGAATCGCTTATTTCTGCTACTGATTTGAAAGAGATAGAAGATGAAACCATTATCGAACTGATCAAAAAACAAGAAGCTGCTGGCTTACATGCGGTGACAGATGGTGAGTTTCGTCGGAGTTGGTGGCATTTGGACTTTTTCTTTGGTTTACAAGGTATCGAGTTTTTTGTACCTGAGCGTGGTTATCAGTTTAACGGAGAAGAGGCACGTCCAGGAACGGTGATTGTAACAGAAAAAATCACAGGAGAGAGCCATCCTTTTGTGGACCATTTTCGGTTTACCCGTAACTATACGACCGAGGGCATCGAAGTAAAGCAAACCATTCCAGCCCCAGCTCAACTGTTAGTGGAGTTGTTACGTCCAGACATTTTGCCTCATGTTCGTGCCATCTATCCGACAAACGAAGAACTTTTTCAAGATATCGTAACAGCTTATCGGCAAGTGATCGCAGATTTATATGAAGCAGGCGCCAGAACGATCCAATTGGATGATTGTACGTGGGGCGTATTAGTAGCACCTTTACCAGAAGGATTTTTAGCAGAGAGTGATAAAGAGGAAAGCAAGATTCGCAAAGAGTTGGCGCAGACCTATTTACAAATCAATAATGCGGTTCTTGGAAATCAACCACAAGATTTGATTTTGAATACCCATGTCTGTCGAGGGAATTACCACTCCACCTGGGCAGCAGCTGGCGGGTATGATGCTGTAGCTGAGCCATTATTTACGGAAGAAAATGTTCATGCCTATTATTTAGAATATGATAACGATCGTTCAGGCGGTTTTGAACCACTTGCGAAAGTTAGTGAAGAAAAACTCGTAGTATTAGGACTGATAACCTCAAAATCCGGCGAACTTGAAGATCGTCAAACAATCATTGAGCGAATTTATGAAGCTACTCGTTACATCCCTTTAGATCGATTATGTTTAAGCCCACAATGCGGGTTCGCCTCCACCGAAGAAGGGAATATCTTGACAGAAGAAGCGCAATGGCAGAAAATTGCGTTGATCAAGAGTATTGCAGAAGAGGTCTGGAATTAAGTAAACGCCGATAAACCAAGTATTCAGAAAAAACGTTAAGAACAACCCAGTTGTTTTTAGTGTTTTTTTTTTGCTGAAAAAAATCAATTATTGGAGCTGATATTCAACACTAAGCTAAAAAATCGAAAAATATGAGAAGCTATTTTCCGATTTCCTATCTTACTGCTCAGGTCAAAGCGCTCATTTCACGACATTCGATAAACGGTGTTCGAAAGCCAACTCCTACGACATTAAGTCGAAAATTGAAAAAATATGAGAAGCTATTTTCCCAATTTCCGCCTTACTGCTCGGAGCTGACCGGCTTTCTCACGATCTCTGATAAACGGTGTTCAAGGCGCAACACTTCGGACATAAGCCAAAAAAATAAAAAATGAAAGAGCCATTTTCTATTTTTTTATCTTATGCCTCAGTGCTGAACGCGCCTTTCACGACCTCTTTGGCACAAAGCTTTCTCTTACCACTAATCGGGTGGGGTAGGTCAAAATAATGGGTTCGTCGCGGATTTGGTCGATTCTTTCGACGGCTAAGCGTACGGCGGCTTTACCGATGGAATTGGCATTGATTTGGACGGTGGTCAAGCCAGGAGTTAGTTTACTGGCTGCTTCAATGTTGTCGAAGCTGGCGATCATGATGTCTTTACCGATGGCCAAATGGTGTTTTTTCATTGTGCGATAGACGCCGATTGCCATTGGATCGCTTCCTACAAGGAGTGCGGTTGGTAGTGGATCAGAGCTTTGGATCAGCTCTTCAGCTAATCGTTCACCGTCTTCTTCGGTCCAATTTCCCAGATAGTGCGTACTGTAATCTTGTAACTGGTGATCGGACATGAAATGCAAATAGGCACGGATGCGTTTTTCATCTGGATTGATCGTCTTGCCTCCTCGTTCATCCATATCGACTTGGTAGCCACCGATATAGGCGATCCGTTGATGCCCACTCTCTAGAAACAACTCTAAAACAGCTTTGGTCATTCGCTCCAAATCTCCATAAACCATATCGACTTCTTGTTGGATATCAGGATTATCAACAACGATCAAATGCTGATTTTGTGTCAATAGATCAGTGATCGACTGCTTCGTCACTGTTCCAACTACGATGATCGCTCCTAGTTGATCTAAGTCTTTCCATTCCTTGGGATTGTCAGAGAGATTGTAGATGCGATTCATGCCAATATGCAGGCGGTTTGCTTCTTCTTCTAATCCCATACGTAATTCTTTGTAATAGACATCTTGTGCTTCACTTGCCTTACTGATCGTCGAGATCACACCGATCGATGGCATTCGTTTTTTGATATATTTTCGTTTATTGATATCATAGTTCAATTTTTCTGCAACTTCAAAAATCCGTTTCTTTGTTTCTGGTGCGACATGGATTGTCTTATCTTGATTCAATATGCGTGAAACAGTTGCAGGAGAGACATTCGCTTTTCGAGCGACATCACGAATCCCTACCATAAAATCACTCCTTTAAGAAATATAAAAAAAGTTATTGACAAATATGTTTAGTAAACAGTATACAGGAGTTAGTTAAAAAGTAAACGGTTTCTAAAAATTTGTGAGGTGAAGAAATGAAAAGACAATCGTTGATTGCATTCGATTCGGATACAAATGTTTTTCATTTGTCGAATCCATTGATTTCTTATGTGATGAAAATTGAAGAATCTGGTGTGTTGACCCATGTTCATTTTGGTAAAAAAGTGAGTAACTATACTAATAACAAAAAATACCCAAGAAGAGATCGTGGTTTTTCAGGAAATGTTCCTTTGCATGATGAGCGGGCATTTTCAAAAGATACGCTGCCACAAGAATTTTCGGGACACGGAAGTATGGATTATCGCATTCCAGCCACGATCATCACACGTGAGAATGGCTCTAGCTTGCTTGATTTAAGATATGAAACGTATCAGATCATCCAAGGTAAACCAAAGCTTACAGGATTACCACAAACCTATGTATTGGATGAACAAGAGGCACAAACGTTATGTGTTACATTGAAAGATCGCGATTTACCAATTTATGTAGATCTATTTTATACGATCTATGAAAAACGAGGGGCCATCGTTCGATCTGCTAAGTATCGTAATCAAACGGAACAAATGATCTGGTTAGATAAAGCAGCTTCTTTTCAATTAGATATGACGAATTCGGGCAGATTTACTGAAGTGATCGCCTTACCTGGAGCCCACGCTAGAGAGCGTTTGATTTCAAGACAACGGATCACTGAGGGGGTGAAATCATTTGAAAGTCGACGAGGAAGCAGCAGTCACCAAATGAACAATTTTATCGCTTTGACACATACCCATACAACGGAAGTTCTTGGAGAAGCCATCGGTCTACAGTTTATCTATTCTGGCAATCATGCGTTCGAGATCGAAAAAGATCAAATCGATCAACTAAGAATCGTTGGTGGCATCAATGCGTATCAGTTCCAATGGCAACTTTCAACCGATGAAGCGTTTCAAACGCCAGAAATGATCCTTTCTTATTCAGACGAAGGATTAAATGGCATGAGCCACATACATCATGAGCTGTTGCGAGAACGTGTGGCACGTGGGAAGTATCAGTACGAACCACGTCCAATCTTGGTCAATAATTGGGAAGCGACTTATTTTGACTTTACTAGCAAAAAAATCGAAGCACTGATCGATGAAGCAGCAGCGTTAGGTATGGAAATGTTCGTCTTAGATGACGGCTGGTTTGGGAAAAGAGATGCAGATACTTCTTCTTTAGGAGACTGGTTTGAATATGAAGGGAAATTGGCGAATGGATTGAAGGGAATTGCAGAGTATGCTCATGAAAGAGGCCTCAAATTTGGGCTATGGGTGGAGCCTGAAATGATTTCGATCGATTCTGAATTGTATCGTCAGGCGTCTGATTATTTGATGCAAGAACCAGCACGCACGCCTGCAGCATCTCGGTCGCAATTTGTTTTGGATTTTACACGAAAAGAAGTGCGAGATTCGATCAGTCAGCAATTACGAAAGATTTTGGATAAGGTACCGATCGATTATGTGAAATGGGATATGAATCGCTCCTTATCAGATGTTTACTCTGCTTACGTGGAGAATCAAGGAGAGGTCTATCACCGGTATGTTTTAGGATTATATAACCTTTTAGAAGAGTTGATCACAGCTTACCCAGATATCTTATGGGAAGGATGCTCAGGTGGGGGTGGCCGTTTTGACGCAGGAATTCTTTACTATATGCCACAATCCTGGACAAGTGACAATACCGATGCAATGGAACGGATCGATATCCAATATGGCACGAGTCTCGGCTATCCCATCTCATCCATGGGTGCCCATGTCTCTGCATCGCCTAACCATCAAAGTGGACGTGTGACAGATTTAAAGACACGCGGGGATGTAGCGATGAGCGGGGTATTTGGTTATGAACTAGATTTGACCGCATTAGACGAACAAGAAAAGAAAATCATCAAAGAACAGATCAGCACGTATAAAGAAATTCGTCAAACAATCCAACAAGGAAAATTTGACCGCTTAGAAAATCCCTTTGAACAAAACATTGCGGCGTGGCAATTTGTTTCTCCAAATAAAAAGGAGATCATGGTCTTTATGGCACGACGATTAACTTCTGGACAACCGCCTTTTCATGAGATCCGCTTGGTTGGTTTGGAGGAAGGGATGTATCGTGAACGTAAAAGTTCATTGATTTATTCAGGCTCGGAGTTAATGACGATGGGGTTTTATCTCCCTGATTTTCACGGAGATTTTCAAACAGAAATTTTTCACTTTGAGAAAATAGTTACAGGAGAGGAAGAAGAACATGCAAGCATCAATTGATTGGTTAGATGATCCACAAGTTTTTCGTGTGAATCAGCGAAAGGCACACAGTGATCATACGGTCTACGGTTCAAAAGAAGAAATAAGAAGTCAAAGTTCCCGACTACAGTCGCTAAATGGTGAATGGCGCTTTTATTTTTCTGAAAATGCAGAAAAGCGCCCCAAAGAGTTTTTTGAACAAGATTTTGATGATCGTTCATTCGACACGATCCATGTGCCTGGCCACATTGAACTAAGTGATTTTGATAAGATCCATTACATCAACACGATGTATCCTTGGGAAGGTCATGAGTTTCGTCGTCCCGCTTATACAACTGCTTCAGAAAAGGAAATGGCAGGGATGTTCTCTCAAGCTGAAGAAAATCCAGTAGGGTCCTATGTCACGACTTTCCAATTAGCAGAGGGATTGAAGGGAAAAGATGTCACGATTCGTTTTGAAGGTGTCGAACAAGCCATGTATGTGTGGTTGAATGGTCATTTCGTCGGTTATGCAGAAGATTCATTTACACCGTCTGAATTTGATTTGTCCCCTTATCTTGAAGAAGAGAATCGTTTGGCAGTCGAAGTCCACAAACGTAGCACAGCTGCCTTTTTAGAAGACCAAGATTTTTTCCGTTTCTTTGGGATTTTTCGAAATGTCGTCTTAGTTGCTCGTGGCAAGAATCATTTAGAAGACTTGTGGTTACGTCCTCAATTAGATGACACGTATCAAAAAGGAAAATTGGATGTGTCCTTATCTTTTGAAAATCTTACAGCTGAAAGCGACTTACAGGTACGGGTCCTTGATTTAGACAGACAAACGATCTATGAAGAAAAGCAAGCGATAGGCGAAACAGTGCAGCTCAGTATTGATTTAGGTGAAGTGGTATTATGGGATCATTTTGCGCCGAATCTCTATACGTTTGAAATTGAAACCAGGGACCGTGACGGAGTGACTGAATATGTCGAGTATCCATTCGGGTTTCGCAAGATCGAGTTAAAAGATAAAGTGATGTATCTGAATGGAAAACGCTTGATCATCAATGGAGTCAATCGTCATGAGTGGAGTGAAAAAACAGGACGTGCGGTCACCTTAGATGACATGGAAAAGGATTTGGCAGTGATTAAAAATGCCAACATCAATGGCGTCCGGACCTCACATTATCCCAACCAGATTCCTTGGTATTTCCTCTGCGATCGAGCAGGTATCCACGTGATGGCAGAAACCAATCTAGAATCACATGGGTCATGGCAAAAAATGGGTGCTTTTGAGCCATCCTATAATGTACCAAGAGGCATTTCGCAATGGCGAGAAGTGGTGCTAGATCGAGCAAAAACCCATTTTGAAACGTTCAAGAACCATACAAGTATCTTGTTCTGGTCCTTAGGCAATGAGTCCTATGTAGGGGAGAATATTCGGTTGATGAATGAATACTTCAAGAAGGTTGATCCAGACCGTTTTGTTCACTATGAGGGGAATTATGTTGATCCCACATTTGAAGCTTCTGTTTCGGATATGAAAAGTAGTATGTACGCAACACCTGCGGCGGTCGCTGATTATCTAGAGAATCAGGCAGATAAACCATATATCTTGTGCGAGTACATGCACGATATGGGAAATTCTTTAGGTGGATTAGGTTCTTATATGGCATTATTAGATGAATACGAGATGTATCAAGGCGGATATATTTGGGATTTTAAAGATCAAGCACTTGAGGTACTTGATCCAGTGACCAATCGAAAAGTCATGCGTTACGGCGGGGATTTTGATGATCGTCCAAGTGATTATGAGTTTTCCGGAAACGGCATCGTTTTTGCAAATGGACAAGAAAAACCAGCATTACAGGAGGTAAGATACTATTATGGCAAATACAGATCCTAAATTGAGAATCATTTATGGCGACTGCACTTTAGGAATCAAAACAGAAGAAAAACATTATATTTTCTCTTACACCAGAGGTGGTTTGGAATCACTTAAAAAGAATGGAAAAGAATGGCTTTATCGTGAAACGCAACCGACTTTTTGGCGAGCATTGACAGATAATGATCGAGGAAATGGCTTTGGGTATCGCTCTAGTATGTGGCTTGGCGCAGGGTTGTATCTAAAAGTGGAAGCAATCCATGTTGCAATAAACGACCAAGCCATCGAACTGCCGATCGCACCAGTCAACAATCGTTATAGTAACCAAGAGTATGCAAATACAGTCGAGATCACTTTCACATTGGCAGTCAACACAACCCCACAAACGACCGTCGATATGACGTATCGTGTCAACGAACAAGGGGATCTACACGTGAACATGTACTATCATGGCAAGGAAGGATTACCCGAGCTGCCAGTATTAGGATTTCGCATGATCATGCCAACAAAAGCCACTCATTTCGATTATGAAGGCCTGTCAGGTGAAACTTATCCGGATCGTAAAGCTGGTGGCGCACCAGGGGTCTATCATGTGAAGGGCTTGCCAATCCCACCTTATTTAGTGCCACAAGATTGTGGCGTCCATATGGATACCAAGTGGTTAGAGATTACGCGCAAGACAACCTTGAATAATGCAGATAAAAGTCAGGAAGAGTTTTCCTTAAGATTTGAACAAAAGGATTCGCCATTTGCTTTTGCGGCATTACCATTCAAAGCAGAAGAATTAGAACAGGCGACACACATGGAGGAACTACCACCGGAACGGCGAACGGTTGTCACGATGTTGGCGAAAGTCCGAGGAGTCGGAGGTATTGATTCATGGGGAGCGGATGTAGAAGAAGCCTATCATATTAGTGGTGAAGAAGACCACGAATTTAGTTTTATCATTAAATAATGTAAATTGGAACATCAAAAATAGGACCCACGAAAGATCCGCAGAATGGATTTTTAGTGGGTTCTATGAGTTGCGGTTGATACTTAAAAGTCATGAAAGAAGTAGTTCGCCTGATTTTATGAAGGGATTGTTTCTGTCTCCACGTTCATTCAGTATTACTCTCTTTTTTTATGATCGGTAACGTGATCGTTACCGATGTACCCACACCAACTACTGAATCAATGTGTAAGCCATAATCTTCACCATAAAGTAATTGGATTCGTTCATGAACATTTTTGCTACCGATACCTGAAAAATAGTCTCTGTTTTTCGTTGGCTGTTCCGTATCAAAGCCATCACCTGTATCCATGACTTCAAACGTCAATTTATTCTCTCGGATCATCCCATACAAAGTGATGTAGCCATTTTTCTTCGTTTGGAACGCATGCAAATAAGCATTTTCGATGATCGGTTGGATAATCATATTGGGCATATATAAAGAATAAAGTTCCTCTGGTACCATGATTTTGGTTGAGATCGCATCACCGTAACGCAGTGTCAAGATCGCAATATAACTTCTCACACTGTTCAGTTCTTCTTCTACAGGGATAATTTCATTTTTATTGCCAATCGTACTGCGCAAAAGGTCGATAAAACTATCGATGCCTGCGACTGCTTTTTCATTTTCTTGTTGCCACACTAAAAATTTGAGGCTAGTTAACGTATTATATATAAAATGAGGCTGGATCTGTGCTTGCATCGCTTGTATCTCTAATGTCCGTTTTTTCTTTTCATTTTGTAAAGATTGCGTATGATTGTCACTGATCGTTGTTAGCAGCTGATTGATCGTAGTAGCGAGTGTTCGGATCTCATATGTTCCTTGGATCGGAACAGTAGCTGCTACTGGTTCTTTGATTTGGTTCAATGAATCTACTAATTGATAGATGGAGCGAGTGTTGCGATTTAAATAGATCGCCACTAAGATACCGCCTAAAATCAGCGTTCCAATATTATAAAGGATGATCGGAATAATGACATTCATTTGATCGGCGATCGAGTGGACATTGACCTCACTGACCAAAGCCGAGTTTTGTCGGTAAAGTGGTAAACGAGTGATCCGCTGATTGGCTTTGGTCAACGTCTCGTGTTCGACTAACTCATCAAATGAATCAAACGTCGTTCCGATCCGGTTCTGAACATTTGAAGCAAAGATTTTTTTCTCATCTGTCACAAAATCGATTTGCGTGGTTTCCGGATCGACCGATTGGCTGAATATTTTTGCCAACTCATCAGAAGTGATGGCTACGACAGCGTAACCATAAGTTTGGTTCAAAGTAGATCTAAGCTTTTTGATAAACAAGACACTTGGTGAATGTTTATCGCGTTTCGTCAGTCCGAACTGAGTAAAGACCATTTGTGTCGCTGTTGGATTCTCA
Source organism: Enterococcus sp. AZ171 (assembly GCF_051714005.1). Taxonomy (NCBI): domain Bacteria; kingdom Bacillati; phylum Bacillota; class Bacilli; order Lactobacillales; family Enterococcaceae; genus Enterococcus; species Enterococcus sp. AZ171. The sequence goes on along the minus strand of NZ_JBIORA010000001.1, from coordinate 1,666,694 downwards.
TTGACTTTCTGGATCAACTCTAATTGGAAAAAGTCATCAGCAGTGAGATCACTCACCATGTCATTACTAATGAACATCCGACCATTTTCCCCAAAAAGAAAAATATCATCTTTGATGTTTGGAAAGATCGGTGCCAATGAATCATTCATTTTTTGCACCGTACGTAGTTGATTGATTTTCTCCAAAGTCGTTTGTTGGCCTTCTTTGAAATACCCCTCTACAGCAGAGCTTTCAGCCAATAATGTCAAAGTGTTCTCTATATTGTCATTCAATGTTTCAAAATCATGTTGGATCTTTTGTAAGGTCATTCGATTGGATTGATCGAATTGTTGGATGTAGGCGTCTCTTGAGCGTTGATAAATAAACAAAGAAATCGTCGCTGCTTGAGTGAATAAAGCAATAAAAAGAATGATCAAAAGTTTGGTCAAAAGCTCGTGTTCTCTTAGCTTTTTAATCATACGGTCAGTATTCCTTTACGATATTGTGAAGGAGTCAATCCAGTTTCTTCTTTGAATACCCGAGAAAAATAACCAAGTTCAGTAAATCCAGTTTGCTGACCAATATCACTTAACGAAAGATTCGATTCTTTCAACAATAGTTTTGCCTGGTTGATACGGACTTTTTTTAAGTACTTCGTAAAATTGATCCCATACTTTTCTGTAAAGATCGTTGATAAATAACTATAAGAAAAATGATATTTTTCGGATAGCGTTTGTAGACTGATGTCTTGATGATAATTCTCTTGGACATACTCATAGATCAACGTCAACACATCTGAGTTGTCTTTTCTGAATGTAGTGGTGACTTCACGTAATAACTTCGTCGTATTATTGACGATCAAAACCAGATCATCCCACCGTTCTGCTTGCGTGATCTGTGCTGGAATTGTGATTTTTAGTGTCATGATTTCTTCTCTTTTTTCATGTTCGTCCGCGATCGCATTGATCAAGGCATAGAGTCGATTGATGATCTCGTGTTTCAGATAGCTTGGTTGCAAACGTTGATCAAGCACCTTACTCATGTAATTGTCCAATTCTTCGATGGCAGACGTAAAATCTTTGTTCATGATCTTGGTCAAATAACTTTTTGTTTGTTGTTCATAAGAAGAGAGTAGGGGAGATAATAGCTTTTCACAAATAACGCAGTGATCTGTCAGATAAAAGTGCTGTCCGCTACTTTTTTGCTTTAATGTAAGGAATTCAGAATAAAAGTTTTCAAAATCCAGAACATCAGATAGAACATAGAGACAAGAATCTGTCTGGTGTTCTTGCTGAAATCGTTCAATCAGCTGATCGAATGCCTTCTTCGAAGCGACATTGATAAAATAACCAATATCATTTGCTGTCGTAGAAAAAGGGAAGACAGAGGCGAGCTGATTTGTATATTGTGGTGCTTCTGCAATCAATTGTTCACTTCGACGCAGTTTTTCCGATTGCTTTTCTTCACAATAGACTAAAAAAAAGTAGTCATGTGGGAATTGTTCGCGTGATATACCTAAATCAAGAGAAGTTCCGGACAAATAAGTGCTGAGTAGCTGACTCATTTTTTCGAGTTCTGTCAAACGTGGTTTCTTTACTTCTGTAGATTGTTCCACCAGACTCTTTAAAGAAGCTAAAAACTCACTAGGATTCAATTTTGGCTTAAGTAAATAATCTGAAACGCCTTCTTTGAATGAATCTTTGACCAATTGAAAGTCATCATAGCTAGATAAAACTAAGATTTTTGCTTCAGGTTGTTCCTTCTTGATCAATCGAGAAAGTTCGATACCATTTAAATCTGGCATCATCAAATCCGTTACGACGATATCAAGAGGCTGATGCTTAATAAATTCGAGCGCTTCTAGTGGTTTTGAAAAGGCCCCTTTGAGATGGAAGTCGTGCGCTGGCCAATCGATCAGGGTACTTAGACCAGAGAGAATGGTCTGTTCATCATCGATCAATACGATATTTTTCAATGTTTTTCCCCCCTATTCCTTTGTTACGTAAGTTAAAAATACTGGGAAACGTTTACAAATGCAAGTCTAAAATTTCATTTACTAAATCAAAAGATGACAAAATTGTACTTTTTTCTTATTTTAGGATATTTTTCTTGAGAACGATCATCAACGAAGAAAACGTTTGCAAGTCTGTTATGATAAGCATGTAAGAAAAAAACAAACACTAAAAAGGGTGGGTATAAAAATGAAAATAAAACAAATTTTAGCTAGTGCTTTCGTCCTAACAGCAGCAGTTACACTTTTTGCCGGGTGTGGCAATTCTTCCAGTGATGCTTCGGGAAACGAAGATAAAGTAACGGTCTGGGCATGGGATGAAGCCTTTAATATCAAAGCCGTCAATGAAGCCAAAGAGTTTTACGAAAATGAGGATGTTGACGTAGAAGTAGTAACGATGTCTCAAGATGATATCGTACAAAAACTGAATACGGCATTAGCTAGCGGAAATACCGATGGTTTACCAAATGTTGTGTTGATCGAAGACTACCGTATCCAAGGGTATCTGACCTCTTACCCAGATGCGTTTGCTGATTTGACAGATATTGTGGATGAAAATAACTTTGCCGCATATAAATTTGCAGTCAACAAAGTTGACGATAAAATTTACGGTGTACCTTTTGACTCAGGTGTGACAGCCAATTTCTATCGGACAGATATCTTAGAAGAAGCTGGTTATTCAGAAGAAGATATGAAGAACTTAACATGGGATGATTATTTACAAGTTGCACGAGATGTCAAAGAAAAAACAGGAAAAAAAATCTCTGAAGTCAATCCTTCCGATTTAGGTCGTGTGCGCATGATCATGCAACAAGCCGGAGAATGGTATACCTCGGAAGATGGAGAAACAGTGACGATCGAAAATAATGAATCATTAAAATATGGGTTAGAACTCTTTGCTACCTTGCTTAAAGAAGATCTAGTCGAACAAACATCTGACTGGAATGCTGGGGTTACGGCGGTCCAATCAGGAGCTGTTGCTTCTACACCAACTGGTGCTTGGTATTCTTCAACCATTCAAGGGGCAGAAGATCAATCAGGTAAGTGGAAGATCGCACCGATTCCAGCTCTACCTGCTAACATGCAAAAAGCACAAGCTTCCAACTTGGGTGGTGCCGGCTGGTATGTGATCAAGGGCGTAGCTGGTGAAGAAAATGCGAAAGATTTCTTGGAAAAGACATTCGCAACGAATGAAGAATTGATGGGCAAATTAGCAGAAGAGATCGGTTTAGTATCGACTATGTTGAGCGCGAATGACCAAGAAGCTTATCAACAGCCGTCTGAGTTCTATAGTAATCAAAAAGTATTCGATGACTTTTCAAAATGGACAGCAGAAATCCCTGAAGTGAACTATGGTCATGAAACTTATGCCATTGAATCTGTTGTGGCGGAATCCTTGAGCCGAATCATCAATGGTGAATCAGCAGAAAAAGTTTTGGCAGATACGCAAAAACAAGTCGAAGCTCAATTAGCCAATTAAGTCATATTCAGCGTCAACAGTAAACCTATGATGAATGGAATAACAAAGAAATAAGTGGCGATCTCTTCAAACGGATCAACGAGAGTATTGTTCTTTCGTTTGAAGGTATCGTTTATAGAATAAGCAATTAATTGAAATGTCGATAGGAGACATTCGCACCGTTAGCTATCCCGTATAACTTTAGCAATGGTATTCGAAAAAATAAGAAATTCCACTCGTTTGCTATTCTCTGTCCGATGGAACTAATCATTGAGGCAGTGGTAAAAAGCTTAGAAGAAAATAACTAGCAATTTTGTCTGACTTTCTGTGAGGCATGTATTTCTTCGACATATGTGTAATGAAAGTGGGGAATAATATGAAACAAAAGGATTTATTTAAAAATGGCAACGCGTTTTTAGTCCTTCCAGTGATCATGATCTCAATTTTAGTTTTTATACCAATGGGGTTAGCGCTGATCACCTCTTTTCAAAGTGGACCTCCGGTAAACATAACATTCAACGGATTAGGAAATTATCAACGAATGTTAGGAGATTCAACTTTCCGTAAAGCATTTTTCAATACCTTTTTATACTTATTAGTACAGGTTCCTGTCATGTTGTTTTTGGCATTGTTTATTTCCAATCTATTGAATGATAAAAAATTGAAGTTCAAAGGATTGTTCAGAACAGCGATCTTCTTGCCATGTATTACCTCAATGGTCAGCTATTCTTTGATCATGAAAAGTTTATTTTCCCAATCAGGTTTAATCAATAACCTTTTAGTTGGAATTGGCTTGATTGATAACCCGATCGGTTGGTTGACTCATCCATTCTGGGCAAAAGTATTGATCATTATTTCCATCACATGGCGTTGGACAGGGTATAATATGATTTTCTTTTTATCTGGTATGCAAAACATCGATCCAGAAATATACGAAGCTGCTGATATTGATGGCGCATCAAGGTGGCAACAGTTCATTAAAATCACGATACCTAACTTGAAACCAATCATTTTGTTTACGTCGATCACTTCAACAATCGGTACCTTGCAATTATTTGATGAGGTACAAAATATCACTGGTGGTGGGCCAGCAAATGCAACAACGACATTGTCACAATATATCTATAATTTGAGTTATAAATTCACTCCGAATTTTGGTTATGCCGCAGCTGTTTCTTTCGTTATCGTACTATTTATTGTCTTGTTATCAGTGATTCAAACTAAAATAGGGAGTGAGAGCAAATGAGAGAAATGACAAGTAGTCAACCCCGGTCAATTACAAAAAAGCAAGTGAGTATCGGACAGTTACTCTTAAGCATTTTTAAATATACCTCTTTAGTCATCGTTTCCTTTATTTCAATTTTCCCGTTTGTTTGGATGATTTTAGGGATGACAAATACAGCAGTCGATATTAGTTCAGGTAAACTGATGATCGGTGAAAATTTAGTGATCAATTTCCAAAATCTCTTTTCGAATGACTTGAATTTTTCACGCTCTCTACTTAATTCTGCAATGATCGCTGTGGTTACAACGATTTTTGCTTTATTGATCTCCTCCATGGCAGGTTATGGCTTTGAGATCTATAAGAGTAAAAGAAAAGAAGTCGTCTTTAATATTTTGTTATTATCGATGATGGTCCCTTTTGCGGCATTGATGATCCCGCTATATCGGATGTTTTCACAATTGAATGGTACGATATTAGGAATCAATAGTTTTCTAGTCGTTATCTTACCTTCAGTAAGTACCGCTTTTTTGATTTTCTTTTTCCGCCAAAACGCGAAATCCTTTCCTAAGGACCTAGTAGAGGCGGCACGTTTAGACGGTCTTAAAGAATTAAGTATTTTCTTTCGTGTCTATTTACCAACAGCTAAAAATACGTATGCCGCAGCGGCGATCATCACGTTTATGAGTAGTTGGAACAATTACCTCTGGCCTTTAGTGGCATTACAATCTCCAGATAAACGAACAGTTCCATTAGTATTATCAGCCATGGGGGCATCCTATACACCAGACTATGGCATGATCATGAGTGGACTGGTGATTGCGACCTTACCAACTGCACTCGTGTTTTTCGTTTTACAAAAACAATTTGTTCAAGGGATGATTGGTTCTGTCAAATAGACAGAAATAAGGCTGAAATTTCATTTTCAGGCACTATCACTTGAATGATCAAAAATATGAAAAACGTCACCGTTAGATTTACAATATGCGGATAACTTTTGTTATAAAATAAACTTATTTAAAATAAGCGGTAAAAGCCAGAAATAGTTTATCTATTTCTGGCTTTTATTGCTTATAGCATGTATTTTAGCCTTTTTTTGCATAGATATAAAACAATATTCGTCGATTTTTTTTGATGCTCTAGTTAGTTTTTTTGCTGTTTTTTTTTACCGTTTTTACATAAAAATGGTATCGCTTACTGTTTTTCCTCGTAAACTTACTTTTAATCAGGTAAACTAGAAGTAAAGGAGGAGGATACATGAGAAAAAATTTTAAAGAAGTAACCATTGCGATCATGCCCATGACGATATTGATCGTTATCCTGACCTTTGTATTTGCACCATTAGATGTTGAAAGCATGGGAAGATTCATTTTAGGAGCAATCATGATGATGGTTGGTATGAGTCTCTTTTTGTTTGGTGCGGATTATTCGATGATGGAAGTTGGTGATTTAGTTGGTAAATATATGATCAAAAAGAAAAGTCTACCAATCGTTATTAGTTTGGGTTTTCTGATTGGAATCGTGATCACGATTGCCGAACCATCTGTACAAGTATTAGGTCAACAAGTATTTGATATTTCGGATGGAGAGATTGGTCGAGTCTTATTGATCGGTATAGTCAGTGTGGGAACTGGTGTATTTTTAGCTTTTGCCCTACTAAGAGTCGTATTTAAACTGTCGTATTATCGATTGATGGTGATCGGTTATCTTGCGGTACTCATCGCTTCCTTTTTCACAAGTAATGAATTTATGCCAATTGCTTTTGATGCAGGTGGAGTCACAACCGGCCCAGTGACTGTTCCGTTTATTCTAGCCTTGGCTGGTGGAATGACAAGCATGATCCGCCAAGGGAAAAATGAAAATGATAGCTTTGGAATGGTTGGTATTGCCTCACTTGGTCCTATCTTGGCTGTCATGATCTTGGGGGTGATCTTCCAATGAATTTTTTGGTCACTTTTTTTACAGGTATTGGACAAGTCGGATATGAAGTCATCCTTGCGGTGGCACCAATCGTGATCTTATTTGTACTGATGAACTTTCTTTCATTTAAATTAAGAAAAAAACGTTTTTTGGATATCATGAAAGGTTTTTTGATCACAACTATCGGATTAATTCTATTTTTACATGGTGTAAATGTTGCTTATGTACCAGTGGGACAACACCTGGGGAGTGCAATTGCTTCTTTAGCGAATAATCAGATCCTGATTCCTTTAGGGTTTGTTATGGGATTTTTAGTAGGTTTTGCAGAGCCAGCCATCCATGTGATGGTCAAACAAGTCGAAGAATTAAGTGAAGGTCGGATTCATGCAAAAGTAATGTTAGCAGTGATCTCGATTGGGATCGGTTTAGCAGTCGGTCTGTCCATGTGGCGCTTATTAGCTGGTTTTTCTCTTTATTATTTCTTGGTCCCTGGATATGGCTTAGCATTTGTCTTAGGTGCAAAAGTTGACAAGATTTTTCTATCGATGGCTTTTGATAACGGTGGCGTCGCCACAGGACCGATGTGTTCTACCTTTATTTTGTCTATGAGTGTGGCAATCGCCACACAGATCGATGGTCGAGATCCAATTCTTGATGGTTTTGGTGTGGTGGCAATGATCGCATTGACACCGATACTATCGACATTAGTCTTAGGGTTCATATATAAACAAAAAGACAAAAAAGATCAGAAAAACAAAGAAAAATTACAACAAATGGAGGAACAACAATGAATGATTTAGTCGCACTAAATCTCGAGATGATCGTCACGATCGTGGATGGTGGTATTGGGGAAGATGTGATCGATTACTCAAAGAAGGCTGGCGCATCTGGGGGCACGATTTTACATGGACGTGGTTCTGGAGTCCATGACACAGGAAAATTCTTAGGGTTGGATATCTCACCGGAAAAGGATATCGTTCTGACATTAGTACCAGATACTTTGACAAATGAAGTGATGGATGCGATCGGAAAAGGTATCAAGATCGATGTTCCGGGCAATGGTATTTGTTTTAGTATTGATATCGATAAAGTGATTGGTATTACGAAAATCCATCAATATCGCGAAGTCGTTGACATGAAAGATTTATTAGAAGATAATTGAAACTCATCCAAATGCAAGTTGCTAAATTTGGAATAGAACTTACCTTGAAATATACTAAAATTTGATAATCTTATTTTGACAATAAGTCGAAAAAAACAAAATAGACCTTGTGCTATTTTAAGTTTTTTACGGCTTTTTCTTTTACCAAAAATCCTTGTCTATTTTGCTGGATCAGTATTTTTTTAGGTTATAACTTAAAATTATGAATAAAGAAAGTTTTGATTAGATAAACTTTAGATGATTTGGGATTGATGATTTCAGAGACAGGTAGAACCTATATCAAGAGTTTGTCCCAGAATTCCCGTCTTCTGTAATTAGTGGTGAAGCTAAATTAAGAGAGCTAATTACTTCAGCGATTAAAGGGGATTTCCCCGAAGATTCAAATCCGAATTATCGTGTATTTTCTGGTATCGATATCACTAAAGTGCTAGAATCACTCAAACCATTTCTAGAATAATTTACTGTAGAGTTTAAAAATGCGCAGGAAGATTTCCAGAAATTTATAGAGAAGGAACTATCAAAAGAAGAGACTCTTGCAACTACGCCTGCGGAAGCTTACTTAATCGAAAGGTTTAGACGAGGTGATGCAGAAATCAAGAACAAATGTAAAAAAAATTATGAAGCGCTTGTTATCAGTTGAAAAAAAGTGCACAGCTTCTTCAACAAATAGAGGATTTTAATTTTAAAAATATTTGGCTTGTTTCTACTGATTTATTGCATGATGGGGTGACAAAGAATCACTACTCACAAATTAAAGGATTCATGAGTGCACATGCGTTTGTCATGCGGTTTGCCCCTGAATGTCGAATTATTTTCATGCTTGATAGTTTTTCATGTGAATCCAGCTACTAGACCAAGGATTCAAGTGCAGCCAAGTCCCAAGGATACTCTTATGCACGAAGTGACCCATATTGTCGCATCATCGGACGATTTGATAAGTTATCTAAGGAGTCCGATAGGTTTCAGGGATAGTGGAGAAGATCTTCGAAAGAGATACGAAAAAATTTCTGAAGCTAATTCATGGCGAGGGGGTTAATTCTTTTGTGGAAAATGTAAGTGACATGTTAAAATTGCCGACTGTCACAAAACAAGCTGTCTTGAATGCTGTACTGACTGACAAAATGTTAAAAGCAAACCTTCAAATAACCGATGCTGAGATGCTAATGGCTTGTCTTCGTGAAAATTGGATTAGGACGAAACTTTTTTGAGCGCGCACCAATGAAAAGAAGTCTAGCTGACCAACTAGGAAACGGCGACCTATTGTTTGTTCTTGCTGTGATGAAAGTAGTTAATGTGGAGAATTTAATATACGAGCATCCATTGGAAACTACCTTAGAAAACGCGGAAATAACGACAGCAATCAACGTCTCACAGCTTACACAGGCCCCTTCGGGAAATAGCATTTTTTCAACAATTAAAAATATAGGTAAAACAAATAGTAATGATACGAATACAAGGCTTATTAACGAGCAAAAAATCAGAAGGCGCGCCGAAATGAATCTATAAGTTGTCAGACACCTTTAGATTCAGATACTCGGTAACGGTTATCGAATCTCCCATAATATCAAATACATGAATAAAAAACTAATAGAGCCATGAAAAAGTTTTTTATATGCGCATAAAATTCAAAGAATAAGATTTTATGAAATCTTCAGCATATTTGCACACAAACAGTTGAAAATATGCTATTTTGTAGTAGAAAAAAGGGGGAAAAGAATGAATTTTTTAGTTGTTTTAAAAGATACGATTCTCAAACGGTCGACATTCATCTATACGCAAATCGATGAACAAAAAACAGTCTTGCATTTTTCGCCGGAGTTTCATTTAGAAGGGTTGACGATTGGGGAAATTTATGAACAAGGTGGCATTCAAGCTGCGAAGCAATTTTTTGTTCAAGAACTTCAACTGCCATTGAATGACTATCTTGAAGTATCATTAAATGAGTGGGACAAAGCAATTTCAGAACTTTTCCCTCAAGGAATCAACGTAGAGTCAGGTACCACTGAAGTACATCTATCGGTGAAAGATCTACAACGTCAGATGCGTTACCAGATCGATGAAGAAGGCTCTCTTTCAATCTTTCAGCGGCAGCAAAAGATATTAAAAAGTTTTTTAAAACAAATCAGCCGAAAAAGAAATTTGTTTAAAACAACGCAGTTACTAAAAAAATATCCAGAATTATTACACACATCGATCCAGTTTCCACAATTGCTCTCATTGATCCGTCGTTTTGTACGCTTGAAGGAAATCCGATCTAAGAAGTTAACATTCCCTTTACAAGATACCTTTCGAGTAGTAAAACGTGAAGATGAAAAAAAACTGATCGTGATCGATTTTATGAGGAACCGTCATGTGTTACAACAAATGACGATGGAAAAGGCCAACTAAGGCTTTTTCTTTTTGAATAAAAGAGAAATGGAGAAAAAAATGGGACCTATTTGGATACAACGTATAATGAAAGCTCAACAAAAATATCAACAAGTCATGAAAGGGAGATATGCGCGTCTTGATCCATTGAATCGTTTATTTTTAGTTTTAGGATTATTTTTCTTTGTCGTTAGATATTGGTTGCCTCTCAGTTTAGGCTATCTACTCTTCTTCGTTTTTATCGCTTTGACCATCGCTCGATTTAGTTCAAAGAAAATCTATGTTCGTTCAAACGAAAATCAAGCGTATTTACAAAAAACAGTTGCGATCAAAAGCTGGTTTACGAAAATGAAAAATAAACTGAAACGTCAATCCGAACAACAAGCTAGCACTACCTACACGATTTTTTCATGTCCAACTTGTCAACTCAAGCAAAGGGCGCCGAAAGGCAAGGGTGAGATTCGAGTGACTTGTAAAAAGTGCGGCACGCAATTCACAATAAAGGTATAAGAAAAAATATTAGGCAAAGGTCTAGTGAAATGAGTAAAAAGGAGTAAAAGAATGATTAAAAATTACATTTGGGATTTTGATGGGACATTGTTCGATACGTATCCGGCGATGGTTGAAGGAGTATCTCAAGCATTACAAGATTTTGGTATCGAACGACCAAAAAAGGAAATATATCGCGTGATGAAGCAAGAATCGGTGAGAAAACTACGAGAAAGTTATCAATTAGAAGAAGCCTCCTTCAATCAATTGTTTCATCAATATGAAGAACAATATCAAGAACTCTCAGTACCGTTCAAAGAGACTGAAATGGTTTTACGTCGTTTAAAACAGAAGGGAGCAAAACATTATATTTTAACACATCGTGTAACGGCTTCTACTTGGAAACTTTTAAAAGTCTTTGAGCTAGCAGATTTGATCGAAGAAGTGATTGGTATCGACCAAGGATTTGCCAGAAAACCAGCACCTGATGCAATCAGTCACTTGATCGATCGTTATCATTTAGACCCAGAAAAAACAATGATGATAGGGGATCGAAGATTAGATATTGAAGCGGGGATCAACGCAAAGATCCACACTTGCCTATATGATATCGATCATTTCTTAGGGGAGATTCCTGCCGACCATATTGTGGCGAATCTAGCGGATATTTTAGCAATCGAAAAGAATGCAGAATAAGTATCCCCTTTCAACTTTAGTTATGCTATAATTTAAACAGAGGAGTGATAAAATGGAAATTAGAAGACAAAAAGAAGTAGTAGAAGCTTTTCATTATGATTTTTTAAAACCTGATCAAGAGGTACAAACTGACTTAAAAGTAGGTTTTTCACCACTAAAAGAGACAATTGAAAACTATCCGAAAGAACATAGCATCGTTGGTGCCCGTTTAGAATTTCGTTTAGTATTTGATACATATGTGTTATCTGGAAGCGTTAGTCAAATCAACCACATCTTGAATCGCAAAGTCCAAGATCAAAATGATGTGACGCAAGAAGAGGTCGATGAATTAGTGGCCCCACTTTTTGAAATGGTCAAACGTCTGGCCTATGAAGTAACAGAGATCGCCTTGGATGCGCCAGGTGTGAAATTGAACTTCCAATCAGAAAAAGAAGAAAAAACCAAAGAATAAAATTAAGAGAAAACACCAGTGATAGTTATTAGCTATCACTGGTGTTTTTTTCTATTACTAATTGTAAGCAAAAGTAAGGAAAAATTTCGGGAAATAGTCTAGAATGAATAAGTCACTGAAAAAAATATTTTCAGGAGAAGAGCTGAAGAGTTCTTCTCGGGAACCTTTACTTCCTTAGATGGACTTGTCATTACAAATTAAGAGGAGGATGAAAATGACAACACTCATCACAGTTTTAGTGGTTCTAGTTTTTGCGGCATTATTATATATGTTTTATCGTATGCAAAAGCGCCATGCAAAATTTTCAACGCGGGTTTACACTGCGCTAGCTGCCGGTATCGTATTCGGGGGCGCGTTGCAACTGATTTTTGGAGTAGAAAACGAGGTTATTACGCAATCCATGGATTGGATCAGTATCGTTGGGAACGGCTACGTTAGTTTCTTACAAATGTTGATCATGCCTTTAGTCTTTGTTTCAATCGTTGCGGCTTTTACAAAAATGAAAGTATCAGAAAAATTAGGTAAAATCAGTGCAACGGTGCTGACCACTTTATTAGCAACAACGGCTATTTCCGCATTGATCGGGATCGGTGTGACGATCGCATTTGGTCTTCAAGGTGCTGAATTTACGCAAGGAGCGGCCGAAACTGCTCGTATTTCTGAGTTAGCGACACGACAAGAAACAGTGGAAGGATTAAGTATCCCACAACAAATCTTGTCATTTATTCCTAAAAATATTTTTGCAGACCTTGCCGGAACTCGTGCAACAAGTACGATTGCTGTCGTGATCTTTGCGGCATTTGTTGGGGTTGCTTACTTAGGAATCAAACGAAAAGCACCAAAAGAAGCATCATTCTTTGCTGATATGATCGATAGCTTGTACCGTATCGTGATGCGTATCGTGACGTTAGTCTTGCGTTTGACACCTTATGGCGTGTTCGCATTGATGACGAACGTGATGGCAACAAGTGATTTTGATGCCATTTTGAACTTAGGTAAATTTGTGTTAGCGTCTTATCTTGCATTGTTTGCAGTGATGATCGTTCATTTCTTGATTTTGATCGGTGTGAAAGTCAGCCCGATCGACTACTTGAAAAAAACATTTCCAGTACTAAGTTTTGCATTTACTTCACGTTCAAGTGCGGGTGCTTTGCCATTGAATATCGAAACACAAACAAAAGCGCTTGGTGTGGATGAAGCCACAGCAAACTTTGCTGCCAGCTTTGGTTTATCGATCGGTCAAAATGGCTGTGCGGGTGTTTACCCAGCCATGCTAGCGACAATCGTTGCACCAGCAGCTGGAATGGATGTCTTTAGCATTCAATTCATCTTGCTTCTTGTAGCCATTGTAACAATCAGCTCATTCGGAGTAGCTGGTGTCGGTGGTGGGGCAACCTTTGCCTCATTGATCGTATTAGGTTCAATGAACTTACCAGTAGCAATCGTTGGTTTAGTTATCTCCGTTGAACCATTGATCGACATGGCTCGTACAGCTGTCAACGTAAGTGGCAGTATGGTAGCAGGTATTGTTACAAGTGCACGTATCAATGATCTTGATCGAGATGTGATCAAAGATGAAGCAAAAGTCGTTGACGTGAATGCTTAATAAAAAAAAACAAAAAGCGAGAGCGAAATGCTCTCGCTTTTTTTACTCTGTAAATATATTCCGAAAAGTGAAAACTTAAAATAATTGATACAAAAATCTATAAAAATATAAGGTAACAAAAACTATCTAATACAATTCTTATTCACCGAAGGGTTATGTATTGCTATAATGAATGTGTAAGCGTTCTATACAGCCTATATTATTCGAGGAGGAACATTCAGCAATGATTCTTCACAAGCCCAGCAGTCCACTTCAAAAATCACCAGTGCAACCACCCCTTTAAACCAAGCATCATCGCTTCAAAATGACACACGTACAACGCTAATTGGCAATCAAGACATTCAAAGTAGCATAACGTCCGCCAAAAACTCAGCCAATCAAATTGCCTCAGCCATCTCAGGCGCAGCTAGTCAATTGCAAACTGCTGATACTAGTAAAAATAGTAATTTTAAAGATGAGTTGTATGAAGGAGACGAATACGAGGGAATATTTTTAGAAGGTAATCAATATTTATTAGCTAGTTCTGAAGGAGAAGTAACGATAATAGATATGATAAGTGAGGATCATGGTGTTAGTGTAAAAGACACCCGTGTAAAATTTACGGAAGAAAGTTTTATTATTCTAATAACAAATAAAGAAGAAACTCTTGACTGGATAAAAAAATATAGGGCGGATAAATAAAAATAGAAGAACTTTGAAATCAATGTTTTAATTAATGAAATTGTATCTTTTAAAATCACAGGAAATAATACAAGATGATTAATATAAAAAAAGTAAACTGAATAGATGAAGACTCAGGAGAAGCTGATATTTTACTTTCAGATGGCTTATATTCCATTGAATGTTTTTGTAGTGATTGTGATGTATCAGAAGGTGATATGTTCACAGATATAATTTATGGATTTAACATCAAACACATTGTTAAAAGTTTAAATGAAGAATATATAGTAGATAAAAAAACTGATGACTATGATATAGCATAGACTTGACTAGTAAAAGATGAGTTTACTTATAAAATGAATGACATAAATCACTTTTCTCATTCGTACCTCTCCAACATAGATTTTCAGTACCAGCTATGCTAAACTAGCTAGGACGAAAAAAGTGGAGGAATGAATAGATGTTTACAAATGAAATGAAAATCATGTTATACGTAGATGATGTTGAAAAAAATGCAAATTTCTGGCAGCAGATCGGTTTTGTTGTGTTGGATCGTCAAGAAATGGATGGTACATTGATTATTGAGATTGCCCAATCAAAAGATGCGGGTACTGCGTTTGTTTTATATGATCGTGAATTTATCGAACAGCATTCACCAGGTACAGCTAGTGGGGCACCTTCTTTGATGTTTTATAGTGAGGATATTTTTGGTTTATACAAAAAGATGCAACAATTAGAAGTGACATTAGGTGATTTAGTCCATTTAGGTGAAGAATATGTATTCAATTTTGCAGATCCCGATGGCAATTACTTTGCTGTGACAGGAAAATAACCTACTTAGTAAGAATGAAGCAAGAACTCCGACTGAAATTTTAGTCGGTTTTTTTGTGTCTTTGAATACATAAAATTACGATATTCATATTATGTAAACTATACTTGCGCAAAAATACACAAGCAGAAATATCGTCATTTCATTTATACTTCTTTATACTGTTATGGAATGAATTGATGGAAGGAAGTAACTAAATGGATTACCAAGTACTACTATATTATAAATATACAACAATCACAGAACCTGAACTTTTTGCGAAAGAGCATCTTGCTTTTTGCCAATCACTAAATTTAAAAGGACGTATCCTTGTCGCAGAAGAGGGGATCAATGGGACAGTTTCTGGAACGATCGCAGAAACTGAGGCATACATGGAAGCGATGTTGGCAGATGAACGTTTTGCTGACACATTTTTCAAAATTGATCCTAGCGAGGGTCATGCCTTCAAAAAAATGTTTGTTCGTGCGCGTCCTGAACTAGTTTCACTAAAACTAGAAGATGACATTGATCCGAAAGAAATGACGGGCGCTTATTTGTCGCCTAAAGAGTTTAAAGAAGCGATTCTTGATGAAGATACGGTTGTGATCGATGCACGAAATGACTATGAATATGATCTCGGGCATTTTAGAGGAGCGGTTCGTCCTGATATCCGTAGCTTTAGAGAACTACCACAATGGATTCGTGACCATAAAGAAGAGTTTATGGAAAAACGGGTCGTGACTTATTGTACGGGCGGGATTCGCTGTGAGAAATTTTCTGGGTGGTTAGTGAGAGAAGGATTCAAAGATGTCGGTCAATTGCATGGGGGGATTGCGACCTATGGTAAAGATCCAGAAGTCCAAGGAGAACTATGGGATGGCAAAATGTACGTTTTTGACGAGCGTATCGCTGTCGATATCAATCGCGTAGATAAGCAGATCGTTGGGAAAGACTGGTTTGATGGTACTCCTTGCGAACGCTACATCAACTGTGGAAATCCAGAGTGTAATCGTCAAATGTTAGCCTCAGTGGAAAATGAAGAAAAACATTTAGGCTCATGTTCAGTAGCCTGTGCTAAACATCCGCATAATCGCTATGTCAAAGAAAGAAATCTATCTGCGGAAGAAATCGACGCTCATTTAGCAGCATTTGTATAATTTTTCTAAAAATCAAAGCTGACGTAGTTAGTGTTTATAAAATAAAATGAGAGTCATGAAATTTGTTCTTCAAATTTTCGTGGCTCTCATTTTCATCTGAAATCAGGAGATTTTTCTCTTAACTATTCGGAAATTGTTGCTACCTATGAGGATAAAATTGCGATATAATCAAATGAAAAGGTGGTGGTGTCATGAATAAACCATTTGTCTATGCAATCGGTGATGTCCATGGAAGTTATAATCTTTTTCAAAAGCTATTAACACATTATGATCCACATATTCATCAATTAGTCTTGATTGGTGATTTGAATGATCGTGGACCAAAAACAAAAGATTGCTTATTACTAGGAATGAAGTTAGTGAAAGAAACTGGTGCGGTCTACTTACGAGGCAATCATGAAGAGTACTTCTTACAGTTTCTCCAAGAACCAGAAGACTGGTATCCGTCTTACTTAAGAAACGGTGGAAGAGAAACAATGGAAAGTCTTTTGCATCCAGGTGCAGCAGAAGAATATTCACCAACTGAGATTGCCATGATGATTCGTTCAAGATATCGTGAATTGGTCGATTTTTTATGTAATTTGCCTTTATATTATGAATGGGAAAACTATCTTTTTGTCCATGCGGGTGTTGATCTAACTAAAAAAGATTGGCGTGATACTAGCCCTGGAGATTTTTTATGGATCAGAGAGCCTTTTCATGAGCATAAGAATCGGACTGATAAGACGATCGTATTTGGTCATACGATCACGCCATTACTCCATGGAGATATGCAGACAACTGATTTGTGGATACAAGATCAGAAAATCGGGATCGACGGTGGGGCTGTCTTTGGCGGATCGATGCATGGTGTCGTTTTTGAACCAACTGGAATCATCCAAGATATCGAGTATCAAAACAATCAAGGACCATGGCAACCACGTGATTGATCAGAAAAAGTTTTTGATAAAAGTGTATAGTTCTGATAAATAAGCCGAGAAACCCGAAATTTGTTCTTCAAATTTTTGGGCTTTTTAGCTTAGTCCTGAAGGTCAGATTTTGGAAAACCGATTATACATTTTCAAATTAAAAACAAAAATGAATTTTATTTTTGTTCTAGACACTGTTTAGTTACATTTAGAAATACCAGAATCTATGCTAAAATAAATCAGTATGATTTTTTGATTCTTGCTTTTTAATGAATAAACCGTAGTAGGAATCGATTTCGACTTAGAAAAGAGGCTATTTAATGACAGACAAAGTAAATCCAACGATTCTAGATCTTGTAAAGAAAGAATTGGCAGATTATCAAGCAAAACAGTTGACGACTGTTTTAAATCTATTAGCAGAAGGAAATACGGTGCCTTTTATTGCTCGTTACCGTAAAGAAATGACCGGAAGCTTGGACGAAGTACAAATCCGTGAAATTGAAGAGCGCTATGCTTATTTAGCAAATTTGGAAAAACGTAAAACCGAAGTCTTGCGTTTGATTGATGAACAAGGAAAATTGACTCCAGAATTACAACAAAGTATTACACAATCTGTAAAGATGCAACAAGTAGAGGATTTGTATCGTCCATACAAACAAAAACGAAGAACGAAAGCGACGATTGCGAAAGAAAAAGGGTTAGAACCTTTAGCAACTTGGTTATTGACCTTTTCATCTGAAGATGTTTTGACCGAAGCAACTAAATACGTCACTGAAGAAGTTCCGTCTCCTGAAGAAGCCTTAGAAGGTGCCCATGAGATCATTGCAGAGCAGGTAAGTGACAATGCAAAATTCAGAACATGGGTCCGCTCATATACGTACAATAAGGGGCTATACGAAAGTACCGTCAAGAACAAAGAAAATGATGAAAAAGGCGTATATGAAATGTATTACGAGTTTTCTGAACCAATTCATAAAATTGTTTCTCATCGCATCTTAGCAACCAATCGTGGAGAAAAAGAAGAAGTGTTGAAAGTCAATCTTACGGTTGATGAAGCTGCGATTTTAACTTATTTGGAGAAACAATTGATTCCTGATACAGCTTCGTCTTCTGCTAATTCTGTTCGTTTAGCGATTCACGATAGTTACAAACGATTCATCCAACCTGCGATTGAGCGGGAGGTCCGTAATGAATTGACCGAAAAAGCGGACGAGCAAGCCATCGCTATATTTGGTGAAAATCTGCGTAACTTGTTATTACAACCACCTTTAAAAGGGAAAGTTGTCTTAGGCTTTGACCCAGCTTATCGTACCGGCTGTAAATTAGCAGTGGTGGATGCGACTGGTAAGGTTTTAGCGATCGAAGTGATTTACCCGCATAAACCGGCAAATCAAGCAAAAAGAGCCGAAGCAGGTCCTGCATTTGTGAAATTGATTGATCAGTACCACGTGGATATGGTTGCAATCGGTAATGGGACGGCGAGCCGTGAATCGGAGTTATTTGTGGCAGAACAGTTGAAGTTAGCCAAACATCAAGCGTTTTATGCCATCGTCAATGAAGCCGGAGCTTCTGTCTATTCCGCAAGTGATATTGCCCGTAAAGAATTTCCTGAGTTACAAGTCGAAGAACGGAGTGCAGTTTCGATTGCTCGAAGATTACAAGACCCGTTGGCTGAACTAGTGAAAATCGATCCGAAGGCTGTTGGCGTGGGACAATATCAACATGATGTTTCACAAAAAAGATTAGCAGAACAGTTGGATTTTGTTGTTGAAACGGCAGTGAACCAAGTAGGGGTCGATGTCAATACAGCGAGTCCTCAGTTGTTGCAACATATTTCTGGTCTAAATAAGACGACTGCTCAAAACATCGTAACGTATCGTGAAGAAAATGGTGCATTTGCTTCTCGAACGCAATTGAAGAAGGTCCCACGTTTAGGGCCAAAAGCATATGAACAAGCAATCGGTTTCCTACGTGTGCCTGGTGGCAAACATGTACTGGACAACACCGCGATCCATCCAGAGAGTTATGCAGTAGCAAAAGAGATCTTACAGGCAAACCAATTATCTGAAAAGGATTTAGGAACGAAAGAAGCAATTGAAAAATTAAGTCAGATTTCTCCACAACGCTTGGCACAACAAGTGCAAGTAGGTGAAGAAACATTAAAAGATATTCTTGAGGGGTTGACCCAACCAGGACGAGATATGCGAGATGAAATGCCTGCGCCACTTTTACGTTCAGATGTATTGAGTATGGAAGATTTAAAACCCGGCATGGAATTAAAAGGAACAGTTCGCAATGTCATCGATTTTGGCGCATTCGTCGATATTGGTGTGAAACAAGATGGTTTAGTCCACATTTCTAAATTAAGCAATAAATTCGTCAAACATCCAACTGACGTGGTTTCCGTTGGTGATGTCGTCACTGTTTGGATCGAACAAGTGGATACGAACAAAGGGCGTATCAGTCTGACGATGCTTTCGCCTTACGAGGATCAAGCGTGACACAAGAAGAATTGCAACAGTTAGTCGAAGAGATTTCTTGGACAAGCTTCCAGCGTCCGTTCATGCACCAAGCAATGTTCAACAAACGTTTGAAAACAACAGGTGGTAGGTATCATTTAAATGATCACCATTTGGATTTTAATCCGACGATGTTTGCAGTAGCCGATCAAGCAACGATCATCGGGATCATCAAACATGAGCTGTGTCATTATCATCTTCACTTGACTGGAAAAGGGTATCGCCATCGTGACTCAGATTTCAAACAGTTATTGGTAAAGACGGGTAGCTTACGTTATGCACCTGCTATTCCTTCAAATAGAAGGCAAAAAATCGAAGGATATCAATGCCAAAAGTGTGCTGAATGGATTTATCGTAAAAGGAAAATCAATACAGATCGCTATTTGTGTGGGCGTTGTAGAGGACGATTGGTATGGCAAAAAACCACGTACTTCGATGTTGAATAATTGTATGAGGAGAGAAACAGAATGACAGGTGAACCATCAAGAATTGCAGACTGGAATTGCTTATTGGATTTTTTAGCAGACCCTGACCCACAGGAGTGTTCGGAACTAAAAGCACCAACACTGATTTTAGCTGGGAATTGTCTGCCCGTCCTAGTAGATGAAGCAGCAAAGGCTTACTTGAACCAGCAGGTTGCGCAAATCGTTTTAGTTGGTGGGATCGGACATGCGACGAAGTATCTCTATAAAAATTTTGAAAAACAAGGATTCTTATTTGAACAAGGTTTAAGTGAAAGTGAGATTTGTGCCCGCTATTTGCTTGAAAAATATAGGTTACCTGAACAGGCACTATTGTTAGAAACGAAGTCAACCAATTGTGGCGAGAATGCTTCATTTTCTTACAATTTATTAAAAGCACAGGGCCCATTACCTGAACGTGTTCTTTTAATGAATGATCCCACCTTGCAACGACGAACAAAGGCGACTTTTGAGAAGAAATGGGGCAATGAGTCTATTCATTTTTATAATTATGTACCGATACTTCCACAAGTGACAGAAAGTACCAAGGGATTCAACTTCTCTGATCAAAGACTAAATGACTTGTGGCCTTCTGATTATTTCCAAGCCTTAGTATTTGGAGAAATAGTTCGTTTGAAAGATGATGCCCAAGGTTACGGACCTAATGGAACGGGATTTATCGGTCATGTCGACATCCCAGATGAGGTGTGGTCTGCTTATTTACGTCTCTTAGCGATGAATGAAAAAGTTTCGCTAAAAAGGTAATCAGGGCACTAATATTTAAGGAACTAAAAATCATCCGAATAAATTTGGTTGAAATTTTTTATTGTTTATAAGATAATGGGTTTCGTGTTGAAAGTATGAATAAAATAATGGATGATAGTTAAGAGAAGAGGATTCAAATGAAAAATCAAGAAAATTTGTACCACTTTGTTGGTATTAAAGGCTCAGGAATGAGCTCTTTGGCACTTGTATTACATGAAAAAGGATTAAACGTCCAAGGATCAGATATCGAAAAATATTTCTTTACTCAAAGAGATTTAGAAAAAGCCAATATCTCTATCTTGCCGTTTGATGCAGAAAACGTCAAACTAGGAATGATCGTGATCGCCGGCAATGCTTTTCCAGATTCACACGAAGAGATCCAACGTGCAAAAGAGCTTGGATTAGAAGTGATCCGTTACCATGATTTTATTGCAGATTTTATCCAAAATTATACGAGTATCGCTGTCACTGGTTCCCATGGGAAAACAAGTACGACAGGTCTATTATCACATGTATTGACAGGGATTCGTCCGACAAGTTACTTGATTGGTGACGGCACTGGTCATGGTGATCCAGAGGCAGAATTCTTTGCTTTTGAAGCATGTGAATATCGTCGCCACTTTTTAGCTTACTCTCCTGATTATGTGATCATGACGAATATCGATTTTGATCATCCTGATTATTATACAAGTATCGATGATGTTTTCTCCGCTTTCCAAACGATGGCAAAACAAGTCAAAAAAGCGATCTTTGCTTACGGAGATGACGACTATCTAAGAAAGTTAGAAGCGGATGTGCCGATCTATTATTACGGTATGAATGAAGATGACGATATCCAAGCACGTAATATTGAACGTACGACAACTGGTTCAGCTTTTGATGTGTTCCATGGCGAAGAGTTTGTTGGACACTTTACAGTTCCAGCATTTGGAAAACATAATATTTTGAATGCACTTGGTGTTATTGCAGTTGCCTACTTCGAGAAGTTAGACGTGAAAGAAGTTGCTGACGAAATGTTGACATTCCCTGGAGTGAAACGTCGTTTTAGCGAGAAAATCGTGGCTGATATGACAGTCGTTGATGACTATGCTCACCATCCAGCAGAAATCAAAGCAACTATTGATGGCGCACGTCAGAAATATCCAGACAAAGAAATCATTGCAGTCTTCCAACCACATACATTTACTCGTACGATTGCCTTGATGGATGAATTTGCCGAAGCCTTAGATTTAGCTGACCGTGTGTATCTATGTGATATTTTTGGTTCTGCCCGTGAAGAACAAGGGGACGTTAAAATCGAAGACCTAGGGGCAAAAATCAAAAAAGGTGGTCAAGTAATCAAAGAAGATAACGTTTCGCCGTTATTAGACTACCACGAAGCAGTGATTATTTTCATGGGTGCTGGTGATGTTCAAAAATTTGAACAAGCCTATGAAAAATTATTGAGCAGTACAACGAAAAACGTTCTGTAATCATCTAAGTGAATAAAAGAAGTTAGCGTCAAAAGGGATTGTCAGGTGGCAGCCCCTTTTGGCGTTTATTTGTGGGTGATAGGTAGAGTTCTTTTTCAGTAATGTTTCGCCTGCTTATAGTGACCGTACGTATTCAATCGAATTAAGAAATCCTAAAGTATCCAGACAAAATACGAACGGTTTTTATTCAACTATGCTATAGTCTTCAATAAATAATGTACGATCATCGAAGTGATTGCTTACATAAGTGAAAGACCAAAGCATGTTCTGTAACTTGCGTTTTTTGTATGATTTGGTACAATTGGTACGAATGAATAAATAAACTGGAGGGTTTAAACTTGAACATAAGTAAACCGCGTAAATTAGGAAAAACAATCAATGAAATCGAGGAAGGCGACTCGTTATCTTTAACAGAATCAATTGAAGATAGTCAGTTATTATTATATTTAGGATTAACAAACGATGCCAATCCTTTATATATCCAACATGATTTTGCACAGAAAACGGAATATCATCAACCCATTGTTCCAACTGTGATGTTAATGGGAATCATAACAAGTGCAGTGTCAAAACACTTGCCTGGTCCAGGTTCTCATGTGGTGAATTTTTCAGCTAATTTTGTCGAGCCGGTTTTTCATTATGAAACATTGACTTTTCAGTTTGAAGTCATTCGAGTGGATAAGATGAAAAATGTTGTGACTATTTCAGTGGAGGCCACGAATACACAAGACAATCGTGTATTAGATGCAGTAGTCATGGTACAACCACCAGAATTAGAACAAGAATTAACTCTTGAAAGTGAAGGTGAATAAGATGAACAATCAAATCATATCAAATAGTATCAACCGCTTTTATGCGAAAGTCTACGGATTTTTAGGAATCGGTCTAGCGCTGAGTGCGATCACTTCCTATTTAGCGATCCAAGTTTTTCCTTATCAAGTAGCAAGCTTCATCAATAATTTTCCATTAGGTTTTATGGGATTATGGATTGTCCAAATCATTTTGGTTTTAGTTTTAGGAGCAAAAGCACAAAAAAATCCAAGCTTAGCAATCGGTGGATTTATCGCATATTCCTTATTGAATGGTATCGTTTTAGCTGTTACATTAGCTTTTTATGATATCGGAACGATCACAACTGCTTTTATTTCAGCAACTGGGATGTTCATTGGGATGTCAGCAATCGGGATGTTCACTAAAAAAGATCTATCAGGTGTGGGTCGTGCCGGAATGGCAGCGTTGATCGGTGTGATCATTGCGATGGTCTTGAATGTTTTTATTTTAAGAAGTAGTGCAGTTGAACTGTTCATCTCATTACTACTTGTCGTGATTTTTGCAGGTATCACTGCTTATGATAACCAAAAGATCGCAAATGTATATGTTCAATCAAATGGACAAGCAAATAGTGGGATTGCCGTATTCTTGGCACTTCAACTATATCTAGATTTCATCAACTTGTTCTTGGCATTCTTACGAATCTTTGGACGTAATAACTAAGCAATAAACGAAGAGCAAGATAAAAATATCTCTCATATGAAAAGAAAGAATCCACAGAATTTGATCGTCAAATTCTAGTGGGTTCTTTTTTGGGTCCTCGATACCAGTAATCACTATTTTTATCCTAAATTACTTTGTTCGCAATCTAGGATAAACGGTATTCAAAAAGTAAGACTGGTGTCTTACGCCTTAGTACGTACCGCTTTTCTAACAACCTTTTGCCTGTCCGTTTTTTCTTTTCGCATTCTTTGGCATTCTTTGTTAGAATGAGAAAGAACTTTATAGTAAGGAGTTAAGCGGATGACTAAAAATAAATTATTACTCGTTGACGGAAATAGTGTGGCCTTTCGTGCATTCTTTGCGTTGCACAATTCGTTGGAACGTTTTAAAAATCGTAATGGGTTGCATACCAACGCAATCTATGCGTTTCATAATATGTTTGAAAATGTCATGCAAAAAGAACAACCAACGCATGTTTTGGTTGCTTTTGATGCAGGGAAAACAACATTCCGAACAGAAATGTACGCAGAATACAAAGGTGGCCGTTCAAAGACACCGGGAGAATTCAAAGAACAAATGCCTTATATCCGTGAGCTTCTAACCGGTCTGGGTGTGAAGTATTACGAGTTACCGAACTATGAGGCAGACGATATCATCGGTACTTTGGCAGAAAAAGTGGATAAAGAAATATTCGATGTAGTTGTCTTGTCCGGTGACCGAGATTTAACACAATTGGCATCAAAAGAAATCAAAGTCGATATCACTGTGAAAGGTGTAAGTGACATTGAAAGTTATACGCCAGAACATGTGGCGGAAAAATATGATGGCCTTACACCGAAACAAATCATCGATATGAAGGGATTAGCAGGGGATGCTTCAGATAATATCCCTGGCGTAACAAAGATCGGTGAAAAAACAGCGATCAAATTATTGAATCAATATGGCTCTGTTGAAGGGATCTATGAACATATCGACGAAATGAAACAAAGTAAGATGAAAGAAAATCTGATCAATGACAAAGAGCAAGCTTTCTTGTCCAAAAAATTAGCAACGATCGATACCGATGCGCCAGTAGAAGTGGATATTGACTCCCTTGCCTATCAAGGAAAAGACTTAGATAAATTGGTGCCTTTCTTCAAGGAAATGGATTTCAAACAATTTCTTGCTAAATTAGATGTGGTCGAAGAACAAGTAGAAATGAAAGATATTTTGTTTGAAGTGGTCCATGAATATGATGAGAGCATGTTCCAGACAAATATGGCTTTATATGTTGAGATGATGGGCGACAACTATCATACAGAAGACATCGTTGGTGTGGCATGGGGAACACCAGAGAAAATCTATGTGACAAATGACTTAGCGATTTTTGAAAATGAAACCTTTCTTTCATGGGTCGGGGACAAGACTCGTCTGAAAAATGTATATGATGCTAAGCGTACGTATGTGGCATTGAACCGCTATGCAGCGAAATTACAAGGGATCGACTTTGATGTCTTACTAGGTGCTTATTTATTGGATACGAACGAGAAAAGTGAGGACATCGAAGGGATAGCGTCACATTACGGGTATCATGATATCCAATCGGATGAAGCAATCTACGGAAAAGGCGCGAAGAAAGGTCTACCAGAAGATGAAGAAGTTTTCTTTGCCCACCTAGCACGAAAAGTTTCAGCAATCAATGGTTTGACGCCTAAACTAAGTCAAGAATTAGCAGAAAAAAATCAAGAAGATCTTTTCCGAAAAATGGAATTACCTTTGTCGATCATCTTGGCTGAAATGGAAATCAGTGGGATCAAAGTGGATGCGACTCGTCTTCAAGAAATGAAAATCGAATTTTCGGATCGATTGAGAGAGATCGAACGAAAAATCTATGAAGAGGCTGGAGAAGAATTCAATCTAAACTCACCTAAACAATTAGGTGTGATCCTTTTTGAAAAGATGGGTCTTCCAGTGATCAAAAAAACCAAAACAGGCTATTCGACTGCGGTTGATGTCTTAGAACAATTGCGTGAGCAAGCACCGATCGTTGACGATATTTTGATTTATCGCCAAATCGCTAAAATCCAATCGACCTATGTCGAAGGTTTACTGAAAGTGATCCAATCGGACGGGAAAGTCCATACTCGCTATGTTCAAACATTGACGCAGACAGGCCGTTTGAGTTCAGTTGATCCCAACTTACAAAATATTCCGATCCGTTTAGATGAAGGTCGCAAGATCCGTCAAGCATTCGTTCCTAGAAACGAAGATTGGTTGATCTATTCTTCTGACTATTCTCAGATCGAATTACGTGTATTGGCGCATATCTCAGATGATGAGCATTTAAAAGCTGCCTTTTTAGAAGGACAAGATATCCATTCAAGTACAGCAATGCGTGTGTTCGGCATTGAAAAAGCCGAAGACGTCACACCAAATATGCGTCGTCAAGCGAAAGCAGTCAATTTCGGAATCGTTTATGGAATTTCTGATTATGGGTTATCACAAAACTTAGGCATTACGCGTAAAGCGGCTCAACAATATATCGATACGTACTTTGAAAAATATCCAGGTGTCAAAGAATACATGGAGCGTATTGTTCGTGAAGCGAAAGATCAAGGTTTTGTAGAAACGTTATACCATCGTCGTCGCTATTTACCAGATATCAATTCAAGAAACTACAACATTCGTTCATTTGCCGAACGAACAGCAATCAATACGCCGATCCAAGGAAGTGCGGCGGATATCCTGAAAATCGCCATGATCGAATTGGACAAACGCTTGAAAGAATCGGACTTGCAAGCGACGATGTTACTTCAAGTGCACGATGAATTAGTCTTTGAAGTGCCAGAAAGTGAATTAGAGATGTTAGATAAATTAGTCAGCGAAGTAATGGAACAGGCGGTTGCTTTACATGTTCCACTGATCACAGACAGCAGCTGGGGCAAAACATGGTATGAAGCCAAATAATTCTTTACTTTTATACCGATAGACAAACATCGAGGGAAAATCTTGGATCGGGTTCGTTCGATGCAGGAGTAGATTGTGACAGAGCTGTCCAGCTCTGAGAATAAGGCGAGAAACCCGAAAATTGTTTTTCAAATTTTTGGGTTTCTTGGCTTATTTCTGAAGTAGTTGCTTCGGGGACACTGTTTATCAAGGTTGTGACAAAAGCGTTTTGATCTGAGCAGTAAGATAGAAAAATGAAAAATAGCTTTTCATATTTTTACAATTTTTAGCTTAATGTTGAAGGTCAGCTTATGGAACACCGTTTATTCTGTTTTAAGTTCAGGAACAAAATAGCTTTTATTTTTGTCACAGATAAGTTCGATTCAAAATCAAATAAGTGAAAATTGTAGGTGAGAAAAAGGATGCCCGAATTACCAGAAGTTGAAACTGTCCGTAGAGGATTAGAAAAATTAGTGAAAAACAAAAAAATAAAAAACGTCCAAGTGCTATGGCCGAAAATCATTGAACAACCGGAGGTACCGATTTTTGAAGCAACGTTAATTGGTGAAATGATCGAATCGATTGGTCGCAGAGGGAAATTTTTGATTTTTCACTTGAGTCATTATGAAATGATTTCCCATTTACGGATGGAGGGGAAATATCAATATTTTGAAAAAGAAGAACCGATCGACAAACACACACATGTGATTTTTTCTTTTGAAGATGGCAGCCAATTACGATACCACGATGTACGGAAATTCGGCCGCATGACGATCGTTGAAAAAGGAGCGAGCAATACCTATAAAGGAATCTTGAAATTAGGTCCAGAGCCTTTACCAGATTTATTCTTATTAAAAGACTTTACCGTAGGGCTACAAAAGTCACACAAAGCCATCAAACCTTTATTACTTGATCAAAAGTTGGTCACAGGACTAGGAAATATCTACGTAGATGAAGCATTATGGGAAGCGAAAATCCATCCAGAGCAACCAGCTGATTCTTTACGCCCAAAAGAAATCAAATTACTCCGTCAAGCAATCATCGATGTGTTGTCACGAGCAGTTGAAGCAGGGGGAACAACGATCCGAAGTTATCTCAATGCGTTAGGTGAGTCAGGGAGTTTCCAAGTGGCTTTACATGTCTATGGACAGACAGGAGAAGCATGTATTCGTTGTCAAACACCAATCGTGAAAACGAAAGTTGCGCAAAGGGGGACGCACTATTGTCCAACATGTCAGAAATTAAGAATACCCAAGTAGGATTTGTTTTAGGTTTGAC
The DNA here is from genome assembly GCF_051714005.1 of Enterococcus sp. AZ171. Lineage (NCBI taxonomy): Bacteria > Bacillati > Bacillota > Bacilli > Lactobacillales > Enterococcaceae > Enterococcus > Enterococcus sp. AZ171. The sequence goes on along the minus strand of NZ_JBIORA010000001.1, from coordinate 1,638,885 downwards.
AGGGGGAATTGCGACAGGCAAGAGTACTGCCGCTGCTATTTTCCAACAATATGGCTTTCCAGTGATCGATGCCGATATAGTGGCAAGAGAGGTCGTTGAACCGGATACGCCAGGACTTCAAGCGTTGGTTCAAGCATTCGGCAAAGAGATCCTCCAACAAGATGGTCAGTTAGATCGGGCAAAACTTGGACAATTGATTTTCGGCTCTGTCACTGCACGTGAGCAATTGAATCAAGTATTAGATCCATTTATCCGTGGGAGAATCACTGAAGAAATCACAGAGAAGAAAGCACAATATCCGTTGATCGTTGTCGATATTCCTTTATTGTTTGAAGGACAGTATGATACACAAATGGATGCCGTCGCAGTTGTCTATATCCCAGAATCTCAGCAAATCGAACGCTTGATGGTACGCAATCAATTATCGAAGCAAGAAGCAGAACAACGGGTGAAAAGCCAACTGTCAATCGAGGAAAAGAAACAACGTGCGGATATCGTATTCGATAATCGCCAAACCAAGGAAGATTTATCCGCTGAAATCAAAAAATGGTTGTTGCTTAATCGCTTTCTTTGAGTAAATCGCAACATTTTGCTATGCTATTTATATAAAGAAAGAGGGGGAGATGATACGATGGGTACATTCAAAAACCAAAAAGATAAAGTAGTAGGTTCTGCGAAAGAAAAAATTGGTGAGATTCTCCACAAAGAAGATTTACAGGAAAAGGGACAGATCCAAGCAGAAGAAGGTAAAATTCGTGAAGATGAATACCGGGCGAGAATTGCTGAGTTAGAAGACCAACATGTCGAAAAAGAATCCAAGCGACAGGACTTAACCACAGAACGCAAAGATCCGGAAACAAGTCCTGAAGTAAACCAAGACCCCAAAGTCGATCATCGTTCAACAGAACAAAAAATCGAAGAAGAACGAATGAAACATTACACGGGAATCGAAGATAAACTATAGGGATTACCCAAGCATTGATTAAAATAGAAAATCAAAAAGAAACAGGCTGGTGCTGAACGCCAGTCTGTTTTCGTTCGTTGAGATAAAAACACAACAAATCTTTCAGTTCAAGCGATTTTTTAACTGGGACAGTCGCATTGCTTAATTGTTTCATGTTATACTAAAGTTAGTAATAAGAAAACGTTTATTACGATCCACTTGAATTAGTTCAATAAAAAATTAGTGGAAAAAAATCTAAAACAATAAGCAGTGAAGTTGTGAAAATCACTTTGAACTGAGCAATAAGATATAAATTGAAAAAATCCTTTTCATATTTTATAATTTTTAAGCTTAGTGTTGAAAACCAGCCTTTTTAACACCAATGATTCATAATTGGTGTTAAAAATCAACTGATAGAACAACTTCATATGGTACATTCAAATAAGCGATCAAACTACACCAAGAGAGGTGAAAATTACGATGAGATGTCCTAGATGTCAACATAATAACTCAAGAGTGATCGATAGTCGTCAAGCTGACGATGGTCGAGCGATAAGAAGACGCCGTGAGTGCGAAAAATGTTCCTTCCGTTTTACAACCTTTGAACGAATTGAAGCGGCACCTTTATTAGTCATCAAGAAAAATGGTGAACGAGAAGAATTCAATCGTGACAAGATTTTACGTGGATTGATCCGTTCTGCCGAAAAACGGCCAGTAGCGATGGAACAAATGGAACAGATCGTCAACCATGTTGAAAATCGTGTAAGAAGTCTTGGCGAAAATGAGGTTTCAACTAATCTGATCGGTGAATACGTCATGGAAGATTTAGTAAACTTAGATGAAATCGCCTATATTCGTTTTGCGAGTGTCTATCGTCAATTCAAAGATATGTCTGTCTTTTTGAAAGAATTACAAGACATTGTTGATAAAGCAAAAGATACGAGTAATAGTGAAAAAGATGCGTAAATAATAAAGGAGGGAGCATTCCTTGGAAAATGCGTGGAAAGAATTACAACCGAAAAATATTTACCAAGGAAGAAAAAGCAGTCCTTTAAAAGAAGAAGGAAAGTCTGCCTTGTTATCCCTTTACCAACCATTGATCGGGGGAGAAGCGTTGAGTCTTTACTTGACGTTGTATTCGGAGATCTCGCTAGAAACTGGCGTAGGTCCTGAAGGATTACACGCCGATTTATTGAGTAGTCTAAGTTGTGGATTACCGCAATTTTATGAGGCACGAAAAAAATTAGAAGGAATCGGTCTTTTAGAAGTCTATTTCAAAAAAGATGAAAATTTGGGTAATTGTTTTCTTTATGAGTTGCTAGAACCGATGGACGTTCCTACGTTTTTCAATGACACGTTACTTTCTTTTTTACTTTTAGAAAAAGTTGGCGAACGTCGATTCAACCAATTGACGGAATTATTTAAGCCAAAAAATCTTTCGCATGAAGGCTATCAAAAAATCACTAAGAAGTTTTTGGAAGTCTATCGGTTCAATGAAACAGTCTATGCAACAAACCAAGAACAAGTGGAATCGATCCAGCAACAATTCACAACTGTTGAACCCAAATCATTGATCGCAGATTCAGACTCGTTTGACTGGACGTTTTTAACCGATTGGTTGAAGAAACAACACATCAATCAGTTGACAGAACCAGTTCTGCAACAAGCGAAAACATACCAACAACTCTATGGCTTCGATGAACTGACTTTAGGAGAGTTGATTCTACAGTCATTTGATTTTACGACAGAAGAAGTATCTTTAAAAGAACTCCAACGGATCGTCTTGTTACGGCAGCAACAGCAGAATACGTTGCGACAATCGAGTAACACTCTGGTTACCGATCAGTCTGCTGAAACAGGTATCCCTGTCAATCAGGCGTTGCCTAGTGCTGCACAACAATTGATCCAAGTCGCACGCCAAACCCCACCGATGCGTTATCTCGAAGCGATAAAAAAAGAAAAAGGCGGGTATGTTTCCAAACAGGAAAATTGGTTGTTGCAAGATTTGGTCACTCAATCAGGTCTGTCTAGCAGTGTCATCAACATTTTGATCAACTATGTGTTAGTTATAAAAAACCATGCGAGCTTAAATGCGAGCTTCGTGAATACGATCGCTAATGAGTGGGCGCAAAAAAAAATCAGTACGCCAGAAGAAGCGATTGAACATCTCCATACATTGAGTACGAAAGCGAAACAACCGAAAGCGTCAAAACAAAACAACACGTCAAATTATCGCCGAAATGTAAGGCGAGAAAAATTGCCTGATTGGGTCAATCAACCAAAAGACGAAACGCAAATCAGTACAGAGAAAAAAGCCGAGATCGATCGTCGCTTCAAAGAGTATCTGGCTAAAAAGGAAGGTGAGAGCTAATGGAAGATGTGGGAAAAGAACTGAAGAAAATCATCAGTAAACGCAACTACCAAGAAAAGTATTCCGAGATGATTGCTGAAGTTTTGAATGATGCGGATGTTCAAGCCTTTCTGTCAGCCCATCAAGACCGATTGACGCAAGCGGATATCGAAAAAAGTTATGCCAAACTCTATGAGTATGTCCAAGAAAAAAGAAAATATCAAACGAACGATCCAACCATGATCGCTCCCGGATATGAACCAAAATTGACATTGAATTTCCACTATGTCGACGTCACCTACGTGCCGACAGAAGCACTCTTAGCTCGTCAAAAACAAGAAGAGATCAAGAGTCGTGTGAAAGCAATGGATATGCCCAAAGACATCCAATCTGCTTCCTTTGAAAATTTCGAACGAACAGATGGACGTGGCTATGCAAGCTTGGAAGCATTAGACTTCGTTGAACAATATTCAGCTGATCCTAAAAGCTTTCACAAAGGGTTGTACTTGGTCGGAAGTTTTGGTATCGGGAAAACCTATCTTTTAGGTGCAACAGCGAAAGAATTGGCAGTCAAAGGATTCACCACAACGTTGGTTCATTTTCCAACATTTGCAGTGGAAATGAAGCAAGCCATCGGTAAAGATCAAGTGGCTGAGAAGTTAGATGCGGTGAAGAAATCGCCGATCTTGATGATCGATGATATTGGAGCGGATGCGATGAGTAGTTGGATCCGTGACGAAGTATTTGGTGTCATCTTACAGTATCGGATGCAAGAACAATTGCCAACGTTCTTTTCTTCAAACTTCACGATGAACGAATTAGAACAGCATTTGACGGTGACACAACGAGGCGATGAGGAACCGTTGAAAGCCAAACGGATCATGGAACGAATCCGCTATTTGACAAAAGAAATCGAAATGACAGGCCGAAATCGCCGAAATGGCTAATGTCATTAAATGATTTTTACAGAAACAGGTTGGAGTATCTACTCAACTGTCACTGTTTTTCACCTTTTCAATAAAAATTCATAAAATGAACAAAGTTAAGATGAAACGAATCCATGGACTTGAAGAAATAACCGGATGGAATCATCAAAGCAGTAACGCAAGAAATTACACGGAGGATGTATGATGAAAGCTATTTTAACTGGTCTAGTTGCTGCCGGTCTCTTGTTTGCATTGGCAGGCTGCGGCAACGAAGAAGGAAGTACAGGTTCAATCGATTCGATCAATGCAGAATCGACAGTGGAAACAGATAGTTCTACCGAACAAAAGCAAAGTGTGTTTACAGGTACGATCGAAAGCTTCGGCGAAGCGGAAGGTGATGTATACCAAATCACCGTCAAAGATGTAGAAGAAATAGAAGATCCAGCAAATATCGGTACGTCCTTCAGCAATGATGGGGTGATCTTAAATGCTTCAGTGGATCAAATCACTGGTGGTGTCGATTCCTTGAAAGAAGGAGAAAAGATCGAATTTAAATTGGTAGAAATGGCGGTCATGACGATGTCGATCCCTCCACAAGTTCCTGGAAATTCGATCATTGAGATCACTGCCCAATAAAAAAAGAATCAATCGAAATCTTTTGATTACTTGCTAAAAAAAGACTGGGATATTTTCCCAGTTCTTTTTTCTATTGAACATAAACTAATGTTATGATAGGGATAAGAACAATAGTTATCATAAAAATGTAAATAAGTAGGATAACTTTAATAAGTAAGTGTTTGTCTAAAGTCATGACAAATTGGATGACATCGAAACATTCAGTAGTTAAGGAGTGGAAAAATGAATCACACAGAGTTATCGAAACGTCTTGAAACTGTCGGACGTTTTGTACCGGAAGCTGCTCGTTTAGCAGATATCGGTTCAGATCATGCGTACTTACCCGTCGCATTGATGCTAAAAGGGAAAATCGACTTTGCTATAGCTGGAGAAGTCGTTAAAGGACCTTTTGAATCGGCAAAACGACAGGTGATGAAAAATGGACTGTCTGAGCGAATCGAGGTACGCTTGGCCAATGGATTAGAGGCCATCGAAAAGGACGATCAAATCAGCGCGATCACGATTGCTGGCATGGGAGGCTCTTTGATTCGCGACATCTTAGAATCTGGTCGACAAAACCAGCGCTTATCGGGAGAAGAACGTTTGATTCTACAGCCCAATATTGGCGAAAAAACTTTAAGAACGTGGCTGAAAGAAAATAACTATCAGATCATTGCAGAAGAAATCATCGAAGAAAACAAAAAAATCTATGAGATCATCGTAGCTGAAAAGAAAGAACAGCCCATCGACTATTCTGAAAAAGAGCTGATGTTTGGGCCATTCTTACTCGAAGAGAAAAACGCTGCTTTTTCGGCAAAATGGCAACGTGAGCTTAAACAATGTGAAGTGATCTTAGAGCAATTAAAAAATGCGAGTGAACAAAACAGATATGAGACAATCCAACAAGAGGTGGAATGGATCAAGGAGGTTTTATGACATGTCCATTAAAGCACAAGATTTCATCAAAAAATTTGAAAGCTATTGCCCGCAATGGTTAGCAGAAGAAGGCGATCCAGTTGGGTTGCACATCGGCACCTTGGACAAACCGATCCAACGCGTGATGATGACTTTAGATGTCCGACCAGAAGTGGTGGCAGAAGCCATTGAGAAAAAGATCGATCTTTTGATTGCAAAACATCCCCCGATTTTTAGACCAGTCAAACGCTTGATTACTGATTCTCCACAAGAAAAAATGTACGCTGATTTGTTGAAACATGATATTGCAGTCTATGCAGCCCACACAAACATGGATATCATTGAAGATGGGTTGAACGATTGGTTTTGTGAGCAATTAGGAATTGAGGTCACAGGTCATCTTGTTCGAACACATGAACGTGGCTACAAAAAATTGATCAGTTATCTTCCAGTGGAGGATGCTCCGCGTTTAAGAGCTACCTTAGCAAAAGCGGGTGCCGGAGAACAAGGAGAGTATGATAGTACAAGTTTTACCTCGATTGGCCAAGGTCGATTCCGTCCAAAAGCTGGAGCGAATCCAACAATTGGTGAAGTCGGCCGTGGGGAACAAGTCCAAGAAGCCAAAGTCGAAGTGATCTTCCCAGAAAATATAGAAGAGAAAGTCTTACAAGCGATGTTTGCAGCACATCCTTACGAAGAACCAGCATTTGATTTGTTCTCGATCGATGCACCAGTTAAAACCTGGGGATTAGGTCGTATTGGGGAACTAGCAAAAGAACAGAGCTTGGATAATTTCGCAGCCCATGTAAAAGAAGTTTTTCAATTGGAAGGTTTACGTGTGGTTCGCCCAACGACAAGTCCACAAAAAATGATCAAGCGAGTCGCTATTTGTGGTGGAAGTGGTGAGAAGTTTTATCCCGCAGCCTTGGCTCAAGGAGCGGATGTCTATATTACTGGCGATATTTATTTCCATACAGCGCAAGATATGCAAAGTGCGGGATTAGCTGCAATTGATCCTGGCCATTATATCGAATCATTGTGTAAGGAAAAATTTGTAGAGAAGTTTGAAAAGTGGAAAAACGAAGAGAATTGGACGGTTGACTTTTTTGTTTCAGAAACATCGACCAATCCATTTGAATTTAAATAAAAAGGAGAGTCATTTATGTACGAGAACTTATTACCGCGATTTTTAAGATATGTCAAAACGGAAACACAATCCGATCCAACAAGTCCTACTACGCCATCTACCCAAACGCAAGTAGAGTTTGCGCAAGTTTTGAAAAAAGAATTAGAAGATCTAGGCTTGTCTGATGTAACATATAATACAGAAAACGGTTTTGTGATAGCTACACTACCTAGTAATATCGATCATGACGTACGTTCGATTGGTTTTATTGCTCACATGGATACAGCTGATTTCAATGCAGTAGGTGTAAATCCTCAGATCATTGAAAATTATGATGGAGAATCAACGATCGTTCTAGATAAAGAAGGGCGCTTTACCTTGAATGTCAAAGATTTCCCTAATTTAAAAAATTATGATGGCCATACGTTGATCACAACTGATGGTACGACATTATTAGGCGCAGATGACAAAGCAGGTATTGCAGAAATCATGACAGCTATGGAGATTTTGTTGAAAAATCCTTCCGTTCCTCATGGGGAGATCAAAGTCGCTTTTGGTCCAGATGAAGAAATCGGAGTTGGTGCGGACAAATTTGACGTAGAACAGTTCAACGTGGATTTTGCTTACACGATCGATGGTGGACCTTTAGGAGAGTTACAATACGAAACGTTTAGTGCAGCGCAAGCAAACATCACGATCCAAGGGAAAAATGTCCATCCCGGTACAGCGAAGAATACAATGATCAATGCTTTACAATTAGCGATCGACTTCCACAATGAATTACCAGCTGATGAAGTTCCTGAAAAAACAGATGGTTATGAAGGATTCTTCCATTTGATGGCTTTGAATGGTAGTCCAGAAGAGGCGAAAATGAGCTATATCATCCGTGACCATAAACGTGAGTCATTTGAAGCAAGAAAAGCAATGATCACAAGCATTCAAGAAAAAATGAATCAACGGTTTGACCAAGAGCGTATTCAAGTAGAAATGTATGATCAATACTACAATATGCGTGAAATCATCGAAAAGGATATGAGTATCGTTGATCTAGCTGAAAAAGCAATGATCGAACTAGACATCAAGCCAGTGATCGAACCGGTACGTGGTGGGACAGATGGCTCAAAAATCTCTTATCTGGGGATACCAACACCAAATCTATTTGCAGGTGGCGAAAACATGCACGGACGTTTTGAATTTGTGTCTCTACAAGTCATGGAAAAAGCGACAGATGTCATTGTTAAAATCGCGGAGTTGAATACGCAGGTGTAATTGATCCGTTTCATTGATAAAAAAGATTAAATTTCAACCAATAATCTCACATTATTGGTTGATTGCTACACTGCATTGACATATGATTGATTCGAGGCTATTTTAGTCAGTGCTCGAATCACTGTTCATGGGGGAGGGTGAGCGTTTATTTCGCATCCACTCCCTTTGTTTTTTGCAGGAAAGTAGGAGGAATATGGTTTATGAAGAAGTTACTGGTATTTTATAACAAAAGTTCAGGAAAGGATGAAGGGGAACAATTAGCAGAATGGTTCAAGGAGTACGTCGCAAAACACCGACCAGAACTAGAGGTTTATCTAACAGAAACTGGACCGTCGATCAAAGATGAAACATTGAGGAAAAAAGCAAAAGAACATGAGGTAGATACACTAGTCATCATTGGTGGTGATGGCACGATCCACCATATCATCCAAGCATTCCAAGATGAATTAGACCATTACCATGTTGGCTTATTACCTGGTGGAACGATCAATAACTTAGCGAAAGTGTTAGGCATTCCTTTTGAGAAAGAAGAAGCAGCAGCAATGATGTTAGAGGAATCGATCCGCAAAATCGATTATGGGAAAGTGAATGATAAAGTAGTCATTTCTACTTTGACTATTGGCATATTAGCAGACACAGCGGTCTGGATCAGCCAAAAAGAAAAGCAAAAATATGGTTCATGGATCTTTATCAAACGTTTCGTAAAATTATTGCTAAAAAAGAAAAAATATCATTTGGATATCAAAACGGAAGAAGAGCATTGGAAGGGAAAAGCACAGTTGTTGACGATCACGATGTCCAACTCAGTAGGCGGTTTTACTGGTTTCGATGATTCTGCTGCGCCAGATGATGGCAAGTTCCACATCACTATCGTGCCCTCATTAGATTTTTTCCGGTTTGCATTTTATCTCCCACGTATGATCAAAGGTAAGATCTATTCTGTTCCTGGCATCAAATATCTGACAGCTAGTCAAGTCAATATCCAGGCACGAGAAAAGAAAGTGACGACTCGGACGGATGGTGACACTACAGATGACTTACCGATCGAACTAAAAGTCATCCCAGAAGGTATAACGATCTACGTACCAAAAGAAGAGCAATAATTGGAGGAAGTTGATGGAAGTATTGATGCATAATCCCTTATGGTTTTACTTATTCATTGTGAATGTTTACCTATTTGGCTTGATGGGTTATGATAAACGTCAGGCAAAAAAAGGCGCTTGGCGTGTACCAGAAAGTAATTTGTTGTTTGTTAGCTTGTTAGGCGGTGGTTTGGGCGGTTTGTTCGCACAACGCATATTTCGTCACAAAACTAAAAAAAAGAAGTTCACGATCGTTTTCATGTTAGGAATCATGATTGATCTCGTCTTGATCTATTTTTTCCATTAAGGAGTCGTACATGTCTACTAAAGGAACAAAAATCAAAATCATCATTAATTTATTATTATTGACTATTATTCTCGCTATTATTTATTATTTGATCAACCAATCTTTTGCGGATATTTTCAAGGAGTTGCTTTCAACAAGTGTCCAAGTGCTTCTGGCGATGTTTTTTTTTGGTACACTTTATCAAATTGTAGAAGGTCGCTCAATCAAAGAGATCGCCAAGCCGTTTTCCAAATCCTTCAGTACAAGTGATGGATTCTGGACGTCTTGTTATATTGCCTTTTATCGGATTGTCTCATTTGGAACGGGTACTCTGATCTCAGAAATTTATTTTTACAATAAAAAAGGGATGAAGTTTTCTCAAGGAGCAGGAGTCACTGCCCTGCATATGATCATGTATAAATTAGCGGTGATCACTTATGCAGTCATTGGCTTGATTGTTCAATTTTCTTTGTTCTACGAAAAGGCACCAAATATGATTTGGTTTATCATTGCTGGTATCATTTTGACGGCTTTGATCATTTTATTTCTTGTGACCGTCTCCGTCAGTTTGAATCTTCAAGTTTTTTTCGTCAAAGTTTCCAATCGTTTATTCAAAACTGAACGTTTACGTCACTGGGTCGATACGTGCAACAGCCAGATCTATTCACTGAGAGAAACGGTGCAAACGATCATCCAGGACCGCACCGCATTGATCAGGATCTATTGTTGGAACCTGCTAAAACTACTCTGTTGGTATGTGATGCCTTATCTGTTTTTAGTAGAAAATCATCCACATCTTGATTTTCTTTTGACATTTTCATTTATCAGCTTTGCAGTGGTTTTATCAGGAGTCTTACCAACACCCGCAGGCATTGGCTCGTTTGAATTTGTTTATCTATTGCTCTTTCGACCTGTTGTTGGAACGGTAGATGCTGTTTCTTCCTTATTGCTTTATCGATTTGGCTCGTTCATCTTGCCATTCATTTATGGATTTTTCTATGTGATTGCAGAAAGACGGAATATCTTACGTCAAGAGATCCATGAAGTAAAGGCAGAAAAAAAGCGTACAAAGGGGAAAATTTAAATAATTTGAACATCTTTCAAGGAGAATTCAAATGGAGAATCAGTCTGAGCTGAAAATGCTTAGATTGATTCTTTTTTGTTTGTTGAACAATATCTGTTCAACAATTGCTTTCACGCAGAATAGGCTAGACGTTGCTATCTCTAAAATAAGCCAGTTTCCCAAATGTATGGAAGAAACAATCAACACCGGAAGGGTAAAATTAAAATCCCTCGATTAGTTGCTGAAAGTCTATACTTAATGGTATATACTATATATAAAATAAATAGAAAGCTTAGCTCTCGACAAGAAAGATTTTCTTGATTTTACTCATCCTACAAACAGGATAAAAGACGATAAAAGTTACTCTTTCATTTTTTAACCGTTCAACTTTTAGACGTTTGACTTTTGGTGTCAGAACGAATCGACTGTTTGATGAATGATATGTAGTTAGAAAGTAGGTAATAAAGTGAAAAAACAAGCGGTTTTCCAAGATATAGCTGAAAAAATTGCACAACGAGTCAATGATGGAACTTACGTGACCAGTCAAAAGTTACCTTCAGATTATGATTTAGCGGAAGAATTTCAATGCAGTCGACTGACGGTGCGCAAAGCAATTGATCTTTTGATCAGTCAAAATATTTTAGTGAAAGAAAGAGGAAAAGGAACTTATGTTATGAAGCAACCGAAGATCCAAAGCGGTTCCGGTGGCTTACAAAGTTTTACTGAAACTGCCAAGGCTCAAGGAAAAAAGACCCGGACAGAAGTATTGCAAGTTGGAATCATAAAAGAAGTACCGCTGAAGATTCGCCAGATGTTCGCCGACTATGGAAATGAAGCCATGGTTTATCTGTCTCGTTTACGTTACTTTGATGATGAACCAATGACAGTAGAAAACCTCTATATACTAAAACGTTATTTGCAAAATGAAAGTGGTGAGATCCCTCAAGCTCAGCTGGCATCTTCATTGTATGAAATAATTGAAGAAAACATTGAGATTGGCTACGCGCATCAAGAAGTTGAAGCAGTTATAAGTCCGCCAGATATTGCCAAGTTATTGCATGTATCAGAAGATGATCCAATGCTTCTCGTCCATTCGATGACTTATTCTCCTTCTGCTAAACCGATATTGTTCGACACGTCTTTTTATCGTGCAGATCAATATACGTTTAAGAATACATTGATACGTCAAAAATGAGAGGTGAAAAATGGATCAAATCAAAACAGCAATTGAAGAGAATTGGCTGGATTTTCTGGATTTACTCAAACAAGTCATGCAAGTTCCTAGTGTTAAATCAAAAGCTGGACCAGGAGCACCCTTTGGTATAGAAGCACGCTCGGTTCTTTCTTTGGTCATGGACAAAAGTGCCGGATATGGGTTCCAAACAAAAGTAATCGATGATGCGATCGGCTATGCCCAGTGGGGAAATGATGGAAGTGAGTATATCGGGGTTCTGGGACATCTCGATGTTGTCCCTGCTGGTCAAGGATGGGAGTTTCCACCGTTTGATCTCAGTGAGAAAAAGGATCGTTTTTATGGTCGAGGAATATTAGACAACAAAGGGCCTATCATTTGTTGTCTGTATGGCATGAAACTATTAAAAGACCTAGGTCACCAGCCAAAAAAGAATCTGCGGATCATCTTTGGAACGGATGAAGAAAGTGGCATGTCAGATATTTCTCATTACTTAGCCGAGGAAAGCCCTCCGTCATTTGGTTTCACGCCCGATTGTAAATATCCTGTGGTCTATGGCGAACGTGGTATCGTAAATGTTGTACTCCACTTTACTTTACCTGAAGAGGAACATCAACAAATCAGTCGATTCGAAGGGGACCAGTTCCGTGATCATGTTCCAGACCAATTGCACGTGAGAATTGCCAAAAAAGAAATAAGCGCCAGTGGTAAACGAGCACCAAGTAACGCGCCTGAGTTAGGAGAAAATGCTATCACGATCTTGGCGACAAAACTAACTGAAGAACGAATGATCCCGCCAGTTGCACAGGGTTATTTCCGCTGGATTTGTCAAAGCTTTCATCAAAAACATTTTGGAGAAGGGATCGATTTAGCGTTTGAAGACGAAGATTCAGGCAAGTTGATTTTGACACCTGTTGTGCTGCAAAAGTCTCCAGAAGGCTTGCTATTAGAAATTGCCTTACGTTACCCGGTGACCGTATCAGAAAAACAAGTCGTGTCACGTTTGAAAAACCAATTGCCTTTAGGTGTTGATTTAGAAGTCGTTCGTAGTATTCCTGGATTTTGTCGGACGGAAGAGTCAAAAAAAATCGATATACTTTCAACGATCTATCATCAAGTCACCGGTAATGATCCTAAACCAGTGACAACAACAGGCGCCACGTATGCACGTAAAATGCCGAATATCTTAGCATTTGGCCCTTCATTTCCAGGGCAAAAAGGAATTGCCCATACGGCGAATGAATATATGGATTCCGCAGATTTAAGAACAAATTTAGAAATCTACATGCGCAGCCTCCAAGCATTAACAGAATAAAACATTCAGATAGAATAAACAATTGAAAAATAAATTTCATGTAAAACGAGTTTCTAATAAAACGATGAGTTTTAAAAAGAAACTCGTTTTTTAGTATAGACATAATAGTATATACCATATAGAATATACTTGAAAGCGCTACAAATGTTAGGTGATGGAGGGAAAAAAATGTGGGGAATGATTGCAACCTGGCGCATGGCACATGAAGGTGTCTTGGCCGCTAAACAACAATTAGAAGCACAGTTTTCATGTAAAGATGCTGTGGAAACGGCGATCAAAGTGGTAGAAGATTATCCATTTTATAAATCCGTTGGTTATGGTGGGTTACCAAATGAAAAAGGGATCGTAGAAATGGATGCTGCTTTTATGGATGGAGAAACATTTAAGATTGGTGCAGTTGCTGGGATTACTGATGTAGCCAATCCGATTTCTGTTGCTCGGCAATTAAGCGATGAAAAATTCAATAGTTTTCGAGTAGGGCAAGGAGCAACAGAATATGCAATGCTATCTGGTTTTGAACGAAAAAATATGTTAACGGCACGTGCAAAAAAAATATGGGAACAACGAGTAAAAGAAATCGCCACGTTGAATTTAGATCCGTATGATGGCCATGATACGGTCGGAGTTGTCGCGCTCGATACGCAACAACAGATGGCAGTAGGAACATCCAGTTCCGGTTTGTTTATGAAAAAACATGGACGTGTAGGAGATTCGCCATTATCTGGGTCGGGATTTTATGTGGATAGTACGATTGGCGGTGCAGCAGCTACAGGCTTAGGGGAAGATCTTATGAAGGGCTGTCTCTCTTATGAAATCGTTCGATTGATGGGGAATGGATGTACGCCACAAGTGGCTTGTGATCGAGCCGTTTATGGATTTGATGAGCGATTGCGCAAACGTTATGGCAAAGCGGGGGCGTTCTCGTTAATAGCATTAGATAAATATGGCGAATGGGGGGTAGCTACGAACGTTGAATTTACATTTAGTGTTGCAACGATGGCTCAAGAACCAGCAATTTTCATGGCCAACCCTGGTCCAGATCAGACGACAGTGATCACACCAATCACGCAAGAATGGCTTGATGCCTATGAAGCACGTATCAAATCACCAATTTAACAGCGAATCGGATAAACGGTTAACAAGAATAAAATGGAGGAATAAATATGACAACTAAAAAAATTTATTTGTTTTGTGAAGCAGGAATGTCAACAAGTATTATGGTCAATAAAATGATGGACGTCGTCAGAAAACACAAAATGCCATTAGAAATTGCCGCTTTTCCTGCGATCCATGCGGAAGAAAAAGTCGCACAAGAAAAACCTGTGGCTATTTTATTAGGGCCTCAAGTCCGTCATTTAGCGAGTAAAATGAAAGAAACGTTTGACCCAATGGGGATTCCTGTTGGCACGATTGCTCCAGAAACATATGGCATGATGGACGGAGAAAAAGCGTTGAAAGATGTTTTGGGTTTGATAAAAAAATCAAAAGCGACAAAGTAGAGTGACAAAATGAGATTTTCGATCGAAGAATTATGTCCTCAAACAAAAATAAAGCAACTGGATGGGAGGAAGAAACATGCAAAAATTTTTGGATTGGTTAGAACGTGTGTTAACACCAATGGCGAAAACAATCGGTGAAAACAAGTATTTGATTGCGATTCGTGATGGTTTTTTGCTATCAACACCCTTATTGATCGTAGGATCGCTCTTTTTAGTTTTGACTAATTTTCCAATTCCAAATTGGAATGAAACGATGAGTCATATTCTCGGAGATAACTGGTCAACGATGTTGAATATGCCTGCCACGGCAAGTTTTGATATTATGACGATTTTAGCAGTTGGGGGTATTGGCTATAGTCTGGCAAAACAATTTAAAGTAGATGCCATGCAAGCGGCAATTATTTCATTGGTCGCTTTTTTTATCGTGACCCCTTTTACAACCCTGTTTACACCAGAAGGTTCCACTGAAGTCTATGAAGTAGGAAGCTTACCATTACGTTGGATGGGCTCTAGTGGCTTGTTCTTAGGGATGGTCGTGTCTTTGGTTGCTACCCGATTCTTTGTCGCTTTATTACGTAAAGGTTGGACGATCAAAATGCCAGAAGGTGTGCCACCAACCGTCGTACAATCCTTTGAAGCGTTGATCCCAAGTTTTGTGATTGTTACTCTTTTTATGATTGTCAATTGGTTAGCCAATCTAACCTCATATGGTAATTTACAAGAAATACTATTTAAGTTCCTACAAACTCCTTTACTTAGCTTAGGAAATACTCTAGGCGCGATGATCATAGCCTACTTATTCTTACACTTTTTTTGGTTTTTCGGTATCAACGGTTCGAGTGTGGTTGGGGCAGTATTCAATCCGATTTTACGAGCACTATCCGTTGAAAATTTAGATGCTTTCAAAAATGGCGCAGATATACCAAATATCATCACAGGTCAATTTCAAGATATGTTTGCTACTTTTGGTGGTGGGGGATCGACGCTTTCATTGATTCTAGTCATGATTCTAGTATGCAAAAGCCAACGAGTGAAAAAACTGTCGCAATTGTCACTAGTACCAGGGATTTTTGGAATCAATGAACCGATTATTTTTGGTTTACCAATTGTTTTAAATCCAGTCTTACTTATTCCATTTGCACTCGTACCCACGATCAATATCATCATTTCCTATTTTTGTATGGATTTAGGATTAGTAAACTATACAAATGGTATTCAACTGCCGTGGACAACACCACCGATCATCTCTGGCTTCTTAGTTAGTGGGTGGCAGGCATCTGTTTTGCAAGCATTACTGATCCTGCTAGGAATGGCTATTTATTATCCTTTTATCAAAGTGCTAGATAATCAGTATTTAAAAGAAGAAGCAGAGGCGATACAGGAAGAAGAAGAAATCGATTTTGACGAATTCGATTTTGATGATTTATAGGAAAAGAGGCCGTAGGAATGAAAAAAATAGTCTTGATTCTCAATCATTTAACTGCAGGCTTGGGCAGTGATGAAAATGCCCAGCTATCTCCTGGAGGCAAAAAAACAGCCCTTGGACCTGGGCGTACCTTAAATCCACTTTTTCAAGAGCACGATACAGAAATCATTGCTACATTGTATTGTGGTGATCAGTATTATCTCGATCACCAAGAAGAGGTGAATAAAAAATTTGTAGGATTTGCCAAAAAATTTAGTGCAGATGCTGTTCTTTGTGGACCCGCGATGCATTATGCTAATTTTGGCATGATGGCAGCCCAATTAGCCTTGGCCTTCAGCGAACAAGGAATTCCCAGTGTAGCAGCGATGTCTGAAGAGAATCCTGCCTTTGCCATTTACACTGAAAAGATCAACATAATCAAAATGCCTAAAAAAGGCGGAATTGGTTTAAATAATTCATATAAAAATATCAGTCACTTTATTTCAACCCTCGCTCATCAAAATCAATCATCATGACTAGATTTCGATGAATCAACTAGTTTGTGCTAAGCAATCATCAGAAATAAATACCTCTAGGTCGGAATAGAATCAACCTCTAGAATTAAGGGTAACAATCACGAAATTGTTCTATAAATGCTTGTGGTTGTTGCCCTTATTTTATAGAGGTTTCTTTTTTGACGTTTATTTGGTATAGAGTGACAGACAAAATTTACCGTAACTTTTGTCTCGAATTTTTTAATAATCGAGAGTATAATCTTTGACCAAAGCTGACCAAATGAGTATAATAATCATGTAAAGGTTAAAGAAAACGAGACTTTAGACGGATGTTATAGACGTTAGAGAAAGTTATAGTTGACTTTGACCAAACAACTTCTACTACAGGAGGGAAATATATGAATAGTGAAAAAATGACAACTACGCTCCAAGAAGCGATTGCAGAAGCACAACAAGTAGCGATGACAAGAAAACATCAAGAAATCGACATCGTTCATTTATGGAAGATCTTTTTACAGCCAAATCATTTTGGCCGTAATCTATATACAGATGCAGGTATCGATGCAGATGCGTTTGAACAAGAGATTGATCGAGTGTTAGATGAGTATCCAACAGTCTCAGGCAGCAATGTCCAATACGGACAAAATCTTAGTCAAAATCTTTTTCATTTATTGAATGAAGCGGATCAATTGAGACAAAGTTTTGGTGATGAATTCTTATCCACTGAGATCGTACTATTAGCTTTAATGAAATTAAAAAATTATCCACTGACTGTTTATTTGACAAAACAGGGACTGAATGAAAAAGAATTGCGTAAAAATATCGAAGACATGCGGGGAGGAGAGCGTGTGACCTCAAAAAATCAAGAAGAACAATATAAAGCGTTAGAAAAATATGGTGTCGATCTCATCCAACAAGTTCGTAGTGGTAAAATGGACCCGATCATTGGCCGAGATGAAGAAATTCGTGATGTGATCCGGATCTTGTCACGTAAAACTAAAAACAACCCTGTGTTGATCGGGGAACCTGGTGTTGGTAAAACAGCGATCGTTGAAGGATTAGCGCAACGTATCGTTCGCAAAGATGTACCAGAAAACTTAAAAGATAAAACCATTTTTTCTTTAGATATGGGTGCCTTGATTGCTGGAGCAAAATTCCGTGGGGAGTTTGAAGAACGCTTAAAAGCAGTATTGAAAGAAGTGAAGAAAAGCGATGGACGGATCATCTTGTTCATCGATGAGATCCACAACATCGTCGGTGCAGGAAAAACGGAAGGTAGTATGGATGCCGGTAACTTGCTTAAACCGATGTTAGCTCGTGGGGAACTTCATTTGATCGGGGCGACTACTTTAGATGAATACCGCCAATACATGGAAAAGGACAAAGCGTTAGAGCGCCGTTTCCAAAAAGTATTAGTGAAGGAACCAACTGTTGAAGATACGATCAGTATTCTTCGAGGATTGAAAGAGCGTTTTGAGATCCACCATAGCGTCAATATCCATGACAATGCCTTGGTTGCGGCAGCTACATTATCCGATCGCTATATCACAGACCGCTTTTTACCTGATAAAGCCATTGATTTGATCGATGAAGCAAGTGCTACGATCCGAGTAGAAATGAATTCCATGCCAACGGAATTAGATCAAGTGACTCGTCGTTTGATGCAGTTGGAGATCGAAGAAGCAGCTTTGAAGAAAGAATCTGATGATGCAAGTAAAAAACGTTTGAAGAACTTACAAGAAGAATTAGCCGATCTTCGAGAAGAAGCCAATGCGATGAAGATGCAGTGGGAAACTGAAAAAGAAGAAGTAAATACCGTTTCTTCTAAACGTGCAGAAATCGATAAGGCAAAACATGAATTAGAAGACGCAGAAAACAATTATGATCTTGAGCGTGCTGCTGTTTTGCGTCATGGTACCATTCCACAATTAGAGAAAGAACTAGCAGAACTTGAAGCAAAAACAAAAGACAGTGATATCAAGATGGTACAAGAATCTGTCACTGAAAATGAAATTGCGCAAGTTGTAGGTCGTTTAACAGGGATTCCAGTAACAAAACTCGTGGAAGGTGAACGCGAAAAACTAATCAAGTTGAATGAAACTCTTCATAAACGTGTCATTGGGCAAGATGAAGCGGTAGACGCAGTAAGTGATGCGGTCATTCGTTCTCGCGCGGGATTACAAGATCCAAACCGACCATTGGGTTCATTCTTATTCTTAGGACCAACTGGTGTCGGTAAAACCGAACTAGCAAAAGCTTTAGCAGAAAACTTGTTTGATTCTGAAGAGCATATGGTGCGGATCGATATGAGTGAATACATGGAAAAACATGCCGTTTCTCGTTTAGTTGGTGCGCCTCCAGGCTACATTGGCTACGAAGAAGGTGGACAGCTAACAGAGGCTGTGCGACGAAACCCATATACGATCGTTTTGCTTGATGAAATTGAAAAGGCACATCCAGACGTCTTCAATATTTTATTACAAGTATTAGACGATGGTCGTTTGACGGATTCCAAAGGTCGTCTCGTTGACTTTAAAAACACGGTGATGATCATGACAAGCAATATCGGTTCTCAATTATTGTTAGAAGGTGTCACTCCAGAAGGAACGATTCCAGAAGAAGTCGAAGAACAAGTGCGAACGATCCTTCGTGGTCATTTCAAACCAGAATTCTTGAATCGTATTGATGACACGATCCTCTTTACGCCATTAAGTCTAAACAATGTCAAAGGGATCGTTGACAAGATGATTTCTCATTTGGCACATCGTTTAGAACATCAAGAAATCATTTTGGAAATCAGTGACGAAGCAAAAACATGGATTGCAGAAAATGCGTACGAGCCAGCATATGGCGCACGCCCATTGAAACGATTCATCACAAAAGAAGTTGAAACGCCATTGGCTAAAGAAATCGTAGCTGGTAAAATCATGCCAAAATCGAAAGTAACGATCACTTTGTTTGATCACCACTTGGCATTCGCAACTGAAAACTTACCCGAAGATGAATCATAAGAAACACTTGTACCACCCTTATACATGACAGAAGGGGAAAGCATTACCTGTCAAAGTAAAAGACTATTACTGATAGTCTGCACTTTGACAGGTTTTTTTTTCGTCTATACTTAATAAACAATTACATGGTTCATTGAAGGACCAGAACTAGAAAATGAATGGTGGTCGTCAAGTTAACGGCTAAACCTATGATTTATTGTATTCAAAACGGTAAAAGTAAGTGTTTTCATAAATCGGTAGACAAGCTAAGATAGGAAATGTAGATGAGGTGATAGTGTGATGATCAAGGAACGAGAAAAAGCAATCATTCAATATATTTTGATGAACGAACATACGACGGTCACAAAAATAGCGAAACACATGAATTTATCGAATAAAACAGTTTCACAATCATTAAAATTGATCGATGAACTATTTAGCGGAACAACCATCGAACTAATTAGAAAACCACGAGTTGGTGTCTCGATCAACGGTGATCCAAACGAAGTACTAAGTGAGCTTGATACGACGACAATGGTAACAGTTCCAGCTTCTAAAAAAGAACGTATTCAATTCCTCTGTTTTGAACTCTTGAAAAAAAAGACCTATTTCACTCGCCAAGAACTACAAGATACACTATTTATAAGCAAATCGACATTAGAAGGTGATATGAACCAAGTCCATGAGATTTTCCGCCATTTCAACGTTAGCATCGATCGCCTGCCTGGTAAAGGTTCATTTCTAAACTTATCAGAGCAAGAAAAAAGACGCTTAGCATTTGATCTAATCTACTATTTTTGGGGTAGTAATTGGAAAATCACCAAAAAGAATCAACTATATCTACACTCGATCCAAGGCATTCCTCCTTTTGTCAATGAGTTCATCGACATGAAGAACATCACATTAGTTGATACATTATTGCAGGAATACCTAAAAGAGGCACAAATAAGGTTGAATGATACGACCTACCATTCATTATTGCTCCATCTGTTGATTATGATTGATCGCGTAAGAGAAGATAACTATTTAGAAAGTGAAGGAGTATTTGGAAAAGTCAGAGAAAATAAACCATTTGATTTATTCATTCGAAAATTAGAAAAAACATTCTTATTGACATTACCTTCTTCTGAAGTCCGTTATATTCTCTTACACTTAGAAGGTGATACATTGCTTGAACAAACGAAGCAAATGCATGAAGTGACAGATGAACACATTCGCCAATTGATTCACGAAAATGTAACCCTTTACAACGAAAGTATCATTTTAGGGTTAGTTACGCACATCAAAGAAGCAGTCTTGCGTATCAAAAAAGGATTATTGATCCATAATCCTTTTTTACAAGATGTGAAGAAAAACTTTCCTGTGGCTTTAACAGAAGCCATCCAATTAGCGAATGCCTTAAGCCAAGATTTTTCCATCAACGTCCCAGAAGATGAAGTCGCTTTTCTTGCTGTCCATATCCAAGCAATGAAAGAGCAAAAAGAAGAAAAACATCAAAAGAAAGTCAGTGTCTTACTTGTTTGTAGCAGTGGCAAAGGCACCTCACAACTCTTGGCTGCCCGACTTCGTAGAAATTATGAGAAGATCGAAATTTCTAGGATACTTTCGATCCAAGAGTTGATGCAGACATCGATCGATGAAGATCTGGTGATATCGACTGTCAACTTGAACCTAGAGACGATACCAACGATCAATGTTTCACCGGTTCTCAACAAATTAGAACGTCAGAAAATCGAGCAATTTTTAAAAAATGCCCAAAATAAACCAATCAAATCAACGAATGACTTTGGGAAGTTGATCAAAGATGACTTGATCTTTTTGGATCATTCATTCACAGACTATCAAGAAGTGATCCAATTCGTAGGACAACAATTGATTAAAAAAGGATACGCAGAAGAAAAAATCATCTCTTCTTCTTTAGAAAGAGAACAGCTTTCTTTTACCTCTTTTGGAAAATTTGCAACACCACACGGGGCCCCTAAATATGTTAAAAAATCGGCGATCGTCTTTTTACGATTAGCTAATGAATTGATGTGGGGAGAAACGAAAGTCAAATATTTATTTTTCATCTGTATTAAAGATGAAACAGCACAAGAGCTGGAAGAAATCTATGATGTCATGCTAGAGATCATCGAATCTGGTGAAAAAAACTATTTGTTAAAGGGAACAAAAAATGAGATCAAAAACTATTTGAAAGAGGAATTTTAATATGAGCATTGCAACTTTACTACCTTCTAATCATATTTTTTTAGATATGGAGAGTACAACCAAAGAAGAAACGATTCGTCAATTAGGGGAAGTTCTAACGAATAACGGCTTAATCAACAAAAAAGAAGCATATATCCAGTCTGTATTAGAAAGAGAAGAACATTCGACGACAGGCATTGGGAACAATATTGCCATTCCTCATGGGAAAAGTGAAGCAGTCAGTGAGCCAGCAATTGTTTTTGCTAGATTGAAACAACCAATCGATTGGCAATCATTAGATGAAGAGCCAGTCTTTGTGGTCATATTATTGGCGATCCCAGAGTCACAAAAAGGGGATACTCATCTAAGGATCTTATCTGAAATTGCGATGAAATTGATGGATGATGACATTACGGCACAGTTAAAAAATGAGACAGATAAACAACAAATCGCGAAACTATTAAGCGAATAAACAAATGAAAAGAGGAAAAAGAGATGAAAAGAAAAATTATCGCAGTTACAGCCTGTGCTACAGGGGTCGCTCATACGTATATGGCAGCCCAAGCACTTAAAAAAGCAGCAGCAAAACGTGGAGATTTGATCAAAGTGGAAACACAAGGAGCAACAGGTATCGAAAATGAATTGACTGAAAAAGATTGCAACATTGGCGAAGTCGTTATTTTTGCAGTGGATACAAAAGTGAGAAATGAAGAGCGTTTCAAAGGAAAAACAATCTTAAAAGTACCAGTCGCAGCACCAATCAAGAATGCCGAAAAAGTCATCGAAGAAGCTTTAGGAATGATCGACTAATCAATTAATCAGTGGGGGAGAAAGTAAATGAAAAAAATAGCAAGTGAAATCAAAAATCATGTTTTAACAGGAATTTCTTATATGATACCTTTGGTAATCGCTGGAGCGGTCATCATGGCCATTTCTCGTGTGGGTGGTTCATTTTACGGGATTGTTGATATTTGGGACGGTTCTCATGGCGAGAGTGGTAATGCAATCATTCGTTTATTGCATAGTTTAGATGGCTTCGGTGGCACAGCCCTTGGTTTGATGTTCCCAGTGATTTCCGCATTTATTGCCTATTCGATCTCAGACAAATTAGGGATTGCTCCTGGTTTAATTGGTGGGATGCTAGTGAAAGATATCAATGCAGGCTTTTTAGGCGCCATCGTTTCTGGTCTGATTGCTGGTTATGCGTGCTTGTTGATCAAAAACAAAATCAAATTGCCAAAATCAATGGCATCCGTTGTACCAGTATTTCTAGTACCAGTATTAGGCACATTGATCACCGTTCTATTAGTCAATTATGTGATTGGGACGCCATTTGCAGCATTGAACGTTGGTTTAGAATCATGGTTGAACGGTTTAAGTGGTGGGAATGCCATCGTTATGGCAGCGGTCGTTGGCGCAATGGTTGGATTTGACTTAGGTGGACCAGTCAATAAAGCGGCAGTGACCACAGCAATGGCACTATTGACTAGTAATGTTTATGCACCAAATACTGCGGCACAAGTGGCCATCATCATTCCACCCATCGGATTAGGGTTAGCCACGATCTTTGCGAAAAATAAATACAACAATGAATTAAAAGAAGCTGGGAAATCAGCTGTGATCATGGGGCTTGTCGGTATTTCTGAAGGAGTGATCCCGTTTGCCGTTGAAAATCCATTGAAAGTTATTCCGATCAATATGATTGGTTCTGCTTTAGGTTCTGCGCTGGCAGTTGGTTTAGGGGCAGTGAACACTGCACCGATCTCAGGATTCTATGGCTGGTTCACCGTAGAAAAATGGCCGATCTATGTACTTTCGATCGCTACAGGTGCGTTGTTTATCGCGATCCTAACTAGCGTGCTACGTTCAAAAGATGCTGGACAAGAAGTAGAATCAGCAGTTGAAGAATTTGATGAAGCTGCTTGGGAAGAACAATGGGAAGCGTAACTATGACAAATATACACATTGTAAATCACACACATTGGGATAGAGAATGGTACTTTACTTCAATGGATTGCATCGTTTTAAGTGATCAGTTGTTTACAGATGTTTTGGAAGAGTTGAAAAGACAACCTAATGCTACTTTTGTTTTAGATGGATAGCTTTCGATCCTCGATGATTACTTGGAACTATATCCAGAGAAATTAGCAGAGATCAAAGAATTAGTTGCGAAGGGTCAATTATTTATTGGCCCTTGGTTCACACAAACGGATGCGTTTTTTGCCTCAGGGGAATCTATTTTAAGAAATGCAATGGTGGGCGTCTTTGAAAGTAAAAAATATGGGGAGTATCTACCTATTGGTTATCTTCCAGATACATTTGGATTCAACGCACAAATGCCGACGATTTTAAACGAAGCTGGGTTTGACAATATCATTTTTTGGCGTGGGATCGACTTAGGCGAACATGTCCAATCGCCATATTTCAAATGGAAGAGTTTAAGCGGGGAGAATGAATTGTATGCAGTGAACTTTCCCCAAGGATATGGTGCGCAACAACAACTAGAGCCAACGAAGTGTTATGTGGAAGGACGATTAGACAAAGGCATTGATTTTATCAAGAGCTACGCAGATGAAACAGAAATTTTGGTTCCAACAGGAAACGATCAATTAGGGATCATCTCGTCTTTAGAAGAGAAAATCGATAAAATCAATCAAATCGGTAAATATAACTATAAAACAAGCACGTATCAAGCGTTCATGGATTTGGTCCGTCAAAAGGATCTGGAGGAGTATCAAGGAGAGTTTCGCGCGCCTGTTTTTGCCCGTGTGCATAAGACGATTGGTTCTGTCCGCATGGATCTAAAACGTGAGATTTTCAGATTAGAGAATAAACTGACACTTGAAATCGAACCAATGGTCGTGATTGCCAAGGAGCTAGGCATCGTTTTGAGCAATCGGTTAGTCATGAAGGCATGGAAAAAATTATTTGAGTGCCAAGCACATGACAGTTTAGCCGGCTGTGTGTCAGATAGTGTTGCGCAAGACATCGCCCATCGTTTGAAAGAAGTATCAGAAATCTGTGACAGTATCGAAAACTTGGTATTGAAAAGAATTTCTGAAGGACTACAGCTGACAGATCAACAATTCTTGATTTTGAATACTTCAGTTACACCTTTCAAAGGAAAAAAAGTGGTAAAACTTATCTCAAAAGTCAATCAAATCGAAGTATTGGGCCATGATTCTGCTGTCATCTCGATGGATTATGTGCCTAGCCGCCAAAATATCATGCAAGAAACACCTGCCGGCAATCGATTTATTGAAGAGCCAGGGTACTATATTTTACAAGTAGCAGTTGAGTGTTCCTTTGATGGACTAGGTTATCAAGTCTTCGATTTCGTTGAACAGACTACAGCTGATCTACCTGATATGACGCCACGAACGATGATCTCAAAAGGGAACTATTCTTTGACTTTTGAAGAAGGACAACTTGCCTTTTCAGATGGTGACCAAACGATTAGAGACTTCTTGAAAATCGTGGATGATAGCAATGCCGGAGATACTTACGATTATTCGCCGATACCTAATGATCACCCAGTCTCTTTGACATTTGATTCATGTAAAGGCAACGAAGAAACCTTGATCTTGGAAGGAAAACTAGAGCTTCCTTATACATTGGCAGAACGTATCGCCGGTCAAACAACGAAAGTCTTCGCTTACCAGCTGACATTGAAGTTAACGGAACAGGGAGAGGTCCAAGGTTGTCTTTCTTTTAGAAATTCTGTATTAAATCACCGTGTCCGTATCAAAACAAAGTTGAATCAATCGATTGAAAAGGTCGTCTCTGCGATCCAATTTGGTTACTTAGAAAAAATAAACCAGTCAATGAACGATTGGGAACAAAAATACTCTGAGATGCCAGTAAATATCGAGCCCTTTGAAAAACAAGTGATCGCGTATAGTTCTGAAGAGGCATTAGTGTTTTATACCGAACAAAGTAAGGAATACGAATATATCAATGACTCCTTATACGTCACGGTATTAGCCACGACGGATTCGTTAGGGAAACCAGATTTGCTGTATCGTCCAGGGCGGGCTTCAGGAGATACGACGAAAAAAGGGCATATCATGATGGAGACACCGCTTGCTCAAATGGAAAATCAACGGATCGATTTTGACTTTTCAGTGCGCATGGCGCCAACTGATATTTCAGAACACACATTAGTGACATGGAAATCAGACAAAGAACAACCGTCGATTTCGTATCAATTGCAAGATTTGAATTATTTCGTTTATCGAATCGACAATAAGATCCAAAGTAGAATCCAACCACTTTCTTTGAGTGAAACGACGTATACGCAAATTTCGTTAGATTTGGAAGAAGGATTGGCTGTCAGTGCGATCCATAACGCTTATTATTCAGAAGGCGTAGTGATTCGATTAGTTAATGGAACTTCAGAAAAGCGTTACCTTGAGCCAGAGAAGCTTTTTGCAGGGTTCAAATACACACGTATCAATGCCTTAGAAGAAGTGACAGAGACAAAAACGATCAGCGGCTATGGCTTAGCCACTTATTTATTAACAAAATAAAAAAACGTTGAGGCACAAGTTGATTCTCAAGGAGTTGCTTCTGGAACACCGTTTAGCGGGTTTTAGGAACAGCAAGTTGACTACTTGTGTCTCCGTTTAGTTGTGAAATTGAAAGAGGAGAAATTATGGCGATACACCTTTTATTTTTAGCTTTGATCCCAGCATTAGGGTGGGGCATGATGCCAATATTATCTAAGATCATGGGGGGCAAGTCAGAAGAACAATTGATTGGCACCACCATTGCTGCTTTATTATTTGGGTTGATATTTAGTTTGTTTCAGCAAGTAACATACCAAACGGTTTCATTCATTGTTTGTTTTTTGTCCGGAGTATTCTGGGCGGTGGGGCAATATTTTCAGTTCCGCGCATTAGAAAAGGCTGAAGTGTCAAAAGCGATGCCCATATCTGTTGGGACACAATTAGCCTTTGTCACGCTTATTTCAGGAATTTTTTTATTGGAATGGACGAGTTTCTTTGTCGCTATGATGTCGATCGTGGCGTTGGCGGTCATTTTAGTCGGTGTGCTATTGGTGACTAAGACAAGCAATGGAAACAGCGCAGTGGCGAAACAAGTGATTGTCTTTTTGTGCATTTCATCTGCGTTTTTGATGCTATATGTAACGATCACTAGTTATTTTGATATTCATGGACCGCAAGTGTTTCTACCTCAATCCATCGGCATGTTTGTTGGAGGGATGATCCTCTCAATGAAGAAAATCAGACAATTGAAATTCAACGCTATCGCTCGAAATATCCTCACTGGTAGTTCCTGGGTGATCGCTAACACGACGTTATTTGCTGTGTCTGCGTCTTTAGGTGTGGGTATTACTTATGCCTTTTCGCAAATGAGTTTACTTGTCGCAACTTACGGAAGCATCATTATTTTGAGAGAGAAGAAGACATCATTAGAAAAACGCTCAATCTATTTGGGTACATTGGTGTATGTAGTGGGTGTGGTTGGAATGAGTCTTTTAAAATAAAGAATTGAAAAAAATTGACAAAGGATCAAACAAAATCCCTTGCCAATTTTTTTTATTTATCTATCATACTTGTTACGATTGATCAGTGATCTAATTTTTGTAGTCGGTAACTCTCAAAATGTGCTGGGTCTTTTTTCACTTGGACCCACGCATAAACACCCATGATAAAGGCGCCGACTGTATTTGTTAGTAAATCTCCCATTGTATCCATCAATGCTTCGCGTCCGACGAAGAGTGTACCATCAGATGCAGCAAACCGTTGCAAGTTCATTCCTAAGAATTGGTCGCATAAAAACTCCCAGAATTCCCAGAAAACACCGCATAACCCAGCAAAAGCAAATCCAAATAAAAGAAATAGCCAAGGACTTGTTTTCTCGATTGGTGCGTCTTTCAGCAAGAAGCCGATCAAACCGTAACCTAAGGCAGTCAGAACCATCGGGCTAACGGCGTGTAAGATTTTATCCCAAAATGAAATAATACTGATCAAGTGCATACCTGTTCCTAAAAAGACAGAAATGAACAAGAAAAACCAATAAAATAAAACAATGGCATCAGGAACATGGATCTTGAATAATCGGCGAACGATCTGTGGCAAATAAATCAATAGAATACCTGCCAGTGATTCGACGATAAAGGTGATTCCTTGTGTGGTCGAATATTTGTTTGTTACAAATTCGAAAATGTTATAACCAACAACAAATAGACCGAAAATCGTTAATGCAATCTGAACTTTTTTTACTGTCTTACTCACTAATTTTTCCCCCAGCTAGATATGATTTCAATGCTTTGAACAATGCTTCTTCAGAAGACACGATCGTTCCGTTCAACTTGATCAAGCCGACCGTATAAAGATTTAAATAATGGAACTGATTTTCACCAGCCTGTTGCAAGGCAGCGACT
Organism: Enterococcus sp. AZ171; assembly: GCF_051714005.1. Lineage (NCBI taxonomy): Bacteria > Bacillati > Bacillota > Bacilli > Lactobacillales > Enterococcaceae > Enterococcus > Enterococcus sp. AZ171. The sequence goes on along the minus strand of NZ_JBIORA010000001.1, from coordinate 1,610,798 downwards.
TTTTTTGGATGAGTCGCACCTTGTTGGCGGCTGTCTGTATATAAACCAATGATCGGGATGCCTTTAGCATAGGCGACACCGATCTCAGAAGCAACTCCGGCATCGATCGTCGATCCGTCTAAAAGTGCGATCATCAAGTCACTTTCTAGTACTTTTTCTGTATCAGCCAAGGCAATCATTTTGCTGTCTGCATATGCAGTCTTATCATTGATTGCTTCGTTTTCTTGTGGTAGATAGATCGACAAATCAGAAGAAATCTCTCTGATTTTTTTGACAAGAGATTCGTTATAAAGCAAATCTCCTTTTGCAAAAAGTGGTGCTGCAAAATAAATATTCATTCGTTTCAACATCCTTTGTATTAGAAATAGTCACTAAAATAAGCTTCCATGTTTGGGATGATTCGCTCTAATGTCTTGACCATCTCCTCATCTGTGGTTATGCGCTCGATTCGAGCAAGGTAAGAAGCACGACGATAATTCATCATTAGACACGTCAATGTTTGGATATCTAAACGAACCATTTTACCAATCGGTTCATTAACGATTGACAAGTGGCCATCTCGCCACGTCAAGCCAAATACGCCATTATTCCAAGGTGCCACGGAATCTTCCACGATGAAATGGAAGTCTTCTGCTGTACCAGAAAAAGGGAAGCGCTGGATAAATTCTTTGACGTCAACGATCCTTGCCATAAAGTAAGGTTCGATCTGTTCTTTGATTTGACTATCTTCTAATAAAAAAGCAAGGGGTTCATTTTTGTAGATATCGCCATGTACCCAGTAAACCATTGAAAAATGTGCAGAGATGAAGTTCCACAATCCGTTACGCGCCTCTTGGTTCAAATAAAACATCTCTTTGACATGGAAGACTTCTTCGGCGACCCAATAAAAAAGCACTCCGGTTGGTTCATTGTCACTATTGTAATAAATCGCCGCAGTCCGTTCTTCTTCATTTTCAAAACGCCAATATTCTTCCCAGTGAAAGGCACTACGAAACAGCGCACCATGATTCTTTCCCGCAAACTGTTGATAGACACGGAAAACATCTTCGTGATCGACAGGCAGTCGTTCCACGATACCAGAAACAGGTACTTGTTTAGGTAGTTGCGTATCACGTATTTTAAAGGATAACTTATCTGACATGATTTCCCAACCTTTACGCCTGTAATAAGGGATATTGTAAGGATAAAGATAAGAGACCCACTGTTTGTTTTTGCGCATGTTGTCTAATGCGACGATGATCAAGTCTTGCATCAATCCATGGTTGGCATATTCAGGATAGGTTCCAACACCAGTCACTCCGCCCATTTGGTACCGTGTACCGTGGATATTAACCTCGCAAGGATAGATCGCGATTTGAGAAATCAATTTTTCTTTATGAAACCAGCCGAATACATTTGATAATTCTAGAATCGGTCGCTTGGAACGTACAAATTCCCGTTTGTTTTCAAATCCACTTTCTTCAATATCAGAGTCAGTGACTTGAAAAACGTAGGAAAGTAACTCATTGAACTGGTCAACATGTTCCTCCGTGACAGGCTTCAACTCAAAATTTTCTCTAAAATCTGTTTGGTCCATTTTTTCAACTCCAATTTAGTTACTTGTTCACAGTATAACAAAAGTTTCTAAAAAAAACTTCTAAAGTCCTTAGAAGGAAAAAGTCTTTAAATTCCTCCTTTTCGTTGGTATAATGAAAAGTGCTGATTATATGAAAAGAGGAGACGCTATGGATATAAAGAAAATGAAACAACGCCAACAGCAAATTCGAAATTTTTCGATCATTGCTCATATCGACCATGGGAAATCAACTTTGGCCGATCGGATTTTGGAAAAGACGAACACTGTGACGTCTCGCGAAATGCAAGATCAGTTATTAGACTCCATGGATCTAGAACGTGAACGTGGGATCACGATCAAACTTAATGCCGTAGAATTGAACTATACGGCTAAAAACGGGGAGACGTACATCTTCCATTTGATCGATACCCCAGGGCACGTCGATTTTACCTATGAAGTATCTCGAAGTTTAGCTGCCTGTGAAGGCGCAGTCTTAGTCGTGGATGCCGCTCAAGGGATTGAAGCACAAACATTAGCCAATGTTTATTTAGCATTAGATAATGACCTAGAGATTTTACCAGTCATCAATAAGATCGATTTACCAGCCGCAGATCCAGATCGTGTGCGTAATGAAATCGAAGAAGTGATCGGCATCGATGCCAGTGAAGCGGTCTTAGCAAGTGCGAAGTCTGGAATTGGTATCGAAGAAATACTGGAACAAGTAGTGGAATATGTCCCAGCACCTTCAGGCGATCTAGAAGCTCCTTTGAAAGCCTTGATTTTTGATTCGATCTATGACAGTTACCGCGGGGTTATTTTAAACGTACGTATCACCGATGGTGTTGTCAAAGCAGGGGATAAAATCAAATTGATGAGTAATGGCAAGACCTTCGATGTGACCGAAGTCGGCGTTTTCTCACCAAAAACGATTGCTCGTGACTTTTTGATGGTCGGTGATGTCGGTTATATCACCGCAAGCATCAAGACAGTTCAAGATACAAGTGTTGGGGATACAGTGACACTTGCGGATAATCCAGCTACAGAAGCATTACCAGGTTATCGTAAAATGAACCCAATGGTCTATTGTGGTTTATACCCGATCGACACATCACGATATAATGATCTGCGTGAAGCATTGGAAAAACTTCAACTGAATGATGCTGCTTTGCAGTTTGAACCAGAAACATCACAAGCACTTGGCTTTGGTTTCCGTTGTGGCTTCTTAGGATTACTTCACATGGATGTCGTCCAAGAGCGTTTAGAGCGTGAGTTCAATCTTGAATTGATCACGACAGCGCCTTCTGTAATCTATCATGTCAACAAAACAGACGGTTCGATGGTCGTTGTTGATAATCCTGCTGATTTTCCTGAACCAGTCACGATCCAAGATGTCGAAGAACCTTTTGTGAAAGCACAGATCATGGTACCTAATGAGTACGTTGGTGCAGTCATGGAACTTTCGCAACGTAAACGTGGCGATTTTATTACAATGGATTATTTAGATGATTATCGTGTCAATGTCGTTTATAACTTGCCTTTGTCAGAGATCGTCTTTGATTTCTTTGACAAACTAAAATCAAGCACGAAAGGCTACGCTTCACTTGACTACGAAATGTCAGGTTATCAAAAGAGCAAGCTAGTGAAAATGGATATCTTGCTGAATGCTGAAAAAGTCGACGCATTAAGCTTCATCGTTCACCGTGATTTTGCCTATGAACGCGGAAAAGCCATCGTTGAAAAACTGAAAAAACTGATCCCTCGTCAACAATTCGAGGTACCGATCCAAGCGGCGATCGGACAAAAAATCGTTGCCCGTTCAGACATCAAAGCCTTACGTAAAAACGTGTTGGCCAAATGTTACGGTGGTGACGTTTCCCGTAAACGTAAACTTCTTGAAAAACAAAAAGAAGGTAAGAAACGAATGAAACAAATCGGTAACGTCGAAGTCCCTCAAGAAGCCTTCATGGCTGTTCTGAAAATGGACGAGGACGAACCGAAGAAATAGCAAGGGTTTGTTTGAAAACAGTGTAAAAAATAAACCATGTTTACATGGATTTGCCACCGGTTTGCCACCGGTGGTTTTTTTCGGTGGCAAAAATCAAGAATTCTTTCTAAGATTTTCCATGATATCGACCGTTTCATTTCTCATCTTATCTGTTACATGCGAGTAAGTATCCATCGTAATTGAAATTCTGCTGTGGCCCAATCGTTCAGAGATTTCTTTCATTTTTGCGCCATTTTCGAGAAGAAGTGTAGCATGAGTATGTCTGAGAGAATGGAAGTTAAAAGAGAGGGAGAGTGCATTCGATATCCTCCTAGTATTCCATTTCACTACACTTGGCGTAACTAGCTCACCGTCTTCCTTCGTACATACTGCATTTGAATCAATGTAGAGCTTTCCATACTTCATTCGATTTTCTAATTGTTGTTTCTTATGTTTTTTCAGAATTGCTAGCAAGGTTTGTCCAATAAAAATCGTTCGATTGGAACTGCTTGTCTTTGGCGTACCATATACCCATGCGCCGTCATTCTTTACCATTTGTTTCTCTACAGTAATTGTTCCATTTGAAAAATCGACATCATCCCACGTCAGACCACAAACTTCGCCAACGCGCATTCCCGTATAAAATCCAATATTCAAAGGAATATAGAAAGGATGTCCTTCAGGAGTAATTTCTAGCATATGATCAAAGTCCTCAAGAGAAATGATTTTTAGATCTTTTTTAGTCGTTGGTCGTGCTTCATATTTTGGTATTTTTACATACAGCATAGGATTTTGCTTGATTAATCCCCAAGGATAAACCGCCATATTCAGCGCATTCTTAAGGACAGAGTGAGTAATAGTCATTGTTTTCTTCGAGTAACCCTTTTTAAATTCAGCATTGATGAAATTTTGTAAAAGAGCAGGGGAGAGATCCGTAAGTTTTTTCTTTCCTAAATAACCGTTTATATGATTTTTGATGGTAAATCGGTAGTTTTCATAGGTATTGTATTTTAGATTTAGTTTAACGTATTCCTCCATCCAAAAATCAAGGTATTGTTTTACTCGAGTATCCGTACCTAAAAAGTATTGTCCTGTTTCGTCAATATCTGGTAAAACTTTTCGTAAAGCAGCTTCGGCCTCTGGTCGGGTGTCTCCGCCAACTTTCTCCACTTTTTTTCTTGAGCCATCATCATTGATATCTTCAAAATAATAATACCAACGTTTTCCACGTTTTCTCACACCGCCACGCATAAAATCAGTCCTTTCATATTGCTATGTCATTAGTACGATAGTTAAATTCTTTTGGTACATATAGAGAGGGAATAGATGTAAAATCCGTATTTTCAATAGAAGTATACGAACTTATGTTCTTTTGCGTTTAAAAAGAAAAGCCCGAAGGCTGATCTTAAACTATTACAATGCAACTAATTAGGGATGAGCGTATTGATTCCCTCGAGGGGCACGACTATACCCAGCATTATCAGCATCTATTTGAGTCATGTATTGATAATTATTTGGATTTGTAACACGAGAATAGTACTTTCCACTATCTGAACGAGCGAAAACCATACCATTTGCAGCGATAGACCACTGGCCATCAACAGTGTATGAATTATTTTGTTGTTCAGCTTGACGTTGAGCTTCAGCAGCTTGCTGTTCTTGAGCCTGACGCTGAGCTTCAGCAGCTTGTTGCTTTTGTCGTTCTGCTTCAGCTGCCTCATTAGATTTTATAGTTGAATCAACATTGACTAAGCGATTTAATAATTCTTGGTTTCCACCAGGTATAGATTGAATAGCTGATAATGCTGCATTGTAGTTATCTCTAGTTGGATTAGCTTCAGCTTGTTCCAGAATGGTTTTAGCTGTTGAAGTTTTTTGATTAATTTCTTCTTGGCGTTTTTTCTCAGCTTCTTTAGCTTTTTGTTCTTCTTGGCGTTTTTTCTCAGCTTCTTTAGCTTTTTGTTCTTCTTGGCGTTTTTTTTCAGCCTCTTCTTTAGCTTTTTGTTCTTCGGCCTTTTTCTTTTTAGCTAATTCTTTAGCCTTTTTTTCATCTTTTTCTCGGCTTTCAGAAGAGACAGATACACTAGAAGATGAAGATTTAGCGTCTTTGTGTACATCTGCTTGTCCAGTTGTTGGTGGAGCAAGAGCCCCTCCGATTACCATAACTATAAAAGCTACTAGAATTCCAATACTAATCTTTTTCTTTGAACGTTTCTTCTTGGAGAAAAAAGAATATACTAAAAAACATACTCCAAATAGAAAACCAAAGAACCCAACTAAAATTAAAAACGTACTCATTTATTCCTCCTTGTTGAATATATCACTGGGTAAATCAAGTATTTACTCCCACTTGAAGGCAGGTAGTGATAGTCGCCCTTAATAAAGCCTTAACAAAAAGAAAGCCGGAAGGCCAACCTTTTTTAATTAGTAGGGATAGTTTTTTCAAAACTTCCATTATCCATAAAATCTTTCATGATAATAGGAGAACCTGGATAAATAATTTCTACACCAACAACTGCATCAACAGTAGCATCAGGCTTAACATCTGTATCGCCCATCTTTACAAGATCTGGTTTGTAGTCTTGAGGGAACAAGCCATTTGCTCCATTCAATAGTTCTTCGGTTTTATCTGTTTCCTGTATAGGTTTGATTGATGTAGCGAATGCCATCCAAGGACTTTGAGCTTTGTCAGATTTATTAGTATATTGAATTTCAATAGCTAATATTTTTTTATTTGGATCATATTGGCTAGATAATTCTTCAGTGTTTTTTATTACAATCTTTGATGAATCGTCTTCAAAAGTTGTATCACTTGTAGATTTTTCTTCAGTACTTGAATCCATAGAGTTGCTGCTCTCTAAAGTAACCATTGTAGAAGTATTAGTAGTCGTTTTTTTAGGCACATCAGAGTTTGAATCGTTGTTACCACAAGCACCTAATGTGATACTAGAAAACAAGATTAATCCTAACCCAACTATTTTTTTCATATTTTCCTCCAAAAAATAAAATAATTTACTCCCACTTAATGGCAGGTAGTGATAGTCGCCAATTTTAAATTAAAAATCTGTACACTTTTTCAGGTAGCCCATACAAATTTGTTAATTCCTCAACTTTTCTAGGGTATTGATCGTTGTCTTCTTTATAAAGAGAAACAATGAGATTAGCAGCAAAGCAATTCGCTTCGCTTTCTGATTTGCTTCTGGATGTTCGTGTAGATACATAATAGCTAGATAACCCACGATGAAAGATGGCGTGACCAAGCTCATGAGCACAAATGTAAAATCTTTCCTCAGAATCCTTTAATTCGTCATTCAAAAGAATGACAGCACGGCCTAAAATCTCTTGGAATTGACCTTTAGGATCATCAATAAAAGGAACATATTCAATTTGAATGTTCATTTTTTCACAAATATAAAATGGATTAGCGGATTGATACTTCCGCTTTAGGTTTTCCACTAAATTGATAACATCCAATTCCATACCCAATCACTTCTCTTTGTCCTTGTCTTCTTTTTTGAATTTCCAAAACATGCCTGCTAAAACATCTCTGACTCTTTGAAGCTGTTCGGGTGTTAACGTTTCGCCTCCATAAGCCATGTTAGCATTTGATTCAAGTAATTTATCCAGTTCAATCAAATCGTCCTCATTTGCCCATTCCGGAATCGTATTTACATTAACTGGTGAATTCTCTTCAAAATATGATATTGAAACGCCGAGAGCAGTAGATAATTTTTTTAAGGTTTCAAGCGTTGGATCTTTCCGTTCGCCTTTTTCAAATCTTGATATTTGAGAAGCACTCACTCCAGATTTTAAAGCCAACTGGTTAACGCCTAAGCCTCTAGAGGTTCTCAATTTTTTTAGTTTTTCTCCAAACTCCATGATAAAACCCCTTTCTTAATATATGATATAGCCCATAGGCAATAAAATCAAAAAAAATTGCATTTTGGCAATAAAAAGTGTTGCCAAAAGACAAATTTAGTATTATAGTATTGTCATAAGGCAACGGAGGTGTATTAAATGAAAACTTTGCTTAAGCAAGAAAAGCTCTACTCCTTGATGCAATCAAAAGGAGATGATCCATATTCACTTGCTAAAAGAATGAATGTTGCTCCGTCAACAGTTTATAGAATTTTAAACGGAGATCGCGGAATCGGTGGTGAACTAATTCCGAAATTGCTTAAAGCTTTTGGTTTATCTGAAAAAGATTTCGATAAGCTTTTTATTTTTAGTGAAGTATTGCCAAAAAACAACAGACAGGAGATTGCCAAATGACACGACAAGAAAAAATAAACATTGTACTTGATGCTAGACCACGATTGGTTCACATCATCAAATGTGCTAACGATGATCAACTTGATCGCTTAGTTGTGGAAGTTCAAAAAGAACTTCAACGAGAATTAGATGAAGCGGCTTTTGTTTGATTCATAAATCAATAGTATAAAAAAATTACTCGTATTGATATACGGGCGAATAAGAATATGAGGTGTTTAAACTGTTAAAAAAATCAAGTGTTATTCGAGAATCGTTAGTCGAAGTAATTAATAAGAGTGGTGAGACCAAAAAGGAAATAGCAAGACAAATCAACGTCTCTCAACAGTCATTAAGCGATTGGACAACATTGCTTAATACGAAGCCCGTGACGTTGGAAAATGCTCAGGCGTTAACGGATCATTTTAGAGATTCAGATTTCACTCTTCAAGTGATTCATGAGTTCTTTGGTTTATTTAAATCAATAGATGGTGATGTTTATAGGAGAGATCCTTCATCATTAGACAAGTTGCAAATGATTGAATCAGATGAGCGGAAACAGAAGAAGCAAGAAGTAGAAAAAATTCTTCTTAAACAAGTAAATTACTTAACTGTTGATGATCGTCAACAAATCATTGCATATGCTTATGAATTTTTAGATGAAATCATGGTGGAAGTAACACTAATAAGTGCATTATGCGAAATACTTGGAATCGATATTCGCAAGCTTAGTGAGGAACGGCTGTCGTACTGGGTAGCACAAGGATATATGAAAGGATGATGGAAATGGAAACATTGGAAAATATTTTTCCAAAAAAAGTTGTCTTGAAGCGCAACAATAAAAGAAACATTGAAAAATTAACATACTCAGTTACTGAAGCGGCATTAGCTATAACAACAAATCCTCAAAATGTTAAAGATTTAATTGAGATGGGATACATCGGTTTTTTGAAACTCGGTGAAATTAGAATTCCTAAAACTGAAGTCGCTCGATTTTTAGAGAATCATATGAATGAAGATCTTGCTAGCGAAATTGCTAAATATAGAGAGGAGAGAAAGAAATGAAAACTGTATTTAAAATGACTGTCAAGAGCGCTTTGCTTATGAGTCTAGTAGCAATCGTACTGGCAAGTATTAATCCAGCATATGCACTTATTTATTGGGGAACCTTAGTAGCGGTTACTGCTGTAAGAGAAAGTTTCAAAATGCCAACACAAAAAAGACCGACCAGCGACGGCAATCGCTAATCGGCAACATATCAAAATAACTTAACTGTATTTTAGCACGAAAGGAAGGCTAAAACAATGAATGATTTTGGACAAGCGCTCGATCAGTATTTGACGACTCCCGAATGGGGCACGCCACATAAAGAGGAGGAAGACGATGAGTAAATCTACCTTAGAAATGAGCCGTCAAGAATGGCTTGAAGACCGTAAGAAAGGCATCGGAGGTTCTGATGTCGGAACGATTTTAGGATTGAATAAGTGGAAATCACCTTATCAACTCTGGCTAGAAAAAACAGGACAAGTCGTACTTGAAGAATCAGAAAATGAACCAGCTTATTGGGGCAATGTTTTAGAAGAAGTTGTTGCCAAAGAATTTCAAGAACGAACAGGCAAAAAAGTACGTAGAAGAAACCAAGTATTTGAACATCCATTACATCCATTTTTAAGAGCAAATATTGATCGTGACGTAGTAGGGGAAAACGCCATTCTTGAATGCAAAACAGCTAACCAATTTCTTGGCAAAGAGTGGGAAGGAGAAGAAGTCCCGCTTAGCTATCTCTGTCAGGTTCAACATTATATGAATGTTTTAAATAAAGATTATTGTTATATCGCTGTGTTGATTGGCGGACAAAGATTCATTTGGAAGCGAATTGCGAGAGATCAAGAATTGATCGATACGATTACAGAACGCTTGGTTGAATTTTGGGAAACAAATGTAGTTGAAGGTATCGAGCCTGTAATTGACGGAAGTGAAGCGACTGCTGACTTCTTAAAAGAAAAATATGCAGATGTAGAAGAAAATCAAACAGCTCTACCATCGCGTTTTGATGAACTTATCGAGCAAAAAAGAGAACTCAAGCGGACGAAAAAAGAAATTGAGTCAGCTATCCGTCAAGTAGACAACGAGATTATCAGCGAGCTAGGAAAACGTGCGGCAAGTATTGGTATTACACAAAGGAACATCATCAGCTGGAAACTTGTTAGTACTAAACGTATGAACACGAAGAAACTAGCAGAGAAATATCCAGATATCGCAAGTGATGAAGAAATCTATAGCATTACTGAATCTAGAAGATTGACAGAAACGGAGATTAAATAATGGAAAGATGTCCCCACTGTGGAAGCGAAGTTAGAGAAACATCTTGGAGTTATTGTACGATTTGTGGATTACCACTGAAGGAGGAAAAAAACAATGGCAACAAATGAATCGTTAAAAAACCAATTGGCAGAAAAGCCACAGAAACAAGTTGCACCAGGACAGTTAGGGCTTAAAGCTCTAATGAATACACCAACAATGAGAAAGAAATTCGAAGAAGTACTTCATGACAATGCTAATGCTTTTATGTCGAATGTTATGACTCTTGTATCTAATGACAGTTATCTTGCAGATAGTGAACCAATGTCTATCATGAGTGGTGCGTTAACTGCTGCAACATTAAATCTTGGGCTAGATAAGAATTTAGGTTATGCATATTTAGTTCCATTCAATAGTAAAAACAAGCAAACAGGGAAATGGGAAAAGAAAGCTCAATTCATGCTTGGCTATAAAGGATATATCCAATTAGCCCAACGATCAGGTAAATACAAAGCATTAAATGTGATCGAAGTTTACGAAGGAGAACTAAAAAGCTGGAACCGACTGACAGAAGAGTTTGAGTTTGATCCAAATGGTAGAACGTCTGATGAAGTCATTGGATATGTTGGCTATTTCGAGTTACTGAATGGATTCAAAAAAACTGTCTATTGGACCAAACAAGAAATCGAAGCTCATCGGATTGCTAACAATAAAGATCGCGATAAGACAAAGTTAAGTGGTGTGTGGGCATCTGATTACAATGCAATGGCACGAAAAACTGTTTTGAGAAATCTTCTTTCTAAATGGGGAATCTTGTCCATCGAAATGCAAGAAGCCACCACATCGGATGAGAGAGTCCAAAGGGTTCAAGAAGACGGCAGCATTATTGCTGAAACAGAAGTTGAGGAAGATATTCCTGAAAGAAAAGAAGCAGAGGTTATTTCTGAAAAAAACGAAGATGTACAAACTTGATTATTTGATGCATCTAATCCGCCGTTAAACAAATAATGAGGGAGTTTTCTCCCTCAAATTACTAGAACGAAAGGAGGGACTCAATTGGATTACATCGGACAGCTTAATGCTTTTGACAATTGGCTTGAATATAACGAGCTTGGCGCTGGTCCCCAACTGCTTTGGTATAAGCTAATGGCTATAGCAAACAAAAGTGGATGGCAGAGCGAATTATCGATTGCCAATACAAGGCTACAAGCAATGACTAAAACGTCTGAAAAAACATTGATTAACAATCGTAATCAATTGATCCAAAACGGACTCCTTCAATATAAAAAGAGAGGTCGTACAAAAGCTGGAGTTTATATTCTTTCTGATCTAACTGGAAATTTTACAGTAAAAACTACAGTAGATAATACGGTAGAAAACTCCGCTACTGGAAATATTCCAGTAGATAGTAAAGTAAATCCGAAAGTAAATAGGGAAGTAAATACTTCAGTAGATTCTACAGTAAATCCTTCAGCTTATATAAACAATACAAAACAAAACAAGACAAATAAAGAAGATGATATAGGCGTGTATGAGTTCATCCAAAAAAACTGGGGGAAAGCACCTACTGGACTTTTGCAAGGAGTATTAGGACCGATGATTAAAACTTGGGGAGCAGATATGATTCTCTTTGCTTTTAAATTAGCTTTCGAAAACAACGTTGAGATGCCAGGATTGAAAAAATATGTTGAAGCGATATTAAATTCATGGAGTAATCAAGGAATTAAGACAATGGAATCAGCAGAAAAAGCCCAAGAAGATTTTAAGAACAAGAAAAAACAAAACTATCTTCCTAAACGTCAAAACAATGTACGGCGTGAAAAGTTACCAGATTGGGTCAACAAACCTCAAGAAGAAAAGACGCTAGATCCTGATAAAAAAGCAGAATTAGAAGCCCGCTTTGCTGCTTATCAGGCTAAGAAGGAGGCGCTTCTTGAGAATGAATAAATATCGTAATCGAAAAACTATCCATCGAGGTATCAAGTTCGATTCTATCGCAGAAGCAGAGTACTACGATCTAGCCTTATGGCAAGCTGAAGCGAACGGCTGGAAAGTAAAACTTCAGGAACGATTTGAGCTGATGCCGAAATTTGAACTAGACGGAAAGAAGTATCGCAAGATCGAGTATATTCCCGACTTCACATTTTATAAAAACGGCAAACTTGTCAAAGTCGTAGATGTTAAAGGGATGCAGACAAAAGATTTCAAAATCAAAGCGAAACTCTTCTGCAGTCAATATCGAGTACCGCTGATCTTAGCGAAGAAATATCGGAATACGTTCAAGGAAGAACGGTTTTAACGAGGTGATCCATCATGACAACAGAAGAAGTGATTCAAATGCGAATTCGAAGCATTTAACGTGAAATTGACGATCTGGAGCGGACAAAGGCAGTGATGGTCAATGAAACGGCAAGGAAGACAATCGATTTGCACATAGAGAACTTAAGAAGGGAAATTCGTAGATTGGAGGAATGATCGTGGATAAGAAAGCAGCAATGAAACGAATTGCTGAATTAACCAAGTCAGAATCTTGGCAAGAAGACAAAGAAATAGTTGCAGAAGTCCAAAAGCTCGGTAAATCAATGTGGGCTGAAAAAACCAAACGGAGAACGCCGAGAAGAATTGCAATCTGGCATGGTGATCGAATTCTAGTAACAGGTACTGCTGAACAGTTATCTGAAATTACTGGTCTGAGCAAAAACATCATCTGGGATAGAGCTAGGAGCTTATGGATTGATTCAAAAGGACGACAGTTTAGGTATGTGGAGGAGAAATAATGGAGGAACTAATCACAAAAGTAGAGCAGTGGGCAAAAGATAAGGGATTGGATCAAGCTGATTCCAGCAAGCAAATGTTAAAAACGATCGAAGAGATTGGGGAAGTTGCCGCTTCTCTAGCTAGAAAAGATGAATATGGTTTAAGAGACGGAATTGGAGACGTAGTAGTAACCTTGATTATTTTAGCTATGCAAAATGATATGGATTTGTACGAGTGTCTGAACCAAGCATACAACGAAATCAAAGGACGCACAGGAAAAATGGTAGATGGTGTATTCGTGGTGAAGTCGAGTGATTTAAAACAACTAGACGAACCGAAGAAGCTAATTGTTAAGCCAATTGTGGCAGGTTGGATCGAAAAATCTACGGACTTTTTTACAAAATCTGAAAAAATAGCGTATTTAATCAAATCCAAAGATGGTGATTCATATTATTTCTGTGATTGGTTTGTACGAGATGGCATATTGACGCAAGAACAAGGAGAAGAATTACTCGCTTGGGCAACGAGACAATCATATGAAACACTATTGAGCCTATACAACGGCTACGAGGTTGAGAAAGAGCCAGTATGGGCAATAAAGAATGCCGATGGAAACTATCTTACTAAATGTGCTTTATGGGGAAAAGATGGAGTAAATTATAGTTTTGAATGCAATCCATCTTATCGATTGCTTTTCACTGATAAAGCAACAGCGGATGCTGCAGCATTGTTGGTGAATGGAACAGTGGAAGAGGTGGTAGAAAGATGAAACTAAAAGACGGATTTTACTCCAGCAGCCACGGTATCGGCGGTTTAATGCTAGATATGCAGACAAAGAATCCTAAAACACGTAAGAAACCAAAATTCAAAGTCGGTGACATGGTTCGCTGCGAAGCAGAAGGGTTCGTTTATCCATTTCGTGGATATGTAGAACACGTCTATAATCACTCAGCGATCATTCGTATTGAAAACACGATGGAATGTGACAAGTTATTAGCGAAAAGCAAAGAGAATTTAGCTGTAGCGAGATTGGTGGATATGGAGGTTATAAACAATGGAATTTAAAATCTTTGAAGAGGACACACGCTATGAATTAGAAGAAAAATTAAATGAATTTGCAAAGAATAATGAAATTCAGCATATATCTTTAACGGCTTCTAAGTCCGGTTGTACAACTTACTATGCAGCTGTTGTGAGCTACGTAAGTCAATAAAAGGAACTCGACAAATAAAAAAGCCGGATCGCTCCGACTGATTCAATAAATCCAACACATTTATTATATCACATAAAGGAGCGGTTTGACTTGATGCAATTGTTACGAGAGGTAGATTTCAAACAGACAAGATGTAATGCGAGAGATGTGCTGAAGAACTTTCGGCGTTTGGAGCGGATGGCAGGTCGCTCTTTGATAGATATTAAGTCGCCGATTATAACGGATATGCCGAAGGCACCGAAATATGGAAACAAGGCAGAAGACGCGATCATTCAGATGATGGATATAGAAGCGGAGAGAGATGCGATTCTAGCGGCTTTGATGGCTCTTAGTCTGATTAGTCGTCAGATACTCTACTACAGCTTCTGTGTGCCAGATAGCTTCTCAAACTACAGGATTAGCCGTGAAGTGGGTTATTCAGAAAGAAGCATACAGCGGATGAAGTCGGAAGCTCTAATAGAATTTGCAGAAGCGTATAAACATGGGGAAAAAATTGCTTATAAATAATTTGGCGGTTTTTTGGCGGAATGATGGCGGTTTTTAGCCATTTATCAGTGATATTATGATAGTGTCGAAAGATTGTGATAGGTCTTCGATAAAATAAAATGTAAGGGAGGAAATCTCCCTCGTCGTTTTAACTTCTTCTTTATGATAAACAGCAATCAACAAAAAAATAAATTGAAAGGAAGTGTAAAAACTCCTCTTCCTTTAAGTTCACGTGCCGTCTTTTTTTATGGTTACTATTTGTGATATGCTAAACTAAAATATAGTTTGGAGGAACAAATAATGGATGAATCTCTTAAGACGGCTCTCATTTTAGCTATTGTTGCTGGAATAATTAACGCGATAGTTAAAAGTGTTGAGATCTGTATGAATAATAGAAATGAAAAGAAAAGAATGAAATTGGAAGTCCTATTAGAAAGAAACGGTACATTGGAAAAGAATATTCAGGACTTTTTGTCAGGAGTTGATTCTGTCATGAAAAGCACTACCGGTTTTCCTTTTGCTTCAATTCGTCATATTGATAAAGAAATAAGCACCAGTGATTATCGACGAATCATAATCGATCAACAAGATGATATTAATGTTGGTATGGAAGTAACCTTTAGGACAATTACATCAATTAAGCTTTTGATTTCGAATTCTAAATACAAAATGAAAATAATTGAGTATCTTGAAAAGTGTAGAGCGGACTTAGAAGAATCTGTTTCAAAAGTCATGGAAAATGAAGTTTATAAAAATGATAGAGATATGATGGAGTCATTAGACGCTGAAATAGAAGTTTTACGTGGAAGAGCACAACACAATGTTGATAAATCAATTCAACTTTTAAATGAATACTTCAATGAAGATCCTTTCTAAGGGTCTTTTTATTTTACAAAACAAATGTTGCGGAGCGAGGTGGTGTCACATGTGAGGAAATATGAACAAGCTTTTGATGATTACAAAAAAGGCCTGAAATATCGAGAGATTGCCGAAAAATATGACGTATCAATTAGTACAGTTAAATCTTGGAAATCTCGTTACTGGTCTAAAGAAAAGGTTGCAACCAAGGACGCAACTATTCCGAACAACAAAGGAGCGCCAGAGGACAACAAAAACGCTGTTACCCATGGCCTTTTTGCCAATTGGTTACCTTCTGAAACATTAAAAATTATGAATGAGGTTGCAACCTCTAAACCTGAGGATATATTATGGAATAATATCATGATCCAGTACACGGCTATTATCCGAGCACAGAAAATCATGTATGTTGATTATGAGGGCAGTTTGTCCAAAGAAGTTTCTAAGTGGTCCTCGAGTGATTCTGGAAGTTCAGAAGAATATGCTATTCAATATGCTTGGGACAAGCAAGCTAATTTCATGAATGCACAATCAAGGGCTATGAGCACGCTATCAAATTTGATAAAGCAGTTCATTAATATTGCTGACGAAAAAGACGAAAGACGTAAGAAGTTGGAATTGATGGAATCACAAATAATCAAAGCGAAAGCAGATGCAGACATCGCTAAAAATAGTGCTGAGAAACTCACTGCTGGTGGGAAAGTCAATGATCTACTTCAAGCTCTCTTAGATGTTAAGTCTGGAGGTAATGGAAGTAATGAAGCTGAAGTTTAGCCCGAAGCAGATTAGCAATATTAATCAAGTGGTTCAAGGGATTGCTTTTGAATTGAATGAAGGAACACCTCGTAGTGGGAAGACAACTTCCGATATTTTTAAAATGGCTGATTTTTATTTGAGATCCCCTGATCAAAACCATCTTGTAACTGCTTATAACCAGGAACAAGCTTATCGAATGTTTATGGATGGAGATGGATTAGGCTTGGTCCATATATTTGATGGTTGTTCCGATATACGACACGATGAACATGGTGATCATCTGTTGTTATATGCTCCGAACGGTGAAAAGAAAATTTATTATAAAGGCGGAGGGAAGATAAACTCTGTTGGTGCTATCACGGGTATGTCTTTAGGCTCTGTGACATTTCTCGAATTTAATCTATTGCACAAAGACTTTATCAATGAATGCTTTAGACGGACATTCGCCGCTGAATGGCGTTACCACTTAGGAGAACAGAACCCACCAGCGCCAAACCATCCTAATCTTGAATTGCTTGAACGTTTTGAGAAGTCAGGACGTTTTTTATTTCGTCATTGGACACCGAACGACAATCCAATTTTAAGTGAGGAGCGAAAGAAAGAACTTTTTGATGAGCTTTCTAGTAGCGAATATCTTCTAGAACGTGACTGGTACGGACATCGAGTATTACCGCAAGGTGTTATCTATGCTATGTTTGGCAAGAACAACAAAGCTACCGAGATAAAGGGGAATATAATTGAAACATTTTTTACTGCAGATGGTGGGCAAGCTGATGCTACGACTTGTGCTTTTTGGGTGGTTACTCATCACGAAGGAAAGTTTTATTTGTATCGTTTAGCTAACTACTATCATAGCGGGACCGACACTGGAGAAACCAAGGCGATGTCTACATACGCTAAAGAAATCAAAAAGTTTGTTGAGTGGTGCTATACAAAATGGAAATATCTCCCTCGATGGAACTGGTTCTTTGTCGATCCAGCATGTAAAACACTAAGAACAGAACTGGATTTAATTGGTATTGAGACTGATAAAGCTGACAATAATAGTTCTGACAAAGTTTCGAGTAATGGATTGAAAATCGAAGTCGGCATTGAACGTCTCCAAAATACAATGACTAGTGGGCAATTCATTATCTTGGAAAACGGAGAAGAATATGATCACTACAATTTTGAAAAAGAAATATCTATGTACGTAAGAAATGACAATGGATTACCGATTGATAAATATAATCACGCTCTCGATGAAGCGAGATATGGAAACAATTATTTCTACAAAACTTACATCGCCTAGAAAAGAGGTGGACAAATGTTCGACAAATTAAAAGCTTTGTTTAGGATTGGAGGTGCAAAAATAGGAATGGTTGAAACGTTGAATAGTATCACAGATCATCCAAAGATTGCTATGAGTGATAGCGAATTAAGTCGAATAAGGAACAATAAAGAAATTTATAGAAACGTTTATGGGGACATAGAATATATCAATAGTGATGGTTATAGGCAGACGCGTCCTTTTCACTCGTTGAACGTATCCAAAGTAGTGTCCAGAAAGTTATCTAAGCTAGTATTCAACGATGGATGCAACATCAGTTTGGATGATGAAAAAGCTGATGAATTTTTGCAGTCGGTATTTGCTGACAATAAATTCAGGAAAAACTTCGGAGAAGAGCTAGAGGCTGGTTATGCCATTGGCGGTTTAGCTTTGAGGCCTTACGTGGATACCAATTCAGGTAAAATCAAAATTTCGTTTTGTCGAACTGATACATTTTTCCCTCTACAATCCAATACCAATGATATTTCAGAAGCAGCCATCGCTACTGTAACTCAGCAAGCCGAGGGACAAAAGACAATCTATTATACTTTGCTAGAATTTCATGAATGGGTTGACGGAAAGTACCGCATCAGAAACGAATTGTATCGATCTGAAGAACAAAAGCAAGTTGGTGTGAGGATCCCTCTCAACTCTTTAGAAAAGTACAAAAATCTGCAGGAGGAGACGATCTTAGATGGTTTTAGTCGTCCTCTTTTTGTGTATATAAAGCTAGCGGGTAAAAATAATATTAATTTAGATAGCCCACTAAGTTTGGGTGTGATCGACAATGCTAAGCGACAATTGGCAGATATCAATGAAAAATACGATGAATTTATGTGGGAAATAGAAGAAGCTAGAAGAAAAATTTTAGCATCTGATCACTTTTTCAGAGTTAAATATGACAGCAATGGAAAACCAGTGAAGCGGTTTGACAGTAAAACATCTGTTTTTCAACGGCTTAAATCTGATGAACCTTTTATTGATGAATTCGCTCCATCGTTGCGATCAACTGAATTTATAGCAAGTATCAATTTCATTTTGCGAATTATTGAGCTCCAGACAGGCTTTTCTAGTGGAACATTTAGTTTTGATGGCCAGTCTGTTAAAACAGCGACTGAGATAATTAGTGAAAACTCTGAAACTTTTTCTACTCGGTCAGATAATGTTCTTATTGTAGAAGAAGCGTTGAAAGAATTGATCACTACGATTTTT
This sequence comes from Enterococcus sp. AZ171, assembly GCF_051714005.1. NCBI lineage: Bacteria > Bacillati > Bacillota > Bacilli > Lactobacillales > Enterococcaceae > Enterococcus > Enterococcus sp. AZ171. Next base: position 1,592,119 of record NZ_JBIORA010000001.1, on the reverse strand, counting down.
GAACTTGCTGGGGCATACAAGTTATTTAATCCTGTCAAAGAATTAGGAATAAATATCGACTTTGATGATGGTGTTTTCCAATCGCAAGATGCCAAGGCTGATTATTACTCTAAACTAGTAACAGCTGGCTTAACATCTAAGTTAAATGCTATTCAAAAACTTACTGGAGTTACAGAAAAAGAAGCAAAAAGGGTAGTATATGAGATTAGGGCTGAAACTCTTGATATGGATTACTCAGAGCATGAGCAAAACATAATTGAGGGACAATTAGGAAGTGAAGAATAATGGTTTCTCCACATCAGTTAGACTTATGGTCTTCTAATATGGCTCATCTATATCAATCGTTAGAAGGCGAATTAATACGTATTATCATCAAACGATTGAATAGTGGGCACGATAATATTTTAGATTGGCAAAGAGAAAAACTGCAACAGTTGCATCTATTTAATAAAGAAACTGCAAAAGTGATTTCTCAAATAACAGGAATTGCTGAATCTGAAATTGAAAGTATGTTTGATAGCTCAGGAGAAAAGATAATCAGAGACTTAGACAAACAACTACCTTACGATCCTAAGCCTTTGCCATCGAACCTAGACAATGTCATGAAAGCTTATCATGATCAAGTATGGTCTGACATAAACAATTATGTGAATCAAACGTTACTATCTACCAATTTTGGTTACGGAACAGCTACCACTCAAATGTACACAGAAATAATTAACAAAACGACTGCTGCATTTAACAGCGGTCTTTTTACATTCGATGAAGCACTAGAAAGAACGATTCAAGGATGGGCTCAAAAAGGTATTAAGTCTACTTTTATTGATAAGGGAGGGCATACATGGAGCTTAGATCGGTATGTTAGAGCAGTCTTAAAGTCTACCCTGTCAAATACCTATGACGCATTAAGAAAAGACCGCATGAGCGAGTATAGTGTCCACACAGTGCTAGTCACAAGCCATATGGGAGCAAGGCAAGCATGTTCAAAGATTCAAGGTCATGTGGTTGATTTACGGCCCGTATCTGAATTGCCTCTTAATTGGAAATATAGAAGTATCTACGACCCCTATTGGCAAGCAGAATATGGAACTGCAGGCGGTCATCGAGGTGTAGAATGTCAACATCTGCATATCCCATTTATTCCTGGTGTTAATACAAATAATCAGCCAAAATTTGATGCAAAAGAAAATAAAAAGGTTGCAGAATTAACTAAGAAGCAACGCTACCTAGAACGTCAGATTGTGAAATATAAAAAGAATAGAATGGTCTCAGAAGCTCTTGAACAAGACGAAAATGCAAAAGAGTGGGCGAAGAAAATTAGAGTCACACAAAGTCGGTTGCGCACTCTAGTTGATTCTGATGAGTATTTAAGTAGAAATTACGCAAGAGAGAAGGTATACACACCTATTAATACCTTATTGAAAGATTTCCACTATGACGATTTTTAAGTCTAATCAACGATTAGGCTTTTTATTTTGCCTAGACCTGCTCGGATGTCTCTAAAAGACGGCTCGCAGTGGGAGTTGCCACTCTAAAAAACACTTAGGAGGAAAAGAAAATGAAAAAAGAAGATCTTATCGCTTTAGGAATTGACGAAGAAATTGCTAAATCAGTTATGGCTTTACATGGGAAAACTGTTACGCAGTTAAATGCTCAAGTAGCTACTGCAGAACAAGAGCGTGATCAGTTCAAAGAACAGCTTGACTCTAACCAGACTGAATTAGACGCACTCAAAGAAGCTGCAAAAGGTAATGAAGGCTTGACTCAACAACTTGCAGATTTACAAAGTAAATTTGATGCTGCCAAATCTGAGTCTGAAACAAAACTTGCAGAGCAGCAGAAAGATTTCGCTATCAAGTTAGCTTTAAAAGAAGCGAATGCGCTTGATGAGAACATCGTCTTAGGTCTTTTAGATCGAGATACTATCAAGGTTACTGATGAAGGATTGCAAGGTCTAGATGAACAGTTAAAAAGCTTACAAGAAAACAAAAAATTTTTGTTTAATGCAATAGATAATTCTAATCCAACACCTCAAATTGTTATGCCTGGAAATCCTAAAAATGATCAGAAGACTTCTGGTCCTTCTTTAGTAGAAACTCAAGCAGAATTAAATAAATTTAGAATCACCCAATAATTATTAGGAGCTGACAAAATGAAAAAAAATAACTTATTTAAAATGAACTTACAATATTTTGCAAATGCCGAAACTACTTTTGATCCAGACGATGTGACAATGCAAACCGCTAAAACGGGCTCTATCCCAATTAACCAATCTACAGAAATCATCACAGAAGTTAAAAATGGATCTGCAGCAATGCGACTAGCTAAAGCTGTTCCAATGGCTAAACCAGTCGAAGAATTTACATTTATGACTGGTGTCGGTGCTTATTGGGTTGGCGAAGGTGAACGAATTAATACTAGTAAACCTACTTTCGCTAAAGCGACAATGACTTCTAAAAAAATGGCTGTAATTATTCCTACTACCAAAGAAAACTTGAATTACTCCGTAACAAATTTCTTTGAGCTAATGAAACCAGAAATTGCAGAAGCTTTTTATAAAAAATTTGACCAAGCTGTATTTGGCGGAGTCGAAAATCCTTATCAATTCAGCGTACTAAAAGCCGCTACAGATGCAGGGAATGTGATTACAGAAACTGCAAATAAATATGATGATTTTAACGATGCTATTGCTGCTATTGAAGAAAATGACTTAGAGCCAAATGGGATCGCATCTACTAGAGCGCAACGTCGTAAATATAGAGCTACAAAGGACGGAAATGGATTGCCGATTTTTAATACAGCAAATTCTAACGGTGTAGATGATATTCTTGGATTACCTATTGCTTATACTCCGAAAGGATCATTTGGCACGGGAGATACAGCGCCGGTAGAGCTAGTTGGTGATTGGAATTATGCTTACTATGGAATTCTAAAAGGGATCGAATATGAAATTTTGACTGAGGCTACTTTAACAACTGTGGTTGATGGAAATGGGAACCCAATCAATTTGGCAGAGCGTGACATGGCTGCTATTAAAGCAACTTTTGAGTTAGGATTCATGACTGTCAAAGATGAGGCATTTGCTGTAGTAAAAAAAGCGTAGCCCCTTCAAGCGTGACGTTGAACAAAACAGCTCTAACGCTTGAAGTAGGGGCGACTGAAACATTAACAGCAACTGTTTTGCCTGAAAACGCAGCTGATAAATCTGTTCAGTTTTCTTCTAGCGATACAGCAATTGCTACTGTAACTCCTGTACAAGGAAAAGTCACAGGTGTTGCCGCAGGAACAGCAACGATTACTGGAACAACAGTAAATGGTAAGACAGCAACTTGTGAAGTTACTGTAACAGAAGCAGGAGGAGGGGCATAGTTCCCTCTTCTTTTAATAAGGAGGGATATTATATGCCTTATATTGAATTTGAAGAATTCAAAGATCTTACTGGGAAAACAGATGATTTTAAAGCTGCTTTCGAAAATCATTTGTCAAAAGCAACTGCTATTCTAGATAGCATCACTAACTATTTTTATCAATTTAATAAAATTGAGGAAGATCCAATTGGTTTTCGTGTAAAACAATTTAAGCTAGCTTTATGTTCACAAATTATATATTTCGATGAAGTTGGAGCAGATACTTATGAAAGTATCAATAATACACCACAAAGCTTTTCTGTTGGTAGAACGAGTATCTCAAACTCTAGTAGATATAATCCTTCAGGAAAAAATGAGAGTAAATCACTTGTTGCCGAGGATATCTATATTTATTTAGAAGGAACGGGTTTGTTATATCGAGGTGTACCATCATGGTAATGCCTAAACCTCCAGTACAATTTCTAGTGGATTCTTTTATTTATCGAGAATATTTAGGAGAAGGAGAGTATAACCAACCTATTTATGGAGATTATGTAACTATAGAAAATTGTCGGATTGACCGAGGAAGTCAGTATTCTTTTTCACCAAGTGGCAAGCAGTTGCTCTATAATGCAGTAATTTTTTGTTATAAGACTTTAACTACCCCTTTACCGAATTTCAAAGAACAATCATTAGTTATTTATGATGGTAAAGAACATGTCATCACTAAGATCGAAAAGATTACAGAAGCGTATTCAGATGCTATCTATTCATACGAATTAGAGGTGATTTGATGAGTATTAAAGTTAATCTTGATGGAGTTAGAGCTAAAGTCAGCCCACAGGCTATGAAGCGAGGAAGATACGCATTAGCCAACCAAGCAATGGCTGACATGAACTCATTTGTACCTAAAAAGAATAATATCCTTCGCCAAAGTGCGCATATCAAAAGTGACGGCAGCGCTATTCTGTATGAAACGAAATACGCAAGGAGACAGTTCTATCTAAATGGAAAAAAATATACTACTCCAGGAACAGGTCCAAGATGGGATCTTAAAGCAAAATCACTGTATATGCCTTCTTGGAAAAAAGCGTATCTGAAAGGAGCTGGTATCCAATAATGGATTTTATCGATCGGATAAAAGATAAGATTAATAGTATTCCAGAACTGCCGTTAAAAATGAAAAAAGGCTATCTTTCTGCTGACGAAAGCTTAGTAATTTACCCATTACCAGGCGGACAAAATCTTGTGGAATACTATGACGGTATTAAAGATGTACAACTAAATTTTGAAATTGCGATGAAGTCAAAAGATGGTCATAGAATTGAGCAAACGCTTTGGCTTATCTCTGATTCGTTAGAGCGTGTGTCAGACGTTGCTAGCTCTGATGGATCTTTTGAATTTAACAATTTAACTATAACGAGCAAACCTTTCATCAATGATGCTGATGAACAAGGTTGGTTCGTTTTTTTATTAGATTTTCAAACAAAATTAACCACATTTGAGGGGGAAAATAAATGAGACGCAAAAATGCCTTACAAAGCTATTTTATTCAATTAATTACAACTACTAATGCTGATACACCAAGCGAAGACGGCTGGTTGGAGTTAGCAAAGTGGATTTCCAATGTTGATGATAATTCGAACGAAGAATCTGAAACTACTGGCTACTATGATGGGAACGGCGAAGGGGAGACAGACGTTACTTCTCATCAGTTAGGTTATTCATTTACAGGTTTATACGATGAAGATGATGCTGCGATGGAGGCTATTGAGGGCATGATTGGAAAATCAGGAGATGCTCGGAAAGTGTGGTTCAAAGTAGTATCTGCATCTGGTAAAAAACAACGTATTGGTAAAGCAACAGTAACAGAGCCAGTTGCTCAGGTCGGCGATGCTACTGCATACGGTGATTTCTCATGCGGTATCGCATTTGATAGCACACCAGAAGCAGAAGACGTCCCTGTTGCACCCTAATGCACCCCAGAACGTAACTGGGGTTTTGAATGATGGATCGATTTCTCTTTCTTGGGATGCCGTACCAAAAGCACAGGCCTATGTTATACACTATAGCAATGCTAATCAATCTGATCCTCATGATGCAACAATGATGGGATATTCGGAAAAAACCTCATGGACGTTAGCGGCTGAAGATGTTCCGACATTAGAGCCAGGAAATAAAATTTATCTGTATGTTCAAGCGTATAACGTTTTAGGAAAAGGAAAAGATGAAATCGAAAAAGCGCGATATTTACACGATGGTCCATTCATAGGTTCTGCTTGGTCCAAATCAGTAGTATTAATCAAAAAATAAGCCGAACTGTCCGTCTGGGCAGCTTTTTTAGGAGGATAACATGACTAACAAACTATCATTTCAAATAGAGAAAAAAGGGTTTCCTATCAATATTGGAGAAGTAGAGTTCTTTTTCGGTACTACTCCAGAAGAACTGACACGGTTTTTTGATACCCAAGCTGAATTTGAGGAACAGGTTAAGGAACTCAAACAACAACTTAAACAAATCAAGAATATCGAACAACCAGAAAAGGAAGATGCTATTAAGATTATTGATCTAACAAAAAGTTTAGCTAAAGCAGAATATGATTCGTTGCTTGGTAAAGGATCATTTGAAAAAATTTATTCTGTTTATCGTGATGTTGAGCAATTAATAGACTTGTTTGATCCGATTTCTTTTGAAGTTGCGGAAGCAATTGAAAAAAAAGCTTTGAAACGTAAAGATACTCTTTCTAAGAAGAAAGCTGATTTATTGAAAAAGAAAGCATTGAAAAATAAGAAAAAGAAGTAGGTGATTAAATGCGGTTAAATGACCCGTTAGTCACTTCGATAGAGTTTGATGGTATAGAATTACCTATCGATTTAACATTTGATAATGTACTAGATGTTTTTGATATTTTGGAAGATAGTGATTTGTTTCCAGAAGAAAAAGTGAATATGTGTTTAGAACTGTTGATCAGTGACTTTGAAAAAATTTTTCAAGGCCCGTCTGAACAACAGTTTTTATTATTTAACCACATTTTAGAAAATTATATTTCTGTAGGAGATAGTGATGGTTTTGAAACTGATCGTTTAGGCAATCCTATGCCTAATGCAGTTAAAGAAAAAAAGACCATCAGCCTAGTTCATGATGCTAAATACATCTATGCATCGTTCAGACAAATTGGCATCAATCTATTTGAAGAGCAAGGACGGATGATGTGGGAAGAATTCCAAGCGTTGCTTGAGAGTTTGCCAGACGACACCATTCTTGCTCGAATCATCCAGATTAGGACATGGGAACCGAGCAAAGGAGAATCAGCTAAAGAAAAAGAACGCATGAGAAAGCTACAACAAAAATATGCATTGCCTGATTCGGAGGTAGGTGAAGACGATGGCTGATGGAAGAGTAGAGATAGAAGTTGATGTGGATGGCAAAGGCGTCACCATACTTAACAAGGGTCTTGATCAGTTAGAAGGTAAGAGTAATAAAGCAGGAGCCTCAATTAAAAATTTAGTTGTTTCCCTAGGCCTCGTTAAAGTTGCGGCGGCTGCTTTTAATGTTTTAAAGAATTCGCTAGATTCCGCAATTAGCCGTTTCGATACTATGCAAAAATTTCCTAAAGTAATGAAAGCTTTAGGTTTTAGTGCAGAGGACTCTCAGAGATCCATTAACAAATTATCCGATGGAATTGATGGTTTGCCAACTAAATTAGATGATGTTGTAGCAAGTACACAGCAAATGACAGCAATCACTGGAGATTTAGATAGATCCACAGACACTGTTTTAGCATTAAACAATGCATTTCTTGCGTCTGGCGCTTCAACAGAAGATGCCAGTCGAGGTATGCAACAGTATAACCAGATGCTTTCGACTGGGCAAGTCGACTTAGAGAGCTGGAAAACTTTACAAGAAACCATGCCCCTTGCTTTGCAAAAAACAGCTGAAGCAATGGGATTTGTTGGGAAATCAGCTCAAAGAGATCTCTATAATGCGCTTAAAGAAGGAACAGTAACATTTGATCAATTCCAAGATAAACTGATTGAGCTAGGAACTGGAACAGGAATATTGGCAACCTTGGCAAAGGAGAATTCCCTGGGGATCGCTACTTCATTCGGAAATCTAAGTAATGCTGTTTCTAAAGGTGTAGCTAATCTTATTACTAAGTTTGATGAACTGGTGCAGAAACTTACTGGTAAAACGATTGCTCAAAATATTGATAGTATGAAATCTATTATTAATAAATCATTTGAAGAAATGTCAAAAGTAATGGACATATTGATAGATAATACTGATGATATGATTTCTGCTTTTAAAGGCCTATTAGACATTGTGGAATTGTTAGCTCCAGCTTTTATTGCAGCCACTGGAGCGTATGTAGGCTTCAAAACAGCATTAGCTCTAGGTACATTAATAAGTTTTGTAGGAAAAATCTATGGAGTGATAACGGCCCTAGGTAGTATGGTCAGCATGTTTGGAGTATCTGGAACAGCTTACGCATTGTTATCTGCTATTATTCCAGCTGGTCTGACGGTATTTCAACTACTTTCAGGTGTTATAGGAGCAGCAGTTGCAGCTTTCATCTATTTTTATAAAACAAGTGAAACGTTTCGAAATGGTATAAATAAAATTATTGAAGTTGTAAAATCTGGACTGATTAAGTCATTTGAATATCTAAAAGAAGTCTTTATTTCTATATTACCTACACTTCAAAAAGTAGCTGATACAGTAGGAAACTATCTTGTTAAAGGATTTCAAAAAGTTGTCGAAGTCGGATCAGCAATTGCTTCAGTAGCGGTACCAGCTTTTTTTAATTTTGTTGATGCAGTAAAAAGAATTGTTTCTTCTGGCATAGAAAGATTTGGCTCTACTCTTTCGCAAATAGGCTCTGTATTGTCAGGGATTTTTTCTTCTGGTATAGAATTGGCAGGTAATCTGCTGGAAAAATTTGGAGGAGTTTTTGGTAAAGTCGGCGGAGCAGTTTCTCTAGTTATCGGCATTTTGACTAAAGTAGCAATAGCAGCACTAGGGCTTACTGGTCCATTCGGATTGGCAGTTTCTTTAATTATTTCATTTATATCAGCGTGGGCTAAAACTGGCGATTTTAGTGCAGATGGAATCACAAAAGTGTTTGATCAATTAAGTGAAACAATTAGTAATGTGGCAGGTTCTATCTCTCAATATCTCCCGCAAATTATCGAAAGTATTACTTCTGTGATTACAAGTATTGTCGACAAAATAGTTGAAATGTTACCGCAACTAACAGAGATAGCTATACAGCTTATTCAAACATTGACGGATGCAATTGTTACTTATTTGCCTAAATTGATTGAAATAGCCACGAAAATAATAACTACTATTGTACAAGGCATTTCATTAGCTCTTCCCGCACTGCTGTTGGCTGCAACAGAGATAATTACAAAACTCATTTCTGCTTTTGCTGAGCTTCTACCCAAAATTATTGAAGTTGGCACAAATTTGTTAACTATGCTTATTCAAGGGATCGTAGCAGCACTACCTACGATAATTGAAGTTGTCATTCAGATTATTAATACATTGATTGATGGGTTCTTAACGGTACTACCTATGCTGTTAGAAGTTGGATTACAAATCATTACTTCTCTCGTGAATGCGATAATAACTGCATTGCCTCAACTTGTTGAAGCATCTACCGTTATCGTTACTACTATGCTAACAACAATTATTGAAGCTTTACCGACATTAATTTCTGCAGGAATACAAATGTTAATGGCGCTTATCGGAGGTATAATTTCTATTCTTCCGTTGTTAATAAATGCTGCTATCCAAATCACAATGGCTTTGATTAGTGCATTAATCAGTGCACTTCCGCAAATTATTGCTGCTGGCATTCAGCTGTTATTAGCATTAATACAAGGAATAATCTCGATATTACCACAGTTGGTTGCAGCGGCAATTCAAATAACTATTGCCCTAGTTAATGCGTTGATTAGTGCTTTGCCTCAATTGATATCAGCGGGTATTAAATTGATTGTTGCGTTGGTAGATGGAGTGATCTCAGTACTTCCTCAATTAGTATCAGCTGCTATTCAATTAATGGCTGCTTTGTTCAAAGCTTTAGTAGGTGCTATACCACAACTTTTATCAGCTGGTGTTCAATTGATCAACGCACTTATTAGAGGAATCTTGAGCTTATTGGGACAATTATTATCAGCTGGAGCGAGATTAATTACTGGATTATTGAGTACCATAGCTCAGTTTCTTGGACAAATGGTGAATGCTGGAGCCAATTTAATTAGAAACTTAGTTTCTGGGATTCTTAGTGTGATAGGAACAGTAACCAGTGCAGTATCTAATATAGGAAACTCTATAATAGATACTTTGAGTGGAATTGATTTATTTGAAATTGGTTCAAACATCATACAAGGATTAATTAACGGTATCGGTTCAATGGTTGGAGCAGTTGCTTCTAAAATTTCTGAAGTAGCGGGAAACATTAAAGACAAAATAACTGGCGCGCTTGGAATTCATTCTCCATCACGTTGGATGAGAGATTATGTTGGTAAGTTCATCCCTCAAGGAATATCTGTAGGTATCGAAGCAGATGCGAAATCTGCATATTCAGCAATGAATAAGCTTTCTAATGGTTTGATGAATTCTATCACGCCAGAATCAGCACTCGGTACTTCGAGGATGGGGATGGCATCTGTTGGATCACAAATAGTTAATAATACCTATAACAATCATAAACAATTTGATGTTGAAAAGCTTGCACAAGTAATTGCAAAACAGCCAGTACGGGTCTCAAGTTATTTAGATGGGACTTTAGTAGGGGATAATATGGATCAACGTTTTGGAAAAGTATTGAATCGTAGATCGTACATGAGAGGAGAATAGGTTAATGAATGAGAAAACTCGTGTATATCTTGAATTTTCTGATGAAGTTGTCGAATTGACAAATAATTCTTATCTGAGATTGATTGAGATTAATATAGGTATGCCAGTGGCAAAAAATGAGTTTGTTGAGTTTTCTGGAACGAATGGAAAGCGTCTTTCGAACAGCTCGTTTGACGCTTTTCCTATTACACTCTCATTTGACATTCGAAGTAGAGAGCAATCGATGTTTGACTTAGTTTTGCAAAAGACGGAACTCTGCGAATTGTTTACTAGAGAACCGGAATTTTATCTAATTTACAGCAAAGAGCCAGGTAAAAAATATCGAGTAGTTTATGATTCTATTGACGATGAAAGAAAAGGCGTAATTTACACAAGATATACTGTAAATCTGGAAACTATCAGAGGATATTCTGAATCCATCGCAACTACTTTAACGGATTTCAATCTAGAGGAAGAATGGCAGTTCTCGCAAGGTCTAGTGGCGGAAGATTACAAGTACACGCATCAGACGAGTCACTTCATTATTTACAATGCTGGAAGCTTTGAAATTGATCCACGTGAACATTATCTGCGGATCGCATTAGAAGGAGAATCAGAAGGAAATGTGACGATTTTCAATAAAACAACTGGCGATCGTTTTATTTACTATCCATCACTTTCTACGAATCTCGGACAGACATTAGTCTTGGATGGTGTGATTCCAAAATTGAACGGCGTGAGTTGTGGTATTAATACGAATCATGGTCTGATCAATTTGGTTGAGGGAGTCAATGAAATCGAGATCCAAAATATTACTCGCGTGAAATCTTCATGGGATTTCCGTTTCTTATATAAGTAGGTGATTGAGTGACTGATTTAATTATTCGAAATTATGAACAAACCAAAGAAGAAATACTTGTCGGTTATGACAAGGGTTCTTTTTATGAAAACTGGCAACAAAATGAAACGTGGGAGATCGGCTTTACCGTTACCAACAATTCGTTGAATCAGGAAGTATTTGATTTAGTTGAATACGAGTCTTCTGTTTTCTACAACGGACAGGAATTTGTGATCAAAGAAATGACTCGCAAAGCACTTGGACAGTTGTTGACGAAACAAGTGGTTGCGACACATATCTATTACACGGTTCAAGATGGCTATCAGTACAATACAGTAACTGGTGCGAGATCTATTAGCCAGTTACTCACACATATATTTAGTGCAGGTAGTCGCGGCTTTACATGGGAAGTCATTGATCCAAACAAGAAATTCCTTACAGTCGAACAAGAAAACTTCGGTAATGCGAATTATTTGAAGCTGGTCAATGAGATTCTGTCTGACTATAATGCAGTCGTGATTCCGAATAATAAACATCTAACGTTCTATCCTGCCAGTGAGTACGGCCAGCAGACGGAAGAACAGATTCGCTATAAATACAATACAGATGAAGTATCGTTCGATATTGATACGTATTCCTTGAAGACGCAAATCAAAGGCTATGGAAAATTGAAGGATGGTGCAAATACTGAGGATCCTAAAGATAGTGACTATGTATTTACTCCCATCACTTACACAAGCCCTGAATCACAAAAGTGGGGAATCAGGATACAAGATCCTGTTAAAGACGAACGGTATACCGTATCAGGGAACATGCTCGAGCGGTTAAAGACAGACTTGCAAGACTATCCAAGTATTTCGGGATCCGTAACCTTGAAATGGAAAATCAGTCCCAACAAAGGCGATCACGTCCCATTCATTTATGAACCTTTGAATATTAATACGTACATTCAAGTGGTAGGAATCAAGACGTATCCAGCGATACCAAATAAGCCGCCAGAAATCACATTGAGCAACACAAAGAAAACAATGACATCGATACTCGCTGAAATGGCACAGAAAGGAGTGATTTGATGGGGTTATTAAAATTAATCAGTAACCGTATCTCTACGGAATGGAAAGAGAAATTTAATAAAAATATTGACTATCTCAATGATCTTGAAAAGAAACTATCTGATCAAGACAAATCAACGAACAGTCGTATTGATAATCTCGTAATCAACTCGGGCGGTGATTCACCAAACGAAGTAGTGGATGCACGGGTAAACAATAGAGGAGAAACCTTTCCTACGTTACACGGCAGATTGGTAGAACATGAAAACCTGACAGATGAACAAATTAGTGAATTAATTACAAATACCGCTAGTCAAAAAGCACAAGTGGAGCAATTAAACAAAGCAGTCCAACAAATCATTGGAGGGTATAACGAACCTATCAGTATCTATGTTTCAAAGGATGGAAACGACCAGACTGGAGATGGATCCCAAGAGAAACCATTTCTCACGATCCAAACTGCAGTCAATTCAGTTCCGCTAATTACTACATCATCTGTCACCATCTGGATTAGCGATGGGGTGTATTTGGAAGATGTATATGTCAATGGTTTAACATTTAGAACATTTGTCATACGTCCTTTAAATGATACCAGCACATTAGACCCTCAAGTGTCTGATTGTCCAGTAAAAGTTAGAAGTATTATGTTCGCAACGTGCACTGGCTATTGTCAAATCGTCGGAATGCAGATCGTTGACACTGCAAATTCTCCACTTTTTCAAGGAAGACAGTATGGAATTGTCAATGAACAGAGTGGCTATATGGCTATTAGTCAATGTAAATTTGCGGAGAATACTAAATCCTTGGCATATAACGCTGTATATGTAGGTGGGACTTCTAAGATGAATATGTATGGTTCAACAACATTCATTAATCAAGACATAGCTGTGCAAGTTCGTTTGTTATCAGAGTTTAGTGTGGGCGACTTGAAGGGTTCAGGCAATAACATTGGGGTGTACGTTGATGCAGCAACTGCTAGATATGCCAAGCCAGCTGCAGGATTTGCAACAACTGAAAATAAAATTATCGGCAGAGGTTTGATTATCAACAATGGGCAGGTGTTAAGCTGATGGTTTATAAAATGAATGAATCGATCATTGTGATCCAAGCAGAAGCAATTAAGCCCAATGATACGAATGTTGTTTTTTGGTCGCATGATCGAGGAACAGCTAAGCTTCGAATGAAGTTAGTTCGGAAAAACGGCATCCCTCAAAGCTTACCCGAAGGGACGACTGTTCCGATTCGCTTGATATTTAAATCTGCAACAGCAGAAGACGGATATGGAAAACATGACTATCTTGCCACCATTGAAGATCGTGTGAATGGTATTGTATCTATCGTATTAGAAGATAATATTTTAGGATATGTCGGAAAAGTAGAAGGTAGCGTATATATTGATTTCCCAGACGACCGATCGTTGGATACAGCTGGTCGTTTTACTTTTGACATCAAACGCAGTCCAATTGATGATAGTACGCCAGAACTAGAAGATTATTATTTCAATGGGTTTAGCCAGACAATCGATAAAATCGAAAAAATTCTAGCTGATGGAAAGCAAGAGATTGATCAGAAAATTGCGGAATCTGAAACGCAGATTGATGCGAAACTGAAAGACACAAACGACAAAATCACGAAAGCCAATCAAGATGTCGCAACTCTCAATACTAATATTGATAAAGCGAATGATCGTATCGATCAAACAAATCAGCAAATCGGCGATCTCGGTAAGCTGAAAAAAATGTACTCTAATTCATTAGACTTCGGGGACTATGACTATTCGGGGAATCCTAATTTATTTCTTAATCTGGATTTTTCAAAATTAAGTAGAACAAACTCATCTATACAAACGCCCTATGCATATATTAAAGATCATGGCACATATTTTGAGATAGACGGAAGTGATCCGTCTGCAGCAGGGATTTCTAGAAATGTATTTGTCCCATTTATTGCGCGGTTAGAAAAAGGTGCAACATATATCGCTACCGTTCCTATGATGGTTTCAGAAGATTTTAGTACTGATTTTGGTGGGACTCCTATTTATCCTTATAGTGCAACCGATAGCAATACTACACAAAGACCAGTGTATATGAACCCAAATGAAAGTTGTCGTGGTCAATGGCAATTTATCAAAAAAGCATTCACAGTACCAAACGATATGATGGATGGTAATTTTGCGCCGTTTTTGCAAGTATATCAGAAGGCAAATGAGGTAGGTAAACTCTTCATTGGTTATGATATAAAAATAGAAAAGGTGGCATCGACATCCTCACCCGCCACAGCATACCAGCCGAATTTACTTGGTATGCCGTATTACTTGAGCAAGGTGGCTTTGGGTGAAAATCTAATTAAACCAGAATCACAACAACCAGTTACTAATAGTAACTATCTTATTAAAACCTATAACACCAAACCAATGGTAAAAGGCAAGAAGTATACCATCACACTGGAAGGAACTAAGCCAACAACACAGGTTTTTAGACCATTTTTTACGCAAGCTACAGGAAGTCCATGGGGGTTTGGTGATTTGAAGCCAGTAGAAGGGTTAACTGATATTTGGTCTGCAACATTTACCGCAAGTACTGATTCACACCCTACTAGCCCACAAGTGCAGATTTATCAGGTACCAAACACAAGTGTAGGACAATGTACAATTAAGTGGTTAAAACTAGAGGAAGGCGACACACGAACCCCGAATATTAGTCAGTTTAAATACTTCGGTGAAGGATTGAAAGACAGTAACAATCCGAACGACTACAGCTGGGACATCACACCTGAATATACTGAAAAAGGCTTGAATGATTCGGTGAGCTTAACCGAACCACAATCTGTAGATGGAACTAAGAACTTTTTAGAAACCCCTCTAGTTAATGGAAAAAATGTACTGGTCGAAGAAAAGCTGTTGCCTTATGAAGCGTGGCATTCAACAGGAACTGAACAAACTGGTATTTCTAATAAAGCTCGGTTAATTATTGGACCAGTAGCAACCACCATTGGAGCAAAGTTGAATCGATCTATGAAGGAGAATCCGTTGACTTGGAATTCTGGAAATTGGCAAGCAACAGCTAATCGAGATTGTACTTTGTTAGTAGAAGGGTTAGTTAGATATCAGTTTGGCGGATCAACAGCTGGTCAGTATGGTTATATTACTTTTTATAAAGACGATGCTCAAACTAGTTCTATTGGTTTCGCAGGTGGTGTTGGTATAAATGGAACTGCATTGCAATGGAAGCATGGGCTTCACTTTAGTAGAATTTTCGCGTTGAAAAAAGGAGAGTACTTCAATATCACTTTTGAAACTCAGGATGGTAAGAAGTTAGATTTTTCTCAAATAAACACGCTGCACATTATGGAAATAGAATCTTAGATTAAAGGAGTGAAACGAATGAAAAACATTTGGAAATACGGACGTACTGGCGGAGAGTACGCAGGAAAAGTATTGGACGATATGCTTGTATCCGTTCCTTACACAGATCAGCCTCCACTTGAAGGGGTTCGAGCTGATGGTGAACCGTTAACAATCGCTGATCAGATGTTTGATCCTAAACTGAACCAATGGATTGTTTTAGCGAACGCACTAGATCACAACGATTTAAACAATCTCAAAGTGATGTACGAGGCTCTGGAACACGAGAACGACAATCTAAAACAGCTCAACGCCAAACTCATGCTAAACAATGTAGCAATTAAACAGGAAAATACTGCATTGAAAGAAAAAGCGGATAGTTTAGCACAAATCAATTCAAAAATGATGCTTGCTTCGTTCCAAAATAGCAAAGACATTTCAGAAATTAAAGAGCAACTAAATCCAGCTTCAAAGGGAGGTGAGTAGTATGTTTAGTTTTAGCGATGTGAAAATGATGTATGATTGGGGCTGTTTTACTGACGATCAAGTTCGACTATTCGTTCCACTATGCATTACAGACGAAGAAGCAGATAAAATCATTAATAAAGATAAGAGCGCATCTTAAGTGATGCGTTTTTATTTAAGGTAAAGGAGTTGTCACATGATTAATTTAGGAGAATGGGGAACAATCGCAGGATCAATTACTGCGATTGTTTCTTTGATTTTATTAGTAATAAAACCAATTACTGCATCTTTCTCGAAGATTACTGAAACTCTTTCAAAAGTAAGTCACAATTTAGATTTGCTGACTAAAGATTTAGAATCGAGCAAATCAGATCGATTGATGATTCATGAAGAACTAAAGAAACACGATGAAAGATTAGATACACATGCAGAAAAATTGGTAGAACACACACAACAAATTAAAACTTTATTTAGAGAAAGATCTCGGTAAAAAAGAAAGGAGTTAAGAAGAAATGATTTTACCCGATAAGTATTATCAAGTCATTAAATGGACAGTTTTAACAGTTTTACCAGCTACATCTGTATTAGTTGCAACACTAGGCAAAGCGTATGGATGGAATGGAACAGATATGACAGTGCTGACTATCAATGCAGCAGCAACATTTTTAGGCGTTATCACTGGTGTGTCGGCTTATAATTTGAAAAAATAGGAGGAAACAAATGAAAAAGAAAATTACTATTACTGTGATGAGCCTATTAACGGCTCTTTTTTTATTGCCAATTAATGGGTTTGCCTATACGATTAACAATGAATTTAATTTGGGCCCAAACGAAGGTAGCTCACAAGTAGCAAATAATCAGTACATTTTACTGCATGAAACGGCTAATGAAACAGCAACAGGGCGCAATGAAGCGCAGTATATGCAACGTTCATGGACTAGTGCTTATACTGCTTATATTGTGGGAGACGGTGGAATTGTTTACCAAGTTGGACAACCTGGTTATGTACAGTACGGTGCTGGTTCGTATGCTAATGCTAACAGTCCCGTGCAGATTGAGTTACAACACACACATGATAAAGCGACGTTTGAGAAAAACTACAAGGCATACGTTGAATTGGCTAGAGATTCAGCAATAAAATATGGTATTCCACTAACATTGGACACGCCTTATAACCAACCAGGAATCAAATCGCATTTATGGGTAACGCAAAATATTTGGGGCGATCATACAGATCCTTACGGTTATCTTTCTGAAATGGGCGTAAGTAAAGAAAAATTAGCATATGATTTAGCTCATGGATTTACCGATGAAAATCCAACTACTTCAGATGATAAACCAGTAATTGATCCAACTCGAGCAGGTGCTGCAAATTCTACGCTGACAGATGGAACAAATTACGCCCACATTGATCAGTTCGGAGAAATCGAAAACGCAAACTTGCATGTAGCTGGATGGCATATTGCTAACTATAAATACGAGTATATCTTCATTATGGATTACAATACTGGGAAAGAATTAGCTCGAGTAAGAGCTGATGGAATTTATAGACCAGATGTAAACCAAGCTTATAATACTTCTGGAAATGTTGGTTATCATGTATCTTTCAATATGCGTAATTTTCCTAATAAGAAAGTCTATGTAATGATGCGGGCAACGAATGATCCAGAAGGGAACACTAAAGGCGGAGCACAAGATTTTCATGATAAACGCTGGTATTTAAATATTCCGCAACGATAAAAAATGGCCCCTCGTTGTGAACTGAACCCCAAAAGTTGAACTATTTAATGGACTGTTTCCGATATTCTACTGGAGATAGTCCATTTAACTTTAGTTTTATTCTTTTGTTATTATACCATCTAATATACTCATTTAATTTACTTTGAAATGTCTCAATTGATCGGAATTTTTCTCGATAAAAAAACTCTGATTTAAGCACACCAAAAAAATTTTCTATTACAGAATTATCTAAGCAATTTCCTTTTCTAGACATGCTTTGAATAATGTTATTCTCTTTTAATTTTTTTTGATATTGTGGCATCTGATACTGCCATCCTTGATCTGAATGTAGAATCAGTGAACCCTCAGTTCCCTTTTTTTTAATTGCTTGTTGAAGCATTTCTTCAATCAGTTTATATGTTGGACTAGTTGATATACTATAACTAATTATTTCTCCGTTAAATAAATCAAGTATAGGAGATAGATAGATTTTTCTTCCTTTTATCTTGAATTCAGTGACGTCTGTCACCCATTTTTTATTGGGTGTATCTACTGAAAAATTTCGTTTTAACACATTCTTGGCAATTTTTCCTACTGTTCCTTTATAAGATTTATATCGCTTTATTCGGATTTGACAGGTAAGTCCCATTTGGGACATTAATTTTCTAACTGTTTTATGATTGATTGTATATCCTTTCATCTTTAACGCTAAAGTGACTCTACGATAACCATAAGAGTTTCTTGATTCTTTTACAATCGCTGTAATTTCTTGCTTAATCTTGCTATATTTATCTGGCTTATCTAATTTTTTTACCCAGTAATAATAAGTTGACTTCGCTAATTGTGCAATTGAAAGTAATAGATTCAATTTAAATTCTTTTTTGAGCTGAAGGATTGTTTTAACCTTGATTTCTTCTTGCTCAAATCTTGTTCTTGAATCAAGGTTTCTAACTTTTTTAAATATGCGTTCTCTGCTCTTAAACGAATAACTTCTTCTTCAAGAGACTCATCTTTAAGTTTTTTAGGAATGTTTAGCTTGGAATTCATACTAATTTTTCTGCCCCTTTTTTGGCTCTCAAGTGAAGAAGAACCGTCTTCTTCATATTGCTCTATCCATTTACTTAGAGTTCTATTTGAACCGATATTAAATTTTTTAGCAGTTTCTTGGATAGAAAGACCATTTGTTTCCATATATTCTATAACATCAAGTTTAAATTTTGTAGTGTAGCTTTTGCCACCTCCAACCAAGCCTTCCCAACCATGATAGTTATAAATCCTTACCCAATGTCTAACCAGTGTACGATTTATTTGATATTTATGTGCAAGATATTTGTAGCCGCCTTCGTTATTTAAATAGTCTGAAACTACTTTTTTCTTAAAATCAAATGTATATTTCCGCAAAAAAAGCACCCCTTTTAATTAGATTTCTAGTCTAACTTTTGGGGTGCACATCAGTTGAGGGGCAGTACATATAATTAGGCTACATCTGCAATTTTAGTTATTGTTATAAAGACGGCTAAGATGTAAAATTAACATATATTTATAACAAATGATCGGAGAAGCGGCTGTTGGAAGAATTACATTTATTTTTTGATGATTCAGGCGTCTTGCATAGGAATGCACCTAATAGATTTTTTGTCTACGCTGGATACGCATTCATTGGCAAGGATAATAAAGAAATTGCAAAAAGAAAATATAAAAAAGTGGTTCAACGAATCCAAACCAAACGAGGTAACAGAGAAGAATTAAAAGCTTGTTATTTAGATAAAAGTGAAAAATACGAATTATACAGGGTTTTAAAAAACGAACATAGTATGGGATTAACAGTTGATATCAAAAGGGTACAGTCAAATATTTTAGATCATAAAAAATCAATACACAGATATAAAGATTATGTATTAAAAAGACTGGTCAAAGAAAAAATTAAGTTGCTGATAAATAGAGGATTATTGAATCCAGAGGACGACTTAAAGCTATGTATCTGTGTGGATGAGCAAGCCACTGCAAGTAATGGCTATTATAATTTTGAGGAATCAGTATATGAAGAACTAAAAAATGGTGTTCATAATTTTAATTATGGTGTATTTTATGAACCTATTTGGAAAGGTAAGTTAGAAATAAATGTGTCTTATTGCGATTCTAAACATAATTATTTGATACAAGCTAGTGATATATTGGCAAACAGATTATGGACATCGTTCAAGATTGATAACAGAGAAATGAGAAATATACCGGAACATTCTTGTATGAGGTTGCCTTAAAAAATAAGCTAAATTTTTTTAAGCATAACTATTGCATTTAGCAGATAGTTACTTTATGATTAACTTACAGGCGAATTAATTTCGCACTGCCGACACAAGGAATACGATAATAATTATTAAGCGTAATGTAAGTACGCCGTCCCTTGTGGGCCACCTCCAAAAGGTGGTTTTTTTATTTAATTTTAATCAGTATTGTATTTGTATTTTCGTTCTGCAATTAACTCTTCTAAATGCTTAAATATAGTTCTTTATATTAAATCGTGTTAGCCTTGTGTTACCATTACATTCGTGTTATACTAAACAAGTAATCTAATTTGAAACGTAATCTGAGCGATATATTCACACTATAAAAACTCCTTTTACAAAGTAATATTAATTGCAACAAAACACGTATTATATACGTATCAGGAGGAAATATATATGAATAACGGTACAGTAAAATGGTTTAACTCAGACAAAGGTTTTGGATTTATCACTGGAGAAGATGGAAATGACGTATTTGCACATTTCTCAGCGATCCAGGGAGAAGGCTTCAAGTCCTTAGATGAAGGCCAAGCAGTTACTTATGATATTGAAGAAGGTCAACGTGGCCCTCAAGCAGTAAATATTGTAAAATAATGTTGAACTTTAAACACCTCATTTGAGGTGTTTTTTTATTTTAAGCTAGATACCGTAATTATTGCTAGCAATTTAGAGTAGTTTGTTACTAATTAAGGAGCAAATAAAATTATTATAATATAAAAAATTAAGCAAATAATAGACTAAAAAATAACTATGTGAGATAATAAACATAGAAAAAAGCTTCAGATACTCCCTCACCCTAGAGTCTTTCCCCAAAAAGATAAGTATCTGAAGCTTTTTTCTTTTTATGACTTGGAAATAATAGCATAAAATAATATATTTTACAAAGAATAAGTACAATCTAGTTTTTTGCTATTAAATGTGTAATAATTAATGTGCCATCACAACAAAGAATGAAAACCATTATTATCTAGTCTATGTCCATTCTTTTTGTTTGCAGTAGTTGTGATGGCTTCTCGTACCTTTAGCTCAATTGGTTAGAGCAGACGGCTCATAACCGTCCGGTCGTAGGTTGAGTCCTACAGGGTACATATAGTAATTAAGTTAGTTCTGTGTTAAAATTATTTAGAAGAGTATTTATGTAAATAAAAGCTTTCTTCAGCCACCTTCGGGTGGTTATTTTTTTATACACAATCTTATGTCTATTTCCTTCATAAGTTATGATGACATCTGTTCAGAGCTACTCGAAAGAATAGTTTTTTAGTATTGATTTTTTATAGGATGAGATTATAATAATAGTCGTAATAGCTGATGAATCAATTTCCCAATCTTTTTACGCATTTAAACAGCGAAGCGTCTTCGGACGCTTCTTTTTTGTACTACAATCAATATTTATATTTGGATTACCTCCAGATAGTTTCTTTGTATAAAAAAACGACTCATAATGAGTCGTTTAATAGATCAGAGTAATAAGTCATTGATTTCTTTAAATTCTTTATCAAGTTCTTTTTCATCATATTTTTCATATTTATCAGCTTCATGAAGAACTTTTTTAATTTCATGAATAGCCTTTCGTTCAACTAACCATTTTTTTAGGTTATGTTTTTTTTCTGGATTTTCAGATAATGTATCAAGTTCGTCTAACTCTTTATCCAGTTTATTGACAACAGAAACAATTTTGTTTACAACTTTTTCTTCTTTTTTTTCTAAATTTGACATTTATCTTCACGTCCTTTTTATTTGATAATTTAAGTATAGAACTTTGATATAGTTTATACAAATAAAAACGCTTCTTTGTGTATTCTGTGCTTTTCTTTTGGAATGAGGAAAACTTTGGAGTAATATGAACGTGGACAGAAAAATATTTAGGAGGAATAAACTATGTGTACGTCTATTACTTATGTAACAAGTGATCATTATTTTGGAAGAAATTTTGATTATGAAATATCTTACAATGAAGTAGTCACTATTACTCCAAGAAATTATAAGTTGAATTTTCGAAAGGTAAATGATTTGGATACTCATTATGCAATGATTGGTATTGCCGCTGGTATAGCTGACTACCCTCTTTATTACGATGCGACAAATGAAAAAGGATTGAGTATGGCTGGACTAAATTTTTCTGGGTATGCTGATTATAAAGAAATACAAGAAGGGAAAGACAATGTATCTCCTTTTGAATTTATTCCTTGGATTTTAGGACAATGCTCAACAGTAGGAGAAGCTAAAAAATTGTTAAAAAATATCAATTTAGCAAATATAAATTATAGTGACGAACTTCCTTTATCCCCTTTACATTGGCTATTAGCTGATAAAGAAAAATCAATTGTCATTGAAAGTATGAAAGATGGACTTCATATATATGATAACCCTGTGGGCGTTCTTACCAATAATCCTTCATTTGACTATCAATTATTTAATTTAAACAATTATCGTGTCTTATCGAGTGAAACTCCTAAAAATAATTTTTCAAATCAAATAAGTTTGAATGCCTATAGCCGCGGTATGGGAGGGATAGGCTTGCCTGGAGATTTATCCTCAGTATCTCGTTTTGTTAAAGCGACTTTTACGAAGCTGAATTCTGTATCTGGAGATTCAGAGTCAGAAAGTATTAGTCAATTTTTCCATATCTTAGGTTCAGTAGAACAACAAAAAGGTTTGTGTGATGTTGGTGATGGAAAATATGAATATACAATTTATTCTTCTTGTTGCAATGTTGATAAAGGAATCTATTATTATCGAACATATGAAGACAGTCAAATTACTGCAATTGATATGAATAAAGAAGACTTAGATAGTCATAAGTTAATTAGTTATCCAATTATAGAAAAACAACAAATTAAATATATAAATTAGTTAGTGTGTTGTGATTGATTATTTAATATAGATATAATACAAAAAGGCAAAGATATTTTCAAAACATTTTTTCTTGATGTGATATCCTTGTCTTTTTTGTAATGTTTTTAACTTATTGCTTTTGCAAAATTTATTTACCTGTTTTCTGGATCAACGATAGTGTATATTATGCTATCCTTGTTTGGATTTTAGGACGTTTAAAGAGGCACTTTTTTACATAACTTAATCCATAGACCTTTTAAGCCTGCTGTGAGATAATAATAAAGAAGAGTTTAAAGCGTTCCCCAAAAACCACTCCCCCATAAGTGTGTTACGCTTTAAACTCTTTTATATTTGAAGCCATTAAAAAGCATACCATATTTTTGAAAAAAAGTGAGAAAAAAGGCTTATAATTGGAGTGATAGTTAATTAGTGACTTATTTTTGATTTTATAGCACTGATACTATAAAATATAGATATCATCATATTACACAATCTTAATACTAACTTAAAAAATATCTCCTTTCATAAGTATGGTGATAAAATCCGTTCCGGGCTACCTTTTTAGGTAGCCTACTTTAATCTTTGTATTTTTCAGGATCAACAAAAGTATACTTTACATAGTCAAATCGTTTATGTTTTGCTCTAACATCTGGAACATTTGTCACTACATCAAATAAAAAATAGGCATCTAGGTTCATTCTGGTTTTTGCTGCCGGAATTTTAAAGTAGTTCTTATTAGAATAGTAGAGATTGATTAATAAGCTTTCTTCGATTGCTAAAAAGAAAACTTCTGAATCCCATACTTTATAAAAATCTTTGATAAATCTATTCGAAGGATCAAATTTAAACCATAATTGTGTCTTTCCTTCTATTAAAATATCTTGGTTATACGCATCTTCTTTGAAATTTAAGGTAATTGATATGTATCCCGACCAAATATTAGGGTTGTTAGAAATTAAAGATCCTAGTCCTATTGATAATAAAATACCAGATAATTATACAGCGCAACAGTATATTGAAGATATTTACAATGTTAGATCTGAAATACAAAGAGTTCTAGATAGAATTGAAAATGAAATTGGTAAGATAATGATGGAAATGGAAAGATCGTGATAAAGTTTTTGTTACTATTTTTAATAATGCAGCAAAAAAATATTGCCACCATTTTGCCACCGATGACTGAGGTTTTCTCAGGTGTTTTGAAATGACCTAAAGATAGAAGAGATTATTTAGTTCCTTTATAACCTTTAATACTAGAAGCTTAGAGACTATCTTAGATTAATAGAGAATAGTACAGTTAGATTATTGCGAAAAGAAGCCTTCATGGCTGTTCTGAAGATGGACGAGGATGAACCGAAGAAATAGCCTAATAGGCTATTGCAAAAAAACTTAGTTCTTTGTCAAATGATGTTGGTTAAGAGGAATATTAGAATAATTATGACAGAAAGAAGTGGAGAATTTCTTTCTGTCTTTTTTTCTGGAAAACAACGTTTTTCCATGTTGAAGCAAGATCCTTCATTTGAAAAGGTAATGACTTCTATCACTTTAAGGGTTTCGCTTTAATATCTTAAGATAATTGTTAGCTATCCAAGCATTCTATTAGAATAGCTAAAACATAGTAGGTTCTTGATGCGTATTTTTTAGATTGATTACTTAATTTTTATACATAATAAGGCTAAAGTCTAATTGTTACTACAATTTTCTTATGCTACCTTAAATTTAGATATGTTAAATGAGGAGGCAACAGATAAATGTTTAAGTTGATTTTAAAGCAATTTTTACAGCATTGGAAAATTTGGCTATCCATCCTACCTATTTTTATTGTTTCTGGATTAATATTTAGCACTGCTTTTGTGATATTAAATGCTTTAAGTAGGGCTGATCTTAACAGTTCAGTTGATTATGGTGTTTTTATGCAGTTACCAATAGTAATAGGGATAGTAATGTTTTTTTTATTGACTATCAATGCAATGAAACAGTGTATAGACTTTTTTGATGGAACAAATGACATATTGCTTCTTTTAGGAGCTTCTCCTGCTCAAATCAGTTTGGTGATGACTGGACAAATGTTAGTAATTGGTATGATTGGAGCTGTTATTGGGAGCGGCTTTTCCTTAAAAGCTTCACAGCTTTTTTTGACCACCTTACCTTCGAGTTCTGCTAAAGATTCTCTTGTACATATCCCGCTTCAATTCTCATGGAATGTTGTTTTTGTTGTGATATTGATCCAACTAGCAATTATTCTATATACATGTATGCGTTATTGTCTTAAAAATTATAAGAAAAGAAAGGGGAGCCTTTCTTCCAACAGAGCGTTTATTAAAATTAAGAATAGCGGCAAATTTTTGGGAATACTTGCATCACTAGTGAGCGTAGGGGCAACAATATATTTATATTTAAAAAATGTTCCTGATCCAACTTTAATAAAAGAATATACTCGAAGTATGAGTAACTCGATGAATTTATTGCTTCTTCTGTGGTTGTCTGTACTGATTACTATGAATTTTTTGATTCGTCCCATATTTCGAGGGATAGTACATAGAATTGTTGGGGTACCAAAAATGACAAAGAATCCGATGATCCGCACTGCACTTTACAATATACAATACAATATAGAAGAATTAATAAAATTAATTCGTCCAGTCAGCATCATTACTGTGCTAGTTAGGAATTTTATAGCTTTGTTTCTCAACACTAAACTACTAATTGATGGAACAAATGATAGTTCTTATATCTCAGATTTGATCATCAACCTTATTTTTGTATTCGGGGCGCCAATACTCATTAGTTTAGCAAATGTAATTGTGTCAATTTGCCTTTTTAGAATAAAAACAAAAGTTGAACCTTAAAATTATTTTTATACTGGATGTACACCAGATTGGATTTTTAAAATGAGAATCATTGAAATCAGTTCAGTTTCATTCATTTCAATAATAATTACCTTCATTGGAACAATATTGTTTGCGATTCCACTGCTAAGAGTGACCTATCTGGGTGGTGGCAATATTTTTAAGGCAAATTGGTCGGTTAATCTCCTATTATCGTTAGGCGCTTTTCTAATATTCGGTTTATGTTTTATTGCAATTTATTGGTTTGAGCACTATACGTTAAAAAAGTATGTCGAGTAGATTTATTAATATACTAAAAGAATAGATTGTTTTAATTGAATCAAACATAAGAAAGTAATTAATTCAGATTGAAAGAAGGAAAGAAATTGCTGAATTGGGAGATCCTTCTACTATCAATGAGTAGTTTGCGTCCTACAGTTTTGTATGAGAGTTTGATTTATAAACTAGAATGATTTTATGGAGGTTAATATCGATGAGAGAGATAGTTATTTCAATAAACGAATTAAAAAAAGAGATACAGCTTGCGAAAGGAAATCTTTTACAAGTGCTGACTGATATTTCTTTTGAAGTAAAGCAACAAGAGTTTGTATCGATCGTAGGACCTTCTGGTTCAGGAAAAACAACGTTGCTTCATTGTATTTCTAGCTTATTACCTCCTACAAAAGGAGAGGTGTTAATTGATGGTTAATCACCATATGGATGGAGTGCAGCGAAATTAGCAAAGTTTCGTCGTAAAAAAATTGGTTTTATTTTTCAAGATTTTCAACTCATACCTTCATTGTCAGCCTACGATAATATGGTACTCCCAGGAACATTGAATGGGCACAAAATAAAAAGAGGAAATGTCGATACTTTGGCAGAACGATTGGAATTAAAAGCGGATTTACACCAGCCTATTGATGCTCTTTCGGGTGGTGAACAACAAAAAGTTGCAATTGGGCGCACAATATTAGCAGATCCAGAAATATTGTTTTTAGATGAACCTACTAGCGCATTAGATACTCACTCACGTATCCTTATTATGGAAGTACTTAAAGAATTAGTAAGCAAAGGAAAGACAATCGTTATGTTGACTCATGATCTAGAGCTTGCCAGTCAATCTTCCAGAGCAATTGTTATAAAGGATGGGCGCATTCATAATAATATAAGTTCGCCAACATTGGAAACCCTCATATTCTAAATGATACGATTCATTCATTTCTACCTTAGCTCCATCTACTTTTACTAAATGAAATTAGCGTATGCTTCCTTTGGTTCTCAAATAGATTAAACAAATCATTCGGACAAAAAAATAGATTCATGTATAATTTAATCAGAGTTTATATTACTATCGTTATAATATTTTTAGGAAACATCTTATGTAAAATCTATTGCTATTTTTTGTTCATTTATGAGGAGGAAAAAGATGAAAAGGGGATTTATTTCTAAGGGGATTTGTGGGTTCACGATACTTGCGATTTTAGCGAGTTCGTTTGGTATGAGTCAAGTTTTTGCAGAGGATTCGTCTACAATGGAACCCTCGACTGAATCGACTCAAACGTCAGCAGCTCCACAGATAAAAAGTACAGAAACGAATGAAGTCAGTCAAGAGAAAGAAACAGAGATACCCGCGCAAGAGACACAACAAACACCACCAGTACAAGCGAGTGAAGCAAAAGAAGCTCAACCAGAGCAACCACAAACTGCAATCGTCGATGGAGTAGAAGTAGTTTTGCAAGCGCCGGAAAAAGCTGGTAAAAACGAAGCTGATATCACGCAAGCGCCAAAAGAGGAATTGATCGAAGGTTCTCCAAGATTATTTCGAGCAGCTGTGCAAACGATTCCAATGTATCGTTTATTCAATCCACATAGTGGGGAGCATTTTTACACGAGAGATACTGGTGAACGAGATCATTTAAGAAGGATTGGTTGGAATTACGAAGGTGTTGGTTGGCAGGCACCGACAAGTGGTGATCCAGTCTATCGTTTGTACAATCGCTACAATGGAGAACATTTTTATACGTTGAACGCAAAAGAAAGAGATAGTATCACGAAACAAGGCTGGAAGTATGAAGGAATCGGTTGGTATTCCTATAAAGGAGCGAATGCCATTCCTGTCAGTCGTTTATATAGTAAACGAGTGAACTGGCACCATTACACATTAGATGAAAACGAGAAAAAAGTAATCACGAAACAAGGCTGGGTCTATGAAGGTGTTGGTTGGTACGCAGTTGGCAGTGGTCAACAAAATCAAGAGGACTATAAGTTATTGGGTGTGAAAAATTACAACCAATATGCGTTGGGTGCGCCAAGTGGATGTGAAGGGGCTTCTTTATTACAGGCACTTCAATATAAAGGAAAGATCACCAACTGGAGTTTGACTCAATTTTTGAATACAATTCCTAAATCTCCGAATGGTAATCCAAACAGCGGTTTTGTCGGCAGCCCATTTGTCGAAAACTCATGGACTTATTCTGCAATTTATCCTACACCTTTGACGGCGTGGGGCAAGAAGTACGGAAATGTCCAAAATATTTCAGGTAGCTCGATGAGTACGTTGTTAAACGAAGTCAAAAATGGCCATCCGGTTGTTGCTTGGGTGACGATCAACTTTCAGCCAATCCGTTGGGGAAATTGGAATTTTGGTATCGCAGCGAATAATAATCATGCGGTCACTCTTGATGGATATAATAAAGGAAGTAATCAAGTCCATGTATCTGATCCTATCAGTGGTTCTTATTGGATAAATCGGGCAACATTTGAGAATATTTATAATGCACGTAAATATGCGGTAGTTGTAAGATAGACTAAAGCTTAACAAAAACAATGGTTGCAGTAATTCTTTTCCCATAACCTGTAAAATCCGAGAATAGTTTGGATTTTATGGGTTTTTTTTATTGCATTATTCTATCTAGTTCAAAATCAATGGTTAGAAACAAATTCTATTACATTAATGTAAGTTAAACATAGGAAGAATAGATTTCGGATCATTGCCTTATTTTATAATTTAGACAGGAAGTGAAAAAGAATAGGGAAGTGGAAATGATAATGGGAAAACTAGTAAAAGGATTATTAGTAATTGCGCTTATTTTAGGAATTGGTGCATTTTTTATTGAATCAAAGACAGAAGGCTTTCAAGCATTAACGGATAATTTTTTATCTGATAAAGAAGTGAAAGAATACTATGTCAAAACAAGTAGTGGGGATAAAAAAGGGAAGGATTATCTCTAGACGTTTGAAGGATACGATGAAGATGACACTCAACAAACAGTAAATAAAATTAGCGGATCACAAATTAAAGTAAGGTCGATACTTGTAAAATCGATGCAAAAGGTTTACAAGGAAAGCGCTGGAGTGAAGTATCAGAAAACGAAGTGCCTACGAAAGCATTGCAAAAAATCAATATATAATGGCTGAAATGTTTAATTACATTTGAGGTAGTTAATAATAAAAAAAGCTCACCGTGATGGATGTGATACATGTCATGGGAGCTTTTTCAATGTTCTCAAAAACACACGCTCAGTCCAAGGCCACTCACCCGTATTTTTTATTAGTGTTTCTTTTTTGACAAACAAACAAATAAATGGTATTGTTGCTCTACTCAAAACGTAATTATTACGATTTGTACAATATAAAGTGAAATAAAGGAGCAGATTATTAGTGGCAAAAAAATCAAAAATTGCAAAAATGAATAAGCAAGTAGCTTTGATCAATAAATATAGTGAACAACGTCAAGAGTTGAAAGCAGCAAATGATTATGAAGGACTAGCTAAGTTGCCCAAAGAGTCTAATCCTAATCGTTTAAAACTTAGAGATCAAACAGATGGACGTCCTCGAGGCTACATGAGAAAATTTGGCATGTCTCGAATCACTTTTAGAGAACTGGCACATCAAGGATTGATCCCAGGAGTTAAAAAAGCAAGTTGGTAAAATAGGAGGAAAAAGTTATGGCAGTACCAGCAAGAAAAACATCGAAAGCAAAAAAACGTTTGCGACGAACACACCAAAGTTTGACGAAACCAGAGATTTCTTTTGACGAGTTGACTGGTGATTATCGTCGAAGCCATCATGTCTCTTTAAAAGGCTACTATAAAGGACGCAAAGTGACAGAATAACCGATTGGAAGCTGCAAGGGGGTTCAAGAAATGGAAATTATTTATCCGCCATTAGTCGAACAAGGAATCAAATATTATTCGGAAACGGTGAAAGAACCTGTAGATAAAGGGGAATTCTATCGTGCGATGGTCGATAAGAAACTGATCACAGAAACTGGCCTTCCTACAGAACATGCGCTAGAGCAAGGCTTTGTCAAAGACTATTACGAAAAACAAAACTTGTCCTTTGAAGAATTTTTGGACATTTATCCTATTTTTCAAAAGTATGACGCCGATTTGTTCAAATCTATTGACGGCTTCTGGGAGATTCCTGTAGACTTGAAAATAGAATTAATGGAAATGCTTGAAACTGATCAACTGGATTATGATGACGAACAACAAATCAACATCTATTTAGAAGATCGATAAAAGGATAGAATAAGAAAATCCAAAAGGACAATCAATATGCACAACTTTCGTAAATCAGGTATAAAACCTTGGGATATCATCATTATTAGTATTCTGGTAGTTGCTTCTTTCGTTCCGACAATTGTCTTTGCTTTGTCATTTGATAACGCAGAAAGCGGTAATAGTGTGAAGTATGCAGTAGTCAAAATCGACGGAAAAGAAGTCGAACGATTTGATTTAGATGAAATCAGTAGCAAGATGGTGACTTACTATCCATCTGATACCCAATACAATATTGTCGAAATCCATGAAGGCAAGATCAGAGTTAAAGAAGATAATAGTCCCGATCAAATCGCTGTCAGAACTGGCTGGATCTCGGAACCTGGACAAACAAGCATCTGTTTGCCGCATCGACTAGTCATTACAATTGAACAAGAAGGACAGTCGGATTATCATATCTATTAAGTAAGAGAAAACTGCTACTATCAGCTTAGATAAAGTTGATGGTGGTAGTTTTTTTAGTTGTCTCAAAAATAGAGAAGATTCGGAATTATTATATCTTTATCTAATGAATCATTGAAATTGTGTTAATGGTTCATTTGTTTTTTATATATAACTAAAATAAAGATAAATTTAAAACGTTATAAATATAGCTGTTTATCAAAATTTATGGATGAAAAATATTAAATAAAGCAATCTATGTGAATGGTTTTAGATTAAAAAATAACGATAAAATATAATATGTAAAAATAGTTTATGATATAATCAGTGTCTGAACGCTTGATATTAAAGATTATTATCATGTAGGAGAATTATAATGAGAGAAATGGACAAAAGAAGTGAATTGTTGAGTATCGGAGAATTGGCGAAAATAACCGGTGTCAATATTAAATCGTTAAGATATTGTGAACAAGTCGGGGTATTATTGCCGGTATACATCAATCCAGATTCTGGCTATCGCTATTATTCCTTAGCGCAAGTGAGTGCGGTCGAGCTGATTCAAGCATGTGTAGAGATTGGGTTGCCTTTAAAGGAATTACATCGCTTCAGTGATCCGAATAATTCCATCGATTACCTATCTTTTTTATCATATAGCGAAGAATTAATGAAACAAAAAATCGATTCGCTCCAACAAAATTTAAAAGGAATGCAAGAGGTAAAAGAAGAAATTAATTTGTTAAAAACATATCGACATTCTAAAAAGCAACATATTCGGCAATTGTCAGAAAAGTACTTATATGTTTTTCCTTATCAACAGACTGATAACAAAAAGACACTTTATACAGAAGCAGCCAATTTGTTTGATCGCTCGATGGAAGCAGGGTATGAGCCTTTATATGATTTTGGTATTCTCTATGAATTTATTGATAAAAACGTGTACCAGTATATGTATATAGAAATCAAGCCTACAAAAAATGTCGGTAACAATATCAAGATTTTACCTAGTGGAGAATACGCATGCCGATTTAGTCCTAAAAGTTACGGTGAGCGCCTTCCAGAGTTGTTTCCATAAATATTTAAAAAAAAGTCGACTGTTCTTGCGATCGAAGCAGAAGCTTCCACTGGAACATTAGAAGAAATCGTTTATGAGATTCGAGTTTTCAGCGAGGGAATGAATGATTGAAAAATCCGTCATCACTGAACAAACGACGAAAAGTCAAAATGTTGAAGTAACTAATCATGCTGACAGACAATTCAAGTTTTATTATAGTTGATTGGTTTCATGAGGGTTTCAAATAAAATCTATCGTAAAAGGGCATAATAGCGAATCAACAATACAAAAACTGATTTCGATCGACGATCAAAATCAGTTTTTTTGTTCATGTTACCTATAATTTGTTGTGAAAGTTCTATGATTTGTTCATATACCTAAAACAAAGGAAACGTTATCATTTTTGTGAATCAATTAAATTTAGGAGGAGCGGAGATGAAGGATAAGAAAAAAATGGCGGTCGGACTCTTTTGTGCAGTAGTAATAGCAAGTGCAATTGGTAGTGGGACAACGTATCACGCAGAGACTAAAACGTTTGATTACAAAGAAACAGAAGCAGCAACTTACCAACGAGGAATGGATAATCAGCCAGAATCGTCTTACTGGTTTCCTAAAGACTTGCTAGAATGGGAATTTTCTAAAGATCCAGATGCACCTTATAATGTTAGCCAAGTACCTTTGGCAAAACGGATCGATAAAAACTCACTGGCAACTTCAAATGACACGCAGACACCAGAAATGAAAGTTGTCGCTTTGTCGATCATGAATAGCAGTACAAGTGGGAATGCGCCTAGAGGGATCAATACTTTTGATGCCAATGTATTTTCCAATTGGCAATATATCGATCAACTTGTGTATTGGGGTGGTTCGTCTGGTGAAGGGATCATTGTACCGCCAAGTCCTGATGTCATTGATGCAGCCCATAAAAATGGCGTGCCAGTATTAGGGACAGTTTTCTTTCCGCAGTCTGCTCATGGCGGTAAAATCGAATGGTTGGATACATTCTTGCAAAAAGATGAGGATGGTACTTTTCCTTTAGTCGATCAATTGATCGAAGTAGCTACTCGATATGGGTTTGATGGCTGGTTTATCAATCAGGAAACGGACACATTAGTCACAAGTTTTGACGATGCAAACAATCATAAAAAGGTAGAAGGGGCGAATACGACAGAAGGATTGAGTAAAAAACATGCGGATTTGATGCAAGAATTCATCAAACAATTCAAGCAAAAAGAAGCAGCATTAGAAATCATGTGGTATGATTCAATGACTTCGGAAGGGAAGATGGATTGGCAAAATGCACTGACGGATAAAAACCAAGCTTTTTTAGTCGATGCGGAGATGAATCCTTTAGCAGATAGCATGTTTTTGAATTTCTGGTGGAACACCGATCGTTTAGCTAGTCAAGAGCTATTGAAAGCTTCTAAAAAGAAAGCAAATGAATTAGGCATTGATCCTTATCAATTATATGCGGGCATCGATGTCCAACAAAATGGCTATGATACACCAGTGAATTGGCGGTTGTTCACAGATGAAACGGGCACTCCGTATACTTCGTTAGGTCTATATGTGCCAAGTTGGACATACTCATCAGCTAGTGATCCTGCTGATTTTCAACGTCGTGAATTGCGTTTTTGGGTAAATGAACAAGGTGATCCAACGAAAGGGAAGGCACCGGTAGAAAAAGAATGGCCTGGGATCTCTACGTATGCAGTAGAGCAGAGCGCTATTACCAGCATGCCTTTTGTGACGAATTTTAGTATGGGGAATGGGTATGGATACTTTATCAATGGAAAAAAAGTATCTGATCTAGAGTGGAATAATCGCAGTATGCAAGACGTGATGCCAACGTATCGTTGGATCTTTGATCATCAAGGAGAAAATCAATTAGCCGTTGAGATGGATTACGATGAGGCGTTTCGTGGCGGAAATTCTTTGCTTCTTAAAGGGAGTATGGTGAACGAGGCAACAAGCACAATCAAACTGTATCGAATGGATGGAATCATTTCCGATAAAACTTCTATCACAACAACGGCAAAAGCAACGAGCATGAGCCAACTTGACTTAGTTTTAGAAATGGCTGACGGACGAAAAGAAATCATCTCGGCAAGTGAGCCAATCGGTCGTGATTGGACGACTGTCAGCTATGATGTCAGTCGGTTGGCAGGAGAAAAAATCAACACACTCTCTTATCAGCTTGCTTCTTCAGAGACTCAGTCCGATTACGCGCTACACTTGGGTCAATTAGCACTGACAGATGGAAAGGAACTTCCAACCACAAAAGTTTCGGGACTGAGGCTTGAAGATGTTGCATTTGATGAAGAGGAAGGGCGATACGCTGGCATACGATTGGCTTGGGATGAGACGGAGAGTAAAGCATGCTACTATGAGATCTACCGGTTGAATCCTGATAACTCAAAATCTTTCTTAGGAGCAACACCAGCTACGAATCATTATATCAATGCCCTTGAACGAACCTTAGACACCGCGCAAACCAAATTGATTGTCGTGCCTGTTGATGCGCTGGGTAATCAAGGTGAACCTTCAGAGGCCGTTTCTTTTGATTGGCCGGATAATAAAGTGCCGAGAGCTGATTTTACTGCTTCAAGAACGTTAGCTGCTCCAGGATCAGCGATTACTTTTACAAACACGTCATCCTTAAACACTGAAACGGTTACTTGGGAATTTGAAGGTGGGGATATTATGACAAGTCATGAACATTCGCCAGTTGTCACTTACCACAAAGAAGGTGTTTATAAAGTCAAATTAACGGCAAGCAATCAAGCAGGGGAGACACCTGCTGAAAAAAATGGTTTGATTACAATTTCTAATAAAGTACCAATGGAGTTACCGCTGTTATCACGAAACGCGAAAGCGACCGCTTCCTCTTATACCAACGAAGCGGAAGCCCCTCATTTTGCAATCGATGGCGACTTGACGACTAAATGGTGTGCAACGGGTATGCCACCACACGAATTGACACTTGATTTAGGGAATGTTCAAACCATTAGTGAAGTTCGCATAGACCATGCGCAAGCAGGTGGAGAAAGTCCTGACATGAATACAAAAGCATATGCGATCGAAATAAGTGAAGATGGAGCGATATATAAAGAAGTTGCCAAAACTACCAATAATACGGCGAGTAGCTCCGGCGAGACTTTTGCAGTACAATCTGCACGATATGTCCGATTACGTATTGACAAACCAACACAAGGATCAGACACTGCAGCAAGAATCTATGGATTTGAAGTATTTGGACTGCCAGAATTATTACACTAACTTAGTGGGATAAAAAGTGTATTTGTCATCTCATCAGTTCTATCATTTAATATAATTGAAATGTTTAAAATTCACATCATTATAAATAAGCGTCACCCTTTTCGAAACCATGAAAATGATTTTCGAGTAGTGGCGCTTATTTAGCAATGCATTTCTAATGCAGATTTCGTTGCCTTTATATAATCAAAAGAGTTTTACTTATTAAGGTTTGAGCGTCGCTTTTTTTCAAAGAACGTCAATCCAGCAATAATTAATACTACAACAAAGTATGTTGTCCAACTGATCACATTAAAAAGTAATAAAGCTAGTCCAATGATCAAACATAATAGTAAAGTCCATACGGTTAGATTCTTTTCCATAGCATATTGAAAACATCGAAGCGTCAATTTCTGGTGTCACATAAAGAATGAGCTATCGCTGATTTCACTTCCAAACCTCCTTGTCAACGGCTTATAAAGACAAAAATATTTTCATCATGAAAAAGAAATTTTAGCACAAAGTAAAAAAGATTGTAAGGATTAGTTGAAGATTAGTGCAAATCAGGTACTTATTCAAATTGCTAAAAAATAGGATCAAATAATTGAAAAAGAGAATATTCCTAAGAACAAGCTAGAATCATTCGATCGTCATATGTAAGATAAGAGTGGAGTTACATCACGCATATAAAATTTAAGACACCTACTTTGACCTTTCAAGTAGGTGTCTTATTGTGAACTAGAGTTGCAATCGTCCATTCGAGGTTTTCACTCCTATGCGGATTTTTTTAGTTCTTGCACTGCTTGTTCGATCGTTACACCAGTCGCTACACGATTGCTATCTTCTTTGTCGAATACAACGAAAAGATTTAAATCGGTATTAAGAGTGACACGATATTGTAATTCTTTGTTATAGAATGTCATAGTCATTCTCCTTTCTTATTGTTCTGTTGAAAGGCAACGATACGTTGATAACGAAATTCCATAACTATTATAGCACAGATAGGTGAATTGAATCAACTGTATTTTTATTAAATAATAATTATTATTATTTGAAGTGGATCATTGACACAAAAAAATTGGATTACATAAGTGAAAAGGAGGGATAAGAAGATGTAGACTAGATTATGAAATTGATAAGAAAAAAGCAGTATACGAGATCAGAGTGATCATTTCGTATACTGCATAAATTATTTTAGTAACATTTTTCGCAAGGGGTCAATCCGCGTGCCAATGCTTCACTCATTGTCGCAGGATAGTAGTCACCGTTACCACACTTATGCGTATGGTACTTTGCTCCAGTTCTGGTAACTAAGACTTGTGCTTCATTTGCTTGTGCCTGTTGCGCTTGAGCTGCGGCTGCTTGTTCTTGTGCCACGCGCTGGGCTTCTGCTTGTTCAGCAGCTACACGAGCTTCTTCAGCGATACGCGCTTGTTCCGCTGCCTGTGCTGCCTGTGCTGCCTGTTCTGCTTCGAGACGAGCTTGTTCTTCCTGAGCTTTCTTTTCCGCTTCAAGTCTTGCTTGTTCTTCTTGCGCTTTCTTATCTGCTTTACGTTTTGCTTGTTCTTCTTGCGCTTTCTTATCTGCTTCACGTTTCGCTTGTTCTTCTTGTGCTTTTTTCTCAGCTGCTAATTTTTCTTCTTTCTTTTTCTCTTCTAATTCTTTCTTTTCCGCCGCTTCTCGTTGGGCTTTTTCTTCACTAGATGTTGAAGTTGTTTCCGAAGTAGCGGTATCTGCTTTTGACGCTTGATTGGTACCAGATCCGCAAGCGCTACTGATCAGTAGTAAACCGAATAAAGCACTAAATAAAATGAGATGGCGCTGCCAAGCTTTTCCATTTCTTTTACTTGATCGACTAAATAGATCTACACCAAGCATCAAACTGATTAATCCTAACAATAACAACAATAAATTCATTTTTTCCTCCTGTTTCTACGAAAAATAGATCGCTTTCATGCAAAGCTCCCCCTAATAAAAGCGATTGGTTTTATTTACGGTGATTGACCGTATTCTCTATGTCGGAATCGAACCGACGAAAGCCAGTTAGAGAGTGTAGATAAATCAAAAAAGAAAAGTAGTAGAAGAAAGCACAACGTTATAATTATATAAAGAAATAATAACAAACAAACTTTATTTTATCATTAAGATGAACATAATAACAGAGAGTTTTAATGGATGATGATTTTTTTAATATTTGTTTTTTTAATGAAAAAAATGTTATATTTGATGAAGAAAAGTATCGTTTTGATATCATAATCGTTCGAATATAAAAATAAACCAAGAGTTTACATGAAAAAGAGAGTCAGGATGAAAAACTGGGTAGAGGAGGAGTTAATATGCGCATTTTGTTTATTAATGCAAGCCCGAACAAAGAAGGGATGACCGTTAAATGGGGAGAAAAAATCTTAAAGGATATCGACTATACGGTCCTGCATTTAGTTGATTATTCGATCAATCAGTTAGGACAGATGACCGAAAAGGATGAATTTGACAAAGTCATGGGAGTAATCAAACAAGCTGACGTCTTGGTGATTGGTACGCCCATCTACTGGTGGGATGTGACCGGTTTGTTAAAAACATTTATTGATCGCTGGACGGATCTATTTGAGTATGGGTTAGACACACCAGATGCTCCTTTGTATCAAAAATCGGTTTTCTGGTTTGTTCAAGGATCTGCGCCAGAGGAAGCTATCAGCGGAATTAGACGAATGCTGTCTAATGTGAGTGACCGGTTTTTGATGCAGAAGTTAGGAATGATTTATCAGAAGAAAGACATTGCTTCATCTAATGAACAAATCAAACAAATGAGATGAATAGAGAAATTGAAAGTACCGAGGGTTTATAGTTGTGTTTTCTAAAAGGGCATGCTATAGTGTAAAAGTAATCTATTTTGAAACGTAATTTGAGCTATAAGTTAAACATTATAAGACTCCTTTTGCCTATCAAATATTTATTGCACTATAAACGTACGTTGATACGTATCAGGAGGAAATATACATGAATAACGGTACAGTAAAATGGTTTAACGCAGACAAAGGTTTTGGATTTATCACTGGTGAAGATGGAAATGACGTATTCGCTCATTTTTCAGCTATCCAAGGTGACGGTTTCAAAACATTAGACGAAGGTCAAGCTGTGACTTTTGATGTTGAAGATGGACAACGTGGCCCTCAAGCAATCAACATCGTTAAAGCATAATCAAACGATTGATATCTTACTGCTCTTTCTTATGAAAGAGCAGTTTTTTTTATGTCTAATTTCAATAAAAGCCTCTCGATTCAGCAATCGAGAGGTTTGATAGAGCAATGTATTATTGCTTGTTTACAAGATGATCCCTTTCTGTTCTAAGTTTGCCACACATTCGGCTAAGTAGATTTGATCATGTTCTGGATAAAGTGGTGAGGTCCATTCAATAGGGGAAAGGGTAGAATAAGGTTCACAAATTTTTCCACGATACAAGGGATCAAACCATTCCTCACCAGGTTTATAATTTTGTTTCTTCATTTCTTCCATTACTAACAAATGATACTGAAATAATTTGTAAGGCGAATGTGTAAAAACGTAATCGACAGTCGCATGTTTTCGTCCCCAACCATTGCCTCTCAGAGCACAACATTCGCGATGTTGTCCTAATAATTGTTGGCGCGGAAGTGATTGCAAGAGGCTTTGATGCCATAAGCGCATATAATATTTCCTTCTTTCTAAAACAGTGAATTAAGTGTTTAGGATGCTTCCGTTCGACCAATCAAATAATCGATGGTCGTGTCGTAAAAATCTGCGATAAAGATCAATTCGATGATACTAGGTATATTTTTTCCATCTTCATAGTTTTTATATGTCTCAATCGGTAAGTTCACTTTTTCAGCAACCTGTGGTGTAGTTAAATGCTTTTTATCTTTGAGGAAGTTTAAACGGCAATGCAGTGTATCCAGTAAAATCGCTTCTTCAATCGTCATTTTACCTCACCTTTCTCTAAATAATCATCTATGAGAGTTAACGTTTATTTTTTCTGTTTAGATAAAATAAATACCCAATGACAAAGAGTATGGAGAAAATGAACCCAACTAAATTAAATGTGAAGATCTGGAAGGGTTCGAAAAACTGATAGTTTAATATTTTATACATAAAATAGATCGCAGGCAAACTACTTAAAGCGATTTTTTTTCGTTCTTTCGTCCATTTGATAAACGAAAAGACAATCGGTACAAATATAAAAACAGGAAAAATAAAAGCAAGTCGGCTCAATTCCAGCATAATAAATAAACTCCCATAGCTATATTTTATTCGTGCATAAATTGTATTTTGAGTTATTCTATTTGAGAATATACTAGATTTATATTCACTAGATAAAAGATAGCATGTTATGCGATTCTGAACAAATATTTCGATAAAAAACATGATTCTTCTGTAGACGTATAATTTGAAAAAAACATAAAAAAAGGTGGAACTTTCATTCCACCTCAGACTGTAGACAAACTCCTAAATTTGGAGTGTTGTTTGCAGTTTTTTTGTTTTATACTCATTGTATAAACTATTCTGGGAGTGATTCTAATGATGAGAAAACAATCGATTGAAGGTAGAAATCAATTTGCTATGTTAACAATTGATGATCTTGTACCTAAAGATCACTTAGTTCGAAAGATTGATGCTGCGATTCAGTTTGATTTCATTTATCCCATTGTAGAATCTACGTATTCGACCCATGGTCGTCCCAGTATTGATCCAGTGGTCTTAATTAAATTAGTATTTATCCAATATTTATTTGGTATCCGTTCGATGAGACAGACCATTAAAGACGTTGAAACAAATGTTGCTTATCGTTGGTTTTTAGGTTATTCATTCGAGGATCCTATCCCGCATTTCTCTACTTTTGGTAAAAACTATGTTCGAAGATTTAGAGAAACAACTTTATTTGAAGACATTTTCTCTCATATTCTAGAACAAGCTGTAAAAGCTGGCTTCGTTACGGAAGACAACCTTTATATTGATTCTCCTCATATTAAGGCAAATGCCAATAAACATAAGTTCACAAAAGAAATGACCTACGGTCAAGCTAAAGCTTATCAAGATGAATTAGAAGATGAAATAAATAAAGAACGTATTGCTGTAGGAAAACGTCCTTTTACATGGGACACAGAAAGTGAGTTGAGTCTTCAAAAAATAAGTCATTCAGATCCAGAAAGTGGTTACTATGTTAAAGGTGAACGAGAAAAACAATTTGCTTATTCCGCGCATACTTCCTGTGAAGATAATGGTTTTATCTTATCTACATTAATCACACCAGGAAATGTACATGACAGCCAAGTCGCAATCGATCTGGTCAAACAGTCGAAAAGAGCTTTTCCAAATATAAAGCGTGTTGTCGCTGATGCAGGATATAAGACGCCTAAATTTGTTCATTTTCTGTCACACTTGAAACTCTACCCGATTCTTCCATATACTGTACCTCATGGAGTAAAAGGAATGTTTCGTAAAAAAGACTTTGTTTATGATGCCTATTTTGACTGCTATTTATGTCCCAATAATCAACCGTTGTTATTTTCAACTATCACTCGTGATGGTTATCGAACCTATAAATCAAATCCAAAATTCTGTAGGAGTTGTCCATTACTTAAAAACTGTACTTTGAGTACAAAACATCAAAAAATAGTAACTCGACATGTTTGGGCGGATCTTATGGATGAACTTGAACACCAACGCCATACGGCGTTGAATAGAGAAATTTATAAAAAGAGAAAACAAACTATTGAACGAATATTTGCAGATGCAAAAGAAAAGCATGGTATGCGTTGGACAAAATATCGAGGTCTCGAAAAAGTCGCCACGCACACGATGCTTACGTTTGCTGCCATGAATTTAAAAAAACTAGCCTC
This sequence comes from Enterococcus sp. AZ171, assembly GCF_051714005.1. Taxonomy (NCBI): domain Bacteria; kingdom Bacillati; phylum Bacillota; class Bacilli; order Lactobacillales; family Enterococcaceae; genus Enterococcus; species Enterococcus sp. AZ171. The sequence goes on along the minus strand of NZ_JBIORA010000001.1, from coordinate 1,551,438 downwards.
ATGGCTATGGAAAGCAAAAAAGCCTATGGCTTTTTATTTCAAATTTCTACAAAGACTAATAAAAAGGAGTTGGCAATTAAGCCACTCCTTTTTGTCTACAGTCTGAGGTGGAACTTTCATTCCACCTTTTTTTATGTTTTTAGATTCGTTTCGACCATTTAATCTTTGACATAGACATTAAAGTCTTTTAGAAGTTTAAGTGCTTGTGGCTCGTGAACACGGCTGCTGACTAGTGACGAATCAATGATAAAGTCCGCTTCTGGAAAGGCGCTTTGTAAAGCGATTGTGTTGGATAAGACACACAAATTAGTTTCGATCCCAACCACTTCAATCGTTTTTTGTTCTTCTTTACGTTCAAAAAGGGAATGCTTGATCTCTGTTAATGTTTCTGGCGGCAGAGTAAAGTAGTATTTTTTGATTTCCCGCTCATTTGGTAGAGGAGAGAGCGTGGGAATGATTTTAAGATCTTCACTTTCTGCCTCATCTTTCCGTTCAATAGGGATATCACGAGTGAATAGTACGTATTCATTCGCTGCACGTGCTTGGTTTAAACGTGTGTTTACTCGCTCAACTAATGCTTCAGCATCTTCGATATAAAATTCACTAGTTGGATCTAAAATATGATTTTGCATATCGATAACAACTAACATCTATCATCTCTCCTTATAAAAAGTGATCATTCAAAAAGTTTGCGACACCGGCTTCATCATTGGTTTCTGTCACCTCATCTGCTAAATCCTTCACATGTTCTTGCGCATTGCCCATAGCCACGCTTAATCCGCTGAATTCAAGCATTGCCAAATCATTTTCTTGATCACCAAACGCCATGACGTCTTCTGAAGATAACCCTAAGTACTCAGTTAGAAATAAGAGTGAGTGGGCCTTTGTAATATTTTTAGGAGTGATTTCTAGGAAATGTGGGTCTGAAAAAACAGAATCAATTCCTTCTTTCTTCAACTCTGCTTGGATTTTTTGTAGTTTTTCCTCATTTTTATCCGTCAGAGCTAATTTCAAATAGCTTAAGGAAGGATCGTCCAACTGTTTTGTGATCTCATCAAAGGAATGATTTTGCAAGTTGAAGTGTTGATAATAAGGATCGTCTTTTACTAAGGCAGTTTCATCAAAAGTGATTTGATCATCTTGTGTTTCTCGACTTGCGATGATCGATATTTTTGCTTCTTTTGCTAAATAAAAGGCCTTTTTAAGTATAGGTACTTCGATTTTTGAGCGTCTTAATACATAATCGATCTTGCCATCTTTCATTTCGGAAATCAATGCACCGTTAGAAGAAATCAAATAGCCGCTGACGCCTAATTGTGCAAAGACATCCTTGGCAGAAATACTATTTCTTCCTGTTGCAATCGTTACGATTCCTCCATTAGAGGAGAAAGCTTTTAATGCGCGTATATTTTCTTGTGGGACAACTCCTTGGGAATCAAGCAAGGTCCCGTCTAGATCAATAGCTGCTAATTTCATCTTTTTACGCTCCCTTAGTCTTTTTTCTTTCACCAATAGCTTAAATGAGAAACTTCTAAAATAAAAATAAAATGCTTTAACTCTTTGAACTTTTTCAAAAAAGATTTTTCATAAATGGAGAAAAGAATATTAGTAAGAAAATGGTTAAGACCGCTGTATAAAAAAGCATAACAATCTTAATGTTTTCGTTTTCATTTTCATAAAAAAGGGCAAATTTTGGGTAATATTCATAAAAAACAAAGCATATCTTTTGCTTTCAGGAAAAAGTAGGCATATTGTAGATGTAGAAAAGGTTAGAAAAAGATTAAAAAAAGGAGTGATTTTGATGGAGATTAAGTATGGGACTGTACCGGTTGTGACTGCTTCAGATGAAAATTATGCTCCTTATCTAAGCGTAATGATTGCAACGGCACTGGAAAATGCGAATAAGATGAGACATATATATTTTTATGTGATTGATGATGGCCTATCAGAATATAGTAAAGAAGGATTGCGTCAGACAGTTGCACAACACTCAGAACATGCAAGCATCCAATTCTTGACAGTGGAGAAAGATGTATATGAAGATTTCTTAGTCAGTGACCACATTACAACAACGGCGTATTTAAGAATTTCTCTACCTAAGATCTTAGCAAAATACAATTATAAAAAAGTGTTGTATCTAGATGCAGACGTTTTAGTGTTAGATGATATCGTTGCATTATATGACGAATCATTGAACGGTAAAACAATTGGGGCAGTAATTGATCCAGGACAAACGAAAGCGTTGAAGCGCCTAGGGATCGATTCAGAAGAATACTATTTTAACTCAGGTGTCATGGTGATCGATATTGATCAATGGAATGAAAAAGACATTACAGATAAAACGATCCAATTCCTAAAAGAAAATGGTGAACAGATTATCTATCATGACCAAGACGCATTGAATGGTGTCTTATATGGAGATTGGGAACAACTTCATCCAAAATGGAACATGCAATGTTCATTGATTTTTGAACGCCATCCAGCTCCAGATAAGAAATATGAAGAATTATATAAGAGCGGGAATGAAGCACCTTCAATCGTCCATTTCACAGGGCATGATAAACCTTGGAATACATTAGAGGATCATCCTTATACACAAATCTATCTAAAAAATCTAGCGCATAGCGTATTAATGAAAGTAGGCGAGGTAAATGAATAGAAGAAAAGAAGTAGCAGTTGTCTCTAGTTGTAATACAAAATTTGTGCCTCATCTAGCAGCACTGTTTGTGTCGATTTTAGAAAATAGTGACCCGAAAGTGTTTGTACGTTTCTACGTGATTGATGATGATATTGAATTAGAAAGTAAAAATCTTTTACGTTACTCAGTGAAAAATTCACGAATGAATACAGATGTTGAATTTTTGAAAATCAACAAAAAATTCTTCAAAAACTTAGTGACAAGTGATCGTATCCCTGAAACAGCATACTATCGTATTGCGATCCCTGAGTTATTTAGAGGAAAAAATGTCGAACGTATCCTTTATATGGACTGTGACATGATCGCGTTGAATGATATCAGTAAACTATGGGATCTAGAGTTTAATGGCGCAGTGATGGCAGCAGTTGAAGATGCTGGTTTCCACCAACGTCTTGAAAAAATGGAGATTGAAGCAGATTCAATGCGTTACTTTAACTCCGGCTTGATGCTGATCAATGTTGAAAAATGGTTAGAACAAAACATCACGAAAAACGTTCTAAAATTCATCGAAGAAAACCCAGAAAAACTTCGATTCCATGACCAAGATGCTTTGAATGCTATCTTACACGATCGTTGGATTGCTTTGCATCCAAAATGGAATGCACAAGGTTACATCATGGCGAAAGCAAAACAACATCCAACGGCTCAAGGAGAAAAAGAGTACGAAGAAGCACGTCGTAAGCCTTATATCATCCATTACTCTGGGCATATCAAACCATGGAGTGAAGAGTTTAAAGGTGCTAGTAAAAAATACTATGAAAAGTATGCAAATATGACCGCTTTTCGTTGTGTTAAATCATTCCCTAAATATCCATTGTACGCTCGTGTTCAACGAAATACTGAATTGAGTCATTGATCGATAATAGAAAAAACTTACTATTAATAGAGGAGATGATCGATATGGAAATTACGCTGACAAGAAATGCGATGGACATCTTAAAGGAAAAAGCAGGCGAACAATCAAAATTAGCGCTTGCATTGATCAATAGTAAAGATCCTTTCCTTAGAGACAAAGGAGCGTGTGCGAAAGGTAGCTTTTTTCAAATTATCCCTTTTGTTACTGAGTTTGGACTATACGTCACAAAAATCAATCATCCTTCGCTAGAAATCTATACATCACAAAGTGAACAATGCTATTTAGGCAAACATTTGACGATGGATTATGATCATGTATTAAATAGTTTCTCATTGGAAAACGAGATTGCTGTACTAGATCATAACATCAAACTAACTAATTGTTTCTTTAGCTGAGTGCACACTAGAAAGGACGATTCACCATGCTGGAATATTACTTGATTGATGAAAACAAGAAAGTAATAGCCGCAGATGAAGAACATTTTAATTGGCTTGTTATTGATACGAGCGATACTAAGGAAATCGAACAGGTAACTCGAACCTATCAACTCCCTGAAGATATATTTGTCGGTATGACTTATCCAGAAGAGGTCTCCCGCTTAGAACATCTATCAGGAACAAGTTTGAACAACCCGATTTCCTTAGTACTGCTCAACCTTTCAAGTGAAAAAGAAAAAATCGAACGTCGTCTGACACCATTATCTTTCGTCATATCAAATGACTTATTGATTACTTGTCGAGACGAAAAAACCAATTTTATCGATCAGCTGATTGAACATCATGGTAATAAAATCGATTCTTTCGAAAAAGTGATTGTTTATGCGGCATTAGATATTTATACCCATTTTGTCAAAGAACTTCGTGAAATGAAAACGCGTATTGATTCGCTAGATCAAGAAGCACGAAAAACGACAGAAAATGAAGAATTGTATAAGCAGGCTGATTTAGAAAGAGATATTGTTTACATCGATCATACGTTGCGGGATCAAAAAGAGACAATGGACCTCCTCTGGGAGACTCCTGAATTCAAAGAACGTGTCAATGATGAACAGTTGCTTTATGACGTTCGTTTGAGACAACGTCAAACAGAGAAGATGATTTTGATTTATCGCGATCTGTTAGAAAGTATCGGTGATCTGTTCAATGGCATGATGGACAACAATTTGAATCATCTGATGAAATATCTGGATTCTACCGCATTGATCATCTCTGTGCCTGCGATGATCGCAGGTATTTGGGGAATGAACACAGGCGGTTTACCAGGAGAAGATTCAGCAACTGGTTTCCTCTTAGTATTAGGGGGCTCAATCGTTGCTGCTGCTGCTTTAGGGTATCACTTATTTAGAAAAGATTACACGAAATAACCAATATGGGCTTAAACGCCCAAATTTATAACGTCAGTTATGACTAAAAACTAGGAGGATCAACATGACAGAACCAAATTTAATCGACCCAAGAAAACTATATCACACAGAAGAATTTCCAAAACAGGATCAAGAAACTCCGGCTTTGCAAAAGGATATGAAACCTGTACCTGATTGTGGAGAAGAAAGCTATAAAGGCACAGAGCAATTAGCAAATCGCCGTGTCTTGATCACAGGTGCAGACTCTGGTATTGGACGTGCCGCGGCTATTGCCTTTGCACGAGAAGGTGCAGATGTAGCCATTCAATTTTTCCCAGGTGAAGAAGAAGACGCGCAACAAGTGGCCCATTATATCGAAGAAGCTGGACGTAAAGCATTACTATTACCTTATGATTTGCGAGATGAAGCTGCACCAAAAGAAATCATCCAAAAAACAGTGGATGATTTTGGTGGATTAGACACACTTGTTCTTAATGCGGCGCAACAAATTTCGTCCCCTTCAATTGCAGAAATCCCATTGGAACAAGTAAAAGATACTTTTGCTGTAAATATCATCGCAATGTTTGCACTTGTGAAGGAAGCAATTCCACATATTCCAGCAGGAGGAGCAATCCTTACAACGACTTCAGTCCAAGCATTCAATCCAAGTGAACACTTGTTAGATTATGCAGCGACTAAAGCTTCGATTGCAAACTTCACCATTGGTTTAGCAAAACAATTAGCACCAAAAGGAATTCGTGTCAACGGCGTAGCACCAGGACCAATTTGGACACCATTACAACTAGATGCAGGTCAACCAAAAGAAGATCTACCTGAGTTTGGTCAACAAGCATTGTTGGAACGTGCAGGACAACCAGCTGAATTAGCGCCTGTTTATGTCTTTCTTGCATCCAACAAAGCAAGCTATGTCACAGCACAGATTTACGGTATCACTGGTGGAGAAGCCATTAATCTATAATCAGTGACAAGAAGCTAGGAGGGCGAGACAATGAACAAAGGAGCCAAAACGATAGGAGCGATCTTACTGATCCTTCTGCTGTCTGTTTTAATATTTGCAATGTTGCTAAGCTCAGTTTATCCATTGCCGTTTAAGTTAGAAGAATTTCGCTTTTTATCATTAACTAACTTTTACGTACAACAATATGTCTTTTGGGTAACCGCAGCTTTTGCTGTGTTGACACTTATATTGATTCTAGTCTTATTATTCTACCCAAAAACTTACCGTTCATTCTTACTAAAAAAAGGTGATGGCGAGTTAACATTAGACAAAAAAGCAATCGAAGGAATGGTTCGTTCACGATTGACGAAAGAAGAGTTTGTTTCTTCCCCAAAAGTAACGATCAAAGCAACAAAAAATAAAATTGACGTAAAAGTAAAAGGCGAGTTGAAACGTACGTCATCATTAATCGGTAAAACAGGAGCACTGATGACAGACATTGAGCGTGATGTAAAACAAATCATCGGTACAGATGAACCAGTGAATGTCCTGATCAATTATACCGGTTTTGACTCACCACAATCAAAAAGAGTCGAACACTCACGAGTACAGTAAGGGGGAGAGAAAATGAACGAGATCTTTTCGACATACAAGCTCCCAATTATTTGTGGTGCGCTTGGATTGATATTAGCTATTTTACTAGTAGCTGTCGGATTTTTTAAAACATTGCTGATCGTGATTATGGTTGCGCTTGGTGTAGCCATCGGCATGTATTTAAAAAGAACCGGAATTTTAGAACATTACTTTAAATCTTAGGAGGCTTTACCATGGAAAACAATCATTCAAATCAAAACGGAAATACACCGAAATCAGCACATCCAGATCCAACAACACCGAATCAAGCACAAGGGATCAAAGATGAAAAAAATAAAACTGCGCCAGTGTCTGCACATCCAGATCCAGTGGTGCCGCATGTAGAAGAAAAAGTAGCGCATGATCAAAAAGAACACCACGATCATCCACATCATGAAGCGAAAACTCCTGGTGTGCATACTCCAACTCATGAGGCAAACAAACAGACAAATGAAGTGAAGGGCAGTGAAGAATCGATGAACGGTGAAGTAACTTATGATGACAAAGTCATTCAAAAAATTATTGCGATCGCATTAGAACGTATCGACGGACTATTGACAGTAGACGGAGGATTTTTCTCTAATGTAGCTGGAAAATTAGTCAATACTGACAATGAAACAGCTGGGATCGAAACAGAAGTAGGTAAGAAACAAGTTGCTGTTGATATGTCGATCGTCGTTGAATACGGCAAAGACATTGAAGATATCTTTAAACAAATGAAAGAGATCATCAGTGAAGAAGTAGCGAATATGACACACTTAGATGTCATCGAAGTGAATGTCAATGTAACAGATATCAAATCAAAAGAAGAATTTGAACAAGATCAAGTCACTGTCCAAGATAAAGTGACGGATGCTGCAAAAGCAACTGGAGAATTTGCGTCAGAACAAACAGACAAAGTAAAACATGCAGCAAGCAAAGGAACGGAAAAAGTAAAAGAAAATAACGAGCCAAGAGTACAATAAAATATCTTGGTGAGTCAAAACTTTTAATTAAAATAAATGAGATGTCGCATTGAAAAAATCGGCTAGACACTATAGGAGGAAATACAGATGGGTTTTATTTGGTCATTAATCGTAGGTGGAGTTATCGGAGCAATTGCAGGAGCAATCACAAATAAGGGTTCTTCAATGGGTATCATTGCGAACGTCATTGCAGGACTTGTTGGTTCAGCAATCGGACAAGCAATATTAGGATCATGGGGACCAGTCATTGGTGGTATGGCAATCGTGCCTTCATTGATTGGTGCGATCATTTTAGTTTTGATCGTGTCATTCTTTGCGCGTAAATTATAAGAATAAAGAAGAAATTTGCAATGGATGCAAAAATTCTTTTACTTTGAAATAATCGGTAACATTCAATTATCTTGAATTTGATTGAAGGATCTTTACAAGTTGACTTGTTCAACGAAGTGAAGATCCTTCTTTTTTGTTGTCCTTTCGGCGTTTTTGCAAGTAGATGATTAGTAAATTATTTTCTCACAAAAAATCTTCTTTCAATTACTCCTGATCAAAAGGGAAAAATGACGTTACGCAAGACGATGATGACCGATAAAATTGAAGAAGTAAAGCTTTTCAATGCTTTTCTAAATGATTTGAAAAAGGAGTGAATAGTAAAAATACGATTAAGAAACGCAAAATACATAACGTTTTTATAAAAGAGTCATTTGAATTACTACGAACATCCTTTAATAAAAAAAGAAACGACTATCAACAGAGAATGAACCAGACGAAAAAGTTTTTCTCTGATTGTTTGATAAAGGGGGGATAATTTGAGAACAAGAAGAAAACTGTTGAACAGTGCTTTGATCCTAGGTTTGACTTTAGGTAATCTCAATGACATAGTCGTTCAAGCAGTGACCGCATTCCATGAACTAGGTCCGATTCAAAGTAGACAGGCAAGAACGACTACTAATGAGAGGGAAAAAAAGAATGTGGAAAAAGTAAAAAAGAAACAAATGAAAAAGTGAAACAACCAGAGAAAGAGCAAAATGACTCGAAGGAAATAAATGAACTAAGCAAAGAGGAGTTAAAGAATTTAAGTAAAGAAGAGATAATAGAACGGAGTGATTCGTTAGATCAACTATTAAATCCCATCCACGCACTAGATTTACCTTCATGGATTCCGTATGTAAGTAACCTACGGGATAGGCAATTAGGGGACATGTTGACGGGGCATTTAAGAGCTGGGATCAGAAGCAACCTAGATCTAACACAAGATAATTTTAACATAGGTGATAAAGTTATTTTAAGAAATGTCACACCTATGTACTACCGAACACCGGGTTTTGGTTATAATGATTTTATTCGATATATCGTCGAAGATCTAAGCCCTTTGCTCCGAAATGATCATACTCAACGAGCAGTTTATACGGTGATTTCTGATCCAAAGAGTGGGAACTTGGCCAATGCAAGTCACACCTTCATTAAGCGCCTTACATAATACTCGAACAGACGGGGAAATGAATGTGGTCTTTACCCGTTTAAAAATAGCACTACCTCAAGAAGAAGAATTCGAAATCCGCAGATTCCCATTTTCTTACTGGGGACATTCCCAGGGAATAAATAATGGATGTTGGAGATTGGAGAGTAGCTCAACTAGTTTCATTGTCGATTTCTCTGGAACTGACATTGGCAGTATTCGCCTTACTCCAAAATCTGAGTCATTGATTCTGGAACATCAACAGGGTATTCCTGATCCAGAAAATTTTGTGGATGCCCACAATACGAGGGGAACGGTAGAGTATGAATGGGTAACGCAATCTGATACAAGTCAATTAGAGGTAAGTAAAGCATTGAAATTAGAGTTAGTGATCAAACCGTAGACCTGCTGTCACGCTTCCTATTGAAATCGAAATAAAACCATTGATTTCCACGACCAATCCTCAAGTTACGATGTGTCAAAATGATTCGAATCCTATGTCGCAAGAGCTATTTACGATCGCGGATGATGGCAGTTATCAACTTACGTGGATAAATACTATCAGTACCACTAATTTAGGCAATTCATTTGGCATGCGAGAGTGCGTATCCAAGATGGCAGAGAAGCAATAGAAAGTATGGATGTGACGATTGTTCCAGATGAAGGATTGCAGTTAGAATTGAGTCCTGCGAGTGTTCAAGGAAGATACTCAGTGGACGAACAAGGTGCAGAAGATAAACCAGGTGCTAGCGAAGAGGGTGCTGGAAGTGAAAGCTGTGAAAATGGAGAAAGTGGACAAGATGACAGAAGTGATCTTGAAGCAACAGGCAACTTACCACAAACAAATGCCACTCGAAACACACTTCTTTCAGTAATAGGAACTATGTTACTTGCCTTGGTTGGCGGTATTTTCTTCTGGAAAAAACGATCGACTGAAAAGTTGGAAAAAGAGTCCGATAAATAAAATTAAGACATTTTTTATCCACTTTTTTATTCATAGTAGAAAAAATAGTTTTTAGAGAAGAAAAAAGACCTCTAAAATTAAATATGGGAAACACTCAAAGGAAGGGAAACCCAAATTTGAGTGTTTTTTATTTGTTTGTGAGGTGAATAGAAATGTTGAAGATTTTGTCAAAAAAATTAAAAAGACAATTGAAGTTACTGGAATACTTATTTGAAGGTGATACCTATCGCTTTAACGACTTAGAAAATTTACTTGGTTGTTCAGCCAAAACGTTAAGAAATGACTTGCTTGATATTCATTCTTATGCCAACGATATCAAAATCCAAATGACTCGAGAAGAGGGAGTGAAAGCAACAATTCTACCTCATGTCACGGAAGATTATATCTATCAAGTGATCAAGCAAGAGTCGATTGAATATCGCTACTTGGAAGCTATTTTATTACATAAATTCAAGAATTATCTTGAATTAGCAGACTATTTATTTATTTCTGAAAGTACCTTGCGGCGAATCGTCGATAAAATCAATCCAATGTTACAGAGTTATGATCTGAAAGTACAAGCACTGATCAAACTTGTTGGAAACGATCAAGTCATTACTGAAATGACCGTTCAGTTCTTAATGGAAAAATATCATTATTTTGAAGATGCATTTCCTGCATCCTTTCGGTTGATGGTGACTCAACTTGCGCAGGATTTTGTTGAAGAAAACAACTTGCAACAAGCACTGATTAGTTTGGAACCGCAAGAAGAAAAAATATTTCATTTTTGGATTGCTGCTCGGATATTATTGCTACAAAATGATAATGGGGTAGTTTCGGTTAGTAAAAAACAAAAAAAATTCAAGTACGAAATACTATCAAATAAACGTTTGCGTCTACCAAAGAGCAACGAATTGATTAATGAACACTTGGCAAGTTTTATATTCGATCAAGCATTTATTTTTCAATTATTCGACAGAGGTTCTTTGAATCAAAAAAATCCAATTCTATTTGCAATTGATAGTTTTATCAAAGAAGTGGAAGAAAAATATGGAATTGTGTGCGAAGATAAAAAAAAGATCTTTCGTAAAGCAACTATTTTATTACAACAAAGCACGGTGCCTTTCTCTATAAGTTATCAAAAAAATTCTCTTTGTTTTAAAAATAGTCACTCAGAAATGAATAAAATCCAGCTTCGATTATGGAATAAGTTAAAACATTATGTACATACACATCATATCCTACTAAATGATTTCGAAGAATTTGCGACAACTATGTTTACAGAAATATTATTGTATTGGCCAGATTTAATAAAAAAATTCGAAGATAATAAGCAAGTTCGCGCGTTAGTCATCACCAACTCTACACTAAAATATGACGCCTATTTACTCAGTGAATTAGACCAACAATTGGGTAATCATTTTGAATTTGTTGCTAGAAATAATCAAACCTTGTCCCAAGATTTAATCAATTATGAAAATTTTGATTGTATTATTTCAAATATTACGATTGATAAAACCTATAATATCCCTATATTCGGTATATCCGTCTTTCCAAAAGCGAGAGAGATCCATAATCTGATCAACTTTTATCAAGAATTACTGGCTTGATTACGAATAAAAAAATGCAAGTCCTCCAAATCTTGAGATTATGGAGCTTGCATTTTTATAACACCAAAACTATTTAGATTTCTTGATCTTTTTCAAAGACAAGAAGGTCTCCTGGCTGACAATTCAAAACTTCACAGATTTTATCTAATGTGGTGAAGCGAATCGCTTTCGCTTTTCCAGTCTTTAAAATTGAAAGATTAGCCATGGTAATACCCACTTTTTCACTTAGTTCTGTTACTGACATTTTCCGCTTTGCTAACATTACGTCTAAATTAACAATGATCGCCATCTCACACCTCACACGGTCAATTCGTCATTTTTCTTCAAACGAATTGCTTCTTCCAATATTTTGATCAAGACATTCATTAATACTAACCCCGCAAAAGGTAAGAAAACCAGTGCAAAACCTAATAGCATCAATCCAGGCGCGTCATCCGCATCTGCCATTTGATAGAATTTTGGTAAAATACCAAAAGTACTGAGTGATAAGAAAATCATTACTTTTCGGATATAGCTAACTAAACGATGTGAATGATCAGAAAATGTTTGGTCTTTAGAGATGATTGTTAAGAATTTAAAAATGATACCGCCAATAATGATACCTGATAGTAGAGTGGTGAAAATGACTAAACTCAATAGGGTGGTTTGCCAATCTAAGGGGGCATTTGATTCTTTGGTCAGTAACTGAGTACCCAACAACAGACCAAAGAGTCCGAAAACAACACATATTCCGATAGTCGTTGTTTTTAAAAAGCGTGAATGATTTTTCATTTATTTAACCTCCTAATAGAATGTATATATTGATATTCAACTATAATATATCGTTTTTCGATAAAAAAATAGTTGAACGATTGCCTTTTCCGAAGAAAAGGCAATCTAACGAAGCATTGGTGTTACTTAAAACCTCTAAAGAGGCGATTACTCTATATTAACTCTTTCTCATTTAAACAATGTATTCCCTAACCACTAATACATCCTTGTAACCCTTTAGTTACGCCAGTGGGATTAAATTTCATAAAAACAAATTAAGATGTCGTATAACATATGATTCGCAATATATCTATTATAGCACAACATACAATTGATGTAAATAGACTATTACTTCCAGAAAAAATCCTTGGCTGCACCGAAAAAATGAAAAGTTCTACGCAGTTTATTAATCAACATGTAATCCAAAAGACTAGTGAAATGTGCTACAATCTTTTTTGGTGAAAAGGATTAAAACGTTTTTGTTATCGAAAGGTACATAAAATGAAGAAATTAGTCTTTGTCTAAGAGAAATGGGTAATGAAGCAATTCTTTGTTGTTTTTGGTTTGTTGTGCACGTGAGGACTTACTTAAATTAGGGGGATATTTTGTGAATTTAGACACGCTGGAAAGCTTGTTGATTGTCATCGTTCAAACGGCTTGCATCTTTTGGGTGACTAGCTATTTGGAAACGCATTTAAAAAATCGGTATTACGTCATTTTGTCAATCATTGGAATCATTTGCTATATGGCACTTTATTTTTTGATGAATTTTTTTGCAACTGCAGTTTTATGGGCTAGTTTATGTGCCGTAACCTATTACTTCCGGAGAAATATTTATATTGCGCTATTTATCCCTTCTGTCACATTCTGTTTATATATTTTTTCCGATTATATCATCAATTTTAGTTATACGATTCTTCATTTGGTTCTAAACATAAGATTAACTGTGATTCTAGGAACCCTTCTTTTTTTCTTCTTTGCATATATTTTCAAAACATGGTTATTAGAAAAGTGCTACAAAGATCTCTTGACGATGAAAATCAGCGGAATCATCGCAACAGCGACGATTTGTGTCTATTTTTGTCTGGTGGTCATTGAAAGATTTCCAAATTTGCGAATTTATTTGATCGATGCACATGAGCTATTCATGATATTGTATGGGCTGTTGTCAGCGATCATTTGTTTTTCTTTTATTTTCATAAAAAGAACGGAATATGAAAATAGAGAGCAAAAACGTCAAATGAGTTACTTGATCGAATATAGTGAACAAGCTGAAAAAAATTATTTAGAGATTCTAAAATTTAAACACGATTACAAAAATATTCTAATTTCATTGGAAGAGTATATCGAAACTGAAGATTTAACAGGTCTAAAGGATTATTTTAGAAATAGTATCAAAGCGACAGGATCGATTTTTGACCAAGAAATTTTTAGGATGTCTTCGATTTCAAATATAAAAATTCGAGAAATCAAAAGTGTGATCATGAGTAAGTTATATATGGCACACCAGAAAGGAATCCATGTGAGCATTTCTGTGCCTGAAGTGGTCAATCATGTGGAAGTGTCTACGATGGTACTCGTAAGAATGCTGGGGATCATCTTGGACAATGCAATTGAAGCCTCAGAAGAAATTGAACATCCAGAAATTGAACTAGCAATCGTGGCAGACCATAAAGACTGTACATTTATGTTGATCAATAACTGTCCACATGATTTGCCTAAATTACATGATTTAAAGAAAGCAAGTTTTACGACAAAACCCGGTAATTCTGGGATAGGTTTGACAAATCTGGATGAGCTAGTCCAGTTGAATGCAAATGTATTTTTAGATACAAAGATCCAAGATGAAAAGTTTATACAAATCATAACTATATGTGAGGTAGAGGGGTAACTATGTTAAAAATTTTTATTTGTGATGATGAAGAGATCCATCGTAACCGCATCACCAATATTATTAAAAATTACGTGATGATGATGGACTATGATGTGGAGTTCCAACTAGCTGCAGATAACCCGTATGATATTTTATCCTACGTGTCAACTAACAAAACAGAGGGTATCTATTTTTTAGATATCGATTTAAATTCAGATATCAATGGTGTGGAACTAGGAAAGCAGATCCGACAGTATGATCCAACAGCCAAAATCATTTTTGTTACGACTTATACCGATTTTGTCTATCTTACTTTTCTTTATAAGGTAGAGGCGTTGGATTATATAATCAAAGATAATGAAGAACAATTGCAACAAAAAATCAACAGTTGTATTGATATTGCGATCGAATGCTATATGAATACTGCGTTGTCTACCAGGGAACAGATCTGGTTAAAAAGCGGTGCCGTCGATGTAAAATTATATGTGGATGAAATTCTCTTTTTTAGTTCAAGTTCAACACCACATAAATTGATCGTACACTTGGACAATCGCATGATTGAGTATGCGGGGAAAATTAAAGAAATCGAAAAATTAAGTGATTCTTTGTGTCGCTGTCACCAATCGTTTGTCGTCAATTTGGCAAATATAGCAGAAATCAATAAAAAAGAGCGAAAAGTGATTATGACGAACGGGGAAGAATGTTTAGTATCTACCAGATACTTAAAAAAATTAGCTACTCGTTTTGAAAATGAGTTTTCGCCCAAAGCATAGACGCATCGTTTTTTGCACTTTTGACAAAAAAAGAAACACTTTTGATAAAATAATCCATAGATTTATAAAATAGGTATAATAAACTGCGAAGGAGCGTGAAAGATGACTGAAGAGTACATTTCAATAGAGGAAAAATTATCAAAGAAAATAAGTGGACATTTCGCTTCACAATTAGGACTTTCACCGATTGAACAAGCAAAGGTGGAATATGGGTTATCG
Organism: Enterococcus sp. AZ171; assembly: GCF_051714005.1. NCBI lineage: Bacteria > Bacillati > Bacillota > Bacilli > Lactobacillales > Enterococcaceae > Enterococcus > Enterococcus sp. AZ171. The sequence goes on along the minus strand of NZ_JBIORA010000001.1, from coordinate 1,536,362 downwards.
ATCCTATTTGTTGATCTGTTCAAGATGATCGTGATGTATGGTATTGCGTTTCTCTTACATATTGTGGGAGCAGTATTCATCACACACCTTGTATTCATCTCAGTTCGTTTTACCACGAAAGGATTTCATGCAAGTAACAGTGCAGTTTGTACAATACTTAGTGTGCTTTTCTTGGTTGTTTTGCCATGGATCACCGCTTCGCTTGGTTTTGAATCGACTCGTCCTGTGTTTGTTCTCGGAATTCTATTTGTGGGTTTAGGAATATTCGTAAAAGAGCGGACGATCAATCAAGCAAAAGGACCTTTCCGATTAAGAAAAGCGGTTCTTATTATTTTGTTCATCACAACGATCGGCTTGCTTTTACCTAGTGACAGTATTCGTACATATCTTTTGTTAGGTCTAGCAATTGCTATATTGTTGATGTTTATTAAAAATAAAGGGGTAGAGTAAATATGTTAACAAGTCTAAAAACAAAGAAATTACAAATGATGCAGGTTATCTCAACAATGGCGATTGCTATCGCAACTTACGCAATGGGAACGATCGGTGCAGATTGCACATTCGTTATCTACGAACCCAAAATGCCTGAAGCATTAAAAAATGAAATGAATAAATAAAAATAAAAAAGCGATTTAGAAAAAATCTAAATCGCTCAGACTGTAGACAAACTCCTAAATTTGGAGTGTTGTTTGCAGTTTTTTTGTTTTATACTCATTGTATAAACTATTCTGGGAGTGATTCTAATGATGAGAAAACAATCGATTGAAGGTAGAAATCAATTTGCTATGTTAACAATTGATGATCTTGTACCTAAAGATCACTTAGTTCGAAAGATTGATGCTGCGATTCAGTTTGATTTCATTTATCCCATTGTAGAATCTACGTATTCGACCCATGGTCGTCCCAGTATTGATCCAGTGGTCTTAATTAAATTAGTATTTATCCAATATTTATTTGGTATCCGTTCGATGAGACAGACCATTAAAGACGTTGAAACAAATGTTGCTTATCGTTGGTTTTTAGGTTATTCATTCGAGGATCCTATCCCGCATTTCTCTACTTTTGGTAAAAACTATGTTCGAAGATTTAGAGAAACAACTTTATTTGAAGACATTTTCTCTCATATTCTAGAACAAGCTGTAAAAGCTGGCTTCGTTACGGAAGACAACCTTTATATTGATTCTCCTCATATTAAGGCAAATGCCAATAAACATAAGTTCACAAAAGAAATGACCTACGGTCAAGCTAAAGCTTATCAAGATGAATTAGAAGATGAAATAAATAAAGAACGTATTGCTGTAGGAAAACGTCCTTTTACATGGGACACAGAAAGTGAGTTGAGTCTTCAAAAAATAAGTCATTCAGATCCAGAAAGTGGTTACTATGTTAAAGGTGAACGAGAAAAACAATTTGCTTATTCCGCGCATACTTCCTGTGAAGATAATGGTTTTATCTTATCTACATTAATCACACCAGGAAATGTACATGACAGCCAAGTCGCAATCGATCTGGTCAAACAGTCGAAAAGAGCTTTTCCAAATATAAAGCGTGTTGTCGCTGATGCAGGATATAAGACGCCTAAATTTGTTCATTTTCTGTCACACTTGAAACTCTACCCGATTCTTCCATATACTGTACCTCATGGAGTAAAAGGAATGTTTCGTAAAAAAGACTTTGTTTATGATGCCTATTTTGACTGCTATTTATGTCCCAATAATCAACCGTTGTTATTTTCAACTATCACTCGTGATGGTTATCGAACCTATAAATCAAATCCAAAATTCTGTAGGAGTTGTCCATTACTTAAAAACTGTACTTTGAGTACAAAACATCAAAAAATAGTAACTCGACATGTTTGGGCGGATCTTATGGATGAACTTGAACACCAACGCCATACGGCGTTGAATAGAGAAATTTATAAAAAGAGAAAACAAACTATTGAACGAATATTTGCAGATGCAAAAGAAAAGCATGGTATGCGTTGGACAAAATATCGAGGTCTCGAAAAAGTCGCCACGCACACGATGCTTACGTTTGCTGCCATGAATTTAAAAAAACTAGCCTCATGGCTATGGAAAGCAAAAAAGCCTATGGCTTTTTATTTCAAATTTCTACAAAGACTAATAAAAAGGAGTTGGCAATTAAGCCACTCCTTTTTGTCTACAGTCTGAGCGATTTAGAAAAAATCTAAATCGCTTTTTATTTTTTTGATATTCATACCCATTCATTTCTTTCGATAATTTTGTAGTAAGAGAACGAATAAAAAGAAAAACAATGATTCCCACAGAGTAGTGGTCCAACTAAATTCTTTAGACACCCCAAAAAATAGATTACCAGCATTGGAAACAATCAAGTAAATAATCGTTATTATAAATGCATATATGGATTTTTTTAGCATATGACACCTCTTTCTAAGAGTAATAGTTTTACTAAATTGAATAACTATTATTCTAACATTTTTCTTTTACTTATTATAAAATATTTTAATGGTTTTTGAAAAGGGTATCATCCTTTATAATAAAACATTAAAACATTTGGTTTGAAAGTGGGGAATGATCGTTTCTTGCTGCATTTTGTCATTTTTATTTTTTATTTTGTAATATAAATGAGCATTATCTTTGCAATTTTTAATCTTGAATACTATCCTTGTAGTATAGCCAGCAAGAAACAATAGAAGTTATATAATAATTGTTACTGTTATTTAAGATTTCTATTCAGGAGGGATTACCAAAGTTATTTTGAGCCTGCACTTTTTGGTAGCGCTTACTTTAGGTAGGTATTTCTATGGGTTCCTCAAGCGATATACTTGTTGGTCATGTGTTGAAAAATAAAAAATAAGATACTTAGGAGGTGGAAAATGAATAAGGGGGTAAAGATCATCGGTGTAATTGTAAGCATAATTTTACTTTCAGTACTTTTGATCATCGCTCTAGTTAATGCACCATATATCTTACCTGAACAATTGGAACGTTTTCGCTTTTTTACGATAACAAATTATTATATGCAACAATTTATTTTCTGGGTTGCAGTCGTTTTTGCAATTGTTGTCGTTCTCATCTTATTATTTGTTCTTTTCTATCCAAAATCGAAAGGAACCTTCGTATTAAAGCACAAAGATGGAAAATTGACGTTGGATAAAAAAGCAATTGAAGGACTGACTCGTTCGTATCTACACGAAGAAGAGTTCATCCAATCACCAAAAGTCAAAGTACGATCAACAAAACAGAAAATCAATATTCATGTAAAAGGCGATTTAAAACGTACTTCTTCTCTGATTGGTAAAACAGAAATGTTGATGCAAGAAGTGAGAGATCAAGTTGCCAATGTCCTTGGTTCAGAACAAGAGATCAAAGTAGCTGTCAATTATAGTAGTTATCAAGAAGAAAAAGATCATGAAGACAACCAGCACTCACGAGTAGAATAGGAGGGCACACAAATGAAAGAATTTTTTTCACTATATAAGCTCCCTATTATCTTTGGGGGTCTTGGCTTACTATTAGCCGTTTTATGGTTAACAGTTGGATTTTTCAAAACTCTTTTAATATTGATCATGACCGCTATTGGTGTGGGTATTGGTTTTTATTTAAAAGAAACCAAATTGTTAGATGAATATTTCAAATCATAGGAGGAATTTAATATGGAAAACAAAGATTTCAAAAACGTGAACACTACTACAGGTACAAATCCAGTTGCTGATACTACAGCAAAAGGTGAATTGACTTATGAAGACAAAGTCATTCAAAAAATCATTGGTTACGCATTGAAAGACGTTGATGGTTTGTTGACTCTTGATGGCGGATTTTTCTCAAATATTGCTGAAAAATTAGTCAATACAGATAACGTGACTGCTGGAATTAACGCAGAAGTTGGTAAAAAACAAGTTGCTGTTGATTTAGATGTAGTTGTTGAATATGGAAAAGATATCGAAAACATTTACGATCAAATCAAAGAATTGATCAGCACAGAAGTAAATGAAATGACTCATCTTGATGTGATCGAAGTTAACGTAAATGTTGTTGACATCAAAACACAAGCAGAATACGAAAAAGATCAAGAAACAGTACAAGATAAAGTAACTGATGCAGCAAAATCAACTGGTCAATTTGCTTCAAAACAAACTGACAAAGCAAAATCAGCTGTTGGCAAAGGTGCGCAAAAAGTAAAAGAAAACAATGAACCACGCGTACAATAAACTTATTTTATAGAATTTTAGGAGGAAATAATCATGGGATTTATTTGGTCATTAATCGTTGGTGGTATTATCGGAGCAATTGCTGGAGCAATCACAAATAAAGGTTCTTCAATGGGAATCATTGCGAATGTGATCGCAGGTCTAGTTGGATCAGCTATTGGTCAAGCACTTTTAGGTACTTGGGGTCCAGTGATCGGTGGAATGGCAATCGTACCATCACTTATCGGAGCAATCATTTTAGTATTGATCGTTTCATTCTTTGCACGTAAGCTTTAAGCAAAGATCGCTTACTCAGATATAATGATCTGATCAAGAAAGAGATCGACTAAATATTCTAACAGACCACAAAGAGTAGTTTTTATTCTAACTCTTTGTGGTCTGTTTGTTTGTACATATTTTCGAATATTCGTTGTTTGTCTTTTATCAATCGGTTAAGTCACTTGAATTCCGTATTTATCATAAAAATAATATGTAAACTACGATTTTTTTGATATTAAAAAAATAACAAAATGCTTATTCCATAGCAATCTTCGAGGTTTAACTGCTAGATAACTGTTATTTCTCGTATTGACGTTAAATATTGCTATAGATAGAGCATTTTTTCTTTGTTATCCTTTTATTGAAATATTATATGAAGAGTTTTTATAAGCATCATTTTATAACATTGATTTCAATTTTTTACAATAAAACAAACATAAAAACTAGGAGTTAAGAATATTTTCAAGATATTTACAAATAATATATGTAATCTAAATATTCGAACGTTAAGATGAAGATGTGAAAGAAAACAACTGTCATAAAAAATATAAGGAAGAGCGGAGGGTCACTTATGATTGAGGTGATCGGATTACAGAAAACTTTTGATAATGGCTTTGAAGCATTTAAGCAAGTAGATTTTGCGATTGAAAGAGGAGAACTTGTTTGTCTTTTAGGCCCTAGTGGCTGTGGTAAATCAACGATGTTGAACCTCATCGCAGGACTATTACAACCGACAGATGGCGATATTCGTTTTAACGGGCAATCGGTCATAAAAACAGAACCTAAAGATCGTAATATTGGCTTTGTTTTTCAAAATTACGCGTTGTATCCACACATGACTGTCTTAGAAAACATCATGTTTCCTTTATTAGTTGGGGATAATAAAAAGAAAAAAGGCGAAGCAAAAGTGATTGCTGAAAAATATATGGATTTAACCAATATCAAAGAGTTGCAGAACAAGAAACCTGGGACTTTATCTGGTGGGCAACAACAACGAGTAGCCATCACGAGAGCCTTAGTACAAGAACCAGAAGTCTTATTATTGGATGAACCTTTAAGTAATCTCGATGCTCGACTACGCTTGAAGATCCGTGAAGAAATTCGCAGGTTAGTGAAAGAAGTGGGGATCACGACGATTTTTGTCACCCACGATCAAGAAGAAGCTCTATCGATCAGTGACAAAATCATCTTGTTGGAAGATGGCAAGATACAACAAGAAGATGACCCTCAAAATCTCTATTTAGAGCCAGAAAATTTATTCGTGGCGAAATTCATTGGTAATCCAATTATTAATTTTTTACCGATTGAAGTCATCGATGATCGGGTCAAACATGCGTCATTTGATTTACCACTTACTCATTTTATGGAAAAGCGTTTCAAAAAATCAATCACAAATGGTAAATATTACTTAGGCATGCGTCCTGAAGATATCTTTCCAAGCGATAATGGACCTTTGAAAGGGAAGATTCAAAGTGTTGAGTTGATCGGTCGTGAACGGATTTTACACTTTGAACTTGCAGGAGAGCGAGTAAAGTCGATTGTACGAGTGGAAAATGAGATTACTGAAGGAACTGAGGTTACGTTTAATTTGGCTTATCCTAAAGTGTTCTTATTCAGTCTTGATGGAGAGAGGATCTATTGATGGGAAAGAAGAATTATAACTCTGAAAATCAGCTAAAGGCTTGGTATTTTTTGCTTCCAGCATTACTTGCAATTTTCGTATTCAATATTTATCCGCTTTTTCGAGCTTTTTTTATGAGCTTTCAAAAAGGGACATTGATCAATCCTCGCTTTGCAGGAGTTGAGAATTATCAACGGTTGTTTAGTGATCCGGTATTTTTTCGCGCATTGAAAAATACTGCATTCTACAGTTTTACAGTCGTACCAATTGCTTTGATTCTTTCATTAGCAATTGCGTGGGTGATTTTTGAAAAAGTAAAGTATAAGTCATTTTTTGAAGCGATTTTTTTTATGCCCTATGTCACGAGTACAATAGCGATCGGTATTGTTTTTCGCTATTTTTTCAACGGATCTTACGGACTCATCAATTATTTACTCGAGTTTGTTGGGCTTCCCCGCGTGAATTGGTTAGATAGTGTGTCAATGAGTATGCCGACTTTGATCCTCTTTGGTATTTGGACAAGTCTAGCTTTCAATATCATCATATTATTAGCCGGATTCCGTAACATTGACAAAGAGCATTACAAGATCGCGAAAATGTTTGGCGCAAATGAATGGGAGATTTTTTTACAAATCACTTTGCCCCAACTGCTTCCTACATTGACGTTTCTCTTAACAGTCAATTTGATTGGCGCATTTAAAATCTACACGCAAGTTTATGCACTGTTTGGTGGTCAAGCTGGAATTGCAAAAAGTGCGATGACCGCAGTATTTTACATTTATGATAAGTTCCACGTTGCAGGTAGACCAGGTCTAGCTATGGCAGCAACACTTGTTTTATTCTTGCTTATTCTAAGTATTACTTTTTTCCAACAGTTGATTTTGAAGAAAGTAGGGAGACAAAGATGAAAAAAATCGTTACATTGCTCTCACACTTATTTTTGACACTCCTAGGAATCATTACTGTTTTTCCATTTATCTATATGATACTCGGTGGATTGATGACGTATCGGGAAGCGACAAGTATTCCACCAACTGTTATACCTGATTCCTTTCAATGGGTGAATTATTTCGCGGTATTTGAAAAAGCGCCATTTATTCAATACTTCATCAACACGTCATTTGTATCGTTAGTAACTACATTGGCAACCATTATCACTTCACTGTTGGCAGCATTTGCTTTAGCAACTTTGGAATTTCGCTACAAGAAAGTAGTGATGGTAGGATTGATTTCTCTGTTGATGATTCCATACGAGTCGATCATATTTATGAATTATAATACAATCGCACGTTTAGGCTTGTTGAACTCTTATACTGCCTTGATTTTACCGTTTTTGACGAGTATTTTTTATATTTATTATTTGACTAATTACTTGAAAAGTATTTCACGTTCCTTTTATCAAGCAGCTAAGATCGATGGCGCATCTGATATGGAATATATAAAAAAGATCCTTGTTCCTATGTCTAAGCCAGCGCTGGTCACAGTAGGAATTTTGACTTTCATTTCGAGTTGGAACTCCTTTTTATGGCCGTTATTGGTCACAAATGACAAAAGGTTTCGATTATTGAACAATGGCTTATCTGCATTTACGAGCGAAAGTGGCAGTGATGTCCACTTACAATTAGCAGCAGCCACCTTAACGGTATTACCAATTGTGCTTATTTACTTTATTTTTAGAAAAGAAATCATCCGAGGAGTGGCAAAAAATGGGATCAAAGGCTAATCAAAAAACAAGTATTACCTTTCATAGTGGGCTCATGACGATCGGTGGAACAGTCATTGAAGTTGCTTACGGGGACGATAGAATCTTTTTTGACTTTGGGACAGAATATCACCCTGAGATCAACTTACCAAATGAAGAGCTACCAACTTTACTAGATGTAGGATTTATTCCAGCAATTGATATTTATGATCCTCGATTGACCACACAAAAGCAAGAGACTAAGTTTAAAAATACTGCAGTATTTTTATCGCATGTTCACTTGGATCATACAAAAATGATCAATTATCTTGATCCAAAAATCCCCTTATATACATTAGAGCCGACCAAAGATTTATTGGAAAGCTTAAATCGTAACGGGACATTCTTGTTGCCTTCACCTTATATAGAAGGAAATACACGAATGATCAAAACGATTGCGCCTGATCAAGATATTCACATTGGCGAAATAACGATACGTTTGTTTCCTGTGGATCATGATGCATATGGGGCAGCAGCCTTTCTTATCGAAACACCAACTGCTTTGATTGCTTATTCAGGTGACCTTCGTCTTCATGGATTTGACCGACATTTGACAGAAGAGTTTTGTGAAGCGGCACAGAAGGTCGATGTATTGATGCTGGAAGGAGTGAGCATTAGTTTCCCAGAGAAAGAAAAGAAACATGTGACATCACCAGATAGCGAAAGAGGACTGACGGAGCAACTGGTGAAGTTGATCCAAGAAAACGAGAATCGTCAATTGACCTTCAATTTTTATCCAGCGAACATCAAACGCTGGGAAGCTTTGATCGATGCCTCCCCACGACAAGTAGTTGTGGAAGCAGAAATGGCTTTACTCTTACAAAAAGTCGCAAAACGAGAAGTCCCTTATTACTACGCTGAGAAGAAAGAGCGGATCGATACATTAGATCCACAACTTGAGTATTCTTACGATACTTTATTAGCAGATTCGACAGATTATTTTTGGCAATTTGTTGGTAAGGTTGACTCATTACAAAAAGGAGGTCTGTATATACACAGTGATGCCCAACCATTAGGCGAGTTTGATCCCCAGTACGCGATTTTTAGAGCATCTTTTGAAAAGCAACAAGTGGAGTTTAAGCAGTTATCATTATCAGGTCATGCAAAACCTGCGGATCTAGCAGAAATCATCGATCGGATAAAACCAGCTATGTTGGTCCCAATCCATACGTTAAAACCTGAGAGTATGCATAATCCATATGGAAGCAGAGTATTAGTACAAAGAGGCGAAACCATTCAACTATAATTGGAGGAAAATGAAAAATGAAATGGACAACTATTAGTAAGTTTTTGGTAGCATCAGCAGCTGTAATGACTTTAGGCGCCTGTGGGAACACTGGCTCGAACGCATCTTCGTCAAGTGAAGAAATTGTCACTGATTTAACAAAAGACACGACGATCACCTTTTGGCATGCAATGAACGGTGCGCAAGAAACAGCGTTACAAAAGATGACTGATGATTTTGTTAAAGCAAACCCAACTATCAAAGTCGAATTACAAAACCAAGCCCAATATTCTGATCTACAAGCAAAGATCAACTCCACTCTTCCGTCACCAGGAGATCTACCAACCATTACTCAAGCTTATCCTGGTTGGTTATACGATGCTGCACAAGACGAGATGCTCGTTGATCTCCAACCATTGATCGATAATGACACGATTGGTTGGCAAGACCAAGAAGCGATTCGTACCTCTTTGCTGGATGGCGCCAAGATCAATGATGTCCAGTACGGTATTCCTTTTAATAAATCGACTGAAATGCTCTTTTATAACAAAGATATGTTGGAAAAATATGATGTCGCTGTACCAACGACATTCGCTGAACTCAAAGAAGCATCCCAAAAGATTTATGAAGCAACGGATGGCGAAGTTGTAGGTGCCGGCTTTGATTCTTTGAACAACTATTATACGATTGGTATGGAAAACAAAGGGGTTGAATTTAACAAAGAGTTAGATTTGACCAGTGACAAATCAAAAGAATTGATCAACTATTACGCGGAGGGTGTCAAAGATGGATACTTCCGGATTGCGGGATCAGACAACTATTTATCAGGGCCTTTTGCCAATCAAAAAGTAGCTATGTTTATCGGATCGATTGCAGGGGAAGGATATGTGAAGAAAGATACGGAAGGTGTATTTACGTATGACGTTGCTCCACGCCCTGAAAAAATCAATTTACAACAAGGAACGGATCTCTACATGTTCAGTAGTGCCACACCAGAAGAACGGACAGCAGCGTTTTTATATATGAAATTCTTATCAGAGCCAGAAAACCAATTGTATTGGGCAACCATGACTGGCTATATGCCAACGATCGAATCAGTATTAGAAAGTGATGACTACAAAAATTCATCGGAAACAAAAGTCCCACGACAGTTAGAAGAGGCAACGAAAGAATTGTTCTCGATTCCAGTCGTGGAGAATAGTGACAATGCGTTCAACGAAATACGTACGATCATGGAGAATATATTAGCTAACACAAATCAAGATACAGATCAATTGATCACAGATTCAGTACCGCAGTTAGAAGATGCTTGGAACCAATAAAAACGACTGAGAGGGTGAAATAATGGACGTGACGATCCTTGCAACAAGTGACATGCACGGCTACGTTCTGCCGACGAATTATGCCAGTGACCTAGAACAACCATTTGGTGTGGCGAAGGTAGCTGGAAAACTGAAGGAATTAAGACAAGCAGCGAGCGGTCCGGTATTCATGATTGAGAACGGTGACTTTATCCAAGGTTCGCCACTTAGTTATTTTGTTGCAAAACAACCGGAGTATTCTGTCTCGACGTTAACAAAGCTTCTAAACGGCATGAACTATGATGTAGGTGTGTTAGGTAATCATGAATTTAATTATGGCTGGAACTATTTGAATGAAGCAATCCAATCCTATGATTTCCCAATAGTCGTAGCCAATATGTTAAGGAAGAATCAACAGGAATCGGTTTTACCTCCGTATCAGATCATTGAGAAACAAGGGATCAAAGTGGCGGTCTTGGGACTAGTGACCCAGTATATCCCAAACTGGGAAAATCCTGAAACAATCAAGGATCTTCACTTTGTGTCGGCTGTGGAAACGGCCAAAAAGTACGTGCCACTATTACGTGAGTTAGCAGATTTAGTCGTCGTTGGATACCATGGTGGTTTTGAAAAAGATCTAACAACAAACGAGCCGACTGAAGCAATGACTGGTGAAAACGAAGGAAGTCAATTATTACAAGAAGTACCTGGGATCGATGCGTTAGTCACAGGGCATCAACATCGTGAAATTGCTGAAGTCGTCAATGGTGTACCAGTGATCCAACCAGGATATCGTGGGGCTTTTGTAGGAGCAATCAAACTAACTGTCAAAAAGCAAGATAACAAGTTTATCGTCTTAGACCACTCGTGTCAACTTTATCCGACGAACGAGGCATCTCCAGATCCTATTATTCTTGAACAAGTTGGACTAGTCTCAAAAGCATTAGATGTGTGGCTAGACCAACCAGTGGGAGAAGTGCTGGGCGATCTACGGATTATTGATCCAATGGCAGCTAGAGTCAATGAGCATCCATATATTGAATTGATCAATCGAATACAGATGGATGCGACTGGAGCAGAGATTTCAGGAACAGCCTTATTCAATAATGAAGTGACTGGTTTGCCACAATCTGTCAGTATGCGTCATATTCTTACGAATTATATTTACCCGAATACTCTGGCTGTTGTACGTGTGACAGGACAAGAACTGAAAGCAGCACTCGAACAAACGGCTGGTTACTTAATGGCAACCGATGAAGGAATTACGTTTGATCCGAAGTATATCCAGCCCAAACCTCAATATTATAACTATGATATGTATGAAGGTATCAATTACACAATTGATTTAAATCACCCCATCGGGCATCGTGTAACGCGCTTTGAAAAAGAAGGGGAACCGATTCCCTTAGATAAACCACTAGAAGTGGTGATCAATCAATATCGAGCAGTTGGTGGTGGAAATTATAAGATGTTTTCAGCGGAGAAGATCGTAAAAGAATATCCAATCGATATGACCGAATTGATTGCCGACTATTTCAAACGAAAAAAAGTGATAGATGCAAAAGTGAATCATAATTTCAACGTGATCGGCAAATAAAAATAGGATGAAAAAACTCCCTCAAATGCGTGTACACCGCATTTGAGGGAGTTTTTTCAGCGTTTATATTTATATTATGATTGAGATAGTTGTGCCAATAGCTCAGTATATCCCAGTTCTCTTGCGTAATCTTCCGCAGTTTTCCCTTGATTGTCACGTAACGTTTTGTCTGCGCCATGATTCAACAGTTCTTGAACGATTTGTTGATAGATTTCAGAACCATCACGTAAAGCAACTGCTTCAATCAACGCGGTATAACCATAATTATTTTGATGGTCGATGTCCACACGTGCGTCGGTTAACAGGAGTTTCACATTGTCTAAATGGCCCTTTTCAGCTGCTGGAATCAAGGCATTACCGCCAAAACGATTGACGATTGCTTGATTTGGTTCACGCTGTTCCAACATATAAGATAGGATCTCTGTTTTTCCTTGTGCTCCAGCGTAAAGGTAAGGGCTGTCTTGAATCGCATCTTGGATATCGATTGACGCACCATGATCGATCAGAAGTTTGGCGATCTCGACAAAATCATGATGTGTGGCAATTAGTAAAGGTGTTTCGCCTTTGTCATTTTGTTCATCGATTGAATACTCTGTTTGTAAAATATCCTCAACTTTCTTTCGATCGTTGTCTTCGACTGCGGCTAATAAACTGCCAGATGGGTAACTCACAAGCGATTCCTCCGTTTCTTCGATTAAATGATCGGTTTGTTCAGTGGTTATTTGTTCGACAGTAGAACTAGTGCTTTTCGTTTGATCAGGAACAGTCATCTGCTGTGGCTCTTCACAACCCGTTAATGAAAACAATAAAACGGCAAAGGGCACGATCAGCCAAGCTTTCATAAATACTCCCCCTTTGTATCATCATATGATGAAGCAATCGATACCGCAAATGAATGAACTTACACTAGCAAAAGAGTAAGGGGTTAGTTGTTATTATAGTTAGAGTTATAGTTTTTTTCATAAATAAGAAATAACGAAATTTTAATAGTTAAAAATTTGCTGATTTATAATAAAAAATCAAGAATATAGACGATCAATATTTTTTTCAATTATTCCAATACTAAAATACATCCATAAAATCTTGTTTAAGGAACGTTTTGTACGGTGATTCAACATTTTTTTGTAATTTATTATTACCTTGCTTGCGGTAATAACTGGTTAGATTTAAACATATTTGTCTGTTATTCTTAGTTTAAGATAACAAAAACAAATACATAATATGAAATTTTTGAAAAAAGTTGAAGTTATCTATATTAATCGTTAATTACGGAGGGAAACATGAAAAAATAAATTTTAGGAACCATTTTATGCTCAAGTATTTTATTTGGAGCAAGTCTAGCAATTGGTGGGAATGAAGCATCTGCACACGGATATGTACAGTCTCCTATCAGTCGTGGGTACCAAGGACATTTAGACAGAGACACAAACTGGAATGCTGCTTTCCAAAAATATGGAGCGGTTATCAACGAATCTCAATCTTTAGAAGCCTTAAAAGGATACCCACAAGCTGGACCAGCTGATGGACAAATTGCATCAGCAGGTGGTTCACTTGGTGATTTCAATCTTGATCAACAAACTTCATCACTTTGGACAAAACAATCGATCGATCAAGGAGCAAACTTATTTACATGACGCTATACTGTTGGACATGCAACAACAAAATGGCATTATTACATGACAAAAGCAGATTGGAATCCAAACGATAAATTAGAACGTTCTGATTTTGAATTGATTGGTACGATCAACCATAATGGCACACCAGCAACAACGACATCACACGCAATCAACGTACCAAGTGATCGTTTAGGTTACCATGTGATTTTAGCTGTTTGGGATGTAGCGGATACAGCTAATGCATTCTACAACGTGATTGATGTTGATGTGAAAGGTGATTCAGCTATTCCTGTGAAACCACAAGCACCACAAAATGTACGTGCTGCAAATGTGACTGCTTCTTCTGTAGAATTAGCATGGAATGGCCAAGCCAATACTGTATCATACAACGTTTACCGTGACGGTGAATTAGTTGATAATACAAATGATCCAGAATTTAAAGATGCAGGACTAAATGAAGAAACAACATACAACTATGAGATCGAAGCAGTTAGCCAAACTGGATTGACATCTGACAAAACAGCGATTTCAGTGACAACTAGAGCGACAACTGCTGAAGAAAAACCAACTGCTCCTAAAAACTTACATTCAATGGGCGAAACGACTTCAAGTGTGTCATTGATGTGGGGAGCTTCAACCCATACACAAGGTATCAAACAATATGATATCTATCGCAATGGTCAGTTAGTGGCTTCAACGCCATCTACTAGCTACACAGATGAAAACTTGGCTTCTGGCACAACATACTCATACGTGGTACGTGCAATCAGTACAACAGACGAAGTTTCAGATGCAAGTAACACTTTATCAGTGACAACGAAACAAGATGAAACAATCGAAGGAATCCGTGAATGGAAAGTAGGTTCAATGGCTTCACCAGAACGTTATTCTATGAATGAAGAAGTAAGACACAATGGAAGAGTCTACATAACTATTGTTCCACATTTCAACTTTGGTGATGTTACTTGGGCACCTGACCAAGCACCAACATTATTCCGATTGAAATAATCAATTTGACACTCAGCGCATGAAACTGCGCTGGGTGTTTTTTTGTGAATAAAGGTTGCAATAAGAACGTTTAGTTGACAATGAAGGAGATTGTCCGATACCATGACTATCATCAGGAATGATCATTCAACCAGAAAGTAGGAAAGCAAATGTTCAAACGAGTACCTTCAGAGTTAACAGAAAGAGAAAATTATAAACTGTTGATTGGCTCAGTTATCCCTCGCCCAGTGGCAGTGGTTGCGACAAGGTCTTCAAAAGGAGTGACCAATGTAGCACCATTTAGTTACTTCAATATCGTCAGTTCCAATCCGCCGATACTTTCTTTAGCTATCCAAAGAAAAAATGGGGAGTGGAAAGATACAGCAAAGCATCTTATCGATACAAAAGAAGCGGTGATCCATGTTCTTGACGAAAGAATACTTGTAGATGCGAATCAGACAGCTGCTAGCTTATCAAGCGAAGAAAGTGAATTGTCGTTGACCTCTTTCACTACTTCCGAATCCGATACGATCAGCGTCCCAAGAATCAATGAAGCAAGTATTGCCTTTGAAACGACACTATACCAACATGTGCCGATCAAAAAAGGCCAAGAAACAACCGCTGATTTATTTTTACTGCAAATTTCTACTTATCAAATAAGTGAAGCTGTTTATGATGAACAAACAGGCTATATCGATCCGAAACAGTTACAACCAATCAGCCGCTTAGCAGGAAACGACTACGGTAAATTAGGTGAGATCATTCGCTTGTTACGTCCGGAATAAATATCGGGCTGATAACGCAGTTTTTTCTAGTGTAAAAATGATTTAAGAATCAAACGTTAGCTCTACATTTATTAAATAAAGTTTAATTTAGTTATTTTATTCTTTTTTTTATTGATTATCAATGGGAAGAGGAATATGATAAATTTTGTGAAAATCAAATAAGTACTAACCTTGTTAGGTGAGGCTCCTATACAAACATAGGCTATTGCCCAGAAACGTCGAAAGACGCCAATGGGTCAAACAGGAATTGTCGGATTAAGGCTTTTTCCAATAGCTAAGAATACGTTCTTTACGTTGTATAGTGCTAAAACTCGGACGATGAGATGATGCTAGGTCAGAAATCTTGTTCGAAAAGGTTTCTGACCTTTTCTTATGCTTTCTTTTCCTTTTTTGCTCGCTTTGCCTAACTTGTGTCTGGACAAGAAAGGGGATGCGCTGGAACAAGCTATTTGATTTTATCAATAAAGGTATTCGTCTCACTCCAAAGAATACCGAACGAAATAAAACAGAGAGACAAACAAAAAAGGTCGACGAGTTGCAGCTCAATCGACCCAAAGACATGTAAGAGAATAAACTCTTCACTTGATTCATCATAATAGACAAAGGTCCTCGTTTCAAGTAGAAGAGTTTGAAAGGAAGAGGCAACTGAATGAAACCATTTCAGAAAATCATATTAAGTATCTTGTTAGTACTTGCAATGGTCATTGGCTTTTTTTCTTTTGAATTTATCCAAGGGTTCTCCTCAGTGAAACAATCTGCAACAGTTGAGAAAGTCAATGCACAAGATGTCCCATCGATCATCAATGTAGCATTGATTGGTTCTGATGCACGATCAAAAGAAGAAAATGGTCGTTCGGATTCTTTGATGGTCGCCCAATATGATCAAAAGACCAAACAAGCCAAATTGATTTCTATCATGAGAGATTCTTACGTCTCTATTCCTGGTTATGGAATGAATAAGATCAATGCCGCCTATTCATATGGAGGTATCGACTTATTAAACCAAACCTTACAAGATAATTTCAAATTAGAGACCCCTTACTATGCAAGTATTACGTTTCAAGATTTTATTGATTGTATTGATGAATTGTTTCCAGATGGCGTCACGATCGATGCAGAAAAAGATTTGGATTTAGATGGGGTAGCTATCAAAAAAGGAAAGCAAACAATGGACGGAAATACCTTGCTGCAATATGCTCGTTTTCGTGAAGACGAAGAAGGTGATTTTGGACGGATCCGTAGACAACAACAAGTCGTTGAGGCGGTAGCCAGTCAATTGAAAGATGTCACATCGATCATCAAATTACCCAAGGCGATCGGCAAACTTTTAGGTAGTATCCAAACCAATCTACCGGAAAGTGTACTGTTAGATTGTGGGTTAGATTTCCTAGATGACGAGAAGAAAATCGATACATTGTCCGTGCCCGTTGATAAAAGTTGGGACTTCAATGATAATACACCAGCTGGTAGTGTCTTGGAAATCGACTTGACTAAAAATCAGCAAGCGATACACGAGTTTTTGGACAAATAACCATATAACCATATTGATAAACCAGTTCCTAAAACGAACTGGTTTATTTTGATTAAAAAAAAGTTAACATAAGAACAGTACTGGTTAAGAATCATTTGGGCTGCTGTTCTATTTCCTCTTCTATGTGTTAGAATATCTTTGATTCGTACTTTTAATAAAGAGAGGTATTCAAAACATGAAGAGGAGTGGCAGACAAAAGAAAAAATCGACCGGCATCTATATCGGAGCGGGAATCGTCGTCTTGCTTGCAGCAGCTGGTGGTGGCTTCTTTTATTATCAACACGTTCAGGAACAACAAGCAGTAAAAGCTGGAGAACAAACGATTGAAGGATTTATTGACTCCCTGAATCAGGAAAATTATGAAGAAGCGGTAAAATCACTTCAAGTAGAGAAAGATAGTGATCTTACTGAACAAGATATTTTGGAAAAATATCAAAACATTTACGGTGCAGCAGAGATCAGAGGGATCAAACTCTCAGACTTATCCGTGACAAAAAAAGAGAATGATACGTATGAGTTTACGTATAAAGCTAAAATGAATACGACGCTAGGTGAATTGAAAGACTTAGCATATGAAGGAACCTTGTCCAAAGAGGGAGACCAAACCAAAATCAATTGGCAACCTAATTTGATTTTTCCGCAAATGGAAGGACAAGATAAAGTCAGCTTGAGTACAGATATAGCGTCGCGTGGCGAAATCTTGGACCGTAATAAACAGCCGTTAGCGACAACTGGGAAATTAAAACAATTAGGTGTCGTACCTGCGAAATTAGGTGAGGGTGAGGAAAAATCAGCGAATATCAAAGCAATCGCTGAAGCATTCGATTTGACGGAAGCCAGTATAGAACAAGCGATTTCTCAAGATTGGGTCCAACCGGATTACTTTGTTCCTTTAAAAATCATTGATGGGGAAACACCAGAACTTCCCAATGGAGCAACGATCCAAGAAGTTGACGGTCGTTATTATCCGCTAGGGGAAGCCGCTGCCCAATTGATTGGCTATGTAGGAGATATCACCGCAGAAGACATTGAGAAAAATCCTGAGTTGAGTAGCACAGGAAAAATCGGGCGTTCAGGCTTAGAAATGGCTTACGACAAAGAATTAAGAGGTACGAACGGCGGGAAATTAAGTGTCACAGATGAAGAAGGAAATGAAAAAGCGGTCTTACTCCAACATGAAGTAAAAAATGGACAGGATATCCAGTTGACGATCGATGCTAATGCGCAAAAAACGGCATTCGATAGCTTAGATGGAAAACCAGGTTCTACTGTGGCGACAGCCCCTAAAACTGGAGATTTGTTGGCCCTTGTCAGTTCACCTAGTTATGACCCAAATAAAATGACGAACGGTATTTCCCAAGATGATTACAAAGTATATGAAGAAGACCCAAATCGTCCATTTATCAGTCGTTTTGCGACAGGTTATGCGCCGGGTTCAACATTCAAAATGATCACCGCAGCCATCGGCTTAGATAATGGAACATTGAATCCAGATGAAGTCTTAACGATCAATGGATTGAAGTGGCAAAAAGATAGCTCTTGGGGTTCTTACCAAGTGACACGTGTCAGTGATGTACCACAAGTCAACTTGAAAAATGCTTTAGTTTATTCTGATAATATCTATATGGCACAAGAAACATTGAAAATGGGGGAAGAAGCCTTTAGAAAAGGACTGAATCAATTTATTTTTGGTGAAGATCTTGATTTACCGATCCAAATGAATCCTGCGCAGATCTCAAATGAAGACTCATTCAATTCGGAGATTTTGTTGGCAGATACAGGCTATGGGCAAGGACAATTATTGATCAATCCGATCCAACAAGCTGCGATGTATAGTGTTTTTGCAAATAATGGCAGTTTAGTTTATCCACGATTAGTTATGGATCAGGAAACTAAAGATAAGAAAAATGTGATCAGTGAATCAAGTGTCCAAACGATTTTGCCAGATTTAGTCGACGTTGTGCAAGATCCTAACGGAACTGCACATTCTTTAGCTGCTCTTGGCATTCCGCTTGCAGCAAAAACTGGCACAGCTGAAATCAAAGAAAAGCAGGATGAAAAAGGACAAGAAAACAGTTTCCTTTATGCGATCAATCCTGAAACAAATGGCTACTTGGTGATCAGCATGTTAGAAAACAGAGAAGAAGGCGATTCTGCTACTAATCGAGCGCCTGCTTTATTGCAGTATTTGAACCAAACTTACCAATAAACATAGAGTGTGAAATCGGATACAAAACCATTGGCTATTTTCCTTTTCTAGTGATCCACTAGTCTATAGAAACGAGTGTAAATAACAAGAGGAGGAGATAAGATGACTGATGTCCCAAGAGCAGTAAAAGCGGAGATGGCAGCAAGCATGTTGAAGATCTAATTTGATAATGGGGAAACAAGATATTTAAAATCACATTTAGCCAAAGAACATGCAGAAGCTTTTTCGATGAAAAATGGCAAGAGAAAGAATAGTTTATTGGCTTCACAAACAACCTGGGTAGGATCGACCATTGAAATTCAACCAGATGGCACTCTTGTTCTGAATGAAAATGATTATTACTCGCCAGAAGAGTTATGGAACGATAGCAAAGAGCATATTATTTGATCAAAAATAGAGCCTTTCTATTAGATTCGAGAAATCTAGTAGAAAGGCTCTATTTATCTGAGAACGAATCACCCATGATACACTTTTCTAGTAAAGTATTTAAGAATCAATGGAGAGATCAAAGTACTTAATAAGATTACGATCACAAGTGGAGAATAATATTTTGCTTCAATCAATTGGCTTTGTTGTCCAATTTGCAAGATGATCAGTGCCATTTCACCACGTGAGATCATGCCAGCTCCTACCATAAAGGCACTATTCGTTGAGAAACCGGCTACTTTCGCCCCTAGATAACCACCACCAAGTTTAGTCAAGACTGCAACAGTTGTTAGGATCAAGATAAAAATCAATTGTTCTCCAAAGTTAGAGAAATCGACTTCTAGTCCAACACTGACAAAAAAGACTGGAATAAATACGGCATAACCTAATGCCTCGACATTATGATACACTTCTTCTTTGACCGAAGTTTGACTCACCGCGATTCCTGCAAAAAATGCACCAATAACTGAACTTAGTCCGATCAAATCAGCGATGTAGGACATACCTAGACATAAAACCAAGGAAACAATGATAATCGCAGAGTTGGCATAGATTTTTCCAGCTAGTGACATCAAAAATGGGGCAATCCATTTGACTAATAAAAATATAAAAATAAAGTAGATCACTTGCTCCAATAAAAGAAGCGGTAAAGGGAGGCTGCTACCAGATTCTCCTGTCAAAAATGATAAGCTGAAACTTAACACCAACACGACAAGAATGTCATCAACTACTGAAGCACCTAAGATAGTCGAACCTTCTTTTGTGTTGACTACATGAAGTTCTTTCAATACCTCAACAGAGATACTAACAGAAGTTGCTGCGAGGATGATTCCAAAGAAGATAGCTTCATTCCTTGTGACTTGGAAAATTTCACCCGTCAACCAACCAAATAATACGGGGAGTATGATCCCTAATAAAGCAACGAACATTCCTGGTCGAAAGTATTTTTTCAAAAGAGAAAGATCGCTTTCCAGTCCAGCTAAAAACATCAATAAAATGACACCTATTTCTGAAAAATCGTGGACGAGAATATTTGGATGCACCCATCCCAGACCCGCACCACCAAGCAAGACGCCAACGAGTAGTTGACCGATCACCGCAGGTACACCAAACCTCCGTGAAAGGTGAGAGCCAATGGTTGTCGCTAACAAGATCAAACAGAGAATACCTATAAATTCCATTCTTTTCATCCTTCCTTTCTCAAAAAAGAATTTATTTTATTCGTGTCAAATGACCTACTAAACAGGATAACATAAATAACGTTATTTATGTAGTATCGTCCATTGTATGGATATATGAAAGCGCAGGACAAAAAAGGCTAGGCATTAAGCCCAACCTCGAATTTAAATAACTAATCAATTGACATACATATTTCTTACTTTAAAGTAGTTGATGATTTCAGAAATCCCCATAAATATCAAGATACCACCAAAGATTTGGAAAAGTACCATCAAGCTTTGGAATGGATTAAATAATAAAATCAATCCGCCAATCAGTAAAATTACGCTGTATAATGACCATCCTTTTGATTTCGTATTCAAACTGATGAACAATTGAAATGCGCCATTTGCTAAAATCATCAAGCCTAAAAGAATTGGTAAGATCGAAACGATTGCTGATGCAAATAAGAACACGATCAGTCCGAAAATCAGAAAAGCAATTGCGCTGAAAAGTCCAAATCCCCAAGCACCCGTTTTTTGCTTGTTTTTATAGGCTTCAAATAAATTGATCAGACCTAATAAAACAAAATAAGCAGTGATAAGATAGCCGACAAAATTAAATACGGCAGTTGGATTGATGACTATGGCGATACCAGCAATGATATAAATAGCTGCTCGTAAAATAGCATATCTTTGAAAATTACTTCGAATAAGTTCATACATTATTATAACCTCCTTTTTTTTATTTTAACGGTTATTGTTGTTTAAACCAACTAAAAACTAGTGATTCCATTATTTTCTTAGAATTTTTTCTATTTTCTTTCCTTTAGCTAACTCATCGATCAACTTATCCAAATAACGAATTTCTTGCATCAATGGCTCTTCAATATTTTCTACTCTAACACCACAAATGACGCCAGTGATCAATTTACGGTCAGGATTCAATCTCGGTGCCTCAGCAAAGAAAGTTTTGAAGTCCTTTTCCAGTTTGATCTGTTCCTCTAATTCAGCTTGTTTATAGCCGGTCAACCAATAAACGATTTGGTCAACTTCCTCTTTTGTACGATTTTTTCGTTCTGCTTTTTTTAGATAAAGAGGATAGACAGAAGAAAAGGGCATAGTAAAAATTCGATGTTCAGTCATAAAGAAGCTCCTTTTTCCATTATTATATAATGAACTGTTCGAAAAGAATAGCTATAGTGTCAAGTCTCATGAAAGTTTAGTGAACAGGGGGATAGATAGTAAGAACGCTACAGGATACTGAGCTAATTGTTTCTGTGATGATCAATCAAAATCAGCGTAGTCACGTTCTTGTTTAATCTCAAAAATATAGGTAGCTAACTGAGCAATCATCTTTTTCCAATCATCTGGACGAACGATGCCGTTTAACAAATAAATCTTTTTGATACGCTCGGGTAGCTGGTTTAGTGGACAATCACTAATGACGATATCGCAACGCTCCATATAGTAACGTTGGATGACGATCGCTTCTTTTGAAAAGATTTGTTCAATATTAACAATTAAATCTTTGCTGATATAAAAGTCTTTCGTGTGATTCACACCGATAATGATCGGCGGTTGCTTTTTGAATCGGTCGTAGAAATGTAGTAATTCTTCGACTACCCATGAAATATTTTCTTTTTCTAGAAAATCTGGTAAGTAATGCCAATTTTCTTGCCGGAAGTTCTCATAAAATTCAGCGACCACGGTTCTTAAGTGTTCATAGTTTTTCTGATCCTTATAAAGCAAAAAAGTTGGTAAAGGTGTATTCGGCTGTTCGCTATCCAAAAAGGTATTGTGAAGTTTATTGATCGTAAAGGACAGTGCATATAACTTTTTTTGTTTTTCAGGTAGCTCTAAAGCGAAATGCTGACTGAATGTTTCGACTAAGTTCTTGGAATAAATCAAATAAGGAAAATCGATCGCTAACAGTCTTTGATAGTGCGTCAAACTTTGTTCTTCACTATCCAATTGAGAAATCGTTAGGCGTGCTAATAAATTGAGTATGATTCGTTGTTCCCGACAAATCGGTAAATCAGGATTTAAAATATCCACATCAGGTTCAATTAGAAGATCAATATACTTAAACTGACTTAATTCTTTTTGAACATTTTCTAAAGAAGTCATGGGAAAATTATCCTGGCAAAGTTTTAAAAGAAGATACAACTTATCCAAGACGCCACCATTCATCTCATCCAATAACTCTTTCTTGAAGAAGACATGAAGAGTGTAATCGATTTTTTTTGGCTCTTCCTTGTGATAGGGAAGGGACGTATTAGCAAAAATCGTCCAATAAACATCTAGAAAACAATATTGGATTTGAACTTCACTACCAGTGATTATTTTTTTTCCTTTACTTGAAAACTTGCAGGAGATTCCATATAGAGCTAAAAATTGGTTGATTGCTTTCATTTTAGAATAGAGATATGAAGGGCTGTAATTTGTCATTTGGCTGATCGTGACCATTGAGTTGACTTTTTGTCGAAGTAAGGCAGCGATGATTTGAAAATTAGTTGATTCAAAACAATATTTACCAAATAATTCGTAATAACACTTCGCAAGGTCAGCATCGTTCAAAGAAATTTTGACAAACTTTTTGTTTTTCACTACTTCCAGATTATTTATGCCCAAAGCATGGAAGTCCTGTTCGATTTCATGAAGATATAAAAGAAAATTTGAATCAGACATCTTAAAATGGTCGGCTAGATAGTGCGTGGTGATAAAGAACTGATGCTCTGTTAAAAAAAGAAAAATCTCAAGCTTTGTTACATTTTTCTTCTTTAATAAAAACTTTTTGATTGCTTCTTGTGTTTGCATTGAAATTCCTCCGGTTGAAATTTTTACTGAAAATTTCTTTATTTTCAACAAAAAAACAGTAAATCTTCCGTCTCAATCTATATTATCTTATGTTTAACATGATAATGATATTAAATAGGAGGAATTCTCATGAAATATTTAAGTCTTCTCTTTGCTTCAGTTTTACTGAGTAGTGTTTCTGTACCAGTCGAAGCTGCACAGACAGATGAACAACCTAGCAATGATGTCGCTCAACTAGCTTCTCATTCCGTCTGGGCAAATGTGAATCAAATCAAATTTTTAGAAGAACATGTTTCAGCAAACTCTGGTATTATGAGACTTAAACTAGGAGAGACGATCACGGTGAAGGCACTGGTGACTTATTCAGGGGATATTCAACCGATTTTACAGTCTGTTGTCCAATTTGAAAACGTTGATCCAGCGTTGAAGATCGAACACGATCCAGCTTCACTTGTATTCCACAACAAACTAGCAACTTTTACGTTTAATATTACACTGACACAACCAATCAATAGACCTGCTTTATTTACCGTAAAAGTAGCAGATGGTCAACCTGAGGACAGTCATCATTTGACACAATATAGTCAACGTCAAACAGTTGAACAAAAAGCTGGAGGAACAGGGGGCTTGACTGAGCCAGATCCTAATCCAGATCCTAATCCAGATCCTAATCCTAAACCGGATAATCCAGATGAAAATCCAGACGAGACACCGGATAATCCGGATAAAAATCCCGATGTGACACCAGATAATCCCGATGAAAATCCCGATGTGACACCAGATAATCCAGATGAAAATCCAGACGAGACACCGGATAATCCGGATGAAAATCCCGATGTGACACCGGATAATCCGGATGAAAATCCCGATGTGACACCGGATAATCCAGATGAAAATCCCGATGTGACACCAGATAATCCGGACGAGAACCCAGATGAGACACCGGATAATCCAGATGAAAATCCAGACGAGACACCGGATAATCCAGATGAGAATCCCGATGTGACACCAGATAATCCGGACGAGAACCCAGATGAGACACTGGATAATCCCGATGAAAATCCAGATGAGACACCGGATAATCCAGATGAGAATCCAGATGCAAAACCGGATAAACCAGAGGGGAACAATGGAAACTATGAAGGGGATAACGAGGAAAATGGAAATGGTGGACATGGTGGTGAAGAAGTGATTAAACCACAAATCCACCCTGAAGGCAGCAATCCAACGATCACAATACCTGAGCAAGTAAAACCATTGTCTCAAATTCGAAAACAATCAATTCCACATATTGATACGACAGATGTACTGGTAAATAAACAATCGTCTGAAATTGCGAAAGAAATTCTGCCAATGACAAAAATAGTTCACTCTTCAAATCAAGCAGCTAATGATAAGAACTCTGCAACAGCCACAGAGGAAGCAACGAAGCAATTACCTAAAACAGGAGAGCACAATCGCTTCTTTACATGGATGTTTGGTCTGCTGATCACAGGAATGAGTATGGTTACTTTTAGAAAAATCAACTAATGATTGTAATAGGTAAAAACGCCTTGAAACGGAATGTTTCAAGGCATTTTTGCGTAGAAAATGATTAATAATCAGTTAACATAGTGAACTTGTTCTTCTTCAATCAATGGATAGGTAAGTAATTCTGTACTATCTAAATCTTCTTTCGTCATATTGACTGCATTAATTTGGCTATTTGTGTAAGTCGTGTAGTAATAGATTCCTTTATCCACATTGCAACAAGAAGAATAGATCGTATACTCAAATTTACCATTCCCAACGTCACATAGTCCTTTTTGTTGTTCGACCGATTTTAGGATATGGAAGAATTGACTAACGCTTTCCTGTTCAGTCGTTGCTTTGACAGAATTTAATTTTGTAAATGCAACTTTGACAAAACGAGAAGCAGATGATAAATCTCCAGGTAAACCTAATCCGCCCATACCGCGAGAATAGACGGATAAATCAAGTTCATCGGAGAAATGGTTTTTAAGGGTAGTCGGTGAGACTGACCGATAGTTGTTCAAATTAAATAATTGATAGTCAAAGGTTGGATTATTTGTTAGTACACCGATTGGATTATCATAAATTTTTAATCCTTCGGCAACTGATTCAATAACAATCGATGTTTTTTGATCTGCTAATATCCAATGAAGAGGAGATAACGGTAGTTCTTCACTGAAATTGATGTTGACTAAATTGATATCCGCTAATAACGTACGAGCTTCTTCCACGTTTTTACATTGACTCAATATCCAAGGAATAAATTCAAATGGTGTGATATTGGTCTTTTCGGCATCTTCGTCAAAAAAATGGGCATTTCCAGGGAAATTTAAACCAGCCATACTCAAACCTTTTTCATTTGTTGCATCATAATAGAGGGGGTAGTTATCTACAACTGCTGCCATACCGATGATCGCATAGTGAGACTCTTGTTTTGGTGCTTTCCGATAAACAAAAGGAAAATTTCTTGGAGTGATCGTCACCTGTTCATTATAAGAAATCTCTAAATCCAAATTCCGTCCAAAATAATGATCGTTTGTTGTGTAAGTAATAGATGTACACATTATAATAACCTCCTTTGTTTAATTCTATATTAAGAGGATAAAGGAAAAATTACTAATAAAATGATTCTCTTTTCTTATAAACTGGTCAATCAAGCGAAAAAAACTCGGTAATGTGATTACCGAGCGTGTTGTTCTTTATTAAAATTTTTAAGCATTTTTTTAGTCAAGTAAAGTAGCATAGATAATTCTTCTTCATCTAAAGGTAAAAAATCAAGGATCTTTTCTGGAATGTCTTTTGCTTGTTCTTGCAACAAAAGTCCTTGTTCAGTTAGAGATAGGATAGATACTCGTTCATCTGAATCATCTCTTTTACGAGTGATATACTGCTTACTAGTTAATTTCTTTATTACAGGAGTCAAAGTTCCTGAATCCAAACACAAGATCTTTCCTAATTCCTTCATGGTGATTTGTTTTCTCTCCCATAAAACAAGTAAAACAAGATACTGCGTATAAGTAAGATCCAGTGGCCTCAACAAGGGCGTATAGTAACGAGTAATTTCTTTAGAGGTGGCATATAAAGGAAAGCATAATTGATTTTTTAGTAATAACTCCTCCAAATAGACCACCTCCTAATGTGCTACTTTATAGCATACTTGTTTTTTCTAAAAAAATCTAGTTCTCTACGGCTGTCAAAGTAACTTCGATATTGCCAGCTGTTGCTTTTGAATAAGGACAAACTTTATGTGCAGCTTCTAGTAATTCTTGTGTTTCTTCGATTGATAAACCTTCAACTGAACCTTCGATCTCAACGCCTAACACAAAACTCATTTCACTTTCTGCATATAGAGACACTTGAGCGCTGATTGTTGATGCACCGTCAATATTTTTTTGTGTTTTGATCAAGTCTAATGCGCTATTGAAACATGCACTAAAGCCAGCGGCAAACAATTGTTCCGGATTTGTTGCATCTTCTACACGTTTACCTGGAGCTGCAATGTTAAGCTCGAATGAGTGATCTGGACTGTGTACTTCCCCAGAACGTCCGCCAGTATTGATCATTTTTGTTGAATACATTTTTTTCATTAAAAATCACTCCTCTTTTTATATTTGATACAATTAAATTGTACACAATTTAATTAGGTAGAGCAACTAACTTGCTTTGAAAAAAAGTCTACTCCTGGTTTATGAATAAAAACTAAGAGTAGACTTTTTTATAGGAATAGGTCCGTTCATTTTAATTGTGACATCATTCGATCGGATGGTACGTAAATCCACTACCCATGACTTCTGCTACACTATTGACGATGACAAAAGCATTCGGATCGATTTCTTCAATTATCGGTTTGACTTTAGAAAATTCTTGGTCAGTTACAACCATCAACAACACTTCTTTTGATAGATTACTATAACCGCCTCTAGCTTCTAGGATCGTGAACCCACGTCCAATCTCCTGACTTAAACGTGTATGGATTTCTAAAAGATGATTCTCGCTTAGAACCATGATCGATTTTTGACGATTTGTTCCTGTTTCAATGTAATTCATCACGATGGATGTAATTACGATCGACAGAATCGCATAGAGAAATTCATCAAATCCAAAAACAAATAAGGTTAAGGAAACAACGACAGCATCGGTCATCAAAAGTCCAATGGAAGTACTTAAATTGAAGTATTTTTTGAAGATAAGGGGAGGAATCGTGGTACCGCCACTAGATGAATTATTTTTGTATAAGATAGCTACACCCAAAGCAAAGATCGCACTACCGAATATGACTGATAAGAGACGATCAGGCGTGATCATATACTCTGGGACGATCTCAATGATCGCTGGGAAGACTAAACTACCAAATAATACTTTAAAGAAAGGTTTCTTGCCTAAAAAAATCAAGGCCAAAATCAACATGATGATATTCAAAACTAGTATAACTGTTGCTCGGTTCAAACCTAAAGCTGACTCAAGTAAAATACCAAGTCCACTTACGCCACCAGCTGCAATGTGATGCGGACCTAAAAACATGTTGATACTGATAGCTAAAATAGTTAAAGCAAATACTATTTTAATGTATGTCCAAATTATATTTCTACCGTGTTTCATTTATCCACTTCCTACTATACATTTATTTCCAACTATTCTCATTATACATTAATTTTGTATAAAAGTTAACAAAGTTGAAAAAGAAAGTTAGAGAAACCTAAATTTATAATGAATCGTTCAAAGCTAAAATGGGTCGAAATATTGGACACCAATCAATAAAAACAATTATGAAATGGAACAAAGCGTGTATTTTTTGATTTATGCTGACTCGTTATTTATAGAAACTATTTACAAAAGCTAATTGACCATCAAGGTGCATTGCCCTGTAGCGATTTTTAAATCATTATCTAAATAAATCGTTGCCTGCCAAAAATGAATATTTTTCCCGATTTTTTCAGGTTGTGCAACCACTCTCAAGTTACCTGTAGAGGCTTTATTCAAATGTTGGACTTGCAGATCGATACCTACAGCAAAGTGGGGGGCTTGTAAATATTCGTTAGCCCCAATGCTACAAGCCGTTTCGATCAATACAGCATTGATTCCTCCATGCAAATAGCCATAAGGTTGGTGATGCTTTTCGTCAATTGCTAAAGTCAATTGGACTTCTTTAGGTGAAACAATACACGTTTCAATCCCTAGATGATCTAATAAATTCATCCTGTTACTCCTTATTTCTTATTCTTTATTGCTACTGTCATAATTAAACTCTATTTTTATCATTCAAACACTGTTTGCGAACTATTAGGGTATTCAATTAAAAATTTTTTACTGATGAATGGAAGAACTGTCAGTTAAAATTTAATCATTTAGTTTGAATGAAACACTTGTTCTAAATCTTTTACCAGAAAAAATGCCAAAGTTCATAAAAACAAATAATGGTCTGCTTTTTTTAGTTTTTTCATTAATTTCCGGATTTCTTTTATTTCATTAGGCGTATAGCCACCAATTATCCCTTTAACCAATGCTTTTTCTTTTTCTACTCCTGCCTTTTTATGATGAAGTCTTTTTTCAAAATCAACTATTTCTTTTGAAAATTTATTTTTTTTAGGCAATCAGAAAAAAAACACCCCCTATATATACGGTTATATAACAATTATATTATTATTATTCTAAAATTGTAACCGTTCGTTTAAAAAGGGGGAGAGGGATTTAGCTGATATTTTTATTTTGTTCTTTTTGCCTTTTACTGGTAATTACTTTATGTAAATTTTCAAAGGCCTCGAATCCATATTCTTCTACGAATTCATCAATTTCTTTGAGAAGTTCTTCATTATCAAGCTTTGTTTCTAACTGTTGTTCTTCTAATTTCTTTCCTGCAAAAGAGATGACTGACTGTTGTCTTTCGCTATTAAGTTTTTCAAAGATAGAGAGTAGACGACGAGAATTTTCTTCCTCACCTTCAATAATATAACCTTTTGTCACATGAAATAACTCAGCAATTTTTTGAATAGCACCCATACGAGGTGTTTTTAATCCAGTTTCCCAATTAGAAATAGTTTGCTTGCTAACACCGACTTTTATTGCCAATTCTTCTTGCGTCATTTGTTGTTTATGCCTTAGTTCACTAATCTTCTGTCCAATAATATTTTTATCCATAATAATCCTCCGAGTTCTTACTCCAATAATATACCAGAAACTGGTCTAAATCAACATTAAGTTATACATAGTTATATAAAATTATTTACTATAACTTTAAGTTATATTAAAATATATAAATAGGAGGTGTTTTATATGTTGCAAATATCTTTGAAAGCAGCAAGAGTAAATTCAGATTTGAATCAGACTGAAGTAATTGACATTCTGCAAAATAGTTATGGTCTAAATCTTACTAAGGAACAGCTTGCTGAGTACGAGGATGATGCCACTGATGTGCCAATTTCTTTAGCAAAGAAATTTTCGGAAATTTATGGTATTTCCGATGACTATATATTTTTCGGTAACAAATCAACTTTAAGTTATATTTCGCGTGGATTAAACCAAAATAATCTTTAGTGATTCATGTGATAAACATCAAGATAACCACTTAAAATTGATGAACAGCATATGACCTATTATTTGATGTGACGAATAAAATCATTTAAACCAAACGATGGTCTTTCAACATTTTAGCGTCCTTGTAATAGGTACTAATATAAGCAGACACATTTAATTTTTATTAAGGAGTGAGTAAGAATGCCATTGAACTGTCGGTCTAGAAAAAAAGAAAAAACTCGGACATACAAATCTTCGGTTTATCCAACCAGATTCTGAAGGAATAGAAGCAGTAATTAGGTAATTGAAGGGAAAACCACGTTGGAAAAGAGGAGTAAAAATGGAGTCTGGATTACGTAATCTCAAAAATCCGGTCAAACAGGTCAATCATCCTAAATAGACACGAAAAGAAATAGAAAAGTATTGTGTATCCAATGATATTGGTTATGAAGATTTAATGATTGGCTAATTCGAACAATCATTAGTTTAAGTATAGTATGACAAAAAAATACTTCATACCTTACGAAACGTCTATTTATATATGAGTTGGAAAAGAAATAAAATGAAAACTCTGTGCAATTTAGTTTGTGGTTTGACTAGTAGAAGCCAAATACTTTATATCAGTAGATCTAAAAGATGAATTTTTAAAGGAGTGATTTTTTGTGATGTACCCCAAAAGAATAGATATGAAACAAACAAGATGTAATGTGAGAGAAGTTTTAAAAAATTTTCGTAAACTTGATCGGCTGGTAGGACGTGTCACAGTCGACATTCAATCTCCTCATAGAATCAATAGCTTAAAAGCAACTCTTTCTGATCAATCTTCAGAAAGGGCATCTATGCAAATGATAGCGATTGAAGCAGAAAGGAATGCAATCTTAAATGCTTTGATGGTTTTGAGTCTAACGAATCGAATGATCCTTTATTATTCTTATTTTGTTCCTGAAAGTTTTTCGAATTATAAGATTAGTCTTGAAATCGGTTATTCCGAAAGAACGATTCAGAGAAAAAAAGCAGAAGCATTGATTGAATTCGCTGAAGCATATAAGACTGGAAAACTGATTGCGTATAAATAATTTGGCGTTTTTTTGGCAGATGATTGGCGGTTCCCATCTCTTCTTTGATGCTAGTATGAATGTAAGCTTAGGAAATGGCAGAAAATAATAAGTATTTGTTTTTCTATGTAATAACAGGTGATAGATAGGTGTATCTACATTTTCAAGATGAACATGGCACATATAGTGGAATAAAGAAAATAGAGCAATCAACTTAAGTCACTATATGAAACGAAAGAAGAATCAAATGATGAAAGATACAAATACTCTCACAGAAACAAAAACTTCAAAGATAACGGAGGTAGAGAATGACGGAAGTATCAATTGGTGAATGGATGGCTGTCATAACACTTGGTGGAACGTTGATTGTAGGCGTAGCAAAATTCTATGCAATGTTTACAAAGCTCGATCATACATTGGGGAAATTAGAGAATACTATTGTTCGAGTAGAAAAAAGCCAAATCGAGTATGGCAATCGTCTCTCAATTATTGAAGAACAAATCAAATCTATTTTCAAACAAATTGGAAAGGAGGTGAAGTAGGTTGACCGAAATCTTAACGATTTCAAGTATTATCACACCACTGGTCGTCGGTGTGACAGAACTGGTGAAAGGACAAATAGGACGCAGTAAACTTTTGCCTATCAGCAACGTGGTTACTGGAATTTTGCTTAGTGGGCTGTATTCCTTCTCATTCGTTCCACAGGATCTCATTCTTTATTTATGGGCAGGAGCGATTGCTGGTTTGGCCGCAGGTGGATTATTTGATTTAGGAGATCATGTAATGAAGTTACAGGAGTCTAATAAAAGCAATTGATCGTCCAAGTTTCTTTTACCAGTAAAGGAGGTGAGGAAGATAAGACTGGAGGATCTACGAGGAGATGGACGTATTTTAGGACCGACCAATGCCAAAAGAAAGGCATCAGAAATAACTAAAATTGCGCGTCATCATTCGGCAACAACCACAGGAGATGTATGGGCGTTTCAAAACTATTGGAAGAACACATTGGGGTGGGGAACTGGTGGCTATCATGAGATTATCCTAAGAGATGGCACGGTACAATGGTGTTACTTTGATGAAGATATCACAAATGGTGTGGGGGGACATAACATACCAACCTACCATATTTGTCTTGTTGGAAATGGCTCGTTCACTAAAGAACAGGAAAAAGCATTTGACACGCGAGCAAAAGCGGCGATGCAACGTTTTGACCTATCAGTGAAGGATGTTTTGGGGCACAATGAGTTCATTGGACACTCTTCGACTATCTGTCCGGGTATTAACATGAGGATGATTCGTGATCGCTTAGGTGATGCTGAGGACTTGACACATGATGAAATCATTTTAGCTAGTCCACCCAAGGTAGTCGGAAACTATCGAGGAAAATTAGAAATATTTAATGAGCTATCTTTAGGTATATTTCGGATAGCAGGATGGTTAATACCCCAAAATGGAGCAGCCTTTTTGGATCTAGGCTATGTTTTTTGGATAGATGCCGATAATCCCTCTGTAGAAATTGGTCGTTGTCGGTCAGCAGGCATTATACGAGACGATGTGAATGTTGCTTACGGCTTACCAACTGGTTTACGGTTTGGTTTGGACGGCACACTTGACATTCAAAAACATGCAGGAAAAAAAGTATTTCCGATGTTAAGACGGACGAATGAACCAAACGGAAATATGATCAGTGGACAAACAGTTGATGTTTCTTTTCCAGAATATACTTTGACCATTCCTAAACGATAATAAAGTTTGTTTCATTGTTCATATTATAATCAAACAAAAACAATACAACAATAAATAAAATATCAAAATTTAATGAGAAAATGATTTTGTAAAATAATAAAATCAGAGAAAGGAAGATTATTATGACAATCAAAATTGAGGATTTACGAGGAGATTCACGGATTTTAGGACCAACTAATGCGAAACGAGACGTTTCAGTGGTCAAAAACATTGCACGTCACCATTCAGCAACTGAAACAGGAGATGTTTTTATCTTTCAACAATATTGGAATGGAGAACTAGGCTGGGGAACTGGCGGTTATCATGAGATTATCTTACGTGACGGAACTGTACAATGGTGCTACTTTGATGAAGATGTAACTAATGGTGTTGGTGGGCACAATACACCAACCTATCATATCTGTTTAGTAGGAAATGGTTCATTTACGGAAGCTCAAGAAGAAGCTTTCAATCAGCGTGCGAAAGCCGCAATGGAACGATTTGGTTTATCCGTTGAAAACGTCTTAGGTCATAATGAGTTTAGTGGACATGCGTCAAATATTTGTCCAGGGACAAATATGGATGCTGTCAGAGATATCCTTAATGGTGGGGATGGCAACGTTCCAGAACCGGACTATATCATGCATGATTGGAATAAAGAAATGGTCGTAGCAGCAGATGTTTTAAATGTACGCCAAGAGCCAAACACACGATCAGCAATCTTACGTCAATTAACTAGAAGTCAAGTTTTCCATTCTGCACGAGTGACGATCAACGGGGAGTTAGTGAATGGTATCAGACACTGGTATGAAGTGGATGGTAACGGCTGGGTTTCAGGATCATTAGTAGCAGAAGCATCTTCTGATAATGAATGGATTGAAAGAAAAGGCGAGGTGACTGTCGCTATTTCAGGAGGGATCAACTTACGAGGACCTTCAAGTGACAATGTAACCAATCCAACTAGTCTGCCAATACTACGTCGCGTGGATCTGGGGGAAACGTTCGAATATGACAAAATACTCGTACAAAAGAATGGCCATGCCTTTGTAAGACAGTCAATTAGTGAAGGTTATACTTGGTTGGCTATTGGTTCAACTGCTAATGGAATCGTTACTTCATACTGGGTTACTGGCATTGAAATCTAATTGCTATAATTAATAATTACGCACAGTTTTGAGAAAAGCCGAAAACTAACAGAAACAAGTAAAAAAACGAGAATTTGAAAATAAATTTTCGTTTTTTTACTTGTTTTCGAAAGATTTGCCTTTGAAACTACATCGATAACCACTATTTCTCTTATTCAAGTATAGTGAGAGTTAAGGGAAGCTCGAACATACTCTAATGGACCTCGAGTCCGTGTAAAGAAAAGTCGAATCGGAATGAATGAGTGAAAGATGTTCAATCAAATAATAAAGGAGAAGTCGCATGACCTTTATTTTTGCTTTTGACGTATCTAAAGGTAAAAGTTACAAAGTACTTTACCATAATCAACAATGTCTAACAGAAGGGAAAGTCTGTCATAATCAAGAAGAGTTCCGCCAGTTACTTGAAGAAATCACCGTACTGCCAGAAACGCCTGAAATTATTTTTGAAGCAACCGGTGTCTCCTCTCGTCCATTAGAAAAATTCTGTCAAAATAACCGGTTAGCCTATTGTCTATTAAACTTTTTGGAGAGAGATATTAGCCCTCTCATACCACCTGAAACTGAATAAGCGGTGAGAACAGAATCAACCTCTTCATTATTTATATAAAAGAGCTGTACTGCTGTGAAAGTATGTCTATCTAGGAAATAGCGACTAAAATAGTAAACGAAATAGAGGATTTTGAAAACATTCATTTGCTTGCGTAGCAATTGTTTATTATGAGTATGAATGGTAAAAGCAAAAAAATTACGTATTAGGTATATGCTAGATTATGAATATAGCCAGGGACTAATAAGAGAAGATATTTGAAGTAATCAATTACAACGAAAAATAGAAACAATAAATTCACTGAAAAAATCTAAAATCATTTATTTGAAAGTTAGATTATAA
This sequence comes from Enterococcus sp. AZ171, assembly GCF_051714005.1. NCBI lineage: Bacteria > Bacillati > Bacillota > Bacilli > Lactobacillales > Enterococcaceae > Enterococcus > Enterococcus sp. AZ171. The sequence continues at coordinate 1,501,560 of NZ_JBIORA010000001.1, read as the reverse complement.
AGCTTTTCTTGCGCTTAACTCATTCAATATTTTTTGTACAGTAATTTATAAAGAAATTATCATTAAATGCTTAAAACTTGTGTATAATAAATTTAATGAATTTTAGGAGGAGATAGAAATGAGAGAATGGAAAACGATCAAGGAATACGACGAAATCTTATTTGAACAATATGGGAAGATTGCTAAGATAACAATCAATCGTCCGGAGGTCCATAATGCTTTTACACCAAAAACAGTCTTTGAGATGATCGAAGCTTTTACAATCAGTCGTGATCGTCAAGATATCGGTGTTATCATTTTGACAGGGGCTGGTGACAAAGCATTTTGTTCAGGTGGCGATCAGAAAGTTCGAGGAAATGGTGGGTATGTTGGTGAAGACCAAATTCCGCGTCTGAATGTACTAGATTTGCAACGATTGATCCGAGTCATTCCTAAGCCAGTGATTGCGATGGTAAAAGGTTGGTCGATCGGTGGTGGAAATGTCTTACAACTTGTGTGTGATATCACAATCGCAGCCGAAAATGCGAAATTCGGTCAAACAGGGCCTAACGTTGGGAGCTTCGATGGTGGCTATGGTTCGGGTTACTTGGCTCGTGTCGTAGGGCATAAAAAAGCGAAAGAAGTTTGGTTCATGACGAAGCAGTATAGTGCTGAAGAAGCGTTGGCAATGAATTGGATCAATACGGTCGTACCGCTCGAACAAGTAGAGGATGTGACGATCGAGTGGGCAGAAGAGATGTTGAAGAAAAGCCCACTAGCTCTACGAATGATCAAAGCGGCAATGAACGCAGATACAGATGGCTTAGCAGGTATCCAACAATTGGCAGGGGATGCGACGCTTTTATATTACACCATGGATGAAGCACAAGAAGGACGCGACGCATTTAAAGAAAAAAGAGAACCTGATTTTGACCAATTTCCTAAGTTCCCTTAAACCTCAACCTAATAGCTGGTTGCAAAAACAAGCAATGCTTCATCCAGATGCACCAGCCTGTCAGTGGAACGATCATCATTTGTCTTTTCGCGAGCTGACTTCACACGTTCAAAGTTTTGCAGAGTATTATCATCGAATATTACCCAAAGCGAGTGAACGAGTTGCCTTGTATTGTGAAAATGATTTAGATGCCTATTTATCGATCTTGGCATTATGGGAGTTAGGAAAAGAAATTCAGTTTGTCAATACACGCTTGACGACGAATGAGATCAATGAACAGATGGCAGATGCTGGGACATCCACTCTTATTTCTGCCAATAAATTAGCAGTCAACGAGCGCATCACTTGGTTTTCATTTCCCGATCCTTCGGAATTACACGTCCTACAGCCGAAGAATTGGTTTGATGAAGGGTACGGAGAAAAGGCAATTGCGTCAATCATGTATACGTCTGGAACGACAGGTAAACCGAAAGGCGTACCGCAAACATTTGCCAATCACTATGCGAGCAGCCAAGCGACTGCGCTAAGTTTAGAAGTAGATCGTTCAGATAGCTGGATCTGCTGTGTGCCACTCTATCACATTAGTGGCTTGTCTATTTTATTACGCTCACTTGCTTTAGGCATCCAAGTGATTCTGTTGCAGGGATTCTCTCCTCAACAAGTCCATCAACTTTTAGCAAATGGAAGTGGCAACTATATTTCTTTGGTCAGCAAAATGTTGAAAGACCTTGAACCATTGATCCCAGAAAGTGGTTATGCTCCCTCATTCAAAAAAGTATTATTAGGGGGAGGGCCGGGAGAAGGACGAGTCATGCAAGCATGTATGGAAAAACAGGTGCCTGTGATGCTTTCTTATGGCATGACAGAAACCTGTTCACAGATCGTCGCCCTTTCTCCGGAGTCATTCGAAGCAAAAACCGGTTCTTCTGGTAAAGCTTTGTCTGAGGTATCGATCCGTATTCAAAAAGATAAGAAGTCAGATCAAATGGGAGAGATTTTAGTCAAAGGACCATCGATCATCGACCACTATTTGAATTGCGTCAATCCGGATTCTTGGACAGAGGATGGTTGGTTTCACACTGGCGATTGGGGGTACCTTGATGAAGAGGATTATCTTTATATTGTCAGTCGCATGAGTGAACGCATCATTTCGGGGGGAGAGAATATTTTCCCAGTTGAAATCGAGCGAGTACTTTTAACTTGCAATAAAATTGCGGAGGTCGCTGTCGTAGGGGCTTGGGATAAAACATGGGGGCAAACACCTGTTGCTTATGTGCGATTAGATGAACCACTTACTGATAGAGAAATCACTGATCTACTAGCGCCATTAGCACGTTACAAGCATCCAACTAAAATCTACTGTGTCTCGGAAATTCCTAAAACGGCGACTGGAAAACCAATCAAACGTCTTTTAATGACAGAAGAAAGAGTGAATTACATTGAATATCAAATTAGATAGCTCAATCGATGATCAGCTTTTAAAAAATCATCTTTATTTTACTTATAGCTACGAGCTTGGTGAACAAACGGTAAAAAAACTCTTGCCTCTTGTCCCATCTAAAGGAGATCGCTTTTATTGGTGTCCTCCTGATGAGGATTGTGAGCTATTAGGAATAGGAGAAAATTTATTTGATGGACAACAGGATGATATGCCTAGTGCTATCAAAGGATTTTCTCTTGAGTTTTCTAAAAGTTTTTTAAACGTATCAAGCCAGAAGGGGGGACCTTTGCTTTTTGGAGGCTTTCCCTTTGATCCAAACAACTTAAAAGAAAAGATTTGGAGTGAGGTTGAATCTGGCTATTTCATTCTACCAAGTATTCTTTTCAAGCGAATAGGTTCAAAGACTCAAGTTGTTTTGACAATCAGAAAAGAAGCTGCAACAACCAGGAGTCTTTTAAAAGATTTTTCGTATTTAGATAGTCTTGTGAGTGAATTGTTAGAAGGCAAAGAACAAGAACAATCAGTAAATGTTCTTGTGTCGTCCGAAGAGCTGGCAGTTCCAACTTTTCTACACAATGTAGATGATGCGCGCAAGGAAATCATACACAAAGCTACTTCGCTTAAAAAGGTCGTCTTAGCAAGACAATTGGCAATACACGGATCTTTCCAGTCAATCACTCAAATTCTTCATCGTTTAGCTGAACAACAACCACAGACTTATTTATTTCTTTTAGCATCGAATCAACTTGCTTTCATTGGTGCAACTCCAGAACGATTGATTCAAGGAACGAAAAGTCATTTTATGACTGCTGGGATAGCAGGTTCGGCACCTAGAGGATCTACTATGCAGGAAGACGATGAAATCGGCAAAGAACTTTTAAAAGACTCTAAAAATACACAAGAACACGGAATTGTTGCGCAACGATTAGAGGATCAATTAGCAAATATTGTCGCAGGGGATGTCGCTGTTTCTTCCCGTCGGTTATTGAAAAACCGTGATATTCAACATTTAGCGATGACTTTCTCTGGAGAACGTAAACAGGGAGTCTCATTGATCGATGCGGTTGAACTGATCCATCCTTCACCGGCTTTAGGTGGTGAACCTCAAAGATTAGCGTTGCAATGGATCAAAGATCATGAACCTTTCGGTAGAGGGTTATACGGGGCACCAATCGGGTGGGTGGACCCGATCGAGGATGTCGGTGAGTTTGCTGTAGGCATCCGCTCAGGCATCTTGACTGAAACCGAAGGAATATTATATGCAGGTTGTGGCATTGTTGCGGATTCTGATCCTGAGGCAGAACGCCAAGAAACATTGCTGAAATTCCAACCAATGCTTAGAGGAGTGAAAGGATGACGAGACAACAAGAGATGACCGCTTATTTATTGGCATTCATCAAAGGAATGAAAGAAGGCGGGCTTAAAAATGTCGTGATCAGTCCTGGTTCACGATCGACCCCACTTGCCTTGTTACTTCATAGAGACCCAGAGATCAATACAACAGTCAATGTTGATGAGCGATCGGCGGCATTCTTTGCATTAGGTATGGCAAAAGCATTGAAACAACCAGTCGGGGTTCTTTGTACGTCTGGTACTGCCGCAGCGAACTTCTTTCCAGCGGTTTGTGAAGCAAAAGCAACAAACATTCCTTTACTATTGCTAACAGCAGATCGTCCACCAGAAGCACGTGGCGTTGGTTCGCCACAAACGATGGACCAACAAAAGTTATTTGGTTCGCATATCAAAAAGTTTATTGAATTAGCACTTCCTGAAGCCAGTTCGGAAATGATACGGTATAGCTACTGGCATGGTGCCAATAGTGCCTATGAAGCAACACGCGTGCCTGCTGGCCCTATTCAGATCAATTTGCCTTTTAGAGAGCCATTATTGCCTGATTTAACTTTTTCTCTTGATGGATCTTTTCATCCAAAAAAACTGGTTACTCAAATTGTGTCGAAGCAAGTACCGGAGCTTGTTCCTTGGCTATCAAAAAAAGGGTTGATGATCGTCGGTAAAGAATTGACACCTGATGAGGCAAAAGCGTTACTTACTTTAGCAACAGCTTTACAATGGCCAATCATTGGCGATCCATTGGCAAATCTAGGTGCTTGTCAACAAATGAGCGATGTCTATCTTCCGCACGCAGATTTGATTTTTTCTGGACCGGTTCCTGAAACTCCTGAAGTCATTTGGCAATTTGGTAATCTTCCTGTAGCTAAAAATGTGATGCTTTATTTAAAAAAACATCACGAAACTATTTCTGACTATGTCTTGATCGATGAGGAAGAATGGCGTGATCCATTACATTTAGGAACAAGTTTTATCCAAATCGGTGTACTTGATTTCTGTAAACTAGTATCGGAAACTTTGGATGCAATACCTACGCCACCCCCTGACGAATGGTTGGTGCAATGGAAAAGAGCTTATCAAAAAGCGAGAGAAGTTATCACTAAAGAATTGTCTATCGATGAATGGAGCGAAAGCAATGCTAGTTGCCAGTTATTGCAAGCGATAAAATCAGAGGAAGCTTTATTTTTGGCAAATAGTAACGCGATCCGCTTTGTTGATCGTTTTGCTTCGCCTACTACAGAGTCATTTCCGATCTATGGGAATCGAGGGATCAACGGGATCGACGGGTTGATTTCTACAGCGGCAGGAATCGCTTTGGTAAGGAACAAGCGGATGTTTGTCTTGATCGGCGATCTTGCGCTGTTTCATGACATGAACGCGTTGGAGCTAATGCGACGTTATCACTTACCTGTTACTTTAGTCGTATTGAACAACAATGGTGGTGGAATTTTTTCTTTTCTTCCTCAAAATCAACTTTCAGAGACTGATTTTGAACCATTGTTTGGTACACCACTTGATTTAGAATTAGAGAAAGTAGCAGATTTATATAATGGTCATTATATACAACCACCTTCAAGTAAAGAGTTTGAGCAAGCGATTGAAAAAAGCCGGAATCAAGGGGATTGGACAATGATTGAAATCAGAGGGCAACAACAAGAACCTGTCCAATTATGGGAGCAGATGAAGCGTCGTTATCAGGAGGAAATAGACTGATGCCAGTTAAGACTGTACGTGGGGTGGCTTACCATTACCGTTGGTTACACTAAACTGATCCAAAACAGCCAACGGTTATTTGTTTGCATGGCTTTACCGGTAGTACACAAACGTTTATGTTTGAGAATCCTCAGTTTAATTACTTAGCCATTGATTTGATCGGTCATGGAAAAACAGCGGTTTACCTTCATCCTTACCGTTACCAACTTACGTCATTGGTAGCTGATTTGGCGAGTTTAGTCTCATTATTAAAAATTCCTTCTTTTTATGTATTAGGCTACTCGATGGGGGCTCGAGTAGCACTTGCTTGGGCGCTCGAACGGCCACAAGGGATCAAAGGCCTCATTTTAGAAGGTGGAACTGCAGGAATTGCAGATGAACAGCAACGAAACCATCGTAAAAAAGCTGATCGAAAACTTGCTTTACGTTTATTGAGAGAGCCTTTGAGTGATTTTGTTGATGATTGGGAGAAGTTGCCACTATTCGCTTCACAACAGGCGTTATCCTTGGAACAAAAAAGCAGAGTAAGAAACGAGCGCCTTGCTCAAAATAAGCTAGGTTTAGCATTAAGTCTTTACTATATGGGAACTGGCGCGCAAAAAAATTATTGGCCAGATTTAGCGAGTATCGAATGCCCACTATTGTATCTTGTTGGTCAAAAGGATGAGAAGTTCCAAAAGATCGGTAAACAAATAACAAACATTAAAGAGATTTTTCGTTGCCAGATCCTTACGGAATGCGGGCACTGTAGTCACATCGAGCAACCTAGGCTATTTGAGACAACTGTCACTACTTGGATCAGTGAAATGGAAAGGGAGTGGACGCCATCAAAATAGTCAACATCCAACAGTACTGTTTGCGATTCCCCTTAGTGACACCTTTCAGAACGAGTTATGGTCGATTGGATACAAAGGCTTTTGATTTGTTGATCGTGGAAGATGAGTTAGGGAATCAGGGGATCGGCGAGTTAGTCGCTTTTGAACGTGCAGATTACATCGAAGAAACGATTGATATGAGTCGATCGGTATTACAAAAAGAGCTGATTCCTTGTTTATTCGAACTTGACTTCTCACATCCAGAAGAAATTTGGTCAGCTTTCAAATATACGCAAGGGAATTTTATGGCAAAATCAGCGGTCGAAACAGCGGTTTGGGATCTTTATGCTCGTCGAATAGGGCGCCCATTACAAAAGTTGTTTTCCGCCGAACGATCAGCGATTCCCGTAGGTGTCAGTATTGGTGTCCATGACAACCCGATAGATTTACTTGCGACTGCAAAAACTTATGTTGATCAAGGATACCAACGAATCAAGTTGAAAATCACTCCTGGCAATGACTTAGTGCCACTGCAAGTGTTGCGTGAACAATATCCAGAGATCCAATTGATGGCTGATGCGAATTCTGCTTATACGATCAGCGATCTGCCGTTATTCAAGAAAATGGATGCCTTGAAGCTTGCGATGATCGAACAACCTTTTCACCCTCGTGACTATGTTGACCATGCCATACTTCAAAAGGAAATCAAAACAGCAGTTTGTCTTGATGAGAATATTCGAACACTGGAAGACGTAAAAACAGCTCATGCACTGGGAAGTTGTCGAGCAATCAATTTAAAGATTCCCAGAGTCGGAGGAATCACTGAGGCTTTAAGAATCGTCGATTTTTGTCAGGAAAATGACTTGCTCGTTTGGTTAGGTGGGATGTTTGAATCCGGAGTCGGTCGAGCGATGAATCTGCATTTTGCAAGTCAAGATTGCTTTACTTTTCCAGGAGACTTGTCTGCTTTTGATCGCTATTTCTATGATGATATTGTCGAACCCAAAGCACGAATCACAAATGGACATTTGAGGATTCCTGGTCAATCAGGGATTGGTGTCACATGGCAAGAAGAGCAGTTGTTAAAGTATGCATATGATCAGAAAACCTATGTAAATAAATAGCGTCAAGAAGATGAATCACGCATGTTTTGTAAACAGTGTGCCATTCATCTTTTTTTTGCTAAAAATCTTGTTACCGATAACAACAATGTAAGCGTTGTCTTTAAGTTAGTTATCTTTTATAGTTGTTTTTGTTAACTGAAAGACAAGGGAGGACTGAAATGAATACTGCAGCAATTTATCATCGACCTGAAAGTGAATTTGCTTATTTATACAGTGATACAACGATGCGAATTCGCTTACGTACAAGTAAAGATGATGTCAAACAAGTTTCTGTGATCAGCGGAGATCCATATACGATTTTCTCAGAAAATTGGTATTTAAAAGAACAACCAATGAAAAAAGGATTAAGTACACTTCTTCATGATTACTGGGAAATCGAGTTGACGAGTGATACTAGACGATTGCAATACGGTTTTCACATCGTGGGAATTGATGGGATGGATTGTTTTTACGGAGACCAAGGAATATTCCCTTATCAAGAAGAAACATTGGCGAATGCAAACTATTATTTCCGTATGCCATATTTTCAACAAATCGATCGCTTCAAAGTACCTGAATGGGCAAAACAAACGATTTGGTATCAAATATTTCCTGAACGCTTTGCGAATGGTGATTCAACAAATGATCCTAAAGGTACGTTGCCTTGGGGAAGTAAAGACCCGGATCGAGAAGATTTCTTTGGCGGAGATCTTCAAGGGGTGATCGATCATCTCGATTACCTAGCTGATTTAGGGATCACAGGGATTTATTTCTGTCCTGTTTTTGAAGCAACCTCGAATCACAAATATGACACGATCGATTACTATGCGGTCGATCCACAATTTGGTGATAAAGAGTTATTGAAAGAGTTAATCACAAAAGCGCATGATAAAGGAATCCGAATCATGCTGGATGCTGTGTTCAATCATATGGGTAGTCATGCCCCACAATGGCAAGATGTGATCGAAAATGGCGAGAAATCCCGCTACAAAGACTGGTTCCACATCCATTCATTTCCAGTGGATGCCTATCAAATGACAGATGTTCCTGAAACAGCCGAAAATCTGGCATATGATACGTTTGCTTTTACGCCATTTATGCCTAAGCTCAATACAGCAAATCAAGAAGTACAAGATTATTTATTAGATATTGCCACGTATTGGGTCAAGGAATTTGATATCGATGGGTGGCGGTTAGATGTAGCAAATGAAGTGGATCATCATTTTTGGAAGAAATTCAGAGAAGCGGTCACTACGATCAAACCTGATATTTATATTTTAGGCGAAATCTGGCATTCTTCTCAAGCTTGGTTACAGGGCGATGAATTCCATGCGGTGATGAACTACGCCTTTATGGATTCGATCAAAGACTATTTCGTCCATAAAAAAATCACACCCACTCAAATGGTCAGTGGCATGAATCATCAGCAAATGCTTTATCGTGATCAAGTCAATGAAGGGACATTCAATTTATTGGATTCTCATGATACAGCCAGAATCTTGACTTTGTGTAAAGAGGACAAGGAACTGATGAAATCAGTGTTAGCTTTCATGTTCTTACAAAAAGGGGCGCCTTGTATCTACTACGGAACAGAAATCGGCATGACAGGTCATGATGATCCTGACTGTCGAAAATGTATGGTCTGGGAAAAGGACCAGCAAGATCTTGAATTGAAGGGGTTCGTCAAAGAATTGATCTGTGTGCGTAAACAAGTGCAACAAGTGTTGATTGAAGGGGATCTGACTTGGCGATTGGTTGACGACAAAAACGAACAAATTCACTTGACTCGTCATCTCGATCAGCAAACCATTCATGCTTATTTCAATCAAGGAACAGAATCGTATTTGGTCGATTTAGAAAATGATGTTTTGTTCAGCCAAAATTGTGACATCTTAAAAGACGGCAAAGCTGAAGTCCAAACGAATGGATTTTTGATCCTTTGTTAAGTTGTTATCGGTAACATAGAGAAAGCGTTTGCAAATCGAGCTTTTGTAAACATATAATCAAATTGTAAGAGGAATAGAATAGAATCGGAGGAAAAAAAATGAGTAAACAGTTGCTAAAAAAATTCGGGTTAGGCGCATTATCTTTAGGGTTTATCGGGGGACTTGCTGCCTGTGGTAATGGTGGTTCATCAACTGCAGCAAATGAAGAAGATGGAAAAACATTAACGATTTCTGTCGATTCTGGTTACAAAGATTATGTCAATGAGATTAAAACAAAATTTGAAGAAGACAATGACGTTAAAATCAAGTTAGTCGAAAAAGACATGTTCGAACAATTGGAATCGCTTGCGTTGGACGGTCCCGCAGGAAAAGCACCAGATGTCATGATGGCAGCTTATGACCGGATCGGAGCATTAGGACAACAAGGGCATTTGGCAGAAGTGAAATTGGGGAACGAAGCAGATTACAATGATACGGATAAAGCTCAAGTAACGTATGAGGATAAAATCTATGGGGCACCGGCAGTTATCGAGACACTAGTTTTATACTATAACAAAGATCTAGTTGACACTGCACCGACAACTTTCAAAGATTTGGAAGCGTTAGCAAAAGATGAACGTTTCAATTTTGAATCTGAAGAAGGAACGAATACAGGATTTTTAGCAAAATGGACTGATTTTTATTATTCATATGGCTTGATTTCTGGTTACGGTGGCTATGTATTTGGTGAAGATGGAACAGACCCATCTGAAATTGGGTTAAACAATGCAGGAGCAGTAGAAGGAATCACTTATGCTACAGATTGGTTCCAAAATGTTTGGCCTAAAGGAATGCAAGATATCAAGAGTGCTGGCGACTTTGTCAACCAACAGTTCATGTCAAACAAGGCAGCAGCGATTATCGATGGCCCATGGCAAGCACAAACTTATCAAGAAAACAACATCAATTATGGCGTATCAAAAATCCCAACATTGAATAATGGTGAATCTTATCAACCATTTGGTGGAGGAAAAGGTTGGGTGGTAAGTAACTACTCTAAGAATAAAGAAGTGGCTCAAAAATGGTTAGATTATGTAACCAATACAGAAAATCAAGAAAAATTCTTTGAAATGGTCAACGAAGTACCAGCCAATCAAGTGGCTCGTGAAACAGCAAAAGGCACAAATGATGAATTGACGACTGCAGTTATTGAACAATATGAAACAGCACAAGCAATGCCAAATATTCCAGAGATGGCAGAAGTTTGGACAGGCGCAGAAAACTTGATGTTTGATGCTGGTTCAGGCAGAAAAACACCAAAAGAATCGGCTGACGACGCGGTGAAGACGATCAGCGAAGCAATTGAGCAAAAATATTAATTAGATCATCAAAAAGGTTGGAGCTGTGAAGGAAATTGCTTCTCAGCTCCATGTTTTACCTTTGATGAACGTGAGATGATTTTATAGAAAAGGCGCTTCAACATACAGCACCTGTTTTTAGTATCAAGAGGGGGGAACAACACCATGCAACAAGAAGATACAGCGGTCAATGTCAAAGGCACGATGTTACGTTCGATCATTCCAGGACTGGGTCAATTTGCAAATGGTCAAGTATTTAAAGGAGTCGTATTTTTAGCACTATTTATCGGATTTATCATCCAAATGGTTTTAGGTGGTTTTCAATCCTTAATAGGTTTAGTTACCTTAGGGAGTGTCCCAATGGAAGATCACTCATTATTTATGTTGATCCAAGGAACTTTGCAATTGATTGTGACAGCCTTGTTTTTATTTTTTTATTTCATCAATCTAGTAGATGCAAAACGTGTCGCAGTCATGAGAAAAGAAGGGAAAAAGATCAATCGAACAATGAAGGAAGTCATACATAATGTGGGTGATGAAGGCTTTCCTTATCTCTTGACGCTTCCAGCGTATCTATTGATGATTTTCACGATCATCTTTCCGGTTCTAGTGACATTATTTACAGCATTTACAAACTATGATTTCCAACACATCCCACCAGCAAGTTTGATCGACTGGGTGGGAGCAGAAAACTTCTTCAGTATTTTCTTTTTAAGTTCTTATCGAAATACATTTGTTGCCGTGTTCTCTTGGACCGTCATCTGGACGCTTTGTGCAACTACTTTACAAATCACGTTAGGCGTATTTACAGCAGTGATCGCGCACCAGAAATTTATCAAATTCAAACGTGTTTTTGGAATTATTTTCCTTTTACCATGGGCAGTCCCAGCATTTATCACGATCATGAGTTTTTCAAACATCTTTAACGATAGTGTGGGAGCGATCAACACGCAAGTTATTCCATTCTTGAATAATATCCCCTTTGTAGATATTGCCTCCGTTCCTTGGAAAACTGATCCGAACTGGACAAAAGTCGCAATCATCTTGATACAAGGCTGGTTAGGTTTTCCTTACATCTATGTGATGGTCACAGGGATCTTACAATCGATTTCTGAAGATCTTTACGAAGCAGCAAAAATCGACGGTGCGAATGCTTGGCAGCGCTTCTCAAGTATCACGTTGCCAGCAATCTTTCTTGTAGCAGCACCAACGTTTATCACACAGTATACAGGGAACTTCAATAACTTCTCCATGATCTACCTCTTCAATAATGGGGGACCGGGAAGTGTCGGTGGTGGTGCAGGATCAACGGATATCTTGATTTCGTGGATCTATAAATTGACCACGGGGACCTCGCCACAGTATTCGATGGCTTCTGCGATCACGCTGATCATTTCGATGATCGTCATTGCCGTTTCTCTGTTGGTATTCAAGAAAACTAATGCGTTCAAAATGGAGGACTAGTCATGAAAAAATTTAGTACGAGTGCTAAGTTCCAACGGAGACTTTCGCATTTCTTCACTTATGTGTTTTTGATCCTATTGTCGATCATTATCATCTATCCGTTATTGATCACAGCTAGTACTGCTTTCAAACCAGGCAATATTGCTGCTTTTAGTTTGGATTTCTCCGGTGATTGGACCTTAAATAATTTTTCTCGCTTATTCAATGAAACCTTGTATGGCACGTGGTATAAAAATACGTTGATCATTTCTGTTTTAACGATGGTCATTCAAGTAACTGTTGTGACACTTGCTGGTTATACGTATAGTCGTTATCGTTTCATCGGAAGAAAATCAAGTTTGATGTTCTTTCTAGTGATCCAGATGGTACCAACGATGGCAGCATTGACCGCTTTTTATGTGATGGCCTTTCTATTAGGTGCATTGGATCGTTATTGGTTCCTGACAATGATCTATATCGGTGGGGGAATCCCAATGAACACTTGGCTGATGAAAGGATACTTCGATACAGTCCCAATCGATTTAGATGAATCAGCTAAATTGGATGGTGCAGGACACTTTAGGATTTTCTTGCAAATCGTCTTGCCATTAGTCAAACCAATGATCGCAGTCCAAGCGCTTTGGGCATTTATGGGACCATTTGGTGACTTCATGTTGGCACGTTTCCTACTTCGTACGCCTGAAAATCAAACAGTTGCAGTTGGATTACAAACCTTTATTTCTGATGTAACCAACCAACGCGTTTCTCTGTTTGCGGCGGGAGCAATCTTGATTGCTGTACCAATATGTTTATTGTTCTTCTTTTTACAAAAAAACTTTGTGACCGGACTGACATCAGGCGGGACCAAAGGTTAGGAGTCGTTTGCTATGGATAAATTCCCACTCAATTACTTTTCAAGCTTAAGAAGTCCAAAACAGTTGTTTTTAGGTAGAAAACAACTCACTTGGCCAAAATTTATCGTGATCTTTCTGTTTCTAATTTCTTTTATGGTCATGCCGATTACTTTATTTTATACGAATCAAGTCTCGGCGATCCCGATGGAACAATTCTTATCGGTGAATACGTTGATCGATCAGGAAGGGGTGGCACGCTTACGTGAACTACAACTTACGAACGGTCGCTTAACAGCTGACTCTGAGATCATTAGTGTAACAAACGATGTCATCATCGGAACAGCACTGACGCCAGAAGAAATGGCAGAAAGAGGAGCCGCAATCAATTTTGAAGAGACCAGCTGGACGATCCGTCAAGAAGAGGATGGACAAAAACGAGAATACAATATGTCATATCCCTCCTCATTTGATTTTATGAGAATGACAAGTCCAAAAGAGTTTGAACAGTTTTTAGAGAATGAATTTTATGCGAGTAATCGACCGATGATCATTTTATCTTACAGTTTGACGTTAGGTATTTTATTGTTTATCATGACTGGCTTGATTTTGTTCGGCGCTGCCTTCTTTTTATGGCTAACAAGAAAAAGCAAATTCTCTTCTATAAAAAACTTTAAAGAGAGCGCAAATTTGATGTTGAATGTTCTAGGTGTGAGTTCGATAATTGCTGGTTTTGTCGGTTTTATCCATTTTGATTTTGTCTTGATGATGGGCATCCAGTCGACCATAGCCGTTTTATTGTTACTATGGATTTTCGCTAAAACTGGCTTCAAAGATTCAAAAGCGATCCAAGTCTGATCGAATCAAAAAAATGAAGAATGTAAGAGGGAAAGCAGAAATGTCTTCCTCCTTACACTCTTTATTTTTGTGTTTCTGAAATTTTCAAAAAGCTTTTATTTATTGCCTGTAATCTGTTGATTCTTTGACGAAATAGGTATAACGTAATAGTGTAATTTTTGTTTTAGGAGGATCATTATGTTAGAAAAAACAATTTATCATCAACTATTTTCGCACTCTTTTTCACTTCCAGTAGAAGTCACGTATTGGGATGGAACGACGAAGCAGTATGGGGATACCGATAACCCTCCACAAATCAAAATCACGCTCAATGAAGAGATCCCAATCAAAGAGTTGACGAAAAATGCTTCTCTTTCTTTAGGGGAAGCTTATATGGATCATCGCATTGAAATCGAAGGGAATATCCAATCATTGATCAACGATGCTTATAGTCATACCGATAGTTTCTTGCGTAGCAAAGATTATCTGAAGTGGTTACCAAAAAAAGAGAAACACACAAAGCAACAAAATAAAGCGGATATCCATGCTCATTATGACTTAGGCAATGATTTTTATCGCTTATGGCTTGATTCAACGTTGACGTATTCTTGTGCTTATTTCAAAACTCCAGAAGATAGTCTGGAGCAAGCACAGATCAATAAAGTCCATCATATTTTAGATAAGCTATTTATCAAAGAAGGGGAATCCCTCTTGGATATTGGTTGTGGCTGGGGAACGTTACTATTTACTGCTGCAAAAGAATATCATGTCAAAGCGACTGGTATTACTCTCAGTGAAGAACAATACAACTTCATCACCAATAAAATCAAAGAAGAGCATCTAGAAGACCAATGTCGTGTGTTTCTAATGGATTACCGTGAGTTGAAAGAGGAGACTTTCGATCATATCACCAGTGTGGGGATGTTCGAACACGTAGGGTCAGAAAATCTACCTGAATATTTCAAAGTAGTCAAAGATTTGTTGAAACCTAAAGGAACTGCTTTGATCCATGGAATCAGCCGACAACAAGGTGGTGCAACGAATGCGTGGATCAATAAATATATTTTCCCTGGCGGTTATGTACCAGGTGTGACGGAACTGATTAAGGATATCACGGAAAACGATCTACAAGTGATCGACTTAGAAAGTTTACGTCGTGATTACCAATGGACATTACAACATTGGACGCAACGTTTCCATGCGGTTCAAGAGCAGGTGACTCAGGAGATGGGTGATCGGTTCTATCGTATGTGGGATCTTTATTTACAAGCCTGTGCCGCATCTTTTGAATCGAGCAATATCGATGTGATCCAGTACTTGTTAGTCCATCCAGGGAACAATTCGATCCCAATGCATCGGAAATGATTTATTGAGTTTTGTTTTTTTATTTAAATGAAAAGAACCTGTTTTTACTTTTTTACGTAAAAACAGGTTCTTTTTTAGTTGTAAAATCAGACTATAGACTGATTTTTCATGGTATCGGCTGACAGTATTCACTCTTTTCGTTATACTGAAAATAAATACCTAATAAAAAGGAGAATTGTTATGAAATCAAAAGTTATTTTTACAGGCTTATTTTCTTTACTACTTTTGGCGGGGTGCCAGCCAAACCAAACAACTACCCCATCAAGTACGACCAATCAGTCGTCAGAAACAACTGTAACCTCTACGAACAAGTCAGAAGACTCTAGCACATCCGCTGGTTCTACTGATTCATCCTCTTCACAAACAGCAAACCCTGATATTCAAGTTTCTGCGGATCGTGCGATTGAATTATTCCAAAACAAATACCCAGATGCAGCAATCACTAGCTTAGAACTCGATAGTGATTGGGGAAGCTACTTCTACAAAATTGAAGGTGTCGATGATCAAAACGAATATTCAGTGAAAATCAATGCGATGGACGAAAAACTTGAGGCAGAGAATCCAGAGCAATTAGATCGTGATGAACAAAACGGCAAGAAAAAATCAGAAGACGGCTTAGATGTCAGCAATCTGATCTCGATCGAAGAAGCTGGGAAAATCGCGGTTGAAAAAGTTGGCGCTGGAACTGCTACAGATTGGGACCTTGATAAAGAATTAGGAACTACTTACTGGGATGTCAAAGTGAAAAATGGCAACCAAACAACAAATGTAAAAATCAATAGTCAAACAGGAGAAGTATTGTCTTCAGAAATCGATGATTGATCGAACATTCGATAAATTTTTGTTGATTTTGTTTGCTTAAATGATACACTAGAAAAAACGCTTTATTAAAAGGAGAGAATAACTTGAGCTTAACGACTACTTTCTTAAATCATTCTTTTGAAAATCCCTTGATGAACGCTTCTGGTGTCCATTGCATGACTACAGCGGAATTAGATGAACTTGCACATTCGAATGCGGGGGCGTTCATTACAAAAAGCTGTACCATCAATGAGCGAGCAGGAAACCCTGAACCTCGTTATTATGATGTGCCACTGGGGAGTATCAATTCAATGGGCTTACCAAACTTAGGTTTTTCCTATTATCTGGATTATGCATTGGCCTACGAGAAAGAGCATGGACAAGAACAACCATTGTTTTTCTCGATTGCCGGTATGAGTGCAGAGGAAAATCTGGAAATGTTGAAGTTGATCGAAGAAAGTGATTACCAAGGGATCACTGAGCTGAATCTTTCATGCCCAAATGTTCCAGGAAAACCGCAGCTAGCTTACGATTTCGAGGCAACAGCAGCTTTATTGAAAGAAGTCTTTCAAGTGTTCTCAAAACCGTTGGGAATCAAACTTCCTCCTTATTTTGATTTCGCCCACTTTGATCAAATGGCGGAAATCTTGAATCAGTACCCGATCGCCTATGTGAACTCGATCAACAGTGTGGGAAATGGCCTTTATATCGATACTGAGAGTGAAACAGTCGTCATCAAACCAAAAGATGGTTTTGGTGGACTTGGAGGCGAATATATCAAACCTACTGCGTTAGCGAATGTCCGGGCATTTTATACCCGCTTGAAACCAGAGATCAAAATCATCGGTACTGGCGGTATCCGCAATGGACAAGATGCTTTTGAACATTTATTATGCGGCGCAAGCATGTTACAGATCGGTACGGAACTTCACAAAGAAGGAGTAGCTATTTTTGATCGTATCAGTAAAGAATTAGAGACGATCATGGCGGAAAAAGGCTACCATTCAATCGACGAATTTAGAGGGAAATTACGCTCGATGTCGTAATACCTCTTTCATTCTTATAACTAGAGAAAAACACTTGAAGCATTCAGTTGCTTCAAGTGTTTTTCTATTTAGAATAAGAGACTAAGCGTAAACATTGTTGCTTTTTCTGTCATATGAGAAAATAACCGTAACTGAGGAGGGAGAGCATGAAAGATGCAACATATCTTGCGAATGGTTTAAGAACAAAGCAATTCAGCTTGGAAGAACTTTTTACAGAAACAAAGCGGAAAATCGAAAAGTTCAATCCAGAAATCAACGCATTTGTCACACTTGAAGCACTTGATTTCCAATCAAATGTAAAACGACCACAACTGGAGAGTGATTCGCTACTAGCAGGAATACCATTTCCTTTAAAAATGCTAGGACAAGAAAAAAAAGGCTGGTTGGCAACTTCTGGTTCAAGGATTTTCGAAGAACACCGAGCATCCAAAAATTCAAATTATGTTCAGGCGGTAGAAAAAGCTGGCCTAGTTTCATTTGGTCAAACGAATGCACCTGAGTTTGGCTTTAAGAATATTACCGATCCACAATTATATGGCCCAGCACGAAATCCATGGAACTTGGCATACTCTCCAGGAGGATCAAGTGGCGGAGCTGCGGCGGCTGTTGCGGCTGGGATCGTTCCTATGGCAGGTGCCAGTGACGGGGGTGGTTCGATCCGTATTCCAGCCTCATTTTCTGGCTTGATCGGTTTGAAGCCATCAAGAGGAACAATGCCTGTTGGTCCAAATGCTTGGCGAGGCTGGCAAGGAGCGGCAATTGATTTCGGACTAACGATTTCCATGAGAGATACAAAAGCGTTGTTCCAAGCATTA
Organism: Enterococcus sp. AZ171; assembly: GCF_051714005.1. NCBI lineage: Bacteria > Bacillati > Bacillota > Bacilli > Lactobacillales > Enterococcaceae > Enterococcus > Enterococcus sp. AZ171. The sequence goes on along the minus strand of NZ_JBIORA010000001.1, from coordinate 1,483,763 downwards.
CAAGGAATCAATAGTGGGGCACCTTATCAAGTGACACCAGCCTTTTGGCAACAGCATCCAGTGAAGGAACGGTTGAAAATCGCTGTCTGTGTTGATTCACCAATCGGGTCGAAGGTAAGTGTAGATGCTCAAATTGCTGTTCAAAAAGCACTGCATTTTCTAGAACAATCAGGACATGAAATCGTTGAGATTCCTTATCCTTTAGATGGACGTTCATTGATCAACTCGTATTATCAAATGAATGGTGCTGAAACGGCAGCAATGATCGAGTCGATCGAAAATGGGTTGCAGCGGAGGATAGAAAGCAACGAGCTAGAACCAATCTCATGGACATTATGGCAATACGGTAAAAAACTTACTGCAGCAGACTATGTGCATTCCTTGCACGTATGGGATCATGCAGCTGTCACGATGGAAAGCTTATTTGAGTCCTTTGATTTGTTCCTTTCGCCAACCACTGCGGATACTGCGCCTAAAATCACAGCTGACTTACAAAGTGACTTGATCCGTCAGCAGATGGCTGATGTCTCTCATTTATCGGCAGATGAAGGGTTGGCAGTCGTGTCAGCGATGTTTGAAGCGAGCTTGACGATCACTCCTTATACACAACTAGCGAACTTAACTGGGCAACCTGCAATAAGTCTACCTACACATGTCAGTGAACAAGGATTGCCACTAGGAATTCAGTTTATGGCTGCCAGAGGAAGAGAAGACTTACTCTTTCAGATTGGTGAATTATTTGAAAAATATGGTTTGTTTTATCTTCCGCCAGGAATCGAGCAAGCTTAAGAGATCAACAGAACAAATGAATCGTGCGATTTTTAATACGGAATAGCAAACAGGTAGAAGAATTTACCGTCAAGTCGATCGATCAATAAAAAACGAGTGCAATTGAAAAGACGAAAAATGTGATGTTTGAGCTGCATTTTTCGTCTTTTCTATGTTGCTTTTTTTATTGTTAGACAAGTAGCATACAAAAAAATAAAATGGTAGTTGGATTATCTTGGCTTTTCAGGTAGAATGAAAAGCGAAAGTATGTTCGGAGGTGAAGTGTATGAAAACTCCTTTAACGATCGAGCTGGAATCATCGTTGTATCATTATTGTATCGAACAGGGAGGGATCGTGGTCGAGGAAGTAACAATGCCTGAAGATCATGGAATCGTGGATACTTTAAGTTGTCTGATGAAATTTGACGGAACAAGAGAATGGCGCTGTTATGAATTGAAAGTCACAAAAGCTGATTTTCGCTCAACTGCTAAATTGTCCTTTGTCGGTCACTATAATTATTTTGTTTTACCAAAAAATTTATATGAAGAAGTCAAAAGTGAGATCCCACCAGAGATTGGTGTATTAGTCTATCGTTCGTATGCACTAGAAGAGGAAATGGCTGTTCCTGGAACTTTTATTATTGCAAAAAAAGCAATGCGCCGTGAGTTAGGTGTAGCAGAAGAGGCATTGACAAATCGTTTTATGGCTTCATTGTTTAGAGAAGTCAGAAAGGCCAAACAAATGGAACGGGGAGTAAAATATTTCCCTTCAGATCAGCTGTACAAAGAATTAAAAAAACGCTCAGAAACACAAGATCCCTTCTCAAAAGAACGGTACTATGAAAGGTTTATTGATGAAATTGAAAGTCAAGCAATCCAGGATCTGCAAGAAGAAAATCGTGCCTTGCGACAAGAACAGGACTGGTTGCGCCAGCAACGTCATATTCGACGTCTGCCAACTGAACCATTGGAGTGAATAATATATGTATTATCCTTATTTACGTGGCAAACAATTCGATCTACTTGCATTAAAGGAAAGTTTGAATCGTGGACTTTTATCCACTAAGATTCAGCCAATCATCGAGCCAGTACGTGATTCGGCGACGCTAAAAAATGTTGTCGAGTTATTTCAAAAAAAGAATCATCCGCTGATTATCATAAAGAATCCGCAAGTGGGTCAGTTCAAACTGTTCGATCAACCGATTCACACATGGGTGACCAGTGAAGATAGCTCGTTAGCAGAGGCAGAGATCATTACGCCGAGCAATTATGAAAGAATGATTGAATCACCCCCGCCATTCATTATTTTTGATGGACAACATCAACCTAGAGAAAATGCGATTTGGCAAGCTTTGATCAAAACTAATGCGACATTTTTCATTCCTGATTCTAGTCGCTTACGCATGCAATTGCCTGAGAATAAAATCATTGTCCGTGATCAATTTCAAACGAGACGACATGTGGAAAATTATGCAGAAAAAAATGATGATTTTTTTAGCGATGATCATCTGTTCTTTCAAATGGATGGCTATCATGGGTTTTCCAATTTTACGATCGAAGGCAGTCGTTACTTCGATAAAGGATTTCCCAGTCGAGCGTTGGCCTTGCATATTACATACGTCGATGCTTATGGGAATATGCGAATCAAACACTTCGTTTCAGATACCAATGATTCCGCAAAAGATCAAGCATTGAAATTTATGGAAGCAGCCAATAAAATGTATGGTTGGTTGATGAGGAACCATCAACAAATTTATATCACGGAAGGATTACTTGAGCTTGTCAGCTTGTATCGCCAACAAAAATTCCCTGGTCTGGGAGTTTTGAAGAAATGGACATTGTTACATCATCTTGAATTAGTTAGTCAGCTCTTAGATCATCCGACAGACTGGTTACGCAGTGGTTCAAGAATAGACAAGCTATACAAATTGATCACAGATCAATAAAAGGAGCAGAGATATGTACCTTAGAAAAACTACATTAGATGATTTGCCGAGAGTGCTACAAATCATTGATCAAGCTGCAGCATACCTTGCTGAGCAAGGATTGCCTCAATGGCAAGGAGATCAAAAACCATCAAAAGAACGATTCATCGAAGACATTGAAAGGCAGGAAAGCTTCGTCTTGATTAACGAAGAAGACATCGTTGGCACTGCGGCGCTTGTTGCAGGCATTGATCCGGTCTATACAGCAATTGCCGGAAATTGGGAGGGGAGAGAGCCGTATCTTTCCATCCATCGAGTTGCTCTTGATCAAAACGTAAGAGGGAAAAGACTTGGAAAACAATTATTAGATCATTTATTGACCGTTGCCACATGTCAAGGAATCAAGGACGTTCGGATCGATACGTTTCCCACTAATCACCCAATGGAAAAAACGATATACTCGGCAGGTTTTCATTATTGTGGCATGATTGAATTTCCATTCCCACACGGAGAAAGAAAAGCCTATCAAAAATTATTATGAAGTGCTCAAAACTAAAAGCAAGCCAACTGTTCAGCGATGATCCGCTGCATGGATGGCTTGCTTTAAATTTTCTGTTTCGATTTCTAACGTCTGATTATTTTCAAATGAGATCAAGGTAGGAATAAGTGTTAATTTTTCAAGTTCTTTTTGATCTTTTTCAAAGAGAGCGAGCCGTTGCCTGATTTTATCTGGTGATTCTCCGCGAAGTACAAATCGTTCATACAACTTTTCTTTTGCTACTATGATGAAGACAGGGACGATACAACGACCAAATTGTTCATACAAGTGCCAAAAACCTGGGGCTGTAAGGACCGTGAAGCAGTCACCCTGTGCAAGCTTCGTTGAGATCTCTTGTTTACTTGAGCCATAATAGTGATCGGCGTACCGATCCCATTCGGCAAATTCCTGATGGACGATCATTTCTTCAAAGATCTCTTGAGAAACAAAATGGTAATCAAGGTGATTTTTTTCATTTTTTCGTGGGGGGCGGGTCGTATACGTAATGATCTTTTGTTGTGAAGAAAAAATTGCATGAGCTAGTGTCGTCTTTCCGGAACCAGAAGGCCCAATAAATACATAACATTTATTCATAGGAAATATTCCTTTCTATAGTGACATGATCAAAGACATGTTTATAACTAATATATACCGAAAAGTGGAAATCTGTCATTTAAAATAAAAAAACCTAACCAATTTAAACAGGTCATCTGTTCAAACCAGCCAAGTTCAGTATACTTAAGACGCTAGATAAAAGATAGCTTTACACCAGTATTCCGGTAACAATTGCGCTTAAAAAGCTGACTAATGAAGCGGTGAACAAAATTTTCAATCCATGTTTTGCTACAAGATTACCTTTTTCTTCATTCAACCCTTTCATTGCCCCTGAAATGATCCCAATTGAAGAGAAGTTCGCAAATGATACTAAGAAGACTGATAAGATAGCGGTGGTACGTTCTGTAAATTCAAAAGTCCCAGTCGATAATTCAGTCATTGCTACAAACTCATTTGTCACAAGTTTTGTTGCCATGATACTACCGGCATCAACCGCTTCTTTCCAAGGAATCCCACTGATAAATGCAAATGGCGCAAAAATATACCCTAAAATCTGTTGGAATGTAATCCCAAAAATCCCGCTGAACAAGGCATTGATCATAGCAATCAAAGCAACAAAACCGATCAACATTGCAGCCACTGTGATTGCGACATGGAAACCATCTAAAATATATTCGCCTAACATTTGGAAAAATGTTTGTTCTTTGTCTTCTTCAATCACTAATTCATCTTCTTTTTCGTCTAACTCATAAGGATTGACGATCGAGGCAAGAATATATCCACCAAAAAGATTCAAAACTAAAGCAGTGATCACGTATTTTGAATCAATCAATGCCATATAGGAACCAACGATGGACATCGAAACCGTGGACATTGCGGAAACACTCATCGAGAACAGACGCTTTTCGGTTAAGAAAGGCAGTTCCTTTTTGATGGAGATAAAAACTTCTGATTGACCTAAAATCGCTGAAGCAACACCATTATAAGATTCTAATTTTCCCATTCCGTTGATTTTACTCAATCCTAAACCGACTGCTTTCATAAATAAAGGAAGAATCTTGATGTAACGCAAAATCCCAATAATTGCAGAAATAAAGACGATTGGCATCAACACATTCAAGAAGAATGGGGCACTTCCAACGTTTGCTACACCCCCAAAGACGAAATTGACACCTTCACCGGCAAATGCCAATAAGTGATCAAATAGCTTGGCTAGCATCGCAACAACCGCTGTACCAAAAGTCGTACGCAGTAAAACAAACCCAAACGCAAATTGCAAAACGAGCATGATGATCAATGGTTTGCGTTTGATGGCTTTTCGATCGCTACTGATCAAAACCGCCAACCCAAAAATCAAAAGTAAACCTATTATTCCAATAAACTGACTCAAAAAAATCACTCCTTACCAAATTCCGTTTAATTCTACATGTTATTTTTAAAGAATACGAATCTTTTGAGAGAAATTTCATGAGATTTTTAGACTAAAGCGTATACATGTAAGAGAACGGAAAGATAGGTGTCTTTTAATGAATAGAAGTCACTTTGGGAAACCTAAATTGTTGATTTATCTAGCAGTTGTGGCATATATGTATATTACTTGGTAGATGAAGGTAGATGAATATTATCAGGACTTGTTAGACGAGCAACAACTTTACTTTATTTATTTTTAAAACAGGAAAGTCTGACACAGAAGCTGCTTCTCCAAAAAACAAAGGGTACCCACAAAAATTTGAGCAATTTTCATGGATACCACCTTATTTATCGAGGTAACTTCTATTTTTCTATTTTAGCCATCATCGAAGAATTATTTATTGATAATACAAGTTTTCTGAAGGGTAAACAGGCGCACTAGTGATGTCGATACCTAATTGTTTCAGGTTTTGTTCATCATTCTTATTGATCATCACAGTTGAATGTGCTTGCGCACCTTCAAGTTCTGCTAATTTTTCATAAGCAACTTGTGCGATTGGATTAGTCACTGCACTGATTGATAAAGCAATCAACACCTCATTGAGATTGAGTGTATCGATCAAAGAGTGCAATGCCTTGCTTTTAAGTCCTTGGATCGTTTCCAAGACAAGAGGCGATAACAACGGAATGTCATCAGAGATATGGGCGAGATATTTGATCGCATTCAAGACAACAGCAGCCGAAGCATCCATTAATTGACTTGTCCGACCTGTAAGGATCACTTGATCAGGAAGTTCGATCGCGATCACTGCCATCGGTTCAGTACTTGCCGCTTGACTAGTTTTTGCATACTCATGAGCAGGGGTCACGACTTTACGGTCTTCTGGACGTAAACCGACTTCCTCCATGATCAATTTGATACGATTGACGGCATCTTCATCTGTCAAACCTTTTTTAAAGTCACAAGCCGTTTGGAAATAGCGTCTGATGATCTCTTGTTTCGAGGCTTCCTGTACGACTTCATCATCCGTGATACCGAAGCCTACGCGGTTGACGCCCATATCAGTAGGAGACTGGTAGACCGATTCCTTACCAGTGATTTTTTCGATGATCCGTTTAATGACTGGGAAAGTCTCTACATCACGATTGTAGTTGACTGCCACCTTATTATAGGCATCAAAATGAAAAGAATCGATCATATTGACATCTTTCAAATCGACTGTTGCTGCTTCATAAGCAATGTTCAAGGGATGTTTCAATGGAACATTCCAAACAGGGAAAGTCTCAAATTTAGAGTAACCTGCTGCATTGCCTTTTTGGCTCTCGTGATACAGTTGGTTCAAGCAGGTAGCTAATTTTCCACTACCTGGACCAGGAGCTGTCACGACAACGATTGGTTTCGTTGTTTCGATGTATTCGTTCTTGCCGAAACCATCCTCTGAAACGATTTTTTCGACATTGATCGGATAATCCTCGATTTCAGCGTGTTTATAGACTTTGATATTCCGACGCTCCAATTTATTGATAAATACTTTAGTTGCTGGTTGTCCGTTATACCGGGTGATCACTACACTATTGATCGATAATCCATATCCTCGTAATTCATCGATCAAGCGCAAGATATCCATATCATATGTGATCCCATAATCACCACGAATCTTATTCCGCTCGATGTCACCAGCATACACACAAATCAAAATCTCCGCTTGGTCACGCAACTTTTGCAATAATTTGATTTTAGCATCTTCTTCAAATCCTGGTAAGACACGTTTGGCATGCTTATCATCGACTAATTTCCCACCAAATTCCAGATACAACTTATCATAATGATGAACGCGTTCAAGGATATACGCAGATTGCTCTTCGATATACTTTTCTGAGTCAAAACCTATTTTTTTCACTTGTTTCCCTCCTTAGCTACTCTCGCATTTTTTCATTTTTTGAAGGTTTCGTCAACTATCAATTAAGTATATAAAGAAATTTCAAAGAAAAAACAAAAGAAACATGCTTGTCTCAGAAGGCATTCATTGGTATGATAGGTTTGATAAGGAAGGTGTCCTATGAAAAAAAGACAAAAAAAGAAAAACGCGTACAAACAGTATATACGCTCAATTTTTACAGGATATGAGCATATGCTAGAAGATAGTGAACTAAATGAATTAAAGTTCTCTTACTTAAATGAAGAAACATTACTTACACGAGATGAAAACCAACGCATCCATTTTACAACAAGAGATTTACCCAAAAAATAAAGCTAAGAGCGGGGAATCGCTGACCCGCTCTTTTATGTTCTCTAACTTTCAATTAATACAAGTAAAAGTAATTTTTGTTCTAAGTCAGCGCATACTTAGTAACACTTTTTTCTTAGAAAATGATACTATTGGATTACATAGAATAATTGATGGAAAATTGATGCGTTCAAAAGCAAGAGGAGGCCAGTAAGATGATAGACCCACAGACGAACGAACATTATGATGAAAACGAACAAGAGGAAGCAACTTCGTTTTACGATATCAAAGAAAAAGCAAGTATGAATCTTTCACAATTATTAGAAGATCTGCAAGCTTTTGAACAAGCTGTCCGCGAGGAGAATATTCCCGCAATCTATCAGTTATACAATGGACGCTTGAACGATGAGCTTAAAAAAAGCTCAAATGAAAATCATGAGATCGATCAGCTGTTGATGCGGAAGATCCATGACCGTTTCTTGCAAGAATTTCCCTTTATGAAACATACAGAGACCATCTCTCCGACGATGAGTTATTACCAGATCGGCACCTATTTTCATGAACGAGCAACGATTGGGATCGATGCCAGCTTACCTGAAATCTTTGTATTACCGCAAATCGATGAAGAATGGGAGAACTATGCGACGCAACAAACCCATGATTTTGATAAAAAAATCAATGAGTTAGAGGCAAAAGTGATCACTGCAAAAACAGAGATCGAGCGTTTAGAAGAGGCCATCAAAGAGATCAATCAGCAAATCACTGACTTAGATGATACGAAAGGTTTCTTGAATCGTAAAAAAATAGACGAAGAAATCCAAGCGTTAGAACAAAAGAAACAAGCACTTGAAAATGAAAAATTAGGTTGGTTGCCTTATATCGAAGAACCAGAAAAAATCCAAAAACAAAAGCAAACCTTATTACATGAAGAAAAAGCGGACCAGCTACGCGCTGCGATCGTTGAAAAAGAACAACGTCAAATAAAAAAATATTTTGGTGACATGGAAGGTTTCAGACAGTCGATCCATCGTTTCTTGATGTCGTACCTTGGCAGTGAAAACCCTGAAATAGTAGAAGAGGGAGGAGACGAGTGATGACAAAACAAGAAGATTTAGACCTACAAGAAGTAACAGCTGAAAATCATGAAACGACTGACCCAGTAGAAGAAGCATCCAGCATCGACAAAGAGTTGGCGAATGAAGTAGAAGAAATTCGCGAAGAAGCCAAAATCCACGAAAAAGAAAAAGTCGTCCCAAACTCGACGAATCAAACAGATAATGAACGTTCAACGTTCGAGCAAGCGGTCAATGAAAACCAAGCATATCTTTCTGGTAAACAAAATGATCACGAAGACATCGTTGACTTGATTGCAGCCGCAGAAGAAGAGTTGGCCGATTTACGATTACGTAAATATTTGATCGAAGCGGATTTCAATGAGTTATTGGTCGCATATCATCGCTATGTGTTAGAAGATACACCGATTTCTGCCATTGCTAAGACAAGTTTGATCGAATACTTTGCCTACGAGATATTAAAACCATTGAATGATATTGGCTTGGAGTTATCCAAACAAGCATATGATGTATGGGAAACAAGATATTTTTCAATCAATTATAGTTTGACCCCACAAAAAGAATTGTTGTTCTCCTTTGTGTTACCAACGATCGACCAACGATACCAAGTAGAATCCATCAATTTGATGCGAGTATCCCCAGAACAAATGACGATCGAGATCGATGATGACCGAGTGTTAGCATTGATTCGTCATTGGTCTGTTGAACGCGTGTTTTCGGCTAGTCAGATCACGATTTTCAATCACAAGTTGAATCAATTATTTGCTTATGCACGTAAATTAGGTTTTACGGTGGATCAAACCTTGTTGGACAATACGAAGCCACTAAGATTAGATATTTCAAGTAAGTTTCCAGCTACGCAAGAAGTATTAGATGATATTTTTATTGTCACAATGAAAAATCCGCAGTATGATATGGAAAAATTGGATGACACGACTTATAAGGTGTTGCTGGATAAAGGTCAGTCGCTCCAAATTTCTCTTAAAGACACAACACAGACAGATCTAGCGATTTCTTCTGGTGACTATCATCGTTCAGTGATCGATTTCTTTATCAATTATGAATTTTTAGTACCTTTGATGGTCCGCAAAAATTGATGAAAAAGAGCAATCATGCCTTATATGCTTCAGAATGATCCATTCAGATGATCGATGAAAAAAGAGACAAGGAATCGGGTTTCTCCTTGGCTTTTTTTATACTTAGGAGGAGTAAAATGAAAAGGATAGTAACCAGTTTACTCATTGTCTGTTCGATGTTGCTTTTCTTTACCGGTTGTACAAATCAAAAGACAAAAAAAGCTGACCCAAAAACGTCATCCATGGTGACGAATGAAACAGCAACTATCACCTTGCAAGAAGATGGGGTTGATACCTTAGTAAAAAAAGTGACGTTCCATACAGGAGAAAATTTACTGGACGTGTTGGAACAAAACTTTAGTGTGGAAGAAGACAAAGGATTTATCACCTCGATCAATGGTCAGAGCCAAAATACCGAAGAGAAAAAATATTGGATGTTCAGTGTGGATGGTAAAAATACAAAAGTAGGCGCAAAAGAAACTATATTAAAAAATAATCAAACCGTCATCTTTAATTTAGATACTCTTTGATGTTGTTAAGAATGAAGGTAAGAAAAAGCAATGGAGAATTTGAAGAAGAGCGGAATGTTTTCTGTATTGGCAGCGTTAGGTGCCAACCTCTTAGTTGCGTTTAGTAAATTTGTCGGTTATGCCATCAGTGGCAGTGCCGCTATGTTGAATGAAAGTATCCATAGTATCGTTGACTGTAGCAATCAAGTATTACTACTAGTCGGTGACAAACGTGCGAATCGTGGTCAAAGCGAATTACATCAATTTGGCGAAGGACGAGCAAAGTATTTTTTCAGTACGATTGTTGCCATGATGTTGTTTTTTGGTGGGGGCGCGCTAGGTGTGATGGAAGCTTTTGAAAAACTTACCCATCCCGCCCACGAAGTTGGTAATCCTTGGATCGTCATCCTGATTCTATTATTTGGTCTAGCTGTAGAAGGGAGTTCATTACGAATCGCGATGAAAGAAATCCGCGAATTGAACACTGAAAACCTTTCAATCATGCGCTTTTTACGCGAAAGTCGCCACAGTGAGATCCTCGTGATCTTCACCGAAGATCTCTGTGCTGTAATTGGTCTTGTTCTTGCTTTAGTCGGCACCGGATTGACTATGGTGACAGGGATTGCAGCTTTTGATGCCATCAGTGGACTATTGATCGGCTTTCTATTGATGGGTGCTGCTATCTTTCTGGCAAAAGAATTTTATAGTTTGATTATTGGCGAGAGCGTGACTACAACAGATTTGAAAAAGATCAAATTTGCTTTTGAGCGAAATGAAGTGAATCGCGTCATTGATATCAAAACTGTGCATTTAAGTCCGACAGAGATTTTAGTTGCGGCAAAAATCGATCTATTTGAGAGTAAAGAATATCAAGTACACATGATCATCAATGATATTGAACGGACGATCCGTGAACAATTAAAGGATAAAAAAATCTATATTTACATTGAAACAGATAAATATGATCCAAATTATTCGCAAATAAAGAAAACACAAGAAAATATGATAGAGAACGTCGAGAAATAATTTAGAAACTAGTGTTATTTTTTACTTATAAAAAAGTTTGATATCAAAAAAATAACTCGTTTATTTATAGTGTAAAATCATCTGAAAGGTAGGAGGAAAATGAATTTCATCTTATCTTTTTCGATGATTTTTATTTTTTTAATCGTTCTCCTTTGAAAATGAGAAAAATATCATGTTGTTTAACGATAAAACGGCTACATTTTTATTTATTTATGTTACAATTAGTCCGCTATTTATTTGTTGTAAATTGAAGGAGATATCGTTAATGAATAAACAGAAACGGGCGCCTTGGCAGGATTCGCTACATGCTTCGTTGCCACTTTGCCTTAGTTATATCCCAGTTGGGTTAGCTTGCGGAGTATTACTGCAGCAAGTTGGCTTTGATCCACTCTTAGCTGGTCTATTATCTATCTTAGTATTTTCTGGTGGCGCACAATTCTTAGTTGCCTCTATGTTAGCCACACAAGTGCCATTTTCAACTACACTTTTGATGGTTTTTTTCTTAGAACTACGGTATATTTTGCTAGGGTCGAGTCTTTCAGGCTTTATGAAGAAAGAAAAGCGATTCTTTTTAGCTGTGTTCTCTCAATCATTGAATGACGAAAATTATGCCGTCAACTATTTGAAGTATTCTACTGATCCCACTTGGGACAAGCGAAAAGCTTTATATGTCAATTGGTTTTCAATGGGGGCTTGGGCGATTAGCAACATGGTCGGAAATATTTTTGGATCAGTGATCCGAGTGGATACGGATTTGGTGCATTTTGCCTTAACTGCTATGTTTATTTTTATGTTCATCATGCAAATGAAAAATGCTTTACTCATCTTCACAGGGATCTTTTCTGGGATACTCAGTGTCATATTCATGGTACTTTTCCAAAACACTTTCGGTTTGATCGTTGCAACATTGATTGCTTCTTCAGCAGGTTTTGTATTAGAAAGAGCCTTCAAGAAGGAAAAAGAAAAGAAATCCAGCAAAGAGACCCAACCTTTGAATGAGCCATTGTTCCATTTCCCAGAACAGGAGGTGCAACATCATGACTGAGTGGTACTTGTTGTTATTGGTGATCAGCTTATTTGTCGTTGCCTACATTCCACGAGTTTTTCCTATGCTTTATTTTACACATCGAAAAGTGCCTAAATGGTTTAGCGAATGGATGAAATATGTACCAGTTGCTTTGTTTGCAGCGTTGGCCTTCAAAGATGTTTTTATCACGCATGAACATTTAGATATTGCGTGGAACATCAAAATCGTTGCGATGCTATTTGTCGCAGGTGTTGCTTATAAAACCCGCTCAATGGCTTTGTCTGTCATTACAGGACTTGCTTCTTTGTTTTTATTATCAATGTTATAGAATTTCTTAAGCTTCTCCAAAAAATTGGGAAGCTTATTTTTTTGTTTTCCTCAACGAGTTGTCCTCCAAGTTTTTTTTGTTATAATAGGGAAGATGTTTATTCTAATAGAGATAGATGAGGTTGACATATGAATAAGAAATTGATGCAAGGGACATTTTGGCTTACCTTTGCCAATCTACTTTGTAAAGTTTTAGGTGTCGTTTATTTGATTCCTTGGTTAAGTATGATGGGGAACAATCAAGATGGCATGTTAGCAACTACCCTTTATAATGTGGGCTATTTACCATATGGCCTTTTCCTGATGTTAGGTACAGTCGGGTTTCCAAATGCGATAGCAAAAAAAGTGGCGGTGGCGACGAAAAAAGGGGATGAACAAGCTTGTCGGGTCATTTTTCGCAGTACGATCAATATCATGTTCGTTATCGGGATCATATCTGCCTTATTGATGTATTTGTTTGCTCCCGCTTTGGCAAAAATCAGTCCGATCTCGAATGTCGATAACGGTATTTTGGCGATTCGTAGTCTCTGTCCTTCCTTAGTAGCGATCCCAGTATTAAGTGCGATGCGAGGTTACTTCCAAGGGAAAAATCATCTTCGCCCTTACGGTACTTCCTTGATCATTGAACAGGTAGTCCGTGTAATCGTGATCTTAGCTGGTACGTATTATTTGCGTGTGTTGACAGATGGCACGATTGTGCAAGCGGTATTGATCAGTACTGTTGCTTCTTTCTTCGGTGGACTAGCAGCTATTGGTCATATGTTTGTTATTGGACGGCAAAACGATTATTTCCGTTTAAAAGATTTCTGGATCTCAAGTCGCTATTTCCAAAAAGACAATCGTTCTGCGTCTGTTTCGATCATTCGAGAAACCTTACCGTTCATCTATGTTGGTTCGGTGATCACGATTGTACAAATGATCGATCAGGTGACGATGAAACCATTCTTACATTTGTTCAGACCAGAAATTGCAGACCAGCAACTCGAATTTTTGTTTAGTCGTGCATCAGTCAATCCGAACAAATTGACACTGATCTTGATTTCAATGGTCGGAACGGTCGCAATCAGTAGTCTGCCGATCCTGAGTACATTAGGAAAAAAAGACCGACTACAGATTGAAAAAACAGTCGGGGACAGCTTCTCGATTGCTTTATTGATCCTTTTGCCTTCGTTAGCAGGGATGTCCTTATTAGCAGGACCATTATACACCTTGTTTTTTGGCTATGATCCAGAGAGTGTCGGGTACTTCCAAATGGCGCTTCTAGCTTCCTTGTTCTTCTCGTTGTTTACGATTTTATCGACGATGCTCCAATCATTGAATCATCATTTGGTTGCAATCAAACTGACAACAGAAGCCATTATTTTAAAAGTCGTATTCCAAGCGATTGGGTTAGCTTTATTTGGCGGATACGGAATGAGTTTATCTAATACAGTGGCTTTTGCTTTTGTGTTTGTTCGTGGATATCTTTATTTATCAAAAGAATACCGCATCTCGCCATTCGCAAAGATCAGTCATTTCTTCTTGAAGACGTTTCGTTCGACAATGGCCATGTTGCTTCTGTGCTGCATTCTTTTCTTCGTTTTGAGTCTTTCCCTATCCATGACATCAAAAACGCATGCAGTCATTTATTGTGTGGTGATTGGCGGTGTCGGTGGCTTGACGTTTGCCTTTGCCCAGTTTGGTAGAAACGCCATGCAGATGGTCAAGAATTTCAGACGATAAGGGGATGCTTTGGCAAGCACCAGTGGTTCTATAGCTAACTAAGAGTGCAAGCTAATTTCGGATAATAAGTCAGGACTTGAGAAAAATTTTCTAGTCCTGGCTTTTATTCATTCTAATAAATAATGAAAGTGATAAAAACCTTAGATTTTAATAAAAAACATGGGTTGCTTTTTCTATAATCTGGACAAAGGTTCAAATCTTTTCTTACTTATGATATAGTATTAAGGACTGGTAAAATTCTTTGAAACGAGGAACTTAAATAAATGAAATTAGCAATCGTAACTGACAGTACAGCTTTCCTGCCAACACGTATCAAAAACCATCCTGATTTATATGTGATTCCTATTCCTGTGATCTTGGATGGAAAAATTTATAACGAAGGCATTGACATCGAAGCAGACGAATATTACGGACTATTGAAAAACAGTAAAGATTTTCCAACAACTTCCCAACCTGCTGTAGGTGAAGTTTTGGCACTATATGAAGAACTGAAAACCAAAGGCTATGATACGATCTTAAGCATACACTTATCAAGTGGGATTTCTGGATTCGTCAATACATTATTCGCGATGAAAGACGACGTCAAAGAGATGACGATTATTCCTTATGATTCGAAAATCACCAGTATGCCAATGGGGCATATGGTCGAATCTGCTTTAGACTTGAATGATAAAGGTTATTCACTTGAAGCCATTTTAGCTCACATCGATCGAATTAGAGACAATACATACGCCTATTTGATCGTTGATGACTTGAACAACTTAGTCCGCGGAGGTCGCTTGACTAATGGGGCTGCGCTGATCGGGGGACTATTGAAAATCAAACCGATCCTTACTTTTTCAGAAGGTAAGATCATCTTATTCGAGAAGATCCGTTCAAGTAAAAAAGCTTTTGCCCGTGCAGAGCAAATCATTGGCAAACGAAATGAAGAAATTAAGCCACCAGTAAAATTATATGTGATCCATGCAAACAATTTAGAAGTTGCCGAAGAAGAAAAAGCAAAACTTCAAAAACAATACCCACAAGCAGAAATCGAGATCGGCCATTTTGGTCCAGTGATCGGTAGTCACTTGGGTGAAAAAGCGATCGGTATTGCGATCTCTGCACAATAAATAGGGCAGAAAGCAAAAACACAAAGAAAAGAAACAGTTTGAGCAATGACTTGCTTGGACTGTTTTTTTGCATTTCTACCCTAATTAATTTATACTATCTTTAATTATCTAGTAATTTACTAAATCACTAAATTACTAAAAAGGAGTAGAGAAGGATGGAAATACCAACAAATTTGAAACATAAACCAGTGATCGTCGTTGAAGATTATGATAAAGTTGATGGCAGAAATGCCTTGCATACAGATGCAAAAGGACTGTCTTTAGGATTAGCTCAGTGGAATGATCGAGGCAAAGTCGATATCTCAGGAAAAGTGTGGCGTCATACAGGTGAAAAGTGGTCACGTCAATCGGAAGAATTACCGATCACTCGTATCCTTGACTTAGCGATCTTAGTGGCGCAAGGAAGTGTATACTTCCAAGATGCTTACCGCCATGAAAAATTTTACGACCCTGAAAATCCTGTCGTTGATATCATCGGTTTGCAAGGAAACCGGATGACGGTGGAAGTGGACACGAAAAACCCTAAAATCGATGAAGATATCATGTTATACTACGATGCTTTACAAAAAGATGGCGAATTACTTGGTGAACGTTTTCGTATCTTGAAACGTCTATTAGATGATCTAGGGTATTAATGTTATAAGGAAGTGTTTAATCATGGAAAACTTTTCACTCACCGATCAACGAACGTTTACGCCGATCGAAAAACAAATGATCTGGAAAAAACCGACAAGTCATCAAACAAGTGCTGAAGAGCTGCGTATTGCAACTGAAATCAAAGCAAACTGGCTAGATCCGGAAATGAAAATCAGCAATGTGCTATTGGAAGGAGATGCAGGTTCTGGGAAAACGCAATTAGCCAAAGCATTATCCTGTGATCTGCAGTTACCTTATACGAAAGTAACATGCTTTGCTGATATGGATAAATCAGATGTCTTTGGTGCGTTACTACCTGTCATTGATTCAGACCAAGAAGAGGATCAAGAGTTATTGACCGCTATTTATCAAACGGATACATTATCTGCGGTATTGACGTTGATCGAACAATATTACTCCGTCGATCAACAAACAGCCAAACAGAAATTAGCCGATCTCGTGCAACGAATCGAAAACAACGAAGAAAGTACGATCCACTACAAATACTATCCGTCAGAAATCGTTCGTGCGATCGAAAAGGGTTATCTTTTAGAAATCCAAGAACCAACGGTGATACGTGATGCTTCGGTTCTTGTTGCCTTGAACTCTGCCTTAGAAACGAACGGTTTGTTGAACTTACCTACTGGTGTGATCAAACGCCACCCTGATTGTATCATCATCATTACAACCAATCGCAACTACCAAGGAAACCGACCGTTGAATGAATCGCTTCGAGATCGTATGCAACATGCTGAGAAAATGGACCTGCCAGAGCTTTCAGTCATGGTGGAACGCGCTATCAGCAAGACACAAGTCAAAGAGCCGACACTTTTGTTGAAAATGGCAGAAGTGATCCGTTTGTTAGATGAAACTGCCAAAGCAAATGCTATCAAAGGTGTGGCAGGTATGCGTTCTTATTTTTATTGGGTCAATACAATGAAACAAAATCAAGACATTTTCGTATCGCTCTATCCTAAAGTCTTATATAAACTGACGACTGATCCAGATGAATTACACATTTTGACGACTGCACTAACTGATAGTGGGCTTTTAGATGAACTCAGAGAATTGCTTCGACAAAAGAAATGGGGGGACTTATCAGACGAATCCCCACGAACCAAAGGACGGACAATTCGTGCAGAAGAAGCGATAGAACGTCAAATCGATCAGTTGGCAGAAGAAACAACATCCCTTGCTGAACAACCCTCAGAAAAAGAGGAAGTGTTACCAGAAGAGCAGACAAAGGAAGCAGCGGCGAAAGAAGAAACCCCGATAGACACGTTACCTTTATCGGAAGAGCGGAGCCAGGAAGTCGAAGGACGAAGTCAACAACAAAACCAAGCAGATGATGAATCCCAAGAGATGTCAGCTTCAGATATGGAAGCCTTAGACAAGCAACTCAAGCGTGAACTCAATAAAGAAGCGCGGCAGCTGATGAAAGGTACGATCCATGAAAAAGAAGGAATGATCGTTCATCGCCCTAAGTTTGCTGTCATAAATCCTGAAGTAGCGACTATCCGACAAGAAATCGATCCGATCGTGGATTCATTGAGTCGGCAAATCCTTGATCTTTTGGAAAATGAACAAAGCGAAACTTATCAAAAAGGAAAGTACGAAGGCCAACGTTTTAATGCTAGTCGAGTAGCTTATGGTGATTTACGGCAATTTGATAAAAAAAATCCCCCTCACGAACAACCTTCTTTGGCAGTGGCTCTACGAATCGATGAATCTGGTTCGATGGTTCGTGAAGACCGCATGTTAGCTGCAAAAAAAGCTGCATTTGCTATTTCCGCATTTGCTAAAAAAGTACGTATTCCTTTATTGATCTACGGGGATACAGCAGATGTTTCGACAAGAGAAAAGACATCTGTCTTTTCGTACAAAGAATTTTCAGATTCATTTGAGTGGTTGGAACAGAAATTAGTGACTATGAAGCCAAGACAAAATAATCGTGATGGTGCAGTGTTGCGTCTGATCGCTGGAAAGCTGACAGAACAACCTGCGACAACCAAACTGATCGTCAACATCAGTGATGGCCAACCAAAAGCGTTACCTGATTATACAGGCGCTAAAGCAAAAAAAGATATCCAAGAAGTCTTGACCGAATATGAACGCCAAGGTATCGTCTTTATTTCTGCGGCAATTGGACAAGATAAGGAAGAAATCAAAGAAATCTATGGCGCAAGTCGCTTCGTCGATATTACCGATTTATCGACATTTCCTAAACAATTGATCCAATTGATTTCTCGTTATTTATAAATATTAAGCGAATATCAAAGATGATGCGTCACTCATGGTCTTTGATGTTCGCTTTTTTGAGTTCTTTCATTTATGATAAGCACTACTCCAACTGATGTAAGCATGAAAAAAGTTAACGGTAACAAATATGTAACCGCTTGAAATTGAGCTATAATAAAGAAAAAAGGGGGATAAGCATGAAGCAGTCAGAAAAGTGGTGGAAAGAAGCAGTTGGGTATCAAATCTACCCAGCGAGCTTTAAAGATAGCGACAACGACGGTATCGGTGATATCAACGGCATTCGCGAAAAACTTAGCTATTTGAAAGAGTTAGGGATCGACTTTATTTGGATCAACCCTATTTATCAGTCACCATTTGTCGATAACGGCTATGATATCAGCGATTATCAAGCAATCCTTGAGAAGTTTGGTACAATGGATGAGTTTGATGCCTTATTAGCTGAAGCCCATCAGATGGGGATAAAGATCATCATGGATCTCGTCATCAATCATAGTTCTGATCAGCATGAATGGTTTATTGAATCTCGCCAGTCAGTCGATAACCCTTACCGTGATTACTACATTTGGGTCGATGGCACACCTGATCAAGCCCCAAATGAATGGCAGTCGATCTTTGGCGGTTCAGCTTGGCAATACGATGAACAAACTGGTCAATACTACTTACACATTTTTGCAAAAGAACAACCTGACTTGAACTGGGAAAGTGACAAGTTAAAAGCTGAACTCTTCACGATGATCCGCTGGTGGTTAGATAAAGGGATCGATGGTTTCCGCTTAGATGCCATTTCTCATGTAAAAAAAGATGAATACTCTGTCAAGGCAACTGAGAACCCATTTTCTCCTTTTCAAAATGTCTCCGGTATTGAAGATCATTTGACAGAATTAAAAAATGTCTTTGATGAATACGATATTATGACGGTAGGAGAAGCAAGTGGGGTATCTGCAAACGAAGGACCTGAGTGGGTAGGCGAAAATGGCTATTTTGATATGATTTTTGAGTTTGACCATATTTCGATCTGGAAACATGAAAAAGACGGTGATCTAGATGTATTGAGTTTGAAACAATCATTGAGCGCTTGGCAACGAGCACTGGATGGTAAAGGTTGGAATGCTCTTTATATGGAAAACCATGACGTGCCAAGATGTGTGTCTGTCTTTGGAGATACGTCTCCTGCGTATTGGCAAGTTTCTGCAAAAGCAATCGCCATGATGTATTTCTTTTTACAAGGTACGCCATTTATTTATCAAGGACAAGAAATCGGTATGACGAATCTACCATTTTCCTCTATTGATGAAATCGATGCAGTGGATTCGAAAAGACTCTATCAACAATTGCTTGATGAAGGACGTTCTGAAGAAGAAGCATTGGATATCGTAGCCAATACCACAAGAGATAATAGTCGTACACCGATGCAATGGGATGATCATTCGTATGCTGGTTTTTCTAAGGTTGCCCCTTGGTTACTGGTCAATCCGAATTATCAAATGATCAACGTCGCTGATCAAACCAATGACCCAGAATCGATTTTATCTTTTTACAAAAAAATGATTACCCTACGTCGAGAAAACAAAGGGTTGATTTATGGTAGTTTCAATGAATATCTTCCTGAAAATGAACAGCTCTTTGTATACGAACGAGTCCTAGATGAAGAACGTTATCTGATCATCGTCAACTTGACTGATGAAGCAGCGACTTATACCTTACCAACGGAAATCGAAACAAATTGGGAAGTATTATTGGAAAATCAACCCGGTCAAGAATTTCAATCAAGTGGTACATTCGCCCCTTATGAAGCGCGCCTTTATCGAAAAATTTAGCTCACATGAAAAAACTACGAACGTAAGAAAGGGAACAATTCTCTTATTCGTTCGTAGTTTTTTCTTATTCGTATTGCGCGCGAGGTCCGCCAATGTATTTAGGACGAGACCGTAAAGCAGTGACATGTGCATGACCCAATGTGTTATAACGAGGACGTACAGGCACTTGAACATGTTTGATGTGCATCCCGATCGCAGTATCACCGATGTCGATTCCTGCTTGAGCAACGACATGTTCCACTTCGACAGGATCGCTGAATTGTTCAAATGCTGCAACTGAGCAGGCACCTCCTGCATGGAGTGCCGGAATGACAGAGACGATCTCAAATTGTTTCTTTTCCGCTACTGGACGTTCGACGACTAATGCTCGATTAAGGTGTTCGCAGCCTTGGACTGCTAACGAAATGTCCAGAGGGTCTAATTGTTCTTTCAATGTTTCGATGACCCATTGTCCGATTTCTGCATTTGAGTTTTTACCAATATGTCCACCAACAATTTCACTGGTACTGCATCCTACAACGAATAGATCGCCTGCTTTAAGATTGGCTTCATTGAGAACGTCCGAAACCATTTCAGATAATTGCTGTTTGAAACTGTCTTTTGATACTTCCATTTTCAATTCATCCTTTTTACTTATTTTTTACCGTTGATTGTTGCAGAGGTAAACGCATCAATGCCTTTGTAAGTGGGATCGCCACCACGATACCGACAATGTTTTGGACCAAATTACTTGGTAGCGATGCGACACCGACTGGCCAGTCATAAAGCAACCAACTGGCAAAGAAGTAGCCAGCAACCATGATGATCGTTCCAAGTGATAAACCAAAGCCCCAACGCACAGAACCTTTACCCGCAAAATAGCCAGCAACCAGTCCTTGTAAGCCATGGATCAATAAAGAGAAAATCGCCCATTGGGGATAGCCGGATAATAAATCAATAAACAAACCACTTCCTGCACCAACAATCAATCCACCCATCGGCCCGAACAGAGCAGCTGCCGTATAAATGCCAACTTCACATAAGGTGACAAATCCGTTGGTTCCAGGTATTGGAATCAAGATGACCAAAGAAACGCCCACAGTTAAAGCCGTCAGCATGGCATAAATCGCAATTTTTTTAGTATTCATTCGTTATTTCCACTCCTTTTCCTTTCGACCAAACACTTCCTGTTTGATCATTCATCATGACACCATTCAAGATACAGTCATAAACAAAATCCTTACTCCGGGCAACAGCATCCGCCAAAGGATAATCTAAGACCAGATTTGCGGCAATCGCGGAAGCAAATGTACATCCTGCACCGTTGACAGTCTGTTCGTCTAACTTTTCCCGTCTAAATGAGATTGTTTCATTTCCGTTGAATAAAACATCCAATGCTTTGTTACCGATAATCCCAGTACCACCTTTGATCACTACGTTCCTAGCACCTAGTGAATGGATATATTTTGCACAATCGGTCATTTGGAGAAAAGTTTGAACGGGTTGGCCATAAAGCAGGGAGGCTTCTTTCAAATTCGGGGTCAATACATCCGCAAAAGGAAATAACTCCTGTATCATTTTTTGCATATAAGCTTGATTCAAGGTATTTGCTGTTTCCTTAAAGGCAAACACAGGATCGATCACAATGGGAACATCCTCAAAATATGTAAGGAAATCCTTCACAACGTCAATGGCTTCCAATGAATGTAATAAGCCAATTTTTATGCCATCTAAATCTGTCATACGTCGAATCGAATCTAGCTGCTTGGCTAACCATTCAGGCGGGATCGTCTCTAATATAAACGAACCATCTGAGTCAAGCATTCCGATACAGGTCAATGCACTCATCCCAAAAATATGATGGTTTTCAAATGTCTTTAAATCGGACTGTATGCCGCCACCAGCAAACGGATCAGATCCTCCAATCGTTACTATTTTTTTCACTTTTATCCCTCCACAAAAAGAGTATACCTTGTTCGAATAAAAAGAAAAACAGCCAATTGGCAGATTATCAAGTCAGCCACTTTATATAGAAAAAAGAAAAGAAATCTATATACAAAAAAACAAGCACTTTCCTAACTACAGGAAAAGTACTTGTCTGGACTATTGGAGGAGATAATTATTGATTTGCTTCTTTAAATTCCTTTTCAATTTGTAACCGTTGGACTTTCATGGTTGCTGTTCTTGGAATATCTTCGTAAGCACGAATGATCGGTGTGTTCAAACGTGGCAATTCATGGACTTGGTTCCACCAACGATCCCAATCCATCTCTTGATTCGGCGCTAAAGCAATGATTGGTTGTGGTGAATTATCTTTATCACGAACGATGACGACTTCAGCTAAAAATTCCAATGAATCCAACAAATAATCTTCGATCGCTAATGTACTATTGATCGTATCGATCAAGTCAACTTGACGATCTTTCAGATGTAGATGGCCATTTTCATCGATACAACCATAATCGCCGCTATCCCACCAAACACCATACACATTTTCTTGAAATCGAGCATCTTCTTTATAATAAGTCAATGCACGGCCTTTTGATAACAAGTGGATGTGACCATCTGTGTTCGCCGGTAGTTCATTGCCTTCTTCATCAGTGATCCTTGCTTTGGTCAAGTCACCTAACCCGACACCCATATCACGTGCGTCACTTGTTTTTAAGCTCTCCAAAGTATGAGCTTTCAAAATCATCGGTCCACATTCACTTTGTCCGTAGACTTGCAAAAAGATTGCTTCTTTTGTTGCTGACGTTTGAAGGAATACTTCCATTGTCTGATTGTTGATGGCATCAAATGTAGAGTGGTAGTAGCGAATACCTGAAAAAGCTTCTGGATGCTCTCTAGCAGTGAAACTCCACTGAACAAAGTTATTTGGATGTGTCTCTAAAGCAATTGGCGGATTCTCTAATAACAGTTTTACCACATGTTCACCTTGAGGAACTGCGATTGGCATCATCGGAAAGCCCATTGCCATAAGAGAAGAGATGCCGATGTTGAATCGTGAATGAACCGGCGAAATATGAAAAGCGACTAATTTCTTCTCGGTGATCTTAGTAAATACCATTTTTTGCCACTTTGTCCGCCAGCCCATTGAATGTGCAGAGTGGCAAATCAATTTAGGAATGCCGGTCGTGCCTGAAGTGTGAGTCATATAAGAGATTTCATCATTATCTAATTTCTTTTGTGCCACAGGAGTTGCGGGTTGTTTGAGCAAATCAGCGACAGCCAATTGTTTGCTCTTCGTGCCGTTAGTGATACCTGCAACGCGTTCACTTGTAACTTCGTCAAATAAGATAAAAGGATCTTCCAAACGATCAACAAATACTTCTAAAGTACTTGTTGGTAAATGGTAGGAAGGCATGACAGGAATTGCACCTAGATAAGAGGCAGCAACGGCCATCAAGTAGGTATCAAAAGCAGAGCTTTTGTAGATCATGATCTTGTCACCAAGTGTCACACCTAAACTAGCCAGTTGGTAGGCACGTGTTACTACTAATTCATGACATTCGCTGTAAGTGCTTTTAAAACCAAGCTCCGGAAAAGCCACTAATATCTGATCAAAAATCATTGGGACATCAGGTGTGCGTTCAGCAGCTTCTTGAAAATTCGTATAAAGATTAAGTGGGGTATAGTCGATTGTTTCCATCTTTCACGCTCCATAAATAAATTTGTTAATAAATGTACAAAGTCTTAAAATATGATAGCATATCCACAATCTAAATAACAGAAAAACCTAAATGTAAAGTTATCTTTTGGATTGAGAGGGCAGATTGGATGAAAAATGCACAATATCCATATGAGGTGACGTAAGGTTTTTTTGAGAAAATGCTTGACCACTCGCTTTTTATAAAGGATTTATCAATCATTTTTTTGTTTTTTTCAAAAAAATGTACTTATAATCAGTTATTTTTTTAATAAGATAAACGAAAATAATAGATATACTATTTGAATTAATCAGCTGTATTGAAAAGGAATGAAAAAATGTAAATCGAAGAACATCGTAAAGCAGTCGGTACATTTGAGAATAAGCGCAATAAAAATTCTGATCAAAATGCTAAGCAAGAATCAGTCAATGTAAAATGAACAGTTACGATAACCTTATTTCAAGAAAGAAGACAAAAGCAACTTGATCGTTTTTAAAAACTTTAAGTGAGGATACTTGTCAGTTAATAAATTCTTCAACAAGAAATAGATCGCATAGAAAGTGAAGAAACAGAGCGATGTAGCGAACTTTCTATGCGATGATTTCATAGATCATTGAACGATTCAACGATAGGAGAAGTCACGCATTTTCTCGTAGATTTCTTCAAATGAGTGTGGACGTACATAGCGATTGCCACAGAGATAATTCACTGCATCTTTGTCGCCTAAGTATAATTCAGTATAGTAACGGAAAGTTTTCCGACACAATTCCGGTGAAACGTTTTTGTACACCGTGATCCGATCAAGGATTTGGCGAATCGTGCGAGGCGAGATTTGTTCATCGTGTGAAGAGCGGAAAACATAGGATTCTCCAGATGCACCATTTTTATGTTGGTTGGCATAATTCGCAAGTATCGGAAGGGCTTCATTTGGAATAGGTACTCGCTCCAAACGATTCGCTTTCCGATCTACAACCAGAATCTGTTTCTTCATATCTATATTTTTCCATTTTAATTCAACGACTTCATGGATTTTCAAGCCACAATAGAGGAGAACAGCCACGATTGCCAGATTTCTTGCACGATTTTTTTGTTCAAAAAGTGCTTCCCGTGGAGAATTAAAACCTTTTTCAGGAACGAAAAGCGAGTCAAAATTACTTAATAAAGAAGCGTCGATGTAACGGGGAGCGGCAGAGGTAGTTTCTGGTAAACTATCCCCTAATAAGGAAATCTCTTTTTCAACAAGGCCTTTTTCATACAAAAAGCGTAGAAAATGATTCAAAGCATATTGCTTACGAGAGATCCCGTAGTAACCATTTTTGAATTGCTGTTGTGTTTCTTGTGCAGCAGCTGTATGAAAAGCTCGCGTGTGAAGGTAAACTTCACTTAAAAAATTAAGATAGACTTGTTTTTCCAATTGGATGATCAACTGATCATTTATTTCTTGTTTATGCGTTTTTCGTAAGTAATCTGTAAATAAATGGAAATCTTTTGCATATTCATAGCGACTGGCTAATGATAATTTTTTTGAGTTCGCCTGCAAAAATTCATTGAAGATCGGTGGTAACTGGAGCATTCGTTGTTTCAACTTTTCTTGTATCTGTTTTCTTGTTTTGACATCCATGCAAAAAACCTCCATTTCGTATCTAAAGTCATGGGAACAGGAACTAGTGTATTTCTGGAAAGATTGCTTCTGCCTCCCAAAATGTATTAGCCTGATAGGGGAGCGATGAAGGGCAACTGTTACTTGTGATCCTCGTCTTATTTTACTACAATCATTCACTGAATACTAAAAACTAAATCAATAAAAAAGACACTCTGACGTAGCATCAGCTATGGTTCAAAGTGTCTTTTCGCGTGTCACTAAATGATTATTTGATGGGTAACTGGATCTTGAAATCCACACCTACAGGCAAGTGATCTGACACAGTCAATTGTCCCTTGTGTTGCTCGATCAATTGTTTTGCGATTGCTAAGCCAAGTCCATAGCCACCCGTTTCCTTTGATCTAGCTTGGTCTTCACGGTAAAAGCGATCAAAAATCCGGTTTTTGTCTTCATCACTGATCGCAGAACCTGTATTTTTGACATGGATCACCCAGTCTTTATTGGTGCCAGCTGATGTGACAATGATCTTGTCGTGTTCACTCGTGTACTTGAGTGCGTTATCTAGCAAAATGACTAATACTTGATGGATTTTTTTCGGATCAACTAAAACACTCATGTCTGCTTGGTTATCGACTATAAATTCTTTTTGATCAATCGTTGCCATCTCTTGGAAGGGTTTGATCAATTCAGCGATAAATCCTTTTGTTTGTAGTTCTTGCTTTGCGAGCGTATCTTGACTCGAATCGCTTCGTGCTAAGGTCAATAAATCAGAGGTCAAGCCAGTCAGGCGTCTTGTTTCAGCCAATGCTTGCGCAATACTTTCAGATTCTTCGATGATCGTATGATTTGGTTTAGTAAAGAGGTGTTCCAAACTGTTTTGGATGATTGTTAAAGGTGTTCGCAATTCATGGGAAGCATTTTCCACAAATTCTCTTTGTCGGCGCCATGATGCTAAGATCGGACGCATGTTGAGCTTAGACAAATAATAGCTGACGCCAATGGAACCTAGCCAAAAGAAAATCATACAAAGGATCAAAATCGTTTGGAATGTTCGCAGAGAAGAGTTGATTTGATTGGTATTTTCTAATACTTGGACGTAGGCAACTTCTCCTTGATTTGTTGCTTTTTTAGTAATCGATCGAAAATAAAGGGGCGTTCCTTGGTCAGCTTGTGCAAGCTCAATGTCTTGGATCCTATCTAACTGACTCGTATCCAGCTTGATCCCTTCGATTTGATTAAAACGACCACCAATGGTTTCTTTATTCAAGACTTCACCTGATGCAGACCACAAGATCACTTGAGTATTGAAACGATCGCCTTCAGGTAGTGACTCTGTTTGACGTGGGGGGATCTGGGCGTTGAAAAAAGGGTTTCCCTGTTGATAACGTTCGATTTCTAATTGCACCATACGCGAGTTCATTGAGACATTCTTCAACATCAGGTTGGTCTCACGATAGGCTGACTGATTCAATAAATGTAGAATGATTCCTCCAAGCAAAAGAAAAATCAAGGCAAAGGCGGTCACATTGGCTGCAAAAAGTTTTGTACGTTGTTTATTGAAAATACTGTCTGTCATCGCCTCACTCTCCCTGTAAGATGTAGCCGACATTACGCAACGTTTTGATTTCTTTATCCAAGCCGGTCTCTCGAAGATGTTTTCTAAGATTGCTCATATAAACTTCAACGACAGTGATCGTCGTGTCAGAATCAAAGCCCCAGATACGGTCGAAAATCTGCTCTTTCGTCAAGATGATCCCTTTATTTTGCAAGAAATAAACAAGCAACTCAAATTCTTTTCCTTGAATCGGAAGTAGTTGTTTCTTGTATTCGACGGTATTTTGTTGCAAATCACAGATGATTCCTTGATACTCCAACGTATGTTCACTGAAGAGTCCGAGTGAACGTTTCAATAATGCTTTGATCCGCATCAGTAATTCTTCACGATAAAATGGTTTGGTCAAATAGTCATCCGCACCACGTTCAAATCCTTCAATTTTGTCTTCTAAACCATCTTTTGCGGTCAAGATCAATACCGGCGTCAAGATGTTCTTTTTCCGAAGATGCGCTAATACTTCATATCCATTCATTTCAGGGATCATCAAATCAAGAACTGCTAGATCATAAACACCAGATTCCAATTCATATAAGCCTTCGCTGCCATCATAGACTTGGGTCACTTCACCGATTTCAGAAATGATCTCTTTGATATTATCCGACAATACGTGATCATCTTCGACCACTAATAATTTAATCATACATTCCACCTCTATTGCTTTCACCATATAAGTTAATTTTACCATGATTAGCATAAACAAAACTTAAATTTCGGATTAAGTTCCGTTTAAGCTAACCTTTGTATGATAGATGACATCACTTGATACGATAGGAGGAAAAAAATGAAATTAAAAAATGTATTCCAACGCAAAGAAACAAAATATCTGATCCCAACGGCACAGTTCCATTCTTTTTTAAAAGACTTGAAAAAACAGATGCAGATCGACGAATATGGGCTGCATACTATTTTATCCTTGTACTTTGATACACCAGACGATCGTTTCATTACCAATTCTATGACGAAACCAAAATACAAAGAAAAATTCAGAGTAAGAAGCTATGGCATATCACAGGAGACATCAATGGTCTTTCTAGAAATAAAAAAGAAGGTCAACGGAATTGTCTATAAAAGAAGAATGCCACTCACTTATGCTGAGTATCTGCAATGGCTTGATCAAAAATATTTTCTCAAGAATGAAGCCGAACAAATCCCACAGGAAGTGAATTGGTTGTTCAAAAGAAATCCAGATTTGTCGCCTAAAACAATGATCATTTATGAACGAATTTCACTATTTGGCACGTCAGATCCAGATTTTCGTGTGACGTTTGATCAGAACATCCGTTTTCGCAGTACCAATTTGGATCTATCAATCACAGGGAAAGAAACTTTGGTTGCTCCTGAGATTGGCATACTGATGGAAGTGAAAGCGCTAGGGGCGTATCCCTTGTGGTTTGTGGAGCTGTTGAACGATTATCAGCTAAGAAAAGGGAGCTTTTCAAAATACGCAGAAACGTATCAGCGACATTTATTCATTCAGACAAAGGAGAGAAAGAACCATGCTATCTAGTTTAATCGAATCAGGGACAACCATTCAACCTAAAGAATTATTGATTTGTATCGCCACTTCATTAGTTTTAGGGTTATTAGTTGCAATTATCCATATGCAACGTAACGTCTATACGAAAAGTTTTGTTGTTACCGTCGCTGTTTTGCCGATACTGGTTCAATCAGTCATCATGTTGGTCAATGGCAATCTTGGAACAGGCTTGGCGGTCGTCGGTGCCTTCAGTATGATTCGCTTTCGTTCGGTTGCCGGTGGTTCAAGAGAAATCACTAGTATTTTTTGGTCGATGGGCATCGGGATTGCTACAGGGATGGGCTACGTTGCATACGTGGTGATATTCTCAGTTATCGTCGCGCTCTTTTTACTACTGCTTTATCTTTCATCTTTTGGCAATCAGAATAATGTAGCTGAGCGAGAATTGAAGGTAACGATTCCAGAAGATTTGGACTACCCTGAACTGTTTACCGATATTTTTGAGAAGTATACGTATACGCATCATCTCAGTTCTGTGCGAACAACGACAATGGGGAGCTTGTACGAGTTACGCTATATTCTTCTCTTGAAAAATCAACAGCAGGAAAAAGAAATCATTGATCAAATACGTGTTCGCAATGGTAATTTACCAGTCGTACTCGGTAAAGTAGCCACGAATCGTGATGAATTATAAAGGAGAAACTCGCATGAAAAAATTCTATTCATTAATCGCTACCAGCCTCTTATTAACAGCCTGTTCCTCAGCAAACTCAGCTTCTTCGGGTAAAACTAGCACAGAGGAAACAGATACAAGTACGGTGACAGATCTCTCGACAGATACGACATCTACGGAATCAGAAACGACGTTCGGTAATTATGAGACAGAAGATCTAACAACTAGCTATGAGGAAAGTTCCGCTGTCGACATCCAATTAGGGGAGGAGACAGAAGTGACAGGAGAAGGTGTCGAAGTTTCTGATAAACAAGTAACGATCACGCAAGGAGGGACTTATGTTCTCAGCGGAACATTGACTAATAGGCCATTGATCGTGAACGTGCCGAAAGAAGAAAACGTCCACCTGATTTTCAACGGTGTAACGATCACCAACTCTAACGGACCGGCTGTTGATATCCAACAAACAGAAAAAGCGATAGTGACTTTAGCAGACAACACTGAAAATCACTTAGCTGATGGAAAGACATATACACTTACTGAAAATGAGACTGAGCCAGATGCCACATTGTACAGCAAAGAAGATTTGACGATCAATGGTACTGGCACATTGACTGTCGATGGCAATTATAGTAACGGGATTCGTAGCAAAGATGACTTAGTCTTGATCTCTGGAACCTATAAGATCAATGTAAAAAATAACGGATTGAAAGGAAAAGATGCGGTATCGGTCAAAGGTGGAAGCTATCAGATCACCACCGAAGAAGGGGATGGCATCCAAGCAAATGGAACAGAGGACGAGACAAAAGGTGCTGTTGCGATCGACGGCGGGACTTTCAATATAAACAGTGGAAGAGACGGCATCCAAGCAGAAACATCCATCCGTAGCCAAGGAGCAGAAATCACGATCCAGACGGCCGACGGAGCCGATAGCACGAACTTAGATACAAATGAAAGTTACAAAGGCCTAAAAGCCGGGAATAATGTGTTGATCATTAGCGGAAACTATACCATCAAGAGCGCCGATGACAGTATCCATACCAATAACAGTGCGGAAATAACAGGCGGGACACTCACATTAAGCTCTGGAGATGATGGGATTCATACAGACAACGAATTGACCTTCAATGGCGGCACAATTGACATCCAGCAATCCTATGAAGGAATTGAATCAGCAGTCATCACCTTCAATGACGGAGAGATATATGTTACTGCTAGTGATGACGGGATCAATGCTGGTGGTGGCAGTGACACAGAAACGACCACTGGACAGTTTGGCGCTGACAGCTTTGGTGGTCCACCGGATGAGGCGGATGAGAGCAAAGAAGTCAAGATCAATGGTGGGACAATCTACGTTGATTCAGAAGGCGACGGTTTAGACAGCAACGGGAACATTGAGATGTCTGGCGGTACGATGCTGATTGACGGCCCCGTAAATGGTGGTAATGGTGCATTGGATTATGGTGGGACATTTACTCTAACAGGCGGGACATTTGTCGCTGCTGGTTCAAGTGGGATGGCGCAAACCGTCAGTGATAGTTCTACTCAAGCGACAGTAGCGATCAGCTATGACACTGTTCAACAAGCAGATACACTCATGAGTTTGCAAACAACCGCAGGGGAAGCAGTGATTGCGTATCAACCTGCTAAAAATTATCAAACAATCGTAGTCTCGTCACCACAGCTTGCAGTTGGGGAAACGTATACGATTGCTACCGGTGGCACGACTCAAGCTGAACTTACGAATAGCTTTAGTGAACAACTATCAATCAGTGATGCAGAAGATTTAGGCACGTTCAGCTTCGCAGATACGTCAATGACGATTTCTCAATCTGGGGAAGAAGTTTCCTTTGGTCAAATGGGGCCAGGAGGTTTTTAGTTCCATCACCGAAGAGAACGAAGGATAGTGATCCCAAGAATAGCGTGCGAACAAGCGCCATTTTTGGGATCATTTTTTTGTTCATCACTACTTTCGTAACAGATTGCAAACGCTTGTGTCACATAGAATATGGCTATCTAGTGTGTTTTTTTCTTAAAAATACTAATATTATGAACGAATTTATCAGACGAAGCAATTGACTTATTGGATGCACAAGCGCTATACTTTTATCTAGTGACACTTTGTCACTCATGAAGAAATCGAAATGGAGGAATCAAAAAAATGTTTTTAGCGATAAAAGAAATGCGCTATGCCAAACTACGCTATGGGCTGATTATTGGAATCATGTTCTTGATCGCTTATGTTGTGTTTATGTTAACTGGTTTAGCAAGTGGACTCTCCGAAGAGTTCAAAAAAGCAATTGTTGACTGGCAAGCACAAGAAATCGTGCTATCAGAAGATGCCAATAAAGTCTTTGCTGCCTCTCAATTGACGAGAGAAGATCTGGATCAAGTAGACGCAAAAGACAAAGCGCCTATTGGCTTATTCAGCGGAGCAGTCAAAGCAGAAGAAAAGGAAAATATCACTGTATTTGGGACGACACGCGATGCGTTCTTATTGCCTGATTTATTAGAAGGCGAGATGTTCAAACAAAAAAATGAAATCATTATTTCCAAAAATATGGCAGATCTAGGTTTTTCGATTGGCAAAAAAATCAAAATCGGTAGCTATGATGAAGAACTAACAATCGTTGGGATCTTCCCTGAAACTTATTACACGGTGGGGCCGGTCGTTTATACAGACCTTGATACATGGACACAGTTGAAATTTGGCGATCAGCCTTTTGCTTCGGATGAGAAGAAGCCGATCAATGCCATTGTCACGAAACAAGCTGCCACTATCCAATCGGATGGGGCATCAAAAACATTACAAAAATTGTCGATTGACGACTTTATTCAAAGTCTCCCAGGTTATTCTGCACAAAACATGACATTGAATGCGATGATTTATTTCTTGTTTGTCGTTGTTGCAGCAGTTGTAGGCATCTTTATGTATGTGATCACCTTACAAAAAACAGCGATTTTCGGTGTGATGAAAGCACAAGGGATCAGAAATTCATTTATCGCCCGTTCCTTACTAGCACAAGCATTCATCGTAGGAGTGGTTGGTGTAGCATTCGCAGTAGGGCTTGCTTTCTTGACTAGTTTGATCTTACCGACTGCCATGCCTTTCGCGATCATGTGGCCTCAGTGGCTTTTATATAGTGGGATATTGATACTCGTAGCAATGATCGGTGGGCTATTCTCCATTCGGACAGTCGCTAAAGTTGATCCAGTTATTGCGATAGGAGGGTAATAGAAAAATGAAAGAAATCTTGACAATGAAAAATATCGTCAAAAAATTCGGCAACGGCCGAACAGAAGTGACTGCACTAAAAGAAATCAATTTTTCAGTGAAACAAGGAGAATTTGTCAGCATCATCGGCCCTTCTGGTTCAGGGAAAAGTACATTTTTAACCATCTCTGGTGGTCTTCAAACACCTACTTCAGGTGAAATTCACATTAACGGTCATTCGTTTTCTGAATTAAATGAAAAAAAACGAGCAGACTTACGCTTTAAAGAAATTGGCTTCATTTTACAAAGTTCAAATTTGATCCCTTTCCTAAAAGTCAAAGAACAGTTTTACTTAGTCGATCGTGTCGCTAAGAAAAAAGCAGGGGATGAGCGAATCGACGAATTGCTGAAATCATTGGATATCTATGAGTTAAAAGACAGTTATCCAAAAGATTTATCCGGTGGAGAAAGACAACGAGTAGCGATCGCAAGGGCTTTATTCAATGACCCAAGCTTGATTTTAGCGGATGAACCCACAGCAAGCTTAGATACGGATCATGCCTATGAAGTTGTCAAATTGTTAGTCAAGGAAGCCCATGAGAAGCAAAAAGCGACCGTCATGGTCACGCATGATTCTCGGATGATCCAGTGGAGCGACTGTGTCTATCGCATGGAAGACGGCTATTTAAAAGAACAAGCTAAAGCTTAAGCAGTAAGGAGAGTGTTTATGCCAAAAGAAACATTTTTCAATATTTCCAAAGAAAAACAGCAATGGATCTTAGAGATTTTATTAGATACATTTTATGATCAGCACATCAGCCAAGTCAAAGTTTCAGAAATCGTTGAAGCAATGGGGATGTCTCGTGGTGCATTTTACAAATATTTTCAGGATTTAGAAGATGCGTATACGTTTACTGTCCGAAACTATTCAAATCAAGTCCATGGAGATATCATCGCTTCGATCAATCGAAATCGAGATCATTTTTTCTTAGGAATCGAAGAATATCTCGCCTGGTGTGGACAGCTAAGTAAAGATAGTTCTTATTGGCGATCCATCAAATTACTCACACGTGCAAACGATCTAGGTTCAGCGAAGCGTTCAAATGATCAAGGTGACACATCGATGGTTGAAAAATGGCTTGATTTGTTAAAAATCAACCAGATCGTCATGGCTACGACAGAAGAAGCCATCAGCTTTTTATATTTCGTGATGGCTCTTGTCATGAATTCTTTGACAGATTATATGATCAACCAATGGACAGCTGAAGAACTAGTAGAGGATTTCCGCTATAAAGTCAAATGGCTAGAGATAGGGGTAAAGAGTAAGGCTAATAGTTAGACAAGTCTATAAATAAAAAGAAGCATCTACTTCCGCATCATTCTTTGTAATTGGGAGTAGGCGCTTCTTTTTTATACAATAGCTGAATAACCATGATTAAAGCTTGATGGTAAACATCTGGAGCATTGATCATCTCAAGTCAAGACAACTTTTATCCCCACCTCATCGAAAAAAATAGGTTTTCTATTGACTTGGAGTTTACTCCAGAGACTATACTAAATAATGAAGATACATATACAAACCAACAGGAGGTCTTTAAATGAAAAAACTTTATCTCATGCGTCATGGTCAAACCTTGTTCAATCAATTAGGGAAAATCCAAGGGGCTTGTGACTCTCCATTGACAGAAGCTGGGATCAGACAAGCAGAGGTGGCAAGAGACTATTTTGAAACCAATCAAATCACCTTTGATGCGTATTATTCATCCACACAAGAACGAGCTTCTGATACGCTAGAAATCATTATCGGGGAAAAAGAATATCAGCGATGTAAAGGGTTAAAAGAATGGAACTTTGGCCGATTTGAGGGAGAAAGTGAAGCATTGAATCCTAAACGACCAGTTGGCGAAACTTCCTATGGTGATTCATTTGTTCCTTATGGCGGTGAGTCGGCAAAAGAACTCCAACAAAGAATGAACACGACCTTGATCGACATCATGGAAAAAGAGCACCAAAGCGTGTTAGCAGTTAGCCATGGTGGTGCCATGTATTTATTCATTCAAAAATGGTTGCCTTATGAGCAAGTGGCCAAGATAAAATTTTCAAATTGTTGTATTTTAGAATTCGAGTATAGCGATCGTCAATTTTCATTCATCCAGGCGATCAATCATCAATTTTAAGTTTTTTTGATGAATGAAGTTTTATACGCCCATACTAATAGCCCAAAGACGAAACGAAGGATTCAGTCTTTGGGCTATTATTTTGTTACTACAACGCTTACTTCTTGTATTCCTTTAACAATCCTTTTTGGATCAGCTCTTGTTTTTCTTTCAAATTCAATAAATTTTCTTGGTAGTTTTGCGTATACATCAAGGAGTATAAGGTATTCAAGACATAGTCGAAGGCAATTTGAGAAGAGAATGTAGCAACTTTCGCAAAATCATACTCTTCTTGAGACACGACCAACCGCATGGCTGCTTTCTTTGCCATTTCAGACTGTTCATTTCCTGTGATCAATAAACTAGGTGCGCCAATATGTGCTAGATAGGTAAGAATACGTTCGTAATGATGGATGCGTCCACTATAGCTAATAAAAATCCCGCAGTCATTTTCCGTCAAATTAGCCGCATTCCAGGACGAATCGCTATATTCTTCGGCTAAGATCAAGAACTTATTTAGTTTAACTAATTTATTTTGGAATTTCCGAGCAGTTGTTTGCGAATCACCTTTTGCAAATAAGAAAATGCGCTCTGCTTTGTTTAAAACAGTCGCGATGGTTTCTAACGATTGATCTTCCATTTGAAATTGCGCTTTTTTGATAGCTTGAATGGATAGATCTGCCATTTTTTTGGCAATCATCTTCGCATCATCATCAACGGTAAAAGGAAAATTAGGATCGATGACTTGATTGAACTGAGCAACCAGTTGGTGGACTTCTCGTCCTAATTCAAAGCGAAATTCTTTAAATCCGCTATAGCCGATTTTTTTACAGAATCGGATAATGGCGGAATGGGAGGTATAGGTCTCCTTTGCCAGCTCTTCAATCGTCATATAAACTGCTGCTTCCAAATTCATCCGCAGATAATCGGCGATCCGTTTTTCATTTGTAGTAAATGTTTCTTGTTGGGTTAATTTTTCTTCGATAAGCATCCATCACACACCTCCAAATCTATCTTACTGAATAACTAGAAAAATAACCACTTCTTTTTACAGTAGTCTAAAATTGAACATCTTTTTCAAAAATATCGACATTCTTTCAATTTCTTTGAACATTTCTACCAAAAAAACTAGAGTCGGCTTTCTTTTACCTATTGTGCGCTATACTCAAGAAAAGAAATCATTCGAAAGTAGGAGGAAACGACATGTTAACAATCGCATATTTAGGTAATGGTAAAAGTACCAATCGCTATCATTTACCCTTCTCAAGAAGGCTACCAGACAAAATCAACGTCAAAAAAATCTACTCTCCATCAGCACCAATTTGGGAAACTTTTGATGAGATCGAATATACCGATCAATTGTCTGATCTGTGGAATGATCCTGAAATCCAATTAGTAGTCATCACGACACCAAGCCAATTTCATGCAGAATACGCCAAACTTGCTTTGGAAAATGGCAAGAACGTGTTAGTCGAAAAACCTTTTGCAGAAACTTCAAAAGAAGCAAAAGAATTATTCGATTTAGCAGCGGAAAAAGGACTATTTATCCAATGTTATCAAAATCGCCGCTTTGATTCGGACTTTTTGACTGTCCAAAAAGTGATCGAAAGTGGAAAGCTTGGTGATATTTTAGAAGTGGAAATGCACTATGACTACTTCCGTCCAGAAATCCCAGAGGGTACAAAGGAATTTTCAGTTGCCAACAGCTACTTATATGGCCATGCTTGTCATACAGTGGATCAGGTCCTTTCTTATTTTGGTGAACCAGATGATATCCATTACGATGTCCGTCAATTACTAGGAACCGGCCGAATGAATGATTACTTTGACTTAGACTTTTACTACGGTCGAATGAAAGTTTCGATCAAATCAAGTTATTTCCGTATCAAAGAACGTCCTAGTTTTGTTGCCTATGGCAAAAAAGGGATGTTTGTCAAACAAACAAAAGACCGACAAGAAGAACACTTGAAAATGTTCTATATGCCTGAAAACGCGGACTTCGGGATTGATCAACCGGAACACTATGGTGTATTGACCTATATTGATAAAGAAGGAACTTATCATGAAGAGAAAGTTGTTTCTGAAGTCGGAGATTATCGCCGAGTGTACGAAGGAATCTACGAAACGTTGATCAATGGTGCAGAAAAAATCGTAAAAGATGAAGAAACGTTATTACAAATGAAAATATTAGAAACAGGTATCCAACAGATTGAAGAAGCAAAAACTGCATTTGAAAATTAAGGATATTGTTACATCCAAAAGGGGATACTCTTTTTCCAAGTAATGAAAGAATCGAGCCGTAAATCCAAAGGATGATTTACGGTTTTTTCGTTTATCCTGCCCACTGATTCACACAATGCAACAACAAATTCTCAAAGAGCAAATGCTAAATGTTCATTCGCCTTTTGTTTGATTTTCTGTTACTATTTAGTAAACAATAAACAAGAGGTGAGTAAATGGCATCTATACGTGATATCGCAAAAATCGCTGGGGTTTCAGCAGCGAGTGTTTCCCGTATCCTGAATGAAGATCCCACATTTAGCATCAACGAACAAACGAGGATACGTGTGATTGAAATTGCCAATCAATTAAATTATTCTGTCGATAAAAATAAACGCGGCAGTCGAAGTTTAGGAGATGAAATGACGATTGCCTTGATCGTTCGACATCAAGAAGAAGCAGAATTAGATGATCCCTATTTTCGCAAAATCCGTGGTGGCATTGAAAAAGAAGCAGCAAAGTGGCGTTTTCGCACGATCCGTGCTTTCCATATGAGAGATGCCCATAAAGAATGGAAAGAGTTAGCGAAATATGGTGCAGTGATCATAATCAGTGAAATGACGATTGAAGCAACGAAAAAAATCGCTACAATCAATCCCAACTTGATCTTGGTGGATAATTACTCGAACTCTGAGGAATTTGATTGTATCCAAACCGACTTCCAACAAAAAACCGTTGAAGTATTAGAAGTTCTCTATAAGAAAGGCCATCGAAACATCGCATTTATCGGTGGATACAGCAGTCAAGTAGCTGAAAACGGTGAAGTTCATAAAAACAAAGAAGAGATCCGAGCGGAATCTTACCTTAAATGGATGAAATTAAATGGCCTGCCACATTATGCCAACACCTATCAAGGAAACTGGAAACCTGAAGATGGCCTTCGTTTAGGCAAAGAGTTATTGGCGCAATCCTCACCGCCCACAGCAGTTATCGTCGCCAGTGATCCGATGGCAGTAGGTGTCTATAAAGCAATCAGTGAAGCAAATAAAAAAATCCCTGATGATATTGCTGTCGTGAGCTTTGATGATATCGAAATGGCTCAATTCATGACACCAAGCTTATCAAGTATCAAGGCAAATCCGGAAGAAATGGGGCGTTTAGCTGTACGCTTAGCGAAGGAACGCATGTTAAAAGAACGAACGATGCCGATTCGTGTGATCTGTCACAGTGAACTCGTCTTACGAGATTCCATCGGACAGGACAGTCCGCTTTTAGATTAACTCATTTTGCACATTTAACCCTTGAAAAAGTTCGAGAATCTCTCTTTCTCGAACTTTTTTTGTGTTCTCTCTTGTGTAAACATTAAGTAAACAATTATACTCGCCAAGTAAACGTTTGCACATATTAAATAAAAGGAGTTATCCCACATGAAATTTGTCGATAAATTAGCTGAAAAAATGGTGCCCGCTGCAACGCTGATCGCAAATAATAAATATCTACTCAGTCTCCGAGATGGTTTTATGATGGCTTTTCCCGCAACAATGTTTGCTTCCATCATGGTCATTATCCAAAATTTGCCAACAACATTTGGCTTCGCTACTTTTCTGCCAGAAGCATTCAATACCTTTTTAAATGAGTTCTTTGGTCCTGTTGGCAATGCGACAATGAGTATTTCTGCACTTTTTATTGTATTTGGGATTGGTTATCAATTGGCTGGGCACTACAAACAACCACAAATCTTTGCTGGTGCCATTTCACTTTCTTGTTTCATCATGCTGTTACCGTTTGGGAGCGATGAAACCATGGGTACGTTTATTCCTTTATCGAAGCTAGGCGCTGAAGGGATGTTCGTGGGTATCTTGACAGCGATCGTCGCTACAGAAATCTATAGCCGGATCAGTCGCTCAGGGTTTACGATCAAAATGCCAGAATCTGTACCGCCGATGATTGCTGAATCTTTTGTGGCCATCATCCCTGGAGCTGCTCCTTTGTTTTTATTCAACATCATCCGCTATCTATTTACTTTTACCACCTGGGGAAATGCAGTCGATTTCGTTTATCAGATGTTGCAACAACCTTTGATGGGACTTGGCGGAACTTTACCAGCTGTATTGATCGCTGTTTTCTTTACGCAACTTTTCTGGTGGTTCGGTATCCATGGCACGTTAGTCATCAATGCAGTGATTGATCCAATCATGGGTGCTTTAGCCATCGAAAACTTTGAAGCATATAAAAATGGCGTTGAGCAGTTGCCACATATCATCAATACGACCTTTATGGGGGTGTTCGTCAATCAAGGAATGCAACTTGGTATTTCGATCACGATGGCGTTCTTTATTGCTCGCTCCATCCGAATGAAGAAAACGATGAAAACGATCATGGCGCCAGCGATCTTTAATGTATCAGAACCAATGACTTTTGGACTGCCCGTCGTGCTGAACCCTATAGCATTCATCCCTTGGATTCTAGCGCCACTAGCTTCTACCACGATTTCATACTTTGCGATTTACTTCGGCTTCGTTCCTCGTCCAATCGGGGCAACGGTTGTCTGGACGACGCCGATTTTACTGTCAGGGTGGTTAGGAACTGGTTCGATCACCGGCGCACTTTTACAAATCGTAACAGTAGTTGTGATGACACTGATCTGGGTGCCTTTCTTAGTTGCAATGGACCGTGAATATTTGAAGGAAGAACGCCAACAAGTGAAACAAGAAAAAGAAAACCAACTGATGGATGGAAAAATCACCATAGAAGAACAGTAGGGAGTGATTCGTATGCGGATCGATACCTTGAACTACCGAAAGAAAATTCCGACACACCCCGCACATTTTTACCAAGTACTTCTTGAAGAACAATTAAACTATTTTCACAGCAAGGACTCTTCAATTACCGAGCTGACAGAAGGAGCAGCCGTCACGACTGCGCTTCAAACAAAACTAGGGCAAGCAACTGTCGAAAGTACGCTAACGATCCAGCGTTTAGTCAAAGATGAACTACTTGAAATGACTACTGATTACTCCGGTGGAAAAATCATTCAAACCTACCAACTAAAACGTCATGATGAGCAGCAGTTCACATTGTATTATTCTGAAAGAAATGAACTGGTTGATGCCAAAACGCAGCTGAGTTTGCTTTTTGTCCTGCCATTTTATAAATTCTTTTACAATCGTCAGTTAGCCAAAAGAGTCAATTATTTGATACAAAAGCTCTGATTTCTCCATAAACAAGGAATGGAGGAACAAAACGTCGTTCTCTTCATTCCTTGTCTGTTTTACTAACTAAAAATTAAGAGGTGTTGCCTTCCATGATTGAACAATTAAATAACCGCATATTTCACGTGAATAATTCGCAAGTTAGCTTTATTCTCCATGTCATGCAAAATGGACAGATCGAGCAGATTTATTACGGGAAACCTTTACATGGCTTATCTGTCGAAGAAATCGACTACTTGGTCACAGATCAAAATAAATCTGCTGGAACAGTCAAGTTTTTTGAAGATGACCCTAACTTTACGTTGACTGATCATCCACAAGCATATCCTGTGTATGGTTCTTCTGATTTCAAAGAAGGCGCGATCGAACTTTCAAGCAACCAAACGCCTTACTACACAGATTTCCGCTTTGTCGAAGCCGCGACTAAAAAAGGCAAGAAAAGAACCTTAAACTGTCCCGCTACCTATGGGAATGAGGAAGAAACTGAAACACTCTCATTGCGATTAATGGATCAGGAACGACAGTTAGAACTAATACTTCATTACACATTATTTTACGATTCCACCGCCATTGTACAAAGTCAGACGCTGATCAATCAATCTGAGGCAGAGTTACAGATCCATCGCATGCTTTCAGGGGTCTTGAATCTTTCTACCAAAGCATATGATTTCACTCATTTTTCAGGTGCTTGGTTAAAAGAACGGCATGAAAAGAAACGACCGCTGGAACAAGGAGTCGTAGCGATTGGCTCACTAAAAGGTGCAAGTAGCCATCAGCATAATCCCTTTATCCGGCTAGAACATCAAAATTCAACGCTTGATCAAGGAGAGGTCTATGGAATGAATCTCGTTTATTCCGGTAATTTTCTCGCTCAAGCAGAAGTGGATGAATGGGATAAAACGCGAGTGATGATCGGTATCCATCCGACACAATTTACTTGGGCATTAGCGCCTAAGGAAAGCTTTACGACACCCGAAGCAGTCTTGATGTATAGCGCTGCAGGTACGAATGGTCTTGCCAAACAATTGACACATTTTATCGAAAACTATCTGATTGATCGTCAATGGCAAGACACGCCACGGCCAATCGTCTTCAACAACTGGGAAGCAACGTATTTCGATTTTACTGAGGAAAAACTCTTGTCCCTTGCGACCATTGGAAAAGAATTAGGGATGGAATGTTTTGTCTTAGATGATGGCTGGTTCGGCAAACGAAACAATGATCGTTCCTCATTAGGTGACTGGACGCCTGATAAGCAAAAATTCCCACACGGTTTGGCTTCCTTTGCAACAAAGCTCAAAAACATGGGTCTTCAATTCGGCATGTGGTTCGAGCCTGAAATGATCTCTCCTGATAGTCAGTTATTGGAAAAACATCCAGATTGGGTGGTGAAACATCCCTATTCACGTATCTCGGTGGGACGTGGACAATATGTGCTTGATTTTGCGAATCCGGCGGTTGTTGAAGGAATCTATGAGCAAATGGCAAAGATCATCGAAGAAACGAATTTAACTTATATCAAATGGGATATGAACCGCAATATTACTGAAGCCTATTCCGCTTATTTAGAAAAACAAGGGATGCATCAACAGGAGTTTTTCCATCGCTATGTCCAAGGCGTCTACACGCTTTACGGTAAATTATTGACCAGCTATCCTGATCTTTTGATTGAAGGTTGTGCTGGCGGGGGAGGGAGATATGATTTAGGTATCTTATTTTATAGTCCACAAATCTGGCCTAGTGATACCAGTGATGGGTTGGAACGCTTAAGTATTCTTAGCGGAACAATGGCAGGATACCCCCTTTCTAGCTTTAGTAATCACGTCTCTGCTTCTCCGAATCATCAAGTATTACGTGAGACCTCTTTATCATTCCGCCAAGATGTAGCCATGTTTGGGCCTTTAGGCTATGAATTAGACCTATTGACTTTGACAGAAGCAGAAAAACAACAGATCAGCGACCGGATCACTTTTTACAAAGCCCATCGTCAGTTGCTGACTCATGGTGAATTTCTCCAGATCTTGCCAAATCATCCGTATGATAATGAAATTTGTTGGGGGGTATTTAATCACGATCGGTCAGAAGCAATCATTGGTTTTTATCAAAAATTAGGACGTGCAAATCCAGCTGCACAGGCATATTTACCACTTCCAGAATGCCTGAATAAGGATAGTTATTATCAAATCAATGAAAAAGAAACGATTAGCGGTCATTTCCTGATGAATGTTGGTCTGAAAAAACCACATTTGTTCAATGGAGCCAACCATACGACGTACCAACTTGCAGGAGACTGTCAATCATTCGTCTATCATTTGGTAGAAAGGAGGGAAATGAAGTGAAGACTTATAATGACACACGTTTACTCCATGGTGGGGATTATAATCCGGAACAATGGTTGAATCACCCTGAAGTTTTGAAAAAAGATTTTGAGTTGATGGACAAAGCACATGTCAATACCGTAACTGTCGGGATCTTTTCATGGAGTACATTAGAACCAGAAGAAGGGGTTTATCACTTTGACTGGTTGGATAAAGTGTTTGAAGAGATGCACAAACGTCAAGGACGTGTGATCTTGGCCACACCAAGTGGCGGACGACCGCAATGGCTGAGTGAAAAATATCCAGAGATGAATCGAACGAATGCAAAAGGACAAAAGCATCATCATGGCTTTCGCCATAACCATTGCTACACATCCCCTATTTATCGAAAAAAAGTCCAGCAAATCAATCGGCGTTTAGCTGGACGATATGGTGTCCATCCGGCATTATTGCTGTGGCATATCAGTAATGAATACTCAGGAGAATGCTACTGTCCACTTTGTGCAGCCAAATGGCGTGAGTGGGTCAAAGCGAAATATCAAACCTTAGAAGCGGTGAATGACGCTTGGTGGATGACATTTTGGAGTAATGATTATTCCAGTTGGTCACAAGTTGTACCACCTTCGCCTCTTGGAGAACATAAAGTACATGGCATGGACTTAGACTGGAAACGATTTGTGACAGATCGGACGATCGATTTCTTTTTACATGAAATCGAACCGATCAGAGAACTCACACCAGCAATCCCAGTAACGACTAATTTTATGGCAGAAGACCATGATCAACATGACTTTATTCCCTTGGAAGGACTTGATTATTCCCGATTTGCTGAAGTTGTAGATATCGTCAGTTGGGATAGCTACCCCGACTGGCATAACCCGTACGAATCCTTACATGTGACCGCCATGAAATCAGCTTACGTCCACGATCAATATCGTTCATTGAAGAAACAACCGTTTCTCGTGATGGAATCGACGCCTAGTTACGTGAATTGGCACGCATTCAACAAGGCGAAGAAGCCAGGGATGCACCTACTCAGTGGGATGCAACAACTGGCACATGGGTCAGATAGCACACTCTATTTTCAATGGCGGCAATCACTAGGAAATTCCGAAAAATTCCACGGGGCGGTGATCGAACATGACAATTCAGAAAACAATCGAGTCTTCCAAGAAGTAGCGGCTTACGGAAAACGATTAGACACTTTGTCTTCGATCAAAGGTACACAAACAGAGGCAAAAGTCGCTATTTTATTTGACTGGGAAAGCAATTGGGCATTAAAAAGAGGCGGTGGTTTTGGTCGTCCAACTCGTCGTTATATCCAAACACTACAAGAACATTACCGATTCTTTTGGGAAAGAGATATCGCTGTTGATATTTTGACGCCAAATCAAGACTTCTCTAATTATGCTTTAGTCGTTGCACCAATGCTCTATTTGATGCGGGAAGAAACAATGGTTGCACTCTCAGAGTATGTCAAAAATGGTGGTACGTTGATTGGTAGCTATTTTACCGGAATGGTCAATGAACACGATCGGTTACATCTTGGAGAATGGTCACAAGTATTGCAAACACTTTTTGGTGTCTTGCCAAAAGAGCTTGATACGCTTTATCCAGGTGAACACAATCAAATCCTTTACAAGGAACAAACGTATCAAACAAAAGACTACTGTGGTATCGTCAAAGAAACGACAGGGAAGGTGAGGGCTACTTACCAAAAGGACTTTTATACTGGTACGCCAGCTTTAGTTGAAAATCGCTTAGGGAAGGGGACTGCTTATTATTTAGCGGCTCGTACCAATCTCGATTTTTTAGAAGTATTTTACCAACCGATCATCGAAAAATTAGCGTTGCAACAAGGAATCGTTAAGGCATCACATCCAAAAGTATCGATTCAATCGCGAACAGATGGGACACAGAGTTA
This sequence comes from Enterococcus sp. AZ171, assembly GCF_051714005.1. NCBI lineage: Bacteria > Bacillati > Bacillota > Bacilli > Lactobacillales > Enterococcaceae > Enterococcus > Enterococcus sp. AZ171. The sequence goes on along the minus strand of NZ_JBIORA010000001.1, from coordinate 1,439,717 downwards.
TTACTTTCTAATGAACTTTTCTGATGAGATGCAACAACTTGAGTTACTTGATCCTCACTTGGCTATCGAAACAAATCAAACGCTTACTGGTATACTAACGTTTGCACCTTACGAAGTGAAAATTCTAAGGAAAGAAAATTAATACGAATGAATACGCCTTTATGTTTTGACAGTTATTTTATTCTTGTTGTAGGATAGAGACAGAGCAACAAGGAGGACGAGAACATGACAAATTATGATGGAGAAAAAGAAAAACGCTTAAGAGGGTCAATGGCGCCTAAAACAGATGATGAAGTTGCATTAGCCGGAACTAATTCAGGTGAAACAACAAATAAAGAAGAGGCGTTAGCTGGGACCAACTCCGGGGAAGAAAAAGAAGTCGCGATGTCTGGTTCAAATGCTGTGGAAGAAGAGTCTGAGCATCCTACAAAGAAACATCATTTGAAGGACGAACTAGAAGAAGTGGTAGAAGAAGCGAAAGAAAAATTTGACGCTTTTAAAACGAAACACAAAGAATAAGTAATCAAAAAAAGAACTTGTATCCACATGAGCCATGTTGAAGGCTTACGGATGCAAGTTCTTTTCTATTTTTTCAAAATAAGTCAAAAAGAGTTTTTTTCGGACCAGCCTTTCATTATAAACTATGATTGCTTATTGTATGTCTAAAGGAGGTGAAACATAGTGGTTGGTCAAACAGACATCATTCAATTATTGACAAAATATTTTATCAATAACACATCTATGATCATCGGTATCACAAGTTTTGTTATTGTTTTGTGTGTTTTTATTTCTGTAAAAATGGTTGCACAACCTAAAATGGAGAAACCATCTAAACAAGCACTCGCCAAAAGTCGGTATAAAAAGAGTAAGTAATCACTGGAACAAAGAGGAGTAGGGGGAAAAAGAAAATGGGCATGTTCTGGGTTTCAACATTTATTGCGCAACAGCAGGAAAATTTTTCACCATCTAGTCAAGCAGGTAAGCTTGCTGCTTTTGTTATGGCGTTTATTATTCAGTTTGGTTTTTCTGGCTTCTTTACGGTTTACTTACTTGTCGTAATTATTTGGCAAATATTCAAATATATAAAAAGAGTGACTCGTAAAGATCGCAGGCATTTTAAAAAAGAAGTTGCGGCTTCATATAAAGTCCAAGAAGAAAGAGTTAAAAGCAATATAGAAAAAGAAAAGGCCCGAGCAAGTAGACAAAGTGATGTCTTTGAGCCATGGAACCAGAATGAGGAGTAAAAAGATTGAGGAACTTTATACTGTATCAGTTTCATCGATTATTCAATACAAATACATATCGGGAAATGTTATTCCAACGAATCAACGAAGCCATCTATTCGACTTATCATGCTGCAAACTATCCTAAATTTACTAGTGAAAATGAAATGGAGCGGTTAGCTAAGAAGCTCAATCGCAGCGAAAGAAGAAAAAACTTGCTCCCTAAACTTGGTGATCCACTCTATAAAAAACCTTCTTCAAGAATTTATGTCGAAGATTTACAACTAAAAATTTCTCCTACTCGTTTGGAAGAAGATCCTAATTTTAGTTATATTTCACGACAATCCAGTACCAATTCTTTACCTGATGAACATCAAACTTATCAACCAACAAAACCTGAACTTATGTCTTTACGATCTAAAGTTAAAAACCTTTCACCGCAAATGACTGCTTTAGCAAAAGCAAATGATCCTTCAACTAAAGAATTGCCCACTTCTCGTAAAGAAATACCAAGAGTGAGAAGAACACAATCTGACTATAAACGTTATTGACTTTCTATAAAAAAAAATTATAGTATATATAATTTCTATATTATTGAAAAATGATGGTAATCGATTTATAATTTTCATGAAAATAACAAAGAACGGATGAAAGGTGTGTTAGACATGAAAAAAACAAGTCGTAAAGTTGTAATCGTAGGTACAGGATTTGTCGGTACAAGTATTGCTTATGCGATGATCAATCAAGGTGTTGCCAATGAACTTGTCTTAATCGATGTCAACCAAGAAAAAGCAGAAGGAGAAGCTTTAGACTTACTAGATGGAATGGCGTGGGGCGAAAAGAACGTTTCTGTATGGTCTGGCACGTATGAAGAATGTCAAGATGCAAATCTAGTGATCTTAACTGCTGGCGTGAACCAAAAACCTGGTCAAACTCGCTTAGATCTAGTGAAAACAAATGCAACAATCACTCGTCAAATCGTTAAAGAAGTAATGGCTTCAGGATTTGATGGTATCTTCGTTGTTGCTTCAAACCCAGTCGATATTTTAACTTACTTAACATGGCAAGAATCTGGTTTACCAGCTTCAAGAGTGGTAGGAACTGGAACAACTTTAGATACAACTCGATTCAGAAAAGAAATTGCTTTGAAACTTGCAGTTGATCCACGTAGCGTACACGGTTATATCTTAGGTGAGCATGGGGATTCAGAAGTAGCTGCTTGGTCACATACTACAGTCGGTGGTAAACCAATCATGGAATATGTTGAGAAAGATCATCGTTTAGAAGAAAATGATTTAACCGTACTTGCTGACAAAGTAAAAAATGCAGCTTATGAAATCATTGACCGTAAAAAAGCAACTTATTACGGTATTGGTATGAGTACGACTCGAATCGTCAAAGCCATCCTAAATAATGAACAAGCTGTACTACCAGTTTCAGCTTACTTAAATGGCGAGTATGGTGAAGAAGATATCTTTACTGGTGTGCCATCGATCGTTGATGAAAATGGGGTAAGAGAAATCATTGATCTATCGATCACACCTCAAGAAAAAGCAATGTTCCATCAATCAGTCAGTGAATTAAAAGCCGTACTTGATACTGTACGCTAACATCAGCAATGAAATGAACAAAAAACGGGAACAATCGGAATAGCAAAAAAATTATTTCCGATTATTCCCGTTTTTTTTGATGATAGAAGAGTATATAGAAAAGAAAGGAGTATTTATGGGTATAGCTATTATTAATGAAAAAATAATGCCTTTAGTTGGTATTACGTTTCTATTATGGATCGTGATTCTCAGTTTATTACTTATCTCTTTACTATGGAAGAATAAGAAAGCAAAGTACAGCTGGGATAAAAAAGGAGCCAAGGTTGTTCCGTTAGTTTTGGCTGTTGTTTTACATATTCTATTTGGAGTATTTATTGGGATTATTTTTTATCATATTTCTGTGATCCGTTTTTAGTGAATTATAAGAACATTTGAACGGAGAAGAGGGCATTCGTAGATAGAGAAAAAAGAGGCTATAGGGCTTAGACTCTTACAATTTGTTGAATTTATCAACGATTTTCTTCTTCTCCATTGCGATTTTTTCTAAGTCTAAAATCGCTTTCTTTGCACGCATCAGCTCGATCATTTCAATCATATCTTGTTCATTGGCTTCATTTAATATGTACTGTTTGATTTTTTCTTTCTCCAGTTTGACAATTTTCATTTTTTATCACCACAGTGATTATTCTATAGATAACATATCACATTAAACTTGGCCTAAGAGAACCAAAAAAGTGATTTTCGAGGAAAATAAGGAACTTAAATAGCTAAGTTATTTAAAGTAATGATAATAGAAAAAGATCGTTAAGATACGATTCATGAATAAACATATGAAATTAGCAAAACATATTATTAAAATGGCTGATATAGATTAGTTGATGATAAATACATAAATTGACGAAGTCATAAAAAATTCTTGAGACCAACTGAAATCTGATGCAAGAATGTCAATCTGATATTTTGTAGATTGTAGGAATATAGATTTAAAATCTAAGTTTTCTGTAAACAGATGGTTGGTAAGTAATAGAAAATAAACAAATCAAGTGCAAAATAATTTTAAAATTTTGCAGAAGGGCCAAAAATCGGTTTTGTGGTAAAATTCGGATTAATTCAGATTGATAATGGTTTATACTTCATTTGAATCTACTTTGTATAATATATATTATGTAAACTAGAATAAATAAAAAATGATTACGTTCATAATTCCTCGTTCTAACCTCTCTCACTAATCGTAAATTTCCATAATTCTCTAGTTTTTTGTTATCTGTATTTATTTTTATCATTTGCGCTTTTTTAAGTCATTTTAAGAAAAGTTCGTCCGTAGCTTCGGAAAAAATAAACTACAGACGAACATAATTAAACTTAACTAAGAGAAAATCCTTCAGGTAATTCTTTAAAATAATTCTTTAAAACAGATGTGTCCATTTTTTCACTTCGATATAGGCTACTGGAATAAAAGATAAACCAAGAACCCATAGCCAGTTGGAAAGTCCAATCGTAACAAATCCAAAGATATGTTGTGTCAGAGGGATTGTCACTAATAAGACAATGATCAATGCACCAATTGCTGTAGTTAAGACTAGCAATGGATTGCCCAAAAATTTCAATCGTAAAATAGATACTTCACTGCGACAATTATACATATGGCTGATCGTGGATAACCCTAAGACAATAAATGTCATTGTTTCAGCAATCGCTACTGATTGTGTACGACCAATAACTATAGCCAATAATGTGACGACGGTAAACACGACAGAGATTTCAAGGATCTTAAAGGTCAATCCTCGTGAAAAAATGCTATCGTATTTATGGATCGGTTGTTTTTCCATATTTTTTTCCTCTGCAGGTTCGACACTTAAACTAAAACCAGGGATGCCATCTGCGACTACTTTGATGATCAATAATTGGATCGCTGTAACTGGCGCCCCCCAACCTAAGATCAAAGAAATCAATACGATCGTTAAAGCTGAAATATTACAACCTAACATGGCATATAGAGATTTACGGATATTTTGATACACTCTGCGCCCTTCTTCTACCGCTTGGACGATCGTTGCAAAATGATCGTCTACTAAAACCATATCAGAAGCTTCCTTCGCCACTTCCGTTCCACTCCCCATAGCAATGCCGACGTCCGCTGCTTTTAATGCCGGAGCGTCGTTCACTCCGTCCCCTGTCATGGCGACGATTTCGTCATTTTGTTGAAAAGCTTTAACGATTCGTATCTTGTCCTCAGGTGACGTTCGAACAAACACTCGACATCTATCGATAGTTTCGGCTAACTGTTTGTCACCCATTCTTTTCAGTTCCGCCCCTGTCATTGCCTGGTCTCCTTCTCCCATTATCCCTACTTCTTTAGCAATACGTGAAGCTGTTAATAAATGATCGCCAGTGATCATAACGGTTTTGATCCCTGCTTTTTTGGCTATTTCCACTGCCTTTGCTGCTTCTTTCCTCGCTGGATCGATAATGCCGATAAAGCCGGCAAATTTCAACTCCTCCTCTAGTTCTTCCTCTGATAATTCTTCAATCGGTTGCTGGAATACCTTGTACGCTACTCCTAATACACGGTACGCTTGATCAGCAAGTTGATCATGTTCCGCTTGGTAATGTTCGCTTGGATTCACCAAATGCAGCCGATCGAATGCTCCTTTTGTGACTGAAAAATATTCTTGACCCATACGATAGACGACTGTCATACGTTTTCTTTTTGAATCAAAGGGCAATTCTTTGATTTTTTTCAAATCAGAAAGAGATTCCTGTAATTCTTTCTCCGAAAATCGATCTTTTACAGCTTTTTGAATCGCTAATTCCGTTGGATTGCCCCCTCCTTCGTTCTCAGAAGAACCACTCGCAAGATAAAACAGTAAAAGTAGATTTTTTGCCTTGTCTTTAGTGAAGTCTATAAGAATAGGTAATTCTGTTAGAGAAACAATTTTTTTTTAACGTCATTTTATTTTCAGTGATCGTACCCGTTTTATCTGAACAAATCACAGAGACGCCGCCTACTGTTTCAACAGTTGAAGGTGTTCGAACAATGGTTTTCTTAATTGCCATATTCCCCATTCCCACAGCTAAAGAGATGGTTACGACAACCGGTAATACTTCTGGTATTGCTGCAACTGCCATTGAAATTGCAGTCATGATACTTGATTCCACACTCAAACCTTTTACTAAACCAATTACAATTGCTAAGAAACCAGCAATGATTGCGACTATCCCTAGTACTTTACCCAGTCTTTGCATTTTGATTTGCAGTGGTGCGACATGCGTTCCTTCATTCGTGATTAAATGAGAGATTTTTCCGATTTCTGTAGCATTACCAGTTTTTTCTACTAAAATCGTTGCTTTACCTGTCACAACCAATGAACCTGAAAATACTAGGTCTTTACGATCACTCAATGCTTCAATATCACTAGCACGATAAGAAGCGTCCTTTTCACTCGGTTCACTTTCTCCAGTCAAAAATGATTCGTCAACAAAGAAATTAGTACTTGTAATTACTTTCGCGTCAGCAGGGACACGATCACCCAATTTAAGTTGTACGATATCACCAGGAACGATCTCAGAGCTGTTGATTTCTTTAACGGAACTTTCTCTCAAGACACGGCTAGATGGCGTACTCATTTTTTTCAGTTGATCCATTGATTTTTCCGCACTTTTTTGTTGCCGTATCGACAAATAAAGATTTAATAGGACAATTGAAAAGATGACAATTGGTTCTGTAAAATCATCCGGATGTGTTTGATAAGCAATAAACGTAGATAGTCCTGTGGCAACAAGTAAAATCAAAATCGTGATATCTTTCATTGCTTCTTTGAAATAAACAATAAAAGATTTAGTTGACTGAGTGTCAATCGAGTTTACACCGTAGTATTCTAATCGATCGTTTGCTTCTTGTTCCGTCAATCCTTTTTGTCTATCTGTCTGTAAGTTTTCTATTTTCATTCTGCCTATTCCCTCCCAAAACAAAAAGGAGCCAGGCAAACGAACCATTAAAGCCTACGGTTCGTTTGTCTGACTCCTACAAGATCGTTCCGGCGAACGCTCTTAAGTCATAAATTTTTTATGAAGTTATTATTTCACAGTTCAAGCAATGGGTCAAGGGAGAAGTTGATAAAAGAATGTTCCTCTGAGTACAAAGTAAATTGACCCTTCCGTTCATTTGTATTACGATAAATAAACACGATAGAAAAGGAGCCTTGTCCGATGCTGATCCGAGAAATTAAACCACAAGATGATCCAATCATCAAAGAAATTATTCAAACTTCCCTAGAATCACTCGATTTAGCGATTGAAGGAACTGCCTATTTCGACCCACAATTAGACCATTTAACAGACTACTACCATGCTCTCCCCTGTGCTGCTTATTGGGTGGTGGAATTAGAAAATAAAGTAGTTGGCGGAATCGGAATCACACCTTTTGACGAGCAAAAGCAGATATGTGAATTACAAAAATTGTACTTAGCCCCAGAAGCAAAAGGTTTAGGAATTGCCAACCAATTGATGGAAACAGCATTGTCTTATGCCACTCAACATTACCGTCAATGCTATTTAGAAACGATGCATTTATTAAAGCCTGCTTGTAAACTATATGAAAAGTTCGGCTTTCACTTGATAGCTGATCCACTAGCAGGTTCTGAACACTCGACGATGGACGCTTGGTATATTAAAGAGTTAAAAAAAGACGGCGAATAAGGAAATTTTTCTCTTATCGTCGTCTTTTTTATCTATTTATATGAACTGTTGAATAAATTGCGTAATCACCGGTAAGAAATAAACAACACCCGCCGCAGCTAATACGAAAAGCAACTGTTTCCGCTGTTTCTTTCTTTTCAGTAGACTACTCGTTGTATGCAACAAGTAAGTGCCACTTTTGGCTGCTGCGGTTAAAGTTGTCAAAATGACCGTCGGTGAGTAGCCAGTCGGATGTTTTGTAATAGCTAATAATTTGGTTCCGTATTCTGGATATGCAATAACTGCTTGATATAGCGCAACCAGCGTTAACAACCCCATTGCATAATTCAAAAGCGAATTGATTTTTTTCACGTACAAGTACTCCTCTAATAATGATTACTTTAGTATTTTTTTGTTTAGGTATTTTACTTTTCGGAATATATATACCTACTCTTGTTTTTCCATCCAAGGAAATGAAAAGCCGATCGTTAAATCTTCTTTCAAAATAAGGACAGCATCAAACTTTCCTTTTTTCCCCGTGAATCCTTTGACCACTTTTCTGGTCTTTCCCTTTGAGAGTAACTCTCTAAGATTTGTTTTAGTCAATTTCTTCTTAGCAATCATAGGCCATAATTTAAAATCACATTCCTTGTTCGTACATGTCGCGATTTTTGGATACAACATCACAATGCCTTTTTTACATTTCGGACAACGCCCGACTTGGTCATTCTTCTTCTCCATTGCTTCGATTTGCATCAAGCCGCTTTGCTCTTCCGACAAGTCGACTGTTTTTACTTGTTCTGGGACGACTTCTAATAAATGCAGAATAAATTTTTTGATATTTTCTAAAAAGACTTCCGGTGTTCCTTGCCGTTCACCGATTTTTTTTAGATAACTTTCCCACCGCGCCGTCATCTCAGCACTTGTCAGTAAAGATTCTCCTGCTACTGCTTTACACAAAGTGATACCTTTGGCAGTCACTTGAATATCATTTTTATTGACTTCGATATAGTGCCTTTGTTTCAAGTTTTCAATAATGCTCGCGCGGGTAGCTTCCGTTCCGATCCCTTCCACTTCTTTCAGAATCTCTTGCGCTTCTTCATCATCTAAGGTCTTTCCTGCGGTTTTCATCGCAGTGATCAGCGTTCCCTCATTGTAGGGCTTAGGCGGTTGAGTCTCTTTCTCAAGCCTTCTCAGATCAACAGCCACTACCTCTTGTTCACTAACTTTAGGCAAAAGCTGACCATCTGATTTTTTCTTGCTTTTTACGGTCAAGATTTGTTGCCAGCCTTCTGCAATCGGACGTTTCCCGACACTTTTTAAACGCAATCGTTCCACTCCTGTAAGGATCACAGTTTCTTCATAGCGATAATTTTCTGCAAACATTGCTAAAGTCGTACGCATCACCTGCAAATAGATCGCTTGCTCTAGTCGGGAAAGCTTCGCAAAACGTTCCTTCGTCGGTATCGTTTTTGTTGGAATGATCGCATGATGCTCTTGGACTTTTTTTGCATCCACATATCGTTTTTTAGGAAATGTTTCTGGTGTCGCTACCTCTGTGATCCCTAAAAACGCTTTATAGCGATCAAGATTTTGGACAAGATACTGGTGTTCGCTTTCTGTAATGTAAAAAGAATCTGTTCGAGGATAACTCAAAAACTTACTTTCGTACAAACCTTGAACTGCATCAAGTGTGGCTTTCGCACTGACTTTCATCAGTTGATTCATTTTCGATTGTAAACTTGACAAAGAAAACAAACGTGGACTACTTTGTTGTTTTTCTTTTTTCGTTACTTGTAAGATCGTTCCTTGTTGTTTTCCTAAATGCGCCCCTTTTCCCTCAATCGCAGTAACTAATTCGTTCGCAGTCTTAAAAGTTTGTTTCGGCTCGATTTTACCGACAAACTGCCCATGTTGACTTTTGATCTGCGCTTCTCCTTCGAAATAAGGCTCTTTTTTAAACTTCCTGATTTCTTCTTGTAACTGGTAGATCATATAAAGCGTTGGTGTTTGCACGCGCCCTAAGGAGAAGCTCCCTGAGATTCCTTTTTGTTGCAACAGCAAACTATACAGTGGACTGCCATTCATCCCGATCAGCCAATCCGCATGTTGACGTGCTTGTGCTTCTTTGTATTTTGGATAAAATTGCTCCGCCGGTTTCAGTTGTTTGAACCCTTGATAGATGGCTTCTTTTTCCAATGAATTGATCCATAAACGTAAGTACTGCTTTTGCTTCGTAAAGGCTTTTGCTTGCTGGATGATCGACCAAGCAATCGCTTCACCTTCACGGTCACTATCTGTTGCGATAATGATCGTATTAGCTGCTTGCAATTGTCGTTTGACAATGGCGAATTGGCTCCGTTTCTCTGGAGGCACCGTATATTTAAATTGGTCAGGAAATATCGGCAAGTTGGGCAATGACCACTTCGCCCAGCGTTCTTCATATTCTCCAGGAGGAACCATTTCCACTAAATGACCAAATCCATAAGTGATCGTTACTTCACCTGTGAATAGTGGATCGCTGACTTCAAAATAACCTTCCTGCTTTTTCCTTTTTTTGAACGTTTCCGCATACGCTTTTGCTTGAGAAGGCTTTTCAGCAAGTATCACTGTTTTCATGTTTTCCCTCCTCTTGATAAAATAAGAATTCTTTAACAGTTTACCAAATGGTTTTCAAAAAGAATAGCGAAAAAATTGAAGATGTTTTTGTTGAATGGAAAAAAGCGTTACAAAAAAATAACTATAAGCACCTAAAGAAGAACATTCATCTTTTTATTATTATCTTATTGTTATTTTTAAATAAGAAGATGAACATTGATAAAAGAACAGCAAGACTTAACATATAATTAGTATTTGCAAAGAAAATAACTATATAAAAAAATGAGTTTTTTTATAATTATAATTTTAAATAAACTTGAAGTTTGTTGTTATATTTTGGAAAATATAATTAAGCAACCTACGACACAAATAAGGAGGTTTTTGGTAGTTGAACTGTTGGTAGTCACTCAAGCCATTTGATAAAAAGGAGTAAAAAATGAAAAAATTTTATCGCCTATTACTTGTTGGTCTGTTGCTCGCACCTTTTGCCACTTTGCCACTTGATGTCCACGCCCAAGAAGCGATCGCTGGCGAAATCACCCAACCTGACGAAACCATCGTTCCGATCGATACCACCTCAGCGATTCCTTCGTCCGCAGAACCACAAAATGCAGCAGTTGCCTTAAACGTTTTTAATGGAATCAGCATGTCTGCTTATGCATCTGGTTTATCAGGCAGTACACTTAGCGCTGGCTTACTGTCGACCGCAGCCTCCGCTGTTCTTGCCCCCGCTCTGCTAGGGATTGGTCTAGGGGTCGGTTTTTATCAGCTCGGTGCCTCTTTAGGCGTCGCAACAGCTGATTTAGCGAAAACAAACAGTGGCTTATTTGAATCGATCGGTAGCAGTGCCTCCACTCAAAATGAACTGAACGCTTTTGCAATGTCTGGAATCGATTCGACAACAAATACCTACAATTTCTCCGCAGCCTTACAAAACCGCTATGCACAAGATGTAACAAGCAATGCGTTGATGCGTGAGTACTTGACTGGCGAGAGCGACCACGGAATCTTTACTTTCAGCGTCAGTGACCGTGTTGAACTCTATCGTCGCTACATCAACTACACCATCCCTTGGACACTACGAGAGCAAGCAGCGGTGGTCGGACGTAACACGTCACTAGCCGATTCTCTCTCCCAGAATGAGTTTTTCGTTTTAGAAAGCATCCAGTATGGCGAATCCGTTCGTGGTGCAGATGATGCCATATTGAACATCACCGGTTCTTCTTACTACGGCTATGATTTCCCAGAACCTTTTAATTATCAAGTCAAGCTTGATACGAGCATCTCTACGCTCTTAACAGAGATCACAACAAAAGAACAATTGCTCGACTACGTCCAAGCAACCACACCCTTTGAATTTGGGGTCGTCAATGAACCTTCTAAGGCCTTAGCTATTGAAACTGCCCAAGAAATGGCTGTCGCATATGATGAACGAACCAGCCAAATCAGCCAAAGTTTAAGCGAAGCCTTGGCTCCAAACAACAATGGGTTAGACTTTGATCCATCAGGAATGATCGCTACATTATATGGTGCCGCAGTTGTATTGGATCACGCTGGGAACTTTATCTATGCTCAAACGCAACAAGCCGTTCCAGCGCATTTAGTTGGAGCGATTGAGTTTTCTTATAGTGAAGAGTCAATACCTTATGATAATGCTCTTACGATTAACGGTAGGCGAGGGACATTTGATCCAGAAACAGGAAGCATAATCAATGAAGGAACAAATGAAACTTTAATTGATTCAGCATTAGGGGACTGGACCATTGCTAGCTACAAAACTCTGGTGGCTGAACTACGTAAATATGACGATAACGAAGATGCCTGGTATACCCCCCTCGACTTAATCTATGATGAGTACTATGCTCATGGTGGCAAAGGCCATACGATTACAGATCATGTTATTCAAAATTGGGACACCTTGTTAACTAGAATGGAAGGTGACGACGAACTAAAATATACTACAAGTTTTCACAACGCCCTCCAAGCTTTATTAATAGTCAACTATGCCATTTGGACAGCAAAACATGAAAATTTATTAGCCGGAGATAAAGGCTTCGACTTAGGTTACTGCAATTTACCAGAAAATAGCAATTCGATTTCTTATCGATCCTATGGTCAATTGTCATTAGGGGTTTCTCTAGGTTTTGGTTTATCAAAAACCACAATACCTAATCAATTTGATCGGCATGAGCACATCCCTTATGCAAAGGTCATGATCCGAAAAACCAAACAAGCAGTCCGAAAAAATAGAAAATATTTTATTGTTACTGCATTTCCTGATTTAGAAAGAACGGTTCAGGGATGGAGTCCTAGTTGATAGAAGTTCGTTAGAAAATAATCAGAAAAAGGTGGATTTAAAGATTCATCTTTTTCTAATTTAACCTTCCGATTTCTCGAACACTGGAGGTTTAAGAAATTGAGTGACATAAAGGAGGAAAGTAGATGGAACTATTAGAAAAAGAAACACTAGCATGCCGGGATTGGAATGGAGAAAATATACCAAATTATGTTAATTATAGCTTCTTTAATGAACCATATTATCAAGGAATTCACAGTCACCAGCAAGCTATAATAGGATATCTAGAGTTTTTACATCGAATCGCCCAATGTAACCACTGGGCATCAGACCTCAGAGTAAAAACTGGAAACCCTGCTAGTATAGAACAATTCAACGAGTATTTCTGTTCAATAAAAGCTAATCCGCTCATCTATATCAAAAGAGACCCTGATTATTTAGGTTGGAAAACAAACCCGATTTACGTCAATAAAGAAATGATGAAAGCAGAAAAAATTAATCCTGAAATCCTATTTAAAAATAGAGGAGCCTATGAAAAAGCCTTTTTCCATGAAACTCAAACAACTACAGTGAGTAAAGAACAATTTTTAGTGCTTAATCAACGATTCTTTCCTGAAAGAGAGCATTTAAAAATCTACGAGTGGGATGCATCCTTCTCCAATCGCTTTAATCGTGCGCGTGATTGTTACGGTGCATATTTATGGAGTATTTACGATGAAAAAAGAAAACGATTTACAGTAATCAGTGTATTTTTGAATCCTTAGTGATGAACCCGTATTTGAAAAAATGCTTTTTCTTCACTTATTTACATATGCAACTGAGAGTCATCACATGACTTTCAGTTGCATATTATTATACTTGATCAATTGTGTCATTCAATCAGCTATTGAAATTCCGATCACTGTAAATTTATGTTGTGCTTTGTCATATATCGTCCATAAAAATCCATCATATAATTCTCTTCCAAAAGAAAAGTAATTTGACCATTCGCTGTTCCATTCATACACCGTTAGCGTTTTTTTATTAGGAAACAACCAATCATTAAGTTGTATAAAGTGGTCTTTTTTACCACCATAGCTGTACGGAGGATGAAGAAAAAGAAAGGTATACATAGATTGATAACCACCTGCACTTTTGTTGTCTATTGATATTAACTCCTCGATCGTTGAGAGTTTCCCATACATTAAGTCTGGATTCACGGCATATCTATACTGGAGTTGATTGCCATATCTAGGTAAACAATCAAAATAAAGTAATTCAGTATAGTAAATTCCTGGAACATCCCTTTTTTCATTCATCACTTTAATAAATTCAAGTGCTACTTTTCGATGACTAGAGCGCCCTTTATACTCGCTCTCCTCGAAAAAAACATAATCTATCAAAAGACCCTGCACTGGAATGTTTCTCTTGTGGGCATTTGGTTTAAACTCAAATGTTTCTTTTCTCAATAATCTCATGATCGACCTCCTTCTTTCTCAAGTTCCTAAAACTGTGAACTTCTTACTTTCTTCATCGTAAACTGTCCATAAGTAAGCAGCTCCATTCATCTTCTTTATGTAAGAAAAATAATCTGACCAAGTATTGTTCCATTGATAAATAATCAGTTTGGCTCTATTTTCAAAGATATGATTGTTCAATTGAATAAAATCTTTCTCCTCTCCTTTATAAGATGAAGATAATTTAAAGAAAGCAGTGGCATAATCGGAAGTATATTTCTTGTCCGAATCATAGGCTGTAGAAAAGAAAACATTCTCTTCGATTATAAACCCTTGCATCAGTAGTTGATTGATGGAATAAGTTTTTCTCAGATTGACAGGGAAATTTACTCTATCCGTATACTCAATTTTTGTATGTCCTCTCTTTTGATTGATTGCTGTCACAAAGGCAAGTGCTGCTTCTTTGTGACTTTCTTCCCCTTTGTAATTTTCTTCATGGAAGAAGCCGTAAGTAAGTACGAGCTCTTTCATACAGATATTTTTTTCAACCATAGTCAGTACAAATCGATCTGTTTCCTTTTCCAAAAATTTCATCTTTCCCTCCTCTAGAAATGTTGTATGTACTCGATAGTATTTTTCACGTAGTATTCAGTACCTCATCGAAGCACCTATCACTGTAAATTTTTCAGTTTCCCTCTCATAAATCGTTCATAAATAAGCCCCTACTCCTCTCTCCCTATTGAAAAATAATTTGACCAATCATTATTCCATTGGTAGATTATTAGGTTCTCTTGTACAGGAAATAGATACTCATTGGCTTTTAAAAAAATCTCTTCTCGCTGAGGTTTATATATCTGTGAGAGTATGGAATAAGCATAGGAAGATTCATATTTACCATTCTCACATTTAGTAGAGAAAAAGGCAGGAGGCAATACTGATTTCGCATACATCAACTCTGGGTTCACTGCATAAGGATAAGCCAAAGACTTAATAAAAATAGGTAAATCATCAAAACAATGTAATTCTGTTGAATGAACACATGAGTACCCTACTCTTTTTTTGTTCATCACCTTTATAAATTCAATCGCTGCTTGTTGATGACTCTCCACATTTCGGTAATTCTTCTCTTTAAAGTAAACAAAGTCTAAATTTAAACGTCTTGTAAATAATGCTTTCTCCTCTAATTTTTGGCTCAATACTTCTGTTTCCTGTAGTAAAAACTCCATATTATATTTTTCTCCTAATCTCATAAAATGCTTGCATTGATCACCGTAAACTTATTTCTTTTAGAATCATAGATCGTCCATATAAAAGCTCCTCTATGCTGTCTGCCATAATGAAAATAATCTGACCAAGTATTATTCCACTCATAAATAATCAGTTGCTCTTTATCTGGAAAAAGAATATCGTTCATTTGAATAAAATGGTCTACTTTTCCGAGATAGTATGAAGACATCTGGAAGAATGCATAAGCATAATTTGAAAGAAACGGTTGTTTAGGTTTCCGAGAAATTGAGAAAAAAACCTCGTGACTTAAACGTCGAGCGGTCATGAGCGTAGGATTTATTGTATATTCTTGTATTCGGTTATCTAAATGTTCCTGCTTATTCCAAGTAATCATAGGATATCTTTTTTTCTGGTTCGCAAACTTAACAAGCTGAATTGCTGCTTGTTGATGACTGCTATCTTCCTCGTAATCTTTCTCATGAAAGAATAGAAAAAGAATCGGGATATTATTCTCCATCATAGTCAAAGGGAATCGATACGTCTCTCCATCTAATAATTTCAAATTGATTTTTCCTTTCTTTTATGTGATGTTTTCTTTTCTATTATGTAGTCAATAAAGCACCAAGCACTGAAAATTGAGTCAAAATCCGATGAATGAAATTTCTCTGCATACATTTCATAATGATCAGTTTTCGGTTTCCCTATGTTTTTATTACCCAATTATTTACTTTTACTAAATGATTCAATTGTTTAACCTAATTATAGGTGTGTTATTCTCTTACCCCTGTTCTGCTAAATAAATACTGATGATCGTAAAGATTTGGGTTCTAGGATCATAAACACTCCAAAAATAGGCGCCACAGCCCACACGCGCATAATTGAAATAATTTTTAAGTTCTAAATTTTATTCATAGCCTAAATAAATATCAATGACTGTAAATCTCTTTGTATTCGTATCGTAAATACTCCATAAATAGGCACCGATGCATACTCTAGGATAGTTGAAGTAATTTGTAAACTCTGAATTCCATGAATAGATGGTTAATTTGTCTTTTAAAGGAAAGAACCGTTCATTTACCAGATTAAAGTCTGTCTTAGATAACTTTGTACCATGAAATTCATCAAAAAAAGCTTCCTCATATACCCCGCCATCCATAAAAAATTCCTCCGAAGTTAGTTCAATGCCTTCCATCATCTCTTCATTGACTTCAATGGGGTAGCCATCTAAGTTTAACGTAGTAGGATCAATTGCTGTGTATATAATTGAATCAGAATTTAGTTCAAGAAATTTCGCTACATACATTTCATGGGTAACAGATTTTCCAGCTTCTTTGCGTTTTTTTGATGACCAAAGATTTGTTCTTATTATGCGACTTGTATAATTTAAGTAAGCCAAAATTGCCTCTTTATGGGTGACCTTTCCTTGGTAATCACTTTCCTTAAAGAATGTATAACCAACGTAATGCGGAAAAAGTACATCCCCTTTTTTTCTTAATTCTAACGTTTCTTTTACCAATAATTCCATGTCTTTTCCTCCTCGAAGTTTTATGTATTACATGATACCTATTTCGTCATAGTTATTGTTTTTCTTGAACATATTAATCAACAATAATTGTGACTTGATTTACCTACTAAGTAGGATAAAAATTTAAAAAACTAAATTAAACTCAATCTGTCATAGAAGATCCTATGTCAGTCAGTTTATTCGATGCAGTATCGTAAATCGTCCAAAGAAAGGCATCCATCCATTCTCTCCCAGGAGAAAAGTAATTCGACCAATTGTTATTCCAAGCATAAATGATCAACGCACTTTTCTTAGGGAATAATATAAATGAAATTTCTCTACATCGATTTCATGATTCTCAGTTTTCGGTTTCCCTATGTTTTTATTACCCAATTATTTACTTTTACTAAAGGAAAAAGTACTTTCTTTTTTTATATTTTCATTATTAATGATTCAATTGTTTAATCTACTTATAAGTTTGTTATCCTCTTACCCCTGTTCTGCTAAAAAAATCTCGATGATCGTAAAGATTTGGGTTCTAGGATCATAAACACTCCAAAGATAGGCGCCCCAGCCCACACGCGCATAATTGAAATAATTTGTAAACTCTGAATTCCATGAATAGATGATCAATTTATCTTTTAAAGGAAAGAAACGTTCATTTACCAGATTAAAGTCTGTCTTAGATAACTTTGTACCATGAAATTCATTAAAAAAAGCTTCCTCATATACCCCGCCATCCATAAATAATTCTTCCGCAGTAAGTTCAGTACCTTCCATCATCTCTTCGTTGACTTCAATGGGATAGCCATCTAAGTTTAACGTAGTAGGATCAATTGCTGTGTATATAATTGAATCAGAATTTAGTTCAAGAAATTTCGCTACATACATTTCATGGGTAACAGGTTTTCCTGTTTCTTCGCGTTTTTTTGATGACCAAATATTTGTTTTTACTAAACGACTTAAATAATTTAGGTAGGCTAAGATTGCCTCTTTATGGGTGACCTTTCCTTGGTAATCACTTTCCTTAAAGAACGTATAACCAACGTAATACGGGAAAAGTATATCCCTTTTTTCCCCTAATGCTAATGTTTCTTTTACCAATAATTCCATGTCTTTTCCTCCTATAAAAATAGTGTATGTACTTAATAGCTATTTTTCACATGCTTAAACAATAGATGTAACCAAAAATTGTCCTTCCCTAACCCTGAATTACCAGAGCTATACTTATCACTGTAAATTTATTTCTTTCGCTATCATAGATGCTCCACAAATATGCACCATGTCCTTCACGGGCAAAATTATAGTAGTTGGTAAAATCTCTATTCCAGGAATAGATGATCAACTTATCTTTCAATGGAAAGAAAAGTTGATTTAGTGCTTCAAAGTCTAGTTTTGATAATTCTGTTTCTTGAGAATTATCAAAAAAAGCCTGTTCGTAAATTCCTCCGTCCATAAAGAATTGTTTTGGACTGATTTCAGTTGATTCCATCATTTTTTTATTTACAAGCGTTGGATATCCATTATTTATAAGTGAACGTTGATCTGAATAAGTGATTGTCTCATCTATGTTAGAAAAGAATTGCTGTTCCAACATGTTAATAGTGATAACTTCATGTGTATTATTACGATGTTTTATTGCCCAAATATCGCATTTCCAAATGCGATTGGTAAAATTTAAAAACTCTAGAACCGCCTCCTGATGGCTTTTTTTCCCTTTGTAAGTCTTCTCTTCAATAAATGCATAATCTACATAATAAGGGACGATATCCTCCCTCCATTGTAGCTGCAAGCTTTCTTTTCCCTATAATTTCAATCTCTTACCTCCCAGTCTTAGTTACCCATAATTAATAAATTAAAATGACAGTTGTATGTAGTTTATTTTTCGATTGTCTATTCGTAAAAAAATATCAGTAAATACCGTTATTTCTATATTGTTCATCTCTACTTTTTTATAAAAATTACTCCTATTTTTGGTTTTTAAATATTATTATGTATTGAATCACTTTGTCTTCTGATCATCGTTTTCTATATTTTAATAGTGATAACTATACCTGTTCTTGTTTGCACATCCATCTCCCAAAATACCCATGATTTAATTACATCTATTAGAAGATCTATTACTTCCTATTTCAGTATGATCGTTTTTACGTACTCATTTAGATACGTCAATAGTAAATCTATATCAATAACTATCCTTCAAAAGTGTTGTTTGCTTTTATTCTGAAAGTTTTTTATTACCAGTCCTGACTAAAGAAAGGCCATGGTAATGTTTAATGTTATCCAAATTTGTAATTGCACTTAATAATCTCTATTGAAAACGTACATCATATACATTGTCTTTCTAATGTAGCCAAAATTTTCTCTTTAGGATAGTTTCATTCTATACCTCCAAACCTCTTTAAAAATTAGCAGCAATTCTATGTCAGTATTTTTTAATCGTTATTTAAAATTAGGGGAAATATAGAAATATAATTATAAATTTATATTATGTCATGTTAATTCAAACAACAAGATGTTTCGATTTATTATGATCATTCTTACAGAACAATAATTTATTTTTTTTAGAAATAAAAGTATAAAAAACCAATTAAGAAAGAAGATAATAGTTAATGAGTTGAATATGAATTCTAAGCTAGTTTCTTTTAGGAGTTAAATAGATGGAACTACTAGAAAAAGATACGATAACTCTATGAACTCGAGCAAGAGCAACTATCCCAATTTATGTAAAGTATAGTTTTTGTGTGAAAAAAGTTATCAAGATGCCGTACTAGGACACCTTGAGTATTTAAATAGAATCGTACAGTGTAGCTATTGGTCTGTGAGACGAAAGGAAAAACTGGTCTTACAGTGACCTGGGAAGAATATGAAGAATACTTTTTTTCAATAAATGCAAATCCACTCATCTATATTCATAGAGATCCTGATTACTTAAGTTGGAATACAGCACCAATTTATGTCAATAAAAAAATGATGAAGGCTGAAGAAGTCAATCCCGATAGTCTATTTAAAAATAAAGGAATCTATGAAAAAACTTTTTTCCATGAAACTCAAACAATCAAAGTGACTAAAGAGCAATTTTTAGCTCTCAATCAACGACTCTTTCCTGAAAAAAACCAATTAAAAGTTTACGAATGGAATACATCCTTCTCCAATCATTATACTCGTGCACATGATTGTTTCGGTGCCTATCTATGGAGTATTTATGATGAAAAAAGGCACCGTTTTACAGTTATCAGTATACTTTTGGAAACTTAGTAAAAGGAGACAAATAGATGGAACTATTAGAAAAAGAAACACTAGCATGCCGGGATTGGAATGGAGAAAATATACCAAATTATGTTAATTATAGCTTCTTTAATGAACCATATTATCAAGGCATTCACAGTCACCAACAAGCCATTCTAGGATATCTAGAATTTTCGAATCGAATTGTACAATGTAATCATTGGGCATTCGACCAAAGAGAAAAAACTGGGAAGCCTACAAGCATAGAACAATTTAACGAATATTTTTGTTCAATTAAAGCTAACCCACTCATCTATATCAAGCGAGATCCTGATTACTTAGGTTGGGAAACATACCCAATTTATGTAAATAAAAAATGATGAAGGCAGAAGAAATCAAACCCGATAGTCTATTTAAAAATAGAGGAGCCTATGAAAAAGCCTTTTTCCATGAAACTCAAACAACAACAGTGAGTAAAGAACAATTTTTAGTGCTTAATCAACGATTCTTTCCTGAAAGAGAGCATTTAAAAATCTACGAGTGGGATACATCCTTCTCCAATCGCTTTAATCGTGCGCGTGATTGTTACGGTGCCTATTTATGGAGTATTTACGATGAAAAAAGAAAACGATTTACAGTGATCAGTGTATTTTTGAATCCTTAGTAATGAACCTGAATTCGAAAAATGTTTTTTCTTCATTTATTTATATATGCCACTGAATGTCATATGAAGACTTTCAGTGGCATATTATTGTATAGTTTGATCGATTATTCATAGTGAGTCCATGCAGAGTAAATCTCAACAATTTTTTCTTTGTCATTTATTTTATACACCACTCGATGTTGGCAATTCAATCTTCTTGAATACCTTCCTTCATGAGTTGGCTTTAGCTTTTCAAATGCTTGTTTAGGGCAATAAGGATCAGTTTTTAATGTTTCGATAATAGTAAGAAATTGATTTTTTAAATTAGAGCTCTTTAGCTTTTTTAAAATCTGTTTCAGCTGAGTTTTTAACTACTACCTTATAACTCCCCATCAAAGGTCATCCCAATCAATATCGTCTACATTTATAAATCCCGTATCGTCTTGTTCTCTTTTCTTTACGATGTCAAGTGTACCAATTTGTTCCAAAAATAGCGTTTCTTTGATTGCTCGCCAATCTTCTAAACCAATCAAGACCGCGTTATTCTCATTACGCTCACTAATAATCTCGATTTCTGTATGATTTTCATTCACTTCTTTTAACAATTGATAAAATTTTTTTCGTGCAGTACTCGGATTTAAAGTAGTATTAGACATTTTCCTTCTCCTTTTTGCATTTATTACCTATATTTTGACGTACTCAAATAAGTAAATCAATTATAAAACTATTCTTATAGCAAGCAAAATAAATTAACATCACAAAAAGACTCTTCTAGAACTAAATACTTCTAGAAAAGCCTTTTTAACAAAACATCAACGATCATTTACTCAAAAATTGTTCAATCTTTTCACGGTTCATTTGTTTATCTAATACGAGGATACTACCCGCATAATCACTTTGACCATAGCTCCAAGTATTATCAGCTGGGACACTTAAACGGTCGATTCCGCCAGCACCACGTAAGATAGAGAAACTATTTCTGACTAAAAAAGTCATCGGTACATCGGTGGATGTATAACCGATTGCTTTTCCGGCAGCATATGGCGCGCGGATCAAGTTCAATGGATTTTTTAGTTGTCCAAAAATCGCATCCATTACTTGTTGCTGTCTGCGGACGCGACCGAAGTCGCCTTCTTCATCCATCCGGAAACGCGCATATTGCAACAGCACATGACCGTCCATCCGTTGTTTGCCTTTAGCGATATCAACACCGTCTAGATTCAAGTCTTTTTCAGCATCGATCGACACGCCATTCATGAACATGGCATCAATCACTTTTTCGAATGATTTGAAATCGACTTTCATGTAGTATTGACAGTTCAGCCCAAAGTTTTCTAACAAGGTTTGTCGGACTAACTCAGCGCCACCATAAGCATAAGCTGCATTGATTTTATTGTCTCCGACCCCAGGGATCGTCACGAAGCTATCCCGCATGAATGAGATCAATTTGGGTTTACGAGCTGGTCCATCTAATTGCAGAACCATGATCGTATCTGCTCGTCCCGCATCTTCACCCCTTGTATCGCTTCCTAAAATCAAAATATTGTGTGCGCCGCTTGTTGATTGGGTGCCATTGAATGTTTCTGAAGTCGCTGGTTCCAGTGACTGATCATTTTCAGCCACGAACTTGCCGACGAAAAATGAAATCAGTGAAAAGACAAACAAGACTAGTAAAATTCCTAAAATGATTTTCCACCAAGACCGCTTCTTACGTGGACCTTTGGGCTGTTTCTTTTTAAAGAGTCCTTTTTTCTGGGGTGGTTGTTCTGAATGAACGTGTTCTTCGTAAGGCGTTGAGTATCGAGAATCACTTGGACGTTCTTCATAAGTTTGTTCGTAAGAAGGGATTGCTTCCTCTTCAGGCTCTGCCTGTTTCTTACTTGCGCGTCGCCAAGATAGCGGCGATGACTTTTCTTTGATTGGTTTTGCTTTTTTATGGATGTTCTGATAGCGATCCATCCGACTCATTTGATTTCCTCCCTTTGTTCAACTCAGTAAAATCATACGATACTTCTTAATGAAAAACAGTAAGATCGTTGTAAATTTAACTAAAAGCTAACGAATCCTTTGATATCACTCGTTTCATCTCTTTGAAACGAGTAAAGGTTGGATCTCTTCAATCGGCATGTTCTCGCCTGTCCAAAGCTCAAAGGCAATTGCTCCTTGGTACATCAGCATCCCTAGCCCATTTCGTATGAGACAACCGATTGCTTTGGCTTCTTTTAGAAAGCGTGTTTCTTTAGGGGAATAAATCAAATCAAAAACTGCGAGTTTCTTATGGAGAAACTGAGGATCAATTGGCATCGACTCTTTTTTTGCGCCCATGCCCATATCGGTACCATTGATCAAAAGGTCCGTATCTTCTAGATCTTTTTTCAACTGCTCAGTATCTGCATAATCTTTGACGATGATGGAACAGTTGGTTTGTTCCGCAACTCTCTCAAAATCCGCAACGACACTCGCAAAAGTAGCATTCTTCCGTTTATAGATGACGATTTCTTTTGCTTGATCTAACGCCGCTTGAACAACGATTGCTTTCGCTGCGCCACCTGCACCTAGCATGATTATTTTTTTGTTTTTGATTGCGACACCCGCTTCGTGTACTGAACGCATGAAGCCCATGCCATCCGTATTATAGCCGATCAAGCGGTTGTCTCGATGAACGATTGTATTAACAGCACCTATCAACTGCGCTTCTTGACTTAATTCATCTAAATAAGGAATAACTGCTGTTTTGTTAGGCATGGAAAGATTGACACCTAACATATTGAATGTACGAATGCTTTCAACCGCCTGCATAAGATTCGACTGATCGACTGTGAATGCCAAGTAAACAGCATCGATCGAACGAGCTTGAAAGGCTGTATTATGCATCAATGGAGATAAACTATGGGTAACGGGAGATGCAAAAATCCCTGCTAATCTTGTTTTTCCTGAAATCATGGAACGCCTCCTATAATACGCTAAAAATGCCGCGTCCATTCGTAGAACCTACGAAGGAACAAGCGGCATCAATCATTTTTCTGATATGAATCGTATTGATTTTGATTGTTATTATACCTGCTATCACAAGTATAAATTGAAGGAAACAAACTTGTCAAACGGAGATAGCGTTCTCGAATGACTAATCGATGACTTCTTCGAAGAAGTGTAAGAGATCGTTCATGGATAATGCTTGTTTTTCTTCTTTCGCTAAGTCTTTGACGATCCGGCCTTTTTGTAAGACGATCAAGCGATCCCCATAGTTCAAAGCATCTTCCATACGGTGCGTGATCATCAAGCATGTTAACTTTTGCTCTGTGATGCGTTGGTTGGTCAATTCCATCAGCAGCTTGGCTGTCTTAGGATCTAGTGCTGCGGTATGTTCATCCAATAAAAGTAATTCTGGCGCTTTGATCGTTGCCATCAATAAACTTAAGGCTTGTCGTTGCCCCCCTGACAATTCGCCAGCAGGTGTATCTAAATGTTGCTCTAATCCATTGCCTACTTCTTGGCATATTTTATAGAACGCTTCTTTTTGGTTTTTCAATTGACGCAAACGAAGCGGCCGTTTCTCACCTCGTTTTTGGGCTAACAATAGATTTTCTGCCACGGTCATCCGTGGTGCAGTCCCCATTTTTGGGTCTTGGAATACGCGTGATAGAAATAAAGCTCGTGCTTCTTCTGATAACTTAGTGATTGGCTGGTCTTTGAAATAAACCCCACCTTGACTTAATTGTAATGTTCCGGCAATCGTATTGAACAAAGTACTTTTGCCCGCCCCATTACCGCCAAGAACAGTGATAAAATCTCCTTCATTGATGGTCAATTGGATATCATCCAATAATACTTTTTCTTCGTGCATCCCATTGTTGACTACTTTTCTACCATTTTTGATCGTTAAGATAGCTGTCATCGTTAGACCTCCTTTTCAAAACCAGTTTTTAATTTCAATGCTTGTTTTACTTGTGGGATCATCAGGCAAGCCGCTAAGATGATCGCTGAGAATAATTTCAGATAAGTCGTATCAAAACCTAATTTGATAACAGCTAAAATCAATAGTTGATAGATGATGCTTCCGACAACGATTGCTAGTAAACGCTCGATCAATGTCAACTCTTGGAAAATGACTTCCCCGATGATGATTGAAGCTAGTCCGATCACGATCACGCCGATTCCTTTATTGACATCCGCATAGCCATCGTTTTGAGCGATCAATGCGCCTGATAAAGCAATTACTCCGTTAGATAAAGTCAAACCTAAGATTTTCATGCGGTCGGTTTTGATTCCTAATGAACGTGCCATTGTCTCATTATCCCCAGTGGCAATATAGCCTTGCCCTAGATCTGTATTGAAGAAGAAGATCAATACGCTGATCAATAAGCCCAGCGATAATAATCCTAATAAGACAGTGTCAAAATAATTCGGTAAATGTAGTGCGTGGAACACATCTTGTAAGACTGGATGATTCAACAATGAAAGGTTGGGTGTGCGCATCACGAACAAGATAACTGAGTTTAAACCTGACATTACTAAGATACCGGCTAAGATGACTGGAATCTTTCCTTTTGTATAAAGTAAGCCTGTAACAAGTCCAGCTGCCATTCCGGCCAAAACCCCTAGAATCGTTGCCAATAATGGACTAACGCCATGCGTGATCGCTGTTACACAGACAGCCCCACCAAGTGGGAATGAACCTTCTGTTGTCATATCAGGGAAATCTAAAATGCGGTAAGTCATAAAAATTCCTAAACCTAATATGGCCCATAACATACCTTGTGAAATTGCGGATACGATCATTGTTCTTCCTCCTTGATATCTGTCAGTACTTTTGCATCTTGTTTGATGGATTCAGGAATCGTGATTCCTAACAGTTCTGCTTGTTTTTCATTGACGATGATATCGCCTTTATCAAACACATAGACAGGGGTGGTGGCTGGTTCTTTCCCATTTGCTAAAGCGGCTGCCATTTTCCCTGTTTGTACACCTAATTCGTATTGATTGATCCCGATTGTCGCTAATCCGCCTTGTTCGACCATCGTATCGACAGAAGGAATTACTGGGATATCTGCTTTATTTGCTTCTTTGATGACCGTTTGCATCGCGTTAGCAATCGTGTTATCTAAAGGAACATAGATAAAATCAACTGATTGGCTCATGACTTGGACGGTTTGTGCAATTTCATTCGTTGATGGGACGGCATACTTCACTGGTGTTAGTCCTTTGGCTTTTGCCGCTTCTTCTGCTTGACTGACTTGATAACGTGAATTGTCTTCTGATGATGCATAAAGAATCCCGACCGTTTTTGCTTTTGGTAATAGTTCTGTCGCTAACTGGATCTGCGCTTCCACAGGCGGTTGGTCAGAAACTCCTGTGATGTTGCCCCCTGGTGCTTCTAAACTTTTTACTAGCCCTGCCCCTACAGGATCAGTCACTGCGCCCAAGACAAGTGGGATATCTTTTGTGGTGTTTGCGATGGCTTGTGCTGCTGGTGTCGCAATGCCTACGAGAACGTCTGGATTATTTTGAACCAATTGTTGACTCATGGTTGCTAACTTACTTTGGTCGGCTTGACCATTTTGGAAATTGATTTCTAGGTTTCGTCCTTCTTCCAAACCTGACTCTTTTAATCCATCTTTGATCCCTCGATAGATTTCATCTAACGCAGGGTGACTAACGAACTGTAAGACCCCAACAACTTTCTTATCACCTGTTCGATTTCCTTCAACAGGTGGCTGATCCTTGATCGTTTCGTAGATAAATGTACCGGTCAAATAGATAAGTATCAGTGCGATTACTGCGATCAATCGTTTATTTTTCATTTTTATTTCCCCTTTTTGTTATGTATTTTTTTAAATAAATCGGCTACGTTTGTAACTTTGAGCGAATGAACAAAAAAAGACAATCACCGCTGGTACGGTCATTGTCTTTTACCAACAAAAAACCGCATAGAGCCATCTATGCGGTCGTCAAATTCTTGTCCAGCATAGATACAAACTTTAGAATCGTACATTGTTGTACTCTAAAAAGTTGTATCTACGAAAAAGTTCGCCCTTGATACAACTTATCTACGCCAGTTACGCCAATTATTTTTATGTTCTGATAAAAATTGAATTGATAAGTTCATCTTGGACCATCCTTTCCTTTAAGTGTTATCCTAAGTCTAATCGAATTTTATTTATCCGTCAACTAATTTTTTATTTTTTTGACTTTTTGTTATTTATCACTAAGTATTTCGCTACAATTACTCCAAGGTACTCTCTGTTGTTTCTTCCGCTTGTTCGCCGTTTGCTAATTCTTTTTCAAGTTGTTTGATGTTGATCAGTGGCAATCGATTCAATGCAGGAACCAAGGTTTTCTCAAGTTCCTCTTTACTTTGGTCAGAAAGGACTAAGCGATTTCTCTCTTTTCCGCCATCAAAGAAAATAATAGTAATTTTATCTTTTTCGATCCCATAACGTTGTTCTAATTCTTGGGTATCATAAACGAGTGGATAGAAGAAAATCGTTCGATTCAATTCACTACTTTGTTGCGGATCTTCAAATATATCCACCACTTGCTTGTAAAGTTCACCCTTCGGCAGACTAAACATGACAGAGATGGCTCGACTATCAGTGATCTCTTGATGCGCGGAAGAAAATGGCAAAGGCTGTAACTTTTCGGAGTGTATCGAGGAATAGATCAATG
This sequence comes from Enterococcus sp. AZ171, assembly GCF_051714005.1. Lineage (NCBI taxonomy): Bacteria > Bacillati > Bacillota > Bacilli > Lactobacillales > Enterococcaceae > Enterococcus > Enterococcus sp. AZ171. Next base: position 1,412,669 of record NZ_JBIORA010000001.1, on the reverse strand, counting down.
AATCCACCTGTGCTTCTTTGATTTTACTCGGCAAGAAAAACATCGCGACCGTCAACAAAAATGAACAGCTCAAAAGAAGACCGATCCGTCTGAAATATTTTTGAGGATGTTGCTCAAAATCCTCTGATAAATTCGTGTAGCTCATTATGATTTTATCCTTTATCTCTACCATTAATCGCTGCATCTTCTTTTCCCCCACCTGTTCTTTCTCTAATTATACCTAAAATCAAGCGAAAGAACGAAATAAAACACTAGTTTTTCATGTAATTTCTTTCTTTATTCTCTCTTTTACAGAAGAAATCATCCGGTCCATTGGTCTTTCCTTTCTTTTTTCGTTATAATAAGTGTACTTATGAATAGAAATGAGGAATGAATCATGTCCTTTGATGGTGTATTTACCCATGCAATGATCCATGAATTGCGCGAAACACTATTATCTGGTCGGGTCTCAAAGATCCACCAACCGTATGAAAATGAAATCATTTTGGTGATTCGTTCTCGTGGAAAGAACCACCGATTGTTGTTATCTGCTCATCCAAGCTATGCCCGTGTCCAGATCACAGAGATCGATTATCAAAATCCAGAAAATCCACCGAACTTCGTGATGATGTTGCGTAAACATTTAGATGGTGCGATTTTAGAAAATATCAAGCAAATCAAAAATGACCGAGTGATCCACTTCCATTTTTCAAAGCGGGATGAACTAGGCGACTTACAAAATATTGTTTTGATCGTTGAATTGATGGGACGACACAGTACCATCGTTTTAGTGAATCAACAAACACAAAAGATCCTAGAAGCGATCAAACATATCGGCAGCTCACAAAACACCTATCGTTCGTTACTCCCTGGTGTCGAATATGTCGCACCACCTGAACAAGCGGTACTTGATCCTTTTGAAGCAACAAAAGAACAAGTATTTGAACGCCTATCAAAAATCGAGCCAAATGCAAAAGCACTACAACAAGCATTTCAAGGATTAGGTCACGACACTGCATTAGAATTAGTCGAACGGATCAATCAGCGACCGAATGAAAAAATGGCTGTCTGGGAAGAATTCTTTACTGCGATCAATCAACCTACACCCACACACTATGAAGTCGGCACAAAAGAATACTTTACGCCGATTGCTTATCAAGAATTGGCAAAACAAGCCGATTCAGCACAAGAATACGCCACATTAAGCGCGTTGTTAGATGCGTTTTACCAGGAAAAAGCGGAAAAAGATCGAGCAAAACAACAAGGCGGCGAACTGATCCGTAAAATCGAAAATGAACTGAAACGTAATCGCAATAAATTGAAAAAGCGCGAGCAGACCTTGCTCGATTCAGAAAATGCGGAAGAGTTTCGTCGTGATGGCGAACTATTGACGACTTTCATGACTCAAGTTCCTCGTGGCGCGACTGAAGTGACCTTGGCGAATTATTATGAAGAGAATCAACCAATCCGGATTGCTCTTGATCCCGCCTTAACACCTAATCAGAATGCGCAAAAGTACTTTCATCGCTACCAAAAACTTAAAAATGCGGTCAAATTGATCGGGAAACAAATCGAAGAAGCGAAAAGCGAGATCCAGTACCTTGAATCTGTCCTTTCGCAATTGGAGATTGCTGGACCGATGGATATCGAAGTGATCAAAGAAGAGCTATTAGCAGAGGGCTACTTGAAAAAGAAAACAAACAAAAAACAAAAGAAAGCAAAACCTTCTCAACCTGATCGCTACTTCTCTTCTGACGGCACTGAGATTTTAGTTGGTAAAAACAATCTGCAAAATGATCAATTAACCATGAGAACTGCAAGAAAAACGGATCACTGGTTGCACGCGCAAAACATTCCAGGGTCTCACGTGATCATCAAGAGTGATCAGCCTTCTGATGAAACCATTACGGAAGCTGCTGAACTAGCTGCGTATTACTCCAAATATCGCCACTCTGCACAAGTGCCTGTGGATCTAGTGCAAGTCAAACATATTCGCAAACCGAAGGGCGCTAAACCAGGATATGTGATTTACGAAAACCAAAAAACGATCATTGTGACGCCAGAAGAAGAAAAAATCCAAGCAATGACGAAAGATTGATTTTGCTAAAAAAACCGACGTCAAGAAGTCATGACTTCTGACGATCGGTTTTTTTGTGTGTTTAAAACTATCTTCAATTAAAATTGGTAGCCTGTCGCAATGATTTCTTTTGTGCCAGTTGTACGGTCAAAGGCTTCTAAGACAAATCCTGAACCATAATCGACACGATAGGTACCCGCACCAATTTTATGTCCTGCCACATTTGCATCGACTTTCTTCCAGTTATTACGAGTTTCTGTGATATAGCGATCCCAATAACTATCTGACAGCACTTGGCGGTCGCCAACTACCAGTCCAAGTCCATATGTATGGATGCGCCCAGCAGCATCTTTTTTGTATGGGATATCTGCTCGGATGCGTTCTTGTAAATCAACCGTTCCTGTTGCTTCACCCGTATAAAATCCCCAATTGACTTCGACTGTATGTCCCGGTCGAACATTGATGGCTTGACCAGGAACAGTCCAGCCTTTTTGTGTCTCCCGTGTATGCGAAGTGGTTGTACTAAAATTGTAACTTAATTCAAGACCCATACTTGCCGAACCAAACATTAGTACACTGATTTCAGTACTCGCTGATGTAGAAATACCTGCAGAATGTGTGGTTGATGTCGTAATCGAATCTATATAAGTTTCGGTATAAGAAGGTGTGGTAAACGTTTGATCTTGATTTGTTTGATTATGAAAAACACTTGTATTCACAGTTTTTGACGTTTGTTTCGTTCCCATATCACTATTGACTCCTACTGAATAGGATTGACTGGACACATTTTTTGGATTGTATTCATTGCCAGTGAGTCTTTCATTCACACCAATATCTCCCCATTGATACATTTGGTAGGATAAAGCATAGGCCATCGTACTCATGCGATCGATCGTGCTTTGATTGACCGATTTCAAATACCCTTCTCCGATTTGTGGAAGCGAATCATCCGCACAAGCAACAGCCTCCCCTTTAAATAGTCCTACACTCGTCGCTCCCACTACTCCTAACATTAATTTAATTACTTTTTTCATTTTGCTGATCCCCTTTATCATTATTGATAAACCGATGATGAAATCGTTACCGATCGTTTTATTAATGATAGTATGTACTTTACTGCAACAATACAGTCAGACTTGAAAGAACAAAAAAATAAGCCTGAAATCAACATTCACTGATTTCACGACTTATCTTTTGCTTTACCTTCTTTTCCAATGAAAGGATTGATTCGATTTTAAACGTTCACTTCACCTGTTTCATCACCTGTTGGATACTTGTGATAAACTTCTTGGCGATATCACTTAATGGCTGCTTTCCAGAATAAATGACATATAACTCATTCATCGGACTATCCGCTAAAGGAATCAAGCGTAAATATTCTTTGATCTCCCCGATCACGATGCCAGAGCCTGAAGCATAGGCATCTGTTTCTAACACAATGTTCATCAACGTGCCACGGTCACTCGTATAGATCACCGATTCTTGTTCAGGGATCTCAATTAGATCTTCATAAAAGTAAGGAAAATTATTGCCATCTTGTGTAAACCGAACTTGTGGAAATGCTGCTAACTCTTCTACCTTTATTTCTTCTTGCTGGGCAAGTGGATGGCGCTGTCTAAGAAAGATATGGGTCTTAAATGTTCCTAAAGACTGCGCGACTAATTCCCCTTGTTCTAAGTAACGCTTGATCCCTGTGCGATTATGGTCATTCATATAAAGGATACCTAACTCGCTTTGCTGCTGTTGGACTTCTTCGATCACGTTTGCTGTTGTCGTTTCCATGATCCGAAACTGCTTCACTTCTGCTTTAAACGTCTCGATCAGTTGCGCAGTCAATGGTCCTAGAAAATCATAGTGTTGTGAAGCAATCGAAAAGCTTTCTCGCTTTTCACTTTTTTGGTAATAGTTTTCCAAAGAATCTAATTGTACTAAAATCCGTTCCGCCCGTTTTAAAAAGGCTTGACCATCTTCTGTTAGATAGGCACCTCGATTCGTGCGGGTAAATAAAGTGATACTTAATTCATTTTCCAATTCTTTGATCGCTGCAGAAAGGCTTGGTTGAGAAACAAACAATTTTTTTGCTGCTTCTCGAAAACTTCCATTATTCGCTACCGCAGTGACATATTTCAATTGTTGGATGTTCATTTCGTCCCCTTGTAATAATAAATTTTTCGTTCCTTTAGTGGTTGTAATGGACGATTATTTGGTTGCGCATATTGTCCTTTGAATGGGATCAAAAAATCACGATTCAATTGACCGACTTGATCCATGACGAACCATTGGATCGGCCCACTCGTTGGCGGAGTGGTCAATGAACCAACGTAATGATAATGACTTTTCTGCTCAGGGAAAAAGACAGAGGCATCGGTCCAATGCTCATGGGCATCGAGATCCCATTTGTCGCCATTTTGGCGATCGTACAACCAACCCTCATCATTTGATAGATGGTACATCGCACCAACCACTAAGTTTTCTTGTCGTTCGTTCGTATGGACAAAGTGAAACTCGATATCTTCTTGTTTCCCATTGATGACGTGTTCTGACGGCATATGAAAATGGATGTCGGTCAAATAGTATTTGTCTTCATTGAAAAGAACGTAACTGATTTGATCGTATGGCACAAGATGGATCGTGTTCTTGAACTCCTTATCCGTGAAGCGTTGCTCCTGATAATGAAAAGACAGTGTTTCTTTCGTGTCACTGCTTTCTTCACATGTAACTAGAGAAATGGGCGATTGCCACTCAAATTCGGCTCCTTTTGCAAACCAATCGCACAATCCTGCCCAATGTTCCGGTCCTCTTTCACCAGAATAACCCCACTCAACATCCATATTCTTCTTCAACTAAAATTCCTCCTGAATCAGTTACCTACAAGGCACTTCGACTATTCTTTTTCTTTTTTGACAATGTTTGAAACAGCTGCTAAGAAATCCTCTTTTCCATAGAATTCTTGATTGAGCAACTCCGGAAAGATCTCCTTGAAAAAATATTGGACGGAAGGTCGATGGTCGAAGCCTTTGATCGTTGTGACTGCCTCAATAAACATCTCTTTATAGACTTTCTCCGGATTATTTTTACTGATCTCATCAAATGATTCGTACAACAAATCGATTTTATCTGAAACTGCTAATAATTCGCCTTCGACCGTATCGTCTTTTCCTTCGAACAAGCGGCGACGATAGACGTCTTGTAACGCTTCGGGAATTTCTTGATTGATGAACTCATCCGTCATTTTTTCTTCGACAGTCTGTAGCATCCCCCGCAACTCTTTACTTGCATATTTTACTGGAGTTTTGATGTCGCCGATAAAACGTTCAGTGTAATCATGGTTCAAAGCTTTTTCATACAAGAGTTTCCAATCGATTGATTGCCCATGGAGTTCTTCAATATCACCTAAGACTTGCGCAATTGAAGCCACACGATAGGAATGAGCCGCAACAGTATGTTCAGTGTGTTTGAAGAAACCTGGCGCCCGTGTGATTCTTTCTAAGTTATTTAGTCCTAAAATAAATTCATTCAATCCCATAAAGATTCCTCCTCCTTGAGATGACTTTTCCGATAATCTTATCATTAAATAACTTGAATTCGCAAATTTTCAGCTTATTATCTTTAGAGGTTTTCATTTATAAAAGAATAGTTTTTACTATGTATCATCAGGATTTAGCTATTCCACAAATAGAAAAAGGGCTGAAACAACAAATGTTTTCCGCCCTTTTTTTAACTTAATCCGTCACCCAGTTCTCAGGATCTTTTTTCCATTCTTTTAGTAAAGCTAATTCTGTTTCGTCGATGGTTTTATTTTCTAAAGCAAATTCGATCAGCACAGAATAATTCGTCAAAGTAACCAATGGTAGACCCGCTGCTTCAAAGTTAGCTTTTCCTTTTGGCAACTCGTAAGTAAAGATAGCTGCGACACCTAAAACATCCGCACCTTCTCGTTTCGCTGCTTCAGCGGCTTCTAGTACACTTCCACCTGTTGAGATCAAATCTTCAATGACCACCATTTTTTGTCCTTCGAAGATCCGTCCTTCGATTTGGTTCCCTTTGCCATGAGCTTTCGCTTTGCTGCGAATATAGACCATTGGTAAGTCTAAGATCTCAGCTACCCATGCTGCATGAGGGATTCCTGCAGTTGCCGTTCCAGCAATCACTTCGACTTCTGGAAATTCTTGCTTGATTTTTTCAGCTAATCCTTGAGCGATTTCTTTTCTTACTTTTGGATAACTCATCGTGATGCGATTGTCACAATAGATGGGGCTTTTGATGCCACTTGCCCAAGTAAATGGTTGGTTTGGGCTTAAGAAAACAGCTTCGATTTCTAAAAGGTCTTTGGCAATAGTTTGTTCGATATTCATAGATCAACGACTCCATTCTGCTTTGATTGTTTGATAGGCTTGGTAAGGATCTTCTGCTTGTGTGATAGGTCGACCGACAACGATAAAGGTTGAGCCGATTTCTTTTGCACGGGCTGGTGTCACGATTCTGGTTTGGTCACCAGCAACTGTTCCTTCCGGTCGGATGCCAGGGGTTAGACACGTAAATGTGTCACCTGCTTTTGCTTTGATCGATGCCACTTCAAGTGCTGAAGATACGACCCCATCTAAACCTGCTTCTTTTGCACAAGCTGCGTAGTGGATCACACTTTCTTCTAAGGGTACTTCGATCAGTTGATCATGGTGCATCTCTTCTTCACTTGTGGAAGTCAGTTGCGTGATTGCTAAAAGTAAAGGTCGTTTCTTACCTTCGGGTGTTCCATCTGTCAAGCCACGCATCGCTGCTTCCATCATACGGATACCGCCGGCAGCATGGACACAAGTAATGTCTACGCCTAATTTTGCTAGGCCTCGCATCGCTTTTTCCACGGTATTTGGGATATCATGTAATTTCAAATCTAAGAAAACGTCATGTCCAGCGTCTTTTAACCAACGAACGATGATTGGTCCTTCTTGATAAAAGAGCTCCATACCGATTTTAACGAATAACTTTTCGTCTTCTGGGAAACGTTGCATAAAGGTTTCTACTTCTTGCCAAGATGAAAAATCTAAAGCAATAATTGGTCGTTGATTCATTGATTTCTACCTTCTTTCACTTCTTTGATCAATTGCTCTAAAGACTCAATGCCTAACTCGCTCATTCTCGCTGGTAGGTCTGCAATCAGTTTTGGACAGATATAAGGGTCGGTAAAGTTGGCTGTCCCAACAGCAACTGCACTTGCACCTGCCATATACATCTCCAGTACATCATCAACGGTTTGCACACCGCCCATCCCAATGATCGGCAAGTTTGAGACACTTGCCACCTGATGGATCAAACGAATAGCCACCGGTTTGATTGCTGGTCCTGAGAGACCGCCTGTTTGATTGGCAAGAATCGGTTTTCTAGTTTTCAGATCGATACGCATCCCCAGCAAGGTATTGATCATCGTAAACCCATCGGCGCCGCCAGCTTCAATAGCCTGTGCCACTGGCACGATATCCGTAACATTAGGAGATAATTTGACATAGACAGGGACATTCGCCACTTTTTCCACCGCTTGTGTCAGTTGGAACGCCACATCTGGGTCAGTACCAAAAGCAATTCCGCCATGTTTGACATTTGGACACGAGATATTAAGTTCGATGGCATGGACATTCGGTGCATCACCGATCTTGCCACAAACTTCAACATAGTCTTCTTCACAGGCGCCAGCGACATTTGCTATGATCGGCAAATCTTTATAGGTGGCTAATTCAGGTAGCGATTTTTCCATGACCACTTCCATTCCAGGATTTTGCAACCCGATCGCATTGAGCATACCAGAAGGTGTTTCTGCTACTCGCGGCGTGGGATTACCAAAGCGCGCTTTAGGTGTCGTCGCCTTGACCATGATTGCGCCAAGTTGGTTCAAATCGTAGTATTTGCCATATTCTTTGCCAAATCCAAAGCAGCCACTTGCTGGCATGATTGGATTCTTCAAGTTTAGTCCTGGAAGTTTAACTGCTAAAGGGTTACTCATAAAATCACCTCTCCTGCTTGGAAAATCGGTCCTTCATCACAGACTTTCAAGCTTTTCGTTCCTGTTTCATCGCCTGGGACATGACAGATACATGCGTAACATGCACCGACACCACAGGCCATGCGAGACTCTAATGACAATTGGACGTTAGGATGACCGGCGAAAAGCTGTTCCACTGTCTTTAGTAATCCATTTGAACCGCATGCAAAAATAGCAGCAGGCTTATCTTTTGCCGCAAGTAATAGATTACCGACATTCCCATGGAGTCCATAGGTGCCGTCATCCGTTGCGATCCTTGTATCACCTAGCTTTAGAAATTCTTCTTCATAATACATTACTTCTTGTGAAGCAAAGCCTAGAAAGTGAATCGCTTTGACGCCTAGTTCCTTCAGCTGTTTCGATAGTTCGTATAAAGGAGGAACACCGATCCCTCCACCGACAATGAAGACCTCATCTTTGTTCGTTAATCCTGAAAGATCGAAGCCATTCCCTAAAGGCCCTAAGACGTCTAAAGAATCACCAGCAGTCAATTCTGCGAAATGCTTTGTTCCGTCTCCTTCTACACGGTAGATGATACGACAAGTTTTTTGTGATTGATCGATCTGGTTGATACTGATTGGTCGGCGCAACAACAAATCTGCTCGGGGTACGCGAATATGAAGGAATTGTCCAGGGCGTGTCATTTCTTGGACTAATTCCCCAGTCAGTGTCATTTCATAGATTCGTGGTGCTAGTTGCCGTTGGTGAACGATTTTCATTACTTCTTGTTTCATCTTAACACTCCTATGTTTTGGGACTTTTCGCTAGACTGCTTTGCTTTTTTCATTTTTTAAATAGGAGGGCAATTGCCCTCCACGATTAGATTGCTTGTGTTGAAAATGCTCGGGATTCCATCACGCGGACGATCGCATCCGCAGTATCAAGGGAAGTAAACAATGGCGTGCCATGCTCTACTGCTTCACGTCGAATGATAAAACCATCTTTTGACGCATTCCCACGATCTTTATCAATGGTATTGACGACCACTCGTGCTTTGCCCGCACGAATCAGGTCAACGACATTTTTCTCTTTTGTTTCCTCAGAGATTTTAGCTACTGGTGTCACCACAAGTCCGTGTTGTTCAAAGAACGCTGCGGTATTTTTCGTTGCCAATAAGCTATAGCCGATTTCTGCAAAGCGTTTTGCTAGACCTAAGGCTTCTTCTTTCGTTTCATCGGCGATCGTAAACAAGACAGCACCATAATCAGGCAAGCGTAAACCAGATGCTTCGAACGCTTTATACAGCGCTTTGTCTAAGTTTTGATCCGAACCCATGACTTCACCTGTCGATTTCATCTCTGGGCCTAAATAAGTGTCCACTTTATGCAACTTCGTAAATGAGAAAACTGGCGCTTTGACATGGACGTTGGCAGTTTCAGGGTACAAACCATCTTCATAGCCTAAGTCTTTCAATTTTTCTCCTAAGATGGCTTTTGTAGCGATCTGTGCCATCGGGATATTCGTCACTTTGCTCAAGAAAGGAACCGTTCGACTCGCACGTGGGTTCACTTCGATGACATATACTTGGTTGTCATGGATCACGAATTGGATGTTCATCATCCCGATACAATTCAACCCTCGTGCTAAACGGATCGTGTAATCTTCGATTGTTTGCTTGATTTCCTCTGACAGCGCTTGTGGTGGATAAACCGCCATAGAATCGCCTGAATGGACCCCTGCACGTTCGATATGTTCCATGATTCCTGGGATCAAGACGGTTTCGCCATCACAGATCGCATCGACTTCGCACTCACTACCGATCAAGTAACGATCGACTAAGACTGGATGTTCTGGTGAAGCTTTGACCGCATGTTCCATATAATCTTCTAGATCGCGTTGGTTCTCAACGATCTCCATTGCCCGACCTCCCAAGACATAGCTTGGACGAACAAGTACTGGATAGCCGATTTTATTGGCAACTGCAACTGCTTCTTCTTTACTTGTCGCAGTATCTCCTAGTGGCTGAGGCACCCCTAATTCTTGTAACGCTTGTTCGAATAGATCACGGTTCTCCGCACGATCAAGGTCTTCGATCGTTGTGCCTAGGATTTTTACACCTGCTTTTGCTAATGGTTCAGCTAGATTGATCGCTGTTTGTCCTCCAAATTGGACGATGACACCGATTGGTTGTTCCAACTCGATGACATTCATCACATCTTCAAAAGTCAAAGGCTCAAAGTAAAGTTTATCAGAAATCGAGAAATCTGTCGAAACGGTTTCAGGATTACTATTCATGATGATTGCTTCATAGCCTGCTTGTTGAATGGCTTTGACTGAATGAACTGTTGCATAATCAAATTCTACCCCTTGTCCGATACGGATCGGTCCAGAACCAAGTACTAGAACAGACGGTTTTTCTGAACGATGGCTTTCATTTTCGATTTCATACGTACTATAGAAGTAAGGTGTGTGGGATTCAAATTCGGCAGCACACGTATCGACCATTTTGTAAACAGGTTGAATGTTATTTTCCGTACGTAATTGGCGAATCGCTTCCGTCGTCGTTTTCCACAATTCCGCAATTTTGCGATCTGTGAAGCCATTTTGTTTCACAGCAAGAAGTAGATCCAGCTGATTCGGTTGTGCCGAAAGCTCCTCTTCTAATTCAATGATATGCAACAATTTATCCAAGAAGAATAAATCGATTTTCGTCAAGTCTGCCAATTCTTGGATCGGATAGCCACGACGGATCGCTTCGGCTAAGTAGAATAAACGATCATCTTGTGCTCGGACGATTTTCTCCATCAAACGTTCTTCACTGACTGGCTTCAGTTCTGGCAATTCAAGGTGGTGCGCCCCGATTTCTAATGAACGAACGGCTTTTAATAAAGATTCTTCGATGTTACGACCGATCGCCATCACTTCGCCGGTTGCTTTCATTTGCGTGCCTAAGACACGTTCACCGTTTTCGAATTTGTCGAAAGGCCAACGTGGGATTTTTGCTACTACATAATCCAATGCGGGCTCAAATTCTGCATAAGTCGTTCCTGTTACTGGATTTTTCATTTCATCCAAGGTCAAGCCTAACGCGATTTTAGCTGCTAATTTTGCGATCGGATAGCCGGTCGCTTTACTTGCTAAAGCAGAGGAGCGTGAAACACGAGGGTTCACTTCGATGACATAGTAGTTGAAACTATGAGGGTCTAATGCTAACTGAACGTTACAGCCACCTTCGATTTTCAATGCACGGATGATCGATAGTGACGCATCTCTTAACATTTGATATTCATGGTCTGCTAATGTTTGACTCGGTGCAAAGACGATTGAATCCCCTGTATGGATACCGACTGGATCGAAATTTTCCATGTTGCAGACAACGATGGCATTATCGGCAGAGTCGCGCATCACTTCATATTCGATTTCCTTGAAGCCTGCAATACTACGTTCAATCAAACATTGTGTGACGGGCGACAAGCTCAAGCCATTTTCTGCGATTTGTCGTAGTTCGGCTTCATTCTCACACATACCACCACCAGTCCCCCCTAATGTGAAGGCTGGTCGAACGATGATCGGGTAACCGATTTTATTGGCAAAGGCGACTGCTTCTTCCACCGTTGTCACGATTTCTGATTCTGGGATCGGTTGATTTAATTCTTCCATCAACTTTTTGAACAAGTCACGATCTTCTGCTTGGTCGATCGCACTTAATTTCGTCCCTAATAATTCGATGCCTAATTCGTCCAAGATTCCTGATTCAGCTAATTCCATCGCCATATTCAAACCTGTTTGCCCACCTAATGTCGGTAAGATCGCATCAGGACGTTCTTTTCGCAAAATTCGTGAGACAAATTCTAATGTGATTGGTTCTAGGTAGACTTGATCGGCAATTTCTTTATCAGTCATGATCGTTGCTGGATTGGAGTTGACTAAGACGACTTCGTAGCCTTCTTCTTTTAAAGCAAGACAAGCCTGTGTACCTGCATAGTCAAACTCAGCGGCTTGACCAATGATGATCGGACCAGAACCGATCACCATGATTTTATTGATATCTGTGCGTTTTGGCATTAGAATTGCTCCTTTCCAGCGTCCATCATTTCCATAAATTCATCAAATAAATGTAGTGCATCATGTGGGCCAGGTGCTGCATCTGGATGGAATTGCACACTGAAGGCAGGATAGCGACGGTGACGGACACCTTCGACTGTGCCATCATTAACTTCCACATGAGTGACAATTAATTTTTCCGGATCGATCGTTTGTTCATTTACCGCATAGCCATGGTTTTGTGACGTAAAATCGATTCTTCCTGTTGCAACTTCACGCACAGGATGATTCAGTCCACGATGACCAAATTTCATCTTGTACGTATCTGCACCATTTGCTAGTGCAAAAAGTTGATGCCCCAAGCAGATGCCGAAAATCGGGATTTTTCCTTGGATTTGTTTGATCATCTCGATCGCTTCTGGTACATCTTTCGGATCCCCTGGTCCATTCGTCAGCATCACGCCGTCTGGCGATAATGAAAGGATCGTTTCCGCATCCGTATTGTACGGTAAGACTGTTAAATTACAGTCACGCTTACTCAATTCACGTAAGATGCTATGTTTCAATCCAAAATCAATGACTGCCACATTTCTTCCTGTTCCTGGGCTAGGATAAGGTTTATTGGTTGAAACTTGTTGGACTTGGTTCGTTGCCAAGACGGTTGCTTTTAGCTGGTCAAACGCATGTTCAAATGTGTCGCCTGCATCCACGATACTGGCTTTCATCGTCCCAACTTCACGGATTTTTCGTGTCAACGCCCGTGTATCGATGCCAGAGATACCAGGGATTCCTTTTTGTTTCAAGAACTCGTCTAATGTCATTTGGTTACGCCAACTTGACGCAACACGTGCATGCTCTTTGACCACTACACCTTTACACGTTGGTGCAATCGATTCATAATCATCACGGTTGACGCCATAATTCCCTACCATCGGGTACGTAAATGTAATGATCTGTCCATTAAAACTTTGGTCTGTGATCGTTTCTTGATATCCTGTCATACTTGTCGTAAAGACGATTTCTCCAAACACATTGGCTGTCGCGCCAAATGATTTCCCTTTAAATACTGTGCCATCTTCTAAAATCAGCAACCGTTCCATCCAATTATTCCCCCTTATGCCAAACAAGTTTTCCGTTGACAAATGTCATCAATGTTTCCCCTTTGATTTCCCAACCGACGAAAGGTGTGTTCTCGCCTTTTGATAAGAAATCTTTTTTATCGATTACTGCAGAATGCGCAATATCGTAAACTGCCAAGTCTGCTGGTGCGCCGATCGTCAAGGTGCCAGCTTCCAAACCAAAGATGGCTGCTGGTTTAACTGCCATCCAGTCAATCACTTGCTCTAGTGTGAATTTTCCTGTTTCAACAAAATGTGTATACACGAGTTGGAAGGCTGTTTCACTTCCAACGATCCCGAAAGGTGATTGCAAGAAACTTTGACTTTTTTCTTCTAATCCGTGTGGAGCATGGTCGGTGGCAATACAATCGATCGTGCCATCAAGCAAGCCTTCGATCAATGCCTCGCGATCGGCTTTGCCTCTCAACGGTGGATTCATTTTCCAAAAACCAAAATCTTCTGGGATATCTTCATCGATCAAGATCAGATGATGCGGTGAAACCTCTGCAGTCACGTGAATCCCGGCTTTTTTCGCATCGCGGATCACCCGCACACTTTCTTTTGTTGAAACATGGCAGACATGATAGTGAACGCCTGTTGCTTCCGCTAATAGGAGATCACGAGCAATTTGAGAAGACTCAGTCACACTCAAAATACCTGGCAACCCTAGCTCTTCTGCTTTTTCTCCTGCGTGCATCACACCGCCAAATAATAATGATTCATCTTCTGTGTGAGCAACGAGTGCTTTATTGTTTTTCGCAGCTTCTTTCATCGCTAAGTACATCGTGCCTGCTGTTTGCACGCCGACACCATCATTGGTAAAAGCAAATGCGCCTTCATTGATCAATGCTTCTTGATCGACCAGTTCTTCACTTCGAAGATTTTCAGTGATCGGTGCATACTGTAATACTTTGACGACAGCATCACGTTTGATGATGTCATAGACTTGTTTTAATTTTTCTGCTGTATTAGGTACTGGGTCAAGATTTGGCATCGCACAAACAGTGGTGAACCCACCTCGAGCAGCTGCTTTCGTGCCAGCTTCGATCGTTTCCTTGTAAGTAAAGCCAGGCTCTCTCAGATGGACATGGACATCCACTAATCCAGGTGTGATCAACTGCCCTTGTGCATCAAACACTTCATCAAATTCAGCCTCAGGAAAGCCTGTACCGATTGCTTTGATCTTTCCTTCTTCGATCCAAATTTCTGCTGGTGTTGTTTCATTTCTTTTTGTATTGATTTGACCGTTTTTAATGAGTGTTTTCATGTTTCTTCCTCCTCTTATGTTTATGCTTTTCCACTTAATACAGCTTCTAAGATCGCCATTCTGACAAATACACCATTGCTCATTTGTTGAATGATCCGTGACTGTAACCCTTCAACCAGTGAATCCGCCAATTCGACATCTCGATTGACTGGTGCCGGGTGCATGATGATTGCATGTTTTTGCATTTTTTTAGCGCGTTCGACTGTCAAGCCGTACTCTTGATGATAGCCTTCTTTTGAAAAACTTTCTTTTCCATCGTGGCGTTCATGTTGCACACGTAACATCATCATGACATCGACTTGATCCAGCAAGTCATCTAGTGGTAAGTAATGACCGTAAACTTCAAATTCATCGTCATACCATTCTCTTGGACCTGAGAAGAAAACCTGTGCGCCAAGACGTTTCAACATCTGCATATTCGATTTTGCGACACGAGAATGTGTGATATCTCCGACGATCGCCACTTTCAAGCCTTCAAAATAGCCAAATTCTTCATAGATCGTCATCAAATCAAGTAAGCACTGCGTTGGATGTTGCCCGCTACCGTCACCGCCATTGATGATCGAGCATTGGATCGTTTTACTTTGGATCAATTCGTCATAGTAGTTTTCATCTCCATGACGGATAACAGCTACATCCACCCCAAGTGCAGACATCGTTAGAACGGTATCGTATAATGTTTCACCTTTTGTAACTGAACTTGTACTTGCTTCAAATTCGATCACTTCAAGACCAAGTTTCTTTTCTGCTACATCAAAACTTTTATGCGTTCGTGTACTGTTTTCAAAGAACAAGTTCGTTGCAAAATATTGGGATTTTTGTGGTGACCAAGTTGCGCCCTGTTTGAACTCTTGTCCTCGTCGGATCAACCCCATTACTTCTTGGTCTGTTAATGCTTCTACCGTTAATAAGTGTTTTAAACTGATGCGTTCTGATTTGATGATCATGCGATGTCCTCCTTAATTTTCTTCGCTGCGTGAAGTTTCTGGTAAGATAAGATTTAAAATGATTCCTAAAACTGTTGCTAGTGCCATGGCAGATAAAGTGAATGTCCCGACTTCTAGGACTAATCCCCCGATACCTACGACTAAGATGACTGAAGCAATCAATAGATTTTTCTTTTTATCAAAATCGATTTTGTTTTCGACTAAGATTTTCATCCCACTTGCCGCAATCACTCCGAATAGGATGAAACTGATACCTGAAATGACTGGGCCAGGAATACTTAATATCAAAGCACTTAGTTTGCCAATGAAGCCAAGGATCACTGCGAAGACCGCTGCGCCTCCGATCACGAACACGCTGTGTACGCGAGTGATTGCCAAGACGCCGATATTTTCACCATAACTTGTCACTGGCGGCCCACCAACAAAAGCTGCCACTAATTGAGCCAAGCCATCTCCTGTCAATGTACGGTGTAAGCCTGGATCTTCAAAGAAATTTCGTTTGGTCAATTTGTTCAAGACCATCAAATGGCCGATGTGTTCGGTCATTGTGACAAAGGCGATCGGTGCCATCGTAGTGATTGCCCCTATATATAACTTCGGTTGATATTGCACAAATGGAATCTCAAAGTTAGGCAGCGCGAACCATGGCGCATCGATGATTGGTTGGGTGTCAACGATCCCGAAAAGCAAAGCCACGATGTAACCAGAGATGATGCCAAGCAAGATCGGTAATAATCCTAGAAACCCGCGTAAGAACATATTGAAGAAAATCGTCAATCCTAAAGTGATCAACGCAACTGATAGATATTTGAAATCGTAATGGTCTTGATTGAACATCGCGTTGTTTGCTGCGTTGGCAGCTAAACCTAAACCGATGACCATGATGACTGGGCCAACCACGATCGGTGGCAAGATTTTGTCTAACCAAGCCGAACCGATTTTCTTGATGATCAACGCAACGATCAGATAGACAAGTGCTGTTGTCATCGCGCCTTGTGCGATCGCCGGGAAGCCGTCGGTTTTCATCAACATCTGCATAGCGGCGATGAACGCAAAGCTACTGCCTAGATATGCTGGAATCTTCCCTTTTGTTGTAATCAAGTAAACGATCGTTCCTAATCCTGAACTGACCAAGGCAATCCCAGGGTCGATTCCGACTAAGATCGGTACTAAGACAGTTGCACCGAACATCGTGAATAAATGCTGTAAACTTAAACCCACCCAGTGTCCAATGGTTGGTCGATCATGGATGTCTAATACCACACTATCGTTGTGGAACTTTTTTTCTTCTGCCATCTTGCCTTACTCCTCTACTTTTCCTCGTTTAAGATCATGATGCGATCTTGTCCATCTAATTCTTGCATCTCTACTAAGATTTCTTCTTTTTTTGCTGTAGGGATATTTTTTCCTACGTAATCTGCGCGGATCGGTAATTCTCGGTGTCCCCGATCAACTAGAACTGCTAGTGAGATTTTTCTTGGACGACCAAAGTCCATGACTGCATCCATTGCAGCGCGGATCGTCCGTCCTGTGTATAACACATCATCGATCAAGATAACTTCTTTTCCTTCTAAACTGACTGGAATATCTGAAGAATGCAATTCTGGTTCTTGAGCGATCTCTTTTTTATCGTCACGGTACAATGTGATATCAAGTTCCCCTACAGGTACTTCGATATTTTCGAGTTGTTTCAGACGTTCGGCAATTCGAGCAGCGATGTAGATCCCTCTCGTTTTGATTCCGACTAAGACGATCTCTTCGATACTTTGATTTCTTTCGATGATTTCGTAAGTGATACGTGTTAGCGCTCGTTTCATCGTTACTTGATCCACTACTTCTTTTGCTTGCATCATTTTTCCCCTCCATTTTTTACACAAAAAAACTCCTGCCCTAAGAGGACAGGAGGAATGTTTAGACTGAGTGTATACTACCACACTGGTCGCTTTGTGTATGCGACGTCATTGAGCAAGTCTCGCTATGGCGCACCACAGGAATTCTTACTCACACCCTTCTTAGCCTCACGGGACTAAACTTAAAGGACTGCTATTAAGTTTTTCTTTTATTGTTTATTACTATACCGTTAAGTACTTTAAAAAGCAATATCTTTTCTCAACTTCTCTAAAGTTTTTTTAAAAACTTCTGGCAATGGTGCCTCAAAGGTCATTCGTTCATTCGTTTGAGGATGAGTGAAACCTAATAATTTCGCATGTAAAAATTGGCCATTGCCTTTGAGGGTTTTCTTTGGTCCATATACGGGATCACCTGCTAAAGGATAACCAATATACTTCATATGCACACGGATCTGATGCGTACGCCCTGTTTCTAATTGTAACTCTACTAAAGTGAAATTCTCAAAACGTTCTAGTACAGTAAAATGCGTCACAGCTGGTTTTCCATCTTCGCGGATCGCTTGCATTTTTCGATCGACTTTTGAGCGCCCGATAGGTGCATTGATCGTCCCTTTTTCATGAGGAATAACGCCATGGACTAAAGCAATATATTTTCTTAGGGAAGTTTTATCTTTCAATTGCTGCGCCAACGCTTCATGGGCTTGATCATTTTTGGCGATCATCAATAATCCAGACGTGTCTTTATCGATTCGATGGACGATCCCTGGACGGATCACGCCATTGATCGATGATAGATTTTTCATATGGTACATCAACGCATTGACTAGTGTTCCTTGGGCATGACCAGCAGAAGGATGAACGACCATGCCTTGTGGTTTATTGACCACAGCTACGTCGTCATCTTCATAGACGATTTCTATTGGTAAGTCTTCTGCTACGATCTCAAGTTCTTCAGGCTCTGGTACTTCCACGACGATTGCATCAGCCGATTTTACTTTGTAATTCGCTTTTACTGATTCCCCATTTACGGAAACGGCACCGTCTTTCAACCATTGTTGAACTTGTGAACGACTATGATCCGCAAAAAATGCTGCCAAAACTTTATCGATCCGTCCTTTTTCTTCTTTGATAGTTGCTTTTAATTGTGTCATTTTTTTCGTTGTTCCTTTTCATCTAAAATAATATAAATCAATACGCAGATCACACCGATCACTAGAGAAATGTCTGCCACATTAAAAATCGGGAAATTCATGAAATCAGTTTGGAACATATCGATCACATACCCTAAACGGACACGATCGATAAAATTACCGATTGCTCCAGCTAGAATCAATGTCAGACCGATCATGAACCAACGATTTCCGTTGCTACGATTTTTGATCATCAACGTCAAGATCACTACAACTGCGATGATCGTCACGACAGTAAAAAACCACATTTTTCCTTCTAGTAAACTCCAAGCTGCTCCGAAATTACGGATATGATTCAAGGACAAGATCCCTGGAATCACTGATTTCGTTTCTCCTAAAGCAAAGTTATCGACGATCAACCATTTTACCCATTGATCTAAGCCGATGATCAAGGCACTTATAATCCAATATATCGCTAACAAACAATCATTCCTTTTCTACTTCATGATAAATATCTCTTGGTCTGATGATCCCTAATAAATTTCCGTTAGGGTCGCCGTTTTTGGTGATCAACACAGCTTCAAGCGTACCCTGCTCGCCAAACATTTTTTCTACTTCAGCAATCGTTGTCTGAGCGGATACAAAATGATAATTGGTGTACTTACCATCTTGAGTGATCAGATCGGCAGCTATTTTTCCTTGAAGATCGATCACACCATGATGACTTTCTTTGGCTAACCAAAAACCTAACATCCGCAACGTCACTAATCCTTTGAATGTTCCTTTATGATAAAGCGGGAACTGAGAATAACGCTTTTGAGCAACAGTCTCCAACAAACTAGGTAATGGGATGTCCCATTCAAACCCAGTTACATGCTTTGCGAAACGCGGTAACACTGTTTCTGGACGAATCAGTTCTTGCTCGATTCTTTGGATACGCTTCGTCGCCCATTCATTAGGTTCAGCGATAATAAAATCGACGGCGATCCGATCATGCACGATCGCATTACGTAATTGAGCCAACTGTAGTAAGTCATCCTCATATTTTTTTATACTTTGGTGTTGCTTTTGTGCTAAACGACGAACGAGTTCAGTGAACCCCATATTTCGTGGATTCCCCATCTCTTCTTGCATCCATTTTTCGATCCGATTAAAGCTACTCAAAAAAAGATCAGAATTCTTCATCACTAGCCTCCTTGATGACATATGCTTTATTTTTTATAAATAGAAAGAAACCAATCATTACGACGACGATCAGTAAACTATAAAGGATACTTTGAATAGCAACAGCACTGATCCCTGTAAACAAGAAAAGTACGGGATATAACTGTAATAGCAATAAATTCATCGTAATCCGATAGTTTTTAGTTGGTTCTGCTATCGTATAGACTGGACTTTTGAGCCAAAAAAAGGTGACTTGCATCTGAAACGGGGCGTCTACATCTAGAGTAACAGATTGGTTTTGCCCCAAACTGATTTTCCGATCATCCACCCGTAATGTGATTGGACTACCCATTCCGTAAAATCCCGTATCTCTAGTAACATTCACTTCCATTTTCGCTCCTCCTATTATGCGTTAGTCTCTATCAAAACACAAGCGGAATCTCTGTTATCCCTAATGGATCGATCCTTATATCATCTTTTTCAGCAGTCATTTTTCCTCATTTTCATCCTCTAATTTACTTTCCAGTCTTTTCTGCCCAAATCGATTGACAGAAGAAACCAAAAACACTAAGGCAGACATAAATAAAGCCGAAGATATAAATGTAATCCCTAAAATCGCTAAAAAATGAGGATCGAAATAACCAGTGTATAACTCATGATATAAGCTATAATTTCTCACCCCAGTAACTGCAGAAACGAATACACTTCCAACAATGACTGCTAAAACTCGTAATTTCTTTGCATGTTTGGATTGATCGATAAGCTCGTGACCAATCAGTGAGCCACGGATCAATAAATAGATGAACGCTACTCCTAGCAACAATAATTCGGTAAACACTTCAGAAACTGGTTGCTCCAACAAATAACTTTTTACAAAGATCGAAGTCCCTAATAATACCAATAATAACAAAAAGGCTTCACTTTGTATTTGATTATTGACCTGTACGATACGTTCATCTTTAAGTTTATTCTTTTTCATCTTTATCCTCCCAAAATAGATCATCTAATGTTTGATTTAATTCATGGCAGATGGCCTGACACAACTTTAGTGTGGGATTATACTTCCCTGCTTCAATCAATCCAATCGTTTGCCTTGTCACTCCTACACGTTGGGCCAATTCTTCTTGGCTTAAATCATTTGCTAAACGCGCGAGTTTCATTCGGATGTTTTTCAACTTGATGGTTAACCTCCATTCTTCTCAGTCATCCTGATTGTAAACTATATCTTACTAAATGTAAAACATATATTGCTTCAAAAGAAAGAAAATGAAGATTAGTGATAATAAAAATACAGGAAAAGCATTATTTCTTTTAAAATTTTTGAACTGAATAAGTAGAATTAATTCTTCAGTCCCATTTTCATTTTAGAGATAAAAAAACATAACAAGCTCTAATAGAAGGAAATCATTACAAAATATACTGAGATTATCGAAAGAAATATCCTTCTTAGTCGCCGACATGCACCCCGACTACTTACAGCCCGCCAAATGTGTTCTGCCAAATACAAGTGAAGTGATTGATCGATGTCATATTGTCAAATATAGATTCAAGCTTTCAGTGAGTTGCCTATACGTGCTATGCAGAAAAACTGAACAAGAACTGGCGCTTTCTACTAAAAAAACGTGCAATCATTTCCGCGTGAATATGAAACATACAACAGTTTCCGAGCACCTAAATAAATACCCATTTCTTACTGAAGTAATGATGCTTGATTGATTGGGGTTTCAACATTCCAAAAAAGAGGTGTGCTCTTTTTTATGAATCAGTAGAAGGCATCACCAATGAGATGATCTATCCTTACTCTAATTAAAATATAGAAGCGAAGAATGCCCACGTAAAGACAATAAAGCGATTATCTTAAGGATTTAAACTGTTTGTCCACATGAAAAATAGAATCTATTAAATCAATTAATTAAAGTGAGATAACAAAAAATCTGAACCAGAATGAGGTTCATTCTGATCCAGATTTGATTTTTTTCAACGCATTAATCCTGATTGACAAAGAGCAAGAAAATAGTTGCTCTATTTTTTAGATTATGCACTTTCATATTGAAAAGGTCTAGTTAAGACTACTTCAAATTTTTAATTTTACGATTAGAATAAACCGATTACTTCTCCTTGATTCGTTACGTTCATATTCAAGGCGGCTGGTTTTTTTGGTAATCCAGGCATCGTCATCACTTCGCCTGTCAAAGCGACTAAAAATCCGGCACCTAACTTAGGTACAAATTCACGGATCGTGATTGTGAAATCCTCTGGTGCACCTAATAATGTTGGATCATCAGAAAAAGAGTACTGGGTTTTTGCCATACAAACCGGTAAGTCAGACCAACCATTTTTCTCAAATTCAATGATTTGATTTTCTGCTTTTTTACTAAAAAAGACTTCTTTGCCACCGTAGATTTTTTGAACAACCGCTTGGACTTTTGTTTTAATCGGATCACTGGATTGGTACAATGGAACGTAATCCGCGCTTTCTGTATCGATCAATTCTACGACTGCCTTTGCTAAGTCCACGCCACCTTCCGCACCATTTTCCCAAACACTTGCGCGTTTTGCTACGACTCCTTCTTTTTCACACAATTCTTTCAGTAATTCTAATTCAGCGTCTGTATCAGTCACAAACTCATTGATTGCGACGATCACTGGAATCTGGTAACTTTTCATATTACGAATATGCCGTTTTAAGTTCGCATATCCAGTTTGCAACGCCTTGAGATTTTCATTTTGTAATTCTGCCTTATCCAATCCCCCGTGCATTTTTAACGCACGGACAGTTGCTACGATCACAATCGCATCTGGTGCTTTCTGCAAATTAGGAACTTTGATATCTAGGAATTTTTCTCCTCCTAAATCAGCACCAAAACCAGCTTCAGTCACTACATAATCCGCAATTTTCAAAGCAGTTTTAGTTGCTAGTACACTATTACAGCCATGAGCAATATTTGCAAATGGTCCACCATGGATAAATGCTGGTGTACCATAGATCGTTTGTACGAGATTCGGTTTAATTGCATCTTTTAATAACAAAGCAAGGGAACCCTCTGCTTTTAGATCCCCTGCTGTTACAGGGCGACGATCATAGGTGTAGCCAATCACGATTCGTGCTAACCGAGCTTTTAAATCATCTAAATCAGCAGCTAAACACAAAATTGCCATGATTTCACTAGCCACAGTAATGTCGAATCCATCTTCTCTTGGTACCCCTTGCATCGGTCCGCCCAGCCCAACGATCACATTTCGCAATGCTCGGTCGTTTAAATCCACCACACGTTTCCAAATGACACGTCGAGGATCGATCCCCAGCTCATTTCCTTGATGGATATGATTATCTAATAGAGCTGACAATGCATTGTTTGCAGAAGTGATGGCATGCATATCGCCAGTAAAATGCAAATTGATATCTTCCATTGGTAATACTTGTGCGTAGCCACCTCCTGTCGCTCCGCCCTTGATTCCCATAACCGGACCTAATGAGGGCTCACGCAATGCAATCACTGCTTTTTTGTCTATTTGGTTCAACGCGTCACCTAATCCGACTGTAACTGTTGATTTTCCTTCTCCCGCTGGTGTTGGATTGATAGAAGTTACCAATATGAGGCGACCATCCTCTTTTTCCGAAAAATCATTTATTGCGGTAAAGTTTATTTTTGCTTTGTATTTTCCATATAATTCCAAATCATCTTCATTGATTCCAATGCTATCCGCAACTCTAACTATCGGTTTTAGCTGTGTTTCTTGTGAAATTTCTAAATCATTCTTCATTAAAACGCCCCTTTTCACGAACTATATATAAAAATAATTATATTTTGTTAAGTTAAATCCATTATACCTGTTTTCTTTGTAAAAAAAAACAAAAAAAACTGACTTTTAATTTATTTGACGTACCTATTAATTCTCTTTATAATATAGGCTATGATCAGACATAGAAAGGTCGTGAGTGTTTTGACCACAGGAATGGTGAAATGGTTCGATAACAAAAAAGGATATGGCTTTATTAGTTATGATGAAACAGAAGAGATCTTCGTACATTTTACTGCAATCGAAGAAGAAGGATTCAAAACACTTGAAGAAAACCAAGTGGTAGAATTTACCGTCATTGAAGGTAATCGAGGCATTCAGGCGGCCCATGTCAAAAAGATCAATGATCAAGCTTAGTCCAATCAAACAAAATAAGCTATTCCGGTGTTTTTCGGAATAGCTTTTTTATTATTATAGACGACTCTCTGTGCAGTTAAAAATAGCTAAAGTCTCTATTGTTATTTTTTACTCAACTAAATCATTCGTATTCTTTAACAGTGAAGAAGTGTTGATCGTTTGTTTATGTGGATGTTTCAAGTGATCAAGCAATTTTCCTTGTGCCTTCTGATTGACGAAAATCACGAATGGCTCTTTGCCTTTTACAAGAGATAAAGATACTTTACGTTTTTGTACGTGGACTTCCTTGATTTCATTGATAGGTATGTCGCGATCTCTCCAAAAAGCAGCATATTTTATTTTTATTGCCTCTTTCTTTAAAACTAGTGAGCGTCGAAATCCTAGCAAAAGAAAAATAAAGAAAATTCCCATTAAAATATTACTTTTCCAATAAGGCCTTGTATTTTCTAACGATAAAATCAAACTCAAAAATAATAGAATAAATGTTGATGACCAATAAATGATCGACTGTGCCGTTTCGGGCTGCCAGCGAATATTTTTTTTCATTCTTCAACCTCGTGTCTTTATCTGTAGTGGTATAATAAGTCAAACCGACAATTTTTGAAGGGCGTGTTTTTCCTTATGTTAAAAGTATACATTGACGCATCAACAAAAGGCAACCCTGGACCTAGTGGTGGAGGAATATTAATAATCGCTGATCAACAACAAGAACAGTTGTCTATCCCTTTGTCCTTTGGTTCAAACCATCAAGCCGAGTTTGAAGTCTTTTTAAAAACTTTAGAAATTCTAAAGAATAGACAGATGACCGAAGAAATCATTCTCTGCTATTCCGATAGTAAAGTACTTGTATCAACTATCGATAAAAATCATACGAACAACAAAGATTTTTTACCTTATTTAGAAAAAATACAAAGTCTATTAAAAGATTTTTCAATGTTGATCCTTCAGTGGGTACCTGAAAGTAAAAATAAAGGCGCTGATAATCTAGCTAGACAAGCTTTACAAAAATTTTTATAAAATATTGGAACAAAGCAATTAGTAATCGTACCTTGATTTGCAAGCACTTTATACGGTCAACTTCTTCTTTTGTCTCGGTCTATAAAAGAACATATTCATAATAATAGATCAACAAATGTTGAGACACGATTCTTTCAAACATTTGCTAAATATTCAGCATTTTATGTCGCTGTTATTTGGACTAACTCAAAGATTGTAAGGGAAAAATAAATGTTTATTGTTTCCAGTTATCGATTAGAATAAATAAGTCCTGATAGCTAGATTCCGACAAAATTTTTGACTGCTTTATTTTGGTCAACTATTAACATACGCCGAATTCAGCTAACATGACCTCATAATCTCCAAGGTATTTTCTGAAAAAGTCTGACTATCCATATATGTATCGATCATTCTGTTTATTTTATCAACGCTGTCTTTATGGGTCATGATAAGATATAAAAGCTATCATTGAAGTCTGTTCCAAAAGAGGATTCGTTTTTAGTTTTCTGCCAAATTTTTCACTTCCTTTTATTATCCCTCGGATGTACTATTTGTCCATGTCTAAATCCGACGAGAAGTTGCCTCTTCTGATTCTTTCACCATCAAAATTCGATTTAGCGTGACGAACAAATCCGCGAAAACTTTCATCTAGGTTCAGTCAAACATTTGTAGGTACAACGAAGAAGCAGCCATTGTCTGTTTTGGTTATCCTATTTTGTCCTAGAAAACACATACGTCTTTCAGAACAATATAACGTAAAAGTCTACTGTCATCCATTATAGTATTTCTAATAACCAAAATGAAAGGCTAAAAGATTTGTTTTAAAATAAGCAAAAAACCCGATTATTTAAGATTTCAGGTTTTTTGCTTATTTTAAGTTTAGTCAAAATCTCATCGCGACAGATAGGTCGTATAGATATTTAAACATCGCGTATTATTTTTTGTCAACAATTTAGAAAAGTAAATAATTATGATCAAAGGTGATATCTAATTGATACTGCCCGACTCTCTTTTCTATTTGGATACGCATCATTCGTTCTAATTCCTCGTCAGACAAACGCGTACCTTCAGGGACAACGACATCAAATTGTAGGATCTGTCCTTTATGGATCATGCGGAAATCATGGATTTTCAGACCTTCTGCTGTCTCATTGATGATTTTTTTCAACTCATTAAGAATCTCTTGATAATTCTCATTGTTGACTGGTACAGGATCTATATGACAGACTAATTCTACACCTAATGATCGTTTAAAATCCTTTTCGATAATGTCCATGATCTTGTGTGCTTCATTCAAATCTAGCCGATCATCGACTTCCACGTGAACTGAAGCAAAACGTTGATTTGGTCCGTAATTATGCACTAACAAGTCATGATAACCGAGTATTTTTGTATAGCCATTTAGCTGCTCCTCCATCGCCTGGATCTGTTCAACAGTAGGACGGCTCCCTAATAATTCATATACGAATTCTCTTAACATCATTACGCCGCTGTACAAAATGTAAAGTGCTAACAAGAAGCCAATATAGCCATCCACGCGCCACTCTGTCAACCATTCGACAGAAGCTGAGAGTAAAACAGCAAAGGTCGTATATACATCATTATAACTGTCTTTGGCAGTGGCATGTAACGTTTCCGAATCGATCATTTTTGCGGTTTTCTTGTACATACGTCCCTGAATAACTTTTAAAGCAATCGAAAAGACTAAAACTAAAAAGATGATCGGTGATAAGGCAATATTTTCCGGATCGATGATTTTTTCAATTGAGGAGTGTAAGAACTGGAATCCGACATACGTGATGATGAGAGATACGAATAGTCCACTAATATATTCAAAACGTTCGTGTCCATAAGGATGTTCCGGATCTGCTGGTTTTGCCGCGATTTTGAAGCCAACCAAAGTCAAAACAGAAGAAGCGGTATCCGACAAACTGTTGATGGCATCCGCCATGATCGACACACTTCCAGAGAGTAGTCCGATCATCAATTTCGCAACGAATAGGATCACATTAGTTAACAGTCCCCATACTCCTGCCATCAATGCTTTTTTTGTTCGTTCTTTTGCTGTTAGTGTTTCTTGTTTCTTTGCCAAATTTGTGACTCCTTTTATCTGTGATTGCTGGTCTTATATCATTCAGGTTTTAAAGGTGTTGCTGCAAATAATGCTTTGGCGAGTAATGGTGTGATGATCCCCGCGCCGATAGCTTCTGGAATCCCATTGATTGCAGCAATCCCAGCAAGTGTCTTGAACAAGACCGAAGCATCGACACCATAAGCTTGAGCTGTGGCATTCGTATAAAATAAGCCCATAAATCCTAAAACAAGGATCGTATTGACTAGAGAGCCTAGAATCCCAGCTACAACAGCCGGTACGACGATCGTAGAGGAACGCTTATACAACCAATGGAATACTAAGCCAGCCACTAGTCCCACTAAAACTCTGGGTACAACTGAGATGATTGGATTGGTAAAAACCAATGTATCGAACGGTGTAGTTGGCATCGCGTAGGCTCGGATGATCGTCGCAATTCCCCAGAACAAGCCGATCAACATGCCATCTTTCGGTCCTAATACTACGGCCGCTACGATTACTGTGATATGGATGATCGTCAAGCTAATAAAACCTAATGGGATAAAGCCTAACCATGGAATCATTGATTGAACGATAATGATGGCTAACAAAATGGCACGAAGTACTAACCGAAATGTTTTATTTTTGCTATTCATTGAATCTCCCCCTGTTTGCTTTACTCTAATCCTATAGCGTTTTGTTGATTTGTCAATAAATGTGTACATAGCAACAACCGTTGAGCCAATGAAAATAAAGCAACGAGCTTGGGAAATCATCCCAAACTCGCTTGCCATTTATTTGTAGTAAAAAACTACGCTTGCTTGTATTTATTTTCTAACCATGTTTTTGCTTCTGTCAATGCGTCTGAGATACCAGCTGGTTTTTTTCCACCTGCTTGCGCCATATCTGGACGACCACCGCCACCACCGCCAACTTTCGGTGCGATTGCTTTGATCAAATCGCCAGCTTTTAAACCTGCTTCATTTGCTTCAGGCGTCATTGCTGCTAACAAGCTGACTTTACCTTCTTGTTCGTTTGCCAAGACAAGAATATCTGAAACTGCTTTTTGTTTCCATTGATCGGCTAATTGACGTAATTGATTTATGTCTTTTACTTTAACTTGTGCAGTGATGATCGTTTTACCATTGATCGTCTCTGCATTTTTGAAAATATCTCCTGCTTGTTGGTTGGCTAACTTACTTGCCAATTGTTCATTTTCTTTTTGTAGTTCTCTTAATTGTTGTTGCAATTGTTCTGCTTTAGCTACGACTTCTTTCAATTGTGGTGATTTCACGATTGCCGCAACTTCTTTTAGTTGTTGTTCTTCGCTTTCCAACAATTCATAAGCTTCTTTACTTGTCACCGCTTCGATCCGACGAACCCCTGCACCGATCCCTGATTCAGAAACGATTTTAAAGATTCCGATGTTTTCGGTATTACCAACATGCGTACCACCACATAACTCGATCGACCAACCGCCGATATTGACCACGCGGACTTCGTTGCCATATTTTTCGCCAAACAATGCCATTGCGCCCATATTTTTCGCTGTATCGATGTCTGTTTCGATCGTTTCAACAGGAATGGCTTCCCAGATTTTTTCGTTTACGATTTGTTCCATTTTCGCTAATTCTTCACTTGTGATTTGACCAAAATGTGTGAAGTCAAAACGCAAATGACCTGGTGCAACCAATGAACCTGCTTGGTTGGCATGATCGCCTAATACTTCTTTTAATGCTTTGTGCAATAAGTGAGTAGCCGTATGGTTTTTGATGATTCGGTTACGTCTTGGTTCATCAATCAATAAATGATAGGTGTTTCCTTCTTTGATCTCAGAAAGGACTTCTACTTTATGCAAGAATTGTCCATTTGGTGCTTTACGAACATCAGTCACATTTGCTACTGTTTCACCAGAGGCATCAATGATCCAACCTTGATCGGCTACTTGTCCACCCATTTCAGCATAAAATGGTGTTTGATCAAAGATCAATTGCGCTTCCCCATCTGATAGTTCACTGACGATTGTTTCGTCTTGGACGATCACTAGTAATTCACTGTCAGATTCAATATGGTCATAACCGATGAATGTGCTATCTACTTTGATATCTGTCAATAAAGCAGATTGAACACCCATAGATGTTTCTGTATTACGAGCCGCACGCGCGCGATCACGTTGCGCCTGCATTTCTGTTTCAAAGCCTGCGTGATCGACATTCAATCCTTCATCTTCCGCCACTTCTTCTGTCAATTCAACTGGGAATCCATACGTATCGTAAAGTTTAAAGATATCTTTTCCGGCAAGCGTTGTTCCGTTTGCTTGTTTTACCTCTTTGATCACTTGGTTCAAGATCTCAAGCCCTTCGTTGATCGTTTCATTGAAACGTTCTTCTTCCATACGAACGACTTTTTCGATGAATTCTTTTTGTTCCAAAACTTCAGGGTAGTAGCTCTCCATGATTTCGCCAACAACAGGCACTAAACGGTATAAGAAAGCTTGCTCGATCCCTAATTTTTTCCCGTGCATGACTGCTCGACGTAACAAACGACGCAAGACATAGCCACGACCTTCATTTGAAGGCAATGCCCCGTCACCGATTGCAAAGGATAATGCTCGGATATGGTCAGCGATTACTTTATATGAAATATCAGTTAAGGCATCCTCACCGTATTTTACTTTGTTGCTCAATTGCTCAACTGCATGGATGATCGGCATAAATAAATCTGTTTCAAAGTTGGTTGGTGCATCTTGAACGATTGAAACCATTCGTTCCAAGCCCATGCCCGTATCAATGTTTTTATGTGGAAGAGGTTCAAACGTATTATCTGGTTTGTGGTTGAACTCTGAAAATACTAAGTTCCAGATTTCAAGATAACGTTCATTTTCGCCACCAGGGTAGTTTTCAGGATCATCTTCTTCCAAGTCATTATAGGCTTCGCCACGATCATAAAAAATCTCTGTATCTGGCCCACATGGTCCAGCACCGATATCCCAAAAGTTATCTTCTACATCCACGATATGGTCAAGAGATAATCCTACTTCTTCGTGCCAGATACGTTTTGCTTCTGTATCTTTTGGATAAACAGTGACATATAATTTCTCAGGATCAAACGCCATCCATTTTGGACTTGTTAAAAATTCCCATGCCCAGTGGATTGCCTCTTCTTTGAAATAATCGCCGATCGAGAAGTTCCCTAACATTTCAAACATCGTATGATGACGTGCAGTTTTCCCTACATTTTCGATGTCGTTCGTACGAATCGATTTTTGCGCATTCGTGATTCTTGGATTGTCTGGTACAACAGATCCATCAAAATATTTCTTTAGTGTCGCCACTCCTGAGTTGATCCATAATAAGGTTGGATCATTGACCGGTACTAGTGAAGCACTAGGTTCGATCGTATGTCCTTTTTCTTGGAAAAAGTCTAAAAACATTTGACGTACTTCTGCACTGCTTAATTTTTTCATTGTTTTACCTTCTTTCTACATAATAAACGACAAAAAACACCATTACAGCCAAGGACGAAAACTCGCGG
This sequence comes from Enterococcus sp. AZ171, assembly GCF_051714005.1. Lineage (NCBI taxonomy): Bacteria > Bacillati > Bacillota > Bacilli > Lactobacillales > Enterococcaceae > Enterococcus > Enterococcus sp. AZ171. Next base: position 1,382,360 of record NZ_JBIORA010000001.1, on the reverse strand, counting down.
TACCACCTTGATTGCAATGATGTTTACTCATTACCTCTTAAACTCGTTAACGCTGAGTCGCGTTGATATTTCTATCAAATTGAAAAAGGGAGCAGTTTGAACAGTGACTATTCTTTTTTCAGCCGAGAAAGAATTTTCTGTGAGTCAGTCTAAAACAAACTATGTCCTTTTTGTACTTTATCAGTATACGTATTCTTAGCGATGCTGTCAATCCTACTTTTTTGATTTTTCATTGTTTGCGGTCTACGTTTTCCTTGCTATAATCAGGAAAGAACCCTAGGGAGGCAAAACAATGGAAACGTATTTTGGAACCGAAGAATGGATAAAAGCCAGCAGTTACGTTTTACGTTATGACGTATTCGTGTTAGAGCAAGAAATACCTGCTCATTTAGAATTTGACGGTAAGGATGCCTATTACCCAAACCTTGTCATGATCCATAACGAACAGCCAATTGCTACCTTACGTTACCAAAAACAAAGTGACGAACAAATCCAATTTGATCGTTTTTGTGTCGCAAAAGATTGGCGCAAACGTGGAATTGGCAGAGAAATGCTTCAATTGGCAGAAAAGCGAGCACTAAATGAAGCATTCAAAAAAATTTATTTGATTGCAGAAATTCCCGCCGTTCCTTTCTACGAAAAGCAGGGCTATCAGAGTTTTTCAGACCCACTGATCGAAGACGGCATTCTTTGTCAACAGATGCGAAAACAGCTCTCCTAATATCAACTGTTTAATCAAAAAAATCAGCCCCAAAACCCAAAATAGATTTCCTATTTAGGTTTTTGGGGCTAAAAGTCAAGGGCAGCGTGATTCGCTCATGACTGCTCTTATTGGTTGGAATTCTTTTTATTTTTTCTGGCTGTACGCGTTTGTTGACGTCTTTCGATCTTGCGGTCTTTTTTATTTTTCTCCGCAATCGCCCAGTCGATTTTTTTCTTGTAACCAGGTTTGATTTTTTTCTTTTTCTTTTTGACTAAACCAATCAGCGTTGGGTCAAGACTATCTTTTGATTTTTCACGTTTTGTCCGACGGTTACGGTCATAGGTTTTAACGATTTCACCATTTTTGATTTCCATTGGCTCAAAAACAACACCGATTTTTTCGATGCCTTCGATCAATGGCTCATCACTTGGTGCATATAAAGTGATCGCGGTTCCTTTTAAGCCATTTCTACCAGTACGACCGACACGGTGGATAAAGAAATCTAGATCTTCTGGAACCTCCGCATTGATGACATGAGAAACGCCTTCGATATCGATACCACGAGCAGCTAAGTCTGTCGCAACTACATATTGATACTCTAAGTTTTGCACTTGACGCATCACACGCTTACGCTCACGAGGAGTGATATCTCCATGGATCTTCGCTACTTTCAAGCCTTGGTTTTTCAAGTAATCAGCGATTTCGTCTACATGTTGTTTCGTATTTGCAAAGACAATTGCTAAATAAGGATGCCCGATCGTCAATAATTGATAGATCGTTTGATTCTTATCCTTTCCTTTTGTTGAAACTAACCAATTCTCGATATCTTCTGAGATCACTGCTTTTGGTTTGATTTCTTCGATGATTGGATTTTCCATATATTTACGCAAGAATGGGCGTAGTTTTTCTGGAATCGTTGCTGAGAAAACTAAAAATTGTAATTTTTCTGGCAAGCGGCTAGCGATTTGATCAACTTCATTCAAGAATCCCATATCTAAGGTCATATCTGCTTCATCCACGATGAACGCAAAGGCTGTATGGATCTTTAAAGCTTGCTCATTCATCATGTCCAGGATACGCCCTGGTGTACCGACAACGATTTGCGGTTGTAGGTGATTCAAGCGATTTAATTGACGTTGTTTGTCTGTTCCGCCGACAAAATTCGATACGCGAATCTCCGGATCGGAAAACTTAGCGATTTGAATAGCAGCTTCATAGATCTGCGTCGCCAGTTCACGACTTGGTGCTGTGATCACCACTTGGACTTCTTCTTTATTGGCATTGATTTTTTGAAATAGAGGCAAAAGAAACGTATGCGTTTTTCCTGAACCAGTTTGTGATTGTCCGATGATATTTTTCCCTTTTAAAATCAAAGGAATCAATCGTTCTTGCACTTCTGTTGGTTGTTGGAACCCTTTTTCTGCTAACGCTTCGTTGATAAACGGATGAAAATTGAATTGTTTAAAATGACTCATTTCGACACCTCTTCTCTTTGTATTTTTCACGACTTTGGAATTATACCATAAATTTGCTTATTTTGCTTGAAAAGGTCAGGCTTTTCTATCTTTGATCGTACTGATCGTATAAGTATGACTCGCTTTCTCATAGAATAAAACTCTCTTTTTGCGAATAAAAGATAAGAATAGATTCAGGCCGAAGATGAACTGTGCAACCAAGGTACATAAGAAAATGAATACTGCACTCATCTGTGTGACACCAGTCGCTTGATTGATGACTGGACCAACTAATTGGCTCAACCAGCCTAGCCCATAAAATAAGAAATAGAGATACGCATATCGAATGAACAATGCACGAAATCTGATTCGTTCCCTCCCATCTTCAACAAGCTTGATCCGGACGATTTTTTTCCCAAGTGTTCGACCATTTGTAAAGACAGGAAGAAGCATGAAATAGAGAAAGACTTGCACGAACAACCACCAACTATAGGAGGTGAACTCGCTACTTCCAATCGACAATCCGGAAACCACTCCGATGATTGACGTACAAATAGATAAGAAAAACCAATCGATCAAATAGGCAACCAGACGGCGTGTCAAAGAGACTGTCTTGCCTTTTTCATAAGATACTTCATCCATTCTCGCTCTTGTTGGCAACATAAACGTAAAGATTGGCGTCACAAGATAGCCAAGCATTCCGCCAAATGTATTGGTCAGTAAATCATTGACATCGAATAATCGATACGGACGTGGATAAATAAAGTAAAGACCGGTTAATTGTGTCAACTCAAAAAATAGGGAGAGACAGAAACTTGCAATGACCGTTTTGACGAAGGATAGTCGGAAATAATACCTTAAATAGATGCCAAAAGGTAAGAGTAAAAAGACATTGAATAATGGCTCTAAAAAAACACTTTGTCGCATCGCAGGTAAATAGGTACTCGGATCGGACAACACGAGGACTGTATTCGCTCTGAAGTTCTCCCAAGACGCAAATAGGTGTAATTCCATTTTTGGACCTGTCATTTTCGCAACAGCTTCCTTAGTAGGTAAAGGTAAAATCACTAAAAAGTAAGCACATAATAGATAAAAGACAAATGAATATAAAATGACCGCTCTAGTTAGGAGAAACGTTCCATACTTTCGGTATTCATAAATAAAAAAGATAGCAGAAATCGCCAATGCAAGAAAAGGAAAGACAATCAACGCAAAACGAATCGGCTCGATATAACTTGCCATAAAACAAAAAGACCTCCTTTGAATACAGTTATCTTAGCAATATTGGTGAAAAGAATGCAAGTAATGACTAAATTATTTTTAAATTCCTATCAATTGAAGTATGATTATTATGAGGAGGCGATTCATTTTGCTTAATATTTATTTTGTATTTGGTGTTCCAGCATTTTTACTTATTCTCTATTTAGTCTTTGCATTGATTCGTAAGCGGACATCGATCCATTACTTAGGCTTTATTCTATTGATCATCGCAGGCTTTATGCTTGTTTTCAACTTACAGACATGGCAACAAGCAGTCTCTGAGCTTTCACATTCTTCAAGTGCAGAACTTTCTGCAGAACTTGGCTATTCTGTCTATTTGATCTGGGTACCGATTGGAATTGCTACTTTATTATTTTTGTTGAATATCTTCCGAGCATTGTTAAGGATCAAGCAAATTCGAAAAAACAAATAGAAAGACGAGATCGAAACAGAAGTGTTTAACCTCAAAAAATAAGGCGTCATCCACGAAAATTGTTTTTCAACTTTTTGTGGATGACGCCTTATTTTACGAAGAACTTCCTTCTGTTCCCGCCGTTTATTTGATTTTAGATGACGCGAGAGGACGAATGGCTCAGACGTATCTATTTGATTTTAGATGACGCGAGAGGACGAATGGCTCAGACGTATCTATTTAATTATCGGTTACGCCAGATTTGTGCATCTAGTGAATCATCGCCGACAAACCATTCTTTGTAGAACTCCTCTAGAAATTCACGCATGAACACTTCACGTCGTTTTGCTTCTTGTTTCGCGTACCCCGTATTCATTTGATCTGGCAATAACAACAATTTTTCATAAAAATGATTGATGACTGTCGAGCCTTTACGATAATCTTGTTTGTTCGTATAATTGATTGTCTGGATGGCTGGGTCAAAAATCGGATGCCCCTTATGTCCTCCATAATATGCCGTACGTAAGATACCCATCGCGCCTAACGCCTCTAAGCGATCTGCATCCTGTACGATCTTGCCTTCTAAGGACAATTCGACGTTATCAGACAAACTTTTTGAAAAAGACATATTTTCGATGATATGAAAGATTTGATGAATCTCTGATTCTGCAACTCCGATGTTTGCCAAAAAGACTCTGAGTCCTTCTTTCGCTTGCTCTTCATCTTCAACCACTTTATCATCGATCGTATCGTGTAGATATGCCGCTGCCAGCGTGATAAAAGGATTGGCTTGCGGTAGTGTCTCAAGGACTTGTCGGGAAAGTTCGACTACTCGATTCGTATGGTCCACACCATGTCCTGAACGATCCAAAGCCAATTGTGCCATGCTGTAGTTAGCAATTTCATTTAATTTATCCACTGCCGCTTTCACCTTCTATTTGAGAATTTTTTAGACTTCTTCAACACCATAAACGCTAAAGTAAAGTTTTCGCATAAAATCGATCAAGTACTGCGGATTCAATGCTTCTCCTGTCGCCTCTTGAATCAATTGATTTGGTTTTCTTGATGCGCCGTACTGATGGATTTTTTCTGTCATCCACTCTTTGATCGGTGAGTAATCATCAGAAGCCAAAATCTCATCAACAGCGATATCTTTTTTCATTGCATGTAATAATTGTGCAGCATACATGAATCCTAACGCATAAGATGGGAAGTAACCAAAACTTGCACCTGACCAATGGACATCTTGTAAGATTCCTTCTAAATCGTTTGTTGGACGGATACCTAAATACTCTTCATATTTTTGGTTCCATACTTCTGGTAATTTCTCAACTTCTAACCCTTCATTAAACATCATTTTTTCGATCTCATAACGTATAATGATGTGTAATGGATACGTCAAACTGTCTGCTTCGATCCGAATCAAGCTTGCTTTTGTATACTGTAATGAACGATAGAAATCATCAAAAGAAATATCATCAAAGGTTCCTTCAGCACACTCTTGGAAGAATGGGTACTGCTTTTCCCAGAAACTGCGGTTGCTGCCGACAATGATTTCATTGAAAAGTGATTGCGACTCATGGATGCCCATCGAAGTACCTTCACCAACTGGTGTATACATATATTTTTCATCAATATTTTGTTCATACATCCCGTGTCCGGCTTCATGGATCACTCCAAACGTTGCCATTTTGAAGTCCTCTTCATTCCAACGTGTCGTGATGCGGACATCATTACGATTGATCCCGATCATAAATGGATGGATCGTGTCATCTAAGCGACCTCTAGAAAAATCATATCCTAACTGTTTGATCACACCGACTACAAAACGTTTTTGTTGTTCCTTCGTCATTTTACGTGAAAGAAAATCTGTCTCCGGTGCTGTTCCTTTTTCGACTAAGGCTTGACGGATGGACATAATACCTTCTTTGACTTGATCAAATACTTGATCTAAGATCTCTACGGTCATGCCTGGTTCATATTGATTCAACAGCACATCATAGTCTGTTTTCTCCTCTTTACGCCAATATGGAATCAATTGTTTTGTGATCTTGATGTTTTCAGATAACGCGGATTCAAAATCACCAAATTGTTTTGATTCACGCGATTCTTGCCATTTTGTGTGGGCTTTAGAAGTCGCAGAAGTTAAAGCAATCATCAATTCTTCCGGTACTTTATGCTCTAATTCATAGTCTTCTTTGACTTTCTCAAAAACCGTTTTTCCAAGTTCAGACAATTCGTCAGGGTGCGCAGAGAAGTATTCGATTGCTTCTGCGATTTTCGGTCCGACTTTTTTTGAGAAATATAGCCCATATAAATAACTGTTGACTTCACTGCGTTCTTCACTTGATTTTTCTGGCATGCCTGTTTGGATATCCCAGTCCAATACTGTTAACGCTTGACTCATTAAATCGATTTCTTTGACTTCTTTCAAAAATTCCTTTTCATTCATCCAAAAATCCTCCAACTTATCCTAGTTATCATTTATCCAATAGTTATCGCTCACTTACTTTTACGACATTTCCTTTGCGTTGATTAATTCAAACCGTTCAACAGCAAGGGGGATCTCTTCATAAAATTCTTTTCCAATTTGGGGCAGTAACTCCCTAAAAAATTTTTTATGAACTTTATACCAGTAATCATAGCTCAAATCACCCTCACCCTCAGCACGGGCAATTTCTTCTGTTACTTCATTCATTGGCATTACCGTCATATCTGTATATTTTATGATGCCTACAGGTTCGTCTTTACTATTTAAAACAATGGTATAACTGCCGATTTTAGACAACGGGGCTTCATCGTAATACAGGCATTCATCGTATGATGAACATGACGCCGTTTTGATCCCCTTTAAAATCAAGTCCGCCAATTCATCTGCCATCGGTGTCCCTTCCCAACCCCACTGCTCTGCCGTAACATTTGTTGGAGGGAATTCACCTTGCCAAAATTCTTTCCAATACTTTTTTGCTTGTTCATTCATTTTGAATTCCTCCAAAAATCATAGGGTCAAAGGTCTTAAAGTCCCAACCATGGTTTTTAGGTGTCCATACTTATATCCTAGTTATTCGTTTTCAGTCCGTTCTTTTCTTGGTGGCCGAGTTCCCCAATATTGGAACAGATCTGTGCGCAATGCACCATTGTATAATTTACGTTTTTTTGTTGCTTTTTGTCCGTAAAATTCTTCAAATGCTAAATCACTTGTCAAGATGTACTTACTCCACGTTTTCAATGGTCGGAAGACCTCACCCATTTCTTTGTAGAGACGACGAACAGACTCTTCTTCACCTAAGCGTTCACCATAAGGGGGATTAGCAACGATCACGCCGTATTCTTTTTCCGTTTTGAAGTCCTTCACTGCCCGTTGTTGGAAAGTGATGGAATCTCCTAACCCGATCTCTTCCGCATTGGCTCTGGCGATACCGATCAATTGACCATTGATATCAGACCCAGTGATATCTAATTCGATATCATAATCTGCCTGTTCTTCTGCTGCTGCACGAACTTTTTCCATGATAGCCGGATCGAACCAATCCCACGTCTCACACACAAATTCACGATTGAAACCAGGGGCGATATTATGACCGATCAGTGCAGCTTCGATACACAGTGTTCCTGAACCACAAACGGGATCATAAAACGGACGATCTTTTCGCCAGTTCGTCAACATCACTAAAGCTGCTGCCATATTTTCTTTTAATGGGGCACCACCTTTTTCTAAGCGATAACCGCGTTTGAACAAACTTGGACCAGTTGTATCAAGGGTCACTAACACATGATCTTTCAGTAAAGCAACTTCTAGTTGGAAATGTGCACCGGTTTCTGTCAATGGCACAGTAGACGGACGATGATAATACGTACGTAGTCTTTCAACAATTGCTTTCTTAGTGATGGCTTGACAGTCTGGTGTACTATAAAGCGTCGATTTGATCGATTTTCCTGCAACCGGGAAAGAGGCGTCTAACGGAAGGTAATCTTCCCATGGTAACGCTTTGACTTGCTCGAACAATTCATCAAACGTACGGGCATCAAATTCACCCACGACGATCTTGATACGATCTGCTGTACGTAACCATAGATTGGTTGTAGCAATCGTTTCCATCGTCCCTTTGAAACGCGCACGACCATTTTCGACTTGGCACTCGATGCCAAGATCTCTAAGTTCTTTTCCTACTAATGCTTCTAGCCCGCTTGCCGCTGTCGCTATTAAATTGAATTCTCTATTTTTATCCATTGTATTCTCCTTATCAATCAAAAAAAAGGCATGATGATCTTCGTCCTCTATAATCAAACAAATGGTGTGGCAGAAGCAGCCCTTAGAAAATAAGCAACAACACCCAAAAATACGATAAGCTATTTTCGTATGTTGCTGCTTAATTCTTGGAGCTGTGCGCTTCCGTCACACCCTCTTCTAAATCCCCTACATCCGATCTTTTCTATGTGAAAAGGCTTGACGTAGGAAAAAGCTATTGTTAGTACTGATTTTGTAGGCTGTTATTCGCCTAACGATTTATTCCCTGAAGATGTGGTTTTCTATAAGCCATGTTCTGTACTTTGTTTTTCCAGGGAGAAAAAACAAAGCGGTAACCATCTATCTGCAGATCAACTGCCCTTTTGTCTCGTTCTGATTCCCCGACAAAAAGCGCCCCTACCGTTGTTTGGGTTGCTCGCTCGAGGGGTTTACCGCGTTCCACCGAACAAGTTTCCTCGTTCGCTTCGTCACTGTGGCACTTTCAAGGATACTGAAGCATAGCCGAAACCTTAGCTTGTTTTCCTGCCGTTACTCTAAAAAGAGTACCTTAGCTTATTTTTTCGCTAAGCACGAACACTACAGGCATCACAGCCTGTGCGAGCATGGACTTTCCTCAGTCTGGTCAAAGCCAGACCGCGATTACCCGAAAACCACAAATCGATTCATTGCTTAAAACTGACGTGTTGCTTCGTTGTCATCTTCGTTTGTTGTTGTATAGTTGTTTGGATTAGGTGTTACTGGTGGTACATTTCCTGCTTGTGCATCTAATTTTTTACCAAATACTTCACGTTCAAGATTTGATAGACGTTTTAAAATATCAAAATTTGTTACTGCCGCACTTTTCGGAGTTTCTGTTTGTTGTGCACGACTTGGAGCTGCTCCTTGGTTTTTCGATAATTGAGCGACTTTTGCACTTAATTTATCGTTTTCTTCTTGTAAAGCAAGGAGTTGTTTGCTGTAATTCTCATAATCTTTGATAATATTGTCTAAGAATTCGTCCACTTCGATCGGATCATATCCGCGCATTTTTGTTTTGAATTCTTGTTGTAAAATGTCTTTAGGACTATAAATCAAATTCGCCATATTTACACCTCTAGTTCTCATTTACGTATTAACGTTTCTACTTTTTTATTGTATCGGAAAAGACTTGATAAATCAAACACTATATTATTTTATTCACTAAAATTTTGCAAATCATCCATGCTGACGGTTCGAATCTCATAAGGATGACTCCCTTGATATTTTTGTGCATCCTTAAAAAAATAGTCTGTTTTTCCAGGATATTCTGGATCATAAATCAATAGGGTCCCGTCTGTGTGTTGTAGAATAAATTGGGTATGATTCCTTAGTTGACTTGGTAATTGATAGGGTTGATGACTCACCGACTCACGATAGTCAGAAAGCTGTTCTACCAGTCTTTTCTTTTCCTGATTGTTCTCATTCCAACCATTGCCAAACTCTGCAAACGGATAAATGATCCCAAGCTTCAATTCTGGATAATCCGTCTTCATTTCAGCGACGACTTCACCTGCCCATAATTCGACACCTAAGTTACCGCTGATGATCACCCATTCCAATCCTTCTTCCACTAATTGAGTCAATTCATTTTTTAAAACTTTTTTAATAACTGTCATTTTAGGGTCATTATCTTTGAATATGCCTAATTCAAAACTGCGATAACCAGAGATATACATTACTTTTATTGTATCCATTCCAGTTTCCTTTTCTTTCTCTGTGCTTTTTTGCTATAATGTGGCCTAGGAGAGTGATTCGATCATGGTTTTACGCTATCCAAATGGCCGTCCTTATATCAAGGATGCCTCGTCCAAAGAAAAAAAACAAGTAAAAAGGAACCCAAATACGGAGTTTGGCAATCGCGGGATGCGATTTGAAGAAGCCATCAATGAAAGCAACGAGTATTACCTGGCACATCAAATGGCCGTTATCCATAAAAAGCCAACACCGGTTCAAATCGTAAAAGTTGACTACCCTCGACGTAGTGCCGCTGTCATTAAAGAAGCTTATTTTACACAAGCTTCCACAACTGATTATAACGGTGTCTATCGAGGTTTCTATTTGGATTTTGAAGCAAAAGAGACAAAAAACAAAACTTCATTTCCATTTAAAAATTTTCATCCCCATCAAATCTCACATATGGAAGCTTGTCAAAAACAAGGAGGAATCTGTTTTGTCCTTTTATGGTTTTCTACCTTACAGCGTTGTTTTTATTTAGATAGTACACATTTAATCCACTATTGGCACGAACAACAGACACAAGGAAGAAAATCCTTGCCGCTTTCATTGATCGAAGAATTAGGAATCGAGATTCCAAGTGGCTTTGCCCCTCGTGTTCCATACTTGCAAGCAATCGACCAGTACTTAGAATCTAATGAAGGAGAACCAAAGAATGCCAACTAATCAAACGAGATCTTCTAAAAGAAGCACCTCCTCTTCTTCTCCAAAGAAAAGAGGAAAACAATCAACGAAAAAAGGCACTGGAAAAGATCGAAAAGGATTGATCACACGTATTCTTTTAATTGGTCTTTCCTTGATCTGTGTCGCTTTTCTCGCAGGGGTCGGACTTTTTTGGTTTTATGCCAAAGATGCTCCTGCTTTGACCGACGAAAAACTGGATGCAACAGTTTCGTCAAAACTTTATACAAAAGATGGCGAGTTGTTTGAGGATCTAGGGGCGGAAAAAAGAGAGAAAATTTCTGCCAACGAACTGCCAAAGACACTTGAAGATGCCATCGTTTCAGTCGAAGACCGAAGATTTTACAAACATATCGGTGTCGACCCTGTTCGGATCATCGGTGCCGCATTATCCAACTTTACATCTGGCGGCTTACAGGGTGGTAGTACGTTGACTCAGCAGCTGATCAAGCTCTCTTTCTTCTCAACTAGTACCGAAGACCAAACAATCAGACGTAAAGCCCAAGAAGCTTGGATGGCTGTCAGACTGGAACAAACGAAATCAAAACAAGAGATATTGACCTATTATGTCAATAAAGTCTATATGTCTAACGGTCTTTATGGCATGGAAACAGCGGCTCAATCTTACTTTGGAAAAACATTAAGCGAATTGAATTTACCGCAAACCGCGCTTTTAGCAGGAATGCCTCAAGCACCGTCAGCTTATGATCCTTACCAGTTTCCAGAGCAAGCAAAAAAACGTCGTGACACTGTCTTGTACACGATGCTCCAAAACGAAAAAATCTCTCAAACAGAGTACAATACAGCGATCAACACACCGATCACGGATGGTTTACAAGAATTAACCCAAGAAGACACTAATACACGGATCGTCGACAATTATGTCAAAGAGGTCATCAATGAAGTCCATGCTAAAACAGACAAGAATGTCTATACCGATGGCTTAGATATTTATACGAACTTAGACTTGAATGCCCAAAAACACTTATATGATGTAGTGAATACAGATCAATACGTTGCATATCCAGATGATCAAATGCAAGTTGCCACTACGTTGATCGATGTCAATACTGGACAAGTCACCGCGCAGATCGGTGGAAGAAACATTCCGGATGATGTCGCTTTAGGTAATAACTTGGCTGTTAATACCTCTCGTGACTTTGGTTCAACCATGAAACCGATCACTGACTACGCGCCAGCATTTGAAGAATTGAACTATTCTACTGGCAAATTGATCGCCGATGCACCTTACAATTATGAAGGAACTTCTATTCCTGTTTCGAACTGGGACAACCGTTACATGGGAATGGTCACCTTGCGCCAAGCGTTATACCTTTCAAGAAACGTCCCGGCAGTCAAGCTCTTCAATGAAGTTGGCGCAGATAAAGTCGCAGAATTCTTGAGTAGCTTAGGGATCGAATATAGCACGATCCATCAGTCAAATGCGATTTCAAGTAATACTGAACAACAAGATGGTACAAAATACGGTGCTTCTTCTGAAAAAATGGCCGCAGCATACGCTGCCTTAGCAAACGGTGGCACTTACTATAAACCACAATACGTTAATCGGATCGTTTTCCAAGATGGCACTGAAGAAACGTTTGAACCAGAAGGAACGAGAGCGATGTCTGAAGAAACAGCGTATATGGTTACTGACATCTTGAAAGATACGATTACTCGCGGAACTGGTACGAATGCCGCAATCCCAGGGTTGATTCAAGCAGGTAAAACAGGAACATCTAATTATACGGACGAGGAATATGCTAAGTTAGGTACCTCAACGGGCGTTTATCCAGATATTTTATTTGCTGGTTACACACCGAATTATGCAATTTCTGTGTGGACGGGATACAATGATAAAATGACTCCGATCACTTCCACTGGAACAGATGTAGCTTCAGATGTTTATCGCGAATTGATGAAATTTGTCTCCGCAAATGTGACAAATACGGATTGGACGATGCCTAGCGGACTGTACCGTTCTGGTGGTGAATTATTCTTTAGAAATGCATCATCATCTGGCAATTCAAACGCTACGGTGCCTTCAACGACGATTCCTTCTTCATCTGCGGTCGTCCCTGTAACTCCTGTTCCAGACTCTTCAACTAGTGAAACTGTTCCTGAGACTTCTACAAGCTCAACGACTGAACCTAGTAGCTCTGAACAGTCGACACCACCAAGTAGTGAACCAACTGAACCAAGTAGTGTGCCTTCTACAGAACCACCAGCCTCTTCTAGCGAGGAAGCACCACCTGAATCCTCTGCTACGCCATCAAGCTCTGAAGATACAAATGCTGCTGGCGGTGACAGCGGGACACGAACTGCACCTTCTACTCGAGCTTCGTCAAGAAACAGTAGTGATTGACCAATAGAAAAAAGCCATCCTCTGCGGATGGCTCAGACTGTAGACAAAAAGGAGTGGCTTAATTGCCAACTCCTTTTTATTAGTCTTTGTAGAAATTTGAAATAAAAAGCCATAGGCTTTTTTGCTTTCCATAGCCATGAGGCTAGTTTTTTTAAATTCATGGCAGCAAACGTAAGCATCGTGTGCGTGGCGACTTTTTCGAGACCTCGATATTTTGTCCAACGCATACCATGCTTTTCTTTTGCATCTGCAAATATTCGTTCAATAGTTTGTTTTCTCTTTTTATAAATTTCTCTATTCAACGCCGTATGGCGTTGGTGTTCAAGTTCATCCATAAGATCCGCCCAAACATGTCGAGTTACTATTTTTTGATGTTTTGTACTCAAAGTACAGTTTTTAAGTAATGGACAACTCCTACAGAATTTTGGATTTGATTTATAGGTTCGATAACCATCACGAGTGATAGTTGAAAATAACAACGGTTGATTATTGGGACATAAATAGCAGTCAAAATAGGCATCATAAACAAAGTCTTTTTTACGAAACATTCCTTTTACTCCATGAGGTACAGTATATGGAAGAATCGGGTAGAGTTTCAAGTGTGACAGAAAATGAACAAATTTAGGCGTCTTATATCCTGCATCAGCGACAACACGCTTTATATTTGGAAAAGCTCTTTTCGACTGTTTGACCAGATCGATTGCGACTTGGCTGTCATGTACATTTCCTGGTGTGATTAATGTAGATAAGATAAAACCATTATCTTCACAGGAAGTATGCGCGGAATAAGCAAATTGTTTTTCTCGTTCACCTTTAACATAGTAACCACTTTCTGGATCTGAATGACTTATTTTTTGAAGACTCAACTCACTTTCTGTGTCCCATGTAAAAGGACGTTTTCCTACAGCAATACGTTCTTTATTTATTTCATCTTCTAATTCATCTTGATAAGCTTTAGCTTGACCGTAGGTCATTTCTTTTGTGAACTTATGTTTATTGGCATTTGCCTTAATATGAGTAGAATCAATATAAAGGTTGTCTTCCGTAACGAAGCCAGCTTTTACAGCTTGTTCTAGAATATGAGAGAAAATGTCTTCAAATAAAGTTGTTTCTCTAAATCTTCGAACATAGTTTTTACCAAAAGTAGAGAAATGCGGGATAGGATCCTCGAATGAATAACCTAAAAACCAACGATAAGCAACATTTGTTTCAACGTCTTTAATGGTCTGTCTCATCGAACGGATACCAAATAAATATTGGATAAATACTAATTTAATTAAGACCACTGGATCAATACTGGGACGACCATGGGTCGAATACGTAGATTCTACAATGGGATAAATGAAATCAAACTGAATCGCAGCATCAATCTTTCGAACTAAGTGATCTTTAGGTACAAGATCATCAATTGTTAACATAGCAAATTGATTTCTACCTTCAATCGATTGTTTTCTCATCATTAGAATCACTCCCAGAATAGTTTATACAATGAGTATAAAACAAAAAAACTGCAAACAACACTCCAAATTTAGGAGTTTGTCTACAGTCTGAAGCCATCCTCTGCGGATGGCTTTTTTGTTTACTCGTTTTCTGTTATTTTTCAATGATCATTGCCCTACTAGCTTGATCATTTAAAGTATTCAATAGGATATTTTTGTTTCCTACAAAACAAAAATACTCCCCCAGAAATTCCAATCAATAGATAGCCTAAGAAAACGATTCGTTGATTTACTACTGTTCCAGTTTCCGGTAGATTTTTTTGAGTGATCGCAGAAAGATCAGCGACTAGTGTCTGATGCTTATTTGTTTCTTTTGTTTCTTCAACAGTCGATCCAATCGTACCAGATACTCTGATATTGTGAGTGGATTGCACCTCTTCTGCCTTAACTAGGGTTGAAAAGGATAAGCTGATAATAAGAAGTATGTGTAGTACCGATAAAATTTGCCATTTTTTACTTCTAGACTTCCTCATCTTACTATCTGATAGTAGATTTTCCATTTACTTTATTCCTCTACTGCAAAATTTAATACTAGTTTAAAACTCGGATTACTTTCTACGGAAGCATTTTTCGGTGCCGCATCCCCACTAAATCGGAAGTTACCAACCGTATGATTCCCCTCATTACCAGATAAGGTGAATAAAGGCGTAGCTGCAACTGTCGAAACTCCGTCTTTAAATAATTCGATCGTATTGATCATTAGTCGATCCACTTCGCTCATTTCTTTGACTTCTGTCACATTTGAAACGGAAGCTCGCACACTTAGCGCAGAATGGTTCGTCACGTGATAAGCCGGAGAAGTAATCTTTTTATGCTCAGATTCTTCTGTTGTCCGGAAAATAGCTGTCGTCGGTAGGGTCACATTGATCCATTGATCGAGATTTTCTGGATTTGGACCAGGCTTTGTATTATCAAATTCACCGATGATCCCCTTTATAGTGATATCTCCAGAAGTTGCGCCTTCTCGCCCATCGATGGTTTGGACTGGACTAGCAAAAGCGGTAATTCCACTAATACATACTCCTGTAATTGTTAGAATGCTTAATACTAATTTTGTTGCTTTTTTCATTTAGGTAGCCTCACTTAAATTGGATTAATTTTTTATCAATATGCTAATTTCTGCTTCGGTTACGCCTTGTTTTTCTTTGGTTTCTGGATCATAGATACTGACTGTCGCTGTTGCAGGATATTCTCCTTTTTCTAAAGGTCGCTTCAAATACACCTCTTCAATCAATTGATTGGGATAAATCGCGCCAGAAGAATAAATCACTTCTTTCGTATCATTGATCGTGATATCGACCGCAATCGGATAAACATTCGTGCCAGGATTGACGATTTCGATCGATCCACGACTTCTGCCATTTTCGAAAACTGCTTCTGGGTTGATCTGCAAGGTGAAATAATTTGCATCTGCTAGTTCTTGCGCACGCTCAGAAATCCGTAGATCACTCGCATCACCGATTTCAGGTAACAAATCCGCGCTGATAACTGGAGTGGGTCCTTCGTGACTAAACCAATACCAACTAGCAACAGCCATCACCATTAAAAAAACAAACAATAATAAGACGCCGTTCTTCCGTCGTTTCTTTTGTTGATTCCTTCGTTTTGTTTTACTCATTGGTTGAACGTCTCCTAGTTATTATCATTCTTTTATCTCGTACATTTATGCCCTCTATCTGGGAACAAATCGTAAAATCATACGATAGGTAGGAACGAATGAATCTTGATAATAGCCCCCTTGTTCATTGTCACTTTCCGAGATCCACTTAGGATAGGGCCCATAAAATCGACCGGTCAAATGGAAAGGGACACTTGAGTATGGTGCAACTTGTGCCAAGCGTTGTTCACTTCTTCGTCCATATAAAGAAATTTTGGTTTCATTAGACATCAACTGTAATTCCAATAGTGGTTGTTTGATATCAGAGAAGTTTTTCGGTTGTCCTTCTTGCAATGGCGCGTGATCTAAAGGATTTTCATCCTCCCTTAACAAGGTGACCCCTGCATCATCTTCAATAATGAACTGATTTACATACGTATCAACAGAAAGATCTGAATGATTACGGATCTCGTAATCTGGACTAACAAATTCACGATTAGTTTCCTCGCCTTGGTAGAGGGATTCGAACACCATTTTCGTCGGTATGGAAACTTTTAGATGATGGATCTTCGAATTAACATCAATGCCTATTGTAAATTGATAGGCTTTGTTCCCTACTTGAAATGTAGCGAAATACGTGCCATCGTCCACTTCATCCTTGGTTAAATCTGTAGCCACGATTTTAATTTCCTGACTGCGATCGTCCTGTGTCAAAACATCGTGTGCTGTTGCCTGACTTTCCTTCAGAATCAATTCATGGAGTTCTGCTTGACTGGTTAATGCCTCTAACTTCTTACGCTCCAAAGTGAAGTGATTTGCAGTGTAGTCGAGACCTTTGATTACCTTTTTGTCAATCGTCAAATCACCAGTTGTTTCGACGGATGGTTTAGCAACAGTGAGCGTTACCTCTGTGTCTGTTGCTAAACGCTCATTTTCTGCTAAGGGTATCTCAAACTGTCGAATCCGTTGATCTGCATCTTGGTAATCTCCCCACTTGATCCTCGGTGATTCTTTAGTTACAGTGACTGTTTGTCCCGCTGTATTTTGATAGGTGATCGTTCGATTATCCGTTACTTCTGTCATCCAGCCAGTGATTGCTGTTGATTGGTCACTTAATGGCTCTAATGCTGCCACTAATTCTTCCGGACGAGAACGCTCCCATACATAAGTTCCTGGATGATTTCCGTCATAATTTGCCATAAATTCGTTTGAATTCTCAAACGCGATGGTTCGAACTGAACTATCCAAACTTTCTTCAAGCACCCATCGTCCTGTATACTCCGCTGTAGGAACGATAGTTCGTAAGCTGGTATTTCCGATAACTGATTCTTCTCCTAATTTAAGGGATGAAAGTCTTGATGCAAGATAGAACATGCCACTGATATTTTTATTTCTTGTGTCCCAATTGCTCAAATCTAATTCAGTTAGCGAAAAGGAAGACATAAATAAATTGCTCATGCTAGAAACCTTACCAACATTCCATTGACTAACATCTATATCAACAAGGTTGGATGTCCACGCAAATGCATGAGTCAACGTTGTCACATTTGACACATCCCATTGACTGACATCTAGCTTTCTTAAATTGGTCATCCAAGCAAATGTGTGACTCATGCTAGTTACATTAGACACATCCCATTGACTAATATCTAGCTCTTTTAGTGCCGAAGTACGTGCAAACATCTCATCCATATTCGTGACCTTAGATGTATTAAAATTCCCTACACCTTCAATACTTTCTAACTGTCTTGCCCCGTTAAAAAGAGATGCGCTATTTTCCGGTAAAAATACCTCGTTGGTGACAATGATCGTTTCAACTTCGGAATGGCTTTTCCATGGCGCTTCTGGGACCGATCCACCGATTCCACCATACAAATGGATCGTTTTCGTTGCCTCGTCGTATTCCCAAGGGACAGTTCCCCATAACTGCTGGTTCTTCCGATAAGTATAGGTGACTATTTGCTCAACATTCGTGAAAACCCCTGTTGCATTTTCCGGTGCAACAAGCAATTCCCACCCTTCGATTTCTTTTGCTTCTGTACGATATGCTTCTCCGCTAAATCCCGTTAAAATATCGCTTTGAGCTATCTCATTACCCTCTTCGTCCACATACCTTACGACGACACTGCCTTGTTGCAAGCGTTCATAATTGGCTTGAACGCTCACAGGTCCCGTACCCATTCGTAAACTGGTATTCGCAAGATTACTGTTTGTAATCGTCGCTCCGTTTTGGGTTAGAAACTGCCAATTGTCAAACCGATATCCGACAGCTGGATTCGCATTCAAATTGATGGTTGCTCCTTGGGCAGCGGATGAAGCTGAAACCGTAGGATTGCCACCAATCGTTGGATTGGCCTGCACACTCACACTATGAGTGATTTGTTCATAGACTGCTCGAATGGACGAATCCCCTGCCCCCATCGTAATGAATGTACTTTGACTCGTTCGGTTTGCGATAGTCGTGTTTCCAGAAACAAGTTCCCATTGAACAAAGCGATATCCATTCGAAACGTTGGCATGGATCGTGGTCGTTTCACCTTGTGCCAGTATTGCTTTATCCGCTCTTGGATTTCCTCCAGCATTTGGAGAAGATTGGAAAGTTAAATTGTAAACCCTCTCATATATTGCTCGTATCGTTATCGTCTCATGCACTGGTGGTCCTATAGGGCCACCAGTAGAGATAGTAAGACTTGTTGTTTCTGCATTTAGATTGCCTATCGAAGCATTCCATCCGTTGATTAGCTCCCATCGAACAAAACGAAACCCTTGGTTCGGATTTGCACTGATAGTGTATAATAAATTTCCCCCTGGCGGAGTTATATGAGGTATAGAACTAGGTCTACCACCTTCTGAAGGGCTTGTTTCAAATGTGATTGTTGCATTTCTCTCTACTCCTAAACTTGGATCATTTTGGCTTTCGGGTGCAAGTTCACTAGTTTCTGATCCATAGGCAAAATGAAAAGGTAGATGGGTCAAAAGAATCACTAATACAGTCATTAAGATGATTATTTTTTTACTATTTATTTTACTTTTCATTGGTACTCCTTAACTTTTAGCTGTTGCAACAAGCGAATATTCTTTCTTTGTTAGAGTTCTTATAAATTAACAACGTGACTATTCATCAGACAATTAATCATTGATATCTCTAATCGATAAAATTTTTAGCGATTAGAGATACTTTTTTTATGCGCGTTGCTCTTTAGGGGAAGAACTACGCAATTTCTCTGAACTTTTGCGTTGCATGATTTCTGCTGATTTGTTTACGCTTGCTTCCATTTTGTTTTGTAGCTTACTGGGACCGGCGATATTTGTCGCTAAGGAAGGTGTTAATGTTTTTTGCGTCAGTCTTCGTTGCTTCACTTCATGAGACGTCCCCGTGCGATCACTCACATTGAATAAAGCCTCTGCCTTTGAATAATCGCCTTTCATGGCTAGTAATCGAGCTTTTTGTGCGATATTTAAGTCATTTTTCAATTCACTGATCTGATTTTTTAATTGACGATATTTTGCGCGGTTAAAAATATACTTACTAAAAAAATTGATTCGCTGTTTTTTACTTTGTAATTCGGTTAATTCATTTTGTTTCGTGATGACTTTCATACTGTATTTCTCTAAACTATGATTTTTTATAATTGTTTCTTTTAATTCATGGATGTTTTCAAAAACGGAATGAGTATCTCGATAGTATCCTTGATTTTCTTTCCAGTTTTCAATGAAATTACCAAGTGCTAATTCACTTTGTGTTTGATGTTGTTTAAACCTGCCATAAAAATCCGAATCCTTGAAACTAGCATCCATCTTCAAGTCATATCTTTTTTTATGCATTGCGATTTTATCACCTAACTCATTGATATTTTTTTCATCTTTTGCTGAATCATACTGAAATTTATATTGATCAAAAAAAACAGATAATTTTTCAAATTGATCGTCAAGTTCATGATGGATCATTTTTTTGGCTTGTTTTAAATCTGCTTGAACGATTGGTGCCGTCTCTTTCATTTGGTTAGATACGTCTATTCTTTTTGTCGATTTACTACCCTGATCTGATTTAAGTCTTTCTGCTTCTCTTTCTTGAATCAACTGTGCTTTCTCCGCTTCATATTGTTCATAGCGAGGATCACTCAAATCTTTGAGGCGGTCTATTTGGGCTTGTTTCCGTGAGATTTTTTCCGTTAATTGCTCAATCTTCTCAGGGTCTGATTTTACCTCAGTAGCTATAGAGGTACTAGATGTAGCGGTTGACTGTCTTTCATTCTGTGCAGTGATTTGTTGTCGCAGCTTATTTCTCTCTGCTACTAAGCGATCATATTCAGGATCATTGATATCTTTTATACGTGCAATTTTTTGGTTTAATTTTGCTAGTTGTTCATCCATTATCATTCCCACTTTCTTAAAGAAATCCTTTATCTGTCTTTGCGAAATTATTTATGAACAAAATGACTTATTTCCTATTTTTTATTTTTCTTTAGTAACGAACGTTTGAATCCCTCTGACGATCGAACACTCTCCAAATAAACGCGTTCTTGCTCTCTCTTGTTTTCTTCTATCCTTTTCATTGTTTGGATTCGCTTAGTTTCGCGGCCGATTCTTCGTTGTTCATCACTCATACGCTCATGTTCCATTCTTTCTCCTCCAATCAGGATGGTTCAAATTGATCATGAAAATTCCTTATGATCTTTGCAATGATGGTCTTCTTGTTAACTGATTATTTTTTGATAACTGATTGATTTTATTACTTTTACTGATTGCCTCTTTTTTTACTGTGGCAAAGCTCAATTTTTTGATTTTAGCAACGGATTGTTGTTTTGCCGCTTTCACTGTTTTGACTTCGGCAGATTTGATTCTTCGTTGAGAGGATGTTGCACTGATACCTAGTGTTTTTATACTTTTTAAAAGATCAACCTTCATGAAGTTCGTCCCTAATTTGTATAAAAACTGAAAAAGGTTCCGATTGGTTTTTGTTGCGATATTTTTTACAACAGGCGCTTTTTCTTTCGCAGCTTCCAGCTTGACAGGTTGTTTTTTAGCTGCCTTCGTCGTATTAGCAGATGCTTCTAAAGGTGATTGCTCTTTTTCTTTCTTTTTTGTGATTCTATTTTTGATCATCTTCGTCACCTTGACGACAAATCGTCCTAAATATTTTAGTCCCATAAAACCAAATTTAGGCGTTTTCAAGGATGTTTTTTGTAGCATTTTTACCTCTGGATCTGGCTGTTCATTGGTGATCATCGAACTCCTCCTTTAAATCAAACGTTTGGTATCATTTATTTTTACATTTAGTTCGCTTTTTTAGTTGTTTCCAAAAGACAAATGCAACGATTGACGTCCCTACTACAGTTAAGGAAATTCCTGCTTGACTATTCAATCTTGGTAGCGAACGCTTCTCTTCTTTTCTTCTGATTGCGACCCCATCATTATTTTTAGTTGAAGTTTTTTTGTCAGTTGTTTGGTCCACCGGTTTTGTTTCAGGGTGCTTTTCCTTATTATCATTAGGTTTGTCTTCCTCTGGTATCGGCTGCTCCTCATTTCTAACATAGATGAAATTTATCTCTTGCTCCTCATCTGTAAATACACCTGTAGGTTGGCCGATGGTTTCTTTCACTTCCCAACCAGCTATTTGCATTGGCTCCGCCTTAAAAGCTTCTCCCCAACGTCCAAGTAGAATGTCCATTCGATTTTTTTCAGGTGCTTCCTCAAAAATGTGGTTGACGACTACTTGACCGCCAACTTTACGCTCGTATTGGATCGTTACCGTTTGTGCTTGTTCCGTCACTGTCACTTGTGGCAATTCACCTTTTACTTGCCAGCCAACTTCTGTTCTAGGCGTCAACTCAAAGCGATCGCCTACATTACCGACATCCGTGAATCGCTCACTCGTATTCAATGTCGGATCACCGATAAATTCATGGTTCACTGTGATTGCTCCGCCGGTTTGACGTTCATATTGGATGGTTACTGTTTGTGCTTGTTCCATCACTGTCACTTGTGGCAACTCACCTTTTACTTGCCAGCCAACTTCTGTTCTAGGCGTCAAATCAAATCGATCGCCTACATTACCGACATCCGTGAATCGCTCACTCGTATTCAATGTCGGATCACCGATAAATTCATGGTTCACTGTGATTGCTCCGCCTACCGTTGGATTCTTTGTATAGACAAATTCAACAAGTCTTTCCGAACCAGCTACCATCTGACCGGAAGCACTTACGCTTCCAGGTGATAATCTGCTATAGGTATATCCCGGAATGGCTGGAGGTGTATACGCATAGTTTTGACCAACCTCCATTTGTTCGACCAGCTGCTCTTGGAGATCATTTCCTGCCTCATCGATATATCTCACTCTGATTGAATTTTTTGTTCGCAGTGACAATGTGCCTAAATTAAGATTAGTAAGTGTGATGCCCCCTACATTCATCGGACTTTGTCCAGGAGAATTAGAATTTGGTGTTTCACTCGCCCATGTATCTAAATAAAGCGAACTCAAGTTAAGATTGATTGAGTTAGTATGACCATTTATATCACTCACCTGAGTCCTAGTAACTGTCACATCAACTTTTGTAAAATTTCCCGTAGTCGAGCCAACGACTCTACTAATGGTCACTCCCAAAGGAAGATTTGACGCGGTCACCTCACCTATGCTAAAATCACCTGTCAGATTTGGTGCCTTTTCATAACGCATCTCTTTATAAAAATAATTGGGTACAAACACATTTCCACTCTTACCTCCCGTCAGTGTTGGAATCCAGCCACCTCGGTCTGCCACTAAGGCGTAGGTAGGAATATCAATCGAAAAACTCACACTATCCCCCATATCCACCCCCAAAGAACCATCTACTTGTGGTATAGCCTTGATTTGTTGAGAGATTGCGTTTTCTCCTTCGTCATACAACCATGCTCGCAAGGTCTTTCCTTGATGGTTTTCATTGAGCATCTCAGGATTAAAAATAGGATTAAGAACAGCATAAACACTCACTGGAAAATGCAAGAGCAACAAGATGACGCTAAATATGCTCATAAGTTTGATTTTATTCATTGAATCACTCCGTATTCTCTATTTTTCAAAAGATATTTGACCTTTCAGTAGGGGCTTGCCACTGACATTATTACTCTTTGAAATTGCTTTTTGTTTGATTGAATCAAATGCCTCTTTGACGGCTGGCTGACGATTGATTCCTTTATTCTGTTCAGCAATTTGTGGATTACTTTCAGATTTCCTATTATCTACCTGATATCTTGCGGCTTCACTTAATTGATTCGTCGCACGGTTTTCACGTAATGACTGTGACGGTGGCTCATGAATATCCGCTTTTACATGAAGTGTTTCATGGGTATTGAACGAATTCGTCCGACTTGAACGATTCGATTCATTTTGTGCTTTATTTTCTGTCTCTTGACCATAGACCCATGCATATGGACTTTTTTCCATTGACTTCGTTTCATTACTAGCGAGTTTTATTCTATCTTCTTTTGATCCAGCACTTTCTATTGAAGAATTATCATGGGCAGGTGCACGATCATCCTTATCCACTTTTTCATAGACTTTATCAAAATCCTTATCTACCTCTAAAGAATTTTTTTCGATTGTTTCTTTTTGTGTCGTGGTTTCTAATGTTTGATTTTCTTTTTTATAAAACTTTCTTTGTAGTGCATGCAGTCCTTTACTCAAGGCAGTCACACCAAAGGAAACCGCAAGTGCCATTGCAATAACTGAAGTTGCTTTGTACATAAATAAAGGAGTTGAAGTGGCCGCCGCAAAGATATATGGTGCTACTACTGGTGTCAGTGCAATACCAATTCCTGCTACAGCTAAGCCAACACCAATGATGATCGCAAAAGATTTCCAATTTCTTTTAAAATAGCCCTTTACAGATTTGTCTTTTTCTGGATTTTCAAAACCAACTTTTTCTGATGCGTGATTCTGTTTTTTTGTTTTTGCTGTTTCTTTCTCATGAGCAGCAGTTTCTCTTTGAATTGATTTTTCTTTTGGATCAATCACTCGATCTTTTAAGTTTCTCTGTCGATTTCGTTCTGCTTGGCGGTAGTTTTGTATTCTAGAACGAAGTTTACGAATATAGTTGATGAGTTTTGGCCCATAAAAGGCAGCCAAAACCGTACCGTAAATGAACAGAGTTAGTGGTAGCCCATACATAGCAAAGTAGATTGGAACGATACCTAAAATGCCAGTTACCCACATGCTGATCAATGGCCAAGATGCTAATGGTAGTAAGTTCAACAAAATTCTTCCGATTTGAATGGCTCGGCTTTTTTTTGTGTGGATTTTCTTTTTTTGTGTATGCGGTCCTGACTCTGGCAATTCTATATCGTCATCCATAAAATCGGTTTCTGTAGTTTTATCCGTTTTTTCTGAAGCATTCTCATTTAAACCAAGAGTACTACTACTAGCGTCTATTCCAAGTTTATCTAAAGGATCAGTTATGTTTTCCGACTGTTTTTTATCCATTCCTCGAGTGGCTATGCTCGCTTCATCCAGTTTCGTTGGTTTCGGTTCCCCACCTTCACTCATCTGATTTCTCATTTGGCTGTTTTGAGTGTCTGAGGAAGATTCCTCTACTGATGCGTGGGAACTATCTGTTTGAGTGTTTGTTTCAGGTGGTTCTTTCTCTATTGGATTAAATTTGAGTTTATCAGCTAACAATTCACGGATTTTTTTTGTGTTACCATCAACAATACCTGTTTGATCAGCAGAGAGAGCAGTAGGTTGGTTGCTTGTTTCTTTTCTACGATCTAGCTGATCGGCTATAACCGTTTCTTCCGATTTTGGGCCATCACTACTTGTTCCAGCAGGATTTTCAAATTGGTTTTGGCGTTGACGAAATCTTTCATTAGCCAAGCCATTTTGTTGCTGTAATGTTTCATTAGAGACACTAGCTTCAGTTTCTCTCCCAGTTCTGGACTCGTGCTGTCTTCGCATCGCTTCAACTCGACCCGTGGATTCTGGAGCAAGGCGGTCGTTAGAAAACTCATTCGCTTTTTCAAACCGATCTCTCGCTGCTTTCACTTGTCCCGTGGGTTCTGGAACTGGGCGGTCGTTGGAAAACTCATTCGCTTTTTCAAACCGGTCGCTCGTTGCTCTCACTTGACCCGTGGATTCTGGAAATGGGCGGTTGTTAGAAAACTCATTTGCTTTTTCAAACCGGTCGCTCGCTGCTCTCACTTGACCCGTGGATTCTGGAACTGGTCGCTCATCACGAAGGACATTCGCTTTTTCGAACCGTTCTCTCGCTGCTCTCACTCGTCCCGTGGATTCTGGAACTGGTCGCTCATCACGAAGGATATTCGCTTTTTCGAACCATTCTCTCGCTGCTCTCACTCGTCCCGTGGATTCTGGAGCTGGTCGCTCATTAGGATGATCGTTCGCTTTTTCAAACTGATCGCTCGCTGCCTTCACTCGTCCCGTGGATTCTGGAGCTGGTCGCTCATTAGGATGATCGTTCGCTTTTTCAAACTGATCGCTCGCTGCCTTCACTCGTCCCGTGGATTCTGGAGCTGGTCGCTCATCACGAAGGACATTCGCTTTTTCGAACCGTTCTCTCGCTGCTCTCACTCGTCCCGTGGATTCTGGAGCTGGTCGCTTATCACGAAGGACATTCGCTTTTTCGAACCGTTCTCTCGCTGCTCTCACTTGACCCGTGGGTTCTGGAATTGATCGTTCATTGCTAAAGGCGTTCGGATTTTCAAACTGATCTCTCACTGCTTTCACTCGACCCGTGGATTCTGATGCAAGGTGGTTATCACTTTTTACACTGGAATTTTCGAATCGAGTGCGACGGTTTTGAAATTCTTCGTTCGTCATGTCGTTTTGATTCGATTTTGTTTCGTTTGCAGATGCTGAATCATTCGTATGAACTGCACTTCCGTTTCCTTTACGTACGATTTCGCTACTGCCATGCAGGGTGGTAGCTCTTTGATAAGAAGTTCCTTGATGTTCATTCTCTCCACGACTCTTTTTCTTGGAAAACGATGGTTCATTGCTTGTACTAGTCTGATTTTCAAATCGAGCAAAAAGGTTTTGAAATTCTTCGTCTGCCCTCCCAGTTTGATTCAGTTCTACATTGTTTGTCCTTAATGAGTCATTGTTATCTATCCTACTAGTTTGACCTTCATGTACTAGCTCACTACTTCGTTGCTGCCTAGGTGGATTTTGATAAGCAACTGTCTGATAATTATACGGTTCGCTTTGGGTTGTTCTCTCTATGACTGGTGGTTCATTACTTGGTCCAGGCATATTGCCAAATCGGTCTCGATATCTTTGAAATTCTTCGTTCGCCCTACCAGTTTGACTCCATTCTGCATTGTTTGTCCTCAATGAATCATTGTTATCTATCCTACTAGCTTGACCTTCTTGCACTAGCTCACTACTTCGTTGCTGCCTAGGTGGATTTTGATAAGTAGCTGTCTGATAATTATACGGTTCGCTTTGGGTTGTTCTCTTTATGACTGGTGGTTCGTTACTTGGTCCAGGCATATTGCCAAACCGGTCTCGTCGTCTTTGAAGTTCTTCGTTCGTCATGCCGGTTTGATCCGGCTCTGCTTTATTTGTGGGTGATGATTCATTCGTATAGACTGTACGTTCGTATCCTCTACGCACAAACTCGCTAGTACCTTTTAATGGAGGAGATTTTTGATAAGATGATGTTCCTTCATTTCTTTGGTTCTGTCGATCTGTCGGTTGATTTTGCCTATTTTGAACATTCGGTGAATCATTCGTTTGCGAGGTTCTCCATCTAGACGACTTTTGACTTTCTAATGGTGAATGATCATTTGTTGAATGATTCAGACCTTCATAGTATTGGCGCAATCGGTTGACTGTCCCTGATGGTACTTCAGCTGAATGGGGTTCTTTATTATAAGAACGTTCTTTTTCAAATCGTTCTTTTAAATCACTCACTTTAGGTCTTTGGTGCTGTTCTTCTTTTGTAGATTGATTCGTAGTATGGGCCAAATTTACGTACGTCGCGACATTCTCTTTTATCTGCTCATTGGATAAAGCTTCTTGCTTTCCGTTGTCTCTTTTATTGAGTGTTGCTTGTTCTGCAAATCTTTTTTCCTGTTCCGCCACTAATTTAGGACTTACCAATTCATCAGATGCTTGTAATGATGTGTTCGACGTAAAAGTAGGTGGCACTTCTTTTGAACTTGTTTCTCGCTCACGTATATTTTCTTTTAAGACCATCATCCGCGATTTATATATGGAGAATCTCAGCGCATTATAGTCTGATGGATCAATGCCTTGGATCATTCTTTCAAATGATTTTTTTAAATCATTTGTCTTTTCTTCATTCACTTCTTTTCGTGAAGAAATCAAGTCTAGAACGAAGTGGAATTCTTCTCTCAAAGTTTCAGAGTTGCTATCCAATATTGCTTTTGCTTGAAACTCATTGAATATTTTTTCTTCATGAGGTTTTACTGATTTTATTGAAATATCTTTGTTTAGATATTCTTTAAGATAGTCTTCATATTTTTTATAAAACATCGGTCTCCTCCATTCAATGAAGAATTTTTTAAGAGTCGATTAACCATTTAAGCGATGTTCAAGCAACTGTTCTAATGATGTATTTTCTTCCCTATATACACCTGTTTGAGTTAATCGCACTGCTTGATGTGGTTTTTCGTAATTATTTACCCATAAAAACATTCCTGGGAGGGAATTCATGCGATACCCAAATTCTGTTTCTTCTAATGTGATTTCAAATTTTTTAACTGCTGAATTTTCATCGGTGACTGACAGTTCTAACACACATGACGTCTCAGAAATATCTTCAGAAATGACTCGATAGTAAAAAGTTCGACTTATTTCGTCTCCGTCATCCACTTTTCGTTGAACAAATGTATCTTCTGTGAAATCAATCAACACTTGACTATTCATCGTTGTACCTGTCCAACTACCTTGAAGTAACACGTCATTCCATTTCTGACTAATCATCTCGTTCACTTCATCACCACCAGAATCCATCATTTCTTTTGCTTTCTCCATCAATTCAACACTTGGATAGAAATAGGTAATGTCCCCCTCATTGTCTTTATAAAAGAAGATCGTTTCCCCTAGCCTGGTCATCAGCTCAAAAGTAACTTCCTTCTCGTCTTTGTCGGTCAACACAAGTTTTGTATCCACCAAGCGATAATTACCGGTTGAGAGCCAATCAGTACTCTGATAGGTCCCATCATTTTTTAATTCTAAGACCATGCCATCCGCTCGATCAGAGTACCAAATCCCTCTATAGACTAAGGCTTCGTTTTTTTCCACTAAATTTAGGTCCTCTTTTTTTTGCTCATTTACAGACAAGGGTTCACTATTTGTAGTAGATCCTGCGTTTTCATCCGTATTGCGATGAAAAAATAGCGAGTAAAAAATAAAACTGAACATTGCGATGAAAATACCGACAGCTATAAACACGATTCTTTTACCTTCTTTTGACTCAACTATATTTTTTATTTGTTTCATTGTTCATCCTTTTCTTTCTTTATTGAAGAATACCGTAACCTGAAATACTTGGATCATTGACGAAATAGGTCCTTCTAGCTACTTTGTTGGCAGT
Source organism: Enterococcus sp. AZ171 (assembly GCF_051714005.1). Taxonomy (NCBI): domain Bacteria; kingdom Bacillati; phylum Bacillota; class Bacilli; order Lactobacillales; family Enterococcaceae; genus Enterococcus; species Enterococcus sp. AZ171. The sequence continues at coordinate 1,353,831 of NZ_JBIORA010000001.1, read as the reverse complement.
ATTCCCTTCGATGGTCTGAATGATATTTCCATCTGAAAACTCTACGATTCCCACATGATCTTTTCCTGTACCACCTCCATTCCAATCAAAGAAAATCAAATCACCTGGTTGTGGATGATAGTTCTCTGAAGCTTTCTTATAGTTTCCCTTTTCTGTTAACCGGTTGATCATTTCTAAACAGTTAGCAGACTTGATTATTTTTTCTTGATTGAGATAACCTACTTGATCTGCTACCCAGCTTACAAAGATCGCACACCATTCTACTCTTCCTTCAAATCCATACCATTGCCAGTATTTCTCACCTTGAATCGTGCCAATCTCGTTGATTGCGGCCTCAAGGAAATCTGAGTTTTCGAGCCATAGATAGTTAGTTACTATAGGTACATAGAACATATTTCCGTAAGCATATCGCCATGAAAATCCATGTGCTAAAGCTACTGGATGGGTATAACGAACGGTTTGTCTATTGCTTTTTTCTCTTGCATATAACTCTGCATGAAAGAAGCTATATTGCTTATTGGTATTTGCTAACCAATTTAAAAAGTCTTCTCCGTAGTTATAGGCTTGAAGTGCCGCACGGTCATCCAGATGTAATTCTCTCGCTTTACTTAATAATTGCGCAAAATAGTGGGTGCCTCGATCAATTGATAGTTCTGGATCATCGATCGTATTAGGAGACAAACCTTGTGACTCACTGGCCTGCATGATGTCAGGGAATCTTTCTGCATCACCACCTGATTCTACTTGGATGATTGCCAAGATCATGTTGACATACTCTGGAATCCCATACTTTTCACAGGCTTCTCGAACAAGATGTTCCCATTGTAAAATCATTTGTCCAGGATTTTTAAGACTTCCTGAGATCGATCTTGAAGAATTATGTGTAAACCCTTCTATCTCAGATGGATATTGAAATTCCAGATCAAAAATATAAGCAGATGGATAAATGTGTCTGTTTGGCCAGAATGTTCGACGTTCAATGACTTCAACCTTCAAATTCCCGGTCGTTTCTCCAACTAGGGTATCGGCATCTACCCATTCTCCATTTCTCACTCGGACATTTTTTAATGGAGACAAAACAACTCTTTTACTCAAAGAAGTATTGATAGTTACATAATCATTCCCAGCAGCATGAACTCTTCCTGATCCAGAATTATCGATCCCGTAGACAGGGGTACCAGGCTGAGCCAACAGCTCAATGTGGTTATGTCTATTTCTGTCATCTGATCCACGATAGCCATATTTTTGAACAACGATGGCATCTTGATTCATACCAAAAGGACTTTGCAAAAACAATTTATTTTCAAATCGGTCCAATTCCTGAATTGGTCCGAATTTATCTAGTTCTTCCTCCGACATCGTGTCTGAATTTTCATCAATGAATTGACTGATTGTTTTGATTTCAATATTGATCAATGCCACTTTTATCGTGCGATGGGTTGGACGATCTTCTTCATTATGAGGGGGAACGTGTCGGTCCAAAGTCGGGCCTTCATTCGTTTGATTTGCTTCAGATTCTTCTTCCAGCTCCTCTGGGTCTTCTTCAGGCTCGTGATCTTCATTTAGATCATCAATTTCTTCTAGTTCCTTGTCTCCTTCTATATCAGCAGGCTTTTCTTCTGGTTCCACATTTTCTTCTGAATCATCAGGGTCTTCTTCTAGTTCCTCATCTTCTTCTGAATCATCAGGGTCTTCTTCTAGTTCCTCATCTTCTTCTGAATCATCAGGGTCTTCTTCTAGTTCCTCATCTTCTTCTGAATCATCAGGGTCTTCTTCTAGTTCCTCATCTTCTTCTGAATCATCAGGGTCTTCTTCTAGTTCCTCATCTTCTTCTGAATCATCAGGGTCTTCTTCTGGTTGCTCATCTTCTTCTGAATCATCAGGGTCTTCCGATTCATCCTCTTCTGGATTAGGCTCATCAGGATAAATGATTGGTACTTCTCTTGTTTCGATTTCTGTCGTGTAATTAAAGGTATACCCATGGATCCCTTCTACTTCTCCACGAACTCTAGTTGCACCAAAGATATTGCTACTCGCTGAAATACGTTTACTGATGTTATAATCTTCATATTTTGCATTCAGGTAATAGAGGTACGTATCTGCATCAGAGCTATAGATAAAATTGTTATCTGGTCTTGCAACACCATTTACAACAAAATAAACTTCTTCAATTTCAGAATTTTCTGAAAAATCTTCAAAAACCCGTTGTACTTCTTTGTTCTTTCTGGCATCCAAAAGTGTGATATGCTCATATGCCTCTGCTAATGCCATATCTTCCGTTTTTATAGTAAATATACTAGCGATAAAATTAAAGATGGCGATAATAACGACGATGACGACGATGACGACCGCCAAGATCATCATTACTTTGACAGACAACAACATGAGGATTAGTTTGAGAATAATAAATAAGACTAAAAGCACTCCAAGAATATTTAATTCGCCATCTTTGTTCCTGCCAACTGTGTCTATGGCTGTTTGTGCCAGATTTTTTTTCAGTTTGGGTTTGAATTTTTTTTTCGATGGAATTTTTGTTTGCTTTTTTAATCGTTTGATTTTGTTGGAGTTACTTAATACTTGATGTTTACGTTCAAGTTTGTCTTTGATGCCGAATAGTTTCTCTTCAAGCTTCTTAGTTCTGGTCTGTTTAGTCGCAGTAAGTGTATTCTTTATTCCAGCTAGATTGAGAATATTTTTGTCAAGCTTTTCTTGTTTCTTATGATAAAATTTTTTTGATCCTAGTTTTTGTTTATTGATTTTATCAGTAGAAAGCTGACTTCGCTGATTCGTCCCTATATTATTGGATGAAGTTTGTCTCTTTTTTATTCCTAAAAGCGCATGATCGATTTCTTTAGGTGAGCGATGTTTATTCTTTATGAAATAGGCCTTTTCTCTAGTGGTACTATGTTTTTTATTTCTGTTTATTTTGTTTAACTTTTTTTTATTTGTCATAAGATAGCGCTTTTTAAAACCACTGTCGTTTGTTTTTGTGCTTGTTACGCCTTTACTTAATGGATCTTTTCTTGACTGGCTCTTCACCATATGTTGTTTGAAATCAACGATATTTCTGTTTTTCAGCTGTAAGTTGTCTCTTTTTTTTCTTGCTAATTGTTGTTGACGTTTTTTTAATCGGAGGCGCTTCTTCAATGCTTTCTTTTTTTGCTCTTTCGTACTGACACGGTTCAATTTGATTGATAACAAATCTTGCGGCTTGTTGTTTTCTTGTTTATTCCCGTCATATGTTTCACTCATAATCTTGCTTTGTCTTTACCTCTTCACCAGGTTTAGTTGTCATAATTTGATAGAGACTTGTTTCTTTAGGAAGTCGGTCTTCAAATGGGATGATCGTGTCCCCAAACACCATCAATCCAGTACCTTCACTTCCATTCAATACATACTTTTCCTGCTCTTCCGATATATCGAATAAACGAGTCAACTCTGAGCGGTCAGATTTTGCTTGATTGAACATAACAACGAAGTCACTATTTGAAAGCATTCTTCTAGCTAGATCCGAAAGCAATAACGTCTCTACATTTTGGGTGATCCCCGTCGGTATAGCGCCCCACTTTCTTGCCCTACTCCACAATTCAAAGAAATAATTTTCTGAGTATTCATTTGTAAAGAGTAACTGTAATTCATCAATATATAACCATGTACGAATTCCTGATTCTCGATTCAACGTGATTCGGTTCCAAATTTGATCTAACACAACTAACATTCCAAACGGCTTGAGTTGTTTTCCTAAATCTTTGATGTCAAAAATAATCAAACGTTTATTCAGATCCACATTTGTTTTTTTAGAAAATAGTGCTAGACTACCTTCTGTGTAAAGTTCTAATTCAATCGCCAATTGCTTTGCTTCTTCTTCTGGCTGTACATTTAGCGCCATATAAAACTCTTTTAATGTCGGTAACTGCGTCTGTTCTTGGTAAATTTTTCGGCATACTCGGTCGATGATTGTTTTTTGTTGGGAAGATAATCCTAAAATACCTCCAGTGATCAGCTCACAAAGTGAAATCAAAAACTGGGTTTTTAAAGCGATTGGGTCTGCATCATCGCCATAGTTACTATTGATATCCATTGGATTGATGCAGGTGTTTGAATTACCAGCCAATCGAACCATTTGGCCATCAAATTCTGAACAAATATGCTGATATTCTGATTCAGGATCAATGACGATCACTTCATCTTCAGCGTTTCTTAATAAAACATTGACAATTTCCCGTTTGACAGAAAAACTCTTACCTGATCCTGGTGTACCTAAGACAAACCCATTGGGCGCCATTAGTTTTTTCCGATCAAGAATCGTCAGATTTTTTGTCACAGAATTGATCCCATAATAATTTCCATTCTCATGGAGCATTTCAGCGATCGAAAATGGCATCAACGCCGAAACTGCAGAAGTTGCCAATAAGCGATTTAAAGGAATATGATTTTTTCCTATTGGTAACACTGTATTTAAAGCAAACTTCTGTAAATAGGCTAATCCAATGATCGTACAGCCAAATCTTCGGCCTACCGACTTGATTTTACTTGCAATTTTATTTAACTTTTCCTGATTATCTGCATAGAAATTGATCAATACGGTCACTTCAAATAGTTTCTGACTTTTGCTTTGTAATGAATCTAAAAGCTCTTTTGCTTCATCCATGGAATAAGATAAGTCATACGGTAGCATGTCATAATCGTACCCACTATTTAAGGCTTTTCGCTGTTCATCCACTTTTTGCTGATCCATATACGCCATTTTAGTCTTTACTAAGTCGAAACTGTTTGCCATTGGTATTGGTTTGCAACTAACCGTAAGAGTGATTTCTTCATCGATTTCCATAAGGCCTGTCAAACATTCATCTGATAGTTCAGCCGGATAGCCATCCAAATAGAGCGTCTGATTTAGTTTGTCGTCCACCTTGATCAAGCGCTTATCAGATTTAAGCTCGATTCGCTTTGGTAGCAATTCGTGATTCTCATTGTTTAATATTTGACCAATCAATTTTTTGCGTTCTTCTCCTTTTAAAATATGGATCGTCGAGCCAATTTTTCGAGCGAATAGATCCACTTGATCGGCAACCAAGAATAACTCTCTTTCAGCAAATGACTGATTCTCGTGTTTTTGAGTAAAGGTGATAAAAATTTTCTTTTCAAACGCATTTTTCTTTTCGTTGATCTTCAACTTTAAATAGTCATTCATTTCTTGGCGGTATTTATCATCATATCGTTCATTTTTTTCTTTAAAAAGCACATGGTTCAATTCTTCAACTGTTTTTTTCTTTTTTACTAACGTGACTTTGTAATCTATGGAAGCATCTAAAGAATTTAGAAACTCACAATATTTAATGAATATCTGCATACGTTGTTCTTCGGAACAAAGCTGATAACTGATATCGTCAATATTGATCGTTAGAGAGTATTCTTTCTCAGCAATTAAACAAATACCGTTATCGTAGATTTCTTCAAAAAGTAAAAAAGATTTTTTTTCTTCTTGCGTATTTTTCTTATTCTTGTTTTGTCTGAAGTTCACCTTCATTAAATTGGGGCCGATCAGATTCTTCATACACAACTACTCCTTGATCAAAATGGTAAATAAAATAGTATTTCAAATAACGTTCAAAAGGCAGTCCCTCTTTTTTTAGCCACCCAAAGGCGACGATTGGCATTGAAACGAGAATCATCAGCCAACTGATCACGTCCATGGAGTAACCAAAAAAGCGAACAAAGACAAAACTGATCACGATATTAATCAGTACCGCGACGGAAAGAAACCCTAGTTGTCTGACACTCATACCTGCTACGATCCGCTCTTTATATTCACGTACATCTTTATGGACTTTGACTTCAATTGCCATTACTTTTATTCCTTTCTATGAGGCGGATACAATCATTTTCGCCCATCCTTTTGTCTTATTTATTGCAAACATCAAAGCAATCATGTAAATCGTCAAACCAAAAATCAGCGACCACATGCCACTCCTATGACTATTTAAGAAATTCACAAAAATCAAAGGATAAATGGTCAATACTAATGCGATCATTACAGCATGTAAGGAGGAAGCTGCAAAATTCTTGAAAAATCCTTTTGCCATCGATGAAAATTCTTGGTGGGGTAATGCCGCCATCGAAATAGGAGCAATCGCACTAAATATATATAATTCAAAAAATCTTATATAGACAATGACATTGATAAAGACCCCTACCACTAAAGAAACTAAAAATAGAACAACAAAAATCATTAATACGACCATTACTTCCCACCACGAAAGACTTCTTACTGCTGAATCGACTACATTGCGATAAGAACTTAAAAAATCATCTCTATTTAAGGCCATTATTTGCCCTGCTAACATCGCCCCTAATGCGACAATGGCATCGAGAATCACTTGGATTCTTAAGATGACAATATAACAAATAATAAATTTTACAAATGCTTTCATGATCATTTCAAATCCCAAAGTTGGAGCACCACCTGCATTCTCAACTTTTAAAGAAATTTTTTGAAATTCAAATAAGATGAATATCGCTAGTATTGAAAATGCAACTGGAGCTATAATCGTTTGTTGGATGATTCCTGCTACTCGATAGGCATCTGCCATGTAATCTTGCAAACCACGGCTTAAGGTTTCTGCAATATTGTCCCCATTTAAATATTCCATCATTCGATCAAATAGCATCATTATCGCTGAGCGCACTGATTAACCTTCTTTCTATAAAAAATTTTTTACCTACTTAAAAGTGAACCAACATCAAATGCAGTTACGAACCAAACTGCGGCTACTAAAATCAAGGCACCGCCGACGACTTGCCAGATCCCTTGTTGTAGCTGTGGTCCATTTTTATCTTTTAATGCTCCGGCTAAGATAACAGTTCCCCAAATAATCCATAATCCTCCGCCAACCATCGTAAATCTTGAAATCAAGTTAAATACATCCTGTAATAATTGTTGGTTATTGTTCATTTCTATTTATTCTCCTCTTCATTTTCTGGTGATTGATTTCGTTCGTACCAATTCTTTGGAGTCACATCTCCGAGTTTTTTATAATTTTTATGTTTCGTAATATCATATTTTTCTGAGATAAACGGAACTATTCCACGAATCTTCAAAATCGCTTTTGTTCCACTAAGATTCGCCACTTCATCTACATCTAATAAATTCCGACCCATTTTTTGATAATTTTCACTGTAGTTCCCATTACTACCTTTGGTGATGCTAACGTTCTTGTGCTGGATCGTTTTCTTTCCTAGTAATTTAGAGATATACTCATGGGTGCTTAACTCCATTCCACCTAAATAAAGAAAAACGTCACTGGTCCCGATGATTGTTTCCCAAGTATCTTTGTACAAATTTTTAAGCTGACTAATGTTTTGTAAGATCACATTGACTGATATCTCACGACTTCGAATCACTGAAATCACTTTTTCAAAGTCTGGAATCTGTCCTATATTGGCAAATTCATCTAAGACACATCGCACATGATGTGGTAGACGACCTTTGTAGACATTGTCTGCTTTGTAAACTAAGCTATCGAATAATTGTTGGTACAACATACTTGCTAAGAAATTGAAACTTGTATCTGTATCTGACAATAAAATATAGATAATGGTTTTCTTGTCCCCAACGGTGTCTAATCCTAAAGTATCTTTACTCACGATTTTTTTGATATTCGGAATATCAAAAGGTGATAATCGCACACCTAGGCTGACTAAAATACTTTTTGCGGTACGATCCCCCGCTAATTTGAAAATTTTGTATTGCGCCACTGCAAAGTTGGCAGGATCTTTTTCTTCAAGTTCATTGAAAATCACATCTAGTGGGGAAACATAATCTGGCACATCCTCTGGACAGTTTGCTAAGCGAACCATTTCAACGACATTCGTCAATGTTTGATCTTCTTCATCAACTTCTTGCAAAAGATAACTGAATGTAGCCATCAATAAGGCAGTTTCAGCTTTTTCCCAAAAATCATCGCCACCCTTTTTTTCAGGATCTGAAGTATTTTTGATCAAGTTGTTGACGACTTTTAAAATATCGTCTTCAGTACGGATGTAAGTAAAAGGATTATAGTAGTCTGTATTTTCCCGCGTGATCAAGTCAAAAACCTTGATTTCATATCCGGCCTCTTTAAACATCGTTGCTGTTTCGCTTAACAAGAGTCCTTTAGAATCACTGACGACATAGGAAGAATGTAGTTGCATCAAATTAGGTTTTACATAGAACCTTGTTTTCCCTGATCCAGCTCCTCCTACTACGATAACATTCTTATTCCGATTAAAGTTATTAGACTTAGTGATCTTCATACGACCAGACATAGACAGCGATTCACTTTTTGTGAGAATGATATTGTTGTCTTTTTTTTTATCCATCATCGGCTTTATGTCTTTTTTGTTGCCCCATCTGGCACTTCCGTATTCAAACTCTGTATGTTTCGGCATGCCTGAGTGATACAAGATACCAAGAGCAAGCCCCCCCACGATTGTAAATGTACCAATGATACTTGCTATACTATAGCTAAAATCAAACTCAAAGCGACTAACTTCTAGTCCCAATTGGTCGATTGTGCGAACCAAGACTTGTGCGATATCTTCTGTCTGTTGTCGGAAATTCTCGTAAATTAGGATGGTCCGATTTGCCGTATACGCGAATACAAGAAATAAAAATAGTAAAAGTAATTTATAATACCAAGTCTTTGAGTTTTTCAACTTGTCCTCCTAAACGACATAAGTTATCTTTTTTATTATCTAAAATCCGTAACAAGCAAATCTGAAACGACGTCCATCGTTCGATCAATATCTGCTTTTTCTGGTAGATAAAACATTTTGGTTTTATCCCCAACTTGATACGGAAATGGTAGAATATTTGTCACTAAGATATCTACATCAAGTGGATTTTCAATGGTTTCCAATTGTTCCTGGTACATGATACTTGCTCTGGTGTGTAGATATCTTTCAATAATTTCATTTAATGCAAAATCCGTTAAAAATCCTCGTTTCAATGCAACAACAACTGTACTTAAAACTTCACATGCCTTGTTCGTATATAAGAAAAGTAATAAGTCAGAAGTAAATGACGAAGCACATCTTTTTTGAAGGAAATTCTTTTGGATCGCTTTATTTTTTTTGATGACTGTATTCATTTCTTTATATAGTCGCCGGTTGATTGAATCAATCAACATCGCCGATTCTTCATCGTTATATGAAAAATCAATTTCAAGTTCCTGTTTGATTTTCTCTTGAAATAAAAAGCAATTAACAATTGAATACAGTTGCTCATTATCAACTTGGATCCGATTCCCGAGAACACTCTTGAGATCTAAAACTAAATGTTTGACTGTCTCGGAAAAACCAAAGTATTCTGCAAATCCTTTATTGTGTTTTTCTATCTCTGTGTAATAACATTCATGTAAATGGATCATACAAGCTATAAAACAACATTCTTCAAAAATGACTTCTTTAGAATAGGTCTTGAAACAATCTAATTGAATAAATTCAACGAATAATTGATTCGTTAAGGGATTGTTTCTAAACCAATCTAACAATCGCGACTGGATATATAATTTATCTTTTCCAAACCGGATAAAAGTTAAAGCAAGTATTTTCTTTGTGATTGATTGGGAAACATCCGAACATAACGCCAAAACGATTTTGGTTATTTCTTCCATTTCATTTTTATAGGGGCAATAATCTTCGATCTCTAGATAAGCTGATTTAATGTAAAGATCAATAAACAGTTTTCTGATTCTGATCTCCTTCCCTAAAAATTCAACCGGTGAAAGTTTTAAATTCAAACCATATTGATGGCAGATTTTCTTTAGCTTTCGCATTTTTTGGATCACTGTTTTCTCACAGTAATGTAATTCCCAGCTCCAATCGATCACCTGCTTCAGTTCACCTGTAAGGATACTTGTTGTCACTTTTACTAAGTCTTCATTCATGTAATAAGATTTTTTTTTCTCGAATAATTTAAAATGGTTCAATACAAACATGCTGACCCCTTTATAGGAAGTCAATATTTCAATTGTGTCGGAAAATTCATCTTGAATCGTTTTTAAATCATTGGTAATCGTTCTTCTAGTTACTTTGAGACTTTTTGCAAGATATTGAACGGTCACATTTTTTCTTCTTTCTAAAGTATTCAAGATAAATACGACACGTTTTTTGTAATCATTCGATATTAATCGTTCAAGAATCTCTTCCACTTACCTTCCCCCTTTCACATAACAACTTCACTATAAACAATCTGTTTTTTTATTTCGAGGTATTGTATTTCCCGACTTAGAGAAAAAAAATTCTTTAGAAGACGAAGTTTTTTTAAAGTTTTTTTATAGATTTCAGATTCGAGAGATAACAATAAAAAAGAGACTATACAAATTGTATAGCCTCTTTAAGGCGTAATTAATAACACTAACCCACTATTTTTATTTATCTACAATAAATGGCCCTCTGAGATTTTAAGCTTTCTATAAAAAAGCTATTCTATTGGAATCCTAAATTAATTCAAAAGACTAAAAGACTTTTAAAAGTTATTTAATTCTAAATAAACTAGCGGCACTATCTGGCGCCCAAGATGGGTCCCCATAATTATCATGAGTAACTAGTGTCGTATAAAGTTTTCCCTCATGAAAAATAATTTCATCCTTAGTATATCTCACAGGATTAAACAAACTTCCTAACTCAAATTGACGATGTTCACTTGGTGGTGCAATTTCATTTGTTTTTGTTGAAATCACTAAGCGATTGCTTGCCTCTGATCGAATAGAATCATTGCTCACTGCTTTGATCGTATACGTATACTGAGCCCCCGCATTCAACCCAGTATCTAGATAAGTGGTATTTGCAGTTTGACCAACTAATTGGCCATCTCTATAGATTTCATATGTTTTGATTCCTGCAGAGTGGCTCGAAGGATTCCACATCAATGAGATTGAGTTCATCGTTTCCCCCATTGAATGTAAGTTACCTGGTCTTGTTGGCACTTCTACTTCGTTATCTGCTAACGTTGTTACCTGAAGCGCATCACTTTTTTCAGATACTTGTCCGGTAAACGATACTGCTTCGATTTCGTACTTATACGTGGTATTTGCTGTTAATTGATTATCTTGATAGTTGTTCGCAGAAGTTGTAGTAATCAGTTGACCGTCACGATACACATTGTATTTTTCAACAGCTGCTTGTGCATCCCAAGAAAGTGAGACTGACTGTTTTGTCGTATTCACTGCTCTGACATTCGTTGGTTTATTTGGTACGACTGGTATTGCTCCATTACTCTTGATATTCGCATCAATCACATTGTAAAAAGCATTCGCAGTATCACTAATATCCCAAATTGCTAAAATAACGTGATACCCCATTCGGTCTTCTGGAATATTGACTGTGTGCGTTGCGCTAATATTCGCAGAAGATTGTCCGCCACCATCGATTTCCGATAATAACTCTAGATCCTCTCTCGCAAGTGGTTTGTTTTGATCCCAACCATTTTTCGTGATGTAGTAATGATATTTCGCGGTCCGGTGATTTGCCGTAAAATGCCAAGTGAAATTATTAGGACCAGTACTGATATCTTGCTTTGTCCATAAAGTTGCTGTTTGTTGATCTAACTCAAAACCTAATGCACCATTTGCAGAAGCAATTCGTCCATCCGCTGGTCCTGCTGCTGGGAAGCCTTTCAATGCTTCTAAAGATTGTGGCTCATTGATCACTGCCCCATATTTCTGAAATGCTGCAGTCCAGTTGGTGCGAGCATCTAATGACCCTTGGTATCCTCGACTAATTGGTTCCCTTACATACCCATGTGCAGAAACATCTTTTGTCGCACCAAAAATTATTCCTCCTAGACTTAAAACCAAAACAACACTACCCAATAATCTTTTTTTCATATCATACCTTCCTTCCAATATTTTTTTGTTACATTATTTTTATAACATAATAACTTATTTAAAAATAGCACGCTTTTATTGTTCAATCAATCACAAATTAACATATAAAATAAACACAAACCTTTATAAATAAGTGTTTATTTATTGTGAAAATCAAAACTATTATTCATTTATTGTTCATTTAAACCAAGAGATGATAAACAGATTTAGCAAATAACTTCGATTTGTCATATCTGATTATGTTATTTAGTCAATCGGTGGTCAAAATTTGTACGTATTTACGATGACTTTATTAAAATACGATCCCAACCTCGTCCATGAATCCTTATCTGAGATATGCTTAAAATAAAATAAATCTTTATCTTCGTATCCATGGGTATCCGAAATAACGATATCAGCATGATCATACGATTCTACGATTTTTATTCGTTTATTATTGTAGTAATGAGTAATAACATTTTCGACTATATTTTTAGATTCTGGAAGGTTAAAAAATTCCACATAAACTTTATGTTCAGATTTAAGACTGTTGGAGGCCAAGCTTCCTAAGATGACTTGCACAAAACTATTTTTGATGTGATGGTAAGAAGGCTCATTTTGGTAAGATTTTAAGTTTTTATCGATGCAACGCTCTATATAGGCTCCATAACGATTTGTTGGTAATGCATCATGATATATAGGCATAAATTTATATAATTCCAAATGATGGATAGTGACTAATTTGTTTGTCAAATAATAGAGTAGTTGGTAAAAAATCGTTTCTGGTATATGAAAGTAATCAATCATGCACGTGAGTAATTTTTTACATTTGGTGACGATTGAATTCTTCTTTAGCTCCCCTAGCTTTCTTCCCAGTTCTTCTTTTTCTTCTTTCTTATTTAAATCTTGTGCAAAATAGTTGGATAGAAAGGCGAAATGGATACATTCATTTCGTGCATTTGTGCCATCTATCATCTTTTTGACAGTCAGCTTTTCTAAACACGCATCCATCTCCTCCTTATAGACTGTTTCTCCCAGCTCCACGAGTTCTGAGGATAGATCCTGGATTTGGTACCCATTTTTCAATGATATCAAACTAACCGCTAATAAATAGTTGATACGCTTTTTCCCTAGCGGAGATAAATTTTGGTAATGATCAAAGTTGATGGATAAGCGTAAGTTGATTACTTCTTCTTGTGTAATCGTTTTGAACAACCAATAGTTTCCTTTTGAAATGACTGCAATTCCCAGATAATGCAACATACGTATAGTAGATTCACTACCTGTTAACTCAATCAATGTTTCATTGACCTTCATCAATCGAATATCAATTTTTAGTAATTGAAACAATTCTTTCAACTTTCCTAAAAGTTTGTATACATGTGACTCACTATAGATTAGATATTTTGCGATATCTGAAACACTGAATTTCCTTTTTTCCAACACATATAACAATGCCTGATACAAATTTGACTCTGCAAAATATCTTTCTTGAAAAATATTGATCAATTCGAGATATTCCGTATCGGTTAGTTGTGGCATACAGCGCAATTCATCTTTATCTAGAATCAAAGAGGTGTGCGTTTTTTTTGAAATTTCACTTTCATCATACTCTCTCATCAAATTTTGAAGTATCTTCCTTGCTTGTCTTTTTGTTAGATCCATTTCATCTTCCAGCTTTTTTATTGAGACTGCTCCATGTTTCATTTCTTTTAATACCTTCATTTGTAAAAATTGTGTTTTTGTAATGAATAATAATATTAATTTATCTGGCAGCATATTTATTTTCTCCTCAATCTATAGTTGAAATGTAAAAATTCAAATAGTATAACATCACCTCAATCTTTTTCTGTCATTTTTAAATAGCAAAAATATTCTTACTATTTAGAAAACAAAAGATACTTGTTGTTTTATAGTAATTATTTGACATGAAAACAGAGTAAAATTTCGTTCTCTTTTAAAGATAACCTAAAATAACTATTATAAAAATACAAGTACAATCTAATGTTAGAATATTTATGCGTAAAATTCCAATAATTATATTCTTGAATTTATTTTATACCAATAAATTTAAAAGAAATTTATTGATTTTTTACATACGATACCTAGCAAAAAAAACTGAAGAACCAATGAGTTACCTCGTTTGATCCTCCAATTGTTTTACAAATATTGCTTAAAATCATTTCAGTTGGTGCCTATAATTTATTTCGATGATTCGTTTGACTACCCTACATTATGTATCACTCTTACATGGTGGAAGCGTTAGAAGATCAAGCAGGATAGTCAGCCATTTTTGTTGATTTAGCCATACATCTTTTTCTTATCCGAATGGCACACTTGAGTGATGTAACTGGATTTTCAAGTCGCCATCCTCATCCATGATATAACCAAATGTGTATTCAACTTTGACTTCTTGGTTGGTCTCCCCTGAAGTAAAGTAATATACACCTGAAGAAATCGCTGTATCACCGTTCAAGATCGTATCGTGATTATCAAAGCGGATATCTGTCCAAGGCTCTAAGGCAAATCCACCATCTTCTGCGATGTCCCCACCAACAAAATAAGATAGTGCTTCATCTTTTGTTCCACGAAATGGTACTTCCGCAGCTTTCGTTGGTTTGAAGAGCACTTGACCGTCATCGTAAGCATATAGATTTTCCAGTGTCTCAAGCGCTTTTTCTTCGGCTTTTTCGTCACTTTCCAAACTAGCTTCACCAATCGCAATAATATTCTCTGCCCATTCTTGTTGTGCTTCTTCTACATCCGAAAGAGTAATGATCGGTGTTTCCTTCTGTGTTTCCTTCTGTGTTTCCTTCTGTGTCTCATTTGTTGTACTAGTTGAGTCTTCTCCTTGGGCAGATGTAGCGCATCCAGCCATCGTTAAAACTAAAGTTGATAAAAGCAATGTTTTTTTAATCATATAATTCCTCCTCTATAATTAAATTCTAACAGAAAACTCTTTTATTTAAAACTAAAAATATAACATACTTAAAACAAAATAAATAAATTAAATGTGTTATAATTGCCTAATTCAAACATACATATTTTATAAAAACATCATAATAAAATAACATATTTATTTCATTATCCTGATAATCCTTTATTATTTATTTCGTCGAAATAATTCTCGTTTGCATCATTCAGCAAATTTGCTCGTAATGTTATAAACAATTATTTATTCTTTTACTCTCATGTGTTTTTCTCAACATTTTTTTCTTTACAAAAAAAAGTGGGATTTTCCTCCGCTCACATATTCAAAAATCGAATAAATGGCAAGAATAAAAGTAACTAATTTAGAAATAAGGCACCATCCACAAAAATTGGACGAACAATTATCGTGGATGGTGCCTTATTGATTGAGGCTAAACACTTCTGTCATGACCTCTTCTTTCTTATTTTAAGTGTTTGTTTGCAGGATTTTTCATTCGCATTTTGCCATCCTGGCACATATCCAGTAAAGGACATACTTCACAGCGGGGACTTCTAGCAGTACAGTGATACCGTCCAAAGAAAATCAATGTATGATGCGTTTTTACCCATAAATTTTCCGGCACCTTTTTCATCAATGTTTGTTCAACTTCTTGTACTGACGCATCCAATTTACAGATTCTTAGTCGTTTCGTCACACGTTCTACGTGAGTATCAACTGCTATAGCTGGCACCCCAAATGCATCCCCAAGCACCACATTTGCTGTTTTTCTACCCACACCAGGTAATGAGACCAACTCTTCTCTTGTCTGAGGGACCTGTCCTTCAAAATGATCAATCAGCTGTTGCGCACATGCTTTAATGTTTTTCGCTTTATTCCGATACAATCCAATTGTTTTTATTTTAGGAATGATCTCTTCTAGTGGGGCTTTAGCTAACGCCTCAGGAGTTGGAAAAGCCTGAAATAGAGCAGGTGTTGCCTTATTGACCGAAACATCTGTCGCTTGTGCACTTAAAATGACGGCAATCAATAATTCATAAGGATTCTTATGTTGTAATTCTCCATGCGCTTCTGGAAACATCTCATACATTTTCTCAAAAGCTTCCATTGTACGTTGTTTACCTAACATATTACTCCCATTCTTCCAGCCAATTCTTTAATGATACTTTTGGCAGCTCTTCTTGTTGGGCTGGCTGATCGATTTCTTTTTGAAGCAGTTGCTGCTTTCTGCGTTTTTGATCTTCTTCTACTTGCTGTTTGGTTTTTAAATTTTTCCGTTCCCAAGATAATAAGATACGGTCGATATAATTGAAACTATACGCTTGGTTCAATACAGCCTCCCGTAAAGCTAATTTCAAAATCTCCGGATGATAATGGTCCTCTTCCAACCACTGTCCGATCCGTTGGAATTCAATAGAGGATAAGGGCCGTCCAAACTCTTGTTCAAATAATTGATAGACTGAACGTGTCGTTTTTTCTTGGACTTCTTCTTCTTGCTTTAGAGAGTCTTTTTCTAATAATCTTTCTAAATGCACATACGTTGGTGTCAAATCATAGCGATCCGCTTTACGTCCATCAATAAGTGTAGTTTCGATCGCTATGAAATGACCACTGACCAATCGATTCAAAATTTGAAAAACTTTTTCTTGCTTAACGCCCATATTCTGGGAAATATTCATCAGATCCGGGAATGAATCTCCTTCTGATTGTGCCATATGCAACTGTAATATAAATAAAAATTCATCTGCTTGTAAGCCGATACGATGATAATTTTTAAGCAAAAGATTGGAAACGATCGTTTGACCAGCTTTTAAATAGTTTTCTAAATTCAACATTATTATCCCTCTCTTTAAAATTAGTATACGTAAAAACAAGAATTGAAGCAAGAAAGGATTAGTTGAATTTTTTTAAAATGTTTTAGTGGTTTTTATATTTAGTTTTCACTTTTCGGAATATATGTATGCTAGAAAAAAAGGCTGCTTGTATTAGTATATGCTCTCCTCTATGAAAAGGTCTCATATCTAATCTACAAGCAGCTTAGAGAATGACGCTCACGCTCGATAGAACGTTTATTATTGTACTTCGTCATCCGTTCGTAGCTCGTATGGTTGTCCTTCATACGTATACTCTGTATTCAATGTTCCATCATTTTCATCGGTATAGATCCGTCGACTAAACGGAAATTGATGGTCCTCACCATCTGTTGTCTCATCTCCAGATAAAACGAATTCTTCTGCTTGAGTTTCATTTAATTGATTGATCACTTCTTCTGCTAAAGAATCGATATCGATCGTTTCATTCCCTGTCACTTTTTTATAATCTTCAATAAAATTATCCTGTTGTACAAAATATTCTTTTTCCATAATGATCCTCCTCTAGTCCAACTCACTACATCTGCTTTGTTGGAAATTAATTACATCTATTATTTTGACAAAAAAAACAAAGGAAAACAACTAATTGCAACTGGTGAAGTCTGCAACAAACCATTCCTGTCTCGTGAGAAATAAAACAAAAAGTGTCAATAAAAAATTTTGACCTTTAAATAGCCAGTTGAGTTCCAAAAAAAAGAACCAACTGGAAACAATATTGCTTCCAGATGGCTCGTCTATGACGCTTTGACCAATTATTGAGCTGTCTCGATTTCTCCTAGAGCTGCTTGTGCAAGAAGATTCAAGTAGTTCCAAGGACGGTCAAAATGAGGTTGGAAGAAGAAGTCAGAAAGAGCTAAGTCTTCAACAGTCATTTTATTTTGAACCGCTAATGACATCGTATTAGCAGATTGAGTGATGTCGTATTTAGACATGAATTGTGCGCCTACGATACGATTTGTTCCTTTTTCATATACTAATTCCATCATGACTTTTTCAGTCGTTGGCATGAATTCTGGACGATAGTTATCTTCAAATAGTGTTGCTTGGACATCCAAGTTATTCATTGGGGCACTTTCTGTTGTTACACCTGTTGAACCGATCGTCCAACCGAATAAGTACAAACCAGAAGTTCCTTGTGTTCCACGATAAGCCATTTTTTGCTCTGTTAAATTGTTTCCTACTAACAATCCTTGACGGACTGCATTTGTTGCTAAAGGAATGTAGTTTTGCGTACCACTTGGGTTATAATTGACAACTGCTGAATCGCCCGCTGCAAAAATATCTGGATTGCTTGTTTGCATGTACTCATTTACTTTGATTGCGCCGTTTGGCAATGTTTCTACTTTACCTTCTACTAATTTTGTATTTGGTCTGAAACCAACACACAAAATAACCATGTCCGCATCAAATGTTTGGCTAGCTGTAGTTACTTGTTTTACTTTACCATTCTCATCTGGAATGAACTCAGAAACGTTTTCACCTAAAGCTAAAGTAACTCCACGATCAACCAATTCTTTTTCTAACACATCCGTAAATGGTTTATCAAGATATTTATTCAAGATACGATCTAAACCATCGATCAATGTCACTTCTTTGCCAGACTCGACAAACGCTTCGACTAATTCGATCCCAATATAACCACCACCAACGATCACTACTTTCTTCGCTTCTTCTGCTTTAGCAATGATTTCGTTTGCTTGATTATAGTTTTTACATAAAAGAATATTTTCAGATTCGATCCCTTTGATTGGCGGGATGATTGGCCATGAACCAGTAGTCATTACTAATTTGTCATAAGAAACTGTTTCAGTTTCGCCAGTTTTTAAATCTTTCGCTGTGACTTGTTTGTTTTCTGTGTCAACATCAGTGACATCATGTTCCATTTTCACTTTCGCACCTAACGAAGCTAACTCTTCAGGGTTTGAATAGAACAAGCCTGCTGGGTCTTTCACGACGCCTCCAACATACAATGCGATCCCACAAGATAAAAATGAAACATTGTCGTTACGTTCATAAACTGTAACATCTGCTTCTGGGTTGTTTTTTAAGATGCTTTTTACTGCTGCTGTTCCTGCATGGGTACAGCCGATTACTACTACTTTCATGTGTGTCCCTCCGATAAACGATTTGTCCTTTGACAATTTTTACTATAGCAAAATTAAAACGTATCCAACAGTTTTATGCTTGTGAATTCACAAGTGCTTACTTATCATATTTTGCGCATTTTCGATTTAAAACGCTGATAAACAAACGTTCTTTTTGTGATGTTTTAAACTAACACCTCTATGCTTGTGAATGAATACGAAATCGCATAAAAAATCGCATAAATATTTTCACCTTTCTTAAAACTGTTAGTGTGTTTTCCTCTTAGTTTCATAGGAGTAGGTATTCCATGTTTTTCTACACGTCACAAATAAAAGACAAAAAAACATCAACAAAGTCATTTGACCTTATCGATGTTTCAGATGTTCGCACGATTTATTTTTTGCAATTCGGACATAGCCCATATAATTCTAAACGATGATCATGGATTTCAAAATCAGTTAAGCGCCCCGCCGCCATTTCAATATCTTCTAGCCCTGGATAATGAAAATCGACGATCGTCTCACAATTTTGGCAAATCACATGATAATGTCTTTGTGAACTAAAATCAAATCGGCTTGATGCATCACCATATTTCATTTCTTGAACAAACCCGATCGATGTGAACAATCGTAAATTATTGTAAACTGTAGCAACACTCATATTAGGAAAGCGATGCTCAAGCGCCTTGTAGATTTCATCTGCAGTTGGATGCGAACGATGCTCAATCAGATACTCTAAAACTGCGTATCTTTGCGGCGTAATCCGAATATTTTCTTTTTTCAGCTGCTCGATCGCCGCTTCTACTTTTTTATTTTCCATATAAACAAAACCCCACCTTATTGTTCTTTTATTATCATACTATTTTTATTTTTTTAAATCTACATATTATGGAAAGAAAAAGAAAAGAATTTTATAATTTTGCCTATTTTATGCAAAAAAAGTGTAAAATAACAGATGTTTCACCATTATTTCACACTTTTTATTCAGATTTTCACGTAGACTTACATATCCTGATACAAAGGAGTAGACAAATAACGTTCTCCGTTATCAGGAATAATCGCAAGAACTTTTTTTCCAGCACCTAGTTCTTTAGCTACATTAAGTGCAGCTTCAACTGCAGCTCCTCCAGAAACACCCACTAAGATACCTTCTTCTTGCCCCATACGGCGAGCTGTGATCATTGCTTGCTCACTAGATACTGATAAGACTTGATCATATACATTCGTATCTAACGTATCCGGAACAAACCCTGTTCCGATGCCTTGGATTTTGTGTGGACCAGGTTCTTTTCCTTCTAAAACGGCAGATTCGGCTGGTTCAACCCCAACGATCTTAAGCGCTGGATTGATCCGTTTTAATTCGTGTCCCGCACCGGTGATCGTTCCACCAGTACCGATTCCTGCGACAAACGCATCCAACCCATTCACACCAAACGCCGCTTGGATTTCTGGACCAGTCGTTTTTTCATGAACTAATGGATTAGCTGGGTTTTCAAATTGCAGAGGCAAGAAATACCCATTTTCTTCAGCCAGACGTTTTGCTTCTTTGATTGAACCACTGATGCCTTCTGTCCCTGGAGTCAAAATTAGTTCTGCTCCGTAGCCCTTCATCAATAAGCGACGCTCGATACTCATCGTTTCAGGCATGACAAGTTTCACATGATATCCTTTTGCTACACCGACCATCGCTAAACCAATACCAGTGTTCCCTGAAGTTGGTTCAATGATTGTATCACCCGGTTTCAATATTCCATCATGTTCTGCTTTTTCAATCATATTCAAGGCAATACGGTCTTTCACGCTTCCACCTGGATTGAAGAATTCCAATTTAACAAAAACATCCGCAGCTCCTTCTGGAACCATCTTATTTAATCGAACGATAGGTGTTTTACCGATCAATTCTGTGATCGACTGATAAATCTGTGTCATGTTTTTTCCCCCTTCATTTGCTTCTCTATTAATCATAATACAAAAGAGGTACTTCTGCGAGTGATTCTTACTGGAGAAGCAAAAAATAGAGGCATATCCAATGATATGCCTCTATTTTTAAGTTGATATAAAGTTAGACATTGATTTCTTGTCCAACCAATAATGAATAATTTGACATCGTCATGCCATTTTTTGCCATCAGATCATCGACGGACATACCAAATTTTTGAGCAATATCCCAAAGTGTATCTCCAGAGACGACAGTATAAGTTTGGTTACTACTTGTCGCAGTCGTTGTAGAGGTTGTCGTACTGGTCGTTGTGGTACTTGTCGTACTAGTTGTTGTTGAACCAGTTGATGGTGTATCAAAGCGAGTCAGATTATATGTGCTGATCAATTCATTTAATTTGTATGCGTAATTAGGATCTGTTGCATAACGTCCAGTTAAATAAGCTGTTGCATCATAATAGCTGGTTGTATTACTTTTCCATACACCTGAATAATGATAATCGCCTGTCGAAAAACTAGTAGATCGTAAAACATTCGCATGATCTTGGAATGATTCCCAATAAGATGAATAGCGACGGAAAGGTTCGTTCATCGTTACCCATTGACCATTCAAATATTCTTGCGTATTCATATATACCACAGATTGACCTGCGCTACCTTTGACTCCAAATAAGTTGTAATATGGTGCACTTGATAATCCAGATGTACCATAAGCACTTTCAAGTAATGCTTGTGCAATCATGACAGATGCATATAAGTCATTGCTTGCTGCAACTTCAGAAGCAGCCCATCCGATTTGATTGATAAATGCTTGCGGATCGGCAGAAGATGCGACATCTAACTCATCCGCACGTACAGTTTGTGGTGTTGCTGTGACCAACATTGGCCCAACTAATAGGCTTGTCCCCACTAAAGGTGCAATGGCTTTTTTATTGATGGTCATTTTCCTTTTGGGCCTATGGTGTCGAGCGCTACGGGTTCTCAGCTCTTGCATTCAAATTCCTCCTCAAATGAAACAGTAAATAAAACTTCCTCTTAAACGAAACTTAATCATTTAAATTATACGTTTTATTTTATTGAAACTCAAACGAATCTTCAATTATTTACTTTTTGTAATCTTCACGTAATCAAAAAGTAACACAAAAGTAACGACAATAATCCCTTTTTACTAATTTGTATCTAAAAAAATAGAAAATTGGAGGCTTGGAAAAAATCTCCAAGCACTCCAATCGAACTGCTTTCAGTATTTGTCTATAATTGATTGAAGACGTTAACTACATTATCTACTGTAAAACCAAATTCTTCAAGTATTTTGTTTCCAGGAGCAGAAGCACCAAAGTGATCGATCGTGATCGTTTGACCTTCGATTCCTACATAACGTTCCCATCCAAATGAAGCAGCCGCTTCAATCGCAACACGCTTCGTCACTGATTTTGGCAAGACACTTTCTTGATATTCTGCAGATTGTTGTTCAAACAAATCAAAACTTGGCATAGAAACCACTGAGACATCTTTTCCTTGTTCCGCTAATACTTTTTGCGCTTTGACCGCTAGATCCACTTCTGAACCTGTCGCGATCAAGATTCCTTCTGGTTGTTCCCTTTTAGCTGGAGACAAGACATAGGCACCTTTTTTAACCATATCATCCGCCACTTCTTTTGTTGTTGGAAGAACTGGTAGATTTTGACGACTCAAGACTAAGATCGTTGGTGTATCTGTCGATTCCATCGCAACTTTCCACGCCGCACGAGTTTCGTTCCCGTCCGCCGGACGTAAGACATGGACACCTGGCATACTTCTAACCGAAGCCAATTGTTCCACTGGCTCATGCGTCGGGCCATCTTCACCAACTGCCACAG
This sequence comes from Enterococcus sp. AZ171, assembly GCF_051714005.1. Lineage (NCBI taxonomy): Bacteria > Bacillati > Bacillota > Bacilli > Lactobacillales > Enterococcaceae > Enterococcus > Enterococcus sp. AZ171. The sequence continues at coordinate 1,331,304 of NZ_JBIORA010000001.1, read as the reverse complement.
AGTCATGGGTCAAGACGAAAATAACTGGCGTGTTTTGGATCGCTGCTAAACGCACAGCTGGTCGCAAGTAATCGACAAAGACAAAGAATGTTCCCCCATAGATCCGGGTACCACCATGCAATTGGATCCCGTTCATCGCTGATGCCATCGCAAACTCACGAACACCAAACCAAATATTGCGGCCTTCATAGTGTTCAGGCGTGAAATCTTTGTCTGCTGTCACCATCGTATTGTTTGATCCAGATAGATCGGCAGAACCACCCCAGAAGCTTGGGATCGCTTTTGATAATTCTTGGATAACTTCTTTACTTGAGACACGACTCGCTTGGCTTTCACCTTCGTCGTACGTTGGAAGTTCGGCATCCCAATTCTCTGGTAACTTCCCAGCAAAAGCATCTTCGAATTGTTGCGCTAATTCTGGATACGCTGCTTTGTATGCTGCGAACATCTCACGCCAAGCATTTTCAGCTTTTTCGCCTTCTTCAACCATCGTTTGACGGAAGCGTTCCGCCACTTCTTCTGGTACGGTAAAGTCAGGGTATTCCCAACCATAGATCTCTTTAGCTTTTTGAATGCCTTCTAAGCCAAGTGGTGCGCCGTGAACCGCAGAAGTTCCTTGGTTTGGTGCACCAAATCCGATGACCGTTTTCACTTCGATCAATGTCGGTTTGTCTGTTTCGGCTTTCGCTTCTTCAATTGCTTTTGAGATAGCTTCCAAATCATTGCCGTCTTTGACCAAGATATGTTGCCAACCATAAGCTTCATAGCGTGCGCCAACATTTTCAGTGAAGGCTTTTGAGGTTGGTCCATCTAAAGAAATATCGTTTGAATCGTATAAAACGATTAATTTTCCTAATTTCATATGTCCAGCCATCGAACTTGCTTCTTGAGACACACCTTCCATCAGGTCGCCATCGCCACATAACGCATAGGTATAATGATCAACGACGTTGAATTGATCTTTGTTGTAGGTCGCTGCTAGATGCGCTTCTGCCATTGCCATCCCCACAGCCATTGCGATCCCTTGTCCTAACGGACCAGTCGTTGCTTCGACGCCGTCCGTATGGTTGACCTCAGGGTGTCCTGGTGTTTTTGACTCCCATTGACGGAATTGTTTCAAGTCATCAATCGTCACTTGGTACCCTGCTAAGTGCAACAAGCTGTACAACATCGCTGAACCATGTCCCGCAGATAAGACAAAACGGTCACGGTCTGCCCAGTTTTTAGAAGTTTTCGGATTCACTTTCAAGTGTTTCGTCCAAAGGGCATAAGCCATTGGCGCGGCACCCATTGGTAACCCCGGATGTCCTGAATTTGCTTTTTGTACTGCATCGACACTCAATGTACGGATCGTATTCACACCAAGCTGATCAATTTTATCAAACAATGTAACCCCTCCTGTAATTTAGGTTTTTTTTACCTATATTTCTACTTCTAATTTTATAGTATCTCCTCTGAAAAAGCAACGACTTTTAGTTTTTTTTACTAAAACTTGCTATTTCGGTCGTGGAGGCCTTTTTTCTTCTGGATTTCTTTCAATTTATCTGGTGTGACATCATTTCCATCGGGATCAACCACTTTCATCCCTTCAATATGATGTCTCATGCCAGAACGAAAGGCTGTCAGATATGCTTCTCGTAATTCCTTTTGCTCTTTGACTTCAGCTGGTGTCAATCCTTCTGCTTTTTTCTTTTTAGCTAACTGATTGATACGTTCGATTTTTTCAGGCGATAACACAACTATTCCTCCTCGCTTTTGCTTCTCCTACATCTTATATAAAAAACGAAAAAAAAACAACTACATCAATAGTCTTTAATGCGAACATTTGTTTGAAATCATGTATTTTCTATGGTACTATTTAGTTATCAAGTGAAAGAAGGTGTACCTTGTGGCCCGACAAACTGAAACAAGACAAATCGAAGTCTTACGATATATTCACGAACAAGTGACCCAAAAAGGCTATCCACCGACTGTCCGTGAGATCGGAGAAGCTGTTCAGCTTTCTTCCACATCGACAGTCCATGGTCATCTTGCCCGATTAGAGAAAAAAGGCTTTATTCAAAGAGACCCTACGAAACCACGTGCAATCGAATTGACGCAACAAGGATTATCAAAAATTGGGATTCGCCCAACGACGATCCCTGTTCTCGGCGTTGTTACTGCCGGAGAGCCGATACTAGCTGTCGAGGAAGCTTCTGACTTCTTTCCAGTCCCACCAAACCTTTCCTCAGAAGAAGGCAGTCTGTTCATGTTGACGATCCGAGGAGAAAGTATGATCAATGCTGGGATATTGGATGGCGATAATGTCATTGTCCGTAAACAAGAAACTGCACAAAATGGTGATATCGTGATTGCGATGACTGCAGAAGACGAAGCAACTTGCAAACGGTTCTATAAAGAAAGAGATCATTTCCGTTTGCAACCCGAGAATGATTTACTGGAACCGATCATTTTAGATGAGGTGTCGATCTTAGGTCGTGTCGTTGGTCTGTACCGTAGTCATATTTATTGATAAAAAAGAAAATTCAGTTATTTATTTACGAGCTTGAGATCATGATCTCAAGCTCGTCTTTTCCTCTTTTAGTAGATATCTTTGTTCTTTTTGAACTTCCCTCTTTACAAACCGAACAAAAGTTCGTATACTAATGATACGAACTTTTGTTCGCATTCTATAAAGAGGTGAAAATCATGAAATCAATGAGACGTTTTGGTTTAGTATTGATCGTTTTGTTTTTAGGTATTATTATTGGTAATTTTGGTCTACGTACAGCGCTGTTGGTTTTTGTTCCTTTGTTTACATTGTGGTTTATGTTGTGGGATGAAAAAAAATACCGTCAATCACAACGTCGTCAATCCCATGAAGACTCCTTCTATCACGAAACCTATTACAGCTCCAGGCACTCGTAAAAGTAAATAAGATCGCTTCTATGAAAAATCCGTCCAAGCAAACGATGATCGCTCGTTTGCTTTTTTTAACGACAAACTGACTACCTACTCCTTGCACACATTTGTTCCATCAATAAATTGAGGCTACTCATCCAACGAAAATCCCCTTCCGCAAACGATTCATCCGTTTGTGGAAGGGGGTTTTCTGTTCAATATTTTATTTGATTAATACTCCATCAAAGTAATCATGTCGTAGCCTTCGATTTTGTCACGACCATGCAGATCCATCAACTCGATCAAAAAGGCACAACCCACAACAACTCCGCCAAGTTCTTCGATCAATTCGATCGTTGCTTTGATCGTTCCACCTGTTGCTAATAAGTCATCACAGATCAAGACTCTTTGTCCTGGTTGAATTGCATCTTTGTGCAACGTCAAGGTATCTGTACCGTATTCAAGCCCGTAAGTGACTTCGATCGTTTCGCGAGGTAATTTTCCTTTTTTACGCACAGGAGCAAAGCCCACGCCTAATTCGTAAGCCACTGGACACCCTACGATAAATCCACGTGCTTCTGGTCCAACGACCATATCGATACGTTTTTCTTTCGCATAATCAACGATTTGCTTCGTTGCTTCACGATAAGCATCTCCATCAGCCATCAATGGCGAGATATCTCTAAATATAATTCCTTTGGACGGATAGTCAGGAATACTGGCAATATAATTTTTTAAATCCACTTTATTGTTTCCTCCTAGGTTGTTAACCATTTTTTTATTGTGGGAATGTCACTTAATAGTAAGAATTCCTCTGATTTGATTTTTTTCAATCGCTCCTGATAGCGGTCACTTGCAGTCAATAGATGACTCGCCGGATCTGCGACTTTCTCCAAAACACCATTGTTTATTGTAACAAACTTCAACTCAAAAAACACCTGTATCATAAAAATTAATAATTTTTGTGGAATTTTTAAATAGTTGGCCATTGCACCTAATTTATGTCTGATATCGATCCGTTCTTGCGCATGGATCAATTTGAAGAGTCGAGCATATTGTTCTCTTGTTCCTACACCGTTCAAGTATGCTTCATCAACAGAAATACCTAAAAAGTAAACTCGGCTAAAGGACCCAAATGATAAGATCTCTTTCAAGTCGTTCAAATCGGTTGGACAATCGATCACGACTAATGCGTTTGGGTCATTTTCCTGAATCCATGATTGAATCATTTCTTTATCTGTCCAATGAATGATGTGTTTTTGTATCGACTCATTTAGTTCTTTGATCGATGCTTCATCAAACGCTAAATAGAACGGACTTTCGATTTCATTTGCTAATGTTCGGTAACGTTTCGCCCGCCAATCAAATACTTGCAATCCTTCTACTGCAAAGTCAGAAACCATCAGCTGCGGTTTTTTGCGCCCATTCCATTCATTGATCGATAATTGTCCTACAATATCAAGCGAATCATCTACAAATTCATTTTCTTGTGGGCCAAAACCAAACGCGACAGCATCTAATTGACTATCTTCATCCACTAAAGAAAGCTTCAAGTGCTGTTGGTTCGAACCGATTCGTTTTACATTTTCGACTGCAACCTGTTTGAATAAAAAGTTAGGTACAGGATTATCTGTTCCGAATGGTGCCAGTAATTTCAATGTAGCGATTTGTTCGACCGTTACATCCTTTGGGGAGACGATTTCATCGATCACCAACACAGGACCTTTAGACAAGTCGATTTGCTTTTCTTCTATATAGGCATTCATCCGGTCTTGTAACTCAGGGATATTTTCCGCTGGCATTGTTAATCCGACTGCTGCGTGATGGCCGCCAAAAAATGTAAACAATTCACGCATCTCATTCAGCATATCGAAAAGATTCAACGCTTCGATACTTCGACCTGATCCTTTTGCAACGGACTGGTCTTTGATGCCTAGCACGATTGTTGGTTTGCCTGTTTGATTCATGATTTTTCCTGCAACGATCCCTAGTACCCCTTCATGCCAGCCTGGATGTGCTAATAAATGGATCTGGTTCTCTTCATTGATCATCGCCAATGCTTCTGAGGTGATTTGCTCAACGATCGCTTTACGTTCTTCATTGACCGTTTGTAACTGCTCGGCTAATGTCTGAGCTTGACTTTCGTCGAATGTGGCTAGTAATTCAACTGCTGGATTAGGGTCTCCCATCCGGCCGATGGCATTCAAGCGCGGGGCAATCGAAAAACCGATCATCGTTTCATCCGCTTCATTCGTACGTACACTACTTTTCGCAAACAGTGCCTGTAAGCCTACTCGCTCGGTATGACGAATTGCCTCTAAACCTAACGCCACTAGCGTCCGATTCTCATCAGTCATAGAGACAAGGTCAGCGATTGTGCCAATTGCGACTAAATCTAAAAATTCTGCTGGTGGTTCTTCCAACAAAGCGGTCGCTACTTTAAACGCGACACCGACACCTGCTAATTCTCCAAAAGGATAATTGCCTTGTGGATGGCGGGGATGGATGATTGCATAAGCCGCTGGTAATTCACTAGGCAACTCATGATGATCTGTCACGATCACATCTACTCCGTGCTGTTGTGCATAAGCAATTGCTTTATGCCCAGCTACCCCATTATCGACAGTCACGATCAATTGAGTCCCTGCGGCTATTTTCTCTTGATAAACGGTTAGATTAGGTCCATACCCATGTTCAAATCGATTAGGTAAAAAGACTTCCACTTGGGCACCAAGCAATTCTAACGTTTCTTTCATGACGGTCGCACTGGTGATGCCATCTGCATCATAATCTCCGTAAACTAAGATTTGTTCACCATTGATCACGGCTTCTTGGATACGGCTGATTGCCTTGTCCATATCAAACATCAAATATGGATCATGCAACTTTTGCTCTTTTGGATGTAAAAACCGATGGATACTTTCTTCCTCTCGGTATCCTCTTTGCCATAGCAATTGCCCGATCAGAGGAGACAATCCTTGTTGTTTGATTATTTGGATAAAAGATTCAGAAGGTGTTGTTTCATTGACCTTCCAATCAAAATTTGCTCGTCTCACATACTCACCCCTAACTTAGTCATTATAGCAAACGTCTTCTCTAAAAAAAAGAATTTCAGAAGATTAGATTCTGACATCTCCAACTTAAATAAACCAAAGTAGACAAAACAGATTCGTTTGCCTACTTTGGTTGCCTTTTAGAAATTGAGTAATAAATCCTCTATTTGATTTTTGATACAGTGATTTCTACCACTTTATTCTATTTACTTTCAAAAAAACATCAGCTATCCATGATCAATCAAAGTAATTGACGCTTTGCTTTGGTGTTTGAGAAGGTGATTCAGAAGGTGTTTGCATTTGTTCGATCTGTATTTGCTTTGCTTGTAATTCTGCTTGATAGGCCGCTTCAAGTTCCGCACGTTCATTTCGAAATTGTCTTTGTTGTTCTTCTGTCGCCTCTTCGATTTTCTTTTGGATATCTGCTTGGTTCTCTGCTAATTCTTTTGTTAATTGTTTTAATTGTTTCTTCTGTTGCCATAGTGTCGTAAAGGCTGTTAAAAATACAATCAATGCACCAATCAATGCTGAACCAATGATCACTAGAATCAATGGCGCATTAAAAGAAGCAAATCCAAAGCTTACAGGAACATTTTGATTGTTCAATACAGCGAACACGACAATGACAAGTACAAGTAAAAAACCAACGATCACACTACCTTGCTTTTTCATTTACTTCACCTACTTTTTATTAAAAATTCCACCTGCAAAATAATCCCCAATGGTTGGGAAAAGTGCATAAAATTTAGACGCGATTTCTAGCAATACCGGCTGATTGATCTCACGTTTAGGATGCTTCATCGCTCGCACGATCGTTTGTGCTAATTTAGTTGAATCCAAAACTAAATGACCGACTTTTTCCAAATAACTACCACTTGGATCAGCCTTATCAAAAAATTCCGTTTCGATTGGTCCGGGATTTACCGTAGTGACTGCGACTCCTAGTGGCTTCAACTCTAAACGTAACGCATTTGAAAAGCCCAAAACAGCAAATTTAGTAGCAGAATAGATCGTAGATTTAGCTGTCGCCATTTTTCCTGCCATGGATGCCACATTGATGATATGTCCTTGACGTCTTTCTGCCATATCGATCGCAAATTTTTGTGTCAATACCATCATCCCCAAGACATTGACTTCGAACATATCGTAGGCTTTTCCTAAGTCAAAGGATAAGAAATCCTCAAAGATACCAAATCCAGCATTATTGACTAAGATATCAACACGACCGACCTCAGTCATCACCTTGTCGTACAATTCATCTACGCTGTCTGGATTACTAACATCTAGTTGAAACGCGTATGCTGGTTTTCCACTTAGTTCTTGACAAACCGCCATCACTTCGCCAATTTGTTGGATTCTTCTCGCACACGTGACAACGATTGCTCCTTGTTTTGCTGCTTCATAACAGATTTGTGCACCTAAACCACCAGAGCCACCAGTGACTAAAACGACTTTATTTTCTAAATTCAACTTTTTTCCTCCTCTTGAAACGGAACATCCACAACCTCAAAATCTTTCATGACTTTTGTATTTGGAAAGATTTCTTGCGCTTCTTGTTCAAGTTCTTGTGTTGCTTTTCCTAGATATCTCGCACTGATATGGGTCAGTAATAATCTTTGGACATTTGCTTCTTTTGCCACTTCTGCGGCTTGATGAGTCGTTGAATGGAAATAATTATGGGCCATTCTCGCCTCGTTTTTATTAAACGTACTTTCATGCACCAAGACATCTGCGTTTTTTGCTAATATAACAGAATTGGTCGTTTTTCGAGTATCTCCTAAAATGGTCACGATTCGTCCTTTTTTATCTGGACCGACAAAATCGCGTCCATTGATGAGCTGGCCATTGTCTAATTGGACCGTCTCCCCTTTTTTTAGTTTTCCATAGATGGGACCAGCTGGAATATTCAGTTCTTTAAGCTTATCCACTTGTAATTCGCCTTTGTGATCATGCTCAACGATCCGATATCCGTAGCTATCGATGCCATGGCTTAATTTTTTTGCATACACAGAAAAGTGTGCGTCTTCAAAAATAGCTTGATCTTCTGATAAATCAATAAAAACAAGGGGATAGCCTAGTTTAGTTTGAGAAATCGTCAGCGCATTGCGTACAAATGCTTCCGTTCCTTTAGGGCCATAGATTTCTAATGGTGTTTCGCCACCCTGAAAAGAGCGACTACTGATTAAACCTGGCAAACCAAAAATATGATCCCCATGGAGATGAGTGATAAATATTTTTTCTATTTTTCTTGGACGGATATTTGTTCGTAGAATCTGCATTTGCGTGCCTTCCCCACAATCAAACAACCAAATCTCATTTCGCTCGTCCAAAAGTTTCAATGCGATACTTGAGACATTTCGATGTTTAGCAGGAACCCCTGCGCCTGTACCTAAAAATTCTAGTTCCATAATTTACCTAACTTTCTATTCATTCTTATTAATTCTAGGGTAAAATCAGCCGACAATCAACTGAAATTCGCAGGATAATTTTTAGAAGACTGTCCCTATAAATGAAAAGAGTGAATAAGTACCACTATTCTTACATCCATTCTTTTTATCGTTATTCAGAAGGCGTAGTATCCTCTGAGCTATCGGTTGGCTTTTTGTGCTTTTCATCCCAATTTTTCTGCGCTGTTTCTTTTGCATGTTTTTCTACCTCAGTTGCATCATGAACGTCTTGTTCTACTTCTTCATAATCCAATCGAGTGATTTCTCCACCTAATTCCATCATCACAAGTTGGTTCAATGGTCGGTTGTCCTCTTCTTCTGCGATCAAGATCAGACCTGTTGCGCCTTCGCCGATCTTATTTCCAACAAAATCAAACACCGTTTGTGCATCTTTGATTTCCTTGGCATCTTGGCTCGCACCGATCATTCCGCCCGCAAACCATCCTAGCAAGATCCCTAATGGGCCACCTAAAACGCCAACTAGCATTCCGATCAGACCACCTTTAGAGGATTTATTGTTCCCAGTAAAATCTAAGAAGTCTTCGATTTTGAATTGATGGGCGCCATTAGACTGATGGCTGATGACCGCCATTTGTTCGCCTTTGATCGCTCTCGTCATGTGAAGCTTCTTGATTTCGGAAAATGCTTGGTAAGCTTGACTTTCTAACTCAAAATTCAATATGATCACTCGTTTGCTCATGAAGATCGCCTCTTTCTCATTTTCTTTTAGTGTACCTTGGAATAAACAAAAATAAAAGGGAAAACCTTTAAAAAATAACGCAGTATACAAAAAAAGGAGTTTGACATTCGTCAACTCCTCAAATCCGATAAAGGTTCTACGAAAGCCTGCTCCTAAGAGAGTAAGTCAAAACCAAAAAAAATGAACGATCATTTTCTCAAATTTTGCCTTACAACTTGGAACTGAACGGCTATCTAGTCACTTAAATATGTGGTGTATCTAATATTATTCGACAAATTCAAACTCAAACTCACCAATACGCACCAAGTCACCATCTTTTGCACCTCTGGCACGCAAGGCTTCATCGACACCCATCCCACGTAATTGGCGAGCAAAACGCATCACCGTTTCATCGTGGTCAAAGTTAGTCATTTGGAACAACTTCTCGATTTTCTCACCTGACAATACCCATGTCGCATCTGGTTCACGATCGATCGTAAATTCAGGACCTTCTGGATTGAAGCCATAATGAACGGTTTCTTCTTCGATCTCTTCCTCGTATAATGGGAATTCTGGTGTTACTTTCAACAGATCAGCTGTCGCATTCAGTAAGGCATCCAGTCCTTTACGAGTCACACCAGAGATTGGGAATACTGGGATGTCATCGGCAAATTCATCTTCTTTGTTTTTATTTAGTTGTTCTTTGAATTTCACTAGATTTTCTTCTGCATCCGGCATATCCATCTTATTTGCTACAATGATCTGTGGACGCTCTAACAAGCGCAAGTTATGAGAAGACAACTCATGGTTGATCGCCAAGTAATCTTCGTAAGGATCGCGCCCTTCCATTCCACTCATATCGATCACATGCAAAATGACACGAGTACGTTCGATATGACGCAAAAATTGTGTGCCTAATCCGACGCCTTGTGAAGCTCCTTCGATTAGTCCTGGAAGATCCGCTGCCGCAAAACTACGTCCGTCACTTGTAGTGACCATCCCTAGATTTGGTACAAGGGTAGTAAAGTGATACGCCCCGATTTTTGGTCTTGCCGAAGAGATCACAGAAAGCAAGGTCGATTTCCCAACCGAAGGAAAACCTACGAGACCTACGTCTGCTAGTACTTTTAATTCTAATTCGATTTTACGTTCTTGGCCGGGTTCGCCGTTTTCAGCAATTTCCGGCGCAGGGTTTCTTGGAGAAGCAAAACGGATATTTCCGCGACCGCCGCGGCCACCTTTTGCTACTACTAAAGTCTGACCATCTTCGATCAAATCTCCTAAGAGTGCCCCTGTTTCTGCATCACGTACAGTTGTTCCTTGAGGGACTTTGACATACGTATCATCAGAACCACGTCCATGCATCCCTTTACTCATGCCATTTTCACCGGGCTGAGCCTTAAAGTGACGGTTGAAACGGAAGTCCATCAACGTGCGTAAGCCTTCATCAACGACTAAGATCACATCGCCTCCTTGACCGCCATCACCACCAGCCGGTCCTCCATCAGGTACATATTTTTCTCTACGAAACGCAACCATCCCGTCTCCGCCTTTACCAGCCTTCACGTCGATTGTTACTTGATCTAAAAACATGGACATATTATCGTCCTCCTATTTCCTTTTATCTATTCTAACTATACTGACTACCTGAATTTCCACAATAAACACAAGTCCTGTCTATTTTATCGGTGAATGGCCCGTTTGTCCATCATTAAACTGAAAGTTTCACGGAAATACCTGACTCTTTCTTTATTTTACTGCAAGAACGAATGGAGACAAAATAAAACGTTGTGACCAAAAGTTTCAAGAAAGTTCTTAAAGTTCTTTAAGAAACACTTTGGTCACAACAGTTATTTTACATATTTTTCTAGGAAACTACTTACAGTCTTTTGATAATTCTCAGGATCGATCGAATATGCTTTGGCATGCTCTGCTCCTGGGACGATATATTTTTCTTTTGGTCCGTTCGTCGCTTGGTAGACTTTGTCCAACATTTCGTAAGGAACAAATGTATCCGCATCCCCATGGATAAACAGCATCGGTAATTGGTTTTTTTCTAATTGTTTGATCGCATCAGCTTCCCCAAAGAAATAGCCGGCTCTGATTTTTGTCATCAAGCTGGTTACTTGGATCAGTGGGAACGGCGGTAAGCTAAATAATTCATTGAGCTGATAAGCCAATTCTTCGTTAACAGAGGAATAACCGCAATCTTCGATGATCGCTTTAACATTTGTAGGCAGTGATTCTCCGCTAGTCATCATCACCGTCGCTGCCCCCATACTAATACCGTATAGAACGATTTCTTCCGATTGACCGTTTGTTTCAAGCACTTGATCGATCCATTTCACATAATCTTTCCGTTCGTGCCAGCCAAAGCCGATATAATCCCCTTCACTTTTTCCGTGTCCACGCGCATCAGGTACTAATACGTTATAGCCAAGATCATGAAACATCTTTGCGTAATTTGCCATCGTTTCTGCATTGCCCATATATCCATGAGCCACAATCGCCGTCTTATGACTGTCTGTTGCTGGTAGATAAATGGCTGATAGCTTCAACCCATCCGTAGATATCTGTTGCCACTCTTTACGATTGTCAGGATTCGCAAACCAAGATTGTGCACTCGATTCTTCATTTGTTTTTGTTGTGCCAGGAGTATCGCCTTCTAAAAAGTCTTTTTCTGAAGGAACAACGGCATAGTTATAAAAATAATTACCCGCAAAGACTAATACGACTGTCACGAGTAATGTCACGCCGATTAAAATTTTGATCCAAAGTTTCATCTTATACCTTCCTTGCTTTCACATTGATGTACTGTCTATAATTAGTATAAACAAAGAGGACGTGTGATGCAATCTAGAATAAATAATAATCGTCATTGAAAGACCCGTAAAGCGATCAAAGCTTTACGGGTCTTTTCAATATTTAATTGTATAATTATTTACTTTCAATCAACTTGAAGTTTGACCATGGTTTTAAGAAATCAAGTAAGAATAACTCATCGTCTGAGATACGTCCGACGACATTCACTCGCCCATCATTTTTCATTTCCTTTAAAGCAATTTGTGTTTCGCCTTTATATTGACCATAACCAACGTTATCGATCAATACATCCCCACGGGTCATATCTTTCGTATTATGCGCTGGGAATGGTTTGTCTTTGTAATAGATGCGTGTCATCGTGGAACGCAAGATATACTCTGAGCGATCTCCACGATAACTATGAAGGTTGTCGAATAGACAAATACGTTCGTCTTCTGTGATATCGTCTGCTACATCCACTTTTAATGTAGGATAACTTGCAAAGAAGGCTTCAGACATTGAGCGTAATTCCTCTTCACTCGCATAAGCATTTCCTACTGAGATATCATCGATCAAACCTGTCAACATCAAGTGTTTGACTTGCGTCGCGATTTCAAGATCACGATGGTCTTCTAGTGAACAAAGTCCGTCTTGTGTCGGCCATGGGCCAAAGTCGGCTGTTTGTGAATTTACGAATGCCATCGTATTCAAATTATATTTGCGGAATTTCTCCGAACAAGCGACAAAATGATCATATCCTAAACCAGAATAACGATGAGGGTAAAAGTTATGTGAACCTAGTAAGTTATCTGTGTTCGGCGAATAGCTCATGATATTGTCAACATAATTCGTGCCTGAACTCATGTTGATCTCAATTTTGATATTGTATGGATTGCGAGTCATTTTTGCTTCTTCAGCTCCAGTAAATCCAATATCAAGACGAATGCCGTCAGCGCCCATCTCATCAAAGAACGATAAATCATCATAAGAGATCTCTAACTGTTCAAATAAAGCTGGATTGATATCCACCATGACTTCCATCTCTAATTGATTGGCATAATCGACTACCTTTTTAAAGTCTGCTAAGACTTTTTCTTTATCGTCTGCAATTTGTAATAAACTTGTGAATACACGTTTAAATCCGTATTTATGTGCTAAATCTAAATATTCTTTGTCCTTTTCAAACGTTGAACGTTCTGGATAAATTGAAATTCCTAATTTTCCCATGTGTTGATACCCTCCTGGATGTGCGTTTTTGTATCCACTTACATTATAACAAACCGCTTTCAAATGGTCTACACCTTTTGCTATTTATTAAATAATTTCGCTTATTGTTCGAAAAAGTGTAGGTATTTATCTGATAATTTGCTATCATTAAAGATAACAACGAACTAAAAAAGAAAGGAATTACTTATGAAACACAAAAAATTATTTTTAACTATGAGTATGGCTGCAACGCTATTATTTGCAGCTGGTTGTACGTCGAACGGTTCAGATACCGCGTCTTCAAGTACAAAAGAATCTACAGAAAAAACAACAGAGACTAGCACTGTAGAAAGCATCGATTTAAATTCTTTAGAGTTACCTCAATTGAATACAGAAGTCGCTGATAACGAAGATCTAGTTGAAATGGTCACAACTAAAGGAACGATCAAGATCAAACTATTCCCAGAGCTTGCACCAAAAGCTGTGGAGAACTTTATGACTCATGCTAAAGATGGCTATTACGATGGCGTCACTTTCCATCGTGTCATCCAAGACTTTATGATCCAAGGTGGCGATCCTGAAGGGAACGGAACTGGCGGAGAAAGTATTTGGGGAGAAGGTTTCGAAACGGAGATCTCAAACCAACTGTATAACATCCGCGGCGCCCTTTCAATGGCTCGTACACAAGACCCGAATAGTAATGGCAGCCAATTCTTCATCGTACAAAACTCTGATGACATGCATGATGGTTTATTGAAAGATGATTACCCACAAGCTATCATTGACGCTTATAAAAATGGCGGCTACCCTAGCTTAGATGGTGAATACACTGTCTTTGGTCAAGTCGTTGAAGGTATGGACGTCGTTGATGCGATCGCTGCTGTCGAAACAGATAGCTCAGATAAGCCAAAAGAAGATGTGAAGATCGAAAAAATCAACATCTTACAGGAAGCAAAATAAACACACATTTGATCACTTTGAGGTCGTGACAGAAGTGTTCAGCCTCGAGAAATAAGGCGCCATCCACGAAAATTGTTTTTCAAATTTTTGTGGATGGCGCCTTATTTTTCGAAGAGGTTACTTTTGTTCCCGCCGTTTATTCGGTTATAGGTGGGTGAGATGAACGAATGTCCCACTCCCTTTTTCACTAAAAAAACTTTTGATGACTGGGACTTTACAACTATTTTTTATTTTCATCTTTAGTAAAACTTAACATTTTCAAAACAGTCTTAAATAGACAAAAAAAGATCATCTAAGAATAGAAAACTATTCAGAAGATGATTCTTTTTTGCGGAAAGCTACTTCCCACTCCCCTATTGCCATATCTATTGATATTTTTAGAACCTCTCTATGGGTTCCTAAAGTTTATTTTTATCTTTATGCTTGCTCATTGACGATAAATGTAAATTCACATTCACACACTTTTTTATCGTCAACAAAAGCTTCAGAAATCGCAGTCCCTACAGGTCCTTTCATTTTGATGATCTCAAAATGACACTTCATCACATCCCCAGGAACGACTTTTTGACGGAATTTTGCTTTGTTGATCCCACCGATATACGCACGTTTCCCTAGGAACTCTTCTGATTTTAAAATCAAGATCGAACCTGCTTGTGCAAGGGTTTCTAGGATCAACGCTCCGGGCATGACAGGATTGTCAGGGAAATGACCTTGGAAAAAATCTTCATTGATCGTTACATTTTTTGTTGCAATGATCTTCTTTCCTGAATCGATCGAATCCACGTAATCGATGTAACAAATTGGGTAACGGTTTGGAATAAGATCCATTACTTCCGTTGCTGATAATGCGTATGACATAGTTTACTCCTTCTTTCGGGCAATTGCCGTAATTAATACTTTGATTATCAAAGTATCATATTCTTGATTATTTGGCAATCATTTTTTATTCATCAAAAAAATAGTTTGACAATCAAAGCATTTTACTGAATAATAAGAAATCAAGAAGTTATTTTTTTGCACTTATATTATCGTCAAACAAAACTTTTATTGAATCAAAGGAGTGTCTATATGTCTTTTTTAGAAGGAAAAAAAATCGTGATCATGGGTGTTGCGAATAAACGCAGTATTGCTTGGGGTTGTGCAGAAGCAATGATGCAACAAGGCGCTGAGATCATCTATACGTACCAAAATGAACGGATGAAGAAATCGCTAGTCAAATTAGTCGGTGAAGATGCCTTCACTGTAGAGTGTGATGTTGCTAGCGATGAGAGCATCGAAAAAGCGATGGATACGATTGGTGAATATGCCGGTGAGATCCATGGTTTGGTCCACGCTGTTGCTTATGCCAACAAAGAAGAGCTTTCAGGTAATGTTTCTGATATTTCAAGAGATGGTTATCAATTAGCACAAGACATCAGCAGCTATTCATTGATCGCTGTATCGAAGTATGCCCAAAAGTACTTAGCTCCCAACAGCGGCATCGTAAGTATGTCTTATCTTGGTTCACAACGAGCGATCCCTAACTATAATATGATGGGAATTGCAAAAGCTTCACTAGAAGCTGCCATTCGCTACTTAGCCGCTGAATTCTCACCTAAAGGAATCCGTGTCAACGGGATCTCTGCTGGTGCGATCAAAACGTTAGCAGTTACTGGTGTGAAGGATTACCAAAAATTGATCGAGTTATCCGAATCACGCACCCCCGATCAACAAGGGGTGACGATCGAAGAAGTCGGAAATACTTGTGCTTTCTTGATCAGCCCCCTATCTAGCGGGATCATCGGTGATATCATTTACGTAGATAAAGGTGTTCACTTATCTTGATCCAATAAAAAATCAGCCCTCCAATGTGAGAGCTGATTTTTTTGTAGTTATTTTTAAAGCCAGTCATTATTCGACGACTTCGATCCAACCTTCTGGTGCTTCGATATCCCCAAACTGGATACCCGTCAATTCATCATATAAACGCTTAGTTACTGGTCCTACTTCTGTCTCACTGTAAAAGACATGTAAATCATTTTTATAGTAGATTCCACCAATCGGTGAAATCACCGCTGCGGTTCCACACGCACCTGCTTCTGCAAATTGATCAAGTTGATCGATGTAGATGTCTCCCTCAACTGCTTTAAGCCCCAAACGTTCTTCCGCAATCTGCAACAAGGAATACTTCGTAATACTTGGTAAAATCGAAGGCGATTGCGGTGTGATGAACTGGTTGTCTTTAGTGATACCAAAGAAATTCGCCGCGCCGACTTCTTCAATTTTTGTGTGCGTCGCTGGATCTAGGTAAACGCAATCTGAATAATTTAATTCTTTCGCTTCAGTCCCCGGTAATAGACTTGCTGCGTAGTTCCCTCCTACTTTGGCAGCTCCTGTTCCATTAGGTGCCGCTCGGTCATAGTCAGAAACGATAAAGTTCGTTGGTTTTAATCCACCTTTGAAATAGGCTCCTACAGGCGTACAGAAAACAACAAACAAATACTCAGGCGCTGGATGAACACCAATGTTTTCTCCAACCCCGATCAGGAAAGGCCGTAAATACAACGTTGCTCCTGAACCATAAGGTGGCACAAAGGCTTCATTTGCTTTTACGACTTCTTTTACTGCATCAACAAACATTTTTTCTGGAACCATGGGCATCAATAAACGTCTGGCACTCTGGTTCAAGCGACGACTGTTTTGCTCTGGACGGAATAAATTGACCTTTCCATCTTTTCTGCGATAAGCCTTTAATCCTTCAAAGCACTGTTGGCCATAGTGAAGTGCGGGCGATCCTTCATGAAGTGACAGATAATTATCCTCGGTCAATTCGCCTTTTTCCCACTCTCCATCTTTCCATTTGGCAACGTAGCGCCAAGGTGTTTTGATGTAAGAAAATCCTAAGTTATCCCAATCTATTTGCATGTTCATACCACCAATCGTCAGTTTTGAAATATTTTAGCACTATCTCTCCCATTTGTCATCGTTTATTTTAACCACTTGTTATTGCAAGTGTGATTGGTAGCTTATCTAATGATTTATTTTGATTTTTATGCTGTTCTTGTTACAATACAAAAGAGACTAATTAGAAAAGGGGATTTTATGTTTTCATTCATTGCAACAGCAGAAACAACAAGCTCAACTGGAGAAAATTTGACTGATCAAGCGGTTAGTCAACTCAATGCGTTCCAACGTTTTTGGAATAATATTGATTGGGATGGGATTTTTTCTACAATGATCCAAAAAGGATTATTCCTTATTTTTTTGATTATTCTTTTTGGCCTCATTAATCGAATCGGTAAATACTTGATCGACAAATCTTTTAAACAATATTCAAAAAAAACCGTTCTTAACGGTAGCCGCTTAAAAACGTTACAAAGTCTTTTAAATACCATTTTCAATTATACGATTGGCTTTTTCTTTATTTATGCCATCCTATCCGTGATCGGTGTGCCGATTGGTTCACTATTAGCCGGAGCAGGGATTGCCGGAGTAGCCATCGGTTTAGGCGCACAAGGCTTTATGAGTGATGTGATCACTGGCTTCTTTATTATCATGGAACAACAAATGGACGTTGGCGACTATGTCAAATTAACGAATCTTACGATCGAAGGAACCGTGGTATCCGTTGGTATCCGGACACTGCAACTCAAAGGTGTTGACGGTACCGTCCACTTCATTCCAAACCGTAGTATCACAACGATCAGTAACCTTTCTCGTTCCAATATGCAAGTCGTTCTTGATATTCGGATCGTTCCGGAAGAAGGCTATGATAAGATCTATGAGATCATTCAAAAAGTTAATGAAACGTTAGCTGTAAAATACGAAGAAGAATTACAAACTGAGCCATCGATCTTTGGATTGGTCGATATCGGCAACAGTAACTTTGCGATTCGGACAATTTGTTACGTTTTAAATGGTAAACAGTTCGAATTGAAAGAAGAATTTTTGAGTTCATATGTCAAAGAACTGACAGCTGCCGGTTACAGCATCCCAAATACACCGATCGTGTTGAAATAGTTTATGTAGTGTCTACGCTGGGAGTGGGACATTAGCCCTCTCCTACCATCTAAAACCGAATGAACAGAAGTGTTTAGGTTTGACCTCTTTTTTTAATCATTAGAAAAATGTCTAAAATGACTAAATTATTTGATTCTCAGGACAAACTTTATTCCCACTCGTGCCATTCCTTAATACTTCAAATGAAGCGACGTCCAGAAGTTAGAAATATAATCTAACTTTTAGGCGTCGCTTCATTTGTTTTATGTCTTTCTATTTTGTGAGTAGGATCAATTACCTTTAACTAACGATATCGATTCTTTCTCTTAAATCATCTACATCTATTTTTGGTGATACAATATTTTGACGTTCTAATTCGTGTACCATGTAATTGACTGCTTTCAATAACTCTTTTCGTGTGATGATTCCTTTGAACACTTTATCCTCTGTGACAACTGGCAAGAACGAAGCATCCACTAGTAAATGAAGAACTTCTTCTAGTTCCCAATTTTCATCAATGGTTGGTACATCGGTTTCCATTACATCAGCAACTGTTAGGCCTTCTAATGGTTCCATACTGATTGTTTGTAGGTCCATCATCTTATTGACAACATTCGACAGACTGACTAGACCAACAAAGCGATCATCTTTCCCTAAGACAGGGATTTTAGTGTAGCCAACTTTCGATAAAACTAATAGTCCATGCGATAACGGATGTTGATACATAACATTTGCCACGTTTTCTGCTGGAACCAAAAATGTCTCTTGATTTTGCAGTAATAACTCTCTTACAATTGGTCCAATCATGTATTGGCCCTCCATTTCAAATTCTTTCAATATCTCTATTTTACCGAAAACGGATGCAAAATCTATACAAACATTTCTTTTTTTAGCAAAAATTAGAGTTTGTTTGTCAGCGTTTATATTCAAATGCCATGTTATCGATTTTTTTGTGTGATCGATTATAGTATTGGACAGCAAGTGTCTCTTTCGTACTCTCAATGATTGCGTAAGCTGGGATTTGGATCATTCCTCGAGGTTGGGAAATGCTTCCTGGATTTAAGAACAAGATACCTTCTTCAAATTCACACCCTAGTTGATGGGTGTGCCCAAAAAGAGCAATCGTTGCTTGTTGCTCTTTTGCTTCAAGGGCTAACTGAGTCAAACCAAAGCGGACATTCGATAAATGGCCGTGCGTCATATATACCCGATCAAGCCCAGTATCTACAACTCGTTTGGTCTCAAAGTCTGTGCCGAAATCACAATTGCCTTGTACACCGAGATAAGTTTCCCAAACTTCATCTGTTGCGTCAAGTTCTGAATCGCCACAATGAAAGAAATAATCAACTTGATTTTGATACTGGGTCACCAATTCTTTGATGATTGCTCGATCCCCATGGTTGTCACTAACGACTAAATAGCGCATCTACTCCACTCCTTCCAACCATCCCTGCCAAACTTGGCTTAGTTTTGCCATAGCCAAGCCTCGGTGACTGTGGTTATTTTTTTCTTCACTTGAGATTTCTGCCGCTGTTTGAGTGTACCCATCAGGAATGAACAAAGGGTCATAGCCAAAACCATTTTCGCCTTTAGGTATCCGACCAATTCGTCCAGGCCACTCTGCTTCCACTACTAAACTTTCTTTATTTGGCTCAGCGAAAACCAACGTACAATGAAATTGTGCGGTGCGTTCTTCATCAGCTACATCGGTTAATTCAAAAAGTAATTTTGCGTTATTTGCCGCATCACTCTTATGTTCGCCAGCAAAACGGGCAGAATAAACTCCTGGTCTACCACCTAACACATCGACTTTCAGGCCAGAGTCATCCGCCAATACTGGCTGGTTCAATACTTGAGCAATCGTTTCTGCTTTTAACCGAGCGTTTTCTTCGAATGTTGTACCTGTTTCTTCGACATCAGGTATCTCAGGATAATCAAACAATGTTTTGACTGTATAGCCTTCTTTCGCAAATAAGGTACGGAATTCTTCTGCTTTGCCTGCATTTCGAGTAGCAATCACAATCGTTTTTTCTGTCGGTTCAGGCGTAGTGTCTGACCATTCACTCAACAAAACATTTTTTTGTTCAAAAATCAGTGATTCGATCGCTGTTTTGCCATAAACAAGCATTTCGTTCAATTGTTCACCATCAAAGGTAGCTTCTTCGCCTGTCCCTTGGATTTCCACAAATTTGCCCGATTCCGTCATCACTAAGTTCATATCGACTTCTGCTGCAACGTCTTCGTGATAATCCAAATCAGTCACACATGTCCCATCAGCTAAAATCCCTACACTGATGGCGGCTAAATGTTCTTTGATTGGATCATTCGCTAACACTTTTTTCTGTAATAATTTTTCGATAGCTAATCTTAAAGCCACAAATGCACCGGTAATACTTGCTGTTCGGGTGCCACCGTCTGCTTGGATCACGTCACAATCAACGATGATACTGCGTTCACCAAGTTTCTCGAGATCGACGACCGCACGCAACGAACGACCGATCAAACGTTGGATCTCCATCGTCCGTCCACTTAACTTACCTTTGCTGCTTTCACGACGATTTCTCGTATTCGTGGCGCGGGGCAACATACTGTATTCTGCTGTCACCCATCCTTTACCAGTCCCTTTTAAAAACGGGGGGACTGTCTCTTCAACCGTTGCCGCACAAATCACTTTCGTATCGCCAAAGCTGATCAAAACTGATCCTTCTGGATGCTTCAGCACATTTGTTTCAATCGTGATTTTACGTAAATCTTGGACATTTCTTCCGTCATGACGCATCATTGCTCTTTTCCTCCTAAATCAATCGATTCAACGATCAGTTCTTTTAATCCTAACCAATCTTGGGCAATCTCATGGAACATTTTAGCTGATCCTGTCGTATAAAACTGACAAAGCGTTCGGGCATTTTGTGGTGAATTACTGATTTCAAAATAGTCAAGTAACATCGAAACTTCGCCAATCGTTTCTGCTCCTGAATCGATCAGCATGACTTTATCCCCCATAACATTCTGAATGATCGGGCGAAGGAGTGGATAATGGGTGCAACCTAAAATCAAGGTGTCGATCCCTTTTAATTCTAATGGAGCCAAAGTTTGGGCCACGATTTTTTTAGCGACTGATGATCGGTATTCTTTACTTTCTACGACTGACACAAACTTTGGACACGCCAAGCTGGTGACTTTCAGTTCGGGTGCTTTATCCAGCAAGGCCGTCTCGTAAGCGGCACTTTTGACGGTTCCAATTGTTCCAATCACCCCTACTTGGTGATTTTTCGTTTGTTTGACTGCCGCTCTCGTTCCTGGCAAAATCACACCGATCACTGGAATCGAGAGTGTTGCTTTGATTTCTTCTAAAGCGACCGCAGTTGCCGTATTACAGGCAATCACAAGCATCTTTATGCCTTTTTCAACTAAATAATTCGTCATTTCCCATGTATAAGCGATCACTTGCTCTGCTGGTCTTGGTCCATATGGACAGCGCGCGGTATCGCCAACGTATAATATGTTTTCATTCGGCAATTGCTTCAATGCTTCTTTGACGACTGTAAGACCGCCAACTCCTGAATCAATAAAACCGATCGGACGTTTATCTGTCAATCGAATCATCCTTTTTCAAAAAAATTCTACCTTCTATATTGTGGACTTTTTGACGTGATTTATCAAGTCCTACAATCTGCTTTCCTGCTCTTTTTCCACATGACGACTCAACACGTGTCCCGATGGATTTTTTGGATAACGTAAGAAGGAATCCACAAAAAATTTTTAAAAAAATTTCGTGGATTCCTTCTTAATTCCCATTTAAAATACGATTTTTTCTACTAATAACTATACTTTCTTCTTTCTAGGTAAGAAGAAAGTAAAGAAAGTGCGTAACATACGACAAAATACATGAAAGTCATCATAACGAACATTGGTAAGACATAATTGGTATTTTGACCGTAGACGATCCGCGCTTGGTGTGTCAATTCTGGCAACGAGATGATCACCGCTAAAGAAGTGTCTTTGATCAACGAGATCAACTGACTGACGATAGCAGGGATCATTGACTTAAATGCTTGCGGCATGATGATCGTACGCATCGTTTCCACATAGCTTAATCCCGTGGAAAGCCCTGCTTCCATCTGACCTTTCGGCACAGCATTCAAACCTGCACGGAAAATCTCTGATAACATGGCAGATTCAAAAATCGTCAATGCTGCAACTGCTGACCAAAAGATGTTCATTTGGATACCGATTTGCGGTAAAGCAAAATAAGTGAAAAAGATGATCAGCAATAATGGCAGATTACGAATGATGTCGATAATCAAACCTACTATTTTTGATAAATAAGGAATACTCGCAAAACGAAGAACACCTGTCAGCCCACCGATCAGAAAACTAAAAATGATGGAGAAGAGCGAAACTTCGATCGTTACTTTTAGTCCTTCCAGTAAAAAGCGAATATTCATCCATGAAAATGCACCACTAAAATCCATTGAGATTCTCCTTTCTATGAACGAACTGCCCATTTTTTCTCAAGATAAACCATCAAATAAGACAATGGTAAGGTAATGATCAAGTAAAATAAACCGACGATGATATAGGTATCAAACGTGTTGAAAGTTTCACTAGCGATCAAATCCCCTTGATACATGATATCCAAACCAGCAACAATTGCTAAAATCGATGAATTTTTGACCAAATTGATAAATTGATTGCCTAATGGTGGGATAACGATTTTAAATGCCTGTGGCAATACGATGTAACGCATCGTCTCTGAGTAAGTAAATCCTGATGAAAGACCAGCCTCCATTTGACCTTTTGGCACAGTTTGGATGCCCGAACGAACGGTTTCTGCAATAAATGCGGAAGTATAGATCGTCAGCCCGATCGTTCCTGCTTGAAAACCATCAAAGCTGATCCAATAAAGTGGTAATACGACATAGAAGAACATCACGATGATCAATAACGGGATATTCCTAAAAAATTCAACATAGGCTTTCGCTAAACCACGAATCCATTTATTGTGTGACAATTGAAAAATCGCCATCAACGTTCCGATGATCAAACTGAATAAAAGTGCCAAGACACTTGATAGGATCGTTACTTTAAATCCATCAAGGAAGGCTGGCCCATAAGTTTGTATCAATTCACTCATTGTATTCCCTCCTTAATCAATTTTTCCCTGAGTCGTATCTGGGAACCATTTTTCATAAATCTTATCGTAGGTGCCGTCTTCAACCATTTCCGCTAATGCTTGGTTGACTGCATCTAAGAAATTTTCTTGTCCTTTGTTGATTGCAATACCATAAGGCTCTTTGGTAAATGTTCCACCTGCTAATTCATAGCTAGGGTTCTCCGCTGCCATTCCGAGTAAGATCGCATTGTCTGTCGTCATGGCATCACCTTGCCCCGATTGTAAGGCAGTAAATGCTTCTGCATAGTTCTCTAACTCCAAGATCCGCGCATCAGGTGCATGTTCTCTGATGTTGGCAGCTGAAGTCGAGCCTTTTACCGCTAAAACAGTCGTTTCAGCGTTTAAATCCTCCACACTTTTGATGGGACTACCCTTTTCAACGAGCAATGATTGTCCGGCGTCAAAATAAACTGAAGAGAAATCGACTTGCTTTTTACGTTCTTCGGTAATCGTCATCGTCGCAATGATGGCATCGATATTCCCATTTTTTAATAATGGGATTCTTGTTTTAGAAGTGACTTCGACAAACTCTGCTTTTCCGTCCTCTCCTAAAATCTTCTTCGTGATTGCTTTGGCGATATCGATATCAAACCCTTGAACAGTGCGGCTTTCGATATCCATCATCCCAAACAATCGTGTATCGTATTTGACACCCCAAATGATCTCGTTCGTTTCTTTACTACGAGTCAAAATATCTTTTTCTGCCAAACTGCTACCTTTACAGCCGCTCAATACTAGAAATACTAGCCCAAAAAGAAATAATAAACGAGTGAATGTTGTCTTACGCATATCGTTCCTCCTATCAATGATTGATTACTTTACTGATAAATTGTTTTGCACGTTCCTCTTTTGGATCATCGAAGAAATTTCGTACATCGCGACTATCTTCTAATACTTGTCCGTCCGCCATAAAAATGACACGGTCTGCCACTTCTTTCGCAAAGCCCATTTCGTGTGTGACCACGATCATTGACATGCCATCTCTTGCCAATTTTTTCATTACGTCCAATACATCACCGATCATCTCTGGGTCCAAGGCAGATGTTGGCTCGTCAAATAACAGCATTTCGGGATTCATCGCTAAGCCGCGAGCAATCGCTACACGCTGTTGTTGTCCACCAGATAACATGGAAGGATAGGAATCTTTTTTATCTAGCATATTGACTGTCTTTAAAAACTTTTCCGCATTTTTTACAGCAGTTGCCTCATCTTGTTTTAATACTTTGATTGGTGCCAATGTGATGTTTTCTAAAACTGTTTTATTGGGGTAAAGATTAAAATGTTGAAAGACCATTCCGACATTTTTTCTAATCTCCGTCAATTTTGTGTTTTTATCGCGAATATCGACATCATTGATCAAAAGCTTTCCTGAAGTGATTGTTTCCAAGCCGTTGATACAGCGAAGCATCGTACTTTTTCCTGATCCTGATGGACCAATGACAACGACAACTTCC
This sequence comes from Enterococcus sp. AZ171, assembly GCF_051714005.1. NCBI lineage: Bacteria > Bacillati > Bacillota > Bacilli > Lactobacillales > Enterococcaceae > Enterococcus > Enterococcus sp. AZ171. Next base: position 1,306,669 of record NZ_JBIORA010000001.1, on the reverse strand, counting down.
CCTTTTTCAAACTCAAGATTGATGTTTTTCAACGCATGGAATTTGCCGTAATACTTTTCCACGCTATCAAATTTAATCATTGTCATAACATTACACTCCCATTATTATTTAGTAAGATTTCATTTAAAGATATATAATAGAACACATTATATCCGAAAGCGAAGCAACTTGTAAAGTTTCCAAGAAAATTCCTTTGTCCGTTTTCTTTTACCATTTGTATAAATAACGATTTCCTGACTGATTTTTTCAATGATTTTCGGTTTATCCTGTTGTTAATTCTGCAAAAAAACGGTAAGATATTAAGTATTAGTCTTAGAAATTACAAAGAGGTGTTCTTTTTTGAAAAATATTATTTTAACAGGAGACCGTCCTACTGGCAAACTACACTTAGGCCATTATGTCGGGTCTTTGAAAAAACGTGTAGAAATGCAAGCGGATGAGAACAATCAGTTGTTCGTAATGATCGCAGATATGCAAGCATTGACTGACAATGCGAAAGACCCTGAAAAAGTGTCTTCCAATGTATTAGAAGTTGCTTTAGATTACTTATCGGTTGGTTTAGATCCTGCCAAATCAACATTGTTTATCCAGTCGCAAATCCCTGAATTAGCTGAGTTGACAATGTATTACTTAAACTTAGTAAGTGTTGGTCGTGTGCGTCGTAACCCGACTGTTAAAACGGAGATCGAGCAAAAGAAATTTGGCGAAAGTGTCCCAACAGGCTTCTTTATCTACCCTGTCTCACAAGCTGCTGACATCACTGCGTTCAAAGCGAATCTAGTGCCAGTTGGTGAAGACCAAAAACCAATGTTGGAACAAACGCAAGAGATCGTCCAAAGTTTCAATCACACTTATGGAGAAGTACTAGTTGAACCGAAAGCCGTCTTCCCTCCTAAAGGAATGGGTCGTTTACCTGGGATCGATGGTAACGGAAAAATGAGTAAATCATTAGGAAATGGCATCTACATTTCTGACCCTGCGGATGTTTTACAGAAAAAAGTGATGAGTATGTATACTGATCCAAATCACATCCATGTCCAAGATCCAGGACAAGTCGAAGGCAATATGGTCTTTACGTACTTAGATGTTTTTGGTACAGACAAAGAAGCAATCGAAGAGATGAAAGCCCACTATCGTCGTGGTGGACTCGGTGACGTGAAAATCAAGCGTTACTTGATCGACGTATTAGAAGCAGAGTTCGCACCGATCCGCGCACGTCGTGAAGAATTGGCGAAGGACCCACAAGCCGTGATGGATATCTTACGTCATGGTAGTGAAGAAGCGGCTAAAGTTGCGGCAGCCACACTTTCTGAAGTGAAAGCGGCAATGGGCATCAATTATTTCAATCAGTAATCACACAAAAAAGCTGGAACAAAAATCATTGAATGATTTTTGTCCCAGTTTTTTCTTCTATTATTAAGGTTTAACGAATACTTGCATCAACTGTTTCTGTCAACGCCTTTTCAACCTTGCTCATTGCTTGGTTGATTTCTTCATCTGTCAACGTTGCTTCGGGATTTTCAAAGCTTAACGTATAGGCGACTGATTTATGCCCTGCTTCAATATTTGCTCCTTGGTAGACATCGAATAGTTCGACATTTGTCAAGAATCGGCCAGCAGCTGCTTGGATTGTGCGAACGATTTCTTGATTCGTCACTTGTTCAGCTACTAACATCGCAATGTCACGCGTCACACTTGGGAATTTTGTGACTGGTCGGAAAGTGATGCCTTTTTGTGATGCTTCCACAACTGTGGCTAAATCAAACTCTGCCACATAAGTTTCTGGAATATCGTAAGCTTTAGCAGTCATAGGATGCACTTGACCAACAAACCCGATCATTGTTTCACCTAAATAAATGGCCGCCGTCCGACCTGGGTGAAGTTCATCGATCGTTGTCAACGCTTGATAAGTGATTTCCTCATTGATGGAAAGTTGTTCGAATACATTTTCTAATATTCCTTTTACTGTAAAGAAATCAACCGCTTGTGGCTTACTTTGCCAACTCTTCTCTTCCCATGTGCCAGACACCGCAAGAGCTACGTGAGTGACTTCTTGTGGTAGATGAGTCAATGGATCGTTTTCTTGATAGAAGACGCGACCTACTTCATAAAATGCGACATCTGAATTTTTACGTGCCGTGTTATATTGGACGTTATCCAAAAGACCACTGATCAAGTTCATACGTAAGACAGAACGGTCTTCACTCATCGGCCAATCCAAGCGAGTGATGGCTGTTTCTTTCAAAGCGAATTGACGTGATTTATCTTCCGTTGTCAGTGCATAACTAATGGCTTCAGTTAGACCACTGCCTTCAAGTAATGTACGGATCTTTCGTGTTGTCGCTTGTTCTTGTGTCAAACTACCTGCAACTGTTTCGCCGCTTGGTAACGTTGAAGGTAAACGATCATACCCATAAATACGTGCCACTTCTTCGATGATGTCTGCTTCGATCTGGATATCCCAACGTCTTGGAGGTACAACAACAGTATAAGTTTCTCCATCGAGGTGATAGCCGAATCCTAATGCTTCAAAGATCTCACTTACTTCAGCGACATTTAAGATTGTGCCAAGGTACTGGTTGATGCGCTTCAATGTGATCTGTACTTCGACTTCTTTTGCTTGATACTCAGAACCTTTGACCGCTCCTTGTAACACTTCTCCTCCTGCTAAAGCAACGATCATCGCTGCTGCAACATCGCTTGCTTCGCCGACGGTTCCTTTATTGATGCCTTTTTCAAAGCGCGCAGATGATTCACTACGTAAATTGAAACGTTTGGCTGTGCGGCGAATCAAGATGGGATCGAATAAAGCGGATTCTAACGCAACGGTTGTCGTTGTTTCCGTAATCTCTGAGTCTTGTCCGCCCATTACTCCAGCTAAAGCCACTGGCACTTGTCCATTTGTGATGACCAAGTCTTCTGAAGTCAATGAACGCGTTTCGCCATCTAACGTCACGATGTTCTCTTCTTCTGCTGCATGACGCACCACGATTTCTTCTGAACCTAACTTATCATAGTCGAATGCATGTAACGGTTGACCGAACAATAATAAGATATAGTTTGTGATATCAACGACGTTATTGATTGGTCGGATTCCTTCATTCATCAAGATATTTTGTAACCATTGTGGACTCGGTTGGATCTTGACGTTTTCAATGATGCGGATTTGGTATGCTGGTACCAATTCTTCGTCTTCTACTTTTACCGCAATTTTCTCTGAAGCTTTACGTTCAACTTCTACTAACTTTTCATCATTGAATGTTGGTTTTTGGCGGTAGATCGCGCCAACTTCATATGCCACACCTCTCATTGATAATGCGTCGGCACGGTTAGGTGTGATCGATAGTTCGATGATAGCATCGTCCATATCTAGATAAGAAAAGACTGGTTCTCCATTGACCGCTTCTTGTGGCAAATAGTAGATGCCTTCTGAATATTCTTTCGGTACGACACTGTCAGAATAACCGATTTCTTGTAAGGCACAGATCATCCCATTCGAGACTTGTCCACGCATCTTGCCTTTTTTGATTTTGACATTGCCCGCAATCCGTGAATTTGGTAAAGCCACGATGACTTTGATTCCTGCTTTGACATTTGGTGCGCCACAAACGATTTGTGATAATTCTTCTTCGCCGATGTCGACTTGACAGATCGATAGATGATCCGAATCAGGATGTGGAATACATTCCTTCACTTCTCCGACAACGATTTTCTTCAAGCCTTCTTCAGGTACAGTTACACCTTCGACTTCGATTCCTGTGACTGACATTTTGTCTGCAAGTTCTTGCGGTGTCACATTTGATAAATCAACGTATTGATTCAGCCATTTATATGATACTAACATTCTTTTACTCCCCCTTGAACTGACTTAAGAAGCGCAAGTCATTTTGATAGAAATTACGAATATCGTTGACCCCATAACGTAACATTGCGACACGATCTGGGCCAAGTCCAAAAGCAAATCCGGAGTATTCTTCAGGATCGATCCCTGACATTTCCAAGACATTTGGATGAACCATACCAGCACCTAAGATCTCGATCCAACCTGTGTGTTTGCAGACGTTACAGCCTGAACCACCGCATTTGAAACAGCTGACATCGACTTCAACAGATGGTTCTGTAAATGGGAAGTAGCTTGGGCGTAAACGGATCTGGCGATCTTCACCAAACATTTTCTTCATCACGACTTCAAGTGTTCCTTTTAGATCACCCATCGTCACGTTCTTGTCGATCACCAATCCTTCGATTTGATGGAATTGATGGCTGTGTGTTGCATCATCAGTATCACGTCGGAAAACTTTTCCTGGTGAGATCATGCGTAGCGCACCTTTTGAAAAATCATGTTTTTCCATGGTACGTGCTTGCACAGGCGACGTATGCGTACGGATCAAGATTTCTTCTGAGATATAAAAAGTATCTTGCATATCACGTGCCGGATGGTCTTTTGGTAAATTCATTCGTTCAAAGTTATAGTGGTCTGACTCGACTTCATATCCTTCAACGATTTGATACCCCATACCGATAAAAATATCTTCGATTTCTTCCATGATCTGCGTCAAGATATGGCGTGTACCTTGTTTGACTGAGCTACCTGGAAGCGTTACATCGATGGTTTCTTTTTCTAATGCTTCATTCATTGCAGCGGTTTCCAAGACTGCTTTTCTTTCTTCGATTTCTTGTGTCAATAGATCACGGATCTCATTGGCAAAGCTTCCCACTTTCGGGCGCTCTTCGGCACTTAGATCTTTCATTCCACGTAAGACCTCAGTGATCGGTCCTTTTTTCCCTAATGTTTCGACACGAATTTGATTTAGTTCTTTCAAATCCTGCGCCTGCTTGATCTTGACGATCGTTGCTTCTTTCAAGCTTTCGAGTTGTGCTTGTAAAGACATGCGATTTCCTCCTTTAAATTCAACTACAAAAAAGACCTCATTCCTATCAAGGAACGAGGTCTTCGCGTTACCATCCTAATTTACGATCCCAACGAGATCGTACACTCATTTTAATAACGACAGACATACTGCCGGTCTGAAAAATCTCTCAGACGAACTCGGAAAGTGAACTTCATTTTTCAAACACAGGATCTGCTTTCAGTCCATGACAGATCTCCCTATACTGGTTTAGCCAAACTACTCTTTTTCGTCAACATTCTTTTTGTCTATTCAACTAAAAACTAGTGTACAAGATTTTTGATGCAAAATCAACTGCATTCTTCGGGTGTGACCCATTTCTCACTCCAAAGCTGCAACTGGACCATCGCTTTTTGTAGATCTGCCCCTTTTTCTGTCAGCATATATTCTGAACGACTGGATTCATTACACGAAAAATTACGGGTAACGATCTTTTCTTTTTCAAGCTCTTTTAATCGTTCGACCAAGACACGGTCACTGACCATCGGGATTTTTGCAGAGAGATCAACAAAGCGCTGCGGACCATTTTCGAGTAATACATCGATAATCAATCCATTCCATTTTTTCCCTAAAATCGAGAATGTTTTTTCAAATTTGGGACACAGAATGAATTCTGTCTGTGTTAGCTCCATCTTACTCACCTCTTTTCATGAGTATAGCATATTACTTACAAAGTGTAAGTCCAGTTTGCTCACTTCTTATTCTTTATTAAGATTTATTATTTTCTTCGCCTGTAACAAAACCAAAAAGACATCTTGAACGGGTTTATTCAACGCTTCACTCAATGCCCGTTGGTATAAGTTCAATTGCCCGCGGTATTTGCTGATGACCTTAGTGATTTCCTCTGGGTTTTCAGGATGTAAAATAAAATCAGTCTTGAAATCATAAAGCTGCACATACTCCCCAAAATCAAGATATCCATCGACGATCCCATGGATCAATAATTCATCGTCTTCATTCGGGTAGTGATCGAATACCTTTTCTGCTTGTAGAAGCATTGAAAATGGTTGTTCGCGTTTCACTTTTTCTGGATGTTCGATCAGTGATCGGCCAAGGGTAGATTCATAAAACCATAAGATGGAATCAATTGGCACACGTTTCGCTACTTGTTCATCGACTAAACGTTTTTTGACGAGGGTCGTCAGTTCTTTTTCGATGCTTTCTTTCGTCAACTGTTCCAATGGTAGGACTTGTAACAGAAAATGTGTTGCTGTCCCAACAGCTGTGGCAGAAACTTTGCGCTCTTTTTGTACAAAGCGTGGTTCAGCTAATTGGTCTTGCGTATACCTGAAAGGCTGAGCAAAGGCTTTTTTATCACTGCTTTCCCAAGTCAAACGTGCCTCTGGAGAGTCGTCTGGATCTTCAAACAACCGTTTGATCTCAGAAACTGATTGATAACTCGTTGTTTGTGCAGAAGCCTCATAAGGATAACTGAAGGCTAAACGTGCTTGTAGTTCAGTCGTTAATGGGGTTAGATCTCCTTTTTGCTCTTCTGCTTGCTCTCCTTTGACTGTCAATGCTTGGCGTTGGGTTAAAATCTCTTGTTGATCCATCCAGGTGATCGTAAAATCTCCCGGTGAATTTTTCAGTTGTGGTAAAGGCATGACTTCTGGAAAATATTCGGTCATTTTAGGATGACGGATCAAGCTGTAACCGATCCAATTCATCAAGCTACTCGAACTTTTCAGGCGAATCACAGGATCTAACACTACATCCGTTTGCTCACTTGCTTCTGACCAGGCTTTGAACGTGTCTTCTTTGCTTTTGTACGAACCAACAATAAACAATTTTTGCTCTGCTCTAGTCAGTCCTACGTATAATTTACGCATTTCTTCGGAAAGCAATTTCTTCTGTTTGGCTAATTTGATGGCTTGATAAGGCAATGTATCAAACAAGACCCGCGTGTCTGGCTCCATGTAGCGCACGCCCGCACCTAGTTTTTCTTCGAAGGCATAACGGTTTTTCAAGTCTTGCAGATTGAATTGCTTCGTCATATCTAATAAGAAAACGATGGGGAACTCTAATCCTTTACTTGCATGGATAGTCATGACACGAACGGCATTGTCACTAGAAGCAATCACTGGTTCCGCCAAGTCTTTGTCTTTCTCCTGCATTTTCTCAATAAATCGTACAAACTGATAGAGACCACGAAACGAGCTTTGTTCATAAGCTTTGGCACGATCCACTAACGCATACAGATTCGCTTGACGTTGTGCACCAGCTGGCAACCCAACGACATATTCTAAATACCCTGTTTGGTAATAGATTTCCCATAATAAGTCCGTGATCGAAGAACGCCGCGCTAACTCTCGCCATTGTTCCAGTTGCTCATTGAAATGAAGCAATTTAGCCGCTAATTCATCTTGGTTATTATTTTGATAAGCTAAGACTGCATCATAGTAAGTATGCGCCTTATCGGCTAATCGGATACGTGCTAACTCTGGTTCGATCAAGCCCACGACTGGTGAACGTAACACTGAAGCTAATGGGATATCCTGATAAGGGTTGTCGATCAATTGGAGCAATGAAATCATGATCCTGATTTCTGTCGCTTGGAAATAATTTTGGGCATCATTGAGTTCCAACGGAATATCAAACGTTTTGAATACTTCTAAAATCGTCAAATTATTTTTCTTCGTTGGTGTCAATAACACGATATCTTTGAATTCGATCGGGCGCTCTTCTTGACTTTTTTTGTCGTAGATCATGAATTTTGAATCGATCAATTCACGGATTTTCAAACCAGTCATCAAGAGTTCCCCTTCTGTTTTGTCTTCCAACATCTCGTCCATCGGCAACTCGCTTTCTGTCGTTTCTTGTTTCTTTTCATAGATCAAGACTTCTGGTGCAAATCGTTCATTTTCTGGAAACCCAGAAAAACCTAGAACTAGCCGAGCCGCTTCATCATAAGCGATTTGTCCAACTGCTGGGTCCATCAGCTGTTCAAAAATCAAATTAGTAAACGCTAAGACTTCTTGCCGTGAACGGAAATTCTCAGCTAAGACGATTCGTCGTCCCCCTTTTTCTTCCGAGAATTTCTCATATTTATTGATAAATAGAGTTGGATCTGCTAAACGGAAGGAGTAGATCGACTGTTTGACATCTCCCACCATAAAGAGATTGCCTCTCTCCTCATCTGGCTCTCTGACCCAATAGAGCAATTCTTCTTGCAATTGATTGACATCTTGGTACTCGTCGACCATGACTTCTTTAAACTTTCTGCGATAATAAACCGATGCTTCGCTTGGTAGCCACTCTTCCTCTGTTTGTTTCGTCAATATTTGTAACGCCAAGTGTTCCAGATCATTGAAATCTAGTACGCCTTTTTCACGTTTGCGCGCACTGAAGCCTTCCATGAAAAGCTTAGTGACTTCGGTCATTTGTTCCACGAGGGGGAACGCTTTTTGACTCAACTCTTCAATTTGTGCAGGTGAAACCGGGAAGTAGTTTTTGCCAATTTGTTGTAAGATTTTTTTGGCACGGTCTCTCAAGGTTTTTACTTCAGCAGAACGCTCGTTCAACTCTGCTTTCCGACTACTTTTGAAGGTCGAAAACGTCAGGTTTTCTAAAGCTTGGTAAGCTTCGTCCAACTCATCACTCAGGAAACGTTCATAGATTTGTTGGATACTCGCTTGTTCTTGTGAGACTTGATCAAACATTTTTTCAAGTCCTTCTTCTTGTGCCAAAACGACCATTTCTTCGTATAGCTGCGTACAATGAAGTAAATCAGCCAAGACGAGCGGTCGGATCTGTTCTTGGTACAATGCAGAAGCTGCTAATCCCTCTTCTAGCCGATATGCTTCTGGTAAACGATTCAACCAAGCCAACGGATCAGGGTTCGCTCTGGCAAAATCATAGAGAGAAAACACGAGGTTAGTCAAACCATCGTCTGAGCGATCATTTGAAAAGTTCATCGTCAGCTGAAAAAAAGCTTCGCGATTTTCTGCATAAAGTTGTTCTCTGATCTCATCCCAGACATCTTCTTTCATCAAGATCGTTTCCGTTTCATCCGTCAACATCCGAAAGACTGGATCGATATCGATCAAATAGTAATATTTACGGATCACCGTTAAACAAAACGCATGGAGTGTCGAGATATTGGCGGTGGGTAGTAAAACGAGCTGTTTCGTAAAATGTTTTTGCCAGACCGGATCACTTTCACTATTCACTGCTTCTTGCAAGGCTACTTGGATCCGTTCCTTCATTTCTCTTGCTGCCGCTTCTGTAAACGTCACGATCAGCAACTCGTCGATATTGACACCCATTTTTAACTTTTCGATCACTCGGCGGACTAACACAGTCGTCTTACCTGAGCCAGCGGAAGCCGAAACAAGTAGGTTGTCGCCTTGGTCAAAAATCGCTTGCCATTGTTCATCGGTAAAACGTTCATTTTCCGGTTTTAAAGGAATTGATGTCACTCGTCTTCACTCCTTTTTAGTATTCTGCGCAATGCTTCATCTTTATCCAGTTTTTCTAAACGATGATAATTATTTTCTTTGAGCATGACATCAAACGTACAAATACTTCTGAACGGACAATGCTCACAAGCAATCCGTTGTTTGTCTTTGTAAGCGGGATTCAGTTTGATCTCCCCTGAGGTGATCGCTTCCCCAGCTAAACGCATATTCTCACGATTATGGTTCATGAATAATTGAAGTTCTTCTTCTGTATAGAATTTCTCTTTACTATAACTGCCCTTTTGCAACTCGTCTTTGGCGTTTTTCTTCACCGGATAGATCAACGAACTTTCTTTTGCTTCCAATGAATGATCGAGCACTTCTAACAGACCAGGATCATCGACAAAAACACCGTCATAGCTGAATTTCTTCAAGGTATTCTTCTCGACGTCTGTCGTATCCGTCAAGACTGGATTATGCACATGCAAGTAATAAGAGCCTGCTGGTTTGACTGCAGCTTTCCCAGTCAATCGTACAGCATCCATCAATGCCACATCAAGATATGTCAATAGTTGCATCGCCATGCCGTAGTAAGCTTCAGTCACATCAAACGAACGACCACTTGATTTATAATCGACTACACTTAACCATGTATCACTTTGTTCAGTTGCCACATCGATGCGATCGATTTTTCCGCGAACGTGGAGTTTTCCGCCTTTGTCTAAAGGTATTTCCAAACCTGGTATCCCTCGTGCACCAGCGATCTGACCAAATAAAATCTCGGTCTGTAATGGCTTCATGCCCGTATTCTTGCTTTGTTTTTGTAACGCCCAAGCCACTTTTTGGATCGTTTGCCCTAATTGGTAACGAATATAGTTCATGCGGGCAGAGCTATCTAAAATCTCAAAGCGTAATTCACCAAATACTTCTTGTAAGACTTTTTCAGTAAATTCTTGTCGTTCCTTCTCCGACATCGCCACAAGTGACAGTTGATTCGAGAACAGCAATTTGAAGAAGCGATCCAATGATTCATGATAAAAGTCTCCAGTGGCAGCTGGTGTCAGTCCATAGATATTACGTTCTTTCAGCTTCAAACCAAACTGGACAAAGTATTTATATTCACAGTTATAAAAGTTTTCCATGCGTGAGATCGACGTATAGATTTCTTTGCCATAAAGAGCTTCTGCCATTTCTTCTGATAAGGAAACTGGTACATTTAGATGATCTTGACTTTCAAAAATCGTCAATGCAAAATTTCGTTGATCCGAACGCAGAACTAACTCTTTTAGTTGTTGCCAATAAAGTGGTACTGCTTGTTTGGCTTCTTTCGCTAAACGATAGACCCGATTGATCGTATTGATCCCACTACGGTAAGTGCCAACGTAACAATCTGGCTTACTCGTCAATTGCAACTGGCATTTTGGCTCGACTGGAACACCTAGATAGTCAACGACTCGTTTCAAATACGGAGACATTTTTAACCGATTGGTATCATAGCTCTGCGCGTAGCTCAAGTACAAACGTTCCGTTCCCGAAACAAACACTAAATACGCTTGGAAAGGTTCGAAAGACATACTTTCTTTTGCTGGATCGAATAAAAACTGATCCTCGCCTAACCCTTGATTCAACGCTTCACGTTCTTCACTCGATAATAAACCTTTAGTTTCATGGCGATCTGGAAACACTTGGTCATTCAAGCCGACCGCAAATGTTACTTTTGCTTGATTGGCACGTACAAGTTCCAACCGGTTGATCCTCACCTGATCGATTGCTGTAGGGATCTTCCCATAGCTGAGATTTTCTAGACCACTCGTGATGATCTCTTGAAATAATGACCAATCGAATGCTGTTTCTCCGTAGATCAATGAATACTCGTCCAGAAGATCCATCAAAGCACCCCAAGTTTGTTCATGGTTTCTAGCCGCAGCTAACCCGCCACGCGCCACTTCTTGGTCTCGCCAAAAAAGCAATTGTTGTTGTACGCCGCTTTCGATCAAGAAGCGATAAAACAAAGTGACTGCTTCTTGCCCTGTTTGGCATTTTTTGATGTTCTTCAAAAACACCGGCACCATGTCGCGAAAAAGTCTCCTGATCGTATTTGATTGCTCTTCTAGTTGTTTGACGTCTTCTAGCTGTTCTGCTTCAAAATCATAGGCAACAAATTGCCAATCTTTTTCGCGAAGCCAATACTTCCCTTGGTAGTTGTACGCTAGTGCTACGTTTTCCGTGATATCTAAATTCGTGCGGAATTGATTTCTAGTAGCTTCCCAAGTAGCCAGATCGAGCTCTTCATCTGTCCGACCGATCGTCAACTCCGTCTTGAAGAAACGCATGATGTCGTTTAGGCGATATTGATAACGATCCAAAGCAAACAAACTGTTGATCCATTCGATCAATGGATGGTTTTCCATCAGTTGCTCTTCATCCAGATAAAAAGGGATCGCCATCTCTTGGAAAATTGGTCGCAATAAATTGCCATACAGTGTCATATCCTTCGTCAATACTTGGATATCTCGATAGCGAAATCCTTCTTGACTGACCAAACGACGGATCTCCACCGCTAATTGGCGAACTTCTTCCGTTGGATTCTCTGCCTCCCACAGATGTAATGTCTCTTGCGCGCCAAGTTTCACAGGTTGGCTTTTCTGCTGGCTAGATGTTTCTTCCCACATTTGTTGTAATGTTTGAAGTTCGTTTTGGTGTTCTCGATTCGGTGCATAATGATCGGCAGCCACAGGAACATTCAATTCTCTTGCTGCGTTGAGAAGTTGGAAATAGATCTTTCCTGTATTGAAGAACAAGGTCAACGGATCGGGTAGATCAGATTTGTAGGGACGATCCAATAGCAAATCGACCACTAGATGTCCTTTTTCCATCATTTTTTGCAGCAACTGGTATTCTTGGGCATTGATCCGGGCAAAACCACTCACTAAGAACTTGATCTTATGATAATCCTGCGTCGCCATATAATTCGCTAACACCGTCAGCGCATCTTCAGATTGTAGGGCGCGTTGGACTAATTCTTCTTCAAATGCAGAGAAAATCAGTTGTAGATCCTTCATTTTCAATTGTCGGTCTTCTTCTTTTGGAGATTCTCCTGTCACAGAAGTTAACAGATCAACAGGGGAAATTTTTCCGACTTGTAGTTCGCTATATAGCTCTTGTAACTGACGGATAAACCCTTTTTTGCGGATTTCTCCTCGAAATATCGTCAGTTCTTCTTGTTTTTTTTCTAAAATTTGGCGGAGGATCATCGCTGAACCAGATTCGGTCAATTCACTACCTGTCAGCAACGTAGTTTGTTGCAATAAGTACCAAGCCAAACGATAGAAACTGAATACTTGCATGTTGGTTGTGCTAAATGAGCTTTTTCCGCTTTTTTTACGCATCTCAGCAAGTAATTCTTGCTCTTGTTCAAATTTATTATAGTTAGGTACAAGGAAAAATACTTGATTGTCTTCATCTTTGTCAAGCCAAGCGGCGGCTTCATCGATCAGTGCTTTGCGGTGGTTTTTTTGACCATTCCCTAAGATAAATTGTAACGACACCTTATTGCCTCCTTTTCCTGGTTGATATACCTCTTCATTATAACAAAGATAGCTGAACATTTGTTCTATTATCGTTTAAATTTTGGAAATAAAAAAAGCCGGAGCAGGACGACTGTCCTCTCCGACAAATGATGCAGATCCAATCAGTGGATCGACCCCATTAATTTTTTGATTGGCTCTTTGATTGCAAATAAAATCACTGCACCGACGATTGCAACGACGCCGATGATACCAAAGTAGGCAGATTCAGTACCTGGTGTATAGAACCGTGCGATTTGTGCATTGATGGCTTGGGAAGAAGCATCTGCTAAGAACCAGATCGCAATCGTTTGCGATTCGAAGGCTCTAGGCGCCAATTTCGTCGTCACTGATAGGCCGACAGGTGATAAGCAAAGTTCAGCAATCACGATGATGAAAAAGCTACCGATCAGCCAAAGTGGGCTGACTTTTCCAGCTGTTCCATATAACATTCCTGGCAACATCAGTAATAGGTAAGACAATCCGGCAAATAACAACCCTAGAGAGAATTTCACTACAGTTGATGGTTGACGTTTACCTAAACGAGTCCATAAAGTAACGAACACAGGTGTCAAAATAAAGATGAAGATCGGGTTCAATGATTGATACCAACTTGCTTGGATCGGAACACCCATCAAGGTCGATTGTGTTCGTTCACTTGCAAATAGGGCAAGGATCGATGACCCTTGTTCTTGCAATGACCAAAAGATGATTGCTGCTAAGAATAATGGGATATATGCCCATACACGTGGTTTTTCTTCCACTGAAACATCTTTTGAAGTCAACATTTTGATAAAGTAATAGAGTGGTAAAACGATTCCTAAGACACTGATCGTATTAACAAAGAAATCGATCGTCAAATGTCCAGTCAGTTGCGCTCCACCAAAAATAATAGCAAATACGATCAAAGCGATCACAACATTACGGATAAATCCTTTACGTTCGCCTTGTGTCAAAGGATTTGGAGGTGTCATACCCACTCCATCCAATGTCTTACGTCCTTGGATCACATATTGCAATAACCCGAAGAACATACCGATAGCGGCTAATGAGAAACCTAAATGGTAGTTATACTCTTGACCAATCGTACCGACGATCAACGGCGCGAGCAATGCGCCTAAATTGACACCCATATAAAAGATCGAAAATCCTGCATCTCTTCGTAAATCGGTTTTCGTATATAAATGCCCGACCATTCCCGAAACGTTTGGTTTTAAGAAAGCTGTACCGATGATGATCAACGCCATCGAGATAAATAAAGTAGAGACACCAAACGGCAATGCCAAAACAACATGACCGATCATGATGAAGACCCCACCAATAAAGACGGTTTTTTTGGCTCCTAACACACGATCAGAAAACCAGCCGCCTACGATACTCGACATATAAATCAACGAACCATAGATCGACATGATCGACAACGCTGTGGCACGAGGTAAACCAAGGCCTCCATTTGCTACCGTGTCGTACATATAATAGATCAGTAAGGCACGCATACCATAATAACTGAATCGTTCCCACATCTCTGTGAAGAACAATGTAGACAATCCCTTCGGCTGACCGAAGAACCCTTTGTCTTGTTTTTCCATATTCCCATACCCCAATTCTTTTAATTTTCAGAAAATAATACACATATTTACCGAAAATCCGTGTAAAAATATTTATTTAAGAAATATATACTTATTTTCTATAAATACAACAAAAATTTAATGGGAAAACAATAAGAAAAAACATAGGTTATTTTTAATAATTATATAGTCTACTTTATGTCATAAAGCTTAAATGTCGGTATATTCAGTATGTAAACGGTATCGTAACGAATTTTTTATGTAAAAAAACATCTTTTTTCTACTCGTACATTTTGTTAAGCGTTTTGTTTTACTTACTTTTTGTAAGGTGATATACTTCGTTTTGTCATCAAGAAAAAAACGCAGAAAAGCGAATTAAAGGAGAACTAATCTATGACTAAATTTACAAATATCTTAAAAAACCGCCGTTCGATCTATGATCTAGGCCGTAACGTATCACAATCAAATGAAGAATTAACAACATTGATCCAAGAAGCAATCAAAGAAAGCCCTACTGCTTTCAATGCGCAATCAACACGTGCAGTAATCTTATTTGGCGATGCACATGAAAAATTATGGGAAATGACAGAAGAAGCTTTACGTCCACTGACACCTGCTGATGCTTTCCCAAATACTCAAAACAAATTAGCTAGTTTCAAAAAAGGTTATGGTACTGTCTTATTCTTCAAAGACACAGATGTGATCAAAAACTTGCAAGAGCAATTTGCATTATATGCAGATAACTTCCCTGATTGGTCAGAACAATCAAATGGTATTGCTACAGCCAATACTTGGGTGGCATTAAGCGAAGAAGGTTTAGGTGCAAACCTACAACATTACAATCCAGTGATCGATGAAGCTGTCGCAAAAGAATGGTCGATTCCTGCAAACTGGAAATTACGTGCACAATTAGTCTTTGGTTCACCTGAATCTCCAGCTGGCGAAAAAGAATATATGAACGATGCTGATCGTTTCCGCGTGTTTGGCTAATTCTACTAATACAAAAAGACAGCTCCTTCTACTAAAAGAAGGAGCTGTCTTTTTGTCATTTCAATGGATCATTCATCCTCATGCTCGATCATGATATCAAGTTCTGCATCATCATTTAAGTGTTTTGCTAAAAAAGGAATCAATTCTTCTAATGAGACAGAAAATTTCAATAACGGACCACGCCAACCGTTCCGGAAAAAATTCATTTTGACTTCTTTCGAATCTTTTGGTTGGTAAAGAACGACTTTGTTGATTTCAGAATATGGCACTCCACGATGGTCAAAGCTGTTCAAAACTAGCCCATCTGTAGTAAGTCCTCGACTATCTAACAAAAAACTCAATAACACAAGAGAAGCCAAGACGCCTTTCACTAACTCATCAGTGGTTGGTTGACTGACCAATGTATACCATAAAACCAGTAAAGCAAGGAACGGAACAACTAAATAGACCCAGCGATTCCGAACCGTTTTATAAACGATCTCTCGTCGTACAAGCCATAGAAATAAGCACATGACGATGACAAATAAAAAAAGAACTATTGTAAAAAAGGAAACCATCTTATCGATCCACACCTTTATTTTCAACTCTTGAAACTAGAAAATCAAAGGGGTAAATCATATCCCCTCTAACTGAACAAACGGTATTCAAGGAGCAGTACTTCGGTCATAAGCCAAAAAACTCAAAAATGAAATAGGCGTTTTCGTTTTTTCTATCTTATGCCTTAGTGTTCAATGCTCGTTTTATAACCTTAAAAGGACCTGCAACATGATCATTCGATGTTGCATGTCCATATCTTCTTATTCAAATGTATCATATTTAGCTACTACCATGCTAGCTTTTTCTTCTAATAATTCTTGATCTTCTATAGCGCATTGGGCAACTTTGACTACGGCGCAATTCGTCATTTTTGAAACAACTTCTCCAACAACTGATTTGGTAAAACCAATGGGCCTACATGAATATTGTTCTCCTAAATTAATCATTTCTTCCGTCATCAAAATCCTCCTAAACTACTCAAACAGTTTGCCACAGAAAATCATTTCGTTTTATCTGTGTGTTTCGTTAGTGGTGATTTGATCAAACTCTTATTTGATCTACCCGCATTATAGCGTACTGTTTTCGTTTTCACAAATTTTAACAGCTAAACATAATAAAAAAATCGTTTTTTGGACTGTTTTTCCTTGTTTTTTACATTTGATCAGGCAGATTCATGTAGTTTTTTTTAGAAAAACAATTATAATAGAAAGAAGTTTGGGGGAGTCTTTCATGTCAAAACAAAAAAGTAAAAAACGATTACTACTAGGCGGGGCAGTGCTAGTGTTGATTTCAGGCGTCTTTTACTTTACAAATAAACAATTAGAAGATAAAAAATCAATAACGGAGGAAAACATAGAGCAGACAATCAAAACCGAAGAAAAACAAGTACTACTCGACGTACCTCTTGAAAATCAATTCGATGAACCTGCACTAGAGAATGGCTGTGAAGTAACCGCCTTATCGATGTTGTTGCGCTTCTATGGCTACGAAACTACCAAGAATCAATTAGCCGAACAATTAAATTATGTCCCCGTTTTCAATGCTGATGGCACTCATGGCGATCCAAATGAAGGGTTCGTTGGTGAGATTTGGGGCGGTGACTGGGCAATGGGTGTCTATGTTCCACCAATCGCTACGTTAGCCCAAGAAATCCTGCAAACCGCTTATCATACCAAACCGCAAACGGATGCAAGCTTGACTGACATCAAAAATGCACTAAAAGAAGAAAAACCTGTATGGGCTTCTGTCACGATCGATTTTCAAGTGCCGACAGAAAATGATTTCATGACTTGGACGACTGCAAACAGTGAAGTACAAGTCACGCCATTAGTCCATGCCTGTGTTGTAACTGGCTACGATGATCAATCAATCTATGTCAATGATCCTTATGGCATAAAAAATCGTGCGGTACCAATCGATGACTTTGAGCAAGTATTTACTGCCATGGGCGGACAAATGCTTACTTTAGAAAAGAACTAGTATTTCCTAGAAAAATAGCTTATACTCAAGCTAACAACGCATGGAAGGAGCAAGAATCTGTGGAACGATTTATTCATAAAAAGGCGGATCCAAATGAAATCCCAATCATCTTCGTCCGTGATACTGCTGGTAATATCCAAAAAAAAGTGTCAGTCAATGAATGGACGAACCGATACAGCCCTGCTTCCCTCGATTTACTTGAAATCAAACTTTATCGACAAGCATTGGCTTATTATTCTGAGCAAGACTACGAGAAAGCCATTGATTTGTTGAAATTTTTGATCATTCAAACTGGCTATACTCATTTTGAGTACATCGAACGTCTAGCCACCATCTATCGTAAAATCCATGCAGAAGCACTTGAATATCAGTTGCTCTCTTCTGTCTTAGCATCCGCTGAGATCATCGGCTTGCCTGCTGGTTTGATCAAAAAACTGGAACGGCGGATCGATCAATTGAAATTGAGCATGGCGAGAAAATAAAATAAACCTAAGAACGAATGATTAAGTTATTAATCAATTATTCTTAGGCTTATTTTTTAATTCAACATTTAGTTTACATAATAAAAATAAAATCAACCAATTATAGCTAATGCTTCTTTAGGTACCTCTTCTTTGGGAATTTCTTCGTATGTTTCTACATGAGCGCCTTTATTCGTCAATCTCAAGTAACGGTCTTTTTTTAAAACAGATAACCCGTTAAATTCAATCTCGCGTTCGTTGCCATTTGCATCAACTGCCTTTTGGATATATTTTGCTGTCCCAAATGAATTGACTTCATCAGGCTGTTTTGTTTTGACATACACTTCTCCCTTTGTGACTAACGGATTCAATTGGTCTATAACTGCTGGTAATTCTCCAGTAGCGTCTTGGGTATAAAACTTCAAGCCAAATAACGCCAACCCACTAAATACAACGGCACCTACTAATACTTTGATTACTTTCATTTTTCTACCTCCTCTTTACTCTTTGAGTATAGCTTGTAAAAAAATCACATTCATCCGTCTCTAGATCGAGTTTTTTATCGGACTTTAGCACAGAAGTTATTTTTACAAAATTTCATAGATTTTTGCTATTATATTAGGAAAGAAAGGATGTGTTTCATTATGAATAAAGAAGAAATACTTCAGAAAATCAAAGATTTGGTCCAAAGTGGCAATTTCACTGAAGCCAAAACATTTTTCGAAGAGCATAAAGAACAACTAGGTCCTTACAAAGAAAAAGCCCAAGAATTTCTCCAAAATGTCGATTTTCAAGGAATAACGGATAAATTCAAAAATCTATTCAAATAAAATTTATATTTTCATAGGGATGATCGGAGCGAGTCTGTCATGATCTAGAAACAAAAAAATCCTCAACAATCAAGGATTGTCGGGGATTTTTTGTTAGGATTTCTTGTGTTTCAAAAATAAGCGATTGATCTCCAAATCGCCACACTTCTATCAAAACCTACTTTTAATACAATCTTGATGGGTCATAGTGGTACGTCACATTACCATTCAGTTCGGCCTTTCCAACAACAAACTTGCGATTCTCAATTTTTAACCACGCTTCACGAAAAACCATGACTTCCTCACGTTTGACCTCTATTTTTTGGATTTTTCCATCCATCAACTCTTGGATCATTTGTTCATAGGGATTCATCTTTGATTGCCTCCAGCTTATTTCAATATTCAGTGAAGATCGGTGCATGTATTTCTTTCGTATCTAAATCTTTTCGCACGTTCACTTTCGTATAAATCACTTTTTCAACTGGAATACTGTAGTAACTTTCGTCTCCATCATTAAATTGATGGACATCCGTTTTTGATAAAATACCATCGATTTTGTTCATTAACACTCGCGGTTCCACACTATTACTAACAATATAATAGCAAATACGGATATTGTTTACTAAATGTAGATCAACTTCTAATATCACTTGGTCCATGAAATACTACACCCTTTCTTTAAAAGAATTATAACAATAAGTACATCAAGAATCAAAAAAACAACTTTATTTAAAAAACAAGAAATTTTATAACATATCCTCTTGTGCACAAACATACAAAGCGTTATTTTTAATTATAGATTTCTTTTTTCCTTGGAGGCGTATATTATATGGACACTTTGGGACAATTGGTTTTTTATGTTCCTTTTTTTCTAATGACAACTTTAGCAATCTACTACACGAAATGGACGAAGCGTAAATTTTCCGTATTGCTGACACTTTTACCAGTCGCTTATTTTTCCCACAAAATATTTTCCCTTCGGCATTGGGAACCCACCCCAAAACTACTTTCACATGAATTAGGGTTGATTATTTCATTAACGATATTGATCTTATGGATTTATTACCTTTACAAACATCCTTAGTTAGCAGTACTACTCTTCACGAACAAAAAAGCCACGTTGGAAATCAGCAACGTAGCTTATCAGGAATCGGCATCTATTTAACGACCAACACATTACAAGGTGCATGAGTCACCACATAAGAAGCTGTCGACCCTACTAACGCTTGTTGGATCGAGCCTTTACCTGTTGCCCCCATCACGATAAGATCAATTGACTCTTGTTTTGGTAAGACAGTGGCGATCAATGTTCTTGGATCACCGGTCTCCACAATTGCATGAATTGTTTCAATCCCGAATTCTTTGGCATCATTGATTCTCTTCAATAGTTCCACTTCTGTTTTTTGTTTTTCTTCTGCATAGATTTTTGAGAACGCATAGGCACTATGTGTCAAATCGATTTTATTGATAATTGAAACGATCAATAATTCTGCTTGGTTATCTCTCGCTAATTCTAAAGCCTCGCCAAATGCTTTCTCTGCTTTTTCCGAACCATCAATCGCTACCATTATTTTTTTATACATATTCGTCATCCATCCCATCTCCTTGTTTCTTTTATTCTATCACTTCGTATAAATTTTATAAAAAATTCACTTTTTTCTCGGCTTTTCAAACTAAAATTGAGCATTTTCTATTTTTTTATTTTGAATCTTTCTAATAAAAAACAAATGTCAGAAGCGCACAATTCTTCATTTATGATGTTTTTCTAATTAAAACGCACATTATTTAAACACATTCTTGTTACAAAAAAGGAGTATTTGTCACAAACTGTTACGTATCTTTCACCTATGAAATATAATCCCATGGTAAAGTATTACTCGTTAGCGAAAACAGCTAATCAAAATAACTTTTTAAAATACGAAGGAGATCTTTCATGAAATCACTTAAAACTATTCTTTTTGGAACAACTTTGGCCGCCGGCGCTGCATTATTTATGGGTACTTCTGCACACGCAGACGAAGCCTACACTGTTCAATCAGGTGATACTTTATCAACGATTTCTCAAAAATACGTTGGTGACAACTCCTTGATCCAAACAATTGCCGAAGCTAACTCAATCTCAAACATTCACCTGATTTTTTCAGGTCAAGAATTAACTATTCCTACTGGTGAGCAAGCAACTGCTCCTGTCGCTACTCAAGCACCTGTAGAACCTGTTCAAGAAACAGCGCCAGTTGTGGAAACACCTGTAGTAGAACAAGCACCAGTTGTAGAACAAGCACCAGCTACTGAAGTCGCTGTTTCAACTGGTACGAACGATGCCAAAGAATGGATCGCACAAAAAGAATCTAGCGGTTCTTATACAGCAACAAACGGACGTTATATCGGCCGTTACCAATTAGACTCTTCTTACTTGAACGGTGACTACTCTGCTGCCAATCAAGAAAGAGTGGCAGAACAATATGTTGCTTCTCGTTATGGCTCTTGGGATGCAGCCAAAGCTTTCTGGTTAGCTAACGGTTGGTACTAAAAAGAACGATTTTGAAAAAATGGGAATCCTATTGATTCCTATTTTTTTTGTTCTTGTTTCACTTAATTTCCCTTTTGTTTTTGCTTCTGCTTTTGACTTTGTTTGATTTTTTTGATTGCCCAATCATAATGACTCGAAGTAGCAGAAACGAAATAACTGCCAAGCGTTGTATTCCCCACCCAAGAATACTGGTTTTTTTGGAACAGTTGATCGTCATCGAAGGTTTTCGCCAGTAACATCACTTCTGCATGGCTTTCCTTCAACCAGTCAGACGCTTGCCGTAACGTAGTAGACTGATGTTTTTTTGTAAAGCCACGATTCATCTCGGCTGTCGTTCGCCAATTATAGGGTTCCGGCAAAAAAGATACGCCTTCTCCCAATTGATTACTTTT
Organism: Enterococcus sp. AZ171; assembly: GCF_051714005.1. Taxonomy (NCBI): domain Bacteria; kingdom Bacillati; phylum Bacillota; class Bacilli; order Lactobacillales; family Enterococcaceae; genus Enterococcus; species Enterococcus sp. AZ171. Next base: position 1,285,030 of record NZ_JBIORA010000001.1, on the reverse strand, counting down.
TACCCATGTTAATAATAAAGAATGCCACTCGTACAAATGGATCAACACGTCTTTGATCGTTTGATCTCTTCGCCAATGTGCTTCTTTTCTTTTTTCAAGAAATACTTCCTCAAAATCAAATGTTGCTTCCCTTTGTTCCACAGGTATTGAATCGATCAACTGCTGCAATTTTTCAAAATTTTTAGTTGCAAGTATCAATAACTCCTCTTTTGACTTTGGTCTCATCTTCTTCTCCTTATTAAAAATACATTCGTTTTAAAACGTTTCCAATCCAACTATAATTTAGTATGCCTGATTTTCAAAAAAAAGACGAGTAATATCCTAGAATGAATATACATTCTAGATCATTACTCGTCTTTATCCACTTGATTCAACGATTTTCATTCCATGTCTTGACTGAAAACCACATATCACTATAAACTTTTTTGAGCAAGTCATTCATTTAGCGGTACTCACTTTGGTACGCTGACAATTGCAAAGGCATCTTTTTCTTCCATTCAATCATCCATTGAATTCTCGTCGCCAAAAAAATACTGCATATTCTTAATTATCGACAGGCGTTTTTTCCTTAGTTAGCCATATCCTTTATTTTTTTCTTGATGATTTCGCGGGTCTTTCTAAATTCAGCAAAAATCTCTTCTTCTGTACCAGTAGCTTTTGCCGGATCTTCTAGATCCCAATGTTCATGACGGATATGAGCAGGAATCACTGGGCATTTATCTAACGCATCTCCGCAAAGCGTAATGATCAAGTCCGCATGGCTAAAATAATCTGCATCAATCAAGTCTGAAGTTTGACTCGTAATGTCGATGCCATCTTCTTCCATCACTTTTACTGCACGTGGATTTAATCAATGTGTCTCTACTCCCGCGCTACGAACTTCAAATTGATCTTCCAGATATTCGTGGCCATACCCTTCAGCGATCTGACTTCTGCAAGAATTTCCTGTACATAAAAAATAAACTTTCTTTTTTTCTACACTTGTTGACTTCTCCAAAACCATTCCTCCAATCCATTAATACTTTGAGGATTAAGTGTATGATATCATAAATTCAAGGGATCGTTAGTTTATTCAAAAAAAACGTACGGTTTTTAATAAAGCAATGATCCGCCAGTTACATAACAAAAAACTAAGAATACAGACAAAACAGCATTTTAAAGCATTTCAAAGACTTTTTACATGCTAAATCTGGCAATGACAAAAACCTTTGATCGTCGATTTTGACCTCTTCGATCACACTGAGATAAGAAGGAGCGGATACTATGGACTTAAGTCATCAAATAAAAAAATATCGCAAACAACTAGCTTTCTCCCAAGAAGAATTAGCCGAAAAATTATATGTTTCAAGACAAACGATTTCAAACTGGGAGAATGAACGTAGCTATCCTGATATTCATAATTTATTATTGCTGAGTGTCCTATTTGACGTTTCTTTGGATGAATGAATCAAAGGAGATATAGAAAAGATGAAAGAAAATGTTACCCTTACTGAACTGAACAAATATACTAAGATCATGCTAGTTTTCATGCTTCTCACCTTGATTTCAGTAGGCCCATCCTTATTTTTACCCGGTAATTGGCGATTAGCCCTTCCCTTGATCTTTTGGATCGCCAGCATGTACGGCTCAATAAAAGTTGAGGGACTCAAAACAAGAGAATATCAAAACCTACAAAGAAATCGTCGCATTCATGGAAAACAAAGAAGTAGCACCTCTACGTAAACAAAGAAACAAGGTCAGAAATCGGATCGAAAAAAAGTAGGCATCGTCATTTTGTTTGGACTCATTTGTGGAGTGATCGCTTTCCTCGCAAGTCTGCCGTTTATACTTCTTGATCGCTAGTAATCCCATAGAAAAAAACAAGATCCACCTTCAAAGATTGATCTTGTTTTTTTTACACCTAGGCGTTAGTAGACTGCCCATGGTTTGTAGTCATTAAATCTGTCTATTTCTTTCCCACACCATGAGGTATTCTTTCTCACCCGTCGATTCATCCATTTGTTCATCCACTTTTCTAAAGTCATTTTTATAGTAGAAACGGATCGCTCGTTTATTCTTATGATAAACATGCAAGCTTATTCGTTCTTTTTCTTTTTTAGCAGCTTCAATCAATTTTTGTCCAATTTTTCAATTTTGATATGTTGACTCTACAATAATTCCAGCTAAATAAGATTCATCTACGATGCCCATAAAGCCAACAATCTGACTATTCATTTCACAACAATAAATTTCTGCTTTTGGCAATTCTTTTTTCAACAACGCTTTTTTCTCATACCAATATTTCTCATCAATAAAATCATGTGTCCTGATATTGGTCGTTAACCAAATAGCTAGTAGTCGGTCCATTATCTCTTGGTCTAGTTTCTTCACTTTTTTAATCATCCCATTACTCCTGAAAGCTTATAGTTATTCTTCATACCTCTTCAAACGATCATTTAGATTGCCCGCATGGATGTTTACTGATATCCGCGAACGTCCTTCTTCAATTTTGAGGTCTAGAAGACGAAGTTGTTCTGTATAACAAAGAAGTTGTTCCGGAGTGATTTGAAAATCAATATGATTGTAGGTTTTGAGAAGCTTTGTCTGCTTATCTTCCATCAATGCCACCCACAGATCACCGATCAATAAGAATGTTTCTGGAATTAATGAGTATTGTTTTCCTTACTCGAATACACTTCTTTTGCATCAAAGATCTCCGTAAAGACTTCTGTCGAACATTTACGACCACGAACGACAACTGTCATGTGCGAGAGTTCCAACTTCGCTTTCTTTTTTAGTTAAGAATTTTTAGCATTACCAAACATGGATTCCATTCATCCCATAAGGTTGGGAACACTTCTAGCTCAACAAAACCCATCCTTCGATAGAATCCAATCGTCTGATCATAGATAGCGTAATGCCCTTCGGCGACCGTTTTCACTTGTAAAAATAGGTAATGTTCTCTTGCATAGGATTCTAGTTCATCTAGTAATCGCTTACCTAATCCTCGATGATGATAGGCTTTTTTTATCCCCATACAATAGATCTCACCGGTGGCCTTACTTGTTTCTTTTAAACTGATAAACCCTATTGATTCATTTGTTTCTTGCAAGACCCACAAAGGATATTTTTGGTAGTTCTCGATGTATTCTTGTGTCGAATCTGGCAAGCCAAACCATTCTGGCAAATCATTCAAGACTTCTTGGACGATTTTTTTCTTTTCTATTGCTTCTTCTACTAAATCAATACGCATTGGTTTCCTCTTTTTTCGGCAAATATCGATCAACAAGTTGGAATTGTTCAAAGACGATTTTTGTTTCTTCATTGAGCAATAGTCCATGTTCTTTATAGTAAGGTTTGAAATAATTGTAATGCCCCTTTTGCCAATACATAAGAGATAAGTCGCCTTCACCTTCTGTAGCTGCCAGTTCTTCGGTGATTTCTTTCCAAGTTAGGATCAACACTTCGACAGTCTGGATAATGCCTATCGGTACTTTAGAGCTATTCACAACGACGGAGTAGTCACCAACTTTAGGTAATGGTTCGTTATCCATTTGGTAAAGCTCATACCCTGAGCTTGTCCCTGTTTTCTTCCCTTCCAATACTAGATCTGCTAATTCATCTGCGTGTTCTTTCGTATTTCCAAAAGCAAAAATTTCATATAATGACGCTTGTGACACACCATTTTTTAAGCAAAAGCTTTCCCAATATTTTTGTGCTTCTAGGTTCAATCTGTCACCAACTTTCTGATTGATAGTAAATCAAGTGTACCAAAAATTGGAAAACTAAGCCATTCACACTCAATTTTTTACAACTCCGATAGTCACATTTATAGTTACTCACCAACTTCACTTCTTAAATACAAGAAATAAAAAACTAGATTCACTTTTTGAGATAATCTAGTTTTGTTTTCAGGATGAAATGGAAAATTAGACATCTACTTTGTTACAATAAATGCAACCAAAGAAAAGGAGAAAATCCATGGAACTTTATTTCAAAGAGTTTTTATTGATCACGCAAAAATTAAACAGGCAACAGATCACTCCGCTACTACTAGGTTCATTAGGCTTGTCTTACTTAACAGATATCGACTGGCAACCAAGAGACATTGACATCCATGTTCCTGGCGATCCACGGGGTTGGGAGGCACCCGACAAAGATCGCTTGCACAATTGGCAAAGCATCATGAAAATTATGGAAACGTTGAATTACCAACTAGTTGATTTACACGAACATGAATTTGCAAAAGATTCTTATAACATCCAGTTTGGCAGCGTGGACAGTCTTCTCGGCTTTGCAGGTATTCCACTTAATGAACTCTCTCTAATCAGAATCGATGACTGTTCCTTTTACTTACCTACAGCGGAACAATATTTGAAAGTATATCAACGTTCTGCTAAAGATAGTTACCGTGCAGAGAAAAATAATCATAAGGATCTAGCAAAGATCGAGTATTTGGAAAAGTACTTGAATAAGAATAAGCAATGAGAAATTCTGAAGCCTTCAACCAATTATCTTTTCAAAGATAATTGGTCAGACTGTAGACAAAAAGGAGTGGCTTAATTGCCAACTCCTTTTTATTAGTCTTTGTAGAAATTTGAAATAAAAAGCCATAGGCTTTTTTGCTTTCCATAGCCATGAGGCTAGTTTTTTTAAATTCATGGCAGCAAACGTAAGCATCGTGTGCGTGGCGACTTTTTCGAGACCTCGATATTTTGTCCAACGCATACCATGCTTTTCTTTTGCATCTGCAAATATTCGTTCAATAGTTTGTTTTCTCTTTTTATAAATTTCTCTATTCAACGCCGTATGGCGTTGGTGTTCAAGTTCATCCATAAGATCCGCCCAAACATGTCGAGTTACTATTTTTTGATGTTTTGTACTCAAAGTACAGTTTTTAAGTAATGGACAACTCCTACAGAATTTTGGATTTGATTTATAGGTTCGATAACCATCACGAGTGATAGTTGAAAATAACAACGGTTGATTATTGGGACATAAATAGCAGTCAAAATAGGCATCATAAACAAAGTCTTTTTTACGAAACATTCCTTTTACTCCATGAGGTACAGTATATGGAAGAATCGGGTAGAGTTTCAAGTGTGACAGAAAATGAACAAATTTAGGCGTCTTATATCCTGCATCAGCGACAACACGCTTTATATTTGGAAAAGCTCTTTTCGACTGTTTGACCAGATCGATTGCGACTTGGCTGTCATGTACATTTCCTGGTGTGATTAATGTAGATAAGATAAAACCATTATCTTCACAGGAAGTATGCGCGGAATAAGCAAATTGTTTTTCTCGTTCACCTTTAACATAGTAACCACTTTCTGGATCTGAATGACTTATTTTTTGAAGACTCAACTCACTTTCTGTGTCCCATGTAAAAGGACGTTTTCCTACAGCAATACGTTCTTTATTTATTTCATCTTCTAATTCATCTTGATAAGCTTTAGCTTGACCGTAGGTCATTTCTTTTGTGAACTTATGTTTATTGGCATTTGCCTTAATATGAGTAGAATCAATATAAAGGTTGTCTTCCGTAACGAAGCCAGCTTTTACAGCTTGTTCTAGAATATGAGAGAAAATGTCTTCAAATAAAGTTGTTTCTCTAAATCTTCGAACATAGTTTTTACCAAAAGTAGAGAAATGCGGGATAGGATCCTCGAATGAATAACCTAAAAACCAACGATAAGCAACATTTGTTTCAACGTCTTTAATGGTCTGTCTCATCGAACGGATACCAAATAAATATTGGATAAATACTAATTTAATTAAGACCACTGGATCAATACTGGGACGACCATGGGTCGAATACGTAGATTCTACAATGGGATAAATGAAATCAAACTGAATCGCAGCATCAATCTTTCGAACTAAGTGATCTTTAGGTACAAGATCATCAATTGTTAACATAGCAAATTGATTTCTACCTTCAATCGATTGTTTTCTCATCATTAGAATCACTCCCAGAATAGTTTATACAATGAGTATAAAACAAAAAAACTGCAAACAACACTCCAAATTTAGGAGTTTGTCTACAGTCTGACCAATTATCTTTTCAAAGATAATTGGTTATTTCATGTTTAAGTCTCTTTATTCACTGAGACCCTTCCATAGTAAATCCCCTACCAGACGTGCTAAATAGCAGTGGGATATCTTAAGTTGAAATAAGTGAAAGCTACTCTCTTTTTCACAAAATAACCTATCTTCTAGCCAATCATCGACATAAAATTTTGCATAATAAAAAACTCTCCTATCAACTTTTCCTAAAAGTTAATAAAAGAGTTCAGCGTTAATTTAATCATTAGTTATTTCTAACGAATACCAAGCGCAATTCGTGCATAACGACTCATTTTATCGGTTGTCCATGCGGGATACCAGACTAATTTGACTTCTGCTTTCGACACTTCTGGCACTTCTTTTAGTGCATCATGGATCGATTCAGTCAAGATATCAGCTAACGGACAGCCCATCGTTGTCAAAGTCATTTTAACAACGGTATCTCCATTTTCAGGGTCAAATTCGATTTCATAGATCAAACCTAGGTTCACGATATCGATTCCTAGTTCTGGGTCAATCACCATTTCTAACGCGGTGAGAATTCGCTCTTTGATTTCATCTACTTCTTCAGCAGACCATTTTTGTTCACTCATTCTTCGGATTCTCCTTCTCACAATTTTTGTTTATCATACCTTTTTTTAAGAGGTTTGTAAATATTCATTTGGCTAGCAAGGTCTGGACAGAAGTCTTTCACCTCAAGAACTAAGGTGACAGCTACGCAAATTGTTTTTCAAATTTTTTTATAGATCCTCTTAGTTCCTAAGAACTTATTTCTTTTTCCACCAGTTATTCGGTTCAAAGGTGACAAACAAAGGGGTAGATTTGTTTGCCTATTACTTTTTTATTTGCTTTTTGCCTTTTTAGATGCATGTTTGATTTCAGGAAGAACCCCTGTTGAACGATACATTTTTTGTTCGTTTTCATTGGCAAAGCGACCAAAAACGGAATGCGTTGGTAAAATATTGATGAACGCATCTTCATCGATCTCATGGACGATTTGATCAAGATCATACATTTCGTAACGTGTGATGACCATCATGATCATTTTTCCTTCACGTTTTGAATATCCACCAACTGAAGGTAAGAGAGTCATCCCCCGAACCATGCGTTGCGCAATTTCAGCAGTCACTTCTTCAGGTTTCACAGTGACAATCATGGCGGTCACTTTTTGGTGACTCGTATGGATCGCATCGATGACTTGAGTCATTGCATAGATCGAGATGATTGTATACAAAGCACTTTCCCAATTAAAGAGGAAGCCAGCTGCTACGACGATAATGCCATTTAAAATCAGCATATAGTTTCCTACGGTTTTCCCTGTCGTTTGAGAAAGAACCAATGAAATGATGTCCATTCCACCAGTCGTAAAACCCATTTTTAGAGAAATACCGACACCGACGCCAAGTAAAACACCACCGACTAATGCATTCATCAGTATATTATCTGTTACCTGTCCTGTCGGTAAAACTGTCGTCATGACTGACACACAAACAACGTTGATGAAACTAAGTACAGTTGCGCGTTTTCCGACTTTTAAAAAGCCTAGTATAAATACAGGAATATTCAATAGAAAAATAAACGTTCCAGTATCGACATCTATATGGCCCCATTCAGATAATAGTGAAGCAATGATTTGGGCAATCCCGTTCATTCCTGCAGAAAAGACGTTGGCTGGAATCAAAAAATAATTCAATGCCACCGCTGCAGACAAACCGGTCATCAAGATAACCACTATTTTCTTAAGATTTTCGTTTCTTTGATAGACAGTCATGAATCTGCTCACAAGCACCTCTCCTTTTCAAGTTTATTCCAAATGTAAGAATAACAGTTTCTTCCAGAAAATAAAATAGCGACTACTTAAATGAGAAGAATTTTAGTAAAGATGTCACAAAAAAAATAAGCCTATGCTACAATAAAAGAAAACCGAATGAACGAGGAGGACATTATGGCAAAAGATGCAAGTTTTGATATCATTTCAGAAGTATCTGTTGAAGAAGTAAAAAATGCAATCCAACAAACCACGAAAGAATTAACTAACCGTTTCGATTTCAAGGATTCAACGGTTGAGATCAAGTTAGAGAATACAAATAAATTAGTTGTGCTAAGTGACGATGAATTTAAAATCGAACAAATCAAAGATGTTTTGTTTGGAAAATTGAATAAACGCAATGTGCCAATCAAAAATATCCACTTTTCTGAAACGGAACACGCTTTAGGTGGTAAAGCACGCCAATCTGCTGATCTAGTCAATGGGATCGACCGCGATAATGGCAAGAAGATCACAACCGCGATCAAAAATGAAAAACTAAAAGTGAAAACACAGATCCAAGAAGACCAGATCCGAGTAACTGGTAAAAATCGCGATGATCTACAAGCTGTGATCGTACTTTTAAGAAAACTAGACTTGCCGATCGAATTGCAATTTACAAACTACCGTTAGTTCATGGGTACTATTGAGATATCACTAAAAAAGGACAAGCATTTTGCTTTGTCCTTTTTTAATGGTCTTGCCAAAACTGATGGATAGTTTGTGATAGTGCCTCAACTGTTCGAACTTCTTTTGCTTGGTGCCAATGTGGCGGGAAAAGTTTACGATAATTTGATGAGACAAAGCGTTGATCGGCTAAAAGCACAATGCCTTGATCTTCCATATCTCTGATTACTCGCCCAGCTGCTTGCAATACTTTATTCATTCCTGGTAACTGGTAAGCATAAGCAAAACCTAGTTGTTCTTTTTCATCATAGTAAGATTTGATCAACTCTTGCTCATGATTCATTTGTGGTAAGCCCACACCAACGATCATACTACCAATCAAGCGTGATCCGCGTAGATCGATTCCTTCTGAAAAAATGCCGCCAAGTACACAAAAGCCTACTAATGTTTCTTGCGGTTCGACTATAAATTCTGCTAAGAAATCTTCTCGTTCTTGTTCATTCAACTGGGTTCCTTGGATAAGTGTGCGAGTCGAAGGGTAAGTTTCTTTGAACACTTCGGCGACTTGGTCCAAATATTGATAGGAAGGAAAGAAAATCATATAATTGCCCTTCTTCCCTTGAATGAAACGTTGAATCGTTTCGACTAAACGTGGCATACTCTGCTCTCTTTTGCGATACGTCGTTTCAAGATAACTTGCTATAAGTACTTGTTGATTCTCAATTGGGAATGGACTAGGTAAGCGATACGCTAAACTCTCTTTGCCCCCTAATGTTTCTTGATAATAAGAAAGTGGTGAAAAACTCGCAGAAAACAAAAGACTACTCCGTCCTTTATTCAACGATTGTTCTAAAAATAAACTAGGATCGATGCAAAATTGCTTCACGATCAAATCATGGTAACTTTTCTCTACAGTTGTTTCATAGTGATCGTCATAGAATTCACTGATTTTTAAAAAATGATTCAAGTCAAAATAAAATCCTAAAATTTGCTCTTGCATCGGGTGTTCAGGATATTCAGCCAACCATTCTTGAATAAATTCACCGAGTTGAAACCCTGCGTTGATCAATGAATCTGCTGGGGCTTTTTGATGATGATAGTTCCATCCTTCTTCAAGAGCAATTTCTTGGATCTGATCAAAAGCTTTTAAAAGACGATTCCATCGACGACGTAGTTTTTTAAATTCCTTCGGGATCTCTCCATAGACTTTACGTGCTTTTCCATAAGATAATTCAGCAGAATAAATTTCTCTTGAACGATTGACTAAATTGTGTGCTTCATCGATCAAGAAAAGATGATCTTCATTTTTCTCTTCATCAAAAAATCGTCTCAAGTAAACCGTTGGGTCGAACAGATAGTTGTAATCCCCGATGATCACGTCACACCATAAACTGACATCTAAAGAGAGTTCAAATGGGCATAAGGTATGTTTCTTCGCATATTTCTCAATTACCTCACGAGTAATCTGGTTTTCGTGGTTTAATAAATCCCATAACCCCTCGTTGATTCGATTATAATAGCCATTGGCATAAGGGCATTGGTCTGGATTACACGTGGTCTCATCTAAGAAGCAAATCTTATCTTTCGCTGTCAAGGTCACACTTTTTGTCTCAGCCCCAACATCTTTTAACGCTGCTAACGCATCTTCAGCCACCTGTCTCGTAATGGTTTTCGCGGTTAAGTAAAAAATACGTTCTCCTTCATCTTCTCCGATCGCCTTTAAGGATGGAAATAATGTAGAGATCGTTTTTCCAGTACCAGTGGGAGCTTCCGCGAACAGTTTTTGTTTTGTCCGGATCGTTTTATAGGCAGCAACTGCCAGTTCCCTTTGTCCTTTACGATACTCTTCGTATGGAAACTTTAGTGCCATCAATGAGGCATTACGTACCGTACGCCAATTTTGCTGAAAAATCAGCCACTCTTGGTAATCCTCGGTCAGTTTTTTAAAAAACACTTCCAGTTGTTCTCTCGTCTGATGTTCCACTTTCCTTGTGATGACTTCTTCTGTGGTTTGATAATAGGTTAGCTGGAGGTTGATCTCCTCTAAGTTGTTTTCTTGACTATAAATATAGGCGTACACTCTTGCTTGATGAAAAAACAATTCGACTTGTTCGGGTTCTAAATCTTCAAAGCGTGGTTCCGACGTTTTAATTTCGTCGATGTGGTACACACCATCTTTTTTGAAGATACCATCTGCTCGTCCTTCAACGATCAGTTCATAAGGATCAAGCTGTACACTGGTTTGTAAGAACACTTCTTTTTGATACTCTTCGCCTGCTTCTTTTTGGAGCTTGCGGTGGATTTTTGCACCTTCCAAGGCGGTATGATTACTTTTCTTTCGATTATCGATACTTCCGCGACGCAAGATGAACTCGACTAAGTGACGGACGGATATTTTAGATTTTTTCACCATGGTCGCCTCCTTCTTGTATTAGAGTACCGCAAAATAGACCGTTTCGCAAAAAACAAAAACACCCTGCTCGGATAAGCAGGGATATAGGATGTAGAATTTGGATTTTTGGATACACTCAATGTAACAAGAGTAAATGAAAAATCAATGAAAATTTTCTATTCTTCCGTTTAAAATTTTTAAACACTTTTCATATAATCTGACAATTCAGATAACTGATGTTATAAAAGTAGACACTTTTGTTTCTGATCCATATTTGCGTTATACTTATATCGAACGATAGAAGAAAGAATTTTTAAAAGTTGGAGGTTTCCTTTTATGCATGTTTTACAATTAAAAACTGGAACAATCGAGGAAAACTGTTACCTTGTCTACAATGACGAAGCGCTTCTGATCATTGATCCAGGAGCTGACGCTGAAATGATCCAAGAACAAATCAAGAAGACCCAGCAACAACCTGTCGCTATCTTATTGACTCATACGCATTACGACCACATTGGCGCTGTCGAAGCATTGAGAAATACCTATGACATCCCTGTCTATGTCAGTCCATTAGAACAAGAATGGCTTGGAGATCCCATCTTGAATCTCTCAGGACTTGGTCGCCATGATGATATGGATAATATCATTGTTTCTCCTGCGGAATATGAATTTGAAATGAAACAATACCGTCTTGGGAATATGTCATTTGAAGTCGTTCCAACACCTGGTCATTCAGCCGGTAGTGTTAGCTTTATTTTCGATGACTTCGTGATATCTGGAGACGCACTCTTTAAAGGGAGTATCGGTCGCACCGATCTCTACACCGGTAATTTAGAGCAGTTACTCTATAGCATCACGACACAGCTTTTTGTTCTACCAAATGAATTTGTGGTCTATCCTGGCCATGGAGAACCAACAACGATTGAACACGAGAAAAAAACAAACCCATTTTTTAACGCTTAATCAAACTTAGGAGGTCGTTCAACATGAGTGAAACAACCCTGTATATCGTCCGTCATGGTAAAACAATGTTCAATACGATTGAACGTGTGCAAGGCTGGTGTGACACACCATTGACGAAACAAGGACAAGAAGGTATCCATTTTTTAGGTAAAGGTCTAAAAGATATCGATTTTTCTTACGCCTATTCAAGCGACAGTGGCCGAGCAATCGAAACGGCACGGATCGTTTTAAGCGAACATACAAAAGGGAAAGAAATTCCTTACTTTATTGATAAACGGATTCGTGAATGGTGTTTTGGTTCGCTAGAAGGTGGCTACGATATGGAGATGTGGGGTGTCATTCCTCGTGTACTAAATTTTCAAACATACGATGAGATGTTCACCACAGATGTGACCTTTGAACAAATCGCTAATGCCATCTATGAGACGGATACTGCTGGCTGGGCGCAACCTTATGCCGAATTAAAAGAACGTGTCTGGTCAGGTTTTGAAGATATCGCCCATCAGTGTGAGAAGAACAATGGTGGCAATGTTTTAGTCGTCTCCCACGGCCTAACGATTGCTTTTCTTCTTAGCTTGATCGATCCTTCTCAACCAGTTCGTGCTGGATTGTTAAATGGTAGTGTCACAAAAGTAACCTATAAAAATGGTCGTTTTTCAATTGAAAGTGTCAACGATACCAGTTATATCGAACAAGGAAAACAACAGACAAGAGAATCATTTATGTGATGAGTCATTGAATAAGTACATTGAAGTCTTTTGATTTCAGTGTACTTTTTTTGAAGTCCTTTATTTTTGTATGAATCTCAAAGAAACAATTTGGCTTTGGAAACAAAGAACGGTATACTAAATGTTGTATTTTAATTGGGAAGGAAGGAATTTATGTTTTTTGCAAATATCATAAAAGCAGCGATTCTAGGAATCATTGAAGGAATCACAGAGTGGCTGCCAATCAGTAGTACAGGACATTTGATCTTAGCAGATGAATTCATCAAGCTTGATGCGAGTTCACAATTCATGTCGATGTTCAATGTCGTGATCCAATTAGGAGCGATCTTAGCCGTCGTTGTTTTGTATTTCCACAAGTTGAACCCTTTTGCTCCTAGCAAATCCTCGAACGAGAAAAAAGATACGTGGGTTTTATGGTCAAAAGTACTTGTTGCTTGTGTGCCAGCAGCTATTATTGGTTTATTATTGGACGATTGGTTAGATGCCCATTTTTATAAATTTTTACCAGTAGCGATCGCCTTGATCGTTTACGGTATCGGTTTCATCATTGTTGAAAAGCGAAACAAAAATAAAACACCTCGTTGGTCAAACCTGAATGATTTGACTTTCCAAGCAGCGATTCTGATTGGGGCTTTCCAAGTCTTGGCTTTGATACCAGGGACTTCACGCTCCGGCGCTACGATCCTTGGAGCAATCCTGATTGGTGCTTCCCGCTTCGTTGCCACTGAGTTCTCATTTTTCCTTGGCATTCCAGTGATGTTTGGTGCCAGTGGATTAAAGATCGTGAAATACCTTGCTGATGGCAACAGCTTCCAAATGGAAGAAACAGTTATTCTTTTAGTAGGTACTGTGGTTTCATTCATCGTTTCGATTTTTGCGATCAAGTTCTTGATCAACTACTTGAAACGTAATGACTTTACTGTTTTTGGCTGGTATCGTATCATTCTAGGGATCATCTTGATCGGTTACTGGTTCATCGCAATGTAATTTGATATGCTCATCGCAAACCAGCTTAATGATTGGTAAGCGCAACAACAAAACAAAATAGTAGTAAGATCACGCATCGCTGAGCTTACTACTATTTTTTATATACTTTTTTGAGCTAAAATGAATGATCCTCATACAACAACTTTTCGATTTTTTTATCTTTCACTAATAAGATCTGATCGAAATTCTTTCGCAAGAAATAGCGATCATGAGTAACTGCTAAAATGGTACCGGTAAATGTAGACAATAATTCTTCGACTTCTTCTCTTACATAGATATCCAAGTGATTGGTTGGTTCATCTAGGATCAATACATTGATTTTCTTTTGGAACAGTTTCAAGAGGTACAGCCTTACTTGTTCTCCACCAGAAAGATCTTTGATCCTTTTAGCAACATCCCCACTGAAGAATCCAAAATTCGCTAATACTTGTCGTGCTTTCTGTTCATCAAGTATCAGGTATTTAACATAATTCAATATCCGTTGTTCTGGTTGATCAAACGTTAATCGTTGAGGTAAATAGCCAATTGACAAACTTGCGCCAGTTTTAATGGCCCCTTCATCTACTCCTATTTCCCCCATCACTACTTTTAATAGCGTTGATTTCCCAGAACCATTCTTACCTAATATGGCGATCCGCTCACCACGATAGACCTTAAACGAACTATCTGAAAACAAATATTTTTTACCTACTGTTTTCTTTATATTTTTGGCAACCCACACTTCTTTCCCCGACAGATCATCTTGACTGATTGTAGTTAGTTTTTTGCGGGGGACCTTAGGCGCATTTATCAGTATCATTTTTTCTAATCTACGCTCGATTTCTTATGCTTTTTTAAAGAATGCTTCGTTGTCTCCTTCATTCCCCCATTGGCGATAGCGTCGTATCATTCCTTTCAATCGTTTGATTTCTTTTTGCTGAAGTTCATGATTTTTTTGAAGTTCCTGTATCCGTTGTTTTTTCAACGTCATGTAACGACTATAATTTCCCGAATATTCGATTATCTGACCGTCCTCGATCTCCATGATTTTTTTGACTACATTGTCAAGGAACGCACGATCATGGGAAATCACGAGGAACGCACAATTTGTCAATCTCAGATATTCTTCTAACCATTGTACGGAGTCGAGATCAAGATGATTGGTTGGCTCATCTAATAGAAGGACATCATTTTCTTGTAATAATACTTTGGCTAATTCTACTCGAATACGTTCGCCTCCGCTTAATTGACCGAGCGGTGTTTCAATTTGTTCTGCAAGGTCTAATCCTTTCAAAACACTCGTGATCCGATCTTCTAATCCATATCCGCCCATCGTCTCAAATCGTTGCTGCAAGTCGCCATATACTTTCATGATATGGTCCAGATCTTCCGTTGCGATACACATTTTTTCTTCATAGTAATTGAGTTGTGTTTGCAATTCTTGGATGTCTTTGAAGCTTTGATACACATAGTCAAAAGTAGCGATTGAGCCATTTTCCATTTTCTGTGGAATATAACCAATCGACAGCCCTTTTTTCCTACTAACTGTCCCTTCATCAACACCTTCAGATCCGATCAACATTTGAAGAAAAGTTGTTTTCCCAGTTCCATTTTGTCCGATCAATCCGATTTTGTCTTGCATATTGAGTGTGCAACTCAAATTTTCAAAAAGAGGTACACCACTATAATTTTTACTGATCTTATTCGCTTGAATATACAATTTCTCGCTCCTTAAGACCAATCAAAAAAGCCATGAAGAAATTCATGACCTGTTGTTATTTCATTTATCTGGTACTTAGTTAAAAATGGAATAAACATATTGAATGGTCATTTATTTTTGATTGATTTTTCTATTTTTAAGCGCACTGATGCCTTGGATAGAAAATACAAAAATAATTGCATGACTAAAGCTAATATGATATCTAGAATAATTATCTGTTTCTGTTATTTTAGTCAAGCTGCCCATTAAATATGTCCCTCCTTTTCCTTATATTTATATCAATTGTACCAAATCACTCATAAAAGCTCAAATGAGACTAAAAGAAATAAACATCTAGACTGAACATTGCTACATTTCTACATGTATTGTCTCTACTGATCGATTTCTACCAAAAAGACTCAGACCTAAGACTGAATTCTAAGTAATTCATTTTATTTACTTTATCTGTCGTAGTAATTGTTTTATAATTATTACGACAGATGTAGTAATTATAAAGGAGGTGATCGAGTGATATCAAGTGATGCAATTCGTGGGTATAATGATGCCATCATCTTATCGATTCTTTCCAAAGAAGATTCCTACGGGTACGAAATCTCTAAACAGATTCGCGAGGGAACTGATTCAATGTATATCATCAAGGAAACAACCTTATACTCCGCGTTTACACGCCTAGAAAAGCAAGGGCTGATCCTTTCTTATCCTGGCGAAGTCACCCATGGCAAGAAACGAACGTATTACCGAATCAGTAGTGCTGGGAAGAAATTATTAGAAGAAAAAAAAGACGAGTGGCAGCAAACAAAAATCGTTGTTGACCGTTTTCTACAAGGAGGAGAAACATGAAAACCATTAAGGATTATCTAGATAGTTTATTTTTAAATGTACCGAATACACCTGAAACAAAAAAAGCCAAAGAAGACCTATTGGCAATCATGGAAGATCAGTATCACGGATTATTAGAAGAAGGAAAATCAGAGCATGAAGCCATTGGTGCAGTCATCAGTGAATTTGGTTCTATTGATGAGATCCTCCAAGAATTGGAACTTTCTCGGTCCTCTTTTGACGAAGAAGTCTGGGAAAACGAGATTGAACTCGATGAAGTGATTTCATTTTGGAACCAAGTCCGTCGTTTCTCCCTTTTTCTTTCAACAGGAATTGCTAGTTGTATCTTAGCTGTAGGAATGCTCTTATTTTTTGCTAATGGTATTAGCGAGATCATCGGTTTTCTGGCAATGTTTCTTCTGGTCGCTTTAGGCGTTGGTTTGATTATTACTACAAGTTTGAGCTATTCAGCTAGTAAGAAGAAACTAAATGATCGACCCTATTCACAACAAGTAAAAATTGAAGCAAGACAACAAACAGAAGCCTATGCGAAAAGTTTTCGAGTAGGACTAGTTTTCGGTATCATTTTATGTATCCTTTCGGTCACACCTATCTTGACGAATAGAGCCTTTGGCTTACCGATTGGATTCGCTTTATTACTTTTCTTTGCTTCCGTGGCACTCGGCGTCTTCTTTATCGTCTACGTCAGCATCATCTACACTTGGTTTTCAAAAGTCGCTGAAGGCACGTTCTTTATCTCAGATGAAGATGAGCCAGGACCACGAGCATCTCAACACATGTACGGAGAATCAGCAGAAGCGATTCGTTTATTTGAACGTTTATACTGGCCGGGCATCTTCATCGTTTACATGGTTTGGTCCTTTATGACCCGAAGCTGGGCTTACTCTTGGCTCATCTTTGTACTAGGCGGTGTATTAGAAGACTATTTTCTTGAAAGATTGAAACGTAAATAACTTCTCAATCGCGGTCGGGGCAGAATTGTTTAGCCTCAAGAAATAAGGCGCAATCCACGAAAATTGTTTTTCAGATTTTTATGGATTGCGCCTTATTTTTCGAAGAGGTTACTTTTGTTCCCAGCATTTACTCAGTTTAGGTAGTGCGAGAGGATGGATGTTCCAGAGATTTTTCTGTTTTCTAACTAAAAGCTTTTGTTATGTCTTTGACCACGTTCGTTGCCTTATCGACCCATTCTCCTTTTGCGCATCAGTTAAGCGATCGGTATACTGTTTTATCCTATCTTTTAATTCTTGGTTTGTGAGTTCTCGCGTGACTTGGATCGTCTTCTTCTTTGTATCTGAACTGGCACGGCTATGACTAGCAATAAACCAAGAAATCAATGCTTTTTCTAGTCCCCTTATTTGCTCATCAAACATTGCTCTCTTGCCCTTCCATTGATTAATTTTTATGATTTAATTTAGCTGACTGATAGTTTTGCTGATTTTCTGCTAATTCGTCTTCAATCCTATGTAATGCTTTACGTACATATTGCCCTTCTTCGCTTGCATCATTGATCAAGCGATACGCGATACGAGGATCGATAGTTCCTCCGTCTGAAAATATTCGTTGAGTCAGCGGGATTTTTTCTCCTAATTGATCTAAGTAGCGTGTAAATGAACGTTTTTCTGCTTCAAGATCCGCTATTTTATTCTCTAATTCATCTTTCTTGCGCCAATAATCTTCTTCGATTTTTTTCATTTCTTTCGACTCATTATTAGCCATCACTAAAATGTTCCTTTCTTGAATTGGCTCGCTAATTCACTATCCAATTGTATTTGCTGATCAATCGTCTGATTGATTTGGTAGATCAGATCTTCGTAACTTGATTTGATCGAGCGAAGTTGATTCAACGCCGCTTCATAGTCAGTGACTGGTTCGATTAGTACGTGTTGTCGAGTCACCCCTCCTCGCTCTAACGCTTCTATTTGTTCCATTTCTGTAAGATTGCTTCCATATGAACGCGCATTAGCGATTGTATCTTGCCACAGTTGATTCGCCTGATCGATGCCTGTTTGATAGACCGTCATCAGTTCAGTGATTTTTTCATCAATCGCTGTCTTCATTCCTGAAACAATGCTTTTCGCTTGAACTGCATCCAGGTAAACTTCTTTAGCTGCCGAAATTCCCCCTGTTTGTCCGCTCCATTCACTTTTAATACTAGCAATTGATCTTTTTTTCAATCGTCTTTGATACTCAGCTAATACAGTGCCACTGCTATTCGTTGTTAATAAAGAACCATCTTCCTCAAATTGGTAACCTCCCCACATATGTTGATCAATCGTGCGCCTCAAGCCCAGCCGTTCAGATAGTGGATAAACGATCTGCCCAACTGCCTTTTTGCCTCCCCCATATCCAATCGCAACTAAGTCTTTTGAGTCAATGTAATTCAAAAGACGATACTCTGCGGTCAAATAATCCGCTTGCCGTTTTTGCTCAGGCGTTAATACCTCATAGATATTCGGTCCCTGATACACATAGCCATAAATACGATCCGCATCACTTGAAGAAATACTCGCTAACGCATATTGCGCATTCATTGATCCTAAAGAATGACCATATACATAAAATTCAGCATTTGGATAAGCTTCCAATGTTTGTTGTAGTGTTGTCGCAGAAGATTGAAGCTGAGGCATCGCTGCTGCCCCACCACCATTGATCACCTGAAAAGCTGTAAAAATATTATTGTACTGCCAATCTAATTTGGTATCTAATGAAGAATCAAACGACGAACCACGATATAAAACCATGACTTCTTTTACGCTTTCCCTTTCGCTAAGAGATGCTGATAAGGGAACATATTTGTCGGTAATGATAAAGGATTGTTCGCCGGTGATTTTGCTGTTGATGTGGGAGACGTAACCGATGAACTCTTTATCCTCATTTTTAAAGAAAGGCTCTTTTAAGCGCAAAGTTTCATATTGTTGCTTGGCTATTCCAACCTTTTCTTTTTCAGTATTCTTCACTATCTTCCCCTCCTTCTTTTAGTAATTCATATAGGTCAGAAGTAGTACGCACAATATCATTTTTTAGCTTACTTAGCTCCCCGTTTATCTGATTTCGATCTAGTAGATTAAAAACAAGTAACTTATTATTATCATTTATAATTAGAGGTACACTAATCCCACCCATTGGATTTCTCTTGATATTTTTATAATCAATTTTATAGTTTTTTATCACTCCTTCAGATGTCAACGCCTTAGAGTCAAGATTTTTCAATGTTTTCTCCAAAACGATTTTTGCTTCTTCACTATTCACAACTCGAATCATTTCTTCTTCTACCTTCAAATGGTCCATATACATTGTTCCTCCAATCCATAATAGGCATATGCCAGTGATGATCAGTACGATTTGGCGCTTCTTGATCGGTTTTCGCTTCATAAATGACCTCCTTTTTTATTATGTCTATCATAATTTTGTTGTAAGCAGTACGTCACAGCTTTTATGTATGTTTAATTGATCAATCAGTGTATGGAATGACATGCCACATAATCTTCTTCTCTTTTTCCCATCTCCTCTTATTTAATTACGCCATTTCAACTGACTCTCACAAACATTCACCCTTTCTTTTTTATATATTTTTGATCTGTTACTTTTTCACATCAAGTATACATGATAAATCAGACACTCTATTCTTCACCTCATAAAAACATGTTTTGACATCATCAACGTAGGTATTTTTCTCATTTTGCCTTTTCGTCTAATTCTTCGTACCTTTTGGTTCCTTCTATGGTCGATCAAATATTTTGCTAATGACTCTTTTGCATCGTATTAAAAAAATGGTATGATGAATAATTAGAAAGTGAGGTTTTTTGATGGAAAGTTGGTTATTTCTTGGGTTGATCATGCTGGTAGCCGTCCTTGCTAAAAATCAAAGTCTGATGTTAGCGACTGGTTTTATTTTACTTGTTAAGTTTATTCCTGCATCAAAAGATTTTTTGACATGGCTCCAAGGGAAAGGAATAAATATTGGCGTGACGATCATTACTGCGGCGATTTTAGTGCCTATTGCTACAGGTGATATTGGTTTAAAAGATTTGCTTGATGCGTTCAAATCACCTATGGGTTGGGTAGCGATCTTCTGTGGTGGCTTAGTTGCTGTATTGTCGTCTAAAGGCGTTGGCTTGATTGCGACAGATCCACAAATCACTGTGGCTTTAGTTTTTGGAACGATCTTAGGCGTTGTGTTCTTAAAAGGAATCGCAGCGGGCCCTGTGATTGCTTCTGGAATCGCCTATTGCATTCTCCAATTGTTTTCTTTTAATAAATAATGATGCATCTAGTGGTTGAGAAAAGGATAATTTTTTTGTTCGTGGTATACTAGTTTTGAGGTGATCGCATATGCAAAAACTAAAATATTTCTTTGGGACTGTTGGATGGTTTTTATTGGCTGTTCTATTGATTATTGGATTGACCTACTTACTATTTCCTGATTTAATCCAAAACGTCTTTGATGCCAATTTTTAATATACGTAACTATTTTTTTAAATATCTATAAAAAAAGGCGAAAAACTTGAAAGATCTTGGGATTATTCAAGTTCTTTCGGCTTTTTTTTGGCTTGGTGCTTCTTTTTTGTTATACTAAGTGTAAGTGCACCTCTTTTATGCAGGAAATTTTAAAAAAAGTGCGAAATGTTTGATTTAGAAGAAAGGAAGACGCTCGTGGAAACTTTTGAAGGTCTTTTGATTGATACGTATGTTTTACAAGAACAACCAATGATGTTGACTGGTTTGAATCTCCAACTTGAAGATCGGGTAATCAATTGTCTAATTAAAGATCGCTACTTGGCAAAATATGTTTTACGTTTACCTTTAAACAAATATGTATTGGAAGTTAGCGGAAAATGGAATCGTCGAAATCAATTAGTCATCAAACGAATGATGATCAAAAACATCGATGAATACATCAAAATCATTGGAACACCCGAATAGCTCCTTTTCATGCATTCTAATTAGTTATAAAATAACTAATCTATGTTAACGTTATGATTCATTGATTTGAAGCAATCGTATCCCTTTTCAAAAAAAACTTTGCAAACGGTTGACTTTGTTATATACTATTTCAGTACCAAACATCCCATTCAATTATTTATTTACCAAGATAAATTAAACCACGTTTGGTTAAGCGCTCGTTGTCTCCCACAACAGCGCTTTTTCTTTTGTTTTTTTGTTTTTCTGCACTCATAAATCCACGCTCTCTGATATTTCTTACGTGTTAAGGAAAAAAACTTGTCATGTTGATATTGCAATGCGCGCTCGCATTAGGTATAATAATGAATGTTGAATTATGCGGTAACACGCGTAAGAACTTTACTTATCGGAGGTGAAACAAATGCCAAACATTGAATCTGCAATCAAACGTGTTCGCACAAGCGAAAACGCGAATGTAAAAAATTCATCTCAAACTAGTGCTATGCGTACTGCAATCAAAAAATTTGAGGATGCTGTAGCTTCAGGTGCTGACAACGTAGATGCGTTATATAAAGACGCTGTTAAAGCGATCGATATGGCTGAAACTAAAGGTCTTATCCACAAAAACAAAGCAAACCGCGACAAATCTCGTTTAAGCAAAAAAATCGCTAAATAAGGAAATCGGCCACGGCCGGTTTTTTTATTTCCTTTTTCTATACACAAATACACACAGTTTGGCTGATCCCTTTGATGATCAACCGAACTGTGTGTATTTGTGTTGCTATTGTTTTTATTTATTATTTAATCTTTCAGCTGCCTGAAACACAAATAATTGGAAACTCAATTTCTTTTCGATCTGTCCACTTTTTACTTGATAGTCCATCTCGACTAATTGGTCGAACAATTGGACTAATGTTCGTTCATCGAACTTCCTAACTTCTTGCATTGCCAATTTTACCCGATAGGGATGGATTTTCAAAGTTTCCGCAATGTTTGCTTGTTGGTACCCGATTTTGACTAAAAATTTCGTTTGGAGATACAATCGTAGTTGGGAGAGTAGGATCGCATTGATCTTGATGATCTCTTCCCCTTGTGTGACTAAATCTTCAAATAATCGCAGGGTATGTTCCGTATCTCCAGAAAGCATATATTGTGTCATGTCAAAGATATTATGTTCCAATGTCTTAGGCACTAATTGTTCGATTTCTTTCGCAGAGATTGCTGATTGATTCTGTCCATATAACATCAATTTATCTAATTCTGCCATCATTTTTGATAAGTCTAAATCAGTCAATCGTAAAAAAAGGGCAATTGCTTTACGATCTAGAGTAAGCGGTGTATTTTCTAATGTATTCAATAAATACTGTCGCACTTCTTTTTCATTCAATTGATGAACATTGATCGATATCGCCGTTTTCTTCAATTGTTTCGTGACTTTTTTTCGTTCATCTAATTTTTCATAAGGCGCAAAAAAAACGAGTACGGTTGATTCAAGCGGTTCTTTTAAATAGTCTACTAAAAGATCTGTGTTTTGTTCGATACTGTTGCTGTTTTTTTCACCCGTCAAAAAATAAGGGTTTTCGACAAAAACCACCCGTTGATCACCGAAAAACGGTAAGGTTTCTGCTTCAGCGATTACGTCATCGATCGTTGCTTGAGTCATATCAAATCGCAGAAAATTAAGGTCATCTTCTCCTGATATTTGTATTTTCTTGAGGATTTCTGTACGCACTTGGTCTTGTAAAAACTTCTCAGTTCCTAAAACGAGATAACAAGGTGCGAGTTTTTCTTTACGAATTTTTTGTAGTTCAACTTGGATACTCACATCTCTCACCACTTTCCAATTTATCCTATCACGAGAAAACAAAAATTACTAGTCTATCATTTTCTGAAGTCGGCCATTTTTTGTCCAAATAGGATGCCAATAAAAAGTGATCGCTCCATTTTTATCTGTTCGATAAACTGCACTCTCTAAGCTTTCTAACGTTTCAAGGACTTCAGGATGTGGATGGCCATAGCGATTGTCAAGCCCGTTAGATAAAATCCCCATCTTCGGTTGTAAAGCAGCCAAAAACATAGGATGACTCGAACTACGACTCCCATGATGTCCTAGTTTCACGACCTCCGCCCTTAATGTTGGGTAAGCATTCAACAGGTCGAGTTCCCCTTCTTGATCCAAATCCCCCAGTAATAAAAAGCGCTGCTTCTTATATGCGAACCAGAGAACCACTGAATCTTCATTTTTTCCTTGCCCTTCTTTACTTGGCATCAAAACGTACAAGTCAAAGCAAGCAGATATTCGATCTCCTTGCCTGACTTCTATGATCTTGGTTCCTAACTGACTAATTTTTATCAATCGTTCGCGAAACTTTGGCTCTTTGGCAGCGCCCCAACCAATATATATCTTTTCAATGGTGAAATGTGACGAGAGTGTCTCTAATTCTCCGATATGATCAGTGTCATTATGTGTGAGAAATAGTTTTGTGATCGTGGTGATCCCTTGTCCTTTTAAATACGGAACGATATTATTTTCTGCATAAGGACGAGTAATACGTTGCTGCCACGCTTCTGTTTCAACATTTAATCTGCCCCCAGTATCGATTAAAATCACTTCTTGTTTCATCGGACTTTTTAGTAGGATACTGTCGCCTTGGCCGACATCGATAAAGGTGATCGTAGTCGAGGCATCAAGTAATGGTATCAAGAAATAACTGAGGAGGAGTGATAATGAATAAATGATTTTTTTCCATGGCGGAATCGTTACGCTCTCAAACAAAAGTAAGAGGACGACAATACTCAATAAAACGAAATAAAAAGCGGGTTGCCCGATCGTCAGTGTGGAGAAATCAAAACAAGAGAGGAAGTCTTCAAAGAGAATCAAACACGATTCGAGGATTTCTAATAAGGACTGCGGAAGGATGTTGCCTGCTAAAAAGAGAATGATCACCCCTGGAAGAAGGACGTATTGGAATAATGGAATACCAAGTGTCGTGAATAGGCCACCTAAAAACGACCACTCATAGAAATACCAAGCACTTAAAGGTAATTGGATTGCACTTGTTTGGAATAAATAGAATAAACGATTGTTCCAACCTTTTGATGAGTGAGAAAATGTCAAAAACAATAAACTCATCCATATACTTAATTGCGCGCCCATTTGAAGCAGGATCAATGGATCGAACAATAAAAGCAACCATAGATTCAAAGAAAAGCAATCAAGCGTAGATAGTTTGATTGCTGCCAATTTAAGTATAAGCTTCAACATAAATAAGCTCCCTGCTCTAACCACAGAAAATGAGCCTCCAGCTAATAGGATATACCCCACTGTAAGTAATGTCAGTGGAAGAATCGTAATAGACAAAAGACAGCCACTTCGTCGAAAAAGATAATACAAAAATCCTAAATAATAGTGGACATGCATCCCAGAAACTGCGAATAGATGCAGTACCCCAGTGGCTTTAAAAATTGATTCGGATTCGCGAAAAGAAGCATCACGATAACCGTAAAGTAAAGCGTTGATATACTTCCCTATTTTTTCAGGATAGCGTTTTTTTACATAATTGATTGCTTTGCCACGGAGGTCACGAAATAGAGTCACCCCTCCCATTGTTGAAGGCAGGACTTGAAAATCAGTTCCATGAAACTGACCACTGGTTCGTGATCCCTTCAGATATTTGACCGCATCAAATGCATAACGATTACGCAGGGATTCAGGTTTCTGATAACTGCCAGTTACTCGAAGTTCGATCGGATACCCGCGAAAGTCTTCCCATTGTTGTGCTTCTGCTTTTGTTTTGGCTTGATAACTTAGCTGTACTTTTTGTTTCGTTGGGATTCTTCGCGCCTCTACAATCAACCAGTCGCCATTCCGTTGAATTGTATCGGTCATCAATAGAAACTCTTCAGTTGTTTTTGTGTGATCAATCGAGGGAACCTCTGAACGAAGACAAGCCAACCAGACTGTCAGACTGCAAAAACAACAAAGATAGATCACGGCTTGCTTGTGTTTGAATAGGACCAGAAGAAAAAGACCAGCAACGATCAAGCGAGAAAGATCATGCTCCTTATAGTAAACGAAACATAAAATGACCGAAGACATTGCTGGTAAAATCAAGTAATTACGAACTTGTTCGCCAAATTGTTTAATCAAGTTCTCCTGTTGACTCTTGTTGAAGTTTAGCAAAATATTTCATATCTAAATTGACTTGATGGACGGATGCACCTAATTGGGTAATCAATGACTGTGCATAAGGGTCATTGCGATAATCATGCAAGTAGTGGATTTTCCTGATTCCTGCTTGAAGCAATGCTTTTGTACATGCCAAACATGGAAAATGGGTGACATAGATCTCTGACCCTTCTGTAGGAACTCCAAGTTTTGCACATTGGAGTAACGCATTCATTTCTGCATGGATCGTTCGTAAACAGTGACCATTCACGACATAGCAACCTTCGTCGATACAATGAACATCCCCACTCACTGCGCCGTTATAACCACCCGCAATGATTCGTTTTTCTCTAACTAATGTGGCACCTACTTCTAATCGTGTACATGTACTTCTTAATGATAATAATACGGCTTGTGCCATAAAATACTGATCCCAAGGAATTCGTTCATTGCTCATAATTTGTCTCCTCATTGGTTTATTCTATTGTAATTGTAACGAAGTTTTTCAGTTTTTCAACTGTCTTTTCGCCAAATCCCGATATTTCTTTCAAACTTTCAATTGTTTGGAAGGAACCGTTGGTTTCGCGATAATTGATGATCTCTTGTGCTTTCATTGCCCCGATTCCCGGAAGCTCCTGTAATTCAGCAAGGCTGGCAGTATTAAGATTGACTTTCTTTTCCTCTGGCTGTTCTTTTGCCTTTACTTCCTCTGCGAACTGAGGCATCTCTTCCCCAACTTGGGGAATATAAAGCACTTGTTGATCCGAAACTTTTGCAGCAAAATTGATTTGTTTTTCATCAGCGTGTGCAGTCAATCCTCCTGCTTTTTCAATGATATCAAATACACGTTCCTCGTCGGTAAATGCGTATATTCCTGGTCGATGGACATTGCCTTTCACGTCTACATACATGATTGGGTCGTTTGTCGTTGTTCCGGTTGTCGCAGTTTTTTGGTAACTATCCGAGCTTGTAGCAGTTAGCAACGGTACGTTACTAGCTTCATTGATCTTAGTTGGACCGATCTGACGGTATAAGACCACTCCTACTATCATACTAACTGATACACTGCATATAAAAAATAGAATGAAACGTTTTGGCGAATCAAAGATTTCTTGAACTATTTTCTTCATTGGTATTCTTTGCTATTTCATTTTCCTTTCTAAAAAATAGTGAAAAAACATCTATACTTCGATGTTCCTTCACTATTAGATACGCCTCAAATGATGATTTCTTTTATTTTTATATCCACGGTTTATTTAGTTGGTTCTATCCTTGGTTTCGGCTTCAAACTTGGAGAAGGCGGAGCTGGTCGTCGATTTTCCCCTGACTTACTCATTGCTGCTTGTTTGGTCATGCCAAATGAACGTTTGCCTGAGTCATTATGACTATTAAAAACCATACGGTCGGACTTCCCAGATCTGTTCTCTATTTCCAAGATTCGTTGTTTCACCGATTGCACAGCACCTTCTACAGATAAGTTTTTTGACGAAATAAGTCCTTGATTGATCGCAGATTTTACTTCTCGAGGTTTCGAATCACGTCGTTCAACCTCATCTTTCAATGAATTTTTTCTTCCATTATTTTCTTGCAACTCTGAAATTGGTGATAACCGTCTTGGTTGTTTGCTTTGTTGCTCATGATGACCAGTAAATGCTCCCTCGCCATGAACGGAAGAATTTCTGTGGTGTCCAGTTATAGGTCGTTCGATTCGTTCCTCTTCATTATGGGAAACTTCTATATACGATGAAACTTTCTCCCCATTGTTCGCTCGTCGGATTACTGCGTAAATAACGGAGTCATCTTTTCCATGGATAGTTATCTTGCGAGACTTCTCGCTTTCTCCACCTTCCTCTAGGAAAGAAAGGGTACTGTAGTGTAATTCATCTTCTGTTTCAGGTTGACGCCATTTTTTTTGCTCCGAAGATTGTGCTCGAAGCTGTTCCCTTAGTTTCAACCCGCGAGCCGTAGGGATAGATTTCGCTCTTGAAGCTAAGCGCTCGATTTCATCAACGATTTCTTTTGAATCAATCCATACATCTTTAGCAACAATCGATTGAATATATTCTGATTTAAAATATTTACTATTCAAATCCTTTAGTGTATTCTCATATTTTTCAGGCTCTTTATTCTTACGCCTAAGAATAAAATTGAAAACTCTATCCGTTTTACTCAACTTCTTCTGTCGAAAATCTGCAAGTAAGCGCCTGGTCCACAACACACCGTTTCGATGTTTTGACAGTTGGTCTTTCGTTTCTTCCAGTTGTTTGTCAAAATCAATCAATACACGTTTAAAGTCTGCTGTTTTCCGCAAATGCCCAAAATTTTTTTTATACTTTTTTTCGGAGTAATATTCTCCGATATCGAATGATGATTGGCGATTGTTTGGTTGTTCCATGTTTTCCTTGCCCCTTTCTAACTCTTTTTTTATTATGGTAGCAAACTTACTTAAAATTACCTACAAAATAACAAAACGTTTTTTTGTAATTATTGAAAAAAAAGAAAAAGAGGGGACATGAGCCCTTTCGTACCACCTAAACCGAATAAGCGGCGGGAACAGATAGAAACTCTTCGAAAAATAATGCGCCACTCACAAAAATTTAAAAAACAATTTTCGTGGATGGCGCATTATTAGTTGAGGCTAAACATGTCTAGACCTCGCTTTAAAATATGAGTACAAAACATACAAGTCGATAAACCGTTTATTTCATGTTCTCAAGATACTCTAAGGCATCTTGCACTGTTTTGACCGGAACGATCTTCATCGATGTATTGAGTTTTTTAGCCGCAGCTTTGGCTTCTTCATAGTTCGTTTTGATATCTGGATTTTCTTTTTTCACTTCCTCAGAAATCGTATCATCTGGCGCAAAAAAGATATTCATTCCTGCTTCGTCTGCACTTGCCACTTTTTTATCGATTCCACCGATTCGTCCCACTTCACCTGCACGATTGATTGTCCCTGTACCGGCTATTTTTTCCCCTTTACGGATATTTTGATGGGTCAACTGTTCATAGATCTCCAAAGTAAACATCAAGCCTGCTGAAGGACCACCGATTGAACCAGAATTGATTGCCACTTCTGTATCTGTGGCGATTTCTGTATGGTCGGTCAACGTGATCCCGATTCCTGGTTTTTTATCTGTCGATAACTCGATCAGTTTACCTGAAGCTTCTTCTTCTTTACCATTGTGGATGAAGGTGATTGTGACAACCTGTCCTACTTCTTGCCCTTTCACGTACTCCATAAATTCTTCCGCACTCTTAAAACTCAAGCCATCTACTTTCGTCACCGTATCTCCAACAGATAATTTCTTGTAAAAGCTCGAATTTTTTTCGACACCCATGACATAGACACCTTTGAATTCCAACGTATAAGGAATATTCGCTAGTTTCAATGCTTGCTCGATAGCGGCATTTTGTGAGGACTCCATATAATATTTTTGCATCTGATTATATTCTTCATTTGTCGCTCCACCAGTCAACTCTTCTTCACTGATAACATCTTTGAAATCTGACAGCAGTGCGGAGACGACACCAAATCCTGTTGCTCTTCTGATTCCTACAGAAGTGAGAGAGAAAGAGCCTGATTCTTTATCTTCTTGGTCATTGACTGTGATCATATCTTTAAGATCAATTGTGGCACCTGGAGCCTCCACATAATAGGGTAAAGGAACAATGACAAAGCCTGCTAATAACGTACCTAAAAGGATTACGGATAATGTTTTCCACCATTTTTTATTCTGCATCACTTTCACGCTTTCTAGCTAATGCTTCGTTGATCACAGTAGGTAAATAGGTGCTCACGTCCCCACCAAAATAAAGAACCTCTTTAAGCATACTTGAGCTGATATGGCTATACTCTGGTTTTGCCATAAAAAGCACCGTCTCCAATTCAGGACTCAAATGATGATTCATTTGCGCAATGTCACGTTCATATTCAAAATCTTTGAAGCTGCGAACACCTCGAACCAGCGCTTGAATACCTAGTTCTTTTGCCGTCGTCACTGTCAACTGTGTCTCTTGGTGGATCACTCGGACATTTTCTAAGTGTGCGACTGCTTGTGTGATCAATTCCAAGCGTTCCTCAGCCGTGAACAATGTTTTTTTTGATGGATTGATAAAGATACCGATGATCACTTCATCAAACAACTTCGCAGCTCGTTCGATCGTGTCTAAATGTCCCATAGTCAATGGGTCGAAACTCCCTGGAAATAAAGCTCTTCTCATTTATATTTCCTCTTTTCTATAAATGGTCACCGCAGAGATGCCATAGGTCTGCTGTTTGATTTGTTGAAAATTTCCTATTGTCTCAGGAAGCTCCACTGACTTATCTGTTTCGCATACGATCAAGGCAGCATCCTGAAAAAGAGCCAATTCTTCCATACGTTTAATTTGATCGACGATTTTTTGTTTAGCATAAGGTGGATCTAAAAAAAGAATATCAATCTTTTGATCTTCTTTCGCCAGTGACTCAATCGCTTTATCAGCATCTAATTTCATTGTATTGAATTTGTTCGGTTCTTTAGTGATTTCAATATTTTCTTTGATTATTTTTAGTGCTTGATAGTTTTTCTCCACGCAGATTGCGTAGCTACAGCCTCTGGAAACTGCTTCGATCGCTAGACCCCCGCTTCCTGAGTAAAGATCCAAAACGACCTCTCCATTAAAATAAGGACCGATCATGTTGAATATCGACTCTTTGACTTTATCAGACGTCGGTCGAGTATTTGGCCCTGCTAAACTTTTTAAACGGCGACCGCCGTAATCTCCTGAAATTACTCGCATCTACTCACTCCTTGAAACATACTGTTATTAGTATACCAAAAAAATAGACTTGATTCCGACTAAAATCGTCAATTCTCAAGTCTATTTTTTCTTAATTTAACTTTTTATAACTATTCAAAATCTTTTTATCACATTTTCTTCATTTTCGTCGATTTTATTAACTATAACGCTAGACTCTCTTTACTAGAATACGTGATCAGCTAAGCGGATCTTGGTGTTTAATTCTTCGATCTCGAAGCCTTCTTCTTTTGTGTCCGCCTTTTTGCCGATTTTTTCAGCAAAATTCATTTCGATATCTGGTCGATAAGAACGTTCGACATTTCGTACGAAATGTAATTTCTTGATCCTTTCTTCCGTTTGTTCATAGTTGTCTTCATTTAAATACATGATCACATACTTCATTTTACGAGAGACATAATGCACTAATCCAAATTTGCGAAGATTTTTCAATTGTTTTAAACTATATACCCACACGACTAACCCTCGCCGATGTGTTTGTTCAAATTTTTTATTTTCTATGTCCATGGCAGTTTCCTCCGCACCCTTCACTTTTTTCAAAAAATGGACTACCTGCACTGATTTTGATCTCCGTCGAAATCGTATGTGCAAGTTGTTTTCCAATGGAATCTAGTATCTTTTGTAATTCTGTTTCACTTATTCGAAAAGCTGCTACTTCCTCATTTAGATCCAACTGCCTTTTGGCTTGGCGTACAGTTCGTTGTTTTTCACGAAACTCTGGAATGTACTTTCCATAAGGTGAAATTTCTTCAAATGCTTGTCTGCTTACAATAAAATCATTTTTTAACTGGTTGACGTTGATAGAAGTTTCCATCTCTTTTTTAGTTTTGAGATATTGTTCCATCATTTTACTTGTTACAATCGTTTGAACAAGCTGATGACACTGGTCCTCCAGTTCAAACAACTCCTCATTGATTATCACTGCTTTCACTAGTCTCCTCTTTTTCCTTCATTAAGACTAACATGTTTTCTTTCGAAAACGCAACGCCTAACTGTGTTGGTTCTTTTTCCAAGAATCGATCATGATAATAAGGATCAGTATATAACAATAACACTGAAAAAGTCGGATCAATGATTGGATGCATGAAAATCCCAGTTGTTTGATCTAATTGTCGTTTTTCCACTAAGCGATTGATTTCATCATTTGACAACGTAAATTTAACTGTAGTTTGCGAAGTCTGTGTTGCCATTTGCCACTCTGCCAAACGATTTTCTGCCAACCATTCTTCTGGTTGTTCGATAAAGTCTGTTAACAGTACATTCGTTTGGATCATAAAATCTGGAGAGTAATGATAATCAGGCAGTTCAGCTTCTTGGCGTAATCTCGTCAATACTCGAGTGATGACACGCTCTCTTGATTGATTGATACTTTCCCAGTCTGCTGAACTGTCCATTTCGTAGTGGGGCAATCCCTCTCCAAAGACCTGGTAAGGCATTAATTTCAATAAGCTTTTCTTATTTAAATAAACTGTTGAAAATAATCCACCTGTGTCTTGATCAAAGAAAAGCATCGCAAATGTACCGTTATCAAAAGCAATCAAGGGACGATAATTCATGTCTTCTTCAGTTAACTCGATTCCGACTTCTGTCTCTTCATACTCAAATGTGAAGTTCGGAAAAATCGTTGTAATCTCTGTCAGATCCTGCATAGTCATGCCAACGGCAAATGGTGTCAAACTAGTTGCGTTCGCATTTAAAACTTTGATAGCCTCTACTCGGTCATTTTGTATATTTGCTTCAAGTACGATTTGTTGAATTGGATCTTGATAATATCTGATCTCAAAGCCGAATCCGCTCGTCAAACGATCTTTAGGTGAACCAATCTCTGCTTCTAATTCGGTGACTGATCGACCAATATATGTAGAAAAGCCAGTCGCATTTAGCTCCTGGTATTTCCAAGACGTTACCTGATTTTGATTTCCTATCAGTTGTTGGTCTTGCGTGGATGTTTCAAGTTTGGGAGGGAACACTACTGGCTCCAAATATAAAGCCGACGTGACGAATAGTAGTGTTGCTATAAATAGACCTAGTCGTTTCAAATGTTCCCTCTCCTTTCTTATTTTTCTGTAACTTCGATCAATAGATCTCCTGAGGCAATGGGATCGCCAGCAACAACATAGAGATGTGCGATTTCTCCATCAAATGGTGCTTCAATGGCCGTTTCCATCTTCATTGCTTCAGTAACCATCAATGTATCGCCTCTTTTGACCGTATCGCCTTTTTTCACCAAGACGTCTAAAACTGAACCGGACATCGTCGCACCGATTTGTTCGCGATTGGTTGGTTCTGCTTTTCGTCTAGTTTTTACCGCACTGACGATCGACGTATCTTTGACGGTGATTTCTCTTCGTTGACCGTTCAAATTAAAGAATAACACACGATTTCCTTCAATATCAGGTTCACCGATCTCGTCTAAACGAATGATCAGGATCTTGCCTTTTTCGATTTGAACGTTGACCGTTTCCCCTAAACGAATCCCTTGGAAGAAAGTCGGTGTATCCAGTAATGTGACATCGCCAAATTGATTATAAGCGGTCTGATAATCCAAGAAGACTTGTGGATACATCAAGTAACTCAAGACTTCTTCTTGTTTTGGTTCATAGCCGATCTTTTTAGCTAATTCTGCTTTGACTTTTTCGAAGTCTACTGTTTCAGCGAACAATCCTGGACGTTCGGTGATGGCTGGACGACCTTTCAAAATGATCTTTTGGAGTTTTTCTGGGAACCCGCCTACTGGCTGGCCTAATTCACCTTGGAAGAAGGTAACGACTGATTCAGGGAAACTCAATGTCTCGCCTTTTTCGTAAATGTCTTCTTCGCTCAACTCATTTTGGACCATGAACAAGGCCATATCGCCTACAACTTTAGAAGAAGGCGTGACTTTGACGATATCACCAAACATCAAGTTTACTGTGTGGTACATTTTTTTGATATCATCCCAACGATGACCTAAGCCAACTGCTTTGGCTTGTTGTTGTAAGTTCGAGTATTGTCCACCTGGCATTTCGTGCATATAAACTTCAGTTTCAGGTGCATTCAAGCCATTCTCAAATGGTTTGTAATACATGCGAACATCTTCCCAATAGTGATTCAACTGTTGCGCATTTTCAATATTGATTTCTGGTACACGTGGACCATTGACCAAAGCGTAATACAAACTGCTCATACTTGGTTGGCTAGTATTTCCACTCATCGCACTCATCGCTACATCGACGATATCGACACCCGCTTTAGTTGCTGCTGAGTAAGTGATGATGCCATTGCCACTCGTATCATGTGTGTGTAAATGGATTGGTAGATCCGTTGTCGCCTTCAATTCACTGATCAAGCGATAAGCAGCTTGCGGTTTCAACAGTCCTGCCATATCTTTGATTGCGATCAGATGAGCGCCTAACTGTTCCAGCTCTTTTGCCATGTCCTTATAATATTGCACATTGTATTTCGCACGACTTGGATCATTGATATCACCTGTGTAGCAAATCGTCGCTTCTGCAATTTTCCCTGTATCACGAACGGCTTGGATACTCTTTTCCATTTGCGGTACCCAGTTCAGACTGTCAAAGATCCGGAAGACATCGATGCCTTGTGTCGCTGCTTCTTTGATAAATTCAGCGATCACGTTGTCTGGGTAGTTGGAGTAGCCGACAGCATTCGATCCTCTAAAGAGCATTTGCAATAAAGTATTTGGCATCAAGGAGCGAATCTTTCTCAGGCGTTTCCATGGATCCTCATTCAAGAAACGATAGGCGACGTCAAATGTCGCACCGCCCCACATTTCGCTTGAAAACAGCTCAGGAAGCCCTTCACCAGTCAATCGCGCGATTTCTTTGAAATCTTTTGTGCGCACACGAGTAGCCAATAAGCTTTGATGGGCATCTCTAAACGTGGTATCTGTCAATAACACATTTTCTTGTTGTTTGACCCAATCCACTAATGCAGAAGCGCCGTCTTTGTCTAAAACATTTTTTGCTGTGATGTAATCCGGACGAGTGATCAGCTCTTTTGGCATACGTGGTGCATCGTAATATGGTTTTTCACCACGTTCAATGCCAGGGAAACCATTTACTGTGATTTCTCCGATGTATTTCATCGTTTTATTTCCACGGTCACGTAAGCGTGGGAAGTCAAATAATTCATTGGTACTATCGATGAACGTCGTTTTAGCTTGTCCTGATTGAAATTCTGGGTGCAAGATGACATTCAACATAAATGGAATATTTGTTTTCACTCCACGGATACGGAATTCTCTCAAGCAACGTTCCATTTTTTGGATCGCTGTTGCAAAATCAGC
This sequence comes from Enterococcus sp. AZ171, assembly GCF_051714005.1. Classification (NCBI taxonomy): domain Bacteria; kingdom Bacillati; phylum Bacillota; class Bacilli; order Lactobacillales; family Enterococcaceae; genus Enterococcus; species Enterococcus sp. AZ171. The sequence goes on along the minus strand of NZ_JBIORA010000001.1, from coordinate 1,250,778 downwards.
CGCATGGGTACAAACTTTTACTAGAAGCGAATCAAAATATGGGGTAACGATGTAACCTGCATAGGCATTCCCTACATCTAAGCGGACGCCCATCCCACCTGGTGAGCGATACGTATCGATCTTACCAGTATCTGGTAGAAAGTTACTCAATGGGTCTTCCGTTGTGATCCGACATTGGATGGCTGAACCTTTGATTTTTATTTCACTTTGCTGTGGCAATCCGATTTCTTTATGCAGATCTTTTCCTTGTGCAATCAATAATTGCGTCGTCACGATATCGACATCCGTAATCATCTCAGTGATCGTATGCTCCACTTGGACACGTGGATTGACTTCAATAAAATAAAATTCGTCATTTTCCACTAAAAATTCGACTGTCCCTGCATTGACATATCCCACATGCTTCATCAACTGGACAGCGGCATCGCAAATACGTTGACGCTGTTGCTCATTCATCGAAACACAAGGAGCAACTTCTACGACTTTTTGATGACGCCGCTGGACTGAACAATCCCGTTCAAAGAGATGGATGATGTTTCCATGGGTATCCCCTAAGATCTGGACCTCGATGTGTTTCGGATCAGCGATATACTTTTCAACATAGACTTCATCACTACCAAAAGCAGCTTTCGCTTCGCTTTTTGCACGTTCATATCCTTCGCGAGCGCCTTTTTCGTCATATGCTACACGCATCCCACGACCGCCACCGCCTAATGCTGCTTTGATCATGACTGGATAGCCATGACGTTCAGCAAATGATAAAACTTCTTCAATTGACTCTACTGGACCATCTGTCCCAGGGATCGATGCGATACCAGCTTCGATTGCTGCTGTTTTCGCTTTGATCTTATCGCCAAAAATATCAAGATGATGAAGTTCTGGCCCAACAAAAGTGATGCCTTCTTCTTTGCACCGTGTGGCAAAGTGTAAGTTTTCAGATAATAATCCGTAACCGGGATGGATCGCGTCCGCTCCACTAGCTTTAGCAATCTCAAGAATCCCTTCAATATCAAGATACGCATCTATCGGTCTTTTTCCTTTACCAACTAGATATGCCTCATCCGCTTTAAAGCGATGAACGGAATATTCATCTTCTTCTGCATAGACACCTACAGTTTGGATCCCTAATTCTGTACACGCGCGAAATACCCGTACAGCAATTTCTCCTCTGTTAGCTACCAAAACTTTTCTCATCGAATCACTCCTACGTCAATTTTAGTAAATACCTAAACTCTTACGTTTCTCATCTGCGCTGATATTCAGGACGAAACCTACGCAGATCGAAAGCATCAGCAAACTCGAACCACCTTGACTCAAGAATGGGAATGTGATCCCTGTCAATGGGATGATCCCAGTGATCCCGCCAAGGTTGACAAATACTTGGATCAGAAACATCGAACCGATCCCGATACATAGCAAAGAATTGAATGGATCTTTTGAGCGGATGCCCACTAAGATGATACGCGCAATCATGAACATCAATAAAGCTAAGATCAAAATACCCATGATCACTCCTAATTCTTCTACTACGATGGCATAGATAAAGTCGGTTTGCGCTTCTTGTAGAAATCCTTTTTTCTGGATACTATTCCCTAATCCGCGACCGAATAGACCACCGTTGAACATCGCATAATAACCATTCACCATTTGGTGTCCGTTATTCAATTCATCAGTAAAAGGGTTTTGAAAAATCTCAAAACGATGATAAATATATTGTAGGCGACCAGGGAAAAGTTTCCCTTGGGTCACGTTGATCAACCAAATTGTTACTACACTAAAAATGATTCCTCCGACACCGACGATCAAGGTGTAAAAATAATTGACGCCGCTAGCTAATAGTAACACGATGATGATCAAAAAAATAACCGTTGCATTCCCAAAATCGGGTAGACTTGCCACTAACACTGTCAAGGCAAGTACTAACAATAAAGGTCGTTTGACCGTTGCAATGAAGTTTTTTTGCACACTCATTTGTCTCTGTGACAAAGTAAAGGAAAGATACCAGATGGCAATGATCTTTAGGTATTCGGCGGGCTGGATAGAAAATCCGGCAATTTCAAGCCAACCTTTTGCACCATTACGTTCTTCCCCAAAAAATAAGACGATCAATAATAAAATCGTCAAGACTGCGATAGCCGCCATGATCAATCGCTGATTTTTCAATACACCGATTTTCATTTTGTATAGGAGTGCAATAACGATCAAGCTAAGCACCCAAAAAATACTTTGATTGATGACTGATGACGCTGGATTGCTCCCATTTGCTAATAGCAAGTAGGAGGTGGAGCTATAAACCATGATCAACCCGATGATACATAAAATCAAATATGGAATCAAAATACTGTAATCCAACAGATGCCTTTTTTTCACTTTATTCGGCAAGCTTATTCCCCCTTGCCACTTTCTTTTTTATCATAATTTTCTCGGTAAACTTCATTGTATAAGTGATTCAATTGACGTTCTAACTCACTGAGCATCAGTTGCCCTTCTTTTTTTTCAATGATCCCTACACGTATCGCAAAACTCACTTGTTGAGAAAATCCATACATTTGTGTATCGACTACCTCTTCAAAGGCTTTGCACTGCGAGATACAAAGACTGTTTGTTTGATTTTGGATCAAACGCTTGATGCGATCTGCCTCATCAATCAACACATTGAGTGCCGTCTCTTTTGAAAGAGAATCCATTTGCCTTTCCCTCCATTTCTAAGTTCATTCATTATAGCATATTTTATGCGATAACTGAGCAAGAACCTAGATTTATCTAGGCTTTTTTTTAGGTTTTTTAACTGTCACTTGGCGTAGCGCTTTCTTGGAAATTTTTGATTACCTGCAAGAACATTTCACCGTACTTATCAAGCTTGCTTTGCCCTACCCCTTTGATTTGGAGAAGTGCCAATCGGTCATTTGGTCGATGCTGACTCATTTCTTTGAGTGTCGCATCTGAAAAAACAACATACGGCGGAACACCTGCATCAACAGCTAAATCAGTCCGTAACTGGCGTAATACTTCAAATAGACCATCCGTTTCGTCATGCGACAATTGTTGCACTTTTTTGGGTTCCTTTTTGTGGACAGTTACTTTTCCCATAAGCACTTGCACCCCAAGATCGCTGACTTTCAAAACAGGGTATTCACCACTAGCCGCAAGTAAGTAGCCACTTGAAATCAGATAGTCGATCAACTGTAATATATTTTTTTGTGACAGATTCCTTAGTAGACCATAAGTAGACAATCGATCAAACTGAAACTGTTTGATTTTCTGATCTTTTGATCCGGCAAGGACTTTCATTAGTAATTGTTTTCCGTAGTTCTCACCCATTCGTTTCAAACAAGACAAAACCATTTGCGTTTCTGTGGTCACATCGACAAGTTCACGATCATCAAGACAGTTGCCACAACGCTGACAAGGCTCGCTTGCTTCTCCAAAGTAAGAAAGAATATATTGTTGCAGACAGGATTCGATATGGACATATTCAGTCATTGCTCGGATCTTGTCGTATTCCTTATGTTTTTGTGCTTCCTCACGTTGCGATTGTTGAACAAAAAACTTTTGGACTTGCACATCTTGTGGCGCAAATAGCAAAATGGCTTCACTAGGTAAGCCATCTCTTCCGGCACGACCAGCTTCCTGATAATATGCTTCTAATGAACCTGGTATTTGGTAGTGAATGACAAAACGAATATTACTTTTATTGATCCCCATTCCAAAAGCGTTCGTTGCTACTAATAGCTGAATACGATCATAGAGGAAAGCTTCTTGCATTTCCGTCCGTTCCCTTTCTGAAATACCGCCGTGGTATCTGCCAACGGAAAAACCAAATTTCGCCAACAACTGATATAGTCGATCCACTTCTTTTCTAGTCGCGGCATAAATGATGCCGGATTGATTTTGATTCACTTTTAAATACTCGACCAAATATTGTTCTTTTTTTTGATCTTTGATAACCTGCAACCTCAGATTTTCTCGTGCAAATCCAGTTTGAATATGGTTCTGTTCAGGGATTTTTAAAAGTCTTTTGATATCTGTCGCTACAGGGACAGTAGCAGTTGCTGTCAAGGCCACGATGGGCGGACGCTGAGGAATACCTTCTAAAATATTCGCCATCTGTAAATAACTGGGTCTGAAATCATGCCCCCATTGCGAGATACAGTGGGCTTCATCAATGGCAATCAAGCGAACGGACCAACGATTCATCGCTTGGATAAAATCAGGCATGATAAAACGTTCTGGTGCAACATATAACAATTGATACTTTTCTTCATCTAATGAACGAAAACGTTGTGCCACTTCATATCCTTCTAATGAACTATTAATAAACGTAGCAGCGATCCCCAGTTGATTCGCAGCATCCACTTGATCTTTCATCAAAGAGATCAAGGGAGAAACGACGATCGTCACCCCTTCCAAGGCTAGCGCAGGTAGCTGATAACATATTGATTTTCCGCTTCCAGTCGGCATGATACCCAAGACATCTTCTTGAGCCATGATTTTTTCAATGATTTCTTTTTGGCCTGGGCGGAAAAGCTCATATCCAAAATATTTTTTTAATAACTGCTCCACATGCGCCCTCCTCGATTTCTGTTTGTTTTTACACTTTCAAGTTTTACTTCTTTCATCTAACTATTAATTACGCATTTTCTCAAATGATTCATCAGACATGTACTATCTATTCTACTTCTGTCTGCTCATAAGAGCAAGCCTAACTCCGTGAAACAAAACACCATTTGTGAAACCAAAAACAGAGTGCTTTGAGTTTTTTAAAAGTTCTTTAAAAAATTCATCTTGCCGTTCTTGCTTTCATTTTTTGTTTCTTTAAGTTCTCCACAGCTAATGATTGACTTCCTATTACGAGAATTTTGATTTTTGCTCATAGGATTTATTTTTATATTTCTTGTCCGTGACTCCTTTAGTGATCATAAAAAACAGTTGAAAGAATGCCAAAGTAATTATCACTTCGCTCTTTCAACTGCTTCGTTGTCATTTTAACTATCCGTTACTGTTTATCAAACGATTTCTTAGACATTTTTCGTTTCCAAAAAACAAATCCTACTATTAGTAAGAAACATGCACCAATATATGGCAGTACTCGATTGATGGTTTGATTGGTTTGTGGCAATTTACTCTCATCACCTTCGGCTGCGGAACCCTCACCTAATCCAGTCTCTGCTGAAATTCCATCTGCATCTGGATCGTTGGATGTACCAGTACCATCTTCTGCACTAGCGTCCTCTTCTCCTGGCGCTGTTTCTTGTCCAGGTTCAACGATTTCATATGAAGATTCTGTACGAGTAGATAAACTCCCATAACTCCGATCCACTTTGACATCGAGAGAAACAAAACGACTGCCCATAGTTTCTGTATCGATTTCAGATGTTCCATCTAAAGAAACAGTATAGACGTTTTTAGGTATTACACGCCCATTGACTTTCACTTCTTTTACTAACGATTTCAGGTCAACTCTTTCAGTGCCTTGTGCAAAAGAAGGCTGAGCAGGTTCAACTGTTAACTCACCTGTAGGCTCAAAACCATAATCTGTTACCTTATAATACGCGTAATTACTGCCATAGGTGTAGTTTCGTTCGTTCTCTTCTGCCATCAATAAATTGTTACTAGTATCTACGTGATAAACCTTCACGATATCACCTGGGGACACCGCCAGTGATTTACCAGTATTAAAACGTGAAATGGCTTGCTCGATCGTTTGTGTGCCACGAACCTCGTATTGATATTTGCTTTGCTTACGTTCGTTGAGAATTTCGATTCCATAATATACTTCGGTGTCATCGTATTCATTCACTCGATTCTTCAAAACTGTTTGATCGGTTCCTTGGACAGATTGGATTTCAATTTGTTTGCTGTTTTTAAGTAAACCAAACGATCCAACCGTTTCACCTTTACGATTTTTCAAATGGATCGTGCTACCCCATTTCACTTCATAAGGCACTTCGATGTCAGTCGAAGAAACACCATCTGCTGTCGATACTTTTACCGTTACTGTTTTTTCTCCTGTCGTATGGGTATCAAACGCTCCCATTTGTTCTACTTTATAAAGCTCTGTGTTCAAACTCTGTCCGTTGAATGCAACATTCTCAATCAACGTTGTCACGTCTACCTCACTGGTATTCTCACCTAAGACGAGTTCCTGACTAGCAACATCAGCGTGGATCATTGTAATCGGCTCAAACTCGCCATTCTTGACTTCATAATAAGCGTAATTCAACCCAGCTGTATAGTTTTTGACGATATCATCCCACATCAGTAAGTTCTGGTTATCTGTTTCTGCATGGTAGACACGGAAAATGTCTCCTTCTTCCACAGGTAATGATTGGCCATTATTGAACCCTTCGATTGCTTGACGAACCGTTTGATTACCTGCCACTTCATAAGTATATTTGATGTTATCGGGAAATAAACTATTTGCTTTATTTTTAGGATCTGCTAGGATGTCGATTCGATAATAGGCATTCCGACCATAGGCAGGATTGACTGGCGCATTAAGTTCTGTTTCATCTTCGCCTTTCGTGGCATAGATAGCCAACTCATCATTTTGATCAAGCAGGCTAAAAGAACCGACGATGCCTCTTTTCCCTTCTTTCTCTTCGCCTTTCAGAACAAATGTACTTCCCCATTTGACTTGATAAGGCAGTTCAAGTTGCACACTAGATAAACCATCGTTCATTTTCACACGCATAGAGACGTTTTTATTTCCTATCGTTGTCGTATCGATTTCTGAACGTCTTTCGATCGTGTATTCCTCTGGATCGACTGTTTTGCCGTTGATCGTCACACGATCAATTAATTCAGCATCAGCTGCAGTAGTCACATCTTGCGCGAGATAAAAGGCTTTATTAGCTGTATGGACTTCCATGACTGGCATTGCTTCAAAACCATAAGTCGTTACTTTGTAATACGCATAATCTGAACCATAAGTGAAGTCCTCTTCTAGTTCATCGACCATCAGTACCGAGCTACCAGGAGATTTTTGCGGGTGATAAATTTTGATCACATCATCTAACTGGACAGTGACAGCTTGAGTACCATTAGTTCCAAAGCTGTTGATGACGTCTTGTAACGTGACACGACCTGGGACTTCTTGACTATAATGGACTCTTTCACCCCGTAGGACTTCAATTGAATAATAGAGGTCTTGATCGTTTCCTAAGCGCTCGTCTAATGGCGAGTCAAACCCATGATGGATTTTCAATTGTCTTGTCGTATTAGTAGTTTGCAGTGAGAAAACACCTGCTGAACCACCGGTGCTAGATTTCATCACGATCGTTCTGCCCCATTTCACTTCATAAGGCACTGTGATGACTTTTGATACTACCCCATCTTTTGTGTCAAATTGGATAGCAAGTTCTTTTTGACCAACTGTGGTTGTATCGAAGTTTCCTAATTGCTTCACTGTATATAGATCCGGTGTTAACTCGGTACCGTTGATCGTCACATAATTAATCAGTTGGGTTCCATCAATCTCTGTGGCATCATCACCTAGACTAAATTCTTGTGGTTTAGTATCCGTAGAAATCGCGAGGATCGGTTCTAGCCCATGCTCTGTGACTTCGTAATAGGCATCATTTGAGCCCATTGTAAAGTCTTTGGCTATTTCATCTTGCATCAATAGACTATTACCTGTTGGTTCTGCATGATACACTTTGATGACGTCACCTTGTTTGACGGTTAATGGTTTTCCTTGATTGAACCCTTCGATCCCATCTCTAATCGATTGATTTCCTAGCACGTTATATTGGTATTTGGTAGTAATATTTTCGATCACTTCAATACCATAGTAGATGTCTCGGCCAAAATGATTATTGACCGGTTGACTCAAGTCTGTCCCATTTACTCCTTGACTAGCATGCAATGCCCATTGATCGTTTTCTTTTAGTAGACTAAATGCGCCAACCGTCGCATCATTCAAGCCTTTTAGCACAAATGTGCTGCCCCATTTGACTTGGTAATCGACTTCGAATTCCTCTGCTGAAAGTCCATCATTCATCGTGACTTTCAATTTCATTTTTCTTGTTCCAATACTACTTGTATCAAAATCGATCAATGATTCCACTTCGTATAAACTACTATCAACTACTCGACCATTGATCGTTACATTCTTTATTAATGAAGCTGGATCAATTGTCTTAGTGTTCTCGCCTAAAACAAAACTCTTTTGTGAAGCTTCTGCTTCTAGCAAGGGGAATGGATCAAATCCATAAGGAGTAATCTTGTAGTAGGCGTACGCCGTATCATATGTATAATCCTGTTCCTGTTCGTCAATCATCAAGACTGAACTATTAGGCGTTCGTTCTGGATGATATATCTTAATGACATCACCATAACGGACATCGATCGCTCCAGTAGAATCTCCAAATTTATCCATGATTTGCTGCCAAGTTGCGCGATTTGTCACTTCTTGGCTATAAACGACTGTTTCGCCTCGTAAAACTTCAAACGAATAATATAGCGAAAATGGGGAACTCTGCGGACCAACTGCCGTATTTATTGAGGTTGGTATCCCCATCCCAAATACAACTTTTGCCGTCTCATTTCCTGAATTATCTGTTCTTAAAGTAAATGATCCAGCTGATTCACCATTGATTGATTTCATCAAAATCGAGTGGTCCCAAAGAACATTGAGTGTTACCTCACCAGTTCCCTTAATCATCACACCGCTATTTGGGTGCTTGGTTTGAACTGTCAATTTGAGCGTTTGAAGACCACCTATCCGATAATCTGCCTCCACACTTTCTTGTGGAATAAATTCAAGATCTCTTAATTCGACTGGTTCACCATGCATAGTGACCGAATCAATATAATCTCTAAAGTTTGTTGCAAATGTTGGATAATTATAACTGAGTTTTCGATCTTCAATTGATTTGAGGTTAACCTTTAAGCCCTCATGTGGCGTCACATCCATCTGAATCGAAGCAGTTGCTTCACGTCCATCAGAAGTTGTTACTTTTGCTCGCCATGTTTGTTCGCCTGGCGAATCAGTATTCACATCATCAAACCATTTTAGCGTATAGGTACCATACAGATTTGTTACTTCAAAGTATTCAGTCACATCTGGCAATTTATCATATTGATAAATGTCAAATGGTCCTGGTTTTCCCTCGATTTCTACAGCTAGAGGTTCTACAGTGATTGGAACTACTGCTTCTATTTCTCTACCCGACTCGTCTTTTACTAAAATCTTCGTATCTTGCTTTCCTACTTTCGTTGTATCAGGGGCTATTTTCCAACTATATTCAACTTTTCCACGTGTATTTTTTACATCTAGATAAGTTTCTGGATTAGGGATCGGTTGAGTATTTTGCATGAGTTTATGTGTACCTTCTTTGGCAGTTGCTACAATTTTACCGATTTCCTCTTCAGCAGTCGGTAACCGTACTTCAAATGTAGCTGCCATGAGAAATGGTTTCACATCGTTAACATTAGATGTAGGATTCGATAAATAAGCCACTCTTGGAAAGACAAATACTTCATTCCCACTGACAGAACCGTATTTTAGTCGAGTAAAACTTGCATTTAAATAAGGCTCGCTTGTTGAAGCCATTGAAGCGTATAGGCGCATCCGCCAAATTCCACTGTTAGAATCTACTTGCGTCCAATAGACATTATTACGCCCTCCACCTAATGGCCACATAACCATTCCTTTATCATTCGGAAAAATACTCTTAGAAAAATTTAAAACTTCAAAGCTGTCGTCTTTCTCGTGTTGCAACTCAGAAATATTAAAAGTTGTTTTTGACAAATCTGATTGCACTCGAACTGCCTGCTCTTCACCAATTTTCAGTAAAGTTGCATCAGTAGTCGGTTTAAAGTAATTACCGTTGCTAACACTATCAAAATTATCGCTCGGATTATTATTCTTAGCACTAGTCCTTTTATTTTTCTCAATTGGTTGTTCATTACTTTCTTCTTTAATAGCTATTTTTTTGTTGTTTATTTTGTCTTCTTCTTTGTTTGGTTCTACTGAGAGTTGTTTTTTTTCAACCAATGATGTCTTCTCAGTCTTTGACTCTATGCTCGAAATTGCTTGTACAACAGCATCATTCATACTTCCTAACACCAAGCCGATAATTATCAGGCTATTCAGAATTTTTGTCTTTTTCATTTTTCTAAGATTTACCTCCATTTATTCTACAAGTATATTCGGAGAAGTCTTAGAAAATATTCAGTTGAGTAAGCAATCATTCTCATCTTGAGTCTTCTATACTCCTCCTTTTTTCTAATGATCATTCAAAAGCAAAGCTTCATTTTATTATAACGTCATTTATTTTTTCTTTTTTACATTTTATTCATCCTCCATCATTAATAATATTCTATTAGAACTTTCCTACTTTAACTCTAAACCTAAATACACTTTTTGATAACGCCGTTTTTTCCCTATTAATTGGTATAAATTGAAAGAATATTGTTATTTAATCTTATCCATCAAGAAATCGTATAATTTTATGATTTATTTTGACTATACTAAAAAAACATCGGATAGAGAAAAGTGGTACACCAACGGCTTTTAGCTAGTATTTTATTGAATAACTATGTTTGATTTGATGATCGATCCTATATAACAAAAAAACCGAATCCCAGAGCTTTCTCTAGGATTCGGTCAAAATTATTATTTTTTCTTTTTAGATGCTTTTTCACGCGCATTTTTTTCTAAGATTTGTTTTCTTAGACGGATGTTTTCTGGTGTTACTTCACAGTATTCATCGTCGTTCAAGAATTCTAATGATTCTTCAAGTGTTAATTGTTTTGGTTTTTTGATGACTGATGTTTGGTCTTTGTTAGCTGAACGAACGTTAGTCATTTGTTTTGCTTTTGTGATATTGACTGTCAAGTCATTCTCACGGCTGTTTTCACCGATGATCATACCTTCGTAGACTTCTGTCCCTGGTTCAACAAATACAGTACCACGTTCTTCGATACTCATGATTGAATACGTTGTTGCTTTACCTGTATCGATGGATACTAACGCACCTTGGTGACGTCCGCCGATTTGGCCAGGAAGCATTGGCAAGTATTGATCAAATGTATGGTTCATGATTCCGTAACCACGAGTCATTGACAAGAATTCTGTTGAGTAACCGATCAATCCACGAGCAGGTGTCAAGAATGTCAAACGAATTTGACCATTTCCTGTATGAACCATATCTTGCATTTCACCTTTACGTTGGCTCAATGATTCGATGACACTACCCATGTATTCTTCTGGTGTGTCGATTTGAACACGTTCAAATGGTTCACATTTTACGCCATCGATCTCTCTTTCGATAACTTCTGGACGTGATACTTGTAACTCATAACCTTCACGACGCATGTTCTCGATCAAGATCGATAAGTGAAGTTCACCACGACCTGAAACTGTCCAAGCATCTGGTGAATTCGTTGGTTCAACACGAAGTGAAACGTCTGTTTGTAATTCTGCCATCAAACGTTCTTCGATTTTACGTGATGTCACGTATTTTCCTTCGCGTCCAGCAAATGGAGAGTTATTGACTAAGAAAGTCATTTGTAATGTTGGTTCATCGATATGCAAGATCGGTAATGCTTCTTGATGATCGACTGGTGTAACTGTTTCCCCAACGAAGATATCTTCCATTCCTGAGACAGCGATCAAGTCACCAGCTTTAGCTTCTTGGATCTCTAAACGTTGTAAGCCAAAGAAACCAAATAATTTTGTCACACGGAATTTCTTCACTGTGCCATCAAGTTTGATCAGTGATACTTGGTCACCAACTTTGATTTTCCCTCTGAAGACACGGCCGATACCGATACGTCCAACATAATCATTGTAATCAAGTAATGATACTTGGAACTGTAAAGGTTCATCGCTATTGTCAACTGGTGCAGGAATAGCTTCGACAATTGTATCAAAGATCGGTGCCATTGTTGGTTCTTGGTCCGCTGGATCATCGGATAAGCTAGATGTTCCGTTCAAAGCAGATGCATAGATCACTGGGAAATCCAATTGATCATCGTCTGCGCCTAATTCGATAAATAATTCTAAGACTTCATCTACCACATACTCAGGACGAGCGGATGGTTTGTCGATCTTGTTTACAACAACGATCGGTGTGATATGTTGCTCTAAAGCCTTTTTCAATACGAAACGTGTTTGAGGCATGGTGCCTTCATAGGCATCTACAACTAAGACAACGCCGTCTACCATTTTCATGATACGTTCTACTTCACCACCGAAGTCCGCGTGTCCAGGTGTATCCATGATATTGACGCGAATCCCTTTATAATCAACAGCTGTATTTTTCGCTAAGATTGTGATTCCACGTTCTTGTTCAAGTGCGTTTGAGTCCATCGCACGTTCTTGTAATTGAGTGTGGGCGTCTAATGTGTCAGATTGTTTTAATAGTTCATCAACTAATGTTGTTTTTCCGTGGTCGACGTGGGCGATGATCGCTACGTTACGGATGTCATTTCTTTTATTCAATTTAAGTAACTCCTTTTTTATCGATTCTTTATCACAGGGCAATTTTACTCGACTGTTTATTATACCAAACTTTTTTCATGAAATATAGTGAAATGTTTTCATTTTTTCGAGAAAATTAATAATTCGCCCTTTTTCTAATCAAAACAGCCCGAAAAATCCGAATTTATGTAAAAAAAAGTCATTACAAAAACTTTTTCATTAGCATCTTCTATAAATGACTGTTCCGATACTATCATCGATCAAAAAAATAAGCGAAGGATTACATTGCTCAAAAAAGCAATTTTATCGTCCCCCACTTATTTTATAAGAACTTTTTTGATGGATGTATCTCAAAGCTAGAAAAATAATCAATCCAATTGAAGCATGTCAAGCATGGTCGCATAGGCGGTTGGAGTTGCGGCTAAATAATATTCTCTGCCACTGAAACTCAATGGTGCACCGGAAAACCCACTATATCGCATACCGAATTCTTCCAACAAGACATTACCAGCTGCGTAATCCCAGGGACTTAGATTAGAGATATAGCCGATGTGGTTGCCTTTTAACATCGCAATCAATTCTAAGCCTGCACAGCCACACATCCGAACGCCGATACTTTGTTCACCAATCGCATGGATGTTGAATCGATCATGACCGAAGAGATAGCTATTGATTGCTACTAATCCTTTGTCTAATGGAAGGTCTTGCGGTTGGGGTAATTTCACATCATTTTTGTAAACACCGATCGTTTTACCGCCCCAGTATAATTCATCTCGCATGACATCATAGATGAATCCTAGCTGTCCCACTCCATCTTCGTAATAAGCAAGCATGATACAAAAATTTTCTCCTTGTACCACGAAGTTCAACGTACCATCAATGGGGTCAATGATAAAGACTTGACCACTCAAATCAGATAAGTTGTTGTATCCTTCTTCTTCTGCCAAAATTTTTGCTTGAGGATAGGCAGAATGGATTTTATTGATCAGAAATGCTTGGATTTCTCGATCCATGTTTGTCACTAGATCTTTACGATTCGTTTTTTCTGCAACTGTTAGTTGCTCATTTTGTGCATGGAGGATCTTTTCTTTTGCTGCTGCCAACCAGGCAATTATTTCCTCAATCATTTTCTCCATCGTCTCACCCATTCATTTTTAGCATTTTGTTGGTGTTCTTCTTTGCCTCTTGAATAGTACGGTATAGCGAATAGCCAGAAGCTTTTTCAAACTCGCGTCCTAACCGTTTTTCTTCTCCGATCGATTTGATCACTGTTTTGAATTGTTGATAGGTTGATAGAAATTCCTGATTATTGATTCCTTGTTCATTCGCTTTTTCGAGGGCTTCCCACATGTTCATCACGATGACCATTTCTTCAGTGGTCCAGTCCAAGTCTAATGGATATTGATACTCATTCATAGATATTATCTCCTATTCTATTCATCCCTTTCAGTTTATCATAGAAAGAAGACTTCTTCCAAGTGGTTTTGCTCTATTTTAGTTTACATAATAATTTTATAGTCGCTATTTAGAGTATAAAAAAACACAACTCTCTCTTCTCAGAGAAAGTTGCATTTAGTTGAATGATTAAATATGGATCGGTAAGCCTAAAGCTAATTCAGCTGCGTCCATTGTGATCTCACCTAAAGATGGATGTGGATGGATCGTCAATGCGATATCTTCAGCGTTCATACCTGATTCGATTGCCAAAGCAAGTTCAGAAACCATATCACTTGCTCCAACTCCACCGATTTGCGCACCGATGATGACATTGTCTTCATTCGTTGTCACTAAGCGGATAAAGCCTTCTGTTTTACCTAATGATAAAGCACGACCGTTCCCTGAGAATGGGAATTTGTAAGCTGTTGCTTCTAGTCCGGCTTCTTTTGCTTCTTTGATCGTCATCCCTACTGATGCTAATTCAGGATCAGTAAAGGCAACAGCTGGCATTGCTTTGTAGTCAACTGCTACTTTTTTGCCAGAGATTGCTTCTGCGGCGATTTTTGCTTCATAACTTGCTTTATGTGCTAAAGCAGCGCCTGGAACGATGTCGCCGATTGCAAAGATGTTAGGTACATTTGTACGTCCTTGATTATCAACTGGAATCAAGCCACGTTCACCGATTTCAACACCAGCTTGTTCTAAGCCCATGTCTTCAGTATTCGGACGACGTCCAACAGTGACCATCACGTAGTCAGCTGTTACTGATTCTTCTTTTCCGTCTACTGCATATTTTACAGTTACGCTATCACCATTGTCGATTGATTCTTTAGCCATTGCATTTGTAATGACTGTTACGCCTTTTTTCTTGAAGTCATCTTCCACTAATTTCACCAAGTCTTTTTCATACGTAGGTAAAATTTGTGGTGAACCTTCAAGGATCGTTACTTCAGAACCTAAGTTTGCGTAAGCCGCACCAAGTTCAGCACCGATTACCCCGCCGCCGATGATGACGAATTTCTTAGGAACTTCTGTTAGGCTTAATCCACCTGTAGAATCTAAGACACGACCACCAAATTTGAATCCAGGGATTTCGATTGGACGAGAACCTGTCGCAACGATAGCATGGTTGAATGAATAAGTTTGAGCAGAATCCGGATGGATCACACGTAATGTATGATCATCTACGAAGAATGCTTCGCCCTCGATCGTTTCAACTTTGTGTTTTTTCAACAAGTAGCCGACACCTGAAGTCAATGTTTTCACTACTTTGTTGTCTTTCCACTCTTGTGTTTTTGTAAAATCTAGTGAGACATTCTCACTTGTTACACCGAACATCGATGAATCAAGTGATTCTTGATAATGATGACCTGCTGCGATCAACGCTTTAGAAGGAATACAACCAACGTTCAAACAAACGCCGCCGATATATTCTCTTTCAATGATCGCTACTTTTTGGCCCATTTCAGCAGCGCGGATGGCAGCGACATAGCCGCCAGGTCCCGCACCGATTACAACTGTGTCTAATTCAACAGCAAAATCTCCAACTACCATTTGTTTCTCATCCTTCCATCATTAATAGCTCTGGATCAGCTAATAAACGTTTGATGTTATTCATTGCTTGTTGTGCTGTCGCACCATCGACGATTCGGTGATCGAAACTCAATGATAATTTCATCACTCGGCCAACAACGATTTCACCTTCAGCATTGACGATTGGTTGTTGTGCAATTGTTCCTACACCTAAGATTGCTACTTCAGGGTAGTTGATTACTGGTGTGAACCAGCCGCCACCAACTGAACCAATGTTACTGATCGTGATCGTTCCGTTACGCATATCGTCTGCCGCTAGTTTGCCATCATGAGCAAGTTTTGCTTTCTCGTTGATTTCGTCTGCGATCGCAAACATTCCTTTACGGTCAGCATCTTTCACGTTTGGCACATACAAACCATGGTCTGTATCTGTTGCGATACCGATATTGTAATAGTTTTTATAAACGATTTCTTGTTTTGCATCATCGATTGACGCATTCAAGATTGGGAATTTTTTGACTGTTGCAGTCAACGCTTTGACAACGTAAGGCAAGAACGTTAATTTCGTGCCGTTAGCAGCTGCCACTTCTTTGAATTTCTTACGGTTATCCCAAAGATTTGTTACTTCAACTTCATCATGTAAAGTGACATGAGGTGCTGTTTGTTTGCTGTTGACCATTGCTTTGGCAATTGCTTTACGTGTTGGTGTCAATGCCACACGTTCTTCTAGATCGCCTAAGTTTGATTTGAATGCTTTTGCTGGAGCAGCTTTTGTTTCAGCTGGTTTTTCAGCAGATGCTTCTGTTGGTGCAGCTGATTCAGCAGGTTTGCTTGCAGCTGCTGGAGCGCCTCCGCCAGATAAGAAGTTTTCGATATCTTCTTTTGTCACACGTCCGCCTTTTCCAGTTGCAGAAACTTGACTGATATCCACGTCTTTTTCGCGAGCGAATTGACGAACAGATGGCATTGCTAATACGCGTTTATCTGGGTTTGCCGCTTCAGGGATACTTGAAGAACCTGAAGTTTCCACTTTTGCATCAGAAGTTGCTGCCGCTGGTTTGCTTGCAGGTGCACTATTGTGTCCTGGCGCGTCGATCTCAACCAATACGTCACCAACATTTGCAACTGTACCTTCAGAAACAACGATTGTTTTCACAGTCCCTGTTACTGGAGATGGAATTTCTTCCACTGATTTGTCATTTTGCACTTCTAATAATGTATCGTCTTCATTGATCGTGTCACCGGCTTTAACAAACCATTTAACGATTTCACCTTCTGCGATACCTTCACCGATATCAGGTAATTTGAATTGGAATACGCCACCGTCAGAAGCTTCTGCTGATGCAGATGAACTTTCTGTTGTTGGTTCAGCAGCAGGTGCTTCAGGTGTTTGCTCAGTAGCTGCCACGCCTTCGCTTCCGCTTTCTTCGTTTCCTTCATGTCCTGGTGCATCGATCTCAACTAATACGTCACCAACATTTGCAACTGTACCTTCTGGAACAACGATGCTTTTCACTGTTCCTGTTACTGGAGATGGAATTTCTTCCACTGATTTGTCATTTTGTACTTCTAATAATGTATCGTCTTCATTGATCGTATCGCCTGGTTGAACGAACCATTTAACGATTTCACCTTCTGCGATACCTTCACCGATATCAGGTAATTTAAATTGGTAAGCCATGGGTTTTTAACGTCCTTTCTTTCCTTAAAATTCTGCGATTTCTTTTACTTTTGCTTCGATGTCAGAAGCATTTGGCAACCAGATGTTTTCTGCTTGACCGAATGGGAAAACAGTATCTGGTGCAGAAACGCGTCCGATTGGTGCTTCTAATGAAAGAATTGCACGTTCAGAGATTTCAGAGATTACTTGAGTGCTTACGCCTGCTTGACGTTGTGCTTCTTGAACAACAACGACACGTCCTGTTTTTTCAACAGATTTGATGATTGTTTCAACATCTAATGGAGCAACTGTTCGTAGGTCAACGATCTCAACAGAGATACCTTCTTTTTCAAGATTATCTGCTGCCTTGATGGCTTCACGTACCATTGCACCGTAAGTGATGATTGATACATCTGTTCCTTCACGAGTCACTGCGGCTTTATCTAAAGGCACTTCGTACGCTTCATCTGGCACTTCCTCTCGGAATGAACGATAAAGTTTCATATGCTCCAAGAAAACAACAGGGTCATTACTTCTAATAGAAGCAATCAATAATCCTTTTGCATCATATGGGTTTGACGGAATCACTACACGGATACCAGGAGATTGAGCAATCAATCCTTCTAAGTTATCTGAGTGTAATTCAGGTGTATGAACACCACCACCAAATGGTGAACGGATCGTTACTGGAATATTTCTTGTTCCACCCATACGGTATCTCGTACGAGCCATTTGTGCTACAACTTCATCCATTGCTTCAAAAATAAAGCCAAAGAATTGGATTTCAGGGACAGGACGGAATCCTTCAAGTGCTAAACCGAAACCTAATCCGGCAATACCTGATTCTGCTAAAGGAGTGTCAAATACGCGGTCTTCACCGAACTTTTCTTGCAATCCTTCAGTTGCACGGAATACGCCTCCGTTTTTGCCGACATCTTCACCAAAAACGAGTACGTTTTCGTCGTTTTCAAGTTCAAGTGCTAAGGCATCTGTGATTGCTTGAATCATTGTTTTTTGTGCCATGGTTATTTCGACTCCTTCGCTTCATAGATTGCAATTTGTTCTTTGATTGTTTGTGGTGTTTCTTCAAACATATTTTTCAAGAAATCTGAAACTTTTTGTTTTGGAACTTTATCTGCTTCAGCAATTGCTGCTTTGATTTCTTCTTTTGTTTGTTCGATGACTGCTTCTTCTTTTTCTTCGCTCCATAAACCTTTTTCAGTTAGGTATTTACGGAAACGGATCAATGGATCTTTTAATTGCCATTCATCGTCAACATCTTTTTCACGGTAACGTGTTGGGTCATCACCAGATAATGTATGTGGACCGTAACGGTAAGTCAATGTTTCGATCAATACAGGTCCGTTACCAGAGACTGCCCAGTCACGTGCAATTTTTGAAACAGTATAAACGGCTAATGGGTCCATACCATCTACTTGGATACCAGGGATACCAGCTGCTACTGCTTTTTGCGCTAATGTTTTTGCTGCTGTTTGTTTTTCACGAGGTGTTGAAATCGCAAATCCATTGTTTTGGATGTAGAATACAGCATTCGCATGGTAAGCTCCAGCAAAGTTGATTGCTTCATAGAAGTCACCTTGAGAAGAACCGC
Source organism: Enterococcus sp. AZ171 (assembly GCF_051714005.1). Classification (NCBI taxonomy): domain Bacteria; kingdom Bacillati; phylum Bacillota; class Bacilli; order Lactobacillales; family Enterococcaceae; genus Enterococcus; species Enterococcus sp. AZ171. The sequence continues at coordinate 1,232,106 of NZ_JBIORA010000001.1, read as the reverse complement.
CATCACCTGTATAAGTGAAAACAACATTTTTCTTGTTACGTTTTTTAAGTCCTAATGCAACACCTGCTGCTTGGACGTATTGTGCACCAATAATGATTTGTGGTGGTAGAGCTTTCAATTCTTCTGGGTAGAAGTTACCAGCTGCATGCCCACGAGACCATAGAAATGCTTGAGATAAAGGTAAGCCGTGTTTGATCAATTGTGGAACATCACGGTAACCTGGTAATAGTACATCTTCTTTGTCAAAAGCGAATGCACTAGCTAATTGACTTGCTTCTTGTCCAGCAGTAGGAGCAAAAAATCCTAAACGTCCTTGACGGTTCAATGCTGTTGAGCGTTGATCCAATACACGAGACCAAACCATGCTAGTCATCAATTCTACTAACTCTTCATCTGTCAAATCTGGAACAAGATCAGGGTTTACTACTTTCCCATCTTGATCAAGTGCTTGGTATACCGGAAAATCTGAATTGACTTCTTCAAGCAACGCTTGGAAGTCGATAGGTGTTTTCTTGTTTGCCATTTATCACACATTCCTCTCTCATCTATAAGAAACTCTCTTCATTCCGCGGTTGAAACAGCGACGATATCTGTATCACTATTTCTCCGGCTTCACTAATAAATTATCACGTATTCCTCCGAAATACAAGCTTTAAGCACAAATTTTCACCATTTAAAAAAATTATAACAATCCCTATCTCTGTTAAAATAGTGAAGGTAATCACAAGGTAGTAAGCGGTTTACATTTTTTCTAAAAAAACATAGAGATGTTTCTCCCCTTTTATAACAATCGTTTCTTTTCTGTATTCAAGTTGTTACAACCTTTTACCAATCACTGTATTAATTTTTTTCTCGATAGTGAGTGATTACACAAACCACTTACTTTAATTTTATCCTTAACATAGGCTTTTTTACAAACAATAAGCCTGTCCAATTACATATTTCTTTTAATTAACAGGCAATACGCCAACTTTTCCAGAAATTTCTTCACAAAATAAAAAAGAAAAGAAAAAATAACAAAAGTTACTCTTTCTTTTCTTACTATTGCTTCTCTTTCGCTTCCAACCATGTACGTAGTTTGTCCATTCGTGAAACGAACAATGGTAGGACATCAGGACTCATACGGCTATAGTTGATTCTTAAACCAATGTCTTCGCCAAAAAGATAACCTGGAGCCACACCTAACCCCTCACGTAATAATCTTTCTGCTAATACTTTCGTGAACTTTTCACCCTCCCAAGTCAACCAGCCATAATATCCGCCTGCAAGAGGGGCTAAATGAAAGAAGTCTTGCGAATCGACCCAACTACGTAAAAGCTGACTGTTCTTTTCTAGTCGTTGACACAGACTTGCCATGTTTTGGTCAAAAGAAGAATCAAAAACAGCAGTTGCGGCCATTTGTGTAAAGATACTCAAAGAGACATCCATCATTTTTTGTGCCTCAGACAATCGTTGGATCAGAATAGTTGGGCCCACGATCCAACCAATTTTAGTCGTTTCCCCCAACAAACGCGATAACGAGCCGACATACAATACATTTTCCGGATCAATCGCATGGATCGGAGCGATCGAAGCTTGTTTCTCCGGAGAAAAGGCTAAATCTGCAAATACATCGTCTTCTATGATCGGCAATTGGTATTTGCGGCACAGCGCGACTAAACGTTGGCGACGTTCAGCAGCCATCACTGTACCTGTCGGATTTTGAAAATTTGGATTGACTAAGACCGCTTTGATCTTATGCTTATGAATAGCTTCTTCCAATTTTTCTAGATCAATCCCTTGATCATCCATCGGAATACCGAACAAGCGGGTACCAAGTGCTTTAAACAATGGCAAGCGGTAGAAAAAAGTGGGGGATTCCACCGCGATGGCATCTCCTACCGACAAAATGGTTTGTAAAATCAGAAAGATCGCTTGTTGTCCCCCACCAGTGATTAGCAATTGACTTTTTTTAAACGAAAATCCGTTATTTCTGATCAAGCGTTCTCTGATCTGCGCCATCAGCGGTTGATACCCAAACACGGAAACGGCTTGTTCTTCTTTTAAAATACCTTCTAATGTATAATTGGGCATCTTCATATTAGGTAATACATCAAGCGGCATTTCACTTGAATATAAATCTAAAAAATCGGATTTCCGACTTGCTTCTTTGACTTTTTCTCCGTAACTATCAACGATTTTATCGTATCTTGCAGAGATCAATTGACGCCAATCGATCCGCGGCTCTGAAAAATCACCCCAAGTCACCGAAGAAATAAACCGACCACTCCCTTGACGACTTTCCAATATCCCTAGCCCACGCAATTCATCTAACGCATGAACAACAGTCGTACGATTCACACCAAAAAAATCAGCAAACATTCTTTCAGAAGGTAATTTATCTCCTGGTTGCAATTGCCCATTTTCGATTTTCTTCAAAATTTGATCCATGATCTGTTGGTAAGCAGAACCTTTATGTTTAGTTATTCTCGTCCACATGTGCATTCTCCAAATATTTACTTTCTACTATTGTAGCTTAGTTTCAAAAAGAAAAAAAATGTAAAAAAAGGGAGTGGGACATTCGTTCACCTCACCCACCTATAACCGAATAAACGGCGGGAACAAAAGTAACCTCTTCGAAAAATAAGGCGCCATCCACAAAAATTTGAAAAACAATTTTCGTGGATGGCGCCTTATTTCTCGAGGCTGAACACTTCCGTCCCGACCTCTCTTACTTCGAATTAAATCGTATCCCCATTGAAAATCGAGTTTTTAACGATGACATAATCGACTTTACGAATCGATTCTAAATCACGACCACCGGCATAAGAAATCGAAGATTGTAAATCTTGTTGCATTTCAACTAACGTATCTTTTAAAGATCCTTTGTGTTGAATCCAAATTTTCTTACCTTCAACATTTTTCTTTTCGCCTTTTTGGAATTCAGAAGCTGATCCAAAATATTCTTTGTAAACGACACCGTTCTCAACTTTTGTTTCTCCTGGTGATTCTTCGTGTCCTGCAAACAATGAACCGATCATCACCATCGTCGCACCAAAACGTACTGATTTCGCGACATCTCCAGGTGTACGGATGCCACCGTCAGCAATGATAGGTTTGCGGGCAGCTTTCGCGCACCATCTTAGTGCCGCTAATTGCCAACCACCAGTACCAAAACCAGTTTTGATTTTTGTGATACATACTTTTCCTGGGCCAATGCCGACTTTCGTCGCATCTGCTCCAGCATTTTCTAATTCTCGAACGGCTTCTGGCGTGCCGACGTTCCCTGCAATGACAAACGTATCTGGTAAATGCTTTTTGATATGCTGGATCATCGCGATCACAGCATTTGAATGTCCATGGGCAATATCAATTGTAATATAATCTGGTACAAGCGATTTTTCTGCTAATTCTTCTACAAAAGCATACTCGTCTTTTTTCACGCCTACACTAATAGAAGAAATTAAATTTCTTGCTTTCATTTTTTCGATAAATGGGATTCGTGCTTCTTCTTCAAAACGATGCATGATATAGAAATAACCATTTTCAGCTAAAAATTCCGCAATCGTTTCATCAATGATCGTTTGCATATTTGCTGGTACAACTGGCATTTTAAAGGTATGTGAACCTAAAGTCACAGTTGTATCACATTCTGAACGGCTGTTTACGATACATTTATTAGGAATCAGTTGAATATCTTCGTAATCAAATACTTTCATCATATCGTCCTCTCGATTTCATATTCGTAAAAAACACGAACATTATCTACTTTTTACGTGCTTATTTTTAGCACCTCAAGTAATTTAACGTAATTTCATTAAAAAATCAAGCTTTTTATTATAAAAAAGTTGTATTTTACCTTTAATTAAGTTTTCGTGTAAAAAAGCGAACATTTTTAAACGTTCGCTTTTTTTGATTGCTACCTTAATTTTTTGTTTGTAAAATCACAATGATTCTTAACGACTTTTTTCATGGTTACTTTTTGTTGGCCGATTTTGTTGGAAATCTCCCGCCATTTTTTTCGCACGATTCGTCCGGTCGGCGAAAGAACCTTGCGCTTTCAACTGAGCTACTTGTTGGAGTTTTCTATCCGTCTGTACAAGCTTATCTACATCAACTGTTCTTACTCCCACACCTAAACTACGTACATAATCGATCGCTGACAGTAGTTTAGAAGTATAGTGTGATTTGCTTATTGCTTTTAGATCAGTTAATGCCTGACCACGCTGATAATTCAAACTTTTCAACGTATGGCTCCCACTGACATACTGCTCTTTCCCGTTGATTTGCGCTCTGGTTTCAAAAAGTTCTCCCTCTTTTTTATTTAAATGGATTAAACTTTCTGCGTAATTCAACATACTTGAATTGAGTGATTCGATCGAATTGATGACGGGGTCTGCAATATGTTCTATAGAATGATGCGACTCCAAACCTCTATTGAAAGCCATGCGAAAATCAGGATTTTCTAAATCTTCACGATGCTGTAATACTTGTTTCGTTAAGGTTTTTAAATCATTTTTCCATTCATTTGATTCTTTATGTAGTACTCTAAACTCAGCTGACAAACGATCTTTACGTGTTTGTAGCGTTTTTTTACTTAGATTTAGATCAACCGATTGTGGAATTTTTGCTTCACCACGAGCGAAAGTTACATCCTGACCAAGGAAGGAAATGATATTTGAAATCAATTGTTGAAACACCTTGGGATAAAACTGTTCGTTACGTTTTTCAAGCATGAATCTTGCCGAATTTTCCTGATAACCCATTCTTTCGAAAGCCTTGCTTGGTTGATGAAAGCCCGCATGCAATTTTAATCGGATAGATTGGATATGTTTCTCCATTTTTTCCATCCGCATGGCGTTGGCTACCCACATTTCGATCTTATTTTCATAAGAATTGATTGGGTTGATGAGTTTTTTTGCTTGTCTTTCATTTTCGGGAAATTTATTCAATAAGTTATTTTGTTCTTTGATGATCTCATTATATAGTTTTTGTTGTGTTTTATGTAATGTACTAAAATCGGCGTATAAGTATTTTCTCTCATCTTGTAATAATTTCCTTAACTGTTTATCCATTGATTCTCCTCTTTTCTTCGATACTGTTCATCGTTTTTCTATTTTTGTAAAAACCGACTCTCTTTCTCATAAAAAACAGAGAGTCGGCTAACGATATCTTTTATTTTATGGCAAAATATTGCCAGCAGCACGATACAATTCATACCAATCTTCTCGAGTCATATCGATCATCGATGCTTTCGCGATTTCTTCAATCCTTGTCAGATTCATCGTTCCAGCGATCACCTGCATATTTGCAGGATGACGTAAGATCCACGCCGACGCTAACCCTGTTGGTGTCGTATGATATTTTTCTGCCAGTTCGTTTAACGACTGATTCAATTCTGGGAATTTTTCATTTCCAATGAATACACCTTCAAAGAAGCCATATTGATAAGGCGACCACGCTTGGATCGTCATCTCATGTAAACGAGAATATTCTAGGATACTGCCATCATGGTCAATACTTGCTTGATCCGTCATGTTCACATGGATTCCCTGATCGATCATTTCGGAATGTTTAAGACCAAATTGTAATTGGTTCGCCAGTAATGGCTGGTTCACATATTTTTTCAATAACTCGATCTGCATTGGTTTTTGATTGCTCACACCAAAGAAACGAACCTTGCCAGATCGCTCCAACTCATCAAACGCTTCCGCCACTTCTTCGGGTTCAACGAGCGTGTCTGGACGATGAAGTAACAAGGCATCAACGTATTCCATATCTAATCGACGCAAGCTATCTTCAACCGATTGAATGATGTGTTTTTTTGAGAAATCAAACATCTTTCCTGGTACGATCCCGCATTTCGTTTGGATAAATAATTCATCACGTTTTAGCGAAGTTTTTGCTAACGCTTGAGCAAAAATTGTTTCACAGTCCCCACCACCGTAAATATCCGCATGGTCAAAAAAATTGATGCCATTTTCAAAAGCTGTTTCAATCACTTTTTCAGGTTGCTCAGAACCATTCAAACGCATACAACCTAAAATGACGGAGGATACGAGCTGGTCGGAAGTCCCTAAACGAATCTTTTTCATCAAATCTCATCCTTTCTTAGCAACTCGATTTTACCATAACCATCATGAAAAGGCTTCAAAAAAAATAAAACTATTTTTCCGTTTCTGCAAAAAATAGTTTTATTTCTTTTGAAGCCTTTTACTTTTGTACCAAGGCTTTTGAGCCGATATCCGTCCGATAGAATGTACGTTCAGTATTCTTGACTTTTAAAACAGAGTATATTTTTTCTTGCGCTTCTTCGATTGTCTGACCACTCGCTTCCACCAAATAGATCCGTCCCCCTGCACCTACCAGTTCTTTCGCTTGTTCCTCTACCCCCGCATAATAGACGGCCACATCTGGATCAGCTGAAAAATCTGGAAGCAAGGCTCCTTTTTGGTATTTTCCTGGATAGCCTTCTGCCGCAACGACTACACCTAAGCAAACTCCTTCTGTCTCCCATGTTAACTCGACTGCCCTTCCTGTTAATAGGCGGTCAATGATTTCCGCTAGATCACTTTTAAGTCGTGGCAACACAACTTGCGTCTCAGGATCACCAAACCGAGCGTTGAATTCGATTACTTTTGGTCCTTCTGCTGTGGCAATCAGCCCTGCATATAAAATACCAGTAAATGAACACCCTATCTCTTTCATCCCTCGCACTGCTGGTTTCAATACTTTTTCGACAGCCTGATCAACCATGGTTTGAGGGATTTGCGGCACAGGTGTATAAGCGCCCATTCCGCCAGTATTAGGACCTTTATCCCCATTATACGCTCGCTTATGGTCTTGCGAGATCACCATGGGATAAACTTCTTTATCTCGGACAAAAGCAAGTAAAGAGAACTCTTCTCCTGACAAGAACTCTTCCACGACGATTTTCTGCCCACTAGCACCAAACCGATCATTTTCTAGCATCTCTGAAGCGGCTTCGACAGCGGCTTCGAGGGTTTCCGCCACAACGACCCCTTTACCAGCAGCTAATCCGTCTGCTTTGATAACGATCGGTGCGCCTTTTGCTTCAATGTATTCTCTCGCTTCGGCAAAACGGGTAAACGTTTGTGACTCTGCAGCAGGAATACCTTGACGTGCCATCAACTCTTTGGCAAAGCTCTTTGAACCTTCAATTAAGGCTGCAGCTTTTGTTGGGCCAAAAATCGCTAATCCTTCCGCTTGAAAATCATCAACGATCCCATTGAGTAGAGGGATTTCTGGACCAACAAATGTCCAGGCGATCCCTTCAGCTCGAGCAAATTCGATCAATCCTTCATGATCCGTTTCAACAAGATCCACCAAGTGAACCCCATCTTTTTTCATTCCTGCATTTCCAGGTGCGCAATACACAGCTTCAACTAATGGACTAGCTAAAAGTTTTTTGCTTATCGCATGTTCTCGCCCGCCCGAGCCAATCACTAAACACTTCATTTTATCCGCTCCTTCTTAATGTCTAAAATGACGCACGCCGGTAAATACCATTGCGATACCATACTTGTTTGCCATATCGATCGAGGCTTGATCTTTGATACTTCCTCCCGGCTGGATGATTGCTTTGATGCCATGCTTCGCAGCGTATTCGACAGAGTCATCCATTGGGAAGTAAGCATCACTTGCAAGCGCGGCTGTTTCGGCTTTAGCACCAGCTTGTTCGATCGCAAGCTTGACCGAACCCACACGATTCATTTGGCCGGCACCAATACCGAGGGTTTGCTGTTGATTTGCAACGACGATCGCATTTGATTTCACATGTTTGACCGCTTTCCAAGCAAAAGCCATCGCTGCTTGCTCTTCTTTGGTGGGTTGACGATCGGTGACTACGGTCCAACTTTCTGGTTCTTCCATTGCACGATCATCTTGTTGGACCAGTAAACCTCCTAAGACAGAGACCATTTCGTTAGCATTTCCTTCCACATTCGAGAAATCGACTTGCAACAGACGGAGATTTTTCTTCGTTTTCAGTACAGCTAGGGCCTCTTCACTGTAACTAGGAGCGATAATGATTTCTAAAAACAATTGAGTCATTGCTTGTGCACTAACCAAATCGACTTCCCGATTCAATACGATAATGCCGCCAAAGATCGATACTGGATCAGCAGCATAAGCAGCTTCCCACGCAGAGAAAATCGTCTCGCCACTTCCGATCCCACATGGATTCATATGTTTCAACGCAACGACAGTTGGTTCCGTGAACTCTCTCATGATACGTAACGCAGCATCCGCATCACGAATATTATTGAAAGAAAGTTCCTTACCGTGCAATTGTTCCGCACTTGCAATCGAATAACTCGTTGGTAAAGCCGCTTGATAAAATGCTGCTTCTTGATGGCTATTCTCGCCATAGCGAAGGTCTTGTTTGCGCGTATAAGTAAGGGTTAGATTCTCAGGATCTTTTTCACCCACAGCTTCTGTGAGATATTGACCAATCAACGCATCATAAGCAGCCGTATGACGAAAAACTTTTGCTGCTAACTTTCTACGTGTCTCAAGGCTCGTGTGACCTTCTTGCTGGATTTCTGCTAAAACGATCGCATAATCAACGGGATCAACGATGGCTGTTACGAAAGCATGATTTTTTGCAGCACTTCGCAACATGCTCGGTCCACCGATATCAATATTTTCGATCGCATCTGCTTCGGTCGTTTCTGGTTTTAAGATCGTTTCCTTGAATGGATAAAGGTTGACACAGACAATATCGATTGGTTGGATGGCTTCTTTTTCCATTGCCTCCATATGGCTTTCACTATCGCGACGCCCTAATAATCCTCCGTGGATTTTTGGATGTAAAGTTTTTACTCGGCCATCCATCATCTCAGGAAAACCAGTCACTTCATCGATAGAAATGGTTTCGATTCCTGCTTCTTCCAAAGCTGTTTTAGTTCCACCTGTGGAAATGATCTCTATATCGGCAGCACGTAGTCCTTTCGCAAAGTCAATGACCCCAGTCTTATCTGAAACACTTATTAACGCTCTTGTCATTTTTTTACATCTCCCATATTTACTATATTTGCAATCACTTCTGGAAAGATCTGATGTTCGATCTGATGGATTTTTTGTTCCAATGTAGCTAATGTATCTTCTTTTTCGATCATCACTTTTTCCTGACGAATGATTGGTCCAGTATCCACCCCACGATCGATATAATGGACAGTCACACCTGTTTCCTTCACGCCTGCTTCAAAAGCATCGCGAATCCCATGAAGACCGGGAAAATTCGGTAATAACGAAGGATGGATATTGATCATTTTATTTTCATAAGTTGACAGTAAGCCTTCACCAACGATTCGCATATAGCCTGCCAGTACGATCAAATCAATCTCTCGGTTTGCTAATTCTTCAAGGATCGCTTGTTCGTACTCCGTTTTGGATGCAAACTCTTTCGGTGAAAAACAGGTGCTCGGAACTTGCGCTTTTTTTGCCCGTTGTAAAACATAGGCATGTGGCTGATCACAAAACAACCACTCGATTGTCGCAGAAAGTCGGTTCTTTTTAAAATAATCGACCAGCGCTTGAAAGTTACTGCCATTTCCTGAAGCAAAGACGGCAATCTTCATTTTTTCCCCTCTGCGATCACGACTTTTTGCTCCTCAAACGGTACGACTTGCCCGATTTGATAGACTTCTTCGCCAGATTTACGGATTTGATCAATGATTTCACTCGCATGTTCAGGAGAAACTGCAATGACCATTCCAATGCCCATGTTAAAGATCTCATACATTTCATGTGCAGGGATCTCACCATACTTTTGCAAACAATCGAAGATCGGTAAAACTGGCCATGTGCCTAGATCGATGCGGGCAGCAACATTTTCTGGCAACATCCGCGGAATATTCTCAATGAACCCGCCACCTGTAATATGTGCGGCACCTTTGATCTTCTCTTTTTTGATTAATGGTAATAAAGTCGAAACATAGATTTTTGTCGGTTCAAGCAACACATCTGCCAAAGAGGTATCCAACCTTTCGATCGTTTCTTCTAATGAAAAACCTTGCTGTTCAAAAAAGATTTTACGAACCAAAGAGTACCCATTGGAATGGATGCCACTAGAAGGCAAACCTAGCAAGATATCACCTGTTGTGATCGATTGACCAGTAATCAATTGCGCTTTTTCCGCAATCCCTACCGCAAAACCTGCCAGATCATAATCGTCCCCTTGATACATACCTGGCATTTCTGCTGTTTCGCCACCGATCAATGCCATGTTTGCTGAAACACAACCAGTAGCAACGCCTGATACGACTTTTTCTAGACGTTCTGGGTCATTTTTACCTGTTGCCAAATAATCTAAAAAGTATAAAGGTTCTGCCCCTTGTGCCAAAATATCATTGACACACATCGCGACACAATCGATACCGATCGTTTCATGGCGATCTGCGGCGATAGCTACAGCTAACTTAGTACCCACACCGTCTGTCCCGGAAACTAAGACAGGTTCTTTTAATTGGAATCCACTAAGGTCAAAGCAGCCACCAAAGCCTCCTAATGCACCCATCACACCGATTCTTTCTGTTTTCTTCACATGTTTTTTGATGCGATCCACGACTTCATACCCCGCTTCTACATCCACACCCGCTTTTGCATAAGCATTACCCATTTGATTACTTGCTCCTTTCATTTGCTCCGTTTAAAAAAAAGATACTTTTTCTTTTAAAGATTCTTGGTATTTTTCTTCGTAGTCATATAGCGGTGTCGGATAATCGCCGTTGAAATAAGCCATACATAACCCTGAATAAGGGGAATCTTTTTGTAGGCCGATTGCTCCAATCAAGCCTTCTTCACTCAAGAAATCCAACGAATCTGCGCCGATACATTCTCTGATCTCTTCGATGGAATGATTCGCTGCGATCAGTTCTTTTCTCGTTTGGATGTCGATCCCGTAAAAACATGGATATTTCAATGGTGGAGATGCGATCCGCACATGGACTTCCTTTGCTCCAGCTTCTTTTAATAGATTGACGATTCTTCGGCTGGTAGTGCCGCGAACGATCGAATCATCGACCATAATGATTTTTTTCCCTTCCACAACGCCCCGAACCGCAGAAAGTTTCATCCGCACACCTTGTTCTCTTAATTCTGGGGTTGGTTGGATGAACGTACGTGCCACATATTGATTTTTCACCAAGCCGATTTCATCTGGGATACCACTTGCTTCAGCATAACCACTGGCTGCTGACAACGAAGAATTGGGCACACCAACCACCATATCTGCTTCGATCGGCGCTTCAGCCGCTAAACGTCTCCCCATATTTTTACGTGCTGTATGCACATTGATCCCTGCAATATCAGAATCCGGACGTGCAAAGTAAATATATTCCATGGAACAAATCGCCAATTGAGTATCTGTCGTGTATTGCTCGATCGTATAGCCATCATCATTGATGATCACGATTTCTCCTGGCAAGACATCACGTACAAACCGCGCACCGATCCCTTCCAGCGCACAGGTTTCAGAAGTAATGACATATGCGCCATTTTTCATTTGACCAATGGCTAATGGGCGAAAACCATTAGGGTCTAGTGCCGCAACCATCGCGTCTTCTGTCAGTAATAAGTAAACAAATCCGCCTTTTACCTCAGCCAAGGCTTCTTTTAATCTGTCTAAAAACGTTTCTTCGTTACTACGACGGATCAAATGCATCAAGATCTCTGTATCTGAATTTGAATGAAAGATGGCACCATCTTTTTCTAAAGACGTCCGTAAAGAGCGAGCATTCGTCAGATTGCCATTATGAGCCAACCCAATCGATTGATCGTAAAATTTGAATAAAAAAGGTTGGATATTATCCACACTGCCATTGCCTGCGGTAGCATAGCGAACGTGACCGATCGCTGCTTGTCCAGATAAAGCTGCTAGTTTTCTTGGATCTTTGAATACCTCTGAAAGAAGCCCAAGATCACGGTGACCATATAATTTCCCATCATCATTTGATACGATGCCAGCGCCTTCTTGCCCACGATGCTGCAAACTATGCAAACCAAAGTAAGTGACATTGGCAGCTTGAGGATGTCCCCAAACACCGAACACTCCACATTCTTCATTGATGCTTCTTACTTCATAAGACATTCGATTGCTTCCTCCCAAGACTGTTTCGCCGAAGCGACTGCCAAGTCAACTCTTCCATCATTTGCTTGTATCACCAATTGTTTTTCTTCCGTTACGTGACCAAGAAGTGTCCCACGCTCACCAGCTAATGTTTCAAAGGCTTGTTGGTTTTCTTTTGTTACAGATACAATAAAACGCGATTGTGATTCAGAAAACAGATGAGCAGCTGGCAGATCAACTCTCGTTGAAACACCGAAACCATTTGTGAACGCTGATTCCGCAATAGCCACCGCTAACCCACCTTCTGCACAGTCATGCGCACTTTGGATCAGTCCAGCTTTGATTGCTTCTAACATCAAGGTTTGGTTTTCTTTTTCGGTAGTTAGATCAAAATGCTCCACCATTCCTTCGATCCTACCTAGCTGCAGCTTTTGTAATTCGCTGCCGTTAAAGTCTGCAAACGTCTGGCCGATCACATAGATCACATCTCCTGCTTGTTTGAACTCTTGGGTAGTTATATGTTCGTGGGCTTCGATCAATCCGACCATACCGATCATCGGCGTTGGATAGATCGCTTGGCCATCTGTCTCGTTATATAGAGAAACATTTCCTGAGATCACAGGTGTTTCCAACATTTCACATGCTTTAGCAATTCCATCAGCTGAGTACGATAACTCCCAGAATACTTCTGGTTTATCTGGAGAACCATAGTTCAAACAATCCGTAATCGCTAAAGGTTGACCACCACTTGCGACAATATTTCTTGCTGCTTCCGCAACAACAATCTGACCACCAATTTCTGGATCTAGATAAATATAACGAGCATTACAGTCTGTCGTCATCGCTAACGCTTTTTTGGTCCCGCGAATACGCAAAACTGCGGCATCACCACCTGGAGCAACCACTGTATTGGTTTGGACACGCGAATCATACGTCTCATAAATCGAACGTTTTGATGCGATCGTCGGTTGCTTCAACAACGCAGTCAATACTTCATTTGGATCAGAGATCACTGGTTGGTATTGACCTAATTCACGGAATTTTGCCATCCGTTCTGGTTCAACCATTTCTTTCTGATAGACAGGCGCATCTTCTGCCAAGGCATCTACCGGAAGATTGGCTACTTCTTTTCCATGATGATACAAACGGTACTGACCATCATCTGTTACTTTTCCAATCGTCACCGCGTCTAAATCGTATTTTTGGAATAGTGCTTGGACACGCGCTTCTGAACCAGCCTTCACACAGATCAACATCCGTTCTTGGGATTCAGATAACATCATTTCATAAGGGGTCATCTGCGATTCACGCTGCGGTACATCGTCCAAGGTCAATACCAAACCAGAGCCTGCTTTTGAGGCCATTTCTGAACTTGATGAAACAAGTCCTGCCGCACCCATATCTTGGATGCCGACAAGAATGTCTGAGTGGTCCAAAATCAATTCCAAACAAGCTTCTAACAATAATTTCTCCATAAAAGGATCGCCCACTTGCACAGCTGAACGTTGTTGTTCTTCTTCCTGACTAAATTCTTCGGAGGCAAATGTCGCACCGTGGATACCATCCCGACCTGTCTTAGCGCCTACATACATGATCGAATTGCCAACACCTGATGCTTGTCCTTTTTGGATATCTTTATGATCGATCAACCCAACACACATGGCATTTACCAATGGATTCCCCTCATAACAAGGATCAAAGGCGATCTCACCACCAACTGTCGGTACGCCAATACAATTACCATACCCTCCGATACCAGCAACAACTTCTTCTAACAGGTATTTTGTACGAGGATTATCTAATTCGCCAAAACGCAGTGAATCAAGTAGGGCAATCGGACGTGCACCCATACTGAAAATATCACGAATAATGCCCCCAACACCTGTTGCTGCGCCTTCATAAGGTTCGACTGCCGAAGGATGATTGTGGCTTTCTGCTTTAAAAACCACTGCTTGTCCGTCTCCAATGTCAACGATCCCCGCGCCTTCACCAGGCCCTTGTAAGACATTCGGCCCACTTGTTGGGAATTTTCTTAAGATCGGCTTGGAGTTTTTGTAAGAACAGTGTTCACTCCACATGACTGAGAACAGACCGGTCTCTGTATAATTAGGCATTCTACCTAAGATGTCTTCTTCGATCATCCGGTATTCTTCATCCGTCAGTCCCCATTGCGTATAAATCTTTTGTTCTTTGATTTCTAATGCAGTTGGCTCCATCATTGTTTTCATTTATGCAGTCACCTTTCCGAAATTCTTCAATAGCGAAGCGAAGAAACGTTTGCCATCTTCTGAGCCAAGTAATGCTTCCATTGCTCGTTCTGGATGGGGCATCATCCCTAACACATTTCCTGCTTTGTTTGTAATCCCTGCAATGTTGGCCACACTGCCGTTGAGATTTTCTCCCTCGTAGGTAAACACGATTTGGTTGTTGTCGATCAGTTCTTGAAGCGTCTCTTCGTCACAAAAATAATTGCCTTCTCCATGGGCCACCGGCAACTGGATCACTTCATTTTTGTCGTACTCTGAAGTAAAGGATGTTTGATTGTTGACTTTCAGTGATGCTGACTTACAGATAAAACGTAATGAATCATTTCTTCTTAATACGCCTGGTAGCAATCCAGCCTCCGTCAACACTTGGAATCCATTACATGTACCAAAAACAGGTTTTCCTTCTTCCGCAAAACGAATCACTTCATCCATGATTGTTGAAAAACGAGCAATCGCTCCACAACGTAAGTAATCGCCGTAAGAAAAGCCGCCAGGGATCAATACTCCGTCATACCCTTCAAGAGAAGATTCGTCATAACGAACATAGTCTGCTTCTGCGCCCATCACATCACGGATCGCCCAAAGCAAGTCCGCATCACAATTCGATCCAGGAAAAACAATCACGGCAAATTTCATGCTAAACTTCCTCCATTTTGTTGATTTCATAACGATACGTTTCCATATTGACATTTGCTAATAAACGATCGCAAATCGCTTCGATCGTTGCTTCTACTTCCTCTTCACTAGCTGAGACTTGGATTTCAAAATACTTCCCGATACGAATATCTTCAATGTTGTCGTAGCCTAAACGATGTACCGCATTTTTAACTGCCTCTCCTTGTGGATCTAATACTGAATCTTTATATGTTACGTACACTTTTACAAAATACATGATTTATTCTCCTTTATTTTCGAGTGATAATTGATTTAAACGATCGAGTACTTCTTGATAGACAGGAATGATGTTGCCGATCTTTCGCCGGTAGACATCCTTATCCATATGTTCCTTAGTGGTAAGATCCCATAAGCGACATGTATCCGGAGAAATTTCATCTGCTAATTCGATCTCGCCAGTCGCAGTACGTCCAAATTCCACTTTAAAATCGACTAATCGTAAATTGATTTTTTTGAATAGTTCTATCAGATGGTCATTGATTTGCAACGCTTGTTTTTTAAGCTCCGCTATCTCTTCAGGCGTTGCTAACTCTAAGAAACCAACGTGGGCATCATTAATGAAGGGATCATCTAGTTCATCTTTTTTGTAATAAAATTCAACGATCGGTGTCGGTAGCACTTGCCCTTCTTCTACTCCTAGGCGTTTTGAAAAACTTCCAGCTGAAATATTTCTGACGACCACTTCTAAGAGAATGATCGACCGTTTTTTAATCAATTGTTCGGTTTTTGACAATTTCTCAATAAAATGATTTTTTATTCCTTGATTCGATAAGTATTCAAAAATAGCACTTGTGATTTGATTGTTCAATTCTGCTTTCCCTTGCATTTGGTCTTTCATTCCACCGTTGAGGGCAGTCACTTGATCTAGATACTCCACCCACAGGACAGTTTCATCATTCGTGTTAAACATTCTTTTTGCTTTTCCTTCATAGAGCAAGTTCTGTTTTTCCATGTCTACGACTCCTTGTTTGTTAACGTTGTATTACCAACACACATTATTTGTTCGTCTTTTCACTTTAAATTTTACCAAGGGTCAGTAATCAAATCAATACAAAAGTGTACATTTGAACCATTAAAAACATTTAATGTTCGTCTTTCGTACTTTTATTAAGAATAGTTGTTCTTCGTTAAGAAGCGTTTACACATTTATTGATTGGTGATATAGTAGATTTAAAGAAAACAGTTAGAGGTTTCAAGGAGGTAACTAAATGGAAGATCCAAGTACGTCTGCCCAACGCTTTTTACTCGATTTATCTGTTGAAGAAAAATCACGCTTATACAATGATCTACTTGCTATCAAAGATGTTGATGCCTGCATGAAGGATCGAAGTTTTTATACATTTAGAAAACTTCGCCGTGCAGCAAAACGACAATCGGAGTGTCGAAAACGAACATTCCATTACTTGACCCAAAACAACCATGAACTAGTGATCAAACAAATCCATGAGCAAAAGTTATTCAAGCATCATTACCGATTGCTCGTGACCTTCGATCAACAAGAATTTGGCTATACATTTGTTGAAACATTATTGAATCTTCTACATTCCCAACATTTCAATTTGGGTCATCAAATGGCTTATGCTTAAACCAAAAAGAACATCCCTCAGAAGTTAGTCTGAAGGATGTTCTTTTTTTCTTGCATTTAAAAAAATAGTTCTAGCTAGTGATTGTTCGTTTTTTTCGATCAGTCGAGAAACATTGTTAACATCTATTCTTACTGAATGGTTTATGCTAAACCGACACGTTCAAAAATGACATCCACATTTTTCATATGGTGGTTGTAATCAAATGCTTCAGCGATTTCTTCTGGTGTCAAAACAGAAGTGATCGCTTCGTCTTCTTCAAGTAAAGGACGGAAGGACACTTGATTATCCCACGCATATGCTGTCTTAGGTTGAACAAGATCATAAGCTTCTTCTCTTGTCATCCCTTTATCAATCAATTTCAACATGACACGTTGGCTATAGATCAAGCCAAATGTCGCATCCATGTTACGTTTCATGTTTTCTGGGAATACCGTTAGATTTTTAACGATATTGCCGAAGCGGCTCAACATATAATCAAGTAGGATCGTTGTATCAGGTAGAATGATCCGTTCTGCAGAAGAATGGGAGATATCTCTTTCGTGCCACAACGAAACATTTTCATAAGCGGTAATCATATGCCCACGGATCACTCGCGCTAAGCCAGCCATATTTTCTGAACCGATCGGATTACGTTTATGTGGCATAGCAGATGAGCCTTTTTGTCCTTTAGCAAAAAATTCTTCGACTTCTCGTGTTTCCGATTTTTGAAGTCCACGAATCTCTGTCGCAAAGCGTTCGATACTGGTCGCAATCAATGACATTGTCGCAAAATATTCGGCATGTAGATCACGTGGTAAAACTTGCGTCGATACTTCTTGCGGACGGATGCCTAGTTTTTCGCAGACATATTCTTCAATGAACGGAGGGATATTCGCAAACGTACCAACAGCACCGGAGATTTTCCCTGCTTCTACGCCTTTTGCTGCATGTTCAAAACGTTCGATATTTCGTTTCATCTCAGAATACCAAGTAGCTAATTTAAGACCGAAAGTGGTTGGCTCAGCATGCACACCATGCGTACGTCCCATCATGACTGTATACTTATGCTCTTTGGCTTTTTCACCAATGATCGCTGTGAAACGTTTCAAATCTTCGCGCAAAATGTCATTTGCTTGTTTGATTTGGTAACCATAAGCTGTATCCACCACATCTGTACTTGTTAATCCATAATGGACCCATTTACTTTCGTCGCCAAGTGTTTCCGAAACTGCTCGAGTAAAAGCAACGACATCGTGGCGTGTCGATTGCTCAATCTCTAAAATACGAGCGATATCAAAAGACGCGTGTTCACGGATTTTCGCTACATCTTCTTTAGGTATTTCTCCTAATTCTGCCCAAGCTTCATCAGCAAGTATTTCAACTTCTAACCATGCTTGATATTTATTTTGCTCTGTCCAAATATTGCCCATTTCAGGTCGTGTATAACGTTCTAACATCAACTATTCTCCTTTAATCCCAAATATTCGTTTTTTCGATTTCTTTCAATGTCGACTCGATATCTTCTGTCAAAATCGTGATGTGTCCCATCTTACGACCTTTTTTCGCTTGTTTCTTGCCATAGAAATGAAATTTCCAATCTTGTTTTTTCGCAATCAAATTGTAACTTTCTAATAGTTGTTCACCTAAAACGTTGACCATGACGGCATCACTTAACAATGGGACTTTTTTAGGTAAAGGCCAACCGCAAATCCCACGGATATGCGCATCAAATTGTGTCATTCCGCATGCTTCTAAGGTGTAATGTCCTGAATTGTGTGGACGCGGTGCCAATTCATTCACATACAATCCACCAGTCTTCGTCAAAAACATTTCGACGCCCAGTGCACCGGACAAACTCACTGCTTCAGCAATCACTTTAGCAATTCTTTCTGCCTCTTCGATCACATCCGCTGAAACAGTTGCTGGCGCAATCGTTTCATGGAGAATATTATTACAATGGATATTTTCAACAACTGGAAATGTCGTATATTGCCCTTGCCCATTGCCTGCGACCATGATCGATAGTTCTTTTTCAAATGGAATCCAAGCTTCTAATACGCAAGTTCCTTCTCTTAAAAGATCCATCGCAGGAGCTAAGTCCGCTCGACTCTTCAGTACATATTGCCCCTTACCGTCATATCCGCCACGAGTTGTTTTCAAGACACAAGGATAACCGATACCATCGATTGCATCTTGGATATCTGTGGGACTGACGATCGTTGCATGTGGAGCGATCACGATATTATTTGTTTCTAAAAATGATTTTTCTAGTAGACGATCTTGCGTGATCGCCAACAAATCTGTTCCTTGAGGAATAAATGACATCGGCAAAATCGCATTCAGTGCTTCCACACTCACATTCTCAAATTCGTAGGTGATAACCTCAGTTCGTCTTGCAAGTTCTTCTAGAGCAAACGTATCATCGTAGGAACTTTCAATGTGCCAGTCCGCTACTTGAGCAGCCGGACAATCATTCATCGGATCAAGCACACCGACTTTGAATCCCATCTCTTTTGCACTGATCGCCATCATGCGACCTAACTGTCCACCACCGACGATTCCGATCGTCGAGCCTGGTAATAATGGTTTAACCAAGTTGATCACTACTTTCTATTACAGATTCAACCGACATTGCGCGTCGTTTCGCTAATGCAGCCTCCAACTCTAAATCATACATTGAAAGCATCTGTATCGCAAGTAGACCGGCATTAATTGCGCCTGCTTTTCCAATCGCTGTCGTCGCCACAGGCACGCCGCCTGGCATTTGGACAATGGATAGCAAAGAATCCAATCCGTTCAATGTTCGGCTTTGAACAGGAACACCAATAACCGGTAATGTCGTCTTTGCAGCAACCATCCCTGGTAAATGAGCTGCTCCTCCCGCACCTGCAATAATCACTTTTATACCTTTTTCTCGAGCTTCTTCTGCATACGAAAACATCAAATCTGGTGTTCGATGTGCTGAAACTACTTTCTTTTCAAAAGAAACGCCAAATTCTTCAATAATCTCACACGCATGTTTCATTGTCTCCCAATCCGAGATGCTCCCCATTATTACAGAAATTTTTGCAGCCATTCGTTTCTCCTCTCGATTCGTATTCACTTATATTTTATCACTCGCCCCTCTGTAAATCAAGATAAATTCGAATGAAAAATAGATAAAAAGGTTTATTGTTCGTCTTTAACAAATCAACTCTTGCTTGTTGAAATCAAGCTTTTTCTGGTCCAAATCATTTGTTTTTTTTTAAGGATATAACACTTTTTCTTCATGTATCCAAAATGCAGAGAGAATCTGTTCATGAATTTGCTACAATTAAAAAATTCGTCTGGGACATTCGTCTTCTCGCACCACCTAAAATCGAATAAACGGCAGGTACAAAAGTAAACTCTTCGAAAATAAGGCACCCTCCACAAAAATTTGAAAAACAAATTTCGTGGATGGCGCCTTATCTCTCTAAGCTAAAAAGGTCTCTACCTTATTCAGTTACTAGCTATGATTTATAAAAGTAATCTACATCATTACTTCAATGCTTCTTAAATGATTCTCTCGTCTTGTTTTAGTCCGTTAAAAACTAAGTTCAACACAATTGCTGTGATACTGCTCATAACGATCCCATTTCCTGTGAACATTTGAACTGTTTCAGGTAACTGGCTGAATAATTCGGGCATCAAATTGAAGCCTAAACCAAAACCAATCGACACTGCAGCAATCAATAAATTTTTGTCATTTGTAAAATCTACTTCTAATAACATCCGGATTCCTTGGATCGCCACCATTCCAAACATGACCAACATCCCGCCACCAAGGACTGGTTCAGGTATGATTTGAGCCACTGCGCCGATTTTAGGGAATAAGCCCAAGATGATCAAAAAGAAAGCGGAAAAGTAAATGGGTTTTCTTGTTTTGATTCCTGAAAGTTGTACCAACCCAACATTTTGCGAAAATCCTGTATAAGGAAATGTGTTAAAGATACCACCTAAGATGACGGCTAACCCCTCTGCTCGATAACCTTTTTTCAACTGCTCTTCCCCGACTTTTTTTCCAGTGATATCTCCTAAGGCAAAATAGACGCCTGTTGATTCTACCATACTTACCATTGAAATGATGATCATCAATAAGATCGACCAGATTTCAAATGTCGGTTTTCCAAAGTAAAAAGGTTGCGGTACGTGAAAAACAGGGGCTTGTCCAATTGCTCCTAGATCGATTCCACCTAAAAAGGCAGCTAAGATACTTCCACCGATCAAACCGATCAAAACCGCAATGGATCGAATGAACCCTTTGCCTAATAATTGCACAACAACGATCAGTAGGATCGTGACAAACGCTAATAATAAATTCGTCAGATCACCAAAGCCTGGAGCAGTTGCACTGCCGCCACCCATTTTTTCGATGGCTACTGGAATCAACGTCAAGCCAATCACTGTAATCACTGTTCCAGTAACAATCGGCGGAAATAGTTTTTTGATCTTTGAAAAGAAACCAGCAACTAGCACAACAAAAATCCCTGACGCGATGATCGAGCCATAGATCGCACCGACACCTTCTGTGCTACCGATCAAAATCAACGGCGCAACTGCTTGGATCGCACAACCTAAAACAACTGGTAAACCGATCCCGAAAAAGCGATTGACAGTTAATTGCAAGAGCGTCGCTAATCCACACATGAAAATATCGATTGAGATAAGATAAGTCATTTGTTCTTGATTAAATCCTAACCCCGTACCAATCAATAACGGTACAGCGACTGCTCCCGCATACATCGCTAATAAATGCTGTAACCCTAAGACAGCTGCTTTTCCATTTTGAGTTTCTTTCTCCACGCTTACGCATCCTCCTCAAGAAAATCTACTTGACCATCAGAAAGTGATGCTACGCGGGCAAGTGAGACCACTTTTAAGCCCATTTCTTCAAGAAGTTGACGACCGTCTTGGAAGGATTTTTCAATGACGATCCCGATTCCCTCAACACTCGCACCTGCTTGTTGGCACAATTCGATCAAACCTTTTGCCGCCTGACCATTCGCTAAAAAGTCATCAATGATCAATACTTTATCTTCAGAAGACAAGAATTTACGAGAAATCGATATCGTGCTTGTTACTTGTTTCGTAAATGAATAAACGGATGCCGTCAATAATTCTTCATCCATCGTCAAACTTTTGGCTTTTCTTGCAAAGATCATCGGTACACCGAGCTCTTTAGCCGCAAATAAAGCAGGGGCGATACCAGAAGCTTCAATTGTCACCACTTTAGTGATTCCTTGTTCTTTAAATACTTCCGCAAAACGTTGGCCCATTTGTTCCATCAACACTGGATCTACCTGATGGGTAACAAAACTATCTACTTTCAACACGCCTTCACCCAAGACTTGTCCATCTTTATTGATACGTTCAACTAATTCTCTCACTTTATTTACTCCTTTTCTTGCTAAATTCATGCCACTCAAAATAGAAAAAAACATCTCTACTGCTCATGTATAAGCAAAAAAGATGTTTCACTACTTTTTCACTTATAGTCCAACATTTACGGTGCTGGCTAGAAACTGTCATCCTTATTATGACGATATATAAGTTGTTCGATATTCGATTGATAAATGATATTTTTAGAAACAAAATATTTTAATTTTTAAACGATGAAAACAGTCTAACACTTGTTTCTGAAACTTACAACTATATTTCTTGTTTTTCTCATGAAGGATTTATCTTTAGATTAGACTTGATAAACCTCATAGTTTCATCCTAGCAAACAAAATAGTATTTATGAAATAAAGCAACCAATCCCATAAAGGAAAAGGTTGCTAAAGCCAAGTTTATATCGATAACTATTATCTATGGTTGGTTGAATGATATTTATTTTCGCTTGGTACTCAATTGGTTTTCTCGATTTTTCGATACTTGTCCATTTTACGACTGAATAACTCTCCGCTACTAGGTGGTGTGTAGGTGATTGCATTGGCGCCAGCTTCAATCGTTTCTTTGATGCTTTCTTCCGTGGGACCTCCAGTCGCAATAATCGGTAATTCTGGGTACTTTTCTCGGAAAAAGCGAACAGTGTCTGCTGTATCTTTTCCCGCACTGATATTGATGATCGTAATGCCTGCTGCCAATTTTTCGTCGATTTCCGAGTATTTAGACGTGACTGTACTGATTACCGGTATATCAACCACTTGACAGACATCATGGACAGTCTCTACTGGTGTTGGACCATTCAAGACTACGCCTAATGATCCTTGTGCTTCTGCAAAAAGGCTCATATATGCCGAACGCATCCCTTGTGTCAAGCCACCACCGACACCTGAAAACACAGGGATATCCGCTGCTTCAATGATGCTTTTCGTAATCGCCGGATGGGGTGTAAAAGGATAAACTGCGATCACTGCATTTGCATTGGTGTTTCTGATGATCGCAATATCCGTGGTGAAGATAATCGAACGTATCAACTTGCCAAAAATTTTAATACCACTTGCTTCCATAATGACCTCTGGGACTCTCACGATATCCTTACGTAATTCTGTCATTATTTCTGGAACAAATAAATCTGCCATCCGTCCACTTCCGTTCTTTCCTGATTATTGATCGTATTGATTTAACTGGTAAGTTTCAATCACATGTATGATTTTATCAGCATATGTCGGATCTGTCGCATATCCTGCCGCCTGTAACGCATGAGCTGCTTCAATATAATTGGTCGCAGTGATCACATTCGCATACAATGCAGGATTCCAATCGACACCATTGACAAATAAAGCTGTGTGGTCATCCATTGATTGTTTCCACGAAGAATAGACTCGAAAGTCTCCTTGGATGGTGATCCATTCTTCATTGATATATTCTTTTGTTTCCAGATTGACTTTTTCTTCGTTCCCAAACGCTTTGATACCGAACAAGTTCTTATATTTACTGGCAAGCGTACTATTGCCCCAATCAGATTCAAGGATGGCTTGCCCAATAATGATACTTGGCAAAACGCCATAGCCTTGTTGTAGTTCTTTCGCATGTGGAACTAATGCGTTGATAAATTCCTGATGAGTCAGTGTTTCTTGTTGCTGTGCTTCCGTAGAGTAGGGCGATGACAAACTTCTCAAAGAAAAAACAAAAGCCATCATGATCAACATACTCCCTAAAACTACAGCAAACCAGCGATTATTTTTACGCCTTTGTTTTTTCCATTTGTTTTTTGCCATCTCTTATTCCTACTTTTCTTTTAGTTGGTCCAAGTACTCCTCCATCGTTAAATCGTTTGATGTGATATATTCTGCACTTTCTTTGCCTACATAACGCAGGTGCCAAGGTTCGTAAGTGATTTTTGTAATATCTTCTCGACCTTTTGGATAACGGATGATAAAGCCATATTTAGAGGCATTGTCCGCAAGCCATTTCGCACCTGGTTCGTCACCATATTTTTCATCCAATACAGTATTGGGATAATTGTTGTACCATGTTTCATCGACCACATCCACAGCTAAACCTGTATGGTGTTCACTGTAACCCGGTTCTGTCATAGTTTTTTTCGTAATCGCGGTCGCCTCTTCTTCAGTGACTCCCTGACTACTCATCACCTGTTGGACATTTTGAGCGAACACCTCTTGTTGTGTCGCAACTGAGCGATAAGCCGATACCATAACTAAAGGAAAGCCCGCAGCTTTAGCTGCGTTAGCCAGTTCTTCATAATCAGCTTTAATACGTTTGTCGATCAGATAGCCATTATCTAGCGCAGCCAATTGGTTGGCTTCATCGATTTCTGTCTCGATTTTATGATCAGGTCCTACCAATACTAGCGACCAATCATCCAACTTAACATCTGGCAAATCACTAGAGGTTGCTTTTTTTGTTGCTTTTTCTGTACTTTCTTCTGTCGCACTCGTCGTATTTGTTTGTTCTGTCTTTGAATTATCAGCTTGAGCTTTCGTATCCGTCCGACTCTCACTAACAACCAGATAGCCCATCGCAACAATCATAATCACGACTGAGATAACGCCTAAAATTTTATTCACGCAAAAAATCCTTTCATTCCCTTTCTGGTTCCACTTTCTCACTCACGTAAGTTTCTTCCAGATTTTCATTTACCCAATCTAACAACTCGATTTTCTCCCCTTCGATTTGCTTTTGAACTTCTGCTGGTAATCGAAAGTTCAAAATGTCATCATAACCCCACTCATCATATTGAATACTGACTTTCAAGTCAAGATATCCATTGACAATTTGATCATTTTTTAAAGGGAGCAACTCTACATTCGCACTGCCACTACTTACCCATTTCTGAGCAATACGTGTTTTGATTTGCTTATATTCGGCTACTGCAACGTTTCTTTTTTCAGGGAAAATAATGGTTTGACGTAGAATTTTTTGCGTCAACATCCATTCATAGTCCGTAAAAAGATTTTTCACTTTTTGCATGACCTCGGATGGTAAGTTTTGTTCACCACGCTTCCAAGCTTGCCAAGTTGTTTCATCCACCAATAGATAAGTATCTAAGAAATTTTCTTCTGTTTCAAATTGTTCGAGTAAAACACTCATAATAAGATCAACGTATACTTGATGCATCGCAATCTCCTCCTCCTTCTTATTCTACTTAAATTAAGGTAAAAAATCATCTATTAGAACATTTCTTTCACCTTTTTTTAGAAAGCAATTCTTCAAAACGATTGGAAGTCCTTTTTTTGATATAATAATAGCGAAACCAAGAGTATTCAACTAAATACCCTTATATTAAATATATCACGTCAAGGAGAGATGAAAAATGAAAAAATACCAATGGGGCATTGTCGGTCTAGGATCGATTGCTAACGAATTTGCAGAAAACTTCGATCAAACATCAAGTGAATTGGTTGCTGTTGCATCACGAACTTTGGAAAAAGCACAGGATTTTGCTACACGCCATTCTATCAAAAAAGCGTATGGCGATTATCATGAAATGTTGCAAGATGCTGAAGTTGATATCGTGTATATCGCCGTTCCGAATCGTCAACATATCGACTATATCCTTCCTGCCTTGGAAGCTGGGAAACATGTCTTATGCGAAAAAGCTATCACGATGAATAAGGCAGAACTTCAACAAGCCATCCAATTAGCCGAACAAAAACAGCTGATCTTGGCAGAAGCGATGACGATTTTCAACATGCCTTTGTATCATCAACTTCGTTCAATGATCGATTCAGGCAAGTTAGGTGCATTAAAGATGATCCAAGCACCTTTTGGCAGTTACAAAGAACCTGATCCGACCAACCGCTTCTTCAACCCTGATTTAGCAGGTGGAGCATTACTTGACATTGGAACCTATGCTGTTTCATTTGCTCGATTCTTTTTGAGCTCACAACCGGAAGTCATCGCCTCTCGTATGATTCCATTTAAAACAGGTGTCGATGAACAATCTGTAACGATCTTGCAAAATAAAGAAAATGAACTAGCTACGATCAACCTGACCTTCCAAGCAAAAATGCCAAAAGTCGGAATCGTTGCTTTTGAAAATGGGTATATCTCGATCAATGATTATCCTAGAGCTGACCAAGCCGAAATCATGTATACTGACGGTACAAAAGAATTGATCGAAAGTGGCCATCGTGCGCAAGCAATGAATTATGAAATTGAAAATATGGTAAAAATGATCGAAGGAGAACTTCCAAACCGTTCCCTGTACTTAACCACCGAAGTGATTGCACTCTTAGATGATATGCAAGAGCATTGGAAGAATAACAAATAAACAAAATAAAAATAAGACGAAGCGAGAATGGTCTCCTCATCGCTTCGTCTTATTTGTTCACTTTTCCGCATCCACTATCATCTGCTGAGAAAATTCTACTTTTATTTCAATAAAACTTTTAAATGACTGTAAAAACTGAAACAATTCCGCACGATCCTCAAATTCACTTCGAGTAGTCGGCAATGGCATTTGACGATACATTCCATAGACCTCTTCGATCCGTGTCAATATTTCTTTGCCATCATTTGATTCAGAAAATGTCTCAGCTGTATAGATCAACAAGCCGTATATATGGTCGCTATAAGGCACTGGGTCCTGGATATAAGCTAAATTTTCTTGCATATCTTGGATCACATTGATCTGAGCCCGTCGCATAGAAAAATAGGTTTCATAGTATTGATTTTGTCTAAGCAAGTTATTCTCTTGGTGATTCCGTGCATATGCTTGACTTTCTCGAATATAAACTTGTAATTCTTTGCATAACCCTTGATTTTCGTAAGCTTCGCCAGAAAGCAAAAAGTCTGCCATATTCTTCAAAAGAAGACGAAATCGCTCTTCGATGATCATTTGATTTTCCTTTAAACGTTTTTTACTATCTGGCATATAGACATTAGATAACAAAGCAAAGCCTACACCAATGATCATCAAGGCTGCTTCGTTTGTGATCAATTGCCAACTCATACTTTGTTCACTAAGATAATGAGTGATCAAGACTGAGTTTACAACGATTCCTTCTGTCAATTTGAACCGCACGGCGATTGGAATAAAAAATAATAGAAAGACACTGAAACTGATGATTCGATAGCCCAAAAGTGTAAAACACATGTAGGCAATAAGCGTAGCGACAATAAATGCAGCGACTCGATAGATCCCAGTCATCAAGGTGGAGCGACGAGTATTCCCTACGCTTAACAACGCAATAATACCGGCAGATGGCCAGAATAATAAGGAAAAGTAGTTTGCAACCAACATGGAAGCAAATACACTGATGACCGTTTTTACCGTTCTCATTCCAATACGCATGATCGGCTCCTTTCTTTTTATTGAATTATACTAAATTCGTTCATGAAAAACTAGCAATCCAAGGTAAGTTTAGTTATGATATTGTAAAGAACGTAAAGGAGAGTATACTATGCAATTTGGACGCTTTCGACTTGGTATGCGTACAATGAAGAGTGCTTTAGCCGTTTTCTTATGTATTTTGATCTTTCATCTCTTTGATCGTGGCATTCCAATGATTGCTGCCCTATCTGCTGTTTTTTCCTTGCGCCAGGATTTGACTACGACCTTTTCTTTTGGTCGCTCGCGTATTATTGGCAATCTACTTGGTGGCGGATTAGGTATTTTCTATTTTTTTGTAAAAAGTTACTTCCACAATGATTTTTTAGTTGAACTGATCGTTCTCCCACTTTTAGTGATCATTGTGATCGTCTTATCTGACGGTATCAATAATAATTCTGGAATCATTGCTGCTATTGCAACATTATTACTAATCTCTTTAAGTATCCCTCAAGGAGAGTCAGCCTTCTATGCGATTGAGCGGGTTTTCGATACATTTATCGGGACATTTATTGCTATCGGTATCAATTTTTGCTTGCGTCCGCCAGAAGTTGAAAAAAAAGAAGAGATTGTCGAGGACTTAGAACAATTAAGAAAAAAAGAGCAGGCTTTACTTGAAAGTCTTGAAGAAGTAAAAGCACAGATCCGTGAGCAAAATGAAAATAAATAGCGAACCAACAAAAGACTCAAAGGACATGATCCTTTGAGTCTTTCTTAAGTTATTCTTTCGGTTCATTTGATCCTTCATAGACATTCAATTGTCTAGAATTTCCACGAGTGGAAAGATTCTCAATGATATCTTTGATGTCCAATCCAGTTGTTTCTTTCAACGTTTCTTGTGTCGTCGACAATAAGTTTGTCGCATAGCTTGTCACTCGATTGGCGCCACCTGCTTCACCTGAGGAGTTTCCTGTATCAACAACAGAGATTTTTTCGATATTGCCTAGCGGTTGTGCCGCTTCACGCATCAATTGAGGCAACATTTCGATCACCATGCTAAGCACAGCAGCTTCTCCATATTCTTTGAACGCATCTGCGATTTTTTGTTTTGCTTCTGCTTCCGCTTTCCCTTTTGCTAACGTGGCTTCTGCCTCGGCTTGTCCAGCTAAACGAGTTTGGTTGGCTTGGGCTTGGGCTAAGGCTTCGATTCTAAATTGTTCTGCTTCTGCCTCAGTCACTTCTTTGACTTTTTGTGCTTGGGCTTCTTGTTCTTTGGCGTAACGATCCGCATCGGCTTTTTTCTTCACTTCAGAATCGTATTGTTTTTCACGACGAATGATTTCTTTTTCTTCTAATTCGATTTGTTTTTGACGTTCGACGACTTTTACTTGCATCTCTTGTTCGATTACTTGTTGTTGTTCTCTGGCACTTTCTAAATTATACGCTTGGTCAGCTTTTGCTCGTGCCACATCTTGCTCCTGTTTATAGGCAGCTAATTTCAATTCTTTTTCTTTTAAAGATTCGGCGATCTCTGTTTGGCGTTGTAATTCTGCGGCTTGAGATTCTTTCTCTGCTTCCGCCTTTTTGATACGCGTTTCTTTTAGTGCTTCTGCTTCTGCAATATCTGCATCACGTTTGACTTGAGCAATCCGTGGTTTCCCCAATGAATCCAAATAACCATTTTTATCACGGACTTCTTTGATCGTGAACGAAACAATGATCAAGCCCATTTTTGCTAGATCCACCGAGGCAACTTCTTGCACACTTTGGCTGAATTTGTCACGATTTTGGTAAATTTCTTCTACTGTCATCGAACCTAGGATCGACCGCAAATGACCTTCTAAGACTTCACGGGCTTCATTTTCAAGTTCTTCTCGCGTTTTCCCTAGAAATTGTTCCGCTGCTGTCGCAATTTCTTCGACAGAAGAACCGATCTTGATGATCGAAGTACCGTCACACATCACCGGCACACCCTGCTCTGTATAAACTTCTGGGGTAGACACGTCTAATTTGCTTGATAATAAACTGATGCGATTCGAACGTTGGAAAACTGGTAATACGAATGCACCTCCACCGCGGACGATTTTGATTTTATTGTTACTCTCGTCGGCATGGACATTTTTACTTCCCAAGTAACTACCACTGATGATCAATGCTTCGTCAGGCTTTGCCGTTTGGTACTTAGCGACAAAGACGATTAATAACATTAAAACGATCAACACTGCTAAAACAATTGCAACAAACACTCCAGATATTTCCATTTCTTCCACTCCTTTACATTTTCAACATACTTTCGTACGGTGTAACATAACAAACACGGTCTCTTACTTCAATGATCAAAACCTTTTCGCCACGTCCGATCATTTTCTCTTGGGGCGTATAAAAACAAGCAGGGCGACTGATTGAACCAGTAACACTTTTTAATTGGATTTCTCCCATTCCCTGGATCGGTATCGGGGTCACCACTGTCGCGATTTGACCTTCTAATGTTTTTTCAGAAGTTGATAGCGTCGATTCTGCGTGCTTCATCGGCATCAAGATATAAAAATTCAACAAAAAAACTAAAACGGTTGCAATAATCGCGCTGATCACGAAAATCACTAATGAGGACTGGTTGGTCAAGGATTCACCTAAATAACCTAATAAACTGGTAAAAGTCAACCAGGGAACGATCAGCATCGGATCAATAGGTCCATCGAAATCAAAGACATCTCCAAAAATAACAAGTAACACTGCAATCCCAGCGCATATGAGTAAAACGTACCAGTAAATCGTGATGATTGCGATTCCTCCTATCATCTCATTCGCCTCCTTTGTGTACAAGATTATCATATCATACTAACCTATATAATTAACCTACTTTGGATAAAGTTTTCACTTTTAGTCCGCTTGGTTTTGGATTATACTAACAAAGGAGGTGAACGAATGAAAAATTTAAAAAAACTATGGGGTACATTGATCTCTATAGTTGTTTTTGGCGCAATTGGCTTTATCGGAATGGATCTATTGAATGTAGAACAACCGATCTCAAGTGATTACAGTGAATCTAGTTATACTGCTTCAATCGAGAGTGAAGCGGGAGTTTCTACTGACCAACGATCAAACATGAATACATATAGTATGGAATCTTCTGATAAACCAGTCGAAAGTACAAGCAAAAGTGAAGCTACTATCACAAGTAGTATACCTGACTCATCTGAGCCAAGAAACAACGGCTTACCTCAAGAAGAAGACTTAGCACCGACTGGAAACAATCCTGGGCCACAAGAATTAGGAACAGCTTCCTTTGATGTGGCTGAGCTCTCAACAAACAAAGGATGGATCGAGTATCATGAGCTTGATCGATTAGGACGTCCCACTGGTGCGGCTGCCTTATTGGAAAAATCAATGATCAATACAGGAACCAGCGCAAACCGTGACATCCGTCCTCCTGGATTTATTTCTGGACCCAGATATGATCATTCTCGCGGACATCTGATCGCTAAACAGTTCGGTGGTAGTGGCGACGACGAAAGAAATCTAGTTACTTTGTTTCAATTCCCAGTAAATGATCCTTACATGAACTACTATGAACTAAAAATCCGTAAGGCGTTGAATCATGGTGAAACTGTACGCTATCGTGTTACTCCACATTATGTTGGCGATGAACTCATCCCTGAAAGTGTCGAGTTAGAGGCAAAAGGAACAGGCAATAACCCAACGATTGATTTTACGGTATTGATACCAAATAAAAAGTAGGTGAAACGATTGTTTGAACAATTGAAGCAAAATCGTACATTAGAAGAAACACTCGCATGGCTGGAAGAAAACGAGCTGTTCGATTATGAGGAACTTGTGTTTTTCCCTTCTTACCAACATTTCAAAGCTAGTATTCTGCGAACAATCGATTATAACTCCCTGGATGAAGCGGAGGTCGCGAATCTCCTTTCATCCTTTCACTTGGTGGCTCGTACGATCGATGGTGATTATCTCTTAGCAAATGAAAAAACGGTTTGTTTGTTTCCTCGCTCTCACCAAAAAGAAGAAATCCAGCGATTTAATGGGAGTTTTGCCGATTTACTAATAAGATACGCAAACTCTTCGAAATCGATTGTCGAATTTTTTTAACTTTCTACTAACTAAGGTTGCTCGCATTAACAATGACAAACTGGGGCTTTATCTTTGAACATTTAACAAAAAACGTATCGCGTATGTTTAGGTATATAAAACAAAAAAACGTCCGAAATGATCATTCTCATTTCGGACGTTTTTACTAACTTATTTTATAAACTAGTTTCTTCTTCCAACGTTACTTGGGTTTAGTGTGAATAAAAAGCACCTAGTTACTTTGGTATCCTTCTATGTTTTTTTCAATAATATGAATGATCAAGCACCTACCCTGTAACTTCTAGCTGATAAAACATATTTTTCGATTTCTACTAAGAAGAATAAAAGTAATCCAGGTAAAAGACTGATGACGACTTCCGTACTTGATAGTAGGTTTGTTCCTAAAGCCATTCTTAATGGTGGGAACCAGATCATCGCAGCTTGAAGCAAAATCATGATCCCAATTGAATAAAACAATGCGGTATTTTTCCATAATCCTCTATCTAAACTAAATTCGCTGATCCTACGACAATTGATCATATAGAAGGCCTGACCAAACACCATCGCATTGATCAACACCGTCTGACGTGCATCGTTTGAGACATATTCCATCGCAGTTAAGCCTAAGATCGTCAAGATCATCCCTACATATAAAATGCGCACCAACGCATATCGTGACAAAATCCGTTCATTCAATGGTCGTGGTCGTCGACTCATCACTTGTTTTTCTGCCCGTTCAAATCCTAAAGCATAGGACAAGGTGATCGAAGCAACTAGATTCAACCATAGGATTTGCACAGTCGTCAAAGGTAATGGGGAGTTTCCGATCAATGAGAATAGTAACAATAATCCTTGCGCCAAACATGTTGGTAAATAAAAGAGAATCGTTTTCTTCAAGTTGTCGAATATCCGACGTCCTTCTTTGACTGCATAAGCGATCGTCTCAAAATTATCATCGACTAAAACCATATCTGCTGCTTGCTTACTAACATCGCTCCCTTTGATTCCCATAGCAATCCCGACGTCAGCTTTTTTCAATGCTGGTGCATCATTTACACCATCGCCGGTCATCCCAACAATTTCACCTTGCGCTTGCAGATAAGAAACGATTGCCAATTTGTGTTCTGGTGTCGTTCGCGCAAATACATCGTTTTCACTTACTGCGCGTTGCCATTGTTGCTCTGACAGTTGATTCAGCTCTTTTCCTGTGATTGCTGTTTGATGATTTTGCAATCCTAGTTGTTTTGCGATGGCTTTCGCTGTCAGTGGATGATCGCCTGTGATCATTTTGACACGTATTCCAGCTTGTTGCATTGATTTCACTGCTTCGATTGCTGACTCTTTTGGTGGGTCGATCACACCGCATAAGCCAATCATCGTCAATGCTTCATCTAGTGCATCATGAGATAAGTCTTCATCGCCGATTTCTTTCATCGCAAAAGCTAACACACGTTGCCCTTGGCTCGCTAAATCTTCATTTTTCTTATGCCAACGTTTTTTATCGATCGACTGGCTCATACCTCTAGCATCCATTTGTTGTCCCGCTTTTTCGATCAATACATCCGGTGCACCTTTTACGAACAAGATATTTTTCCCATTGATCTCATGAACAGTCCCCATGTATTTATACGTTGAATCAAAAGGAATTTTGGCAATAGGTGAATGGATTATTGCCTGTTGCGTATTTGTATAACGTAATAATGCAAGTTCTGTTGCATTTCCCGTTTCAGGACAATCCCCATCTGCTAATTGTGTTTCTTGACAATTATGCATTGCTTGTAACAAATATTCTTCGACTTTTGTATGTGCTACTTGTGCAAATGATTCAGGCGTATACCAATCATTTAGTGTCGCTATATGAACTAAAGACATTTCATTTTTTGTCAATGTCCCTGTCTTATCTGAACAAATAACCGTCATCGCACCTAAGGTTTCTACTGTAGGCAATGTTTTTACAATGGCATTCTTCTTTGCCATTCGATTCACGCCAATCGACAAAATGATCGTTAAAATCGACGGCAGGCCTTCTGGAATCGAAGAAACGATCAAAGCAATGATCGCCGTAGCGATATAGCCCCATGTCATACCATAATAAAAATACGAAACAAGAGCAATTAACAAAATCAACGCACTGATTCCTTTAAATATACTTGTATTCATTTCCTTGATTTTCTTCAATAACGGGGTTTCTTGTTCTTCAACAGTTGATAAAGAATGACTGATTTTACCGATTTGAGTATTCGAACCTACTTCAACAACGACACCTAATCCATTGCCAGATTCAACTTTAGTGCCCGAAAAAGCCATATTTACTTGTTCAGCTAATTCTGTATTTTCAGCTAATTCTGTATTTTCAGGTAAGCTATCAACAGTTTTGCTGACAGAATGTGTTTCTCCTGTTAAAATCGCCTCATCCACTTGTAAATTGAATGATTCGATGATCCGAACATCTGCTGGTACGATATCTCCAGCAGTCAAGACTACTTGATCGCCGACGACCAAGTCTGCCGGATCGATCTCTCGTTTTTTTCCATCTTCTAAAATCACTGCTTTATCACTCAATAATCCTTTGATACTATCTAAAGAAGAAGCTGCTTTTCGTTCTTGGAAGTACCCGATCATCGCATTTAGAAAAACAACTAAAAAGATCATGCCACCTTCCATCAATGCACCAGTTGCAACTTTCAATATCGCTGCCCCTAATAAGATGTACATCAACGCATCATGGAAATAAGATAAGAATTTTTGCCATTCTGGTGTTTGATCTTTTTCTTCCATTTTATTTTTTCCATATTTTTTTTGACGTTCCAGCCGATCACTCTCTGTGATATATTCTGTGACTTGAACTTGTTTGATTGTTTCTTCCGTTGACTTGTTATACCATTCCATACTTTTTCTCCTCCAACACTAACTAATCTATAATCAGCTTACAGGTTAGAGTAACTCTAAGGTCAAGGGTTTCGTGTAAATAATTTAAAAATACTCGCTTTTTTGAATCAACTAATAGTAAAATGAGGAACAGATATAAAGTATAAATAAATCAAACGGAAGTGAATCGATTGAAAATCAATGAATTAGCAAAATTATATGATATTACCCCACATACTTTACGTTACTATGAAAAAATCGGTTTGATCCAACCAGATTATGACGATAACGGTTATCGAAATTATTCGTACAAAGAATTAGAACAACTAAATACGATTCGCGATCTGCGATATTTTGATGTTTCTTTGCCTGAGATCGTCGAATATCTGAATAATAAAAATATCGATCGAACAAAAGAACTTTTACGATTTGAAATTGATTCTTTGCATCGTTTGATTGCAGAATCAAAAGAAAAAATCTCCTTATTAGATGATCGCTTACAGTTGATCTATGAAGTAGAAGATACTCCATTCAATCAACCGATCGTGATGGAACATCAATTACGTCAAGTAATCAAAGACGATGAAATGACGACTAGCGATGATGTCGATTACGCATTGAAACAGCTGCATAAAAAACATGAGAAACAACTCAGTGCCAACAATCAAAATTTATTTGGAAGTATCTTACATGAAGAGTCAGAGTCTTTTGCCTATCAAGTCTTTTATTTCTATCCAGAAACTGCCTCTTTGATCAATGAGGTGTCCACGTTACCATCCGGGAAATACTTGGCCTACACTTACCAAGGAGCCTATGAGCAACAAGTCACAGGCATTCAAGAAATGAAAAAATATGCACAAACACATCAACTAGAATTAAAGAGTCCATTTTATGAACTCTATCTCGTAGATTTCCATGAAACCAATGACCAGAATGAATTTATTACACGATTAGAAGTATTGATCCAGTAACCAACTATTTATCTAAAAAACACCACAAAAAAACAGCCAAAAGAGAGTAAAGCTACGAGTTGCTTCTTCCTTTTGGCTGTTCATTTATTCTTTTTTACGCATGATAACGTTCAATACCATCTAAATAAGTGGCATCTAAGGTCATGTCAGGATTCAAAACGATGAAATCAGCATCTCTTCCTTTAGCAATCTTTCCACATGTATCGTCGATCTTACAGCTAACTGCAGGAACGTACGTAGCCATCATGATGGCTTGTTCTGGTGTAGCTAAGCCCCAATCTACGACATTTTTGATTGCTTCTTTTAATCTTAGAATACTTCCAGCTAGATTTCCAGATTCTAAACGAGCTGTTCCATCTTTTACGACTACTGGGAACTCACCTAAATTGTAATTACCATCAGGCATCCCCCCAGCCATCATGCAATCCGTGATCAAAGCCACATGTTCATGTCCTGCTTTTTCCATCAGGATCTGTGCTGCATTTGGATGGACATGGTGACCGTCACAAATCAACTCAGAAAATACGTGATCCAATGATAATAATGCGCCGACCATACCTGGCTCACGATGGTTCAAGCCACGCATCCCGTTAAACGCATGAACAAACACGCTTGCACCTGCTTCAACAGCTGCTTGTGCTTCATTGATCGTTGCATTACTATGACCTAAAGCAACTACAACGCCTTCATCTGTCACTTGTTTTACAAATTCTTCGACACCTGCGCGTTCTGGTGCTAATGCGATTTTTTTGATCAATCCGCCTGAAGCTTCTTGCCATTCATTGAAGACTGCCAAATCAGGGTCGCCAAAATAACTTGGGTTTTGCGCGCCTTTATGCTCTTCTGTAAAGAATGGTCCTTCAAAATAGATCCCTTTGATTTTAGCGCCAGGAGCTTCATGGTACATTTTTCCGATCGTCTCTGCCACATCTCTTAGACGTTCTTTACTAGAGGTTAATGTTGTAGGTAAAAAGGCAGTTACCCCACAAGATAACAGACCTTCTGACATAGCTTTGATTCCTTCTGCGTCATTATCCATAACATCGTGATTCATAAACCCATGAATATGTGTGTCTACAAGTCCAGGGGCGATCCATTTACCGCTTTGATCAATGATCGTTACTTCACCAACTGGTTTTTCTGAAAGATATTCGCCAAAAAGCCCATCAGTGATTTCAAGATATCCAGCGTTTTTCACACCAGATGCTAAAAAGAATTTGTCAGCATAGATATAAGTTCTCATTCTATTCTCTCCTTTGATGATCTACCTTTAAATTACTCTTATTTACGAAAGAAGTCAAGAATGGTCTACACCATTTATATACTTTTAGCAATCTTTTTTACTGCTTGAGCTAATTCTTCATAAAACAATGCTTTTGACAGTTCATTTTGCTGTTTGTAGATCAAACTTTTTAGAATAAATAAATCATTTAAATAATAATAGCTATTTTTTTCTTGTGCCCAACGAATCCCTTGATTCACTTGTTCAAGGGCTGCTTGGCGTTCTCCTTGATGAAATAGAAAACTACCATAATTATAAAAAATCTGGGTCAATTCGCTTTTGTTGTGCTCGTTGATCGTATCATGTAAGAGTTGGACGCTACGACTTAAATAATATCTTGCTTCTGTACTTCTCCCTGCAACCCCATAGACTTTACCAATACAGCTGATCAATTGGATCTCTATATCACAGACATGTGTCCGATCTTTTTGGCTGGAGTAAGTCAATGCTTCTTTCAAGTAACTAAGTGCCTTTACTAGGTTTTTCCTTAATGTAAATTCACAAACACCTAAATAATAATAATACCGTTGAAAATCCTCAGCTGAATAGAGATTCTCTGTCACCTTCGCTGATTTTAGTTCTTGTTCTAATTTACGATAATCTCTTTTTAAAAAGTAAAGATCCAGAAGATCAAATTGTCTAGTTGCTGCTCGAATCTTGTCCTTGGATAAGTTCATTACATAATCGATCGTTACACCAAGCCTGTGACAGATCTGAGCCATCACTAATACATTTGGTAACTCTTCGTTATTTTCGATTCTACTCAGCACACTTTGAGAACAAATGCCTTGTGAAAGCATTTGTTGAGTCATTTTTTGTTCTTTTCGGATTTCTTTGATGATCGTACCAAAGGAATCGACTAATGCTTCCATAAGTATCCCCCTCTCAAAAAAATATGCGTATTCGCATGACTACATGTATTGTACTTGACTACTTTGTAAACTTCAAGAAAAGTCCAATAGCAACGAATCATTTTTCAAAAATTGACATTAAAAAAACGCCTCGGTATCGGGACGGCTTTTAGGTGAAGTCGTATTTACTTTATAAAAAAATTTGCCAATCACATCGTTTTTACTACTCGTTGGCTCTTACTCGAAACTGGTTATTTGCAGGTGTCAAATGAGAATAAAACTCAGACAAAAACGGTTGATTTAGTGAAGTAAGCAAATGCCCATAAGAATCGTTGATTCCAATTGTTATAGTGATTCACTTACTTCATAAAATCTTGATTTATCCCGTCAGTTACTCGCTTACGCTTAAAACTACCTACTTAATACACACGCACAACAGCCAAAATATGACATTTCCTATCTTTGTCGGTAGGTTGTCAGGAATTCACGCATTTTTTTCGCCGTTACTTTTAGATCGTCTAATTTTGGTAAGTAAACGATTCTGAAGTGATCTGGATCAGGCCAGTTAAAACCGCCTCCGTGAACAAGTAAAATCTTATGCTCGTGCAGAAAATCTAATACGAACTGCTCATCATTGGTAATATTGAAGCGTTTCGTATCGATTTTTGGAAAGATATAAAAAGCTGCTTTCGGCTTAACCGCTGATAATCCAGGGATATCATTGATTGCATTATAAATGTATTCTCTTTGTTCGTAGATCCGTCCACCTGGCAATAGCAATTCATCCACACTTTGGTAGCCCCCTAGGGCAGTTTGGATGATTTGTTGTGACAGAACATTTGAACAAAGACGCATAGAGGAAAGCATATTCAACCCTTCGATATAGCCTTTTACATTTGATTTGTCACCACTCAACACCATCCAGCCGACACGGAATCCCGCCACACGATGTGATTTAGATAGGCCATTCAATGTGACAACGAATAGATCAGGTGCTAAAGTCGCAATCGGGATATGCTCTAAGCCATCCATCACTAAACGATCATAGATTTCGTCTGAATAAATGATCAATTGATGTTCTCGTGCGATTTTCACGATTTCTTCTAATAATTCTTTCGGATATAAAGCTCCTGTTGGATTATTAGGATTGATGATCACGATTGCCTTTGTCCGGCTGGTAACTTTAGATTTGATATCCTCAATATCTGGATACCATTCGGCTTGTTCATCGCATACATAATGAACTGGTTTTCCTCCAGCCAAAGAAACAGAAGCTGTCCATAAAGGATAATCCGGCATTGGCACTAATACTTCATCGCCATTGTCCAACAGCCCTTGCATACACATCGTGATCAGCTCACTGACCCCATTACCAGTATAGATATCATTGATCGTCACATTTGGAAATTTTTTCAATTGACAATACTGTTCAATCGCTTTTCGTGCAGAAAAAATCCCTTTTGAATCCGAATAGCCTTCTGAATCTCTGGCATTCATGATCAAATCACGGATCACTTCATTTGGTGCCTCAAATCCAAATGGTGCTGGATTTCCCGTATTCAATTTTAATATACTGATGCCCTCTTCTTGCATTCGTTCTGCTTCTTCAAGAACCGGTCCGCGGACATCGTAACTTACGCCTTCTAATTTGTTGGATTTTTCAAATTCTCTCATAGTGATCCAATCCCTCGTTTCAAAAAAGTTAGAAATTTCTGATTATACCCATTTATTTCCATATCATACTCCATTCATCTGGATTTTGCCACCGTTTTAAAGAAATCCTAGATGAAAATCAACTTTTTTTACTTTTATTTCTCATGCCGATCGTTCCAAAGATTTGCTGCCCAATCCATAGCAATTCCGATAATCACACCTAAGAATATCCCCATGGTCAATTGTCCAAATGCAGATCCAATGATAATGCCTGCCACCATTCCTAAAATTGAAAATTCCCCATCATATTTATTCATGATTTTCCTCTTTCATATCTTGACATCTATTTCGTTACTCGCTATGATTAAAGTGTTGTTTCTTGCAGACGTGATGGAACGGCAGACATGCAAGATTGAGGGTCTTGTGAGCGTAAGCTCGTGTGGGTTCAAATCCCATCGTCTGCATAAATAAGTAAAACTCATGGTTTATGCCATGAGTTTTTTTGTTTGTTATTAAAAAAACAAGGCAGTTCATCGAGTCAATTTACAATTTTTCTACCTATATAAGAGTAATCCATTAGTTCTTGATATCGAACATTGACTTTGTTCTCTTATTTGATGATCTTCTGTTTAGGGAAGAGACTATTTTCAAAAGCGACAACAATGTTTGATTTTTCTAATACCGTGTAGTCTTTGACGACAAATTGCTTACGGTTATTATAGTAGCCTTTCACAAATATCTTCATTCCTTCATCTACATCGGCAATAAAATTAAGACTATGATTAGCAATCAAGCAATTCTCTGAGCCTAAAGTAAAACGGATCAGTGGTCGTTCCCCTAGTTTGATCGTTCTGATTTTTGAGACTGTTCCATATTTTCTTTCCATTGTCATCTCTCCCCTCATCACCATTATACGAACAAACGTTCCGTTTTTCAAGTGATTTTCCTTGGAAAAACAACTCTAAAAAAGTATCTTTAACGTCTACTTATTCACTTGGCGATCAACGATTTGTTGAGATTTTTCCGCCGTTTGCTTTGCATCGTTTCTCGCTTTTTCTAATTGTGCGATATAACTTCTCAAATTACTATTTTCTGCTGAAATAGTTTCTAATTGTTTCTTCGCGGTTGCTAAATCAGTTTGCAAATTTGTTTTTTCTCGATTTAATTGGCTGATTTGTTCGTTTAATTGATTAACAGTACTTTGCATCTCTGTATATTTGCCCTGGATTTCTTGAAGTCTAGTATTCCATTGACTATTTAGGGTATTGATTTCGTTTATTTTTTGAGTTATTTCATTGATCTTATTGTTGATTTCGATTTGTTTGTCATTTAATTGATTTTCTTTACTAGTTAATTGGTTTTGTAAATTTGCATGTTCAGCAACCAATTGGCTTTTTTGCGTTTCCAAGTCAGTGATCTTTGTTTGGTATTCTTGCGCTTTTGTTTGTATATTTTGAAGATCTTGATTTTTTATTGCTAATTGACTATTTAAGTCAGTGATTTTTTGGTCATGGCTTGTTAACTGTTGATCAAGTTTTTCTAAATTTTCGTTGATCTTAGTGATATCAGATTCTCCACCCCAGAATAAAACTTCTCCTGCAAACCGTGTGCCCGTATAACCAATAGCCCCTAGCAACAATGCAATCAATCCAGTAATCATCCATTTTTTTTTCATGTTCTTCTCCTTAATAAATATTATTATTTTATAACCAGCTAAATCTAATCTTTTACTTGTCTATTGTCAAGACATATCTATTTTAAATTTTCAAATTTTATAAAACGTTGAAATGAAAGGACTATAAATTAAATTACAGGCAATATTTTAGTACAAATTCTTTAATTGTTTTATAATAATAGTATGTCATATAGGAAAGGGGTAATTTCAATGAAAACATTAGATATGATTGCTTTAACATTGTTGATTGTTGGAGGATTGAACTGGTTGTTAGTCGGTTTATTAGAATTTGATTTAGTTGCGACGATTGCAGGCGGCTCTACGACTATTTTAGCTAAAGCTATATATATTATTGTTGGGATTTGTGCTATTTATTGTTTGAAATTCTTTCCAATGATCTCCAATCGTGTAGAACATCAATAATTGGGATTTGATTTTTTCAGAACATGGGGCAACCATTTGCTCCATGTTTTTTTATTATTTACTCCTTTGATTGTCGTCATTAGGCTTAAGAATAGCTATTATGACTGATAGATAGCCACCCATTTTATCTTCTACAATAGAAAAAAACATATTTATTATCCGCTTAATATTTTCTTAACTAATTTTTTTCATCAAAAAACGGGAACATACATTCTTTCAATTAAAAGAAAGAAAGCGTTTTTCGATTACATATGTTTCGTTGAATATTACAAAAAAGGTAGCTTTGTCATAAACTGTTACGTTTTTATCACCTATGAAATGTCTTATCATGGTAAAGTATTACTCGTTAGCGAAAACAGCTAATCAAAATAACTTTTTAAAATACGAAGGAGATCTTTCATGAAATCACTTAAAACTATTCTTTTTGGAACAACTTTGGCCGCCGGCGCTGCATTATTTATGGGTACTTCTGCACACGCAGACGAAGCCTACACTGTTCAATCAGGTGATACTTTATCAACGATTTCTCAAAAATACGTTGGTGACAACTCCTTGATCCAAACAATTGCCGAAGCTAACTCAATCTCAAACATTCACCTGATTTTTTCAGGTCAAGAATTAACTATTCCTACTGGTGAGCAAGCAACTGCTCCTGTCGCTACTCAAGCACCTGTAGAACCTGTTCAAGAAACAGCGCCAGTTGTGGAAACACCTGTAGTAGAACAAGCACCTGTAGTAGAACAAGCACCAGCTACTGAAGTCGCTGTTTCAACTGGTACGAACGATGCCAAAGAATGGATCGCACAAAAAGAATCTAGCGGTTCTTATACAGCAACAAACGGACGTTATATCGGCCGTTACCAATTAGACTCTTCTTACTTGAACGGTGACTACTCTGCTGCCAATCAAGAAAGAGTGGCAGAACAATATGTTGCTTCTCGTTATGGCTCTTGGGATGCAGCCAAAGCTTTCTGGTTAGCTAACGGTTGGTACTAAGAACAAATTATCATTGAGTTAAAAGCTAAATAAAAAATTGGAAGGCTCGAAAATAGATAATCTATTTTCAGAGCCTTCCATTTTTTATTTATGTTACCTTCAATCAGCGATCAACTAATGTTGATTTTACCATCGATCGTTGTTGTATTGACCAATTTTTCTTCGTTATAAATATTGTATAAAATTCTAACATCATGACTGCCAGCATCAGGTAGATTCTCAAAAGGGATAGAGTCTATTCGGTTGTTTGGAGGAATCAATCCTGATTTATACAATTGTTTATTATTTGATGCTAGATAGTATTCTACTTGGATATTGAATGCATTCTGACCATTATTACGTACATCGACACTCGCTTTTCCTTCTTTATCAACTTCTATATCATGTTTCAAAAGAATACGCATTTTGTCTTTATCTACTTGATCTTGCATTGCTTTTAAAATCTCTTCATTACTCAATCTTGACAGATGATCATCTAAATCAGGCAATCTTGCCACTACTTGAGGAGGAGATTGATTAAAATAAAAGTATCCGCCGATCCCTGCTACAAGACATACGAGTAGCAAAGAAAACAAGATATAAGTTCTCTTCTTTTTACTATGATTCTTTTTTTCAATATTATTACTATGTGCCATTTTTCTCAACCTCCTTTCTCAAAATTATAACTGAAAAGTCTTTCATTCAGGCTCTTTCTACTAAACTGAGTAATGGAATACTTATCAACTTTGCTAAGATTAGTTAGCTAATGCAGAAAAATGGAATGACATCGTGTATGCAGGTGTCACAATAACATCCTGTTGGAAAGGACTAGTGATTGCTCCTTCAAATTTCAAGGATTTTGTTTGTCCTGTTCCAATAGTTGTCAAATAAGTACGAGTATTCAAGAACTGTCCAGAAGCACTTTGCAAACGAACCGCTGCTTCATTTAAT
Source organism: Enterococcus sp. AZ171 (assembly GCF_051714005.1). NCBI lineage: Bacteria > Bacillati > Bacillota > Bacilli > Lactobacillales > Enterococcaceae > Enterococcus > Enterococcus sp. AZ171. The sequence goes on along the minus strand of NZ_JBIORA010000001.1, from coordinate 1,189,095 downwards.
GGTGTAAAGAACAAATCTTGAGTGATCCCAGTTGAGCTTGTCTCCGCAAAACTATCTACTTCGATCATCACTCTATGTGAAGTTGAATTATTTGTCATTGCATATAATGGGGAAACGATCTCTGGTTGAGGCGTTCCGTCTTCTGCCATCGCATTTGCATATCTTACAGTCGTTGGGATCGTGATATCGATATAGCGTTTATCTTCTGGATCAACTGGATCCCATTCTCCGATCCATCCTGAAACTTGAACATCTGCTTTGTCATCACCTTTGATCGTTTGTCCCGGTGTATTGTCTGGTTGTCCAGGAATCCATCCCAAGTCATTGGCAGCAACGTTTATTGAACCAAGTCCTAAACCACTTAATAAAATTGTAGATACAATCGCTAAATTACTTAGCTTCTTCATATTGAATTTCTCTCCTTGCTGAAATAATCTATATTATTTCACTAAATTTTTTGTAGTCGTTCTTCTTTTTGATTGAATGTATAAAACGATCCTATCGAAAAAAGAGTAAGCAATAAACCGATCAAAGCAATTCCATTGGTCAAACGTTCCCCAGTTTGTGGGAATTTAGAGGAAGAACCTTCACTTTTGTTTGATGTTGGACCTGTAGCTTGCTGTTCTTCATTTTGGGTACTCTGCCCTGTGTCGTCTTGATTTTCGGAACTATTACCTAAATCACCGATCGTTGCTTCGACATGAACTGTTTGTATTTCTGATTGTTGAGCATGATAGACAGTTGGACTCATAAAGCATAACAACAACACACCTATCATGTAATACATCGTCTTTTTTATCTCACCCTTCACCTCCTAATATAAACGACACAATTCCCACAAAACAATTATCCTTAAAAAACCAGCACTTTTAAAACCAAGTTTTACCGCCAGTTTGGTAAACAAAATAAGAATATATAGTTATTTATTTTAGTAACAAATACAAACCAGACTTACAATAATTGACCAATCACCCATATATAACAGTGATAAAATAGCATTATAGAGTCCATATGAAATCAAGAAAAAATAAATAACATATTATTTTAACTAATCAGTTTGAACTTTTCTTAATAATTCCCACCAACAGAAATAATTGCCAACTGATTTTTGTATAGTAGATCAAATCTCAGCAAGTTCATCCACTTTGATGTGATAGTACTCGACCAATTTATCAATGATGACTTCATCTAAATAGTTAGAAATTCCAAGAGTAGGCACTTCAAAATAGTCATTGAAATATATATCTGTCAGAAGACAATCAAACTTTTTTAAATAATCATTTTGTATTTTTGTCGCAGGGTGAAGAATCTCTATATTGATATTATGTCGAAAATAAAATTTGATTTCCTCTTTGAGCATACACATATGATCATAAGAACTATCTAATAATAGGGCGACATTGAGTTTTATCTTTTGCTTCCGTACTTGTACCCATAGATCTGACCAGGAAGTCAACAACTTGAAGACAGATTGATGGATCATTTCATCTAAATAACTATGAAATGCAGATCCTAATGTCTGATAAATCTCAAAAAATCGGTCTTCTAAATCTTTCACTAGTGTGGGACTGTCTCTTTTTACGTTTTGAAAAAATTCTCGTTTCTTATTATGTAAAATATAGGTGGGTCTTACCATATTCATGGTTGTCCAATAAATATCATGAATCAATTGATCACGATTTTCACAAATTATACCGAACTTATTTTCTAAGTATTCAATTACTTGATTTAGTTTATTTTTTTGATTTACTGCATCAACTTGGACATTTAAATATTGTAATCGTAAAGTCGGATGAATCGGTTGATAAAACTCATAGAAAAGTTGTTGGAGGTTTTCTTCTCTTAAATTGACGACAAACTTTTCATTGATACGTCCTAAAAGTTCTGTTTCATTTGCGAAATGTTGGAAAATAAACGGTATATTCCTCGATATCAACTGATAATCTTGCTTCAAACGAACAAAACAAATAAATAAATGAAATTTCATATTTCCTAAAAACAAATGATTGTCATTATTGACTAATGCCCAGATCGTATTCTCTTTTACAAATACTTCGATGATATCCGTGATCAGAGAGAGATCATCGCCTTTCATTAAATTCTCAGGTAAATTATATTTTTCTGCAAAGAAAGCAGAAAAAAAATCTCTAATATTCCCTTCATTACCTACAATATCGAGATGATTATTGATTTGAAATTCATATTTACTGATGACTTGATTGATTCGATTAATAACACGTGATACTTGTGTTTCAGATATGTATAAACTATCACTTAGATCGTCTTTTGAACTTACTCTTCTAAAAAATAGTGTCTCAAGTAAGGTATATTCCAAACTTTTACTCAAAATTTTTGAATAGATGAATGCTTTTGGTGTTTTCATATTTTTCTTTAGCAATACTCCTGATCTAAAGGAGGTTTCAATTGTCAGCGGTGCAATCATCTCATTGATTTGTGAAAGATCATTTCGAGTTGTTTTTTCTGAGCTTTCGATCATTTCGGCTAATTCAGCTGTCGTCATCCACTGAGTATCCCATAATATTTCCAAAATCTTCAACTGACGTTTCAAACGTCCATCTAAGATTTCTCTCATTTCGGTTCCACCTCTCCAAACAAAAAATATTGAACGTCTACATTATTTTTAACATAATGATTTATCTAAAAATAATCTCAATCTACCGACCGCTTGGTAAAATAACGTTAGAACTTATAGGTGAATGTATTGAAAATGTCAATAATTCTATCATTAAAAAAATTGGTATAGATTAAAAAGTTAATGTATTCTCATTTATTCAGTGATCATTCTATTTATAACCATTTTCAAAACAGATGTTTAGCAATGATTTTTTGCGTTTTTATTAATTAAAAATAAGAAAAGATATACCAGTATAGGCATATCTAATAAATTGGATTATTAAACAGATTACATCACAAGTTCTTTTCTAAATAACTTGACACTTTCTTTTCTGTTTATAATAAAAGTATGTAATTTGTGAATGAACTCATTATCGAAATAATGTGGGATGCCAATCACCCTCGGTTGTTCGATAGACCCTCGGATTGTACAAACATCTGTCAACACACAGTCATATTTTTCTAATTTTACTTGGCTGAACAGATCAAATGGTGACAAGATATCAACGGAGTACGTACTTCTGAAATGCATTTCGATTTCTTCCTTCAACATACGCAAATGACCAATGGGAACATCCAAGATCAATGCAGCCTTGATCTGATGGGTCTTTTTCATCTCGATCCTAAAATCAGACCACTGTGTAACCAAACTATAGATCGATTGATACACCATATTTTTCTTATCAAACGATTTAAGTTCAAGTTCTTCATATATTTCTGCAAAACACTCTCTTAATTCAAACATGATTGTTTGATTTTCACCCATTAATTCTAAAACAAATTCTTCAATCACATTGTTCAATATGAAAGTCGGGCCAGTGATTCGAAAACTACTCCATAAAATGTCAGCAATCAATGTATCACTATGGGAACACTCGATATTAAATCGTTGAGATAAATCTTTGATCAGTCGTTCAATTTTACTATGTAAGGATGATTGAAACATACCAAACTGTTGGCAAGCTCCGGTCACTTTAAAAGGTTCGCAATAGTTGGCAAATAAATTGTATAATATGTCTTCATTCAGTTCAATTTCAAAAGATTCTTTACATCTACGTTTTAATTCTTCGTCATTCAAAATGGTTTTGTAGTTAAAAACAGTTGCTTTTTTTTCTATAAAAGCACCTTGCTTGCATCGATATAGCGCAGCTAGTACTTTTAAATGTATTTTATTTAATAAAAAATGATGTTGGACATTCGCTTCAATGATCGTTATGTTTTCCTCATAAAAACATTGGATCAATCGATCGATCAGGTCAAACTCTTCTTTTAAAAGAAGCGGTTCCGCAGAAAGATATTTTTCATACATCAAACTAGCAAATAATTTACGAATATTTATCTCTGAACCTTCAATCGTCAATTCATGACTGATTTGTATTGAAAATTTTTCTAAAACTGAATTTAGCTTGGCCAACAAGCGGTTCAACTGTGTCTCTGAGATAAACAAGCAATCACATAACTCACCTTTAGAAAGCTTCGGATTGATAAAAATTTCTTCGATGATCTGACATTCGATGCAGTTTTGCAAAAACAAAGAATAAAGATGTGTTTTTGAGACCCCAAGTGTTTTATCCAAGAAAACCCCGTGTTTAAAAGATGTTTCAATTTTAAGCGGTTTGATTATTTCATTTAAATGTTTGATATCCGTTCGTATCGTCTTTTCGACTCCCCCGATGACTTGGACAATTTTCGATACGGTCAACCATTCATTTTCCCACAGCAATTCTAATAATGCTAATTGCCTTGTACTTTGTTTATTTAATATTCCTTTCATTTTACTCCCCCAAATCTAATAAAAAAGCACAGTAATAAACAAAAAATAACACCCCGTCTGTGATTTTTTCATTTTTTTCTTATATGATTATTCAATTTTCTTTTAGATTTATCATTGAAATAAGATTTCAACAAAAATATATGTACTATTACTTAATCATAATTTTAAAATATAAATCGTCTTATGTCTACAAGAAAAATGAAGATAACATGAGATATTTTTAATTTACCGTTAAATAATATTCGTAATAATAAATGATCGAATAAAAGCATCCGAAAATCAACGCCTTTATTCAATCATTTCTTTATTTGTTATTCTAATATTTTTTTAAATAACTTTTATTGAACCACTACTTCTTTGTGTCTAGTTATCTAAACAAGTCATTGTTCACCTGTCTAAAACATCCAAATCAACTCTGTTTCCCACTTAGAAATGCAAAGACATTTTCTCTGGAGATCGATCCAATCGGAATTTCTTGTTTATAGATGTTGACTGTTTCGACTGCTTCTAGTTGAGCAAATAATTGTTTTAGTGGTGTATCAAGCTGAACCACTCTTCGTTGTTCAGTGATCTCTTTCTCAAAAAAGCCAGCAAGTACAAGTTGTTCAACTGTCTGATCTTTTTCTTGGATCGATTCCTCGAAGAAACTACGTACAAAGTCATTCTTAGGATGCATCAATAATTGTTCTGGTGTATCACATTGGATCAATGCCCCTTCTTTCATCACAGCGATGCGATCCCCTAGTTTAATTGCTTCTTCCATATTATGGGTAACAAAAACAATCGTCGTACCTAATTCTTTATGAAGTGATAAAACAAGCTCCTGCAAGGAAGTTCTTGATAGAGGGTCCAACGCACTGAAAGGCTCATCCATCAAGATCACTTCAGGATTGGCTGCTAACGCCCGAATGATCCCTACACGCTGTTGTTCTCCTCCAGACAATTCTTGTGGCATTCGATCACGATAGACATCAGGATCTAAACCAACTTTTGTCAGTAACTGATCCGAAGTCTCGGATCGTTTCTGTTTTTCCCAGCCTAACATTTCAGGGATCACTTCGATATTCTGTTTGACAGTCATCGTTGGAAATAATGCAATCTGTTGCAAGACATATCCCATTTGCCAACGCATTTTTTGCAAGTTATAGTCCTTTAATGATTTACCTTTGAAATATACCTCACCGACACTTGGTAATGAGAGTCCATTGATCATTTTTAGTGAAGTTGTCTTTCCACTTCCCGAAGGACCTACCAATACAAAGATCTCTCCCTCATTGATTGAAAGGTCTAATTGTCTAATTGCATACTTGTCATTAAAGGTTTTTTGGACGTTTTTAAATTCAATCAGTTCGGTCAATTGTTATCCTCCTTCACTAAACCTTGGTCAACCAAAAATTGTCGTGCCACTTCAGCTGGTTGTTTTTTCTCGACATTTACTTGATAATTCATCGTTTGCATCTGTTCTTCCGTTATTTTGCCGCTAAGTTTCTCTAAAGCTGCCACGACTTCTGGATGATCATTGGCAAAATCTTCATTCATCAATGGTGCGCCTTGGTAGGTAGGGAACAAGCCTCGGTCATCTTCTAGGACGACTAAATCGTATTGTTTCAGTTCACTGTCGGTAGAATAGGCATCAACTACATTGACATCACCATTATTTATTGCTTGGTAACGCAAACTAGGTTCCATGCTTTGGACACTCGGAAAATCTAACTGATAAAGTTCCTGTATCCCCTTGTACCCATCTGCACGATCGATAAATTCTAACGTGAACCCTGCCTTGATTTGATTTTCGATTTTAGCTAAATCAGAAATTGATTTTACTTGGTGCTCATCCGCAAAGTCACGTTTAACAGCAAGAGCATATGTGTTTTGATAAGCCATCGGACTTAAAAGTGTCATTGAGAACTGTTCATTTAACAGTCTATTGGCCTCGTGATACGTTTCTTCTTTTGTTAATTTTTGGTCCTTGATTGATTCTGGAACTGTAACCAGACTCTCTAATACTGTTCCAGTAAACTCAGGATAAATATCAATTTGTTTGTTTTCTAAAGCGCTGAATAGAAAACTGGTTTTACCGAAATTCGGTTTTAATTCGACTTCCGCTTCGGTTTCTTCTTCAATCAATCCTTTGTACATCTGGATCAATATATCTGGTTCTGCACCAAGCTTACCGGCAATCGTGATTTTCTCTTGTTTTAAGAAACCAGTTTGATAAATGGAAGCACCTGCGACTAAAGTCAAAATCAAGCCTAAAGTGATCATCGTATAACGAGGTTTCAAGTGTTGTAATAGACGGATCAAGCTACTGAAAACAATAGCTAACAAGGCGGAGCTGATTGCGCCGATCAAAGTTAAAACAGGTGTATTCCGATCGATTCCTAGTAAGATAAATGTTCCTAGCCCGCCAGCACCGATCAAGGCTGCTAATGTTGCTGTACCAATGATCAATACTAACGCAGTGCGGATACCTGAGATAATGACAGGCAGCGCGATGGGTAACTCTACTTTGATCAATCTTCGAAAACGAGACATCCCAAAAGCAACTGCTGCTTCTTCAATTGATGGATTGATTTCTGCTAATCCTATATAAGTGCTTTGAAATATCGGTAATAAGGCGTATAAGATCAAGGCAATCAACGCCGGTAAAGTGCCAATCCCTACAAATGGAATCAATAATCCTAAAAGTGCAAGTGAGGGAATGGTTTGCAGCACACTCGTTACTTGTAACAAAAATTCTGCCATTCTTTTGTGGTTGACTGCCCAAATAGCAAGCGGGATCGCAATCACTGCGGCAATCAATAATGCAATCAATGAAATAGATAAGTGCTGAAATGTTGCTGCGAATAACTCTTCTTTTCTCTCACTGAGCGTTTCGATAAACGTATTCATATGACCTTCCTTTCTGTTCTCCTTTAAGTATAAACATAGCGAAGTAAATCCCCAACTAAGTTGTTTTAAAAAAAACTTGCAATCGACTAGATGGTGAGAAGTGATTGCAAGTTTTGTTTTTGTATTTAGTTATTTTGAATCGTACGTAGCTCTATGTTGATAGAAGGTTTCTTCATACCTACGTTTTCGTTCATTTTGTCGATATTTTTTTTCATCCCACATCACAAACCATAATACAAACGAAGGTAAAAAAATCAATAATGCTGTTTGTAACCCATAATTACCTATAATAATTCCAAAAAATAAAATCAACAACATCGCACCAAAACGTCTCATTGATTGCATCTCTGATCACCTCTATTATTTTATACCGAACGATTGTTCGCTCTTTTATTATACGAACAATTGTTCCCGTTGAAAAGTAGAAGTTGGAATTTTGAACAAAAAAAACAGCCAGTAACTTTTAAAATCTCGTGGGGGAGATACTTGTTTACTGGCTTGTTCAATAATTATTATACTTTAAGTTGTGTGTCAGTGACCAAAAAAGTAAAAATCGGTTGTTTTAACATCATAATCGTTAAATTTAATAAAATAATTTATGTTTTTTTATATTTAAATACATTTTTTTATTTATGACACTATTTTATTCACTATTTTTTTATCCCTAAATTATGCAATACATATTTTTACATAGAATCATTTTTGATTTAAAAGATTGTTTTACAAGGAATGATTGACCGAAATTAAATACACTTCATTATGTATATTTTTTTCTATTTACCTATTGAATTTATAGAGCCGTTCAGTGTAATATAAAGATTGCTGAAAATTTTCAAAAAGAAAAGAGGTTAGAGATGAAACAAGTAAAATTTTTATTAGACTTATGTGGAATTATTTTTGGGGCTGCTCTTTATGGATTAGCGGTAACCGGAATCAATCTCCCTTCAAAATTAGCTGACGGTGGTGTCACAGGAATTGCTCTTTTACTTAATCATTTATTTGGCTTTGCGCCTTCCATCACCTCACTGATCATAAATTTACCTTTATTGCTGATTTCCTTGTTTATTTTTGGAAAACATGCATTTATTCGAACGATCGTCGGAACATTTTCTCTGGTCTTCTTCTTGCATGTATGGGAAAATTTAAATGTCCACTTTGCTGTTGGAAATCTTTTAGTGAATAGTCTAATGACTGGCATTCTTTCGGGAATCGGTTGTGGCTTAGTTTTTCGTTTTGGGGGCAGCACTGGCGGAACCGATATCGTTTATCAAGCAATTGAAAAATATTATCATGTGAATATCGGGAAAAGTCTATTTGTTATCACGTTTGGGATTTTAGTTGTGTCTTTGTTGTATTTGGATTTTACGCATTTTGCCTATACTCTTTTGAGTTGCTCAATTTTATCTTATACATTGAATAAAGTGAAGTACTTCCGCTTCGCTAATCCTTTCAAAAAAATCACAGCTCCATCCCCAACAGTCAATCAATTAGAACCTGTGGAAGATTCATATATAGATTGAACTCTTACCATAAAAAGCAACTGAGGTCGGAACAGAAGTGTTTATTTCTCGCCGTTTATCTGGTTTTAGATAGTGCGAGAGAAACCATGTTCCAGCCACAGTTGCTTTTTTATAGTCATTCTTACTACTTGTCTTATCGAGCCATTTTTCCACCGGTGGATTTGAACCCACCTGACAAAACGACTTTGCCTTGCTGGCTACCTTCCTTCACCAACGTCATCGCTTGTTCAAGTGAAGCTCGGCTGATACCATCTGAGTAAACAGTTGTTACGTGGCTATGAAGTTTATTTTCTTCAAATAACTTTGTCAATGTCTCTAGGATTGCGCCTTGTGTTGCGATTTCTTTATTATGATCTGTTTTCGTGAAAACATACTCCCAATGGAAGCTGATTGAATCATTTTTATATTCATTCCAATCGATTTTCGCTTTTGTATTGACGATCATTCCGATATGCCCTAAAGGTTGAATGATTTTTTTTATTTCTGGTAGATAGGATTCAATATCATACAACACTGCGATATAGTCAACACCATCGCTCCCAGCTTGTTTTAATTGGTCATAAAGAGAATGATGGTAATCTATCGGAACATCTACGCCATTTTTTTCAAGCCATCCAAAATTGTGCGGACTAGCAGTTGCATAAACTTTCATACCCGTCCACTTCGCTAGTTGCGTCATGATCGAACCAACGCCACCTCCTCCATTGATCACCAAAAGCTCTTTCCCTTCATTTGCTTTTTCTTGAGGAACTAACTGAAAATTTTCAAATAGCAATTCATAGGCAGTGAGTGCAGTCAATGGAATCCCTGCAGCAGCTTCGTCGCTAAGATTCTTAGGAGCCTTTGCAGCGATCCGTGCATCAACGATTTGATACTCTTGTTGACTCCCTTCACGTTGAGTCGTTCCTGCATAATAGACACGGTCATTCAGCTCGAACCCCTTTACAGCCGCGCCCATTTCCCGTACATAACCCACACTATCATAGCCGAGCACAGTGAATGTTTCTTCTTTGACGATTTCTCTTCGCTTCGTATCTATAGGATTGATCGAAAGTGCTACAACTTCGATCAATAAGTCGTGTTCGCCAGGTTTTGGTACCATAGTATCTTCTTCAATCAATTGTGGATAAGGGGTCTCATAAGTAAAACCAAACCTTTTCATTGATGAGGGTCTATTTATCATTTTCCTGTTCCTTTCTACTGCAATAATATAGTCGGTCAAAAAAAAGCTGTTCCGCTCCAACATCCAGACATTTTTTCACAAGTCCTGCTTGTTTCTTATGTGTCTGAATGTTTGAAGGAACAACTTTTTCTCATACTTGAGCAGTCACTACTTATTGGAAATAACCATTGCCTTTCAAGGAATTACCTTGGTCATTGATCAGGCCTTCCAACGAACGATCTAATACTCCATGAGTTTTCTTACTTGAACTTTTCTCTTGGTTCATTGTTACACCTTGTTTTCCATCATAGGGTGTATTTTCTGTTTCAAATAAAAGATACGCATTCTTTTCTTTTTTGATCGAAGCGAGCAATTCTTCTTCAGAGATTTTATTTTTCTTCGGATCAGGAATGATCGAAGCTGGTACGTACTTAGGTACAAAATAAGAACGTTCTCTTACCGAACTATTGAATACACTTCGTGATTGGCTTGTTTTTTCTTGTGTTGGTCTTTGCTCTGAAGGGCTGGCATGACGATTATAGCCAAAATTCGTCTGACTGTTTCGTTTGGTTTGTGTTTTTTTACTCTGCCTATAGTCTGGCAAATTTTGTTTATGTTTTGCTAGATTTGCTTTTTGTGTTGAAGCATGCCGAACATTGACTGTCGAATGAGGATTTTTTTCATTTTTTGAATAATCCTCAAAATGAAATTCATTGATTTGCTCGAACAATGGTTTGTCGCTTGTATCGGTCATCAGATCATCTTGTCCGTCAAACAGCACACGCCTATTTTCATTTTTTAACTTTACACCTATGTGATCATCGTATGCAGGAAAGCGAAAATGTTTTCGTTTGATTTCTGTCATGTAAACCATCCTTTTTAAGTGGACTTTCTCTTATAATAGCACAAATCGTCTATTTTCTATAGCTAAGCGTTAGTCTTATTTAACTTTCTTGTCGTTTCACGAATGATCAATTCTGGGAAAAAGTGACGGTATCCTTGGCTTGCTCCTTTTTCAGTAATTTTCTTTAATAGCATTTCGCCGCACACTTCCCCCATACGAATGATGTCTTGTTTAACGGTAGTCAGTTTTGGGGAACTGATTTGATCAAGAAATACGCCATCGAAACCAATAACGCCAAATTGATCGGGTAACTGTCCGCCAACTTGTGTGATGCCACGAACGATACCAAGCGCTAAACGATCAGAACTGCAAACAAAACACGTTTTATCTGAAAATTCGTCCCAATGTTCCGTGATATATTTTTCTGGTGTGGTGGAATGATTATCAAAACGCAGCATTTTCGGAGTTAGCCCAGCCTCTTCCATCACTTTTAGATAGCCCGCTTCTCTAGATAGTTCAAAAGGTTCTGCTTCATCAATGCCGATATAAACAACCGTTTGATAACCAACTTCTAAGGCATATTGTGTCGCTTTGGCGGTCCCATATTGATTATCGCTATCAACATAATCATAGCCCATACGATTTTCACCAAATAACACGACTGGCTTTTCTAGACGATTGATCCAATCAAAATCTCTTTGACGCACGCCAGTGATGATATAACCATCGCAGGAGCCGACGTCAAAAGCATCGTTGGTCACTAATTGCAAGGAATAGTGCTCTTTACCAATCCTTTTAGCAATTCCCATGAGTAGATTCATATAATAGGGTTCCGTGGTATCGATTTCCTCAAGAATAAACAACTTGATGATCTGTGAACGGTTCGAAACTAACGCTTTTGCTGCAATATTTGGACGATAATCCAATTCAGCCATGGCTGTAAAAACTAGTTCCTTTAGCTCATCAGTGACTTGTTCTGGATGATTGATCACCCGAGAAACCGTCATTTTCGAGACATTTGCTCGTTTAGCTACATCTGCCAATGTTGGCATAAAATCTCCCCTTCCATGCCTAATTCCATAACTATAGTCATTATAGCAAAGATTTGTGCTAAAAAAGAGCAACTCTGAAGTAGTTCTGAAAAAAAAATCTATCAAAGAAAAAAATTTCTCTTTGATAGACGTTTTATCTATTTAGTCCTCTTACTTACTATATAGACACAGCCATCATTTGGCTCAAAAAATCCGCTGCTTCATCCATCAATGGGACTTCAACCATATGACGTTTTTCCGAAGAAGCACGAAAGACGATTCCCTTACCATAAGACTTATCTTGGTTTTTTTTGACAAATTTAGACACTTGTCGAAAAGGAATCTTTTCATCTTTTTCACCATGCCAGAAAAATAAAGGACGACCTGCTAATTTTTCTGGTTGTAAAGATAGATCATATTGGTTAACCCAAGAAATCAAATCAAAGTAGTCAACGGGCAACTTGTACTGGAATTCTTGTGCTCTACGTGAGATTTCTTCACCATATTCAAGTGGTGATGGTGATCCCATCAAACAAATTCCGCCAGTGATTTCTGGGTGTTTGGCTAGCAATGCACAAGTGGTCATTCCACCCATTGACACACCACCCACAGCTAATTTATCTGAAAGAAGTTCACGTTTTTTTAGATGTTCGATCAATGTATCAAACTCGAATAGATTCCCGTAGATACTACTCCAAAAAGTAAAGGAAGGAATTTTTGAAACGGGTTGTTTACGCTCACCATGGTTCATCGCATCTGGAAGCAAAACTCGCATCCCTTTTTTAGCCATTTTTCTACCTTGAGTCAATACAAGCTCCTTGCTTGTCTGCCAACCATGATAGTAGATCACTACTGGGATTTTCTCTGTCTTCAACTCTTTTTGGACAACTTCTAATACGGGTATGTTTTTGATGGTTCGTTTCAAAATAATTGGATTCACTGATTGATTCACCTGATTTTCATTAGATTGGTTGACCGTAAAGACAACCATAAACTTAGCATGACTTGTACAAGGCATAGTAGCCCAAATGTAATAGTATAAAAATCCATTCTTTTAACAAAGAATAACATGGCGAATATTCCTATGGTTCCTAATCCTATGGATAAGGCTGGGGAAATCGACATTTTAAAGAAGCTAGCCACACTACCAAAAATATTACCAATAAACACCATTAGAAAAAGAAAAATACTTAATATTACCCCATCAGTTAGTGAGATTGGGAATAACAAGGAATTCGCTTCAATGGGTTGTTGGATCGCATGGGTCCCTAAATACATACTAAGAAAAATACTACATATATGACTGACTCCAATGACCCTGTTCATTCGCTTCATCGCGCTCACCTGACTCTCTTTATAATTCTATTATAATCATTTTATCATTTTTTTAAAGTAATAAACGTTTATTCTTTTCTTCAATCGCATTATTTCTGATATGATGAACATAGACGCTACTGAAAGGAGTTCTTATTATGTTCGATCCAAAAATGTTAGCGATGATCTTTTTCATCAATTTCGCTTACATCACATTAAATACCCTACGCTTTATGTTGACCATGAAAGGCTATCGCTACATCGCTCCATTAGTTAGTATGGTTGAGATCACTATTTATATCGTTGGTTTATCGCTGGTTTTAGACCGCTTAGATAATCCATTGAATTTGTTCGTTTATGCGTTAGGCTATGCTGTTGGTATCAGTGTTGGGATTGCCATTGAGGATAAATTAGCACTAGGATATATCATGGTAACGACGATCCTACCAGCAAATACTTCAGAGGATAAAAATTTACCGATCATTCTTCGACAAAATGGGTTTGGAGTGACTCAAACGTCAGCAACTGGTTTAGAAGGTGAACGGTTAGTTCTAGAGATTTTATCTCCACGCAAAAGTGAACGTGAGCTTTATCGCTTGATCAAAGAAGTTGAAGAACGCGCTTTTATTATCTCCTACGAACCAAAATATATTTCTGGCGGATTCTGGACAAAGAAAGTGCGCAAACGTCGAAGTAATGTGAAATGAATATTCACAAAATAGACGATGATCCGATGAAATTTTTTCATCCGACCATCGTCTATTTATTTGTTTTATTAAAAACCATCGACAATTCCTCATCATTTTGTTATTATATTGTATATCATTAAATTTATGGGAGTACTTATGGAAATACAACAAAAAACAACGACCTATCTACATTGGGGATCTGTTTTTGCCGTTTTGAATGCTTTACTTTTTTTCTTTTATGCTTATTTTAAGACTTCAAGCATCCCATGCAATTCATTTGGCTGGTTATTGCTTGACCATTCCGAGCTGAACCAATCGACTGACAACCCAACATTCTTGATTCTTTCTACTTTCTGCGGCCTTATCTTCTCGTTATGTTTCGCCGCCTATTTTGCTAAAAAAAAGATGAATACATTTAATGAAGTAAATGTTATTTTCGTGATACTGAAATCACTGAACCTTTTAACAGCTATGCTCTATACGGTTAATCAAGATTCACTTTTTTTCTTCATTATTAACGGTTTAGTTGTGATTTTAACGATATTTACTTTCTTTATTTTTTCATTGATCACCAAGCAATTAAGAATGCCAATGGTCATACAAACCAGCACCTTTTTCTGTTTTTGCTATAGTCTCGTAGCACTATTCATCCTAGCCTTTGCGCCATCGATTAATTCTGCCAATATCCAAATCACTAGTAATATTCTAGATATCTTGTTTATTGGGAATTTGGCTTATATGATGCGGCATTTTCGTAAAGCAGCATGATCCCAATGAGATCTGGACAGGAGTGTTAAGTCTCGTGAAATCAGGCAGCATCCACAAAAATTATTTTCTAATTTTTGTGGATGCTGCCTGATTTTTCGAAGTAGTTCCTTCTGTTCTCACTTTTTTCGGTTTTAGTCGGCGGGATCGCCGACAATTGTTGAGGTCATATTTTCTTGATATAAGAATAAGATTTTAAATCCAATTGCCGCATGACTTCGACCAACGCTTGTTCTTTAATAAAGGCGGCTTGCATCGGTGTTTCCGTTGAAGGTTTATATTTTTGTAGCAATGCGTCATTCCTATCCTCTGTTACAGGCAAGAGCAATTGATATTGCTCCTGTTGGACAACAACCCCCGCTAATAATAAGGCATCTAAAAAAATCGACTCACGGCGTTTTTTGTATTTGTTTTCACAAATTCGTTCGATAATCACTTCTATTTGGTCAAAAAAATAGGTTTCATTCACATCGCCAATCAACTGCCCTAGAGCCTGAAATTCCTCAGATAGTGGGGTTTGCTGTTTTTGGAGATGGAAATACGTTGGTAAAGAAACCACGTTCTCTCCTTGGTTGAGCGTTACAAAGCGATAGTTCTCATTTCCTGCTTCCAACCGCACAATCGTAGGAACTGAAAAAGTAGTGGCATAAAAATAAGGAGACGTTGTTTCATGGCTGAAATCCCAAATTTCTTCTGATAAGAAGAGATTTCTGAGGTGTTCCGGTTGTTTCATTAATTCATTGATCAATTCTTTAGTCAGTTGATTGATCTCTGTTTGGAAATCTCCTTGGTCATAGACCGGAAAAGCACAGCGGTAACGGCGATTTTCTCGGATGATCAAGCCACTATCGATCATTTGATCAAGAAAGTGTTCCATTTTCTTTTGGGGAAATGCTTTCTTTAGTTGGCGTAAAATGACCTCTTGTGAGCCTTGTTCGATCAAATAGTCGATCATTGGTTGGAAGAGCGGATGCTCAATTAGTTTTCGTTCGTTCTCTAAAGAATAAAAATATTGCATATCTGTTTACCTGCTTTCTATGTGACACCTTGAATGAAAAAAGCGGGAGGTCCCAGCCAACTGGTTACACTCCCACTCCCTTCTTCCAATCTCATTGCCTAATTGAAAACTTCTGTTAATTGAGGTACCACTTGTTTTTTACGTGAAACGACCCCTTGTAAAAATGCGCGATTATTTTCTAACTTCACGCCAAAAGCTTGTTCAACTTGTTCTTTTCTTTCACCAGCAATCAATAATTCTGAGTTGCTGTTCAAGATGTCTGTTACAACAAGAACAAAAAGATCATACCCATTTGTCGCGATCTCTGTTTGCATAGCAGTTTCAAGTTCAGCTTGACGATCCATTACTTCATTTAGATCAACTGTATTGACTTGAGCGATACGAACACTTGCTTCACCCATAGGGAAACTTTTCGCATCTAGATCAAGTAATACTTCTGCTGGTTTATCACTTAGATTTGTACCTGCTTTCAACATGTCTAAACCATACGCTTCTAAGTCTACACCAGAGATTTCAACTAGCTCTTTTGCAGCCAATTGATCTGCTTCTGTTGAAGTTGGTGATTTGAACAACAATGTATCTGAAATGATTGCTGATAACATGATTCCAGCGATTTCTTTCGGAATCTCAATTTGATTTTCTTTAAATAATTTTAGAATGATCGTACTTGTACAACCCACTGGTTCAGCACGATAATACAATGGATTCGCTGTTTCAAAGTTGGCGATACGATGATGGTCAACTACTGCTAGAATCGTAGCTTCCGCAATATCTACCACGCTTTGTTGGAATTCATTATGATCGACAAGCATGACATCTGCTTGTTCCTCTTTGATCGATGTGATCACTCGAGGCGCCTCTAATTTGAAGTAATCTAGTGCAAATTGTGTTTCTTCACTTGGCGTGCCTAAAGCGACAGGCTCAGCGTTTACTCCTAATTGATTTTGCAAATATGAAAATGCAATCGCTGCTCCAATTGCATCTGTATCAGGATTTTGATGACCAAAAACTAAAACTTTTGACATTTGACTCGCTCCTTTTTGTTTTCTCCTATTCAATAATAGCAAAAAAACGGAAAGAAGCAATACTTATCTTCCTTCCGTTCGCGTCTATCTAGTTAAATACTTTGTATAATCTTCGATATGAAGAAGACGTTTTGCATTTTCTACTCGTTCTTTTGTCGGTGGTTCGATTCCTTCTAATGGATACGTCAAACCAAGCGTTTCCCATTTGTATTTACCCATTGTATGATAAGGAAGGATTTCCACACGATCGACATTTTCAAGTGTTTTGATGAATGCATCAAGGCGGATCAAATACTCATCATAGTCACTACGTTCTGGGACTAACACATGACGAATCCAGACAGGTTTCTTGATATCTGAAAGATACTGAGCCATTTCTAAGATATTTTCATTGCCCCAATGAGTTAATTTTTTATGTGCTTCGTTATCGATGTGTTTGATATCGAATAACAGTAAGTCCGTATAGTTCATCAACTCTTCAAAACGAGAAAAGAAAGGCTCATCATGGCTAAATGGTTTTCCACATGTGTCGATTGTTGTATGAATGCCACGTTCTTTCGCCTTTTGGAATAATTCGATCAGGAAATCGATCTGCAATAAAGGTTCACCACCACTGATCGTGATCCCTCCTTGTTTCCCCCAATAAGAACGGTAACGTTCTGCTTGGTCTAAAATTGCATCTGTGGTATATTCTTTTCCTCCACCAATATTCCAGGTGTCTGGGTTATGGCAAAATTCACAACGCATGCGACAACCTTGCATGAAGACGACAAAGCGAACGCCTGGTCCATCTACAGACCCAAATGTTTCAATCGAATGGACATAGCCTTTTGTTTGTTCTTCCATTTTAATCACTTCTTTTCTTTAGTTTCTTTCGTTATGAGCCACGGATAATGTTGCGACTTCTCAACACGCTGTGAAGAGGAGATCTATCTGTTTGCCTCTAACACTCTATATATCCTTTTTTTACATATAGTTGTAAAAAAGGAAGACAAAAGCTCATGCGGAACTTTTGCCTTTCCTTTTTACACTGCATTAATTGTCTTACATTCTGTCGTGTGACGTTCTCATTAATACGTCTAATTGTTGTTCTCTTGTCAAGTCACGGAATTTAACCGCATATCCAGAAACACGGATCGTTAAGTTTGGATATTTCATTGGGTTTTCCATGGCATCACGCAATAAGTCATTACTGAATACGTTCACGTTCAAGTGGTATGCTCCTCTTGAGAAGTAACCATCTAAGACGTTACGTAAGTTGTCGATTCTTGTTTCTTCATCTTTCCCTAAACCAGAAGGGTTGATTGTTTGTGTATTAGAGATACCATCACGTGCGTGTGCATAGTTGAATTTCGCAGTTGAGTTCAAGCTTGCAAGCAACCCATTTTGTTCTGCTTGATAACTTGGGTTTGCACCAGGTGCTAAAGGTTTACCAGCTTCACGTCCGTCAGGTGTATTCCCAGTATTTTTCCCGTAAACGACATTTGATGTGATCGTTAATAATGAAGTTGTCGGAGTTGAATTACGGTAAGTTTTATGACGTTTGATTTGACCCATGAAGTATTCTAAGATCCATTCAGCGATCTCATCGGCACGGTCATCGTCATTACCATATTTAGGGAAGTCACCAGTTACTTCAAAGTCAACTGTGATCCCTTTGTCATTACGGATTGGTTTAACTTGTGCATATTTGATTGCAGATAAGCTATCTGCTGCGTGAGAGATACCTGCGATACCTGTCGCAAATGTACGTTTCAAGTCAGTATCCATGACAGCTAATTGTGCTGCTTCATAAGAATATTTGTCGTGCATATAGTGGATGATGTTTAGCGTATTGACATAAAGCTCAGCTAACCAGTCCATGATGTTCATGAAGTTGTGTTTTACTTCTTCAAAGTCTAATGTGTCGCTTGTGATCGGACGATACTCAGGACCTACTTGTGCGCCTGTCATTTCATCCACGCCACCGTTGATCGCGTATAACAAAGCCTTAGCTAAGTTTGCGCGAGCACCGAAGAATTGCATATCTTTACCAACAACCGTTCCAGATACACAACATGCAATCGCACAGTCATCTGAACCCCATTGTTCACGAAGCAAGTTATCATTTTCAAATTGGATCGAAGAACTTTCGATCGCAATTTTACTTGCATACGTTCTGAAGCCTTCTGGTAAGTTTTCTGAGTATAAAACAGTCAAGTTTGGTTCTGGTGAAGGTCCCATATTTGTCAATGTGTGCAACATACGGAAATCATTTTTTGTGACTAATGAACGTCCGTCTAAGCCCATACCAGCGATTGATAAGGTTGCCCAGATCGGGAAGCCAGAGAACAATTGGTTGTATTCAGGCGTACGTGCAAATTTCACCATACGTAATTTCATTACTAAATGGTCGATTAATTCTTGTGCTTCTTTTTCAGTGATCACACCGTTGTCTAAATCACGTTGGATATAAATGTCTAAGAATGCAGAGATACGTCCGATCGACATAGCTGCACCATTTTGAGATTTGATTGCAGCTAGATAACCAAAGTATAACCATTGAACGGCTTCTTTTGCGTTTGCAGCTGGTTTTGAAATGTCATACCCATATTTTGCAGCCATTTCTTTCATTTGAGCTAATGCACGATATTGTTCTGAGATTTCTTCACGAAGACGGATAACCTCTTCACTCATCGTATGGTAGCCTGTATTGTCATGGTCTTTTTTCTTTTGAGCCATCAAATAGTCGATTCCGTATAATGCGATACGACGGTAGTCACCGATGATGCGGCCACGTCCGTAAGCGTCAGGAAGTCCAGTGATGATCTTGTTTTTACGTGCAGCACGCATTTCTGCAGTATAAGCATCGAATACACCTTGGTTATGTGTTTTTCTCCAGTCTGTGAAAATATGTGTTAACTCTTCTTTTGGCTCATAGCCGTTACTTGTTAACGCATGATTCGCCATGTTGATGCCACCAAATGGCATGAATGCTTGTTTCAAAGGAGTTTCAGTTTGCAGACCGACGATTTTTTCTAAATCTTTGTCTAGGTATCCTGCTTCGTGAGAAGTGATTGTTGATACGACATCTGTATCCATGTCATATACACCATTACGTTCAAATTGGATATCATTCAATTTTTGTAATTTTTCCCACAAATTTTCTGTTGCTTCAGTGGGTTTTTCTAAAAAGCTGTCATCACCGCGGTATTCTGTATAGTTGTTTTGGATAAAGTCACGTGTATCCACGCCTTCTTTCCACTTAGTTCCTTTAAATCCATTCCATTGTTCCATCGTATGGACCTCCCGTTTCTGTTTTATGTAACAGTTTTTACGTGATAAGTATAACACATGTCGCCTCCAATGCAAGGGTTTTCTTGTTTTTTTATTAACAAATAAAGCAAATATAAAATAATAGTAGTTATTAAAGCTGATAAATAGGCATTTATCTATTGTGAATCTATTCATATTTTATTTGTGCAAGTCTTAATTTTATGTTAATAAATAAAAAATAGCTGGCAACTGTAATAATACAGTTGCCAGCTATTCCATAAAAAACTATAACAGTTATTCCTTGATATCCATCGTTGGAGAATCAATCACCATTTGTACTTCTCCGCCTTTTTTCTCATCTAAAACAAATGAACCGTTGGACGTACGATCACCAATTGGATAATCCGTCGGATCGATTGGTAATTCTTGTCCTTTTTGATTGATCAACGTCATCGTTTTGGCATGCCCCTCTGACATATAGATCACTCGATGTGGTTGTTTCTTTAATTCTCGCAATACAGTCACACCTCGTTTGGCACGAGAAGTCTGACTGATTTCTTGTGCAAGCATTCGTTTTACTGCCCCACGCTGACTGACGATAACGATAGGCGTATCTCCTTCTGCTAAGACAAGTAAACCATTAACGACATAATCTTCTTCTTTCAAATTGATCGATTTGACACCTGAAGCCTTCGTTCCAACAACTGGCACTTCAGTCAACGGATAGCGTAGGCCCATTCCTTGATGCGTAACAAGGAAAATATCACGATCTGTTTGTTCTTTTTCAAGATAGACAGCCACTAATTCATCTTCACTGGCTTTTAGCTTCATGCCACTCAATGGACGACTCTTATACGTACGCCATGGTTCAAAATCTGTCATCCGCGTCTGTTTGATCAAGCCGTTTTTACTGATAAATACAAATGTTTTTTCGGAATCGATTTTCTGATAGGGGAATACCGCTAAAATGGATTCATCAACAGCTAGATTCACTATCGTTTGTGAGATATGCTCACCGGCATCTTTCCATTTCAAATCTGGTAGTTCGTGAACTGGTCGATAGATCACATTGGCTTTATTGGTGACCAGTAATAAATGATCTAACGTATTCAGTTCCCCAGCATATAGAAGATAATCTCCTTCACGCATACCGATTTCTTCTGGTTTTGATGCACTATAGGAACGAAGGCTTGTTCGTTTCACATAGCCTTCACGTGTGACACTGACAATGACATCCTCTTGCGCAACTAATACTTGTGTATCGATTTTGATTTCTTCGATTTCATCTTCGATCATCGTCAAGCGAGAAGAAGCATATTTCTTCTTGACTTCACGTAGTTCTTTTTTCATGACAGAAAATAATTCTTTATCGTTTGAAAGGATTTTATTTAATTCAGTGATCAGAGCAATCAATTCTTGCGATTCACGGCGTAGTTCGGTAATGTCTGTATTCGTCAAACGATAAAGCTGTAACGTAACGATTGCTTCAGCTTGTTCTTCTGTAAATTGGAACATTTGGACTAAATTGTGCTTCGCATCTTTTTTATCTTTACTCTCACGGATCGTTGCAATGACTTCATCTAAAATCGATAGAGCTTTCATCAGCCCTTCAACGATATGTTGTCTTCTTTGCGCTTTCTCCAAGTCAAACTGACTACGTTTGGTGATCACTTGTTTGCGGTGCTCGATGTAACTACTTAAAATATCCTTCAACCCTACTTGATGAGGGGTCATATGATCGATTGCCACCATATTGAAGTTGTAGTTGATCTGTAATTCGGTATTCTTGAATAAATAATTCAAGATTCCTTGAGCGTTAGCGTCTTTTTTCAATTCCACAACGATCTGTAGACCCGTACGATCACTTTCGTCACGAACTTCTGCGATCCCATCGATTTTCTTGTTCAAGCGTATCTCATCCATTTTTTTGACAAGAGTCGCTTTGTTCACTTCGTAAGGAATCTCAGTGATCACGATTTGTTGCTTGTTTCCTTTGATAGATTCGATCGCCGTTTTTGAGCGTAGGATCACTTTCCCACGACCAGTTTCATAAGCTTTCTTGATTTCATCTTTTCCTTGTAAAATGCCCCCAGTTGGAAAATCAGGACCTGGAATGAATTCCATCAATTTGTCTAAGCTGGCTTGTGGATGGTCGATCATATAGACCGTTCCATCAATGACTTCCGCGAGATTGTGCGTTGGTATCTCAGTAGCATAGCCCGCAGAGATACCGGTTGATCCATTGACTAATAGATTGGGGTATCTCGCTGGTAATACAGTTGGCTCTTTTTCAGTGTCATCAAAGTTCCACACAAGGTCGACCGTATTTTTTTCGATATCAGCAAGCATCTCACCACTCAATTTCGATAAGCGCGCTTCTGTATAACGCATCGCCGCTGGTGGGTCTCCGTCCATACTTCCGTTGTTTCCGTGCATTTCTACGAGTACTTCTCGTAGTTTCCAATCTTGGCTCATACGAACCATTGCATCATAGATACTGCTGTCACCATGAGGATGATAATTACCCATGATATTCCCGACAGATTTTGCTGATTTACGGAATCCTTTATCAAACGTATTGCCGTCTTTGTTCATCGCAAATAAAATACGACGTTGAACGGGTTTCAGACCATCACGGATATCCGGCAAAGCACGTTCTTGAATAATATATTTCGAGTAACGTCCGAAGCGGTCACCCATCACTTCTTCTAACGTTAATTCTTGGATTTCTTGACGTTCTTCCATTAGGTGACCTCCTATTCTACCTCTACTGATTGTTCATTTTTGTTTTCTTCAGCGCGTTCTTCTTCTAATAGGTCATTAGAAACAGACGCGGAAGTCTCAGTTTCTTCTTTTTTGTCTAGAATACTACGTTCTTCTTCTAAGCTGAATTGGACATGGTTTTCGATCCATTTACGACGTGGTTCGACTTTATCCCCCATCAAGGTGGTTACGCGTCGCTCTGCTTGCGCAGCATCATCGATCCTCACCCGGATCAAGGTCCGAGAGGTTGGGTCCATCGTCGTTTCCCATAACTGCTCCGCATTCATCTCCCCAAGACCTTTGTACCGTTGCAACATATAGCCTTTACCGACAGTCTTAATGACTGCAGCTAATTCGTCATCGGTCCATGCATACTCGACTACTTGTTTTTTCCCTTGGCCTTTAGATACTTTATATAGCGGCGGTAAAGCAATGTAAACTTTCCCTGCTTCGATCAATGGTTTCATATAGCGATAGAAAAATGTCAACAACAAGACTTGGATATGGGCACCATCGGTATCCGCATCGGTCATGATGATGATCTTGTCATAGTTGCAATCTTCAAGTGAAAATTCAGGCCCGACGCCGGCACCGATCGTATAGATCATCGTATTGATTTCTTCATTTTTTAAGATATCTTGCATTTTTGCTTTTTCGGTATTGATGACTTTTCCTCGAAGTGGCAATATCGCTTGAAATTTCCGATCTCTCCCTTGTTTGGCTGATCCACCGGCTGAATCTCCTTCGACAAGATACAATTCATTTTTCTTAGGGTTTCTCGATTGTGCAGGTGTTAATTTTCCAGAAAGTAATGATTCGCCCTTTTTACGTTTTTTTCCATTACGGCTTTCTTCTCTGGCTTTACGAGCGGCTTCCCTTGCTTCTCTCGCTTTGATTGCTTTACGGATCAGCATTTGGCTCATTTCGCTATTTTCTTGCAAGTAGAAGCCCATTTGTTCGCTCATGACATTATCAACGACGGAGCGAGCAATCGGTGTACCTAGTTTTTCTTTCGTTTGTCCTTCAAATTGTAGCAAATGTTCAGGTACCCGGATCGACAAGACTGTCGCAAGTCCTTCACGGAAGTCACTACCTTCTAGGTTCTTATCTCGTTCTTTCAACAAGCCTACTTTACGGGCATATTCATTGTAGGCTTTGGTCATTGCTGTTTTCATGCCGACTTCATGTGTCCCACCATCTTTTGTTCGCACGTTGTTAACAAACGACAGGACATTTTCAGAATAGCCATCATTATACTGATAGGCCACTTCTACTTCGATTCCTTCTTTTTCACCAGAGAAATAGACTACTGGCGTCAACGTATCTTTTTCTTCATTTAAATACGCAACGAATTCTTTGATTCCTTCTTCGTAATGAAAGACTTCTTGAACTGTTTCGTCACCTCTTAGATCTGTCAAAGTGATTTTTACACCTTTTAACAGAAATGCAGACTCTCTTAAACGTTCAGATAACGTATCATAGGAAAATTTAGTGGTTGAGAAAATACTATCATCTGGTAAGAAATGAACAGACGTCCCATTGGCTTTCTTCGTTTTGCCAATTTTTTTCAACGTTCCGTCTGGTTTTCCACCTTGTTTGAATGTTTGTTGGTATTCGATACCATCTCGGACGATCGTCACTGTTAGCCATTTAGATAAAGCATTGACGACACTGGCACCTACACCATGAAGTCCACCAGAAGTTTTATATCCTCCTTGGCCAAATTTACCGCCGGCATGTAGCACAGTGAAAATAACTTCGACCGTTGGGATACCTGAAGAATGCATGCCAACAGGCATACCACGTCCACTATCCGTAACAGTCACACTGTTATCCTCGTGGATCGTCACAGCGATTTCATTTCCGTAGCCTGATAAAGCTTCATCTACGGCATTATCAACGATTTCATAGACTAAATGATGCAAGCCTCGGCTATCAGTCGACCCGATATACATCCCTGGTCGTTTTCTTACTGCTTCTAATCCTTCAAGAACTTGGATCGAGGCATCATTGTATTCATTTTTAATTTTTTTTGCCAAGGCAAACGCTCCTTCAATAATACTTGCGATATAACCGCACCACGCTTATCATACTAGAAAAGTCCTCAAAAAAAAAGAGGGAAGGTCAGAATTACAAGAAACAACCAACCCTCCCGCTTTTTTCTTTCTTTTCTCTCAGCTTATCAGTGGTAACGATCACTTACTCTTTTTTGATAACAGGTCAAAACATTTTTCATCACTTAGCTAAACCGTTTGCCAGTAAAAGTGTCACTGACTATCAGGATATGTGCTTCTGTTATTCCTGTTTTTTATTGTTCCATTTTTGCTAATTCGATCTTGATACAGCGATCCATGACGATATCATTTCTTTCAGCTGCTTGGAGCATTTCAGCAGCTTCTTCATTCTCAATGCCTAACTGTGCCCAGAAGACTTTCGCATCTGTTTTCAGAAAATCTACCGCTACTTCTGGTAAAAACTCACTACGGCGGAAAATATCCACGATATCAATAGGTTCATTGATATCTGTCAGCTGTGCGACAACGGTTTCGCCTAACACTTCTTCCCCTGCCAATACTGGATTGACTGGAATGATACGATAGCCGTGTTCTTGTAGTAATTGTGCGATCTGATAACTTGTCCGTTCAGGCTTATTACTTAAACCAACGACCGCGATCGTTTTTGCTTCTTGAAGATAGCGAAAGATATTCGCTTGTTCTGGATTTTTAAATGACATGTGGATGACTCCTTTCGATCGTTCGATTTTTTCGATTGTTTGAAGCATTCTTTCATGCTAAAATATACATTAGCTTCAACTTGAAAGAGGTTAAAAAATGAAAATAATCTTATTGTTTATTGTAGCATATCTTTTGGGCTCCATTCCATCTGGAGTATGGGTTGGTAAAATCTTTTTTAAAAAAGACATCCGTGAACACGGTAGTGGAAATATGGGAACGACCAATACATTTCGTGTTTTAGGTAAAACCGCTGGAATAGTGGTATTATTCATGGACATCTTAAAGGGAACATTAGCTACTGCCTTACCCGTCATCTTCCATGTCACTTCTGTCAACCCGCTATGGTTTGGTGTCTGTGCGATCTTAGGACATACATTTCCAATCTTTGCTAAGTTCAAAGGTGGCAAAGCAGTGGCGACAAGTGCCGGTATGTTATTAGGCTTCAATCCACTGTTCTTTCTTTATTCATCAGCAATTTTCGTGATCAGTTTATACTGCACGAGCATGGTAAGCTTAACGAGCATGATCAGTGCGGTCTTGATCACTTTATCCACCATCTTCTTACCATACATTGCACCAGCAATCTTACCAGAACCAAATTTACTTTTGACGTTGATTGCTTGTGGTGTCTCCGCTTTTATTTTTTACCGTCATAAAGACAATATCAAGCGTATCAAAAATAAAACAGAAAGCCGAATCCCATTCGGTTTGAATAGTAGCAAAAAGAAATAATCTTTTTGATGAATGATAAAAAACAATGCCTTCTAAACAAATGACTGATCGATTGCTCAACAATTCGTTCATTTGTTCAGAAGGCATGTTTTGTTTCATCGAACTAGATCAAGAGAACACATGTAATCGACTTGTGTTTACTTGACAGTGATCGAATATTTCGTCTTGAATAATTCGTGAGCGCCTAATTGATTGATTCCTGCTTTTTCGTTCAACTGCCCATTACTATCAACAGTGTCTGCGATTCCAAACCACGGCTCGATACAAACAAATGGTGCTTCTTTAGGATAGGGCGACCATATCCCAACGTAAGGCATATCTTTGTAACTGAGGGTGACACTGTGACTAGACTTTTCACTACGGATACTGTAAGCATTCAAACCCCTTGTTTCAAATACTAACGCATCCTGGTCAAACAGCTCCCGAAATAACGCAAGGTTGGTGTTCGTTTGTCCAATCGTTTTTTGTTCCATGTCGATGAATGGTCCAGCTAATGGTAAACGCAAACGTGATTTTCTAGGAGAGAAAGCCAAATAAAAGTCTTCAAAAGTCAAACCTTCTTCTAATGGCACATTGAATGCTGGATGACCGCCAATCGAGAAATACATCTCTTCTTCCCCAATATTTTCAACTTGATAATGAACAGTGATCCCGTCTCCCCCTAATTCATAAACAAGTACCAATTCAAAATCAAACGGATAATTCTCTTTTGTTTCAGGGGTACTTTTCAGGACAAACTTCGCACGTTCTTGTTCGTGCTCCACCATCTCAAAATCCATATCACGAGCAAAACCATGTTGACCCATTGAATACGTTTTTCCTTGGTACACATATTGATCGTTTTTCAAACGTCCAACAATAGGGAAAAGAACGGGGGCATGTCTTCCCCAATACTTAGGATCGCCTTGCCAAATATATTCTAGATCATGTTCTTTTGATTTCAAACTGATCAATTCTGCTCCATGTTCGGAAATTTCAGCAATCAGCTGATCATTTTGAATAATAACAGTCATCGTCATCCTCCATCTTTTCTCAGACACTCACTTCTTCGAGTAGCAATCCTCTGAAAAATCTTCCTTTTAATAACTATGCTTCGTCAGCTCATCTTTAAAACGAGCATTCAATACTTTTAAATACGTGCCTTTCATTCCCAAAGAGCGGGATTCAATGATTCCAGCTGATTCTAATTTACGTAAGGCATTTACGATGACCGAACGAGTAATACCGATCTTGTCCGCAATATTTGAGGCAGTCAATCGGCCTTCATTACCTTCTAAAGCATCAAAAATGGCTTGAACTGCTTTTAATTCACTGTATGACAACGTATTGATCGCCATTTGGACAGCGGTCGTACTGCGAACATCCGCTTCGATATCTCGTGATTTTTGATAAAGGATCTGCATCCCTACTACTGTCGCGCCGTATTCTGCTAAAACAAGGTCTTCATCGTTAAAGGCTTGTTCCATTCTTGCTAAAATGATCGTTCCTAAGCGTTCACCAGCGCCAAAGATCGGCACTACTGTCGTCAATCCAAAAGGATATTTTTCGCGACTTTCAAATGGAAATGCCGTCATATCGCTTGTGATTGGGATATTGGACTCTGTTTTCGTGATCATATCGACTGTTTCTGTGTAGGCATCAGGAAATTGTTTTTGCACAAACATTGTTTTCACACGATCATTGTTCACATCGTGCCGTTCATTATAACCAAGTAAACCCCCTTCACTGCCAATGATATACGTATTGCTGTCTAAAACAGCACCTAAAGTGACCGCCATTTTATCGTAAGGTAAATCCGCCTGCATATCAAACGTATTTTTTTGTTGCAATAATTTGTTTATCTTTCGAGTGTTCGTCAACAAATCCGTCATTTTTTTCCTCCGATTTTATAATATATAGCGACTTAGATCTTCATTTGCCGCAATTGATCCTAATTTATCATTGACATAGGCTTCTGTAATGGTAATTTCTCCCATTTGCATTTCTGGCGCTTCGAATAACAAGTCTTCCAACAATTTCTCTAATATCGTGTGTAAACGTCGTGCACCGATATTATCGGTATCACGATTCACATCATAAGCGATTTGGGCAATCCGTTCGATTGCTTCTTTAGTAAATGTGACAGTCACATTTTCAGTACCAATCAAGGCAATATATTGTTTGACTAACGCATTGTTTGGTTCAGTCAAGATCTTGACAAAGTCCTCAGCAGTTAAGTCATCTAACTCAACACGGATTGGGAAACGACCTTGTAATTCAGGAATCAAATCGCTTGGTTTTGATAAGTGGAACGCTCCTGAAGCGATAAATAAAATGTGGTCTGTTTGTAAGGTACCGTATTTCGTATTGACTTGTGAACCTTCAACGATCGGCAAGATATCTCTTTGGACACCTTCTCTTGATACTTCCCCAGATTGTTGCGATTTAGAAGTGATTTTATCGATTTCATCAATAAAAATGATGCCGCTTGATTCAGCTAATTTGATTGCCTCACTGTGGATATCCGCATCATTGACTAATTTTGCTGATTCTTCTTTGATCAATAATTCTAAGGCTTCTTTGACGGTCACTGTTCGTTCGATTTTTTTCTTCGGCGTCAACGCACCAAGTGTTTCATTCAAATCGATTCCCATTTGTTCCAGTCCATTATTCATCATCGGTGCTGGTTTTTTTTGATCTTGGACTTCGATCGTCACTTCTCGGTTGTCAAGCAAGCCTTTTTGCAATTGTTCTAACACCGTGCGACGATTCACTCGAATCTCTTCTGTGACTTCTTCTTGTGTTTCTACCGGTTGTTGCGAAGCATTGAACATATTCATCATTTGCTCAAACTGGTTGTTTGATTGTTTTTGTTCTTTTTTGATACCTGGTACAAGGATCTTCACTAATTGTTTTTCCGCATTTTTCTTGGCTTGTGGACGAACACGAAGATACTGATCTTTTTCAACGATCTGGATTGCATTTTCGACAAGATCACGAACCATCGATTCCACGTCACGTCCTACGTAACCAACTTCAGTAAACTTCGTTGCTTCAACCTTAACAAAAGGTGCGTTGACGATTTTTGCCAGACGACGAGCGATCTCTGTTTTACCGACCCCAGTTGGCCCGATCATCAACATATTTTTAGGTGTGATATCTTGTTGCATCTTTTCATCTAATTGAAGACGTCGATAACGATTTCTAAGGGCAACTGCCACTGATTTTTTTGCTGCTTGTTGGCCAATGATATATTGATCTAATTCACTGACGATTTGTTTTGGTGTTTGTTTTAATTCATACATGTCATTCACCTCTATAATTCTTCTACAATAATGTTGTGATTTGTAAAGACGCAGATGTCTGCTGCAATATTCAACGCATTTTCAGCAATCTCTTTTGCACTCATCTCATTTTGTGCATAGTTTTTCATTGCTCGTGCGGCAGCTAACGCAAAGTTCCCACCAGAACCAATGGCTAAGATCCCATCATCCGGTGTAATCACTTCACCTGTACCAGAAACTAGTAACATTTCTTTGTCATTCATCACGATCAACATCGCTTCTAGCTTTTGCATCGACTGTTGTGTACGCCATTCTTGGGCTAATTCAACGGCTGCTCGTTGGAGATTTCCGTTGTATTCATTTAGTTTACCTTCAAATTTTTCTTCTAAAGTAAACGCGTCAGCAACGCTTCCTGCAAAGCCAACGACTACTTCATCGTTGTAAATGCGACGTACTTTTCTCGCACTGCCCTTCATCACGACAGATTCGCCCATCGTTACTTGGCCATCACCTGCCATCGCGAATTTCCCGTTTTTTTCAACTGCACAAATGGTTGTTGAATGAAACTGTGATTCTACCATAGATATTTCCTCCTAATAATGTGATCACGCTCGTGGATGGAAAGAGCGATAATTTTTTTGTAAGCTTTCTTTTGTGACATGCGCATAGATTTGAGTCGTTGATAAATTTACATGACCTAAAAGTTCTTGCACTGTACGCATATCGGCACCATTATTCAATAAGTGCGTCGCAAAAGTATGACGTAACATATGAGGATGGATATCACTATCCAAACTACTCTTTTTAATGATTTGATTTAATACATACTCGATCCCAGTAGGTGTGATTGGTTCTCCATGATGATTCACGAAGACATAGTCATGTGACTTATGGTATTTCGTCATTAAGACGCTGCGCCCTTTGGCAAAATACTCTTGCAAAGCATCTTGCGCAAATGAACCCAACGGCGCATAGCGTTCTTTATTTCCTTTTCCATGGATCAACATCACCTCTGAGCCAAAATCGATGGCAGACATCGTCAATTGGCTACATTCACTCAAACGGATACCTGATCCATATAGTACTTCTAATAATGCTCGATCTCTTAATGCTAAAGGACTATCCCCTGTCACACTTTCAAATAAGCTTTGCATCTCATTCTCATAAAAAAAACGAGGAAGTTTAACATTTTTTTTCTTCAAATGAACATACGAAAATGGATTTTCAGCGATTTTTTCTTCACGAAGAAGGTATTGATAAAATGAGCGTAAACTCGCAATTTTCCGACTCACCGAATTTCGACTGTACGACTTATCAGATAGATAACTTAGATAAACTCGTACATCCAAATAGCTGACTTTCAGTAGATCCGATTCCCCCGATTCCGCCAAGAATCGTTGAAAATCATTGATATCTTCTTCATAGGCAGATTTGGTTTTTTCTGAATACCCGCGCTCTATGATTAAATAACGCAAAAAATCTTCTTGTAAAGTTGGCTTCATTCTTTTTACACCTACCTTTAGATCCCAAAATAAATTTAGCATAGCCCCAGAGAAAAAACAAACAAATTGTCAGAATTTAACTAATATTTCTAAGTTTGTTCACAATTCAATTCGTTTGCTTGACAATTAAGGGATGAGCTGTCCAGAATCAACATAAAAAAACATGGTTATTATATAAATTGGCATGAGTTCAGTCAATAACCGAGAAATAAGCCGAAGTACTCAAAAATGGCAAACACCATCCTGAGACACTTCGACTTATTACATAACATCCATTTAACGAGAAGCAAATTCTTTATTCAAGACTTCTTGCTTCACTTTTTCATTGGCTGCTAAGGCACGTTGTGCAATTGCTTCATACCGAGATTTTTTATCACGGATTCGTTCAGGTAATTCTGGGAATAATCCGTAGTTTGCATTCATTGGTTGGAAATGTTTGCCTTCCGCATGTGTGATGTAGTAGGCCATACTTCCCATGGCTGTTTCTTGTGGCAACGTCACAGGTTCCAATTCTTTCGCTAAGCGAGCAGCGTTGATCCCTGCAAGCAAGCCACTTGCCGCACTTTCAACATAACCCTCTACACCCGTCATTTGTCCTGCAAAAAATAGATCTTCGCGTTTAGTCGATTGATAAGTCGGCTTCAAGAGTTCTGGTGAATTCATGAAACTGTTGCGATGCATTACACCATAACGGACAAATTCTGCATTTTCTAATCCTGGGATCATGCGGAACACGCGCTTTTGTTCGCCCCATTTTAAATGCGTCTGGAACCCAACGATATTATAAAGAGAAGCGGCTGCATTATCTTGTCTTAACTGGATGACTGCATATGGTCTTTTTCCTGTTTTAGGATCTTCTAGGCCGACTGGTTTCATTGGTCCGAATAGCATTGTCTTAAAGCCACGTTGCGCCATTACTTCGATTGGCATACAACCTTCAAAATATTTTTCTTTTTCAAAAGATTTCAATTCAGCAACTTCCGCATTGACCAAGGCTTCATGGAAAGCTTTAAATTCTTCTTCGGTCATCGGACAGTTTAAGTAAGCCGCCTCGCCTTTGTCATAACGTGATTTTAAATACACCTTGTCCATATCGATCGTTGATTTGTCGACGATCGGTGCCGCAGCATCGTAGAAATAGAAACCGTCTGAGCCATTGAATGCTTTGATGCTTTCTGCTAAAGGATGAGAAGTCAGAGGTCCTGTCGCTATCACCGTGATTCCTTCTGGTATCTCAGTGATTTCTTCATTCACCACTGTGACTAAAGGATGCTCTTTGACCTTACGAGTGATAGTTTCAGAAAATGAATCGCGGTCCACTGCTAAGGCACCGCCTGCAGGTACAGCTGTTTCATCTGCTGAATGGATGATCACTGAATCTAAGCGACGCATTTCTTCTTTCAATAAACCAACTGCGTTCGCAAGACTATTCCCTCTTAGAGAATTGGAACAGACTAATTCAGCAAAATTATCTGTATGATGCGCTTCTGTCTTCTTAACTGGTCTCATTTCATATAACTTTACAGGTACACCCGCTTGAGCGATTTGCCATGCTGCTTCGCTTCCAGCTAGACCTGCACCTACTACATTGACGATTTTCAACTAAAAACCTCTTCTCATTTCTTTATTTTTGAACATCTTCTTCGTAATCGCCATTCGTACAAACCACTTGTTTGCCGCCTTTGACTTTTTTCTCGACCAAATAATGGTCACATTTCGGACAATTTCTGCCGATTGGTTTTTCCCAAGAGGTGAATTCACATTCTGGGAAACGAGAGCAGCCATAGAATAGACGATTTTTCTTAGATTTACGTTCGATGACTTGTCCTTCATGACACACAGGACAAATGACGCCGATTTCCTTGACGATTGGTTTGGTGTTTCGGCAATCTGGAAAATTACTACATGCATAGAATTTACCATACTTCCCTAATTTTATCACCATCGGATGCCCACACAAATCACAATCAAAACCAGCTGGTTCATCTTTGATCTGGATTTTCTCAATTTTTTCTTCGGCATTCGATAATTCTTTTTCAAATGGTTTATAAAAACGATCGACGACTTCGATCCATTCTTCTTTTCCTTCTTCGACTTTATCCAAGTCATCTTCCATTTCAGCTGTAAAATGGATATCTACGATTTGTGGGAAGAACTCACAGATCAACGAATTGACGATCTCACCTAATTCGGTTGGTTCAAAACGTTTTTGTGTCAACTTCACATAATATCGTCGTTGGATCGTATCTAACGTTGGCGCATAAGTCGAGGGACGACCTACCCCGTTTTCTTCCAATGCACGGATCAATGTCGCTTCACTATAACGTGCAGGCGGTTGTGTGAAATGTTGTTTCGGTTCGATATCGACAGATTGCACCGTATCGCCTTCTGCTAACTCTGGCAAAATGTTTTCTTTGTCTTCTTTCCCATCATCGCGGCCTTCAACATACACTTGCATGAACCCTTTGAATTTGATTTTTGAGCCATTCGCAATGAATCTTACATTATTTTGTTCCAACGTGACTTTCATCGTATCCAATACAGCTGGCGTCATTTGACTTGCAACAAATCGTGACCAAATCAATGTATATAATTTCAATTGGTCTTTATCCAAGTATTGTTTCAACTCATCTGGTGTACGTAATGCACTGGTTGGACGCACTGCTTCATGGGCATCTTGTGCCCCTTTAGAGTTCGTTGCTTTACGTTCCGAATGACTGGAGAATTCTTTTCCGTATGTTTCTTCGATGAACGTTGCGACTTCGGCTTTAGCAGTATCGGCGATCCGTGTAGAATCGGTACGCATATACGTGATCAACCCGATCGTGCCTTGTTTTCCAAGTGAGATTCCTTCATACAACTGTTGCGCCACCATCATGGTTTTACGTGTTCTGAAATTCAATTTACGAGCGGCTTCTTGTTGCAAACTACTTGTCGTGAATGGGTTCGCAGGATTTCGCTTGCGTTCCTTCTTTTCGACTTTTGTTACTGCAAACTCTTTACCAGTGATCCGGTCAGTCACTTCTTTGACAGTTTCGGCATCGGACAATTTTTTCTTTTTGCCATCGACTCCCCAAAAGTTTGCTTTGAACTTCTTACGTTCT
The DNA here is from genome assembly GCF_051714005.1 of Enterococcus sp. AZ171. Classification (NCBI taxonomy): domain Bacteria; kingdom Bacillati; phylum Bacillota; class Bacilli; order Lactobacillales; family Enterococcaceae; genus Enterococcus; species Enterococcus sp. AZ171. The sequence goes on along the minus strand of NZ_JBIORA010000001.1, from coordinate 1,155,073 downwards.
TTCTTAAAGTTTCCGTCAATACTCCAATACTCTTCCGGCGTAAAATCACGGATCTCTTTTTCGCGTTCAATGATGATCTTCAATGCGATCGACTGGACTCGACCAGCACTCAAGCCTTTTTTTACTTTACGCCATAAGATAGGACTAATCGAATAACCAACGATACGGTCAAGCGTTCGACGTGCTTGTTGCGCATCGACAAGATCCACATCGATCGTACGTGGTTCTTTAAATGCCGCTTTGACTGCATCCTTGGTGATTTCATTGAAGACAACACGATTTTTATCGTTGAGATCCAAGCCTAACAAGTAAGCCAAATGCCAAGCAATTGCTTCCCCTTCTCTATCCGGGTCACTTGCGAGGTAAACTTTTTGCGCTTTTTTTGCTGCTGCTTTTAGACTTTTGATGACATCGCCTTTTCCTCGAATCGAGATATAATGCGGTTCATAATTATTTTCAAAATCGATCCCCATCTTACTTTTAGGTAAGTCACGAATATGTCCTACACTAGCCATTACTTTATAATTACGGCCAAGATATTTTTCAATCGTCTTGGCTTTTGCAGGTGATTCTACGATCACTAAATATTTATATGCCATTCCTGAATGGACTCCTTTCCATTTTCGGGTTCCTACTATATATATGTTACAAGGACTTTTACAAATCGTAGCTTATCATATCCATTCAGAAATCGTTTGTCAAGGAAAGCAATAATAAATCAATCGTTATGATTCCAATTCATTAAGGATATCTTGTCCTGAAAAGGTACATATCGCTCCATCTTGGATCAATTGGTGACAACCAGTGGATTGACCTGTCAAAATATTCCCAGGGACAGAAAAAATCGGACGTCCAATCTCTAAGCCTTGCTCTGCTGTGATCAATGAGCCGCTTTTTGCTTTTGCTTCAATCACACAGATTCCACTTGATAAAGCGGCAATCAGACGATTTCTCATAGGAAAATGAAATTTTTGTGGACCAACATCTGGTAAAAACTCACTTAATAAAAGATGATCTCTAGCAATCCCTCGTTGCAACTGCTGATTTTCTTTCGGATAACTATGATTGATCCCCGTACCGATCACTGCAATCGTTCTGCCTGAACAGCGGATCGCTACTTGATGCGCATAAGTGTCTACGCCTTTCGCACAGCCACTAACAACTAGATAGTCTTGGTCAATCACAGGAGTGATCACTCGCTCTACGATTTTTCGCGCATAACCAGATGTTTGTCTACCACCAACGACAGCGATCATTTTTCGTTTCATCAGCGAAAGATCCCCTTGATAAAATAATAAGATCGGGGGATTTGCCAAATGAAGCAATTGTGAAGGGTAGATCGGATCAAGAAAAGTTATGTATGGATTCTCTCCTATTCTATTCCGCCAAGTATAGTTGATCTGGCTCCAATAGTCATAAAAAATTGCTCTAGAGCGATTGAAGTGCGAAACTGTCAACATATCATCAACCGACAACCATTCTTTCTTTTCACTTAATAGATGACGGATCACACGCCATTTTTGCTCTCCGCTCAGTCCTTTGACTAATGCCAACTTTGTAATAAATTCATTGTATATAACCATAAAGCGCCACCTTTTCTAATCTTTTTTATAAGATACGTAAAAAGTGGCGCATCGCTTATGATAAATATTGTTTGACTGGTGCAAAACTTTTACGATGGATTGGCGTGATGCCATGTTGTGCTAATCCTAACAGATGTTCTTTTGTTCCATAACCTGCATTCTTGGCAAAACCATAGCCAGGATATTGTAACTCGTATTCTTTCATCAAACGGTCGCGATAGACTTTTGCAATGATACTTGCAGCAGCAATCGAAATTGAACGGGCATCTCCTTTGATCAATTTATTTTGTGCAATCGGCAGATCTAAAGTCATCGCATCGATCAATAAATACGTAGGTTCTGGTGTCAATTCTTTAAGAGCTTCACACATCGCTAATTTACTTGCTTCGTAAATATTGACACGATCGATCGTCTGCTCATCGATCACACCAATCCCGACGGAGAGGGCTTTTTCTTGAATCTGTTCATACAGTTCTTCACGTTTTTTTTCAGATAATTGCTTGGAATCGTTCAATCCGTAAATCTCTACACCTTTAGGTAAAATAACAGCTGCGGCTACAACAGGGCCAGCCAAGGGGCCTCTTCCTACCTCGTCGATCCCTGCAATCAGGTCATACCCTTGAGCGTATCCTTCATTTTCGTAGAAGGACATCGTCTCATATTTTTCACGAAGCAAAGCTTCCTTTGCTAAGCGTTTTTCAAAAGAGCTTAACGCTTGTTGGACACCTTTTCTTGTGTCTAATCTTAGTTGTGTGACTATCGGATCATCAAGCGTTGTGAGTTGTTTCAGTTTTTCTTTGATACTCTGGATCGATTCACTCATGAGTAGTCTCTTCCATTTCTTCACAACGATCTAAAGTATAGCGACCAAGTTTCCCTTGGCGGATATCAAAAACGACTAGCTCGCTCCCACGGTCATAATCTTGGCGATACCCTCTACGTTCCGTGATCGTCATCAATAACTCAGGTGCAACTTGTTGCTCTTCTTCTATTGATAGTCCATAACGTTCGCTGATTTTATTAGGGTAGTAACGGGCAAAGAAATCTAAGCCGTAAATTGCTAGATCATCAAGGTGTACCAATTGGTCTTTGATTGCACCAGTCAAGGCTAGTTTTTTACCGATTTCTTCATCTTCAAACTTAGGCCATAAAATACCAGGTGTATCTAATAGTTCTAATTCACTTCCTAAACGAAGCCATTGTTGCCCTTTCGTTACCCCAGGCTTATTCCCTGTTTGTGCAATCTTTTTGCCCACTAAACGATTCATCAATGTCGATTTTCCTACATTAGGAATTCCTAGGACCATCGCGCGGATTGCTCGAGGTTTGATGCCACGAGCTGCGTCTCTTTCGCGTTTTTCTTTCAATGCTTCTTTTGCCGCAGGGATCAACGCTTTGATTCCTTTACTTTCTTGAGCGGTGATTGCTAAGGCTTGATGTCCTTGCTTTCTAAAGTATTGTTGCCATAATTTTGTTTGTTGCGGATCCGCTAGATCAGCTTTATTCAATAAAACAAGTCTTGGTTTTTGTTGGATGATTTGATCTAACATTGGATTACGTGAAGACAAAGGTAGTCGTGCATCAACTAACTCAAAGACGATATCAACATATTTCATCTTTTCTGAAACTTCACGTCTAGCTTTCGCCATATGTCCTGGGAACCATTGAATAGTCATTGGTGTTTCCTCCTCTAAAACTTAAAATCTAAAAAAGTTGCTCTTTACTTATACAGTACTTGAATGAACTACACTTCTAGGAGTATACAAGAAAAAAACTAAAAATCAAACGGCTTATTCTCAAGTTTCTTCATTTTGCAACTTTCTAAGAATTTTTTTCTCATTATCGAGCAACCATTGAATATCTTGCTCATATTTTTTTAGATGGCCTTCTTGTATATTTTTTTGAAAATTTGCTTCCCCGCGACTCGCTGCTTTAGTGATGAAGTCCATCATATAAGAAAGTCGCTCGATCATCGTAGGAATCAAATTTGGATACTCGGACTCATCTAGTCTGTATGCTTCAATAAATTTTTTTAAACGATGACACGTTTCATCCGTGATTGGATCTCCTTGATTCATCTCTAAAGGTACCCAGCGATAGGCGGCATAGCTTACATCCCAGGTTCTTGATCCTGGTGTGATCGTGTCAAAATCAATGATACCAATGGCTATACCATTTTTCGTTGTCACATTGTATGGCGCAAAATCATTGTGACACATTACCTCACGCTCTTCGAACGAATGTAGCATCCACGGTTCTGTGCCACTTAAGGAAGTAAGGTATCCTTGATTTTGGTCGTGGAAATCTCTTAACAACCGACCTGCTGAACAAATGGCACTGTCCGTCAACAATTGAGGGGGCAAAGGATAATCATAGACCTCACCTGCGAGATAAGATACCACTTCATTTCCTTGCTCATCATAGCCTAGTGGTTCTGGCACATAAGTTACACCTTGGTTCCTTAGGTAACTTAAAAATTTTTGGACCTCCTCCGACCAGACTTTCTTAGGACGAATCACTTGCTCTTCTTGGATCACTACACCGTCTCTTCCTTTTGGTTTCTTTTCGATCATCTAGCTCCTCGCTTTCGACTCTTTTCTTCAGTTTACCATATCGATTCCACCTCATGTTCTAAAAATGGAAAGAGAGACGTCCTTTCAACAAGCAAGTTTCCATTTGTTAAAGTCATTCAAGGAGAATGTTGGCTATCCTAGAAATATTTACCATTGAAACAAGTCTTCTATTTCATAGTTATCTCAGAACGTGTACCGACATATGATGCGAAACTCTGGAGAAGTGAATCCATGCTTATTCAGATCGTAAACTGGACAAAAATATTTGATGAGGAGGGAATACCTTAACAGGATAAAATCCTTTGTCCGATCTACTCACAAGAGGAATACTTCATATTTCTGATTCCTAGCCGATCTTTTGGCGTACGCCATGAGTCAGTTTTAAGAAATGTCAAACGATCAATCAGCCAACGTTAGAAAGCAATCAATGTAAAAAAGAATTTGCATAGTAATGAAAAAAGTAAGCTCCGTAAAACAATCGACTGAACGATTCGTTTCATGAAGCTTACTTTTTAACCTGATCCGACTCGAAGTATACAGCTCGTTGACAAGAAGATTCACATGATTTCTAAAAGTTTTTTAGAAGATTTTTATTTTGCCATACTTACCTTCACTAACCATAGAACTCCTTCATTTGTCCTCATACAGCTATTTTTGAATACTTCTTGCAATACGCTTTATTTTTTATAATTCACACTAATTTTATTCACTTTTGTAAACATATCTAAATCTACTTCAATCAGTCCATCATGTACTAATTTCCGCTGATTGACATCAGAATCAGCAGTCTTATATAAATCAAGGTTTACAAATCCTTTTTGATTACTTCCGTCAACATAGTAGCCAACATATTCACTGTCTTTAGGTATAGTAAAAAGAACAGTCATTTTCTTGTCTTTGAGGGTAATATCTTTGATGTCTTCTTTGTTAAAGAGCGCTACCTCTTCTGAATCGGCGTTTTCAACTGCATTCAAGACAATCGTCGGTTGCTTAGAAAATGAAAAAAATAAAAGCGACATGACTGAAACAATCGAACAAAGTGCTACTACAAAAAACAATTTTCCTCGCTTTTTTTTCTGATTCACCGCCATTTCTTTAGTAGTATCAATCATCGTCTCAGTCATAGTAGAATTTTCCAATAGTTCGTCTAAAGACACACCTAAGCTGGTCGATATTTCCACTAGTGTATGTATGTCTGGGTAATTTCTGCCGATTTCCCAATTAGAAATAGCTGAACGACTAACATTTCATCTCTTTGCCAATTCTTCCTGTGTAATTCCTGCTTGATGCCTTTTTTCTTTTAATATTTTACCAAAATCCACAACATCGCCTCCTTATTCTATCTCTCATTATAACCATTTCATAAAAGAACTTAAAAGCGAATTATTGAAACGAATTGATATATTTCCGATTATTCGATGTCACAATCTGTGACACCTTGTAAAACAAGGATTCTTGCTATTGAAAATGTGAAACAAAACACTTATTATCAAGAGGTGAACGTCCACTAAAAAATAACAAAAAAGGAGTACTTATGAAAAAATTATTTTTATAGTACTGTTGATTATACATTTAGCGGATACGTCCAATAAAATAAAAAATTCTTTCCCAAGTTAAATACTTTGACAATGCTTACCGACGAGCGCATGATAGAGGAAAATTGAAAGGAGCTGTAGCAAGATGAACACAATGGTTTTTGTCAATTTCCCTGTGCAAGATGTTGGTCGCTCGGTCGAATTCTATACAAAATTAGGATTCAAACAAAATAAAGAATTTTCAACTGAGGAAGCAAGCGCAATGGTTTGGGATGACACATTTTGGGTGATGCTCTTGACACATGACTTTTACAAAAAATTCTTGAAAAACAAAGAAATCGCAGACACAAAAAAAATGAGCGGTGCACTGATTGCTTTTAGTTTAGCAAATGCTGCAGAAGTCAAACGTTTTGGTGAAATTGCAAAAGAAAATGGTGGTAGCTACCATACAGTCGAGATGGGAATACCGGAAGAAGAAATGTATTCTCTTGAAGTACAAGATCCTGATGGAAACACATTGGAACCAATGTGGATGAAAATATAATCAAAAAAAGAAGACTTTCCAACATATTGCTATTGGGAAGTCTTCTTTTATTTTACCTGATCCATTTGATTTCATTTAATGGGTAATACACAAATCTCGCTTTTCCTAAAATTTCATCTCTAGATATTGTTCCAAATGAACGACTATCTTTTGATACACGACGATTATCCCCCAAAACAAAATAGCTATCTTCAGGTAATTCTGTATATCCTATCAACTCTTCCAAGGTAAAATCGGTAGTATAAGGTGCATTTTCATGGTCCGAACGGATATTTTTACTTAAATAAGGTTCTTCGATTGGCTGGCCGTTGATTTTTAGTTGGTCCTTTTCATAACTAATAGTTTCTCCCGGTAGACCAATGACTCTCTTGATATAGATCGTGCCATCTGAAAGTTGGAAAACGACTACATCAAATCTTCTGATTTCAGAGAATTTTTCCATAACGACCATATCACCTTGCTTAAGGACATTCTCCATCGAGTTTCCTTCCACTGGTACTGGGATCAATATAAATCCCCGTAAAATAAATGCAATCACTATGGAACAAAGTAAAAATTTAATAAATAACCAAAAACGGTCAATATAACGCTGCTTTTTTGTCAAAGCCCATCAATCCATCCCTCGTAAAATCTTAACCTATTATCCTCATTATATAGAATAACTACAGAAAAAGCGAATGGTTCAATAATCATTTACAGATAGACGCGAAAAAAGACGGACATACGTACGATGCTTTAGAAATAATTGAATAGACCAAAATCACTGTATCAAATAGGACTATTCAAAAATATTGTCTAAGCAGTACTTGTCTCGTCTTTTTTAAGTCATACCCTTCATACCAGATCCATTGTTCAGGCGAGATGATTATTCTCTAGATAATGATCCCAAGCTTTATCAAAGATATCCATAGAGGGCAAATAATCAACATTCATTTCTAAATAATCAGAGATTTCTTCATAACTCGTACTATGTTTTGGAAACTGGATATCTTTTCCAGCTTCGGTTGCAAACGTTGATAACGCATCGGAAGATTTCCCTCCACGAAGAGTCATCAGATAGTGATAGAAGCTGCGATTCATTGCTTTCCCTCCCAATTGTCAGCAATAAATGCCGCACGACGCGCATGATTACGCTCAAAGTTCTCAGGATTTTTTTTGTAGTAATCTTGATGTTCATCTTCTGCTAAATAGAAGGTCTCCGCTGGCTCAATCGTCGTAACGATGGGATCACTAAAGCGACCACTTGCTGCAAGTTGTTGTTTGCTTTCTTCAGCTTTTTGACGTTGTTCTTCTGTAGTATAAAAAATCACAGGTCGGTAATTGTCGCCTCGGTCTTCAAATTGACCAAAAGCGTCTAAATTTAGAACGGAAGTGAACGTATATAAATGGAAAAATCCTTTAAAATCAACCATTTAATAGTATGACTTTAGAAGTAACTGCCATTGAATATACCATAAAAGGTAGTCAAAGGGTAGTCATTTGACACAATTTATTTATCAGGTATAATAATCATTGAAAGTGAATTTAAACAAATATACACCATAAACACAGCGTACCTGCGAATACGTTGTGTTTTTTCTTTTTTCAAGAAAAGACGCTTACCGCTGCGAAACAGTAAGCGCCATGTCGGCTCTAATGTTTATCTAGCCAATGACTAAATAATGCCAACGTTAAACCAATTAACAATGGCAAGAGCACGTGCTCTAAAGTGAATTCAAACAAATTATACACCTCCTTCCACAAAAATCTCTGTGGAAGCGACGAGCCGACATTTTATTATAGCATTATTGAATTTTATTTTTTACAACTTTTATACAATAATCTATGAATTTTCACAACCAAGTTATTTGCAAATAATAAAAAAAAGCATATCTATTTAACCAAAAACAGCAAATGGTTAAATAGATATGCAATCTTGTTTTATATCAAGCTAAAATTAATTATGTACCCTGTAGGACTCGAACTTACAACCGGACGGTTATGAGCCGTCTGCTCTGACCAACTGAGTTAAGGATACAGATTGTTGCCACCATTTATTTGCTTATTCATTTTAAAAGAAAGAGTTGGTGACAACAAACCTATTATCGCAGTAACTTAGATTGTGATTAACAATGGGTATAATGAACATGCGATAATATAATTATTTTATCGAACATGTTTCACTACTGTCAAATTGAATTTGAATATCTTTATTTACATATAATGGGTATAAAAAAGAATCACCCGATTATATCCCATTGTTTCGATTTGTAAAAAGACTAGGATTTAATTTATCAGATATTACGCTTATATAGCTTTTGCAAAAAAACAATACAAAAAAAGCTACTCTTTCGAGTAGCCTAAGAGAAAAAATATCATAAAACTAGAGAACTTGACGAATTTAATCGAGATTTATCACGACAAGCATTTTGTGCTACATGTTGTGAAAAAGATCATGCGAATACAGTCATGTAACACATTTTAATTATAATATATATAATTAAGGTTTTCTATTCGATTTCGTTATATCTTGTATAAAAAATACCACCCGAAGGTGGGTAATTATTAAACTCTTTTTTGCAAGTTAATGCTATTTAAATTCTTCTTTGTCTTCAAAAATTTTTAGTAATCCTGAATTCATTTCTATAAAATTCGATATTTTATATTCCCAACCTTCAATAAACCCCATTTTTAATTTAATAGTAGTAATTGATATTGTTTCAAAGATACCTAATTTATCATTAATTACCAAAGGAAAATAAATACTAAGTAAAAGTTGATTTAAATCTTCTAATGATAATACTAGTTTTAGCATTGCTAATAAACCAAAGAGGCTACCTTTTTTTATTTCATTCAACACACTATTATCATAATATTTTTTGAAATTTTTTTCTTTAAGTGCTCCAATTTTTTTGGAATATAAAACTTCTTCATGAGCACATATATTTCTATAAAAGTTAACAGCTTTAATTATTTGCTTCAAAGCACCAACTGATACGTCATTTTTTGTATTATATTCTCTTTTAAATTTCACACTAAAATCTCTAGCAATTTTTTCTTGTAAATCATTTGTTAAAGAATTAAAAAGATATGATGTTTCGCCAAAAGTTAAATTATTAATTAGTACCCATATTGGTATATGTGAATAATTTTCTAAATAATGTTTTATTGAATTACTGTATTTTTTCTCTCTGAATTATTTTAGATAAATTAGCTATATTTATTAATACATTATCCAAAGAACTAGGTTCTTTTGTATAGCAATTTGCGTTTAAATACGCATTCTTTTCGGGAAATTTTTCTGCAAATCTATATGCAATAATAGTTTTTAAATTAGTTTCAAACATCAATAAGTATTTAAATATATGGTTTCTAAAGTCTCTATCTAAAGAATACAAACGATAAATTTCATTAAAATTTGTATTCTCAATAAATTTTTCAGAGCTACCATAGCTTTTATCTAAAAAGATATCTTTATATCCATTAATAACATTATAGTAATTTTCTCTCAAAAGAATAGACTTAGTTACCTCTTTGTCAGAAACAACCAGTTCTCTACTTATCAAAATATCAATCTGATTATCTAATGTTTTAAACGGTTCGCTAATCATATTACCACCTATACAAAAAACGCCATAACCGCATTCTGACGATCATGGCTTAATCTTCTAGAAAAATTAGAACAATAAACTAATCCGCATACAACAAAAAATTATTTTTTATAATTTATTCTAGAATAAAACATTAATTTTAAAGTTTATGTACCCTGTAGGACTCGAACCTACGACCGGACGGTTATGAGCCGCCTGCTCTGACCAACTGAGCTAAGGGTACAGGTTGTTGCCACGTTATCATGTATTTTAGGAAGAATCATGTGGCAACTAACCTGTTATCACGAAAAATTGAGTTGGTATTGGGTTATGAGAGATAATGTTTTCACGTAATAACACATTTATTTTATCGAACATTTTTTGCTGTTGTCAATATGATTACTATCTAACTACTTTATCTTAATTATTTATTCATAGCTGTACTTGAAAATTCGGAAGAATTAGCAAGTTAATCATAGAGCACAAAAAAGACCTCACTCAAGATTGAGAGAGGTTTTATTTTTATGTTTTTATCTACTCTTCATAAAACCAACTTCTATTTCTTTCAGTAACCTTTTAAAAGTCATCACTCCTGTTTCTTCAGAAGAGCTTAAGACAAACATGGTTGCTTTACCATTACCTATCTTTTGTAGCATTTCCTTTTCAACTAAACTATTTACGTTTTTTCTAACAGTGTGATCTTTATAGCTTGTAGAATTCACTATATCTTTAATTTTAAAAGTAGGTTTTTCCATAGCATATTTAATTATGTTAGATTCTACTTCGTTTAAACCACTTAAACTTTCTAACATATTTATTTTCCATATCCTAACTTCAGTAGAATCAAAATTAGTATCAACTTCTGGAATACGCAAGCTGTTCTTTGTAGCTGCCTCAAAAATTCTAGGTCCTCATGACCCTCCTTTTTCAGCAATCCCTACTCTTCTAAATAGCGTTGAAATAATCGAATTTCTCGTTACCGAAAAACTTCCATTTATAAATTCCTCTTTAGAAACTTTCATTTCTCCCGGATTGTAGAAACTTACATAATCATCACAATCGATTATTTTTATAACTTTATCAGAATCATAATAAGCATGCATTAATGTATTTACTAATGCTTCTTTCAAAGCAAGTAATAGGTCTGTTCTATAGGACCCTCTCGTCATATTTTCTTCTTGTCTATAGGAATCAGGCACACTAAGTTCTAATTTTTGAATAACTAAATTATAGAACGAAAACAAATTCATCTCAGGATAATTCATATCCCCACTTGATACCCTATCTCGCCAGTCAGTATCTAAAAAGCTTTGTTTTTTAAAATAATCTAATTGAAATTTTTTAAATCTATCAGTTATAGAATTATATTTCCCAAAAAATAATAATCCACCTACAGTTAGTCTATATGGCGACTTAGAATCTTGTCTGTCTTTTTTTAATACTCCAATATTCTTTAACAATTTTTCATGGCTAAGTTCTAAATATTTAGAATTATTCGTATTTTTATAAAGTAAATTTCTATATTCGTCCACTGTTTCAAGATTTAAATCGTCTATGTCATAGTTTTGCAATAACTCACTATCGATATCATTCTGCGAATCTACTATTAAGTATTTAAATTGTGCATCATCTGCAATACGATCACCATCAGCCGTTCTAATATATGTTTTACTTTTGTTATTATTTATATACACTGGTCTCCTTTCATACGGTGCTTTGGGTACATTTATTTCTATAATAGTTTTACCCGACACCTTGAATGTTTGAACATCTTCATTAGCAAGTAAGTTAACACTAACTTTTTGTTTATCATGAATACAATTCCAAAATTCAGTAATAACTTTTTCTGGATTGTCGACTCCTACTACTTTGTACTTTTTTTCTGATACTATCTCTTCGATACCTAAAATTATAATTCCACCATTAGTATTTGCAAACGCGCTATAAGTTGACCATACATCACTAGATAGTTTAGTTTGCGATTTTTTAAACTCTAGTTGGAAGTTTTCTCTTGGTGTCGTAAAGATTTCATCTTTTAATTCAATAAACTTAATTTTTTACACCCCCTAATCTTAATTCAAAAGTATTTCAAAAGTATTTCAAAAGTATTTCAAAAGAATTGACAATATAGAAATATGAGGTATAATTTTATATTTTATATGCTGTATATAGATATAATATATCTCTTGTTCTCCCTAAAAAAATAAATTCTTTGGATATATTAGAAATTTGTTTAGCAAACAATAAATCTGATTATGTACCGCCCCTCAAACGAGGAGCTTTTAGTTTATAACGTCAAATAGATATCCTTAATTCGAACATCATTGACTGCACCTTCACCGTTTGCTTGATTACAACGGCGGAAAATGACATCGATTTTCGTGCCTTTTTCCACCCAACTTAGATCCACTGTGACGTCCATTCCTAGGGCATCGCCACCTTTATAATTATAGGATTTCTTCACGTCAGGTCGTTTGATTCCTTGCGAAGCAACACGAGTGATTTCTTTGGTTGTACCATGTTCAATGATAAGAATATAAGCATATTTTCCAATTGAACCCTCTGGTTTGTCAGGCACTAACCATCCAGCAATTCGGACTTTTCCTTTGCTTACTTCATTGAACTTATCTAGTTTCGCCCACGCGTTCCCTTGGTGAACAGCTTTACTTTCTGCGACTGCTTTATCATGGTCGGATGGTGTTTGTGGTTTTGATACTGTATTTGTAGAAGAAGTAGCTCCACTCAGCGATTCGCCTGTAATCGCTTCAACTAAACATTTCGCTACTGCATCAATATTATCAACTAATTTCTTTACATCACTCGCATTAGAAATGAATCCTAGCTCAACTAAGCGATAGGAAATTCCACGATTAGAAAAGACATTACAGTTCAATAGATCATCACGCTTATAAGTACCTGTTGGTTTTGATGATTCCCAAAGACCTATATACTTTTCCAAAACTTTTGCTATCGCAAGATCATTGTTATCTGGAGAATATTTAGCATTGATAATTACATGACCACCAGTAGCTGTAGCACTTGCAGCATCCAAATGAAACTCTGTCACCGAAGCATAACCATTTACGTCATACGCTCCACCTCCAGCTTTTGTTTGCTGATACATATCTAGCGATTCATTGTAAAAGTCGATTTGATTCCTTTTCAACTTAGAAGCCCATGCTTTCAATTTTTGGCCTAAAATATTTCTGGTAAACGTTGCTTCTTGATAACCATTTCCTACTGCTCCTGGATCCCCTTGTCCGTGTCCAAAAACTACTAAGTGTTTACTCATTTTCATCGTCTCCTTGTAAATGATTTATTGGGAAATATTTTTCTTTTTTAACTTCAATTTCATCTTCTAGCCACTTAATTAGCCACATTGGAAATTTATCTTCCCAACCTAAAACAGCGATATTTGCCATCAAACTATAGAAATTATGGTAAATAAAAGCGAAGGTAAACAAACAAAAAATAATGGAGCCAGTACCTAACAAATAATCAAATCCATAGGCAATCATGCAAATCACCAAGATTATAAAATCTCGAATAGCTGAATCAATCAGAGTCGTACTATTTTTCTTTTTACTTGTCGATAGTTTGGCTAAACTAGAACCCACAGCCCATTCCATAAGAAAAACTGCTAATAATATTCCAATAACAACCGCATGCTCAATGCCTATTTTTTTTGACGTAATCCAATCAGGAAACACAAAAGAAACTCCCCCACCAATAGCACCGAATACCCAACTACCGTCATGACTCATTTTTAAAAGTTGATTTTTCAACAGTTCTATCATTGTATTCACTTATTTTCTTCCTTTCATAAAAAATAAAGAACGCACTCGTTTGAGTACGTTCTATCTTTAGCAACAATCTCATTTATAGCATATTCTGTTATTTTAACACTCTGCTATTTTCTGTTGGCGCTGGTGCAAAAACCAAAGCGAATCCTCGTACAGCAAGTTTTTTAACTGGTGTCGTCGGTGAGTCAACAAAGCGCACAATTGGCTTACGGGCATCATCGAAATTGTTTTCGACTGTAATATGATACGAACCAAAACCACCATCTGTATAATCAGGTTGACATGTTCCACCTAACCAGAGATATCCCCCGAATATATTCGGAACATCACTATACGTAAACGAGGCATTTCCATCTGCACCTAATCGAATATAACTACCTTTCGCGTATCCATCCGCTTTCTGGAAAGTTAAAGTTTCCCAAGCCAACCAAGCACAACCGCCCAAATAAATTGCTCCATGGTTATTATATTTATCAGTTGTTACTGCCTGTGCATATTCAATCCCCACATTGATTCCATTAGAAAGCAAGCCACCATTAAATTTCTTCAATGCCGAAACCGTTTGAGGAGTTGTTAAATCCATTAAACTTGTCGATGCTTCAGCTTTTGTCAGAAATAATTTCTCTTGCTCTTTCTCACTTTCATCAATATAATCTGACATACGTCTCTCAATGTATTCTTCAGTGATATCCCAGCTGTAGTCGTTTGGATTATTACTATCTTTAATTCCTGTACCAAAATATTTGTACATTCTTTCTCCTGTTACTTGTTTTGATAGATAAAAAGGCGCAACTAATAGATTGGGCTGGTATGGTGTAGCTGATTCACCTTCTTCAATTTTAATTTCATTTTTAATTTTGATAGTACCTGTAAAGCCGTTTAATAGTAATTGTAACCAGGCACTCGTTATCTCAGAAGGATCGAACGATATTTCATGTTTAGTCGCCATTGTTTCTACTTCTACCCACTCATTTAATGGCAAATCACTTAACTTTATATGCAAATAAGAAAGAGAACCACTTTGTTTATTTAAGCGGTAAAGCAAATAGTTATTTGATGAAGCTGGATTATCTAAAAATACTTTGGTACTCATCGTGTATTTTTTATTCGGCGACAAAATTGGTACTTCTGTTTGTACATAAGCATTAGGATTTGTAGTGCTATCGGAAAGCGTGAATGTCGTCGCATTTTCTTCACTACCTTTTGTTACTCCCGTCCCAACAATCCAGTTATTTGAGTCAACATTTCTAAATAAATTGGGATTTCCACTATAATCGTATTTTCCAAAATTAATGCTGTTCGAATACATCCTTTTGAATCTTCCGAGATTCTTGACTTGTTGACTTACTTCATTCACTTTGTCGACAAGTTTTTCTACTTCTTCATTCATAGTAACTATTTGTTCATTGGCATGATCAACAACTTCCTTCACGTCTCCAAGTAGTTCTTCAATCACACCTGCTGATTCTGCTTTCACTTGTTCAAGCAACTGTTGAAAGTCCTTGAAATAGTATTCTCCGTTTAATTGGATATCCCAATCGATTACTGACTTTTCTATAGTAAATGAAAATGCTAAGTTATCCGTATGGCTACCATCAGGGAAATCAATATAAATATTCGCATCCACTTTTCCTTCATACGAAAGTAACATGTCAGGGATTGGATATTTTACAATTCCTTCTAGGTAGCTTTCAGTTATGATTTGATGATCAAAAATAGGAAATTCCTTTTTCTCATCCCCAGAATAAATGAACATCAAAAGACGAACCGTTGCCCCAAATAAATCAGTTGGACGACCATCTTGATTTTTGATTTGAAATTGTAATAAACCAGCATTTTTATCATAAGACTTAAAGGTAAATCCAGTGATTTTTGTAGCACGACTTGCTGGTTCTGTCGGTACTACAATTTCTCCTGTCTTTCTATTCATATGCTTCCTCCTTAATATCTGTACTCACGATTTGATTCTCTTCCAAATCCAAGAATAGTTACCTTTCTGTCCTCTGTATTGACACTTACCACGGAAAAAGCATCTTCTTGAACGGTACCGATTTTGCTAGTATCTCGTACAAATGCACAATCAAGTACTGTAGAGTAGAATCCCCCCATTTGATCTGGTGTATAGAAGTATTCTGCGTGTCTATGCCCTGCAAAAAAACCAACAAAATTGCTTTCGTTACGATTTGAGAAATCCACTGACAAATTCACGGAATAATCTTCTAATGTTGAAACTAATGTGGTGGACGTTTTAGAAACAAATGCAGATATGAGTTGTTTAAGCATCTCCCCATTTTTTAGGGCGCCTGGTTCAACATCATCAGGTTGTACTGGAACGTGCGTTGCCATAATCACATGGTAATCATTAGGTAACGTCCCGAGTGCTTTCTCTGCAATCCATTGCAATTGCTGTTCACGCAAACCAAGTGACCATTGATCAGTATATTTTAACGTTCCGTTTGCGTTGATTGTCATTGAATTATCTAATGTATCGATGATTACCAAACGGACTTTCTTTTCAGGGAAATCTTTATAATGGTACTGTCCTTCTATATCGTAAACTTTACCATCTTGATTTATATACTTTTTGAAAATAGTTAGTTGCTCCTGCCCCGTTAAAATGTCTTTTTCAAATACTTTGTTTCCTTCGTTAGTAGTGTCCCAAACAAGAGTACCAGCATCGTGATTTCCCCTGACAATAAATTTATTTAAGTTATTCCCTTGCGAAAATCGCTCACAGTAACGCTCTAAATTACGAATGTTGATTGATTTGTCTTTGTGTTCGCTATCCACGTTGTCACCTAAAGCGGCGATAGCATCTAAATCATTTTGAATGTACAAAATATTATTCAAATTTTTTAAAGAACGATATGCTTGTGTTCGCCATGTTCCTTCATCAAAATGTGAATCTGCTACAATTCCCAAATTAAATCGTTCAGGATTTAGCTTCGATCGCAATTCTTCTAGTGCTTCTACAAAGTAAAGCCGAGGCAACGTGTTCTCGGCTTCATCTGGGAAAGGCATCAGCAGTTGTCCATGTACCTGTAATATTATGAGCGTGACTACCATCCATCGCTATTTTCAATTTCAATATTCCTCCAGTCGTTACACTTCCAAAATAAGTATCAAACATTGCTGGCACATAGTTCACTATACCTGTATCCGTTGTTGGCCGAAATCCTTCTGGAAATGTAATTGGCGTAAAAATGGCATTGTTTGCAGCTTTTGCATCATCTAATGTACCAACCGAAGCATTCATACTTACTGTATCCCCAATTCTAGTAAGATAGATATCTCCCCATTTACATTCTGACAGGTTAGTAACTGGATAATGCTTAGTTACCATATTCGAATCGTAGAAAGCTTTTGTCGCTTCTGGAGTCATCAACTTTGTATTATTAACTCCGAGCTTTGCTTCCTCATCTGTGGCTAATCGAGCATCTGTTTGCTGTGTTACCCTTTGAGGCGTCATAAACTTGTTTGTAGCGATCCCCTGCTCTGCATCCATTTTTGAAGCTGTCGCAAAATTATCGAGTTGATTTGTACGCCCGTCGATTTCCGAAAGTTCGTCGATTAATCCACTAAAATCTTTGTTTTCCACGATTTCTGAAATCAAATGCTTGTATCTCTTGTAGTACTCGACTAACTCTTGTAAATCCCAAAAGTAATTTCCTTCCCAAATATTTTTGCGAATACCAGGAAGCACACGATAGTTGAAAGGCATCGTACTAAATAAATCCGATTCTGGTTCTTCACTATCCGCAAAACTAAACCACGCTTGAAATTCACCGACCTTCTGTAAAAAAGCATCGATCAATGTATAAGAAACACGACTACTTGCGTAATCTATCCTTTCGACTTTATCCCGAATTTTATATTGTCCGATTCGCGCATTAAAAAAGACAACTTTACGATCAAAATCTAAAAGTTGTCCTTCTTCAACAATTTCAGCCTCAAACGTTTGGCTGTTTTTATCATCTTGAATAATTCGAATCGGTGGTAGATAATTTATCGGCTCCGTTGTACTCAAAATCATTTTATGTTTAGGCAATTTTTATCCCCCTTATCAAAAACTAATATAATCTCTCGCATTATGAAAATGCGCTGCGGACGATGGATAAAATTCGTCCATAAATTGAAAGTGTAAATGTTCTCCTGTGGATGGACCAGTAGTGCCCATCAAACCAATTTGCTGACCAGCAGTTACCTTCTGACCTTTTGAGACATCCACACGACTTTGATGAGCATAGCCTGTATACATTCCATCTGCGTGTTTGATTACTGTCCAGTTTCCATACCAGTCATAATAGTTCGCATCCCCCGCCACGATAACCTCACCGTCTGCAGAAGCAAAAATTGGTGTATTTGGATTACCGTTTACCAAATCGATTCCGTTATGGAATTCTTGAGTTCCAGTGATTGGAGAATCACGCCAACCAAATTCGCTCGTCACTGCGATTGGTTCTGCAATTGGTTTTACATATCCTTTTGAAACGGGGCTTTCCAAATCTTTGAACTTGTCATACCATTCCTGTGCCCATGTCGTCCGTTCTGGATGTGGATCACGCGGACGTTCAAAGTTAGCTACAAATGCTTGAGTTGCCGTGTTGATATCCGTCAAATTCATGAATTGTGTCCATGAATAAGGATAAGCGCTGGTGGCGATCCATTGCCCGTTCGGGGCATGCCACATCAAGAGTTTAAATTGTGCAGTGATTGTGTCTGGATTGTCGCTAATTCCTGCTTTAGTCATTAAATTAACCATGTATACACGTCCACTAGTTGCCCCTGTGGAATCCGTCCACTGCCATACACCATAACCAAATCCTGGTGCGCCATTGCCCTCATCAGCGGTTGGATTAGCATCTGATTCTCCTTGAGCATTTCCTAATAATCCAGCAGCAGCTTGTTTAGTAAAGCCTGCACCTACAGCCATTGCCCATATCTGCCAATAACGTTTGTCGCGATCACTAGTCACTTCTGGTGGATATTGTCCATTCCAACCGTTGCCGTTTCCTCCAGCATTTCCTCCGCTAATCTCCTTACCTTGGACAGTAAGTTTGCCTTGGACATCCAAATCACCGAAATAAATGGCTTTACCATTTCCAAGCAAGGCGAGCCCTTTTCCTACAGTTGGAGAAATCAAAATATACTTTCCGTCACCATTTGTACGCATGACCAACGAATTGCCTTCTAAAGGTGTTGGAGTAGTTGCGTCTGGAAAGGGATTCCCAACTGAATCAGTTGTCCCAATTGTTCCAATCGATTCTTTCGCATTCCAGAATTCCATGCCCTTCTTAGTTAACTCCATAATCTTGGTTTTATTATTCCAAATTTGAAGAAGTCCGTTAACGAGTTTTAAGGTATCACCTGTATTACTAAATGAATTCTCAAAAACATCTGCATGAATTATTCCAGTCTGAATAAAATTAGCATTGAATATACTATCCAATGTCCAAGCAGAATTAAAAGGACCATTCCAACCATTTTTAGAAAATGCAATTCCGTTTTTGTTCATTCTTAATACTTCTTTTGCTTTGTTCAAATCTGGATTATCCATTATAAAAATATTTGAAGGCTTTTCTTTTGGCCATAAAACTACATAACCGCCTGCATTTCCTTGACCTGTAATCATAGAGGACACATAATCATTAAAACTACTCATATAATTATTCGTGGCATAATCTTTTAATTTATCTTGAATGGTTACGGCTTGTTGTTGATAAAAAGCAACTTGAGTATCCCCAGCTTCCAACTTCAAAACCTTTTCAGATAATGAATCATATTGAACACCGCTAACTTTCGATTCAAAATATAGCTTATATTTTCGATGATATATTTTAAACGTATCAAATAACCCATAATTTCTTATCTTAACGAATTCTTTTCCTTCTTCTGTGTCTGTTAATTTGTCGAACTCAACGGTAATAGAAATCTTCGGTTTATCACAGCCTGGATTAATTGTTTTGAAATAATTCTTAGCTATTTTATTTAAGCTATTAACATCTTTAACTCCCTGTTCTTCTGTGAATTGAACGTGTTCTGTATATACATCAGGATAATTATTAATATATTCGCTATCTACTGGCGAGCCATAGATTCGACTAGTTGTACCAGTATCACTTTGAGGATCAGCATAAGGAATAATTCTTGTTTTCACGCCTGTCCAATCTAACTTAACTTTTAATCCAGATAAATCTTTTCCATATCGGATTGTTCCAATATTGTCACGGCCTCTTCGTTTTAATAAAGATAGCTTAAATGGCTCACGTTTAATTTCTCCGCCCCAATACTGAAGTAACGATCCTTGTTCGCCAGCAATACAATTTAAAACATTTCTTGCTTCAAAAGTTGTACTTGATACAGTTGTAATATCAGAATATAAGCGTATATCTGATTTTTTATCCATATTGTTTTCAATAATTGCCATTGCTTCTTGACCAGTTTTAGAGTCTACTTCAGCAAAAGTAACTGCTCGTCTTCCAAGCCGATTTGTACGACTCTGGGCATAAATAGTTACGGTATCTAAAAAGGTATCGATATCTTTATCATCAATAAAAAAGATATGATACCCTTCTTGGTCATTTGGTTTTGCTTTTATTTGATAGTCATTTTCAAAATATTCATCAAATCGAGTGCCTAATGGATACTCCAACTCTAATTCATATTTTCCATTTGCTACTTCATATATCTCACATTTTGTGGTGTCCTTCAAAATCCCTAAACCATTCGTAGAAAAATCTGTCTCGGTAGGACTATATATTCTTGGTATCATACTTTTCTCCACCACCTAGGTATTATTTCAAACGAATGTATATTATTCGTCCATTTGATTTCATTTTTTCCAGGATATAGAAATGGAAAATCTAAAAATAAAGTGACATGATCTTGATGTTCTAAATTACCATCTAGTTTTCGATAAGACTCTTCTAATTTAGAATCTATAAATAATTCTCTATCTAATAGTTTCAAATCATATTTGTCATTATTAATATAAAAAGAAGCATCTCCAGAACCACTCAATTTAATAAGCGGTTTTGAAGCATACTTCTCTGGATTAAATAACTCGAAAGCTTTTATCTGTTGAATAGCAAAACGACCACTGTAATTTTCTTTGAATGGTCGAAGACTAACTGTAAATTCAAATGGAACTATGTTCCCTGTTTTTCTTGTTCCTTTAAATTCTGGCGCTTCGGTTACTATAGCTTGATAGATATATTGTTGATCGTAATAAAGAATAAAATCACTATAAGAGTTCATATCTAACCATTCAGTAATTCGATCTTCCCATTCCTGCACTAAATCAATCGATGGTGCTTTGTAATAACATTCAATTTTTCTAGTAACGTTTTTGTAATAGGCTTTATCAATAATAATTGAATCATTACCTTCGCGATCTCTCAATTCAATTACACGACTAGCCGAAACAGAAGCAGGCCTATTTTGAATATATACGTTAAACTCGGAAGAATAATGTTGATTGATAAAGAATTGTCCTCTTTTAAGTTGCATATAATGTCCCTCCTACTGCATCAGCATCTCGTTTCATTTGTCTCGTCAATTCTGTTTTCATCTTCTTGGCGATTTGTTTGATCATCGAATCAGGTAGATCTCCATAAACATTTATATGCAAGTGAATTTCACTCACTGAATTAGATGATGTATTTTGTTTAGTTTGCACCACTGGTTGACTATTAGAACCTGTAACAACTGGTTGAACCGATGGAGTTTTCACTAAATCAGTCATTGTCTGATCCAATTTACTTTGTTCTTTATCAATACCAACGATAATACCTTGAACAATATTTTTTCCTACCATGTCTCTCATCCATCTTGATGGAGAATGAATATCTAGTGCACCTTTGATAGAATCTTTGATGTTTCCAGCAATTCCCGTAATAGTCTCTTTTAATGCGTTCCATTTTTCTAATACACCATTTATAAGCCCATCAATGATATTCTTACCGATTTCAAACAAGTCAATTTCCCTTAATGAATCAAATATTTCTTTCACACGATTGATAGCATTTGAAACACCATTTTTTAGATTTGTCCATGCGTTTTCAGCGGAGTTAACAATTCCAGTAACAATATTCCAGAAAGAGTCCTTAATGTTATTCCATGTATTGATCATGGTATTTTTTATAGAAATCCATGTATTGTATGCTGTATCTTTAATGTTCTGCCAAGTATCTTTGAAGAACTGTTTAATATTATTCCAAGTGGAGATAGCATTATATTTTAAATCAATCCAAGTTTGAATAACAGAAAACTTCAATTCAATCCATTTCTGAATTGCAAAATATTTTATATCAATCCAAAGATTAATAAAAAAATGTTTTATGTTTAACCAGATTGATTTAGCTTGATTTACCACTTCATTCCAAATATTTATCAAAGTAAGTTTGAAACCTGTCCAAATATTAATCGCAGCAAAATAAATATTTGTAATATAACTAACAAAAATATTTTTTATAGATTCCCAAATATTTAGAGCACTTTCTTTGATATTATTCCAAACGCTAATCATATTATTTTTTGTTTCTTCCCATCCTCCGGAAATCATGGAGGTCACAAACAAAACTGGTGCAAGTATGACATTTTTTAAAATCTCAAAAACATTTTTACCAATTTCAACAAGATTGTTCCACAAATCTTCTAAATAAAAAGTGGCATGTAAGAATGCGTTTTTCAAACCAGTAATCAATGGACCAGCAACTTCCATAATCGAACCTTTAATTTCATTCCATTTTTCAGTTGCTGAATCTTTTATGCTTTGCCAAATATCAGAAACCCATTGCTTTGTATTCGACCATGCGTTTTTTACACTATCAACCGCATTCTTTGAAGTTTCTATTGTTTTATCAAATAAACCTGTTGCTCCACTCTTAATGCCTTGCCAAGTATTTGAAAACCATTCCTTTATTCCAGACCAAGCATCCTTGACACTCTCAACGGCATTTGTTGCCATTTCTTTAGCAGAATTCCAAGTATCAATTCCCCAATCTTTTATATTCTTTAATACACCAAGTACGGAATCTTTTACATCATTCCAAACGGATATAACTTTGTTTCTAAACTCTTCATTGGTTGCCATAAAATAGCCAAATACAGCAATCGCTCCGACAACAGCTCCAACAATCAACACAAACGGATTTGCTGCGGCTATTGCTCCCATAATTTTTAATGAGTTTCCGATACCAATTATGGCATTTTTAAAGTTATTAAAACTCTTTATAATTGCCGGTATCCCTTTAAGTTGAAACATTAATGCACCGAAAGCAGTAGTTGCAGGAACCAGAAATGGCATCATAAATTTCAAGGCAGAACCAAATTTTTGAACTGCATTAAATAAATCACCTAAAAATGATACTGCTGTAGGAATATTTGCAGCAATTACTTTCAAAAAAGATTCCATGGAACTGCCAACTTTATCAATAATCCCCTTAAACCCACCTAAATCAGCATCTACTAAGGCTTTATTTAATCCTTCTATTACTTCACCAACACCACGAGTAACAGCTGTTTTGGCATTCTGGATAGAGGTTTTAATCCCCTTGGTTGAATCTTTAGCAATTTGATTTAATGATTTAAGTCCTCCGCCACCTTTAGTATCCATTTCTATTAATTGATTTTGGAACTCTTCAACAGAAATCTTACCTTGAGACAACCCTTCTTTAAGCTCTCCCATTGTAATTCCCATCTTTTTAGCGATAGCAGATAGAGTAGGACCAAGTTGAGCATTAATCATTGAATTCCAAGTTTGTGCGTCTACTTTTCCGTTTGAGAAACTTTGAGATAGCTGAATAACAGCTTCATTTACTTGATCAGTTGAACCACCAAACCCAAGAATCCCATCATTTAATGCTTTAAATATTTGAGTCGAACGAGTCAAATTCCCAGTAGAAGAAGCAAGAAGTTGTACATGACTTATCGCATCATTCAAAGCGGTAGGAAGTCCTTGAATACCTTGAGATAAAAGCCCATTCTTTCCGATATTCTTCATAATTTCTGAATTGCTGAATCCCATATTTTGGAAATTTCGTAGAGCATTATTCATCGTATCTACTCGATCAATTGCTCCACTTATGGAACCTTTAATTAGATCAAATCCAGCTCCTACAATTTTAGTCACTCCACTGGCTAGAAAGCTACCAGCAAATATTTTCCAAATACTACCTAATGAACTGCCACTTTTTCTACTCGTTCTTTCGATAGTTCCATCAAAAGAACCTAGCTTTTTGACAGCATTATTCATGCCAGCAGTAAAACCTGATTCATCTAATATCATCTTCAGAATTAGGTCATCGTTATTCAAAGTATCACCTCCTAAAATTGGGTGAAGTTATCGTAGTACTCAACATCCTCATGCTCTTTTACTGCATCTCGAAAAGCAAAAAGACGCATTAACTCATCAAAGTCAGTACGTTCAATTTCTGGTAACGTCCAACCTGCTTCGAGTAATTGCGTCTTTAAATCTAATTCTCGATAAGTAATCGAATGTTTAAAAGAAGGATATTTGAGAGCTTCGCTTACTTTTTTTTCGTTTCTGTATAAGTTTCATCAAAGCCTGCGGTAACAGATTTTAATAACTTACCTGTCAATGGAGCAATTTCTCGAGCATCGATCCCTTGACGATAATCTTCACCAGTAAACTGTCCTTCAAACAAAATATCTGCAATAAATGAATAAGCTCGACTTAATGCTTCTGATACTGATTTTCCATCTACAGCATTTTGCATTCCTTCCATCACTTCTGCCGCTTCTTCTACAACTAGACCTGGTAAGAACTCAGCAGATTTGAATTGCACTTGTTTATATTTCCCATCTTCATTTTTTTTCATTAATTTAATTGTCGTTTGATATTTAGACATTATTTTTTACCTCCTGATAGTTCTTCTTGTTCTGCTTCTTCAATCGGGATTGCTACTTTTGTAAACCAGTTTTCAATCATTGTTTGATCAACGCCTTCATCATCTTCATCAACTGAGTACATATATCCAAGTCCTGGTACATCTACAAATGAACCCTTCCAAGTTGGATGAGTAAAACTTACTTTACTTCCTTCAATAGTTGAAGTTTCATCTGAATCTAAAGCAAACTGACCTTTATAAAAGACTGTATAACGGTATTTTCCATTCGACTTTTTACGTCGATAGGCAAAAGCACCATCTTGGGCAATATCTTCTCCAGAGCGCAACGCACCACCTTTGACAAGTTTTCCTCCAGTGATTGTTGCTAAAACTTTATGAGTATACCCATTTGCTTCTAATTCAACTTCTGCACCACCAAACGCAGTAAATTGATCTTGAACAACTGAATCACCATAGTCTTGTGTTGTTTCATAATTAGCTGTAGGTTTGATACTAACCGCTGTTCCCATCGTCATTGCAGTATCATATACTGGAAGTTCTCCTGACTCATCTTTCAAAGGAAACCAAGTAGGTTTTTCAACAGAAATAATTCCAGTTTTGCTTCTTTTTTCTCCCATTTATTTTTCACTCCATTCAATATATTGTGGAAATCCTAATGTGAAACGAATGTGTTGAACACCATCTGTTTCATCAGGTAAATAGTTTTCTGGAAATAGTGTTTGACTATCGATTGTAATCGTATTAAAAAAAGCCCCACAGCGTGAGACTAATTCATTAACTAATTTTTTATCAGATTTATTATCAATCAATGCAATATCAATTAAGAAAGAAACATTTTGAACATCAATCCCTACATTTTCAGTCCCAGATTCCATTACTGATAAAACAAAGTAAAAATCTTTAGTTGACTGCATAACTGAATCAAGATATATTGTCCCATCTGGATATATTTCTTTTAATTTACTACTGATTTCAGCAATGATTTTATCTTTCATGTTACTTTCCTTTCTTAACGATTTTTATTGCCATTTGTTTAAATCTTCGAGGAATATAAGACATATTTGCAAGATTTGTTGCACGGGTCAACATAAACCGTCCTTTTACAAATCCACCATTTTTAGTCCTGTGTCCTTCTTCCACATACTTAAAGTAATGTTCATTATTTATAACCGCTCCAACAATACGACCAGATGAAAGCTTCCTAGCTTTTACTACTCGATAACCACGTCTTAAATCACCTGATTTTACAGGAGTTAAGGGTTTAGCTAGGCTAACAACTTTATTCATCGAATCATTCACAAAAGATATTCCTTCTTTTTGAGCAATTACAGTCATATTTTTAAAATTCTCAATGATCTTTTCTGCATTAGATTCATATTTGAGATCAGCCATTTTTTTCACTTCCTATCAAATTCACTTCACAATGACTAGGATAGTAAAAAGGCTTAGTAGCAAATAGAGAAAAAATTAAGCCACTGGCCTTTTGAGTTATTGTTATTCGATCTCCTTTTTTTAGTTTAATCTTAGGATGAACAAATAATTTATATGTGTCAGTCGAAACATTTACCATCTCTCCATCTTCTATGACTGCTAGTCCATCGATTTGACCTTGTGAAAGAGCGCAAGAGATAGGATTATCATATACTTTTTTGTAATCTTGAATAGTAATATTTGTATTAGAATCTTCAATGTCCATTAGTCTTTCGATAATACAACTATCTTCGTAAGTAGTTTCTAAAATATCTGCTTCATTCATTAAAAAAACTCCAATCCTCCACAACCAATAACCCTTCGTATCAAATCGCCATATCCTAGAAGTAACTCACTAACAGCATTTGCTGTTGAAGCATAACTAATCGTTGTATCGCCACGTCTAACTGAAGATACTGTTTTTTCTGATTCATTTTTTATTATTTGATACAACACTTCACTAATCACGCTTTTTAATTTTTCCCATGAAATATCATTTTTACAAGTGTTGTATGATTCAATTTCTAGCAAAATTATTTCTAATAAATTAGTTATACGTTCTTCACTCAAGTCTGGAAATTCTTCTTTTGTAGACCCAATGATCTCCATTTTTAGCGATTCATCCATCAGATCACTTCCTAAATTCTATTAACATCAATTGCTTCTTCCAAAATTGCAATTGCTTCTTTATCATCTACAGAAATGATAAATTCGTTATTTGAATCTGCTGTGATAAATCTACGAGTTTTAGGATGAACAAACCCAACAAAATTTTTAGTTTTACCTACTCTATATTTCACGACTTCATCTTTTTTTACCACTGTAATTCCTCCTATCAAAAAAGGGAGTACTAACTCCCTTTTATTCAGACTTTAAATTTAAAATTGCCCCAGAGTTTGAAGCGTTGTATTCAAGCGAGTATTCACCTACAAGACCGATACGTCTTGAATCAGTTGTTTTTGCAAGTTCTTCTGCTCTCCATTCACGTAATGGACGTAGTTTCACATAATTAGTATCGATTGCGGCAATTGTTCCTTTTGGCAATGATGGTTCCAGTAAAGCAATACCTGTACCGTAATTGGACACGATATTTCCAATTTGCAATCCAAAAGTTACTCTTTCACCGAACTGAACAATTTTTGTTGATTTTCCATCTAACTCATCAGTCATTAACTCCTGCATATCTGGAGAAATCAAGCATAATTTTTCTCCCATATAACCTTTTTCATACATCAATTTAAATAAACCATCGATATCTTTTCTTGTTACTGCACCCGCAGTAGCTGTTTCTGCCTTATTTGCTGAATTGATCAAGTTCAAAATTCCATTCATTCGACGACCCTTAGAACCATTTTCATCAGCTTTTACACCAGTAATCAATTTTCGGTTCAAATCAATTTTCATTTCCATACCACGTAGTGCTACTTGATTAGTTAATTCGTTTCCGACACCATTCACATTAATAGCATCTAATGTACCAGATACAGAAGTAGATTTTCTAAAAATTTCAGTATAGTTGTTAAACCAAGTTCTACCTGATTCAGCATCTGGATAATCTCCGCCCTCAAGCTTTTCAGAAGAATCATCGTTATTGATATCATATTCACGCCATTTAATTTCTGTAGAGTTTGCTTGCTCTGTCTTTCCAGCACCAAGTAAATAGCTTAAAAAAGGTGTATTTGGTACTTGCATAGCATTAATCGCTGGTGAAATATCCAAATACTCTAAATTATTTAAAGATGTTTTTTTCATAATTTGTCACTCTCCTAATTAAATTGTTGTAGCATTTCGCCTAACTTACCCATTGGATCATCAATATTTTCTTGTGTATTATCAGTTGTTTGTTGCTGTTTTTTCGTACCAAATGCTGTCTGCATTTCTAGACTTTTAATTTCTTCGGAATGTTTCTCTTTAATAGATTCCAAAACGTTAGTAAAACCTTCCACAGCTTTTTTAGTGAATTCTGTATCAGAACTAACAAGATTATTTAACATAAATTGAGAAATAGAATCTTTTAACTCTCCATCTAGTTCTAGCCCAGCAATTTGTTCAGCAACAAATGCTTTGTTGTCACTTGTCACACGTAAAGCCTTCTCAGCTTCGAATTCAGCTTGTAATTTCTCTAGTTGTATTTGTTCAGGTGACTTGTTTTTCTTGGATTCCTCATATTCCTTGATAGTATCCTGTTTAATTTTATCTAGGTTATTTTGTTTCCAAGCTTCCAATTGCTTGTCAGCAACACTTTGAGATTGTGACTGAAGAAATTTTTGAGCTTCTTCATTAGATTCCGCAAAAGTTTTGAAATCATCAAAAGAAAACTGTGGATCGTCACCTTCGGCAAAGTATTGCAAATTTATTGGTATTAATGATTTGTGTTTCATGCTTATTCTCCTTTCGCCCCACAATTCGTTTCCACGCCCCGCATTGCTTTGAGTTTTAATAGTTGCGTCCCACCATTCAACCAAGCCCAGTATTGCGCTAGTTTAACGTCATTTCGGACAAAATAAAAAAGCCTAATTACTAGACTTTCCTTCTTTGTAGTCAGTTCTAACAACAATACACCCCATCTTTTCATACCAATTAACTGTTTCTTTTAAATTTGGTAATGTATGAGATAATAATTGAATCGTTAAATTAACGGTATTCTTATCAACTGGAGTATTATCTTGATAATTAACAATTTGATTGCCAATAACAACATAGGCATAATTGCCATTCCAATGATCTCTCAAGCCATTAGGATGGTTCTCAGACTCAATAGCTGTTTTGTAGGCTTCTGCGATATCAGCATTTACATTAATTGTTAGTACTGCTTCATGAAAATCTTTCATTCTACTTCCTCCGTTTCAAATTAATTCCAAAAGAATCATGTGCAAACTCATCTAATAAATCGCCAAATAATCGGTCATATTCTTCATCAATATCCTTTCCTAATTTTGGTAAGTTAGGAACATCCGTACATCTGCAACGACTATGGAAAGGCGCTCGATTCTCACCTATGACAGCATCTTTCAATTTATAGGGATTCTTACTTGCCTTTCCTCCACAAATTCGGCAAACTCTCTCATCCTTTGCAGTTAAAACATTGTATTCCTCAATGCCTGTTTCTAAATATGATTTTTCAATACCGTCTTGGGCAAATTTTGCATACTCCGTTCGAACGAGATTTTCTATCGCTTTGTTATACTTTGATTCTTCTAACTTAAACATGTCACAAATTTCCGAGTCTAATCGCATGGTATTTAGTGCGTGTATAACGCCTTCTCCACTAGCAACACTTTTTACAATAGCATTAGAGAGTTTCTGTTCAAGCGATGAAATATTTCCCCAAAGCCTCCTAGAAAATGTTTTACCCGACCAAGGATAGTTTAGATAACTGTTTAATTCCTCTTGGGATAAATAATTCGGCAAATCAACGCTTAGTAATTGAGCTAACACATTTGCATTTGAAGCATATGAACGTTGCAATATCTCTTCCAATCGATCTGAAAAATACTCGTTTATCTCTGCATCTATTGCATGATATGCAAGGATTTTAAAGATATCAGAACGTATCTGTAGCAAACGATTAACCTTTGCATAATCAAAAGATGGAAAAAATTCATCGATAAACTCTTTGTATTTTGAATCGTACATTTTGAGAGATTTGTAATTTTTTTCCACATATTCACGATATTTTTTTTGATCACTTTTGCTGTAAAACTCCATCATTTCAGCATAAGTAATATCATGTAAGTCTGCTTGAGATAATAGTTTTTCTTGTATCTCTTTCAGCGCATCAGGAAATACACTAGTTAATTTTTTAAGTGTCTGATTTTCTTGTTTGAGCCTTGCTTGATCCTCCAGTTCTCGACGTTTGGTCCAATACTTCGTTTCTATCGTCACTATTGCCACCTCCGCCAAAATTGTATTCACTATCTGGATAAGCACTTCCACTTTCCAATTCCATCATTTCATTTTCATAATCAACGTCTGTTACAAATGGAATTTGGCTCTGAATAGTTCGTTTAGATACGTATGGTGCAAGTTTAGGTAAAGCTTCAGCTAAATAACTTAAATCAGTTGGTAAAGATCTGGAGAAAGTAAAAATAATTTTTTCAGGCTCAATCTCTACTTTGTCATTAAATTTTAGAAAAGCAGCAATTGTTTCTGCGCATTCTTTCAGTCCTTCTCTAAAATATTGCTCTTTAGTATTCGTTTTTGCTTCTAGGCTAATGATTTGCCACTTGCGAGCTTCTCCAGAACTGTTTGATTTAAACACCTCATCGTTAAAATCGATTGCTTTACAAATGGTGTAAAATTGTTTTTTCAATAGATCCATATGATATTCATTGAAATCTTTCGCTAAATCTTTGGTGACATATTCTGCTTTTGCTGTAGGGTCTTTTAAGTTGATAATACCTAGCTGATTCATCATTTCTTTAGCAGTGTCTTTGCTCATTGTTGTACCAGTAACAAGCATGTACGCGAGCTTAAATTGTTCGATTTCGTTTTGTTGATCAGACAAAGCACGATCAATCGCATCTCCAATTTCCTCAGCTACTTCAAAATCACAATAACGATTTGTATTGTTTTTAAATTCGGATAAATTAATCACTTCTAAAGGATTTTTTGTTTCATCGATTTTTTTGAATGTTCCGTTAGTAATAAAATCTAAATCACCATAACAAGCATATGTCGTAATTTCATTTCTAGTTATAACTTTCATTTCTTGGAAAAACTTTTTTTGATAAGAATCATACTTTTCTTTAATATAGATTCCTGCATTTCCATATCTTTCTGCTCTCCAAGGTTCAATATTACTTGCTCTTAACTCCCAACCATCATCGCCTTCCACAGGCTCTAACAATCGGAAAGCTACTCCACATGCACCTTGGAAAGTAGCTGTTTCAGGGTCAAGCATTGCGAATCTCATGGAACCAAGATTACTTGTTAATTTATTAAAAGCTTCTGGAACTGTTGGAAGCTCTGTATCATTTTTTAAGAATTTATCTTTTAATCTTTGGATGAGTGTTCTTTTTTGTTTCGATACATCGTAATCCCATTTGATAGGTATACCAGTAAAATGATTGACTGCTTGGTCTACGACAATTGAATACATACCAGCATGAAGTTTATTATTAACCTTTACAATATCAGTGTTAGGCTTTGGTCTTTTGTCTATTTCATTCTTTTCACTAGTATACGCTAGATATTTTCTTTCACGATCAGCAAAAAATGGTTTCATATCTTCTATAAAACCATTCGGATCAAACATTCCATCTTCAATTTGTGTTGCATATTTAACACGTAGCTTCTTATATCTCTCTAAAGATAATACTGTACTAATCAAAAGCTCACCTCCTAAAATTGAATAAATTGATAGTGACTTGGTGGCTCATAAAATGCTAAAGCCAACGCGTCAGCAATATCTGGACTACCAATGTTTCGCTTTTTCATATCATCTTTGCTTTCTAAACGAATACGACTTCTACTCGTCATTTTGAATTTACGTGTACTCAGTTCTTTAATCAACGATCCATCATCAGGCAATTCAATAATCGGTTGTTCACCGTTAAGATTTGCTGTCATATTTTCTTCTAACATTTCCTTGATGTTTCCCCATAGTTGAGTACCTAAATTATCGTAAAAATCGTCTTCTGATGTTGAACCATTATTCACTCCAAACACCTCAAAAGGATACTGATTGTCTTCTATTAATTCTTCAAGGCGGTCAGTTACACCACCTCCGACACCAGTGTCATCAACTTTAATCATCACTTTATCAATACTTGGATATTGATTCATTAGATTCTTGGCCATATTGATGACATATCCTGTTGTTTCCATGGTGCTACGTTTTGAATATTTCTCATACTTCAATGCTCTGGTAGCAATTCTAGGGAAAAGAATCGTAGAATCATCACCATATCGAGCTACGTCGACACCAATATGAGCAACCGTTGTTTTATTGACTAAATAATCACTAATTCGTTTTTCTGTAGCCAATTCAACCGTTTCAAGACTGATAAATGAATCCAACGCTCCTTTGGGAAATTCTCCAAAAATACGGACACGAGCAACGTCGCTTTCTTTTCCATACTTTTTAAGAATCATCTCTATGTTGTCTTTGTTTGTGCGTTTACTATCGTAACTAGATACTTTATGGACTCTGTATTTATCACGGTCTGAATTGTGGGAATCGTAAAAAACACCTTCAATATTATTTGGGTTTCCACACATCAATAGCTTATTATCAAAACCTGATAGCGTACCAAGAATAGCTTCCATAATTGGATCAGATACACCAGAAGCTTCATCTACAACAATCAACATATGGTCTTCATGAAACCCTTGCATATTTTCTGGCTTCGTTGCTGTTCTAGCTGTAGCAAACCAACGTTCTGAATCACCAACCATATAAATTTTGGTCTTTGTCCACTTCAGTAAGTTTTTGATCAAGCTATCATTTAACCATTTAGCTACTTCCGCCCAAAGTACATCGTAAAGTTGTTTCATGGTTGGCGCTGTAGCAATCACTTTAGCGTATGGTCGACAAGTTAAAAACCAAAGTATTGCTCCTGCTTCTAATGCTGTTTTTCCAACACCTTGTCCAGAACGAACTGAAACCTTTGGAAATTCAGCCAAATCATTTAAAACACTTTCCTGCCATTCATCAGGATCTAACCGCAATATATCTTGGCAAAAAGCTACTGGCTTATCATAGTAATAATCAATCGCAGCACCTATATCAGCAAATGGGATAAAATCATTGCTCATTCCCTCTCACCGCCCGTTTATTTGCTGCATTTAAAACTGCTTGCTTCCATTCTTCCACTTCCTCACCAGAATTATTACCGCTAATATCAGCTGTTTCAGCTTGAATTTTCTCGGTTTGTGCTTTCATTAAATCAGTTTTGTAATCTGTTATATATAGTTCATTCATTTGCTTAATGGCTTTAGATAACTGATTGCTAATCCGAGTTAATGAATCTTCAATTGAAAGAATGTCATCAATTTTGCGATGTGTTTTTCTGCTAACTTGAACATCTTGCATAACCTCTCGTTTAATTTCTAGCTTTCTACCGTCTTTTTCAATCGGCGTTTTGATTTTCCTTAACTGTTGCAGGCGTTCGATTTCTTCATCTTTTAAACCAGCCTCGGCTTGCTGTATTCTTTTCATCATTCGCAACTGTCTTATCTTCAGCAACCGTATTTCCTCAGACAAAACAAAAGAAGGATCATTATTCAAATTAGAATAGATGTCCTTCTCTTCATCGCTTAGTGTTTCGTAAAATATAGTTTCATACTCGCCAGTTTTCAAAGCGTTCTTGTTTCCTACTGGCGGTGATGCTCGGCTATTGCCTTTATTCCCCTTTGCATTCTGATTACCAAAAGGAGCGCCACCTTGATTGGTAACGTTACTTTTGCCAATGGTAACATTACCTTTCAATTCAGCACTCCATTTATCTATAGATTTCCATTTTCTAACTTGTGAATCTGAAACATTTAGTTCATCTGCAATATCCTTTAATTGCTTTTCTCCGTTGGATTCTAACCAAATCTTTTTGGCTTCATCACGTCTTGGATCACGTTTCCTTGCCATTCAAACCACACCACCTCACAATCTTCTTAGGTTGAGTTTTGTTTTTCTATTTTTCAAAACAAAAAGACCACTCAACGAGTGATCTCATATGTAACAACAGACAGCAACCAGTTGAAACAAATAGAGAAACACATAGGCAAGGAGCGTTTCCACTTCCTTTACTGTATTTTTGTTTGATTGCTGTCTGTCAAAGCTTAATTCAAACGATGAGGGAGATTTCCTCCCTTCGTTTATTTTGTCGATCCTGTTTCCTAATCTTTCGACACTATCATAATATCACGTTAAATCGTTCAAAAACCCTACACTTTCCCTACAAAATCCCTATAAAAACCCTAAAAATTATAGATAAGCAATCAACGATCCTTTTTTATACGCTTCTGCAAATTCAATTAGTGCATTGGATTTTAATTTCTCTACATTTTTCTCTCCGTAACCGCAAATCAATTGACCGATTTCATAATTTGAATGCTTTTCAACGTCGCAGAAACTATAATAAAGTATCTGTCGGCTAATCAAACTAAGTGCCATTAAAGCTCCTAGAATCGCATTTCGTTCTGTTTCAGCATCTGCTAATTGAATCATGGCATCTTCTGCTCTGTTTCCATGACTAGGAACTTTAGGCATATCTGTTATAACTGGTGATTTAATATCTACCAAAGAACGACCTGCTATGCGCTCTAAACGTCTAAAATTCTTTAAAACACTTCTAGCATTATCTCTTGTTTGTTTAAAATCGACTTCTCGTAATAAATTCATCAAGCAAAATCGCTCCTTTTGTGTTATAATAAAAGAAGCTTTCAACAATTACCATTCTATGTAGTGACAGCCAATTATTGGCTGTCTATTTTTTATGTTCTAAATAACTGTTCTTGTCGATTTAATTGATGAATTTCTATTCTAATAGCTGTCTCTGGTAGCCATTCATCAATAAAATTAAGTGCTTCATCAAATTGTTTACAAGGTAATTCGCCATATCTAGGGATAGCAAAATATCGTTTAAACTCTGACCAAAAATTCGCAAATACTTTCTTGCTGATTGATTCATAGGCTGTACTATCTTTTCCACCAAGAACTTCAATCACTTTTTGCTTGCCTGCTCGTTGAATATCCGCTTCTTGTTTTCCGCTGATTCGCATCGTATCTTTCAATATAGAAACATCTTTTTCAATAGCATCTACACGAACTGCCGTTTGCTCTCCAAATTGATAAAGTAATTTGAGCTGTGTTCTAGGATCACTTAATAATTCGTGTTCTCTTTGCTTACTTCTCTTCTCGATTTCAATAAAATATTGACGTGCTTGTTTGCCTTTTTCTGTTCGTTGAATCATTGAAATCTCTTTCGCCATATCAAGCTTCATTGCGTGATCAATACGTGGTCGTCCTCCGAGTTTATCGGATTTTTCCGATAAACCTATGAAATCAACATCTTCATCAAATCCATAAGTTATCATCCGCTTAAACCAATCTGTGTAATTGTCCTTTACTTCCAAAAACTCGTGTAAGTCTCTCCCGCTTACTAACTGTTCATTATTTTCATTTGTGATAATCGGTATCAGATCCATTCTGTTTTTCTCCCTTCTTCAAATGCTTTGCGTTAGCCGTCCCATTCTGAATAGCCTTTTGTTCCAAACGGCGTTTTTTCTTCTTTACTTTAGATTTTGTTTTTCCCATACGTTTATACCTTCCATTTAAACTGATTGATTATATGGCTTATACACTCAAGCCAACCTTCTCTGTACTGCTTATCTTTAGAAATATGTTCATACTCTAAGGAGCTGTCTAATACTTTGATTAATTTCAATAAACAATTCCAGTAACCGACTAAAAAGCAAACAATCCCGACTACTACGAATACAATGAACCATAATAATTCGTTCATTTTTGATTCTCCTCTTGGATGATTACTAACATGAAAACGAAAAGTAAGATAAATAGAGCTGGATAGATCATTCTTTTTCCTCCAATCGAACCGCTGGACCACATGCCACAGAGTGGTTAAATTCGTCGATTCTTTTTTTTAGTTCTTCAACCTCTTTTGAATCAATTTTCTGATTTAATGAGTAACTACTACTATTCCAATCATTGAATGAGTTCATCCAACCTTGTTCGTCGTTATCTGCTTTAATGATTGTATTTATCATTCTGCTTCTTCTCCCTTTTCAGCACAAAACGCACTTCTCATCAATATTGCATCCAGAGCTTCATTAACTAACACACTTGTCCATGCTCGTAATACTTCATAATCTTCCCAATCAAGATCATCGTCACCAACATTGGCTCTAGTTAATAGTTCGTCTAACGTTAAATCATTTCTACTTTCATCAATGATTTTTTTTAGTGTTTCAATTGATATTTTCATTCAGATTCCTCCAAATCTAATCCAATATATTCAGCTTTAGAAAACCAATCATCACATTCTGGATTAATTCCCCACACCGTGGATGTTTTCTTTTTCATTGCTGTTTTTGTTTTATATATCAGAAACCCCATACCATCAATAGCACATAGAAAACGATATGTTTTACCTTTTCTATACCAGCCTCTTTTATATTTTTGTCGTAGTTCTTCCAATGTCATTTTTATCATTCCGCTTCCTCCAATGAAATTACTAAATACCCACAACCATTCGTAACAGAGAACCACTTTATTCTTTTATCTCCATAACGCTCGACGAATTCATCAATACTATATAGTCCATCATATTCTTGATTTTTCTCATCAAAACGTTGAATTTGCATACCTGTGTATGCATAACTTAAAAACGCGCCTACGGTAATCATTCCGCTTCCTCCTGTTCGACTTCATCTGAAAACCTCCTATAGATGACACCTTCTGAATTAACGAGGTGATACACACTCCCGTTGTTCGTTATAAAAGCAACTTCTACTATTGCACCGGTGACTTTATCTAATACTTTCATCCTTCTGCCACCTCTTCCACTGTTCCGCCAATCGTTTGAGCAGTGCGCTCAGCATCTGATTTCGAATCGAATATCTTAATTTCTTTATTGTCGTCAGGGATAATCATAATCAGCGCACCTCTTCCTTGATACTCAACGAAATATCCCTCGCCTAGTTTAACTCTGTACAACGGCTCTTTCTTGACCTCGTAGCCGTCTAGTAATGACCTAATGAACAAACCACTATTTTTCCTTAACCATTTCGAGAATTCATCTTGTGGTTTCGCATTAGCAAAAGATTCAGCACTAGTAATAATTTCAAAGTAACTTAAGCCTAAGCCTGTTCCTTCTAGGATAAATTCATGTGCACATTTAGGTATGGTTTCCCTCTGCGGTTCGTCTAGTTGCTTGACTTCTTCCAACAACTTTTTAGCTTCGCTTAACCCTTCTATTTTCCCTTTATTAAAATCAGATACATGAGAATTACATTTAAATTCATCATTTTCATCTGTCTGTTCAATAGTCACTGAATTTGTATTTAAAGCAGTACATTTTAGATTTAGTTCATGGATAATATCTTCAATTGCTTTCATCGCTCTACCTCCACTAAATCGCTATCTAATAAATCTGGATTCTCGTATATATTTCCGATGATTTCGTATTCATACCCCATCTTATTACGCTTGAATAATCTATATTCCATTTCACTAGTTAATGATTTACAAATCAATCCGGAATGAAATTCGGACTCTTGTACAATCGTTTTTTCATTAACTAAATTATCAAAACCATTAATTACATTGACAAGTACTATATCTCCTTCAAAAATCACTACATCATTCTTATCTTTCAGTCCTGTGGATTGCATGAGTTTTAAATTACACATTTCAGGCCGCATAAAAACGTTTCGTAAATTATGGCCATTCAATAGTCTTTTCCACGAGATCATCTTTTTATCAATAATGTGCCACGCTCTAAATTTTGGTATCATTCGCCGTCCTCCATATTTTCCAACCCCAACACACTACATTCTTTAACTTCACCACCAAATTTTTCCGCAGTTTCCCTCGCATTTTCATAGCTACGAAACCACTGAGAATCTTGTAATAGAGTAGTTAAATTCAATGAAGCAACATTCATAAATTCATCACTTTTTCTGTAAAAATATTGACCAAACTTAATTACATAAAATTTCATTTGCTGTCCTCCAGTAAATCTTCTAGTTTCACAAACACGCCATCAACCATTACACCTTTACGTCCTTTGATTTCGTTGTACGCTTGGTTTAAACATTTGTATAGGTCCATGTCATTTTGCATTGATAGAATGATCAAGGTTACTACTACGTCTCCAATGCCATCTCTCAAAGCATCCTTCTCTTTTCTAGCCAATGCTGATGCAACCTCGCCGACTTCTTCGACCGTTTTAAGCATTTGCTTGCTAGAATCTGCTTGGTCTAAACCTTTTTCTCTTGCCCACTGTTCTACTTTTGCGATTAGTTCGTCCATTGTTTTTCCTCCTAAAATTACTCATTTGCATAAAGCGAAAGATACTCTTTGTAATCCATTGGTTCTAGTTCCTCGCTATTTTTCTCTGGTTCTCCTCTAAGTCCTACATAGAGTTGTCCATCTATAAAATGTGTACCACTCACATTGTTAATACCGTACTGTGTATGCAGTTCAAACTTATAATTTGCTCTTGCTGCATTAAAAGCTTCTAATGAATCACCTAATAAGTCTTTTAAAACCTTTAAAGTCGGGCTTTTCTTTTTAAAAATTCGATAGCCTTGAATTTCTTTTTTCGTCAATTCAGCTTCATACTCTTTTTCCACTGGGCTTCCTACTTTTAATCCCATACACGATCTTGACCATATTCCTAAATTGCCATCACCAAAGTGTGGAAATT
Organism: Enterococcus sp. AZ171; assembly: GCF_051714005.1. Taxonomy (NCBI): domain Bacteria; kingdom Bacillati; phylum Bacillota; class Bacilli; order Lactobacillales; family Enterococcaceae; genus Enterococcus; species Enterococcus sp. AZ171. Next base: position 1,116,736 of record NZ_JBIORA010000001.1, on the reverse strand, counting down.
CTGTTATTACACGTTTGATTTCTTCACTTATTACTTTTCCTTGTTTTTCTTTTTCTGCATATAAACGATTCAAATTAGAATATTCCTTAATTCTATATACTGGTTCATTTAAAACGCTTGCCAATGTTTATCCTCCTAAAAAATCATTTGCCAAAGCAGTACACCAAATTTAACTATTCCTGCTAATACAATCATTGCCATTGTCAAAACAAGTCCACATCCTAAAAAAGCTGATGCGATATCTAGTAAACCTTTCAAATCTAGCATTCCACAGCCCTCATTTCTGTAAATGGAACAATCGTTTTTCCGTGGTAACCAGTTACTAAATAGTCATCATCTGGATGTGTCGTTCGAATGACTACCATTGCTGATTTGTCATAAACTTCTTTTACGTATCCTTCAAACGGATATAACCATGGTGTATAGCGCTTTGAATCGCAACAGAAGCATTCGACTTCTTGGCCAACTTCTGGAATAAAATTCTTTTTTCTGCTCATGATTACTCACCTCGTCCAAAAATACGACGTTCTTTTTCTTCGGCTTTATTTAAATCAAGGTAAATACCTTTTCCATCCTCAAGGTATTCTGGTTTCACATAATAAGTTTTATTTTCAATATCCCACTGACACATCTTGGCTAATACACTAAGAAATCTGCCATTTTTAATACTAGGATTTTTACTAGTTTTATTTTTAGGTTTGTAAAACTTGACTGCTCCATTACTTGTTTTAACAGCTGGTGCAATTGCAATCATCTTTGTTTTATCATTCAAGTAAACTAAAGCATATTCTGAGAATTTCAGGCATTCTGCTGCTGCTTTACTAAAATTAATTCCATACTTTGAGATAGTCACTTCTGGATCTCTTTCCTGAGAATTCAATGCAATTAATTTAAAGTCTTCTGTCAGTTTCATAAAATTAACTCCTTATTGCTTTTTCATCCAAGCCTGATTAGATTTAGCTTGTTTCCTTTTTTTCTGTACAAGTTTCTTAGAATAATCTTTCACTTCTACCACTTCACCATTACTCACATAAGCGGCTAGTTCAGCCATTTCTTTTGTGTTATATCGCTTTGCCTTCTTCAAATCAGGAACGCCATATCCTTCTGAATCGACATAACACATTGCTTTTACAACATATGCCACATTCAAACCTCCAATAGCTAATTTCTAAATGCTCTGCGTACTGTGTACGCTTCGTTAATGATTTTCTTCAACGTATCCGATGGATAGATTCGATAACTTGCTTTCTTGGCATCTTCCTCATGCATCCAATTAAGTTGCTCTATCGTCTCATCATCAAGAGAAAATCTCGGTCTTTTCTTAGGTGTCCCACCTGTTTGTTTTGGCTGTCCCACCTACACGACCACTCCTTTTTGTTGGGCTTCCAAATGTTTCTGTAGACCTCGGTAGCACTCCTTAAATGACAAAAGAGAATACTTCGGCTTTTTTGTGTGAAGTCCATCTTTTCCCTTCTCAAAAACATGTCCTAACTTTGTAGGGTCTACGTAAAGCGCATAGTAAACACGCAACTTACTCCAACTTGAACGATCGTTTTTGATTTGTTCTTCGGTTAAATCTTTTAGCTGGCTATAAACTGCTTGCAAACATTGTCGTTCATCACCTTGTTTACATTCTCCTAGTTTTTTTAACAACTTGAGATAGTTATATTCTTTCAAAGTATCACCTCATGTTTAGAAAGGAACATCGTCATATCGATGCGCTTCTCTTTCTTTTCTGAGCCTTTCTTGTTCTTCATAGTCTGCCAACCATTTCGGGATAGGCTCTCTTCTAGCAGGACTTTTCTTGAACAGTTTAGGCGAGTGTTCAGCTTTCCATGCTTCATCAGCTAACTTCGCATCATCTACCGTTTTGACACCACGTCTTTGCCAATCGTTAAGCTTCTTAACCACATACCCGGCCGTATGTCCGCCATCTCTTGCTGAAATCTCAATGGCGTATAGAATAACCTCAAGGGCGACACCGTCTTCTAAAAAGCTCTGCACTCGATCGATGTTTTGAGGACTATCCATTGGTTTAATTTTTTGTTGGTAAAGTTGTGAGATCTGAGCCATCGCTGCTAGCATGCTTGTAGTCTCTGTGGTAGTCTCTGGGTAGTCTATGGTATTGGTGAGGTCATTTTGACCTGATCCATTGGTGCAATTTGACCAATCCGTCGGGTCATTTTGACCCAATCGTTGGGTCACCTCTTCGAGCTTGTCATAATCAATGGAATACCAAATTGTTTTATCAAATCCTGCTTTGTTATAATTTTCTTTAATTATTAGATTCTGTTTACTTAAAGAAGTTAAAGTACGTTTAACTGTTGCTACGCTCCAAAACGGAAATTGTCCTTGCCATTCTTCATAAGTATTATGAATCCATTTCCTACCTTTAATCATTTTTGCACTTTTGCTTTTCAACCAATAATGGAGCTGTTGCAAAATAATTGCTTCGTTCAGCCCAATGACTGTCGCTAATTTAGGCAATACTTGAATAGGATAATCATCAATTAATAACTTACTCATGAGTACCTCTTTCTTGCTTATATCTATCATCAAAGCTTCTTATTTGATTCATATTCATCACACCAATTCGTATCAAATCTGCGCCATTCAAATAAACAGGATGAATTTGATACTTATTCATAAATTGAGTAACACCTATATTGTGCGCCTCGTTATGATGTTTCCGACATAATGATGTCAACGGAAACTTGCGATGATCAACTTGTGATCTCTTTCTATTTCCTACTGCTTGTAAATGGTGAATATCCGCTCCAGATTGTCCGCATATGACACATTTGCGGTGCTTACAGCATTGATAGTGATAAAACTGTTCATGCTTCGGTAAAATTTCATAAGAGCGTGGAAAAGGAACATTCCACTCAAACATGAAATCAAGTACCAATTCAATTAAGTTATTCACCTCTGTCACACTTGCATCTGAATTATCTGCGACACTTATTTCTGTAAAATACTGGATCACATACTCTTCTTTGAAATAATCATTTAACTGACTTGTTGAAGTACCAGACCATCGGTGTATATCTCCTAGCAAAGCCCAATATAAAAGCCTTTGGGCTTCGCTAAATCTTCGAGGGTCTGGCAACATAAGAACACCTAAAACCGCACGTAAATCATTCGAATACATCGTTTTTAATCGCTCGATATTTAAGTCTTCTTTCAACTGTACAGTCAACAATCGTTTTTCTTTGTTGTAATTTGTTATAACGAATGATTGTTGCATCTAATCACTTCACATTGGTGGATTTGTAGGATCAAATAAAGAATTCTGTTGATCGTTTATTGTTCCATCATGTTCCGTTGATCCTGATGACTCTTCTTTCTGTTGCTCTTCCTTTACTTTTGCTTTCATTTTTACTAGCGCATCGGAAGCTGTTTGTATCAATGCCTCACAAGTTTCTACATCAATATCTTCAAATTTCCCAGCATATTGTATATTTGTTAAGAATCTCGTCATCGCTTTTTGTTGTGTCATCTTAGCAAGCCTTGCATTTTCAGCAACTAGTTTCTTAGCCTCATCTCGTTGCTCCTTCGTTGCCTTTGGCAACATTGGTAAATCTTCACCAGCATAGATATAAAGACCTAATCCAAACATTGCTAGATTTTTTACTAAACAACGCATGATTGTCTTATTGATATCAAACATTGAGGCTTTATCTACTGGTATATTCTTTCTATTTTTTGTATCGTACGTATAAGGTTTTGACTTCATCGCTTTGTTTGAACTATCCATCACTGGTAGCCACATTTCATGAGTGATTCCGTCTATTGTTACTTCAGTAAAAACCATATAACCTGTATTTTCATCGAACACATAAGGTAAGTTATTCTCAAATTTCAATATTCGATAGGAAGCATCAGGATAATGTTTTTTGACAGCTTCCCATGCCCAAGCCCATGAAAGATAAGATAATTCAATATTTCCTGTTTTCTTTTTTTCAACGTGTTCATTAACGTTGAGAGAATTCAAAGTTAGAAATACATTTTCTTTTGCTTCACTCACTAAACATCGACTCCATTTCCCTTAAAAATTCTTTTCCTTTACCTGCAGGTAAAATTTCTATCCAATAATCTTCGTATTCTTCCAAGGCATCTAATAAACCATCACGAGTGACTATTACCCATTCTGGATGATTCATGTGTTTCGTTAGATGTATCAAGTGCATTTGATCATCTTTGTATACGAAGTTTCCAAAGTCATCTTGATCATTATCTAGATGTTCACTCGTTAGCACATTTTTTCTAGGTTCTAATTTCAAACCATAATTATCTTCTTTGGTAGGATTTCCGAAATTCGGAGTGGTAATATAATTGTCTAGTGACTGTACAAAATTATTCATGCTCATTCACTTCCTTGAGCGTGGAATTGAATAAATAAGTCAAAACTAAAGTAATGAAGTAAATCCAACCATAGCGAATATTAATTGTGGCGAAGCACATGCCCACACCAACGAGGGCATATGCTCCTTTCACATTAATTCGTGTTTTTTTCATTCAAATTCCCCCTTGAGAATCCGAGTCATTACGTCAGCGAAATCCTCTTCGTTGTCAATAACAAAGGTATGATTTGAAGATTGATTTTCTTCTTCGTTTTGTGCTTGTTTATAAGCATCTACAGCAATTCTACGCACAATATGTGCTGGTACTGGAAAATTCTCATCTAAATGTTCCTCTTGCATAGCAAGGCAAAGTAAAAATTCGGCTTTCTCACCATGAATGATGCTTTTAAGTTCCCCTTCTTTTTGTGCTGTACAAATAATAGAAACACCTTGTTTTTGACATTCACTTTTTAATTCTTCAATAAGATTTTTAATTTTTTCGTTCATGTGTTATAATTCTCCTGTTATAATTTTTGATTTGTTGCCGATTAGCGATTGCCGTCGCTAGTCGGTCTTTTTATTTCTTGCCACTTCTTCTGGCGTTCACGCCATTGTTCCCCTAACAATCTAGGTTTCATTTCTTCGTGGTATTCCTGATTTAGTTTTCGCATCAAGTATTGATGCTCTTGTAACGTCATTTAATCCCTCCTTTGCCTCTCACCGTCACCACCTCCAAGAAGAGGAGTTGCATTATGAAAAAGTAGTATTGGTTGCAGATAGTTGAAAGGAGGTATCCTGCAACTCCTCTTTTCGGAAGTGGTGCGTGTAGACTTTACATGGCTCTCATACGATAATTTAGCTTTTGATCAACTAAAACTTTTTTGGTATAACTTTGTTTTGCTTTTTCAGCTTCGGCTAAATCATACAGGTAGCATCGACCGCTTTTATCAACTGGTTCGACTCCCCCTTGCTTTAAATAAATATCAACTGTTTTTTCTGAACAGCCCCATTTATCAGCAAGTTCCTTTATAGTAAAAAGGGTTTGTTTTGACTTAGCAAAATAAGTAGCTTCTAGTACTTGTATTCTTTCATCTACTTTTTCTTCAATTAACTTTTCAATCAATCCTGCTAATTCGCTTGATGTTTCCACGAGTACACCTCCTACGCCGGTTGTTTGATTGAATTCAAATCTCTAGTTGCATTTTTGGAAACTTCTTGTTCAAATTTTTTTCGTAATTCATATATATCAAAAAAATCAACACCTAATATTTCTGCTAAAAGCTCCATATGATTGATGTCCATCTTAAATAAATTACATCTCATTTGCCATAAATAACTAGGATTAATACCCATTTTTTTTGCAACAAAATTATAACGTAATCCTTTCTCTTCTATTAAATTATCCAATGGCTTAAAAGTTGCTTTGCTCACGTTATCACCTCATTCCTTATTGATTACATTTTCATAATAAACTTTTGTTGCATTTTTGTCAACAATTAGGTTGCATTTTTGTAAACTTTTTTATTTACTTTTGATTTATGTGAATATATACTTGTAATCAAAGGTGGTGACACAATATAATGAAAAGAGAAATTAAATTCGGAAAAATGTTAGACTTTTTTCGTCAAGAAAAAAATATGACTATGGAAGAATTAGGAACTTATTTAGGTCGTAATAAATCTACTGTTTCCCGATGGATTTCTGGAGAAAGATATCCAAAAATCGAAGAAGTAGAACAAATAGTTACTTTTTTTGATACTGACGTTGAAACTCTATTATTCGGTGCTGACAAAATAGATACAAAAAACTCTATTTTATCTTTAATTAATGAGACTTCTTCTCAACTCACCACACCTCGACAACAAAAAGTCTATGACTTTGCTAAACATGAATTGGAAGAACAGCAAAATCCTGGACAAAACAATAAAATTCATTCTCTTCAAAGATACAGAGAATTGAAAGAACAAAAAGAAGAATTTGTCGATATAGATTGGTACGGATGTGCTTCAGCAGGTACTGGAGAATTCATATTTGATACAAAAGAGGTCATTTCACTTCCTAAAAAACAAATTCCTATCGAAGCTGATTTTTGTTTAACTGTCAATGGAGATTCTATGGAACCAGTAATTTATGATCAGGATTATATTTTCGTTTCTAAACAAGATACTTTATTTAACGGAAATGTTGGCGTTGTTATCGTAGATGGAGAGGCATTCATCAAAAAAGTTTTTTTTGAAAACGATAAAGCTCGTTTACAATCATTTAATAAAAAATATAAAGACATTATTGTTGATGACTCTAACGATTTTAGGATTATTGGCAAAGTGGTTTTATAAAAAACGAACCACCTAGTCATTTGATTAGGTGGTTTTTTGTAAATAAAAAAAGCCCATGCTTTCACATGAACCCTTTCCTCATTTCTGAGATTCGTTACAATAAAATTATATAAAAATAAGCTTATAAAAACAAGGAGGAAATTTTATGTTGAAAAGTTTTGGAAAAGGTATGTTTGGCTGTTTTGGGGTATTTATTGGATTTATTATATTATGTATTATAGGTTTCGCTTTTTTAGGAAGTAGTTCTGATTCAAACACTTCGAAAAGCGCAGGTGAAACAAATACAAATAATTCTTCAGATAATACTTTATCTAAAGAATACCATGTAGGAGATACTGTTAGTTACAAAGGATATGAAATTAAAGTAAATAATGTGAACTTCAGCAATGGTAGTGAATATGAAACTCCTGATACTGGCAAACAATATGTAATTATAAATGTTACTATTACCAATAATACTGGCCAAAAACAAAGCTATAATCCATACAATTTTAAATTAAATGCTAATGGTAATGCAACAGATGTAGATGAAATTGTTACTGATGGTATTGCCACCGATCGACTTAATTCTGGAGACTTAGATAATGGTGCATCTGTTACTGGTAACCTTGTAGGACAAGCAGACCCTAATGCAAAATTGAAACTTCAATATGAAACATCATTTTGGAACGATGAAACTGTAGATATTTTATTAAACTAATAAAAGCCTTCGGGCTTTTCTTTTACAACAGATAAGAACATATATTCGAAAGGAGAAAAATATGCAATATCAAGAATTCAAAGAATGGTTAGAAAACAATTCTAATTCAAAACATATCTTTTTAACAAAATGGAAAGACTATCAAATATCAAAAAATAGTAAACGAACTGGAAAAACAAAAAAATGGGATGATGATAAAATCATTCGTACTGGCGAAGAAGAATGGAAAAAAATCGTGACGAATACCTATCAAAAACTTAAATCTCATTTAGGAATTCCAAAATACAATGGATATGAAGAATGGATTGATTTCATAGAAAAAAACGAGATTTTAGAATCATTTGACAATAGTATTTTAGATATAGAATTGGAATAGGAAGTGAATTTCATGGCTGCAATAAAAAAATATACAAAAAAAGATGGGAGAACAGCCTATATGTTTCAGGCATATCTAGGTATTGATCCATTAACTGGGAAAAAGAAACGCACTACTAGACGAGGATTTAAAACACAAAAAGAAGCCAAGCTTGCACTAGCTCAGCTCCAAATAGAAATAGAGTCTAATAGTTTTTCTAAAAAAAATTATAGCACATTTAAAGAAGTCTATGAATTATGGTTTGCTAATTATAAACATACCGTGAAAGAGTCGAGTGTTCAAAGAGTTCAATATCTATTCAATAATCAGATATTGCCTAAATTCAGTCACATGAGAATTAATAAAATAAATACAGCAATCTGTCAAAAAATAGTAAATGAGTGGAATGAAGAAAATGCCCCTACTCGTCTCAGAAGTTACACAAAAAAGGTTTTTACTTATGCAATGTCACTCAATCTCATTTCTTCAAATCCAATGGATAATATTTTAGTTCCTAGAAAAATGAGCCATCAAAAAACAGAAAAAGAGAACTTTTTAGATCGTTACCAATTAAAAGATTTTTTAGGATTAGTAAAACAGCAAGAGACTTTCAGTATTTACACAATGTTTCATGTCCTCGCTTACACAGGACTCCGAAAAGGAGAACTTATCTCGCTAACATGGAATGATATTGATTTTACTAACCAAACTTTATCTATTAATAAAACAGGATATTATTTGAATGGAAATCCTTATATCACGTCTACTAAAACAAATAAGTCCACAAGGATAATTTCTGTAGACAAGTCCACAATTTCTTTATTAAAACAATGGAAATTAGAACAAAAGAAGCTCTTGCTTTCTCGTGGAATACCAATCAAACCAGACAAAAAACAATTGATATTTTCTAGTAATAGCAACAACCTCATTCATAATTCATTTCTGAATGAAATATTAAGAAAATATCCTCAATATAATATCACTCCACATGGATTTAGACATACTCACGCTTCTCTATTATTCGAAGCTGGAGCAAGTATCAAACAGGTTCAAGAAAGACTAGGTCATACCAATATAAATACAACACTAGAAATCTATACCCACGTTACTAAAGAAGCAGAAAAAGAAAGTGCAGAGAAATTCTTAAGGTACATGGATTTATAAAATGGTAGTCAAAGGGGTAGTCAAAAGTTAAAAAAAGCGCCTAAAAGGCGCTAAATCAACAAATAAAAATTAATATGACAGACCAAAAGCGTCTGTAGGATCTGTTTGTTGCCAATAAAGCTCAAGTAATGCCTCGTATGAGATCAATTCAGGATCATACAAGATTTCTACTGCTTCAGTATGTCCTGTTGTTTTGGCTTTCACTTGTTCATACGTTGGATTTGGCACATGACCTCCAGTATAACCGGACATGATCGTGTGGATGCCAGGTAATGTGTCAAAAGGCTGGATCATGCACCAAAAACAACCTCCTGCAAATATTGCTCGTTCCATTGTTGATTCCTCCCTTACTCTCGAGATATCACTTAATTAGTACTAGATTCGGTCGTTTCTTCCGTCGTTGAGGAATCTTTTGGTAAATACAAACTAAAGCGAATATCATCGTTGACTAAATCAATTTTGTCCGCTTTGATGTACATTCCATTTTGCATACGGAATTGGTCTAATCGTAACATGATCGTTAAATCGTCTGTATTGATCTCGATCCATTCAGGTAGTTTGTAATTTCGCTTGATCATATTCATCACATCTTTGATCGGCAGATTCAATGTACCGATCGATAGACTTTTTGCTTTTAACTGAACATTACCATTTTCCATTACATACGGATCAAAATACAAGTAAAAGTCGATAGGGAATCCTAACACTTCAAACGTCCCATTAAGCAATGCTTCATTTTCTAAATAAAATTTGTACTTGATATCTTGTCCTTCTTGGAAATCTGTCAAGAAAAAGCTGATCAGTTGGTTGACTTTTTCTTTTTGAGTATTGATCGTCAATACTGGATCGCCTTGTCTTTCTGTAATCGCTGGTACTTCTGGCAAATCAGGTTCACGATTGGCGAATATCCGCGTACCCAAGAAAATCGTCGAACCAATGATCAGGCCTAATAAAATCAGAAATGCGTATTTCCAGTAGTTATGCCTTTTGTTTTTTACAACTGTTGAACTACGTTTATCCATCCTTGTTTCCCTCCTTGATCAGCCATTTTTCATGCGTTTCGATTAATTGATCTCTCACAGCATTAGCCATCAATTGATAGCCTAAGTTATTAGGATGAAAATGATCTTCTTCATATAACACATTATTTTTCGTCCCGTTCGAACTATCGCTAGAAGCTGACTGATCAGAAGCTTCAGTAATTCCGACCTCTTGATTTAATCCTTGATACAATAGATCATTGATCGGGATAAAATAGCTATTTTCTGCTTCATTTACTACTTGCTGTGTTCCTTCATTCCAGTTATCCACAATCGTTTGCATATCTGTAATCTCAGGGAAGTTCAAATAAAATGGATTGTAGATCCCTAAAATATAGATAGGTACCTCTTTATTTAACCCTCGTATCTCTTCGATGATGGCTTGGACGTTTTCTTGATACTTCTTGATTGGTTTATTGAATGAACGGATACTGATACCAAAAAGGTTATTTTGGATCACTTTCATTAAATCATTCCCACCAACAGTCAAGGTAATAATGTCTGCGGTTTCGATATTCTTTTGGATTTCTTCATTGCTTTTCAATCTTTTTAATATTTGATCACTTCGTTCGCCATTTACACCATAGTTTTCAATTTCAATGGCTGTCAAACCGTATCTTTCTTTTATGTCATTTGCGACTAACGGAACAAAACCACCTTGTTTCGTCTGGTCGCCTACTCCTTCAGTCAATGAATCGCCAATTGCTACATAGTGTAACTTTTCCTTTTGATTGCTTTCAGAAGTAACCGATGCTGCCGGTTTTAACAAAGGCTGTGCTTTCGGCACGCTCAAAGAGAGTCCGACAAAGAGAAGAACTGCAGTGAACAAAGGGATCAAAACAAGCAACCACTGTTGTTTCATTCGTTTCATTGTTTCACCTCTAGACCATGATTGTTTCTTATATTACCAAAATTCCAATTAAAAAAATAGCCCTTTTCTGAAAAAAAGAAAGAGGCTGTTTCTCATCTGCTAAAGGAAGTGGAGCATCTCAAAATGTCTTTTCCTCCTCACTTCCTTATGCTAGTAGCACTTGAACGAAAAAAGACAGATCACAAAGAACACGTTTATTTGTCTTCACATGATCTGTCCTTCTATTCCTTATTTTACATTCATCAATCGGTATAATACATGATTGCAAAAGCATTTTCCCCTGTATGGGTAGCAATCACTGGATTTGTATGCAATACTGGGATGTCCATATCGGAAAACAATTGTTTCAAGCCTTCTTCAAACTCTCGAGCAAGCTCTGTGGCACCTGCATGTGAGATACCGATCTGGCGAACGTTCGGTAGAGCCTTCAGTTCTTTCTTCAAGCCATCGAACCACTTGTCGAAAGTCTTTTTCCCACGACCTTTTGTCACAGGAATCAGCTCTGAATGAGCAAAGTTCATCACCACACGAATGTTTAACATACTTGATAGTAAACCAGTTGCACGACTGATTCTTCCACCTTTTACTAAGTTATCCAATGTGGAGATACCGATATAAAGTTTGGTATTATTTTTGATCTTCTCAATTTCAGCAAGGATCTCTTCTGCTGATTTACCTTCTTTGGCCATTTCAGCCGCACGAATCACTTGGAAAGATAAACCTTGGTCAGTCGTATCACTATCAATGACTGTGACGTTTGTTTTCGTTAAGTTGCTTGCTTGTCTTGCAGCTTCAACCGTTCCACTTAACCCTTTCGTCATATGGATGGAAATCACTTCACTACCATCTTGTCCTAATTCATCATACGTTGAAATGAATTCGCCGATCGGCGGTTGACTTGTTTTAGGTAATGATTTTGATTTAGCCATCATTTCCATGAATTTCTCTCCGCCTAGTTGATCGTCATCAGAATATACAACGCCATCGATCATAATTGATAATGGCATAACATGAATATTCAAATGATCTCGTACTGCTTTTTCCATTGTACAAGAAGAATCTGTTACTATTTTTACGTTTGTCATTATTTCACACTCTTTCTTTCACAAAGTGCCTAGCATTTTTCAGGCAGGTCCACTTTCAGTATACCAAAGAACTTCTGTTTTTTCATCAAATTCAGTTATAAACAAATTTAAAATAAATTGTTTGTTATGATAACATGGTTCTACTCAGTTTTCTTTATCTGTTCTACTTTTTTTGATGGAACGACAAAATAAGCAGAAGAAACCTGAATGATAAAAAATCCATTTCGGTTTCTTCCGCTTTGAATCTATAGGTTCAACGAAACATTATATCTCTTCTGTTGTGTGTTCTTCTTTACGTTTATACGTCTCAAACTGATGTGCATAACTATTTTTTTCATCTATTTCTCCCGGACTGATATTGATCAATGACCATGCTTGCCAGTCTACAGCAGGAAAATACGTATCTCCTTCGAAAGAGTGATGGATCACCGTACGATACAAAATTGTGCAGTAAGGTAAAAATTCTTCATAGATTGCTGACCCTCCAGCAACAAATAAAATTTCATCTACTTCTTTTTCATAAGCTAATACTTCATTGACATCATGCATCACTAGTACGCCCTCGGCTGTAAACTCACGGTCTCTTGTCAAAACAATCGTTTTACGATTAGGTAGTGGCTTACCGCCCATCCCCATAAATGTTTTTCGTCCCATGATCAATACATTCGCTTCAGTCATTTGCTTAAAAAATTTCAAATCATTCGGCAAATGCCAAGGAAGTCTATCTTCTTTTCCGATCAGGCCATTTTCATCTTGTGCCCAGATTGCAGCGAACATTTTCTCATCCTTTCTTAGACCGCGATAGGTGCCTTTATTGAAGGATGCGGCTCATATCCTTCAACTTTGATATCATCCATTTCAAAATCAAACACAGAGTTTTTTTCTGTATTCAATACTAGCTTCGGAAATGGACGAACTTCACGAGACAATTGTTCTTTCATTTGTTCTACGTGATTTGAGTAAAGATGCGCATCGCCTAAAGTATGGATAAATTCACCAACTTCTAATCCCGTTTCATGCGCAATCAGATGTGTCAATAAAGCATAGCTAGCAATATTGAACGGGACACCTAAAAACACGTCAGCACTTCTTTGATACAGCTGGCAACTTAGTTTATTGTCATTTACATAGAATTGAAACATCGTGTGGCAAGGAGGTAAAGCCATACTTGGCACATCTTCTGGATTCCATGCTGAGACGATCAGTCGTCTTGAATCAGGTGTCTGCTTGATAGCTTCGATAACTTCTTTGATTTGATCGATGAAACTACCTTCTTTGGTTTCCCAATGACGCCATTGATAGCCATAAATATGACCAAGATCTCCATGTTTTTCTGCAAATTCTTCATCTGCCACTATCTTTTCACAGAATTTCTTGCTTTCTTCTTGATAGACTTTATTGAATTCTGGATCAGTCAAACTACGATGTCCAAAATCTGTCATATCCGGCCCTTGGTAATCCTCACTTTTGATATACCGTTCAAATGCCCATTCATCCCAAATATGGTTATTATTTTGTAAAAGATAACGGATATTCGTGTCTCCTTTCAAAAACCATAATAATTCGCTTTTGATCAAACCAAAAGGTACACGTTTTGTCGTCAATAACGGAAAGCCTTTTTGCAGGTCAAATCGCATTTGATAACCGAATAAACTAAATGTTCCTGTTCCCGTACGATCACCTTTTACATGTCCATCAGATAACAACTTTTTCCCTAGATCAAGATATGCTTGCTCCATCTTTTCCCTCCTAATTATCTGCCCATTCACTTAAATATTCCCAACGTGACATTTTTTCTTCCAGCAGTTCTTCAGTTGTGGTTACTTCTTTTTGTAATTCTTGCAATCGTGTGAAATCATCCCCTTGATGGTTCATCTCCTCTTGCAATTCATCCAAACGATTCTCTAGTTCCGCAATCTCATCTTCGATTGTTGCCCATTCTTTCTGTTCCATATAAGAAAGCTTTTTCTTTGGCTCAGATTTTTTTTCTTCTATCTTAGCTTTGACTTTTTCTGGTTGAATCTGTTGATCTTCTTTGCGTTTGGCTAAATAGCTAGACATATCGCCATAATAAAGCTCTTGTTTGCCATCTCCTAGAAAAACTAACAGTTTATCAACTACCTTATCTAAGAAATAACGGTCATGAGAAACGGTGATCACCGCTCCAGGGAATGTCCGGAAATAATCTTCCAAAATCGTTAAAGTAGCGATATCTAAGTCATTGGTTGGCTCATCCAGCAATAGAACATTTGGTTGCTGGATCAATAATTTGAGTAAATATAAACGACGCTTTTCCCCACCAGACAGTTTACGGATCAGTGTTCCGTGCATGAATCTTGGAAACAAGAACCGCTCCAAAAGTTCGGCGACACCGATTTGCGTTCCATCCGCAGTTTGGACTTCTTCTGCCGCTTCTTGCAGATAAGCAATCATTCGTTTGTCCGGAGACATTTTTTCATTTTCCTGTGTATAGTAAGCTAATAGAACAGTTTCGCCAATCGTATAGATGCCACTATCTAAGGATAATTTCCCTGCTAAGATATTTAACAACGTTGACTTTCCAGCACCGTTCTCTCCAGTGATTCCTAGACGCTCTCTTGATTGGATCAATAGATCCAAGTGTTGGAGCAAAGGTTTTCCTTCAATCGAATACGAACCATCCTTGATCTCGATCACTTTTTTACCTAAACGTTGTGTCGCGATATTTAGTTCGATATCCGTATCATGATTGACTTGATATAAGTTTTCTTTTAAATCTTCAAAGCGATTGATACGTGCTTGCTGTTTCGTCCCACGAGCTTGTACTCCCGCTCGCATCCAAGAAAGCTCCTGCTTATACAGGCGTTTACGCTTTTCTTCTTGTTCGACTTCGACACGATCTCGCTCGGCTTTTTCAATAAGATAAGCTTCATAATTGCCTTTATATTCATAAAGATTCCCAAAGGCAAGTTCAAAGATCCGATTCGTGACACGATCTAAGAAATAACGATCATGGGTAACCATCAATAAGGCACCACGATATTGTTTCAAGTAAGATTCCAACCATTCGATCGCTGCATAATCTAAGTGGTTTGTCGGCTCGTCAAGTAATAAAAGATCAGGTTCATCGATCAAAACCTGTGCTAAGCTGACACGTTTTTTTTGTCCACCCGAAAGCTCACCGATTTTCTTTTCTAATTGACTGATCCCTAGTTTTTGCAAAATGATCTTGGCATTTGTATCCGTCGTCCAAGCGTCCTCTTTATTCATTCGCTCTTCTGCCAATGCGTAGCGTTTTTGGACTGCTTCATCATCGCCATTTTCAGCTAATGCAATCAAGGCTTCCTCATAGAGTCGTACAGTCTGGATCAATGGACTATTCCCTTGAAAAACAGCTTGTAAGACCGTATCATTTTCTGCAAATGAATCGGTTTGTGATAAATAACCGATACGGTAATCATTCGGATAAAAAACTGTCTGCTGATCACCATCTCCACTGTCAAGTCCAGCGATGATATTCAAAAGACTTGTTTTACCAGTTCCATTGGTACCAATCAAACCGATGCGATCATGTTCATGGATCAAAAAGGAGATCTGATTAAATAATTCTTTTTCTCCATATGTTTTTTTGAGGTCAGTTATTTTTAGCTCTTTCACCAGTACTCCCCCCTTATCTTGGATATTGTAACATAAAACAATTGTTTAAAAGATAGTTTTTTTCGAATATTCTTTTTTTTAGGTAGCATTGAAGATACGTGTTCTCTCACTTCATATAACCAAATACACAGGATTCAAAAACCTGACTTCCTGGATGAACTTAATTATTAAGGTTAAACGACTTCTGTCACAACCTCAAAAAAAAAGAGGAGCTGTGCTTTGTCACAACTTCCTCTTTTGGTCTTGTTTCAATTGAAATTTCTTTGCTTTTGCTTGGAACGCAAAGCGAAATGAAAAACGATCTGTCGGTTGATTCATTGTATAGGACTCCAACAGATTGATATTTCGTCTATATTGATTCGCAGAAAAAGTCGTGATCGTTTCTGCGACTTCATATTCATCAATGACTTTTCTTTCTAAATAGTAACCTCTTAGCATCTTCTTCGTAAACAAACGATCTTGTTGGATCATCCAAGTGGAAATCAGATTACCACTCATCATCCGAATCCCCTGAGCTTTTCGTTGTTCGATAAAGAATCCGATCATCGTATCATCATAAACGTCCGTTAGATTCTCCAAACTTTCGATGATCAATTGCGTATTCTTTTGATACGTCTCTCGAATTTCCTGAATGTCTTTATCAGAGATCATAGTTTGGCGATCACTTTGCCGTCTTTGCCAAAACATTTTGGGGTGGAGAACGATCCGCATCAATCGGCGTACCACAATAAACCAAAATCCAATGAATGACAAAATTTGACTTGTGATCGACTGTTCAAAGTTAGCTAGGAATCTTGAATAAAAGCGATAGCCATTAGAAGACAACTTCCCAGAACGATATCTTTCATCCAAGCCATCTCGCTCAATCGATAAAATCAACGCTTGGATTTCTTGGACTTCTTGCTTTTCATCTCCACTCAAATCAGATAAATAAAGCTCACTGATTCTTTCTTGATAAGTCTCAATCACTGCTTCTATCGCTAAATAAGCTTTTGATCCTGGTTCTTCCGCTTCTTTTTCTAAGCGTAGTGTTTCAATCACTTCTTCCAAGATCATCAAAGCTTTTAAATCAGTTGTCGCTGCTTCTTCTGTTTCAGTCAACATTGGCAATACAATGATCCCGATAATCAACGTGACCAAAATAACCCCTGCCGTTAAAAATAAGAGCAATGATCGTTGATTGAATGCCATTTGATTGATCGTGAATGGTAAAATAAAAATAGTCGCTAAACTGACTGTTCCTTTTACACCCCCAAAAGTTAAGATCAAGACTTCATTCAGTTGTTTTTTGAAACTTTGAAAACCGCCCTTAAACATATAAAATAAGCTGATTGAAACGAAGCGTATGACGAACAGCATGATTGAAACCAATAAAATGATCATTAGCAACAAACTATTCGAATACAGTCCATCTCCCCAAACTGGTGTAAAGACTTGTGTCAGTTCAATTCCTAAAAATATAAATACCAGCGCATTCAATGTGAAGGCAATCGTTGTCCATGTACTATTCGATAAAGTTGACAACTCCGCATCAAAGACTGAGATTTTTTTAAATCCTGAGGCTTGTAATACCCCTGCAACCACTGCTGCAATAATTCCTGAAACATGAAAGACTTCGGCTAAAACATACGCTAAGAAAGGCAACAACAATTCAATCAATAAGTAGCCTGTTACGTCACGTGCCGATGCTTTCTCGATCAAACCAATGATTTTTCTTTTTACCCAGACAAGCAAAAAGCCGACTACTGCCCCGCCAATACTTGATAAAATCAGTGTAACGCCTGCGTTTACCGCAGAGAACGTCCCAGTGATCAAAGCAGCTAAGGCAAATTGGAAGGCTGTTACGCCAGAAGCATCATTCAGTAACCCTTCACCTTCTAAAATATGCATGGCTTTTTTCGGAATGTTCACACGATTGGAAAGCGAACTGACTGCCACCGCATCTGTCGGACCTAGTGCTGCACCAAAAGCGAAACACGCGGCTAAAGGGACACTGGGCAACAGAAATGATAACGTTGCTCCAACGCCAATCAAAGTCAAGATCACCCCACCAAAAGCGAGAAACAATATCGTATCGAAATTTTTCAGGATCGAGGCGATATCCGCTTTTTCTCCTTCTCTAAAAAGCAAGGGGGCGATGATCATCACTAAAAATAATTCAGGTTCAAAATTGATGGATTCACCCCATTCGGTCAATCCTAAAACCACGCCAAGAAATATTTGGATCAGTGGTGCAGGGATCATTGGCAAGATACGACTTGCTATGTTGGATAGCGTGATCGTGACTGCAAAAACAATCACTAACTCTGCAAATTCCATGCTTGATCCCCTTTATTTTTTATTTTGTGCAAGAACTTTCAAATATTGCTCTTTTTTCTTTAAAATTTTGTTTTCAACAATTTCCGCTTGGGTCACCCGACCATCTAACTCACATTGCACACGTTTTGATTCTAAACGGAGCAATTCGTGTTTCAAGCGTCCTAATTGACGATACATCAAGATATTCCTTTTACGCAACTTACATAAGATCTGGCGACGATCTTCCATTGAAAAAGTACCATAGTGATCAACCAGTCGTTTCTTTTGTTCTTCAAAACTCTCTCTCATTTTCAAGATCTCCTATATTCAAACTGCACCAATTATAGCAAAAAGTTTTTAGAATGCAACTAAAACCTTTTTACTTTTAGGATGAAGTATTCGTTTCAATTCCAGAAACTCATTCTAGTCCAATCACTATAAAATATCAACTGTAATCGTAAAATAAAGACAAAAGAAAAACACATGCAAAACCCATTCAAAAGTTTTGCATGTGCTATTTTTAAACGTCATTCGCTCTTATTCGAAATATTCGCCATAAACATCGTCAACACGTTGTTCTGGGTTGATCACAATGTATAAGTTACCAGTTTTTTCACTGATTTTTGTTGATTGATATTGATTATCTAATCCCTCTGTTCCTTTGTCCAAGTAAGGGAAGTATACTAGATCAGGTGTACCATTGCGATACAAGATTTCCATACGTTCAATATCTTCATATTTCAAAGCACGATTGAACATACCCATTTCCAAACCACCTAGATTGATATCATGAGTAGCTACTGAATCTCCCTCATGAAAGATTTCGATTTTAAAACCGGCACATGGATGGATCTCGATAAATTCACTCCCATTGATACGACCAAAACTTGTCGTGATTTGTTTGATCCAAAGGTCGCCGATGTGACGACGATTGATCGTCCATGTTTCGCCGTTACGGAAATAAAATTTTAGCGCTGTCATTTCTTTGCTCATTAAAAAAATCTCCTTTTTTGACGCATTATATTCTGTTTCATTACTAGTTTAGCATAAAACAACAAAAGCGGTCATCTCTCATGTTTGCTTTTCTGTCAGCTTTTTTGATAACAATCCTCCTCTAAAAGAGAAAAGGGACATGAGAAACATCCTACAAAAAAGCCAACCGCTTCTATAGATAACTCTCATGCCCTTACTTTAGCTATGTCAGTATATGATTAGCCCGCCAAACAGACGTAATTAGTGATTGTCACGATTTCGTTGACTAACCTTGTTGCTCTTTCAGATAGGTTAATAATGCAGCTTGTTCATTCTGTACCAGTCCGTTCACTACCGCTGACTCCGCAAGTGCTAACGCTTCACTGACCCATTTACCTGGTTTTTTTTCACTCGTAGCTAATAACACCTTGCCATCAATCGCCAACTCACCCATTGTCTTGATAGGAAGTGCATGATAGATGTCTAGCACAGTTGTTGTGTCAGGGGTTTGTTGGAAGTAAATCATCAATTCTTCCACATCCAACGATGCGTCTTTTCCAAGATGATAAATCTCCAATGGTGTTAATCGTCGTTCTTGTCGCTTCGCCAATCCTTTGACCAAACGTTGGACTTCTCGAATCATTTGGTTGGAACATTTCCATGCTTTTAAGAAAGGTGCCACCTCTTGCTCAGATCGACCGAGTTGATTGAGTAATAATGCCCAAGCTTGACTTTCTTTTTTTAATGGAATAGATGGTAAATCGGCAAATCTTAATAATGCCTCACCATCTTCTTTTAATTGTGGACAATAGATGTAACATTTTGTTTCGACAAATGCGGCCAAGCCATGATTACGAAAATCCCCTAAAAGCATTTTGATAAATTCAACATTCATTCGCTCAACAGAGATTTTGTCCAATAACGCATGGTTGTCTTCGATCGCCTTGGCCGTTTCTTCTTCCAATTTGAACCCTAGCTGACTCACAAAACGAAGCCCACGCATCATTCGTAAAGCATCTTCATGAAATCGCTCGAAAGGTCGTCCAACTGCTCGTAAGACGTGATTTTCTAAATCAGTTAACCCATCGAATAAATCAATTATCTCACCATCTTCTTTCAAAGCAAAAGCATTGATCGTAAAGTCTCTGCGCTTTAGATCCTCTTCTAGTGTACGAACAAATGAAACACTATCAGGACGCCGATAATCTTGATAAGTCGATTCCGTACGAAATGTCGTGATCTCATATTGCTCCTCTTCATGCAAGACGAGAACCGTTCCATGTTCGATCCCGATATCGATCGTTTTTGGAAACAACTGCTTGATTTCTTCTGGAAACGCACTAGTAGCAATATCTACATCATGAATTTTTTGTCCGAGTAACGTGTCCCGCACACTACCACCAACAAAGTACGCCTCAAATCCAGCTGCCTCAATTTTTCTTATTACTGGAATTGCTTTTTTATATTCGATCGGTAATTCATTTAGTCTCATTTTTACTCCTTCTATCCTCTCACTGTTCCTCATCTTTTCGGGCAAAACGATGATGGTCCCTTCGATTGAACTTCTCCATATTTTTTTCAAATACCGTCGTCAAATCAATTCCTAACGAGTTTGCCATGATCATTGTTACAAATAGAACATCGCCTAATTCTTCTGCCACTGAATTACTAGGTTCTGTTGCTTTTTTACTTTTTTCGCCATATGAATGATTGACCTCTCGTGCCAATTCACCTACTTCTTCGGTCAGACGTGCCATTTGCGCCAATGGCGAAAAATACCCAACTTTAAATTGTTGGATGTACGCATCGACCTCTTCTTGCATACTTTTTAGTGAACGCTCTTCTTTCATTAAGAACCCTCCAATCATCTCTTCCTAAAAAACTTTACAGCAAAACCGCAAGAAGTGCAATTGTGAAAACAAAGAATACATGCTACATTATGTTAGGTATACTTAATAAATTCTTAGTAACAAGCCAACTTGGTCTATTCTATAACTATAAAAATGAAGAACCAGTTTCCTAATCCCTAGGTCTATATCTAGGATATACCGCTTGTTGCACAATGAATCATATCATATAGTAGAAAGTGGGGATTC
Organism: Enterococcus sp. AZ171; assembly: GCF_051714005.1. Taxonomy (NCBI): domain Bacteria; kingdom Bacillati; phylum Bacillota; class Bacilli; order Lactobacillales; family Enterococcaceae; genus Enterococcus; species Enterococcus sp. AZ171. The sequence continues at coordinate 1,095,840 of NZ_JBIORA010000001.1, read as the reverse complement.
GATGACATCATTGAAAACAATGAAAGAAGTTTTTTTTATTATTTTAGGAACAAGTATTTATGCTTTTGGACTAGTCTATTTGAATATCGCAAACCAGCTAGCCGAGGGTGGAGTTTCAGGTATTACCTTGATTTTGCGTGCTCTTTTTCATATCGACCCAGCTTATTCTACTTTATTGATTAATATTCCATTGATCCTACTAGGCGGAAAAATCTTAGGAAAACGCGCGCTCGCGTATACTGTCTTAGGCACTGTCTCGCTTTCTGCCTTCTTATGGATTTGGCAAAGGATTCCCTTACAAATCAACTTAGAGCATGATTTACTGATCGTCTCTTTACTTGCAGGACTGATTGCCGGAGTCGGCAGCGGGATCGTTTATCGTATGGGAGGTACTACAGGAGGAAGTGACATCATCGCTCGGATACTTGAAAAAAATCATGGAATCTCTATGGGACGTTCCCTTTTAGCTTTTGATGTCATCGTTTTACTTGCTTCATTAACTTATATCGATTTGAAGCGGATGATGTACACGTTAATCGCTTCCTATGTATTTAGTCGTGTCATCGATTTTATCCTTGATGGTGGCTACTCTGCCAAAGGGATTCTGGTAGTCTCAAATAAAAGTGAGGTAATTGCACCTTTATTGATGACCGGCTTACAACGTGGTGTCACATTCTTGCATGGAGAAGGTGGCTTTTCTGGTGTCGATAAAAAAATGATCTATATGGTGGTAAGTGCCAGGGAATTAAACGAAGTAAAACGGATCATTCATGAAATTGACGAACATGCCTTTCTTTCAATTCTAAATGTCCATGAAGTAGAAGGAGAAGGCTTTACCTATCTTAAACCACAAACGAGGCGATTTAAAAAAATAACAGAATGATTTTGAATCAATCAACCTGATACTGAAGCTTTCTACGTATATAGAATAACGTAGTTCTGCGTACTTCGTGATCAAGGAGTTGCACATGTCTACTTAGAGATATTCTCAGTTCATTCAGAAGTACCTGGGCGATTAGGACTTTTGTGCTTCCTAAAACCGAATATATGGTGCTCCACAAGCTTACCTTCATAAATAAGCGTGAAAAACGAAAATAGCTCTTCAAATTTTTGGGATTCACGCTTATTTGCCATAGCTGGATACTTATGTCACATCTTTTTTTGATCAATAGCTTTATCGTTTCATATTTTTTTGCACAGAATGAAAGATAGATGAACTATTTAAAATATAACTGATAATATTTAAGAGAGCCTATATTACTATCTGAAAATATCACTGGAATCAAATATGTATACATTTCTAACAGATCAACGCACCTTCCAAAAATCTAGAATATGTAAAGATCTCTGGACATTTCGTTCATACGTATCAACCAAAGGAATTTAGGGAAGTGACCAGAGATATTCTGGAACAAATTTGATTATAATAAGCTTTTTAAGAAATTTTGTTATTGAAATCCATTTTTTGTTGACCAAAAAACTTAATAAAAACTAGGCTTCCTTTACGAATATTACTCGGAAGGAAGCCTAGACTTTATTATACATATTTTCACTATAGTTACTTACTTATCATAATGTTACTTTTACCTGGTTAGCTTTCCCCACACTCAGCTCTTACTCTTCTGTGGCGCTTGAAGGATCATGCGGTTCACTTCATCAGATAGTTCAAGAAACGCATCTTTATCGCCTTCTTCTAATGCCTGATCGATCTGTTGGTAAAGCATGTTTAGTTTAGCTGCTTGCTCTTTTTCTTGGAAATAATGCTCGATTAATTCTGTTGATTCTTCGCTGATTGCATCTTCCCATGAGGCTAACGGGTTATCTTCGATGATTTCTAAATATTCTTTCGTTTGCCACGCATTTTCAAAAAGGCATTCGACATAGAGTGGATTTTTCCAATTTAGACGGATTTCGTGGAAGATCTGATCAGTGTCAGTAAATTCCTTTCCATCTAAAAATAGCTTCATCGGCTCACCTTCATAGGAAAGATCGGTGATCTGTAAACCACGTCTTGTTAAGTTTGCACCTTCAACAAAACGCACATTGTGTAAGATTGCTTCATGATTTGCCAGATAGTTCAAAATCCAAAATACTTCTCTACGACTGAAAGAGACATGGTTAACCATCCAAGTTAAGAAATTCTTCTTTTCTTTAACATCAATCAACATATTCATCACCTCTCTGTTAAATCATCTAATAGCGACAATACCTCCATATCCCCTGGTTCATAAGTTAAATATTGTTCCAATAATTCTCGTGTTTTTGCTAATTGGCCCTCTTCACGTAAGAATAAAGCATATTCTTTCAAGAAATCTGGCTCATGATCTAATTCGTGGGCTGCTTGTTCATAGTGGACTGCTGCTACCGCAAAATCTTCTAATTGATTATAGGCATGAGCGAGGTTCCATTCTGCATATGGATTAGCAACTTCTTCCATTTGGTTGACTGTTTGAACAACGTCTTCATAACGTTCTTGATCCAAGTAAAGATTACTCAACGTCAACAACGTTTCATCTTGTTTGTCGCCGACGTTCAAGGCATCAAGTAGTAACTTCTCTGCTTTTTCTTTGTCATGTAGACGAAAGGCATTTTCCGAAGCTAGGTGATAAAGTTCTACTTGGAATGGATTCTCTTTGATACCATCTTCTAAGACTTGTTGTGCTTCTTCGATCATCTCTTCTTCTTGAAGGACCTGACCTAGATAAAGGTATAAGGATTGATACTGTGGATTCAATTCCCGTAACTCTTGCAAATAATTGATAGCTTTTTCGTTCTCATGTAATTGTAGATTCGTGAACGCTAATTGGAACAAACGATCATCTGTCCGCTCTTCGGCTAAAGCTGCTTCCAGTGGTGGGATTGCTGCTTCAAAATCCCCTTGCATACTCAACGATTGTCCTAAGCGTTCTTGCATGGAAATACTAGAAATTTCTTCTATACCATTTGCTAACAACATTTCGTAAAGTGCGGAAGCTTCATTGAAACGGTCAACTGAAAAATACAATTCAGCCAATGCAAATTGAATCAATGGTTCTTCTGGTAATAGCTTCGCTGCTTCTTTCAATTTTGCTTCACTTACTTCAGGAATACCGATTACTTGGTACAAGTCAGCGATTGCTAATAGTGCTTGTGGATAGTACTCACTATCTTGCTGGATTTTTTCTAAATAGTCAAATGCCTGATCGATCTCATTGTCTTCGATAGCGATCTCTGCCAACGGAATATTCCATTCATCATTTTCAGGCGATACAGTTAGCAGATGTTCAAAAATTGCTTTTGCTTCTTCTAAAAAACCGATGGCTAATAACTCTTCTCCTAACTCATGTAACACATCAGCCGGATCTTCTTGGAGCGCCTTTGCCAAATATTCATTTGCTTCTGTCAAATTTTCGTCTGCTAATGCTTGTAGCATTTTTTCACTATTTGTCATCATCTAAATCCCTCTAATCTCTTGAACGATCCTTTCATAGGACGCCATTGTTTTCAATAGTTCTTGCTCGTTTGGCAATTGATATCCATCTATTATACCAATTTTTTCCAAAACGAGAATTTTTTTGCTCTTTTCTGCTAAAACCAGCACATTTTCTAGATAATCCATTTTTGATATCTCTTCAGGCCAAATAATTGGATAACCTAGATGCTGCAGCCAGATAAAAAAATTCTTCAATTGGAAAGAAAGCAACTTGATTTCTGAATTCCAGATAAGTTGCATCAAGATACCTAAAAATTTTTTCATACTGGCGGAAAGCAAATGACTATTTTCAGTCAGATAAAAAGCTTGCTCAAATAGTTTACCATAATTTGCCACTTGTTCAGCGTCTTCTTGATAAAAATAAATGATTTCTTCTAGCATGCCAGCAAAAGGACGATTGAATAATTTTTCGCGATTCGGATAATTTTTGTAAAGATTTTGAAGAAACGGATGATCACAGACTAACCCACAACAGATAAAAATCAAAAAATCGATTTGTTTCCCTTCGATTTGTTTTTCACTGATCGTCCGATCATAAATGATCCGTTCTGGAAGGTTCGTCGTTTGAAGAGCCGATTCGTTCGACCCATGTAAAATCTCGCATTGAGGATTAAGTGCCCGTGCCATGGAGCGGATCGAGACGGGGATCAACCAAAGTGTAGTCTGAAGATACGTATGTTTTTGAAAGAAGCCCGCCAACTCCATAATTCCCTCATTGCCAAAACCTATTACTAAAAGCGGTCGATTTTCAGGATAGCGTCTCGCATAGGACAAGAGGCTATGCAATTCAGATAATTGATTACACTGCGTATTGCCACAAATATACCAATCAATCGCTAACTTGTTCGTGAATGACTGTGTCATTTTCTCAGCGTATAGATCATAATAACGTTGGTTCGTTAAAAAAAGAATCGCTTGATCAATCGATTCATTTTTCAACTGACTGACAAATGTTTCCCCATAAAAGATTGTTGTTTCTTCTTGTTGGTAGCGATAGGATAACTCCATGTTGCCCTCCCCTTTTCTTTTATTTTACCATTAGTAAGTAAAATAAAAAAAGAATAAGAAAAACGAGTGAATGAACCCATGCCTTTTTTGATCAACTCTATTCTTTTATTTGGTATGTAACGAGTTCCATTTGGTTGCTGAACTATTTGGTTGTTGCCTTTCTACTGCTTTCCGCCTCTTTTATCCATCTATATAAAAAATAAAGCGCCTGTAGCCGTAGCCACAAGCGCTTTTTCAACTGTCTTATTTAACAGCGTCTTTCAATGCTTTACCTGGTTTAAATGCAGGTACTTTGCTAGCTGGGATTTCGATTTCTTCACCAGTTTGTGGGTTACGTCCTTTACGAGCCGCGCGTTCGCGTACTTCAAAGTTACCAAAACCGATTAATTGAACTTTTTCGCCGTTAGCTAAAGCATCTTGGATAGTTGAAAATACAGCGTCAACTGCTGCAGTTGCGTCTTTTTTAGTTAAATCTGTAGCTGAAGCAACTTTTTCGATTAATTCTGCTTTATTTGCCATGGATAGATTCACCTCCTCCAACAAGAGATATGATAGGAACATCATTTTAGTTTAAAAACTTTCTGAGTGGTCCAGAAGTTTATAAGAAATATTGATGAAGTTTCAATATTCTGTTATCACGATATCATATGAATCGCTTAATAGCAAGGTTTTTGGCATTATTTAACCGCTTTTTTTAGTCATAAAAACGTAATACAAAAATATGCTTATTTTTTTGAAAAAAACGGACTACTATGGTAAAATGCCTATTTTCTTCGACGTGGAATAATTCGGATCGAAGTTCCTTCAAACGTAAATGCTTTTCTGATTTGATTTTCCAAAAAACGTTCATAAGAGAAATGCATCAATTCTTCTTCATTAACAAAAACAACAAAGGTTGGCGGTTTAACTGCAACTTGTGTGGCATAGAAAATCTTTAATCGTTTACCTTTATCTGTCGGTGTCGGGTTGATCGCTACGGCATCCATGATCACATCATTCAAGACTGCTGAAGAAACACGTAAGTTTTGGTTCATACTCACTTCTTCGATCATTTCAGGCAAACGTTCTAATCGTTGCTTAGTCACAGCTGAAACAAACAGAATCGGCGCATAGTCTAAGTAACGGAATTCTTCACGGATCTCTTGTTCGAAGTCACGCATCGTATTCGTTTCTTTTTTTACTAGATCCCATTTATTGACAACGATGATCACACCACGGCCAGCTTCATGCGCATAGCCAGCTACTCGTTTATCTTGTTCACGGATGCCTTCTTCTGCGTTCAAGACCATTAACACGATGTCTGAACGGTCAATCGCACGCATGGCACGCATCACGCTGTATTTTTCTGTGGTTTCATAAACTTTCCCACGTTTTCTCATTCCAGCTGTATCGATCATCATGAATTTTTGACCGTCTTCTGAGACGAAGTGCGTATCGATAGCATCACGCGTCGTTCCTTCGATGTCCGAAACAATCACTCGGTCTTCACCTAGGATCGCATTGATCAAGGAAGATTTTCCTACATTCGGGCGACCGATCAAACTGAATTTGATGGTATCATCCTCTTCTTCTTCTGCTTCTTCATCAAAGAATTTCACTGCCTCATCTAAGATGTCGCCGATCCCTAATCCATGACTTCCAGATACAGGGTAAGGATCACCTAGACCTAGTGCATAAAATTCATAGATATCGTTTCTCATTTCAGGATTGTCGACTTTATTAACGGCTAAGATCACCGGTTTATTGCTGCGATATAAAATTTTTGCTACGACTTCATCTGCATCAGTGATGCCTTCACGGCCACTGACGACACAGACGATTACGTCTGCTTCATCGATTGCGATTTCTGCTTGGTGCTTGATTTGATCCATAAATGGTTCATCGCCTAAGTCGATCCCACCAGTATCAATAATACTGAAATCACGACCTAACCATTCCCCTTTAGCATAAATACGATCACGAGTAACTCCTGGAGTATCTTCGACAATCGAAATACGCTCACCGGCGATACGGTTAAAAATCGTCGACTTACCGACGTTTGGGCGACCAACGATTGCAATTGTTGGATTTGCCATATTTTTTCCTCCTCACATGTTTCCAATCTCACTTAGTGTACCGAATACTTCGCTAACTTTCAAGCTTAGATCGGTGAACATTCAAGTATTTTTCTGGATCACTGCCTATTACAAAAGAAAATGGTCTGGGGCGTAATCCCCAGACCACTTGTTTTACACATGTACAACTTCCCTTGATGCTGTAAATTCGCGCTTCGGGAACGATCATTCATTTATTTTTCAGAATCATCTGTTGCTGTTTCTTCTACTTCCCCTTTTAAGGCTTCGCCTAAGATGTCACCCATTGTAAATCCTGTGTTTTCTTCAGGTAACTCATAAGACTCAACTTCTTTTGGTTCTTTATCAGAAGCAGGTTTTTCTTCTAATGCTTTGATACTTAATGCAATCCGATGCTCTTCTGGATTGACTTCTAAAACTTTCACTTGGACATCATCGCCCTCATGCAACACTTCATGTGGTGTCGCGATGTGTTTATGTGAGATTTGTGAGATGTGGACAAGCCCTTCCACTGTTGGGAATACTTCAACAAAGGCACCAAAGCTAGTTAATCGCTTCACTTTACCTTCAAGTACAGCGCCTACTGGAGCTTTTGTTTCGATATCTGTCCAAGGTCCAGGCAATGTGTCTTTGATCGATAATGAGATACGTCCTTGTTCTGGATTGATTGAAAGAACTTTGACTTTCACTTCATCGCCAACAGCTAAAACATCACCGGGTTTAGCAACATGTCCGTGAGAAATCTCAGAAACGTGTACTAATCCATCGATGCCGCCTAAATCAACAAACGCACCAAAATCTGTGATACGAGCAACGCGTCCTTCGATCACGTCATTTTCTTGGATAGTTGATAGTAATTCTTTTTTCTGTGCTTCTTTTTCTGTTTCAACGACTGCTTTGTGTGAAAGGATCAAGCGATTTTCTGATGGTTCGATTTCAACGATTTTGAATGTCATCGTTTTTCCTTTGTATTCAGAAAAATCAGCGACAAAATGATCTTCTACCATTGATGCCGGAACAAATCCACGAACACCGACATCGACAACTAAACCACCTTTAACTACATTTGTCACTGGTGCTTCGATGATGTTTCCAGCTTGGAAATCTTTTTCGATATCCTCCCAAACTTTTTTCGCATCTAAGCGTCGTTTTGATAAAAGGTAACTTCCGTTTTCTTTGTCTTTACCAATCGTGCTGATTACGACTAGATCTAACGTATCGCCAACCTTTACCACTTCGTTGATATCTTCAACCGGTAAAGTAGATAATTCTTTTGCAGGAACTACGCCTTCAACACCCGTTCCTTCGATTCCAACGATGGCTTGTTTGTCTTCAATAACTAAAACTTCTCCTTTGACGACATCGCCAACGCTCACTTCTTGAACGCTATTCATTGCATCTTCCATAGATTGGTTGTTATCTGTCTGATTTTGTTCAAATTCTGTCATAACACTTGTCCTCCTAACCAACATTCTGCCGTTAACTACGGTACTGCCTATAGTTTAATTGATTATTTAAAAAAAATAAAGCGATTTCGTTTGTTTTCCATTAAAATGGTCGGATTCTTCGCTTTTTTTCTATTTAGTCAAGAAAATATCCTTTTTGTTGAATCACTTCTTTGATCGCTTGGACAACTTCTTGAATCGTTTTACCGGTTGTATCGATCCGTATCGCATCTTCTGCTTGCTTCAGGGGTGAAACTTTTCTAGTAGAGTCATATTCATCACGTGCTTGTATTTCTTTTGTCAATTCTTCTAAGTCTGTTGGAATATTTTTTTCAAGGTTTTCTTTGTGTCGTCTTTGTGCCCGTTCAGATACGCTGGCTACCAAGAAAATCTTCACTTCGGCTTTTGGTAAAACAGCGGTACCGACATCTCGACCATCCATGACGACACCACCATCTTCACCGATTTTTTTCTGGATCGCAACAAGAGCTTCGCGTACTTTTGAATGCGCAGCTACTTCAGAGACCGCTCGTGTAACGTCTGGTTGTCGAATATCTGAAGTAACGTCTTGCCCAGCTACAAAGACATGTTGTCCATCCGCCATTTGCTCAAATGAAATCGGGTGTTTGTTGATCAAATCGACTAACTCTGTTTCATCTGAAAAAGCAATGTGATGTTTGATTGCCAAGTAAGTGACTGCACGATACATCGCGCCCGTATCTGTATAAATATAGTTCAATTCATTTGCGATGATTTTAGCTACCGTACTTTTGCCTGAAGAGGCAGGACCGTCAATTGCGATACTAATTCGTGTCATTTTTCATAAACTCCCTTTTCTCAAAAAAAAGGGGCTGTGGCTCAAGCCACTGCTCCTTATTTAATTACATTTTATGAAGATACTCTGAGGAAAAACAACTCTTCAGTATTATCTTTTTAACTCCATTTATTGGACTCTAAGTTCTTGTCCTGGATATAACATGTAGTTGTTTGGATCGATTCCGTTCAATTGGAACAATTGGTCGACTGTAATGCCTGCGCGTTCTGCTACTTGTCTAGGACCTTCACCCGCTTGAACGACTGTGGTTGAGCCTGAAACACCTGTGCCTGCCTCTGGTGTTGAAGTAGGTGTTGTTTCTTGTGGAGCCACACTGCTTGGTGTTGTTTGTTCTGGCTCTGTTACTGTTGAAGATGGTGTTGTTTCTGGTGTCACAGCACTCGTGGGTGTTGTTTCTCCAGCAACTAATTGTGTATCAGAAGTTGGTTCACTAGAAACTGTCGTCGATTCTACAGTTGATTCTACAGTCGAACTTTCTACGATCGATGAAGTCGTAGAGGAAGAAGATGCAGCGGTCGCACTATTACTTGATCCGTTTCTGATCCAGAAGTAAGCTCCTGCCGGAATAGCAATACATAAAACTAATAAAATCAAAAATAGCGATAAGAACAGGGTGTTCCCTTTCTTTTGCTGTCTTTGCGTACTTCTTGAAGATGCTTCATCCTCTGTATCGTAAATTGGTTGCTCCCATGGTTCTTGTGTTTCGTTATTTTCTGATGATTGATGTCTATCTTTTCTACTCACCTTATTGACCTCCTAAATTCTTTCCTAGTTATTATACCATAGGATAATCTTGATTGTACGAAAAAAATACCTCGCACCATTTTTTTAAAATAAATTTAGTAAAATGGTTTGCCAGTCTGTTGCTTCTACGGTTGGACTAGTATGTCCAGTTTCAGAAAGAAATAAGGACGCACCATCTCGATCACAACATTTTTCAGGTTTTTCTTTGAGGGTTTCACCGAAATAATCCATCAGACGTTCTCGTCTACATGATGTTGTATGGATATAAGCAAGCATCTGCTGTAGTTGCTTGATTTTCACTTGTTCTTGTTTTTTTAATTGCAGAAGCCATGTATCAGGACTTTGCATTTCATTTACCAGCATCAGCCATTTTTGCTGGATCTCATCGAACTGGGGCGCCTCTGTTTGCCCAGTTGACAGATGTTCTTCGAAAATCTGACGTTGTTCTTTAGATAATTGTTGGAAAAAGTAATGGATCCCTTCGTCCCCTGGTTGATAAAGTAAGATAGCGCTACTTGGTTGTTGATCTCTGCCTGCTCGGCCAATCTCTTGCATATAATTTTCCAAACTATCTGGCAAATCATAGTGGATGACATATCGGATATCTGCTTTATCGATCCCCATACCAAACGCGTTGGTCGCAATCAAAAATTGCAGTTGATTACGATTGAATTGTTGCTGGAGTTGCCGACGTTGTGAGGCATCTAGCCCTCCATGATAATACCCCACAGCATAGTCTTTGCGAAGCAGTTGATAAAGACGTTCGACTTCTTTTTTAGTCGCGCAATAAATGATCATTGCTCCGTCTGCTTGTGCCATCAACTGACGTAATTGCTGGTCTTTTTCATCTGTATGAAAGACAAATAATGAGATGTTTTCTCGATTAACTGAATGTTTGACGAGGGCAGGTTGTGTGCGAAAGAGAATGTGTTCGATCTCTTCTTGTACCGGTCGCGTGGCTGTTGCCGTCAAAGCTAAAGTAGTTGGTGATCCTAATTCTTTTGCGACTCTTCCGAGAGATTGATACTCAGGTCGAAAATCAATGCCCCACTGTGACACGCAATGAGCTTCATCAACTACGTACAACGAGATTTTTTGTTGCTTCAGGGCATGAAGCACTTCCGGCTGCTGCAACATCTCGGGACTGACAAAGACAAATTTATATTCGGATAAATGAGCTAACACATACTGTTTCTCACTTCTAGTGAGTAAGCTATTATAGGCAACCATCCTTTTCTCTCCTCGTTTTTGCAATTGCCCTACTTGATCTTCCATCAAAGAGAGTAACGGAGAAACGATCAATACCATCCCATCTTGCAAATAGCCAGTCAACTGATAACATAAACTTTTGCCATTACCAGTTGGCAGGATCGCTAAAACATCTTTCTGATTCAATAAGGTGGAAATGATCTCTTCCTGTCCTTGGCGAAAAGAGGTAAAACCAAAGTACTGTTTCAATGGATCAAGCAAATCCATTTTTATCCCCTCCTTTAAATGCCTCGATTTGTGCCAAACGAAATTCTCCGTAATCGATCGTTTGTCCTTCAAGATCTTTATATCTTAGTGTAAGAAGTGGTCGATCCAACGAAGCTAAAGATCTTCTTGTCTCGGAGTGGATCAGGCGTTCAAAAGGAAAATCATCAAAAAAGATGGCCCACTCAATCAAATGGTCATTGATCGTGCCTTTCTTCAATCCTCGTTTCACCATCACTTGCTCCACCGAATCCCCAGATAAAATCAAGGCTCTCGTCGTCAACATGCTTTGATTATAATTTTGTCTAAGCAACGGTGCAAGCAAATCGTATAATAAGAAATCTGAATGCTGTTCGATAATCGCTAATAAGCGATGGATACACTGATCTTGGAATAATTGTTGAGCTGTGCCATCTTCAAGGGTAGTCAGTTGGTACGCGAGTAAGCCTGTTTGCTTTTTACCAGAAAATTGGTTCGCTAAGAAGTTCGCTTGTTCGTCTGGCATCAGAGTAAAAATAGTAGAAAGTTCCTTTGATACTTGAGCAACCAGCTCCGTTTTGGTACACGTTGCTTCCTTCAACCATCTCTTAACTTGGTAAGCATAAAAAGGACCCGTCTCTACTGGTAAATAAGCTGTTTCATTGGTGGATAAGTGAGAGACGACTTGTACAGAGAATTTCAGCAAACGCCAACTAATAGTAGCTGTACGTCCATACTTATCATAGTGTAGTCCGAGGAGGGATTCATTTTTTCTTCGCATTTCCCCTTTTTTCGTCAGTTGCAACTCTCGGTCTTCCCACTTTAATAATCCCTCATCTATCATCTGTTGGATCTGCGTATTAAACGTTGCTTGTTCAAGTGAAGGAAAACAACCATGAACAACTAATAATCGCTGAAAAAAGCCAAAAAGTAGTACCGAGGATGTACGCTTGCCACTTAATAATTGATAGAGTGAGCTTGCTCGTAACTTGTCACTTGAAGAAAATAAAGATAAAATAAACTCAGTCATAGTAATCCCCTTACGTTAGGATGGTGAATATGTCATTATTATGTAAATTAGTTCCTGAACGTTGTATCGCATGTGGTCTATGTCAAATCGAGGCGCCTGATATCTTTGATTATGATGAAGAAGGAATCGTCTTATTTGCACAAGAACCAGAAGCACATCAACAATTCGTTCAGCCTTTAGAAGAAGCCAACGTAACCAAAGCTTATCAAAAATGTCCGGTTCGAGCAATCTTATTGGAAAAAGAAAATTGACCGCTCTCTTACAACTAACTTTTAGCAGGACTGTCCGATGATCTACTTGTTTTTCTATGTTACAAAAATAGATGAGTTAATCGTATTCCCCTCAAGTGATAAGGCGTCATCCACGAAAATGATTTTTAAATTTTTTTGTGGATGACGCCTTATTTTTCTAGGAGCTTCCTTTGAGACGTCTGTATCCGCCGATCAGCTTGTGAAATTTTCAATTATAAACGGATCATTTCTTTTCGCCGATCCGAAAAGTGACGCTCTTACTTGATTTGATTCAGCCAATTCATCATGGTCGTGACGATTGCTGTTTGTTGGTCTTCATTACTGATTGTTGCTTCACCATCACCTTTTTGATGACCATAACTACCAAATCCGCCATGGTTCCCTCCAGCGATGGAAACAAATTCTGTTTGTTCAGGTAAATAAGCTTTTGCTTCATCAGCTGCTTCTTGGTTCATGACTTCATCTTCACTTCCGGTGATACTGATGACCGGTAAATCAGTTTTTGCCAATGTCCCCTTTTCATCCGGGTAACTTGCCATGAAATAAATACCTTTTAATCGTTCATCATCCAGATTTGCATTAGCATAACGACTTGCCATCACCCCACCTAAAGAATGTCCTCCAATCACAAAATCTTGATCTTTGAAATCCTCTCTGATTTTGTCTGCTTTGTTGCCACTCAGGATCGCCAGTTCAAAAGGCATTTTAGCAATGGCTACCGTATAGCCATTTTCTGCTAGTTGCTCTGCCCATATACTATAACTTTCTGGTTCGACGAGCGCACCAGGATAAAAAATCACCATTGGATGTTTCGCCGATTTTTGCGATTCGAATAATAAATAATCCTCTTTATCTATTCCTTGCTTAAATGATTGTTCTGCTTGAGTCGATGGTTCGTACACACTTTGTTGCCAATAAAAATAACCTCCAATAGCACCTAATCCCAGTACGATCACTAATCCTATCAGGACTCTTTTAAATATTTTCAAAAACATCACCTTCCGTCATCTTTCATTTGATACTCTTATACACTAAATAAAATACGGTAAAATTGCAAATGATTTTATGTAAGATGTTATTATTGGATATCGTTGTAAGGAGGAACAACTGACAATGAAAAACCACCCCTATTTTGACAAAGTTCCTCAAAATAGGGGTGGTTACTTTTATGACTCTTATTCGTTTCTTAACTAACTATTGGTTTACTTCCCACACAAGCGATAAACCGCTTCTGCGTAGATTTCCATCGCTTTGTACATACTGCTTAATTCCCATCGTTCATTGGCTTGGTGCATGAAGTCTGGTGTATCAGGGAACATTGCACCGAAAGCGACACATTGGTTCATCGTACGAGCAAAGGTTGCTCCACCAGAAACAAATGGCTCAGTCATATCCCCTGTGATATCACGGTACGTTGCTAATAAGTTTTGGATCAATTCACTCTCCAAAGGAACGTATAATGAACCCAAGAAATCAAATTCTTCATATGATAAATCGTATGCTTTGATTTTTTCTGTCATTTTTTCGACAAGTTCATCTTTTTTGAAGGTGACAGGGATACGCATGTCCACCCCGATTTTTGTTTGCTCAGGTGTGATTTCTAAACTAGCGAAGTTCATCGTCAACTCACCAGATTGTTCGTCAACAGTCTTTCCGACTACTTTTTCACCAGTCGCATTTTCTTGGACTAATTCTCCTAAAAACTTGATTGGCGCAAAATCAAAAACTTCAGACAAAGCGATCGCTAAACGAGAAATCGCATTGACACCTTCTGCGGCATCCTTTGCATGGATACTTTTTCCTAGCACTGTGATCGAGTCACCTTGATCTTCAAAATCGAAGTTGTGTTTCGTTAACGCTGCTTTCACTTCTGCCAATTTTTCACCTGAATAAGGTGCTGAATCCGGCACTACGTTTAGTGCCCCACCAGCATTTACAGAGAATTCATTTGTGCCAGGACCGGTCAAGTAAGCTTGTAGCAAACCTTTTTCTGCATAGATCAAAGGAAACTCTGCATCTGGCGCAAAGCCTTGTGTGATTCCTTCTTCTTTTTCATTGTATTTATCTAAACAACGCCAAAGATTTTCTTCGTCCGTTCCGAAGATGAAACGAATGCGCGTATTAAATTCTACCCCTGCATCCATCAATGCTTTCACTGCGTACATTGCAGCAATCGAAGGTCCTTTATCGTCTTGGGAGCCACGGCCAACTAACCAGCCATCTTTGATCGTTGGCTCAAAAGGTTTAGATTCCCAGTTTTTTTCATCGCCTCCAGGGACAACGTCCATATGGCATAAGATACCAAATAACTCGTCTCCTGAGCCTACTTCTGCATAACCATAGTAGCCTTCGGGATCTTTAAATGTTTTGAAACCTAATCCTTCACTGATTTCTAACACTTTATCTAAAGCTTCTACAACTTTTTTCCCAAAAGGATGTCCCTCTCCAGAATCAGATTCATCCAACACAGAAGGAATTCTAATCAACTCACTTAATGATTCTAATGCTTGTTCATGATGTTGTTCTGTTACAAATTGTTTCATCAACTTTGCCTCCTCATTATTTTAAAAAAAAGATGACGGCAGAAAATACTACTTTGATCCACATGTACATCTGCTCGAGTGTAATAGGACACTATTCACGAAATTTTCTGTGAAAAAGCCAACGCCTTCGGAAATAAGCGACAAAACCCAAAATCCAAGTTTCGGGTTTTGTCGCTTATTTCTTGGCGCTGGATTCTTCAGTCACCATTTCATCAACAGAGTAACTCGTTTTTTCAAAGGTCTTGTTTCTACCGACGATCTCTTACATACAAGTGATACATCGTACTTGGTGAATAAAGGATTCATGTCTCTTTATTCAGTCAATAGATATTGTTTCTTCATTTATCATAGAACTTTGGCTGTCATTTGTCTAGAATTAGAACATTGCTGCTACACCTAAGATCACACAGATAGCAACAAATAAGATGGCAATCAACTTCCCAGTGAATTTCCACCAAACGGAAATATCAAAGCGAGCAATGGCGATTGCACCCATTACGATAGCAGAAGTTGGCGTGATCAAGTTCACTAATCCAGATGCTGATTGGTAAGCAGTGATTACTAGATCTTTACCGACACCAGCAAATTCTCCCATTGGTCCCATGATGCCCATTGTAGCAGCTGCTAAGCCAGAAGTTGATGGAATCAAGAATGACATAGGGATATAGAAGATAAATGTAAGGATCAAGAAGACACTTGATGATAATGAGCTTAATCCTTGTTCTCCCCAATGTAAGATCGTATCTGTGATCAAACCGTTGTTCATCACTACTTGGATCCCACGAGCAACAGCAACAACGATTGCTACACCAATCAAGTCTGAAGCACCTGCTAAGAATTCTTTGACAAAATCAGATTCTTTCATACCAAAAGTGATTGCCACAACGATTGACATTACTAAGAATAACATTGTGATTTCAGGGAAATACCAATCACCTAGAGGCAACATGTTTTTACCTAAAACAGTTCCAATTACAGGTAGGCCAGTTAACCAATTTGTCAATGACTCAAAAATAGTGAAGTTTTCATTCAATGTTGTCCATGGAATCAAACTAATGATCATGATACCAAAAGTAAGGAAGAACAATACATTGACATGTTTTTGTTTCTTCGTGATCATTTCTTGACGATTGATTGCTTCGATATCAAAGTGTTTCATGTCTTCTTCGCGCTGATTATATACTAAAGATTTGGTTGGATCTTTTTCGATCTTCGACGCATAGCGATACACATAAATAATAGAGATTGCTAGTAAGACAACGAACATAAAGAAACGTAACCCGATTCCTTCACCCATTGAAATACCAACAGCTTGTGATGCAACTCCTGTCGCAAATGGGTTAACTGTTGATGCCAAACAACCCACTTGAGATCCGACCAACACGATGGCTACCGCTGTGACAGTATCAAAACCGACGGCCATCATAACAGGAATCAATAATGCGTAAAATGGAATCGTTTCTTCCGCCATTCCATAAGTTGAACCACCTAAAGCGAATAAAAGCATCAATACAGGGATCAACATTTTTTCTTTTCCTTTGAAGCGTTTCACAACTGTTGCGATCCCAGCATCTAATGCGCCAGTTTTATTGATGATTCCTAAGAAACCACCAACAATTAAGATAAAGAAGGAAATTGGAATTGCCGCAGGTGTTTCTTTCGTTAACTCACCTGCTGGTACACCCAACATCCCGTTGACTGGAGCCATAAAGATATCCCAAAGTCCTTGTGGATTTTGTTGGACTCTTTCGTAAGACCCTGCAATGATATTACCGGCTTCATCCACACTGTAGTGTCCTGCTGGGATGAACCATGTAAGTACAGCGATAATGGCAATAATAATGAATAAGACCGAGTACGCTGAAGGCATTTGAAATTTCTTCTTCGTTGTTTGTTCCATTTTCTTCTTCCTTTCTTGTTTCAAAAATCTTTGACACATCGGTATTTTATCAAAAAGATGATAAGACCAAAAATAATAACTAGTAGATTCGATAAATTTTATTCAAAACCCTCGTTTATTGTCCCTCCTTTGATTATTTAATTGAAATGCTTTATTCATACTAATTGTAGCGTTTCCGTCGTCTATTATATCAGGTCCATCTAACAAACAAAAAGAGAAGAATTTCACATCAAAACGTATAAAATACATTTTTATACAAAAAGGCAAAAAATACTCAGACACGATTTATAAAACGCTTACACAATGTCGGTTATTGAATTTTTTTTCATAACAAAATATTAAGAAAAACTTTAAAAAATAAGTGTTAGCTATGCGAATACCTATGATTGGTCATTTGTTCCCCTCCCATATAACCTATCTAGTCTCTATATAAATAACTGAAAATGCTCTTTTTCATAAAAAAAACTTGAAAGTAGGAATTCCTACTTTCAAGTTTACTTGTATTCTTTGTATTATATGCTATCCTAGTCTTTTTTTAAAAGAGTCATTTACTTTTATTTTACAACGCTATGCCGTTTTTCTAACTGGTGTTGTTTTCTGCTCAACCAAGGCAGTAGTTTGGCGTGTAAGACAAGGAATGCCACACTAACGATAAATCCTTTGATCAAGTTAAAAGGTACAATACCGATCAAAATGTAATTTGCCAGTGGCATACCTAACATTTGGGTTGCGTTTAGGCCTAAAAATGTTAAATAAAGAGGTGTGATTACAAAATAGTTCGCAATACTCATGAAAATGGTTAGTGCAAGTGTTCCACTGATCACGCCAAAAATTTGATTTTTTCCTTTTTGGTATTTGTTTCTTTTGAAGATGTAGAAAATCGGTAAAGTAAAGACCGCTGTTGAAAAGAAACTAGCGACGTCGCCAACTAGATTCTCCGGACTAAAACCGGTCATGATCAAATGTAAGATCGAACGTAAAAACGCGGTAATGATCCCCGCTAACGGGCCAAATAAAAACATGCTGATCAAAACTGGGATATCACTAAAATCGATTTTCAAAAAACTAAATGTTGGCATGATTGGAAATGAGAAAAATTGCAAAACCAATCCGATTGCAGCAAATAATGCGACCGCAACCATTTTTTGTACTCGGGTGTTCTTCATGTTGAAATCCTCCTGTTGGGATTCCTCTTCAGCGAACTATTCAACCACGTAAACACAAACAAAAAAACTCTATTTTCGCAGGGGAAAATAGAGTTAGAGTCATTTGTACATACGTATGCCAAATAAGCTCTATCTTCTTTATCCAGACTTTACTGTCGGTATCGGAATTTCACCGATTCAGCTACTCGCAAAAGTAGGTCGTGGACTATAACCACCGGTCGGGAATTTCACCCTGCCCCTGAAGACGAACCATATCTAATTTTTGTTTACCATTTTATTATACTTATTTCATAACAAAAAAGCAAGGTATTTAGCCTTACAAAAAGTAAGTTATTTATTTTGATTGATTCAATAACTGACTGATTTCTTTTTTATTCAGCTCACGATACTCACCAGGACGTAAACCTTGCAAGGTCAATTCGCCATATTTTTCTCGTTTTAATTTTTGCACAGGTAACCCGACGGCTTGTAGCATGTTTTTTACTTGGTGGTTACGGCCTTCATGGATCGTTAATTCTACGATACTATGATTCGTATGAGGATCAACAGATAAAATGGCATATTTTGCAGGTGACGTTTTCTTTCCTTCAATTTTGATTCCTTTTGTCAATGGGTTCAGCGCTGACTTAGTGGCGATCCCTTTGACTTTGGCAACATATACTTTATCAACTTCATGCTTGGGATGCGTCAATCGTTGCGCAAAATCACCATCATTCGTCAATAAAAGTATGCCAGAAGTATCATAATCTAGTCGTCCAACTGGATAGATACGCTCTTTGACCATTGGTAATAGGTCTGTCACTACTTTCCGGCCCTTGTCATCTGCTACAGCAGAAATGACCCCTTTTGGCTTATAAAGTAAATAATAGCCATATTCTTCTTGATAGATCGGCACTTGGTCGACTTCCACTGTATCGTGTTTGCCAACTTTTACGCCAAGTTCTTTGACGACTTGACCATTTACTTTTACTCGACCAGCCAAAATATATTCCTCGGCTTTACGGCGAGAGGTAATTCCTGCGTGAGCAATTACTTTTTGTAATCTTTCCATTATATGTTTTCTCCTTCATGCACGCCATCAAAAAATAAATCAAGGGCTGCGTCTTCTTCCAGTGAACGTTCGATATCTTGAATATCGGGTAACTCATTTAGCGATCTCAGACCAAAATAATCTAAAAAATGACTTGTGGTCCCGTAAAGGATCGGGCGACCTGGTCCATCGACTCGCCCTTTTTCTTCGATCAGTTGGTGTGCAGTCAAGCGTTGAATCGCGCCAGAAACTTGAACACCACGAATCAACTCGACCTCACTTCTAGTGATCGGTTGTTTATATGCAATGATTGCTAGTGTTTCGACTGCCGCTTGTGACAAGGTATTCGATGTCCCTTGCGCGTATCTTTTGACGATCGGCGCTAACTCCTTTTTGGTAGTCAGCACGAGTTGTTTTTCTGTTTCAAAAAGATGTAACGCTGTGTTGTCATTTGCTTCATAACTAGCTGCCAACTCTGCCACTAAAGCAGTCGTTTCTTCTCGTGTATAGGTCAGTAAGGCACTCAATTCTTCGATTGTCGTTCCTTCTTCTCCTACTATAAATAAGATTGCTTCAAGTTCACTTAATTTCGTCATGTTGTGTATCTCCTACTGCTGGATAAAGCATGATTGATTCATAATTTTTTTCTTGCTGAGCCACGATCTGTCCATTTTTCATCAATTCGAGGATCGCCAAAAATGTTGTGACGACTTCGTTTCTAGAAGGCGTTTCAAAAAAAGATTCGAACAAACAGCCATTTTTTTGAGAGACGATGCGCTGTTGGATAAATGTCATTCGTTCTTCGATTGTCGCATCATCAGGTGCGATCGTTTTTTCTTCTTTTTGAGCAAATTTCTTTCGTTCTAAAATTTTCTGCATGGCTTGAAATAAATCGATTTTTTTCACTTGTCCACGCTTCAATGGTTTTTCTTGCCCCAATAACTCATCGATTGCAGAAGGTTCTTTTGTGAAATACAAACTACGTTCTTCTGCCTTTTCAGTAAGCTTATCTGCTGCATACTTGAATTTGCGGTATTCTAACAGCTGATTGACTAATTCGTCACGAGGATCTTCTTCCCAAAATTCTTCTTCGTCATTGCTTACTTCTTGGATAGGCAATAATGTCTTACTTTTGATTGCCATCAGTGTTGCTGCCATGACAAGGTACTCTCCTGCCACAGCTAACTCAAGCGTCTTCATCGTATGGATATAGTTCATGTATTGTTCCGTGATAGTGGCGATCGGGATATCGTAAATATCGATCGACATATCTTGGATCAGATGAAGGAGTAAATCTAATGGACCTTCAAAGACATCTAATTTGATATTGATTTCTGACACATCATTCACTCTTCCTTATTTTCATTGATCCATCTACTTAAATAAGCTTCTGTGATATCCGTTGGATGGATCAACACATCGGGGTATTTTGCTTGCAATTCATTCAACATTTGAAACCCGATATTCTCCCCCCGGTAGGAAGGATTCAACGAAATATCGTGAATCGTCATCTGATCTTTATCATTCCAATGCACACCAATGATTCCTTGGATATTTGTAGAATCTTCTGGCGTATAGAAAAAAAGTTCATAATCCTCAGCAGATTCATAGGTATCGATCTCTTTTAGTAAACTTGATTCTGCATTTAACTTTTTATGAAAGCTCAATAGTCCCATCGCGATTTTTCGGTTTTCTTTTCGATAATGTGTTAACATTTTCTCACCATCCTATAAACTAAGCCCTTGGGAAATGCTGCTTGTAGACATCTGTCATTCTTTTTTTCGTGATATGTGTATAGATCTGTGTCGTTGAAATATCTGCATGACCTAATAGTTCTTGAACGGTACGTAAATCCGCCCCATTCTCTAGTAAATGTGTCGCAAAACTATGCCTCAATGTATGAGGGGTCACGTCTTTGTAGATCCCTGCTTCTCGAACAAGTTGTTTTAAATTTTTCCATATTCCTTGTCGAGAGAGACTTGAACCATGATGATTCAAAAAAACGTGGTTTTCAGATGGATTTTTGACTAGTAAAGGACGAACCTCATCCAAATAACGTTCTAACCATTGGATCGCATAATCGCCTAAAGGAATGATTCGTTCTTTATCTCCTTTACCTAAGGTTTGAACCAGCCCTAAAGACAAGTGCAAATCGCCTAACTTCAGTCCGACTAACTCACTCACACGCATCCCTGTTGCATACATGACTTCTAAAATAGCGCGATCTCTGATCCCTAAACTTTTCGATGTATCAGGTGTTTCGATCAGCCGTTCTACTTCCTTTAAAGACAATGTACTTGGCAACTTTTGGGCTTTCTTCGGTGTCTCGATGTGTTGCATTGGATCTTGTTCTGTATACCGTTCTTGTCGCAAAAATTGATGGAATTTTCTTAAACTTGTAATCATACGTGTAATCGTTGCAGAAGCCTTATTTTCCGCATGCAACGTTTCTAAATATTGGATGACGACAAATCGATCAATTGTTTGCCAAGAGGTTATCTCGTGTTCTTTTAGATAGTGCAAGTATTGATTCAAGTCTCGTTCATAACTTTTTCGAGTATTGAACGATAATCCACGCTCGATACTTAAATAGCGAAGATATTCATTGATTTCTTCTTCCATCCTTCTCACCTCATGCTTCTTTATCATATCAGATAGCCTTTGGTTTCGGTAGTCTATTTTTCAGTAGACACTTCAAAGAAAAAGCCGTCTATCAATTCAGACGGTCTTTCTTTCTTTTTTCTTATTATAGCATTCTTGGCAGATACCATGAAAGGTCAAACGATGATCTTTGACAAAAAAGTGGTAACGCTGTTCGATCACTTGTTCAACTTCACTTAGCAGATCTTCTTCGACTTCCTCGATCGTTCCACAATCTAAGCACAGGAGATGATGATGAAAATGTTTGGCTCCTTCTTTTCGCAGATCATACCGAGCCACACCATCATTGAAGCTAACTTTGTCGATGACTTTTAGATCCGTTAGAATCTCCAACGTCCGATAAACGGTGGCCAAACCGATCTCTGAGTTTTTCTTTTTGACTAGAAAGAAAACTTCTTCTGCTGACAAGTGTTCTTTTTCGTTCTCTAAGAGGACGAGCAAGGTTGCTTCTCGTTGTGGGGTCAGTTTAAACCCAGATTCATGTAGCTGTTGTTTTGTTTTTTTCATTACTGACATTGTATTCATGCCCATTTTCTCAACCCCAACAATTTATAATGATTATAATTAAGATATCTAATCAACCGTTCTAGATTAAAATTATTATAAGCTAGACGAGAAAAACATGCAAGTCATTCTCAATTAGATTTTTTCGCTAGTTTCGTCACGCCATCCTCTTGTTTGATCAATCCTTGTTTCAATAAATTACCAATTGCTCGCTTAAATGCCCCTTTACTGATCCCAAAGGCACGCATGATCTCATCTGGATCTGATTTGTCAGTGAATGCGATTTGTTGATCTGCTGAACGTTCTAAAATCGTTAAGATCATTTGTGCATCATCAGAAATCGCTTCGTGTGCACGTGGTTTCAAAGAGATATTCAACACACCATCAGGTCTAGCCCCAACTACGCGTCCTTCTAATTTTTCACCTAAACGTGGTTCGCGGTAACGTTCTGAAGGATGGATGAACCCAATATAAAAATCATCCGTCAGCAGATACGTGCCAGTCAGCTTCAAACGATAAGCGATTCCTGAGATGTTTTTATTTTTCAATTCTTCTGAACCATGCTTACTTAGTGATTTGAAGATTCTTTCTTCTGCTAGGCTTCCCCAAATGCGATCTTTCGCGTCAACGCGCAAAGCGATCATCAACTGATCCCCTTTTTTGGGCCACAACTCAGTCATTGTAGGTAACTCATCCAGCGAAACAACAAAATCTTTATCCGGTAAACCAATATCAATAAAGACACCTAGATCTTTTCTTGAAGAAGTGACTGTTCCAAAAGCATAATGACCAATGCGACTCTTCGGGATCACCGTTGTAAAACGATTCTCTTGTTTTTGATTCTGATAACCAAAACCTTCGACTGCTTCGCCGATCGTATGCTCTCCTTCCTCTTTGCTCAAACGGAAAGTTTGTCCATTTTTTTGGACAAAATAATTTTTTTCATTTTCGTCAATCACCATTGCGGTAAAGACATTTGCTAATAATTCGTTCATCTTTTTCTCCTTTTCTAAAAGGCCTTTGTATTCCAACATTTCTTTGCTATCATAACATAACGCCATGTTTATAGATAGAGATTCTCCATAAAAGCTTAAGCCGTCAGTGTTCGACTGAAATAGGCCATAAAACCCGAAAATATCCTCATATTTTTGGATTCTAAGGCCTATTTTTGACGCTATGATAGAAAGAAAAATTGCTTCTGGACCATTGTTGTTTTGCTTTGTAGGAATAGCAAATCAGGCTGATAGAACTATACTCTAGCTAACTACCACTGATCTAGTTACTACCGTTCCCACCAAACCAACCAGTTTTACAATTGATTGTGACAATATAAAATGGTAGAGCACTTTCACCGATACCATTCATCAAAGATGATTTAGTAGAAGTCGCATAAAGGTTGTAGTATCCTTCACCGTTTTCGATGCGAGCTTTCTCTAATCGATAGCCGCCCTCTACGATGTAGCCTCGTGCAATACTTGTTGCGATCACACTTTCTTTGACTCCTGGTGCCCAATTCCAAGCAGGATTAGAAGCATCTGCGACATCACTGGCTCTTGTTTCCATGATTGGACGGTTTGCGGAGTTAGTCGCTGGCGTTGTTTGTGTCGCCTCAGTTTGTTGAGCAGCTGCCTCAGCTTGTGCTTGTGCTTGCGCTTCAGCCTGCGCCTGCGCTTGTTTCGCTTCTTCGGCTTTCTTCGCTTCTTCAGCTTTCTTTGCTTCTTCGGCTTTCTTCGCTTCTTCTTTTTTCGTCAAAGCTTCATCGACTTTGTCCAATTCGGTCACAAGTGCTTTGACTAATTCTGTATTTTTTACTTTCGCCACTTCTGCTTTTGCTGTGTCGTACTGCTCTTTCGTTGCTGAATCTTTTACTTGACCATCTGCATAGATCACAGCAGTTTTTTCTTTTGCTGTTTGAAGTTGTTGATACTGTTTAGTTGCTTCATCTGTCGCTTTGTCGATCAATTGACCAAATGCTGTATCTTCTGTTTCAAAACTTTGGATCGCTTGGTCAGCTTTCAATTTGGGTTCTGCGATCAGTTGATCATCTGCGATAACTGGTGTAACAAACCATTCATTGACCGTTTGGATCTGTTTGATCTTTGATTGGATATCTTCAAAGGTTTTTTCCAGATCTGCATACCCTTTTTCATCTTTGACCTCATTCAATGATGCCCTTAATTTTAATAAGTCTTGATTGATCATACTTGTACGAATGAACTGTTCATCATCATCTGAATAAAACGCAGCTAAATCTGATTGTAAATCAGCCATTTTATCTTGTTTACGTTGGGTTTCGGCAGCGATTTCTGCTTGGACTTTTTGCTGATGATCATAATACATCCAACCCCCTGCACCAAGTAAAAGCACTGCCGCACTCGTCAGGTATAATCTTTTTTTGGATTTCTTTGATCCTCGATCATTTGGCAATTCTTCTTTTTTGATGGACGCATTGCTTGTTTCTTGTTCCTCAACCTTTGTCTGTTCCGGCTGTGTTTCCACCAGTTCAGTTGTTTCAGGAGCTTCTTTTGGTTGCGGTGCATCTGTTGAAGCAGCTTTCGTACTCTCAACCTTAGAACTTTCCTCTTCGATCGGTTCAGTCGTCTCTACAGGTTCTTCCGTAGAAACTGGGGCAGTTTCTTCTATATTTGTAATTACGTCTACTTGTTCTTCTGTACTTGTTGAAGAATCTTCGACCACAGTATCTTCAATGATCGTTTCTTCTGTTGGTTCTTCCACTGGTGGCTCTTTTATTGCATCCTCTTGAGATTTTTCAGGAGAAACTTGCTCCGTTGTATTTTCCGACAAGCGAATGTCGACTGAATCCTCACCCGTTGCTGCCGCCGTTTCGATCATTCGAAGCAGCTCTTTTGCGTGTTCTTCAGTCGTATCTTCACGATGCGCCTTGATGTAAGCAGCTAGAATGGAATTTTCTTCTTCATTGTTTACTGCTTCTTTTAATTCAGCTACTCGTTTTTTCTGCTGCGCTTTTTCTCTTTGCTCAGAGGTAGCAGAGTGATCTGTCTCTGTTTTTTCTTTGCCAAGATTGGTATTTTCTTTTTTATCTACTTGATCATCCTTTGACTCAGTGCTCGTGTCACTTGAGTCAAACAACTCCATGACAGACTCCAACGGTAGATCTTTTAGTTCTGACCACTCGATTGGATCATTTACGATACTGTCTGGATAAACTTCCTCAGCTGTTTCGTCTAACGATTGATTTCCATCTGTTTGGGGTAATTGTGTCAGTTCATCTTGTTGTGGTTCAAAGTCACATTCTGGACATTTTGATTGATCTTTGATTTTTTCTGATCCACATTTTGGACATTTTTTTATCACTTAGCGATCGGCTCCTTTACTAGGTTTTCGCTACCATTAAATCTACCATAATCTAATCCACACGCCAATAGGATATCCTAAGGATTTTATAAAAAAACAACTAAGTCTTTCAGTAAAAAATAAATAACGACCGTAATGAGCTACTTTGTTTAAACGGACCTTTGTTGAAAGTTAGTCGAATTGTTTGATAAAAAACAAACCCTCAATAGCTGGAGAGATCTCCTACTTTGAGGGTTTTCTATCATTCAAGAAAAATGATCTGTTTTTTTGTTTAAAAAATTATTTCTTGATTATTCCAAGAAATCTTTCAATTGTTTTGAGCGTGATGGGTGGCGAAGTTTTCTTAATGCTTTTGCTTCGATTTGTCGAATACGTTCACGAGTCACGCCGAAGACTTTACCTACTTCTTCCAACGTACGTGTACGGCCATCATCTAAGCCAAAACGCAAACGTAAGACGTTTTCTTCACGATCTGTCAAAGTATCTAAGACATCTTCTAATTGTTCTTTCAATAATTCATACGCTGCATGTTCCGCAGGACTAGTTGCTTCTTGGTCCTCGATAAAATCACCTAAATGTGAATCATCTTCTTCACCGATTGGTGTTTCTAATGAGACAGGTTCTTGAGCGATTTTTAAGATTTCGCGTACTTTTTCTGTAGGAAGATCCATTTCAGCACCGATTTCTTCAGGCGTTGGTTCTCTTCCTAAGTCTTGTAGTAATTGACGTTGGATACGGATCAATTTATTGATGGTTTCCACCATATGCACTGGAATACGAATCGTACGGGCTTGGTCAGCAATCGCACGTGTGATCGCTTGACGGATCCACCAAGTTGCGTAGGTAGAAAATTTGAACCCTTTACGGTAGTCAAATTTTTCAACAGCTTTCATCAATCCCATATTTCCTTCTTGGATCAAATCTAAAAATTGCATCCCACGACCCACATATCTT
Organism: Enterococcus sp. AZ171; assembly: GCF_051714005.1. Classification (NCBI taxonomy): domain Bacteria; kingdom Bacillati; phylum Bacillota; class Bacilli; order Lactobacillales; family Enterococcaceae; genus Enterococcus; species Enterococcus sp. AZ171. The sequence continues at coordinate 1,069,437 of NZ_JBIORA010000001.1, read as the reverse complement.
TTGGCAATACTTACAACTAAACGAAGGTTAGCTTCAGCTAAGCGTTGTTTCGCTTCCTGGTCACCTTCTTCGATCTTCAATGCTAATGCTACTTCTTCTTCTGCAGTTAAAAGGGAGACGCGGCCAATTTCTTTGAGGTACATCCGAACAGGATCATTGATTTTGACGCCTGTCGGTGCAGAAAGATCTTCTGTTTTCGCTTGTTCTGCTTTTTTCTCAGCACTTTTCAGACTATGGATCGATGGTTCACCATTTTCGTCAACGACGCTGATACCTGCGTCCTCTACTTTTTGGATCAACTTATCCATTTCATCTGCATTTAAAGTGAATGGTGTCGCAAGTTTATTTGATAGATCATCATAAATCACTTGCCCTTTTGGTTTATTTTCTTTAATGAACGCTGCCACTGCTGCTTCATATTTTTTAACATCTGTTCCATTTGCCATAAAAGAAGGCCCCCTTTAAGTAGCTATTCGGCTTGTTTTAACTGTTTCGTTAAATTGATGATCTCAATCGTCAATTCCAATTCTAACTGTTTGTTCCCAGTACGTCGTGCTTCTTGCTGCATCTGTTTTTTTGTTATGATTTCTTCAGCTAAGCCCGATTTACTGATCACTCTCAGTAAGTCTTGGATCTCACGTGGCGTACTTTCTTCAGCCATTCGCATATATTCGATCTCGACCACTATCCGCCTTAAATTTTCATCTTGCAAGAAGTCTAAAAACTCCGCAAGTTTGAATTCTCCATTTTGAGATACAAACGCATCAAATAAAAAATAGATTTCTGCATAAGTATCATGAATAAATTGAACGCCTTGTTCCTTGAGTAGATTACGCACAGCAAGTTCTTTGAACGCTCGATACAATAGCATTTGTTCTGCTTTTTCAACCTGAGATAGTGGGCGTTTTTGTCTGATCGTTCCAGATTTTACGGACACCTGCTCTGTCGTTGGTTGAGCTTGTTCTTGCTTGGTTGGTTGATTCTTTCGGCGCAGATCACGTATTTGTTTTTGCAGCGTTTCTCGACTCAGCTGAAATTCTGCTGATAACTGCGTTAGATACATGTCTTGTTCGATTGGCGAAACAACTTTACTCAATTCACTTAGTACCGCTTCAAGATATTCAATTTTATCTTTTTCATTTTCCAGATTTTTTTCTTGCTTCAAATAACGCGATTTAAAAGCAAAAATGGTTTCTCGTCCGTGTAAAACTAATTCTTGAAAAGCCTCTTCCCCATACTTTCTCAAGTACTCATCTGGATCGAGTTTTTCTGGGATCGCTACGACAGATAATTGCATTCGACTATTTTGACGCAGTAGTTCGATGCCTCGGTTCGTAGCTTCTACACCCGCACGGTCACCATCATAACAAAACACTAATTCTTTTGTCAGTTTTTCCATCTGCTGGATCTGTTGAGTCGTCAGACTTGTTCCCATGGAGGCTAAACCAGTCTTGACACCCGCTTGCCATGCAGCGATAACATCCATAAATCCTTCGAATAGTAAGATTTCACCCGACTTGCGGATCTCACTACGTGCTTTGTCTAAGTTGAATAAGACTTGTCTTTTGTTGAATAGATCCGTTTCAGGACTGTTCAAATATTTTGGTTGATCTTTTGCATCGTGTTCACTAGCCAAGTAACGACCAGAAAACCCGATCGTCCGACCTTGACCATTACGAAGAGGAAACATGATCCGTTGATAAAAACGATCCGACATCCGTCCATCATCATGTGTCACAAACAAGCCGGACTGCTTGAATACTTCCTCAGAATAGTCTTCATTTTGGAACACTTGTTGTAAAAATGAGCGTTCATTTGGCGCAAAACCGATCTTGAATTCTTCGATCAACTCGGTGGTCAGACCACGTTCGAGTAAATAATTTAACGCTGGCTCACCTACTTTTGTGTGCAACAACATGTGATGATAAACTTCTACTGCTTTTTCATGAGCCGCGATCAATTTACCAGTAGCTGAATCTCCGGTTTGAGTAGTCAGCGTTTGTTGTCGCCACTGATCTTCGAGTTGGATCTGTTCTAAATCAGCGACCTTGACCACTGCTTCTGGAAAAGACAGACCTTCCAATTCTTGAAGAAACGTAAAGACATTCCCACCTTTTCCACAACCAAAGCAATGGAAAATCTGCTTATCTTCCGCAACCGAAAATGAAGGAGTACGTTCTTCATGGAAAGGGCAGAGACCTAAATAATTCTTCCCAGATTTTTTCAACTGGACGTATTGCCCAATCACCTCAACGATATTCGTTTGATTACGAATCGTCTCAATGGTCTCTTGAGGGATCCTTTGAGCCATATTCTCACCCCCTGCATTAGTTGATATCTCATACTCATCGACAAGACATTTCAGGAGAATAACCGGTAAAAAATCGCACTAACGAAAATCAGTGCGATTTTAAAGGACACAATTATACATGTTTCATTGTACCATATTCCTATACTTTTTCAAGTGATAGATACTGGATTATATGACATTTTCTTCCACTTGAGTATGATGAGTTTTATTTGCATTTACTTTATTCAATAATTTGTTTTGTATGCCTAATTTCCAATATCCTAAACGTAATAACACATTCAAAACCATAAAGCCAACAAAATATGGCCAAGTATTTCCTAACCCAAGATTGACTTCTAATATATGATGGAAAAGCATCGCAGCAACATAAATACCGACCACTGTGGTGACTGCTAAGAAAATCCGTAATAGATTGAATGGCAAGCAGGCTTTGATCACTGCCAGACAGCTGATCCCAATCAATAAATAATACATCAATGTCGTTGTTTCACCAGATGTCCAACCTTGGTTGTGACCGATCAGGTAAATCGCCACAGTATTGAAAGCAACAAGCAATGCATTAGGTAATGCATTGACTAGCGCAGTAGGCAGATAGCGATAATCGACTTTTCGTTTATCATTCTCAAATGATAAGAAGAAAGATGGATACCCTTCGATAGCAAGATCGATCAACGTGATCTGGATCGGAATAAATGGGAATCCGATAGCCGTCACTGCACATAAAATCGATAAGATAAATGAATAGATTGTCTTAATAAAGAAAATACCTGAAACTTTCGTTACGTTATTCACGACTCGGCGTCCCTCAAACAATACCTCGGGCAATGTCGTAAAATCAGAATCTAACAAGACAAGATTAGCAATTTGTCGTGTCGCTCCGTCTCCTTCTGCCATCGCAATACTACAATCGGCTTCACGTAAAGCCAATACATCGTTTACGCCATCTCCAGTCATTGCAACTGTTCGTCCACTTGCTTTCAGTTCGTTGACTAAGAGTTTCTTTTGTTGCGGACTCACTCGCCCAAAAACTGTATATTGATGCGCCGCTTTTCTGACTTCTGCTTCTTCTGTCAAATCAGATAGATCAACATACGATTGATAGTTGGGCAAATCAGCACGTCGCGCAATATTTGACACCGTAAAAGGATTGTCTCCAGAAATCACTTTCAAGTCTACCCCTTCTTCGTGTAGATAAGCTAAGGTTTCTTGCGCGTTTTTACGGATAGGATCATCGATTTCAAACAAAGCAATCGGTTCAACCCCTTGAGGATCGCCTGAAGACAACGTTTGATTGGGAGCAAGACCTAACATCAATACACGAAACCCGTTGGCCTGGGCTTCCACTAAACTTTCCGGCAACTGATCGTCTGCCACTAACCGTTCCGGAGCCCCGACATAGACTACACCTAGTTCAGGAAATTCCATTGCGCCCCATTTGCGGTCAGATGAAAAGGCTAATTTTTCTCCGACATCGTAACGATTAGAAATCTCGAAATACTCTCTCAACGCACGCATTGTGACATTGTTATCGCTACTTTCAGCTAAATATGTCCCCATAATGGTTGGAATCATTTTTTCATAGGTTTTATTTAAGGGTTCGACTCGTTGGATGCTCATTTTCCCTTCGGTGATCGTCCCTGTTTTATCAAGACATAATGTATCTACATGTGCCAATGTTTCGATCGAATACATATCTTGGACTAAGATTCGTTTCTTCGCTAGTTTAGTTACACCAGTCGTCAATGCGATACTGATCAATAACACTAATCCTTTTGGTAACATTCCCAGTAAGGCCGCCGCAGAAGCAACGACTGATAGTTGGATCGACGCATTTCGAATGAACAAAGCTTCCAAGAATAAGATGATCCCTAAAGGAATGATCACAAAACTTGTAAACTTAGATACTTTGCGGATCGATTCCACAAGTTCCGAATGAATTTCCTTGTGTGTTTTTGCTTCGTTGGTCAAGCGGACAGCATAATTATCTGCCCCAACACGGATAACTGTAGCAAAGACAGAGCCACTAGTCAGGTAACTACCAGAAAGTAATTCTGCTCCTGACTCTTTGACGATCAAATCAGATTCACCGGTCAGTAAAGCTTCATTTGCCTCTGCCCGACCACTGATCACTTGCAAGTCTGAAGGAATCTGTTCACCCGCACCGATTTTTACAAGATCGCCTAAAACTAGTTCTTTCGTTGCAATCATCTGTTCTTTCCCATCACGAATGACGGTTACTTCCGCCTGTGAGACGATTGATAATCGGCGCACAAGATTACGCGCATGGATTTCCTGATAGATCCCCATGGTGATATTTACAAAAATAATTGCTAAGTAAGCCATGTTTGAATAGGCTCCAACTAGTAATAAGCATAGTCCTATTCCTAAGTTCAAAAAATTGAATAATGTTAAAATATTATCGCTGAAAATTTGTTTCGTACTTTTTGTAGCATCCTCTTGGTAATCATTCTGTTGACCAGAGGCACGTCTTTGGCTCACTTCATTTTCTGTAAGTCCCTTTAATTCTTTCATTTCCATATCACGCCAACTTTCAAAAATAATCACTTCAATTAGTCTAGCTGTTTCTACGATTAAAAACAACTCGTTTTTTTAATTTTAAAAAAAGATAGAAAAATCAAAAAACAGCGGATCTGTTTTCTATTTTTCTATCTCACCATATACTTCACCTAGAAAAATCACAGAAGAGAATCGTTTCTTCGAACCATCTATCAAGAACTTGGCTGATTGAATACAACGATCACGTGACTTTTCTTCTTGTGCTTCTTCTACTTATACTGCTCTTCTAAACGGCTCATCCACCAGCCTAGTGCAGCACCAGCAATGAATAACACTAGACATGCCAAGATACCTAAAATGCCAAGTCCACTATAATTTGTAGGAATGATCATGATCGTGGATGCAAAAACAATGCCTAGAATAAAATGGAATAATTTGCTATAAGCTTTTGAGAAAATAAAATCCATTACTTTGGAAAGACCTAGTACACACACGATTCCGCCGATTGCAATAGGAATGATCACTTCTAAACGCACTTCTTTAAATCCATCAGCCATCGCTTTATACAGTCCCATGTAAACTAAAAAATTCGATGGACTTAATCCAGGAACGATCATTCCGAGACCAATCAAACCGCCTGCCATCATCCAGGTATAGACATTTTGTTCTACTTGCCCATCAAATAAACGGGCACCATATAACAAGAAAAGATAACCTAAAATAAATGTCACAACCATAATAATGAGATCTGTATTGTTTCGGCCTTTTTTCCCTGACTCTTTCCATAAAGCGGGCACCGTTCCAGCAATACATCCCACAAAGAACCACAAAATCGTTGTTTCATAGGCCCCTAGTAAAAAACTGACTAAAAAAGACAGCAAGAATACGCCAGTGACACCACCTAAGCCGACTGGTAAAAAGAATAAGACGTTTTCTTTAAAGTTTCTAGTGATATGTGCTAAGAATGAAATCAGCCGCTCATACATTCCAAATACTGCTGCTAAAGCTCCTCCGCTCACTCCCGGCAAGATAAATCCTGAGCCGATAAACATTCCTTTGAAAAATCTTAATCCCCAATCTTTCGTTGTATTCTCTCTTTTCTCCATTACTTTTTGATTTTCTTCCACTCGTCCAAGCACTCCTTCTTTCCATTCATTGTATTCATTATTCGTCTTGCTTTGATTTGCAGTTGGTTCGATCCAACAGGCTTAAAAAATATTTTCATACCATTCAAGAAACTGTTGGTTCATCTTCACTACATCTGCATAAAACATATTACCACCATTATGGTATAAATACCCACCATTATACAATAATGACTGGATTCGCCAATAGCGATAGGTTTTTTTGTTGTCATTGCCTAAAAGCGGACTCAACACATCCCTAGAATACTCTTCGGCTAAACGGACCGTGTTCTTCCCGCCTCTTTCGTTGACGTAAGCAATATAGTCTTTGCCAAAATTGTACGCTTGGATCGCTGTCGCCAGATCGCAACCTAATGCTTTCGCCTCAGCTATCATCTCTGAGAGGTATTTGACTCCTTGGTCAATACTTCCTTCTTGTGTCGTGATCGCCTCCATCTGTCCATAGGCACTTTCCGAACTTTGCATCAAATCGACACCATTTCCTCTTGATTCAGTAAGTATGATTGCCTTCACTAGATTCTCATGTTCTTGCATTTGATACTTTTCTAATGCTGACGAAATCTCTGGCTGATAATTTTCTACACGCTTGATCGATTGATATGTTCTACCGAATAGAAAAAGAATCGTTGCCAGAATCGTGAAGACAAATAGACCTACGATCATACGGAAGATTGATTTTCTTTTTTTCTTCATTCAAACCCACCTAGCTATTTGACATCTTTTTTTATCTTACTATTTCTTTTCATTCTTGGCTATTTTTTCTCTGTTTTTTCTTATTTAATTTAATAAAAAATGAATGTTTCATTTTCCCTTTCATCTTACGAAAATGATCGTTCGTTTTATAGAGTTTCGATTTCTAAAATAGATAAAGAGCGTTATAATTCAAAATAGTAGGTGATAAATGTGAAAAGAGAAAAGAAATTTGCAAAAATGGCAGATGGTACTGACATCTATTATGAAAAAAGTGGACATGGATTTCCCCTCTTGCTACTTCATGGAAATGACGGGAGCGGTGATTTCTTTTCAGAACAAGTGCCCGTTTTAGAACAATACTTTACGATCTATCTCATCGATAGTCGCGGGCATGGACAATCGACAAATCAAGCAGGAACATTGAATTTTCGTTTGATGGCAGATGATTTATTGACAGTCATGCTGCTGGAACAAATCTCACAAGCGAATATCTTGGGATTTAGTGATGGAGCCAATCTTGCCTTAGTTTTTTCAAGCAATTATCCAGATAGGGTCAATCGCTTGATTTTAAATTCGGGTAATACACGGTTGAATGGGGTTCTCTGGTCCTCACGACTACTCAGTGCTTTTCACTATTTCTTTGTTTGGTTGCGCGCACTGTTCCAGCCACATTTACGTCAGCATTTATTGGTCATCGATTTATTGCTTCATGATATTGGCCTCACGACAGAACATTTAGAAAAAATCAATTGCCCAACACTGATCATCGTCGGTAAAAAAGATGTCATCAAACTGAAACATTCGCTTTATTTAGCGAAAACGATCCCTAATGCTTCATTTGTTCTCGTCACAGGACAAGGACACCAATTAGCTCGCCAAAACCCAGAACGCTTCAATCAAGAAGTTTTAGACTTCTTGACAAAATAAATTTGAAAATAGTAGGTGATTTTTTGTTCAAGCCAATCATTCAGTGGTTCAAAAGCCACTTGAGACTTATCAAAACGATTTTTTTGATTTCTGTATTAGTGATTATTATTCGTGAATTGATGACAATCAGTACTTTGTTATCTGCGGACCAACTAGCTCAAACATTTTCCACGATCCCACTCTGGAAAATTGGTGTCATGTTTTTGATTGGGTTGATTTCTATTCTACCCATGATTGGATATGATTTGATTTTCAACAAGTTACTAAATCAAAAGCAAAAGCCATTATATTTATTTGAAACAAGTTGGATGATCAATACCATTAATAACATTGCTGGATTTGGTGGCTTTGTCAGTATCGGTTTACGATCCGAACTCTACGGTCAAAGAAAAGATAGCAAACAAGTCATGCAAGCTTTATCTAAAGTATTTTTATTTTTGATGGCGGGTTTATCTCTGTATAGTTTAGTCTCGTTTTTTATGGTCTTCTTTACTCCTGTCGCTCCGTTTCTTAAACAGTATTGGATTTGGTTGATTGCCGGTGGTTTGTATTTCCCCATCGTTTTTATTTTTACCACGATCAAAAAAGAAGGCTATGTTGGTGGTCTTTCAATTAAATCCCAAGGGCAATTGTTACTCGTTTCCTTATTGGAATGGACGGGTGTCTTAGGAACCTTTCTTGCAGTCGGCTATTTGATGGAGATCCCCATCGATCTATGGCAAACAATCCCTCTATTTATCGCTGCTTCAGTTATCGGGATCATCTCAATGATCCCAGGAGAAATCGGTAGTTTTGATGTGATGATGATCTTTGGTTTATCAGCTCTAGGTATCCCTAAAGAAACCGTTGTGATCTGGATCTTACTTTATCGGATCTTCTATTACTTTATTCCATTTTTCATTGGATTAGTTTTCTTCTTTAAAAATGTCGGTGTATCGATCGACCAACGATACTCTGGTATTCCAAAGCAATTAGCGACCCAGATTGCCCGGAAGATCCTGGTGATCTTAATGTATTTTTCTGGCATCATGTTGGTTCTTTCAGCAACGATCCCGCAAGCATTTACTGAGTTTCGTTGGTTGCATCATATCAATCCTATAAAGATGCATTTTATTATGCAATTTCCAAGCATATTGTTAGGCTTCTTGTTTGTTATTATGGGACGAGGCATCGCAGCCAGAGTCAAGCGTGTCTACTGGCCAACCATTTTTTTGATCCTTGTTTCATTAATTTATGTTGGACTGAATGATCTAAGCACTACTGGCATTATTTTCTTACTATTGCTATTAGGTATCGTGATCGCTTCACGTAATGAATTGTTCAGAGATCAATTTATCTACTCGTGGGAATGGTTGACGATCGATGGGTTGATCATAGGTGCATTGACCGTTTTATATATCGTGATCGGTGTTTATAATATGCCCACTTTCCCACATCGTAATCATCGGTTTATTTCATTTTTTCTATTTCCATCAGAAAAAATTTGGTTGTCTGGTTTTCTAGCAATTTTAGCAGTAGCCTTTATCATGATTTTATTTGTCCACTATCTCCAAGGTAAAAAATCACAAGTTGGACAAGAGTTAGATGAAGCGGTCGCCACCACGATTTTAGAAACTTACGGCGGTAATTCAGATAGTCAACTGATTTTTTTGAAAGATAAACGGATGTTTACCTATGAAAAAGACGGGGAAGCAACCGTCTTGTTACAATTTGCTAGTTATAACAATAAGTGTGTGGTGATGGGCGATCCCTCAGGCAAAAAAGAAGATTTTCCAGAAGCGATCGAAGCCTTTATCGCAGAAACAGATCGCTTATGCTACTTGCCAGTCTTTTATGAAACGAGCGAAGAACTGGTTATGATCCTTCATGAATTTGGCTATGATTTTATCAAAATGGGCGAAGAAGGCCATGTTTCGTTAGCCGACTTCACGACTTCTGGGAAAAAAATGAAAGGCACACGTGCGATACTGAATCGCATCGAACGAGAAGGATTCACGTTTGAGGTACTTCAGCCCCCATATTCATCCCAACAAATGGCTGAGCTTAAAACCATTTCTGATCGTTGGCTAGGCAGTCGCAAAGAAAAAGGCTTCTCATTAGGTTTCTTCTCAGAAGACTATTTACAGCGAGCACCGATTGCAGTCGTCAAAAACGATCAAGATGAGTTGGTCGCTTTCGCCTCGATCATGCCGACTTATACGAATGATAAGATTGGAACGATTGATTTGATGCGCTATGATCCAGATACTGCCCCTTCCGGCAGCATGGACTATTTATTCATCCATCTTTTTGAATATATGAAGGAGGAAAATATCCGATGGTTCAATTTGGGTATGGCTCCTTTGTCTAATGTTGGGACTTCAAGAAAAAGTTTCATTCAAGAACGGATTGCTTATCTAGTCTATGAATTTGGCTCACATTTCTATTCTTTTCAAGGGTTGAGAGAATACAAAGATAAATATGCCACCAACTGGAAATCTCGCTATACACTTTATTCAAGAGATAGTTGGATCGCTTATGTAATGATCACGTTATTGATCATTGACAATGCGCCCGTTGATCAAAAAACAAAACCTTTGAATGGCTTAAAAAAATGGTTCCGTAAATAAAAAAACGCCTGATTTTGCTGTTTTAGTCAAAATCAGGCGTACTTTGTTTATTCATAAAACATTTTTTCCTTCTGTTATAAATCATCAATCGTATATTCAGAGTAACCTTCATAAAAATAACTCACATCGATCCCTTTCATATACAGTTCACGATCGGAAATCTTATCTGTCAACGCGTTAGAAATCAAATAGCTGATTTTTAAGTCATTGATCGGACTACGTTCCATTGCAGATAAATAATCCGACTTGTCAATTAGATTCCAGTCAACCACTTTCTGTATCTCCGATTTCAAAATGAGATCTAACCAAATTCTAGTACTCCTACCGTTCTCTTCACGAAAAGGATGAGCGATGTTCATCTCTACATTTTTTTTGATGATTTCTTCAAAAGTAGACTGTGGCATTTGGTCAATATGTTTTAGAGAATACTCTAAATACATGACCGGCGCAAACCGAAAATTTCCCTTTGCACTATTTACTGAGCGAATTTCCCCAATAAAATCATCGATTTCAGAAAACAAATAGTCATCGATTTCGCTCAACCCTTTGAACGTTCAAATTTCTAATTCATCTATTCTTCCAGAATCTCATAAAATGTTGTTCGAAGATTCCCCCCACAAAAAAAAAGCGAGAAACCCAAAAATTCAAAGAAATTTTCGAGTTTGCTCGCTTTTTTATCGGTGATTAACACTTCTATTACAACCATTGGACAAGATATTCAAGTAAATACCTTGTCCACAGGTTTTATATTTTTTTTATATAAATACTTACGCTTCGATTTCTGTTACCATTCCTGAACCGACAGTTCGACCACCTTCACGAATAGAGAAAGTCGTTCCTTGTTCGATTGCCACTGGATGGATCAATTCTACGTCGATGGTTACGTTGTCACCAGGCATAACCATTTCTGTTCCTTCTGGCAACACGATCGTACCTGTTACGTCTGTTGTGCGGAAATAAAATTGTGGGCGGTAGTTATTGAAGAACGGTGTATGACGTCCGCCTTCTTCTTTCGTCAATACATAAACTTCCGCTTTGAATTTTGTATGTGGTGTGATTGAACCAGGTTTCGCAATTACTTGACCACGTTCAATATCTTCTCTTTGAATACCACGTAACAAGATTCCGACGTTATCTCCAGCTTCGCCATAATCTAACGTTTTACGGAACATCTCTACCCCTGTCACAACCGCTTTTTTCGTTTCAGGTTTGATTCCGATGATCTCGATTTCATCACCGACACGAACAGCTCCACGGTCGATCCGACCAGATGCTACCGTTCCGCGACCAGTGATTGAGAAAACATCTTCAACTGGTAAAAGCAATGGTTTGTCGGTATCACGTTCTGGTGTTGGGATATAGTCATCCACTGTTTCCATCAATTCATTGATCGCAGCTTCTGCTTCTGGGTCACCTTGCAATGCTTTCAATGCAGAGCCTTTGATGACAGGTGTGTCATCACCTGGGAAACCATATTCATTCAATAATTCACGAACTTCCATTTCTACAAGATCGATCAATTCTTCATCATCGACCAAATCAACTTTATTCAAAAATACAATCAAATATTTTACACCAACTTGACGTGACAAAAGGATATGCTCGCGAGTTTGAGGCATTGGTCCGTCTGTCGCAGAAACAACTAAGATCGCACCATCCATTTGAGCGGCACCTGTGATCATGTTCTTCACATAATCCGCATGTCCTGGTGCATCGATATGTGCATAGTGACGTTTATCAGTTTCATATTCTACGTGTGCTGTGTTGATGGTGATCCCACGTTCACGTTCTTCTGGAGCTGCATCAATGCTTGCATAATCTTGAGGATTTGCTAAGCCTTTTTTCCCTAATACTGTCGTGATTGCAGCAGTCAATGTGGTCTTCCCATGGTCAACGTGCCCAATGGTTCCGATGTTTACGTGTGGTTTACTTCTATCAAAATGTTCTTTTGCCATAATTAACAAACCTCCTAAATAGTCTTATGCACTGAATGATTTCAGCTCATCGTCCATAACAGTTTTTTCAGTATAAACTCAAAAAAACCATCTACACTTACTTTTTGTAAGTTATGAACAAACCCTATTATACGTCAAAATTGGTCAAAGTCAATTAAAGTGTTTCGATACACTATTTCAATAAAAGTGAGTGGGACATTAGTCTTCACGCATATTCTAAAAGGGAATATACAGCGGGGACAGAAGTAAACTCTTCGGAAATAAGACGGCAGCCACAAAAATTTGAAGAACAATTTACGTAGCTGTCGTCTTATTTCTCGAGCCTAAATACTTCTGTGCCGACCTCTGTCATAACGCTATTGTTATTATTGACAGCGTTCGTTTTCTATTAGTAATAGTCATACTCTCAACTTTGTAAAGTATCGGTTTCCATATCGAATTCTAATTGTTTTGCTGCATTCAACTGATCACTGTAGTAACTTGCAAGTTCTTCTGCAGAAGCTTGTGTCAAATTGTTAAATGAGAAAGTCGCATATCTCCCATGATTTTCTTTACATATCGAATTGATTCTAAGTCCAGTTTTCTCATCCATAAATAAATAAGCTTTCCCAGGTGTAAAAGTGGGAGTAACTAATTTTTTGGAACGAAGTCTAAATCCGTTATAACTCATTTGATACATCTCAAATGATTGGGATAGATAACTTAGTTGTTTCTTTGTTACAATGCTCAATGCTTCACTGTCGCTTTCAATTGTTCGATTTTTACCAATCAAAATCGCATAGAATAATCCATAGAGGTTATACACTGACCATAGAAGTGTCACAATATAGCCTGTTTCATATCCTTCTCCTCGATAAAGTCGGTACAATGCAACGATAGAGGCGAAAGCGATCCAACCAAATAGTAACATGTGAGGAAAAACTGTTCGCCAATCAAATGATTGACTGTCAACAAGTTCCTTTTTTGTCACTTTGAATTTTTTTTCCGAATGAAAGAACTCTTTGATCAATGCTCTAGTATGGATCGGCGCGACAAAACAATCATAGATATGCGAAGTAGTAAGATTCCTGATCTTAGGAACATACAACCGAAACGAAAGAGAAATCATGACAAACGGTGGTAAAAAGAACAATAATAACTGATTGTTGTTACTTCGAACAATAAATATATCAAAGACCATAAAAAGAGTTGGTGCTAATAAAAAAATGATTTTTTGAAATGAAGTAAACCAGTACAAATAAGAATTATAGTAACACAATTTTTGCATACGAGATAACCCTTTAAATTTACGTGGTTTAAAATGGTCAAATATTTGCTTTGTACCTTGGGCCCAACGTGTCCGTTGAGAGGACAGCTCTCGAGCTGTATAAGGCGTGATTCCCAAAGCATAAGCTTTATTTATGAAAATCGTTTCATAACCAGCATTTTGCAATAACATCCCTGTTGCCATATCTTCAGTAATGCTTTTTGTTGGGACGCCACCTATCTCCTCTAAAGCACTGCGTCGAATGATAGCGTTGGTCCCGATATGGATCAACGCATTTTCACGTGAAAGAGCTGGTTCTAAAAAACGCATAAATAATTCCTGTTCATTGTAAAATGATTTTCTCAATAATTGGAAGGGATCTTTATTATAAAAAGTTTGAGGATATTGAATTAACGCAACCTTTGGATTTCTAAAATAATCGATAGCCTCGTAAATAATATTTTTCTTAACGATGAAATCAGCATCTAAAAGCAAAATCAAGTCGCTACTTGTTTGTGAAAGTGCATAGTTGATATTTCCTGCCTTTGCGTTCTCGTTACCTTCTCTTGTCAGATAACCAATATGGTATTTTTCTGCAAGTTCTTTCAATTCCTCACGATGACCATCATCACAAATATATATTTCCTTATTTGGATAACGTAACGCTTTGACAGCCAAAGCAGTCGCAATCACTAATTTATTATCCTCATTATACGTACATATAAACGCTGCTACACTTGGTTGAAATGGCTCCTCATCGTAATGAACTCTCATGGACTCTTTCGACAACTTATTAGAAAACAAGTAAATAAAAAAACCATACACAAATAAACCAATAAATTCTGCCACATATAAAATAAGACCGAAAGTTAATGATATCACGCCATCATTTGGGATCGTGTAGAAAAGACGCCAGATCAAGTATACAACCAAAAATGCTAAAGTTAATTTGGAAAAGAATGGTTTTATCTTATTGTTTCTTTTTGCTAACACATAAAGTCCAAAAATTATACCAAACAAACCAACTAAATAATACAGTTCCATTTTAATACCACCTTTCATAACATTATTATATAATTTGTGTTTTTTTAAGCAAAGCAACTAGCTCTCCTAAAATTCGATTATCGTAAGCTCAACTTTGAAAAATGTTCTCACAGAAAACTTAAGTATTTTATACATAAAACGGCGAATATGCCATTATTATATATAAATACGATAAATTTTGGACTTTCGATAGACGAATAATAGATTTTGTTGAATAATAGTATCCGAGGTGAAAAAAATGATAAAAAAATTGATAGCATTATTGATTGTATTGGGAATTTTCCTAGGAGGAAGCTTTATCGCTTATGATTATTTCTATGGCGGTGAAACTTATTATACAAAAATCACCACTAACGGAGAAAAAGAAGTTGACTCAGCAGACAATGACATGGACGTTTCTATTTATGTATACGACCAAAATGCTTACAACGCACAAGGAGAAGAAAAAGCAGTCACTTTACGTGAAGCGAGAGAACGTCCTTTAAAAATGGATGCTTATTTAAAACTAAAAGTCAATTCACGTAAAGGCGTCATCAGTTGGGAAGAAGTAACAGCTTCTCAAGTGCCGGACAAAGCGTTAGATCAATTAGATCAATGAACCAGTTTACAATAAACAACACAAAAAAGGCAGTCAACACCCACAAGACTTGAAAAACGATCTTCGTGGATATTGACTGCTTTTTTACTATTCACTTTTATTTGGTTTCTTTGATTCATCTAAAAGAAACTATAGACGATTCAATACTTCATCCACATTTTTAATCATGACAGAGATCGTACCATCAGGATTATTGACAAATTCAATCAGATCCGGGTTACGATAAACGTCTACTGGTACAATCAATTCAATGCCATTTGATAAACGGAATTTTTGCTTTCCGAATTTTTTCTCTGAGATTTCTTGTACTTCTTTCACTGGTGGTGCTTCTGGAATAAAGCCTTGTTCTTTGACTTCTTCTTGGAATGCTAACTTGGCAGTGATATTTTCTTTGAATACTTTCTCCGCGATCATTTCATGATCCAATCTACCTTTTTCTTCGATCGTATCATACACAGCTTCTTTTAAGTCCGCCATGATATCGAATTCTTCTGCTTCAAACTTCTTGCCTAGCTGCTTCGCCACTTTTTTTATCACTTTGACGTTGTCTTCCAAAGAAGGTGCCGGGACGCTCTCAATCACTTTTCCCGAAAAGTACCATTCTTTTTTACCAGAGAACTCATAGCGTTTTTCAATCAACTCATACGTCAGATCTGTCAGATTGACTGCTAAGGCTTCATCTGCTTTTTGAGATTTTGAGCCAAGGATCGCTCGGTTCAAAATCAAACGGTTGTCAATACCGGCTTCATCTGCTTCCACATAGTGAGTATAAGCATCACGATAATTCACTTTCAATAAGGCTAAATACATCACAGTGTCTACTTCATACAAGACAACGAAAACATCTGCACTAGGTGCTTCCTCACTTTCTGCATAGATGTCAAACCACCGTTGGACTAAACGCTCACTTTCTTCGACAAAATTTTCTTGACACTGTTTCAAGTTTTGAGAAAATAGGCTTTCTTCAGTGAGTTGCCCTGTTTTAGTTTGTGCAGAAGAGATTTTTTGGATCTTCTTTTGTAGAAAGTCCCTGACAAAATCTTTCGTAAGATCCAGTTCTTGTTGTGAAAATACAGGAGATCCTGTTTCTCGATCAATAATATGCAAGATTGCTTTTTTTAAATAGATATCCATCGTTTCATTCCTTTCAGCTCTAGTTTACGGAAAATCAAACAAAAATACCAGAGACAAAATGGAACGAACAAAAAAATATTTTATAACAAACAAAATACATTTCTTTTTTTAGAAAATAAGCTACACTTAAAGTGTACTAAAATCAAAGGAGCTGAAAGTATGAATTCACTAACATCTACTTACCGTTTATCAAATGGCTATGAAATCCCTGTTGTCGGTTTCGGTACTTGGCAAACCCCTGACGGAGACGTTGCTGTTTCCTCAGTTAAAGAAGCATTAGCTGCCGGTTATCGTCATATTGATACCGCTCAAGGGTACAAAAACGAAGAAAGTGTCGGACAAGCAATCAAAGAAAGTGGTGTTCCAAGAGAAGAGATTTTCTTAACGACTAAACTTTGGAACGAAAACCATAGCTACGATCTAGCAATGTCCTCTTTCGAAGAGTCCTTAAAAAAATTACAAACAGACTATGTGGATGTTTTCTTGATCCATTGGCCTAATCCAGTTTCTTTCCGCGAAAATTGGCAAGAAGCGAATGCCGAAACATGGCGTGCTTTTGAAGAGTTATACGAAGCTGGCAAAATCAAAGCGATCGGTGTCAGCAACTTCTTACCGCATCACTTAGATGAACTTGCAAAAACAGCAAAAATCATGCCAATGGTCAATCAAGTATTTCTTGCTCCAGGCGAATTGCAACCACCTGTTGTTGAGTACGCGAAAAAACATGATATGGTCCTTGAAGCATATAGCCCTCTTGGCACTGGTAAAATCTTCGACGTCACAGAAATGCAAGAGATTGCCAACACACACAATAAGAGCGTTGCCCAAGTAGCGCTACGTTGGTCATTACAACACGATTTCTTACCATTACCAAAATCTGTTACACCAAGCAGAATCAAGGAGAACACTGAATTATTTGATTTTGAGCTATCAGAAGAAGAAATGAAGACGATCGACCAATTAGATGGTGTCGTTGGCAAAGCAAAAGATCCAGATACTACACAATTTTAAAGGTAAAGGATAGTGATATTCTATGAACCCCGTGGACCGCTTAGATCGTTTATCTGAAAAAGTGACTCAGACATTTGATCCAGATTTTATCTTTTTGATCCGTCCAGAAAAAATCCAGCATTTTCCTGCTCGAAACTGGTCAAGGGATGAAAAACTTGCGGAAATAAAAAAACGCTTGGATCATTCATTGATGACGATGCAATGGCAAGGACATGAGGTCATCTATTCACCTGAACTAGTCACCTTTGCCTTATTGCCAAAAAAATAACTAGATGAGGGAGCATTAGTCTGTGGACTTTTGCTCCCCTTTTTGAGAGATTGGAACAGAAGTATTTAACCTCGAGAAATAAGGCGATATCTACGAAATTGTTCATCAAATTTCTGTGGATGTCGCCTTATTTCCGAGAAGTTTACTGCTGTTTCCACCGTTTATTCAGTTTTAGCATATGTGAGAGGTCGATTATCCCACTCAATTTTGTTTTTCCATCGAAGTAATAAAAGTTTTTTCTTGATAAACCTTTTCATTTGCTCGTTTTTTTCTTATAATCGAAAGGGTATGAATGAAGGAGAGTATCTATGAAGAAAAAACAAAAACAAAAATTATTAAAACAATTCCGTCCTTCTTTAGATGGAGTTCGCACACAATTATTCCGTTCATTGGAAGAAGAAAGTTTACGCCGTTATGGTCTGCCATTGCAAGTCATGCTTGATCCTAAAAACCGTCAAGTCTTAATCATTGGCTTAGCAGGACAAGCAAATGAAGATACACGCATCAATGTACCAATCGACGATAACTTTACTGCTGTCTTGAAACGTATTCGTTCTGGTGAAGCAACGATTTTTGAACGTTTCCGTGACAACCTATTGATTGAGATTGTTTCTTACTGGAATGATCAACGCATGAAAAAAGATCAACCAACGGCTCAACCTGTAGCGACACCAGTCACTAATGACGCGTCCGTAAAAGAAACACCAACAAAAGAAGTTGAAAAAGTTGAGACAACTTCTCAATCAGTCAGTAAAGAAGCAACAACTGACAAGAAAACAAGTGATGAAAAAGTAGCGACAGATTCTTTGACTTTCGATGATTTTGCAAAACAAGTAGCAGAATATCCGAAGTTCACTGCTGAAAAAACAGCAGATGCTGTAGTGATCAATGAAACAGTCAAAGACGACACACGAAAATTAGCAGAGATCTCTATGTCTGCTGTCAATGAATTTACGATCGAAAAAGCTTTAGAACGTAAATACAAAGTGAAATTAACATTAGTGCCATTGATCGAACAATTTGCCACTACACCGATCAACGAAAGATAAACGCAAGCAAATAGATTGCGTGATGATTTTTACCTAAAAAAGCAGCTGAAATGACGATCATCGTTCATTTCAACTGCTTTTTTTATCATTTATAAATGTAAAAAAGAGAATATCGATTGTTCCTATTGTTGCGCTGCGTTCTTCCCTGTTGTTTCTAATTGCTCTTGCACCAACTGCATCACTCTCATCCGTTCCTCATCGGGTATCTTCTCATAGTAGATCCCTGCTTCTCCCAAGATGCCATCACCAATATATTGTTCACCTTTCAACTGATGGTTCGTGATATTGGATAATGCCGAATGGTATTCATTCATCATTCCGAGCATTTCATCTAAGGACATATCCGTTGTCCCATTTTCACCGACTACCTCTAAAAGCTGGCGATAATTGAATAAACTTTTCACAGATAAGAACTCATTGACTAAAATATTGACGACTTCCCTTTGCCTTTTCTGTCGCCCATAGTCATCCTCAGGATCTTCTGCTCGCATGCGCGCATACTGTAATCCTTCCCAACCATTTAATTCTAGCGTTCCTTCTGGATAATGGATGTCTTCTGCTGTAAACTCAAACGCATTATTTACAGTGATTCCTCCCACAGCATCGATCAACGCTTCTAATCCATCCATATTCAACGATACATAGTGATGAATCGGTATATCAAGATATTGTTCAACCGTATCCACCATCATGTCGATACCACCGTAAGAATGAGCATGGTTGATTTTATCAACCAGTCCATCCATATTGGCAATTTCTACGAAAGAATCTCGAGGAATACTCGTGATCGTCGTTGTTTTCTTTTGATTATTCAATGTCACCAACATGATCGTATTTGCACGATAGTCCGTTTTTCTAATTGAATTATTGGCGATACCTAAAACTAAAATGCTGACTGGCGTATCCTTTTCCCGCTGAACGGTTTCTCTTTGTAACGGTTGTTGCATCGAAGTCACGGTCTGTCTGGCATCGTAGTAAAAGCGAACACCATACGCAACTGCAGAACCTACTAATAGGAAAAGAAATGCCATAATAGACAATAAAACTTTTTGTTTTCTAGTGAATATTCGTTTTTGTTGGTGCTTTTTTCTTACTGTTTTTTCAGTGATAAAAGAGAAAAACAGACTATAGCATAAGAAAACAACTGAAAAACTCAGTAAAAAACCTGCCAAGATATCGCTAGGATAATGTACTCTCAAATAAATTCTAGAACTAGCAATCAATAATGGATATAGAGCCCCCACCCATACTAGTTTATTTACCCTTTTCTCGCGATAAATAATGTACATGGTGATCAAAAATACTAAGAATAGCGTCATAGACAAAATCGAATGACCACTTGGAAAAGAGTAAGAAGATCTAGGAATCAATTGCTCCACATCAGGTCGTGTCCGCTGGATAGCTTGTTTCATCACGTAGCCAATCAAACTAACTGTCAAAACCATTAAGACTTGCCAAATGGCTAATTTGTGGTACTGTTTCCGCCAACTAAAAATTGCAAGCAAACCTGTGAAAAATAAAGTAGGAATAATCGTTGCTAGTTTTGCAAAATAACTAAAAAATGTTGTTAATACTGGGAATTCGATTAATCGCTCCTGTTGATAAATGGCTAAATCAAGTTGGTTGAATAAGGTGTTTTCTGTCATAACTAGTGTGGTCAAAGTCGTCAATATGACGAGTGATACGAATGCTACCACCAATGTTCCTTTTGGCATCTGTTTCATAATAACTTCCCTTCTACTTCTCATTCATACTTTTTAAATCCTAAAATAATGCCTAAACCACAGCCAATAACCAAGAGGGAAGTTCCTCCTTGACTTAAAAATGGTAAAGGAATCCCTGTTAATGGGAGTAGACCGATCGCAGCTCCAATATTTTCAAACACTTGGAATAACAAACCAAATACGAAGACAATCGCAAAATACACATTTCCTTTATTATTTGTTTCGATTGCGCTATAAATGATTTGGTAAAAAAGATAAAAATATAAAAAGAGCACAGAAACGCTTCCTAAAAAGCCAAATGTTTCAGCAATCACTGTAAAGACCATATCTGATTCACGAACGGGCACATAGATAGGATTGATTGCTTCGGCCCTGCCACTAAACCCACCTGCCCCGATAGAAAGTAAACTTTGTGATTGTTGATAACCAATCGATTGGCTATATGCAAATGGATCAACCCATGCGCGTACTCGATCTAACTGATAAGTCTTAAAATTCAGACGATATAAAATCTGGTGTCCGTATTCAGTAAAAACTAAAGCAATCAAAATGGCCCCGAGAATAACTAGAATCGAGGTTATTGCCGTCATGATCTTCCAATGTACCCCAGCGATCATGAATAATGCCCCCAAGCATATGACAAAAACCAAACTTGTTCCAAAATCTTTTTGCATGTACATCAATAAAAAGGTCGGTAAACTAACCAGTAATATCTTTCCTACATAAAATAAATCAGTTTTAACGGTTCGTTGCTTCACCTTTTGCTCATAGATCAAGGTCAAATAAACAACCACTAAGATAAAGGTGAGTTTCACTAATTCAGAAGGTTGAAATGAAAAGCTGCCGATCCTAAGCCAACGTTTGGTGCCTGTGAGTTGAAACATCACCGGATCATAAAACTGATACAACAGGCCCATCACAAAAAGTGAAAAGCCATAAAGATAAGGAGAATATCTTAACAATACGACTGTTTTCACTCGTTGTGTTAGAAACAACAGCCCGACCGACATCAAACAAAACACGATTTGTCGAAGCACGACTCCTCGGACTGGAACTTGGTCATAAACAGCTGCCCCATATTGCACACCGACACTTAATAAATATAAAAGAAAGATTGGTAAAAATAATGCATAGTTGAATTCATTTATTTTAAATTTCATTTTGCTTACCTCGTGAGGACAGTTTCAGGCAAACACCCAAAAGCATGGATAAAATCAAATAGCTTGATCCTCCATAACTAATAAAAGGAAGCGGAATACCTGTCATTGGGATCATGCCACTGATACTTGCAATATTGATACTTGTCTGTAGCAATAACAACATCCCTGTTCCCAAATAAATCAACCCGATCTGCTGATTTGGTTCATTCGCACTCAAGACAAATAAGCGCAAAATAATCGAAAATAACATTGCTAGAATCAGTAAGCCTACGATCAGGCCTAACTCTTCTAAAATAATCGAAAAAATAAAATCAGTCTCGGCTACTGGTAAATAGCCCTTTTTGGTAATACTATTTCCCAGTCCTAATCCAAAAAGCCCACCGTTGTACATGGCATAATAAGATTGACTCATCTGAAATCCTTTTCCATAAGGATCTAAAAAAGGATTAAAAGCAATGCTCAAGCGATCATAAGTATGAGCAAAAATACTTGGTAATAGGTCATTTTGCCCTAGTAAATAAATAATGCCGCCAAGGAGCAAAAAGAGACTGAACAGTCCTGCAAAAAACAATAAAATATAGCGAACTGGTAATTGAACCGTCGTGATCATGATTGCAGCTAAGATGATCAACAAGATCGCACCAGCTACTTTTGGTTGGAATAAAATCAGCAGAGAACATAAAGCGATGATAAAAAAGGGTTTTTTTAATTCATTCAATGATTGCTTGGGTTTTCTAAAATAATAAGCTAAATAAAAAATCATACCGACATTGACAATTTCAGCAGGTTGAAATTGAAAACCTGCAATTGAGATCCATCGTTGCGCACCACTGATATTGACACCAATCCCAGGTACCTTTGTCAAGATCAGCCCCACGATACCGATCCCCATCATTATTTTTACGATTCGATGATTGAGTATAAATGCAGGTTTCACTCGGTAAATGAAAAAAATCATTGCCCAACTAAGTGCTACAAATACCATTTGTCGAACTAAAAGTTGATTTGTACTTTGATCGAATGACATCAAACGGAACGTACTCGCACTATAGATCATCAATAATCCTATTACACTGATCAACAGATATGGTACGAGCAAATACAAATCTATTTTTCTTATGTCTTTTACACCCATCCTATATTTCTCCTTTGTGTTACAGCGGAGATACGTCACTTACCCATCTTGAATAAAAAAAGCCAAACGAAAAAAACGATTGGCTTTTCAGTCTCATCGTGTGAGTTTTGACACTAAACAACGTAAAGATTTCTCTTAGCTATCTTATGAAGAGCCTTAATCCGACAATTCCTGTTTTACACATTGGCGTCTTTCGACGTTTCTGCGCAATAGCCTATGTTTGTTTAGGAGTCTCGCCTAACAAGTTATTCTATTTGAGGAAAAGTATACCTGTTAGAGTATTTATTCACAAGAGAACCTCAAATAAGCTTAAAAAACTTTAGCTTTTTTTAATGTTATATAAATTATTTTTAAAATTTAATAATATATGTTCTATATTTTTTAGATCAGAGTATGTAAAAAAACGTAACAGAAAACCTTTAATCGACAAGGTCTGTTACGTTTTGTTTGATATTATACAACCTCACAAAAAAATGAAAATAGCATAAAAAGACGTGATGGCCTCTTATGAAAAAAATAAATTTCAGATTATAGATTCTTCATACTTAGCATAGGTATTTTTTTTTGTGTTTTTAGAGGCACGTTATAATAATGAAAATTATTTGTCATTTTCCCTCAGCTACTACGCCCATTTCGCAAATTATTCCTAGTTTTTGCTCGCCTGGATAGCTTCTAAGGCAGCTAGTGCGCTTTGTTGGTTGATCGTTCCTGACTCCCTAAGCTTTGCGGCAACTCTCTCGATTTCGTCCCCTTTGGCACCAACTGTGATTGCCAATGCTCTCGCTTGTAAGGACATATGTCCTTTTTGGATACCGTCACTAACAAGTGCACGCAGTGCCGCCAGGTTTTGTGCTAAACCAACAGCTGCAATCACTTGTGCCAATTCTTGTGCAGAATCAATTGCTAACATATCTAAAGAAGCTTTCGCTTTCGGTAAAACTCGGGAAGCGCCCCCTACTGTCGCAACAGCTAAAGGAACCGTCAATTTCCCTACCAAATGATCTTCCTTGATTTGCCAGTCAGTCAACCCTTGGTAACTACCATTTCGAGCAGCATAGGCATGAATAGCCGCTGCGGCTGCTCGTGTATCATTTCCTGTGGCTAAGATGACCGCTTCGATACCATTCATGATTCCTTTGTTGTGGGTCGTTGCCCGATAAGGATCCAATTTTGCGTATTCACTCGCTTGACGAATCTTTTCAGCAATCAGTTGACCCGTTTCTTTGTCCTTTGCCAATCGCTCAAAAGGAATCATACAAGTCGCGATTGCTAAAGATTCCGTCGCCAGATTACTTAAGATACTGAACAAGATTTCTTGTTCAGGGAACCATTCTTTGATACGAACCGCAACTCCCTCCAAAATCGAGTTGATGATATTCGCACCCATCGCATCTTTGACATCCACTAAAAAATCAAGTGAAAGATAGGCATGCTCGCTCCCCATAAATTCTCGAGTAGAAATTTCTCGGACACCTCCACCACGCTTGACGATCGAAGGATAACTTTCGTTTGCACAAGTGACCAATTCTGGTTTTCTTGCTTCAATGACTTCTTTGATTTTTCGATAATCACAACGACCAGTCAAGACGATCTGCCCACGCATCAATCGTTGGGGTATCTGAACGCTGATATCGCCACATATTTTTGCGCCATTGCTCGCTGCAGCAATTACAGAAGGTTCTTCCGTTGCCATAGGAATCCATTTTTTTTGACCGTTCACTTGAAAATTCAATGCGACACCTAATGGGATCTCTACTTGGCTGATTTGATTTTCAATCAAATGGTTGGCGATATCTTCTGTTAAAACAGATTCTTTAAAACCTGTTGCTTCTGCTTGGGAAATCACTTTTTCTTGAACTAGTCGCTGTCTACGTTGTTCTGGCGTTAGTTCATAAAACTTTTTTTTTTTGTTATCACCAGTTTCTTGCAAATTAGCTTCCAAAAGAACAGCTAATCCAAGACCGCCACCAATACATAATGAAGCTACTCCGTATCGTTGGTGCTGCCTTCTTAACGCATAGCCTAAAGTAGTCAAGATACGAGCGCCACTAGCACCAATCGGATGGCCTAACGCAATCGCACCACCATAAATATTGACTTTCTCTGATGGGAGATTCAATTCACGATTCACAACGATCGATGACGCAGCAAACGCTTCGTTAATTTCAAATAGATCGATGTCGTCCAAGGAAAGCTCTGTTTTCTCCATCAAGGTATTGATTGCTTTGATTGGAGCTACCCCCATGATACTTGGATCGATCCCAACTTCAGAGACTCCTTTGATCGTAGCTAAATACGGTAAGCCATGAGCAATCGCATAGTCTTTAGACGCTAAGATCAGTACAGAGCCACCATCGTTCAAAGGTGAAGCATTTCCAGCAGTAACTGTGCCGTCCTCCGCAAAAACCGTCCGTAAGGTGCTTAATTTTTCTAATGTACTATTTCCTCGCACTGCTTCATCTGTTGCAAATACTTCTTCATTACGGGAAATTGGAATGATTTCTTCCTTGAAGACCCCTGACTCGCTGGCTTGTCCTGCTTTTAATTGTGAAGCCAGTGCATATTGATCTTGCTCTGCTCTCGTCACAGAAAATTGTTTTGCCACATTTTCTGCTGTCAGTCCCATATGAGTATTGGAAAATGCATCGGTTAATCCATCATTGACCATACTTGAGATTTCTTCGATTTTCTCGTTTTCTGGATCGCTCACTTGGATCATCGGCGCTCTAGTCATGCTTTCAACACCACCGGCTATGATCAGGTCCGCTTCGCCTAGTTGGATTTGTTGACGCGCAAGGATCACTGATTTCATCCCAGATCCACAAACTTCATTGATTGTCATTGCCGGAACACTAACGGGGATTCCGCTATTGATCGCAATTTGTCGTGCAACATTTTGCCCATTCCCTGCTTGAAGCACATTTCCAAAAATGACTTGATTGATTGCTTCTTTGTTTATCCCTGTTCGTTCAAGGATTTCTGTTGTAATGAATGTTCCCAACTCAACAGCAGAATAACTGCTTAAGCTACCACGATACTTTCCAATCGGTGTTCGTGCAGCATCTATAATAACGACTTCCTTCAAGTTAAGCCACCCGTTGCCAAAGCCTATAAATTTACTTATCCACGTATTATATAAAACGCGACAGATTTATAGGTGTTACAATCTTTTGCGCAAACGGATTCCCTCCTTATTTCTCATATATTTGCGAACAACGTCACGCTGTAACCGACGAGACATTCTTCAAAACGTTTGTCTATATCAAATGGATAGAACAATGTGAATGGTTTCGTAAAAATTAAAATACACTTCTTATTAAATTGTATAAAAGATGGACAGTTGATTATTTTCTAACTGTCAAGTATCTCCTACAAAAATATACCATTCTTTACCGGAAATACAAATATAACATACACCTTTTAAAAAAAGCGCTATATTTTTTTACAAATCCTTAAAAATTAGCTTTTTTGTATTTCTTTTACCGATTTTGTGATACTTTAATAAAGTAAGTTTTTTATCATGAGTAAAGAGGTGTTGAAATGAAAATAGGGATTGATCGTCTTTCCTTTTTTATTCCTAATTTATTTTTAGATATGACTGAATTAGCAAACAGACGTGGAGATGATCCTGCCAAATACCATATCGGGATCGGTCAAGATCAGATGGCTGTCAATCAAGTTTATGAAGACATCGTCACGCTAGGAGCAAATGCAGCGAGTAAAATCGTCACAGAAGAAGATCGTGAGAAAATCGATATGGTCATTGTAGGTACCGAATCAGGCATCGACCAATCAAAGGCAAGTGCTGTGATCATCCATCATTTGTTAAAAGTTCAACCTTTTGCTCGTTCATTCGAAGTAAAAGAAGCTTGTTACGGGGGAACAGCAGCTTTGCACATGGCAAAAGAATATGTCAAAAATCATCCAGATCGTAAAGTCTTAGTGATTGCGAGCGATATTGCTCGCTACGGTTTAGCAAGTGGTGGTGAAGTGACTCAAGGTGTAGGTGCGGTCGCTATGATGATCACACAAAACCCTCGGATTCTTTCTCTTGAAGACCACAGCGTCTTTTTAACAGAAGATATTTACGACTTTTGGCGTCCAAATTATAGTCAATATCCTGTAGTAGATGGTCCTTTGTCCAACTCTACTTATATTGAGTCTTTCCAAAAAGTCTGGAATAGATATAAAGAAACAACAGGTCGAACACTTGCTGATTATGATGCGCTTACCTTCCATATTCCTTACACAAAAATGGGGAAAAAAGCGTTACAAAGTGTGATCGAAGAAACAGATGAGGCAACGCAAAAACGTTTGATGGCTCGTTATGAAGAAGGCATCACCTATAGTCGACGAATAGGAAATCTATACACTGGGTCCCTTTATTTGGGATTGATTTCTTTATTAGAAAACTCTCAAGCGTTGAAATCGGGTGCCCGTATCGGATTATTCAGCTATGGTTCTGGTGCTATGAGTGAATTTTTCACTGGATATTTAGAAGAAGGCTATCAAAACTTCTTATCCAAAGAAGACAATCAAGCGATGTTAGATAACCGTGAAGCATTGACGGTTGATCAATATGAAAAGATCTTCAATGAAACATTACCGGGAAATGGTGAAACAGCTGAATATCATTCAGATCTACCTTACTCGATCTATAAAGTTGAAAATGATATTCGTTTTTACAAAGAAAAATAATGAATGCAAAAAACTGACCTCGATCGTTGACTAATAGATAGTCAATAATCGATAGGTCAGTTTATTTGTACTCTGAATTGTCTCACTGTTTTTAAATAATTCTTGGAGAGCTGACTGGAAACGTGGATCATCTTGCATTTCTTCATAATAAGCCCGCAAAAATGAAGGCGTGACTTCTTCCTGTGAATCATAAGTGAATTCAGTTCTCTTATAAGAAAGGTGTTTCTTTGATAAATACGTCTCAAACCGATCCATAATAGTTGACGAGGTGTTAGGGTCAGATTCCTCGATCCCTAAATACCTTTCAAGGGGTACGAAGACACTATCTTCTGAGGAGACTACTCTTAGGATCAAACAAGCTCTCATCGCTTTCCCACGCAGTTTTTCCAATTGTTCACAAGAAACCAAGGCGGGATTTGCTGCCGAAAAAACAAGTTCATAGGTCTTCTCTTCTTGTAAAAAATTAGTAAAATCTTTCAAAATGAATTGACAGTTATTTAGTCCCAGTATTTGTGCTTCATGTTCAGCATATACAAGCATTTCTTCTGAAAAATCAATCAACTCATATTGTTCTATTTCTTTTGCTAACGGCAGATAACGCCCTGCACCACCGGCAACATCTGCGAATGAGCCAGCTGGTAATAAATCCTCGCTTTTTAGATAAGCAACGACATCCTCTACAATCGTCGTACTAGATTCTTTTTGTGATTCGTAATAGTCTTTCGCAAAGGTATTCCATTCTTCTTTGTCCATTTGGATATTTCTCCTTTTATCTTCACTTTTCGGAATAAATATATTATCAGAAAAACGATGAGCTTTGTTTCTTAGTATAAATCAAAATCCACGAAAATCGAAGAAACGATTCTCGTGGATTTCTTTTTGATTCGAAAGGCTAAAAACTATCACATTTCATCGTTATTCGTAAGTGATAGATGAACTATTTTTTCTTTGATAATTATTTGTTTCCTTGTACACGTACCAAAATCATTTTAGTGATTTCCATCAACACAACCGTTACAAGCGCGATTCCGATACAAGTGAAGACTTCAGTCAACCCAAATGCCGCTGGGATCGAGAAGACTTCTTTTAGTCCTGGGATCATTGCAATACAGTAAAGCGCACTACATACAGCAACTGCTAATAGAACACTGCGGTTTGAGAAGAAACCAGCTTGAATCGCTGTTTGGGTATTTGAACGGGCTGGGAATGTTTGCAATGTACGACACCAGATCAACGTTGTGAAGGACATCGCTACGCCAAATTCAGGTGAATGTTGCATCCCTAACCATTGAGCAAAAATAACTGCAATACCGATCAATACGCCACGATACGTCACAGAGATCAATGTTTTGTCCGTAAAGATACCTGAATTTGGATCTCTTGGTGGACGTTTCATTGTCGCTGGCTCTGCTTTTTCAGTTCCTAACGCGATTGCTGGTAATGAGTCGTTGACTAAGTTGATGAACAATAATTGTAAGGCTGTAAATGGATTTGACCAATCTGCAACTAAGGCAAAGATAATCGCGATGATCGCACCTAGGTTTCCTGAAAACAAGTAAGAGATGGCCTTTTTGATATTATCAAAGACATTACGTCCTACTTCCACTGCACTGACGATCGATGCGAAATTATCATCTGTCAGAACCATTGCTGCCGCATCTTTGGCTACGTCAGTACCTGTACCCATTGCAATACCAATATCTGCTTGTTTCAAGGCAGGAGCATCATTTACTCCGTCACCAGTCATCGCAGAGATATGACCTTTTGTTTGCCAAGCACGCACGATACGGATTTTATTTTCCGGAGATACACGCGCATAAACCGTTACTTTTTCCAATACTTCATTCAATTGATCTTCTGATAGCTCATCTAATTCTGTACCAGTCAAGGCTTGATCACCTTCAGCAAAAATACCGATTTCTTTTGCAATAGCAACTGCAGTTGTTTTATGGTCACCAGTGATCATGATCGTTTTGATCCCAGCACTTTTTGCTTCTTTGACCGCTTGAGTTACTTCATCTCTTGGCGGATCGATCATTGCCATGATCCCAACTAAGATCAAATCATCTTCATCATCAAATGACAATTCTAGGCTATTGATTGGACGATAAGCAAAGGCTAATACACGCAATGCGCGTTTTGAGAATGCTTCGTTTTGTTCTTGGAATTTTTTTCTTAACTCATCTGTCATTGGCACGACTTCACCATTTACTAATGCTTTTGTACTGCGGCCAAACACGATATCTGGTCCACCTTTGACAAATAAGAATTGTTGATTTTCGATTTCATGTGCTGTTGACATCAATTTTCGATCCGAGTCAAATGGTAATTCTGCTTGTCTTGGATACGTTTGGCGGATCTCGCGATAAGGTTGGTTCATTTTTTCACTGAAGTCAACAAAAGCGACTTCTGTTGGATCGCCTAGTTTTGAACCATCTTCACTGATCGACGCATCATTTGCCAAGACACTGATCTCAATTAAACGACGTTCGTCTACAGACCAGTTTTTTGGATCATTTGAAAAATCACCAGTTGCCCCATTCGCTAAATAATAATCAACAACCGTCATTTTGTTTTGTGTCAATGTACCAGTTTTATCCGTACAAATGATACTCGTTGAGCCTAATGTTTCTACAGCTGGTAGTTTACGGATGATAGCATGTCGTTTGGCCATTTTATTGGTTCCCAGTGACAAGACGATCGTTACGATCGACTGCAATGCTTCAGGGATCGCTGCTACGGCAACCGCGACTGCAAACATGATGGCACTAACGATATCTGCTGTCATATCTCCTGTTCCGCCACCCATATAGATACGGAATAACTGGATACCTAAAATCACCAATGATAAGCCTAAAATGGCTAAACTTAACTTCTTACTGAATTTATCTAATCCACGTTGTAATGGTGTCACTTGTTCCGTTGTTGATTCTAATAAACCAGCAACTTCACCGATTTCTGTATTGTTTCCTGTAGCAGTTACTAAGAATTTCCCACGACCGTAAGTAATGATTGTACCACTAAAGACCATGTTCAAGCGATCACCGATCGGCACAGTCTGAGTGATTTCTACTACTTCTTTTTCTGCTGATGTCGACTCACCTGTCAACATTCCTTCGTCAACTTTTAATGAACCAGCTTCTAACAAACGTCCATCTGCCGGTACATAATCACCTGCATCAAGTAAAACGATATCCCCAACCACTAATTCATTCGCCGGAATCGTCATTTCTTTTCCGTCACGAATCACTTTTGCATCTGGTGCAGAAAGGTTTTTCAATGCTTCAAGTGAACCTTCTGCTTTTTTCGTTTGGATCACACTAATCACTGAGTTCAACATCAACACGGCAAAGATAACGAAAAATTCGATATAGTCACCCATCACCATTTGAATCAATGCAACAACTAATAACACAATTACCATAGCGTCTTTAAAAGTTTCGAGAAACAGTTTCCAAGTTGGCTTCTTCGGTGCTTCCTTCAGTTGGTTCAAGCCGTCTCTTTCTAATTTTTCTTTTGCTTGCGTACTACTCAACCCA
Source organism: Enterococcus sp. AZ171 (assembly GCF_051714005.1). Classification (NCBI taxonomy): domain Bacteria; kingdom Bacillati; phylum Bacillota; class Bacilli; order Lactobacillales; family Enterococcaceae; genus Enterococcus; species Enterococcus sp. AZ171. Next base: position 1,038,674 of record NZ_JBIORA010000001.1, on the reverse strand, counting down.
TCTGGTGAGCTTTGCGTTTGTTGCATCAACGTGTCGATCGATTCTTTGTAGACCGTTGATTGTGCGTGTTCCTTGTTTTCCAAATTTCATCCCCCATTTTAGTTATTGTTTCCGCTATCGCCTGAAAAAAAAGAGACCTAAGACAAATACGGATTTGTCTTAGGTCTCACCATTTCATACAATACCAGAAAACCATTTGGTTAACTTACTGTTGATATTATCACAACAAATGTTGTCGGTTACTCCCCTAAGGAGATATTCAACTGTACATTTATCCTACATGATTTGTTTTTAAATTGCAACAACTTTCGCTTATCCTCTTGATATTTTCAAAATATTTCCACCTTTGTTTTCTTGTGAATATGCTTCTCCCCTTTCTCATGCTATACTAGTGTTATTATATAAAGGAGGATTCACTCGTGGTAGGAAGCATTATTACTTTTTTATATGTATTGAACGCACTTATTGCTCTTGTAACTATCTTGATCAAACCTCGTGACGTCGCAGCAATCTGGGCATGGTTACTTGTTTTATTTGCTTTACCTGGTTTTGGTTTTATTCTCTACCTTTTCTTTGGCCGTGGTTTGACCGACAAGAAAAAATTCTATCTGCGTCAGAGTGATTTAACAGAACTGGAAAATTTCCAGGATTTCAAGGGGGATACCTTGGAACATTATGATCCCATCATCCAAAATGAAGATCATCAGCATTTCGTTGATTTCTTTTCATCCTTGAATCAAATGCCACTCACACGAAAAAATGCCGTCACTTTACTGACAGACGGTCAAGAAAAATTAACAGCCGTCCTGAAAGATATCGAAGCAGCTGAGCATTCGATCCATATCGAATATTATGCCTTCGTTACTGACAACATCGGCCAACAAATCTTGAAAGTATTGGAAAAAAAAGCAGCGGAAGGTGTCGAAGTCCGTTTACTCTATGATGCCTTTGGCTCCCATGGCACAAAAACAAAAGATTTTAAAAAGTTAGTCGAAAATGGTGGTCATGTCCACACGTTCATCACTTCCCAGCGGGCACTTCTACGCTTTCGTCTGAATTATCATGATCATCGAAAAATCATTGTTGTTGATGGCAAGATTGGATACACAGGTGGTTTCAACATCGCCGATCAATATGTCAACCACACCAAAAAATTTGGCTATTGGCGAGATACGCATATTCGTATTTATGGGGCCGCTGCCTCTTTATTACAGCTTCGCTTTTTGATGGATTGGAATGTCTCTGTTCCAGATCAAAAAAAAGTCGGCTATCATTTAGATTATTTCTTTAAAGCAGAGAAAGAAGATCAGGATCAACTATACCAAACATCGATCCAACTTGTATCTAGCGGACCGAACAATGAACGGGAACAGATAAAGTTATCCTTTATCAAGCTGATCAGTTCAGCAAAAAAACGTGTATGGATCCAAACACCTTATTTAGTACCTGATGAGAGTGTGATTGCTGCGTTAAAAATCGCTGCCGCTTCTGGCGTAGAGGTGAAAATCATGATCCCTAACAAACCAGATCATCCTTTCATCTACCGAGCAACTCAGTACTACGCTCGCCAATTGATCAAAGAAAATGTACAGATCTTAGTTTATGAAAATGGCTTTTTACATGCGAAAACATTGATCATGGACGACGAAATCTGCATAGTCGGATCAGCTAACCAAGATATTCGTAGCTATCGTTTGAATTTTGAAAGTAGTGCAATCATTTATGATCCAGCTTTCTTGCAACAACTAGCCGACCAATTTGTACTTGATGAACAAGCAAGCAATCCGATGACTACTGAAACAGTCAAAGAAATGTCAAATTGGTTGTTGTTCAAACAACAAATCTCCAGACTATTCTCACCGATTTTGTAACCCAAAATTGTTAGAAGAACAATAAATGATAAGCTGGCTTACTCAAACTATTTTGAGCAAGCCAGCTTATTTTTTTAGTCCATAGTATGAATCGTTCAAACAGGTATGGCGTTCTTAGTCGATCGTACTTGCCGCCCAATGATTGATTGGGCCATATTTATGTCCAATAAAAAGTTCTTCTTTGATTGCTTGATTGACATATTGTTTCGCAATACGGATGGCTGCTTCCACCGTTTCTCCTTTTGCTAATTCAGCAGCAATACACGCAGATAAAGAATCACCTGTTCCATTGATGCGATCTGTTGCATAAAATGGTGCTTCTAACCAAAATGTTTTTCCTGAAGCTAAACGAACATAATCCCTCACTGTTTGTTGATTGGAATCACTAGTATGATGTCCTTTGATCAAAACATTTTTGGGTCCCAGCTCTTGGAGGATCTTAGCCGCTTTTTCATAATCTTCTTCTGTTCTCAATTTGAGACCAGTCAGTTTTTCTGCTTCATAAAAATTAGGAGTCACTACTTCTGCCAATGGCAGTAATGCTGTTTTTAATGTAGTCAATGCTTCTTCTTCCAATAATTGATTGCCATGTTTCGTCATGATGACTGGATCAACTACCAAGGGACCGAAATCATACCTTTGAATATTTTTGACCACGGTATTGATCAATGTCGCATCTGCTAGCATCCCAGTCTTTGCTGCTTTGACTTGGTAATCATCTGCAAGCAGTTCAAATTCTTTATCGATAAAATCCGTAGGTAACGGAACACTTGCACCGATTCCATAAGAATTTCCAGCGACACAAGCAGTCAAAACAGATACCCCATAGACCTTTCTTGTAAAAAACGTATGCAAGTCTGCTTGCATCCCTGCACTTCCATCGCTATCTGATCCAGCGATCGTCATTACTTGGACATATTGTTGTTCCATTTCATCCATCTCCTATTTGAAATACGTTTGTCTTGTTTATCCTACCGCATTTTCTGCTGAAAAACAAAAAAGGATGCGCAATGAATCATGCAGCATCCTCAAAAACGGATAAATTATATGTTAAAAGTAAATAGTTCGAACAACATCTTCTATTTTACTACTAATACATTGCATTTCGCGTGATTTACCACATAAGAAGTCGTTGAACCAACCAATGCACGTTCAACGGCGTTTAACCCAGTCGCCCCCATGACGATCAAGTCAATTGGCTCTTCTGACTCGTTGAAGTTTGCGATCAATGTTTTAGGATAACCGTATAACACATATGTTTTAATATCCGTCAAACCTTTTTCGATCGCTAGATTTTGATGTTCCTTCATTTGTTTGTCTGCCACTTCATCTAACTCTTCTTGTAAACTTGTTGTCACAAAAGCAAAGTCACCAAAATAATTCCCTGACACCTCATTTACATACAAGATGTGTAATTTTGCTTGATTTCGTTTTGCTGTTGCGATTGCTTCAATAAATGCTTTTTCTGATTTTTCTGAACCGTCGATTGCTACTAAAATATTTTTATACGTGTCTACCATTGAAACCGCCTCCTTCTTTTCTTTTAGTGTAGCACGATTAGAAACGAAGAACAATTCTTATGGATATGGTTCAAAAGCCCATGGCTCCAACAGAAAAAATAAGGCAGAAAATCTAATTTTTAGATTCACCGCCTTATTTCAAAATAATTTATCCCATTCATTTAGTTATAAAATACTTGTTTTTTAAGCCATTAATTAAGCGTCAAAACCATTATTTGTTGCTACTTCTTTAAACCAGTGTCCTGATTTTTTGATCGTCCGTTTCCCATCTTGATCTAGATCGACTGCGATAAAGCCATAACGGTTTTTATACGCATTTGTCCATGACCAGTTATCCATACATGTCCACATATGATACCCTAAACAATTTGTTCCTTCTTGAATGGCTTGATGCACATATTTCAAATGATCTGTCACAAACTCGATACGATAATCATCTTCGATCATGCCTTGTTCATTTACGTAGCGCTCTTCCCCTTCGACACCCATGCCATTTTCAGAGATAAAGCATTTGATATTGCCATAATTTTCTCTCGTATTCGTCAAGATATCATAGATACCTTTCTCATAAATTTCCCAACCACGATAAGGATTCATTTTTTTATTCGGCATATCGTAGTTATCGAAATAATCATCTGGTAACGGCGCACGATCTTTGTCGATCGGTGTTTCTTTCGCTTTGATCCGTCGTGGTTGATAGTAATTGATTCCTAATAGATCCACTTTATTTTCTTGGATGATCGTCAAATCGCCTTCTTCCATAACAGGCATGATATCCAATTCTTTGACGATATCGATCAACTCTTGTGGAAATTCACCTTTTACTGCTGGATCAAGGAATGAGCGATTGAAAAAGGCGTCCGCAATCGCCGCAGCTTTCACATCGGCCGCATTATTTTCGTCACGTGGATAACTTGGAGTCAAATTCAGGATAATACCGATCTCCCCATCTTGTCCTGTTTCATGGTAGATCTGAATCGCCTTCGCACTTGCCAAGTTTTCGTGGAAACCCACTTGAACTGCTTCTTTGAAGTCCACATGATTTGGATAGTGGAACTGATAAAGATAGCCACCTTCTACAGGAACGATCGGCTCATTGTGCGTAAACCATTTCTTCACAAGATCTCCGAATAGCTCAAAACATGTTTTGGCATACTCAGCATAAGCATCAACAGTCTCTCTTGCTAACCAGCCACCTTTTTCTTGTAAAGGCATCGGCATATCAAAATGGAAGAGATTGACGAAGGGTTCAATACCATTTTCAATCAATTCTTCAAAATACGTACGATAGAAAGTGACTGCTTGCTCATTTACTTTCCCTGTACCATTAGGAAGCAAACGACTCCACTGGATCGATGTTCGGAACGTATTATGACCAGTAGCTTTCATCAATGCGACATCCTCTTTATACTTCGTGTAGACTTGAGAAGTCTTGCTTGGTCCTACTTGATTGAAAAACTTCTCAGGCTCCAAGTCGTACCAATGATCCCAAATATTTTCTCCTTTTCCATCTCCTGCTACACGTCCTTCTGTTTGTGGTCCACTAGCAGCTGAACCCCACCAAAAATTTTCTGGAAATACATAGTTTGTCATGTTTAGTCCCTCACTTATTTTTCTTTTGATAACGTAATCATACCAAACCTTAAAAATAAATCAATACTTTTTAAATAAATGACTAGACATTTAACTAAAATGAAGTTATACTCATTTTGTAATCGATTGCAAATTTAAATAGAGGTGAATAGAATGAACGGTTTTATGGATAAACTTGCTCAGAAAATCATGCCTTTAGCGAACCTACTAGGGCAAAATCGTTACTTGACAGTGTTACGGGATGCATTTATGTTGTCGTTTCCTTTAACAATGTTCGGATCGATTGTTGTCGTTTTCAATAACTTACCTTTCTTTAGTGATGCGACTAAAGGAACGTTGTCTAGCTTATTTGGAAATGGACAAAATGCAACAATGAGTATCATGTCTGTCTTTGTTACTTTTGGTATTGGCTATTATTTATCTAAATCATATGATGTAGAAGGTATTTTTGGAGGGGCTGTCTCATTCGCCAGCTTCTTGATCTTAACACCTTTCGTCATGACAACTGTTGGTGGCGAAGAAGTATCAGGTGTGTTGACTCTTGATCGCTTAGGTGCAAAAGGAATGTTCATCGGTATGATCGCAGCTTTCATCGCAGGTGAAATCTATTGCCGAATCACTAAACGTGGTTGGCAAATCAAAATGCCTGCAAGCGTACCACCAGCTGTGACGAAATCATTTGCTGCGTTGATCCCAGCAGTGGTTACTTTAACTGTCTTCTTGATCATCAATGCAGTGATGACTGGTGTCTTCCACGCAAACTTGCATGATGTGGTTTACGAAGTTATCCAAAAACCATTGACTGGTTTAGGAAGTAGTTTACCTGCAACTTTAATTGCTTTGTTCTTTGTACAATTCTTATGGTTCTTTGGTCTTCATGGTCAAATCATTGTCAACTCTGTGATGGACCCGATTTGGAACACACTAATGCTTGATAACTTAGAGGCATATCAAAATGGTCAAGAATTGCCACACATCATCACAAAACCATTTATGGAAACATTCACTGTCGGAATCGGTGGCTCAGGTATGACTTTAGCAGTTGTACTATTGATGGCCTTTGTTTTGAAGAAAAAACAATATCGTGATGTCGGTCGTTTAGCTCTTGCACCAGGAATCTTCAACGTGAATGAACCAGCAATTTTTGGTTTACCGATCGTATTGAACGCAACTATTTTGATTCCTTGGGTTGTCGCACCATTAGTTGTAACAACGTTCAACTACCTTGTAATGGCAGCAGGTATCGTACCAGCGCCAACTGGTGTCTCCGTTCCATGGACAGTGCCAATCATCGCGAGTGGTGTCTTAGCCACAAACTCATGGTTAGGTGGCTTACTCCAAGTGATCGATTTTGTGATCGTTGCAGTTATCTGGTATCCATTCTTGATGATCTTAGATAAACAACCTGATTTGGATGTTGTTTGATCCTATACTAAAGGAATGTAGTATTTGAAGTTGAAATAAACATATTCACGAACAATAATCAAAGAAGCATCCACGAAAATTTGCTCGTTGCATTTTCATGGGTGCTTCTTTAAGTTTTGAAACATACATAAATTGGTATTTTATTGATCGCAATGAGCAACTGTCCTCTATAAAACATCAGTCAGCTATTTCCTGTACCAAAATTAAAAAGTAAATTCTCTGATAAAGCTATCCGCGCTTCTCATGCTTTTATTGGTTGTCGGCGCTATGATCTTTCGTTATACTCAAAGTGAGGTGAAAAACGTGCCAAAATATGAAGAAATCGCAAATGTCCTAAGAGATCGAATTCGTTCAAAAAAATATCCACCAAATAGTTTTTTACCAAATCAGGTGGATCTAGTCGAAGAATTCAACGCTAGTCGAATGACGATCAAAAAAGCCATCAACATCTTAGCCATGGAAGGACTCGTTTATTCCCAAAGAGGGTCTGGAACTAAGATTTTAAGCCATCCTTATTTAAACAAAGATACTTCTCCAGCTAATGAATACGAAGGATTAAGTTTACAAATGAAACGCCGACAACGCTCGCTGACAAGTCAGATCATTCAATTCGATGTTGAGTTTCCTAATGCTTTTATTCAAGAACGCTTGATGATCGATGCGGAACAGCCTGTGTATAATATTCATCGCCTACGTATCTTAGATGATGAACCGTATATTCTAGAACATACTTTTATGCCAGTTCAACTTGTTCCAGGATTAAAGAAAGAGCATCTCCTATCATCGATCTATGATTATTTGCACAAAGAACTCAATGTCCATTTTGCCGGAGCCTATCGCGCGATCTCAGCAGATAAAAGCTCTGCATTTGATCAACAATATTTGAGTTGTGCAGAGACCGATCCAGTTCTTGAAGTCCAGCAAGTAGTCTATCTAAAAGATGGTCAACCCATCGAGTATTCCTCAAGCCGCAATCGCTTTGATGTCCGCAATTATTCACTGTTGGATGTCCGTGGAAATCAATAAGCATTCTGACTTTTCCTATCGTCATTTCATCTAAGCAACGTCTACGATCTTACTATCGTGAGCGTTGCTTTTTTATATCGTCTTAGCTGACTACACCTCTTCCTCTCATTAAATCGAGTGAACAATATTCCAGAAGCAACCTCTCTTTCAACTAGTAAGACATATTTATTGCAAAATTTTTGGTGACGCCCTATACTAACTTTAATAACATTCACTTACTTTTTGTAAGTTAAAAGAAAAGAGGATAAATTATGGATACAACAATCAGAGGCGTCCACCATGTGACAGCAATGACATCTAGCGCAACAAAAATCTATCGCTTCTTTACAGACATTTTAGGCATGCGTTTGATCAAAAAGACAGTGAATCAAGATGATATTGAAACTTACCACTTATATTTCACCGACGAACATGGCTCTGCCGGTACAGATATGACCTTTTTTGATTTTCCCAACCAGCCAAAAGGAACGAAAGGAACGGATACGATCGCACGTACGTCTTTTCGTGTCCCTTCCGATACAGCATTAGAGTATTGGTTGGCTCGCTTTGAAAAATACCAAATCACTCATTCTGAGATCAAAGAACGTTTTGGTAAGAAATATCTTGAATTTGAAGATTTCGATGAACAAGCGTATCAATTGATTTCGGATGAAAAAAATAGCGGCGTTCCTGCGGGTGTTCCTTGGAAAAACAGTAGTATACCGACAGACGTGGCAATCACTGGACTTGGTCCGGTCATCGTACGTGTGAGTGATCTTGAGCCGATCCGAACAGTATTGCTGGCCTTACTCGGTTTTAAAGAAACCGAACAAGTGGATGATTTTTATTTGTTTGAAGTTAGTGCTGGTGGAAACGGCGCTAGTATCATCGTCGAACATCGTGCCGATCTACCCAAGGCCATCGAAGGGTACGGCAATGTCCATCACCTCGCTTTACGTGTCGCTGATCATGAAGCACTACAGTTTTGGATCAATAAAATTAGTCAAACGTCCCTACCTAGCTCTGGATTTGTTGATCGCTTTTACTTTGAATCTGAGTATTTCTTAGCTTCTACTCATGTCTTATTTGAATTAGCCACCGATGGCCCTGGATTCTTTGGAGATGAACCCGCTGAAACAGCTGGAGAGATCCTTGCTTTGCCACCATTATTAGAAGCAAAAAGAAAAGAAATCGAAGCGTATGTTCGACCTTTTGACACGCGTGATGCAAACCAAAAACGGGTAGATTAACGACGACAGGAGTGAGTCATTTGAAGTATCTTTATAGACAAGGAAAAGCAACACAAAAAAAATTGATTCTACTTCATGGAACTGGCGGCGACGAGCACTCACTTTTGGAAATTGCAGAGTTTCTTGCACCTGAAAGTACGCTTTTATCCTTTAGGGGGAATATCAACGAGCAAGGCTTGAATCGTTTTTTCAAAAGAAACGGCTTGAACCAATTCGACTATGACAGTTTAGCTGAAGAATCTACAAAACTATATAATAAAATCAAGGAAATCAGTCACTTACAGGATATCCCATTAACTGATTGGATCGTTGTCGGTTTTTCAAACGGGGCAAATATTGCCGCTCATATCATGTTGGCTCAACAGACAGAACTAAAAAAAGGGCTCTTCTTTCACCCGATGTCCTTAGATGACTATCAGGAAAAATCAGAACTCCCTGACACTTCTGTCTGGTTATCCTTTGGCGAAGGAGATCCAATCGTTTCTAATACTTCATTTAGTCATTTAGTTCGCGAATTTGATTCACGAGGCGCCAAAGTAACAACACAAATCACAGATCAAGGACATCAATTGACAATGGATGAGTTGACCCATGCCAAGCAATGGCTTGATACTTTAGACTAATGCATAGCGTGTTTTTTGAAACGAAATCCATCATCCAACATCGCAAAAGAACTTGGGAAAACAAATCGTTTTCTCAAGTTCTTTTTTACATTTTAACTCCACTTGTTGGACGAGGTAGCTTGCAGTTCGGATAAATCAATTATAAAAAGAAACACAGAGTGAACAGCCCGCCAAACTAACACTTATTATTCTCATGATAACACTGATTTATTCAAACACTTTCAATTCTTTTTCTTGTTCATCGAATACTTCTATTACCTTTTTGGCAAATCCTCCTTTTAAAGAATTTTCTAACTGATCACGACTACTAGAAAATGAATTTTCCGCTTCCTTTACCGCATCCTTATGGGTTTTATCCGTCGTTTTCTTTTCTGCCGCTAAATTTCCCTGCATGGCAATTCCCACAGTTTGGACATTCCATCGCTCTAAAGTTTTTCTTAATTCATTTAACAAATTTTCTAATTCATCCATGACTTCCCGTTGCCAAAAATCTATAATTAGTTCCTCAAGATAAAGTTATCTAACATCTAATTTATAGAGATTATATATTTTGACAAACTAGTTTCCTCCTTATCTACCTCTTATTTTTGAGAGACTTTACGCTATAACCAACGAGAGCGCTCCTCAATCATTCTTAAATTCCTCTTTTGATTGATACATTTTTATAGACTAATCTATATGAGACAATTGCCAAATATAGAAAATTCGAATTTCAAAACTCCACTTTCATTGAGTAAAGCAGAATGAACTTTTAGTATAATTTCTCCTCAACCACAAGCTACGCATTATTGATCCATTTAAAATGACATGTGGGTATGTTTTTATGTAATTATTGCTCTTTTATCACTGATTTAACTTTCGATAAGCCGCTTGATACTCTCGTTCTAAATCATCAAATCGTTGATGTAACTGACGTCGTTCTGAATTTAATGCTGTCTTATATTGCTCTTCTGCAATTTGATATTGTTTCCTTGCTCTCATCAATGGTTCGTTATCACGGGCTAAACCATTTAGACTTCGCCTTAACAGTTGTTCAGATTGTTCAACTACTTCTTCTCCTTTTCGGTTGAAATATCGCAACAAGTCTTCCTCTTCTTCTAGTTTGATTCGTTTTCTCTGATAGTCTGCTTGCAACTCTTCAATCGTCATTTTCTTCCCTCATCCCTTTAGTTGATTGGCTAATTCTTGATCTCGTGCGACTAAATCATCGATTTTATTTTTGATTTCTTTCGCCAATTCGTCATAGCGTTCGCCTTTTCGTCTGGCTTTTTGGATTCTTTGTTGACACTTTTCCTTTGGCGTCATTACGTGTGTTTCCCATGTCACGCCAACAGATGCCAATGTTTCTTTTACTTCCCAAGCAGTCAAAGAAGGTGCAGCATGTTCCGCTCTTCGTACCTCTTCTGCCCAATTCATTTCGATTCGTTCAATACTACTCTGATTGATTCGAATGACTTCTTCCATTGCACTTTTAGTCTTTCGTCCCATTGTTTCTACAACTACCTTTGTTTGACTATAATTTAAATAAATTCGCTCATTCGCTGATAAATGTCCTCCACTCGCAGTAAACTTCTCACGCCATTTTTTCAACGTTCCCAAATGACTTGAGAAATCACTCATTGCTTTATGTTTTTCCTGTTGTATACTTGCTTTCGTATTATAGTCGTTCTCTGGAATGATCAGATTTCCGTATTTATCAAACCTCCAAATATCTAAACCATGATAATCAAACGGATTCATTAACCCCATTTCCATGCTTATTTTTATTTCTGCGCCTGTTCCATCTCCCATGAGATTGCCAAGCAATTCATCCCCACGATTACGATAATTCGTCAACATCCCCGGATTTTCCTTTATCCATTTTTTGGATTCTGGAGATAATAGTTCGTAAGGATCTGGTCCATTGAACCCAACATTTTTCCATTGGTTTTCAGCTGCGACATACAAGGCTAGATACTGTCCTAATGAATGTCCAGTTGTAGAAATTTCGGCATCTTTATACTCATTCTTTACCTCTTTCGCAAACTCAGTAGCTGACGTCAATTGCCCTGAAACACGTGCTTGACTAGGTGTCATAGAAAAACCCGGACTAACTGTTTTATCAAAAAAACCACCAATCGTTCGTATATCTGTTTCTATATCCTTAAAATCTGATGTATTTGTTCCTGCATAAGAAATCACTACTTGGGAAGTATCAACATTCCCTTTTTCATCCAGCGGAGCAACTGCCATAGCTTGCATGCCATCTGTTTTAGAGTTTTCTTTAAGTTTTAGTATTTCGAATGTAGTCCCGCTAAATTTCCGTATTTCTCCTTCTTTTAAAGTAGGATCATAGTAAAGATGGTTAGGGTCTATTCTATACACTACTTCATTTAATTTGTTATAATTTTTATCTGTAATTTTCATACATAGTCCACCTTACCGTTTGAATGAATTATTTTGACTTTATTTTTTGTAATTCCTTCAATCTGTACACTGCTATTTTCTATTCCGTAATCCCCCATTTTTCGGCTATGCTTTCCAAATCCATACGAAAAATAAACAGATTGGTCTTTGATATTCTTCATAGTAACAAGCATTCTATATGAACCTGTCATATTGTTATAAGCTGTATCCTCAATTTTCACTTCTACAATATCCGCAAATGTATTTTTCAAAGCTTGGACCGATTCTTTTTCTGCGATTAATAATTCTTGTGCTTTTCTTTCTTCTCTCTTATCCGTATATACTTTCCCTCCAATTACGATTATTACCAAACTGATTATTACTGTGATACCTATTAACAGTTGTTTATTCATTCGTTTTTTCATTTTCTATATCCTTAATATCTGATGTATTTGTTCCTGCATAAGAAATCACTAATTGGGAAGTATCAACGTTCCCTTTTTCATCCAGCGGAGCAACTGCCATAGCTTGCATGCCATCTGTTTTAGAGTTTTCTTTAAGTTTTAGTATTTTGAATTTATAACCTTCAACAACTTTTATAGAACCTTCTTTATATGTTAAATCATATTTCTTTTTATCATTCGGATCTATCCAATAAACTCTATCACTAAAAATTTTATATTGTTCATCTGTATTGCTCAAAGTATTTCCTCCTCTCCATTTGTATAAATTATTTTGATTTTTTCATTAGTTATCCCTACTTTTTGAACCTCTTCATTTTCTAATCCATAATCCCCTATATCATCATTTTCTTTCCAAAAACCATATGAAAAATAAACTGATTGTCCTTTGGTGTTTTTCATTGTTACAAACAATCCATAAGAACCCGTCATATCATTTTTAGCAGAACGTTCAAATTTAACCTCTGCAATATCCGCAAATGTATTTTTTAATATTTGGACCGATTGCTTCTCGACTGCTAACAATTCTTGCGCTTTTCGTTCTTCTCTCTTATCCATATATACTTTCCCTCCAATTACAATTATTACCAAACTAAGCATTACTGTGATACTTATTAACAGTTGTTTATTCGTTCGTTTTTTCATTTTCTATATCCTTAATATCTGATGTATTTGTTCCTGCATAAGAAATCACTAATTGGGAAGTATCAACGTTCCCTTTTTCGTCCAACGGAGCAACTGCCACAGCTTGCATGCCATCTGTTTTAGAGTTTTCTTTGAGTTTTAGTATTTTGAATTCGGTACCATTAAAGTCGCGTATAGCTCCTTCTTTTAAGCTAGAATCATATTTCTTTTTATTGTTAGGATCTGTCCAATAAACGACATCACTATAAGTTTGATAATCTTGGTCTGTAATTGTCAAATCTCTTCTTCCTCCTCACTAGTATAAATCACCCTTATTTTATTTTTAGTAATACCTTTTATTTGTATTGCTCTATCCTCGACACCAAGTTCCCCTAACTTATTAGATTCTTTCCAAAATCCATACGAAAAATAAACTGATTGTCCTTTTAGATTTTTCATTGTTACAAATAATCTATACGAACCAGTCATGTCATTTTTAGCAGAACCTTCAAATTTTATCTCTGCAATATCCGCAAATGTATTTTTTAATACTCGTACCGATTGTTTCTCTACTGCTAACAATTCTTGCGCTTTTCTTTCTTCCCTGTTATCCATGTATACTTTCCCGCCGATACCAATCATTACCAAACTGATCAGCACTGCCATACCTATTACAAGTTGTTTGTTTGTTCGGTTTCTCATCTATCCCTCTTTTCCTTTCAAAAATAAAGTTTCGCTTCTCTATTTAATAGATACGTCAAAGACAATCAAAAAACGAAAAACTGAGAAACATCCTCTAAACAATTTATCAGCTACTTCTCCATCAAAATAAATCGTTATTTAATAGTTGCTCATTTTTGGAAAATCCAAAATCAATGCGGTTGATTCATCTTTATATTTAAGGATTAAATTTCACTACTATCTCTTAGATCAATTTATTACGCAACTCATCCTATCATTTTTACATTGTTATTTATTACATTCCTAATAAAAGATCTTTTTAGTATCATAATCGTTTGCATAAATACTTCCCTCCTATTTGTTCTTTACAAATTTTTTTAGATATGATAAATTCGTGACAGCAATTAGGACACATTCTCCGAAAAACCCTTTTGGGCATATAAATTGTTAAACACATGATTTATATCAAAAGGGAGAGAATACAAATGTCAAAAATTATTTATGATGAAAAGAATTGGAAAACGAACATAGCATACTTACTAACATCGCAAGCCATCTCAATGATCGGAACGATGTTGGTACAGTATGCTATTATTTGGCATGTCACATTATCAACCCAATCAGGAACGATGGTTGGTTTGATGAACGCTATTGGCATCTTACCAATGGTGCTGGTCATGCCTTTTGCAGGAGCACTTGCTGATCATTACGACCGAAAAAAAATCGCTATTTTATCTGATAGCTGCGTTGCACTTGCTTCTTTGTTCATGGCGATTTTATTGATGATAAACAAAGAAATGGAGCATAATCTTTTCTTATTATTGGGACTGATATTCATTCGCTCTGTAGGTCAAGGATTTCAAACGCCTGCTGTCTCTTCGCTCATTCCACAAATTGCCAAAGAAAAGCACTTAGTACGGATCAACGGCATTGATCAAACGATCCAAGCTGTGATGATGCTTGCAAGTCCTGCATTAGCAGCAACATTACTGACAGTTTTACCTTTAGAGATGATATTGATGATCGACTTTGTGACAGCGGTTATCGGTGTGACTATGCTGTTTTTTCGAGTAACAGTTTCTCCAATGAAATCTCAAGAAACAAATAAAATAAACATGTTATCCGAAATAAACTCAGGTATCAAATACCTCCGTACTCATAAAATCCTGCTCGCACTGATCCTTGTTGGTTTTATGGGCAGTATATTTTCTACACCTGCTGCAAATTTAGCGCCTTTACAAATCACTCGTAATTTTCATGACGGACTATGGCAGCTATCAGCCATTGAGATTGGTTTTGCTGCTGGGATGTTAGTTGGAGGATCTGTGATGAGTACTTGGGGAGGTTTCAAAAATAAAATCAAAACGATTGCTTTAGGCTATTCATTATTGATCCTTCCTTTTTTTATATTAGGTATCACATCAAGTTTTTGGTTGTATTTCGTCATGATGGTAGCAATTGGTTTTATTGTGCCCATCTCACGAACTGCTATGGTTTCATTCTTTCAAGCAAAAACGGATAACGCACATATGGGGCGTGTTATGAGCTTAGTAACGATGGCGATCAGTAGTGCTTCTCCAGCTACGATGTTGATCCTAGGTCCATTAGCAGATATGCTTTCAATCGATTGGATCATGATAGCAAGTGGGCTTATGCTGATACCACTTGTCCTATGGCTATTGGTCGGAAAAAGCTTTCGATTTTAGGATCTATTGACCTTTTTTCGAAATCTTCCAGCCACCGATAAATGAATACTATTTGAAATGATTAGCCCCCAAAAGTTAGATTTTTTGGTCTAACCTTTGGGGGCCTATTCGTTTTCATTTTTTATGTGTTAACAGCTACTTATTTTGATTTAGATAGCGATACGTCTGCTTGCAGTTCAAATAAATCAAACCTAAAAATAAGCAGGGTGTGACCAAGAAACCAAATTGGGGCTTAACGACCATCACGACCAACAAAAGAAACACCAACACAGTATTCAATAAACTAATGTACCATTTTCTCACTACATAATAGAAAGAGACATGGTAGATTTTTCGTATGGAGATTTCTGGATTTTTCACTTGGAGATAAAAATTATTGATCATCAGATTAATGGCCAAGATAATGAATATAAAAAAGAAAGGAATGAGCCATTTTCCGATTGGTTGGTCCATGAAAAACAGGATATCGACAAAAGAAATCACGATTACAAGATATCCTGGACCACCTAAGTACATACTTTTTTTCCATAACGAGCGATACAATTGAAAAAAAGTTTTGACTGGTACTTCATTTTCTTGGATTCCCTCGACAAACCAGGCAAAAGTTGTCATGGTGGCAGGTAAGAAAAAAAACAGACTTCCTAAGAAAAAGAGGCTATTCCTGATATCGATTGCAGTAGTTACTACGACTAAAAAAAATGGGAGATTCACAAGTAATAAGCATAAATTACCCGCCAGAAAACTATATGCTAAACGAAACAGCTTCATGTAAACATTCGTTTCAAATGTTTGCTTTTTAAACATAGCCTTTCCTTTCTATCCTTTGACCCCAGAAGAAGCAATACCTTCAACAAAATATTTTTGCATGGCTAAAAAGACGATCGCAACTGGTAAAACAGACAACACAGACGCTGCCATGATCAAGGCATATTCAGTATCATACAATCCGACGAACATTTTTAATCCTAATTGGATCGTTTTATTTTCTGTAGATGACAGATAAATAAAAGGTCCCATGTAGTCATTCCATGTATTGACAAAAGTGATGATCGTCAAACTAGCCAAAGCTGGTTTAGTCAATGGTAAGATGATCCTGCGATAGATGCCCCATTCGGATAATCCATCGATTCTTGCACTTTCGCAAAGTGAATCGGGAATACTACTATAGTATTGTTTCAATAAAAATACGCCAAACGCACTAAATGCTTGTAACAAAATCAAAGAAAGTAACGTATCAGATAATCCTAATTGCCGCATCATGATAAATTGTGGGATCATATAGGATTGCCATGGAACAGCGATCGTACCAATATATGCAAGAAAAAGGAGGTTTCTTCCTTTAAAGTGCATTTTGGAAAATCCATAAGCAGCAAAGCTTGATGTAAATAACTGGATCAGCGTAATCACGATACTTAAAATAGCTGTATTTTTGAAAAAGGTCAATAATGGAATGCGTGTCCAAATGACCGAATAGTTTTCTGGATGCCAGGTTTTAGGTATCCATTGGATTGGAACCGAAAAGACATCATTGTTTGCTTTGAATGACGCAGAGATCATCCAGATAAAAGGGATCAAAGTGAGCAGTGAAAAAATTAGAAGTAACGTAAATACTAAAATTTTGTGAAATGATTTTTTTTCTGATCGATTATTCATCCGTTTTCCTCCTTTACACTTTCTCTCGGATCTGATTCCATTTAAACTGGATGACTGTAATCACAAGGACGATGACAAACAAGACCATAGCAATCGCTGAAGCATAGCCGAAATTGAATTTTACGAGCGCTTCACTATAAACTTGATAAACTAACACATTGGTCGCACGCCCCGGTCCTCCATCAGTCATCACTTGAACAAGGTCAAAAATCTTGAAGCAGTTGATAACCAACATGATCGTCACAAAAAAGGTTGTTGGGCGCAATGCAGGCACGGTGATGTGGATGAATTGTTTCCATTTATTCGCACCATCCATTGCAGCTGCTTCGTACAATTCTTTCGAGATCCCTTGTAAGCCAGCTAAGTATAAAATCATGTAGTACCCCATTCCTCGCCAGACACTAACGATAATGATCGCTGTCAATGCCCAATCTGAACTAGACAACCAACCAGGGGGATTTTCGATAACCACACGTAAAAACTGGTTAATCGGTCCCATAGTAGGATGGAACAACATACTCCACACCACTGCGATTGCCACTAATGATGTGACATACGGAAAGAAAAAAGCTGTCCGAAAAAATTTGACTCCTTTGATTTTCTGATTCAATAAAATGGCCAAGCCCAATGAACATACCAATGTCAACGGAACCACACCGATCGTATACAAAAAGGTGTTTTTAAGAGAGAGCCAAAATGTATCATCCGATAACATGCGAGTGAAATTTTGCAGACCAACAAATTCGGGTGTACTAAAGGAATCCCATTTCATAAAGGCTAAAATCAATGAAAAAACAACAGGTACTAAAGTAAAAATCAAAAATCCAATAAAATTTGGCGCAATAAATGACCAAGCAATCAATGTATTTTTACGTTTTAGTTTACGTGAAGCTGACTTCGTTACTTCCATAGCTTGATGTTAAAAGAACCAATTGGTTCTTTTAACGCTCCCCCTTTCATTAAAGGCAATAACAGGTATTCCTGTTAGCTATACACTGAAGGCGCAGAGAAAGCTCCTTCAGCATATAGTTGACAAGATAGCGGAGGAAAATCATTTATCCCCCTTATTTATTTGATATGAAAATGAAAGAAATCTTACACCTTCAAGACAAAATTGCCACACACCTTTTTATTCACTTTCTTGTTTTACTCGTTTTTCCATATTACCAATTGCTTCTTTTGGTGTTTCGTCTCCTACTAAAATCAGTTCATGTTCTTCTTGTAAAATCTTATCGATAGCTGGTCCGTTTTCATCCACTGGAAACTCAATAGCGATTTTCTCCGGCTTGAAAGCTGTTTGTGAGACTTCGTCATTTGGCATTCCGTTGTGGCTAAAGTACAACTCATTGATCGCATCTGTTCGATAAGAAGGTACTACACCTACTTCTGCTAATACTTTAGCTCCCGCTTCACCCGAACAAAAATCAAGGAATTTTTGCGCTAGTTCTTGTTCTTTCGAGTTCTTATTGATTGCAAAGGCTGTTGGTGACCCAAATGTTTGGATTTCCTTTCCTTTTTCATTTTGTGGCATTTGAGAAATCCCCCACTCCACATCTGTTGTTCCAGCATCGATATTAGTCAACAAAGCGCCCATGTACCAAGAGCCCATATACATCATGCCTGCCTTGGAGTTTTCAAATTGAGATTGATAGGTCACATTCGTCGACTTGGCCGTACCAAAATCCATCTGTGCTTGGTCTTCTTGCATCCGCAATACACGGTCATAGTACTCACCTAAAAATCCATAATCTGGCTCCACCAGATTTTTATTATTTTGCGCAGCAGCAATCGCTTGAACAGTCGAACGCCACGTATGTTGGTATGCACCGTATACTTGCTCTTCTGGTTTTGAAAGTTCTTTCGCTAATTCTTCGTATTCTTCCCAAGTCAAATTATCTGGATAAGGCAATCCTGCCTCATCAAATAAATTTTTATTATAATAAAGCACCCAAAAGTCTGTACGATACGGTTGCGCATAGGTTTTTCCATCAATATCATACATCTCGTAGCTTTCCATTGCAGGGTCTGTGTCTAAATCTTTGATGTGTGAAGATAGATCGACTAATTGATCTCTTAATGCATAGTTTGAATAAGACAAGAGATTTTTCATCGTCAACACGTCTGTCGAATCTCCGCTAGCTAACATCGTGGTCAATTTCGTATCATAATCATCTGAAGCAATATCTATTGGTTTCACTGTTACCCCAGGATTTTCCTTTTCAAATGCCCGAAAAAGTTTGTCAAATTCTGGCGTAGTATCATAATTCCATGTACTGACTGTCAACACCGTTCCGTCCGTTTGATCTTGTGCTTGGTTTTCATTTCCGCAGGCCCCCAACCATAGCCCTCCACTAACAAGTAATCCAGTAACTAAACTTTTTTTCCAAAACTTCATATTCCAATTCCCTCCATTTCTTTCATCTTAGTTTTTTACCAGTAACTGTACCAAACTTTTTTCAGTCTTATCATGGCTTCTACATAGTAGTAATCCCCCCAGATCATGCACTCCTTCACTCCTTTATTTGATTTTTTGTCATAGACTCCTTCAAGTAACAAGCCGTTCGATTGTGGCGAATCCACACTTGTATAATTAGTTGATAACGTTTTCATAATTGTGATAGCAACAGTCTGATAATATTCTTTTTTCGGATCGCTTAATGGCAGTTGCTTCGCCAGTTCCAATAAACCACACACCGCGATTGCCGCAGCGGAAGTGTCTCTTTCTTCACCACTGCCATCATGAAATACTAAATCCCAATAACAGATAGTGTCTTCTGGTAAGCAGTCGATGAAATAGTTAGCCAGTTTTTTGGCTGTTTCTAAAAACGTGTAATCACCTGTATGATTATAACTCAGTGTAAAGCCATAGATTCCCCATGCTTGCCCACGCGCCCAACAAGAATCATCTGAAAACCCTTGTTGTGTCTTACCACCGATTGCTTTGCCAGTTTTCGGATCAAAATAATACGTATGATATGTCGTAAAATTATCACGAACGATGTAACGTTGTGTTTGTTTGGCATGGGCATAGGCAGCTTCTTTATAACTGCTCTCTCCCGTCATATTAGATGCAAAATACAGAAGCGGTAAGTTCATCAGACAATCGATGATCATACGCCCACGTTGGTGCTCATCCTTTAAATCTCCCCAAGCTTGAATGATCTGTGTATTAACGTCATAACGCTTCATCAGCCGATCCGCTGCTTGAATTGCTAATTCTTTTGAAGATTCCCGTCGGTTCACTTGATAATCAGCTACTGCTGAGAGTGTGTACAAAAAACCGATATCGTGCGTTTCAAGCGCAATGTCATTTTCAAGGCGTTGACGAAAAGATGCCAATTGTTTTTCGATCGTTGCATCAACCGCTTGGTCATTCGTCAGTTCTTTTACTAGGAAGAGCATCCCTATCCAAAAACTAGCTGTCCAATCCGTGTTTTCCTCTGGAACGTAGACAAGGTCTACGCTCGTAGCAGGTGGTACGGTATCTTGAAAAAGTGTCAGATTTTTTTTGACTTTATTAGTTACAAAATCAATTTCATGTGTCAACCAATCAAATTGTGTCATTCCTACCTCCATTATCTAATCGTTAGTTCGATCGTTTGATTCTTTTGTTGGATCAGTAATTTTTGTCCTTTTTGCTCAATAACTGGCTGGATCACTGTTTCACCAGGTAAAGTCCCTGAAACAAGGGATACAAGCAAGTGTTTGCCTGAGGAGATCTCAGCTGAGACAAAAGGTATCATCGTACGTGGGTAAAAGAGATTCGTATTTGGTTCCGTTCGCACAACATCCGCTTTTTCATACCCGATGATGCCCTCGATCTTTGAGATTCCGATACTTGTTTTTGCTTCGATACTTAACGTGTCTGCTTTTGGCAAAGTCTGTTCGAGAGGGACACTAAAACCTCCGTCATAGGCATGTATAGAATCTGTTGTTTCAATTTCATGAACTCTGACATGACAGTTTTCCAGTGGAACGACCGTGGAATGAATTTTGACGTCTTCCCACGGAGACCACTCATGGATGATACGATCAGGTAGAACAGAAAAATCTAGGTCTAACCCTTTCGGACGGAAATAATGACCATCTTTTGCCAAAGCTAACGTACTGTCGTAAGCACCTTCGTAATACCTATAATCAGATTTTGGGACACTGAAACCGAAGCGTGTCGAATAGACGAATTTACTATATTTGGCATGTGGGAAGCTTTGCTGATTGACAAACTGCCCAGCTGGGAAAGCTTGAAGATGCGTCAATGACTGATTGTATTGGTAAAAATTTTTACTTTCCGGCAATGCTAGCGTCTTTTCTTCAATTTGTAGTGGACATATTTCTGCTTGCCAATACGGATGATCATCAGGTACAGCCAATAAGAGAAAACTCTTCATTGCCCAATAAGGAGAACCCGGTCCGTTATACCCTTCTCCAAACACTAGATTTTGATAATGATATCCAACAGTTAGAAGCCCATCTGTCGAGAAAATCTCTTTATCCATCCAGTTTTCTAAATGACGACTAAGCAACCCTTTGATCTCACCCCAAGGGAGTGCTTCCACATCCGTGAACACCAAGGCACTGAAAAAGCTCGCTTGGGCAAAGCGGTATGTCAAGCTACGACCAAAAGGTAATGCTTCGCCATTAGCATCAAACCAATATTTAAATGTTTGAGCAAAAAGAACGGCCCGCTCTTTGATCCGTTTTGTGCGGACTGGATCTTCCTCTGCCATAAAACGGGCATATACTAAGCTGTAATAATGGATCGCAAATGAGACGTAGTAATCATATTGCGTATCTGCCCCGTCAAAATACCAACCATTGTCATTGTAAAAATGCTCGATCACTTCAAAATCTTGATCGATTTGTTGCTGTGAATAGGATTTGCCACATTTTTTCAATGCGATATTCACCAAGATACGGAAAAAATACCAATTATTTTTAGGTATTTTATGCGAATTGACTGTGAATAACCATTCTGCCAAGTTCGTCTGTTCCATCGAAGTTAAACGTCCCCAGATTTTTTCAGGATTCAAAAGCAACGTCGTACTTATTGAAGCCATCTCGACAATCAACTGGTCATAGTCTGTTACTGTCCCCCAATACTCATCACTCTGTGGATCAGTCCCTGCAATGATTCCTTTCAGATAATCAGATGCTAATTCAGCATCATCTTCGTCGACCAGATAAGGACCAAATCCCCAGAGTGGTCGTAAAAATGCTTCAACTTCTCTTGTTGCCTCTGAATAGACGGTGCCATGTGTTCCTAGTTTTAATTTACCCGGTTGATTTTTGTAATAAGGACGTAACGGTGCCATTAACTGGCGAAAATTTTCTTGCCATTGTTTTTTTGTACGAAATTGTTGCATGTATATTCTCCCTTTCAATTAAAAATCCTTTGATAAACCCATAATATTCTCCGTAAACGATCACTTCATCGCCCACATT
The DNA here is from genome assembly GCF_051714005.1 of Enterococcus sp. AZ171. Lineage (NCBI taxonomy): Bacteria > Bacillati > Bacillota > Bacilli > Lactobacillales > Enterococcaceae > Enterococcus > Enterococcus sp. AZ171. The sequence continues at coordinate 1,016,435 of NZ_JBIORA010000001.1, read as the reverse complement.
GATTGATGCTGCTTGTTCATTGAATACTTGGTAATCACTGGAACCACTTCTCAGAATAAAGCGATCGCCTTTTTCTATTTGTTCTTTACCATCTGATCGTATAATTTTTCCTTCGATTTTTACCCACTGATGCAATGGAACCTTTGCTGACTGATATTCTTTTTCAGTAAAAACATGCGCCTTTTGCTGGATTTCTTCTTTGATTTGATTTTCAAAAGCCTTCTCTTGTTGTCGGCTATTTGTTTGACATCCTGTACAAAAACTAACGATAAAAATGAATTGTAATCCGAAGAGAAATCGTTTGATTTGGCTCCCCTCCCAATGAAATCGTTTTCTTTTACTAAATTTTACCTAAAATTAGTAAAAAGTCAACGTTTTTTTGGTAAAAAAATAAACATTTTTACTTGCCTTTTTACTGAAATTACCTATACTATAATTAATAAAGTCTATTATCCGGAGGTAGCTTATGGCGACGATCACCGACATCGCAAAGGAAGCAGGCGTATCGATTTCTACTGTTTCACGCGTTTTAAATTATGATGATACACTCTCAGCAACAGAAGAAACCAAACGTAAAGTTTTCGAAATTGCAGAAAAGCTGAACTACACTAAATATAAAAAGAAGGCAAAAAAAAATGGCAATTCCCACTCAGCAAATGGACTGTTGAAAAAAAAAGGTGTCCTTGGTTTGATTACTTGGCGCACGAGTGACGAAGAACTAGAAGATATTTATTACATGTCCATTCGTTTAGCTGCCGAAAAACGTGCAGTAGAACTTGGCTATCACGCCATTAACTTTTCCCAAAACGAACAACATCAAATCCAAGCAGTCGATGGCATCTTAGCAATCGGTAAATTCACGCAAGAAAAAATTGATGAATTAAATACTACTGCGCCAAATCTATGCGTCGTCGGATCAAATTTTCCTTTTCACGATTATGACTGTGTCAATACTGATTTTGGTCAAGCCACTGAAGTCGCACTTACTCATCTCTTAGATTTAGGACATAAAAAGATTGCCTATATCGGTGCAGAAGAAAGTGCCAATCTCTACGGGTATCGAACCTACAAAACACCAACGACTAATACGTATATCGATATGATGAAACATCATCAGCTATTCGACGAAAAATATTTTTTCGTAAAAGAAAATAGTTCTCTTGACGTCAAAACGAGTGAATCACTGACAGAAAAAGCCTTAGTACAATGGCAAGACGATCTACCGACTGCCATTTTAGCCGCAAATGATGCTTTTGCTATCGGTATCATCCATACATTGAATGCTCATCAGATCCAAGTACCTAAACAGATCAGCGTGATGGGTATCAATGATTTATCAATTTCTCGCTACATCACGCCACCCCTTTCAACGGTCAGAGCTTATACAGAGGAAATGGGCGAAACAGGCATCAATCTTTTACACGAACGTATCCACTCCCCTGGTATTGCGAAACGAATCCTATTAGATACAGAATTAATCGTCCGTGGCTCAACTACCCCACCAAATAAAAAGAACTCATGATTGATAGATGAACTTCCGATAAATAAGCTAGAAAACCCGAATTTTTAAAACTTTGGGGTTTTCTAGCTTATTTACGAAGGAATTGCTTCTGAAACACCATTTATTCAGTTGCGAGGATGTGTGTGTCACTACCTCATTCCATTAAACAAGTCCCACGCTTACCGCTGATAATCACGTGCCCTCATTTACTTTTGATCGCAATCTCGATCTGGATTGTTTCTTCTTTCAGCAACTGATAAGTCGCTTGGATCAGCGTAGCTTCATTTTTTTGGCCATAGTGATCGTAATAACTTTCTTTGATCAACTGCACAGGTTTTGAAAAATACATCTCACACTTTTCTTTTTCTCCTGTGATACATACCGTTTTCCCTATAACTTCCACTGGATTCGTCGTTATAAAATTTTCAATAACTAACTGATTTTCTTTTTCGAATGTAAATGCATCACTCAAAACAAGTTGTCGTTTCGAACGATCCACTTCTATTGTCCGATCCATCTGGCGTAGTCCTATCTGCGAAGGATACGTGGAAGCCAATTCTGTCTTGAAGACTCCACCAGTTCTCGTTGATTGAAAACTCGTATGTTCTGCCGCAACAGCTCCAGGTAATTGGTAACTGTTCGCAACGATAGGAATACTATGCCCAAGTGCGCTGTTCACTAAGAAAAGATAACGTGTTTTTTCATCAAAGTAATCTTTTGTATATTCTCCCGCTCCAAGATCGGTAAGAAATAAGTCTTCTCTCGTACCAAATACGAAATGACCAATATCTATATGATTATGGCTTTCATCATTTCGTCCTCCCTTTGCTGCAAACACCAAATTTTCTTTCGAAGATTGAAGAACGCCCCATGCTACATCCTCAAAATAATGAAGGACTTCTTTTTGATTATTCACAATATGTCTTTTTGACCAGAGTAAATTACGTAATAAAGGGGCAAAACGATAACAATGATCAAAATCTAAGTCATTGATTCTCACAACTTCAGGAATTGCGACATGGAACCTTTCCTGACAGAAACTCAATAATCCACTTGGTAAGTCAGCTGGGTGGTAGTCGGAAAACGGTATAGCCTCTGTTTCAGCGAGCATCACATCATTAGGGAAAGCCGCGATCTTTTTCACTTTATCACCCAACAGATAGCGGTCATCATCATAAACTTGTTGGTATTTTTCTGCAAAATAAATATAATAACCAAATCCATATGCCCAATAGCTGATGCCTTCCTCACATGCGCCATCCATCCCAAAACTTCGTAAATAAGAGGCCATACAACGATCTACTTTCCTCAATATCTCCGCTTGTGATTTACCGCCTTTTTCTTGTATATCCAAGGCAGCCATACCAATCGAACCACCTACAACCGCACTCCAATTGTTCTCAAATGATTCAAACGGCCATGTGTTTGTTACAAAAGGAACGAAGAGTCGTCGATCGATTTCCGACCGGATTCGAAACGTCAATAGTTCAGATAATTCTTTCTCAAACAACTTGACTATCTCTGCTAACATTTGTCCTGTCTCAGCTGCAAATAAATCGATCCATGTCGGGGAATCCACACGAAAGTGATTCGCTTCAATTGGTAAATGAGCTGGTAAACTCCAACTATACTCATTGCAGATCCCCCACAAAACTTGTTCTAACCCTTCAACTACTTCGGCTTCTTTTTTTTGCAATAAGGACAACGCCAAGACAGTAGCATGTTTACGTCTTGCAAAGTACGCCTTCTCAAAAACCAATCGCTCTCCAGTCATCAAAAACTCTCTATACCCCGAGACTGGCAACTCAGGAACTACTTTATTCGTAAGATACTCTTTTTTGGCTTCTGACAGTTGCTTCAAAAAGTATTTTTTCATTGCTTATCCTTTCATCGGCTGATCATTCATGCCCCACAATTCAATTTGCGTCAATGCAGGAAACGGCGATGGGTCATTCGCTTGAATAAGATCACAAAAGCGAATAGTTTTGGTCTTTCTTGCACTAAATGAAAAATATTGTGGTTGAGCTGTTTTTTCGGTCGCAAACGTTTCACTAGTTCCATCGTCAAACTGAATCGTCACATTCGTCCAGTAACTATCATGTGGAAAGTCTGCTCGCCATGTAAAACCAACTTTATCCAATTGGACCTCTCGACCAAAACCAATCGTCAAAGCTGCATCAGCTTGCTGATTGATGCCCCAAGATTGAAATGGGTATGAACCATGAGAATGATTCGCGTATACGCCATCAATCGCATTACATGCAAAGAAAGTGGCATCATTTCTCGTTTCCACATTTGCACTCGCATGTGGATACGCACCAGTTTCTTCTTTTTGATCATGCGGATTCAACGCTAAATTACGATACATCTTCACTTCCTCTTCAGAAGCACAACGAACACTTAGATAATGTCGTCCCCCAGAAAAACGAGTCTCCGGTCTGGCTTTGATACGATTGGAATGAAATGATAATTCATAGGTCCATTTATTTCCCGGTAGATAGATCAGTGAACTTTCTAAAGTTTCATCTAGTTTGACCCATAGGTACCTCCCAGACTCATCCATTTCGACAGCAATTTGATCTCCTTCTTGGTACTCAAATTTTCTCATAGACAAATGCACAAAATTTTCTGCTGTCACAACCAAATCTTTTTCTATTTCTTCTTCTCCTTGAAAACTTTTTCTTGGAACTCTTTCTTTATCATAAATCGCTAATGTTAACTTCGTCATTTCACTACCCCCTAGTGATCATTTTTATCTATTATAACGTGACTGGCAAGAAAAGAAAACGATTTATTTTACTAAATATTTAGTAATTTAATTTTCGTTATTTAGTTAGAAATACTATTTCCATTTCTAATAAATTCAGATTCAAACTTGTTACTACTGCTAAAAATCATTTTTACCAACTGAATATCTCACTACATATTTATATCCATAAAATAAGTTTTTATTTAAAATAAAATTAGATTAAGTAAATAAATAACCTTGTATCGCTAACTAAAATTACACAAAATCAATTATATTCATTATTAAATTTAAGAAAAATGAGATTCAGCATAACGTTTTATCTATTTAAAATAATATTTCATCTAATTCACAAATGAAATTCACCGCTTAAAAATAAGTTTTATCAAAGATAATGCCAAAAAAAGTCGGGTAAATCATCGCTCATCGGGAATAGTTAAATAAAAATGTGAAAATAATGATAAAAAATCGATTAAATTTTAAATAACTAATACACTATTAGTAATAACTATATTTTCATCTTCTAAAGTGTACTTATTATCAAATTCTACATTTGTCTTAAAGAAAGGTTTCTCTCATGAATAATTTACCTATGACATTACAATTAGATAATCAATTCAAACGACAGTATAACTTACTACAGTTTATACGTACGCACCAAAGTAAGAATTTAACCCTTAGTGATCTATCACAAAAGTTAGGAATTTCAAAACCAACTTTACAGAAAAGATATCGATATTATCAATCATTCCTTACCTACGATTGATTTTCAGATTACTTACAATGAACAAGGATTCTTACAAATAGACCCTCAAGAAATCTCTGTCGATTCAGTCATTACTATACTAGCTAAAGATACAACCATTTATCGTATGATGGATCTATTGCTTCATAACAAAACGTATAGTACAGAACAATTATCGGACTACTTGATGATCTCTCGTAGTTCAATTTTCAATATCATTCGTCATATGAATGAAGTACTGAAAGAGTATCGCATATCGAAAGCAACCGGTCCGCTCACTTTTATTGGCAAAGAAGAAGATATTCGTTTTTTACTCTTTTCTTTTTATTCAAGCTTTGGTGATAGTCAGATCATCGATTCTGATAGCAATCACCATGCGCAATCAATTATCGCTCATGGTCGAAAAAGTGGGATAACTTTTCTACATTTTAGCCATTTTCGTTTTTCGCTTTGGTTATCGATTGCTAAAGTTAGAGGGCAGTCTAAAAATTTTTGTCACTTTAACAATAGCACCGTTGCTTTAGTCAAAAAAAATCGAGGCAATCAGCTGATTGAACATCTGATTGCCTCCTACTATTCTTCACTCTTCAAGCTAACGATTCCTGAATCAGAATCGCTATGGCTGTATCTTGTTTTTTTACATTGTGTCTCTTATTCAAATTGGCAAGGATTAGATGAAGAACGAACCTACGCCTTTCGTTGTCAAGAAGGTGCAGTGGTGGTCGATGCAGTCCAACGTTTTTTATTACAGGTTTTTCCAAAACAGATGCTGGATAATGGTGCTTTAGATAAAATCGAAGCCTTCTTGATCAATACGAGATTACTCTCAAAGATGAGCCCTTCATATGAAATGACCTCTGTTGCTTTGATTGATTTAATGAAAAAAAAATACCCAGAGCTTTTTCACCTTTGGCTTCAGCATTTAGAGCGATTAAAAGTCCATCCGATGTTTGAGTTCACACATCTTGATCATTTAGCTGCTAGCCTGACCACGTTCCATGCAACGATTTTAAGGATCAACTCACAACAACCTCTGAGGGTCATCGTAGCACTACAAAGTTGTCCCTCGATGGACGATTATATTATTCAAGAAGCAGAATTACTCTTCTTGCGACAAATCTCAGTCAAATTTTTGATTGAACAACCAGTGACAAAAAAAGAAATCAATGATCATCAAGCCAACCTGATCATCTGCAACTATGATCTACATGTAAACGAAGATTTCCCGTGTCCGATTCACCGTTTGCCTAATATTCCTACACAAGAGGATTGGACGCTTCTAATGGATAGAATCACTCATTTAAATTCAGCCACTTCCACAACAAACTATACAGGCTATTTTTAATCACTTAGATATTTTTCCTGGCGTATATTATCCGTTCGTATATATGTCTCAATGCCGATAACGTCAAACAAAGAAAAAAGCACCAACGTATAGACTAC
>NZ_JBIORA010000001.1:730000-1005000 GCF_051714005.1 Enterococcus sp. AZ171 | reverse complement strand
CTAGCGATTCCGGCTTCATGTAGGCGAGTTGCAGCCTACAATCCGAACTGAGAGAAGCTTTAAGAGATTAGCTTAGCCTCGCGACTTCGCGACTCGTTGTACTTCCCATTGTAGCACGTGTGTAGCCCAGGTCATAAGGGGCATGATGATTTGACGTCATCCCCACCTTCCTCCGGTTTGTCACCGGCAGTCTTGCTAGAGTGCCCAACTAAATGATGGCAACTAACAATAAGGGTTGCGCTCGTTGCGGGACTTAACCCAACATCTCACGACACGAGCTGACGACAACCATGCACCACCTGTCACTTTGCCCCCGAAGGGGAAGCTCTATCTCTAGAGTGGTCAAAGGATGTCAAGACCTGGTAAGGTTCTTCGCGTTGCTTCGAATTAAACCACATGCTCCACCGCTTGTGCGGGCCCCCGTCAATTCCTTTGAGTTTCAACCTTGCGGTCGTACTCCCCAGGCGGAGTGCTTAATGCGTTAGCTGCAGCACTGAAGGGCGGAAACCCTCCAACACTTAGCACTCATCGTTTACGGCGTGGACTACCAGGGTATCTAATCCTGTTTGCTCCCCACGCTTTCGAGCCTCAGCGTCAGTTACAGACCAGAGAGCCGCCTTCGCCACTGGTGTTCCTCCATATATCTACGCATTTCACCGCTACACATGGAATTCCACTCTCCTCTTCTGCACTCAAGTCTCCCAGTTTCCAATGACCCTCCCCGGTTGAGCCGGGGGCTTTCACATCAGACTTAAGAAACCGCCTGCGCTCGCTTTACGCCCAATAAATCCGGACAACGCTTGCCACCTACGTATTACCGCGGCTGCTGGCACGTAGTTAGCCGTGGCTTTCTGGTTAGATACCGTCAAGGGGTGAACAGTTACTCTCACCCTTGTTCTTCTCTAACAACAGAGTTTTACGATCCGAAAACCTTCTTCACTCACGCGGCGTTGCTCGGTCAGACTTTCGTCCATTGCCGAAGATTCCCTACTGCTGCCTCCCGTAGGAGTTTGGGCCGTGTCTCAGTCCCAATGTGGCCGATCACCCTCTCAGGTCGGCTATGCATCGTGGCCTTGGTGAGCCGTTACCTCACCAACTAGCTAATGCACCGCGGGTCCATCCATCAGCGGCACCGTAAAGCGCCTTTCAAAACGAAACCATGCGGTTTCGATTGTTATACGGTATTAGCACCTGTTTCCAAGTGTTATCCCCTTCTGATGGGCAGGTTACCCACGTGTTACTCACCCGTTCGCCACTCCTCTTTTCCCGGTGGAGCAAGCTCCGGTGGGAAAAGAGGCGTTCGACTTGCATGTATTAGGCACGCCGCCAGCGTTCGTCCTGAGCCAGGATCAAACTCTCATAATATGCTAGTTCCTCACAGCGAAAGCTGATGTGGAACTGTAGTTCGAAATTTACTTTCGAACATCATATAGTTCATTTGTTAAGCTCAATTGTTTGCTAGCATATTGCTTGCTTGTTAAAAATGTTTGTTGTCTTGAATTGAATCAAGACGCCCTACACATTTGGTTTGTCTTACTTTGTTCAGTTTTCAAAGGTCTATTCTTTCTTATTTAACAACTTTTATATCTTAACATTTCTTTAAGAAGTTGTCAATAAGTTTTTCTTTCTTAACTTAGAAAGTTGTTTGTCGTTGTTTCTTGGCGACTTCATTAATATATCATGTCAGCTGTTATTTGTCAACAACTTTTTTTGTTGGTATATTAAGGTTTTTATCACCTTATTTTTAACGACTCCGTTATTATAACACAGCATCAAAACCTCGTCAACATTTAAATTCAACAATTTATCATGACGTTTCTTACTGCTTTGTCAGAACAAATAATAATATATCAAGGACTTAAAAAAATTGCAATAGAAAAAATGCTTTTTTCAACGATTATTTTCAAAGCCGAATATTCGTAGAAGATGTTTAAAAATCAACAGTTTTTTGATGTTATTTAATTGTATTATTCTAGTATTTCTCAATTAAAGTTCGTCTCTTTTTAAGGGGAAAGCTACGTAAGAACTTCTTAGAAATCAATAGCCTAGGGAAGTTTGTCGATAAACCCATAAAAAAAAACAAGCAAAGTCATCACTTTACTTGTCTTCTGTTCGTACAATTGGTACAAAAATTCTAAAAATCGTCCCTTGCCCTACTACACTCTCTGCTAATATTCTTCCTTTATAGCTTTCTACAAGTTGTTTGGCAATCGACAATCCTAAGCCATTTCCACCTTTTGTTCGTGCTCTTGCTTTATCTACACGATAAAAACGATTAAATATTTTCTTCAAGTCCTCTTCAGGTATTCCCTCACCAAAATCTTGGATCGCGATCTCAAATTCGCTAAGCGTGGATGAAATGGAGATATGGACTTCTTTTCTTGTCGTTGAATACTTTACCGCATTATCTAAAATGATGATAATCAATTGTTCAAAATGATTTCTAAAAATTTGTAGTGTTACTTCTTTAGGTAAGTCATCATCCAGTGTAATAACATAATCAGGATAAAGTAATTTAAAATTATTGAATACTTGGTAAGTCACTTCTTTTGCATTCGTCGTTTCGTTGGCATAATAAACATCCACTTGCTCTGCACGTGATAGATCTAGCATTTCTTGTACTAAGCTTTTCATCCGACTGATTTCTTGCATACTTGCAGTTAGGGATTCTTCTAAAATTTCGGGATCATCTTTCCCCCAGCGATTCAATAAGCTGAGATGCCCTTCAATAATTGCTACAGGTGTTCTTAATTCATGTGATACATCTTCCACAAATTGTTCTTGTTGTTCGATATACAGACGCATACGATCTAGCATTTCATTGAAGATCTCAGCAAGGTCTGCTAACTCATCATCTGTATCAATCTCTGGCATATGGATATCTGATTGTGGATCTTTACGGATCGTATCCATCGTATCTCGTAATACTTTTAACGGTTTTAAGAAGTAGGAAGATAGGAAGAAACCTAAGATACTACTTAGTATCAAGGAGACAATCTCTAGCACGATCAAAGTCAACAAAAGATTATTTCTTATATCATAGAAAGATGAAAGTTCATAAAACGTTTGAGTATAGCCGATTTTTTCTCTTGTTTGTTTAGAATAAATAGGTTGGATCGATAAAAAGCCAGTTTTCCCGTCTAAAGTAACGATCGTTGGGATCTTCCTGGTCGTTTGGATCAATGAACGACTTTTTTCGTGTGTTTTAAAAATCAATTTTTCATCCAGATCGTAAACATACAGATCCATCGATGCTTGACCAAGTTCGGAAATAAAGGAGTCGATTTTCATCAAGTTCCCTTCAATGACAGCAGTATCATCTCCAGTACCACCGGTTTGGTCAGCGTTCGTTAAGTTTCGATAGGCATTGATCAATGTCAACTCCTCATCTGAATTTGATAAACGAGAAGCCGCTTCAGAAATGGTATGTTCGACATTTGCTCTTTCCTTAGCTACGATCAGATTGATCGATGATTTATAGGTGATCACTGCAAAAATCGTAAAGACGACAAATATGAAGAAAGAACTTGCAAAGGCCCACTTGATCGTCAAGGATGGACCTTTAAGTTCTCTTTTTTCGGTTTGATTGTAATTGCTCACGAGCGCATCACGTAACCAGTCCCACGTACTGTTTGAATATAGCTTTCCTCACCAGGAACGTCGATTTTATTACGGAGATAACGAATATACACATCCACTACGTTTGTTTCCACTTCGGTTTCGTAGCCCCAAACTTTGTTTAATAAAACATCCCGTGCAAGTACCACGTTGACATTTTCCATCAAAGTAAGTAATAGTTCATATTCACGCTTCGTTAATTCAATGACTTCATTGCCACGACGTACGACTCTATTTTCTTTTTCGATCGTTAAGTCGCGATAAGTGATCGTTGTTTGTTTTGCCACATTTTTGTCTCCTTCGATGTCGATGCGGCGTAATAAAGCACGTAGACGCGCTAACAATTCTTCGATTGCAAATGGTTTGACGATGTAATCATCTGCACCATGATCTAAACCAGAAACTCTATCAATGACAGAATCTCTCGCAGTCATCATGATAATTGGTGTATTTTTCGCTTGGCGTACGCGACGACAAACTTCAAGTCCGTTCAATTCAGGTAACATCAAGTCTAATAAAATTGCATCCCACTCATTATTCAAAGCAGCATCCAGACCTGTTCGTCCATTGTAATGTACTTCAGCATTATACCCTTCATGTTTTAATTCTAACTCGACAAATCGGGCTAAGTTTTTCTCATCTTCAATGATTAGAATATTACTCATTCAATTTTGTCCTTTCTCTCCTAGGCTTCTAAACTCCATTATTATACCAATAGTTAATTTAAAATCTATAATCATTTTATCATGGAATACTATTTTAAAAAAGAGCTGAAGTCGCCCTCTATAAAATGACCTCAGCTCTTTCATTTATTACTTATTTGTTTAGCATGTTGAAGAATAGAGAAGCTGATTAATCTTCGTTATACCATGAGTAATGGAAGATTCCTTCTTTGTCAACACGTTCATACGTGTGTGCGCCAAAATAATCACGTTGTGCTTGGATGATATTTGCAGGCAAACGTTCGGCTCTGTATGAATCAAAGTAAGCAATCGCTGAAGAGAATGTTGGTACCGGTACGCCTGCTTGAACAGCTAACGCAACAACTTCTCGCACGGCTTGTTGGTATTTCTTAGTGATCTCAACAAAGTAGTCATCCAATAATAGATTTTCAATGTCAGGATTGTTTTCGTAGGCATCAGTGATTTTTTGTAAGAAACGAGCACGGATGATACAGCCGGCACGCCAGATTTTTGCAATTTCACCGAATGGTAAATCCCAGCCATAGTCTTTCGATGCGACACGTAGCTGTGCAAACCCTTGTGCATAGCTCATGATTTTGCTGAAGTATAACGCTTCACGAATTTTTTCGATAAATTCTTTTTTATCGCCGTTGAATTCAAAATCATTCGTATGTGTCAAGATTTTGCTTGCTTGTAAACGTTCATCTTTGTATGCAGAGATATAACGGGCAAAGACAGACTCTGTGATCAATGGAAGTGGCACACCAAGGTCTAAAGCACTTTGACTTGTCCATTTCCCTGTTCCTTTATTCCCTGCAGCATCAAGGATCACGTCTACGATCGGTTGACCTGTACCTTCATCGTCTTTACGTGTCAAAATGTCCGCAGTGATTTCGATCAAGTAGCTATCTAATTCACCTTCGTTCCATTCTTTGAAGATATCAGCCATCTCATCGACAGATAAACCTAAAATATTTTTCATCAAGTCATAAGATTCAGCAATCAGTTGCATATCACCATACTCGATCCCATTGTGGACCATTTTGACATAATGACCTGCACCATTTGGACCAATGTAAGTTACACAAGGGGTGCCGTCTTCTGCTTTTGCAGAAATTTGTTCAAGGATCGGTGCAACTAATTCATACGCTTCTTTTTGTCCACCAGGCATGATCGAAGGTCCTTTCAACGCACCTTCTTCTCCACCTGAAACACCAGTCCCGATAAAATTGATACCAGAGTTGGCTAATTCTTCATTTCGACGAATCGTATCTTGGAAGAAGGTATTCCCGCCATCGATCAAAATATCACCTTTGTCTAAATGTGGTAATAATTCTTGGATCGTTGCATCTGTTGCTGGTCCTGCTTTGACCATCAAAAGAATACGACGTGGTTTTTCGATTGAATCAACAAATTCTTCGATCGTGTATGTTGCTTTGAAGTTTTTGTCTGGATGTTCTTCTACCACATCTGTTGTTTTTGCTCCTGTACGGTTGAATAGTGCAACAGAGTAGCCGCGGCTTTCAATGTTAAGGGCTAGATTTTTACCCATGACGGCCATTCCGACAACGCCGATTTGTTGTTTTGACATATAAACTCCTCCTACATATGGGATGTTCTCCCTAATCTCTCTAATTATAGCTTAACATAGCTTACTTGCAAACCAAATAAGTACGAATCGGTGATGTTTCTTACTTCTTATCATTCCGAATACAATTGTTATTTCAGAATCAAAAAAATAAACCTCAAGGCTCCATGGTTAGCCTTGAGGTTTTACATTTTCTAAATAAAATGTATTAAGCTTCTTTAGACATTACGTCCTTACCATCGTAGTAACCACAACTTGCACATACGTGATGGCTTTTTTTCATTTCACCACAGTTTGGACATTCGTTCAATCCTTTGATTGTCAATTTGTAATGAGTACGACGTTTTGCTTTTTTAGCTTTCGATGTTCTTCTAGCTGGTACTGCCATTTTGCTACACCTCCTTGTAAAGTCTCGTATCAATATTTGATACAATATATTCCAATCTTACGCGTTATCATCTTCTTCTGATGCTGAATCAAAAAATTCTGATAGTTTTGCAAGACGAGGATCTACTTTTGTCTCAGCTTCTTCCGTTTTGCGTTTTTCGTACTCTTCTTCGGATAGCACTTCCCAATCGTTCCCTTTCGGTAATTCAGTGGAATGCTCTTCTTCTTCTGTGAGTACACGCATCGGAATCGCCAATAAAATGTTGTCTTCGATCGACTCTGTCACATCTAGATGCGTTCCTTCGATTAAGAGGATCTCTTCTGAAGGTAACTGTACATCTCTACGTTGGTATTGCTCCATCGTCATAAACAATTCATCTACAGACAGTTTGATTGGTAATTCAACTGGTGTCAATGAACGAGTGGACGGAACAGTCAATGTCGTCTGCGCAGTGTAATGAACGAGATAGCCTTTGTTATCTACTGAGACTAGACCTTCGACTTCCACAGGCGCAACATCTAAAATTGAATCGTCTCGCTTCATAAGAGCCTTTTTTACGTCAAGGGTCTCATGAAAAGTTAACGGTGTCTCTTGGTATTTTCTCAATTCCAATAAAGACCATTTCATAGTTTCATCACTCCTAAGCAACAAAAGCTATTATACAGGGCAAAAAGTCGGTTGTCAATGAAATTTTCTTGACACCTTACACTTCATAAAAAAACACAGAGCGTTTTTCTCATCTACGTGAGATTTATTCGCTCTGCGTTTACTTTGTCGCTAGCTATCACCGTTTGATCAGATATCAAATGTATTGGATCAATTGCATTAAAATAGGTACAACGAACACAAATAGTAAGGTACTCGTCGTGACAAGATTCGTTGCATACTTCACATCACCGTGTGCTTCATTTGCAAGGATTGGTAAGACAGCTAGCATAGGTGTAGCTGACTGTACGATCAACGTTTGTTTCAGTAGAGGGGCTAGTTCTGCACCAAAGGCATATTTACCTATTACCATCAGTCCAATCAATATAGCTGGTGCTAAGATAAATCGACCGATCAAAGCCACGATCGTATCCCGATCAAATCGAATACTTTTCAACCCTGCATCGTATAAAACAATTCCGATATAGATCAATGATAATGGCGTCACGATCCCGCCTACATAATTTAGTGTTGAATTGACAAAATCAGGTACAGGGATCTCTAACACCAAGAAGAAAAGCGCAAGGATAAAACCTAATAAAGGCGCTGGCAAAAGCTTTTTCCAATTCAGCTTCGTTTTCTTTTCTGTTCGATCTTTTGTCGGGTCATCATTAGCGATCAAAAACACACCAAATGCCCAGGTCGATACGGTATTTGTCACATAATAAATTAAAAAGTAAGGTAAAGAGGCTTCGCCAAAAAGGGCAATATTGAGTGGCAAGCCAATAAATATCGTATTGGCATTCACTACTGCATTCATAAAAATCCCCCGTCTACCTGGTTGTATCTTGAGTAATTTTGTTAGTACATAAGCAATCAAGTAGGAAATGATCACTGCAGCGATCGGATATATCAAACTTCCAGATAGTTCAATCAAACTGCTTTTAGTTAAATTCTTCATAACTGAAACAAAAATCGAGGCGGGTAAAGCTACTTTAGTGATCAAGGAAGAGATACTTCCCCCAAACTGTTCATCAAACCACCCCAAGCTTTTTAGTACATAGCCTAATCCAATCATCAAGATTATACTGATCACACTTTCAATTGATTGAAAAAATACCATTTCTTCCATCTCCTCAGTAACCATTTAGTGAAGCAATCTCTTTGTAGATATGAGCCAGCACTGCTCAAACATGTTGCTTCTTCTATTTTTTGTTTTAATCTAAAAGACGATTCGCGTGCCACTAGCCTAGCAGATTACTTATTTCTTTTTTAAGTGTAGTCTTTTAGGTTTGTTATAGTCAAAATTATCGATTACAATAAACATTATTTATATGTCAAGGGAGCGAATCGATTCATGAATACAAGAGATCTTGAATACTATGTTCAAATCGTCAAACAAAAAAACTTTACTAAGGTGGCTAAGTTTTTTGAGGTCAGTCAACCGACGATTACTTATGCCTTACAACGCCTAGAAAAAGAAATTGGTGCCACACTGATTACAAGAGATCGTTCCCATCATGAATTGATTATCACTCCTGCTGGTAAGCAATTATTGATCCATGCACAATCCGTCTTACAAGAAATTACACTTGCTAAGGCAGAGATTGCTCAGCTACAAAAGAAAAAATTGCGCTTTGGTATGCCACCTATCATTGGCAATGAATATTTCCCAAAATTATCGAGCTATTTTATCAAGCATCAATTAATGGGTCAAATCGATATCATCGACGGAGGTTCTCGTGATCTATATGGCATGATTCATCAAGGGCGGATTGATCTTGCGATTCTTGGATCAACGCAACCGATCGTTGATCAAAAGCTAGAAGTCGAGCCATTGTTGGATAAATGCTTCATGATCGTTGTGTCCCCTTCACACCCTCTAGCAGATCGTACAAGCGTTTCTTTTAAGGAGCTAGTCAACGATCAATTTGTTTTATTAAATGAACACTACGTCCATCCTGCTGCGTTTACAAAGCTTTCTAAGCAAACGCATATTGTACCTAAGATCGTTTATCAGAGTAATGACTTAACTATTTTGAAAAGCATGATCCGAGAAAATATCGGGATTGGCTTTCTCACCGAGATCGCGATTCATCCTGAAGATAATCTCGTAGCTATTCCTTTAGCAGATACTGCTCAACCACGTTTTTTGATTTCATTAGCCACTCGTGCACAGCAGTTACCAACGGTTTTACATGAAAACGTGATCGAAGTCATCCATGAATTTATGAAAACCCAAAAATGACTTGCTCAACTCACACACAATAAAAAACAAAAAAAGAGTGCTGAGATTTCTCTCAACACTCTTTTTGATTTTGATTTCAATTAGATAGCTGTTGTTTCTCCGCGATAAACGATACCACGACGAGCGTCAACAGTGATCAATTCACCATCTTTGATCGTTGAAGTTGCATCTTTCGCACCAACGATTACAGGAATATCTTGTGCAATTCCCACAACTGCTGCATGTGAAGTCAAACCGCCTTCTTCAACAACTACTGCTGCTGCTTTTTCGATTGCAGGCATGAATTCTTTGTCAGTTGAAGGAACAACTAATACCATACCATCTTTTGCTTTTTTGATTGCTTCTGCTGCTGATGAAGCAACTACAGCGTTCGCTACAACAGATTGTTGACCGATTCCTTGTGCTTCAAGCAATTTTGAACCAATCATTTGAATCTTCATTACATTTGTTGTTCCACGTTCACCAACTGGTACACCAGCAGTGATCAAGATCAAGTCACCTTCTGAAGCGAAACCTAATTCGACTGCTTTTTTCGCAGCTAATTCAAACATTTCGTCTGTTGTTGTTGGTTTTTCTGCAACTGTTGGATATACACCCCAGTTAAGCATCAAACCACGTTTTGTGCGTTCGTCAAATGTGACAGCTAAGATATCAGCATCTGGACGGTATTTAGAGATCATTTTTGCTGTATAACCAGATTCAGTTGCAGCAACGATTGTTTTTACGCCTAAGTTTTTCGCAGCACGTGCCACTGATAGACCGATTGTTTCTGTTACATCAGTTTTGTCAAATTCATTTAATTGGAATGAACCTAATTCTGCTAATGCTAATTCAGCTTGTTGGTCGATACGAGCCATTGTTGCAACAGCTTCAACAGGATAGTCACCATTTGCTGATTCACCTGATAACATTGTTGCGTCTGTTCCGTCAAATACTGCATTGGCAACGTCAGATGCTTCCGCACGTGTTGGACGTGGGTTTTCTTGCATTGATTCTAACATTTGTGTTGCAGTGATTACTGGGATACCCGCAGCGTTACATTTTTTGATGATACGTTTTTGAACCATTGGTACTAATTCAGCAGGGATCTCAACACCCATGTCTCCACGAGCAATCATGATACCATCAGAAACTTTGATGATTTCATCAATGTTGTCGATACCTTCTTGAGATTCGATTTTAGGGAAGATTTGAACATGTGTCATGTCTTTTTCTTCTAAAATTTCACGAATATCTAATACGTCTTGTGCTTTACGAACAAAACTTGCAGCGATGAAGTCGATGTCGTTATCTAGTCCGAAGCGGATATCGTCTGCATCTTTTGGTGTAATACCTGGTAAGCTGATTGAAACGCCTGGTGCGTTAACACCTTTACGTGATCCCAGCATACCTGCATTTTTCACTTCTACTACTAATTCACGCGTTGCTTCATCTTTTTCAATGATTTCCATGTCGATCAAACCATCATCGAATAAGATATGTCCACCTACATGAACGTCTTCAAAAAGACCTGGATAAGTTACTGCGATTTTTTCTTTTGAACCTACATGTTCAGGGTCCATTGAGATGCGTGTTTTGTCGCCAACTTCAAATTTGATGTAGCCTGCACGGCCAAAATCTTCTTCAGTTGTGCCTTGAACTGTTGTACGGATTTCTGCACCTTTTGTATCTAAAAGGATGCCAACATCTTTACCAGTTTTCTTCACTGCTTCGCGAACCATTACCATACGTGATAATTGTTCTTCATGGTCACCATGTGAAAAGTTGAAGCGGAAGACATTTGCTCCAGATTCAATCAATTTAGAAATAGTTTCTACTGAATTACTGGCTGGTCCTAATGTACTAACGATTTTCGTTTTTTTCATTTTACAAAACTCTCCCATTCAAATTGTTTATTTAAAGCCATTCAAAGCTTAAATATCTGTTAGATATTGGGAAGACCTGCTTCCCACTCCCATATATATCTATTGATTTATCTGACTACTTTTCTTTATTAGAAAGAAAGTGAGTTGTTCAAGTCATATAATGATAAATCTGGTTGGTGTTTGTTATTTTCTAGTGTGTCGATGATATCAGCCTCAACGATATCGTTGTCGCGAATACCGATACACAAACCACCTTTACCTTGTTGCAATAGTTCAACAGCATGTGCACCAAATTTACTTGCTAATACACGGTCGCGTGCAGTTGGTGAACCACCACGTACAACGTGTCCTAAGATCGATACACGTGTATGATAATCGCCATATTCTGACAATTTTTCTGCAAATTCGTTTCCGCCCATTACGCCTTCTGCCAAAATGATCAAGCAATGTTTTTTGCCACGATCGCGGCCATCTTGGATTTTTTTGGCAACAACTGCCATATCAAAATCATGCTCAGGAATGATGATCTCATCCGCTCCACCAGCAACACCTGACCATAAAGCGATATCTCCAGCATTACGTCCCATCACTTCGATCACGAATGTACGAACGTGCGAAGTTGCTGTATCACGGATACGGTCGATTGATTCTAATACTGTGTTGATTGCTGTATCAAAACCGATCGTAAAATCAGTTCCTGGAATATCGTTATCGATCGTACCTGGTACACCCACTGCTGGGAAACCACGTTTAGTCAAAGCCATCGCGCCATGGTAAGAACCATCGCCACCGATCACAACAAGACCTTCGATACCGAATTTTTTCAATTGTTCGATTCCTTTTAATTGTCCTTCTTCTGTTGCAAATTCAGGATAACGTGCAGAGTATAAGAATGTACCTCCGCGTTGGATCTTATCACCGACATCTGCAACATCTAATCGACGGATATCTCCGGCAACTAGTCCAGCAAAACCATAATTGATCCCGTAAACTTCCAATCCTTCATATATACCTTTACGAACGACTGCACGAACTGCTGCATTCATCCCAGGAGCATCTCCACCACTAGTCAAAATTCCGATGCGTTTCATATTCATCTTCACCTCATTAAATTACTTTATCCTAAGCAAGACTTAGGTTTATAACCTTCTTTGTATTAACCACGACTAACATTCTAACATTATTTTGCTCACTTGTCTTGATTTCCTGATAAAAAAATGAAAAAAAATGAAAGCAAATAGTATCTTTTACCGTAAGTTATTTGAAAACAACATTTTCTTCTTTTAAAAGGTAAGCTAATTGCTTCTTGAGACTGTCTGAACCATCGAGCCAAAAGGCTTCAGATAACACAACTTTTCGTTGGTCTTTTTCATGATACATCACAACAGGAATATATCCTGGGAATTTTTTGAACAATTCTTGCAGTTGTTTCATCGTATCTGGTTGATCTGCCTCTTCTCTGATTCTCAAATAACACATTTGTTCTGGATACTGCTGTTGCAATTCTTCAGGATCAGCGACTACTTCTGCAATCAGCTGCAATTCTTGATTGTATTTACTGATTTCTGAACGTCCTTGCACGAAAATCACTTGATTTTCTTTGAATAATGGACGCGCTTGTCGGTACAGCTCTGGAAAAACGGTAATAGCTATTTCTCCACTACTATCTGTTCCGCTGACAAAAGCCATCAACGCTCCTTTTTTCGTACGGATCTCTCTTACCTCTTTGACCATCACTAAAACATTTGTAGCTTGTTTAGGGACGATTTCTGTGACTAAATGGACTTTTTTTGCTAATTTAAGTCGCTCATACCCTTCTGTCGGATGACCAGATAAATAGACACCTAAATGCTCTTCTTCTAATTGAAGCTTCTCTTCGAGGCTATAATCTGCGACTTCTTCCTCTTTTAAAGCCATGATATCTAAAAGGTCTAAACTACCACCACTATATAAGATGTTTTGGATCTTACCTTCCAGATCCAACATCAACTGTCTGCGATTTCCTACTAATTCATCAAAAACACCTGATGCAACTAACGTTTGTAGCAACTCCAATTTGAGCCAACGTTTATTGATACGAATCAGAAACTGATCAACCGAACGGAATGGCCCATTTTCTTTTCGTTCACGAATGATCTCCTCAACAAAATCTCGACGAACACCTTTGATTGCTGTCAATCCAAAACGAATGGTTCCTTTATCCGTCAGCTCAAAACCATAAAAACTTTGATTAATGGATGGAGGGGTCAGCTTTATTTTATACTTTTTTGCCTCAGCAATATACTCTTTTAACTTTGCCGTGTTGTGACGGACGGAATTCATCAAACTCATAAAAAATGCACCAGGGTGATGAACTTTGAGATAGGCCATTTGAAAGCCAACAAAGGAGTAAGCAAACGCGTGGGAACGATTGAACCCATAGTTAGCAAAGCGTTCGATATATTCGTACACTTCATTGGCCTTTTCCTTACTGTACCCTTGTTGGTTGGCACCTTGAACAAAATGATCTCTTTCTTGATCAATCACGTCTTTTTTCTTTTTACTGATTGCTCGCCTCAAAATATCCGCTTGTCCAAGAGAAAATCCAGCCATGGTTGAAGCAATCTGCATAATTTGTTCCTGATACACAATGACGCCATACGTATTTTTCAACATCGGTTGTAGTGAATCGTCGGGATAATGGATTCTTTCCTTCCCTTTCTTACGAGCGATAAATGTATCGATATTTTGCATTGGTCCAGGACGATACAAGGCGTTGACAGCGGCAATATCTTCAATGTTTTCTGGTCCTAATCTTCGCAAGACATTCCGAATCCCGGCAGATTCGAATTGAAAGACCCCTGTTGTTTCGCCACGTTGGAAAAGCTGTAAAGTTTTAGGATCATCTAATGGTATTTCTTTTAGTTCGATATCTTTGTTTTCGACACGTTTGATTGCTTTCACTGTGTAATCGATAATAGACAGATTTCTTAATCCAAGAAAATCCATTTTTAACAACCCAATAGCTTCGACATCATTCATTGTATACTGAGTCAAATATGCTTCATCTGATCCTTTTTGTAAAGGAACTAACTCTAGTAGATTCTTATCACTTAAAACGACACCAGCTGCATGAGTAGAAACGTGTCTTGGCAAACCTTCAAGTATTTTTGCAGTATGGAACAACAATTGATTTTTTTCACTCGCTTGTACTAATTCAACCAGCTTGTTAGAAGTTCGATAAGCCTCATTCAACGTCATTTTCAATTGATTAGGAATCGCTTTAGACCAACGATTTGCTTCGCTTTGTGAAAGGCCAAAGACACGTGCCACGTCTCTTAGTACCATTTTAGCTGCCATGGTCCCAAACGTGGCGATTTGTGCCATATGGTATTGACCATATTTCTCACGAACATAAATCAGCACTTCTTCTCTGCGATTATCAGGAATGTCTAGATCGATATCTGGCATCGTGTATCGTTCTGGATTCAAAAAACGTTCAAATAGCAAGTCGTACTCCAATGGATCTACATCTGTGATCTCCAACACATAGGCGACTAATGACCCCGCAGCTGAACCACGACCAGCACCAGTAACGATGTTGTTTTTATGAGCAAAAGCCATGACATCCCAAACGATCAAGAAATAATCATCAAATCCCATCTGGTGGATCACTGACAGTTCATAATCTAAGCGCTCTTGATAAGCTGCAGTGATCTTTTCTACACGCTTACCTAATTGCTTCTGACAAAGTTCCTGTAAATACTCTCCTGCACTTCGATTTTCTGGTACCGGATAATGTGGTAGTAATTTCTGATGGAACTGAAATTCAAAAGTTACTATTTTAGCTAATTGCTGCGCATTGTTCAACGCTTCTTCCAATCCTGCGTTTATGAATCTTTGTCGTAATTCTGCTTCGGGAAGTAAAAAACCTGTGGCTGAATCACGAGTCGTTTGTCGCACTTCATCAAAAGAGAGTTGCGTTCCTTCACGCAGATGTTTCATTGTTTCCAAAGAAAAAAGTTCCTCTTGGTGCAAACTAGCAATCGGATGTACTGCACAAAGTTGAAATTGATTTGCTCGTAAATAAGCTAGCCATTCTGGAGCTTCTAGAGGCGTTTCTTCTGTGACACCTACATAAAGATGAGAAGATGCTATTTTTTCTTGCAAACTTTGCCAATGGCTATCAAATAATGCTGACACACCGTAGTCATCAGCAATCGATTTTTTGGTTGGTAAAACGACAAGCAAATGATCGAGTTCATCGATCTCGTGAAGCTCGATTTTTTCTCGGATCATTTTCTTGCTTGAGAGCTTGATCAATTGTTGGTAGCCGATCCTATCTTTTGCGTAGAGTAGTAACTCATAATGACGTTCTTGAAACTGGTAGGTCAAGTTCAGTCCAATAATTGGTTGTATTTTTTCACTCATACAGATGCGGTAAAATTCCGCTGCCCCAGATAGCACATCCTTATCTGTGATCGCTAATGTCTGATAGCCTAGTTTCTTTGCTTCTCGAACGTATTCGTTTATGCGAATCGTACTTTGCAACAAAGAATACGAGGTGATCGTATAAAGTTGTGGAAGAAACATTTTTACATACCACCTTTTCCATTCACTTTCTTTTTAGGGGAATATTCGTAACATCAGCTCGTTATCTTGTATGACTGGTTACGTGTATTCGTCTTTCATCATGCTTTTCCCATCCGATGAACGATCTATACTTTTTATACTATCCACTGACGTTGAATGCCTGTTTCTCCCTTTACATTCAAAAAAAATCTGGTAAACTGAACTTAGAAAAGAGGTGTTTGATATGCGATATATCGTCACATTATTTTGGGCAGTCATTTTAGGTCAAGTGGTTGGCTATATCGGTGGTGCATTGTCTAGTAGCCCATATGATTTTACCATGACGACTATTATTTCATTGGTTGCAGGATTGATCGTCATTTTGATCAGCGCTGTTGCAACACCTAAAAAAGAAACTTCGTCCGCTTCACATTCATAAAAGCCGAACAGATTGGAGAAATACTCCAATCTGTTTTTTTCTTGATCATAGTTTTTGATGAAGTACTTTTCTAAAATTAAATAGTGATAAAAGAATATTCGTCAGAACAAAGAGACTAGTCACAATAAACACTGTACTATAATTGTACGCATGAGCGACTGTCGAACCTAACATCGGTCCTAGTACTTGACCAAAGTTCGTAAACATTTGGTTATAGCTGTATACTCGACTGACACCTTCTTCTGGTGTGATCTTGCTGATCAATGTATTGATCGATGGCATCAACGCACCTGTCGAAAAACCTAATATAAAACGTAAGATCCCTAATTGTAAGGGCGTAGTCACAAATGCCATTGGTAAGTAACAACAAAACGAAAGTACCAAACCTGCTAACAGCACCTTCTGATTTCCGATCTTATCCCCTAATTTCCCCAGTCTTGGAGAAGAAAATACTGCTGAAACACCTGATACTGAAACAATCAATCCACTAACAAATAAGATATTTGATGTGTCACCACTCAATTCCCGAATGTACAATGTCAAGATTGGACTGATCGTGGTGATCCCTAACTGTAAGATCAGAGTAGTAACAAA
Organism: Enterococcus sp. AZ171; assembly: GCF_051714005.1. Classification (NCBI taxonomy): domain Bacteria; kingdom Bacillati; phylum Bacillota; class Bacilli; order Lactobacillales; family Enterococcaceae; genus Enterococcus; species Enterococcus sp. AZ171. The sequence goes on along the minus strand of NZ_JBIORA010000001.1, from coordinate 988,381 downwards.
TAAACCGACTAACACAGAAAAGTGATCCATTTTAGCAAAAACTTCTTTGGTACTGATCATATCTTTTTTCTCTACCGGTTGGAAATCTTCTTTTACCATGAAAATCGTTAAGATCGTGGTGATCAGTAATAACCCTCCAGTAATCAAAAAAACATTTTCCATTCCGAACCATTGCGCCAAAGCGCCTCCCATTGACGGACCAATCAGCGTCCCTGCCACTGCCCCAGTAGAAAGCGTGCCTAACGCCCAACCACTTTTTTCTTTAGGCGCTTGTGAAGCAATCATCGCTGTCGCATTAGGTATGTATCCAGATAAAATCCCATTAAAGAAACGCATGACTAAAAGCCAATAAGCATTTGGGACAAAAGCTAGTGATCCCATAGTGATCGTCATACCTGCTGCTGCCCGGATCATCATCATTTTCCGTCCTTTTCGATCAGCTAGATTTCCCCAAATAGGCGCAACGATCGCCGCAGCAAAGGCTGTTACTGAAATCGCTAATCCTGAAAATAATTCAATTTGATCCTTAGGTGTACCTAGTTGTTCGACGTAAACTGGAATGAACGGCATGACTAAACTGATACTTGAACCAGTAAAAAAGCAGCCTATCCAAGCTACGAATAAATTTTTTCTCCATTGAACCTTCATCTATCACCCTTCTTTCGTCTCTATTATCATACCTATTTTTGTACGTGTGTGCAACGTATGTGCCAGTATCATTCATTTTTGTCAAAGAGGACATAGACCAAATAAAATAGGAGCAAAGAGTTAGCCTACTCTTCACTCCTATTAAAAATGTCTTTTAAATGATTGCTAAAATGACGAAGTTGAGAATGAATAAAATATCAACAACCCATAAAGCAATTGAAATCTCGTTTGTTTTACCTTTGATCACTTTCATGATCGTGTAGAAGATAAAACCAGCAGCGATTCCGTAAGAGATGCTGTAAGCTAATCCCATGAAGATCGAAGCAAAAAAGGCAGGTAATGCTTCTTCCATATCTAACCAATTGATATCAGCAAACGAAGCCATCATCATCACACCAACTAAGATCAATGCTGGTGCAGTTGCTTGTGCCGGTACAATAGCGATCAGTGGAGAAAATAAGCTACTTAAAGCAAATAATGCGGCTACGACAACTGAAGTCAAACCTGTACGACCACCAGCGCCAATACCAGCTGCTGATTCGACATAAGTCGTTGTATTCGATGTTCCGAAAATCGCACCGATCGATGTTGCGATTGCGTCAGCGAACAACGCTTTATCCATTTTAGTTTTGAATCCTCGTCCATCTTCCAAAGCTTCCTCATCTTCTTTAGAGAAAATACCTGTACGCCGTCCAGTACCGATGAACGTACCGATCGTATCAAATGTATCGGATAAACTAAAGGCAATGATCGTCATCAGGACTTGTGGGATCTTAGAGCTATCGCTGAATAAAGATTGCATCCCTTCCGCACCAAATGCTGCACCAAACGTCGTGCCTAGTTCATTGATTGAATTGCCTAAAGAATTTTGTTCCCAATCGATCGTTCCTAGATCAACAACACCCATCAAGATCCCGATGATCGTTGTTACTACGATACCGATCAAGATTGCACCACGAACATTTTTAACAACTAAGATCGATGTCAAAACTAATCCAATGACAGCTAGTAGGATCGGCGCATTATTAAAGTTTGCAAGTTCTGGAACGATGCCACCGTTGATCGTCACATTCGTCACTTGACCATTATCAAACACAGAACTAGTTATCGCTGATTGATCTGCAGAGAAAGACAAAAATCCAGCATTTTTGATCCCAACGTATGCAACAAAAATCCCAATACCACCGCCGATTGCATGTTGTAAACTCTCAGGAATAGCATGGATGATCATTTTCCGAATATTTGTTACTGTAATAAATACATTAATCAACCCACAAATAAAGACCATGGCTAATGCTTCTTGCCAAGAATAACCTAACCCAAAAACAACTGTAAATGTGAAGAAAGCATTCAAACCCATTCCTGGGGCTTGTGCATAAGGCACATTAGCAAATAATCCCATAACTAAAGTACCGATGATCGAAGCAATGATCGTCGCTAAAAAGACTGCCTGAAATGGCATGCCAGCAGCTGACAAGATCGTCGGATTAACAAATAATATATAACTCATGGCAAAAAACGTTGTTACACCAGCCATTATTTCTGTTGGTACATTTGTATTATTTTTCTTTAGTTGGAAAAACTTTTCCATAAAAATTTCCACTCCCTGATTTTTTCTAACGGACTATATAATATGTAAAAATAAATCCAAATATAATTTTCCGTCGAACATTTATAGATTATATAGACATTTCATTCGTTTTTCAACACAAAACTTTATGAAATGTCATTTTTATATTTTAATGTTCGTGTTTAGCTAAATTTGGTTTGATTCTTTTCTATTTTTGCTTTAAAGCATTTATTTTTCAGAAAGATCTGTACCTTGTTTATTCATTGAAATATGCTAGACTGAAACAAATCGTTGTTTGAAAGGAATGACAGCATTGAACAAAAAATTGATTGCGATCGACTTGGATGGAACAACGTTGAATCCTGAGTCGATCATTACTTCTAAAACCCAAGAGACATTGAGAAAAGCCATTGATGCTGGCCATCATGTCAGTATTGCAACCGGACGTCCTTATCGAATGAGTTATCAATATTATCAACAGTTAGAATTGACAACACCGATGGTCAACTTTAACGGTGCGCTTGTGCATATCCCAAACCAACAATGGGCTGGAGAACAAGAAACATTGATCAATAAAGAGATTGTTTTTGAGATCTTAGCGCAAAAAAATCAATTGAATCTAGATTTTATTGCTGCGGAGAATCGCGACACTTTCTTTATCGATACTTTTGATTTTTTTGACGCAAAATTCTTTGCTTCACCAAATCCTAAACCAGAAAACCTACTGTCTCCACGAAATCTAACAACTAACCCTACGTCCTTATTGGTACGTACAGAAAAACAATATGCTGAACAAGTTTCTGCCGAACTAACACGTCAATTTGGGAAGCATGTCGATGTAAGGACTTGGGGTGGACCAATGGCGATACTAGAGATTGTTTCAAAAGGGATCGAAAAAGCGAAAGGAATCCATCAAGTAGCGAATTATCTATCGATCGAACAAAAAGATGTGATTGCTTTTGGTGATGAACACAATGACTTAGAACTTCTTGAATATGCGGGCTGGGGTGTGGCAATGGCTAATGGGACTGAGCAACTAAAAGGCGTAGCCAACGATGTCACTGAACAAACAAATGAAGAAGACGGTTTGGCGAATTACCTTGAAAAATTACTTTCATTATAAAAAATCCGTCTGGGGCATTCGTCCTCTCGCACCACTTAAAACCAAATAAACAGAGGGATCAGAAGTAAGCTCTTCGAAAATAAGGCGCCATCCACAAAATCTTCGTGGATGGCGCCTTATTTCTTGAGGCTAAATACTTCGGCTCTGACCTCTGTTATCTGTTTGCCATGAACATATCGTAATAAGCATTCATGATTTCTTTGGCTATGACCGAATTCATATGGTCTTTTTCATCTAGCAGGTTTGGTAAGACAACACTTACCGCAATCTCAGGGTTTTCTGTTGGTCCGTAAGCCACAATATTACTATTGACTGTTACGATATCGGGATGACCTTCAGCGACTGTTTCGGCTGTCCCTGTTTTAGCAGAAAGATCCATTTTTGCATCTGCTAATGATCGAGCAGTCGTGTAGTTATTTGTTCCATGGACTACTTGATGGAATCCTTCACGTAAAAGGGCCATCTCTTCAGGAGACACGTCTACTGTATTTTCGACAACTGGTTCCATCTCTTTTTTCACTTCACCTAAGTTACCATTCTCGTCGTTCCCGTAAATGCCTTTGACAATGCGTGGTTGGATTCTTTTCCCACCGTTTGCTACTGTTGCTGCATATTGCGCTAACTGGATCGGGGTATACGTATCGAACTGGCCAAATGCCAAGTCAGTAAAGTTTCCTGGTGTGAACCAGTCTTGTCCGTTGTCTGCATTGAATTTCTTCATGTATTCAACAGAGTGTGAGATCCCCGCAGACTCATTTGGTAAATCGATCCCTGTGACTGTTCCAAGTCCAAATTGTTTAAAGCCGTCACGCAATTGTTCATACGCTTGTGCCTCTTCACTTAGACTAGGTAAGCCCATATTTGGTACGTACTCTAACCCTAGCATCTTCAACGCTACTTTGATCATATAGGTATTTGATGAAAGCTCTAACGCTTGGACCACATCCAAAGGTACAGATCCAGTACGATTGAAGACGGAGCTTTTTTCTGAAGAGCCTTGTAATCGAATCGGTTCATCTACTAATACTTGATTACCGCTGATCACGCCACTTTGCCAACCGGCGGCTAACGTACCTGCCTTTACAACAGATCCTGGAACAAAGGCATTCGTGATCGTACCAAGGGCATTTTCAGTCAACTCTTTTGAGCCTTGCTCATGGCTGAAACCCGTCATCGCTAATACTTCACCTGTTTGAGGATTCATCGCGACTACATACGCACCTGGTGAGTATTGGGCTTTTCCATTATCGACTAATTTTTGATAATTGTTTCTAAGAATCTCTTCGACCTTCGCTTGGAACTCTGCATTGATCGATAACATCAAATTCGATCCTTTTTCTCCTGCATACAATTCTTTTTGTTGAATGACATTTCCATTGTTATCTAAAGTGATTTCATATTGTGTCTTTGTGCCTTGCAAGACATCTTCATATTGTTTTTCTAAATAGCTTTGGCCTACTCGGTCATTACGTGAGTAGCCTTTTGCCAAGAATTCTTCCACTTGATCGGCAGGTAAGCCTTGTTTTTCTGATGTTACGCTTCCTAGAATACTCTTTATGGAATCCGCCGCATTATACTGGCGTACCCAGTCAGTTCCTGTTGAAACACCTGGCAGGTCTGATGCATGTTCTGCCACGATCGCCAATTCTTGATCTGTAACACCAGAATTTTTGATGAAAACTGTATTCAATTCATACGCATTATTCATTCGTTTAAAAATCGTTGCTGCTTTCAATTGTTCCTCATTGAAATTGATTTCCTCATCTGTCACTTTATCTACAGTTGCTTGGTATTGCTCACTCGTACTCAAGCTTTTTTCTTTTGCCGATAGGCGTTCAGTCGCAGCTTTCAAATGATCGGGATCTGCTAACCAAAAATCCTTCTTATCACGTGTAGTCAAATTTTCATCCACTGGCATATCGATCAACTGTGTCAAGGTATTTGCTGTTTTCAGCAAATCCTCCGCTGTCATATTTCTGCCTCTCGTGAATGTGATTGCTTGGTTGGCTTGGTTTGTCACCAAAGCTTTCCCGGTGGCATCGTAGATCATGCCTCGGGGTGAACTTACTTGTACCGTTAGAGACGAAGATGATTTGACTTTTGCTTCTAGTTCCTCACTGTTTACGATCTGCAAATAACCTAATCGAGCAATCAATGACACGAACAACGTAAATATAATGAAAAAAAGGAAATTTAAACGAAAGGGAACATGTGACCGTCGAAACGTTTTATTTTTTGGTTCTTGTGTTCCTTTTTTTATTCGATCTAACCAAGAATTATTTGTATTTTTTTTCATAAAACTTTTCATCATTCCTTCTTTTTCGCCTACTTATAGGCTCCATTGTACCTAAAAAAAACAAAATTAAAAAGTAAAATCCTGATCCGCAAGAAATTCTTTAATTCTCGACCCAAAAAAGACTAGTTTGTTTCACAAACAAGTAATGTGTCACACAAATGGATTCTAAAAAACTTTAAAAAATATGGTTATTTTTGAAAATAAAGTTTTCTTTTACTGTGAAACAATGGAAACAAATATGACATTGTGGAAAACTATCATCTGTTATTTCATTTTTGTTTGACATAATTTTTGATCACTTCTTTGGTTTGAGTGACTTTCTCGGTTAATTTTTCATTCTTTGCCATATAAAGATAAAAAATGATATCAATCGTTGCAAATTGAGCCAATAATGAGTTAGTTGCTGCACTTCGGTTCGTGATTTCTTTTGGTCTTGATGTCTGGACAACGACATCGGCCAATTTACTTAATCGGTTATTTCCAAATTGAGTCAATGCGATAATATCGATTCCCATTTCTTTGGCTAACTGTCCGATCATCACCACTTCTTTGCTGTTTCCTGAGTTAGAGACAAGCCATAGCACTTTTTTTGTTTCATTACTCACTAATTGTGGCAATAAGACGTGGATGTCTTTTTCAAAAATGATTGGTTTTCCTACACGAGACCATTTTTGGAGGATATCCTCAACGACTAAAGAAGATGCGCCCACACCATATAGATAAACTGTTTGTGCTTCTTCCAGACGCTCAACGACACGTTGGATCATCTCCTCTTCTAAAATATCCACGGTTTCTTTGATCGCTACTTGCGCATTATTCCCTAATTTATGTTTGATTGAATAAAATGATTCATTTGGTTCAATATCGCTGAATCCTTCCACGATACCTGCTTGTAATTCGGTGGAAATAGTGATTTTAAAATCCGTTAAACTTTGAAAGCCAAGTTTTTTGGAGAAACGAACAACTGTGGGAGCGCTCAGGCCCGCCGCTTCTGCTAACTCATTGGCTGTCATCGTTGGTATTTTTTCTACATGTGTTACGATATAATCTGCTAGTTTTCTTTCGGCAGAAGAATAGTCATTCATCATACTTTCAATGCGACTCACTACGCTCATCTCATACACATCCCTTTTTCTAAATGTCTATGTCATTATATCATACTCAAAGGCAAACAATTCTCATACTAAACAAGAAAATAGAGAATATCCTTTGTTCTCTGCCTGCTCAACCGATTACTGTTATTCCTAAAAATCAATCGCTAAAAAAGAAGCCAAGGTATAAGTGGCAACATGTCACACCCTTATCTTGGTTTCTTTTGACTTATCATTTATGGAGTTTCACAGAATCAGCTATTAAAAACAAAAAAAAGAAAAAAGCAACATCCAAAAAGAAACTAATACCCATCATTCAGTTCAAACAAATTGCCTTCTGGGTCTCTAAAGTAGGCACTGGCAAATCCTCCCCAAGCCTCTATTTTCTGAGGGTCACCTAAAAAAGTGACACCATTTGCGGTTAACTTCGCATAGTCCTTTTGGATATCCTTCGTAGGTAATATGATCACCACTGTATCAGATATTCCATTTTTAGCAGACTGTATATACCCTTTGACCAAAGACATTTCTTTTGCTGACGTCATATCAAAACAGTTAGGTTCTCCTTTTGCCATAGCAAATGACGTATACGGACCTTTTCGATTTCCCCATGTAGGAACCAATCCTAATTTTTTTGTGTAAAAATCATAACATTCCCCATAATCTTTTTGAATCAACAATCCAATTTTTGCCTGATTAAAGTTCATCTATCGACCACTCCTTTTTTAAGTTAGTTTTATTGTAGCAACTTAGGTTAGTAACGTATTGGATAGAAGCGACATTTTTCGCTGCTCACTCAACTTAACAAACTCAATGGGTGTGAGGCCAATATTTTTTTGAACTCATTGATAAAATGGGACTGGTCATAATAATTTCCAACAAGCTCCCTTCGATCGGCAGGTTGTTTTAATAAAATGGTCAAACTATGATGAAATTTTATGGTCGATAGAGCCAATTGTGGGGTGAGACCGTAATGCTTTTTGAATAGCCGTTGGACATGCCTTGGACTAAGTCTCGTATATTCGTATAATGCTTGTGGGGAAGCTAATTTTTTTATATATAGTTTTTCAAATAACTGAATGTATTCCGTCGAAGAGATACATTTGGCTAATCCGGATAAATCGCTGATCAGCGATTCTTTCATTTCTTCAATCGTGAGCGCAAAAAGATGGGTTGTATCAAACCCAACATCTACTTCTTCAATGAACAACACTTGATCCATCGCTGCTGTTGCCTCTCGACCAGTTAAAGCAGAAAAAGCACCTGGCTTTAAGCGAAAACCAATATAGTGTTCGGGAAACCTTGAGAGAAAGTTGAAGTCCGTTTTACTTGAACCAGTATAGAAAACAGATTGCTCCAAAACATTGACAATCAAATCAATGCAACCGTCGGCGATGATCACGTCGGTGACCGTACCGCTAAAGTCAAATGAAATAGACTCCCACATACACACCAAGACATCTGCTAAGACTGGGAGAACCGTTTCTTTATAATGTATTTTTTCTTCATATGCTTGATGAAACAGATGATGAGGTTGGATCGGTTGATACATTCTCTACGTTCCCCCTTATTTATCTAATACATTTATTTTAGCACGATCTAGCGTTTTGACGTGTGTAATGAGTGCCCCATAAAAAAACAGGAAGGAACAATTCTTTGTTGTCCTTCCTGTTTTTATTAAATTAGGCGTTGGTTCTCTTGTTAACTCGTCTTAACGGCTGTAATTATGAACCTCTTCTGCCATTGCATCGACAAAGATATTCAAGTCCTCTACAGCAGTTTCTTTACTACCATATCGGCGGATATTGACTGTTGCATCTGCCACTTCTTTATCCCCAACTACGATTTGGTATGGGATTTTTTGCGTTTGTGAGGCACGGATCTTATAACCCATTTTTTCATTGCGATCGTCGACTTCTACACGCAAGCCTTTCATTTGTAGACGTTCTTTGATTTCATAAGCGTAATCTGAATGAGCATCAACTGAAACTGGGATGATCGTTGCTTGGATCGGTGCCAACCAAGTTGGGAATGCGCCTTTGTATACTTCTGTCAAGTATGCCACAAAGCGTTCCATTGTTGAAACGATGCCTCGGTGGATAACGACTGGGCGATGATTATTTTCGCCATCTTCTCCTACATAAGTTAAATCAAAGCGTTCTGGTAATAAGAAGTCTAATTGGATCGTTGATAATGTTTCTTCTGTTCCCAATGCTGTTTTAACTTGGACATCTAATTTTGGTCCATAGAAGGCTGCTTCTCCTTCCGCTTCGAAATAGTCAAGTTCCATTTCATCCATCGCAGCTTTTAACATGATCTGTGCTTTTTCCCACATGGCATCATCGTCAAAATATTTGTCTGTGTTGTTTGGATCACGGTAACTTAAACGGAAGCGATAGTCTGTAATATTGAAATCAGCGTAAACTGCGACCATCAACTCCAACGTACGTTTGAATTCATCTTTGATCTGATCAGGACGAACGAATGTGTGTCCGTCATTCAATGTCATTTCACGTACACGTTGTAATCCAGACAACGCACCTGATTTTTCATAACGGTGCATCATACCAAGTTCAGCGATACGGATCGGTAACTCACGGTAAGAATGGATTGTATTTTTGTAGACCATCATATGATGTGGGCAGTTCATTGGGCGTAGCACGAGCATCTCGCCATCTCCCATATCCATTGGTGGGAACATATCTTCTTGGTAATGATCCCAGTGACCTGAAGTTTTGTATAACTCTACGTCCCCCATGATCGGTGTATACACATGTTGATAGCCTAAGCTGATTTCTTTGTCTACGATGTATCGTTCGATCGTACGACGGATTGTTGCACCTTTTGGTAACCAGAAAGGTAAACCAGAGCCAACTTCAGGAGCTACCATGAATAATTCTAGCTCTTTTCCTAGTTTGCGATGGTCTCTTTCTTTTGCTTCTTCACGCATTTGGATAAACGCTTTTAACGCTTTTTTATCAAAAAATGCTGTTCCATAAACACGTTGCATCATTTGGTTATTTGAATTTCCACGCCAGTAAGCTCCTGCCACAGATAATAATTTGAAGACTTGGATACGACCAGTTGATGGGACATGTGGCCCACGGCATAAATCGATGAATTCTCCTTGTTGGTAGGCAGTGATGACTTCGTCTTCTGGTAATTCGCTGATCAGTTCCACTTTGTAAGGGTCACTTGCAAAGATTTCTAATGCTTCTTGTTTTGATAACACACGACGTTCGATCGGCAAATTTTCTTTGACGATCGCCATCATTTCCGCTTCGATCGCTGGTAGGTCTTCGGCACTGACTTGGCTCTCACCGTTATCAGTATCGTAGTAAAATCCTGAATCGATTGCTGGTCCTACACCAAAGTGGATATTTGGATATAAACGGCGCATGGCTTGTGCCATCAAATGAGCACTTGAATGACGAATCAAAGCAAGTGCGTCTTCATGATCAGGTGTCACAATCTCGATTGAGCCATCCTCTTCGATCCCGCGGTTCAAGTCGATCAGTTCACCATTCACTTTTCCAGCTAAGGCTTTTTTGGCTAAACTTTTAGAAATACTTTCTGCAATTTCTGCAGTGGTGATCCCTGGCGCAAACTCTTTGACTGCACCATCAGGAAATGTCATTTTTATCATAAGGGTTCCTCCTTTAAATTTCCGTTTTTAGCTTCGCCACCAATAAAAAAAGTCCTAGTATCTGTACAGATACTAGGACGAAAAATTCGTGGTTCCACCTAATTTTAAATACGACATGCGTATTCCTCAAGCGTGATAACGGTACGACCGCCTCTGTTTCAACAAAGGTTTCGAAAGTGGTCATCCTTTGGTTTTCTCCTGGAAAAGTTTCAGCCTAGCTTTTCCTCTCTTATCGAAGACTCTCAAATTCAGTTGTCTTTCTCATCAATCATCTATGTGTTTATTTAACCACTATTATTTCAAAAAATCAAGTCTCGAATTCACTTATTTTTTCCATTCACCATTGACACCATACGTGCCTTTTTTCATTTCGTTGATAATTACATGAATGTGTTCTTTTGGTGCTTGCGTATTTTTATGGACCGCCTCGGTGATATCTTTCATCATGTTTTCTAATTGTTCTGGGCTACGTCCTTCGACTAATTCAACATGTACGAATGGCATGTTTTCAACTTCCTTTCATCGTTCACTTTTGTATTGATCAACTATTGCTTCTCTCTTTGCATCATACCGCAAAAAGATTTTGCTGAAAAGTCTCTTTTATCATTTTGCCTTTAATTTTGTGTGATCATGGCATGTGGTTGTTGTTTCGCTGATTTTTTTGCACGTAACGCACTTAAAATGGAAACTGTATCAACCACTTCTTGAAGCATCGCGCCAAACAATGCTGGAATGACTCCTGTACTGGCAACGAGCATCAAAAAGACACAGACAAAAATCCCAATCAAAACAGATTGTTTCGCTACTTTCATCGTTTCTCTAGAAATCATCACTGCTTCTGCTACTCGTTCTAAATCATCTTTCAAAATGACGACATCTGCGCTTTCACTTGCAGCAGTTGAGCCATGTGCGCCCATGGCGATGCCTACATCTGCGACAGTCAAGGCAGGAGCATCATTGACACCATCTCCTACCATCGTGACAGGCCGCTTTTCTTTGGGGATACTAGTTAAAATCGTTAATTTATCTTGTGGTAAACAACGAGCATGAACTTCGGTCAAGCCAACTTCCTCGGCAATTGCTTCTGCAACCGTACGACCGTCCCCAGTCACCATCAGTAAGTCGGTGATGCCTTGAGCTTTCAAGCGAGCGATTGTTTTACTTGCTTCTGGACGGATTGTGTCTGAGAAGTAGATCGTGCCGGCGTATTTTTCATCAATCGCCACATAGATCGCAGTTGTATCTGTTTTAGCTTCTGGAACATCAATAAAGCGTGCATTCCCTACTTTAACCTGCCTGCCATCAACCGTAGCGGTAATCCCTTGCCCTGAGATTTCTTTCAAATCAGTGACTGGCAACAATCGGGGAACTGCTTGAACTAAGGAACGGGCCAAGATATGGGCTGAGCCTTGTTCCGCACTCGCCGCCACACGTAATAATTCCGCTTCTGAAAACCCTTGAACGGGAGCGACACCAGTTACTTCAAGCATCCCTTTGGTGATTGTTCCTGTCTTATCAAAGGCAATCGTTTTAGTCTCTGCTAATTTTTCCACAGCGGTACCAGTCTTGACAACGATCCCACTTTTACTTGAACGACTCATTCCCGCTACTAGAGCAACAGGTGCAGCCAAAATCAATGGACATGGCGATGCTACAACTAAGACTTGCACAAAGCGTACAGGATCACCACTAGCCCACCAAGCGATTCCGCCGATCAAGTAAGCGATCAAAGTAAAGGGAACAGCATAACGATCTGCTAGACGGACAAAACGTGCGGGTTTTTCTTTCGATTCCTCTACTAGTTTGATAATTAATTGATACTGGCTATCTTCTGCCCGTTTCTCAACCACCATTTTGACAGATGAGTCCCCATTGACCGAACCGGACATCAATTCATCACCGACTTTCTTGCTCATCGGTTTTGCTTCTCCAGTCAATGACGCTTCGTCAAAAGTAGATTCCCCCATGATCACTCGTCCATCAGCTGGAACGATTTCCCCTGGTTTGATCACCAGATGATCGCCGATCTCAAGTGTGTCTACCGCAACATCAAGTTGTTGATCTCCTTGCAATTTATGGGCGGTTCTTGGCGTATTATCTAATAGGGATTGCAATTCCTGACCTGCTTTTTTTTGCGCATAGTCTTCCAAACTTTCGCCACCTGTCAACATGATCAAAATCATCAAACTCGCCCAATATTCATTGACGAGCAATGTCGCAACAATAGCTGTAATCGCTAAAATATCGACCCCATATTTCCCTGAACGCAGTGTTTTGATCATTTCGACAAACATCAAGAAGGCGAGTGTGCCACCGGTGATAGCAATGATCATAAACGCAAGGCGAGGACGGTCGAACATAAACTCACTGATGAGGGCCACCGCTCCAATCAGTAGTGTCATTGCAAATTTTTTAAAATGTGTCATTTCGTTCAGCTCCTTTCTCCACATTTAGAATACCTGTTCTCTAAAGCCATTTAAACTAAAAACCCCTAAATGAAAACAACTATCACTCTCATGTAGTTTTGCGTTTATTTTTAGTTAACTCACTTGTGTACCTTTTTTAGTCAAACTGTGCTATACTTTTAATTCGTTATTTACGGCGGAAGGAGTAAACGATGCAATGAATGAAAGACAATTAGAACAACAGCATGTGGAAGAAACCACACAAATGATCCAACTTGAACAACGCCTATTGAATCGCAAATTAAGCGACTTGACTGAAAAAATGAATGACTCCACAAAAGAAACAGCTAATCACAAAATACGTAGCGGCTCCAACGAGTCTTTTTATGAGTCAGTGGTCGAATACCGCCAACATGAACAAGAATTGCTTTTAAAATACCATACATTAGAATCTCAGCAAAAACGTCTGCAAACATTAGAAGTAATGAAAGAAAGTCCTTACTTTGCTCGTATCGATTTCAAAGAAGAGACGGAAAAAGAAACTCTCTATCTTGGCATCGCCTCATTGAGAGATACAGAAGAAGAAACCATCGTGATCGACTGGCGTGCACCGATCGCTAACCTGTATTACGAAGGAGAAATCGGCCCTGCTTTTTATGAAACAGATGTCGAAAAAATCGACGTCGAACTTCTCTTGAAACGACAGTTCAAAATCGTTGAAGGAAAAATCGTCTCCATGGTCGATACATCTGAAGTCATCAATGATGATTTTCTATTAGAAATCTTGGATGACGCATCAAGTGCTCACATGAAAAACATCGTGTCGACGATCCAAAAAGCACAAAATGCCATTATCCGTGACACCAACAGTAAAGTGATGCTGATCGAAGGAATTGCTGGAAGCGGTAAGACTTCAGCATTACTTCAACGTATCGCATTCATCCTTTATCACAATCGGAAATGGCTAGATGCTGAGAACGTCTTATTGTTCTCACCAAACCATCTGTTTTCTGATTACATCTCCACTGTTTTACCATCTCTTGGTGAAAGTGGTGTTCCGACACAAACCTTCAAAAATTATTTACAGCAATTAGTTCCTGAATTTGAGTTGACTGAAGAAGAACAACAAGAAGTCGGTTTCCTTTCTGGTGCTGATGACCCGATAAAAACGTTGAAATCCGGATTGACTTTCGTTGATCTCCTGGAGACTTACATCCAGACGATCACTGATTTTGGGCCATTGTTCCGTGAGATGAAAATCAATGGTCGAACGATCCTATCCAAAGAAGCGATCCGAAAATGGTACCAAGAAACCAATGAACTACTTCCATTGCATCAACGTCTATCTTTATTACAGACAAAGTTATTGAAAAAATTAGGCGGTCTGCAAAAGGATGAAACCCGTCAGAAGTGGGTCAAAGAGCTTGCTGAAGAACAACTTCAAGAACTATATGCAACCGATCCAAATTTAGAATACACCGAACAAAAAGAAAAATCATTGCGTAAAAAACTTACGAATCAAATCGTGAAAAAAAGATTCCGTAAAGTTCACCGAGGAATTTTACATTATCAATTCGTCAACTTACCGAAACAGTTTCTTCACTTTTTACAAACGATTCCTAAAACGATGTTAACCGCACATGGAATCAGCGAAACTTCTTGGAACGAACATCTTCAAGAAGTCAAAATGAACTTACGGAAAAGAGAATTGCCACAGGAAGACGCCGTCTTGTACTTCCTATTGATGCGTCGAATCCATCCTGTATCAGTCACACAAAAGGCAAGGTATATTTTTATTGATGAAATGCAAGATTTTGCTCCTTCGCAGGTCGCATTGCTGCAATCAATCTATCCAACTGCCAATCTAACATTTTGTGGGGATCTGAACCAAAATGTTTTTGGGAACGAGACGATCACTGGTTCGTTAGAGTCGCTTTTCCCAGAGAAAGAAGTGACCCAATTCCAATTGACGACGAGCTATCGCTCCACGAAGCAAATCACTGATTTTGCCAATCATTTCTTAGCTCACGACAATCTTGTAGAAACAACGGCTCGTGAAGGTCGCCTACCGTTGATCGTCCAAAGTGATTCATCTACAAGCAAAATCAACTGGTTGGAACAAACGATCATTGACACGAAAGAGCAAGCAAAATATTGGCGTACCGCGATCATTGGTAAAACGATCGCTGAATGTGAAGCACTCTATGAACAATTGCCTGTATCCCTGAAAGATCAAGTCCAATTGATTGCTGATGAATCTGATTTTATGAAACGTTCGATTATTCTTCTTCCTGCTTATCTAGCAAAAGGATTAGAATTTGACCGAGTCTTTTTATGGAATGTCGATGATGCACATTTTAATTCTGGTCATGACAAACAAATCTTATATACAATGTGTACGCGTGCCATGCATGAATTGATCCTATTTACATCAGCGAAAGACGCTTCTTTTCTACAAGCATTGGCTACTGAAAATCATGAGTCTCTCGCTTTAGATTGATTCGTTATTAAAAATAAAAAGCATCAGGGGAATCAGTCCTCTCGCACCACTTTAAACTGAATATACGGCGAGAACAGAAGTAACCTCTTCAAAAAATAAGGCGTCATCCACAAAAATTGAAAAAACAATTTTCGTGGATGACGCCTTATTTCTCGAGGCTAAACACTTCTGTCTCTGCCTCTTTTTATTCATCTATCGATCATAACATCAATTCTGTGTTTGGGTATTTCAAACGAACAAGTGAAACGATCATTCGCAATTCTTCGATATTTTCGGGATATTCTGGGTCAAATACTTTACTATGGCGACCAATCCCTCCGTTATCGATCAGACGATAAATACGATTCCAATCCATAAATTGTTCGACTGTTTGGAAATTACTGATCGGGTAACCCCCACTATCTAATATTTCTGATACACGAAAAGCCAAATAAGCTGTATCAATGACTTTTTCTTTTTTCGTATCTACTTTTTGACTTGTTTCGATCAATATCTTTTCTGGTTGATGCTTCAGACTCCAGTCCAATAATAAAAAGAAAGCTTCCATCCGATAATCTTCTTCAAACAACTGAAATGCTGAGTCAGAACGTCGAAAAAGCAATGGAATCAAATATTTTTTTTTATAGATCAGCATGGGCGCGCGATCAACCATACATTCTAGATAACGATTCAAATAGCCTGTGCCTATATAGTTTCCTAAACGATAGCCTTCTACCCCATAAGGTGCATATTTTTGTGCAAGCTTTGAGCAATCGGTGATATTGACTGCCAACTCTTCTACTTTTTGGTAACCGCTTAGAATACGTTCGAAAGGCTCTAGATTAATTTTTGCTTCCATTATTCTTTCCCCGCCTACATCAAATTACTATTCGTTTACTCACGATACTTTAATAATAACACAGGTTGAAATAGAAATGATAATAAATCACAAAAAAACTGTAACAAATAACACAGGATTTTTAATTTAACTACTCTGTATTTGTTCTCTTTCTTTCATATCGTATGACTATACTTCTTTTTTAGCTTCACCAATATTTTCTCTTCTCCGAAAAAATCGTATAAATAAAAGTACGAAAGCAAAACATGACATTAGCTTTTTAAGCAGGATAACAGCTGTTTGTTTTTTTAGGAAAATAAAAAAGTGTCTGGACATTCATCCTCTCGTAACACTTAAAACTGAACAAACGGCGGGAACAGAAGTATCTCTTCACAAATAAGGCGCCAGCCACAAAAATTTGAAAAACAATTTTCGTGGCTGGCGCCTTATTTCTCGAGGTTAAACACTTCTGTTCCGACCTCTTTTATCCGCTTTATTCGATTAATCTTCTAAAGCAACATTATGGAAGACATGTTGGACATCTTCTAGATCTTCTAATACATCGATCATTTTTTCGAATTGTTCCAAGTCTTCGCCAGTCAATGTCACTTCATTTTGAGGGATCATTTGGATCTCCGCAATTGAAAAGTCAGTGATGCCTTTTTCTTTTAGTGCTTCTTGAATACTGTGGAAATCTGGCACTTCTCCGTAAACGATGATTTGGCCATCTTCTTCCATGACATCACGTACATCGATGTCCTTTTCCATCAAGTATTCTAAGATCTCATCTGCATCTTCACCGGCAAAACCAAAAATCGCGGTATTGTCGAACATATAAGATACTGCCCCAGAGACACCCATATTTCCGCCGTTTTTACCGAATGCTGCACGCACATCAGCGGCTGTGCGGTTTACGTTGTTGGTCAATGTGTCTACGATCACCATTGAGCCATTTGGTCCAAATCCTTCATAGCGCAATTCAGAGTATGTTTCATCCCCTGAACCTTTTGCTTTTTCAATTGCTCGGTCGATGATATGTTTTGGTACATTGTAAGTTTTAGCGCGCTCAATGACGAAACGTAGTTTTTGGTTAGCGTGTGGGTCAGGATCACCTGATTTTGCTGCTGCATAGATTTCAATTCCGAACTTCGCATAAACTCGGCTGTTGTTTGCATCTTTAGCTGTTTTTTTAGCTACGATATTGGCCCATTTACGTCCCATAGTTTCACTTCGCTTTCTGATTTGATATAGGATAGATTCTTTTTGATTCGTGCGGGAACACACAAAACGTCCTGTTTCATTATACTTGTGAATCAGGTTTATGTGAAGCTTTTTTTCTCTTCGATCGTTTCGATAAAGACTGGTTTTCGCCCAAATACTTGTTCCGCTACCTCGCCACCTAAGCGATAGATTTGATCACTGCGAACGAGTAGTTTTGCCACTTGCGCTTCTTTTTTGCCGATTTTCGCAAAAAGGGCTAAGGCTTTTTTATTTTTGAGACATGCTCTACCTGCTGCTGTAAAGCCCAACACATGGATGTATTCTTGCATCTGTTGCTCTCTCATCTCTTCTTTTTGGATATTCAATAACACATAGCACGACAGGCGTTGGATCCTCGTCCACGTATAGCGTTTTGTTTTGACTTGTTCGACAAACTCGTAAAATGTATTAGCTGTCTTGGCCGCTTCTAACATCCTGATCTCTAAACCTTCCGTCATCTGGTAGATTTTTTGCAACGAGTCAACGGTGGAAGAAAGAAGACGGTATTTTAGCAAGGGCCAATAGGATGTCCAAGTTTGCAAACTTTCTGTCTTTAAAAATCTCTCTGTCTCTGAGGGAACTGTTGCAGAAATCGATCGATTTTCCGTTAATGCTTTACGAATCGCTGTGGCACTGGCTATTGTTTCTTTTGGTAACTCTTCATCATGATAACCAGCCCCTTTACGGTTGATCGGAACTAGTTCCATTGGATGTTCATAGGTAGCATTTTCTTTTGCATAGCTCAGCCCTAGAATATGATTAGGCGAGGAAAAATCAAGTGAGATTTCTGGGTAGACGTGCTTGAATACCTGTGTCATCTTTTGCGGATAACTCATTGTCTGATCGGGCAACTCTTGAAATGCTTTGGTGATTTGATCCTGATGGTGCAAAACAAATTGACCAAATGCTTGATAATCGAAGGTCGCTTCATCTTCTGTTCCAAAACATAAATAGTCACAGTTTAATTTTTGCAACAGTTGAACTGCTCCTTTAGCAAAATAATCAGCAGATTGTACTGCCCACTCGATTGGTAATTCAACCACGAGATCCACTCCGTTTTTCAAGGCTACTTCTGCACGTTGCCACTTATCTAAAATCGCCGGTTCACCTCGCTGCAAAAAATTGCCACTCATCACCGCAATCACTACGTCGGCACCGGTTCGTTCCCGTGCTTGCTGGACATGATAAAGATGACCATTGTGAAAGGGATTATATTCAACAATGATGCCACATACTTTCATTCGCTTTTCTCCTTTCGCCTAGTAAAAAAGAAGAGACTAAGCTTTTTGATCCAGCCGTCTCTCCTTTTTATTGTTTGCTACAGTTCGTCGATTTCGCCTTCTTCTTTCTGGGCGACAAAAAACCAACGTCTGGATTCTTCGTTAGGTGTTTCGTCTGTAAAATCAGCGAATACTTCTACTTTAGCAAATCCGCTATTCTCTAACATCCGCAAGTAGTTTTCTAGTGGATACGTACGTTCTTGATGTAATTCATCTTCACGTGTGAACGTACCGTCTTTTTCTTGTGATTCGACAAAGAATGTCAAATAATGTTCAATGCTATGTTTTTCTTTCCCCGTATAACTATCCCAAAGAAAGGCAAAATCGTCTCCTTGGTAATGATAACTATACTCCGGAAATACTTGATCGATTTGATAAACGGAATGGACATCAAACAAGAAACGGCCGTTTTCTTCCAATGCCTGATAGACTTCATCGAATACTTGTTGTACTTCTTGATCGTTTTGCATATAGCACAAAGAATCTGAGAAACAAGTGATGGCTTGGTATTGCCCACTCTCTGATAGATCTAACATATTCCCTTCAACAAACTGTACCGATGCTTCTTCTTCATAGGCACGTTGACTGGCGATCATCAGCATTTCTTCTGATAGATCCAAGCCAGTTACATTGTAGCCGTCTTTGGCAAAAGCCACAGCTAATGCTCCTGTACCACAAGCTAGTTCAAGGATGTTTTTAGTTGTTTCAGGCAAATGGCGTTTAGAAAATGCGAGCCATTGTTCATAAAGCCCGTCATCCATGACTTCATCGTAAATAAAGGCAAATGTTTCGTAGGCCATGTTAATCCAACCATTCAGTCAAATCGACAAGTGGCGCATCTGACCATAACTTCTCTAAATTATAAAACCCACGTTCTGGGGCATGGAATACATGGATGATCAAATCACCTAGATCGATCAGAATCCATTTGCCCCCTTCTTTTCCTTCTACGCGTTTTACTTCGTATTTGCTTTCTTCTTCTTTTTCAATGATTTCTTCCACGATGGCATTGATCTGACGTTCACTGTTTGCTGAACAGATCATAAAGTAGTCAGCTAATAGCGACACTTTACGGACGTCTAAAGCTAAAATATCTTCTGCACGTTTTGAATCTGCTGCTTGGACAGCGATTTTTAATTGTTCTTTACTATCGATGATGATTTCCTCCTAATGGGTCAGCTATTTTGCCACCCAATGATTATATGTTTCAATTGTTTTTGGATAAATTTTGCTCTCTTGCGCAATCAAATGTGCTAATGTATGTTTGGTTTCGAATGCAACTGCTTCATCTAAATCGATCATGGCAATCTCACGGGCTTCTTTGACACCTGGAAAAGAACGTCCTGGTTCGATATAGTCAGCCACATAGATGACTTTATCGAGTAAGGACATCTCAGCAGCTCCTGTCGTATGGAGACGGATTGCTTGTAAGATCTCCTCATCAGTGATGCCTAATTCTCGTTCAACAAATGATGCACCGACTAATCCGTGCCAAATTGCATTTCCATAAGCTAATAACTCTGGATCAAGTTGCTCACGTTCGATGAATAAGATAAACTCATCGTCTGGTCGTTCTTTCGCATAATCATGTGTCAATGCGGCGATACTCGCTTTTTCTGGCGAGCAACCATACCTTTCAGCAAGTGCAACAGCTGTTTGTTCTACACCCAAAACATGTTTGAAGCGTTGTTCACTCATTCTCATTTGGACTTTTTGCATCAAGATTTCTCGAGTATAGGCCGTATAATCTGTACTATAATTCATGTTGATACAATCCTTCTTTCTGAATATAATCCAAGACTTTATCTGGGATCAAATAACGGACGGAACAACCTTGTTGAATTTTTTGACGAATCTTTGTCGAACTTAGATCAATCTCAGGGACATCGACCCAGATCACAGGATACGGGGTTTCCACTTGATACCCACGTCGATGGATACCGACAAAGTGGACCATTGTCAATAACTCGTCGATTTTGTACCACTTTGGTAAATATTCGACCATATCACCGCCGATGATAAAATAGTAGTCCGTATCAGGATTATTTTGAGTCAAAGCCTTCATCGTGTCATACGTATAGCTTTTGCCGCCTCGTTCGATTTCAATCGTTTCAATCGTTAGAAAAGGATTGTCTTCGATCGCAAGTTCCAGCATGTTTAAGCGATGTTCTGCCGGTATAGTTGGCTTTTCATCCACATGAGGTGGTTGATAGGAAGGCATTAAACAGACATGGTCTAGTCCTAAATTCTGTCCTGCTTGTTCTGCCATCACTAGATGGGCTAGATGCACAGGATTGAAAGTTCCGCCCAAGATCCCCACCTGTTTTCTTTTCGCATAAAGATGGGGCATTTCTTTTGGAAATACTTGAGGTCGAACAAAGGATTTCGCTTGCGATTTCATCTTCGTCACTCCTTAGATTGCATGTACTTCTTTAGATATCCGTTGGTATTTCTCTTTAGATGATGCTTTGTATAAAACAAGCACGCGTCCGATGATCTGAACCACTTCACATGCGATAGCTTGTTCTAATACTTGTGCCACATCTTCTGCGATCTCATCTGTATTTTGCAACAATGATACTTTGATCAATTCTCTTTTTTCAAGTGCTTCTTCGATTTGGACGATCATTGCTTCATTGATCCCACCTTTACCGATTTGGAAGATCGGTTGAAGATGGTGTGCCTGACTACGTAAAAATCGTTTTTGCTTTCCTCTTAAACTCATGTTTTTCCTTCTTTCTTAAATCAGTGCTTTTCTTCTTAACACATGTACCCCTTTTGGCGCCCAGCCTGCGATGACTGCTGGTTCCGTTACCGTGATCCAGCCTAGTCCTGCAAAGACGATATCTGTCTTTTCTTTTACAGAAAACTCAAAGCGAACAAGTTCAGGGAATTCACTGACTTCATTCGGACGTGGTGGTTGCAATAAGCCGCCTACATGTTTTTCATAAAAAGTATCGGCTTTTTCTAATTTTGTCCGATGTAAATTGACATCATTTGATACATAAGCAATAAATGAACATCGTTTGCCACTGATAAAGTCGAATCGAGCTAATCCTCCAAGGAAAAGCGTTTGACCTTCATTCAGCTGATACACCTTAGGCTTGATTTCCTTCGTCGGTGCGATGATACGTAAGTCTTTTTTGCCTAAATAGTGGGCCATTTGATGGCGATGGATAATTCCTGGTGTATCGATCAAAAATTGGCCATCATCCAATGGGATCTCGATTTTATCTAACGTTGTTCCTGGGAACTGCGAAGTCGTGATCACTTCTTGGACGCCTGCCGTATTTTTGATGATCTGATTGATCAATGTCGATTTCCCGACATTCGTCACACCAACGATATACACATCTCGACCCTCACGATATTTTTCGATTTTCTCTAGAAGTGTTGTCATTTCAGGTGCTTTTTTTGCGCTTGTCAACAACACCTCGACAGGTCTTAGCCCTGCTTCATGGGCACGCTCATTCATCCATTGGATCATTTTTGATTTTTTTAATGATTTAGGTAAAATATCGACTTTGTTCCCAACCAAAAGAACTGGATTGTTTCCGACAAAACGATGTAATCCAGGAATCAGTGAACCGTTGAAATCGAAAATATCCACCACATTGACGATCAATGCGTCTTTTTGACCTAATTCATTTAGTAATCGCAAGAAATCATCATCTGTCAGTGATACATCTTGGATCTCATTATAATGTCTCAAACGGAAACAACGTTGACAATAAACATCCCCTGTTGCTAACCCTTTTTCGAGTGCTGCTTTTGGTGTATAGCCTAATTCATCAGGATGTTCAGTTTGGATCATCACGCCACAACCGATACATTGCAATTCTTCGTTCATTCAATGCCACCTCGCCAATCCATATCTGGATGTTTCTTTACTAAATAACTCATGATCTTACGTTCCCAGAACCGATTGAATTTCGTCTTCCAACTATCAGTTTCAATGATTGGTTTAACTAAGACACTACGGATACCGGCACTATTCGCGCCACGAATATCGGTCATGATCTGATCACCAATCATGATGATTTCTTCATCTGCCAGATCCAACATTTTTTTTGCTTTATTGATTCCCACTGGCAAAGGCTTCAAAGCTCTTGCAACATAAAGTAGCTCAAATTTTTTAACTGCACGAGCTACGCGTTCTGAGTTGTTGTTAGAAACAACGACTACTGGTATGCCCGCATTTCTCATTTCTAAAATCCAAGTGAACAATTCTTCCGTTCCATCTGGATTATTCCAAGCAATCAGTGTATTATCAAGGTCCGTCAAGACGGCTTTGATCCCTAGTTTTTTCAGTTGTGCAGGGGTAATTTTATAGACGGCTTCTACCATCCATGTAGGTTTATAATTTGAAAACATGTTGTCTCCTCATCTGCAAAAAATGAAGGAGCACGATATGTACTCCTCAACCCCATATTATACTGTAAAATCTAAAAAAAAACTACCTCTATACATTAAACCTTTTAATGGAGGTAATAACAGAAGGAACCAGCTCCAAAAAATAAGCAATCAGCTCATAAAATAGATTCTTCTATATTCTTGAGTTGGTTGCTTATTACTGAAAGAGTTGCTTTTGGAACATCATTCATATAATTTTAGAAAAACCTAAAGAACTGAAATCACTATCCATAGGTAATGTTGGAAAAGAGCGCCATTTCTTATATCTTATTTTTTACTACAATACTTTGGCCAAAAAATCGATAGTCCGAGGCTGGCTCGTCCGCTCCAGCACCTCACTAGGTGTCCCCTCTTCCACGATCTGTCCTTGATCCATAAAGATGATTCGATCACCCACTTCTTTCGCAAAGCCGATTTCATGAGTGACAATGACCATCGTCATCCCTTCTTGTGCCAATTGCAACATAACCGAGAGTACTTCACCCACCATTTCTGGATCAAGTGCCGAAGTAGGCTCATCGAACAACATGACGTCTGGTTGCATTGCCAACGCTCGGGCAATCGCTATCCGTTGCTGCTGTCCACCTGATAAAGAGTAAGGATAGGCGGTGGCTTTATCTGACAAACCAACTTTTGCCAATAATTCCAAAGCGATCGCCTCGGCTGCTTTCTTAGGCATTTTTTTCACTGTGATTGGTGATAAGGTGATATTCTCTAATACTGTCATATTGGGAAATAGATTGAACTGTTGAAAAACCATCCCCATTTTTTCTCTTGTTTTAAAAATATCGTGTTTCTTATGTGTGATATCCGTTCCCTCAAACTCCACCGTACCGGCTGTAGGAGATTCGAGTAGATTCAAACAACGGAGAAACGTACTTTTCCCTGAACCTGAAGGGCCGATGATCACTACGACCTCCCCGGCGGAAATAGTCGTAGTAATTCCTTTCAATACTTCTGTTTCCCCAAATGATTTATTTAATTGTTTGATCGTTACTATTGATTTTTCCATACGACATTCTCTCCTAACGTTGATACCCTTTTCCGAGTTTTTTCTCCCAACTACTCAACAACCGCGATGTTACAAAGGTCATAACGAAATATAACCCTGCGGCAATAAAATAAGGTTCCAATGGGATATAGGAGTTTGAGATAACGATCTGAGCAGATCCCATCAATTCATTGATACCGATCACTGTCAGTAAAGAAGAATCTTTGATCAACGTGACAAACTCATTTCCTAATGGTGGCAGGATATTTCTCAACGCTTGTGGGAAAATGACATAACGCATCGCCTGTATAGGACGTAAGCCTAGTGAATACGAAGCTTCTGTTTGTCCCATATCAACAGCCGCAATCCCTCCACGAATGATCTCAGCAACATACGCCCCAGAGTTCAGTGATAATACGATGATTCCTGGTATCAAACGCCCTAAGTCGATGGTTAAAATCCCCACGGACCAATCCACCGCTGGAAAGAAACGTTGCAATAAGATGAATCCGATCATGATCTGCAATAACATCGGTGTGCCTCTTAGTAATTCGATATAACTATTAGCTAACCAATTCAAAGGCTTGATCTTTGAGCGCTTCATCAATGCCATGGCTAGGCCAATCATTGTACCAAAGATGACTGTCAAGATCGAAATGACGATCGTAACGACCGCGCCGGATAAAAAATACGGTAAGTACTTATCTAAAAACGAAAAATTCACACTGCGTCCCTCTATTCTGTCGCTGTTTGTTCAGCTAGTTCATGATTTTTTTTGATGAATTCATCGATTTTTCCCTCATCACTTAATTTTTTGATGATTTTATTCAACTCTTCTTGTAATTCTGTACTCCCTTTTGGTAAGGCAACAGCAAAAGCTTCATCATCTGATTGTTCCAAAGGGATATCTGCAATCATCAAGTTGGGGTTCTGAGCAATATATGCTTCGGCAATCGTTTGTTCAACGACCATGCCATCCAGTGAACCTTGATTGATCTCGATCACCATATTTGGCACTTTATCGATCGTGACTACTTTAGCTTCTTTGATTTGTTCGTTGATCACTGCTTCTTGGATCGAGCCTTTTTGCGCCCCTAAGCTTTTACCTGCCAAGCGATCAATGCTTGTGAACGTGTTTTTATCTTTTTTATTGATCACGAGAACTTGTGGCGGATTGTAATAGTTGTCGGTGAAGTCAAATTGTTCTTTTCGTTCTGCGGTCGCTGAAATCGCTGAGATCGCTACATCGACTTTCCCTTCTTTTAAAGAGGCTAACACCGTGTTGAAACTCATATCTGAGAGCTCCAATTTCACACCAAGCTCATCTGCGATGGCT
The DNA here is from genome assembly GCF_051714005.1 of Enterococcus sp. AZ171. Lineage (NCBI taxonomy): Bacteria > Bacillati > Bacillota > Bacilli > Lactobacillales > Enterococcaceae > Enterococcus > Enterococcus sp. AZ171. The sequence continues at coordinate 963,005 of NZ_JBIORA010000001.1, read as the reverse complement.
TTAGCTAAATCAATATCCGATCCGACGATTTGATCTTTCCCATCGACGATCGTATGAAATTCAAACGGCGCATAATCAGCAGACGTCGCCACTTTCAATACACCACTTTCCTTGATTGCTGCTAATTGATCGTTTGATTCAGCTGCATCCCCATTCCCGCAAGCTCCTAATGCGAATGTTGTAACTAAAAATAAAATAATTCCGGAAATCTTTTTCATTGTCTCGCCCCTTATTCATTTTGTTCTGTCATTATAGCATGAAAATTTCAAAAATAAACTATTTTTTGTATATTTATTTAATTTTATTCGTTTTTATGCTTTTAAAATGAATAATAATCACAAATTAAGAATATTTTTTTTAATATTTCAAGGGAAGAAATGAAAAAGCTAAGAACCAAGTCTCAGCTTTTTTATTTGATTTTCAGTCTATTTTACTTTGTTTCTCAAAGCCAAACACCTCTGTACCAAGCTCATTGGTTCCGCTGATTTACGCTAAATCACACAATTAATATCGTTTGTCATCTTGATTTGTTCAATTCTTGTAAACTATTGTTTTCTTTCTTGATTTTCAATTTTGATTACATTTTGCATTAGATAAGCAACTCCGTTAACTGTATCTGCAAATGAAATAGAATTCGCAAAAGAATTAACTGAGCGATATTTGTCCCATAGTTTTTCCAAATAACCGCTCCCTTTTATCTTTTCGATTTCCCTTTCATAATAAAAAGATAACGGTTTGTTGTCTCCACGTTTTGTAAATGTATTTCGGACACTTTTATATAGCTCTTTCATATCAATATTTTCTAGTTTTCTGATGGCAAATAGGTCGTAGTAATCTTTCAATCTCGAATTGTCTGTCCCAAAGTTAAATGTAGCACTCAGCTTTTCTGCAATAATCTGTTCTGTTGGATAAGCTGGAATCTCCACTTTTTTATCTTCAAACATCAATTGATGATGATGTATATCTACTTCAGGATAAATAGAATCTCCTGTTGTTACATCCAATTTAAATGGGACACGTATTTTTTCTAAATGAGCAATCAATTTAATTTGAAACCCAGGATAAAAATCAATTTCCCTTGTCTCTTTAATCTCTTGAACAGAGAAAACAATTCCCTCTTTCGTAGGTTTACTAGTTAATTCTTTAAAGATGTTCTTCAATTTTTCTTTAGTTAATTTACTATTTCTAAATGTCGTATCAATATCAATTGTTGTTCTTCTATCAATTCCATATTTTGAACCTAATAGAAAACCACCTTTCAAAATAAAGTCATTTTTATACTTCGATTCAGAGATTTGTTCAACTAAGCGATCCATCATAAAATGCCTTTGAACTAACTGTGCATTTAATCCTATACTTTTTGCAAGATTTCTTGTTTTTGCTGTAAATTGTGTAGGGGTCATATTTTCTCTCCATCAATACAAACTCTGCATATGATATTTCATTTCTTTTTCTACATGTAGTTTTGTCATATAATCTCTTAATTTACTTGGGTCTCTCCTAGGATCTCTCATGTACTCTTTTAAAGCTTCTAATTTCATTTCATATTCAATTTCATATCTCGGATTCCAAATATCACAAAGAGTTCGTTCCTTATCGTATATAATAATAGGATTTCCTTGAAAGGAAGTGCCCTCCACTTTCCCTAACTCGTATACTTCCTTCTTCACAAAATGAAATTGTAACTGTTGCTCTTTCGTAATTGAACGATTCACATTATAACCATGTGGAAAAGTCAAATGAATGAAGTTCGGCATGTTTGTAGAAAGTTGATATATATCTAATGTCGTTTCATGAGAAAATATTCCTCTGGAAAATCGTTGCTGAAAACAAAATAAATCATCGATTCCATGACCAGTCTCTACATAATAACCACGATCAACTTTCATCAAAATTCCTTGATTCACCAATCTTTGTACAGTAGTTGCTGAAATTCCTAATTTTCTAGCTTCCTTCATAGATAAATTTCCATCGCGAATACGCAACAACTCTTTCAGCTTATCTTGCATTTAATCCCCTCACTTACGTTACAAATACACTACATTAAACTTATCATAATAGTGTAATTGTAACAAGGCATTCTTCATGCGGGAAAGAAATGGTCGATTACTGTGTAATGGATGTTTCGCGAATATCTGGACAATATAACTTCCTGAAAGCTATACCAAGACGATAAGATACGTTAGCAAGTTTATGCACACACCAAGAACGCCTTACACTATAACTATTCAGATGGCCTACTTAAATAGTTAAGTACCAATATCCAGCACTAAAAAGAAATACCTATGGTTTCAACAACTTTTAAAATTTCAAATCAAAAATCCTGATTCGGTACAGAAAAATATTTTTAATCAATTAAAAGAACAGGGAAAAGATGGTGCCCCCTTCTTTCTGTTCAAATTATTCTGAAATTCCTCTACTTCAATAATCATTTTGCAAGAAGCATCGTTTTTTAAGGCTATTCCTTTACTCAACTATTCCTCATTCCCTGACACAAAACTATATTCAATCTTATGTGAGTCAGATAAACGATTTCCACTTTCACCTACCCAAGAAAATTCTTTTCGATAATCCTTTCCGACTAACGTTGTCGTTTTCTTCTCCTGATTGACTTCGACTGTTACATGTTCGATCTCTTTAACAAATGTTTGAAAAAGTTCATTCGTTTTTAGGTCTTGTTCTGCGGATGTAAAATCTGGTGTCAGCAAACTTTTGATTTCTTGTTCTTCACTGCTTGAGAGTTTTAAATCTGCGGGATCTTGATCAAGGCTTTGTGCCAGTTGGATTTCTTTCATGATTTCTAAATTTCCCTCTTTAAGAGTATAACTTCCTCTATTTTGTAGCGTCCCAGCATTCGTCACTTGAACAATTTCGACGTTTTTTAATCGGTCCTCATTCGATTTAGAGCAGCCAGTCAAGAATAGCGACAAAGAAATTACACCTCCCAAAAAAAGAACATAAAATAACTTACTTAACGACTTATAAAACACAACATCAACTCCTTTTTAATAAGAATATCACACACAAAAAAATATCAAATAATAACTAAGTTATGATTTGATCGGAAATAATAAACTAACTATAATAAAATTGTAACAAATAAAAAAAAGAGGTTTAATATGAAAAAAAATGTTATTTTTAGTTGTTTTGTTGGCGTTACTTTTTTCAGTATGTTGTTACCTAGCCAAATCGTCCAGACCCAAGAAATAATCGAGCATACAGAACCATTTTCTAGCATCCAATCAATAGGTTCAAATTCAGATAACTTAGACTCAAAAAGCAATATTGACTAGATATTGGACGTCAGGATGGATTAAAACAGGTAGCCCCGCTCCCGCAGTAGCTTTCTTTCAAAGCGGTGCATATAGGGGATGGTTAAGCAGATATCGTGAACTACCAAGTCATTATGGTACAACTGGTTATTATGAAGGTTACTTTTATCATAACTCCGTTCCATTTCCAGTTCCATCAAAATTAAATATTTTGAACAATGACTTATTATCACCAATTGATGAGGATGATCTAAAATGAAATATTTCAAACAAATTTTAATAGCTTCAATAGTAATTTCTGGTCTATTTTTATTTACTGAAAGACACAATGCAAACACAAACTTAGCAATAGCGGAATATACCTCAATATCTATAGAACCTTTAGGTAGTAAAATCATCTATCACACAAGACGATCTACTACGTTAGTCGGGTTAACTAACACAATGATTTATAATGATGGAATTTATTGCGGACAATTAACTTTACAGTCTTGGTCTTATGAAAAAGATTTTTCAACTGGAAGAATGTGGTATGTGGGTATATATAAAGGAACTGTACGTTCTAATGGTGGTTGTCCTATTGGTTAATTAATTAGTGAGAAAAATGAACAATAAATAAACTGCAATAAAGGACAACTTCACTTCATTTTTTCTCGCTATTATCTTAGACATCTCAAAAAGCTTGTACATATATATATTGAATAGTAGTATTTAACCACAAATAGCCCGATTTGATAAACCAAATCAGGTTATTTGTGGTTAGAAGATGTTTATTTTTATGTATTGCGATAATTACACAGTAAATAAGTGGGATATACTTCATTAAAAGAATAAAAACGGTACATTTAATTACGCGTTAACCTAGTTTTTTTCAATTTTTAGTGTATAACACAACATTCAATATATACTCTATGAAAAATCACTAAATTTTTTTAAGTTACAGAAATTCAAATTATCTCTATCTTTAATATCATTCTTCCAATTAACATTTTCCATTTTTCTTTTATATAATCAACAATCAAAATCTAATACCTAAATAATTACACATCAAGATACAATCTCTAATAACTAAATATCAGTGTAAGTTTAAAAATCTAAGAAAATTCAATGAAATTAGTTTTTTATATTAAGTTAAATATATATCATAAAATTTTTTCCATTTTAACCCTTACAATCAAAAAGAAACAAGAATATTTTCTAAAAAAATCATATAATTCCTATTTTATTTCCCCTTCTAACTAGCAAATCATACAAATAAACACATTAAATATATAAATCATAAACCAATATTTATCCATTTATAGGATAAATCAGAAAAAACTGTAGAGGCAATTCTCTACAGTTTAAATCAAAAAACTTCTTAATATTTACGAAAACGTTGGTAGCGTTGTTCGATCAATTCTTCGGTTGGTTTCTGACAAAGTTCGGTCAGTTTTTCGATCAATGCTTTTTGCATCATACGCGCAACTTTTTCTTTGCCTAAAGGTTCTCCATTGAATGTTTCGGGGATCACTCGATCAATGACGTCTAACTCTAATAATTCACCAGCAGCGACTTTCATCAATTCAGCGGCTTCGGCTGCTCGGCTGCCGTCTTTCCAAAGAATCGAAGCAAAACCTTCTGGTGATAAAACAGCATAGATCGTTTGTTCTAACATCCAGACTTCATCGGCTAATGCTAAGGCTAGTGCCCCACCACTACCGCCTTCACCAATAATAATACTGATGATCGGTACCTTCAAATCCGACATTTCTAATAGATTACGGGCAATCGCTTCCCCTTCACCACGTTCTTCTGCACCGATCCCACAATAGGCACCCGCAGTGTTGATCAACGTAATGACCGGACGGTTGAATTTTTCTGCTTGTTTCATTAAACGCAGTGCTTTACGATAACCTTCCGGATGAGGAGAGCCAAAATTCCGACGAATATTTTCTTGCAAGTCACGGCCTTTTTGGATGCCAATGACGGTCACTGGTTTTCCGGCTAATTTTGCTACGCCTCCGACAATCGCTTCATCATCACCAAATAAGCGATCACCATGAAATTCTTGGAACCCTTCAAAAATCGTTTCAAAAAAATCAAGACTTGTCCAACGATCTTTTGCCCGCGCCAGTTGGACGATATCATGAGCAGTTTTATTCATGGTTGATCCATCCTTTCTGCGTATGCAATTCTAATAATTGATGGATCGTGTCATTGAGTTCTTTTCTTGGAACGATTTGATCCACAAAGCCATGTTCCAGTAAAAATTCTGCTTTTTGAAAATCTTCTGGTAGTTCTTGTTTGATCGTTTGTTCGATCACTCGGCGGCCAGCAAAGCCGATCAAACTTTGCGGTTCAGCTAAGATGATATCCCCTTCCATCGCAAAGCTGGCGGTAACACCACCTGTCGTCGGATCTGTTAAGACAGTCAAATAAAATAGCTGTTTATTGCTATGACGTTTGACCGCTGCGGAGATTTTGGCCATTTGCATGAGAGAGAAAATTCCTTCTTGCATCCGGGCGCCCCCTGAAGCAGTGAATAATACGACGGGTAATTTTTTACTCGCCGCACGTTCAAACAAACGAGTGATCTTTTCCCCTACGATCGTGCCCATACTTCCCATGATAAAATTAGGGTCCATGACACCAATAGCAAAAGGAATGCCTTTAATAGTCGCTTGACCAGTTAGAACTGCTTCATGTAAGCCAGTCTTTTCTTGCATCTTGCCGATCTTTTCTTGATAATCAGGGAAATCAAGAGGATCTTTTGTGACGAGATCCGTATCCCATTCCTCTAAACTTTTCTCATCAATGATCAACGCTAATCGCTGCCATGCGCCGATTCTAAAGTTATAACTACAGTGTGGACATACTTTTTCTTCCCCGATATCTTTTGTGTAGATGATATGTTTACAATTTGGGCATTTCGCCCACATATTGTCAGGGACCGATGGTGCATTCGTTGGCTTGATTTCTCGATTAGGATTGATTCGAATGTATTTTTTCTTTTTGAATAAAGCCATCTTATTCGTCTCCTATCTCCGTCTCGGGAATCCAGTTTGGTAAAAACTCTTCTTGTAAGAATGCGGTACTGTAATCACCAGCAATCACTGCAGGGTGACTGATCAGATCCATTTGGAATTCAGCATTCGTGATCACGCCATCTGTCACGATCTCGCTCAATGCCCGTTGCATTTTCATCAACGCATCGAAACGTGTATCGCCATGTACGATGACCTTAGCAATCATTGAATCATAATAAGGGGGAATCGTGTAACCTGAATAAACCGAACTATCGACCCTTAATCCCATACCACCAGCTGGTAGCAACAAATTCTTGATTTTGCCTGGTGAAGGAGCGAAATGAAATACTGGATTTTCTGCATTGATCCGGCATTCGATCGCATGCCCTTGGAAAATGATATCTTCTTGTTGGATCTCTAGTGGTCGTCCGGCCGCAACCTCGATTTGTTTTTTGACAAGATCGATATTTGTGACCATTTCTGTTACTGGATGTTCAACTTGGATGCGGGTGTTCATTTCCATAAAATAAAAATCACCGGATTCATCCATTAAAAATTCGATCGTTCCTGCATTTTCATAATTCACTGCCTTTGCTGCTCTGACAGCTGCTGCACCTAAGTGATTTCGTTTTTCCTCAGAGATCACAACAGATGGTGATTCTTCTAAGACTTTTTGATTATTCCGTTGTAAGGAACAATCACGTTCACCTAGATGCAGAACATGACCAAATTGATCACCTAATATTTGCACTTCAATATGTCTTGCGGGATAAATGATTTTTTCCAAATACATATCATCGTTACCAAAAGCAGCTGCTGCCTCTTGTTGGGCGGATGAAAAATGTTGTGGTAATTCTTCTTTTGACAAGACTTTGCGGATTCCTTTACCGCCACCACCAGCGGCGGCTTTAAGCATCACTGGATAGCCAATTTTTTCTGCCACTTCCAGTGCTTCTTCAACAGTCGATAGCACACCATCACTACCTGGGATCACAGGAACATCTGCTTGTTGCATCAACTGACGTGCGTTGATTTTATTCCCCATATCATCGATCGTTTTGCTTTTAGGTCCAATAAAGACGATATTACATTCTTCACACATCGAAGCAAATCGACTGTTCTCAGATAAGAATCCAAATCCAGGATGGATTGCTTCTGCTTTTGTAACGATGGCTGCACTTAGAACTGCTTGTACATTCAAATAGGAATCTGTTGCTCTTGCAGGACCGATGCAGACGGCTTCGTCTGCTAATTGTGTGTGCAATGCCTCCGCATCCGCTTCAGAATAGACCGCAACGGTTTGGATTCCAAGCTCACGGCAGGCACGAATGATCCGTACGGCTATTTCGCCGCGATTTGCTATCAAGACTTTTGAAAACATAACTCACCTATCCAATCATAAAGGTTAATTCAGCTTCAGCAACTTTTTTGCCGTCCACTTTTGCAATTCCTTTGCCTATTCCTGCAGAAGACTTGATTTTAGTGATTTCCACTTCTAATATCAACGTATCTCCAGGAGTCACTTTTTTACGAAACTTCGCTTTATCTAATCCGCCAAAGTAAGCAGTTTTTCCTTTGAACTGTTCCAATGATAATAGAGCTACTGCTCCTGCTTGGGCCATCGCTTCTACGATCAATACCCCCGGCATCACAGGTTCTTCTGGAAAATGTCCTTGGAAAAAAGGTTCATTGATCGTCACATTTTTTTTAGCAACGATCCGTTCGCCTTCGACAATTTCTTCCACTCGATCAATCAGCAACAGCGGATAGCGATGAGGGATGATTTCTTTGATTTCTTGTATATTCATAGGTCTGGTTCTCCTTGGCTTAATTTGGTTGGATGATAAAGAGTGGTTGTCCGTATTCTACGACTTCTTCATTGTCGATCAAGATCGCAACGATCTCACCATCGACATCACTAGTTACTTCGTTCATCAATTTCATTGCTTCAATGATACAGATCACTTCACCCTTAGCGACTTTATCTCCTACTTTTTTGAATGCTGGTTTGTCAGGAGATGGTTGTAGATAGACGATTCCAACGATTGGTGATTTCACTTCAGTCCCATCAATTGTCGGCGCAACTGCTTCTGGTTGAACAGAATGGCTTTCTTCTTTTGGTAAAGCCGGTACAACTTGTTGAGGTTGTGGTTCAGAAGCACTCGTTGTTGGTACTGTTTGCCCCATTCCCCGACTCATTTCATTTTTATTCATATATAATTCAAATTGTCCGTCTCTCAAGTCAAATTCTGTTAAAGTTGACTGATCAAATTGACTGACTAATTCTTTGATTTCATGGATCTTCAACATTATTCCTCCCAGCGTTTCATACATAGTACAGCATTATGTCCACCAAATCCTAATGAATTACTCATGGCATAAGACAGTTCAGCTGGTTTACTTTCGTTGATCACAACGTTCAGATCGATTTCAGGATCTTGTTTTTCAACATTGATGTTTGGTGGAATAAACTGATGCTCTAACGCCATCAAAGTGGCAAGTGCCTCAATCCCACCTGCAGCACCTAATAAGTGACCAGTCATTGATTTCGTACTGCTGACATAGGTTTCTTTGAAAGAGTCTCCTAATGCGATTTGGATCGCTTTAGCTTCTGCTTGATCATTTGCAGGTGTACTTGTTCCGTGTGCGTTGATATAGCCCACTTCTTTTGCATCGATCCCGGCTTCTTCCATCGCCAATTTCATTGCTTTTGACGCACCAGAACCATCTGGTGTTGGAGCTGTCATATGGTAAGCATCACAATTTGAGCCGTAACCCACGACTTCACCATAAATTTTTGCGCCACGAGCTTGTGCATGCTCCAGTGATTCAAGGACTAATACTCCTGCCCCTTCACCCATGACAAAACCATTACGGTCTTCATCAAATGGCATCGAACCACGTTCAGGATCTGTCGATGTTGACAAAGCAGTCAATGCCGCAAATCCGGCGATCCCCATTTCACAGATTGTTGCTTCTGTTCCACCTGCAAGGATGATATCGGAATAACCATGTTTGATGTTGCGGAATGCTTCACCAATCGCATTCGTTCCACTGGCACAAGCGGTCACGATCGACGTACAAATTCCTTTCGCCCCTACACGCAACGCAATATTACCAGCTGCCATATTGGCGATCGACATTGGAACAAACATAGGGGATACGCGATTGGCCCCTTTGTCGTGCATGCGGATGACTTGGCTTTCGATTGTTGGTAAACCACCAATCCCAGAGCCAACGATAACACCAAAACGATCTTGGTTGATCGTTTCTTTTTCGATCCCACTCATCGTCAATGCTTCCATCGCAGCATAAATGCCATAGATCGAAAACATATCCATGCGTTTGCTATCTTTTTTTACAAAGTATTTATCAAAAGGAAAGTCCTTTACTTCACCTGCTAAAGTGATTCCTGTATCTGTTGCATCAAATTTTGTGATCGGTGCAATGCCATTCGTCCCAGCTTTTAAACTAGCTAAAAAACTATCTGCATCATTACCGATCGGTGAAGTGACTCCATAACCTGTAATTACTACTCGATTCATAAATTTTCCTCCCTATCCGTGCATGACCAATCCGCCGTCAACATTGATGACTTGACCTGTGATATACGAACTTTTCGCTAAGAACAATGCGGCTTCCGCAATATCTTCCACTTGGCCGAAACGTTGCATTGGAATTTGTTTTTCTGCTTGTTCTCTTACTTTTTCGGATAATACATCTGTCATATCTGTAGTGACAAACCCCGGAGCAATCACATTACATGTGATTCCTCGTGTAGCAACTTCTCTTGCCACAGATTTAGTAAAACCGACAACTCCTGCTTTACTTGCTGCATAATTGGCTTGACCCAAGTTACCGATCAATCCTGAAACACTTGAAAGATTGATGATCGCGCCTTCTCTTTTTTTCATCATTTTCTTTAACACGTGCTGTGTCATATTGAAAGTTCCTGTTAGATTGATATCCAAACATTTTTTGAAATCATCTGCATCCATACGTAAGACAAGTTTATCATTCGTAACTCCCGCATTATTGACCAAAATATCGACAGACCCCAGCTGCTGTTCTGCTTCTTTGATCATCTCTCCTGCTTTATCATAATCGGAGATATCACCTGAGATTCCTACACATTCAACCCCATGCGCTTTGATCGCATTGATTTTTTCGGCTGGGATCTCTCCACGACCATTTAAGAAGATGTTTGCGCCTGCTTTGGCAAAAGCTAAAGCGATTGCTTCACCAATTCCTCGTGTACTGCCTGTAATAAATACATTTTTTCCAGTTACGTCCATAACTTGCCTCCTATGACAATCGATTGATTGTTTCTTCAAATGTTTGTTGATTCTCCACAAGTGCAACGGCGATCGACTTGTCGATTTTTTTCATAAAGCCACTTAATACTTTACCGGGCCCGACTTCGACCACTTGGTCGATTCCTAAATCTTTAAGTTTTTCGATACTTTCGTAAAAACGAACGGGTTTCATCACTTGTTGTTCAAGTAAACCTGGGATTCTTTCTTTCGTCATGATCTCTGTCGTGGTGTTGCTGATCACAGGTATTTCAGGTTCTGAAAAAACGATCTTGCTTAGTTCCTCCGCTAATTGTCTAGCAGCAGGTTCTAAGATTGCTGTATGGAAAGGGCCACTTACATTGAGTGGGATCATTCGTTTGATCCCTTGTTCTTGTAATAGTGCTACCGCTTGATCCACTGCTTTTTCTTCGCCTCCGATGACGATTTGCTGGGGTGTATTGTAATTTGCAGGGGAAACGATCCCCATTTCTTCCGCCTGCTTACAACAGCTCTCGATAACCTCTACCGGTGCATTCATCACAGCTACCATTTTCCCACTACCGGTAGGTGCAGCGTCTGTCATAAACGTGCCTCTTTTTTCGACCAATGCGACTGCTTCACTAAAGGAGAGCGCACCACTGGCTACTAAAGCAGAATACTCACCTAAACTAAGCCCTAAAACGGCTTGAGGAGTGATCCCATGTTCTTTCAGCAAACGATAGAACGCAATGCTGACAGTTAAAATAGCTGGTTGCGTATAGATCGTTTGATCCAAACGTTCATTTGTTGAAAAACAAAGCTCCGCCATATCATAGCCTAAGATCTGACTAGCTTCATCAAAAGTCTGTTTCACGATGGGTTCATGGTAAAGGTCTTGACCCATTCCTTGGTATTGTGCACCTTGTCCGCTAAATAAAAATGCTGTTTTCATCATAGTCTCCAATTTATATTCAGGATAGATAGCTTTTTGTTTCATTTAAAAAAAGGCTAAGACATTCCTTTTTCGGAAAATGTCCCAGCCCCCAACCTAATCTTGATGATTATGCAGTTTGTTTTTCAACATAAGTGACTAAATCTTGAACTGTTTTGATGCCGTCTTCTGTTTCGATTTTCACATCAAATTCATCTTCGATCTCGTTGATGATTTGGAATAAATCCAAGCTATCTGCTTCAAGGTCTTCTTGGATGTTTGTCGTTAATTTGATTTCTTCTGTGTCTTTCCCTAATTCTTCCGCAATGATTTCTTGAATTTTTTCGAATACCATATGATAATTCCTCCGATATTGTTTCTTTATTTTATATTTTTTATTTTTATCAGTTTATAGTTCCATGAGGATACTTCCCCATGTCAATCCTCCACCATAACCTGTAAATACCACTTTTTGTTTTTGACCTAAGGTAATTTTTCCGCTTTCTATCGCTTCATCTAAAAGAATCGGGATGCTTGCTGCGGAAGTATTGCCATATTTATCCATGTTCGTTAGGAATTGCTCCTGGGGAATTTTTACCTTGCGAGCAATCTTTTCGATGATTCGTAAGTTTGCTTGATGCAAAAGCAGATAATCAACAGGTGTGTCTTGAATGAGTTCCTTGATGTTCATCGCGACGTCTCTTACAGCAAAGTCAAAAATATCCCGTCCAACCATTTTTAAATAGTAAGAACCTTCTGAATCTTTCGTGTATAAAGGCGATTGATTTGGTAGATAGCCAGAAGTAAGAGATTGCGCACGCGAACCATCTGCCGCTAGCGATTCTCTCAATAATTTTTGATCTGAGCCAGCTTCTAACAAAATCCCACCAGCACCATCACCAAACAAGACAGCGGTTGAACGATCCGTCCAATCGATCAGTTTAGATAATGTTTCGCCACCAATTACTAAACCTTTCATTGAGCCACAGCGAATCAGTTTCTCTGCAACACTCAAGGCATAAACAAATCCTGAACATGCGGCGCTGATATCAAAGGCGATTGCTTTGGTTGCGCCGATCCTTCCTTGAACTAAAGTTGCGACAGAAGGCGATGTATAATCAGGCGACATCGTAGCAACGATAATAAAATCGAGTTCCTTTGGATCGAGTGTTTTTTTCTTTAGTAATTTTTCGGCAACGAGGTAACACAAATCGGAAGTCTCCTGCTCGGTCACACAATGTCTCTCTTTGATTCCTGTACGGGATGAAATCCATTCATCCGAAGTGTCCATCATTTTTGAGAGATCATCGTTTGTGATGATTTTTTCCGGTAAGACACTTGCCGTTGCTGTGATCGTTCCAAATTGTTCCATTAAACTTCCTCACTTGTAATCTCGCAAGAAATCATGCAAGTTTTTCAATGCAGACAGCAAAGCTTGTTGTTCGTCGGTAGCCATACCATCCATAATGTTTTTGACCATTTCACGATGGAAATGCTGATGCACGCGGTAAAGTAACTTACCTTTTTTGGTCAACCCCAGCTTCACCACTCGTCGGTCGTCTTCACTACGGATACGCTCAACGTAGCCTTTCCTAACTAACTTGTTGATAGCAGTGGTCAAGGTCCCAACAGTAATCGACAGTTCTTTGGCTACTTCTGAAGTTGTCTTTTTCTTGTACATACCGATTGCCTCGATCGTATGCATCTCTGTAATCGACAGATCTTTGAATTGTGACTTTTTTAATTCGGATTCTTCGATCGTCAAAATATCATTGAAGACACTAACGAGATAATCATTTACTGTATTAAAATCAGGTTCCATGTTCCACCATCCACTAAAATTAGTTTGATTATCAAATCTTTTGATGTTCAAACTATATCTTAACTTTTTTCAAAATGCAACCTTTTAGCTAGATTTTTTTGCATTATTAATTTTTTTTAATTTTAAATTTATGACAAAATGCTTTAATATCACCCTTTCAACCTCTAAAAATTAAAATAAAAGAATAAAAAAATACTTTGATTATCAAAGTATCTCTATAATTTATTTATAAAATATAATCCCTTTTATTGTTCATTTTTTTAAATCTGTTATAATCTTTTTAGTTCAAATTCAATTAGGGGAGCGCTTATGCACTTAAAAGAGAAAGTAAAAAACCTGCCTTTATTACCTGGTGTTTACTTGATGAAAAACAGCGATGGAAAAATTGTTTATGTGGGGAAAGCTAAAAATTTAAAAAATCGCGTAAGTACGTATTTTCATCAAAATAAACAACACTCGAAAAAAGTCTTGCGCTTAGTTCGTTCGATTGCAGATTTTGAGATCGTTGTCGTTGATACTGAACTAGATGCCTTATTATTAGAGTGTCAATTGATCCAACACTATCGTCCTATCTACAATCGTCGGATGAATTATTTTGACAACTATAACTATTTACATATTCAATCCGATGGTCTTTTTCTCACGAATATTCCTACCGCAAGAACTTATGGCCCTTTTCGTCTTTATAAAAAAATGCCTAGTATCCTTCGAATCATCGAAGAAAACTATCAAATGCCTTGGCTTTCTGAAATCAGTCATTTGGCGTTACAAGTTCAACTTCCTGAAATGAAGGCATTGAGCTTTGATCAAAAAAAGAAAGAGATCCAAGGTCTATTGCAAGGAAGAAACAAGAAATTGTTAGGCTATTTAAAAAAACGACAATTACATTTTGTTAACCAGCTTAATTTTGAGAAGGCGGCTATTCTGCAACGAGATATCGAATTGATCACGTACTTTACTGGTCGGATACAAGAACAAAAAAAATTTTTGCGAACACCGAGAATCACATTGAGCATGCCGTTAGCTAACGATGAGACCAAGATCAAGCATTTCTTGGTTTCCTACGGACAAGTGGCTGATACAACGATCACAGAACCTGGACAAGCGCCTCATTTCTATTATGAAAAAGACAACAGGTTGTCACTCAAGCGACAACTGTCTCAAGAAGAAATCGATCCTGTTCAAATCTTGATCAGCTACCAACGTAAACTGGCAAAAGACGAACAGGAAACAAAAAAAGAGTCTGGAATCCAACGCATTGGTTGAATCCCAGGCTCTTTTAGCTAGCTCGAAATCTTATTGAATCAAATCATAGATCTCCATCGCAACGATATCGATATTGTCGAATTCGTATTGTTGATGTGTGTCTGTTTCAGTTAGTTCAAATGTTTCTGTCGCTTTATCATAAGTTACGGTGCATTTTTCTACGCCCTCTTTTTCAAAACGACGAACTTGCAGCTCATTGTCTGCTGATTCGACCATAGCCTCCAGTCGTTTAATGATTGCGACTAATTGTGAATGTGCCATCGGAGGTCCTCCTTTTCTTAGTTCTGTTATATTGTATCAAAAGCATCGTCGACTTGCATTGATTTTCTCCAAAAAAACTAGTTTTTTAGGATTTTTTTTTCGGCTGTCTGCCATCTTCCCACCAAAGCTTGATCAATGCTTGTGTTCCATCGTTCTCAAAACCCTTTTCTGCTAACTTCTCATACAGCTTTCGGGCTTCTTTGGTCGCTGGTAAGTCCAACCCTACTTTTTCTGCTTCGGCTAAAGCAATCTTCAAATCTTTGATAAAATGTTTGACAAAAAATCCTGGTGTATAGTTCTCTTGTAAAATACGAGGTGCATAATTACTTAATGACCAGTTTGCCGCACTACCGCCTGAAAGCGTGGCAATCACTTTTTCTAAGTCTAAGTCAGCTTTCTGTGCATAAACAAGCATCTCTGTCATACCAGTCATTGTTCCGGCAATCATGATCTGGTTTGCCATTTTTGTATGTTGTCCTTTTCCAGCTGAACCATGTAATGTAAATGTTGTTCCAAACTCACGAAATAGTGGTAATACTTGCTCGTAGACATTCTCTTTTCCACCCACCATGATCGTTAAGGTGCCATTTTTTGCACCTAGATCGCCTCCTGATACAGGGGCATCTAAGGCATCCGCTCCAAGCTCTTGTGCGCTTGCTGCAATTTTTTCAGCAAGTGTTGGCGTACTTGTCGATAAATCTATGACTGTTTTTCCATTTATAGCTGCTTGGAAAATGCCTTTCTCACCATAATAGATTTCTTCCACATCTTGAGGATAGCCAACCATTGTAAAGATAACTTGGCTCATCTCAGCTACTTCTTGTGGACTATCTGCCCATACTGCCCCTTCTTCCATAAGTGGCGCAGCTTTTGCTTTCGTACGATTATAAACAGTCAGTTCGTGGCCAGCTTTTTGTAAATGACGAACAATCGCGCTTCCCATAACTCCTGTACCGATAAAACCAATTTTCATCTTTTGCCCTCCTAAACGATAAAATCCTTGTTTCTATGCTAGTATACGCTAGAAACAAGGATTTTTTTAGGATTATTCACTGTTTTTTTATCTTTTGAAAGAATTTAATTTAATTTTAATCCGTTCGATGGATGCTTCTTCTTCTTTTTTACGCATCTCTTCTTTGTAATACACAAGCATATCTTCATAAAATTCGATCATTGATTGACCAAAATGAGTAGCTGAGATCTCGTAAAGTTTCTTTTCAAACACTTCTGGATCTTTTTCAACTTTGCTTTCAATATAATCAATAAGTGCAGGTGCAAAGTCTTCATCTCGTTCAAATGTTCGGCCAAGGGAAGCATGATCAAATAAACGATTCAAATAATCATTTCCTTCAACTACACATGGTGTACCAGCCGCCATTGCTTCTGTATACGTCAATCCTTGTGTTTCTGATGTCGAAGCACACACAAAATAATCAGCCGCACGATAATAGAACGCGACGTCATTGTTATCGACTTCCCCAGTAAATTGAACCGCATCAGCTAAATCCAGCGACGTGATCAGTTCTTTTAGTTGCTCAACATAAGGTCCGTTTCCGACTATGACTAGTCGTGCATCTGGATAGTGTTTGATGACTTCTGTAAACCCTTGGATCAACGCTTGGATATTTTTTTCGTAAGAGATTCGACTTAAAGATAAAATCATCAAGCCGTTTTCTTTAACTCCTAATGAGGTACGTAATTCGTTGATTTGTTCTTGTGTAATTTCTGGACGTTTGAATTTTTCGATATCGATTCCTGTTGGTATCACTCGTAATGGCGCTGTCACCCCATAGCTTCGCAGTGTTTCGATCACACGCTCACTTGGGCAAACCACACCTGTCGTATGGTTCACAAATAGACGAGATAAGTATTTGACATGGGATTGTCGAATCACTTTCCCTTTTGCAATATAATGCAGGTAATCTTCATACATCGTGTGATACGTATGAATCGATGGGATCTTTAATTTTTTTGCGACCATCTTGCCAAGAACACCCGCTCCAAACTCAGTGTGCGTATGGATAAGATCTAACTCTAATTCTTTTGCCACTAAATAGGCGTACCACATTCCTCGTACCACTACTCGACGTTCTTTAAATGATACAAAAGGAACACTTGGCATACGAATTACATCTTTTTCTAACTTGTCTGCATTGGGATCTGTTGTCGTAAATATATACACGTCATGTCCCATTTTTTCGAGTTCTTCTTTTAATGTCTTGATCGATGTAGCTACACCACTTACCTGTGGAAAATAGGTATCGGTAAAAAAGCCGATTTTCATCTTTTTTCGCCTCCAAACTACCTTTATTTTGATTCTTGCATTTGTTCATCTGAAGAATCGGATGCCTTTAGCACTTGTTGATAAACGGATTGAAGTTGTTCACCAATTCTTTTGATACTTCGTTCTTCAGCCGTTTGATAGCCAGATTCAACTAAACTAGGTACTTCATGTTGAATGATTTTTTTAATGAGTTGTGAAAACTCTTCATTGTTTCGCCCCATATAACAATTTTTTTGATCTTCAAGCCAACCATCATAGACTGGAATATCACGTACTAACACATTTTGTTTACTTGCTAAAGCTTCCAGTACGACAATACCTTCCGTTTCTTCATAAGAAGGGAAAAAGAACAAATCCGCTCCTGAGTAAGCTCCTTCGATGATCTCTCCTCGAATATAGCCTGGAAAAATGACATTATCGGGATGATCTTCTTTCACGATTTTTCGGATATTACTTGGGATCGAATACATCGGCACATGACCAAACCAGATGAATGTATATTCCGGTAATTGTTTGGCTATTTCAACAAAATCAATGATTCCTTTTCTTGCAAAGAACAGTCCTACACAAATAATCACTTTTTGATCAGGTGAAAGATTGAAATACTCCCTGAATTTTTGTTCTTTGACAGAGTCTGGTTGGTACTTTTCCAAATCGATCCCATTGGAAATCGATTGAATAGGTAAATCAATGCCATAACTTTGCAATAATTTTTTTGAATATGGGGTTGGTGTAATCAAGTAATCTGCCTTTTCATACAATCCGACTAAATATTTTTTTACAAATGGTGCTAATTGATTCGAACCGATAAAGGAATTACGAAAATCCTCCTCCGTTGAATGCGCATGATAAATTATTTTTTTACCATTTTTACGCGCTTTGTTGACCATGTTGTGACTATTGATACCATATGTATTGATGTGCAAAATATCATAGTCTTCCTTACTATCTAAAGTATAGGAGATCCCTACATCTTTAAGCGCACGCTTTTGATGATCAAGTGCACGACCAATGCCGGACTTAGAAAGTATCTTCTCACTTTCAAAATATAATAATACCTTCATCTACGTTCCCCCTCACTCTTATATTATAACACAGCGTGAAAGCTGTCACTCAACCTTAAGTCCGATTTTTTCCCAACAAACTTGTAAGTTTGGACAGAATTTTATTTATTATTGCAAGAAGACAAAAAAACAGGCACAGCAAAATACTGTGCCTGTTCCAAAAATCAAGCTAGATATTCATTCACAAGTTCTACGACTTCTTCCATTGTGTCGCACTCGTTTAGGGCACGATCCGCTAGTTCAGCCATTTTGCTTGTATCTAAACGTTTCATCAAGCTACGTGTTTTTAAGATCGATGTTGCACTCATTGAGAACTCATCTAATCCCATACCTACTAGTAAAGGAACAGCCATTTGATCGCCGGCCATTTCTCCACACATACCAGCCCATTTACCTTCAGCATGTGCTGCATCAATGACGTTTTTGATCAAACGTAGAATTGATGGGTTGTATGGTTGGTACAAGTAAGAAACACGTTCGTTCATACGGTCAGCTGCCATTGTGTATTGGATCAAGTCGTTTGTTCCTACTGAGAAGAAGTCTACTTCTTTAGCAAATTTGTCCGCAATAACGGCTGCAGCTGGAATCTCGATCATAATCCCTACTTGGATCGAATCAGAGACTTCAATGCCTTCATTTACTAATTTTTGTTTTTCTTCTTCAAAGATTGCTTTTGCACCACGGAATTCTTTTAGTGTAGCAACCATTGGGAACATGATACGCAAGTTTCCATGTACAGAGGCACGTAATAACGCACGCATTTGCGTACGGAACATATCGTCACCTTGTTCTGACAAGCTAATACGTAATGCACGGTATCCTAAGAAAGGATTCATTTCATGCGGCAATTGCAAGTATGGTAATTCTTTATCTCCACCGATATCCATTGTACGAACAACGACAGGTTTTCCTTCCATTCCTTCCAATACTGCTTTGTAAGCAACGTATTGGTCTTCTTCAGTAGGAAAATCTGGTGAATCCATATAAAGGAATTCAGTACGATAAAGTCCAACTGCTTCACCACCATTGTTGTGTACACCAACTAAATCTTTAGGTGTACCAATGTTGGCTGCTAATTCAAAGTGTTTGCCATCGGCAGTCACTGTCTCAGCATGTTTCAGTTTTTCCCATTCTGCTTTTTGTGCAGCATAATCTGCGCCGATTTTTTCAAATTCGGCTTTTTGTTCTGCTGTTGGTTCAATGACTACATCGCCTTCGATCCCATTAACAGCTAACATTACGCCTTCTTTGACCTTCGCAGTGATTTCTTTTGTTCCAACGATTGCTGGAATTTCAAGAGAACGAGCCATGATTGCAGAATGCGATGTACGTCCACCGATATCTGTTACAAAAGCTTTTACGAAGTTACGATCTAATTGAGCAGTGTCACTTGGCGTCAAATCATGCGCCACGACAACAACTTCTTCATTGATCATTGAAGGGTTTGGTAAAGTCACACCTAATAGATGTGCTAAAATACGTTTTGCAACGTCACGAATATCTGCTGCACGTTCTTGCATGTAAGCATTATCTTCCATTGCTTCGAACATACCGATATACATATCCGTTACTTCTTTAAGAGCTGATTCAGCATTTACACTGTTATCTTTGATGTTTTGTTTGATTTGACCTATCATTTCAGGATCTGAAAGAACCATTAAATGTGCGTCAAATACTTGCGCTTCTGCTTCACCTAAGCTTTGCGCTGCTTTTTCACGAATTTGTTGTAATTCTTCAGTTGATTTTGCTAAAGCATCATCTAAGCGAGCTTCTTCAGCTGAAGTATCCTCAACTGTCGTCTTACTGAATGATAAATCCGGTTGAACTAGCAGGTAAGCTTTTGCAACGGCTACTCCGTCACTAGCGGCGATCCCTTTTAGCATTTCAACCATTATTCAGATAAGCCTTCTTTCTTCATTGTTTCAACGATAGCTGCCATAGCGTCAGCTTCGTCAGCACCTTCAGCAGTGATAGTAACGTCAGAACCTTGACCTACACCTAAAGACATAACGCCCATGATAGATTTTAAGTTTACTGATTTACCTTTATACTCTAAGTTTACATCAGAGTTAAATTTGCTTGCTGTTTGTACTAATAGTGTAGCTGGACGTGCGTGGATCCCAGTTTCTGCTACTACGTGAAATTCTTTCTTTTCCATATTAATCGGTCTCCTTTAAGTGAGTGTTGTTTTTATGTGAGGGTTTTCTTTTTTAGCAATCCATGATAGAACTAATCAGATGAACCCTTTCATCTGTAAAGATTACCATTTTTTTTCCTTAGATACAACAGTTTTCATTTAAATTGAGAGAAAATCCAATAAACTATTCTGTAGAACTGTTTCATGCATAGTGATGATTATTCCTGTTTTAATAAATTCCATGTTTTTTTATATCTCATAAATCGATTGACCAATCATGTTTGTCGAGTAATTGAACGATTCATGAAATTTCAGCTTTATCCCCTACAAATTTGTCGACAACTTAAGGTTCTTACCCAAATGTTTTGTCACATTGTCTGAACAAAAGAATCAATTGCTTGCGTCAATTCAAAAAATTAGTATAATAAAATTAAATGGTCAGTAATGGTCAACGAGGTATGACTTTTACAAGTTTTGTTGATCGAGTGTTATTCTTTTACCCAAAGATAGGCGCGATGTAAAATAGACTTAATGACCAATGTTTGAAAGGACGTGAATGTTTTATGCTTTGTCAAAACTGTGGAAAAAATGAAGCAACGATTCACTTGTATGCGACTGTCAATGGCCAACGTACACAACTTGACTATTGTCAGAGCTGTTACCAAAAAATTAAAAATCAGCAAAATGGAGGTCTAACAAGTATGGCCCAAAATGATCCATTTGGCTTTGGTAGTCTGGACGATCTGTTTCGTTCGATGTCTCGTCAAATGCAACAACAAGGAAATTACGAACAAACACCCCCTACTCAATTTGGTGGGAACAACAACTTCAATGGTGGACAACCACCACAAGGACTCGCTTCAGATGGTCTTTTAGGCGAATACGGTATCAATATTACAGAAGAAGCACGCCAAGGTGAAATCGATCCAGTCATCGGTCGAGATGATGAAATCAAGCGCGTGATCGAAATCTTGAATCGCCGCACAAAGAACAACCCTGTATTGATCGGAGAACCAGGTGTCGGTAAAACGGCTGTGGTTGAAGGACTCGCTCAAAAAATCGTTGATGGCGATGTACCACAAAAATTACTAGATAAAGAAGTGATTCGCTTAGATGTTGTTTCACTTGTCCAAGGCACAGGAATCAGAGGACAATTTGAAGAACGGATGCAAAAACTGATCGAAGAAATCAGACAAGCAGAAAACGTTATTTTATTTATAGATGAAGTTCATGAAATCGTTGGGGCTGGTTCAGCTGGTGATGGTAACATGGATGCCGGAAACATATTAAAACCTGCGTTAGCTCGTGGTGAATTACAAATGGTTGGAGCAACGACATTGAATGAATACCGGATCATTGAAAAAGATGCTGCGTTAGAGCGCCGCATGCAACCTGTTCGTGTCGATGAACCTTCTGTAGATGAAACGATCAGTATTTTAAAAGGATTGCAAAAGCGCTATGAAGACTACCATCATGTCAAATACACAGATGCTGCGATCGAAGCTGCGGCTAGATTGTCCAATCGCTATATCCAAGATCGTTTTTTACCGGATAAAGCCATTGATTTACTGGATGAAACAGGATCTAAGAAAAATTTAACGATCCAAATCGTTGATCCAAAAATGATCGAAAAGAAATTGGAAGAAGCGGAAGAACAAAAGTTGTTGGCTTCTAAAGAAGAAGATTTCGAAAAAGCAGCTTATTATCGCGATCAAATCAATAAATTGAAAAAAATGCAAGAACGCCAACTTTCAGAAGAAGAAATCCCAGTAATCTCTGAAAAGGATATGGAAAAAATCGTTGAACAACGTACAGGCATCCCAGTTGGTGAACTGAAAGAAAAAGAACAAACTCAATTGAAAAACTTAGCGGACGACTTGAAAAAACATGTGATCGGGCAAAACGATGCGGTTGATCGGGTAGCCAAAGCCATTCGTCGTAATCGAGTTGGTTTAAGCAAGAAAAACCGTCCAATTGGTTCTTTCTTATTTGTTGGTCCTACTGGTGTTGGTAAAACAGAATTAGCGAAGCAACTAGCCTATGAATTATTTGGATCTGAAGAATCGATGATCCGTTTCGATATGTCAGAATACATGGAAAAACACAGTGTCGCAAAATTGATTGGTTCCCCTCCAGGTTATGTCGGCTATGAAGAAGCTGGTCAATTGACTGAAAAAGTACGTCGAAATCCGTATAGTTTGGTTCTGCTTGATGAAGTAGAAAAAGCACATCCAGATGTCTTGCACATGTTCCTACAAATCTTAGATGATGGACGTTTAACCGATGCGCAAGGTCGTACGGTCAGCTTCAAAGATACAATCATCATCATGACAAGTAATGCAGGAACTGGAAAAGTAGAAGCCAATGTTGGCTTTGGTGCTGCTCGTGAAGGTGTGACTCGTTCTGTCTTGAATCAATTGAACAACTACTTCACACCAGAATTCTTGAATCGTTTTGATGGAATCATTG
This sequence comes from Enterococcus sp. AZ171, assembly GCF_051714005.1. Classification (NCBI taxonomy): domain Bacteria; kingdom Bacillati; phylum Bacillota; class Bacilli; order Lactobacillales; family Enterococcaceae; genus Enterococcus; species Enterococcus sp. AZ171. Next base: position 940,217 of record NZ_JBIORA010000001.1, on the reverse strand, counting down.
AGTTCAGTGCTTTATCAAAAGAAAACTTGATGATGATCGTGACTCTTATGCTTGATGATGTCAACCAACTATTGGCGGCTCAACAATTACATGTGGACGTTCCTACAAATGTCAAAGAAAAGCTGGTTGATCTTGGTTACGATCCAGCAATGGGTGCCCGACCATTACGTCGGACGATCCAAGAACAAATCGAAGACGGCATTGCCGAATTCTATCTTGATCATCCAACGATCTCAGATCTTAAAGCAAAATTAGATAAAGACGACAAAATCGTCATTACTTCTAAACCTGAACGTTTAGTCAAAGAAGCAAACAATGAACCGACAGAATAATTTCACACTCAAATGGTAGAAAAAATGGAGCGGAGAGTTTGCCACTCTCCGCTTTTGATTTTATTTTTGGAAAAGAAAGTAACAATTTTTTTCTTATTCGTTTATTTTTAAGAAGACAAAATGCTGTTCATTTTACTAAAAAAAAATTATACTTAATATAAGTTATTTCTTAAATACATAAGAGAGGTGAGCGCCATGAAACTAGTTAATGTAACAAACAGCTATTCACGATTAGTTTTGAACCAATTAGAAAATACAGATGCACATATGGTCAAGGTGTATACCGCAGGAAATACAACTGTTATTTACACAGAAGCTCCTGAGCACAATGAAATCGTCCTGATGAATGAAAACCGCAATATCCAACCAAAGGAAATTGAAGAAATCCAACACTACTTCTTAAAAAAAATCCATGACGCTTTGTACCATCCTGAAGACATCCAAGTGATCGAGTTACCGGGCTTAGTAGAAATCTCTATTCCAAAAAGAAATTTAAATGCACCAATTGCTATGTAGAAAAAAATAAATCATGAATCAAAAGGGTTTTGTCGAAGGCACTTGGCATTCCCTTTTTTTCTTTTTACTATTTCCAACTTCCCTCCCCTTTACAGGTCGATCCGCTTGGATGATCGAGCGGATTTCATTGACGATCCGTTCATTTTTTTCCCAGTTCTCAATATCCAACATTTGACATACTCGACGCATTTTTGCTTTTTTTCTTTCAATACGCTGTTTTTTTTCGATTTCTGTTTCCATTTGATCCCTACTTTCTTTGCTTATTTTATATATATGTACGCAAAAATATTCTAATCTATTTTTTATTTGTTTTTAATTGATTTTTTCAAAATAAACAAAAAAACGTTAAAATCCAACAAAAACACACGACAATTCACTGAAAATATGAATCGTCGTGTGTTCGTTTTAATTTATATACTAAATGAATATTTTTAAGTTTTTATTTTAAAAGGAAACAACTGTACAGTTAATGGGAATCCCTGATTACATCAAACTTTTTAATTTTACGTTTGGATATTTGTCAGCAAACCAACGCTCTGCAAACTGATTCTCAAATAAGAATAGCGGTTGATCAAAGCGATCTCTCGCTAAGATATTACGGCTTGAACTCATTTTCTCATCCAGATCTTCCGGTTCGATCCAACGGGCAATCTTGTTCCCCATCGGCGACATGATCACTTCTGCATTGTATTCGTTCAACATCCGATATTGGAAAACTTCAAATTGCAATTGTCCAACTGCCCCGATGATGTATTCTTCGGTCACATAGGTTTTATATAATTGGATGGCACCTTCTTGTACCAATTGATTGATTCCTTTGTGGAATGATTTTTGTTTCATCACATTTTTAGCCGTTACTTTCATGAAAAGCTCAGGGGTAAATGAAGGTAACTCTTCATAAGCTACTTTTAGTTTTCCTTCATATAATGTGTCACCGATTTGATAATTTCCAGTGTCATACACACCAATGATATCTCCTGCCACAGCATTTTCAACGTTTTCTCTGGCATCTGCCATAAACTGCGTGACATTACTCAATTTCAATTTTTTGTTCGTCCGCTCTAATGAGACGTCCATTCCACGTTCAAATGTACCTGAACAGATTCGTACAAATGCAATACGATCTCGGTGAGCTGGATTCATATTGGCTTGGATCTTAAAGACAAAACCAGAAAACTCTTGTTCATACGGGCTGACTACTTGCTCTTCACGTGTTTTATGTCCATAAGGAGATGGCGCCAAATCAACGAATGTTTCTAAAAATGTCTGAACACCAAAATTAGTTAAAGCTGAACCGAAAAATACTGGCGTCTGCTCCCCACGTGCAATTTTTTCTTCATTAAAGGAATCTCCGGCTTCTTTTAACAGCTCTACTTCTTCTAATACTTGCTCGTACAATGAATTATTTCTTAGTGGATGATCCTCCGGTAAGTGACCCTCTTCATCTAATTGAGCCAAGCGTTCATCTTGATAATTCTCAGGACGATAAAATTCTACTCGGTTATGATGGATATCGTATAATCCTTCCAATCCTTTCCCCATACCGATCGGCCAATTCATTGGGCAAGATTCGATATCTAATAACTCTTCTAATTCTTCTAATAGATCAAGCGGTTCTCGACCATCTCGGTCCAACTTATTGATGAAGGTGAAAATAGGAATTCCTCTTCTTTTGACTACTTGGAAAAGTTTTTTCGTTTGCGCTTCAATCCCTTTTGCGCTATCGATGACCATGACCGCACTATCGACCGCCATCAACGTACGGTACGTATCTTCTGAAAAGTCCTCATGCCCAGGGGTGTCTAGAATATTGACTCTTTTTCCGTGATAATCAAATTGCATCACTGAACTGGTAACAGAAATCCCACGTTGTTTTTCGATTTCCATCCAGTCAGATTTTGCAAAATTACCTGTTTTCTTTCCTTTGACCGTTCCTGCTTGGCGAATCGCACCACCGAATAAAAGCAGTTGTTCGGTGATCGTTGTTTTTCCCGCATCCGGATGGGAAATGATCGCAAATGTGCGTCGATTGTCCACTTGCTGTTTTAATTCTGGATTGTTCATAAATTTACTCCATTCTTCATTTGTCTATTGCTTCATAAAAGAGAACCCCTTCGACTATTCGATAGTTCCTCTATCCTTTTCTTCAACTCAAATAGTATAGCATGGATATTCAATTTGAAAAAGTAAGCGAAACAGTTTTACTTTTTCTTTTCATTTGATATCTCCAAAAAAAGAACAGATACATCACTTCAGAAAGCAAGTAATATATCCGCTCTTCGTTTCGTTAAAAGATCATCGAAGGTGCTTTATCTTCGTGGTTCGTCGTCTTCAAAATCTTTTTTGAAATAGCGACGTTCTTCTTCAGGCTCAGCTTCTATTTCTTCTGGATCATGGAAGATCACACGAATTTTGAGTACTCTAGAACCTTCCATTTCTTCAGAAATCAAGGTAATGTTTTCAACATCAAATGAAAGTTTTTCTCCTTCATCGGGAATCATGCCTAAAGCTGTGATCAAGTAGCCGGCCATCGTATCCACATCACTCATGTGGAGATTACTTTCAAACGCCTCATTGAATTCATCGATCAGCATTCGACCTTGAATGATGTATTCATAGTCACCGACTTGTTCGTAGAGATTTTCTACTTCATCTGATTCATCATCGATTTCTCCAACGATTTCTTCAAGTAGATCTTCCAAGGTCACTAAACCTACGACTCCGCCATATTCATCTAATAGGATCGCCATTTGGTTTTGTGTTTTTTTCATTTCATACAATAGATCATCAATAAAAATCGTTTCTGGAACAAAAAGTGGTTCCTGCATGATTTTTTTGATCTCTAAGTTTTCGAACCCAAATTTATGGGCAGCTTTTAATAAATTTTTCGTATGAAGGATTCCGACAACTTTATCTTTGTCTTCATTATAAACAGGAATCCTTGAGTAATTCTCCGATAGTACTTCGTTGACATTTTCTTCAATGGAGTCATTAATGTCGATCATAAAAGCATCTGTTCGAGGAACCATTACTTCCCTTGCAACTTTTGTGTCTAAGGAAAAGACACCTTGAAGCATTTCCAACTCTTCGTTGTTCAATACCCCTTCGTTTTCAAGCATATACCGCATTTCGTCGCGGGTCATCTTTGAATCTTCATCGTCAAAAGTCATTGGTGTTATCCGTGCCAGCAAGCTGGTAGATGCAGATAACAGCCACACGAAAGGTTTCGCTACGACACCGATCATTCGGATCATACCTGAGGTAAAATTCGCTACCTCTTCTGATTTATTCAAAGCGATCCTTTTCGGGTATAATTCTCCAAAAACAATCGAAACATAGGTCAAAATAGCCAGTACGATAATATTTGCAATACTTCTTGCTGCGGCACCGCCACCTAGTAGTGGGGCTAATCTTACGGATAAAGTATTAGCTAAAGATGCACCAGATAAAATATTGACCAAAGTGATTCCTACTTGGATAGTTGATAGGAAGTTATTTGGGTTCTGCAATATTTTTAAAAGCTTTTTAGATTTAACATCTCCTTCTTCCGCTTTTTGTTCGATCCGATTTTTATTGATCGATACAACTGCAATTTCGGAAGCTGCTAAAAAAGCATTGATCAATGTCAAAATGATCAATAATAAAATTTGCGCTAACAGCGACTGACTCTCAGGGTCAGCATTCATAATCGCATTCTCTCCTTATTCATTTAAATTTTTATTTTTTTAAAGAAAAAAACGTGGCTAAAGGTAGCCACGTTAAAATGGTATCATAAAGCGATTTTCTTTGCAATAAAAATAGCCATTCGATCATTAAGATTCAAGAGTCGTCGCGATTTTTTTCTTGTTCTCGTTTTGTTTATCTTCTTTTACGATCTTGACGACATAAGAAATGATTGTTTTGCAGATCGCATAAAAAGGTACACCTAGAAAAATCCCTAGTAAACCGGCAATGTTTCCCGCAACAAGTAAAACGATAATGATCGTTAGTGGATGGATCTTCAATGATTTACCAATGACATTCGGATAAATGATATTTCCATCTAGTTGCTGAACGATCAAAACGACTACACAACATAGCAATGCTTTGAATGGATCATTGAATACTGTCACTAAAAAGGCAGGAGCTAAACCTAAATATGGGCCTAAATAAGGAATGAGGTTGGTCAATCCAGCAATTACTCCGAAAAGGAAGGCATAGTCTACGCCTAGAGCAAAGTAACCTAGAAAGGTGAATGTACCAACGAATAAGCATTCGATTGCTTGGCCACTAATATAATTAGCTAACGTTTTATTCAACTGTCCTAACAACTCGACGATTTGTTCTCTTCGTTTTTCTGGAAAGAAACGTTTGATGTTCGGTACAAGTTTTTCGCCATCTTTCAACATGTAAAACAAGATAAACGGCGCGGTAATAATAACGATGGTCGCTGAAGCAATCGTTCCAACGATCGAACCTAAGCTATTAGATAAGCCACTCAGAAATTGTTGGATGATCGTGCCATATGAAATATCCAGTTGTTCAAAATATTTATTGATATCGACATCTTTGAATACGGACCATTGTGCAACTTCTGCTAACCAAGTCTCTACTTGGCGAATAAAGTTCGGCGTGTTAGAGGCCAAGGAAGATATTTGTTGGACTAAACTTGGGATGACACTTAACAAGATCCAGACCAGAGCGGCAACTAACAATAACAGTACAATTGCTACTGCCCAGATCCGTTTCATTTTTGTTTTCATCAATAATCCAACGATTGGATTCAAAATATAATATAAAAAACCAGCAATCAAAACTGGTGCAAATAATGTGGAGAAGAATGTCCCGATTGGTTGGAAGACAAAGCTGATTTTCGAGGAGACTAAGATCAATGTTGCTAAAATCAGCAATTCAAATGACCAGAACATCAACTTTGATTGTTTTAACTTATCGAACAAATAATTCACTTCTTTCCTTTTTTATGATAGTATATAACATTCTTTTGAAAAAATCTGTTATTTTTGATTTTATTTTATGCACTTTCCATTCCGATCACTTTACAGTATACTACTGAAAAGAAAGGTGGCTATTTGATGAAAGTAGTTCATACAAAAGATACGATGAGTCCGATCTATCTCGATGCTGTACGTATCAGAAACCAAGTCTTCGTTGTCGAGCAAGGTGTTCCCTTTGAGAGAGAAATCGATCAGGATGAAGCGCATTGTATCCATTTCGTCCTTTATACAGATGCACAGGAGGCGCAAGGTACTGTTCGTTTACTGCCACTCGAAAATGGCCAGATAAAAGTCCAACGTATGGCAATCCTTGCTGAATACCGTCAACAAGGTTTGGGGCAAGTCTTGCTAAGAGAAGCAGAGGCTTTTGCTAAAAAACAAGGATTTGATACGATAAAATTAGGCGCTCAACTGACTGCTATTCCTTTTTACGAGAAGCTTGATTATCAAGCCTACGGTGAAGTCTTCGAAGATGCGGGCATCCAACATCTCAACATGAAAAAAAACTTGTGAAGCATCCAAGTAAAAACAGTAAGCAAGATGAAGATTCCTTCACTTACTTACTGTTTTCGTTTACTTTTGCGACAATTGCTTGTAACGGTCATACCAAATATCAATATAGCCTTCTGAGAATGGGCCATCTCCATTATTGATCCAGTCAACCAAAATCTTCACGTTTTCTTTTAAAATGAAGTCAATATCACTTGGATAATTCATCATTTGACTGTGCATTTCATATTCATCGACATCTAACAAGCGCTTCTCGCCATCAGGAAAAACCTTGATATCTAAGTCATAATCAATATATTTTAATGCTTCATCATCTAATAAAAAAGGTGAAGCCAGATTACAATAATAGGAAACCCCCTTTTCTCTGATCATTGCTATTACATTGAACCAGTATTTTTTGTGAAAGTATACAATCGCTGGTTCTCGCGTCACCCAACGTCGTCCATCAGACTCTGTTACAAGAGTATGATCATTGACACCGATCATTGAATGTTCGCTTGTTTTCAATACCATGGTATCGCGCCACGTTCGATGCAATTTGCCGTCGTGTTTATAACTTTGGATCGTTACAAACTCTCCTTCTTTTGGAACTCCCATCGCAATCCTTCCTTAGCAACATTTTGTGCTTTGTGTTGGGGTGTTCATTACACCGACATCGTAATTATTATAGCAATAAAAATCATCTTTGCCTAGAAAGGATTACTATTGTTTCGATTTTTATCCAACTGCTCGACTAGCTTCATTTGTACTTTTGGGAAAACCACTTGTTCAAATGCTTCTGGTATCAGCCACTGCGTCTGTTTGCCAGTCTCAGATAGGTCTTTTTCAGTCTTAGGCAACCGACCATAAAACAATAAAACATGCCATTTCAAATGACTGAAGATATGCGTCACTTCCCCTAGATGCCTTTTTTGCCATACGATTTTGTCCGCATGAGCAAAAGGCAATACTGAAGCACCTTCTTCAGCGACTAAAACCTCATCGAACAAACTGATTTCGTTCTTAGGTTGCCAGTCTGCTTCTAGTTTTTCGTATACCTCTTTCGTTACTTCTACCATCGGAAATGTCCACATATCAGCCAGTAATTTTTGTTGATCTCGTTGTTCAAAATAAAATGCACCTTCTGCGTTTTCAATCGCTGCACAAACATAATAAACATCTCGCGGCTTTGCTTTTTTTGTTTTGACAGGATAGGCGGTTTGGATCCCTTTTTCTTTTGCTAAACAAAATGCTTGGATTGGGCATTCCTCACATTTAGGCGAGGTCGGCGTGCAGATTGCTGAGCCAAGATCCATCAATGCTTGATTGAACTCACCCGGATGCTCTTCGTCAATGATTTTCCGCATGGCTTGATCAAACACTTTGCGACTCGATGCTTTCGCAATATCTTCTTCAATACAGAACAGCCGACTAACCACACGCATGACATTTCCATCGATCGCTGGTTCAGGTAGCCCAAAAGCAATACTTGCGATTGCCCCTGTCGTATAAGGACCGATCCCTTTTAATGTACTGATTTCTTCCGGTGTTCGTGGCATCTTTCCGTCAAAATCTTCCATGATTTGTTTTGCAGCAGCTTGAATATTTCTGGCCCGTGAGTAGTAACCTAAGCCTTCCCAAGCTTTCAACAGTTTTTCTTCGGGTGCTTGCGCCAACGCTTCGATGGTTGGGAACCACTCCATAAAGCGATAAAAATAATCAATGACTGTATCGACTCTGGTTTGTTGCAACATGATTTCTGATATCCAAATACGATAAGGGTCTTGATTGTAACGCCAAGGGAGATTTCTCTTTTCAAGCTCATACCATTCAATAAAACGTTCTTGAAATTCTTTTGTTTTTTCTAAGGACCAGTTTTCCCATTCTCTACTCACTTGCTTCTTCTTCCTTTTCTAAAATAAAGCGCTGGATCATCTCAAAATCAAAGCCTTTTTGATAGAGACTCTGCTTTACTTTCATCTTTCTCTTTTGAGGTTCAAAGCGACTATTCTTACGCCAGATCTTCTCTCCTTGTTGTACTAAAAGCTCATATTCAACTTCTGGATCAGTTTCTTGAGGTAAGGTTTGCATCGCTTCTTGGATCACATCATTGGTAAATCCTTTTGTCATCAATTTCTGTTGGATATTCCGTAATAGATCCTTTTGACTTTTGGCACGATTTTTTTCGTAAGTCTTTTCCGCTGTTTGCCGTGCATTTTCTACTTGCTCTTCAAATGGGTACTGGCTTAAAGACTGCTCGATCACTTCTGGTGATAGCCCTTTTTGTTGCATTTGTTGTGCTAATTTTTTTGGTCCCTTGTCACTCAAACGCATATTCGTTCGGACGTAACTTTCACCAAACGTCAAATCGTCAACAAGACCTAATTCTTTTAGTTTTTCAACGATTTTATGACGGTCTTCTTGTCCGATCTCTTTATCTTTTAAATAGATCCGAATTTCTTTTTCCGTTCGTAATTGGTAACTCAAATAATTTAATGCTTGTTGTAAACCAAAATCATAACCTGTACTTTTTTTGATTTCAGCTAATTTATCTTCTGTCAATTCTTGTCCTTTTAATAAACGATAGCGTACTAAAATATCTTCTGATACTTGTAGTGTTTCGCCATCTGATAGATCGATCTGATAAAAAGGCCCCTTGCCTTTACTGATTCTTGCAATAGAAAGCAAACTATCCCTCCTCGAACATATATTCCTATCATAACATAGAAAATCCCCAACTTTCGCTATAATATGTTAGAATATAGCCACATAATGATAAAAAGGGAGATACCTATGCCAGAAGCAATTGTTAAAAACGGCCAAACGATCACATTAAAAATCAAACGTTTAGGGATCAACGGAGAAGGAATCGGCTACTTTAAACGCATGATCGTTTTTGTTCCGTATGCCCTTCCTAAAGAAGAAGTCCTAGTGAAGATCACCAAAGCGACCCCTCGCTATGCCGAAGGACAACTCGTTAAAGTCAAAAAAACAAGTAGTGACCGTGTGACTGCTCCATGTCCAGTCTACTATGAATGTGGTGGTTGCCAATTGCAACATTTAGCGTACCATGCACAACTCGATTTCAAAAAAGATTTGCTTTTGCAGGCTTTAGAAAAATTCAAACCCGCCGGTTATCGTGAGTATCCACTTTTACCAACGATTGGAATGGAGGATCCATGGCGTTACCGGAACAAAGCGCAATTTCAATTGAGAAAAAATAAACAGACAGACAAAATCGAAGCTGGACTCTATCAAGCCAATTCTCATGACTTAGTGGCAATTACTGATTGTTTAGTGCAAGAGCCTGCGACACAAAAAGTGATGAATACAGTCGTCGATTTATTGAATAAATATGATTTACCGATTTATGATGAACGTGCGGATAGCGGAATTTTCCGCACGATCATGGTTCGAGTGGGTATACAGACAGGTGAGCTACAAGTTGTCTTTATCACCAGGAGTCAAAAATTCCCACAAAAAAATGCCCTGATTCGTGAGATCAATCAGCAACTCCCTGAAGTCGTTTCGATCATGCAAAACGTGCAACCTTTAAAAACCTCCCTCGTGATGGGTGACGAAACAAAACACCTTTGGGGAAAAGAAGCCATTGAGGAACGGATCAATGAAGTAACTTTTGATCTTTCACCTCGTGCCTTTTTCCAGTTGAATCCTCAACAAACAGAAGTCTTATACGGTGAGGGAATCAAAGCTTTAGCCATCCAACCAGAAGAAACGATCGTAGATGCTTATTGTGGTGTTGGGACAATTGGTTTGAGTGTGGCAAACAAAGCAAAAGAAGTACGCGGAATGGATACCATCCCCCAAGCCATTTCAGATGCACAGAAAAACGCACAACGATTAGGCTATGAGAATACTCGTTATGAAGTGGGTACGGCAGAAGAGCTCTTACCAAAGTGGTTGAATAAAGGCTTTCGTCCGGATGGGATCATTGTTGATCCGCCACGTACTGGTTTGGATGAGCAGTTGATCCAAGCAATTTTAAAAAACCCACCGCAAAAATTAGTTTATATTTCTTGCAATGTTTCGACTTTAGCAAGGGACCTCGTCCAATTAGCGAAAGTATTTCACGTCGAGTATCTACAGTCTGTCGACATGTTCCCTCAGACAGCACGTTGTGAAGTCGTCGTGAAATTAACAAAAAAATAATTCAATAGCGCCAGCCAGAATCCTTATAAAAAATAAGCATTTTCCTTTACTTAATAGTCAAAACTATTTCCGAGGTCAATGCTTATTTTTTTATCCGATTATTTCTGATTAAACCTTATTTCATTTGTTTTTTTCGTTTCAATAAAGTAAAAAGTGTTTGAACTTGCCCTTTGAAAGACATGACATCATCAAAAATATCTTCGCCATCATTCAACATTTTTACTGTGATCCACCCTAATGATTCGGTGATCGTACTAGCGACTGTTGCGTTGATCGCTGCACCAGCCACTGTACCTACTGCCGGAATGATCTTAATGATATTCCCTACTGCACTTCTACCTAAACTAACAACGATCAACTCTTTTGAGACACTTTTACCTAATGATTCAGACCATGATTGTCCAAATAACTTGTGGAGACGTCCCATCATCGTTAGCTGAACTGGTACAAGTAAAAAAGCATCTGAAAAAGGGATCGGTGAACAACCGATGATCGCCGCTGTCAAAGAGGCCGCATGAATCGTTGCATGGCATTTTCTACGTAAGGGTTCATCTACCCCTTTTAAGAATTCTTCAAATAAACGATCGAATTGTGTTTTACTCTTTGCTAATGTTTGTTCCGCTTTGCTTTTTGACGAATCAAAATTTCGTAAAATAGCTGCGGTTGTTTTTTGAGGAAGTCTTTTCATTGTTTCAGCGAAAAAGGAAGCAAATTCCTTTTGTTCCTCAGGTGTTTGCTCCAATGTTTCTTCTACTTTTGTTTCTTCGTTTTCGATTACAGTATCTTCAATCGATTCTTTGTTTTTCTTTTTTTTCCGTAAAAATTTTTTCATTTGATTTCCTCCGTAACCCTTCCCTTTTGGTATCCTTATTTCTATCATACAATACAACCTGAAGTTCGCCAAAAAATGGGATCATCATCGAACCTCGTCCTATTGATTTTAAATGGTTCGAACATACAAATAAACACCCATGAAGTGAAAATGAGAGTCACTTCATAGGTGTTCTTTATATGATCAGTTAAAAAGGTTTCTCTTCAAGGTTTTTCTATTGAACATTGACATCAATTACTTGATAGAACGCATTTGTTGTATCTGAAATATTCCAAACAGCTAAAATCACGTTGTAGCCTTTTCTATCCTGAGGAACAGTAATTGTTTGATTTACTGTTTTTGGCGGAACTGTTGCTTTATCATCGATTTTTGTAATCAATTCAAAATCGCTGAATTTCAAAGGTTGATTTTGGTTCCAACCTGGTTTTGTAATATAGTAATCCCAAGTACTTGTACGATGTTGTGCAGTTAAGTTCCAAGTGATATTCAAAGGACCAGCATTAATTACACTTTTATGCCAACGATTTGCTGTCTGTTCATCTAATGGTTCAAACCCACTAACACCTGCACTTGCGATTTTTCCATCAATAAATGTATTTTTAGGCGCTTCAATACTTTGTGGTTCCCATTGTGCGCGCCCAACGTTTTGATTCAAATTACCTGCAGCTGCTGTACCGAAATAGGCACGACTCCCTGGAGATGTTACATAACCATGTGCATAACCAGATGTACCAAAACCAAACAAACCTAACATAACAATTCCTACGAACATCATAATACTAAACTTTTTCATAACTGAACCTCCTATATTTGATAGGTTTATTGTAAACGTTTTCTAAAATAAAAACAAACGTTATGCTTTTATAACTTTATTGCAGATAAGCTAATTTAAAACATCTAATAAAAAGATTGATTTAATAGGATTTAACTAGCAATAAGGATAGTTAATCACCTAAATGTTTCTATTGTACACTTAATATTTTCTTAATGTTTCAATATACATATTGTTTTTCCAACAAAAAGAAGAGAGCTTATTTAAGACTCTCTTCTTTTACACATCTATATAAATAATAACTTAAATATCATTTTACAATAGAAGTTATTAATAATTTTTACTATTTATCATTTTATCTATGGAGTAATAAGAAATCGCCGGATTATTTAGTCACAAGTCTCCATGGACCATAAGGACCAGATTCACTTGGAATATCGTTTTGTGTCCAATGTCTCGCTTCATAGATCAGCCCTTCATATGTAACACGCTCTCCACCTAAGTAAACTGTTGCAGGGTCCCAAGCGGGCAGAGTAGATTCTGATTCTTCAAGCGTAGTAAAAGTATAAGTTGCTGCATCCGAAACATTTCCAGAACGGTCTTCTGCAATCACTTCAACTGTGTAAGTCGTATTGCTCTTTAAGTTTTCAAAGGTATGAGAAACAGCCATTGTTGTCGCTGATACTGTTTCGCCTGCACCAGTTAATTTAAGGTTATAACGAGCAATGCGGTCATTATCCGTTGATGCCGTCCAATTGATACGCGCACGCTGTGTCGTAATGAAATCTGAAGCTACATTTGTCGGTGTTGATGGATTTTGTGTATCTTCAGGCATCTCAGAACCATCTGTAAATCTTTGACCCACAGTTAAGAATTCATATTGATTTTTCACTTGCCCTTGTCCGCCATCTACTCTGGCATCACGATTCATTGACCAGTATGAGACCATACCGATTTTGCGTTCTTTGGCATGTTGTACAACTAAGTTGAACATATCTGTTGTAAAGTAAGGATGTTGTTCATTTTCAAATCCTACAGAAGGAGTCGTACCTAATTTTGCATAAGCTTGCTCATCCGTTAATGTTTTACCAGCGTATTGTTTGTAGTGATTTTTCAATTGGACCATTGTATTGTCTACCGCATCTAACGAACCTTGCGCATAGTCTGTAACACTTGATCCATAACACATCGTCATGATATTCACGTTAGTTAAGTCAACACCCGCTACTAAATAAGCTTGCAAGACAGATAATCCTGTTGAGATCAATCCTGTAGGCATAACTGGTAATGTCAACGTCACGTCAACCCCAGTTGCATCTTGTAATCGTTTTACTGCTTTCGCATTTGCTAAATTTTCGTGGTACCCCATAGCAGCAGCTTCTACGTCAAAGTCAATACGTGTAAAACCATAACCTTGGATAACTTCCATGTAAGCATCATAAAGCATATCTTCATCTTGCGTTACTTCCCAGAAGGCACCAGAATTTAATCCGCCAAATGACACAGCTGCATCTCCGCCTACTTCTCTTAACTCACGGATCGATTGCTTGATTCCTTCATATTGCCATTGGTCACTATCACTTTCACTCAATCCATTGAAGCTTCCCCAAGCCCAATCAAGTTTCCCATTTTTGATCCCTCTAGCTTGCATAAACCCTAGATTAAAGAAACGCTGACCTGTTTCTCTAGCGATTGCTGCCATATTCAAGGCACCTTTATTTGACAGCACTTCATCTGAAGTATACGCCGTGATATCTACGAATGGCGCTACGACTTGTTCTGGCCACTCGATTCCTTGACCTACACCAAAATCAGGTGTTGCGCGAACTGTTTGCACTGTTGCCGCTCCTTGCTCTTCATTTAAAAACAACGGTGCAACTAATAAGCTACACAATGCTACTCCAGCTAATAATCTTTTTACACTTTTTTTCTTCATTTTCCAAACTCTCCCCATTCAACTAATTCATTTCCTTGTTCGTAATCGATTACAAATTTTATAATATCAGATAACTCAAAATAATATAACGAAAACAAAAAAGAAATTAAGGTTATTTAATCGTTTTATCTCCGTTTTATAGTTAAATAAAAAAGTAAAAACAAAAATGTTCGGTATTGCAACAACGTTTAAAAATCAACCTAAAAAAGCTTTTACCACCGATTTAATCACCTCGTCACTAATTTATTTCGGTCAATACGTACGCTATATCAACATTTTTTAAAATAACTTAATAAATCACAAGCCATAAATAGGTGCTGTTATAAATAATTATGTTAAACTGTCTAAAGAAAGGAGTTTTTGTTATGGTATACACTATCAATCGATTAAAAGATTATCGTTTGTGGGTTTGCATTATCGGAATCGTTGCTTTGGGATTTTTATCTGGCATTCTTAGCGGCAATCCAGGAAAATATTATTACTCGTTACAACTCCCAGCTTTTGCACCACCTAGTTGGATTTTTGGTCCTATGTGGACGGTCCTCTACATTTTAATAGGCATTTCTTTGTACTTTATTCTAAATACACAAAATCAAAAACACCGCTCTAAACTACTGTGGCTCTTTACTATTCAATTCATCTTCAACCTTTTATGGTCAGCTTTATTCTTCAACCTTGGAAATACTTTGATTTCAACAATCGATATCACTTTATTAATGATTTTCTTAACAGCTTTGGTCTATCATTTATGGCTGCACAATCGCACAGCAATGTGGTTGACGATTCCTTACTATTTATGGGTATTTTTTGCATCTATCTTGAATTACGCGATTTTTATTTTGAATTAATCGATAGGTTTTAACTAATAACAACGTACTAGAATGAATCACACAACAATGATTTAAAAAAGCTACGTGATCGCTCACGTAGCTTTTTTATATGATTCTATTATTCGAATGTTTTATCCAACCTGTTTCCAAGGACCGTACAATCCAGCTTCGCTTGGCTTGTTGTTTTGTGTCCAATATTGCGCTTCATAAACGATCCCATTATACATCACTCGATTTCCTTGTACATAAACTTTATTCGCTTCCCACGCGGCGATCTCATCGCCACCTTCTGGCGTTCCTGAAATCAATTCCCAAGGACCATATTGGCCTGACTCGCTCGGTACATTGTTTTGCGTCCAATGCTTAGCGCGATATAAAGCACCTTTATAAGATACAACTTCTCCACCTAAATAAACCTTTGTCGCCTCCCATGCAGGTGCCTCCCCTGGTTCACCAGGTTCTCCCGGCTCCTCTGGATCTACTACATCCGCTAAAGTTGTGAATGCAACTTTTGCCGTATCCGAAATATTTCCAGAACGATCTTCTGCATTGATTTCTACCATATATTCTGTATCGGCTTTTAAGTTTGCAAACGCGTATGAAAGAGAAGTAGTCGTAACATTGATCGTTTGTCCATTCCCTACTAATCTCACGTTATATTTTACCACACGGTCATTGTCAGTCGCCGCCGTCCAGTTGATATGCGCACTATTTTTTGTAATGTCCCCAACAGAAAGATTTGTCGGAACAGACGGTTTTTCTTTATCTTCCGGAGTTTCGCTTCCGCCGCCCTCATTACCTTCAGCAAATGCTTCACTCACTTTTAAGAATTCAAATTGGTTCTTTATTTGTCCTTGTCCACCATCTGTTTTTGCATCACGGTTCATCGACCAATAAGAAACCATACCAATTTTACGTTCTCTTGCATGTTCGACAACTTGATTGAACATTTCTGTCGTGAAGTACGGATGTTGTTCGTTCTCAAAACCAATCGAAGGAGTTGTACCTAATTTTGTATACGCTTCTTCATCAGTCAAAGTGATACCAGCATATTGGCGATAATGATTCTTCAATTGGACCATTGTATTGTCGACCGCATCTAATGATCCTTGTGCATAATCAATGACGCTCGGACCATAACACATCGTCATAATATTGACATTGGTCAAATCGACACCTGCTTCTAAATAAGCTTGCAATACGGATAGTCCAGTCGAAATCAAACCAGTCGGCATAACAGGTAATGTCAACGTTACTTGTACTCCTGTAGTATCTTGTAGTCGTTTGACTGCTTTCGCATTGAGTAAGTTTTCTGTATAGCCCATCGCCCCTGCTTCCACGTCAAAATCTACACGAGTAAAGCCATATCCTTGAACCACTTCCATATAAGCATCATAAAGCATATCTTCATCATGGCTGACTTCCCAGAAAGCACCTGTGTTCAGTCCACCAAATGAAACAGCAGCATCTCCACCAACCACTCTTAATTCACGGATTGTTTTTTTGATACCTTTATATTGCCATTGATCACTGTCATTCTCACTCAATCCGGCAAATCCGCCCCATGCCCAATCGATCTTACCATCTTTGATTCCTTTCGCTTGCATGAATCCTAAATTAAAGAATTTTTTCCCAGTTTCCTTTGCAATTGCCGCTAGATTCAACGCGCCATTATTCGACAACTCTGTACCTGATGTATAAGCTGTCATATCAACAAATGGTGCAACGACTTGTTCTGGCCATTCAATACCTTGACCTACACCAAAATCAGGTGTTGTTTTGATTGTTTGTTCTGTTGCTGCACTTTGTTGTTCATTCAAAAACAATGGTACGACTAGCAGACTGCATAATGCAGCGCCAGCCAATAATTTCTTTAGACGAACATTTCTTTTCATTAGTATGTATATCCCCCATCAACAATTTTATCTCGTGCTATGTATTTCCCTCTTGCACAACGATATCATAACAAATAAAAACTAAAAATATAACATTTTTAAATAAGAATTAGCGTTTTTTAATTTTGAGTATAAAAATAAAAATATATAAAACTACTCTGTTTTGAATAAATTAACGTAAAAAAATCTGATAAACAAACATTTTCAAGACATTTCTGTAATCAAATAAAATCTATCTATCATTTTAAATTATTTTCCGTTATAAGAAAAACACTTAAAACAAAATAAAAATAACATAACTTAAAAAACTAAAAAAATATCGAAATTTAAGGATGTATCCTTAAATTTCGATATCTACTCGTTTTATTTATTGTTTAAATCATAAGAACAAAGCTTTGTTAATAGCCATTGCCTGTCCAAGTCTCTGTGCTTTGATCATTTTGTTGACCGCCATATGGGTCATAATATTGTTGCTGGTTATACTGATTTGGGTCGTAGTATTGAGAGGTGTCTTCTGAATAGACCGACTGCTGACCGTACCCATCGGTGCCATACTGATTGTACGTATCTTGTGAATATTCAGACGTCTCACCGGTTGTGGTATTAGCAGTGGTATCTCCTTCACCATTTTCTGAGTCATCATAAAACATCATATAGGCATTATCATTTTTTAAGTTAGGCAACGTATCACTTGGCTTGATCTCTAATTGTTTTTTCAATTGATTTTGGATCGATAATAAGTCATTTTGACCTAGTATTTGGTAGTACACATCATTGATCGTCGTATCTTTTCCTTTTAGCTGGTCTTGCTTGATTGTTTGGAAAGCGGAGGTATAATTCGTTGCGATATCTAGCATGTCATCCCAATCCAAATCAGTTGTCACATTGTTACCTGCCGCATCTAAAAGTTTTCGATAATTGCTAACGCCATCAAGACTGAGTACTTTATTGACGATTTTCGTTACAACTTCTCGTTGACGTGCTTGTCGGCCGATATCACCTTCAGGATCTTCATGCCGCATTCTTGCATACGCCAACCCTTTTTCACCATCAACTGTTTGTTTTCCTTCTGGAACATGGACGCCATCTAGAGTAAAGTCGATTTTATTGTCGATCTCGATCCCACCTACTGCATCGATCAAGTCCTTCATACCATCCAAATTGATTGTGACATAGTGGTCAATAGGGATATCAAGTAATTGTTCGATCGAATCCATTGCCATCTCTACGCCACCAAATGCATAGGCATGGTTCAACTTATCGACCGTCCCATAACCGACGATATTCGTATAGATATCTCGATCCAAGCTAATAATCGTTGATTTCTTTTGTTGTGGATTGACAGTCACGACCATCATCGTATCGGATCTCCCTTGTTCTGTTCGTCCAAGGCCTCCTGTATCTAATCCTAATAATAATACTGAAAAGGGTTCTTGATCATCAATACTTACTCGATCGTCACGTTTTGCTGATACACGATCAGATTGTTTTGAAATCCGATTGACTGTTTGGCTCGCCTCTCCCATAAACTTGATTCCATAAGCTGAAACTCCGCCGATGAGAAGTACGACTATTCCCAACAAAGTCAATATCACTTTTTGCCACCGCTTCATACTACACCTCTATCATACATATTCTTGATTATTCTCTCATACACCCAATCATTCAGCAATCCAACTACTTAATCCTAATAAAACTTTAAAAAATAGTGTTTTTCTTCGTGATTCATATGTATTTTTTTTAAAATTCTTAATTATCATACCATAGGGCGCATAAACAGAAAAGAAAGAAAGCGATTCTTTTTATACGTTTTATTGGATTTTTATGATTTTTTGTTCAATAAATTAAAAAAACTAGTTTTTTTAACTTTGTTTATGCCTTCCTATTAAGCATTTCCAGCAAAAAAAAGCGGAGAAATCCGGAAATGAAACAACTTCTCCGTTCTCTCCGTCTTTTTTATTTGTTATAAGTGATTGTTCAAGTAAATATTGTTAAAACATTCTAGTAGCTCTCCATACGCGAGAGATCGAAGCATTTTTAGTCATTGCCCCACCCACATTTTTTGATAAAGAGATCAAAGTGAAATTAGAAAGTGATTATCCTTTAAGTATCGAATTATTATATGTAAAAGTTTTACAAAACCATTTAGGTTTGTATTTGAATGTCCTTTTCACAAATGAATTATTGCTGAATCCTGAATTGATTATTCGTACAACTGAGGCCCCCACCAAAATAATCAGCTATGAAAATGAAATTCCTTATATTACTATCCGCAATGATTTTTCTACTTCAGATAATAAGCACTTAGTCCAAAAAATCAAAGAAATTATGTTTGGCAATAACCAAAATTAACTAATTTTTCTTGTAAAACCATTTTTTTCAGAAAGAGAAAATAAAGAAACAAAAAGAAGATACGGAAAGCCGTATCTTCTCAGACTGTAGACAAAAAGGAGTGGCTTAATTGCCAACTCCTTTTTATTAGTCTTTGTAGAAATTTGAAATAAAAAGCCATAGGCTTTTTTGCTTTCCATAGCCATGAGGCTAGTTTTTTTAAATTCATGGCAGCAAACGTAAGCATCGTGTGCGTGGCGACTTTTTCGAGACCTCGATATTTTGTCCAACGCATACCATGCTTTTCTTTTGCATCTGCAACTATTCGTTCAATAGTTTGTTTTCTCTTTTTATAAATTTCTCTATTCAACGCCGTATGGCGTTGGTGTTCAAGTTCATCCATAAGATCCGCCCAAACATGTCGAGTTACTATTTTTTGATGTTTTGTACTCAAAGTACAGTTTTTAAGTAATGGACAACTCCTACAGAATTTTGGATTTGATTTATAGGTTCGATAACCATCACGAGTGATAGTTGAAAATAACAACGGTTGATTATTGGGACATAAATAGCAGTCAAAATAGGCATCATAAACAAAGTCTTTTTTACGAAACATTCCTTTTACTCCATGAGGTACAGTATATGGAAGAATCGGGTAGAGTTTCAAGTGTGACAGAAAATGAACAAATTTAGGCGTCTTATATCCTGCATCAGCGACAACACGCTTTATATTTGGAAAAGCTCTTTTCGACTGTTTGACCAGATCGATTGCGACTTGGCTGTCATGTACATTTCCTGGTGTGATTAATGTAGATAAGATAAAACCATTATCTTCACAGGAAGTATGCGCGGAATAAGCAAATTGTTTTTCTCGTTCACCTTTAACATAGTAACCACTTTCTGGATCTGAATGACTTATTTTTTGAAGACTCAACTCACTTTCTGTGTCCCATGTAAAAGGACGTTTTCCTACAGCAATACGTTCTTTATTTATTTCATCTTCTAATTCATCTTGATAAGCTTTAGCTTGACCGTAGGTCATTTCTTTTGTGAACTTATGTTTATTGGCATTTGCCTTAATATGAGTAGAATCAATATAAAGGTTGTCTTCCGTAACGAAGCCAGCTTTTACAGCTTGTTCTAGAATATGAGAGAAAATGTCTTCAAATAAAGTTGTTTCTCTAAATCTTCGAACATAGTTTTTACCAAAAGTAGAGAAATGCGGGATAGGATCCTCGAATGAATAACCTAAAAACCAACGATAAGCAACATTTGTTTCAACGTCTTTAATGGTCTGTCTCATCGAACGGATACCAAATAAATATTGGATAAATACTAATTTAATTAAGACCACTGGATCAATACTGGGACGACCATGGGTCGAATACGTAGATTCTACAATGGGATAAATGAAATCAAACTGAATCGCAGCATCAATCTTTCGAACTAAGTGATCTTTAGGTACAAGATCATCAATTGTTAACATAGCAAATTGATTTCTACCTTCAATCGATTGTTTTCTCATCATTAGAATCACTCCCAGAATAGTTTATACAATGAGTATAAAACAAAAAAACTGCAAACAACACTCCAAATTTAGGAGTTTGTCTACAGTCTGAGAAGATACGGAAAGCCGTATCTTCTTTTTTTGTCAACATGATCTTATAATTTAGATACTTCAGCAGCTTGAGGACCACGCGCACCTTCAACGATAGAGAATTCTACTTCTTGGCCTTCTTCTAAGCTTTTGAAGCCATCGCCTTGGATTGCTGAGAAATGTACGAATACATCGTCTCCACCGTCTACTGTAATAAACCCAAATCCTTTTTCATTGTTGAACCATTTTACTGTTCCGTGTTCCATAAATATATAGCCTCCAAAAAAGTTCTTGCAAGTAACCCTTGCAAAAACATTATACCGAATTTAGAAAACGCTCGCAAGCATTGCCCCGTTAATTTTCTAAATTCCATGGCAAATGGAAGAACGCTATTTTAGCCTGCGAAATGCTTGTTCACTTCATCCCAATTCACAACATTCCAGAAAGCTTCAATGTAGTCAGGACGTACATTTTTGTATTTCAAGTAGTAAGCATGTTCCCAAACATCTAAACCTAGAACAGGTTTCTTGCCTTCCATCAATGGTGAGTCTTGGTTGGCTGTAGAAGTGATTGCAAGTTTACCATCTTCAAGTACTAACCAAGCCCAGCCAGAACCGAAACGTCCTGCCGCTGCTTTTTTGAATTCTTCTTTGAATGTTGCAAAATCGCCGAATGTTTCGTTAATTGCGTCTTTGATTGCTCCTGTTGGCTCGCCACCAGCATTTGGTGCCATGATTTTCCAGAAGAATGAATGGTTCGCATGTCCACCACCATTATTACGTACAGCAGTTTGAATGTCAGATGGAATAGCATCCATGTCTGAAAGCAATTCTTCTATTGTTTTTTCGCCTAGTTCAGGATATTTTTCGATTGCTGCATTTAAGTTTGTCACATAAGTATTGTGATGTTTGTCATGATGCAAATGCATCGTTTCTTCGTCGATATATGGTTCTAATGCATCAAATGCATAAGGTAGATCTGGTAATGTGTAAGTCATAAAAAAATTCCTCCTCAAATTTGTTGGGTCTCTTTACACTAAAAGAGTAACAAAGTGAGGGAAATTCTTCAATTGTTATGCCTAGTCTTCCAATTTTTTACTGGTTTCTGCTGGTTCTTCGATAATTTCTGTCTTGTTGAAAATAAATAATTTGCTAAAGACATAATTTGCCAATACGACTAAGATCTGTGTAATGATTTTAGCGACATAATCATTCATTTCAAACCCTTTGATCATCAAGAACATGGCGCCCATGTCTAGTCCATAAGAAACGATTCGGTAAAAAACAAATTTCCCAAATTCGATAAATAAATGCGTATAACTAGGAGATTTGGATTGAAACACCCATACCTTATTGGTGACAAATGCAAATAAAACAGAACAAATCCAAGAAATCGTATTCGATACTGGCATCGATAACTGGAAGATTTGTTGCGCGATTGCATAACTGACGAAGTTGACAACTGTTGCTAATCCACCAAAAAATAGATAGATGAAAACTTCCCAATATCCTTTACTTTCTAAATAGCTTTTAAATTGAACATAAATCTTCATTTTTCTACCTACCTTATTTATCATTCTTTCCTATCATACTCTATCTGCTAATAATTTTCATCTCTAGAAAACAATGATCGATAAGAATATAACCTTATCTATCGTGAGAGAATGTTTTAGAACTCTTGTAATTCATAGCATACTCCGCTAGAATTGCTAGTGATGACAATTCTACAGAAGGAGTAATTATGACAACAAAACAACTAATCATTAGCTCATTTGCTCGATTCACCGAGCTTAAAAATGCTAAAAACGTATCATTTGGAAAATCATTAGTCTATCTTTTATGTTTGAGTGTACTAATGGCATTACCTATTTCTTACCAAATTTTTCAAGTGCTGGACACTATCAAGTCCGATGGTCAAAAAATTGCAGCTGAAATTCCAGATTTTAAGATTCGTGATGGACAAATCGATTCGCCAACAAATGAAGGTTTTATTTATCAAACGGATTCGATCATCTTTACCTTTGACCCCGAAGGAAAACGTACCCCTGAAGATATCTCTTCAGATTTGATAGGGAATTTCCTAAGTGTCGGTCTGCTAAAGGATAAATTGGTTCTAGCTTTACCGAATACCGGCACGACTTCGGCATTGCTGAACAATAATCAGTTTGAATTTGAGTACACGAATAATGCTTTAAAAAATCTAACTGGCGAAAGCTTACGTAGGACATTAAGTGAAGCAACGATCCCTTTTTGGATCAAAGCATTAGTATTTTTGATTTCCATTTATCCTAGCTTTTTAAATCTGATCATCACTTTACTTATGGCAAATTTTGCGGCTTATGTATATGCAAGATTACGTTTAGCTAAAGTAACTTTTCTCGATTGTCTAAAAACAATGATCTATGCGATATCATTACCCACTGTTATTGCAACGATCCTGATGATTTTTGCACCAACTTTTGATACAACAGCGTTTATTGCATTTGCGGGCATATTCATTTTTGCTCAAGCAGTCAAAGGCTGGCCAAAAATCCAATTACCAAAATAAAAGAATCTCTGGGAGAGGTAGTCATTACACACCTCTTCTAGAGATTCTTCTTCATTTAATAGCCTTCATTCAAATCGATTTCATTTACTTCTAATTCTGTTTTGTCTACGTAGGATTTTAAGTTTGTTAGAAAAATATCCATAAACTTCGTTTGGAAATGTGGTGTCTGACCTGCAATATGAGAGGTGATCAACACATCTTCTCTTTCCCATAATGGGCTATCTTTTGCTAATGGTTCTTCTTTAAACACATCTAAAGCCGCAAAAGCCAGTTGTCCATCGTCTAACGCAGCTATTAAATCAGATGTTTTTACGGAAGGCCCACGTCCTACATTGATGAATAGCGCTTCTTTATCAAAAGCTTCAAATACTTTTGCGTCAAATAACCCTTTTGTCTGATCTGTCAAAGGTAAGATATTCACCACAATCGTTGCTTTCGGTAAAATTTCTTTTAATTTCTCTAATGGATAAGTCTCTTTGAATCCTTCCACTGGATGTCCAGATGTATTGATGCCGATACATTCTAAACCAAATACAGCTGCATGTTGTGCCAATTTTTTTCCAATATGTCCAGTTCCTATAATTAGTAATTTTTGATCTGCCAATGCTTGATAATGGATATCTGATCCTAGCCACTCTTTAAGGAACTGCGCTCGTTGGGCTTGGAACAATCCACGAGAATAGCCTAAAATAATGCCCATGGTATGCTCGCTGATCGATTCTACATGGATACCACTCGCATTGGAAAGTAAAATATCTTTGTCAGCGAATTCGTTTAATGGAAGATTATCTACTCCAGCAGAAATAGATTGGACCCATTTTAAGCTGTCAGAAGCGAATATATCTTCTTGATAATCTCCATTCCAGCCGATACTGATCGCTATTTCAGAAAGTTCGTCGGATGCTACTTCCGTTTGAAATGAATATTCTGGTGCTATTTCTTTGATCTTTTCGATAAATTCTTCACGAAATGAACGTACTGAATAAATTATTTTTTTTGTCATCACACCCATCCTCTCTACTTATCAGTCTAGCTTAATCCCTCAAAAGAATGAAGTATGTTGCACTTCATTCTTTGAATGACTTTTTCCTATAATGAACACAGTAAAAGTGGATCAGCGTTTGACTGTCTAAAAAAAAGCCTAACAATCCGAAAGTAAGTAAAACTTACTTTTCGTTCGTCAGGCTTTTTTCCTAAAGATAAAAGACTATTTCTCACCTTATACATCTGCTGTTTCTTGGAAATGATACGTTGGTTCCTCTAATTGTGGATCATAATCAACAACCAGATCATATCCTTTGAAGAACCAATCATCGGCTTCATCAATAAAGAATAATAGACCATCGATCGTTTCTTGTTTCATCGGACGTTCTGGTAACTCCACAGACATACCGATTGAAAATCCCTCATGTACTTCTGTTTTGCCATATACTTTCCCAAAAAAACGGATACCATAATTTTCAGGTAAATCTACCTCTGCTTGAAACCATTCTTTTGCTTTGTCCGTTATTGTTAATTGCATGTGATGAGCCCCTTTTTATTGATTCATTTTATCATCAAGTATATCTACATCTTCTGTTTCTCCGATAACAAGTAAATTATCATTTTCACGTACATATTCGTCTGCGGCTGGTGACACTACGACAGAACGATCGAAGCGTCGGATGGCTACCACAGTCAAATCAAATCGCTGTCTGAAATTTAGTTCTGCTAATGTTTTATTAAAGAACTTGGGATTAGATACCCGAATCTCAGCGAGCGAGAATTTGTCTGACAGCTCTAAATAATCCAAAATATTTTTAGAAACAAGATTATGTGCGATCCGTATCCCCATATCTCTCTCAGGATGAACAACGCGATCTGCACCGATCTTTTCAAGAACACGAGCATGATACTCATTTTGTGCTTTGGCTAAGATATTCGGAACGCCCATTTCTTTAACCATCAGTGTCACTAAAATACTTGCTTGGATATCTTCTCCAATTGCTACGATCACATGATCAAAATTTCTGATTCCTAAAGATCGTAAAGTCATTTCATCTTGTGCATTCGCAACCACTGCATGTGTTGCGATATTCATATATTCATTCACTCGGTCTTCACTGCTATCAATAGCTAAAACTTCTTGACCAGCTTCGACTAACGTACGACAGATACTGCCACCAAAACGTCCAAGTCCTACGATTGCAAAATTCTGTTTCACTTTTCTCCTCCTTTATCCATTCCATTTCAAGTATAGCAAAGCCACTGTAAAAACAAAAGCAACCCTGCTTTTCTTTACGGAAAAGACTCATTTTAATGGAGGATCAAGAGAAGGCCTACTATGGTAGATCATAGAATATTTCTTGATGTTTCTACTAAAAAGGTATGGCTATATTACTAATTATTCCTACAATAGGTAGCCTAAGAATACGTTAACTGAAATAAAGTAAATAAACAACCCAGCAATGTCTTTGATCGATGTAATAATCGGTGCAGATCCAGCAGCTTGATCAATATTCAATTTCAATAAGATAAAAGGAATCAAAAAACCAAGGGCGGCAGCTAAGGTCATTGCAAAGACCAGAGAGATCCCCACAGCTACACCTAACAATGGTATGCCTTGCCACACAGAAGCGACTATTCCAGATACGATCCCTACAACAATCCCTAAACTTAGACCAATCCCTGTTTCCTTCAAAAAGTGCTTGATAAATGTGTTGAGATCAATGTGCCCTAAAGATAATCCACGAACAAAAACCGTCGATGATTGCGTCCCTACATTTCCACCCATATCCATGATCAAAGGAATAAAAATAGCAACAGCAGCCACAGATTCTAACGTTTGTTCAAACTCATCGATTACTAGACCAGCTAACATCCCTGCAACCAATGTGATCGCTAAGAAAGGCAACCGGACTTTCCATATTTGCCAAAGATTCCCGTTAATCAGTACTGTACTACGATCAGCTTCTACAGAGGCGACGTCTGCTAAACCAGCAGCATTGAACATATCCTCGGTCGTTTCTTGCTCTAAGACATCGATGGCGTCATCCACTGTCACAATACCTACTAGTCGTGTTTCTTTATCTACGACGGGAATAGCGATCAAATCTAACTCTTGTAACAATCGTGCAGTTTCTTCTTGGTCTGTATCTGTGGTTACATAAGCGACGTGCTTGATCATGATTTCTTCAATCTGTTGATCACTTTCTGCAATGACTAGATCCTTTAACGATAGTACTCCTTCAATTTTTTTCGCCATATCTGTCACATACAAAATATAGATTGTTTCCATTTCTTTCGCTAATCTTCTGATTTTATGCAGTGCTTCTTCAACAGTCATTTCTTTTTTAATTGAAATAAATTCAGTCGTCATGATCCGTCCAGCTGTCTCATGTTCATAGCCCATCAATCGATTCGTTGTTGCTCGCTCTTCTTCAGAAAGCTCTGCCAATAGTTTTTTAGTCACACTTGCTGGTAGTTCGTAAAACAACCTTACCCGATCATCTGGAGCCATCTCATTCACAAATTCAATCACACCATCATCCGTAAACGAACGAAGCAAATCTTGTTGGACAGACGGTTCAAATGTTTCAAAGATTTCGAGGGCTTTGTCTTTTGATAATAATCGAAAGACCAGTACTTGCTTATCTAAAGGTAACGTAACAAATAGTTGGATCAATTCCACTTTCTCGATCGTTGCTAAATAGTTCTTCAATTCTTCAAGCTTTTTTTGCTCAAGATAATTAAGAATCTTCAATTGTGTTTCTAGGTTATTTGTATCATTTAATGTTCTCATCTCGTATTCTCCTTTGTTACATCGTTTTTTCGATATAAACTTGTTGGATGGATTCGTTTGGAAAAAACAGGAAGTACATAAAAAAGACGGCCTCCAAAAGAAGCCGTCTCATAAGATCCCATCAAAATGGTACCAGTGTTTACCTGAACGAACTTCTCGTCTGAGCTTTAGCACTAAAAGACGTAATTCTGGAAATATAATCCAGATAGCTACGTTAAGCACGCCTTAAGCCGACGTTGCCTGTTATACCCTGTGGCGTCTCTCGACGTTTGAGGGCAGTAGCCTGTGTTCTTTTAGGAGCCTCACCTAACAAGTTTTTATAATTAAACCCTACAGGTAAAATTGGTTTTTGTCAATAAGAGGATTAATATTTGATAAAAAATTGATAAAACAGAAATGATTACTTTACAATCTTTCTCCTGTCACTCCTTCTACAATCCCTTTAGCAATTTGATCCATGTTTCTACGAATATTTTCTACATCACGAGTATTGGTGATAAATCCTAGTTCCGCTAGTCGATAAGGGATACCACGAGAATGTAGTACATTCAAATTCAATAAATCACTTCTTAAGTTGATACCACCGGTATTTTGAACAGAGCCCCATAAACCTACATGTGTGCGTATCACATTAGCAATGGCATAATTTTGTGTCGTATATGAGTTGCCGTTACGATGCGCAATCACATGCCCACCAGTACTAATACCAATCGCTCCTGCATCTAAATGAAATTCTGTTACAGAAGAAAAACTACTACTAATCGTATACGCACCCTGCATTCTACGAGTGTCTTGGAACATATCCGCATTTGTATCATAAAAGGTTATACGATTTGTTTTTAAGCGCCCTGCCCATTTTTGTAAATATGGCATAAGTTCATTTCTTGTAAAGTCTCGCTCGTTGATACCGTTATATGAAGCCCCTGGATCTCCTGCTCCATGTCCCATTACAAATAGATGATTGATTGAGGTTTGGTACGGATTTGACGTAGGTCCTGGCGCTGGTGCTCCTTTTTTAACTAGTACAACTTGGATAGCTTCCATTTGTAATGCTACATTGGACGTCCCAGCATTTTGACCGTTTCTGGCCCAATCTAACCATCCAAGTTGCGCAGAGTGAACTCTATAATAGACATCATAATGTTGACTTAACTGACCAGTTAATCTCACCCTTATCGCTTCAGCTCGTAATTTTCTACCCTCTGTTCCCGAAAGAGTATTATTATTCACATAGTTTTGCCAGCCAATCGATTGAACGTGTGTACTATATTCTATTGTTCCTGGAATAGGTGTACTAGAGATATTCATTCGTAATGCTTCTAATCTAAAGCCACGTCCCACTGTTCCCGCAGTTGCACCATTCATTTGATAACCTTGCCAACCAATCGATTGACTATGCGTTTGGTAATTAACATTAGGATTTTTTATTGTATCCTTATCATAAAAGGCAGTACTAGCTGCTGGTCCAGATTGCCCTTTGGCTACCAGCCTTACTTCCATAGCTTCCATCTGATAACCAAATCCTGCACTTCCTGCATTGCCATTATTTTTTGTCCAACCTAGCCAACCAAAATAAGCTGAGTGCACGCGATAATAAACATCATAGTGTTCTGCTAACTGACCAGTTAAACGTATTCGAATTGCTTCTGTTCGAAGTTTACGATCAGTTGTTCCGGAAATCGCATCATCTCGCACATAATTTTGCCAACCAATAGAACGCACATGACTAGAATATTCAATGGAGCCAGGGATTGGTGTATCCGAAACATTTATTTTTACAGCCTCTATTCTTAATCCACGATTCATCGTTCCAGCAGTTGAACCATTTGACTGATAGGGTTGCCACCCGACTGACTGACTGTGCGTCTGGTAATTGACATTAGGATTAGGGAGTTTATCTTTGTCATAGAAAGCTGTGCTCTGAGTTGGGGCAACTTCTCCTTTTTTGACTAGTTGGATCTGGATAGCTTCCATTTGGTACCCAAATCCTGAACTACCTGCATCTTCGCCATCTTTTGCCCAACCTAACCAACCAAAATAAGCTGAGTGCACACGATAATAGACGCTATATTGTTCACTTATCTCTCCAGTCAAGCGAATCCTAATTGCTTCTGTTCGTAAAGAAAGATCTGTCGTTCCTGATGTAGCACCATTTTTCACATAATTTTGCCAGCCAATCGTTCGTACATGACTACTATATTCAATATCGCCATTTAATGAATTATTTGGTAATTGGATTTTAATGGCTTCAATTCTTTTACCTTGACCAATCGTACCTGCAGTAGCACCATCAGCTACGGTACTTTGCCAACCGTAAGTTTGCACGTGTGTTTGATAACTGACGGATGGTTTAGAAACTTCTGCACGATTGCTCACCGTTTGTTCTGGGCGATTCGCTTGGGTTATTGAATCATTGTTATTTTTTTCTACTTGTATGTTGAACTTTCCTAATGTTCTCTCGCCATCTTTTAATAATACTTCTGTTTCACCGATTGCTTTTGCTGTCACCAGACCCTTTTCATCCACTTCAACAATATTATTGTCTACTGATACCCAATTTGGAGTAATAATCTCAGCATTTTCTGGAACAAGCGAATACTCAAGTTGTTTAGTTTCGCCTTGGATCATTTCTATTTTTTCTTCTTTTGGAATAATTGATTCAACGCTATTTTGTTCTAAAAATTTCACGTCTACAGTGATATCTAGTGAGCGATTAGATGTTTCTTCTAAAATTGCTTTTTGTGAAAACTCTACTTGGTAACTATAATTTAGTGCCGAAGGTTCAACAGTAGTAAAAACGGATCCATTGTATTCCCAATTAGTTGAGTTAATATCGATCTTATTTAATTCCGGTTTTAGATTGTCTTGATTGATCACCCATTCACGATCATCTTTTGATGCTTCTGCATTAATCAATTGTTCTTTCCCGTTAAAATAAGTCAAATGATCATTCATCGACAAATCAATTGTTGACAGTTTATTTTTAGAAACATCAAGGTAAGTTAACTCTGAAAGAGCCGAGACATCTACTTGTTCTAACTCATTATTTTGAACTTCCAGTTTTTTTAACTGTTTAAAATATTCGATACCATCCAATGATTTGATATTTCTACCACTAAGATCCAACTCAGTTGTAGCCAATAATTCATCGGATAATACGTTACTATGATTCTTCTCCATCATTTCAATCAATACTTGACGGAAATTTTGATCTGGGAAATGAACTTCATCAACAGAAATATCTTTAGATGAATTTTCTGCAGAGTTTTCTGTTGTTCCTGTGGTTTCCTCTGTGGTGGGATTAGTACTTTCTATCAAAGGGACATTAGATGATGTTGCTGTAGTTTCGTTTGTTTGCGAAGTACTTCCTTGTGACGTATTTGTTCTATCGTTTATCGATAATGCGTAAACACTTGGCGTGATCGAGCCTGACAGTAATAAGAAACTTAATAACATGCCTATCCAATTTTTTCTCATGACATTCTCCTTTATTTTTTAAATCGAACTTATATTGTCCTATAATATATTAAACTATAAAAAGACCCAAATGAAAAGAACATGATAACAAAGAATTCAAAATAACAAACAATGTAATTTGTAATTAGCAAACACAAATAAATCCAAAACAAAAGTAATAACATTTTGCTTTGGATCAGGGTACTGTTTTCCCTTATCAATGTGAAAACAGGGATACTTTATAATTTATGTTCCAATTTATACTTAGCAAAAATGTGCTTACTGTTTAGATCATAAGTCATAAGTCTACTTACTTCACTAATCCATGCTTGAATGCGTATATGGCAGCTTGCGTACGATCTTCCACTTCTAATTTTGTTAAAATATTAGAAACATGTGTTTTGACTGTTTTCAAAGTAATAAACAATTCGTCTGCGATTTCTTGATTGCTCTTTCCTTCAGAGATCAACATAAGAATCTCATTTTCACGATTCGTTAAATCATCGTGCAAGATTGGCTCATTACGCCGACTCATCTTTTCCATCATTTTCGAGGTTACTTCAGGTTCAAGCACACGTTCACCTCTTTGAGTCGCGCGGATCGCATCGGCGATTTCATGGGCTGTCGATGTTTTAAGTAAGTAGCCTGTTGCGCCAGCTTCAATAGCCGGATATACTTTCTCATCATCAATAAAACTCGTGACAATAATGATTTTTGCTTCTGGCCAATCTTTGAGGATTGCTTTTGTAGATTCGATCCCGTCCATTTCTTCCATGACTAAATCCATTAGAATCACGTCCGGACGAAGTTCCATGGCTTTTTCGTAGCCTTTTCGTCCATCTTCTGCTTCTCCGATTACTTCGATATCTTCTTGGATCGACAAATAGGAAGAAACCCCTAAACGTACCATTTCATGATCATCGACTAGTAATACTTTTATCATTTTTCCGCCTCCTTTATTAAAGGAACTTTAATTTCTACACTTGTCCCTTGTCCTTTGAAACTAATGATTTTTACTGTCCCACCAATACCTGCTACACGTTCTCTAATATTGTTTAGTCCGTAGCTGCCAGTTTTTGTTTCATTCATATTGAAGCCAGTACCGTCATCGATCACTCGTAATAAAAGATTATTATCGATTTTATGCAGATACACTTCTAATTCATTTGCTTTTGCATGGCGTAACGTATTTGAAAGTAATTCTTGAACGATCCGAAAGAGATGATCTTCAATCGAATCAGACAAAGTGATATCTTCAATATCCCATTTCAATGCAATTTGTATCTTGTTTTTTAATTCTTTTAATAATTGTTCAATCCCTTGTTTCAAACTTTTTTCTTCAAGATTGACTGGTCGCAAATGTAGTAGCAACGCACGCATTTCAGATTGTGAAGCATTGATGATATCTGCTACCATCCTTAGTTGTTTACGAAACATTTCAGGCGTATCACTTTTTTCTGCTTGTTCCGTCAGAGCAGACATCATCATCATCGCTGCAAATAATTGCTGGGAAACTGAATCATGTAGCTCACGCGCTAAACGATGTCTTTCTAATTCTAAGATTTCTTCTTTTGTTTGTCCATCGACATATTGAGGTCGACTCGTCAATATTTGAAGTTCACTTGACACTTCGATCATTTTTTCTTTGATTTTAGTGATTTCCTTTTCAATTTCTTTAACATATATATCGTCAGATGCACTTGGTAAGGAATCATTTAAAACTTTTGCTTCATAGTTACCGGATGAAATTGCCCGTAACTGCTCTTCGATTTTCCCATAACGTGCTTTTTGTAAAAGAGAGACAATCAAAAAAACAATTAAACCGACACCTGACGAAATTGCTAGTAAGTGAAAGATCAATGGCACGTATAAAATTCTGGCACTTAATAAAGTACGCCAAAAATGAGTTTGATTACTTGCGTAAAAATAAGTAAAAAAAGAAAATAAAATGACGATAAATGAGGCGATCGAAGCATAAATAGCTAGCATCGGTCGAGAAAGTTTCTCTATCATGCTCGAATCACCTCGATATCCCCAAGTAATGTGTTCGTAATGATTTTTAAACGACGTGGATTTTCATCGTAATCGTTACTATAGATTTTAATCGACTCGTTCTTCAATGCAAATTGTTCTTCTTCAAATTGTACATTTCCTACTAACGTTGCATGTTCGAGACTGATTGCAATCCCTAAAGGAACTAAGATGCGTGTCCGACCGATTCCTTTTCTGACGATAACGATATTATCGTCTTTAGGTAACAAGGTGTTCCCTAAATCGATGATCGTGTCTCCTGAAAGTAGAGAGATATTAATATCATCCCATTCGTACACATCATTACCAATTCGCTGGTTACCGAATAATTGTTGTTTTTTTCGTTCATTATTGTGGGACTTCACTTGCTCTGTTTGAACCATAATGATTTGTTTTTTTCGCCAAAAAGCATTTTTGGTTAGATCGATCCCAGAAATCTCTACACCTTTAAGACCGATGAACAAGACAGCAAAGACTGCCATTATCCATAGCGCAGGACTATTGATCAAACTGAAAAAAATAACTAGTCCACCTAGTACAAATTGAAAATTCTGAAATCCCGATCTCGGTGATTTTCGCAATGCAAGATAGATATTAAAAATACCAAATAAAACTAATAGTAATAATTCAACATTATTTACGATTTGCCAAACTGCAAAGATCAATAGTAAGGCTTCTACTACTATAAAAAAGCGCCAAGAGCTATTCATCGCTATTCTCCTTTCCTTTTCATTCTCTTTTTTATCATACCTATTTTTGTTTCGAGATGCTATAGGACTTTAGATGTAACTATCGCTTTCTACAGCAAAAGGCCTGGGACTTTGTGTCATGATCCCAGACCTTTTTGTATAGACAAACCAATAATTGATTATCTGTGTCTAAATTTCAACTTATGCTTGCGCAACCTTGACGATTTTTACTTGCATATCGCCACCAGGTGTTGAAATTGTTACTTCATCATTTTTATATTTGCCAATCAAAGCTTGTGCAATCGGTGAATCATTTGAGATTTTTCCTGAGAAAGGATCTGCCTCAGCACTTCCCACGATCGTATACTCTTCTTCTTCACCATCTGGTAACTCAATGAACGTCACTGTTTTACCAATAGATACTTCATCCGAATCAACGCCATCATTGTCAATGATCTGTGCAAAACGGATCATATTCTCGATTGTCGTGATACGTCCTTCTACGAAAGCTTGTTCATCTTTAGCTGCCTCATATTCTGAGTTCTCAGATAAATCACCAAAGCCACGGGCAATTTTGATTCGTTCAATGATTTCTCCCCGTTTAACTGTTTTTAATTCTTCTAATTCTTGCTCTAACTTCGCTTTTCCTTCAAGCGTCATAGGATATACTTTTTCTACCATGTATAACTCTTCTCCTTTTTCTATGGAATACCGCAAAAGGTAATCTTTTACGGACTACAGTCCAAAAAAGATTACCATGCTTTTTCTAAAATGTAAATGTTTTTCTAAAAATAAATAAAGTTACAGCCAGCGCTCAATTTTAATTATTTACGTATTTTTGTACTAATTCTATATGCTCTTCATATGTTTTTGCAAAATAAACCTCACCTGTAGAGATATCTGCGACAAAATAATAATAATCATTCTCTGCTGGTTCAACAACAGCTTGGATAGCTGCTTCACTCGGGCTATTGAACGGTCCTGGACCATATCCCTTATTTGTATAAAGATTATATGGTGAATCGACTGCCGTATCTTCATAAGAGACAAATTCTTTGTGTTCATCTAACGCATATAAAATAGAAATATCTGATTGTAATGGCATCCCTATGTCAATCCGATTATAGAAAACTCTGGCAATATTTTTACGATCTGATTCAGATACCCCTTCTTTTTCGATCAATGAAGCAAGTGTCATGATTTCTTGAACCGTATGATTTTGCTGCTTGATCGTTGAGAAGTATGGTTGTAACACGGTATTCGTTTTATCGACCATCTGAATGATCAGATCTTTGAGTGACATATCTTTATAGTAATCATAAGTCGCTGGGAATAAGTAACCTTCTAAGCGATACTTGGTGTTTTCTGCCTTAGCTGCACTTTCTAATAAATCAGGATATTTTTGGGTCAATTCCGTGAAAAAGGCTTCGTTTTTTAGTAGATCTAAAAATTCCTGTTTATCTTTCCCAGTGATTTTTGCTACTCGTTCTGCAATCTGCTCTGCATCAAATCCCTCTGGTATCGTGATCTTCCCATCTGCCACTTCTGTAGGTTCTGAGGTTCCACCTTCTTGGAGCTCTTTACCGATTTCATCTAACGTCATGTTAGGGGCTAATTGGTAGAAGCCAGCCTGAAAGCCAGTCATATTTTTAAATTTTGTATAATAATTAAATACGATACCGCTCTTGATGATATGGTCTTGTTCTAAAATCTCTCCGATTTGCTTATTTGAAGAACCACTAGGGATTTCGATTGAAACCAATTGTTCATTCTCTGGGTCTAAAGGTTTTAAGCCACTATCAATATAGCGATAGACCGTAAAACCAAATACACATCCAATAATTAGCAACGTAAGCGCAATCACTAAAATAATTTTTCCTACGATTTTATCTTCTTTTTTACGTAGGTCTTTTCGCTTACTGACTACATCTGTCGAATCAGTTGCATTCTTTTGTCGTCGTCTCTTCTCATCTGGATGTTGTTTGTTTTCTGACAAAACAACTCCTCCTTACTATCAACTTCATAACTTTATTCATTATACATGAAATTCAGGCGGAGGTGAATTATTTTTAACAATTCTTATGTCAAAATTGTAAGTAGTAAATCGATTATCTTCGGCTTAAAATAGAAAATAAAATAATTCTTATTTACTAAATAACAATAATCTGCTTATTTAAATCACTAAGCTCTTTGACAGGAAGGATTGATGTACATGAACACAAGGAAACATTTAAGAAGAAAACAAGCTTCCCATTTTTCTTTTTCTCAAAAAATCTGCTTATTCATTTTAGTCGTCACTATTGGGATTATCACTTGGGCTACCTATGAAATGGCCCAGTCAAGAGTATCCGCCTCGATTCAAGTGGCAAACGATTCCCTAGATTTGACCAAAGATGAACAGGTCCTTGCCGATCAAATCGACCAATTATTACAAAAAAATGATTATGTCGGATCTATCTATATTCGTAAAAACAATCGAGTGATCCTTGAAAAGGGCTACGGATACGCTAACGAAGAAGCACAGCAACCAAATACTCCATCTTTGTATTATCAAATTGGCTCGATCCAAAAAGCAATGACTGCACTACTGATTCTAAAACAAGTTGATATAGGGAAACTTTCTCTAGATACAAAACTGGATAAATTTTATCCCCAAATCAACGGTAGCAATAAAATCACGATCAAAGACTTATTATATATGCGATCAGGATTGAAAAAAACAGCTTCTCCGACCGTACCGATGAATGACCAAGAGGTGATCCAGTTTGCCCTAGACCATCTCGAATATACCAATGATCAAAGTTACAAATATGAACCATTGAATTTCACGTTACTAACAGGTATTTTAATGAAATTAACTCATCAGCCATACGAAAAGTTGGTGTATGACCAAATCATCACTCCTTTACAATTAAAACAGACGACCTTCTATGACCAAGTCAAAAACACTTCAGAACACGCAGTCTCTTATCAAATGAGTCCAGACGATGATTATCATCAAGCTTTGACTGAATCTGAAACAGATATACGTAATGAATTAGGAACTGGAAATATCAGTATGTCCGTCTATGACTTGAATGAATTTTTTACAAAAGTATTAAAAGGAAAATTGATTCCACAAGATTTACTTTTTTCTCTTTGGGGAAAGAATTTGAATGGACGTCCATATAACGGCGGGGTCTACAGTGGGAGAGATACCATATTTGCTCAAGGAAACATCAATCGTTTCCATGCGGTATTAGCAATGAAAAAAGATACCTCTGATGCAGTTGTATTAGAAAGTAATATCCAAGCCGATAAAAAATATAAAACAACAGCCACCGATCTTAGAGATCAGATTTATAAATTGATGGGAAATGATGAATAAGCAATTTGCTTACCTGTCATCTGTGATAATTGAATAAGAATGAAGAAAACCTTGTATAAGTAATTTGGCTTGATACAAGGTTTTCTCAGTTGTTCCCTAGATATAGAAATTTTATGATTTTGTCATATTTATTTCTGTTGCTAAATATTTTCTCATGCCATCTAGTATGCTATGTTTAGGTTGGTAACCAAGGGTTGAAAGCTTAGTGATATCAGCTAAAGAGTCATGGATATCTCCTGCTCTCTCCTCTTGATAATCTAACAGTAATTCAACTTCAAGAATCTGATTGATTGTCTGGATCAACTCAAGTAAAGTTGTACTGTTTCCCGTTCCAACATTGAATTGTTGCCCTAATGCTTTTTCTTCTTTTGAAACAAGTAATAAAGCTTGCACAACATCTTCGACATAGACAAAATCTCTTGATTGACTCCCATCGCCGAATAAAGTAAATGACGCTTTTTCACCTGCAAGTTGCTTTTTATAGCGATCCACTAAAATCGAGATCACCCCACTATATGGCGAATTTGGATTTTGATTTGGACCGTATACGTTGAAGAAACGTACCGCAGTTCCTGGCACATCATACAAATGGCAATAATCAAGTACATATTGTTCAGCGGCAAATTTATCAATAGCATAAGGCGTCAACGGTCGAATAACTGACTCTTCTTTTTTAGGTAGTGTTGGTTCATCTCCATAAACAGCTGCAGAAGAGCTAAATACAATACGCTTTAAATTTGGCTGATACTTACGAATCAACTCAAGTAACATCAAGACACTATCAAAATTCACTCGATGAGTTTCCAACGGCCGTTCAACGGAATCAGCAACACTAGCTATAGCAGCTAAATGAAAGATATAGTCAAACTGGTGAGATTGCAAAATCTTTTCCATTTTTTGCTTATCACTGACATCACCTTCAATAAAAGTGATTTTTTTTGTTTGATCTAAATTCTCTCTATTCCCCATTGATAAATCATCAATAACTACAATATCGTTATGATCTCCTAGATGATTTGCCATTGTTGAACCGATAAACCCGGCTCCACCGGTAATTAATATTTTATCCACTTTATTCACTCCAATTATTTATTAAAAAATATAAACCTATTTTACCATGATAAGATATTGAACACTATGCAGTGTAATCGAAAACGTCTCGTAGAAAATAAAATATTTTTTACGAGACGTTTTTATGAATGATTTTATACAGAAATTTAGATTAACGTTCTTTTAGTAAAATACGAAAATCTTTATAGCTAGCAATAATTGATCGATGTATAAAAGCAAGATATACAATATAAATAACGACGTATACAACCATGCTTGCGAAGGATGCATTGAATAGTACGTTACTTAAAATAAATAGCACAGTTAATAATGTTTCAATAACATGCTTCCAACCTATTGTTAATCGCAAATCTTTGTATAAGAAAAATTCAGCCAGATTACAACGTAGGGCCAAACTAATTAAAATGAGTAAAACAGTCAAATCTAAATTTCCAACAATGAAAATCACAAATAAAGACGCAAGTAATGTTACTCCTAACGTAATGATATTTACAAATAAAATCGTTTTTTCTTTTCTCAAAGTTTTTAGATACGTATTGATCAGTAATGACATTCTTCCTTCATAAATGACAATTGGGAATAAAATCCCCATAAACCTAAGACTTTCTGCATATTCCGGTAACCATAAACTTAAAATGATTTTTGCAGGAATATAAAATATTAGTAATCCGTACGTTAATGGGACAAATAATCCTCTAAGAATTCGAAACAATTCAGGCAATCTCTCTTTATTCGTCCTTCTTAATAAAGGAAACATAACAATGCCAATGGCATTGATGAACGTCAAAAACATATTTGAAAGGCTTAGTGTGAATGACAACTTACCAAATGTTTCGATTGTCCATTTTTGTTGCACAAAAAAACGGATTGTTCCAATAATCAGCATACTCGCAATATTACTAATCATTAATTTACTACCAATATTGATATTATCTAATATTTCTGGGAATAAAACTCGTAAATTGATTAATTTGACATTTAACATATCTTTAATCAAAGACATTCCCCATAATGTTACCAACAATTTAGAAAGGATATCTAATAAAATCAACCAGAAAAAATTTCTACCACCTAAAGAAAAGTAAATAGCAATAAATAAAACATATAGATATCGATCATTTCTTGATAGTTGTGCATACTCTTTGATTCGATTCGTCGATTGTAAAATATATAAAACAAATGTTTTTATAATCGTCACGACTGACACTATTGCTGTTAAGATAAGTATGACTGATTGCTCAGAATGAGGAAGAAACAACCAGGCCCATATAGCTACAAAGAAAGATAAGAATAGTTCAAAGATCATTAGATACCAAAACTGTGTACCCAAATCTCGTTTATTCAACTGATCATATTCTTCTCCGCCAATTTTTAAGTAGATGCCATCAATCCAACCAAAATGTAGAAAACCTACATAAGACGAATAAAAAACATAAAGTTGCCAATAGCTATATTCAGTAACACCTAAAAGTTTTGGCACAAATAGATTTAATAGCACTGATATTCCTAAAGTAGCAAAATTTGCAGCTACAGTATAGTATAAGTTTTTCATTACGTTTCTTGCTTTATCATTCATTATTAATACCTACTTTGTCATACTATTTAATAAAACCATCTTATATATAGTGCTTGTGCCTCTATATTTCTTACAAATTAACCTTAGTAGTATTTAAGCTAATCTATTGAATACTATTAATTATTTAAAGAATATCGTATTGTATGGGACATATGAATTATATGCTCCAGAAACAATAAAAATCAAAATAAATATACAGAAGCTGAACAAAATAAAAGTTATTAAAAATAGAAATTTATTTTTAAAAAGTTTCTCCAATACAATGGGTACGATAAAAATTTCTACTGTTGAAAATATTGTACTGATTCTTCCACCAATTGTTGCTAAAGGTCCGAAACACACTAACAGAATCGTCGATAAGCAATATAAAGACAATATTATATTAAAGTTTTCTGTAAAAACTGTATTGTTGTTTTTTACGAAAATAGTTGCGCCAATCAGTATGACTAATTGCATTATGAATACCGGATTAAAAATCCAACTACCTTGTGCATAGTACCCAGATAAGTAACCATAGTAACGATCTGGAATCATAAACCTAAATAAATTTGGGAAAAAGAAAATGATTCCTACAAATGCGCTAGATGAAATCAGAAATATTTCTTTAGGGACGTTGATCTCTTTAACAATCTGTACGAAAAGATACGCAGGAATAATAAAAATAGAAACAATATGAAATAATGAACCTACTAACGAAAGTAGAATAATATTTCTTAAATTTCTTTTTTTGAACGCTGGTAAAGCCAATAAGAATATGATAGCCACAATAGAAGATCTTATTTGCCCCATATCACGTACTAGAAAAAATCTAGAGTAGTAATAGAGTAGTGCAATTGATGGAACCGGAAAATAATTATTAAGTGCATAAGCGAGCAATAACATGCTTATTATAGAAAATAATAAGATAAAAGTTGAAAAATTCATTCCTAGCTCACGTACGATATAATTTAATAAAAGATACCCAGGTTCTGCATCAATACTACCATCGAATATTTTATCCCAATTAATTAACCTATCAAAAAAATTGTTATAGGAAGAAAAATCATATCCCGTAGAAAATCTAAAACCTGCTAAACACGTTAAAAATACGATACCAGCATAAAAAAATATTTTTTTTCTAGTAAAATATTCCAAAACTGACAATACCGCTAGCAGTGCGAATGTTCCTACATAAATGTACAATGCTGTTCTCCTTATATATAGATTATTTTAATGATATTAGTTAAAGCTTTTGCAATCTCTAATTGTTCTCTATACCATTTTTTTGTCGTATTTTTCTTAAAACAAACAATTAAAATTTCATCTGGTTTAAACGACACAGGCTCAATAATATGATTCAAATTTGAATAAATATTTGTATCATCGTGCTTGAAAATTTTATTTTTATCAATGGTATTATTTTCTTCTAAAACCAAAAATTTATTTTCAGATGTGCCATTCAATAGTGAATTGATAATATTTAGTTTTTCTTCTACTGTTGATAAGTCTAAGGAATTGATATCAATCGCTTGAACATCATTTCCCAGTGTGAATTTTTGCGTGATAACTTTGGTTCTGTACTCTTTCCAACTTACTAAAAGAGTTCCTAGACCCAATGTAATAACTATCATTACTAATACTAATAAAATGATTTTTTTTGTACTAATTCCTTCACTCACTTGTGCTGGCAATGTTTTATTATATTGGATATCTTTGTTGATATAATAGAACGTTTTATTATCAAAAAATGGTAACTCGTTATTAGTCATTTCCTTTTGCAATAATTCAGATATTTGTTTTTGTTCTTGCTCTGGGACATCATCTGTAAACTGAACATCAATCGTGTTTTGGATATCATTGTATCCTACACTTAATTTTTCAAGTGTCTCATCTGAAAATTGATTTTTTTCCTGTAAACTAGTTAAAAATACTTGTTTTACAGCCCCTGAAGCAGTCATGATGTTACCTTGACTATTTTCTAAAATAAATGAGAATAATGGACGATTTATTTGATTATTATTTTCAATCTTACTTTGAGAATAATTTGAATAGAAGAATAATCCACCTACAAGAAGTAAACTTACTATAAATGAAACAACATATACTTTTAAATGATCTCTAAAAAAAGAATATATATCTTTAGGCGACAGACTATTATTGGACATGTATTTTCCTCCATTTATTACCGGTATTTTTTATTCACTCTGCTTTTTGTAAAGTATAAGATATCAGCTAGAAAAGAATGCAAAACTGTATAAGAGTTCCAAGATGTCAACACAGCCATTGGTTTATCTTCTTCGATAATCTTTAATCTTGTTTCTAATTCCTTTAATAAAGCTTTCAATGTTTTTATTTTATACTCTTTATTTGGCACATCAACTCGTTGAACAAAATTCAAATTTGATTCTGTTAGAATTTTTAATAACTCCAGTTTTCCTAAACGTATATTTTTCTTAGTTTCTGCAGTTTTTTCTGTTTCTTCATTTTCAATTTGCATGGCACTACTTCCATGTTTTCGCCATAATCCTGTTTTTTCATCTAGTAGATATAACTTGTCTGTTAAAACACCTGTAGACCACATCGCCATATCATGAACTGGATAAAGTGATGTTTCGAGAAACTCATCGAAAGTCGGAATAAAGTCTTTTTGAAAAGCATAAACCCATCCTGGTCGATTTAAAAATACATTTTTTTTAGAAAAATAAATATAATCATTTGGTTGTTTTGTCGGTATCTTTCTCTTTTCACATGGATAAGAGACACCATTTTCTTCAAGTAGCTCATCATAATTAGAAACTAGTACTTTTATATTTTCCGGGTCCGACATAATCTTTTCAGACATATGTTTAATTTTGTGCGGGTACCAAATATCATCTTGGTCACTAAAAAAAATCACATCCCCCTTTGCTTGGTGAATCAAGCGGATGAAATTTTCTCTCCAACCGATGTTTACCTCATTGATCAACAACTGCCATCCAGATAATTGGTTTTCTTCTATAAAATTAGTTACGATCTCAACCGTGCGATCGGTTGAACCATCATCACATAATAATACTTCATCAGGCATACGTTCTTGATTTTTGATTGATTCTAATTGTTCAATGATATTTTTTTCACCATTATAAGTCGGCATAATCACTGAAACTGTAAAAGATTTATCTCTCATATTTATATTACCTACTTTTCTTTCTTATGTCTTTTTATTTTATAGTGATCTCCTTTTTGCTTTTCTAAAGGTGGCAATTGCATGTAATCTCCATATAGACTCTCTAAATAAACTTTGTAATTTTTTGGGATCGATAACTTCGCGTCTTCAAACTCTACATAGATAGCTTCAGAAAAAGTACTAGATGGCAAAAATTCTCTCACTCCATAAATTGTTGATACACTTACTCCTTTTAAACTAGAATCAATCTGTCGCTCATTCGTAATTTTAGCGAGTTGATCCATCTTCCTAGCAAAGTGATTCGCACCCTTACGTCTAGCATACTTAGCAATCATTTTTTTGATAAAAATAAATTTTTCTTCTGGTTTAAACTTTTTCTTACTCTCTGCACCTCTAAAAACATCTAATAACTTCATTCTTTTTACTAAAAATTTTTGGCTAAAAGTTTTTTCTGGTACAGAATCAATCGGAAAAATATCTAAAAATAATCCATGCTGGGCAACTCGATAATCATCATCGATATACGTTCGTTTATCGTTTATTTTTGTAAAAGCATATTCCCATTTATTATCGATTTCTAAAGCTTTTAATTCTAGAAAATCTGGCAATTTATGTGCTAAGCTGATAAGTTTATTGTAATCTTTTCTTGGCATAATGATGTCTGCATCATCATCCCATGGAATAAAACCTTTATGTCTAATGGCCCCTAGTAAGGTTCCTCCAGCTAAAAAATATGTCATATCGTGTTCTTGACAAAACTGATCAAAAAATTTTAATAAATCTAGCAAACCTTCATGGATTTCTTTTGTACTTAAATAATCAGACATTGTTTACTCCCTCTAATAAACCTTATATACCTTTAACATTTGTTGTAATGTATGGCTAACATCATATTCCATTAATTCTTGTGTTATTTCATTATTCAAAGGCTGACTTAAAATTGCTTCACACCAAGTTGCCTTAGCTTCATCAAGACCAATAAAAGTAACGTTTGGAGTCAATTTCGTGTCTGGAGAAATCGTACTCGATAATACGAGTTTTTTTCTACTTGCCTGAGCCTCTAAGCCGACCATTGGAAGACCTTCGTACAAAGATGTCATACAAAATACATCCATAGCTTGAAACAACTCTGGAATGTCGTTTCTTTCACCTAGCAAGTACACATTTTTTGATAGGCTCAATTCAGTTATTTGTTTCTCTAAACTTTTTTGCAACGAACCCGCTCCAACAATCAACAATTTTGCATCTGGTTTCTTTTGTAATAGTTCGCTAACGATATCAATGAGATAGGTTTGATTTTTTTGCTTTTCGAGACGTCCAATATTCCCGATAACAAAATCATTTGGGGAAAGTCCCAGCTCCGCTCTTTTCTCCGCACGTACATCTTCATCCGTCTTATACAATGATAAATCAATACCATTATGAATAATCTCATAAGGATGACCTTGAAATAAGCTATCTCCAGCTTCTTTACTAACAGCTAAAAAATCAGTTGCTTCTTTAATAAGTAAATGATGTAAATATTTCCTTAGTAAATTCATTAAAAAATTAGACGATTTTCCG
Organism: Enterococcus sp. AZ171; assembly: GCF_051714005.1. Lineage (NCBI taxonomy): Bacteria > Bacillati > Bacillota > Bacilli > Lactobacillales > Enterococcaceae > Enterococcus > Enterococcus sp. AZ171. The sequence goes on along the minus strand of NZ_JBIORA010000001.1, from coordinate 896,297 downwards.
TCACTAGTGGCATGACTATGTGCTATTCGTTGTGTTATTCCTCGTTTTCTAGCTAATACCAGGTTGATACCTCCGCCAAAATACACTTCATTATGAACGATATCGAAATGCTGTTCTGCTAAAAGTTTTCTAACCTCAAACCAATACTTTATGATGTTTTTTTTAGGATTAGTCACTACAAATATTCTTCCACCCAGTTTTTTTATCTCTTCATGATAATCTGTCACATGTGCAAAATCATCATAAATCAAAAAATCGAACTGTACTTTACGACGGTCGATTCTTCTATATAGATTCATCATGAAGGATTCGGCTCCACCTTTGCCCATTCTCCCCTGAAAATGTAACACTCTTTTCACTTTGTTCACTTGATCACCTATTTTTCTATATTTAATACTCTATAACGGTTAAAAGTATAGAATTATTTTAAGATACTTTCTGATAAGATATCCAAAGTATTCTTAAATCCATCTTTTGCATCAAAAAATGCTTTCCATCCTAAAGCACTCAGCTTTTCGCTATTCAAACTGGAGTTATTCATAGGATTGAATTGTTTTGCTTCACCTGCAGTAGGCAAATCAAACTCCAAATCAACATTCCCAATTTCCGCAATCTTTTTAGCCATCTCTGCAATACTGATAATTGAACATGGATTGGATATATTGTAGGCTTCTCCAGGATTTCCTTTAACAAGTGCATATAGCATGGCAGTAGCACAATCCAGACTATAAGTATAGGATCTTATTTGGCTACCTGTGCTTTTCATAATAATTTTTTTACCTTTCAAAGCATCTAAAACAAATGCTGAGGAAACACGTTTATCTTCTTGTTTTGCTGAAGGACCATAAATATGTCCTGGACGAACAATTACACTCTTGACTGAGTATTCTTTTAAATAACTAACACATAATGTTTCAGCTGCACGTTTCCCCATAGAATAAGAAGATCGTGGATTCAATAGGTCAATATAACCATAATCAGATTCAAGTAAAGGTCTATCTGTACTAAATTCTCCGTAGACTTCACTTGATGATACATATAACAGTCTATCAACTTGTTCTTTCTTTGAAAATTCCAATAATGAATTCAGCCCAAAAATATTGCCTTGCATTGTCTCTACAGGTTTTTCTGAATAAAGTTCAGGACTCGCATGACTCGCGCCATGAATAATATAATCTACTTTATTAGTAAAAGTGAACTCTTTCGTCGCATCATACAATACTGGTACAATGCATTTACTTGCCGAATAAGTAGAAAAACGTGTTTTTAATCTTTCGATATTTCTTCCAAGAGTATATACTGTCATCTGCAAATCAAGTTCTTGATTAGCGATAATCAATAAATCGACCACCGCAGAACAAATCAATCCGCTTGCTCCTGTGATCATGACAGATTTATCTTTAAATTTTTGAAATATATCAGTAGTTTTTTGAACACACATTTTTAGATTTGAAAGATAAGTTTCGTTTTCTAATAGATTCATTTTCTTACCTTCCTTACTTGATCCAGTCATCATTTGTTGAATTCAATAATGCTTTAAAAATTTCTAAATCTTCTAAAGTAGTGATTTTTAAATTTTTCTCTGATCCAGGTGAAAAGTAAGATTTTTTTCCTAAAACTTGCATCAACTGACATGAAGCTGCCATATCATTAATTCCCTTTTCTTCTGCTAATTGGTAGGTTTCGATAATTTCACCCAATTGATACGTGTGCGGTGTTTGTGTACGAACTAAAAGATCTCGATTCAATGAATTTACTGAACTTGTCTCTCCTTTTTCTTCTAATGTGAAAACAACTTCTGTACAAGGAATAACAGCTACAGCATTTCCATTTTCTTTATAAACTGCAATACTCTCACTGATGATTTTTTCACTGACCATAGGTCGATTACCATCATGGATCAATACAACATCATCTTTTGCTCTTTTTTTGTAGATTTCTTTCAATCCATTATAAATTGATTCTTGTCCAGAATTACCACCTTCAACAATATACTTTAGTTTTGTGATATTGAATTGCTTAGCATAAGCAGTCAGCATTTCTTCCCAACCTTTTAAAATAACCACACAAATTTCATCAATCTCTGGATGTTCTTCAAAAGCTTTCAGTGTATAAACTAGGATTGGAATATTATTCACATGGATGAATTGCTTTGGAATATCTTGTCCTGTTCTAGTTCCAGTACCTGAAGCAGTTAATAAAGCAATATTCATAAAATGTTTTTCTCCTTTTCGTGATCTTAACTAACTGTAAGAACTTAATATTTTCTTTTTAATAAAGCGATTAATCGCGGGCTAATTCGCTGGATCTTATTTGCAAAAATAATAGTATGATAAGCGATTGTACTTGGTAGGTTGAAATAAAACTTTGTCAATTTTTTAATGATCGAATCAGTACACGCAATCGAGCGCGCTTCTCTTATTACATCACTATTTAAAATTTCTTTTATTGCATGTCTCTTTTCAATATTAGTTAACTGATACGTTTCAGCAATCGATAAAAGAACTGACGTTGTTCCTTTTAATAAAAGGGAAGCCATTCCTGCTTTATTATTATTATTTGTCACTTCATTTGCTCGTAAATAAAAGTCTTCAAATGTTTGAAACTTATTTTTATTATATTTATTTGTTATTCCTTTGCCACCTTGGAATTCATAGGTATAAACAATACTAGGATTCATTAGGACCTCATCACAGTATTCAAAATAATCTAAATTAAAAATTCGATCTTCACAACTACTATAATTTTTGAATCGAACACTATATTTTTCTAACAAATCTTTACGGTAGCATTTATTCCAAACAACATACATCAGTTGCTGATTCATCAATGTGTACATGTCTTGCAAAAATTCTTCTCGTTTCGTATATCGATGTTCGGTGACCTGATTTATCTTTTCAGAGATTACTTTTTCATCATCAATAGTTCGAAATATGAAGGAACTCACAATCAAATCAGCATTCGGTTGTTTTTTCAAAAGTTGTTCATATTCTTTTAATACTGCTCGATTCGGAGTGTCATCTGCATCAAAAAAGAGGATGTATTCCCCCCTCGCACGATTGAGCCCCTCATTACGTGCAAATCCTGGTCCTTGGTTTTTAGTTGTCACCCATTGAAACTTAGGATTTTTGTCGACTAATTGATGGATCAACTGTTCTGTTTTATCCGTAGAGCCATCATTCACTAATATCACTTCATAATCATTAAATTCTAACGATTGCAATCTATTAATCGAACGCTCGATCGTATCTTCGGCATTATAGACAGGAACGATAATACTGAAAATCGGTTTTTTCATTTTTCAGCTCCTCCAACTCAACTATAAATTTTTTCTTGGGGAAAATCTATTTCTTTTAATGAGCTGGCATTTTCATCCTCTTCTAACCCTTGGGAAGACATTTTATCAAAAAGGATCTTGATCGTTTGCAATAAGATCTTTAGATCCATCATTAACGAATATTTTTTGATATACAACAAATCAAAGCGTAACTTGCTGTTATAGTCAGAAACATATTTCCCATATACTTGAGCATAGCCGGTGATGCCTGCACGGACATTATGTCTCAAATAATAATAAGGATTTTCTGCATTGAATTGATCCACAAAGAAAGGTCTTTCTGGGCGTGGACCGACGATCGACATATCGCCTTTTAACACATTAAAAATCTGTGGCAATTCATCAAAACGTACAGCACGGATAAATTTACCGACTGGTGTTACTCGAGCATCATTACTTTTCGCTAAGACAGGTCCTGATTTTGCTTCCGCTGTCGCTGTCATTGACCGGAATTTATAGATTGAAAATTCTTTTTGATTTTTAGTGATACGGACTTGTTTATAGATCACTGGTCCTGGTGAAGTCACTTTGACTAGTATTGCTGTAAGCAACATGAAAGGTGATGCAAGGATCAGTAAGATAAAAGAAATGATAATGTCGAATAAGCGTTTGAACAATTCATCTTCTGGTTGTATCTTGAAACCAGAAGCTTCAATGATACTTTCATCTTCAAAGTTCATAATGTTTGGATTGATCATTGTTAAATTCTCAAAAGTCGTATTCAAAAATAATTTTTTTTCCTTCTTAGTAACTAATTGATAAATCTTGATTTTTTCATTTTCTTCAATATGTGATGACAAGTAGACGATATCGATTGTATCGATCATCTTCTTGATGTTTTCATAATAGTTATCGATAACGACCGCTTCAACTTTATGTTTATTATTTTTTTTAGATTGGAAATTTTGGATTGCTGGAGCAACATCTTTTTCAAGTCCAACGATCACTACTTTCTTGTCTCTACTGACTTTCAAATATAATTTGTAGACCAAGATGCGGTATAAGCTCAGTAAAACTGTTCCTACTACCAAAGATAAAAGAATAACTGCCCGTGGAAAGGCAAACCATCTACCAGCGAAAGTCACCACCATTACACCTAAAGACATCAATACTTGCCCTATTACAGTCACAAATATAATGTCACTGATCATCCGATTATAGAAGACGTATGCCCCTAATAAAATATTCAAGACGATAAAGATGATAGATATAAACACTGCAGAATGTTGAAAGGTCTCAAAATTCCGTGTGGGAATTTCTCCTTGAAATTTCAATAAAAAACTTATATATATCGCTGCATTGTAAACTAAGACATCCAGCATGATAATGAATATCCGACGAGCAACATTCCATTCTCCATTTTTATTCATGTATACACTCCTAACCACAAAATAATACCTCTATCATCTTACCATAGCACACTTTAAAAACATAGTGAATAACCAAATTGTAACCTAAATTCAAAGTTTTTCACGACAGATTTATGTGCTTGATTCTGCTATAAAAATGGGGCATACAAAAATATACCTTAAGTAAAACTTGAATATTCTCCAAGTCTTTCCTAAGGTATATCAACTACTCTTTAATCTGGCCGTAATGAAAAATCGCCAATTCCTTGTTTGGTCAAATTGTCATTATAGAAAGGATCATGTGCGATATATTTGGGCCATTTATCTTGCATTTTTTTGATTTCACCCGCAAAGCGTTTCTGCTTTTCTGGCGTATCTTCGTACCCGCGAGATTTTGACTCAAAGTGATATAGTTCAACCTGATGAGCATACACATTGTTTCTGCCCAGTTCATAGACTTTAAGACATAAGTCTACATCATTGAAGGCAACTTGTAATGTCTCATCGAAGCCATCCACCGCTTTGAAATCATCCGCTTTGACCATCATACAAGCGGCGGTCACTGCTAAATAATCGACGTCGATCACTAATCGTCCGAAATAGCCACAATGTGTGCGGTCATAATTATTCAACGCGTGACCAGCGACGCCACCGATGCCAACGAGTACACCCGCATGTTGCGTCGTATCATCTGGATAGTAAAGTTTTGCACCCACACAGCCAATTGAATCAAACTGAGCATATGAGACCATCGTTGTCATCCAATTAGGAGCGATCACTTCCGTATCATTGTTCAAGAATAAATAATACTTTCCACTAGCTTTTTCAGCCGCAAGGTTATTGATACGAGAATAGTTGAATGGGATATCGATCAATTCGACAATAAAGCGTTCTTTTAGTTGTTCCTTATATGAGTCGAAAAGATTTTGCATCTTCGGATCAGTACTACCATTATCAGCTACAATGATCTCGTAGTTAGGATAAGTCGTTTTTTCGATGATCGAATCAATACACATTTTCAAATCGTCATACCCATTTTTGGTTGGGATGATGACGCTGACTAGATCCTCTTGTAAGACATCATAATTGATCTCATAAAACCCTGAGATTCTTCCTGGACGCACTTGGCCTTTGATATTCCTGCGAGCTAATGCATCCGTCAAAGCTTTCACACCAGAATCGTAAATATAACTTTTAGCTTCTCCACTACTAGCTGTTGATCCTGGAATCGTACGCCAATGGTAAAGGACACGATCGATATGATAAATATGATCTGCTGGGATCTTTTCTGTAAAACGAAGAACTAGGTCATAATCTTGTGAACCTTCATAGCCTTTTCGGAACCCACCTAGTTCTTTGACGATACTTAATCGATAGACGCCTAAATGAGAAATATAGTTATTTCCCATCAAAGTATTGGGTGACCAGTCTGCTTTAAAATGAGGATCGAAGCGATTGCCATCAGCATCGATCTTATCTTCATCACTATAAATCAAATCAAGTTCTGGCCGATCATTCAAGACATTGACTACTTCAAACAATGCATTGACAGGAAGTTCGTCGTCATTATCAAGTAATGCCATGAATTCCCCTTCAGCGATCTCAAGTGCAGAGTTCGTGGCTAAACTGATATGTCCGTTTTCCTCACGAAAGACAACTTTGATCCGTGAGTCTTTTTGCTGATAACGTTCTAAACATTTATGGATTTTAGGATCGGTAGAGGCATCATCACTGATACATAATTCCCAATGGTCATATGTTTGAGCAATCACAGAATCGATACATTTTTCTAGCCATTTGATTTCTACGTTATAAACTGGCATCACGACAGAAATCAACGGACGATAGGCAAAGGCTTGCGCTTTTGTTTTTTGTGCTGCAACGTCGATTTGTTCATGCTTAGCGATCCATTGTGCATAGTCGATCGAACCTGGTTTCAATTCCATTTTCACACGACGTACAGCCTTTTTTAGGCCATGCGTTCGAGCATAGTTCAAGCCTTTTTTTAACAATCGTTTTTTCTTTTCCAAACTCGACTCGATGCCATCATCATAAGGATAGCGTCCATTCAATTTGACGGCTATCCCATTTTGATGATCTTTCGTTTGAAAATCTAAAATTGCTTTTCCCTTCATCTTTCCAGATAATCGAAGATTAAAACCACTTTGCGTTTTTACATCCAAATCATAAAGATGATTGATATCTAAACGCACGACTGGTGTATTTTTTGCTATAATATTTTCTTTTTCAACTTGGATCGTCGGTATTTCTTTCGTTACTTCATCGATTGCCCAACCAACGATCAATAAATCGCCGGTCGCCCGCTCACGAGTGATTTTATCGATAAATACAGCAATTTCTTTTTTTTGCACTGGTTTGGTACTCCTTTACCTAATAAGTTATTTATATTTCAACTAGCCAAGACTGCCCATTTTCTGCAATCAATTCAATCAAAAATGATTTTTCTTGTTCACACGCTATCTGGATCTCAAAACCAGCTTTTGTATGGGGAGGAAGTTTTTCGGCTTCATTCACTTCGGCTCGCTCAATCTGCTGAACCTCGAAGAATGGTGATTGATCTACAGACAACTTATAAGATAAAGGTTTACGTTCCGCATTTGAAATTCCCCATCCAATGATTTTGAGTAATTTTGTTTCTGGATCCCAATTTTTTTCGTCGATACAAAGAGAAAGATCTTTGGCTTGGATTTTTTTTGCCGTTTCTTTTGGTCTCCCTAATCGTCCTTTTGGCTTTATTGCCCAATTGTTAGGCTGCAACAAGTCAAAATATCGATCAGCCGTAGTCTTCAAGACTTTCGTCAGCTCTTTATTCTCTATTTGCAAGTGCTGGTTTTCTTTTGTTAATCTCTCGTTTTCAGCAGATAGTTCTTTTTGAACAGCAGCCATAGGTTTGATTTCTCTAAGGACTTCAGTCATCGTTGCTGGTAATTCACCAATGAATCGATAATGGCAAGAGATTTTGATCGTTTCTCCACTTATATCGGTCAATTCTAGACTTGGTGCTTCTGATCCATCAAAGATATAACAGTCTGTCGCTGTTTTGATGACCGCATTCGATGCGATAAAATCAAGCTTTACTCCGTCTACTTCAACACTGAACTCAAGATAACTTGGTTGCTTTTCAAATTGAAAAATAAAACTTACCGGTTCTTCTGTCAGTGGAAAAGTCAATACTTGGTTTTCTCCCGTATAATTATTGAACGGGATCTGTAATGTTTCTTCTTGCGTACTCTTTTTGATGATTTCCATCATTTTGACATAATTTGAATTTTGCGGTGAATTGATTTTAGCTTCCACATTTGGGTGTTTTTTCAATGAAAAGAAGTATTGATACACTTCGCCAAATGGGCGCATTTTGAAATCATAACGAACTGCTTCTGGTAAGTCAGTATATGCCGACTTCAATTCAGTATCCCCTACTGCTAGATATAAATAATCTTCAATGTTGATGTGCAGATCAGCGTTTGCAAATACTTTTTGAAAGCCTTCGTGGGTATAAAATGAATTATGTGTTTCATCTAGTAGCCCAAACGAAGCCCACGGCAATTCGTTATTAAAGAGGTGGATCAATACAGAGTTATGCACGAGATTAGGAAAAGTAATCAAAATCTCGCCTTCTTCATTTAGAAACTCTCTGACTTTTTTTAATGTCTTCAAAGGATCCACTAAATGTTCCAAGACATCTGCAAATAATATATAATCAAACGTTTGACCAGCATAATATTTTGCCCATTCAAAACTTTCAATATCGCCATAAAAACCATCTTGTGCAATTTCATTGACGTAATCAAATAGTTCTTTGTCCAGTTCAACGATGCTTACTTCACAGTTTTTTGCACCGATCAAATGTTTCGTCATGCGTCCATTGCCTGGACCAAATTCCAAGACTTTACTTCCTGGTTTAATTTGTCCGACAATCTTACCTACGCTACTTTGTTCATCTAAATCCATTTCGAAATCATACTTCATTGTTTTGATCTCCTTCTTTCCACTGGTGATCCAAGACCACGATCCCTTCACCAATATAAGAACCCGTCACAAATAAGTTCATATACTTCGTTTTATAAACTAATGGAACAGTGGCATTTTCTTCAAAAACCGCCACATCGAAATAGTATTCGCCAGCAAGTAAGCCTAACTTCTTATACTTGAGATAAAAGACGTTTTTTCCTTTTTCCCAAGGAATCGTGATATCGTCCAGTAAGGTATTCAAGCCACAGACATAGAAATTATCGACCGTTCGTAGGGCAATCCCTAATACAGGTTTTTTGATGGTATCATCTTTCACTTCATAAGTAACCTTGACATAAAGATCTTCCCCTTGTTCTAACATATCGATTGGTTGCTTGTTTTCATCTAGTAACTCAGCACTTAACACATCGACGATATCTGGGGCAGCAAAACGCTCCACTTGATTTTTGTTACGATCTACTGTTTTTACTGATTTTTTCTTTAAGAAGTTTTCGTAATTGGTTGTCACATCCATCGTATCACCAAATTCTACAACTTCACCATTTTTTAGCCAGTAAGAACGGTCGCAGAAACGACGGATCGAGCTGATATCATGGGAAACAAATAAAATCGTCTTCCCAGAATTTTTGATTTCCGTAAATTTTTCCATACATTTCAATTGGAACTCCAAGTCACCTACTGCGAGTGCCTCATCAACAATCAGAATATCTGGATTGACATTGATCGCTACCGCAAAAGCTAAGCGTACGAACATCCCACTTGAGTAAGTTTTAACTGGTTGATAAACGTGGTCTCCGATATCTGCGAAATCAATGATGTCATCCACCATCGCATCGACTTCTTCACGTGAAAAGCCAAGAACCATTCCATTTAAATAAATATTTTCATACCCAGAATATTCTGGATTAAAACCTGAACCCAATTCAAGTAAGGCAGAAATCTTTCCTTCGATCTCCATGGTTCCACTTGTTGGAGTCAAAACGCCTGTAATGATTTTGAGCATCGTTGATTTACCAGAACCATTTTCACCGACAAAACCAATCATTTCACCTTTTTTAATCTCTACATCAATATTTTTCAATGCATAGAACACATCATGGTACGATTTCTTGAAAGGATTCAAAGCTTCTCTAAAACGATCCGTCGGTTTCGCATACATATTGTATGATTTAGTGATGTTGTTTAATTTAATTGCGTATTCTGTCATAACTATACTCCTTACAGCACATCTGAAAAATGTGGTTTCAATCTACGGAACACTAAGGAACCGATTACGAACATGATTAATGTAACTACCCAAAAATAGATTGTATAAGTACCATGTTCCCAGAACCAAGCTTGACTTAAAAATGATTCACGGTAACCTTGAACAACATAATACAGTGGGTTTAATTTTAGAATCTTTATGATTGCTGGATTAAATTGACTAGGACTCCAAAGAATCGGCAATGTCCACATAATCAGCTGTAGCAAAATTGTGATAAATTGCATGATATCTGGTATAAAAGGTTGAATCGATGCGGTCAACCACGTCAATCCGGTCAAAAAAGCAACCATACAAAATAGATAATAAATCAATTGTAAAGACATGACCGTTGGAAAAATACCATGTCCCATTGTTACGACTAAACCAATCAAGATAAAGAACATATGTGAGTACAAGTTTGAAAGGATTTTAGTTGTTGGTAAGATACGGATATTGAATACCACTTTTTTCACTAAATAGGTGTATTCTCGGAAAACAAGTGTTGTAGAGGTAAACGCATCTGAGAAAAAGAACCATGGGACCATCCCTGTGATCAGATAGACGATAAACGGATACTTCCCGTCAGTCATTGCCGCTTTCAAGCCGAAGCCAAAGACTAACCAGTAAATGAGAACCGTAAACACGGGATTGATGAACGCCCATAAAATCCCTAAAAATGAACCCGCAAAACGCGATTTAAAATCGTTTAACGAGAATTGAAGTAATAGCTTTCGATTTTGATAGATATCCTTCATAAATAAAAACAAATCTTTCAACATTTGTGTTCCTCCAAGCAGTTTCAATTAATTACAGTCAACAGCCATTTTACCACATATTGAGCCAAGGACTGCGATATTCGTTGTTTCTTAATTTTCTATTAAGCAAACTTTTTGTCAACGTTACTATTTTACAAAAGATGATACTTAATTGCAATGAAGCAAAAAACGTGGGCCTGCCAAAAAAGGCTTACCCACGTTTTTATTTTTTTGATTGAGATTGGGACAGAAGTGTATAGCCTTATTTCCGAAGTGCTTGCTCCTGTTTCCACCATTTATTCGATTCTAAGGTGACAGACAAAATAATTGTTGCTGTTGTCTCACACCCCTTATTTTCAAATTCAGTGATAGCGTGCAAGTCTTGAAGTTGACAGTTGATTTTCCTCTTGTATTTTTATTTGCTTACCTGGTGGCTGATCGTAACGATGACTTGCCATCGCTAACAACAAGTAGCCGATAGGTACCCAAGGGAAAGAAGTCAATGTATCTTCCATAAACGATTGGATCATTACTGCCATGAATGCCCATAAGAACGTAAGCTGTCCATTCGAATAATCAGCTTTCAGTGTTAGTCTTCCAACAAAAACAAGTAATAAAATCCCTACAATTGCGATTCCTATCAATCCATATAAATTCAAAATAGAATTATAACTATTGTGATTACCTAAAACCTCATTCCCACGAAAATAAAGAAAAGGCTTCATTCCAACCAGTAGTTGCTCTGTACTCTCGGAAATCGTTTGATAAAATTTCAGCCATATGCCCTCTCTTCCAGTGAAGAGATTGATCTCTTCAGAAGTGGCAGCTAAATAGGATATCGGTAGCGCCAAGCTAAAAATAGCTAAATAGCCGATAAAAGGGGCACGAATAAATTTAAAGAATCTTTTAGGCCAGATATCCAATAAAGCAAAAATGATGATCGCAATCAATGCCGAGCGTGATTGACATACCCAGATTCCTAAAAATGCAGCAATGATCGCTGGTACTCCAAGGATCCGAATATACCAACGTTCAAATGAACTGGCGAAACCACTGATCAGTAGTCCAAGCATCATCAACGAGCTGCCAATCGTATTTGTATTGATCCAAATATCGGATAATTTATTATCTTGGTTCCATATACTTTGTCCTTCAGGTACTTGAATCTCTGTAAATACTCGATATACCGTCACAGCAAGGAAAAATGAGAAGACAAGCAAATAAATTCCCCGATCTACTTTGTCAAATTCGATCCACTTTACACTCAATCCAATCAGAATCAAAATCGGGATCAACAGATTACCTGCCAAAGAACCTTCTCGTATTCCACTGAAATACGTATAGAAACCGAAGATTACAACTGCTGCTCCTAGATAAAAAAAGTCAAATCCTCTTGCTTTATAGATATTCAGTCCTGTTAAGACAAATACACCAAAAGTGACGAACTGTGCGCTATGTTCATATAAAAATAAAGTAGCTGGTGTGCCTATACCGATCGTCCAGACAGAAAAAAGAGCGATTAGCATCATTAACAAGATCCCAGTACTCATTTTATTTATGAATTTTTCGACAAATGTTTGAATGGTTTCCACCTCCTCTTCCAAATAATACTTTTTAAAAACGGATCATTGGATCAGCGTTATCACGATGATTTCTAACTGATCCAATATCCTCTTTTTTTGCACACATCTTCTTCAAACTAAAAGTTTTTTATTGACCAGTAGACTGTGTTTGCCAAGTAGCATAGTTTGGATACGCTACTTCATAGATCATGTACCCATCGTCGTCTGGTCCATATAATTTAGTGAACTGCGCTTCATTACGCTGATTATAGTCATCTAATGGACGCTTGGTTACGACATATTTGATGCCTAACTTTTCAGCATCATCAAAATTCAAAGTCACTGAGAACATGTCTGGACGATCTAGCTTGAAGGCTGTATCTTCTTTGGCAATAAAAGCTCTAGTATGGGCATAACGATTGTAGAAACGCTCATATTCCCCTTCTGGATCAATCAATTGCCATGCAGCTTTGTCTGGATAAAAGCGGACCGTATTGAATGCCTTTACCCCTAAAGCCGGTGTGAAATTATAGAGCTCATCTTCGGTTAACCATACTTGACCTGGATCCTGTTGATCGATTTTTTGGATTTCCTTGGCTAACGTTTTTTCAAAAATCGCACCTGTTCCTTGGACAACTGGATTCACAAAGAAACCAGAAGCAATGATCAATGCACTAAATGAAAGGTAGAAAAAGACGCGTTGTCGAAACAGTGCAAATGCTAAAAGGAGTGTTCCCAAAACAATCACACTGATTAACTCAAAGCCAGAGAAATAGCCTTCCATCTTGGAACCTTGTAACGCATAGTAATAGATACCTGCATTAGCAATCAATAAGACGAATTTATACCACGTTGGGATGACATCGTGTTTCCAAATGTACGCGATAAACCAAATCGATAATAGAAAGGCAGCAAAGCTGAAAGTTAAGATCGCACGAAATGGTGGGACAAATGATAACAAGGTCAATTGAGCCATCGTTCTAGGTAAGCCAATGGTGATCCAAAAAATCGCGAAGAGACAAAAGAGCATTAAGATCCGACCAATATTTTTTTGATCGTCGTCTTTTTTTCCAAACAAGACAAATGGACTTGCTAAAAAGACAGTTGGGAAGAAATGGTAAAATAGTGCTACTTCTGAATTATTTGAGAAACTGATATCCTCGAATGGGATTTTCCAGTTCGTTAAGAAATAGAAAAATTCACTAAATTTCCATTTACCACCTGTACTTACTCGATTCCCAGGATACAACGTATTCAAAGAGGCGAGTAACGCATCTTTAGAAATTGACCAAAAATGCCACATGACAATACCAATAAACAACAACGCAGCAGTAATCAATACAGCGTCAAACCAATCCCATTGTATTTTTTTGCGGTAATAGATCAGTAAACCGACAAAATAAAAAACTAATAGATAGGCGAGCATCACTTGATGGGCCGGATAGATAACTAAGATAAATCCGAGACCGAATATGACCACTAATAACATCATCAATGCACGCAGCCACTTTTTTTCATGTTGATAAAAATAATGATAAAAGGCGACCATTAAACCAATTGTAAAGAAAATCAAATCGCCAACGTGTTGCATGAACCACCATTGAACAGCTGGTGAGAAGGTCAATGCAAATGACCCAATCAACGAAAGTGGCTTGTTTCTTTTCGTTAAGATCATCAGGAGTTCAAATCCTAACAGGACCATGACTACCAGTTTCATTGCCCAATAAAAGGACAATCCTCGATCCCTTCCCAAAAAGAAGAATCCCCAGTTAAATGGTTTACCGATAACAGTGATATCTTTTACTGGTGAATTGTAGGCAATAATCATATTTTGACCATTCAACGAATAATCTTCGTTGATGACCGGATAACCCGATTCTGCTTGAGAGAAATAAAAAGGCGTTTGGACTAGCCATTCATCTGAACGAACTTCTCGATTTTGACCAAAAATAACATCCGTCTTTTTCCCGTCATCTCTTTGGGATACATAGTTATCCCAGCTACCGATCGAGCTACCATTCAAGTTGAAGGTCACAACGATAACGATCACCAATAAGCCAATCACATAACGTAATTTCAATAGGATATCTAAAAATAGATTCGTCTGTTCTGTCTCCGGTTCTCGTGATTTATCTCGCCTTGCACTTCTTGTTTGTTTTTCCATAAAATTCTCCAATTTCTTCGTTGTTTCTTTTTTCTAAGGAAAAACCTTATTTGTTTAATTTTTCAGAAGCTTGTAACATTTGTTCAAGTGCTTCTTGCCACGTTGGAATAACAAAACCAAGATCTTCCGTTTTCTTCAGGCTCATCACTGAATATTGTGGACGTGTTGCTTTTTGTGGATATTCGGCTGAAGTAACAGGAGCTACTTCTACTGCTGTATCTTTTAAGATTTCTTTTGCGAATTCATACCATGAACAACTATTCTCGTTTGATAGATGATAGACACCATATGGTACTTTTTCTTCGATTACATAAACCATAAATTCAGCCAGTGTGCGTGTCCATGTCGGACGTCCAAATTGGTCATTGACCACTGTTAATCGATCGTGGGTTTGTGCCAAACGTTGCATCGTATAAACAAAGTTATGACCATATACACCAAATACCCATGACGTACGAATAATATAATAATCTTCTAAAATTTCCTGCACTGCTTGTTCGCCTAGTAGTTTTGTACGACCATATTCATTCAATGGATTCGTTGCATCATCTTCTAGATATTCTTCATCTTCTTTTTTACCATCAAAGACATAATCGGTACTGATATAAATCAATGTTGCATTCACTGCTTTCGCTGCCAATGCAACATTTCTCGTTCCGTCTACATTGATTTTTTCATCTAATTCTTTTCCTTCGTCTTCTGCTTTATCGACAGCAGTATAGGCTGCACAATGGAAGATGACTTCAGGCTTTAAGTCTGTGATATAAGCCATTGTTTTTTCTGCATCCGTGATATCCAGTTCTTGGGCGTCAGTCGAAACATAATCTAACCCTTTCTCATCTAATAAATGACGTAACTCGGTACCAAGTTGACCATTTCCACCTGTTAATAAAAACATAACGCAATCGCTCCTTGATTTATTTATTTTTAAACTTTTTTTTGTAAAAATATCATTAGCTATCATGTTGTCTTTAATGAACGCTTTATCTTTGAAGTTCGATTCATTCAACTGTTTGTTCGGAGTATTGGACAAAAATAACGGTCTCATTATTTCCCCTTATCCCCAAACAACGGCAGAACACTTATGTGCCAACCACGTTCTAAGAACCAAGCTTATTCTACCATATCGGTTCTCGCTTTTCGAGAGGATGAGCATCCATCCAGCGTTCTTAAAAAATTTTTCATGAAAAAAGGGGCAGCGTCAGTTAAACGCAGTGCCCCTTCAATGACTATTTAAAAAGAGGTTGAGTCTCTCAAGCTATCTATTCAAGCAAGAAAAACATCTGATAAGAGGAAGTCTCTGACTCTTATCTACGCAGCTTGTTCGAGGGAATTCGATTTCTCGCCTCTTATTGTCCATTTTTAGCGTAAGCTGCTTCAACTGCTTCTTTCTCTTTTTGCCACCATTCTTGGTTCTCTTCGTACCACTTGATAGTTTCTGCTAAACCATCACGGAAATTAGTGAACTCTGGTTGCCAACCAAGTTCTTGTCGAAGCTTGGTTGAGTCGATCGCATAACGCAAATCATGGCCAGCACGATCTTTGACATGTTCATAGGCATCTTTAGGCTGACCCATCATTTCTAAGATCATTTCCAATACGGTTTTGTTGTCTTCCTCGCCATCAGCGCCAATCAAATAGGTTTCCCCAATATTCCCTTTGGTTAGGATCAACCATACGGCAGAAGAGTGGTCATTCGTATGGATCCAATCACGAACATTTTTTCCTTCTCCGTATAACTTAGGTTGGATACCACTTAAAATATTGGTGATTTGACGTGGAATGAATTTTTCAATGTGTTGATAAGGTCCATAGTTATTGGAACAATTTGAGATTGTCGCCTTTAGTCCAAATGAACGAACCCAAGCTTTCACTAATAAATCAGAACCAGCTTTTGTTGAAGAATAGGGGCTGGACGGGTTGTAAGGTGTTTCCGCAGTGAACTTCTCACCTTCACCCTCTCCATGACCTGGTAAATCTTCACGTAATGGTAGGTCACCATAGACTTCATCCGTAGAAACATGATGATAACGAACATCGTACTTACGGCAAGCTTCTAGCAATGTATACGTACCAATGATGTTCGTGTGTACAAACGGAAACGGATCTTTAAGAGAATTATCATTATGTGATTCAGCAGCATAATGAACCACTGCATCTGCTTTTTCCACTAATCGATCGACTAATTCTGCATCTGCAATATCTCCGACAACTAGCTCCACACGATCAGTTGGCAATCCTGCTAGATTTTCTTTGTTTCCTGCATAAGTTAATTTATCTAAGACTGTCACATGTACTTCTGGGTGGTTTTGTACAACATAATGTACAAAATTTGATCCAATGAAGCCTGCTCCACCAGTAACAATGATATTTTTCATTTAATATTTCTCCTCATCAAATGTTAGATTTCACCATAAACAAATGGGTTTTCTGCTTCAAATTCTTTCAGTGTAGGATGATTATGATCTTTTTCAGACATGATCGCTTTTGAAAGATCGATTGGCCAATCAATCGCTAACTCTGGATCGTCAAATGCGATCCCACCGTCTGCTGCGGCATCATAATAATTATCGCATTTATAAAGGAAATTCACATTTGGTGTCAATGTCACGAACCCATGTGCGTATCCCTTGGGTACAAGTAATTGACGATGATTATGTTCAGATAAGATATAACTTTCCCACTGTCCATAGGTTGGACTACCTTTACGAATATCGACGATCACATCTAAGACTGCTCCTGAAGTGACACGGATCAATTTTGTTTGAGCGGATGCCCCTTTTTGAAAATGCAAACCACGAATCACTCCGGCTTCAGCAGATAGAGAGTGATTGTCTTGGACAAAATCAAAATCTAATCCATGTTCCGCAAATTTTGCTTTTGAATAGCTTTCTGTAAAGAAACCACGATGGTCCCCAAAAACATCCATTTCGATAATTTTAACATCTGTTAATTTAGTATCCGTCACTTTCATCACTAAAAACTCCTTATTCAGCAGCCAATCTTAATAAATATTGACCATATTGATTTTTTTTCAGTGGTTCTGCCAAAACAGCTAATTGTTGTTTGTCGATATAGCCCATTCGATAAGCCACCTCTTCTAAACAAGCAACTTTTAAGTTTTGACGCTTTTCAATCGTTTCAATAAATGTAGAGGCTTCAAGTAAAGATTCATGCGTGCCTGTATCTAACCAAGCAAAACCACGTCCCATAATCTCTACAGAAAGTTTTCCTCTTTCTAAATATGCTTTGTTGACGTCAGTGATCTCTAGTTCGCCACGCTCAGATGGTTTGATTTCTTTTGCAATTGAAATCACATCGTTGTCGTAGAAATAAAGTCCTGTGACAGCATAATTTGATTTTGGTTCTGTTGGTTTCTCTTCAATAGAGAGAGCTTGCATATTTTCATCAAATTCGACCACACCAAAACGTTCCGGATCATTAACATGATACCCGAAAACAGTCGCTCCACTTTCTCTAGAGGCAGCACGTTGCAACATTTTTGATAGTCCGCCACCATAGTAGATATTATCTCCTAAAACAAGACAAACACTATCATCGCCAATAAATTCTTCCCCAATGATAAAAGCTTGAGCTAGGCCATCGGGACTCTCTTGAACCGCATATTCAAGGTGAATACCTAGATCATGCCCATTTCCAAATAATTCTTTAAAGCGTGGGGTATCTTGAGGTGTTGAAATAATCAATATCTCCTTGATACCTGCCAACATCAAAATAGACATTGGATAATAGATCATTGGTTTATCGTAGACTGGCATCAACTGTTTCGAGGTTGCCTTTGTTAGTGGATACAAGCGTGTTCCGCTTCCTCCCGCAAGGATGATTCCTTTCATGAATATAAGCGCTCCTTTTTCTTTAAATTTTCACTTTCGTTATTATCTCATCAATCCTACTATTTGTCATGGATTTCTTGAGAATTTAACAATATCTTTTAGGGATATTTTTTCCATTTCCGCTGAATGAGTGCTTGGATCAAATGAATCCGCCAAGTGATTTTCTGGCGCCAACTACTCTTCGTTTCAATTTCACTTGCATTAAAATCGTGTCGCCGATAAAGAGTCAGCGGTTCTCGAATAAAGCCCGCATGATTCCCCGCCAGCAAACCGATCCACATATCATGCATCGGTACATTGTCAGGTATCGGTAAGATCGTCTCTTTTAATGAAGAGCGAAAAGCCATCCCTGCACCGATATAGTTACTACGAATCAAATTCGTCAACCAGCCTTCTTTGGATCTCCTAAAGGTAAAGTATGAGGAATGGATCTCATTCAACTGGCTATCTACGATCACTAAATCTGAAATAACTACTAGTTGTTTTGGATGAAGGCTAAAGTATTGTGTGATTTTCTCTACTTTCCCATCTAACCATACATCATCTTGATCTGCTAAAAATATCAGGTCTCCCTGAGCTTGTTCAATCGCAAAGCCAAAATTTTTGATCAAACCTTGTTTGGGACCTTCAAAAAGTTTGATACGTGGATCATTATGTGCATATTCTGTTAAGATCGACCAAGTATCATCGACTGAACCATCATCCGAAATAATCACTTCATCTTCTGGAGAAAGTTGCTTTAAGATACTATCCAATTGTTCTTTTAAATACGCGCCACCATTAAAGGTTGCTATACAAACCGATCGCATCATTTCACACCTTCCAATTATCAACAAACGAACGTAAAGTCATTCGCCAGATTTGACGATTCTTGACAGTCAAAAATTGCTTTGTCATTCTTAATACTAACTGCTTCCGATGTTGCATTAAATGCTGACGGTCGTATTCTTGGTAAAAGATCGACTCAGCAGCCAATATCGACTGATAGCGTGTTACGTTAACTTTTTTATAATCTAATACTGAGAGATCATGAGTCATGCTAGTGGCTAAAACTACAATTTCTTTGTTTAATTGTTTGATTTGCCAAAAAAGCCAATGATCTAAAAAATCGAGTGGGAACACTGTATTATAGCCATTGATCTCTCTTAAAAATGTGAGCGAGAATGCCGCGCCAGAATTGATTGCCATAATCCGTTGACGTGTTACTACTGGCTCTTCGATCACTTCGAAGTGGCGATTGATATAGTGGTCTGCCCACACCGGAGAGATTTGTTTTGTACCAGAAAATACTAAGGGGACCGCAGCTACTCGCTCCTTTGTCCAAGTGAGTTCGGCTACAGTTTCCAAATAATCAGTACCTAACTGAGTGTCCTGATCTAATGTTATAAGTGTCTGTACCGTATCTGAAATGTGGTCAATTGCATAATTGTAAGCAACCGCTAGGCCTGGATTTGCTGGATCATGATGATAATGGACGTTCTTTTCTGAATAAAGCACATCAGCATGTGCAACAGGACTATTATCAAAAATAACTAACTCCACTGTCCCAGCTTGGATAGCTGCTTTTAAATAATCGTAAGAAGGCGATTGGTTGATTTTTTGGTGATACAATACGATCACTACTGCTATTTCTGGTGTCATTAGAAGAAAGTCCACCCCCACTTATGGAAGAATTTCATCATTGAATTTAAAAATATTCGAAAAAGTTTGAAGTTACGATGCGCCCCTTTTCCATATAGATGGATGGCACTATAACGTGGCGTATAAAGGATCTTTTCGTTTGCTTTTTCAAAACTTAAACAAAGATCATTATCTTCAAAATACATAAAGTAGCGAGTATCAAACCCATTGATTGATTTAAATTTCGCAACATCTACTACCATAAAACTACCAGAAATCATGCGCACATAAGAATCACGATCCTCTGGCAAATCACGACATTCAAAGCGATTCAATCGCCGATCAAACATTTTTTTGACAAATTTGAAAGGAATGAAACGTAGTACATAGTCGAATAGAGCTAAACGCTGTCTAATCAAGTATTGAGTCGTCCCATCTTCATTCAAGATTTTAGGTGCCAACATCGCACATTCAGGATGCGTTTCTAAGAGCGCAACCAGGTCGATCACCGTCTGCTCATCTACTAAAATATCTGGATTAAAAATCACCGCATATTTTGCAGCGCTTTGGAGCAAGGTATGGTTATGACCAAATCCAAAGCCTCGGTTTTCATTATTGAAATAAATATTCATGAACGGATATTTTAAATATTCGCGTAATCGTTCTTGGTATTCAGGTGTCGAGTTATTATCAAAAATTTGAAATTCAATTGCCGGTTCTTCACCGATCGTCGCAATGATCGTATCTAATGTCTGGAATATTTTTTTACTATTTGCTGTCACAATGCTAATTAAAATCGGCTTTTTTTTATTGTTCTCCATTAAGGTCTTTTCCATTTCTTAAAGTATTTCTGCATCACTTGTGTACGGTATTCTTTATTCCCTAAAAACCGTAATGTTTTTAGAATGAATTGGTATTTTTCATTGATCAATCCGATCAATTCAAATAATAAAATAGCAGCAAATAGCATCACTAAGAACAAAGCAATCGTTCCAAGACTTCCCGTATAATTCATGATCATTGCAGTAAATGAAAACATCAAAGCGATGGAGTAGATCGTCAAAACAGCTCCTTTATGGGTAAAGCCTAAAGCGAGCAATCGATGATGCAAATGCTTCTTATCTGCCGTAGAAAATGATACTCGATTCGCTTTTCTACGAATGATTGCAAAAAAAGTATCTGTAACAGGTACCCCCATGATGATCAACAAAGAAATCGATGAAACGAAAGTAACATTCTTTAATCCTTGCAATGATAAAACCGCCATCATAAAGCCTAAGAAAAGTGCACCTGTATCCCCTAAATAAATTTTGGCAGGATAAAAATTGTAAGGAAAAAAGCCGATGATACTTGCGACTAAACAAAAAATAACTATAGGTATATAAACTGTTGAGGCATGTAAAAAAAAGTAACCAATAATACCAATGGTCATCAAGCCAATCAAAGATATCCCTGCTGCTAAGCCATCTAAACCATCAATCAAATTGACTGCATTAGTGATCCCAAAAATCCAAAAAATGGTGACAGGAAAACTAAGCCAACCTAATTGGATATATCCTAAGAACGGTAAGGTAAAAGAATCGATCCTGATATCAGCGACAAAATAGATGATCAAAGCCGCTAATAAAATACCAATACTTTTTTGCTTAGGTGAAAGTTCATATTTGTCATCAAGTAATCCGGTCAATACGATGACGGACGCAGCCAATAATATAGGTAGAATATAAAATTTAGGGATGATATCTTTGAATAAAAACAAACTAGATATCACGAAGGAAACAAAGATAGGTAAGCCACCAGCTGAAGGCATCGGCACTTTGTTTATTCGTCGTTCATTCGGTTTATCGACCATTCCAGTTTGAACTGAAATTATTTTAAAAATGGGGGTCAATATCAAAGACAATAAAATTGTCAAAAAAATCTTTATTACAATACTAAAAGAAACCAGCATACGGGCACCTACTTTATTTAAAGAGTCATTAATAATTATAAAACACTGTCGCTATTTTACAATAAGAACTCGTGTTTCTAATTCTTTTTTTGAGAAAATTTATTTTTTAGTTTACCAAGCCATGTTGATGTGATGCTTCTTCGTTCTTTTATTTCGTTTCCTGTTATGTACTCTTGCACAACAGCATTGATGATTCCACCAAGAATAATGATCGTCGCAGCAAAGTTTAACCAAAGCATCAAAACGATAAAACTTCCGATGATTTGATAACCGCTCACACGCGTTGCAAAATAACGAGCATAAATTCCAAAAACTTGTGACAACAACATCCAACCAGTCGTTGCAAATACAGCACCAGGAATCACTGCTTTAAATTTCAATTGCGCGTTTGGTACAATCCAATAAATCATAAACATGATCACAAATAAAGCCACCAAAGTAATCGGCCATTTCAATGTTTGGAATTGGTCAATAAAGTTTACAGGTATTTTAAAGATCGGTTGAATCGCCTCTAAAATCATTTGTCCTAATCCAAGCACTAAAGTGACACCACTAATCGCAATCATGAACAAGATGATAACTATTAAGGAAAAGAAACGGACAATGATGAAATTTTCTCTATTTTCAACTCCATACGCTTTATTCATGGCAATCTGTAATGCATTGATACTCTGACTAGCTGACCATAAAGCTGCAATAGCTGACAATGACAACAAACTACCAGAACTTTGTGTCAACAAATTTTTTACCGCCGGTCCAATAAACTGATAGATCGTTTCAGGAATCACTTGGCGAATATAAGTCAAGACAGTTTCTTGATCGATTTGAAGATACGGTAGAATATTTCCAAGCGCAATAATCAATGGAAACAAAGATAAGAGTAAATAATAAGCCACAACTACTGAAGTCGTTCCCATTTCAGAATCAACGATCCTCTTTTGCGTCGTCTCAATAAAACGCATTAAATTCTTATGTTGTTTTATTTTATTCAAAATATTCATAGTAATCTCCTGTTCAAGGTTGTGAAAGAAGCGGTCTACACTGAGTAATAAGGCAGAAAAATCGAAAATGGCTTTTTCATTTTGGATTTTTTTGCCTTATTATTGAAGTGTTGCTTCTTGAACACCGTTTATCATAGGTTGTGAAAAAGCTGCTTAGCTCCAAGTATTAAGGCATAATTTGAGAAAATAGCTCTCCATATTTTTTCAAATTTTGCCTTGATATGGAAGGAGCTGGCTTTCGAACACCGTTTATCATAGGTTGTGAGAAAAGCGCTTTGACCTGAGCAGTAAGATAGAAAATCAGAAAATAGCTCTCCATATTTTTTGATTTTTTATCTTAGTGTTGAAGGTCAGCTTTTCGAACACCGTTTATCTAGGTTGTAAAAAAAGCTAATAACACTGAGGAAAAGGGTGGCAAACCAGAAAATAATAGACATATTTTTCCAATTGTCACCCTACTATCTTAGTTACTAGCTTTCCTACAACTTTTATCCATTATTTGAAGAAGAAGGTCATCCACAACTTTCTCCATTTGATTAAACAGTTTGCAAACTGTTCGTTGAAAGAAGAACTTAATAAGTTCCTTCTTCACCTTGAGAAGTCAAGATTCTTGGACCATCTTTGGTGATAGCCAATGTGTGTTCATATTGGCAAGATAATCCACCATCTCTGGTATAAGCTGTCCAACCATTTGGGTCCATTTTCATTTTCCATGTTCCTGTATTGACCATTGGCTCGATCGTAATGACCATACCTTCTTTTAAACGTAATCCTTTACCTGGTTCACCATAGTGAGGAATAGTTGGTTCTTCATGGATCGTTGGTCCTACTCCATGTCCAACAAAGTCTCGTACGATTCCTAGATTTTCTCCTTCGACGTACGTTTGGATCGCATGACCAATATCCCCAATACGATTACCAACTTGCGCTTGCTCAATGCCGATATATAGTGCTTTTTTTGTCACTTCCATCAATCGATCAATTTCAGGTGTGGATTCACCCACCACATATGCCCAGCAAGAATCAGAGATTCCGCCTTTTAAGTCAATACACATATCCACTTTCACTAAGTCGCCACTTTTAAGTGGTTTTTTCCGAGGAAAACCATGACAGATCTCATCATTGATACTGATACACGTCGCATATTCATATCCTTCAAATCCAATTTGGGCAGCGACTCCGCCATGACTTTCGATATAATTACGTACAAATACTTCGATATCCCAACTAGTTACTCCTGGTTTAATGAAGTCTCGCAGATTTTTATGGACATCTGCTAATAATGCACCAGACTCTGCCATTGCTTCGATCTCACGTGCTGATTTTAATGTTATCATCTATTCTCGTCTCCTTTTTACAAATCCTTTTTATTTTAACATAGTAGGAAGTATTTAGCCAAATCCCATAGTACCTTTATAAATCTCGCTTCCTTTTTCTCAAACTTTTGGTATAATTGGTAGTTGTTGAAATGCTATTCATTAAAATTTAGGAGGCGCCTTATGGCTTTAGCAAAAATCGTTTATGCAAGTATGACTGGTAACACGGAAGAAATCGCCGATATTGTTGCAGAGGCTCTGGAAAATATGGATATCGATGTTGAAATCAATGAATGCACACAAGTAGATGCAGAAGACTTTCAAGAAGCAGATATTTGCGTAGTTGCTACTTATACATACGATGACGGTGATCTACCGGACGAAATCGTTGATTTTTATGAAGATTTACAAGAACTTGAATTACCTGGAAAAATCTACGGTGTGTGTGGCTCTGGAGATACTTTCTATGATGAGTTTTGTAAGTCAGTGGACGATTTTGATGCTGCCTTTGCAAAAACTGGTGCTGTTAAAGGTGCCGAAAGCGTGAAAGTTGATTTAAACGCTGAGGAAGAAGATATTGAAAATCTTGAAGCGTTCGCAAAATCTCTTGTATCCATGTTATCTTAATCACAAAAAGAAGGATGTGTTTACCACATCCTTCTTTTTATTTAGAAGCATTACGTTTTGTAAATCAAGGCATTACTATCAAATGGGGTCGATCAATTTTTCAAATAAGCAGATCAGTCTACTTCAATCGGATCTTTTAAGCTTAAAATGGCATTGATGCTATCTTGGATCATCTTCTCGATTTGTGTATCCGTCGGATGGATGATATTCGATGACATCAAAGCTGCGATACCTGTTGCAATGATCCAAGTCCCATTGTGAAGCGAGACTAGTTTATCATCTGACAAGTCCATGTATTTTGGATCTTCTTTCACTACGTCCATAAAGTAATTATAGGAGAAATTTTGCATCTCTCTTCCGCCGCCATACTCTTCCAAGTAAAGTGAGCTATATAATTTCTTTTCACGATTTGCGAAATGGATGTAATTCAACGCTAGATCGACAATCGTATTGCCGGTATGTTCTACAGGAAAGACTTCGTATTTTAGATAATCGTAGATTTGCTCAAATAGCGCGTGTTTCAAATCATCCATATTTTTAAACTCTAGATAGATTGGTTGAGTAGAACAGTTCATTTTATTTGCAATGTTTCTCGCAGTGAATTTTGAAAATCCTTCATTGGCAGCAACTTCATAGGCGGCTGCCAAAATCTGCTCCTTTGTTATCGTTTTTTTTCTTGCCATAATTTTCTAATCTCCTTGAAATTTTTTATAGCGCTTCCACCATTGATTAATACTATTGTACCATTTTTTTTCAATAAGCAAAACTTGTTTTTTTATTTTTTACAAATTTTTCTGTCATTATACTCGGATATCAACGCTTTTTTGTGTTTTCTAATTAAAAACAAATGATTATTTTATCAGATGTTTATTTGTTTCACTTCTAATAAAATGTTATCATACAATGAGGAATTACAAAAAATACGATGAGGAGGAATTTAATTATGTTAGCTGATTTTAATGTTAATTTAAAAAAATACGCCCGTTTAATTGCAGAAACAGGGGTCAATGTATCGAAAGGGCACACAGTAGTCTTACAAATCAATGTAGAGCAAGCGGAATTAGCCCGATTGATCACGAAAGAGGCTTACCAATTAGGTGCAGCTGAGGTGATCGTTCAATGGACAGATGATATCATTCAAAAAGAATTCTTGACTCACGCTGCAGATGATCGAATCTCTACAGTTCCACAATATAAAATCGATCAAGCAGATGATTGGATTGAAAAAGGTGCGAGCAGAATCAGCGTTGTTTCTTCTGATCCAGATGCATTCGCAGGAGTTGACAATGATCGTGTAGCCACTTATCAATCAGCAGTTGGAAAAGCATTGATGAATCTAAGAAAAGCGACACAATCAAATAAAGTAAGTTGGACAGTTGTCGCAGCTGCTGGGAAACAGTGGGCAGTAAAAGTATTCCCTGATCTACCAGGGGAAGAACAAGTCGACGCATTATGGGATGAGATTTTCAAAACGACTCGCATTTATGAATCTGATCCTGTAATTGCTTGGAAAAATCACGATGAAAAACTAGCGACAAAAGCAGAAGAATTGAACAAAGAACAATTTACAGCTTTACATTATACTGCCCCAGGGACAGATATCGTAATTGGCTTGCCGAAAAATCACTTGTGGGAAGGCGCTGGAAGCTATAATGCTCGTGATGAAAAATTCATGGCAAACATGCCAACAGAAGAAGTCTTCACCGCACCTGATAGTCATCGCGTGGATGGGTATATCTCAAGTACGAAACCTTTAAGTTATGCAGGAACGACCATTACTGGAATGAAATTTACATTTAAAGACGGTAAAGTCGTTGATTTTTCAGCGGAACAAGGACAAGAAGTCTTGGCAAAACTACTAGATACCGATGAAGGTGCACGTCGTTTAGGCGAAGTTGCTCTAGTTCCTGATCCTTCACCGATTTCACAATCTGGTATCATTTTCTATAACACATTATTCGACGAAAATGCTTCAAACCATTTAGCACTTGGTTCAGCCTATGCGTTTAGTGTGCAAGGTGGAACAGAAATGACCGATGAAGAATTGGCAGCTGCAGGCTTGAATCGAAGCCAGACGCATGTGGATTTCATGGTTGGTTCAGATAAAATGGATATTGATGGTATCCGCGAAGATGGCTCACGCGTGCCGATCTTCAGAAATGGCGACTGGGCGTAATAATAAAACAAAAAAAGATCTGGAAATCCCAGAACTTTTTTTGTTTTTCCATAGATATGTTTATAATAAATCTTCTTTTTTAGTAAACGTAAATTTGCGACTTTCTTTTTCTACAGGTTTTTCTTCTTCGTGTTTTTGGATTGCCTCTTTCGTAATTTCTTCACGTTCTCTTTTTGCTTCATCTAAACGTTCTGCAATTACTTCTTCTTTTGGCTTATCAGACATAATCAAAACCCCCTTTATCACCCTCATTCTACCACTCAGGATTCCTTTATTGGAAACGTTTTGCTCTAAAAATCAGCTTGCATGTATGCCTTCAAAGCGCTAAAATAATAGTATTGATGCTTGTTCCTGTAGCTCAGTAGGATAGAGCGATCGCCTCCTAAGCGATAGGTCGCTGGTTCGATTCCAGTCAGGAACGTCTTAAACTTATCATGAGTTTGTGATAGTGATGTTCAGCTCCGAGAAATAAGCCCGCTCCCCAGAAATTTGTTCTTGTATTTTGGGGGACGGGCTTATTTCTTATGGACACTGTTTATTCAGTTTTAATAATCATGAGATCCCTCAAGTCACAATCCCCTATTATATTTCTGCTCTTTAAAAAATAGCGACAAAAATAAAATTCCATTTTTTACTTATTACCAAATACATTATGTGAAGTCATTTTATTCGATAATGAGGTAGCATCCATTTTTTGCTATTGGAATAAACTTTATTGTTGTTTCCACCTTTTTAAATCTGGGAAAAATTGATGCATGAATTCACGTGCTTCTTCCTTTGGCTTGCCTTGTTCTTTCAGCATGCCTGATTCATTCATGTGCTGGACACTCTCTTCAATCATTTCATCCATTGTACAATCAGTTAAAAATGCGCCATCTTTGTAGCAGTAAATGCAATATTCTTCACTCTTGCTATTGTTTTTGTTTGTCCCTAAAATCTCAACTGAATCAAGTGACATTCCACAACTTTGACAATTCGTCATTGCTTCCATTTCTATGTTCCTCCTATCATCTGATTGTCTTCACTCAGAAATAATCATTGAGAATTGGTTGTTGATTAGGCAGTGATTGACTAAGTTCAGCCACCAATGCGCCTTCTACTTTGATTTTTTCATGGAAATCAAGCTCTTCAACTGTTTGATATCCTAACAATAATTGTGTCAAGCTTTGAATCGTTCCACTGACCACAGGTAATTCTGTCTGTTGGACTTTCTTTACTTCAAGTACTCCATTGACATAAGAAATATCAAAAAATCCTTCGTTCCATTTTGCATACGGATCTTCTGTCACATGGATAGAAAAGTTGATTGCATGTCGGAATGGATAAGTCTGCATAAATTTCTCAACATCTACGATTCTTCCCATCATATAAGGCGTGATCGTGGTTTTAGCAAATGGATTATCCAATAAATAATTTTTACTGTAGCCAGAAAAACCACATGTATACTCAAACGAATCAAATGCGCCACTATGCGAACCAATGAAACGCATCAATCCTTTCAATGCTTCATGATTCAGATAACCCATTTCGACGATGATAAATGTAGGGGCGGCTAATTTATAAACGACATATCCTGTAGCATTCCCCTCACGGTCGTAATACAGTGCATATTGATTCTCTTTTCGTTGTTTAAACTTGTAGGAATACCACCATTCTTCTCGGACCAAACCGCCTCGCGTACTCTCCGGCATATTTGTATAAATGGATCGTATGGCATCCACTGATTCTTCAAAACTTGTCCGTTTCATATAACCAGTTGTTTTCTTTACAGCTGGCATATCACGGCTCGCCAACTCATAGCTGATTCGATCAAATAATTGTTCGTAGCCATAGCGACGATAAAAAGGATAAGAAAATGGTGCTAGATAAGACAGCGTGACATTTCTTTCTCGACAGTCTTCAAGGATTTTTTCCATGATCCGATTGATACCGCCCTGTCCTCGCGCTTCAGGATAGGAAGCAACGTATCCAATCCCAGCCATCAAGTAATTTTTTCCATAGAAATCCACTGAAAAAGGTGTGGCCATTACTTGACTTGTCAAATGGCCCTCTGGATCTAAAAAGCCGTAGTTCCATGAATTCTCAACAATCATTTTAAATCGTTCACGTCGTTCGTCTGTATCTTGTGAATTAAAAGCATAGGTTGCTAAAGCGTACATTTCTTCTAGCGCTTGGTTCCCTAATTCCTTTATAACATTCGTCATACTTTCCCTTCTCCCTTTAAATATCTATACCAATTGTACTATTATTTTCTTTATAATAGCAAGCGGACCTTCATTACTTTCACAAAGTAGTATCTCTCAAAAAATGATTTACAAAAAATAGCGCTAAAAAGCCAAAATAGAACAAACGATTTTGGTTTTTAGCGCTTCATTTTTTTGATCCAAACGTTGTTTCCACAACTTATTCTTATTTTGATCATTAGTTATCCTCTTGGATGGACGATTTGATTTACCATCCTCTTTTAATAGGATTCTTCAATCATCCCTAGCATCTTTTTAAAACGTCTCTTTTTAAAATACATCAACATCGTTCCTAAGATCATATCATTCATTTTCTGCAACATACCGTGTGATTCCATTTGTTCTGTATAGTGGACTTCACACGATTTTTCATCAATTGGTTTGATTTGATAATGAACGACAAAATCATTTTTAGTCGTTGAGGTACGAAATTTATAAGATTGGTTATCAATGACTTCCTCAATGATAATGCGTGCACGATTATTTTGAGAGAATTGTTTGACGTATTCAAGATTCTTTAATTGTTTGCGTGTCACTGATTTCCCAGTGGCTTTGCGGACATCAAAAAGAACAGAATCCATCACTTTATCATAGAAAAACGATGCCGGAATGTTTAGTGTTTTAATTATTTCCATTAGTTCTTTTTCTCCTTTGCTTCTTCTTTTTTCTTACCTTTTAAAAAGAAGTAAATCCCTAGTCCTGCAAAAAACAACCCAGTGACCATACTATAAATGTCATATTGTTGTGTTCCCGGATTTAAACTATATAGTATGATCAGTGAACCAATACTACACAAAAACAATCCATTTTTTATCATTTGAACCACCCTTATCTTGTTTCTTAGACTGCTGCTGCTTGGAAATATAATACCGTGCCCCATGGTTGAGCTTTGATCAATTCTTTTGCTGTTTTGGCAGCTGCTTCTTTATCTTCTGCACTTGTTTCAAAGAATAATTTGATTCCTTGTTTTTCTTTGAATGTAAAGGTCATGCCTTCTTCGTTGTATCCTTCTAATAATTCTTTGATTGCATCTTGTTGCATAGCACTAGCGATTGAAATCATTTGTTCTCCTCTTTTCTTTTTTTATTGATTACTTTTAGTTTCACTCGAATGAAGCGAGGGCTAAGGATTTGACGGATCGTCATCGCCCATAGCCCCTACTTCAACTGATTATTTAGGTTCTCCTGCTGCTGGATCCATTTTATTTGCTGACATCACAAATGGTGCCCAGATCAGGAAGGTCACAACCATACATACTAATGTGACAATCGGCGCCCGCCAGTCTGCCCCTGTTGCAAGGAACGATAGCAAGAACGGTGGGACGACCCAAGTCACTTGTTGGGATACCGGTGCGACTAATCCTAGATAAGTAGCTACCCAACCAATTGTTGTTGCAACAACCGGCGCAACCAAGAATGGGATAAACATGATCGCATTCAAGACGATTGGTAAACCAAACATCACTGGTTCATTGATATTGAAGATACCAGGTCCAATCGAAAGTTTTGCTACAGTCAAGTAGTCTGCACGTTTTGATAATAGTAAGATAGCGATCAATAGAACGATTGTTCCACCTGATCCACCAAACCATGCAAACGCATCAAATGAGCCACGTACCCACATGTAAGCTTTACCATCTTCAATCGCATCTAATACTGCAGGTGTTCCTGTTTTGCCATTGTAACCTTTTTGGAAGATATCGATGTTGATCAATTGTGCTTGACCCCAAATACCTTCTAATACTGGTGCTAATACGTTCGGACCATGGATACCAAAGAACCAGAAAATCTGAACGAAGATCGTAACGATTAATACAGCACCAATACCTTGTGATAAGCCTAAGAAAGGTTCTGCAATATATTTTTGTACTAAATCAATGATCAGTTGACCATCTGCCACACGTCCAACAACATAATTAATGATAGCGATGACATATAATGAAATCGTTGCTGGTAGGATTGCTGCAAATGCTTTAGAAACTGCGGGTGGTACTGAGTCAGGCATTTTGATCGTGATATTAGCAAGCATCAATTTACAGAAAATGATAACAGAGATTGCACCCATGATCATTACTGTAAAGTAGGCGTTACCGTTTAAATGATCTAATTTCAACCATCCCCACAAACCAACTGATAGAGTGCCATCAGCAATCGTTGCCCCAATTTCCGAGCCATTAATCGCATCTGCCACATTTTGTGGAACATTGACATTCAATGCAGCTGATAATGACGGGCCAAAAGCGATTCCTTGGATCAGTGTTGCTAAACCAACGATCCCTCCTGCTAAAT
The DNA here is from genome assembly GCF_051714005.1 of Enterococcus sp. AZ171. Taxonomy (NCBI): domain Bacteria; kingdom Bacillati; phylum Bacillota; class Bacilli; order Lactobacillales; family Enterococcaceae; genus Enterococcus; species Enterococcus sp. AZ171. The sequence continues at coordinate 864,815 of NZ_JBIORA010000001.1, read as the reverse complement.
CATTCACGCCATATGCACGGGCTAAATTATATCCCCATGAAAAGGCAAAGATCAGTCCGGCGATCGCTAAGGTACCATTCCAAACGAACCCATTGATGCCGATGATCACATTCAATACAGCAAAAAAACCTTTGTCTGCTGCTAAGCTGTCAGCATACGTACTAATAAATTGCTGTGGTAAATCACGAATAATTGCGTTGATCATTACAGCTACTGATCCAGCCATTGTTGCAGGCATCGTACCGATAAAAGCGTCACGCAATGCCACTAAGTGCTTTTGCGCGCCGATTCTTCCGGCAACTGGAAGGATGTATTTTTCCATCCAACTTGTTAATCCATTCATTATTACTTCCTCCTATAAGTTTTTATATAAAGAATAACTCCTTATACCAAATTAAAAAAATCCGTTCAAAAATTTTTTTCTTCTTCCGTTCAAAAAAGAAGTGTTATGGTTATTCAACGTAAGTTCTACGATATAAATCAATGATTTCTTTTGCAAGGTCTGTAAATGCGATCGATGTCATCAAGTGATCTTGACTATGCACAGTCAACAGCGTTACTTGCATATGATTTCCTTGTGCTTCTTGCGTGAGCATTTGAGTTTGTGAATGATGCGCTTCTACCAGAGAGGCTTCAGCATCGCGGATTTTTTGCTCCGCTAAATCAAAATCTCCTTTTTTCGCCGCGGAAATCGCTTCCATTGCATCGCTTTTTGCATTTCCACCATACATGATCAATCCCATGATGGCTTCTAGATTTTGTTGATCTTCCACTATTCTACCTCCAGCTTCACGATTGATTATTTCATTAATTTTTCAGCTTGTTCAAGTACTTTTGCACCGTTCATCATGCCATAATCTTGCATATTGATAACATCCAATGGAATTCCTTTTGGCGCTAATTTTTGTTCAAATTGTGCTTTCATAAAGCGAACTTGTGGACCTAATAATAGAACATCTACATTTTTTGATTCAAGGTTATTGTCAGCATCTGAAGCTGAAACCGCAAAGATATCTGCTTCCATTCCTTTTTCTTCTGCTGCTTTTTGCATTTTTGTTACTAATAAACTTGTACTCATTCCTGCAGAACATACTAACATGATTGTTTTTTTCTCCATTTTTTCCACTCCTTTAAATTTGGTTTTACACTATAACTATAATGCAAGAAGCATGCCAAACACTAAATAGGTAAAATAGCGTTTTCACAACACTAATCAAGCAAACACAGTGTACACACTAATCGTTAGTGTGTACACTGTGTAATTTCAATCATTTTTTTATTTTATTTTCTATAAACATTTGTGTGATAAAAGCAATTTCATGTTCTGGGATTTTCACACCATATTTACGTTCGATCCCGATCAAATTCGTTCGAACAATATCCATTTCTAAGCGATACATTTTTGCAAAAATGGGGAAATCATCAAATGTACGCAATTTTTCATGTTTGATTAGACCATCAATCAAAAAAGCAACATGGATCACGATACCCGTATCCACACCTGGTTCAACGATGATCGATAAGTCTGTTTGGATTTGTTGGACCGCTTTTTGCAAAGCTTGAATCAAACGCTCAACAGATGATATCGCATTCAATGAGTCTTTTAATGAATCAACAATTTTCGCTGTCGGAACTTCGTCATCTGCGATGCGTTTCAATGTATTGAGTTTTTCATCATCGAATACGTCATAGGCAGAGAAGAATGGGATATTTTGATAATCTACCTCAACAGTTCCGGCAATCGCCTTGATCTCATATTCTTCCAATAACGCATCAATGTGGCGTTTAAATGATTCACGTTCCAAAAACTGCATTTGGATCACTTCAACTTTATCCTGATTGATAACGGGCACAATTCGTTGATACAGTTTTGCTGCCACCCCTTCTCCAGTAAAACAAGTCACGATCACTGCTTTTTTCCGTTCGTTCATTTCCTGCTTTTCGATTTTAAATTGATCTTTGACAATCGATTCAAAAGACATTTGGATACTTTGGTAGATATCTTCTAAGCTTCTACCAACATTTGCCATCCGGATTGCTTCGATGACGATCATGGTACTGGTCATCGTAATTGCTTTTGTACGTATCCCCGTCTCTTCATAGATCAAATCGCTGAATGTATTCAGTGAACCCATATCAGTCAGTAAAATCAACCCATTTGTTAAATTGCTTTGACGATTCTTTACATATTTCAATACTTCTTCGTACATGGATTGAACTTCCATCTCTAATGGCATATTGAACGCTTGACCGATCGTTGTTCCGAGTAAAGCTTGCGCCATCTCCAACATACTTGAAGCGGTTTGTCGCCCGTGCATCAAGACTAACACGTCGACTTTATTTTCTTTGACTGGTTCACTTTCTCCGAGGTTGATCGATAAAAACATACTGATAAAGCCAATTTCATCAAATGGTATCTCTACTTGTTGATCTTCTTCAATGATCGTAGACAAATCGATTGCAACTTGAAATTCTTTTTTGAACTTCTTTCGTATATTATTCAAGTCTGGATGAACGATCATATGTCCATCTTTCACACGATCCAATGTACTTTGCAAATGTAAGGCAAAGGCAAAGCGTGCTTTTTGGTTATAGATTCGGTCTAGTCGTTTCTCAGCAACATCGTATAGCTCATTTGTCAAACGCCAGATGTCTTCTGGAAGTAAATCTTTAGGGATCGTACTTTTCGTCAATTCTTTTACATACGTTTGAAAATAGGCATCGACATCTTTCGAGATCAACGTCTCAAGATCAATATTTTCGCCACCCGTTTCAGAAAGTGACATCACCTTTTCTTCAATATCATTGTACACTTGCATGTTTCTTTCTGGGTCCCGAGACCAAACCACATCAGCGAATCCTGGCTCAAATGTCAAATATTGACTCTTACTATCCATGAAGCGATCTAATCGTTCAGGGACTTCTTTGATTCGTAATAATCCTTTTTGGACTTGCAGGGATAACTCTTCTTTTCGAATGACTAATTTTTCTTCTTGGTGCATACGATAATGAAGGAATGACTTAGCACAGACTAATTTCAGGTCACGTTTCACTTGCCCGATATTTCCCTCTGCGTCGTATAACATAAAAGCTAAAATCGCTTCTTTTTCAATATCGATCCGCTGATTCAAACGATTCGCTTCTTGCTTGATAAACAAGGAAATGATTTCATACCGCTCATCTAATGAACGAGAGGCCAGATTTGGCAAAGTGATTGCCATCGGTATCCTGCGGTTAAATGTCGTCAAAAAACTTTCAGATGATTCTGTCGTTGCTCCGATGATCTGAACAGACGCCTCATGGACTTGTGCGCTCTCCCCTAATGGGCGATAAACGCCTTTGTCGATAAACGTGAAGAGCATCTCTTGCCCTTCTGGAGGTAAGCGATGGATCTCATCTAAAAATAAGATCCCCCCATCTGCTTTAGCCATCAAACCTTGGCTATCTTGTGTTGCACCTGTATAAGCACCTTTTTTTATTCCGAAGATATGTCCAAACAACAACTGTGGGTTTTGCGCATAATCTGCACAATTAAATGAAATAAATGGGGCATCTGGAGAAAGCATTTCCGAATCGATTGCAAAATGGTACATACATTCAGCAAACATCGATTTCCCTGTTCCTGTCTCCCCAAAAATAATCGTATGCAATCCTCTTGGCGGATATAAAATCGCTGCTTTAGCCTGTTGGATACTTACTTTTAATGATTCATTCTCCCCTACTAGGGTTTCAAAAGTGACTTGTGTAGAAGCGTCCACATGAACTTTATCTGAAGCTGTTTTTTTGGGAGGCATAGAATAAACTACAGGTCTGCCAGTGCTTTTCACGATGTAATGCGCTTTATATAAATCACTTAGATAACGACTTGCATTACTACGATCAATCTCTAATTGCTTCGCAACATCCGTTGCTGTCAATCCTTTATGATTTTCCGTAAGTAAATCCAAGATTTCTTCCTGTCTTTCGTTCATGATAACTCTCCTTTAACCAAACGACCTGTTTCCATTTTCAATATAATAACACAAAAAGGCGCTTATTTGCGCCTTGCTCCTTTATTTTTATGCTTGTTTTTGTGTTTTGTTTTAGGAGAAGAAGCAACTTTTTTTGTAACTGTTTCACTTGCTTCTTTTTTTCCTAATTCTTTCTTTTTTGGGAGCATTTTTGTTGGGGCTTTTTCAGGTGCTTCTGTCTGTAAGCCTCCCCCATAAATAAATAATTCAGTGAGTTCTGTTTCTGTTTGTCGAGCCATTTTTTTTAAGTCTCTTAGTGTATGTTCATTCACAAAGGTGATGACTTGTCCTTCTTGCCCCATTCGACCAGTTCTACCTGCACGATGCAAATATGTTTCTTCTGTCATTGGAACGTAGACATTGACAACATAAGGCAGTTCCGCGATATCTAGCCCACGAGCAGCTACATCCGTTGATAACAACATGCTGATTTTGCCTTCTTTGAATTGATTCAATGCCGCTTTTCGTAACAGCTTGTTTTGGTCAGATGCTAAACTCGCCACGCGGATTCCTCGATAACTCATTTTTTCTTCCATCATGCCTAACTCACTCAACTGGTTGAAAAAAACAAGACCTTGGAAACCTTCCACATGGGCTAATCGTCTTAGATAGTCCTCTGTTTTTCGAGCAGGAACACGGATAAAATAGTGACTAAGTCCTTTCCTTGAATCATCCATTTTAGTAACGTCGACCACTTTCAGCGATTGTTTTGTCAATGATTCGATTTGCTGGATGGAACGATCGGCTGTTGCTGAAAAGAAAGCTAATTGGTAGTCGGTTGGCGCTTGATGAATGATTTGATCAATAAATGGTCGATTTCCTTCATCAAAAAGTTGATCTGCCTCGTCAAATACGATTGTTTGGATTTGATGAGCCTTTATTTTTTTTTGTTTCATCAACTCCAATACACGACCTGGTGTGCCTACCAATACTTCCGGTTTCTTTTTTAGTCCTTCGATTTGGCGTTTGACATTTGCACCGCCCACAACAGATTGGACAGAGATTGCTAAATCTTTTGCCCATTCACGGGTGACCTCAGCAACTTGGATCGCCAATTCTTGCGAAGAAGCAAGGATCAATAGGGTACTTGCCTCTCCTTTTTTCACATTCAATAGTAAAGGCCATAGATAAGCTAAGGTCTTACCTGAACCGGTTGGAGAAACAGCAATCAAGCTTTTACCTTCTTTTAAGTCAGTGAATACTTCTTGTTGGATAAACGATGGGACAGTGAACCCTTTTTCTTCCCATTTATTTTGCCAATTAGTTGGAAAATGTTTTACAAAATCAGTCATTACTCAGTTCCCTCTTTATCTGCATCGAATTCGATCCCACCACTGATTCGCAAATCATAAACGACTTGATTCACGTTTCGTGCAAGTTCGACCCATTCTTCATACTGTAATCCCCATTGTGGATCTTTAGGGTTCATGATCACATTCGCAAAATCTTCTGCCTCTTCACTCATTGGATTTTCAGAAGCTACGATCTCTAATTTTTCAATTTGTTCGTGGTTACGATCATGGTACTCTGCTTGCTCAATTGCATTGACGCCATTCATGATCACTGTTCCACTATCAAAATAAATCTCGGAAGGTAGATATGAATCACCAATTTTGCCCGGTTGGATTGCTACATCAAAAGTAGCATAGCGCAAGATCCCCCAACCTAATCCATCAACACCTGTAGCTATTTTTCTAGGGAAATAATGGACTTCTTGCGGCTTGCCAAACCAACCTACAGCTGCGTAGACAAGGTAAACGCCGAGATCCATCATTGCTCCACCTGAAAAACGCGGAGAGAAAATATTCGGTTCTTCCCCATCTAATACTTGATCATAACGAGAAGAATATTTCATATAGCTGAAATTTGCGCCAATGATCTCATCTTTCAAAGGTAAAAATTCTGCAATTTTTTTAAACCCAGCTTCATGGATATTTCGCGCGGCTTCAAAGAAAAAGACTTTCTCTTGGTTTGCCAAATGAATGATCTCTTCCATTTCTTTTGGTGTACTAAATGCCGGTTTTTCTACAATCACATTTTTCCCTGCCAAAATTGCTTGCTTCGCATGCTGAAAATGCAAACTATTTGGCGAAGCAATATAGACCGTATCCATGTGTTCTAACTCAAAAAAAACAGTTAAATCTGTTGCGAATGCGATATCGCCTTCATATTCTGCGCCAAATTGTTGCGCTTTTTCTAAATGTCTTGAATAAACAGCTGTTAATTCATACTTACGTGTCGCTAATGCTGCTTGAACAAATTGATGGGTAATCCAATTTGTGCCAATTATACCTAAATGGATCATCTTTACGCCTTCTTTCTATAAATTAGGATCTTCAAAAACTGTATTTAGGTCAAATGGGATTGCTTGTTTCAATACCACTTGTTTTTCTGTTACTTGACAATTATATACGATTACTTGAACACCTGCTTGTTGAGCAAAACGAAAAGCAGTGGCTAATTCTGGTTGCATCTGTTCATGGATCGTTGCTTGATGCAAGTGTTCAAATTGTGCAATAAAAAGAATATAGGTCTCATAGCCTTCTTGATGCGCGCGGATCAATTCATTGACGTGTTTAAGTCCACGAATGGTCGGTGCATCGGGAAAAGCACCTATTGCTTTGTTTTCCAGGGTCATCCCTTTGACTTCTACAAATGCTTTTTGACCACAACTTGTTTCTAAATAAATATCGAATTTAGACTTTCCAAAGGTCACTTCACGTTTGTAGAACTCAATATCACCATTTAAATTTGGTAAGTGGATCGTCCCATCTAAAATTCCATCAATCGCTAATCGGTTTGGTAACTGACTATCGATATTGAACCACTGCTGCTCTTTTTTTACAGCAATTAGATCATAGGCAGTTTTACGTTTTGTTCCAGGAATGTGTACTAACGCCACCTCTGCACCAGGAAGCAACAACTCTTTGCCTCTACCTGTATTCTTAACATGAGTTTTGACTACTTCTCCTTTTTTGTTCAAACAAAAAGCAATAAAGCGATTTGGTCGTTCAATGAAGTAAGCAATTTCAACATCTTGGTAGTCCAATAGTCATCACCTGTCTCCCTACTACTGTATCCTACCATATTTTTACTAAAAACACTTGAAAAACCAGTCGAAAGTCTTAGAGAAATCATGCACTTTCTTTAGTAAACTATAAGAAAAGGAACAATAAGCAAAATATGCTTTTATCATAAATGAAGACAAAGGAGTGGAAAAAAATGAAAAAAAGAATCATCTATATCCTACTTGCCGGTATCGCAACACTTGCTGGAAAAAAAGTACTCGATCATAAAAAGAAAGAAGCACAGGTCGATCATTTGAATAAATACTGTGGAACTTGGTCATTTACGGATACCAGCCAAACACACCATGAACTGACCATCCATTCTGATTATTCTTTTTGGCTTGATGACCGTTCTTTAGGAACACTATTAGTCGAAGTTACCTCCGAAAAATTGATAGTTAGAGATCAGTATGGCTTTTACCTAACGTTTTCTTACAACGACATGTTATTGTACGATGAAGCAAATGATTCCGCTTATTTATTATCAAAAAAATCATGATTATCCTAGCTTAGTAGATGATACACTGCCAATCACTTCATTAACGTACTTCTTTTTTATAAAAACGAGACAAAGGGTTTAGAAAATTGCTGTTTTCTAAACCCTTTGTCTCGTTTTACAAGTTTCATCCATGCAATTTCCTCTAGGTCACAACGATCGAACAAATTATGCTATGATAAGAGCAAAGTACTTTTCAATTAGCGGCTATTTGATCACTACACATCTCAAATAACTACTTAGAAAGATGGACAAACGATGGAATACGAAAAATAAAAAAACCGACATTTCCGTCCTATTTTTTTCTCATAAAATAGTCAATTTGTGTTTTTTTTGTTACACTTACAAGTGATGGTTTCTTACCATGAAAGGATGATCGCATATGACACCAAACCGAGAAGATTATTTAAAAATCATTCTGGAATTAGGCGGTGACACAACAAAAGTCAATAATAAACAAATCGTTTCTAGCCTAGCAGTGTCACCTGCTTCAGTAAGCGAAATGATTTCTAAACTCGTTAAAGAAAAACTAGTCGAACACTCTCCTTACCAAGGTGTACAATTGACTGATAGCGGACTGATAAAAGCAAGTAGCCTGATACGTAAACATCGATTATGGGAAGTTTTTTTAGTCGAACATTTAGATTACAACTGGAATGAGGTTCATGACGATGCTGAGGTCCTTGAGCATGTGACTTCTGAACAGCTTGCGGATCATTTAGAAAGTTATTTAAATCATCCTAAACATTGCCCACATGGAGGCATTATCCCTAAAAAGGAACAGGTTGTCCATGAAGAGCGTCGTCAAACACTGGAATCCTACCCAGTCGGTACCAAAATTCGGATTGCTCGTGTCCTTGATGAAAAGGAATTATTAGACTATTTAGTCACAATCGATGTCAATATTGATGAAACTTATGAAATCACTGATGTAGCGGCCTATGAAGGACCAATCACCATCCAAAATAAAACTAAAAAAATTCCTGTCAGCTTTAAAGCCGCCAGCACAATTTTTGTTGATAAACTGTAAAGGAGATTACCCAAATAATGAATGAAAAAAACGTATTATTTACTATATTTGGCGGTACAGGAGATTTAGCACAACGTAAATTGTATCCTTCCCTTTTTCGTTTATACAAAAAGGGCAACTTGAGCGAACATTTTGCTGTGATCGGTACAGCACGTCGTCCTTGGAGTGATGAACACTATCGTGAAGTGGTTAAAGGAACAATCGAAACATTAAATCCTTCTGCCGAAGAAGCCGAACGATTTGCTAGCCATTTTTATTACCAATCTCATGATGTCAATGATTCTTCTCATTACCAAACATTAAAAGAATTATCTGATCGTTTAGATGAAAAATACCACTTGAATGGTAATCGAATGTACTATTTAGCCATGGCTCCACAATTTTTCGGTACGATCGTTTCACATTTGAAATCTCAGAAAATCATCACTGAAACTGGCTTCAATCGATTGATTATCGAAAAACCTTTTGGTTCTGATTTCCATTCAGCCTTTGAATTGAATGAAAAAATTCGACAAGTCTTTCCAGAAGACGATATTTTCCGTATTGACCATTATTTAGGTAAAGAAATGATCCAAAATATCTCTGCGATTCGCTTTGCCAATAATATTTTTGAGTCTCAATGGAACAATCGTTACATTGACAACATCCAAATCACTTTTGGTGAGAGTTTAGGTGTTGAAGATCGTGGCGGCTACTATGACCACAGTGGTGCGTTAAAAGATATGGTCCAAAATCATATCCTTCAAGTATTAGCATTACTTGCGATGGAACCCCCCGTTGCCTTTTCCGAAAAAGAAATCCGATCAGAAAAAATCAAAGCGTTAAAAGCGATTCGTATTTATGAAAAAAAAGAAGTCTTAGAAAATTTTGTACGTGGGCAATATGCTGCAGGTCAACTAGATGATCAGACATTCAAAGGCTATCGTGAAGAAGACAACGTTGATCCAGAATCAACAACTGAAACATTTGTTGCTGGAAAATTCACGATCGATAATTTCCGTTGGTCTGGCGTACCGTTTTATGTACGTACTGGGAAACGTCTTACTGAAAAAGGTACACGAATCAATATTGTCTTTAAACAAGTACCTGTCAATGTATTTAAAACATCGATCGACGAACCTTGTAGTGATCCAACGTTACCACCAAATGTTTTGACTATCTATATTCAACCAACAGAAGGTTTTTCATTTACATTAAATGGAAAAAAAGTTGGTCAAGGCTTCGCCACCGATCCAATCAAACTGGAATATCGCAATAGTGCTGAAATGGTCGAAAATAGTCCTGAAGCGTATGAAAAGCTTATGTTAGATGCGTTGAACGGTGATAGCACCAACTTCTCTCATTGGGAAGAAGTCGCACAATCTTGGCATATCGTTGACGTGATCCGCCAAGTTTGGGATCAAGTACAACCAGATTTCCCGAATTATAAAGCTGGTTCTATGGGTCCTGAAGCAGCATTCGAGCTTTTAGAAAAAGACGGGTTCGAATGGATCTGGCAACCAGATCATTGGTACCGTGAACGTGGTAAATTGGATTAGTGACCAATCATTTGCTATTCGCTTAAAAATACTCTTTGATGTAATAAAAACAACCAAACACAAGATGTGTTTGGTTGTTTTTTACTAACTTCTATTCAAAACCTTCTGCGACTGCTTCTGGATAGAATTCTTCAACAAGCTGTGCGCAACGTCCGCATAAGTGTGGTAATTTTTCATCAGTTCCAACATCTTTACGGATTTGACGGCAACGATCACATGTTTCACCTTCTGCTTTTTCGACTAAAATCGCTACATCATCAAAGACTAAAGTATTTTCAGGCGCTTCAATGTTTTCTGGCATAACCGTAAAGTAGTCTGGTGAGACGATCAATAATTGAGGAATGTCAGCAGCAACTGCTGTCAATAATTGATTCACCTGTTGATTTGGATAGATCGTTAATTTTGCTTCTAATGATTTTCCGATCAATTTACTATTTCTTGCTTCTTCTAGTGCTTTTAAGACTTTATCACGGAAATCCATGAAGGCCGCCCATGTATCTAATAACTCATCTTGGTTAGGATATTCAACATATCCTGGTAACTCACTTAATTGAACATAAGCTTCCTCTTCTTTTAAGAAGGACCAGATTTCCTCTGTTGTGTGAGGAATGATCGGTGTCAGTAATTTTGTTAATGAAACAGCTGTTTCATAAAAAACAGTTTGCATACAACGACGTTGATGATCATTTTCTGCTTCAATATAAACAACATCTTTTGCAAAATCAAGATAGAAAGAAGAAAGATCAACTGTTAAGAAATTCATCACTGTGCGATAGATTTGCATAAAGTTATACTTATCATATCCTTCTTCACGGATTTCTTTGATGACTTGATTTAAACGAACTGTCATATATTTATCAACTGAACGACGATCTTCATACGCTACTGCATCTTTCTTAGGGTCAAAATCATCCGTATTTGCTAATAGGAAACGCATCGTATTTCGGATTTTTCGATAAACTTCAGCAACTTGACCTAAAATATCCATAGACACACGAACATCTGCTTCGTAGTCCACACTAGATACCCATAGACGTAGAATATCCGCACCAAATTGTTTGATCACTTTATCTGGAACGATCGTATTGCCTAATGATTTACTCATTTTTCGACCTTCTCCATCTAACGTGAACCCTTGTGATAGAACTGCTTTGTATGGCGCAACACCATTGATCGCGACACTTGTTGTGATACTTGAGTTGAACCAACCACGGTATTGATCGGAGCCTTCAAGGTACATATCTGCTGGGAAAGATAACTCAGGGCGTTGACGTAAAACTGCTTCATGAGAAGAACCTGAATCAAACCATACGTCCATGATATCTGTTTCTTTAGTAAATTCGCCATTTGGTGATCCTGGATGCGTAAAGCCTTCAGGTAGTAAGTCCTTCGCTTCTTTTTCAAACCAAATGATTGAGCCATGGGCCGCAAATAATTCAGCGACATGTTCAATCGTCTCAGGTGTAATGATTGCTTCACCATTTTCAGCATAAAAGATTGGTAGTGGGACGCCCCAAGCACGTTGGCGTGAGATGACCCAATCGCCGCGATCACGTACCATATTGTAAAGACGTGTTTTTCCCCATGGAATGATCCAATCAACTTTTTCCACTTCATCAAGAATGTTTTGGCGGAAATCATTGATTGAAGCAAACCATTGTGGTGTTGCACGATAAATGACAGGTTTTTTAGTACGCCAGTCGTGTGGGTAACTATGGGTGAAGAAATCCAATTTCAACAAGGCACCTTTTTCTTTTAATAGATCCGTGATCATTGGATTTGCTTTGTCATAAAAGATTCCTTCGAATCCAGGAGCTTCATCAGTAAATACACCTTTAGAATCAACGGGAGAAACAACAGGTAATTTGTAACGATTTCCTGCAATATAGTCATCTTCCCCGTGTCCAGGTGCAGTGTGAACTAATCCAGTACCGGCATCCAGCGTCACATGATCTCCTAATATCACTAAAGATTCACGATCATAGAATGGATGTGTCGCTGTCATGTATTCCATCTCTTGTCCTGCAAATTCTTTTAAGACTTGGACTGCTTCCCAGCCAATTGCTTGTTGTACCGTTTCCATCAAATCTTTGGCAACGACAAATTTGCGACCATCAGCTTCTACTAAGACATACGTAAATGTTGGATTTACAGCAATCCCTTGGTTAGCTGGCAATGTCCATGGTGTAGTTGTCCAAATAACGAAAGCAGTATCTTCTTCCAAAAGACCTTTGCCATCTTTCACAGTGAAGGCGACGTAGATTGAAGGAGATTTGACATCTTTATATTCAATTTCAGCTTCAGCTAATGAGGATTCACTAGATGGTGACCAGTAAATTGGTTTTAATCCTTTATAGATATATCCTTTTTCAGCCATTTTACCAAACACACGGATCTGTGCAGCTTCATAGGAAGGATCTAAAGTGACATAAGGATTTTCCCAATCACCAGCAACACCTAGACGTTTAAAGTCTTCTCGCTGTTTGTCTACTTGTGAAAGGGCGTATTCACGACACTTTTCCAAATATTCAGCCATCGTCATTTCTTTTCTTTTGATCCCTTTGTTCGTCAACACTTGCTCAATCGGCAAGCCATGCGTATCCCAACCGGGAACGTACGGCGCACGAAAACCAGACATTGATTTTGAACGGATGATGATATCTTTACTAATTTTATTTAAAGAATGCCCTAAATGGATATTTCCGTTTGCATACGGAGGCCCATCATGAAGAATGAAGCTTGGTTTGCCTTCATTCAACGCTTGTCTTTGTTGATAGATTTGATTTTCTTCCCATTCTTTTTGCCATTCACCTTCACGGTTTGGCAAATTCCCACGCATAGGAAAACTTGTTTTTCCTAGTTGTAAGGTTTCTTTCATTTTCATACAAACACTCCTTAACTATAGTTTACAGAACGCAAAAAAGCATGCTCATCCTAGGGACGAACATGCCGTGGTACCACCCAAATTTAGTTACGATCGTAACTCTCAAAGACCGATAACGAGGTCAACCACTATTTCTTACTAGTGTTCAGAAATAAATCAAGTAGAGGATCTTTCACTTTGCAGGGTCTTACCAATCTTACACTGTCATTGGCTCGCTTTAAGAATGTCAAAATGCTTTTCTGTTCTACTCTTCTTCGTATTCTCCAGGAATGATCGAAAGATCGATTGCTTGCGTATCAAAAGCAGTCACTGGAGACTCGTATACTCCTGTTTCAGAGTGTACATCACTTTCATTTTCATTGTCAAGCTGTTTTGCCAAAACTTCTTTGATTACTTCATGGCTATCTGTTACATAACTAGAAAATGGTTGTAGGATCTCATCCCATTCTGGACTTTTTACTTGTTCAAGTTGAGATTCCAACATCAAGCTGATTCGTTGATGGAATACACGAGTTTTCTTCTTCAAGTCCTCTGTTTCTGTCGCTAATTGTCTTGCTTTTTCAGTCGCATCTGTCAAGATACGACGTGCTTTTTCTTCAGCATCTGTAGTTAATTGGTGCGCACGTTTTTCAGCATTTGCGACCATTTCGTCCGCTTTGTTTTGTGCAGAAGTAACAATCACTTCTGATTCTTTGCTTGCACTTGTTTTTACTTTGTCAGCTGTATCTTGTGCCACAATGATCGATTGATTCAACGCATCTTTCAATTCATTGAAGTACTCAAGTTTTTCTTCCGAATGCTTTACTGCTTTTTCTAATTCACGATTTCTTTGTGTTACTTCTTCGTAATCACGAACGACTAAATCTAAGAAATCATCTACTTCGTCTTGATTGTATCCCCGCATTTTTGTTGGGAATGTTTTATTTTGAATATCTAATGGAGTTAAAGCCATGAGTAAACCACCTTCTTGTTTTATTTACGTAATACACCAAACAACACCCTGCATTTCTCTTTTTTCGTTTTCCCCTCAAGGTCTTGGATCTGTATTCTACCATACCCTCTGATCGAAACAATGTCCAATAACTCAAGTAGAAAGTCCGGTTTTGTATTTTCTGTCCAATTGACTTTTACTTTACCTGCTTCGATCAGTTGCTTCGAACGTTGTCTGGATATATTATAGATTTCCGATATCACAGTGTCCAGTCTAAGTGAAGTGACCGTTCCTATTTCTTGCATCCAGCTATCTTTTGGCAAGACCATATCTGTATACTTGATTTCCTCTAAGCGTACAGCTACTTTTCCGATCTTAGTCACTTGATTAACGACAAAGTGGTCGACTTCATTTGCAATGAAAACTTGCCATCGTTCATCATCTGAAATAATATCACCAAAATATGAACGTTTTATCCCTGTACCAACTAATGTACCTAGGATCTTCCCATGGCTTAAACTGGCAAATTTACTGGGATAATGGACTTCATATAATGACATTTCAAAATCTTCATCAACAGGCTCATAATAGTCTGGGAAAATCAAGCATCTTTTCCGTTCCGCTTGCTCATACCCACCATATAACTGAAAACGCAAGTCACTATTTTGACGTATCAGGGTCTCTAAGATGTAGCACTGTCTCGGATCAAGAAATTCTGTCAGATATGGTGCATACTGACTCTGGACCTGTTCAATCCAATCTCCGACAGAGTCGATAAAAGAACGTTCATCTACTCGGAAATGTTGATATACATTCGCATCCACTTGATCCCCTCCTATCTCCCTGTTTATTCTACGCTAAATAGCGAACGTAATCATCCATAAAACGATATGCTGCAATCCTTGTACGGCAAGATTCAAAATCAAAATCGATGCTAAGATCGTAAAATCAATTGGTCCAAATCTTAATGGCAAACGATCAAATAGGCTGATATATGGTTCACAAATCTTTGCTAATATACGTCCAAGACTAGATTGGTACCCTCCAGGAAACCAAGATAGTAACGCATAAACTACTAGAATCATGCTGTAAAAGTATGCAGCACGTGAAATTAAATTAAGTAACATAAAAAGAATATAAATGTTTACTCCTCCTCTTTACAGATCAAACATACTGCCATCTGCGAAAGATTGAGCCGTTGAACTATCGATTTCCAGACCAGCAGGTGTGCAAAGGAAAATCTCATCACCTACTCGTTTGATATCGCCGTCTAACGCATAGACTGTCCCTGTTAGGAAATCCACGATACGTCGAGCCTGCTTTTCTTCTACTAATCGAAAATTGACTAATGTTGCTTCTCCCGCAATGATCCTTTTAGCAATCGTCATCGCTTCAGAGTAGGCACGAGGTTCCATCACTGTGATTTTTCCTGCTAACTGTGTGTTAGGTTGAACAGATGGTCTCGTTTGTCGTTGGTCTTTTTGCGTATTTTTTGTAGAAGTTTGATGTAATTCAATGACTTTTTTTGTTTCGTTCATCGGCGCCTTCTCAAGACTAACCGGACGAGATGTCGTCGCTGGACGTTGTTTTTTTTCAATCGGCTGTGAAACAGCTGGAGAATGTTGTTGATACTGTGTGTTTGATTTAGTTGGTTGCTTGGCAACCTGTTGTTGTTCAGGATAATCTTCGTATTCGTACTCTTCTTCATCCGCTAATCCGAAAAAATTAGCAATTGCTCCCCTGTTTAAAAGTGGCATTATTCTTCCTCCTCGTCTTTGAATAGCGCTGTTCCTACACGGATAAATGTAGCTCCTTCTTCAATTGCAAGTTGAAAATCTTGGCTCATCCCCATGCTCAGTTCGGTACATGGTGCATGTGTGTATTGTTTTGATTGGGCAAGATCACGCAATTCTCTCAGCGTTTCAAATACTTTATGAATTTGTTCAGCAGAAGCGTCCTTCGGTGCCATAGTCATAAGTCCCACTACCTGTATATTTGGATAGGCTGCTAAAGATTCTAAGAAAGGCAGAAGCTCCGCTGGTGAGATACCGTGTTTCGATACTTCACCAGACACATTGACTTCCACAAAACAAGCTAGCTGTTTTTCTAATCTTTTTTGGATTTCTTCTGCTAATTTCAAACTGTCTAACGCATGAAAGTAATCAATTTCATTTACAATCAATTTTACCTTTCTGCGTTGTAAATTACCAATTAAATGCCACTTCACTTCAGAATATTTAAGCAAATCTTGTTTTTTTTGCAACAATTTATCGACACGATTTTCTGCACAATGTGTGACTCCAGCATTGATTAATTCTTCAGCTTGGAGTGACTCTACAGATTTTGTAA
Organism: Enterococcus sp. AZ171; assembly: GCF_051714005.1. Taxonomy (NCBI): domain Bacteria; kingdom Bacillati; phylum Bacillota; class Bacilli; order Lactobacillales; family Enterococcaceae; genus Enterococcus; species Enterococcus sp. AZ171. Next base: position 848,509 of record NZ_JBIORA010000001.1, on the reverse strand, counting down.
CAGCTACTAATGTCACTTCTTTCGGGTCACGATGAACAAGAGCACACGAATCCTGAATGTCTTGCTTGATATTCTGCAAGTTGTCAGCAATCATGTGCTCTTCCTCCTTTTATTTTTTACGACGGAAAAACGGCGGTGTATTCAATTCGTCGTCACCTTTTGTTTTTGTTTCTTCACGATTGAATGTATCAAATTCTTTTTTCTCAATAGTTTCGTAATTAGACTCATCCACTTTTGGACGAACATTTTGTTCGCGGCGGATGTCCCAATCACCAAAACTGCTTTCATCCTCAGCAGTAATTGGTTTTGCTTGGTCCATGTCTAATCGATTGCTTTGAGCAGAAGATTGCGTTTGAGTTGACGTTTGTCTAGCTGGACGACTAGACTTCCGTTCCTTTTTTGTTTCATCAATACCTGTAGCAATGACCGTTACACGGATTTCATCGCCCATTTCTTCATTGATCGATGTCCCTAAGATGATATTTACATCGCCAGTTGCTGCATTTGCTACGATATCTGAAGCATCTTGTGCTTCGAATAACGTCATATCCAAGCCACCAGTGATGTTCAATAGGACTTGTTCTGCCCCATCGATCGATGTTTCTAATAATGGAGAAGAGATTGCTTTCTTCGTTGCTTCGATCACGCGTTCTTCACCGCTTGCTACTCCGATACCCATCAAAGCAGTACCTTGGTTTGCCATCACTGTTTTCACATCAGCAAAATCCAAGTTTACGTAACCTGGTGCAGTGATTAGATCAGAGATACCTTGCACACCTTGGCGTAAGACATTATCTGCCTCGCGGAATGCTTCAAGCATTGGTGTCTTTTTATCAACGACTTCAAGAAGTCGGTTGTTTGAGATGATCAATAATGTATCTACGTTTTCTTTCAAACGTGCGATACCTTCCGCAGCAAAACGGCCACGTTTTGGTCCTTCAAATGTAAATGGACGAGTGACAACACCTACTGTCAATGCACCCAATTCTCTAGCAATTCCAGCAACGATCGGTGCAGCACCAGTACCAGTTCCACCACCCATACCAGCAGTGATGAAGATCATGTCTGCGCCTTCTAATGCTTCACGTAGAGATTGTTCACTCTCTTCAGCTGCTTTTTGGCCAACTTCTGGTTGTGAACCTGCACCTAAACCACGTGTGTATTTAGGTCCTAATTGGATCACTGTTTCAGCTTTTGAATTTTTTAATGCTTGGACGTCTGTGTTGGCAGTGATAAATTCAACACCTTTAACGTTTTCTTCAATCATGCGGTTTACAGCGTTTCCGCCTCCGCCACCGACGCCGATTACTTTGATGACTGCGCCGTCATTGATGTTATTATCAATTGAGAATTCCATGTTTTTTTCCTCCCACGATGATTAATCAAATATATTGGTAAAAAATCCTTTGATTTTACTTGTTACGTTTTCGCCAGAATTTTTTTCTTCTGGTTCTTCGTTATACGTTGTTTCTTCTGCCACATCGTATTGTTCATAAGATGTGTGAGCTTCCGGCTCATTGGTTGTATAATGAACAGGTGCTGATTCCCCCATAACAGCGATTTTAGCTAATTGGTATACTTCACTTAAATTCGCAGAGTAATCAACGATACTGATCACGTTTGTAAATACTGGATTTCTTAGACCCATTTGATTTGGTACATAAAGCTTCACATTTACGCCAAATATTTCCTGTGCCAAATCAACGACACCTGGAAGGCTTGCTGCCCCACCAGTTAAGACGATACCGCCAGGCAGCTCTAACGCTTCGATTTGATCTAACGCTTCTTTTGCTTTATTGAAGATTTGTTCCATTCGAGCAGAGATTACTTCTGATAGGTAATGTTCATCTACTCGAACAGGTTCTGTTTGGCCGATCACATCTACCGGAAATTCTTCTTGCTCTGAGGTACGTTCTGGATATGCATCCCCGTAATTTATTTTTAATGCTTCTGCATTGTTGAAGGAAGTATTTAAAACAATGGAGATATCTTTTGTGACAAATTCGCCACCTTCTTGATCTAGGCTCGTGAATTTCAACTGTTTGTCATGCATGACAGCTGTTGTTGTTTGTCCGCCACCCATATCGATAACGATTGTACCAAAATCTTTTTCTCCATCCGAAAGAATTGATTCAGTCAACGCTAAAGGTGTGATCACTAATTCATTGACGATCAATCCCGCATTTTCAACACATTTACGAATGTTATGAATGATTGTTTTTGGTCCAGTAAATAATAGACCATACATTTCTAATCTGACACCGATCATCCCACGAGGATCTTTGATGCCTTCGAATCCATCTACCGTAAAGTCCTGTGGTAAAATTGACACGATTTGACGTTCAGGAGGTATTGAACGAACCAGTGCAGCTGAAGCCACATTGCGGACATCTTCATCGGTGATTTCTTTTGAATCTCCGTTTACTGCAATCATCCCTTGGCAGTTTTCTACTTCAAGCATGTTTGCTGGTAGACCCACGCTTACACTTTTGATTTGAATGCCGGCTTTTTCTTCTGCCTGACGCACTGCTCGCTGTATCGCTTGTACTGTTTTATCGATATCAACGATGATGCCTCGGTTAATCCCTTCTGATTTTGCGTTCCCTACTCCAATAATATTCATTTGGCTGTCGATATATTCAGCCACGACAACTTTGACAGATGTCGTTCCAATATCAAGGCCTACGTACATTCCTGTTTTTGCCATGAATGGGATTCCCTCCTACTTAACTATTCCATATACATGCGAACCAATAACGTCCGTTTTAAAAATATACTTAATAGATATATTCACTGTTTCCAATTTTACCATAAATTACCAGTTTTTAGAAAGTAGATTATCACATTTTACAGTGGTTTTCTTAATTTTCATCTAAACTTGACGAAGATGGGGTCGTATTTTCATTTGTTGGATTCATTTCGCCTTGATTCTCACTTATTTGAGGCTCATCAACGCCCGTTTCTGAAGTAGAAGTTTGATCCGCACTTTGCGCACTTGCCTCTGTACTTTCTTCTGATCCATCTTCTTGCGCTTCTTCGCTATTATTTGAGTAAGGGTAAGAAAAAATCCCTACTTCCATGTCGATCACACCATTTTCTTCCATTTCGCTAGCTACTTGCGCATAAAAATTCATTTGCGTTGCTAAGTTAGTAATATTGACGATCACTTGGTTCCCATCGTTCATATTCAGCTGGATCAAATTTTGATTCGTATTACGAGGCGTATATTTGATTTCCGAAATGGCTTTTTGTAACTCTGGAGATAATTTATTATATTCTTTTGCTAAATCTTTGATTTTTGTTGAGTCAGTAAATCCTTCTAGGATCGGCAGATTTTTTGTTGGACTTTCAACTATTTCATCCAACACTGTTCCATCTTCGATCACAGGGCTATATTTTCCGTCCGTTAAAATCAAAGCAATCTCTTTATATTCAGTGACAGACAGATCAAATGTATTGACACTACTAAAACCGATCGTAGCAGATTTTATTCGAGGCTGCTCTTTTTTCAAATGATCGATGTAACTTTGGCGCTGCCAATACTGTCCCCAAATATGCTGATTCAATGCTAATTGCGTATCCTTCAATATTTCTTCTTTCGAAACAACTTCATTTCCGGAAACAGAAACGCCCTCTAATTTGCTCAACGGGGAAACATAATAAATCAAAAATAACAAAGGAATCAAAAGAATGGAAATGATTAAACTCAGCCTTTTGTATAAAACTTTGTTTCGATAATTTTTTAAATTAGGCAAGCGATCAATAAACGAACCATTATACGGTCCCCCGTCTTTCTTATGTTCGATTTCTTCATAGTCTAATAAATCATCTTCTTCAACAAGTAGTTCTTCTTTTTTGGGAGGTGTAGGTTCTTTTTGTTCTTCTTTATGCTCGCTTTTTTCACTTGTTCCTGTCTGATGATCTGTGTGTTCTTTATGTTCTTCTAAGTATTTTCGGTTGGCCATTTGCCAAGGCGTCAGCGAGTTTTCATCGTTTGACTTCTCAGGCGTTTTTTTTGTTTCTTTTTTCTTACTCATCTATGACCACCACCTTATTCTATGATTAACGATTTTGCTAGTTGATACAAACGCTCAGACGCATCCGGGATACCTAATGTTTTAGAGGCAGTTGACATATTTTGTTGTAGTGTTTCATCTGTCATGATCTCATTTATCGTGGCACCCAAGGAATCACCATCCAACTCTCCATCCGCAATCATCTTAGCCGCCCCAACTCGAACGAGACTCATCGCGTTTTTTGTCTGATGATCGTTTGTCACATAAGGACTTGGGATAAGGATCGCAGGTAACCCAAGTGCGGTCAACTCAGCAATGGAGGTCGCCCCTGCTCGTCCGACCAATAGATCACTTGCCGCCATCACCGCTGCCATTTCATTGATGTAAGGTTGAATACTGATATTTGCTTTTGTTTCTCCTAACTTTTCCTTAATACTTTGATAATAACGTTCTCCTGATGCATAAAGGATCTGATAATCCGTCGCTTCAAATGTATCCAAATAAGAAGTAACAGCTTGATTGATTTTTAATGCCCCTTGGCTTCCTCCAAAAATCAAGACTGTTTTCTTCTTAGGATCGAGATCAAATTTTTTTAGAATATCTGTTTTCATCGTATCTGCAACTTCTTGTGCTCGCGGGTTACCGATCAAAACTGATTTGTCCTCTGGGAAAAAGGTTGCTGCATCTTTAAAAGAAAGCGCGATTCGATCCACATAACGACTCAAAAATTTATTTGTCATCCCCGGTACACTATTTTGTTCATGGATGATTGTCGGCATCCCTAACTTAGCAGAAGCATACACAACTGCCCCAGAAACATAACCACCGGTTCCGATCACGATATCTGGTTGAAATTCTTTTAGTATTTTTTTCGCTTGATGGATACTTTTTAAGAATAATTGGATCGTTTTGACATTAGCTAGTGAAAACTTTCGCTGAAATCCTTGGATCTCTAAGGTATGAAAAGGAATCCCAGTGGTTGGAACGATTTTGTTTTCCAAACCACGTTTTGCACCTACATACATAAACTCGGCGTTCGGCTCTTGTGTTTTCACATAATTGACGAAGGCTAGCGCGGGATAGATATGTCCACCGGTTCCTCCACCTGTTACCAAAATTTTCATAGTTTTTATCGCTCGTTTCTACTTTTCTATTTTTAATTTTCTAACGGCTTCCATAAAGCGATCACCACGGATCTCAAAATTAGGATATTGATCCCAACTTGCATTGGCTGGTGATAATAAAACCACATCTCCTGGTTCGCTATTTTCTAAAGCTACAGGAACCGCAGCTTCCACAGACTCTGCTGTGCAGACCGTTGGTATGCCCGCTTTTTCACCAGCATCCTTCAATTTCTCTTTAGTTTCACCAAAAGTGATCAATCCCTTCACTCCTTCAAGTGATGGAATGAGTTCATCAAAGCTATTGCCCCGATCAAGTCCACCGGCGATTAAAATCAATTTTTCTGGTTGAAATCCGCTTAATGCCATCTTGGTTGCTAAGATATTTGTGGCTTTCGAATCATTGTAAAATTTACGTCCTTGCACCTCACCAACATATTGTGTACGATGTGGTACGCCATGAAAATGACTCAATGTTTCTTTTATTTCTTCATTTGAGACATTATATTGTTTTGCAACAGTAATAGCTGCTAACGCATTTTCAACATTGTGCGCCCCTGGAACACCTATTTCTGAGATCTCCATGACTTTTTCTTTGTCGTAATAAATAACTCCCTCAAAAGAATAAGCACCTGTCGCTAAGACTTGATCTGTCGCAAAAGGTAACACTTTCGCTTTTGTTTTTTTACTTAGTTCCTGTAATTCTTTCTGATTCCAATTCAGTACAAGATAATCCTCTGACGTCATGTTTTTTTGCAAATGCCATTTAGCTTTGACATAGGCTGGACGAGAGCCATGATAGTCGATGTGTGCTTCATAGATATTCGTGATCACTGCAATATGGGGACGAAGATCAGTAATTCCCATCAATTGAAAACTTGAAAGTTCCATAACAATCTTGTCTTCCGGATTAGCTTCTTGTGCCACACTACTTGCAGGAAAGCCAATGTTACCAGCTAAACGAGTGATACCTGCTGATTTCCCCGCATTCAACAATAACCCAGTCATTGTTGTTGTCGTCGTTTTTCCGTTGGTGCCTGTTATGCCGATAATTGGGCATTCCGCTACTTCGTAAGCCAGTTCAACTTCCGTAATTACCGGAATACCCATTTCTTGAGCTTTTGCAACTAATGGATGTGTATAAGGAATACCTGGATTTTTGACCAGCATTAAAAATTTTTCATCTAATAATTCAATTGGGTGACTACCAGTCACTACTTTGATCCCTAAAGAAAGCAATTCTTGGGCTTCAGGATTTTCATCAAACGGTTTTCCGTCATTAACGGTGACAAGTGCGCCCAGTTCATGTAATAACTTGGCCGCACTAAATCCACTTTTTGCTAATCCTAATACAAGGACTTTTTTATTTTCATAAGTTGTTATTTTTTTCATTCTCGTCATCTCCTACCATACGATCCACAATGTGATCAATGAAGTAATTACACTTGTTATCCAAAAGACAGTATCTATCTTCCATTCAGACCAACCACTCATCTCGAAATGATGATGGATCGGTGACATTTTAAAGATTCTTTTACCAGTCAACTTGAAAGAAGATACTTGTAACATCACGCTAGCTGTTTCGATGACATACATCAGACCGATCAATAGTAATGTCCATTCCTGATTGAGCATGATCGAGATTGCTGCTAACAATCCTCCTAATGCTAAGGAACCGACATCCCCCATGAATATTTTGGCAGGCTTGCGATTATAGACGAAAAATCCTAGTAAACCACCTAAAACACTCAAGCAGATAATTAAGACATCATACTGCTGTTGGTGCCAAGCGATAACTGCGTAGGTCAGAAAAGAAATACTTCCTAATCCAGCTACTAAGCCATCAATACCATCTGTTAAGTTAACAGCATTGGAAAAGCCAACTAACCAGAAAATCGCGAATAATCCGTACAACCAACTTAATGGAAGAGCAATTCCAAAAAAATTCAGTGTTCCAGGGTATCCTTCACCACGATAAACGAGATAAAAGATGATTCCCCCAACAATTTGGCCAATCAATTTTTGCTTTGAGTTCAATCCCATATTTCTTTTCTTGAAGATTTTGATGAAATCATCCAAAAAACCAATTGCTCCATATAGGGCAAGTACAAAAAGTAGGATGAAAAGAGTAGGCGTTAACTGTTGTTGCCAAGCGCCTACCCAGATACCAGTCAAGAGCGCACTGACTAAAAACACCAATCCCCCCATCGTTGGAGTTCCGGCTTTTACATTATGCCATTTAGGTCCTTCCTCACGAATGGCTTGGCCTTGCTTTTTCATTTGAAAATAACCAATAAATAACGGCATTGTTGCAATCGTCATTGCACAACTACTCGCAATGGGAATTAATGTTTGTGTCAAATCCATGCTCTCTTCTCTCCTATTATTCTTTTAGATGGAAACTTAATGTTTCGTCAGATATTTTTTCATAAGGTGCGAGGCTTTGTTCTGTACAGTAACCATCACCGTGGAATGTCACTTCGACACCAAGTATTTTTCCTAATTTCATGATATCCGCCTTTGACCAACCTGTCACATCAGGCATCAATGCAGTACCACCACTATATAGAATCAATTTTTCTCCCGATATCAGCTCATCCCCATTTGCTGTGGATTGCGCTTCTACCTTATTTCCATCGCCAATGACTACTGGTTGCAAACCGCTCTTTTGTGCATCAGCAGCGGCAATATCAGGATTTAAATTACGATAGTCAGAAACAGTGATATTTTCCGTCTTTTTCTCTTCTGGCGTAGCTGTTTCAGCTTCTTTGAAATCCATTGCTCGTTTCAGTAAGGGGTTCGCAATTTTTGCTAAAGCCGTGCGGTCATATGTCTTAGGATGTTTCATTGTCAGATAAAGGACATATTCGGGATCCTCAGCTGGTACCATTTCGACGATCGAATACAGATACGCGGTATCACCTGTTAGATATCCTCCTGTATCAGAAGCAATCTGGGCTGTTCCTGTTTTAGCTGCAATATTGTATCCCGGAACATTATATACTCCGTAAGCACTACCGTAATTTTCATCTTCTATGACATCTCGCATATACTCACGAACTTTTTCTGTCGTTTCTTTCGAAAATGGCTGTCCTAACACTTCCGTTTCAGTAGAGACTTCTTCTCCAGTATTTGGATCAACGATCTTACTAATGTAACGTGGTTGGATCATAGTGCCGTTGTTGGCGATCGCACTGAAAGCTTTCATCATTTGGAAATTCGTGACACCAATCGCTTGACCATACGCACTCATCGCTTGGTCAACGATATTAGCAGTTGGTAAAGCACCCGCAACTTCATCATCTAAACCAGAGTGAGTACTTTGCCCAAATCCTAGTTTTTGCAAATAGTTAAACCACTTGCCACCTAAACGCTGTTCCAGCATTACCATACCCACGTTACTAGACCATGAAAGAGCTTGACGCATGGTCAGCATTCCTTTTTTACCAAAGTCATGGTCATTGATCGTGGCATCAGCTACTTTGATCTGTCCAGATAGGAAAGACTCATTTTCATCGAATTTACCTTCTTCGATTGCTGCTGCTGTCGTGAAGATTTTCATTGTTGAACCTGGTTCATAAGAATCTTGTACAAGGATGTTACGCCACACAGCATCTTCACCAGTCAACCCTTCCATCGTCTCAGGATTGAACGTCGGGCGTTGGCTCATCGCAGTGATCTCGCCAGTTTTAGCTTCCATCAATATCGCAGTCAATTCTTCAGGTTGATATTCTTCATTGACTTGATCCATCAATGTTTCTAAGTAACTCTGCAGACGACTATCAAGAGTCGTATACACATCTTTACCGTCTGTTGCCTTTTCTTCTTCTGCTACAGTACCTGGTAATGGATTTTGGAAATTATCTTTTTGATAATAGATCTTTCCGTTTTGTCCACTCAAAATATCATTATAAGCAGATTCGATCCCAAGTCGGCCAACCAGACCATTTTCTTCTTCATCCGGTACCGCATAGCCAATAAAATGGGAAGAAAATATCCCACTAGGATACATACGTGCAGGATGATTATCGAAATAAAGCCCATTAACATCAGCCGCTTTCATCTCTGCTTCGATGTTTTGTTTCGTCTCTTGGGTGATATTACGTCCATAATTCCCAAATTCTACTTGGTAGAGATTTTGCTCGGCTCCATCGCGTAGCACCTTCAAGGCTTTACTTTTTTCCATTGAAAGGTTTTTGCTGATAATATCCGCAAGTGTATCGAAATCTTTTTCTTGTGCATATAATTTTTTGTTTCCAGTCGTGTATGTTTCGGAAAGAATTGCTTTGATCGAGTAAGACGTGGCATCTTCTGCTAGTGCCACCCCATTACGGTCAAAGATCGTGCCTCGTTTTGCCTTGACCTCTTCACTACCTTGATAAAGCTGGTTCGTTTTTTCTTCTAATGATGTACCAGCCACATGTCCACCGATCACGATGTATGCAAAACGAACGGCAAATAAAAAGAACAATCCAATACTCGTAGCAAATAAAATGATACCTACTTTTTTGCGATTGTTCATCGGATTTAGATTTTTCTTTTCCATAAACCGCCGGAATTTATTTTTAAGACTCATTTACTTCACTTTCCTTAAATTGTCGTCATTGATTGACAACCCTTTTTCTTCTGCGATTTTTTTAACACGCTCGGTACGAGAAAGTTCACTTTTCTCTTGCTCCAAACTGATTTTTTCTTGATTTTTTTCATTATATTCAACCTGTAGCGCCCCGATTTGCTTTTCCATACCACTAATATTAGTTCGTAACATCACTGTTAATACGCAAAGTGCGATGACAGAAAAAGCAATACACACTACGGCAAGCTTTTCGAAAATAGAGATTTGCTTCAAACGTTTTGCTGGAGATTGAGGAAGAACGATTTCTTTCTCTGAGGGTGAATCTGGCAGAGGTTGCTCTGGTAGTTCAATTTCTTGTAAATCATATGGATATTGTTGGACTTTCTTTAGTTCTGCCATTCTTCTACTCCTCTTTCTCTCGTATTTTTTCAGCGATACGCAATTTTGCACTACGAGAACGATTGTTTTCTGCCACTTCTTCTTCAGATGGTAACATCGGTTTTCTCGTTATCACTTTTAATTCAGGTTGGAACTCATCAGGTACGACCGGCAACCCTGGTGGTAAATCTTTGATCGTACTATATTCTTTGAACATGTTTTTGACGATCCGATCTTCTAATGAGTGGAAAGTGATCACACTGAGCCGGCCACCGACCTTCAATAAGCGGATTGCTTGCTCTAAGGAGGCTTGCTCCGCACCTAGCTCATCATTGACTGCAATTCGCACAGCTTGAAAAATGCGTTTTGCAGGATGACCGCCTTTTCGTCTTGCTGGGGCAGGAATCACCTGTTTGATGATTTCTACTAATTCCCCGGTTGTTTCAATCGGATGATCTTTTCTCACCCGTTCAATTTCTCTGGCAATTTGTTTTGAAAATTTTTCTTCTCCATAACGAAAGAAGATCTTTACTAATTCGTTATAAGGATATTCGTTGATCACATGATATGCTGACAAAGGTGCCGATTGATCCATTCGCATATCCAAAGGCGCATCTTGATGATAACTGAATCCACGTTCTGCTTCGTCTAACTGTGGCGAAGATACGCCTAAGTCGTAAAGTATCCCATCGACCTTAGGTACGTATTCAGTCAAGCGCTCTTCAAGCTCACGGAAATTTGCTTTGATAAAAGTGACCATACCTTTTTCGACATACTCAGCCAAACGGATTTTTGCGTGATCGATTGCGATCTGATCTTGATCAAATGCATAAAGATGACCCTCTGTATTCAATTGGCTTAATAAGTATTCGCTATGTCCGGCCCCGCCGAGTGTACAGTCCACATAAATTCCGTTCGGTTTGATTGCAAGTCCATCTACCGTTTCTTTTAACATGACTGTATAGTGTTGAAATGTTTCAGTCATTGGTCAGCCTCTTCCTATTTCTTATAATCCGAAATCAATCATATTTTCAGCGATTTCATTAAAGTTTTCTTCCGCAGCTTCTGAAAATTCTTGCCATTTGGCTTCATCCCAAATTTCGATCCGGTTTGACACTCCAACAATGACACACTCTTTCGTTATAGTTGCGTAGTTTCTTAATGTATTAGGGATATTGATACGTCCTTGCTTGTCCAACTCACATTCTGTAGCTGCTGAGTAGAAAAAACGGACAAAGGTTCTAGCGTCTTTCTTTGCTAGAGGCATATCATTGAGTTTCGACTCTAATTCGTTCCATTCGCTCATCGGATAGCCAAAAAGACAACCATCTAATCCACGAGTCAACACGAATTGTTCGCCTAATTCTTCACGCAGTTTTGAAGGCACGATCAAGCGACCTTTTGCATCAATATTATGCCGAAATTCGCCCATTAACATCGAAACTACCCCCAATCCTCCACTAACTAAAATCAGTCTACCACAATCCCCCACTTTCTACCACCTTTTATGGGAAATCTGAGAATAACTTTTTGATTAGTAAAAAAAATTTTAACAATCAAGCTGATAAAAGATTTTTTAAAGTCTTTTAACAGCCTGATTGCGCCATACTAGAGAAACGAAAGAATGTTTAGGACGATCAAAACGATATACATGACTAAGGTTACCAAAAAAGTAAGACGCCAAGTCATTTTGAAATAACGTGAATACACAAGTTCGTCATAATAATAAGCTTGGAATAACGCGATACAGATTGCCATTAAAAGGATAGTGATCAATAAAAAGGGCAAAAATGAAGACGTATCGGTATTACGAGACAATGCATGGATGCCTCCCCACAAAAAAGGAACGGCTAAATCAGGTGCTTTGACTTTGAAACGCCGAGTCAATGCAAATATTTTTACTAGAAATTGACAACCAAAAATCACGATTGCCGGAAAGATGTACCAAAACAATACAAGTGGTGAAAAACTACCCATTCGACAAATCTCCTTTTTTATCGTTGCGTTCAGTATACGTAATTTAGTTTACACAACGATTTCATTTAGTTTAAATTTATACTGTTTTATTATGTTGTTGCAGCCGTTGTTTGACAAATCAAGATTGATGATCAGTGGGTAGTCTCTTTCAATGTGTTCTTTTCAAGAATTGGTTATAATAGAAGAAAGAAGTATTGAGGAGGTTCCCAATGATAAAGTATTTTACACTTGAAGACCAGAAATTGGTTGATTCAATGGAAGAAACGGCTGAAACCATTTGGTATTGTGTCGAGCGACCCACAGAAGAAGAAATCAATCAATTGATCAAACAGTTCCAAATACCTAAAGATTACCTCACGTCTGTCTTAGACGATGCAGAAAACTCCAGGGTAGAAGAATTTAATCAAGAAAAGCTGACAAAACCAGCATTGGTATTATTACAATACCCTTTTCCAAAAACAAGTCCTAGCGGATATTTCCAAGTAGATACTTATCCGTTTTCGATTATTCTCACGCCCAAAAAGAAGCTTATCACAATTACGAATCACGAACCACTTTTTTTGAAAAAAGTCTTTCATCAAACGTTTCAAAGAAACGATCTTTCGACCACTCTAAATATTTTTATGCAGTTACTTTGGCAGATCACTCAGTCCTATAACACTTATCTTTCTACCTTACTTGCCCAATGTGATCTGTTGGAGACACAACTAAAAGTCTCAACTGAAAATAAGCAATTGTATCAAATCATGGATATCCAAAAAAGCTTGGTTTATTTCAAAGAAGCGACTGCCTCGAATCTTGAAGCGTTACAACAACTAGCCGAGAACCAATCGGTAAAAAATAATCACGCGATGATGAATCACCTCAGAGACGTGATTATCGAAACAGAACAAGCAAAGACCACCGCTCGTATCCGCTTAAAGCTTGTCGAACAGATGAACCAAACATTCTCTGCCATCATTTCAAACAACTTAAATAATATTATGAAAATTTTAACTTCTTTAACGATTATCTTAACGATTCCAACAATCATTGGAAGTATTTACGGTATGAATATTAAACTACCAATTGCCGAAAGGGATGATGCTTTTCTTTGGTTGATACTATTGACCGTGATCATTTCACTTCTGACCACTTATTATTTGAAAAAAGGTAAGTTTTTATAGAGATGCCCTCTTGTAGAATCAATGAAAAGCATGTAAAATCAACTTAACAATAATAAATCGAGGTAATCACGATGCGAGAAAAAAAACAAACAAGCACTTTTGCGAAAGTCACAAAATTAGTGATTTGGACAATGTTGATTTTGACAATCGGTTCAGTCGTTCTAACTGCTGTAATCAGTGTCATGTAAAAATAATGGAGGTTGCGCCAAATTTGGCGTAACCTCCATTTCCTGTTATTAATTATTATCATCAAGAGCCTGTCACATTGGTTACTACATACTTAAACTAACCTCTTTTTTGTTTGTTCTTGGTTGCTGTCTTACTTGATTCGATATATTTTTATGTTGGCTTTTACTCTCGCATCACTTGTTAGCATCGAAAAACTTTTCTTGTTTTCAATTCGAACTCCAGCCCCCGACCGTGTTGAATGACCCACTTGTTCGAATCTTACTTGATTACTTCCTTCTTTTTGCTTTTTCTGATATTGAGCCCCACTATTCTCTAAGGTTGACACTTTTTTACCTGTTGCTGTTTGAGTAGATTGTTGGTTCATCAAAGTATTGGGCAATGGATTCGAATGTCGATTATTTAAAGCCAAATTCTGCCGAGAATTTTTCTGTGTTCCTTTCATAGCTTCTTTAAATTTATTAAAGTTTTTTTCTAATCTCGGATCGAAATTATTCGGATCGATCCCCACTTCTTTATTAGTCGTCATTCTTTCCACACTGTTTGCCAGATGTGAATTTTCGCGATCTGCGGACATTTCTCTTTGATTCTTCACTCTATCTGGCTCATCCCATTCCTTTATTATCCGTCTTCTTCTTTTAAGTACTCCTGTTCCAATTCTTTCTTACTTGGAACCGGGGTATCAGTAGCCTGAGGATGAAGAATTACCTCAGTATTTTTAAAATTGCTCATTCCAGGCTGAGAAATCAAATTGGCGTTGATTGGATTGGCTTGAAATCTTCGCTTCTTGCGTAAGCCCTGAATTTTGCTCATCCCTGAGGTTTTTGTAACTTGCTATATCCTTCGATAAGCTTTTGGATAAATCATGATTCGTAAACACATTGATTAGTGTTTTTGTTGCATCCAAAATTTGAGTTGCAAAATTTTCTTGTCCCAAACTATGGTCAGAGGAAGTAGGTTGATCAAACGATTGGGGTGATATATTGTCTTTATTTGCTTTCCCTAGGTTAATAGTAAATAATTGGAGATCAGGTAATGCAAAAGACATCAAATTTGAAACATAGGACAACATGGATTGATCCTTTGCTCCTTGCCCACCACCTCTATCAGTAGGTATTTCATATTGCCTGAAAAAATCAGTAAAGACTTTAGTTACTTTATCCCAAAATGCCTCGTTTATCTTGGGAGGGTGATCCAATCGTTCAAGTGCTGTGCTAGGCGTGTAACATTTCCTCAAACGTTTTTTTAACTGGTTCAATCGCTGTTTGAGGCTTCTGGGCTTCCCCAAATGGTAGATTTACTTGTCCAACCGCTGTCGGGGGCTTCTGGATTTCCTCTAAAGGTAGGTTTGCTGCTCCAACCGACGTCGGGGGCTTCTGAATTTCCTCAACAAAACCTTTCAAAGTATTTTTAATTTGTTCTGCAACATTTTCTGCTGTAAGATTTCTAAATTGGCTTCGCTGATTTAGTGTTCTTCGTGGTCTCTGATGAACATTTTTATTAATATCCTTTTTATTTGAAACCATTAAATTGTTAAGTTCAACGTCCCAGTGATTAAGTGTATTTTTTAAATCAATTGTCATGTTGTGAGGGGAAACGTTATTGCTCTGTGTATGACTAGCTGTGATGTTGGAGGTACGTAGATAATCCATTGATTGTTCGGAAGTTCTTTTCATTTCGTTGTTTTTTTCTTTTGGTACATTCAATCGATTAGGGCCATGCGCAACCACTGGTGTTAACATATTTAACACACTGGTTGCGTATACCGCTCCCGTGAAAGCAGAAAATTTCCCTCTATTCAGATGAAATCTTCTTTGATTACTCAGAGCCCTTAACTCACGCTCTAACCCATGCGGATCTTGCTTGTCTATAACACTGTTGTTGAATCGTCCTATTCTCTCGTTATGATTTTCTCCTGGCATTCCTTTCACTCCTTCTATTTATTTAATTGGCATTCATTATTTACCGTAGTCAACATTCTGTTTTCCCATTAGCCTTGATAACGTTTGTGGTAGAAAAGTACTACTATCCTAATTTTTTAGTCATCTTTTTATTGTCTTCAATTAACTATATGCTCAAACTTGGTTCTTTTCGATTTGCTCTTGGACGCTATTTTTCTTGATTAATTATATTTTGACTTTTTACTTTAGCATTCCCTACAAGCACAGATAACCTTGGCTTATTTCCGTTTTGTTTATCAATAAACGTTTGTAGGTTTTTATCAATGTCGTTTTTTGCTTTGGCTGACGAAAATTTATCGATGCTTAGCCCATCTGAAAACTTCTTAAAGATTCCTAGATTCTCTATATTCGTTAGCCGATCGAGTGATTCTGCTCTCTGATCCCCCTTGGATGATCTGGCTTCAAATTTAGGCATTCCATAAACAAAAGAAGTCTCATCTTTTTTTATGCTGCTCGTGCCGTGTACCAACTGATCATATAGTTCCCTTGACTCTTTCTTATTTGGTTCTAAACTTTCCTGTGACAAATGAGACTTTTCTTTTTGCCAGGAATCGATCCCATTGCTTGCTATATGATGTTCTTCTCTCAATCTAAACTCTGGAATTGGAATGTCTTTTGTCTGGGATGAAGGAGCTTGCTGTAAATCTTTCAAAAAATCCTTCAATTCTGCGGGGAAATTCTGTCCATCCGATGATTCTATCATTTTTAAAATATATTCACCTGTCCGTGTATCTTTTAAATCAATAGTTTTTTGATTCGCCAAGCTGTTATACAGATCCTGTGATTTATTTTGAGACAGTTGCGTAGGAATCGCCTGTTAATATATTTCAGCCTTAGAACGATAAGGATATGCTTGCTCTCCGAACTTGATTAGACTTTCTCCTATACCGTGTGTTAAGCTTTCTTCGTTTTCACCTCTTACATTTCTTGCTTCAAATACAGGATTATCATTGAGATTGCGCAGTTTAACTGTGTCAATTTCTTTTTCTCCATGCGTTGTAAAACTGACCTCTGAATTCGGATTATCTTTTGTTTGGGATGAAGTGGCTTGCTGTAAACCTTCTACAAATTCCTTTGTCATTCTCTGTTTTTCCATATAGATTGTCCGATTACGTGAGTCTGTTCCCTGATTTCGCTTGGATGGTCTTGCTTCAAACTTAGATATGTCATCATTTTGAATACTCTTCAAACTTTGTATTACCTTATCCTGTAGTTCAATCGTCGATTTCTGAGTTGTATCTACACCTTCCTGTGACAAGTGATACTTTCCTTTTTGCCATGACGCTATTCCAGTGCTTGTCGACTCATTTTCTTCTCGCAATCTAAAATCTGAATTTGGACTATCTTTTGTTTGGGATGAAGAGGCTTGCTGAGAACCTTGTACAAATTTCTTTGTCATTCCCTGATTTTCCATATTGGTTGTTCGATTACGAGAGTCTGTTTCCTGATTTCGCTTGGATGTTCTTGCTTCAAACTTAGGGATTTTATAAACAAAAGAAGTCTCATCTTTTTGAATAGTATTCGGACTTTTTACTTCCTGATCATGTAGTTCACTTGTATCTTTCTTAATTGAATCTACACCTTCCTGTGACAAGTGAAACTTTTCTTCTTGCCAGGAAGTATTCCCATTATTCGTTAGCTCATTGTCTTTTGTTTGGGAGGTTTGCTATTGGTTGGATGATCTTACTTTAGACTTAAACATTTCATCTTTTTGAATACTATTCAGAATTTTTACTCTCTGATCATGTAACTCACTTGTGACTTTCTTAATTAAATAGGAGGATTTTTTGGAGAGCGCTCGGTGATGTCTTGGATTGATCTGTCTACTTTCATTTAGGGATTGTTGCATTACATCACTTGTATTGCGAGATGTATTGCCCTTATGTTCACTAGATTCTTTACGTTTAAATTTCAATTTCTTTTTAGAAACATACTCACTATTAAATTGTTTAGGAAGCGTACCTGTCATATTAGCTAGCTCATTTGGCGCTGTAACTCTTTGATCTATACTGACTTGGGGAATGATCTGTAATACATTACGATAGCTTTGAGTTGCATTTGCTCTAGTATTTAAATCAAACGAAGGATTTTCTTGATTTCTTTCTCCAAATGAGGTGCTTGCATTTCCTACAATTCGATCATTCCTTTGATTTATCGGCTGTAGTGTTATATTTTGAAGAATACCTGTCGAATAATAAAGATAAGAAATAATTGGGTTTGCTCTCACATTTAGGGATTCATTTCCTGTCCGAACAGCTAATTTACTCAAATCTTCTTGAGTATTTGTCTTATTAGCGTCATGCATTCGATTAATGAACTTTCCACCTGTTTCTCTGAAATCAATTATTGGCATATCTTACACTCCTCGCGTTTTTATGTATTTGTTTTGTTCCAATCCTTTTTCTTAGGAAACTTCTAAAAGTGGATGTTCCTAAATCACCCATTTACAAAAAAATTTTAGATGAATTTTCCCTTCCTCCCTTTCTTGTAGGTATTCTCTATGAGTAAAAATACGACGTAACCACCATTTGGACAAAAACAACGAACAATAATCATTGAGTTTACTATTTCTATAACAAATAAATCACCAGCGGAAACGAATCATTTACATAGACGATATGACGATACTTTTAATACAATACTTTAAGCGAATCAATGATAGCTTTTATTGATCTAAGAATATTCGTGTTATTCATTTACTAATCTATTACATTCTTACAAACCTATCTTTTATCCGTAGTAGTTACAGAGATAATATTTCTTGTTTATTTACAGAAATACTTTAGACTATTTATGACATCCTTTTCCTACTAACCTCAAGTATCTGTTCTTAGCGTTCAAAAAAGAATTATTTTCAATAATCATACGTTTAAACTAATTTATGTGTAGTGCTTTTTTTCAAACATAATCAAAATCTGGGAAAACATTACTACTGACTTTATCTTTTTGTCATTAAAAAAAATTTTTATGATTAAAAAATGATAGGACTTTGTAAGCGAATTAACTATTGATTGACTATCGACAGCTTTTGGATTTACAAATTTCATTCTCAAAATCAAAAAAAAATATAATAAAATACAATATAAAAATAACTAATTACTTTTTCTGTCGGGAAAGATTTCAACTGTTTTTTTACCTCTATTCCCTAAAAAGCAAAATAAAATCACCCTAGCCAATGTAGGCAAAGGGTGATTTTTATTTTTTATTTATTTTTTCGCCAAACGTAACAACTCTTTGGCGTGTTCGATCGTTAAAGGCGTGATTTCACTTCCCGCTAACATTCGTGCGATTTCATTTTCTCTTTCAGCTGCAGCTAATTCGGCGACGGATGTTTGTGTTCTTCCGCCGACGACTTCTTTTACAATGTAATATTGATAATCCGCTACCGCCGCCACTTGAGGAAGATGCGTGATACAAAGTACTTGGGAATATTTGGATATTTTCAATATTTTATCCGCAATGGCTTGTGCCACTCTGCCACTAACACCAGTATCAACTTCGTCAAAAATGATACTAGTCACACCTTGTTCCGAAGAAAAAATGGTTTTCAGAGCAAGTAATACTCGTGACAATTCCCCACCTGATGCTACTTTGACTAGTGGCTTCAATGGTTCTCCAGGATTTGTCGTGATATAAAATTCGACAATATCAAAACCTTGCTCATCTAAGCGTCCATTTGCTTGCGTTGAAAAACGAACTTCAAATTCGGTGTTTTCCATATAAAGACTCTTTAATTCACGCAGAATCGACTGTTCTAAGTCACTGGCGATCGCTTTTCTTGCTTGATGGAGTTCTTCTGCACATTGAAACGCCCACTCTTCTTTTTGAGTCAGTTCATTCTTCATTTTATCAAGTTGACCTTCTGTAAAATCAGATGAATCCAATTCTTCTGTGATTTCTTCATAGTAGGCTAAGATAGCTTCAACTGAATCGCCATATTTACGCTTCAATTGGCGAATCGTTTCCATGCGTTGCGTCACTTCTTCCAAACGATTCTCATCTAGTTCAAGCAGATCGATTTGCCTGCTCATGTCCCCTACTGCATCTTGCAATAAATAATAGGCACTCTGGATATTATCAAAAATTGCTTCATACTCTGAATCAAGGTGGGCAATACTTTGGATCTCGGAAACAGCCCTTCCCACCCCATCAAGACTACTTTGTTCACCTTCACTGAGCGCCCCATAAGCAGTAGCTAAACCATCGACGATTTTTTGATAATTACTTAATTTATCGCGCTCTTCTCGAAGTTTTTCTTCTTCACCAACTTCTAATTGGGCGGCTGCGATTTCTTCTTGTTGGAAATTCAACATATCGATACGTTGGACATAGTTTTTTTCGTTTTGTTGGATCTTACGTACTTTTCTTTCAAGTTCACGATACGCTTGATAGGCTTCTTGGTACGCTCTTTTTTTCTGTTGGAATGTCGAGTCTCCAAAACGATCAAGTAACACAAGATGTGATTCAGGTTGTAATAGTTCCTGATGTTCATTTTGACCTTGGATATCCACTAAATAACTACCTACGCGTCGCAAATTCGCTAATGTCACGATATGTCCATTCACTCGACAAACATTCTTACCTGCTAAAGACATATCTCGACGGACGATCAGATTTGAACCATCGGACTCAATCCCTAACTCTTCCATCAAAGCTTCAAAACCTTCTTGTTTAGGCCATTCAAACAACCCTTCCAGAATACATTTATCGGCACCTTGACGAATATAATCACTTGATCCGCGACCACCTGCTAATAAGCCCAAAGCATCAATAATAATTGACTTACCGGCTCCGGTTTCTCCTGTTAATGCTGTCATTCCTTCATGAAACGACAAACGCAATTCAGGAATAATCGCAAAATTGGTGATACTGATTTCTTGTAGCATTGCAATCACTCCTTAGATTAAAGGTAATGCAGAAAATCTTTCTTTAATTGAACAGCATCTTCTTCCAATCGTGTGATCATCAACACATTGTCATCATCGTTGATAATCGAGAATAATTCTTTTTTGTAACGTTTATCGATTAAATTTGCAGCTGCAGAAGCATTGCCCGGCAAAGTCTTTAAAATAACAAATTTTTCCATCTGGTCAACTGCTACAAATGCGTCCTTCAATAGTTTTTCTAGCTTTGTGCTCACATCTTCACTTGTTTCAGCAGGCAGACTATAGCGATAGCCACCATCAACTGCGGGAACTTTGATCAATTTAAGCTCTTTGATATCTCTTGAGATCGTTGCTTGTGTAACAGAAATCCCTTTATTTTTTAATATTTCAACAAATTCTTCTTGTTTACGTATATCTTGTTCATTTAGTAATCGAGTAATCAAACGATGTCGATCTTTTTTTCTCATGCTCAATCCGCTCCTTCACCAATCCTTCTTCTTTCAATGATAGCTTATTTTAAGCGCTTAATAAAGAAGAACTCATAGTCTTTTTTGTCAATTCCCAGACTACCGCTTATGCGTGAATTGTTCATGAGCCATTTCAACGATGTGAGCTGGATCAACGTTCGCATAGATTGTTCCTTTATCTGATACTTTTTTTAAGTGCGCTAAAAATTCAATATTTCCTTCTCCACCTGTAATAGGAGAGTAACTTAGATCTAATACATCAAACCCTTGCTCTGTGGCAAACGTCAAAATTTGTTCGATGACTTGTTGATGGGTTGTTGCTTCTCGAACAATGCCATTTTTACCGACCGCTTCTCTACCTGCTTCAAATTGTGGTTTGATCAATGCAATTACTTCACCCTCTGGCTTCAAAATTGCATGTAATGGCGGTAGCATCAGCTTCAAAGAGATGAATGATACATCAATGACAGCGACTTCTGGTACACCTTGATCAAAGTCTTCAGGTTTTGCATAACGAAAGTTAACACGTTCCATCACGACCACTTTTGGATCTTGTCTGATTTTCCATGCTAACTGATTGTAGCCTACATCTAAGGCATAGCTCATTTTTGCTCCATTTTGTAAGGCAGCATCGGTAAACCCTCCCGTGGATGCCCCAATATCAAGCAATACTTTATCTTTGACTGTTAGATCAAATTGTTTTAATGCTTTTTCTAGTTTCAACCCACCACGAGAAACATACGGCAATTTTTTCCCTTTGACTTTTAATTCACTACTAACGGGGATTTTTTCTCCTGGTTTATCAAAACGTTCATTTTTTTCATTATAGATCAACCCTGCCATCACGGAACGTTTTGCTTGTTCCCTTGTTTCAAATAGCCCTTGTTTGACGGCTAATACATCTACTCGTTCTTTTTCCATCCTCTTCCTCACTTCTCATCAAATCGTTTGACCAACTGACGAAGAATCTCTCCATCAAATGAACAAACTTCTTGTTCTAACTCGGCAATGATCCTATTGGCGGAATGGATTTCTCGTTGCAACGCAGCTCTTGTCTGCTCGATCCCTAATAAGCGTGGATACGTATTTTTATCCGCTCGTTCATCCTTGCCAGCTGTTTTCCCTAATGCTTCTGTCGTACTAGTCACATCCAATAAATCATCACGGATCTGAAAAGCTAACCCAAGATGAGCGGCAATTTGTTGTAATTGTACCAAAACTTCTTCTGGTTGTTCTGCTAAAATCCCACCTGCTAGCAAAGCATAACGTATCAAACGTCCAGTCTTTCGTTCATGGATCAATGCTAGTTCTTCTAGCGCCAAATCTTTCGTTTCCCCTTGGATATCTGCCGCTTGGCCTGCAACCATGCCTTGTGTCCCAGCACTAACAGCCAATTGTTGCAATAATAACAATTTTGGTGAGTTCGCTAAGTGGGTCATGCTGATCAACTGGAAGGCACCCGTCAATAATCCATCCCCTGCTAAAATTGCGATTGCCTCCCCATAGACTTTATGGTTGGTTGGTTTTCCTCGACGCAAGTCATCGTTATCCATTGCTGGAAGATCATCATGGATCAATGAATACGTATGGATCATCTCTAATGCTGCTGCTACTTGATAAGCTGAAGCATCGATCTTGGCATCAAAAGAAGCCACGGTTGCTAATAAAGCAAGTGGGCGGATTCTTTTTCCTCCTGCATGGATCGAATAGATCATACTTTCTTTCAAGCGTACATCCGAAGTATATTCCGTAATGAAAGAAACCATTTCTTCTTCTACCAAAGGAAGGTGAGTCGCAGAAAAATCGGTTAGTTTCATTGTGTCCCCTCTTTCTCGTCAAAAGTGATCTCTTCATTCGTCTCAGTCATAATTTTTGTAAGGGTTTCTTCTGCTTTAGAAAGAGTATCTTGACATTGCTTACTTAATTCCATTCCTCTTTTGAACGCATCTAACGCTGATTCTAATGGAACGTCTCCTTGCTCTAATTGCATGACGATTTTTTCTAATTCTTGCAATGATTCTTCAAATGTTGGATTTGCCATCTTATTCTGTCTCCTTTTTGATCTGTTCCACTTTGCCTTTGACCTGTCCATCTGCATAATGAATGACTAACTCATCACCGACTTGGATCTCATCGACACTTTTTGCCACCTGATCATGCAACGTGGTGTAGCTATACCCTCTACCCATGATTTTTAAAGGACTAAGTAAATCAAGTGATTGAACCGTCTGTTGAAACTTTTGTTGCTGTTGTTGCATATATTGGTACATTTTTTCTTCTAGTCGTTTTTCTAAGTAGCTTGTTTCTTGCTTGGCTGATTTCACTCGATAAATTGGTGCAACTTGTTGCAACTGATGACTTAAGGTCATGGTTTGTTTTTCTTTCGCATGGTAAATTTGTTGCGTTGCTTGATACAAGCGTTGCCGCAATTGATCTAGCTTGATCGTTTGTCCCTCATAAAGTCGTTCAGGTTGGCGAAAGACATAGGATTGTCTTGAGCGGGCAAACCGCTCTTGTTTTCGTTGGATTTGGCGTAAAAACCCTTGCTCTAAGCGGGCTTGTCTTTCCTTGATCCGCATCAACTCTTCCGATAATACTGGAACAGCCAGCTCAGCTGCTGCCGTCGGTGTCGCTGCTCGAACATCAGCCACTAAGTCAGCAATCGTCGTATCTGTCTCATGACCGACAGAAGAGATGCTCGGTGTTTTTGCTTGATAAATCGCACGAGCCATCCGTTCTTCATTGAAAGGCCAAAGATCCTCGATCGACCCACCACCACGTCCGATGATCATTGTATCGAAATTTCCTAACGCTTCAACGCGTTGGATATTGCGGACGACATCATCTGCTGCTTGGTTTCCTTGCACAACAGTTGGGAACAAAACAAGTTGCGCGATTGGGTAACGGCGTTTGACCGTCGTGATAATATCACGAATGACCGCACCACTAGGACTTGTTAAAACGGCGATGCGTTTTGGAAATCTCGGCAATGCCTTTTTAGGTCCAGCAAATAGACCTTCTTTCATCAATTTCTCTTTTCGTTCTTCTAGCTCTTGATATAACGCACCGACGCCATCAGGTTCCATATGTTCCACGTAAATTTGATAAGAACCGCTGGCCTCGTAAAGGGAGATCCGACCGATCACCAACACTTTCATGCCCTCTTTTGGTTGAAAACGTAACTTTTGGAAAGCACCTTTGAACATGATCGCAGAGATTTTTGCATGATCATCTTTTAAACTGAAATATTGATGCGCATTCGCTCGCATACGGAAATTCGAGATTTCGCCAGTTAGATAAACTCTTTCCAGATATGGATCTGCTTCAAATTTTCGTTTCAAATATTTGGTTAAGGTGGTAACTGTTAAATATTCTTGCGTCATAACTCTCCTCGCTCTGCTTCAGCTGATTGGACCGTTTGTGCCATCAACATCGTGATCGTCATTGGACCTACTCCCTTAGGGACAGGCGTGATATAGCTTGCAAGAGGAGCGACTTCATCGAATTTGACATCACCGATCAGTTTTCCATCCTCATCCCGATTCATCCCCACATCGACAACTACCGCACCTGGTTTGACGAAGTCTTTTGTTACAAAATGGCCACGCCCGATCGCTACTACGAGTATATCTGCTTCACGAGTTAACGCTGGAAGGTCTTTCGTTTTTGAATGAGCAATGGTGACTGTCGCATCAGCCATCAACAAAAGTTGCGCCATGGGTTTACCGACAATATTACTGCGACCGATCACTACTGCACGCTTGCCAGTCAAATCAATATCATATGCTTCAAACATCTTCATGATCCCATAAGGCGTACAAGGAATCTTATCAGGATTCCCTGCAAATAGACGTCCTAGATTAAATGGATGGAAACCATCAACATCTTTTTTAGGATCGATTGCTAATAACACTTTCTCTTCATCAATATGTTTTGGTAAAGGCAACTGCACAAGGATCCCATGGAAGCGTGGATCATTGTTATATTTTTCAATTTCATTTAGAAGCTCATCTTCGGAGATTTTTTGACTATAACGCTCTACTTTTGAATAAATACCTAATTGATTCGCAACTCGTTCTTTGTTACGAACATAGACTTGACTTGCTGGATTTTCTCCAACTAATAAAACAACTAATCCGGGATTGATCTGTCGTTCGTTAAGCTCTTTTACTTTTAACGCAAGTTCTGCTTGCATTTTTTCTGCTAATTCTTTTCCATTCATCAATTCTGACATACGATCACTCCCAGATATTTTTGCTTTCATTCTACCATATAAACCACTTGTAACATAACCAGATTTACTAACTATCATAGAAAAAAGCTAGGACTTACGCCCCAGCTTCTAATTCTTTTAACACATTCGATAACATACCATTTACAAACTTACGTGAACGGTCGTCACTGAATGTTTTAGCTAACTCGATTGCTTCATTCAATGCAACAGTTGCAGGCACGTCATCCACGTACATCATTTCGAAAATCGCGATTCTTAAAATAATCAGATCCATTTTGGAAATGCGGTTGATCCGCCAATTATTTTTTAAATGCTTTTCGATGATCGTGTCTAACGATGCTTTTTTTGCACAGACGCCACCAACTAGTGTGTCTAGATATACTGGAACAAATTCTGATTGCTCTTCATTGATCATCTCTTGATGGTCCAACTCGATCGCATTGAAAATTGCATCTTCTTTTGTCAGATCAGTGTTAAAATCTAATGGGAACAATGCCTGTAATGCCATCTCGCGGATATCGTGTCTTGATAACTCTTTATTCATTTTCTTCCTCTTCGTCCTCAAAAAGTTCATCGATTGCTGGTTGTTCCAATTTTTCTGGTACAACTGCTACGACATGGATATTGACTTCAGCTAATGCAATGTCGGTCATGAAAAGTACTTCTTGGTGAACACGATCCTGCATTTCCATCGCTACTTTTGGTACTGATACGCCATATTCTAAATAACAATATAAGTCAACTTTCAAACCTTCTTCGTCATTGACTAAATATACACCTTTACCATGCGCTGCGCGACCTAGCAATTCTGTGACATTGCTAGCAAAAGTCCCACGCATTCCGTAGACCCCTTCGACTTTAGAAGCTGCAATACCGATAATGACTTCGATCACTTCTGGTGCAATCACGATTTCTCCTAAATCTTGATTAGCATGTAAGACTAAGTTTTTTTCGTCTGCCATTTTTATTTATTCCTCCTTTTGCCTACATACATCTTTCACTTCAAAAAGCGAAGTCATGTACCTAGGAAAACTGTCGCCTGTAAATCAGTCATGCGTGAAAAAACGCGCCGTTTACAATCGCTTGATTTCTCTTATAGTGTATCATTAAATGAGCCCATTTTCTATAACAAAGTCTGAGTTTTGACATTTACATTTATTGAAAAACGCTGATTATCACAAAATGATCAATTCTTTTGGTGAGTGAGTCAATACCCGGTTTCCTTCAGCAGTGATCAATAAGTCATCTTCGATCCGGACGCCACCGATTCCTGGTAAGTAGATTCCTGGTTCATCCGTAATGACATTGCCCACAACAAATGGTTTCTCTGCTCGCGCAGATACATTAGGACCTTCATGGATCTCTAAGCCGATACCATGTCCAGTGGAGTGGCCAAATGCTTCTCCATAGCCGTATTTGCTGATGTAGTCTCTTGCTACTGCATCCAGTTGGATACCTGTCACTCCAGGTTTCGCTGCTTCTAGAACTGCCAATTGGGCATCTAAAACGATTTGATAGATTTCTTTCAATTGTTCTCCAGGATCGCCGACTGCAAACGTACGTGTCATGTCAGAAACGTATCCTTCATAATAGCAACCAAAATCGATCGTGATCATATCACCTTGTTCAATGATCTTTTGGCTAGCCACTCCGTGTGGCATTGCTGAACGAACACCACTTGCCACGATGGTTTCAAAAGACACACCTGATGCACCTAGTGAACGCATATAGAAATCTAATTGATTCGCGACCTCGATCTCTGTCATCCCTGGTTGGATCATTTTAAGGATATGATCATAAGCCATATCAGCGATGCTACAAGCTTTTTCAATGATCACTAATTCATCTTCATCTTTTACTTCCCGTAATTCTTCGATCATGTCAGAAACTGGGATCAACTCTGCATCCAGTAATTCTTCCAATACTGAATACTCTAAAAATGAAACTGTACGTTCTTCAAATGCTAGATTCTTCAATCCTTCTTTTCGAGTCAAATCAGCGACTTCCTCAAAAATCGGCGCGACATTTTTGATGATCTCAAAACCTTGCGCTTGCGCAGCTGCTTGTTCTGTATAACGGAAGTCCGTAATAAAGAAGGCTTTCTCTAATGTGATGACCGCTAACCCAGTCGTTCCTGTAAAATTAGTCAAATAGCGGAGATTGTAAGGACTTGTCACTAAAAATGAATCTAGATTCGCTTCTCGCATTTTTTTGCGTAACTTTTCTACTCGTAACATCATGTGTAAATTCCTTCTTTCTTTGCACTCTTTTTATCATTATAGCAAACTTTCTTTTTTAAAGGCATAGGAAAGATAAATTCCTTCAATAGAAACGAACAAAGCGTTTTGGCTTGAGCTTTTCCCTCAAGTCAAAACGCTTTAGACTTTCATTTCTAAGATCTTTTACCAAAGAAAAATGAGACAACTGCAACTAAGATCACTGCCCCTAAAATAGATGGAATAAGTGCCATACCAGCAGCGCTTGGTCCCCAGTTGCCAAAAATCGCTTGACCGATCGTTGAACCAATCAAACCAGCAATAATATTTGTGATGCATCCCATTGAATTTCCTTTACTTGTGATTGCTCCAGCAATCGCTCCAATGATTGCACCAACAATCAATGTCCATAACCAACTCATCGTATAACCTCCCTCTTTACTCTTTAATTTTATCATAAGAAATAAATAGCAGGCAAACGATGAGGGCTAACTACAAATCATTTACGCTTGAAAATACCGATCATGCCTCGCTTGACTACGTCGATCAAACTTAAAGAGCGAACCATGTGACTTGGATCAACATACTTACGGACTGCTCGCAAAACTTCCTTGGGATGCTTTGCAGAAAATGAATAAGTTCCGTTTTTCTTTGTGCGAATCGCAAAACGTGGAATCCATTTTCCTTTGAACATCACAGAGGCAATCACGACATCTACCTCTTCCCATGGGATCTGGACGAATTTCCGCGCATCACGATCATTGTAAAATTCAAAACCTTTATCACCAATCATGATCTTCCCATATTCTGCCACACCTAGATAAGATGTCGCATTCATCGTTAAGTCAACTTTTGTATTCAGGGATTGTACCATTTCAAGCACTCCATTTCTAATCAATCTAAAGTTACAGTACTTAGAAGTCGTACCGTTTCAATGATTTGGCTATTCGTTCAGCTTAGCCATCCTTTTAATTTCACGTTTTTTACTTCTATATCAAAGACATCTTATCATAAATAGTATACCTTTTCGAGCATAGATACTGTCTCCAATAAACGGTTCTCCACAATCGTCCACCATTCGATCAGAAGAAAGCTGAAGTAAAGTCTCGTCGCATTCTATGAAAAAAGCTGCAACAAAAATCAATGATTGATTTCTGTCACAGCTTATTTAGTCTTTTATTGCCTTAGATTACATTAATCCGATCAAGTGGAAAACAATACCCACTACGAATAATCCAAGAATGATAACGATTGGTGAAACTTTTTTCTTCAATAACCACATACAGAACAATGTTAGTAACAACGCAGCTAATCCAGGGATCAAGCTGTCTAAGTTGTCTTGTAATGTTGTTACTTTGTAGTCAGATAGAGAAAGTCCAGCTGCTTGTTGTTCCAACGCACTCTTGATACCTTCTGCACCTGCAGGTAAACTACTCCAATCAATGTAAGCACCTTCGTCAAGTTTAACGCTTGATACTACTGGCGCAAAGCCGATTGATACCCAACGGTTAACTAATGAACCTAAGATGAACATACCTAAGATCGAAGCACCTTTAGTGATGTCTTGCAACAAACCACCAGATAAATCTTCTGTGATTTTAGAACCCGCTTTATAGCCGAATTCTTGTGTATACCACATAAATGCCATACGGATGATATTCCAAGCTACGAAATAAATGATTGGGCCTAAGATATTTCCAGCCATCGCTAGAGAAGCAGCTAGAGCTCCAAGGATTGGTCTTACTGTAAACCAGAAGACTGGATCACCGATACCAGCTAAAGGTCCCATCATACCAACCTTAACCCCTTGAATCGCAACATCATCAACAGGTGCGCCATTTGCACGTTCTTCTTCCAGTGCAAGAGTCACCCCTAGAATTGGTGAAGCAACATATGGGTGAGTGTTGAAGAACTCTAAATGACGAGTCAACGCAGCCGCACGGTCTTCTTTTGTTTTATATAATTTTTTGATCGCTGGGATCATTGAGAATGCCCAACCACCATTTTGCATACGTTCGTAGTTCCATGATCCTTGAAGGAAAGTCGAACGCAACCAAACAGAAATACGATCTTTTTTAGATAATTGAATTCTTTCTTCTGCCATTTCGTGAACGCCTCCTTTAATAGTTATCGATGATATCGCCTAGTGGGTCACCAGTGTTTGAGCTTCCGCCGTTACCTGAACCACCTTGTTTAGAAAGTGCCAAGTAAATAAGAGCTAAAGCAACACCGATTGCGCCTAGACCGATAAGAGTGATTTCTGATACAGTTGCCAATACAAAACCGATTGCAAAGAATGGCCATACTTCTTTTGTAGCCATCATGTTGATAACCATTGCGTAACCTACGGCAACGACCATTCCACCACCGATAGCTAAACCGTCTGTCAACCAAACAGGCATAGATTCAAGCAAGCTTCTTACTGGACCTTCACCAATAGCTAAGATCAAACCAGCAGGGATCGCAATACGAACACCTTGCATACAAATTGCAACAATATGCCATAATTCAACTTTTCTAAAGTTACCATCTTTTGCAGCAGCATCCATCAAATGAACAAACGCTGTCGCAATCGTACGACAAATGATTGTTAATAATAAACCAGCAACAGCAAGTGGCACAGCAATCGCGATTGCTGAAGAAACGCCGGCTGAACCTTGACCACCTAAAACTAAAATAATTGCAGATGCAACAGATGCTAATGCAGCATCGGGAGCGACAGCGGCACCGATATTTGCCCAACCTAAAGCGATCATTTGTAATGTACCACCTAAGATAAGACAAGGAACTAGATTTCCAGTTACTAAGCCGATCAACGTACATGCAACAACTGGTTGATGGAATTGAAATTCATCAAGAATTCCTTCCATACCAGCTAAAAATGCAACGATGATGACTAAGATCACTTGAATAATATTTAAATCCATGATAGTAATCCTCCATTTTTTCTGATAATTAATTAAGCACGATTTTTTAGTTCTTCTTGCGCTTTTTTCAAAATTTCATCCATGTTTCCTTTAGAGTCATTCGGTACTTTACGTACATCGAATTTCACGCCAGATTCTTTCAATTTATTGAATGAATCAATATCGTCTTGACTGAAAGCAAGTACTTTGTTCGGTTGTACTTTACCTGGAGAATGTGCCATTGATCCGACGTTCACTGTTTCTAATGGTACGCCACCTTCAACTGCACGCACGACATCTTGAGGATTTTCAAACAATAGCAATGCGCGTTGTCCGCCAAAGTGTTGATCATCTTTTGCAAGTTTGATCATTTGTTCAACTGGTACAACGTGTGCTTTTACACCAGGAGGTGCAGCTTGTTGGATCAATTTTTTACGTAACTCATCTTTTGCTACAGCATCAGATACAACGATGATCCGTGTTGGATTTGTTGTTTTTGTCCAAGCAGTTGCTACTTGTCCATGCAACAAACGTGAATCAATACGTGCTAAAACATAAGTGAACTTACCAGGTGTTCCTGAAGGTGCAGCTTCTTGTGCCGCAGCTTTCGTTTCTACTACTGGTTCTAATTCTTCCGGTTTGACTTTCACGCCTTCTTTTGCTGTTTCAATGATATGAGCAGCAATTTCATGTGCTGATTCCATTGAAAAACGTGAAGCATATGCTTCGATCAGCATAGGCAAGTTCAAACCACTTACGATTGCCCACTTATCTTTGTGTTCTTCAAATAATGTGTTTGATTGATTGAACGGTGTTCCGCCCCATAAATCAACTAAGAATAAGACTTCGTCTTGGTTATCGAAGGAAGCGACTGCTTCTTCTAATTTGGCTCTCAAGTCATCTGGACCTTCACTCGGTTGTAAAACAACAGCTTTGACATTTTCTTGTTCGCCAAAGATCATTGAACCCGACTGTAAGATTCCTTCAGCAAATTGCCCATGACTTGCTAGGATAATCCCTACCATATTTATACCTCCTACTTCTTTTTGTTGTAACAAAATCAAAAATAAAAATAAGTGCTTGCCTTTTACAACAGATACATTTGACCGTTACGCAACAACAATTTTATGCTTTCTTGGCTTTGGCCAGCAATTCCATTAAAAAGATTTTCCGATCAGCGGGTACCTTCCGAATCTCCAACTCCACACCTTGACCATCCAAAAAATGAAAGGCTTCGATATCTCGTTGATCGACGGACACAAAATTTGTGATCATGGTCTTCCCTTCAGAAAAACTCATTCCCCCGATATTTAGAGAATCAATTCGGATACCACTTCGGACAATTTTCTCAACGTCTTTAGGATTAGTAAATAAAAGCATCACTTTCGTTCGCGCTAAGAGTCCACTCTCAAAGATCTGGATCATCTTTTCAACAGTGATGACATTTGCCATGATCCCTGGTGGAGCAGCTTCTTTTAAAAGAAACTTTCTTAACTTGTCTTTCGCTACTACGTCACTTATGACGATGATACGTTCAACGCCAGTCAATTTAGACCAGACAGTTGCAACTTGCCCATGGATCAAACGATCATCTATACGTGCTAATCGAATATCCATTCGTAAATCTCCTTTTTATTAAATCACTACTCAAAACATCTTCCCACTTCTGTCGGAAGCATTTCCGTTAAGCACACTTTATTAAAAGCAAGAACCGTGCCAACTTTTTAAAGATACACTACTTTATTTAATGGTTTCTTATACAATACACAAAAAAGATACACTATTTTAGTGTATCTTTTTTGTGTATATCTTCATTAGTGTATTCTTTTTTCTCCAAATGGTTAGTGATCATTTTCAATAGATAATACACTTCTTCTAACGGAAACTTCACTTTGATCTTTTCTTCTAAATCATTTAGTGGCTCAACAATTTTAACATAGAGCGGATCGTTTTTAATCGAACGATTATCTTGATTTTCTAAAGAGAGCGGTTCATTTAAGATGACACGCTCAATCATTCCCGCCGCATGTAGAACAAGGTTGATCATAAATCCGTATTCTTTTACATCAATGCTTGCTGAATCCATTAACCCATCTGCAAATTTCCAGAGAGGATCGATTAACTTTTCTCCATTGATAAATGTAAAATTATCTGCGATAAATGACACACATGTACTTTTGGCTGTTTCTTCATTTAATAAAACATCTTCGGTTTCATCTAACTCTGACTCTAACAGTAATTGATCTAAAATCACCTCAATGTTTTGATCAATAAATCTTTCCAAAGGAATGAATGGTGCATCGATATGTGGGTCCGTAATCCCAGTCGTCGCAATGATTTGATAATTTTTTTGGATCTTTGGTAGCTTAGTTTTCAAATCAACGATGGACAAAGCAATTACTTCCAATTGAGCTTCTTGTCTTTTACTGACTGCACGCTCGATCAATGATTTGATTCGTTGTGCTGTTCCCTCTCCTGAGGCACAGATCGCCACTACCGCCTTTCGTTGTTTGTCGTCCGCTTCTGCAACATTTCCACTTGAGACTTCAGCATACCCTCGGAAATTCTTCAAGGATTCATAAAGCAAGTCAAGATCTGTTCCCAGCACCGACACTTTACGTACTGTTTCTAAAACTAAAGAAGTCGTGACCATATCGACTGTTCGGACAGGGATACCCGTATCTTGCTGTATCTGAGCATTGAAGGACGCAAGCGAACCCATGTCCACCAGAAGAATCGTTCCACTCCCCTCATCTACTTCTTGCACACTACGCTCAATCCGACTTAAAGCAGTTTTAGGGTCCATGTCTAGTGGCATATCCACTGCCCGGACGTTATCCGCATCTAGCAACTGTTGAACCACTTGCACCATACTGCTTGCGGTACTATTGCCATGTGCAGCCACAACGACCCCGATCCGACCACTTGCTTGATTGGCTCGTAATGAAACAAGTAATACAGTCAAATAGTAATCTTCACTTTCTGGGATCTCCACTTGGAAATACATTTCGATATGTTTCCGTACTTCTTTCGCCAGTGCGTATTCCTCAGGAAAATCAATGGCCATTTCTCGGATATTATCATTTGTATGCCGCTCTTCTCCTAAATGGATTCGTTTTAGAAAAGAGCTGATATGCAGACTCATCGCATAAATAAAATTTTGTTGAAACTCATATGGTAAAGATTGCTTCACCATGAGATAAATCTGATTCGTTACTTCAATAATTTTAGGGTCAACAAATTCCGCCAACTTATTATCTGCATTAAATGAAAAACCGTGATCTTTATAGAATGACTTTAAATGGATATTGATATCTGTTGAGATAAAGTGATTGATTGCTTCTTGGTCCAAGCCATCTGACTTGAGCAAAGCAGCTTTATCACCAATAATGTCATAAAGATTATAAGGCAACTCATAGGAGTCTGCCTGTAACTGCATCACATCATCGTTTGGAAAAACGGTGATTTTAGGATCAAGTATCTTGGATAACTCTGCCATTTCTTTTCGATTACTTGCTAGTTGGATCAAACCACTTCGAATCCCTTCAGTTAAATCATCGATCGTGATCGATATTTCAGGTTTGTTCATGTGGTTTAGAAATCCTCGCGCACATACCAATTGGATATTCGACTTCAACTGTCCAATGTTTCCATAAGTAACACTGCCTATTAGCGCTTTCACAACATCTTCTGTTAAAGAAATTTTTCTTTGCGTACGATTCGCTTCGTGAGCGATCATGATTTTGACTAAATCGATTTTTTCATTCGCTGGACGTCGGTCAAAAGCAGGCAACTTGATATTGATCGGGATACGGCGTACAAATGTCTCAAGTAATGCCGAACCTGGATCTTCAGTCGTTGCACCGACGATTCGAACATTCGCTTCATGAGATTTCGTTGTTTCGCCCAATCGACTATAGGTACCATGGTCCATAAAGTAAAAAATCATTTCTTGTCCTTCGGGTGGGAGTCGATGAATTTCATCCAAAAAAAGCATCCCGCCATCCGCTTGATCTATGATTCCCATTTTTTCTTCTTCCGCACCTGTAAACGCACCTTTGACATACCCGAAAAGATGACTCATCAGTAATTCAGGGTTGTTAGCATAGTCCGCACAGTTAAAGACGATCAACTCTGTGTTTTCTTCCACCACATGGTTGGTTTTAGCAAAATGAAACATCGCATGAGCAAAATAAGTCTTTCCAGAACCAGTCGGACCAGTGATCAAACAGTTCAACCCTCTGGGAGGATACAAAATGGCAGCTTTTGCTTGTTCCACTGAATTTTTCATACTACCATTGGCGCCAATGATTTTGGCAAAAATATCTTTCGTATCTACTTGAAGACTCGTTTTTTTCACGTGAGTCAATTCTTCTTTATAACTAGGTACATATTTGGATAATGGTTTCTCAATGGTCGGTCTTTCTTGATAGACATACCGAACTGGACGACCATCCATTTTCTTTAGTTTTCCTTCACGTACTAATTTGTTGAGATCTTTACTACTATTGGTACGTTGAATACCTAAAACTTCCGCGATCTCTTGGGTCGTTACACCTTGATCGTTTTCATCTATAGATAAATGAGCGGTCTTTTCTTTGACATACGTATAAATTCGGTCAATTCGTTTTGCCAATATTTTCGCCCCTCTTCTCTTGTCCTTAAAACCTAATACTATTGATTTAATCACTATTCGTCAACTATTTATATCAAAAAAGAAAACAAGACACGCTTAAAATAAAAAAGAACATTCGTTGTTTATTTATTAAGCAATTTAGACAAGTCTAAACGTGTACTATTTTTTCAGATAACAGATAACGATTATCTCTTTTTTACTTTGCGCGATATCTTTTTCCAGTTAGAACTAGCGAAAATAGTAAACCAACTATTTTTACAGCCAATCATTCTCCTAACGCAAAAAAAGCCTGACTCTGTTTGAGCCGGAAATCATTATTGATTCAGAAAAAATGAAAAAACTCTATCCCTCGCTAGGCAAGGAATAGAGCCAACTGTTCATTAAGCTTCTTGAGCTACTGGATAAACAGACACTTGTTTTTTGTCGCGGCCTTTACGTTCAAAACGAACAACACCGTCAACTTTAGCAAATAAAGTGTCATCTCCACCAATACCTACGTTCACACCTGGATAAATTTTTGTTCCGCGTTGGCGGTAAAGAATTGATCCACCTGTAACTGTTTGTCCGTCAGCACGTTTTGCACCTAGACGTTTTGATTCTGAGTCACGGCCGTTAGATGTAGAACCGCCACCTTTTTTGTGGGCGAATAATTGTAGATTCATTGTTAACAACATGGTCTGCACCTCCTATTTATCATTAATTGTTTTTGTTTGGATATATTCTGGGTTTTCAGCTTCGATCGATTGTAAACCTAATAGGAGATTCTCCAATAAGATTTCCGCAATATTGTTTTGCTCTTGTGTCAATCGTGAAATTACTTCGACGTACAAATAGCCGCCTTCTTCTTCATTCATGTCAACAATCGGTTCAAAACCAGCTAATGATGAAATCCCATTGACAGTGCTGATCGCTAAAGCAGAAACACCTGCACAAACGATATCACTTCCGTAAGGACCGGCATCAGCGTGCCCAGTCAAAGTAAATGAAACGATTTGACCAGCGTCATTTCGTTTAAAAGTCCCTTTGATCATTGTTTAGGCCTTCTTTCTCAAACGCAGATTAAGCGTTGATCGCGTCGATAACCACTTTTGTGTATGGTTGACGGTGACCTTGTTTACGGTGTGAGTGTTTTTTAGGTTTGTATTTGAAAGTAACGACTTTCTTTTGTTTGCCGTGTTTTTCAACTGTACCTTCAACTGTTGCACCAGAAACGGTTGGAGCGCCTACTTTCGTAGTTTCGCCACCTACTAGAATAACTTCGTCAAATACAACCTTTTCGCCTGCTTCAACGTCAAGTTTTTCGATGTAGATTGTTTGTCCAACTTCAACTTTTACTTGTTTACCACCTGTTTTAATAATTGCGTACATGCTTTAAAGCACCTCCTTATTTTCATACTTAGACTCGCCATCCAGAGTGACAGGGTGTCCTGTACTTAATCAAACTCATTCTGTGCGGTTGTAGCTGTGGAGACCACAATTACAACATTACTAGAATAACAAATCCTACTATAATAGTCAACAACTTTTTTATTTTGCCAATCATTCGTCAATTGAACGATTTCTTTCTATAATGGACAAGAATAGGAGTTGATACTATGGATTACCCAAAACATTTGATTGACGAAGCAACTCGGCGTATTCAAGGACACCGTGTGGAAGGATTTGTCGCTGGGCAAGGTCCTATCCGACCCAAATTGATGTTAGTTGGCGAAGCCCCTGGTAAAACAGAAATTGAAAATCACATTCCATTTAGCGGCCAAGCTGGCAAAGAGTTGATGAACGCACTAAAATCAGTCGGTTTATCTCGAGATGAAGTGTATATTACTAGCGCTGTCAGAAGCCGTCCTTATCGAATCGTCCAACGCATTAATGGACGGACAAAAAAATCAGAGATCGTTTATCCGAATCGAACGCCCAGTAAAACGGAAGTTTTTGCTCATGCACCAATCTTAGATTACGAACTGCAACATATACAGCCCTCTTTGATTGCCACGCTAGGCAATATTGGGCTACAACGTTTATTAGGTAACGGCTATACGATTTCAAAAAATCATGGGAAACTGTATACCGGACCAGTCTTAGAGTTGAATCCACAGCATGATGCTTATCAATTTTCCACTAAACAGTATCGTGTTCTTCCCCTCTTCCACCCGGCGGCCATTTTTTATAATCGAACACTGACAGAAACGATTTTAGAAGATTGGCAAGAACTTGGAAAAATACTTGTTGAAAAAAAGTAAAGGCTACAAAAGAACCAACCAGTCTCTCAAATCATGATCGATTGGTTGGTTCTTGGTTTTAGCGACTAAATCAAGCTAAGATTGGATCTCCTTTGACCAAATCTTGGTTATAACGCGCGATTTTCTTTTGGAGACGTTCCTGACAAGCTTGCATCTCTGCAATTTTTTTTGCCAATTGTTCACTTTCTTCCATAAGAAGATCCCTACGAGCAAGAATTGTTTCATCACCCGCGCTATATAAACGAATATATTCAGTCAAAGATTCAATCGATAAACCTGCACTACGCATACATAAGGTGAAATCGACCCAACGTAAATCTTCTTCCGTATAATCTCGGATACCTCCGTTTGTTCGGTTCACCGGTGGGATCAAACCGATTCGTTCATAGTAGCGTAACGTATCCGCAGAGATTCCTTTTTCTTCACTCACTTGTTTGATATTCATCCATTCCTACCTCCCGAACGTCTATAAACTTATTTTACCTTAGAACAGGCGGCAGCCACAATTTTTTTAGCGAATCCACTGACTATATTTCACTGTCTAACATATATTGTTTGTGTAAAGAGGTCAGCGCATGAGCCACCGTAAGATGTTGTTCTGTCTTTTGTTTTTCCCAAAGATGTTGCAATTGCTTTTCCACTTCTGGTTGTAACGAGGTGTAAATAATCGTTTGTTCTTTCATAGCAGCTTTTTCTTGAAATTCTTCAAATAAACTTTGCGCCGTCAAATCAATACTTGGCACCCCGCGCATTGAAAAAATGATTCCTTCTTTATCTGCTAATTCTGTTAACGTCGCTTTCAATCGTTCGGCGGACATGAAGAATAAAGGACCACTGATATAAACAACTGCCCAATTATCCAACTTTTTCGTTTCCGGTAAGCTCATTCGCTGCCAGTCGATTTCCTCCACTGAGATCGTGATGGCTGCACTCTTAACAATAAAAAATACACACCCACTAATAATTCCTATAACGATTGCAATACTTAGATCAAAAATCACTGTACACCCCATCGTCAAGAAAAATAGAAGAAGCGCTGACCAGTATCTTTTAGCGAATAGTTCTGTGATCGTTTCCCATTCATTCATATGCCAAGCTGTGACGATCAATACACCTGCTAATGCTGGCATCGGAATGTTCGACATGATTGGTGCAAAAATAAGCATGGATAGAAACAATACGATTGCATGGATCATTCCAGCTACTCTTGTTTGAGCACCGGATTTAATTGCGACACTCGTTCGAGCAATGGCTGCTGTAGCTGGAATCCCACCAAAAAATGGTAACAGTAGATTACCAATTCCTTGTGCGACCAACTCCTGATTACTATCTAACTGACGATTCGCCATTCGGCCTGCCGAAGCACCACACAACAAACTTTCGATCATACCTAACAGTGCAATGCTGATTGCTGGTACAATCACTGTTTGGATCGCTGACAAACTAAAATCACCAAGTACCAAACGGTTACTACTGATCAACGTTTGGGGAATTTCCCCTACGGTCGCAATTGGCCAATCAACGATCATCATCAACGCAGTTGTGAGGATGATTGCCAACAATGAGCTTGGGATCTTTTGCCCCCATTTTTTAGGATAGACCAACATCCCAATAATGACCAAACTTCCCATTAAAATCGTTGGCAAGGAAATTTCAAAGCCTAAGTTTTGATAACTAGCCAATTTTTCCATCACATTGGCCCCTTCTGAATGAACACCGAATAAATTATCGATCTGACCTAAAGCAATAATGATTGCAATACCAGAGGTAAACCCTGTGATGACAGGTGCAGGGATAAATGAAGTCAGCGTTCCTAATCGTAAGACACCCGCAGCGAGTAAAAGAACTCCAGCCAAAAAAGTAGCCAGTAAGACGCCTTGCATTCCTTGTTTTGCGGCAATCGACATCAAGATTGCTGCCATCGCGCCAGTAGGACCAGAAATCTGATAGAACCCACCAGATAAACCACCAATGACTAGACCAGCAATTACAGCAGTGATCAGACCAGCAGCTGCGTCTGCTCCACTTGAAACACCGAAAGCTAAAGCGAGTGGCAAAGCAACCGCCGCGACTGTAATACCTGCCAATAAATCTTTTTGAAATACTGAAAGATTATAACCAGAAAATTCTTTTTTCAATAAACCAATATAATTCTTTAACAACACTACTACCCCATTTTCATAAAAAATTGATAAAATGCACGTTACAGGATAGCATATTTTGTTGATTAAAGTAAGTTTTTTCACAAACTTTCATAATTTTTTTCAGCAGTTATTCTTTTATATCCTAAAAGAATAACGTAATGAGTGCGATCGCTGCTAACCCACCTTGTTTGACGATGATCAAGCGATCACTAGTAAAGCTACCATAAGCCGCCACCAGCAAAATATAGATCAATAATAGCCCCGTGATTTCTTTTGGTGCATTTGAAAAATAAGCGCCGTACACCAATGCCACACCAAGTAACCCATTATAGATCCCCTGATTCTTAAATAAAGTCTGTACGGACTGACGTCCTAATTCTTCCTTTGGCATGTTGAAGACTCGACTAGTTGTTGCAGATTCCGTCGCAAAAGTTTCAATATACATGATATAAAGAAATTCCAAGGCAACAAGTGTAACTAAAATTTGAGATAATAATGTCATCTGTTTTCTTCCTTTCTAAAATCGGCGATCGACCGTCTTTTTTTAGCTGGATCATTGCTATGAGTACCAACCGAAAACGATCTCTCCTTGATTATAAAGGAACTGCTGTTTTTTTTCTGCAACTTACTCTCAAAAATCAAGAGTGTAACAATACAAACAAGTGACGGGGACATTACTCCTTTTGCATATTATAAAACTGAATAAACGGCGGGAACAGAAGTAACCTCTTCGGAAATAAGGCTAAACATTTCTGTCCCGACCTCTAGCAGTAGTCTTTATTTAGTCATAAGGTCGTGCTTAATAAGTAACAGGTTATTGATTCTCCTCCACCTAGATCGACTGGTTGGCGGCCAAAAATGGTAAATCCTTTTTTTAAGTAAAATTGGTAGTTGCAATTAGAGTCTGTATAGAGAAATATTCGCTTATTTTTATAACGTCTCTCTATTTCTTCTAACAAGCGTGAACCAATCCGCTTACCCTTCAATGTGGGATCAACAGCAAAATAAGTGACTTCGCCTTCTGGATGAGTGGATGCAAATTCATGATACATTGTTTGATTGGCTTGGTCATAAGTTCCTATCGCCTCTCGATATCCGGTCAATCCCATCAATTTTTCTGCTACGTTGACAAACAAGCGTCTCCCCCATCCAACAGGCACTTTTGTTTCCCCATCGAAGCGAGCAAAAAGAAAGCCGACAAATTGACCGTCTAGATACGCACCTAATGTGACGGTTGATTTCATCAATGCGCCTGTAAGTGCATACTGACTATAGAGATAAAGTGCAATAGGATTTTCTGTATAGCTCGAAAAATTCATCCCTTGTGCTGCAAATTCACTTGCTTTGTTTAAGTCTTTTCTATCAATTGAACGAATCGTTAATTTTTCCATATCCATCTACTCCTTTTGAAACAAAACTTTCTTTCTTTACGTAACTTTATTATAATTACTTAAAAAGTGACTTCCTATAGGCAATGATTCAACATCTGTCCAATAATGAACACTTAGAAAGATACTGTCTAAAAAAGGAGATACAAATGGATCGTCGAAGCAAAAGAACGAAGCACGCAATCAAACAAGCCTTTTTAGATTTAACGAAAGAAAAAACCATCAATAAAATCACGATTGCGGAGCTTTCACAACAAGCAGATATCGGGAGAGGGACGTTTTATACTCACTATGAGGATATCTATGATTTGCGTTCAAAAATCATTGAAGAATCGATTTGTACACTGACAGATATCTTCGATCAAACTTACCCCAACAAAGAGCAATATGACTTTCGCCGATTCGTCCATACTTTAGTCAATCATGTAGATGAGAACAAAGCTGTTTTTCACTTTTTCTTTAATGATTTCATGGATGATGAACTCTCTGTCCAACTTACACAGATCCTGATAAAAAGAGTCATGGACGAAGAACAATTAGATATGAAAGATGTCAAAAATAAAGTAGAGATTCTTTTTTCTATTTCCGGCACTACTAGTGTCCTGACTGAGTGGATCAATGGAAATCTAAACGTGGAGAAAGAAGAATTGATTGCTATTTTAGATGACATCATCACACGGTTTTAATAAAAAAGAAGAACGACTATGCAACGACAATATCGTTGCTAGTGTTCTTCTTTTTTGTTCTTCTTTTTTTTCGTAAGTGATATCATTACTCAAGTTGCATCAAAAATTCTCTTTGTTCATCACCTAAAGGGATGATTTTTTTCATAATACGAAACCGCCAGTGCTTTCTGCCAGCGGAAAAACGCCAGACCACGGATAATCCGCCACCTAATGCTACTTGTTCCTCTTCGATCACTGTTCGCTCATACGTGAGATGATCAATAACCTTCGTTTTAAAAAAATTCAAAAATAAAATCGTCACTTTGGTCTCATCGATCAATAAAATCACTTTACTACTGATACTGTCCAAACTCTGAGATTCCGCTAAACAGCGAAACATTCCTGATGATCGATACGGACCTGTTAAACGATCCATCCATTTTTTGGTGATTAACATAAGCGCTTCCCTTTATCCTCTCTTGAAATAAACCCATTCGATTTTCGATCTAAGGAACATCGGTCCTTATTAATCGTCCAGTTGATGTTGTTACTTTATTTTATCATAGATATCTACTTTCCCTATATTGATCCAAATGAAAAAACTTCAAAAAAATAGGTAATGATTAAAAAGATCCTTTTTTTCCTTTTGATAAGCAAATTATTCTATTGTCAAAAAAGGCTAATTTACTGAGTACTCGTATTCATTCTATTTTTATCTACTTATTGATGTCTCTAATCAAACGCTAAAAATGACAGCAAATTATTTCTCGATATTCCATCTCAATGTTACAATCGCCCTTTGTTGATTTTATTTATAGGAGGAGTTATTTAATGTTCGCAATGTTTAAAACTGTCAAACTCAATCTGTGGCGGTCACTCTTAGCACTCATTATTTTAATTTTTGCTGATTGGGGAATGATGACATCTTATCCGATCTTCTCAGGTAGGTTAGATTGGACCTTTTTACCTATAGGGGGAGCGCTTGCTTTAATCATACTGATTGGTTGGAACAACACAAACACTTTATTCAAAAAAATCAATAAGAAAGATTGGCGTTGGATTGCTTTTATCCTTATTCTTGGTTCACTACTTTCAGATATTTTTATCTTGACTGGAAAGCTGCTGAATCAAACCATGGCCGCAAATGCTGGTGGAGATAATTAGTACGAAGGGTTAAACGTTGGTGAAATAATCCTATATTTATCACAGCTTAGCGTGAGCCTGATTGGAGAAGAACTTTATATTGCTGCGATTTTTGTTTTGATCTTTCTTTTACTTTCTACATTTATGCGTACTAAATTTTCTATTTGGGGCGCTAGTACGATTTCTCTATTGTTTTTTGGTCTCAGCCATTATGCCGTATACGATGGGAATCTCTATCAATGTATTTTTGTTATTGGTTTGGCTCATGCCCCTTCTCTCTATGCCTGGTTAAAAACACAAAACTTATTGATCCCTATGCTTGCACATATCTTATATGATTTGATTTTACTTTTTATCATTTTACTTTTTGGAATTTGAACCATCGATTTTTTATCCGATCAAGCTAGCACCTTCAACGTTCAGCGATGAATCAATCTTATTTAGCACAAGAGACAAAAAAACCGCTAGAAACAAAAGTTTCTAACGGTTTTTTACGTCACAGGAGGGATTCGAACCCCCGACCGTCCGCTTAGAAGGCGGATGCTCTATCCAGCTGAGCTACTATGACAGCTTTAGCGGAACAAAAATAATTATAGATAAATTGAAAGCTTATGTCAATACAAAATAGTTATTTTATGAAACAAAAATTTTTATCGTACTTTTTTCTTACAGTTTTTACTGTAAAAATACAGCCACGATTTTCATATTATAATTTTTTGCTACGATCGACTTGTCATTTTATCATGGAACATGAAAGTCTGTTTCGTCCAACATAGTAAGGCAGAACTTGATTGGATAGATTCCCTACTTTCAACTTCTGCCTTGCTATCAATGAAATTGACTTAGCTACTCGCTTAGCTTAGCTTAGCTAGCATTCTTTTGAATCTTTACTAAAAAATCTGGCAATTATAAGTCGATTGTTTCTGCCTCTTTCGTGATCAAAATCACACCATCACCCAAAGGTAACAACGTAGAGGTCAAATCCGGATGTTCCATAACCACGCGTAGAAATTCATTCAATTTACGATGGATCGCTCGTTTTCCTCTTGGGATCTCTTCATCTGACAGAAGAATCGTCCCTCCTTGAAAAATATCATCAACCATCAAGACGCCGCCTTTTTTCAATACACGAAGGCATTCAGGCAAGAATTCGATATATTTTGATTTTGCACTATCCATAAATATAAAGTCATACGGACCTGTCAATGTTGGCAAAATATCAGCCGCTTGGCCTTCTAATAATGTCACTCGATCCGTCATCTCTAAACGCTCATACGTTGCTTTCGCTTTTCTGATCATCACGTCAAAGCGATCGATCGTCGTCACATGACCTTCTTTTCCAATGACTTGTGCCATCAGACTAGAGGAAAAACCAATCGCAGCTCCAATTTCAAGTACTTCT
The DNA here is from genome assembly GCF_051714005.1 of Enterococcus sp. AZ171. NCBI lineage: Bacteria > Bacillati > Bacillota > Bacilli > Lactobacillales > Enterococcaceae > Enterococcus > Enterococcus sp. AZ171. The sequence goes on along the minus strand of NZ_JBIORA010000001.1, from coordinate 804,801 downwards.
TTTGGTTTGATCTGTCCTAATAAAAACTGCAAAAAGACGACCGTCTCATGAGGAATGATCGGCACTTCCGCCGCATGTGCTTCCTCTTCAACTTTCCCCAATTCTCCAGTTAACTGTTTTTGTTTTGTCCGCATAAAATCCAATAACTCTTCTTTTACAACGGGACGATGCATCATTTCATTACGCATACTTCCCCTCCTCTTCCAAACATTATACGAAGAAACCTATCTTTCGACAAGAGGGAGAAGCTGGTAAATAAAAATATGATTATTACATGTCAGAAAAAAAATCAGTTTCTTTCTCTCGACGTTGTTTCAGTTCAAGGTAGGTATGCCAAGCTGTAATGGAGGACAAGCACACAGCGATTCCTAGGAATACCCATTTCATCCAATTGAACGCATGCCGTGAGAACAATAACCCTATGTACGGGATCTTGAATATAGGCGTGCCAATAATATTACGATCTCGTACTGCTTCAACTTCGATTTGCGTTTTTCCATCAGCTTTCGTATAAAAATACTGGTGTTGATCTTCAATAGCAACGACCCTTCTTGTCACGATATGTTTACCTGAATTTTCATAGTAGGTGATCACATCTCCAACTAAAATCGTATCTGTCTTTCTTTTCTGTACATAGATCAGACTTCCTTCTGCATAAGACGATGCCATCGCTTGGTCATCAATGATATGCGGTGTCAGCCCAAATACTCGAGGGAGCAGCACGACACACAAAATGATCGCTAGAAGAACCACTAACGAAATCGAACTGAAAAAAGTTATTTTTTTATAGATAGGCACATTGAACCTCCTTAAGAAAATTTTATTAAATCTATAATATAATAACGAAATTTTTTGACAATATTAATACTCAGTTTGAAGATTCTCTATAAAAAAATAAATAAGCAAACAAAAAAAAACGATAAAAATAGCTAAAAATTGACTGTTAAATGAAAAAAGTTTACTCTGGAATTAGATAATTTATTAAAGAAGATTTGTCTATGGTTATTTTTAATAACGGACGTAATAAAATTATACCATTCTCTATGAAAATCAAATGGAGCGTACTTATTATATTTGCATCGTTATTTATAATAAGTATCGCTTATTTTTTCATTACCTCTTCACGCCAATCGACAATAAACAAATGTCTCAGATTGATGATTCATGGGTCTATTATTCCGAGCACGATCCTTATTTTCAGTTCGACAGTAACCATATCGACTACATGCCGTCCATCGACAAGAATGAACCATTTATAATGGAAACTACTCTACATAAAGAATTGGCGGATGCCAATCTCTTGATCAAAGGCAATCATCAATGGTTAAGTGTCTCATTAGATGACGCGCTACTCTACAGTCGCTCCAAAGAAAGCGCACGAAACAATCCTGGATTGTCTTTATCGATCATCGATCTACCAGAACCCTATGTAGGCAAGACGTTGAAAATCGTTGTTTCCTCGCCTTATCAAAATTATGCTGGTCTAACACCCAAAGTTTATTTGGGGACCACCAGTCCAATGATCAGCTTCATTTTTTCACAATCGATCCCACAAGTCATCGCGATGATCTTGGCTTTCGTTATCGCCATCGGATTGTTGATCTGGACTAGCTATATTCTCTACAGGCATAATAAATTAGATCGTTCATTATTGATTTTGAGCCTATTTTCTTTCGTGCTTGGATTTGAATCGATTTCGGAAGATATCTTGAGTGGTGTTCTTTTTGAACCAATCGTACATTCGATTTTTTCACACTTATTTGCAATCTTGACTTCTATACTGATTATTTTTTACTATCAGTCCAAAATGACAAACTATCAGAAATGGTATGGTTATTTCTGCTATTTCCAAACATTTGTTTTTGCCAACATCTTGCTTTATGCATTATTTTCAGATTTTGAATTACCTGAATTGATGCCCTTCGCTAGTGTTGTTAGTGTTGTAAGCACTCTAGTTACTTCTATAGCAAGTATCGGTGAAGCATATAAACAAAATCGTTTTTTCACTGTATGTAGTCCTTGGATCGTTTTGATCGCTATCTTTCATTGTATGTTTTATATTCAAACTGCCTTAGGGATTGGGCATTCGATCATCAACTGGTCCACGCTCTTATTTGCGATTCTCCTGATTGTTATTGTCGGATACAATATCATGGAGAATATCATGAAAATCGATAGTTACCATAAAGAACGTCTTTTCTTACAAACTAAAACAGATCTGATCGAAACACATTATGCAAAAATCCAAGCACAGATCCAACAAATCAATCAAGCAAAAAATGACTTTGTTGTACAAATGGAAGAATTGAGTCAATTGATTGATACAAATGAACAAGCCGAAGTGAAAACTTACTTAAAACGGATCGTAGACGAAACAAGACGATTGGATTTGTCTCTTTTTCCGACAGGTCACCAACTAACAAATTTGATTTTGGCTAGATATCAAGAAGTCGCTGCTAAAAAGAATATCAAGGTTGATTTTCACACCCACATCCCAGCTTCTTTACCGATCCATGATGAAGATTTCACACAATTACTCATCCATATTTTAGAGCATTCGTTTCGCGAAACACAAGCCATTGAAAATCCTTTGCATCGAGAAATCTATTTATCGATCCAAGAAATCAATTCTCACATCCAGATCCACTGTGAGCACAGTACACACTATGAGAAAAATATTTTTTCCAAACATGTGACAGAAGAATTGATACGACAAGAACAGTATGACTTGATGATGATTCAGACCACGCTCGACAAATACAGCAGCACCTTGGTCCAAGAAAAAGATAAGTGGGTCGATCGCCTAAAAATCAATATACCCTCTAATTAAAAAAGACCTTCAAAAGCAGTCAACAGGCTGTTTTTGAAGGTCTTATAATCTATTTCAGATTGTCGGGTCTGGGATATTGGCTATTCGTCAGCTTATCACCCTACAACCGAATAAATGATGTTCCAGAAGCGGACATTCAACATTAAACTAAAAAATTGTAAAATACGAAAAACTATTTTTCAATTTTCTATCTTACTTCCTAGGTCAAGACGCTTCTGTCACAACCTTATTTAGTACAATAACTCCAATAAATCTTGTACTTCGATTGCACCAAAATACTTCTTGATATCGATCGTTTCCACTGCTTCTTGTAAAGTAGCTTTGTCATACTTTATACCTGTCAACACTTGTTCAACATCTTTGATATCTCCTAGACCAAAGAAATCGCCGAAGATTTTTACATCCTCGATTATCCCTTCTGAGACATTCAGATGTACCTCGATCGACCCAATCGAAAAGCGTTTTTGGCGTGAAAAGTTGAAATCTGGTGATTTTCCATAATTCCAATCCCAATTTCGATAATACTGCTCAGAAATTTGATTGATTTTTTCCCAATCTTTTTCTGTCAATTCATAGGTCTTTACGTCTTCTACTGAAGATACGCCGAAAATTTTCAAAAGAATGTCTTCACGAAATTCTACGGTTGTCATCCCTTGTTTTTCCTCAGGTAAGAATGGTTTGATATTTGTAACTCGTGAACGAATCGATTTGATTCCTTTGGATTCGATTTTTTCTTTTTTCACTTTCAGCGCATTGATTACCTCATCAATGTCTGAATCGAACATGATCGTTCCATGTGCAAACATTCGACCATTTGTAGCATACATAGCATTCCCTGAAAACTTCAAGCCATCGATTACCAGGTCATTACGTCCTTTTAATTCGGCACCTGAAATACCTAATTCGTGTAACGCTTGGATGATTGGTTTAGTCACCTTCGCAAAGTCACGGAACGAATCCCCATCATCTGGCATGATGAAACTGAAATTCAAGTTACCAAAATCATGATATACTGCTCCACCACCGCTTAAACGACGTACCACATGGATGCCATGTTCTTCAACATATTCACGATTGATTTCTTCGATCGTGTTTTGATTTCGACCAATAATGATTGACGGTTCATTGATGTAAAAAAGCAAGATTGGTTCTTCTAATGGCATCTCTTGCAGTAAAAAGGTCTCGATTGCTAAATTTACTCTTGGATCATGGTTTTCATTTGGTACAAAAATCATTCTGCTCGTCCTCCTATATATCAAACACTTTATCGACTTCAGCTAAAGCAACTTCGATTTCTTCTCCAGCCGCTTCTTTTGCTTCATTCTCTAATTGTGTTAGGTCACCGAATTGTGGCAAGTGTGTCAAAACCAGTTTTTTGACTTTTGCCGCTTTTGCGATCTCTCCGGATTCTTTTGAAGTGAAATGCGCTTTGTGTCGCTCATTTCCTGCAAAAAGATACGTGTCTGACAAAAAGAGATCCGCCTCTTTAGCGAAGGGAATAAAACTCTCTAAATAGCCAGAATCTCCTGTAAAAACAAGTACTTTTCCGGTGGCTCTTTCGACAATACGCATGGCATAACAAACCACTGGATGAATCGTTTCCAAGAACGTGATCGAAAATGGTCCGACTTCAAGTTCTTGGGTTGGATCATATGACACTCCTTGGGACACTCCTGGCATCGTCAATTGTTCAAAATGACTGGCATCTTTCGTATGTCCATAGATTGGTAATAGCTTTTCCTGATCTCTGTTTGGATGCAATTGCCATTCATATTGCAAAACACCTAGATCTGCGATATGGTCATGATGATAATGGCTGATGATCACAGCATCTAAAGCAAGCGGATCAAGATGGTCTTCCAATTTCACAAGCGTTGCGCTCCCTGCATCAATCAACAAATTAAATTGATCAGCTTGCAACAGATAACTCGTCGTTCCTTGTTTTTTATAAGGATATGCACCTAAGCAACCTAAAACGGTTAATTTCATGACTGATTCCCCCTCAAAAACTTATGCTACCACAATTTCTTATTTTCATAAGAAAAACTGCTTATTCGAAGTGAAAGTATTCCATTGGGCTGCCTTTTTCAATACGAGCTTGTTCGTAAAATTGTGCAATCGACACATTGACATAAGCAATTACCCAAAGTAAACCAAAGAACAGCGCAATAAATCCGAGAATATACCAACCAATAAATGAAAGTTGTAGAAGAAGATAGGTCCCAATACGATCTTTCAATAAAAACCAGGCATATTTCAAACTTTGGATAACTGTCAGTTTCGGATAGTCAAACTTTGTCCAAGCAGCAAATTGGAATAATCCTGCAACGATCGTCATCACAAATAGCGACACGAAGAATAGTAAAGTTGTAAAGACTGCAAAACTCAGATCAATCGTAAAATCATTTATCATCCCTTGCGGTGATGCATTTCCATTAAAAAGTAGATTGATATACGTATTGAATCCGCCAATCAAAAAACTAGGCAAAAGTATAATCCCGTTGATTAACCAATTAAATACGGTATTTAAAAGATTGATAAGCAGAATCGGTACAAAATATTCTTTTTGAAAAACAGCAAATAACAGATTGGATTTTGCTCGCCCACCTCTGACCACAACTAATGAGATATAATAGACCCCATAAGTAAACGCAAAAATCAATACGTGTTGGAGCAAAAAATTGAGTATGTTTGCCTGTGTGCTATCTGTTGGGAAGATACCTACAAAAAGCTGCTGGATGATCAACCCAATAAAGACTGAAAGGAAAATGATCCAAGCATTGATCCCCCACTGTCCTTCTAAAGATGCTCGGGCTTTTTTTCGATATTCAGAAACATTCTTCATTACTCATAACTCCTGATTTCTGCTACTTTTTCACTATCCAAACGTTTGACTACTTCAGTAACTAACTTCACTGTATTGAAGTAATCTTCTTCATGGATGATCGATGTATGTGAATGCAGATAACGAACGGGTACCGTGATTGCAATAGATGGCACACCATTACGTGACACATGCATTTGGCCCGCATCTGTTCCCCCACCGGTGATGACAGTATATTGGAATGGAATAGCCATTTCTTCTGCCACTTGGATCACAAAATTCAATAATTTTTTATGTGGGATCATCGAAGCATCGAAAATCAAGATTTGTGGTCCTTTACCTAAAACTGAATCTGCCTCTTTCGGTGTCATCCCTGGTGTATCTCCAGCAGTACCTGTATCTAAAGCAATCGCAATGTCAGGGTCGACCAAATGAGTACTTGTGCGCGCACCTCTTAAACCAACTTCTTCTTGTACATCACTTCCAGCAAATAAGACATTCGGATGTCCTTCTTTTGCTAGATTTTCAAGTACACGTAAAGAAACAGCTGTCCCAATACGATTGTCCCATGCTTTTGCTAACAAGAATTTTCCATCATTCATTCGACGATATTCAATATAAGGAGTGACCATATCACCAGGACGAATGCCCCATTCCGTCGCTTCTTCTTTGCTTGTCGCCCCGATGTCAATAAACATATCTTTGATATCATAAGGTTTGTTACGAACTTCAGCAGTCAAGACATGTGGTGGTTTTGAACCAATCACGCCATGGATGATTTTTCCCTCTTGGGTCTTGATTTCTACTTGTTGTGCCAACATGACTTGGCCCCACCAACCACCAAGTGTTTGAAATTCAATAAATCCTTTATCTGTGATCTTTGTAACCATAAAACCAACTTCATCCATATGTCCGGAGATAAATACTTTAGGGCCCTTGCCAGAATCATGTTTTGCGATGATACTACCTAGACCATCGTAAAAAATATCATCTGTGAACTGCTCTGCATATTTTTTATAGACTTTTCGTACCTCTTCTTCATTTCCTGGTACGCCACGCGCAGTTGTTAAATCAATCAATAATTGTTCTTCATTTTTATTCAAACGCTTTCCCTCTTTTCCATACTTAATAGTAGAATTATATCATTGTTCACTGATTTTTGGGCAGCATATTTGTTTGATTTATGCAGTCATATTATAACACCAGTCTTCTTTTGAATCTGCTAACATCTAAAAAACAACCCATAACATCCCCTCTATTGGGACGTTACAAGTCATTCCTCGAATTTCTTCATTCGTCTTTTATTTTGGTTCCAATGTATCGTTTATTTTTCTGGTAGTGTATCTGGGGTTTGTAATTGCCAATCTTTACTATAGAAAGCATCATCCATTTGATAATGAGACATCGGTTGCTTCTCTTCTAGGAAAGGTTGGATATACTGATCTGCAGTCAACCAGCCTTGCCACCCAAGATGGATCGTATCTTCCATAAAGTAGGGAACATTAGCCATTTTGGTTAAATCTGCGATGTGTTGAAATCCTTGTTTCTTTAATTGATACCTGATTTTTTTAGCAAATCCTTGCAACATTTCTTGAGACAAACCGGTATAATCACTCCACTTTTCATTCACTGGCGGAAGAATGAATAATGCTTCAGTATGTTCATTTGCTAGTTGCTGCAATAATAATTGAAAATCAGAATATTCCTTTGAAAAACGATAATCCCAGTCTTTCTGTGAGTCTTTCAACTCAGCTAAATGGTGTTTGATTCGGGTATTGTAGAAATCATCTTTTAGAGCAAAAGGATTATTCTTAGTTTTACTAGCACCAATCTGCGTAGCGAGCTTATTTAGTTGTTCTTTTTCATAGCTAGTCGGTAATGGTTTAGTCGCTTGATCGATCTGTTTTTGTTTATCCGTCAAACCAATCCCACTAAATAATTCATCCTCACGCTTCAAGATGTTCCATTTATCTTCCAAGCCTGCTAATTCTTTATCATTGGGTTTGATTCCTTTTTGTACTGTACTTAAAATCCGCGTGATGTCTTCATCTTTCGAAACGATTGAAAAACTTAATAAACGTCGCGCGAAATAGCGATCTGAAGCAGTCACTTTTTTTATTGAAAACAGCCAATCCAATGTCTGTAACTCTGAATAGTGGGTACTGAAATAGTCTTCCTTCACCCCGTCTTTTACGAACCACTGAGGAGACACGATGACCACTACTTTTTTATTTCTGAGATCCTTACTAGCTGAGCGCATCATCATGAACTGGCTCAGCGATTGAGTCCCAGGGGCACCTAATAAAAATGGTTCGTAGCTCCGTTGATATTTCTGGGCTAAAACAGAAGGATGAAAGGGACTGATCCTACTCAATTCACTCGAACCAAGAAAAGGCACATACTTTTTTTCAGCAAAAGCTGTATTTTTGATTACATCCCCTCGTAAGACGTTGTCTGACATCGAACTGGCTGCTCTATGAATGATTTCTGGGTCAGCTACATTCACGCGATAGGATGAAGTGAAAAAAATCGCAATCAGTATAAACGCAAGTATCACTGGACCAAAAATCGCAAACAGCTTTTTCTTCATCATTATCCCTTCAATTCGTTGACTTGATCAATGATTTTGTTTGGTGTTGCCCATTCTTCCCGATCAAATTCTGATACAGGAACTTGTACATCAAGCTGTCCATCCAGCTCAACTAATAATTGAACAGATCCTAGTGAATCCAATAAACCTTCACCAAACAAATCGATTTCTTTATTTTCTTTCACTTCATCTGTACCTGTAATCTCTGCTAAAATCGTTAAAACTTGTTCTTCCATATCTATTCTCTCCTTTAAACTCGTCATTTATTTAAAAAATAGTTGATCTAAAAATCCTGAAAAAATCAATAAGCTAGCACATACTGCTTGAAACGTCATGAAAACAGAAAATGCGTGGGTCAAGCGATTGGAAGGAAGTTTTTTCTTCCGTTTTTTCTTCCGTTTTTTCTTATAGCGAATCCATGAATCTGTCACACAAATCAGCGTTGCATGATAGATACCATACAAAATGTAGTACCATGTCAAACCGTGCCAGACACCCATCAATAGAAACAATGCAAAGTATCCGATATTTGAAGTCACGATCTTACTCTTGAACCATTTTTTCTTCATCAAGAAGAACATCAACCGCATATACACGTAATCTCTGAACCAGAAGGACAAAGACATATGCCAACGATTCCAGAACTCTTTGATGTTCCAAGCTAAAAATGGTTTGTTGAAATTGATCGGGGTATCATAGCCCATCAAATAACTCGTACCAACTGCAAACAAACTATAGCCAGCAAAATCGAAAAAGAGATACAAACTATAGACATACATGTAACCCAATAGCCACCATGAGATTCCGCCATGAGCCAAGGCACCTTTTGATACGATGGGTAACAGTACCTGTCCGAGATAATGACCGATGATGAATTTGTATAAAAAACCCATAAACAAATGATGGACCCCTTTTTCCAACATTTCCAGATATTGTTCCTTTGTTGGTGGTTGGAGCTGATCTTTTTCAAATCTTCGATAACGATCGATTGGTCCTGAAGAAATGGTTGGAAAAAACAACAAGAACTGAATATAACGGTAAGGATGATAGGTTTTGATCATACCGTCTCTCATTTCCATGATCATTTGTACCGATTTGAATGTTAAATAGGAAATACCCAGAAAACTAAGCAGTGATCCCTTACCAGATGTTAGAAATGGTGTGACTTTCGTAATTGCTAAAGGTAAAATTGCTAGAACTACCGCTAGATAAAACCATACACTCTGATTTCTTTTTTTTCGATAAGTGAAATAACACCAAACAAGTATACTTTGCCAGACCACATAGCCAATCAAAGCAAGTCCTTGTTGCCAATACGTTCCTCCAAAGCTGATGAACAAGAAAAAGAAAGTTACAAGAACTTGATAAGTTCCTAAACGTTTCTGGAAAAATAGTAGAGAAAAAATGATTGGCGCTAACGCAAAACTCAGTAATAGAAAATAATACGGCTCCGCATAAGGAATCATATGTGGGAGACTCATCACCTATTCACCTCAGCTGTCAATGCTTTTCGATCAATTTTCCCATTGTTCGTTTGTGGCAATTGGTCAATAAACGCCACTTTTTGTGGGATCATATAGTCCATTAGAAAATCGGTCAACCTTTGTTTGATCGAACGTATCAACTGATAATTAGTATCCGGAATCGCTTGGTTCAGTACAACAAACGCCACTAATTGTTGGACTTTCGACCCTTGATATTTGGGAACAACGATTGCTTGATTGATTCGTTCATCTTTAAGCAACGCATGTTCAATATCACCTAATTCAATGCGGTAGCCATGTAATTTCACCTGTTGATCGATTCTTCCCTCAATAAAAAGCAATCCGTCCTCTGCTAAATATCCTGCATCTCCTGTTCGATAGTTTTGATGCCCAGTTACTTGAAAGAACACTTCCTTCGTTTTTTCAGGATTGTTCAAATAGCCTTTTGACACGCTAGGACCAGTAATCAAAATCTCGCCACGATCACTTGCGCCATTTTTCAAAATAGATACGGTCGTATCGGACTTGACATAGCCAATTGGTAATCGTTCATACGTAGCTAATACTTCTCTTGTGATCAATATACTAGAGATGGCTACTGTCGCTTCTGTCGGCCCATACGTGTTGAAAATTTTGGCTGAAGGAAACCGTTCGAGTAACGCTTGCGCCGTTTTCTTCGTCAATTCCTCGCCACAGAAAATGAACGTAGCCAGCTCTGGTAAATGCCCCTCGTCAAAAGATGCGTCCATCAAGCAAATATCGACAAACGAAGGAGTCGATACCCAGATGTCCAGTTTTAATTGTGGTAAAATAGCAAATAATTTTTGAAAATCTTGGACGTTTTCCTTGAATAAAGGCTTGATGATCCCACCAGAAACTAATGCTGGATACAAAGTAAACACAGATAAATCAAAAGAAAAAGGTGCTTGTGCTAAAAAAGCTTGTCCCTCTTTGATTGGAAAGTCGCGCAAGACCCAATCGACAAAGCTCACCAAGTTATCATGACTGATTTGCACGCCTTTGGGTTCTCCTGTGGTGCCCGAAGTAAAAATAAGATAAAAATTTTCATCACCTTTCACTACATGCTCAAATGGATAACCAACTATCGAGGCGATGATCGAGCGTAAACAATCTTTTTGGATGATTGGTATATCTGTCCCAATCTCCCAGTCACTTAAACTAATGATCATACTAGGTTGTGCGACACGTAAAATCGCTTCGATCCGCTCCTTCGGTGTTTGGGCATCAATCGGTAGATACGCATGTCCTGCTTTCACTGCGCCCAAGAATGATACCACCATCTCAAACTCTAGATTGCCGAACACGACGATTGGCCCCTTCGTAGTCAAACGCTTCTCTAAGTAATAGCCTAATGCATCTGAGGAGTGCTTCAGTTCTTGATATGTGTGTTGCTCCTCTGCTGTCTGATATGCGATTCTATCTGGGTTTGCTATTCCCCAAAAATCGATCGCAGCCACGATTCCTTTTTTCTTCATCGTTTCCCTCCTAGAATTCGTTATATATAAATGTTCCACCTTGAATATTTTTGTAATGATACAAATAAATGAGTAATAATAGTATCGTCGAATAAACAAGGGTTCGAAGCATAAAAGTTCGCCAATATCGAACCTGTGGTTGCTGCCACCATTGTTTCATCTCTTTTTCCTCCTATTTAGATCCTTAGTCAAATTCTACTCATTCTATCCACAAAAAAACATTTGTTTTACTAACAGAATGCGCTTTACAGCTAACAGTTTTGTCACTAACTAAAGAGAACAAAAAAAGAGCCGTACGAAAATAAATTCGTACAACTCGATTCTGTCCTTCGTTCAGCTAGAATAAGATCCCCTTTTTGCTCTATTTTTCTTATTCCTCAATGATCCGACAATATAAACGACTAGTCATAAAGTAAAAGAGTAGGTAAATGACGATCAATAAGCCACAGACAAAGTATGCCAACCAATAGTCTGCCCCTTCTACATATTGAGAAAACACATTGATGGCAAATACTGCATGAGTGATGCCCAAAATCATTGGTGGAAAAAACATCAACGCATTTTGTTTATAGATCATCCGATTTGTTTTGCGTTGAGCAATCCCTAATTTTGTTAGCAATTGATAATTGGTTCGTTCAATTTCAGCTTCGGATAATTGTCGCACCATCAAGATACTACCGGTTGCGATGATCACGATCATTCCAACAAAAAGGGCAACAAAGATATTGATCCCAATTTGGCGGTCGATGGCACGCAACCTAGGATAGCGCGCATTATAATTCAAACGTGATGTTTGTCCTGTCAATTTATTTTCTGAATATTCGTTTTCCTCTTCTTTAGAAGCATCTGTATGGATCGTCCCAACTATTCCTTGGTCAGTAATCTCATAACTATAATAAATCGTGTGTGTCCAATTAGTAGCTACTTCTTTATTTAATCGTTCGGTCATTTTTTCTTGATTACCGCCAGTCACATTCCAATTGATGATCTGATATTCTAATCCAGTGACACGGTCAAAGACTTCTTGAGCAACGACCAATGTCGGTCCATAATAGGTCATGCCCTCATCTCCTAAAAATCCAGGAAGAACCTGTTGGATCAAAAGTTCTTGTTTATCCGGCAGATAGATCTTTTTCCCATAACTGGAAAAATTACGAAACATCGTTTCTACTGAATCTAACATAATTGCATGGTCTTTCTCTGTAAGTTTGATGTTTGGCAGACTAGGTTTGATTTTGCGAAAGGCGCGGTATTCTTTTTCTGAAATCAAATTGACTGGCTTGATTTCATTGCCACCAGATACCGAACCGATACTCAGGTTATAATAGCTCCCTACTACTTTGTAATGAAAGACTAATTCGTCGCTGATTTTCTGATTCTCTTCTGTTAAGATCGGTCGCAGTTTATCTGCCGTTTGAGTATCTAATTGATAAGAAACAGGCGCATCAATTTCCTCACGATGAGCAATGAGCGTCGAGATTCCAATCATTCCGCCGATCATTGCCAAAGATAGGCCAATAACTAATGTGATCAACGAATTCATTCGCCAGCCTTTTAACAGATGGATTTGTGTATTCCCAATCAACAAAAAATTGGTTCCCCGGTACTTAAATCTCGATTCACTCAACAAATGGAGCAGTAATCGAAAAGAATAACGAAAGAACAGGTAGGTCCCTAATATGCAGACAAACAATATTGAAAAGGGAAAAGCAATCATCAATCCTAGATTGACTTTTTTTTCAAATAGCTGGCTAATTGTTTCTCTGAAGTTCAATGCAGCGAAATAGCTGCTAGAAATCATCAATACTCCGATCACGCCCAATAAACGATGCCTTGTGCGAATACGCAACATTGAACTTTCCACTTGTTCTCTTTCCCCAAAACTACGATTCATGGGATAACTCCAAATCTTCCATAGTGAATAAAGAGAAACTGCCGAAAGAATAACAAAAAATACCACAACGGTTTCAAAAATGGACGGGATAGAAATAAAAAAACGACTAGTAATGTCCATCTTCATCATTCGTACTAAAATCATTTGAAACAATTTTGAGAAAATACTTCCCAATAAAATCCCTAACAAACAAGCAAAAAAACCAATGGTCATCGTTTCCAACACATAGATTGATGAAATCTGGAATTTGCTGATTCCGAATAATTGATAGATCCCAATCTCTTTTTGTCTCCGATTGAGAAAAAAGCGATTAGCACTGAGTACGAAAAAGAGTAAGACAACAGTAATGATCCAACTACCAAGCTTTAAAATATTATCTATCGAAACATCTTGACTTGCCCTTCGAATCAGTGATTGGTCATAGGTCATCGCGCTAAATGAGTAATAGATCATCGTCGATAAGGTCAAACTGAAGAAATAGACAAGGTAGCCCCTTGATTGTTTTAAAAAACTTTTTGCGGCTAATTTATAAAGCATTGATTTTACCGCCTCCTCCAATCGTCGCCTGCATATCGATGACTTTTTCAAAGAATTCTTTTCTCGTCCCACGGCGGATCACTTCTGAAAAAATCACTCCATCTTTGATAAATAAAATACGGTTGCAATAACTAGCTGTATAAGGATCATGTGTCACTAATAAGATCGTTGATTTTTCAACTTCGTTCACTGTTTTTAAATAATTCAACAATTCTGTTGCTGATTTTGAATCCAATGATCCGGTTGGTTCGTCTGCGAAAATCACCTCTGGTTCTACTACTAAAGCTCTAGCTGCCGCAATGCGTTGTCTTTGTCCAACTGACATTTCATCAGGATAACGTTTTAGTAATTCTTCGATCCCCAAAAGCTGGGCAACATGTAAAACTCTTCGGTCCATTTCATCTTTCGCCATATTTTCAACAGCCAAAGGAAGTAAAATATTATCTTTACCATTCAATGTATCAATAAGATTGAACGTTTGAAAGATAAAGCCAATTTTTTTTCGTCTGAAATCACTCAATTCATGTTTTTTCATTTTTGTGATTTCATTTCCTTGGATCATCACACTACCCATCGTCGGTAGATTGATCGTTGATAAGATATTCATCAGAGTAGTCTTTCCCGCTCCACTCGGCCCCATGATCCCAATAAACTCTCCTTCTTCAACTGAAAAAGAAACATTGTCTAATACTTTGACCGGTGATTTACTACTTCCATAACTTTTACTTAAATGTTTTACTTCGATTATTTTACTCATGCTAGTCCTCCACCTTTATCCTTAATTGAATAGTAGCACATCCTTTCCTTTTTTTCCCTTTTGATTTTGTCACCTGATCACTCACGAAAATTATCCTGGAAATTTTTTTATTCAATTTTTTTATTCAAAAAAAAATAATTCGTATTTTTCAAAAGCTGATACTGCACGTTTTCACTTTTTTTCACAAGATAATATACACCATATATAGTATACTCATTCAATTATACAGCGATAAAACACTATATGTAGCAGATAATTAGTTGCTCCTTTCTTCAATTTGTTTTATGATAGACAAGAACTATTTTTTGTAGGAGCTGAAGAAAATGAAACGAACAGATCAAGAAATGGCTGTGCTAGAAAAACAGCCTGAAACCAAAAAAATGACTGTCATCAAACGCGATGGACGCGAGGTACCATTTGATGAACAGAAAATAAATGCCGCACTGATCAAAGCAGAAAAGAAAATTCACGGTTCATTATCTCCTATTACGTACGAAAAGATCCAATCAATCGCAGAACTTGTGATCAAAGAAATCAAAGATCGCTTCGCAAATAACGTAAAAATCTATGAGATCCAAAACATCGTTGAACATATCTTGTTAGAAAAAAACGAATATGCCTTAGCAGAAGAATATATCCATTATCGAACAAAACGTGATTTTGCTCGTAGTAAAGCAACTGACATCAACTTTTCGATCGAGAAACTGATCAATAAAGACCAAAGTGTTGTCAATGAAAATGCGAACAAAGATAGTAATGTATTCAATACGCAGCGTGACTTGACTGCTGGCATCGTTGGGAAATCGATCGGATTGAAATTACTTCCACCGCATATTGCCAACGCCCATCAAAAAGGCGATATCCATTATCATGATCTCGATTACCATCCGTATACACCAATGACAAATTGCTGTTTGATCGACTTCAAAGGTATGTTGAACAACGGGTTTAAAATTGGAAATGCAGAAGTCGAATCACCAAAATCGATCCAAACAGCAACGGCACAGATTTCACAGATCATTGCCAATGTTGCATCTAGCCAATATGGCGGATGTTCTGCCGATCGCACAGATGAATTGCTTGCTCCTTTTGCACAATTAAATTACAAAAAACATTTAATTGATGCCAAAGAATGGATCGACACACCCGAACGGCAAGAAGCCTATGCAAAAGCAAAAACCAAAAAAGATATTTTTGATGCCATGCAAAGTTTGGAATATGAGATCAATACACTTTTCACTTCCAACGGACAAACGCCTTTTACTTCACTCGGCTTCGGTCTAGGTAAAAATTGGTTTGAACGAGAAATCCAAAAAGCGATTTTACAAATCCGAATCAATGGATTAGGCAGTGAGAAACGGACAGCGATCTTCCCAAAATTGATATTTACACTAAAAGACGGAATCAATCTTAAACCAACTGATCCAAACTATGACATCAAACAATTAGCCTTAGAATGTGCCACAAAAAGAATGTACCCAGATATTCTAAATTATGACAAGATCGTTGAATTGACAGGAAGCTTCAAAGTACCAATGGGCTGTCGCTCCTTCTTACAAGGTTGGAAAGACGAGAACGGTGAAGAAGTGAATGTCGGAAGAATGAATCTAGGTGTGGTTACGTTGAACTTGCCGCGGATCGCCTTAGAAGCAGACGGTGACCAAGAAAAATTCTGGCAATTACTTTCAGATCGCTTGTCGATCATGAAAGATGCCTTAGTTTATCGTGTCGAACGTTGTAAAGAAGCGATTCCAGCAAATGCACCGATCCTTTACATGTATGGTGCATTCGGTAAACGACTATCTCGTACAGATGCCGTAGATGAATTATTTAAAAATCGTCGAGCAACTGTTTCATTAGGCTACATCGGACTTTATGAAGTCGCTGCTTCTTTCTTTGGCGGTGAATGGGAAAATAATGCTGAAGCCAAAGACTTCACTCTAGATATCGTGAAAAAACTAAAAGCCAATGCAGACGCTTGGGGAAATGAATATGGCTATCACTTCAGCGTATATTCCACACCAAGTGAAAGCTTGACGGATCGTTTTTGCCGTTTAGATACAGAGAAATTCGGTATCGTTGAAAATATCACAGATAAGGAATATTACACTAACAGTTTCCACTATGATGTGCGTAAAAATCCAACGCCATTTGAAAAGCTTGAATTTGAAAAAGACTATCCAAAATACTGTTCTGGTGGCTTTATCCATTACTGTGAATACCCAGTGTTGCAACAAAACCCTAAAGCATTAGAAGCTGTTTGGGACTTTGCCTATGACAAAGTAGGCTATTTAGGAACCAATACACCGATCGATCATTGCTACCAATGTGGTTTTGAAGGAGATTTCCAACCAACTGAACGTGGCTTTGAATGCCCAGAATGCGGCAATCACGATCCAAAATCATGTGACGTAGTCAAACGAACATGCGGCTATCTAGGAAACCCACAAGCCCGCCCAATGGTCCACGGCAGACACAAAGAAATCTCATCACGCGTGAAACATATGAAGTAAGGTTGTGAAAGAAGCGTTTAGCACTGAGTAATAAGACAGAAAAATCAAAAATGGTTCTTTCATTTTAGATTTTTTTGACTTATTACCGAAGTGTTGCTTCTTGAACACCGTAGATAAGGTTGTGAGAAAAGCGTCCTGACCTGAGCAGTAAGATGGGAAATCAGAAAATAGCTTCTCATATTTTTTGATTTTTCAGCTTAGTGTTGAAGGTCAGCTTTTCGAACACCGTAAATGAGATTGTGAGAAAGTCGTTCAACTCCAAGTCATACGAGAGATAGCATCCCTTCCTCTGGCTATTTTCTTATGTCTCCTACGACCGTCAAGAATTTTTTATAACGGATACCATTTTATAATGAAAGAAGTTTTACTATGAGAAATCCTAAACCTAAAGAATGGCTGGCTCAAGATTATAGTCATGACTATATCGCCGATTATAAACCGTTCAACTTTGTGGATGGCGAAGGTGTTCGTAATAGCTTATATGTAAGTGGCTGTTTATTTGCCTGTGAAGGTTGTTTTAACAAAGCCGCTCAGAATTTCCGTTACGGCAAACCATTCACTCCAGAACTGGAAGAACAGATCATGGCTGATCTACGTAACGATTACGTCCAAGGATTGACACTCTTAGGTGGTGAACCTTTTTTGAATACGAATGTTTGCCTACGTGTAGTTGATCGAATCCGGCAAGAATTTGGTCACAGCAAAGACATCTGGTCTTGGACCGGTTATACCTTCGATGAATTATTACAAGATTCGGAAGATAAATTAGAACTGCTCTCGAAACTCGATATTCTTGTTGATGGCCGTTTTGAATGGTCAAAAAGAGATTTCAAATTACAATTTCGTGGAAGCAGCAATCAGCGTATCATTGACGTGCAACGATCGCTTGCTGAAAAACAAGTCGTCATCTGGGAAAAATGTACAGATGCTACGCAAACATATGAACAAATAAAAAAACAAGAACTGATTTAACTATACTCAGTTTTGATTGAACACAATAAAGAATGCTCCATCTAAAAGACCCAGACAGAAGTGAATTCCGCTTTTGTCTCAAAGTCTAAGATGGAGCATTCTTTATTCTATTTCTGGTTCTATCGCTTGCGTTTCCCACAAAGGTAACACAATATTCTCATAAGTCATCGGATCTAAATTCGTCAGTGTGATACCTAATAAACGAATCCCCTTCTCTATCCCTAAAATCTCTTCCCATATCAGACTAGCTTGATAAAACAGTGCTTCTTTTTTATAGACATATTCTGGTAATGTCACTCGCTTCGTTACTGTAGAATAATCGGTATAACGGATCTTCAAGACAACTGTTTTTCCATGTTTCTGAACACGCCGGAGAGAATCTTCCACTTTCTCAGCCAGCTGACGTAACTGACCAAGAACTTCTTCTTCTGTTCTTAGTGGTTGTCCATACGTATGCTCTTTCCCAACTGACTTACGCTCTCGGGTAACATTGACCGGCGAATCATGGATACCTCGTACTTTTCGATACAACGAATACCCCATTTTACCAAACTGTTGGATCAACATCATTTCAGTACATTGATACAGATCTTCTCCTGTAAAAATACCTAATTCATGCATTTTAGGAACAGTTTTCTTGCCGACACCATGAAATTTTTCGATTGGTAATGCTTTTAAGAAATCGACAGCTTCTTCGGGGGTGACGACCGTCATTCCTTTAGGTTTTTGAAAATCTGATGCAAGTTTCGCTAAAAATTTATTATAGCTGACACCAGCCGAACAAGTCAGATGCACCGTTTGCCAAATATCAAGTTGAATCATTCGGGCGATCTTAATCGCTGATTTACAATTGATTTTATTATTCGTGACATCTAAATAAGCTTCATCAATACTAACTGGTTCGACTAAGTCTGTATAGCGATAAAAAATCTCCCTGACTTCTTTTGATATCTCACTATATTTTTGGTGGTCTCCCGGTTTGAAAATCGCTTCTGGACAAAGTTCATAGGCTTTTTGGGCACTCATTGCTGAATGGATGCCGAACTTACGTGCTTCATAGTTAGCCGTCGTCACTACCCCACGCCCGCCAGTATCACTGGGATGTCTGGCGATCACTAAGGGTTTTCCACGAAGTTCAGGGTGATCTCGTTCTTCAACGGACGCGAAAAAAGCATCCATATCGATATGAATGATTTTTCTAGACGTATCATTATGTAAAGGAAACTGTAATTCCATCAGACTCACCCCACTATCATTATACACGAACTTTTGTTCCCTTTCAAGAAAAGATCTTTCCTTAAATCCTGTGAATACGCGCTGTCTTTTCTTTGGCACACGTCTCTATTTGTGCAAGTCTACTTATTCGTTTGGACATGCTCAATATTAAATAACAATTATTATGATTTTAAAACATCATTATATTATGCTATTATCTGTTTGTAAAAGACTGTCCAGTCTTAATTAAAATTAATGGAGAGTATCCATGTTAAATAACTTAAAAAATAACGTTAGCCCCGTTTTAGAAAAAGAGTTTTAAAAAATCAATCAGTTCAGAACTAAATTCTTAAAAAAAAATTTGACAAGAACTACTCCCGATAATACTCTACCATCCAATCATATTGTGAGTACTTCTGATATTTTTACTTTGACTCCTGATAGTGCAAAAAAAATTGTCAGCAAATCAAATGTCCTGATGTTCAGACTCTCAAACTATTGACTGGAACGCCAGATTTTCTATTTGAAAATGAGTTAACAACCGAAGATGAACGCTTCAAAGTACTACCAGATATCAATTTAAAAGAAAACCGTACAAGTCAAAATCTATGTACTGTTCTAAAAGCTTATGTATATGGTAATTCTAATGATGCTCAGGTGTACGAGGAAATGTTGAATCGCTTTATCTTCCCTATGACTCTCCAGCATTATGGCAGCAAGGAGCAAAATCTCACAATCAAAGAAAACACTAGTTTTGTGATTGATTCTGGCGATACGGTCTCCCTTTCTTTTAAGTCGGTGACATTAGAAAAGAACGCTAGTCTCGTTTGTGCACACACATGTCCACTTTCAAACTGAACAGATGACTCAATTGGAGCATACTTCCTTGAATAATGGAATTGTCGTCATTGGGACACATGGAGGAAATGGCGGGAATGGCGGGAATGGAGCAGCTGGAGCAAACGGCGGAAACGGTGGTTCCGATATTAATAAAAAATTGGGTGGAAATGGGACTGAGGGTGCAGATGGCTCTCCCGGAACAGAGGGTGGCAACTCATCTGAATGTAAGTTTTATATCAAAAAACTTACAGGAGATACTCCTTTTGGCAGCTATGGTGGGAATGGTGGAAATGGCGGAAAATGGTGGTAAAAGTGGAAACGGAGCAAATATAGTTATCTATATAGAGGAAGGAGTGGAATATATTCTTACAGGTACACATGACGTTTCCCCTGGACAAGGTGGAAACGGCGCTGCTGCTGGAAAAGGCGGGTCTAAGAAAAGTGATGGCAAGCCGGGCTCACCGGGAACAAGTGGCAGTGCTGGAAAAAGTGGTAGCGCTGGGCAAGCCGGGCAAAGCGAGAATATCTCTATTTTACCTTATCGTGATCCTGTAGATTAATCCGGTTAACCCTTCTTATATCACTTAGATGCAATCAAACGAACAAGCTGTCGAAATAATTTCTGCATCAAAAAAGAGTGGAATCATCGCAGTAAACTAAATAGCTGTATTGTTCCCTTCTACTCTTTTCAAAATACGAAAACTATAATTTAAGAAATGATTCATCAATAATAAGCGGAGAGACGAAAATCTAAACCTGATTTCCGTCTCTCCGCTTCATTTATCTAGAATAGTTGATGTAGCTTGTTCTTCTTATTTCGTTTAATTATCCAATTCATGGAACTGACGATAAACTTCTTGTTTCTTGATTCCGTTTTTGACTGCAATCGTTTTGATTGCCGCATTCGGTTTTTCTCCTTGATCGATCAATTGTTGTACTTGTTCTTTCAAGCTACCTTGAAGCTGTTCAGTTGGGACTATTTCCTCGTTGCTTCCCTCAACAAGTAAACAGCATTCTCCCTTGATCGGCTGTTTTTCTAAATAACCAAGTAATTCTTCGATGTCTCCGCGTAGGTATTCTTCATGGATCTTCGTCAATTCTCGACAAAGCACCACTTGACGATTGCCGAACACTTCCAACATGTTAGTCAACGTTGCGGCTACGCGATAAGGTGATTCGTAAAAAATCAATGTTGCTTTCTGTGCGACAAGAGATGCTAGTATGTCCTGTTGTTCCTTTTTCTTTCTAGGTAAGAAACCATAGAATAAAAATGGTTGCGGAACAAGCCCAGAGGCAATCAATGCGGTTATACCCGCTGTAGGACCTGGCAATGCTACAACTGGGATATCTTCTTTGATACAAGCAACAACAAGCTCATGTCCAGGATCACTGATAGATGGCATGCCCGCATCGCTTACTTGTGCTATCGTTTTTCCTTCTTTTAGCCAGTCGATCAATTGAGGAATACGTTCTTTATAATTATGTTCGTGCAAACTTTTTTGGGGAGTTTGGATCTCGAAATGATTCAATAGCTTTTGTGTATTGCGTGTATCCTCACTCGCGATCAAATCCGCTTCTTGTAATGTCCGCACACTGCGAACAGTCATATCCTCCAAGTTTCCGATCGGTGTTGGAACGAGGTAAAGTGTGCCAAACACGTGATTTCCTTTAAAGCTCTTTTGGTTATACATATGATTCTCCTTATCAAACAGAGTAAAGGAAGCTACTCTAATTAAAAAATTTATCCTGGTAGTTCAACGACGAATACCGCAAAACAAGAATGCTTTGCGGTATTCATTGACTGTGATAGAAGCCACTAGATCCTTTGATTTAGCGTCCACTTTCACGATAGATCACTTCTAAACAGAACGCACAAGGTTCATCATTTTCACGTCTTGAACCATACAAATCATAACAAACATGAAATCCTTCTTCGTAAATCTTTTCAAGATTCATTCGGGATTTTGATAGTTCTTGTTTGGCATTTTCAGCTGGAGCTTGCGCCACTTGGTTCAATTCACGAAGATGTTCACGTAATCGTTGATTTTCCATCTCTAAGGTGGTATTTTTCTCAACGATCTCATGCAGTGCATGTTTCATCTCTACTAATTCAGTCAATGTATTTCGTAACTCTGACTCCAATTGGTTCAACCCATCATATAATGATCTCTTATCCATTCATCTCACCTACTTGGATGAAATTTTTTAGTTCATCCCATTCATATTCAACAGGATTCTCCCGTCCGTTCAGTCGCACACTAACTAAGCAACTAAGCAGGTTCAATCCTACGACTTTCCCTTTACCATCAGGAGTTTCAAGTGTTTTCCCAAAGTCAGGGAGTTCTTTTTTTGCGGCTTCATATGCTTCACTTTCATACTGTAGACAGCACATCAAGCGACCGCACAAGCCAGAAATTTTAGTTGGGTTCAGTGATAATCCTTGTTCTTTTGCCATTTTGATCGAAACAGGGACAAAATCTCCTAAGAAAGAAGAACAGCAGAGTGGTCGCCCACAAGGCCCGATACTTCCGATCATCTTCGCCTCATCCCGAACACCGATTTGTTTCAATTCGATCCTTGTACGAAAAACGGCCGCCAAATCTTTCACTAATTCACGAAAATCAATACGTCCATCTGCCGCAAAATAAAAAGTCAATTTGCTTCGATCAAAAGTATATTCAACTTGGACGATCTTCATTTCTAGTTTTCTCTCTCTAATTTTTTCTTTCGCAATCAAAAAAGCTTTTTTTGCATCTTCTTCATTTTTGTTGCATTTTTTTAGCTCAGCAGTTGTTGCTTTATGCAAAATGGGATTGATGGTTTCAGGTAAATCTTCCAGATCAATATCTCTTTTGGGAATAGCAACCGTTGCGATATGTAAAGTTTGCTGAGACTCGACTAACACTTTATCATTGTATGCATATTCTGAATCTCCGGGTGTAAAATAATAGACATGACCAGCATCTCTATAACGGACACCTACTACTTCTACCATTTGTGGCCTCCTTGATTACGCAAAATATAAATTGACAAATCAAAAAATCGTTTGTAATACAAATTGCTCAGCAACGGCTTGAAAACTCACATTGCTACGCAGTTTTTGTTCTGCTAACAAAATACGTTCAATCGTTTGATTCAGCCGTTTGACTTTACCATACTCCCCAGATGTTATCGCCTGTTTTTGAGCTTCCTGATAATAATACATTAAAATTGAAAAACCAGTAAATTGTTGTTTTTTTTCTTTAAATACTTTCACCAATCGTTTTTGGACATAGATAAAGGCTTGTGTATCTCTTTTATCTAAGTAGACAAACCATTGATAAATCAAGTCCTTAGCCTCATTAAACCATTCATCTTCTGAGATTTCAACTGCTTTTCCTAAACTGTTTGTCAAGAATGACAAAAGTTTTGCTTTTTCCGCAGAAATTTGCTGATCTTGTAATTTTTGAATCAATGAATCCTTTGACAATTCTTGGAAATGCAAGGTTTGACAACGAGATTGGATCGTAGGTAAGATCCGACCAATGGCTTCCGTTTCTAAAATCGCTAGAAAATCACCAGGTGGTTCTTCTAAAAATTTCAATAGACTATTGGCCGCACTCGCGTTCATTTTTTCTGCTTCCTGGATCAAGAATACTTTTTTCCTTGATTCATATCCACTACGACTAAACTCTGTCTGTAAGCGCCGGATCTGATCGACCTTGATCGACTGACCATCGGGTGCAAGAACGAGTACATCCGGATGTTCTTGATTTTTGATCCGTTGACAATTATTGCATCTGCCACAAGGTTGTTGGTTGTTCATATTCGTACAATATAAATGTTGTGCTAACCAAATGCCTACCTCATGCTTTCCTGTACCTTTTTCACCTTCAAAAAGATAAGCATGAGCGAGACGCCCATGCTCAAAACTTCGTTGAAGTTGTTGATACACGAGAGGTTGCATTTGCGCAAGTATGTTTTCTTGAGCCATAGTTCCTCCTAGAAATGGTGGAATCCTTCAACTGGTAAGACAAAGACTGTTGCTCCGCCCACTTCTACTTCTACAGGATAAGGAACGCCACCGTCCATTGAAATATCTAACGTTACTGGAGTAGAAACAAATTGTTTTCTTGACTCACATGTTTTTTTGATGATCTCTAATGCTTCTTCGACACGATCGTCCTCAATACCAACGATAAATGTGCTGTTTCCCGCTTTAAGGAAACCACCAGTAGAAGATAATTTAGTCGCACGAATGTTTGCATCGATCAATTCATTGGACAAACGGTTGCTATCTTTATCTTGAATGATTGCTAAAATGATTTTCATTTACGTTCACCTTCCTGACTTTCAAAATATTGTGGAAATTGGTTGATAATTGCGTGGTAACTCAATTGTAACACTTCTTCAAAACTATTTCTTGCATCGATCTTATGGATGCGGTCTGGATGCTCCTCTACCAATTTCAAATAGGCATGACGGACACGCTGGTGGAACTCTAATCCCTCTGAATCTAAGCGATCGATTTGATTCTGGCGATTTTTAGCGATGCGACGTAATCCTGTGTCAGAATCCACATCAAGATAAAGAGTAAAATCAGGAGTCGTTCCTTCTGTAGCAAATTCATTCAGTTCAGCAATCTCGTTTACGCCGATCCGACGACCCGCACCTTGGTAGGCCAACGAACTATCGACAAAACGATCACACAAAACGATTTTCCTACTCGAAAGTGCAGGTAAAACTTTTTCGACCAAGTGCTGTCTTCGAGCAGCTGCGTATAATAAACTTTCTGTTCGCTCGTCCATGCGATCATTTTTGGGATCAAGAATCACTGCACGAATCTGTTCAGCAATTGGTATCCCACCTGGTTCCCGAGTTTGAATGATCTCTGTTTTTGCTACTTGTTGTAAAAGAGGATATAGTTCTTTGATGATACTCGTTTTACCTGCACCATCAGGTCCCTCGATCGTAATAAATAAGCCGTTCACACTTGTTCCTCCATCTCTTCTCTTGCTTTTCTATTGTATCTGAAAATCTTTGTTGATCAAACTACCGCGATCTGACTCGTAGAAAAAAATCATAGTTCACGTCTGCCTTCGACCGCTTTCATTAAAGTCACTTCGTCTGCATATTCGATATCGGAACCAACAGATAAGCCATGAGCTAACCGTGTGACTTTGATACCAGCAGGCTTGATCAATCGTGAAAGGTAGATTGCTGTTGCTTCTCCTTCAGTGGTCGCATTCGTTGCGATGATCACTTCTTGGACCTCTGCATCATGCAAACGTTGTAAGAGAGGAGGAATATTGATATCTTCTGGACCCGTACCTTCCATTGGTGACAATACACCATGTAGCACATGGTACAAGCCACGATACTCACGCATCTTCTCCATCGCCATGACATCTTTTGGTTCTTCAACGACTAAAATGATGCCACGATCTCTCGATGGATCTTTACAGATCTCACAAGGATCTTCTTCTGTGATATTTCCGCAAATACTACAAAAATGTAGATCGCGTTTGACGCTCAATAAAGCTTTGGCAAATTCATTGACCACTTCATCTTTCATATCGATCGTATAAAAAGCCAGTCTTGTCGCTGTTTTTTGACCAATACCTGGAAGTCTCATATAACTGTCGATCAGTTTGGCAATTGGTTCTGGATATTGCATGTTCATTTCCCCTTCAGGAAAATTTAAAAGGGTAAGCCCTTAGTGTATTTTCCCATTGTTTTTTCTGATTCTGTATCGATTTTTTCTAATACGTCATTTACAGCCATCACAATCAAATCTTGTAGCATTTCTGTATCTTCTGGGTCAACTACTTCATCATTGATCTGGATATCTTTCATTCGACGATTACCAGTAAAGACGACTTTGACTAGATCATTCGTAGAACTACCAGTAAATTCTGTTTCATTTAGTTTTTCTTGGGCTTCGCCCATTTCTTTTTGCATTTTTTGGACTTGCTTCATCATCCCTTGCATATTTCCCATTCCGCGCATCATTAATATCGCTCTCCTTTTCTAATCATCGATTACTGTGACTGCTGAACCGAAAAGTTCTTCAGCTTTCGTCACTACATTTTCTTGGTTTGTTTGTTCTTGAGGAAGCAATTCGATCTCGTCTGATTCATCATCAGACGCAAACGATTCTTCTGCTTCTCCATCCTTTGCTTGGACGAGATAATTATTTCTTAGACCAGGCCAACTTTCCCGTGTGATATAGACAGGCTCTGGCGCATAATCTTTGATCATGCGACTAAGTTGGTTGTGGATCGCTAATTGAAGCCCTTCGTCATTAGCTGCGCGCTGACAGACGATTTCATAATCAAAAGTAATCACTAGTCCATTAGGTCCTGCCGCAACTGGTTCACTTGCTTTGAGCATCGCTCGCTGGGTCACTGACAAACTCATCAAAAGATCATCCCAGACTTCTTTTACTTCATTCAAGTGTTTCCTTGTCGCCTCTTTTAGTACATTATACACCCGTTCCGTAGGAATACGGTATGTACTTGGCTGTTTTTTCTGAACAGGTGATTGCGGCGTTTGCTGATTCGCAGTGACTTTCACCGTGCCATTTTTGATTTCTTTGATTTCCTTTTTCAGCTCTTGGATCTCTTGTTGCAATTGTTTTACTTGTTGCTGATCGATTTCACTAGGCACTTGCTGACTTTCATTTGCTGAAGATTGAGCTAGTTTCACTGTCGCAACCTCTAAATAAATAGTCGCACTATTTGTAAAACGCACCTCATTTTGTGTATCGCTCAAAATTTGGATCATTTGAAACAAGCGTTGTGCCGGGATTTCTTTCGCCAATGTCGTGAATGTTTCTGTTTTGACATGTGAGGTTTCCTCTAATAGATTTGGTGCTTGCTGAAACATCAATAGATCACGGCAATAAGACAACAGATCTTCTAAAAAGCGCCGTGATTCTTTTCCTGCCGCTAAAATTTGATTCAATTCTTGTAAGGCTTGTGGGATCTCTTTGCTAAAACAAGCGGATAGATACGCATCCATCATCTCATTCGTCAAACTCCCCGTGACTTGCATTGCATCATCCAACGTGATCGTGCCATCACTGAAAGAAATCGCTTGGTCAAGAATACTTAACGCATCTCGCATCCCACCTTCTGCTGCTCGTGCGATGACTGTCAACGCAGGCGCTTCGTAAGCAATCTCTGTTTGATCCAAGATATATTCTAAATGTTCGGTAATATCTGCTGCATTGATCCGTTTGAAATCAAAACGTTGTGTTCGAGAGATGATCGTTGCAGGGATTTTGTGCGGTTCAGTGGTTGCTAAAATAAAAATAACACTTTCTTTTGGTTCTTCCAGTGTTTTCAGTAAAGCATTGAACGCTCCAGTCGAAAGCATGTGGACTTCATCAATGATATAAATTTTGTAAGCGGCTTTTGTTGGTGCATAATTTGCTCGATCTCTGATGAAACGGATCTCCTCGACACCATTGTTACTTGCCGCATCGATTTCAATGACATCTTCTTGTGTCCCAGTCGTGATCGACTGACACATCTCACAATGATTACAAGGTTCACCATCTTTGCTGTTTGGGCAATTGATCGCCTTGGCAAATATTTTTGCCGCACTTGTTTTCCCTGTCCCTCTTGGTCCTGTAAACAAATAGGCATGTGAGGTTTTATGGGAAACAATCGCATTTTTCAATGTTTGTGTCACAGCTTTTTGTCCAACGATATCCTCAAATCGCTGTGAACGCCACACACGATAAAGTGCTTGATATGCCATAAGGATCCCCCTTCTTTTGAAAAATTCACTAACTTTTATTATACGTGATTTAGCCAAAAAAAACTACTATACTTTATTCGGTTGTAACAGAAGTGAGCAACACTTAGAAATAAGCCTTAACATTCAAAAAAGCTGCTCATATTTTGGGATGTTTCGGCTAAATACCAATTTCGAACATCGTTTGTCTAGGTTGTGAAAGAAACCTTAAACTCTAGACTATTAGACAGAAACAGCAAAAATAGCTATTTCATCGTTGATTTTTTGAGCTGTGTCCAAAGAGTTGCGCCTTGAACAGTATTTATCCAGATTCTGAAAAAAAGTTCAGTTCTAAAACGTATGGCTGAATGTGGGAAATAGGTGCTCTGGTTTTCTACATCTTTCGACTGAGAGCATTTTCAGTCTCCTATGGTATAATACAAACATATACGTAGTAAAAAAATACTTGCTCACAGGGAGGACTTTTTATGGGACTTATTAAAGCAGCAACTAGCATGATCGGCGGCGGATTAGCAGATCAATGGATCGAAGTCATTGAACCAGACAATATGAGCGACACCACAGTCATGACAAAAGGTGTCAAGGTACGTAAAGACGATAAAAGAGGATCCAATCGAAAAGGTACAGAAGATGTATTGACAGATGGCACAGTCGTTCATGTCTATCCGAACATGATGATGCTTTTGGTAGATGGTGGAAAAATCATCGATTACACAGCTGAAGAAGGCTATTATACGATCAAAAACGATGCTGCCCCTTCCATGTTCAATGGTTCATTGAAAGGTGCAATCGCTGAAACCTTTGACCGCTTTAAATTTGGTGGCGTAACTCCACAAAAACAACAAGTATTCTATATCAATCTACAAGAGATCAAAGGAATCAAATTTGGCACAAGCGCGCCATTAAATTACTTTGATAATTTCTATAATGCAGAATTATTCTTACGTGCGCATGGAACGTACTCTATCCATATCACCGATCCAATATTATTCTATACAAATGCAATTCCTAAAAATAAGGCGCAAGTTGAAATTGCAGATATCAATGAACAATATTTAGCAGAATTCTTGACTGCTCTTCAATCAGCGATCAACCAAATGTCTGCTGATGGGCAACGTATTTCCTATGTCCCATCAAAAAGTTTAGAACTAAGCAAATATATGGGCACAGCGTTAGACGATTCCTGGCGTGAGCTTCGTGGGATGGAGATTGTTTCTGTCGCAGTTGCTAGCATCTCTTACACAGATGATTCGGTCAAACTCATCAACATGCGCAATGAAGGTGCCATGTTAGGTGATCCTAGTGTCCGTGAGGGCTATGTGCAAGGTTCGATTGCTCGTGGGATGGAAGCTGCAGGTAAAAATGATGCCGGTGCGATGACTGGCTTTATGGGTATGGGAATGGGCATGAATGCCAATGGCTCCTACTTAGCTCAGTCCGCACAAAATAATCAAGAACAAATCAAGCAACAACAAGAAAAACAAAACCAACAAACAGCTCAAGGTACTAACGATACATGGACTTGCCCTGTCTGTGGTACCGAAAACACCGGGAAATTCTGTTCAAACTGTGGTGCTGCAAAACCAGTGGCAAATAGCCAACCAAAGCTTGAAATGAAATGTAGCGAATGTCATGAAGTAGTGGATCTTTCAAATGGAATTCCTAAGTTTTGTCCAAATTGTGGAAAACCATTCAAAGGTATCCCACTCGACTAGTTGAAAGGGGTGCCTGAATGGATGCTTTAACACATAAATGCCCCAATTGTGGCGGACCATTGACCTTCGATCCAAAAGATCAAAAATTTCATTGCGACTATTGCCTAAATATTTATACAGAAGCAGAAGTCAGTCAATATGAAGAGGAACAAAAAGCGGCCCGCGACATTAATGGGACTCAAGATCAACCAGTTGCAACGGATGAGTTCACCTTTACAGCAGAAGAACAGCTCGATCAAATGGATGAAACAGAACGTCAAGCATTTGCCGATGCTGGTGGAATGACTGATACAGAGGCAACAGCTGAACAGACGGCTACTGACGAACAAAGCAACATGGAACTATTTTTATGTCCAAACTGCGGTGCAGAAATCGTCACAGAAGCCACTACAGCTGCTACCTATTGTTACTACTGTCATAATCCAGTCGTGCTATCCGGACGACTAAGTGGTGACTTCTTACCAAATAAAGTTCTGCCTTTTGCTGTAGAAAAAGAAGAAGCAATTAAACAGTTTCTCGCATGGACGAAGAAAAAATGGTTTGTACCAAAAGCATTTTTCAATCAGGAGCAAATCGACAAATTAACTGGCGTTTATTTCCCATATTGGGCAACCGACGCTGAACTAGATGGTTCTTTACAAGCCAACGGGACAGTTGTCAGAATCTGGCGTGTCGGTGATATCGAGTATACCGAAACAAAACAATATGCCGTACACCGTGAAGGAAAGCTTTTCTTCAAAGAATTAGTAAAAAATGCTTTGTCAAAAAATACTCAACAAAAAATGGTGGAAGCTGTCCAACCATTTCCTTTAGCTAAAGCTATCGGATTCAAAAGTCAATATCTCGCTGGATTCCAAGCAGAGAAACGTGACATTGAGTACCAAGCAATCAAAGCAGATATCCAAAATGAGTTACGTGACTATTCCGAAAAATTGTTGCGAGATACAGCCAATGGCTATACTACTTTGACCGGAGTACGTGCTTCTGCAGAAATCACTGGCGAAAAAAATGAATATGTCTTGTTACCGGTCTGGCTTGTTACTTACCGTAGCAACGATTCTAACAAGAAAGTCTATTATTATGCAATGAATGGCCAAACGGGTAAAGTTAGCGGTGTATTACCGATCAGTCATAAAAAACTCGCTTTGACCTCTTTCGGGATATTCACTGTTTTAGCGATCCTCTTTATGATTGGAGGCTATTTGATATGATGAGTAAAAAAAGTCTCTCCATTTTCTTTTTATTAGCCATTAGTTTACTGTGGACACCGATCGTAGGAGCCGCTACCCCAACAATCAATGACGAGGCGAATTTATTTACAAGCGAACAAGTCAACACACTGAGCCAACAAGCGAAAGAAATCAATGACAAGATCAAAGGACAAGTATTTATTGTCACGACTACCTCAAATACTGCAGAACCTAGAGACTTCGCTGACAACTATTTAAAAACCGCAATAGGAAATGATCAAAATGGTTCTGTTTTACTTTTAGATATGGGGCAACGAGAAATCTATATCTCCACTTCTGGAAATATGATTGACTATTTGACGGATCGCCGGATCGATTCGATTTTAGATGATGTCTATGATCAGATGACGAATGCAAACTATTATGCAGCAGCCCAAGCCTATTTGACCAAAGCTTCTACTTATGTAGATGAAGGAGTGCCTGGCGGTCATTATCGTATAGATGAAGCCACAGGTAAAATCACTCGGTATAAAGTTTTGACTACCGTCGAAATAGTGATTGCGGTGGCTTTGGCAGCTATCTTAAGCATCGCTTTTTATATGATCACCGCCTCACGATACCAATTGAAATCCGGGACATATAAATACCCATTTCGTGAAAAGGCAAGTATCAAATTGACGGACAAAACAGATCGTTTAACGAACTCCTTTGTCACGACTCGTCGTATCCCTAAAGCGCCACCCCCAGGAAGCGGTGGTGGTGGCAGCACGACTCATTCGAGTGGTGGCGGTACCTTTGGCGGCGGCGGCCGAAGTTTTTAATTAAACGAAAACAGAACACAAACCAAAACATGGATCAGATTATGAGGGACTCCCTCTATCTGATCCATATTTTTTGATTCTTTCATCAAATACTTACACACTTGTCCATACTTCATAGGTATAGAAATAAAATTACGTTAGATAGATAAATATATTGATTTTTAATTTCATAAATGTATACTTGATTTATGAAAGCGTTTCAAATGGACAAAAGGAGGTCTCACCATGAATAATAAAGAAACAGTTCCATCAATCATTCATTTTGGGATGAAATCGGCTTGTTACTTGCTTCTTGCTTGTATCGTCAGTGGTATCTTCATTCCCTATTTATTCTATTTATTGCACTGGGAAGTTCGACTGGGTGTCTTTCTCTTTCTTCCTCCCTCTTTAGCTGCTGTCATCACTGGCAATTATTATTTTATTTCAACTAATACAGGTTTTACTAAAGGATGTATCCGAACATTTCTTATCGCTACAGTCTGTCTGATGTTCGTCGCTTATCTATGGTTGTATCAAGGCATCATCTTCTAAATTCTATCGATAAAAAAGGAGTGTCAATATGTTAACAAAGTTTACAGAAATCATTGAGCGTTATTTGGCAGGTCCAATGGCTACAATTGCCAACCAAAGACATTTACGTGCCATACGTGATGGGATCATAGCTACATTGCCACTAATTATCGTCGGTTCGTTTTTCTTGATCATTGCTTTTCCGCCCTTACCGCCCAGTTGGGGGATCTATCAGTTCTTGTCCGAAAATGCAGCAACTATTTTATTACCTTATCGCATGACCATGTATATCATGTCTCTATATGCGACATTTGGCATCGGTGCCAGTTTAGCCAAAACCTATAAACTAGATGTTGTTTCTGGTGGGTTACTCGCTACGATTGCTTTTTTGTTGACCTTTATCCCTGTCAATATTCCTCTTGAGGCTGCGGAAGCTGCTGGTACTTCTGGTTTTGTTTTGCCTATGGCCAATCTTGGCGGTGGTGGGATGTTTGTCGGAATCATTACTTCAATTTTTGCAGTCGAAGTGTATCGTTTGACGGATAAATCGAAATTTAAAATCACAATGCCTGAGCAAGTACCTCCTGCGGTCGCTCGTTCTTTCGAAGCATTAACGCCAACCTTGATCGTGATTTTAGTCATGGCATCGATCAGCTATTACATCGGCTTTGATTGGCACACTGCCGTTTCAAAAATTGTCAGCCCTTTGATCAGCGCAACCGATACGTTGCCGAGTGTCTTGTTGCTGATTTTTCTAATCACTTTCTTCTGGGCATTCGGTATCCATGGCGTATCCATCATTGGTTCACTTGCTCGCCCCTTATGGTTGCAGATCTTAGAATCCAATACAACTGCAGCAGCAGCTGGTGAGGCTTTACCCAATATTGCAGCTGAACCTTTTTATCAATGGTTTGTTTGGATCGGTGGCGCAGGTTGTACGATCGGTTTAGCGATTCTGCTTGCCTTCACAGCCAAATCAAAATATGCTTCAAAATTAGGTAAAGCAATCATCACTCCTTCTATTTTCAATATCAATGAGCCAGTTATCTTTGGCGTACCGATCGTATTGAATCCAACACTGATCATTCCGTTTATCTTTGCTCCAATGGTTTGCGCAACCATCGCTTGGTTTGCGACTAAACTAGGTTTAGTCAGTGCTGTTACCATCACCGCACCATGGACGCTCCCTGGTCCTATTGGTGCTTACTTAGCTACAGGTGGTGACTGGCGGGCAGCCGTATTGAACATTTTATTGATCATTCTTTCCATTTTCATGTATTATCCATTTGTTAAGATTTATGATAAAAATGAATTAGCAAAAGAACAGGCTTTAGAAACTGGAACACCAAGATAGACACCACTATCTAACTAATTTGAGAAATACTTAAAGTAAGTTTGAGTCAACTTCTTTTATTTCATAAAAACAGCACCTACTTTCCTTAAAGAAAGAAGTAGGTGCTATTTTTCATTACTGTTTTTTCATTCTAGCGAAACTGATTTGTTGTAACTTATTATTTCAATACCCAGACACTGCTTGTTTCGGGATTGCTATTGGTATTCCACCATTTTGCTTCATAGGTCTTTCCTTTGTAGACGACTCGGTCACCACCAGAATATGCTTTGATTGTTCTCCATTCTTCTGTTTGTGTTTTATCTACTTTCTCCCATGCCTGAGATGTATCAGGACGTTCACCTCTGACCCACCATTTAGCACGGTATTGGATGCCGTTATAAATCACTAAATCTCCTGCTGTGTAAATTTGGTCACTGCGCCAAGTATCTTGAATAACATTTTGCTCATTGGTCTTGATTATCACTGCCGGACTTTTTCCTGACTCATTACCTGCTCCATCATAAGCACTGACTTGATAAGTATAGCTAGTATTGCTTGCTAGATTTGTATCGGTGAAATTCAAGCCTGTTACTGAATTGATTTTCACCCCATCACGATAGATATTGTAGCCAGCCACACGTAAATTATCTGTCGCAGCAGTCCAAGTGATCTGTGCGGTATTTGTAGTAACAGTGCCTTGTGTCAAACCTGTAGGGATGCTTGGTGCTTCGTCATCTTTTTCTTCTTGTCGTGTAACAACCGTCAAGAAGCCCGTTTTTGCTGATTCATTACCTGCTTCATCATAAGCACTCACCTGATACACATATACTTCGTTACTCTTTAAATTTTCATCTAAATACTCTGGCTTATCCGTTGTTCCCACTTTTACGTTGTTCCGATAAACATTATACCCTTTGACTTTTGTGTTGTCTGATGATGGATTCCATGTTAATTTGACAGAATGACTTGTTACCTCATTCGCCGCAAGATCTGATGGAATCGTCGGTGCTTCTTTGTCATTATTGTTCGTACCACCATCGATATCTCCTACTTCACCTGTCATCTCATCTCGATACTCCCAGATTTTTTTAGTCAAGCTTGGTAGTTTTTCCATTTCAAGTCGACTTTCAGCAGTTACTTGAATACCCCATTTTTCAAAGAAAGGTTGTAAGTTCTGACCACTGATTTTTGAAGCCGCAACGACAAAATACTGACGTTTATCTTGTTCCGTAGGAAGGGCGCGTTGTTCATTTCGATACATTTTATGTAAATTAGGATAGAAATCTTCACCAAATGCTAATTCCAATTGCCAGAACATTCCTAATTTTGTCCAGATATCCTGGTCATCAAATTGTTTCTGTCCTGTTCCATTCAAATAGTTGAAAATAGTTGGATAACGATTATCTCTTTCTAGACGACTACGCTCGCTCAGTCCTTTTTCTGCGCGCAGAGAATAAATGTTTACTGTGACCTCCGTCAAGTCTTTCCAATTCATTCGTGATAATTGATACGTATGACCAAGTTCATGCCAAATTCCCCATTGTCCGATAGTCGTAGGATTCAGTACTGCTCTCATTGCATCTGAGGTGCTGTTATAAGCTGTATGTTGATAAAAAGCATACATATAATAGCCAGACTGAATGGTTTCTCGCAAATGCTGGAACAAACCAACTGGCTTTCGATGGACAGCAGAACTACCATCTAAACCAGACGTTTGATTATGGAATGTAATGACTTTCTCATGTGCATTAAGAATCGTCTCAGGATCCTTTGCATCCTGGAGTGTTCGATTCGATCCTGTCACTAACACACGGTCACCGACTAGTTCATAGCCTACTGCTGTCGGATTATCGGCAATCATTTTTGTCCATTCCTGCTGGGTTGTTTTACCAAGAATAAACCGAGGAATCTTTATCCCACCTTTGATTTCAATACTTAGTTTTCCTTGCGCTGTTTGACCAGATTCATTTCGAATGTGGATCAGACCGACTTGCGAACCAGAAATCACATTACGTCCCTTAACCAGTTGTGTTCCATTTGCCGACCCTTCCGAAAAACTCGTTAAAGCAGGTGTAGTAACTGTATATGTCGGCAGTTGTGTTTGATCAGTTGATTCATCTACGTATATCTCGATCACATCATTCCCACGCTTATATATTCCGGTCGATTGATTAGTACTCGGACCAAATGGATTATCTAAAATAGTTGATCTATATGTATTTAGATTCTCACTCTGTTTGAGTTCCAGTTTAGTAGAAATATTTTGATTTGTTTGTACGATTGCAGATATGGTAGCTTTTTCATTATCCCTCGAATGAATAACTTCATCTGCAGTAGTTATATCAGAAAACATAACTATTCCTAACAGTGCAGCGCTAAATAATAAACTTTTCTTCATTTTTAAAATAACTCCCCTAAAATTAATTTTTATTACAAAATAACTATAACATCTGAAAGAATATGTTATTTACCAATTTTTCATCACATCTAAAAAAAATGAAAAAAAATTTATTTTATTTATGCTTCAACTGATAATTACCTATAAAATTGCTGTTTATATCACTATCCTTATCAAACAATGATTTAAAAAAATAAGGAAAGAATAAACATGTTTTGTATATTTTGCCTATATAATAAAAAAACAGACTACTTGAATGACCTAGCCTCTGATAGAAACAGTTTTAGAATGTTTAAGCAAATAGATTTTTCTTATCTCTGGAATGTCCGCGTCTGATATGCATTCGACAGCAAGTATCTTTTCTTCTGATGTCGAATGCTGAATCATCGTTACTTGCAGAATATTCTTTATTTGGAAAAAGATTCTGAGCATACATCTACACATTAAAAAACTTAATTCATAAACCTATTATTATTTTTGAAAACGTAGGAAATTAACACGTACTTCTGTATACCAAGCGAATAAACCTAATGTTTAGAATTCTTCGTTAACAGCCAACCAGTGATCAGAAGAAACAGTAAATCGTTTTGCTGTTTTCATGAGTGGTACATTGGTATTTACAAAAGATCAAAAGCAAAAAACAGACTATCCTGATAGGATAGTCTGTTAAACCTTGACTTAACAATGGTTTGATTATTCTGCAGCGTTTTCGTCTTTGAGACCGTATTTTTTGTTGAAACGGTCCACACGTCCGTCTGCTTGTGTGAATTTTTGACGTCCAGTGTAGAATGGATGTGAGTCAGAAGTTACTTCGACACGGATGACTGGGTATGTATTACCGTCTTCCCATTCAACTGTTTCTTGTGAAGTTTTTGTTGAACCTGACAAGAATTTGAAACCAGTTGTAGAATCCAAAAATACGACTGGATGGTAATCTGGATGGATATTTTCTTTCATGCTATTCGCTCCTTTGCCCTGCTTCATTTGCTGAACCAGAGTTGATTTGTCGATTTACAACATTTACATCTTACCATGTTTCCTATAAGCTTGCAATTATCTTTTTAAATTTCTTGTGGGATTTTTTTTGCCAAAAGAAACATCTTGGAAATCTTTAAAAAATTGTTGGTTATTTTTAGTTTTTCGCAAGAAACGGATCAATTGTTCCGTATATTCTAATGAGTCGCCAATCATATGCTTACGGAGTTTCCAGATTTCTTCTAGCTGATCACTATCCATCAATAACTCTTCTTTACGAGTACCTGATTTTTTGATGTCGATGGCAGGGAAAATACGGCGTTCTGATAATTCACGAGATAGTTGTAATTCTAAGTTCCCTGTTCCTTTGAATTCTTCGTAGATGACATCATCCATCCGACTCCCAGTATCAACTAATGCCGTAGCCAAAATCGTTAAGCTACCGCCTTCTTCAATATTTCTGGCAGCGCCAAAGAATTTTTTCGGTTTGTACAATGCTGCAGGATCGATTCCTCCGCTCAATGTACGACCACTTGGTGGTACCACTAGATTATAAGCACGAGCTAAGCGAGTGATACTGTCCATCAAGATGACGACATCCCGTTTATCTTCAACTAAACGCATGGCACGCTCTAAAACCAATTCAGAAACCCGCGTGTGGTTTTGTGGTTGCAGATCAAATGTGGAAGAAACCACATCGCCTTTGACACTACGCTCAAGATCGGTTACTTCTTCAGGTCTTTCGTCGATCAATAGAACGATCAACTCCACTTCTGGATGATTTTCAGTGATCCCATTAGCGATTTCTTTTAAGATGGATGTTTTTCCTGCTTTCGGCGGTGCAACGATCAACCCACGTTGTCCAAAGCCAATCGGCGAGAAAATATCGATCATGCGTGTTGCAATTTGTTGCGGTGTCGTTTCTAAACGAAGTTGCTTCTCCGGATAAAGCGGCGTCAATGCTGGGAAATGCGGGCGCTCTTTCGCATCTTCAGGATCTCTCCCATTGACACTTTCAACGTGCATCAATCCGTAATATCGTTCTGATTCTTTAGGCGGTCTTGCTTTACCAGCTACTTTGTCACCGTTTCTTAAACTGAAGCGACGAATTTGGGAGGCAGAGATATAAATATCTTCGACACTTGGACCATAGTTGATCGGACGCAAAAAACCATAGCCGTCTTGTCCAACGATATCTAAAATCCCCTCCATATAGTAAAAGCCTTGTTTTTCAGCCTGAGCTCGAATAACAGCTAGGGATAATTCCTTTTTGTTCATCTTACTGTAATAAGGAATCTTGAATTCTTTTGCATAACTGTAAACATCTTTTAGTGTTTTGTTTTCCAGTTCGGCCATTGTCAAATAATCGCTCATTCGGCTTCCACTTCCTCCACCATTTTGATACTTGCTCCGATTGCTGTTAATTTCTCGATGATATGATCATAACCACGCAAAATATATTCGACATTATAAATCGTTGTCGTGCCTTCTGCCATCAATCCTGCAATCACTAAACAAGCCCCTGCGCGTAGATCTGAAGCAACAACTTCAGCGCCATGGAGTTTATTCGGCCCATTCAGGATGATCATATTACCTTCTACTGAGATATCAGCACCCATTCGTGCTAATTCAGGAACATGATTCACTCGCTTCGAATAGATCGTATCCACGATCTCAGCAGTTCCAGTAGTCATCAATAATAACGGTGTCAACGGTTGTTGTAAGTCTGTGGCAAAACCTGGATACGGATAAGTCATCACATTCGCGGCTTTTAAATTCTTTGAAGGATAAACTTCGATCTCGTCTTCACTGATTTTCATGCTCACACCGATTTCTTGAAGTTTAGCAATAAAACTTTCAAGATGCTCATAGATCACATTCTTGATTTTTACGCCATTTCCTGCGGCAGCAGCTACAGCCAAATAAGTCCCTGCTTCGATACGGTCAGGAATCATGAAATGGCGGCAGCCATGCAGTTCTTCTACTCCTTCAATACGAATCACGTCAGTACCTGCTCCACGTATCTTGGCACCCATATTGTTCAATAATGTCGCAACATCAATGATTTCAGGTTCACGCGCCGCATTTTCGATTGTCGTCTGTCCATTTGCTTTCACTGCTGCTAACATGATATTGATCGTTGCACCAACAGAAATCACATCCATAAACACACGATTTCCATTAAGCGTTTTGTTTTCTGTTCGTAAGTACATCGCACCATGTTCATTTGTGACTTTTGCTCCTAACGCTTCAAACCCTTTGATATGAAGGTCGATTGGACGCGGACCAAGGTAACAGCCGCCTGGTAGACCAACAACTGCTTCGCCAAATTTAGCTAATAAGGTGCCCATAAAATAGTAAGAAGCACGCAAGCTATTGATCTTCCCACTTGGCATCGGTACTGAAACGACACCACGTGGATCGATTTCTAATACATTGTTTTCAAAACGGACAGTTGCGCCCATGATTTCTAAAATTTCTATCAATGAATGAACATCTTGAATGTCAGGTACACCTTCCAAGATCACAGGAGAATCTGCTAAAATCGCTGCTGGTATCAAGGCAACTGCACTATTTTTAGCACCACTGATCGTTACTTCACCAGTCAATGGACGATTTCCTTCGATGATTATTTTTTTCATTTGTTCCCCACCTTGTTTATTCCTCAAATTTATACATATGCTTGTATTTTATCATAGATGAAACGAAGAAACGAGTATCGTTCCTTTTATTTAAATAAAAAAAGAGAACAATCGCCGGATCGGCACATTGTTCTCTTCTATCAGTTATCTCGTTCGATCTAACTTTTATCGATTATGCTTTGTTAGCAGAACCGAACCAGTCGATATGAGATTCAGCATCTTTAACGATTGCTGCTTTACCTGGTGCTAATAATTTACGAGGGTCAAATCCTTTACCTTCGCGGTCTTTACCAGCTTCGATATATTCACGAGTTGCTGCAGCAAATGATAATTGGAATTCAGTGTTCACATTTACTTTAGAAATACCCATTGAGATAGCTTTTTCGATTTGATCTTGAGGAATACCAGATCCGCCGTGTAATACTAAAGGTACATCTGAACCTACAGCATCAGCAATTGCTTGTAAGTGATCAAATGCTAATCCGCTCCAGTTTTCTGGATATTGACCGTGGATGTTACCAATACCACATGCTAAGTAGTCAATACCTGTTGCTACCATTTGTTTACATTCTTCGATGTCTGCTAATTCACCTGTTCCGATGATTCCATCTTCTTCTCCACCGATTGAACCAACTTCACACTCAACTGAGATTCCTTTAGCGTGAGCTTTTTCAACAACGTCTCTAGCTAATTTCAAGTTTTCTTCGAATGGTAAATGAGAACCATCGAACATAACTGAAGTATAGCCAACTTCGATACATTCTAATGCAGCATCGTAGTCACCGTGGTCTAAATGGATTGCCACTGGAACAGTGATGTTCATTGATTCAACTAAATTAGTGATCATGTCTTTACATACTTTGTAACCACCCATGTATTTAGCTGCACCCATTGAAGTTTGGATAAGTACTGGTGCTTTTTTAGCTTCAGCTGCTTCTAAGATCGCTTGAGTCCATTCTAAGTTGTTTGTGTTGAACCCGCCGACAGCATAACCGCCTTTACGAGCAGCTTGTAAAAATTCAGCTCCTGATACTACTGGCATAATAAATTCCTCCTAAATTTTGTGAAAACTAAATTTGTTAAGATGATCCTTAACCAACGAACCTATTTTACCAAACATTTCACTAGTTTTCTACTAAAATCAATAAAATTGAAAATTTTCAAGACGCTTTTTTCATTAAATAAATAAAATCCACCGAAATATCGTAGGTAAAAGGTTCTCTATAAACATTTAAAATATTTATTAATAACAATTCTAATAATTTGACACTCGCTGATTTTGACGGATCAATTCCTAGTATTTTTTATTTTGATTCGCGTTCCGTTAACGAAGCACCAACAAATGCTTTGATCAATTTTTGCGGACGGTTTGGACGTGAAATCAATTCTGGATGGAATTGACAACCAACAAAGAATTTCTTATCTGTGATCTCAACGATCTCAACTAAACGATTGTCTGGAGATACACCTGAGAAGACTAAGCCATGTTCTTCAAATTGTTGACGGTATTTATTGTTGAATTCATAGCGATGACGATGACGTTCTTGAACCACTTCTGCCCCATCATAAGCTGTAGCAGTAGTCGTGCCTTTTTTGACTTTACATGGATAAAGCCCTAAACGTAATGTTCCACCAAGATTTTCAATGTTTTCTTGATCTGCCATCAAGTCGATGATGTTGTTTGCAGTTTCTGGAATCGTTTCTGCTGAAGCAGCGTCTTCTAGACCTACAACGTTACGTGCAAATTCAACACACGCCATTTGCATCCCTAAACAAATTCCTAAGAATGGGACATCATTTTCACGAGCATAACGAATGGCTTCGATTTTCCCTTCGATTCCTCGATCACCAAAACCACCTGGTACTAAGATCCCATCGGCCTCTTTCAATCGTTCATCCACATTTTCACTCGTTAACTCATGGGCTTTTACCCAATCCAATTCGATATCCGCATCAAACGCAAAACCTGAGTGTTTCAATGCTTCAACAACTGAGATATACGCATCAGGTAATTCAATATATTTCCCTACTAAAGCAATGCGAACTTTTTTCTTCAAGTTCAAGACACGATTTTCTAATGCTTTCCATTCGGTCATATCTGCTTCTGGTGTTGAAAGCTTCAAATGATCACAAACGATCCGATCCATTCCTTGTGATTGCAATAATAACGGGATTGAATATAGTGTATCTACGTCTGGTGATTCGATTACTGCTTCTGGTTCAACGTCACAAAATTGTGCCAATTTATTTTTGACATCTTGAGATACTGGTTGCTCTGTGCGCACGACTAAGATGTTTGGTTGGATACCTAATCCACGTAACTCTTTCACGCTATGTTGTGTTGGTTTAGTTTTCATTTCACCAGCCGCTTTTAAATAAGGAATCAACGTTGTATGGATATACATCACGTTATCAGAGCCAACATCAGCTTTCATTTGACGCAATGCTTCTAAGAATGGCAGTGATTCAATATCCCCAACTGTGCCGCCGACCTCTGTAATAATGATATCTGAGTCAGTCATTTTAGCTGCACGCATGATTTTTTCTTTGATTTCATTCGTAATATGCGGAATCACTTGGACAGTTGCGCCTAAGTACTCCCCTTTACGTTCTTTACGCAAGACTTCTGAATAAATTTTTCCTGTCGTCACATTGGAGTATTTGTTCAAGTTGATGTCAATAAAACGTTCGTAGTGGCCTAAGTCCAAATCCGTTTCTGCTCCATCATCTGTAACGAAAACTTCTCCGTGTTGGTATGGACTCATTGTTCCTGGGTCCACGTTGATGTATGGATCAAATTTTTGGATCGTTACTTTCAATCCACGATTTTTCAACAAACGGCCTAAAGATGCTGCTACGATCCCTTTACCAATCGATGAAACCACGCCGCCTGTCACAAAAATGTATTTTGTCATATGTTCAAAAACTCCTTCTTGTTTTATCTGCAGGAAAAGTCTAAGAAAATAAATAAGGCTCCCTATCCTTCTAAAGAATAGGGAGCGTTGATTTCTGTAAACTTCTGACCCTCTAAAAGGGTGCCCAAGGTGTATATTACAAGCTATCTAAACGAAAGTCAAGTATTCAATTACGTTTATACCTACTTGATGGATAAAAGCACTTTCACTGACGTCAATACATTAAGTCCTATGAAACGGAATAAAAATAGTGAAAAAAATATTACTATATATATCGAAATATATCGAAATAGTTGGAACAAAAAATCTCATAAACGATCAAATAATCGCTTTATAGGAAAATTTTATTTGGATGTCACCCTTTTTACTCCTTTCCATACTCTATCAAAGCAGGTAATAGGAAAGTTTTCTCAGGATCCACTGCAAGCGAGCCACAAGGCCAAAAATTCACACTCCAGTGATGAAGAAAAAAAGCGTCTGAGACATTAGTCCTCTTGTACCACCTAAAACCGAATAAACGGCAGAAACAGAAGTAACCTCTTTGGAAATAAGGCGCCATCCACAAAAATTTGAAGAACAATTTTCGTGGATAGCGCCTTATTTCTCGAGGCTGAACACTTCTGTCACGACCTCTTCTATACTTTTCTTTGATTTAACGGGATTTTATTAGTAAAGCTCTAAATATTGTTCTCTTTCCCATTCAGAAACGGTTTGTCTAAAGGCAGCCCATTCCAGACGTTTTGCTTCCACAAAGTTCGCAAAGATATGATTGCCTAACGCATCGATCATCACTTTGTCTTTGCGCAATTCTTTGATGGCATTGTGGATCGTTGATGGAAGATCTTGGATTTGCGCTTCTTCACGTTCTTCTTCGTTCATCACGTAGATGTTACGATCAACAGCCGGTGGTGGTGTCAATTCATTACGGATACCATCTAAACCTGCTTGTAGTAAAACAGCCATTGCTAGGTAAGGGTTCGCTGCTGGATCGACAGAACGTAATTCTAAACGAGTGGATAAACCACGAGATTCCGGTACACGTACCAATGGCGAACGATTACGTCCACTCCATGCCACGTAAACAGGTGCTTCGTAGCCTGGAACTAAACGTTTATAAGAGTTGACCGTTGGATTGCAGACCGCTGTATACGCGCGCGCATGTTTCAGTAAGCCACCTAAGAAATGATACGCAGTTTGACTTAATTCTAAATCTCCGTCTTTATCGTAAAAGGCATTTCCATCTTCATTGAATAAAGACATATTGCAGTGCATTCCAGAACCGTTGATCCCGAATAATGGTTTTGGCATGAAAGTCGCATGCAAGCCATGTTTACGAGCAATGGTTTTCACGACTAATTTAAACGTTTGGATATTGTCACAAGCATCCACGACATCTGCATATTTGAAGTCGATCTCGTGTTGTCCAGGAGCCACTTCATGGTGAGAAGCCTCCACTTCAAAACCTAAGCTTTCTAATTCCAATACGATATCTCGACGGCAATTTTCGCCTAGATCCGTTGGTGCAAAATCAAAGTAACCACCTTTGTCATTCAACGTCGTAGTGATGCCACCATCTTCATCTAATTTGAACAAGAAGAATTCTGGTTCAGGCCCTAAATTGAATGAGGTAAAGCCAAGTTTTTTCATATCATTTAATGAACGTTTCAGATTGCCACGAGGGTCACCAGCAAATGGAGTACCATCTGGATTATAAATGTCACAAATCAGGCGCGCCACTTTGCCGTGGTCGCTTTCCCATGGGAAAATCATCCAAGTAGAAAGATCAGGATACAAGTACATATCACTTTCTTCGATTCTGACAAATCCTTCAATCGAAGAACCATCAAACATCATTTTATTCTCAAGTACTTTGTCGATTTGACTCACTGGAACTTCAACATTTTTGATTGTTCCTAATATATCTGTAAACATCAAACGTAAAAAGCGTACGTTCTCATCCTCAATAATTCGTTTAATTTCTTCGCCTGTGATTTGTTTCTTTACCATGGTATCCCTCTTTCTTTTTTTTATTTCATTCAGTCAAAGTATTGACGTTGTTGCAAGCCTTGTGACTGATAATGTCCTGTTTTGGCTAACCCACCTTGAGCTAATATCTCATCACGGAAAATTTGACGAACGTCGTGATCGGTCAGCGGTTTTTTACTTTTTTCTTCTTGTTTTTTCGCCTGTGCCATTTCATAGACCCG
The DNA here is from genome assembly GCF_051714005.1 of Enterococcus sp. AZ171. Taxonomy (NCBI): domain Bacteria; kingdom Bacillati; phylum Bacillota; class Bacilli; order Lactobacillales; family Enterococcaceae; genus Enterococcus; species Enterococcus sp. AZ171. The sequence goes on along the minus strand of NZ_JBIORA010000001.1, from coordinate 760,400 downwards.
TTTGATTCCAGCCATATTCAATCCTTCTGAAAGATAATCCTTGATTTCTAATAGAATATCGATATCATTCAATGAATACATGCGTCGATTTCCTTCACTTCGCTCGGGATGAACAAATTCCTGTTCTTCATAATACCTGATTTGTCGAGCAGTCAAGTCTGTTAGTTTCATAACTGTACCAATTGGAAATACTGACATTGAACGACGTAATTCCTTTTCTCCCATCTGACGTCTCCTTTCGTCCTATCAATTGAATAAAGTATACCAATCACAAAAAAGACTGTCAACCTCCCATGTTAGGTTTTCTTACATAAGGAGCAGTTTTTTTTATAAAAAAACTTGATCCACTTCTATATGAAGTCGATCAAGCTGGTTTTTTCTTATTATTTCATTTTTAAAATAACTCATCTTTTTTTAGCCATTTTGAATTTTTATTCGCAAACCCACGTACTTCATAGCTATTTTGTTCTTCAATGAAGTGTTCATCTAATACAAGTGTCTGCCGTCTCAACTCACTTAATGTTTGTCCTTGATCACTCGGCACAATTTTCGTATAAGGAAGCATCAACTCCATCAATTGCCGTTTGACGGCCTCGATCAAGCGTTCTTTCCCCTCTTGTGTCTGAGCAGAAATCAAGACATTCGGAAATAAAGTCGGTGTAAATCCTGCTGTGTCGATCTGGTCTGATTTATTATAGACAGTCAATACAGGCATTTCTTTCATATCTAACTCATCCATCAACTTTAAAACTGTTTGTTCTTGCAAGATTCGATCAGAAGAACTTGCATCGACAACATGAAGCAAGAGATCCATCCCTTGACTTTCTTCAAGGGTTGAATGGAACGCATCAATCAACTGGGTGGGCAGATCTTGGATAAAACCAACGGTATCCGTTACAGTCAATTCGAATCCTTCCGCAAAACGCCATTTTTTCGTCAGCGGATCAAGGGTGGCAAATAGTTGATCTTTCGCATATGATTCAGCTTGCGTCAATAAATTAAGGATTGTTGATTTACCCGCATTTGTGTAACCGATCAAACCAATTTGAAACACTTCGCTACTTTGTCTTTTTTGCCGATTACGTTCTCGATGGGCCTCCACTGCTTTTAGCTCTCTTTTTACGCCTAAGATCTTGTTGCGGATATGCCGACGATCCGTTTCCAGTTTCGTTTCTCCTGGTCCCCTTGTACCGATCCCACCACCAAGACGAGAAAGCGACTCACCTTGTCCAGCGAGACGAGGTAGTAGGTATTGCAATTGCGCCAATTCGACTTGCAGTTTCCCTTCTTTAGATCGCGCACGCATCGCAAAGATATCCAAGATCAATTGGACTCGATCAATGACCGGCGCCCCTACCGCATCGGTAATCAGCTGACTTTGACGCGGAGTCAATTCGTGGTTGAATATGACAAGATCTGTCTCATAAGCATCTGCTAATTGGGTCAATTCTTGAAGCTTTCCTTTACCGATCAACGTTTGACGATCCACTTGCGGTCGTTTTTGCGTGAGTCTATATACGACTTCACCAGCTGCTGTATCGATCAATTGTTCCAATTCTTTCATTGATTCAGCAAAATATCGCTGATTTTCTTCCGTTTCTACACCAACAATGATTACTTTTTCTTTTGCTTCTCTCATGTTCCCACCTCTTTCAGCCAACCTTCGATGGCATTTTCGATCTCTGCTAGATCTGTCGGTTTTTTCAAGAGATCGAACCAATGCGCCGTCAAACGATTACGAAACCAAGTCAGTTGTCGTTTGGCATAGCGCCGAGAGTTCAATTTGATTTGTTCGACTGCCTCATCTAGAGTGATGTTTTCTTCAAAATAAGGAAAGAATTCTTTATAGCCGATCCCTTGACTGGCTTGAACCGCCCCTAATTCATAGACCTTTCTTGCTTCTGCAATCAATCCCTCTGTGAGCATTTGATCCACTCGTTGGTTGATTCTACTATAAAGGAACTCACGCTCCGTATCCAGACCGATCATATAATAATCATACAAGCACTCAGGTCTATCTTTCGGTGCCATGATACTATAGCCTGTTGTCTCAAATACTTCTAATGCGCGAATCACTTTTCGCTGATTATTCCAATGGATTTTCCCCGCTGCAAGCGGATCGCGTTCATTCAAATAAGCCCAAAGTTTTTCTTTTCCTAGTTCTTCAGCCATTTTTTCATATTTCTCTCGAACAGTAGCATCCGTTTCTTCATTTGCTCCTAATTGAAAATCGTACAATAACGATTGAATATATAAACCGGTGCCACCAACGATGATCGGCAAATGTCCTCTTTCGGTGATTTCCTTGATCAACTTGCGACCTGCCTGTTGAAAATCCGCTGCCGAATACTGCTGGTCTGGCTCGATCACATCAATCAAATGATGAGGAATCCCCATCATTTCAGTTGGCTTGATTTTTGCCGTACCGATATCCAGATGTTTATAAATTTGTAAGGAATCTCCACTGATGATCTCGCCGTTGAATTTTTGGGCAAGTGTCACACTTAACGCTGTTTTACCAACTGCTGTGGGTCCTACGATCACTAATACTTTTTCCATATGGCTCCTACTTTTTCATTAATTGTTTAACATACCAAGCACGTTCAGGAAAGTCTGTGATGAGTGCATCCACAGGTTCCTTTAATCCTCTTTCAAGCTCTTCTGTCGTATTGACTGTCCAAAGACGAATACGCTTTGGAAACTCCTGTATTTCCTGAGGATGCGCAAATGCCCAAGTTGCTTTAGGGTGAAGACCTTCAATAAAAGGTAAGGTCTTAGCTAGATCTAATTTTTTCATTGAATCACTCATTAAAAGATCCAGTTGTGCGTCTGGTTCGATGACGGATAAACGTTCTAAGGAACGAAGGTTGAAACTACAATAAGCATGACGAAACGGCCACTCATTTTTTGTCATAAGTTCAGATACTTGTGCTTCGATCCCTTCATACTCATACTTGTCCGTTTTGATTTCGATCATCAATGTTCCTCGATAATTTTTTTGGAGAAGTAGCGAGAGTACTTCTTTTAGCGCAGGGATTTTCGCTGCTGGGAAATCTTTACTAAACCAACTGCCTGCATTCAATTTTTTCAGCTCTTCGAGAGTCTTTTCTCGAACAAGGCCTTTTCCATTGGTTGTTCGATCAACGGTTTCATCATGGATAACAATCAGTTGACCGTCCTTACTAAGATGGACATCTAGCTCGATCCCATCCACCCCCACTCTTACTGCTTCAGAAAAGGCGGGCAATGTATTTTCCGGATGGGTTCCTTTACTTCCTCGATGTGCATAAATCTGTACCATAGTCCTCACTCCGATCATCCCTATTTTACCACAGGAACAAAAAAGAAAAAGCTTGGACTCATTGTAAGTGCCCAAACTTTTACTTTATCAAAATGTTTAGTTTCTCTTATCCTTGAGTAAACAATATGTTTTGTTTAGCTCCACACATCATCTTTTGAGAAAAAGCCGATTGGTTGTCTCGTTGTATTTTTCAACTGGGATTTTTTCTCATTGATCATTGCGGTCAAATTATCTGTGAAATTTTCCAAAATGACACGCCCACCTTTGTAAGCATAGCCGCCGATCTTCATCGTTTCATCCGGTGAAAGAATCACTTTGCGATGAGCGATATTTTGGAATAATTCATCTAAAATGTAATTTGGTAAATAAAAATTATTTTGTGCAGAAAATGATTGCAAATACGCAAAGTCATCGATTGTGATATAACAATCGTCAAAAGCATCAAAGCTGACATATTCTTCCAACAAGCTCGCACGCTTTTGGAGAATCTCATTGATTTTTTTATTTAATTGATTCAATGTTTCGATTTCTTTGACTTTCAGTTCCAATTCGCGTCTACGTTGCTCTTTATTCTCAAGATGACGCATTTGGATCGCCATCCCTAAGTAGACTAAGATTGCTCCTACTAATACACCGATAAAACCTGTGATAGCAATTACCAATTACGGTTCCTCCTTCTTATTGATTTCTTTTTTATCATAACATAAACTCACTTTATAAGACTAGCTCTCGGAAAGTTTTTTCATTTGACCTTTATTGACCAAAAATGTATACTACTTTGTAGGTAATCAAAATCAATTTATGTTACACTATTTCTAAACAAATCAAGGAGGAACCTTATTATGAATTTAATTCCTACAGTTATTGAACAATCCTCACGTGGGGAAAGAGCCTACGATATTTACTCACGTTTATTGAAAGACCGCATCATCATGTTGAGTGGACAAGTAACAGATGATTTAGCAAACTCAATCATCGCACAATTGCTATTTCTAGATGCACAAGATTCTGAAAAAGACATTTACATCTATATCAACTCACCTGGTGGTTCTGTGACTGCTGGAATGGCCATCTATGACACAATGAATTTTGTCAAAGCAGATGTCCAAACAATCGTTATGGGGATGGCTGCTTCAATGGGAAGTTTCTTATTGACTGCCGGAACAAAAGGAAAACGATTTGCTTTACCAAATGCTGAAATCATGATCCACCAACCACTTGGTGGCGCACAAGGACAAGCAACAGAAATCGAAATCGCTGCACGTCATATCTTACAAACCCGCGAACGTTTGAATAAAATCTTAGCGGAACGTACTGGTCAACCAATCGAAGTGATTGAAAAAGACACAGATCGTGACAACTATATGACTGCTGAACAAGCCAAAGCATATGGCTTGATCGATGAAGTCATGGAAAACAGTGCTTCATTAAGCTAATCAACCTATCAAGATCAAAAAAGAAGGCCTTCATCCTTGGATGACAGACCTTCTTTTTTTGCTGTAAAAACATGTGTTAAAACTATTGTTGCCATTCTTTGAAGAATCCATCTGCATGTTTTTGTCCCATTTCGATATAATGTGTGATATTCTGTTTATTTTTTTGGATTTCTTCTTCTGTTAACGGACGGATTACCTTGGCTGGTCGACCAAAAGCTAAAACATTCGGTGGGATGATTTTTCCTTCTGTCACAAGTGAGCCTGCTCCGATCAAACTATTCTCACCGATGACTGCATGGTTCAAAACAGTCGCTCCCATACCGATCAACGCACCCTTTTCGATTTTACAACCATGCAGCATACATTGGTGTCCGACTGTGACATTTTCAGCGATCTCAACTGGTGCATCATGATCAACGTGTATGACTGTTCCGTCTTGTATATTGGTTCCTTTGCCGATCTTGATCCAATTGCTGTCGCCACGAACCACTGCTTGGTACCAAACTGTGACATCTTCTCCTAATTCTACATCACCGATAACCGTCGCATTATCTGCTATAAACCTTGCCATCTTTTTCCCTCTTTTCATTTATTGAAGAAAAAAGGTCCTAGAAGGCTGTTCGCCCCTAGAAACCTCTTGTCATTATTCCGCTGCTTCAGCAAATTGGCTGTTATAAAGTTTCTCATAGAAACCGCCTTTTGCTAATAAACTTTCATGTGTTCCTTTTTCAATGATTTGACCTTGATCCATCACTAAGATCAGATCGGCTTCACGGATCGTTGATAGACGGTGAGCGATCACAAAACTCGTTCGTCCTTCCATCACTTTATCCATTGCTTTTTGGATCAATGCTTCAAGTCTCGTATCAACGGAACTAGTCGCCTCATCCAGAATCAATATCTTCGGATCGGAAACAACCGCACGAGCAATCGTCAGCAATTGTTTTTGTCCCAACGAGACATTATCTCCTTCTGAATTGATCTCCATTTCATAACCATCAGGCATCGTTCGGATAAAATGATCGACATTCGCTGTTTTCGCTGCATCAACGATCTCATAATCCGTTGCATCTAATTTACCAAAACGAATGTTGTCGGCAATCGTTCCCTCGTACAACCAAGCATCTTGCAGTACCATCCCAAACATGGAACGAACATCACTTCGGCTCATCGCTTTCGTATCAATACCATCAATTTTGATCGCGCCATGCGTCACATCATAAAAACGCATCAATAAGTTGATCAATGTTGTTTTCCCAGCGCCCGTCGGTCCGACAACTGCCACCATTTGTCCAGCTTTCACCTCAAAGTTCAAGTCTTGGATCAAAGGTTTCTTCGGATCATAAGCAAAATCGACATGTTCAAACGAAACATTTCCATGGATCGTTTCTGGCAAAGGAACATCGGTCTTGTTTTCTTTTTCCTCAGGTTCATCTAAAATCTCAAATACCCGTTTCGTGGCTGCGGATGCACTTTGCAATACGGAGGATAATTGCGTCACATTACCCATTGGTTGGCTGATTTGCCAAATATATTGGATAAAGGCTTGTAATTGCCCAACCACAATGACTCCAGAAATTACATAAAAGCTTCCTAAAACTGCCATACCGATATACGTAGCGTAGGCAGTTAATTGTACTAACGGCATCATCAATCCAGAAATAAAGGCTGCTCGAAACCCAAAATGTTTCAAGCTATGGTTGACCTTATGAAATCCTTCAAATGTTTCTTTCTCACGACCGTATACTTTTAACACACTGAATCCAGTCATGTTTTCCTGAACATAGCCATTTAATTCACCTAAAGAATTTTGCATTTCTTGGAAATATTTTTGAGAAGCATTGATCACTCGTTTAGATATCCAAATTGACGCTGGAATCATGATCATTGAAATCAACGCCATGACCGGTTGGATATAAAACATCATCGCTGCTGCCATCGTGATGCCCAAAATAGCATTGACAATACCGATAAAGGCTTGTTGCAAGGCGCCACTAACTGCATCTACATCATTCGTTACACGAGATAAAATATTTCCTTGTTGATTTTTATCGAAATAAGAAACCGGCAAACGATTGATTTTTTCTTCAATATCTCTACGCAAGTCTTTCATGGCACTCTGAACAACATTTGTCATCAATACCCCAGAAAGCAATTGAGAAATACTATAACCGGTACCAACCACCGCGATCCAAATCAAACAGTTGATGATATAAGAAAAATTGATTGCCTCATTATTCACTAGATTTTTGCTGATTTCTGTTGTTGGAAGCCCGACGACATAAGGCAATGCCGCATTGAAAGCCACCGTTAAAAATGTAAATAGTAGCACTAAGATAAACGTCAATCGGTAAGGACGGATATAGCGAGCTAAACGTTTAAAAGAAGCGAAGGTTTTTTTCATGCTAGTTCCTCCTTCGATAATTGAGAAGCGGCAATGTCGTAATAAATCGGACAATTTTCTAGAAGTTCACGATGCGTGCCCATACCTACTACTTCTCCTTCATTTAATACGATGATCTTATCGGCGTGCATGATAGTACCCACACGTTGGGCAACAATCAATACGGTTGATTCAGTTGTTTCTTTTTTCAATCTTGCACGAAGTTTTGCATCCGTTTGATAATCAAGTGCTGAAAAACTATCATCGAAAATATAGATTTCTGGTCGGCGGATGATTGCCCGAGCAATGGCTAACCTTTGTTTCTGCCCACCTGAGAAGTTTGCGCCACCTTCAGAAAGATGTTCATCATAACCGTCCGCTTTTTTAGAAATAAAATCAGTCGCCTGCGCAATATCAGCCGCACGTTCCATTTCCTCTTGCGTTGCATCTTCTTTTCCGTATCTCAAGTTTTCAGCGATCGTCCCAGTAAACAATAGTGCTTTCTGTGGAATAAACCCGATTTTTTGTCTTAGTTTACTCAACTTGTACTTACGCACATCTACACCGTCAATCAGGATCTCACCATGAGTAACATCATAAAAACGTGGAATCAATTGGATCAATGTAGACTTCCCACTACCTGTACTACCAATAAATGCCACTGTTTCGCCAGGTGAAGCAGTAAAGCTGACGTTACGGATCACTGGTTCTTGCGAATGTCCAGGGTAAGCGAAGGTCACATTTTTAAATTCAATGTAGCCTTTCGTTTTTGTTTCCGCTATGCCATTTGGATCTTCAACAATAGCAGGCGTAGCATTTAAAGCTTCTTGGATACGACTAGCAGAGACTGCTGCTCGCGGATACATCATAAACACACTCGCAAACAACATAAATGAAAACAACGCGTGGAAAATATATTCAATAAAAGCAATTAGATTCCCTACTTGCAACTGTCCATCTGCAATTTGTAGCGTACCACTCCAAATAATCAAAATCATCACGATATTGAATAAAAAGAAAAAGCCAGGTTGGGCAACTGCCATTAAGCGAAAGAGACTTTTAGAACTTGAAGCATAGTTCTCGTTGACTTTTTCAAATCTTTTTTCTTCGAATTTTTCATTTACAAACGCGCGGATAACGCGTAGACCTGATAGGTTTTCACGTAAGATACTATTGATTCTGTCTAAATTCTTTTGTTGGATTTTTGATAAAGGTTCAGAAAATTTAGCAATCCCAACAACAGCTAATAATAAGAATGGTAATGCACCAATCACGTATAAACCAAGAGATGGACTTGTTCGCATAACCATATACAAACTAACAACAAACATCATCGGTGCCATAAAACCGATTCTTAAAATATTTTGTAGAAACAACATGATTTGATACGCATCATTGGTCGTACGAGTGATCAATGATGATACGCCTAGTGTTTCATACTCTTGATGTGAATACGTTTGGATATGTTTGAACAGATCATCACGAATGTCTGCAACGATATTCGTCGTGATCCTTGACCCAAAATAACCTAAAAATATATTCATTATGATCCCGATCACAGTGATCACGATCATCAATAGTCCTTGTTGTTTCACATAGTCAAAATCATCGTTGAGGATTCCAACATCGATCATGCGTGCTAAAATAGTTGGTAGACCTAGTTCGATCAGAATAAAGCCGAACACACAAATAAAATTCAACACCAAATATTTTTTGTAGCGCATGGTGTAATGCCACATTAACTTCACTTTATCATCTCCTTTAAATATTCTATCTTGCCATTACTTTCAATAGTAGCACAATCTACTACTTTATAGAACACTACATTTTTTAAAAAGAAATTTTTCTGAAAAATATTTTCTCTTCGTACGTTTTTTCATTTTACAGTGACCGTTTTCTATACTTATCTCTTGATTTATGCTAGAATAGCAATTAACTATTGTATGTTTCATACAGAGGATCCGAGTAAAAAATATTCCAATTGGATAAGCAAATGCGAGGCTTGTCTCTTTAAGGAGAATCAAGTATTTTTCTTAAAGTATAAAAAAACACAGGTGGCTTGTCCCCTCGTTTTGTGTTGTCCAAAAAATACGCTAAATTACTGCTTTAAGCAGATAAAGGAGACATAAACCATGATTTACAAAGTTTATTATCAAGAGTCAAAAATCCGTAACCCAAAACGTGAAGAAACACAATCGCTATACATCGAAGCAAACAGCGATGTTGAAGCACGCCAACGAGTGGAAGAAAATACCCCATACAATATCGAATTCGTACAACTTCTAGAAGGTAACCATCTAGAATACGAAAAAGAAAACCCAGCATTCACATTAGTGGAGTTTTAAGATGAAACTTTCCATCAAAAATAATGAGACAGGCGTCTTTGCGATTGGTGGATTAGGTGAAATCGGGAAAAATACGTATGGGGTACAATTCCAAGATGAAATCATTATCATCGACGCTGGAATCAAGTTTCCAGAAGATGAACTGCTTGGCATTGACTACGTCATTCCTGATTACAACTATATCGTACAAAACATACACAAAATCAAAGCTTTAGTGATCACTCATGGACACGAAGACCATATTGGTGGGATACCTTACTTATTAAAGCAAGCAAATATCCCGATCTACGCTGGCCCTCTAGCTTTAGCTTTGATCACAAATAAACTGGACGAACATGGCTTACTTCGTGACGCTGTGCTAAATGAAATAAATGAAGACACTGTGATCCGTTTCAGAAAAACATCCGTCAGCTTTTTCCGAACGACCCATAGTATTCCGGATGCTTTAGGTGTGGTTGTCAAAACACCTTCTGGTAACATCGTGGCTACTGGAGATTTCAAGTTCGATTTTACACCTGTAGGAGAACCAGCAAATTTGCATAAAATGGCTCGTATCGGAGAAGAAGGCGTTCTTTGCCTCCTTTCAGATAGTACCAATGCAGAGATTCCAACGTTTACGAAATCAGAAAAAACGATTGGCCTTTCTATTTTGAAAATATTTGAGAAAATCGAAGGTCGGATCATTTTTGCCAGCTTTGCTTCTAATATCTTCCGTCTACAACAAGCAGCGGAAGCCGCTGTAGCAACGGGTAGAAAAATTGCTGTTTTCGGGCGTAGTATGGAAAATGCGATCGTCAACGGACAACGTCTCGGCTACATCAAAGTGCCTGACGGTACCTTTGTCGATGCGCATGAAATCAATCGTTTGCCTGCAAATGAAACAATGATCCTATGTACAGGTTCGCAAGGTGAACCAATGGCTGCATTGAGCCGCATTGCGAATGGTACCCACCGTCAAATCCAAATCCAACCAGATGATACAGTGATTTTTTCTAGCTCACCGATCCCAGGGAATACAACAAGTGTGAACCATCTGATCAACTTGTTGTCTGAAGCTGGCGCTGAAGTGATCCATGGAAAAATCAATAATATCCATACATCTGGCCACGGTGGTCAAGAAGAACAAAAATTGATGCTTCGCTTGATGAAGCCAAAATATTTTGTACCGGTGCATGGTGAGTTTCGGATGTTGAAGATCCATGCCTCTCTTGCACAAGACACAGGTGTACCAGCTGAGAATTGTTTTATCATGGAAAACGGTGATGTATTAGCATTAACAAGTGATTCTGCTCGTTTAGCTGGAAAATTCGTCGCTGGCGATGTCTATATCGATGGCAGTGGAATCGGTGATATCGGTAATGTTGTTTTACGAGATCGTCATTTACTTTCAGAAGAAGGACTCGTTCTTGCAGTGACAACTGTCGATATCAAGAAAAAAGAGATTCTAGCTGGACCAGATATCCTTTCTCGTGGCTTCGTCTATATGCGTGAATCAGGGGATATGATCAATGAAGCACAACGTATTTTGTTCCACGCATTGCGTGATGTGCTAAATGCCCCCGACTGTTCGGAGCATAAATTAAAAGAAGCGATGGTCGGTGCATTACAACCTTACTTGTTCGATCGTACAGAAAGACATCCAATGATCATCCCTATGGTGATGACACCGGATCAAAACTAACTTAAAACCGAGGTTGCGACATAAGTGTTCAACCTCGATAAACAAGGCGCCATCCACGAAAATTGTTCTTCAATTTTTTGTGGATGGCGCCTTGTTTATCGAAGAGGTTCTTCTGTTACCGCCGTTTATTCGGTTTTAGGTGGTGAGAACTAATGTCCTACTCGCGGTTTTTTATAAAAAAAAGTGAGACCCACAAAAATATGAAAGAACAATTTTTGTGGGTCTCGTCTTATTTTTCGAGGGAAACACGTTGGTTTCGACCTCTGTCATCAATTATTTGGTTCGCTCCATGACAAAGCAAGCCTCATAACAGTATATTTTCGTATAGATTACGCTTTTTCAACGTTTGTAGCTTGTGGACCACGATCTGAATCTTCTACGTCAAAAGTAACTGCTTGACCTTCTTCTAATGTTTTGAATCCGTCACCTTGGATTGCTGAAAAATGTACGAATACGTCGCTTCCATCTTCACGTGAGATAAAACCAAATCCTTTTTCAGCGTTGAACCATTTAACTGTTCCGTTTTCCATTAATAATACCCTCCTCGTGCCAAAGCACTTATTTGATTGTAACATTGCTCGTGTACGATAGAGGTGCAACAGATGTTTCAACTTCTATTCCCAAACAAAATTACATTATAATTGTACACTTGGTTGTTTTTTTTTGCAAGAAAGCTACATCATTCTTTTTCCATTAATCCTTCTTCACGTAAACTAAAGTATTGTTTGCTGCCAATAATCAGATGGTCAAGAACTTCGATCCCCATCATCTCTCCACATTCCTGGATGCGTCGTGTCAATCGCATGTCTTGCTTGGATGGAAGAACGTTGCCGCTAGGATGATTATGAGCAAGGACAAGCCGTGCTGCTGAATAGCGGACTGCGTAATGGAACACTTCACGTGGATGCGCGATCGTCTGATCCAATGACCCGATGAATAAGGTTTTCTTTAGTAAGATTTGATTTTTGGTATCGAGATAGATGCAAACTAAATGTTCTTGTTTTTGATCTTTTAGTTCTAGGATCAATTCTTTTGCCAATTCATAACTCGCATGGACAGTCGTTGTTTGACGCAACTGATCGACTTGTATCCGTCGCCCCAGCTCGATCAATGCTTTGATCTCTAAGGCTTTGACCCGACCAATCCCACGAACCGCTTCTAATTCTGCTAGTGTTGCTTGTCTCAAGAGCGCTAAACCACCAAATTTCTTCAATAACGTACCCGCAACTTCTAATACGTTATATGGATGCTGACCAGTCCGAAGCAAAATGGCTAAAAGCTCTTGATCTGATAACGCATCCTCTCCATAAGTCTCCATCCTCTCCCTTGGTAGAGACGTGGCGGGTACTGTTTGAAGCAAATTTTTTTCCATAAAAAACCTCCTTTCCCGTGCGCTCAAAATAAGATACGAAAAAGGAGGATATTTATTTTATTTTTATTTGATCAATGCCGGAACTTCATGAAGTGAAGAAACAATCGCTGTTGTCTTAGCGGCTAATTCATCAGAAGGCGCTAGTAAATCTGGCACCATGATTACTGGGATTCCTGCACCATACGCCGCTAGTACCCCATTTTGTGAATCTTCTAATATCAATGTCTCCGCTTTTTCAGTACCTAATAACGCCTGGGCATGTAAAAAGATTTCTGGATCTGGTTTTGCACGTTTGACATTTTCAGCTGAGACGATCATATCAAAACGATGACGTAGATTATTTTTTTCTAGCAACAGTTCAATGACATGTCGCTGATTACTTGATGCGACTACTTTTGGGATATCTTTTTCTTCCAAAAAGTTCAAGAATTCTAAAACACCTGGTTTTAATTTAACTTGACCTAAAGCAAAACGATCAAGCGTTTCTTGATAGGAATCGTCGATAAATTTTTGGACAGTTTCTCGACCAAAGTTTGCAAAAATAGTATGGTAGTTCGCCCAAACTTCTTCATCAGAAACGCCTAAAAATCGCAAGTAAAGATCTTTGTCATAGGGAAACCCCATCCGATCGGCTACTGTTTGGGATGCCTCATAATAAACGATCTCTGTATCAAATAATAAGCCATCCATATCAAAAATCACTGCATTAACTTTCATTTTTTCCTCCCAACTGTACAAGCAAACGTCGCACTTCCGAAATAAAATAGAGTGAACCTGTCACTACAAGAACATCCTCAGCCGTCATCTTCTCCAAGATCTCTGCAAGCCCAAATTGCCACATTGAAACAATCGTAACTTTCTCATCACTCGTTGCTTGGATATCCGACAGCTCAATGGCTTTAGGATAATCAAAAGTAGTGACGTAGATTGTTGCATCTGGTACTTCTTGTAATTGGTGTAACATTTTATCAACCTCTTTTGTTCGTAAAGCAGAGAACAAAAGATGGATATGATAGCCTTTGAATTCTTGTTTAAGATTTTGGACTAAACGTGCCATCGCATGGGTATTATGCGCCCCATCTAAAATCACTAAGGGTTCTTCACTTAATCGTTCCATACGTCCTGGCCATTGCGCCTTTTTCAAGCCATTGATCACGTCTTTTTCACGGAATGGAAGATTCATCATTCCACAATAGATTTGATACATTTCAATCGCCATACCAGCATTTTCAACTTGATGTTTCCCGATCATATGGATCGTCAACTTAGGGATTTTGCCAAATTCATTTTGGAATGAAAAAATTTCGCCCCACTCTTCTGCCGGATGTTTGTAACTGACTGTGTAAGCCTCTCCCCATGCGTGTTGTGTAGCATTTTTTAATTTTGCTTGTTTTTCGATCACTGCCAAGGCTTCAGGTACGATATTTCCAGTGACCAGTGGCACATTTTGCTTGATGATCCCTGCTTTTTGAGCAGCGATTTCTTCGATCGTGTCGCCCAAAATATCTGTATGATCCATACCAATCGTTGTGATACCCGTCAACAAAGGTTTCGCTACGTTTGTTGAGTCGAGTAAACCACCTAATCCCACTTCAATGATCGCGACGTCCACTTGTTCTTCCAAGAAATAATCAAATGCCATAGCAGTCAACGTTTCAAATTCGGTAATACCAGCTACTGCTTCAAATTGATCCATCTGCTCAACTAGCGGTTGATATTTCTTTACTAGTCGAATCAATGATTCATCAGGAATGCCTTGTCCATTGATCGAAATGCGCTCATTGAAGTATTCGATATATGGGGAAGTAAATGTTCCGACTGTCAAGCCGGCTTCTTCTAATAAATATCTTAAATAAGTCACTGTTGAACCTTTGCCATTCGTCCCTGCAATATGGATCGTTTTGACTTTTTCTTCTGGGTGTCCGACTACCTCTAATAAGGCCTCTACTCTGTCTAATCCAGGACGTGAGCCAAATGGTAATCGGCTATGGATCCAATTGATTGCTTCTTCGATTTTCACGTTACTATCCCCCCATTCCTCTTCATTATAACAAAAAAGCTTACGTAGGAAACAATGAAATCCAGAAGAGCTCTTTTTACTTAAAAAAGAGAGGCAACTTCCGTCACCTCTCCCTTTCGTTTTATTTGATTGATTTTAATTGCGCAATACGTTCATTGACAGCTGCTTGTTTTTCTGAATAATCTTTTTCTTTTGCACGCTCTGCTTCAACTACATCATCCGGTGCATTCGATACAAAACGCTCATTACTTAATTTTCCTTGTACACGTTTCACTTCGCCTGTCCATTTTGCTAGTTCTTTTTCTAAACGTTGGATTTCTTCTTCAATGTTGATCAGCCCTTCTAAAGGTAAGAAGATTTCCGCGCCAGTCAAGACCGCTGACATTGCTAGATCCGGTGCAGTTACGTCACTTGAGATCGTCAACTCTTCTGGATTACAGAAGCGCTCGATATAGCTAGTGTTTTCATTTAAGAATTGATCGATCTTCGGATCATTTGTTTTGATCAGTAACGTGATTGGTTTTGATAATGGTGTATTCACTTCAGAACGGATATTACGTACAGAACGAATCAATTCTTTCAGTACTTCCATCCCTTTTGAAGCAGCTTCATCATCGTATTCCGGTTGCACGACTGGATAATCAGCCACTACTAAAGATGTTCCTTTATGAGGGATGTGTTGCCAGATTTCTTCTGTAACAAATGGCATGATCGGATGCAATAAGCGTAAGATCTGATCCAACGTATGGACAAGAATACTACGGTTCGTTTGTTTCGCTACTTCGTCCTCACCGTAAAGTGTTTCTTTACTCATCTCGATGTACCAGTCACAGAAATCATCCCAGATAAAGTTATACAATTGGCGACCAGCCTCACCAAATTCAAATTGTTCAAATAAGTCAGTCACTTTAGCGATTGTTTCATTCAAACGTGTCAAAATCCAACGATCGGCTACAGTCTTCTCACCTGAAAGATCAATATCTTCTACGGTCATCCCTTCAACATTCATGATAACGAAACGAGATGCGTTCCAGATTTTATTGATGAAGTTCCAAGAAGCATCCATTTTTTCGTAACTAAAACGTACGTCTTGTCCTGGTGCTGAACCATTAGATAAGAACCAGCGTAACGCATCAGCACCATATTTTTCAATGACTTCCATTGGGTCGATCCCATTTCCAAGAGATTTACTCATCTTGCGTCCTTGTTCATCACGAATCAATCCATGGATCAGTACATTCTCAAATGGACGACGTTCTGTAAATTCCAAGCTTTGGAAAATCATTCGGCTTACCCAGAAAAAGATGATATCATAGCCTGTTACTAATGTACTTGTTGGGAAGTAACGTTGGTAATCTTCATTGTCTTCGTCAGGCCAGCCCATTGTTGAAAAAGGCCATAGCGCTGAACTGAACCAAGTATCCAACACATCGGGATCTTGTAACCAGTTTTCACTGTCTGCTGGTGCTTCCATGCCCACGTACATTTCACCAGTTTCCTTATGATACCACGCAGGGATCTGATGTCCCCACCATAGTTGACGTGAGATTACCCAGTCATGAACATTTTCCATCCAGCGTAAGAAGGTTTGGTTGAAACGTGGTGGGAAAAACTCAACTGCATCATCAGTTTCTTGATTTTGGATCGCCTTTTCAGCTAAAGGTGCCATTTTTACAAACCATTGTGTTGATAAACGAGGTTCAACAACTACCCCTGTACGCTCAGAATGGCCTACATTGTGGATCATCGTTTCGATCTTGATCAGACGACCAAGTTCTTTTAGATCCGCAACGATCGCTTTACGTGCTGCAAAACGGTCCATTCCTTGATACTTACCTGCTAATTCATTCATCGTGCCATCTTCATTCATGACATTCACTCGTGGGAGGTCATGACGGTTACCGACTTCAAAGTCATTTGGGTCATGTGCGGGCGTGATTTTTACAACCCCTGTTCCAAATTCCATGTCGACATATTCATCTGCTATGATCGGTATTTCTTTATTCACTAGTGGTAAAATGACTTTCTTACCAATCAATGCTTGGTAACGCTCATCTTCTGGGTGAACAGCGATTGCCGTATCACCAAGCATCGTTTCTGGACGGGTCGTTGCGATTTCCACCACACCTGAACCATCAGCCAATTCATAGCTCATATGATAAAAGGCACCTTCGATTTCTTTGTGGATCACTTCGATATCAGAAAGAGCTGTGCGTGCTTGTGGGTCCCAATTGATGATGTATTCGCCACGATAGATCAACTCTTTTTCGTATAGGCTAACGAATACTTTACGAACAGCTTCAGACAAGCCATCATCTAAGGTGAAGCGTTCACGGCTATAATCCAAAGATAAACCCATTTTTGCCCATTGTTCACGGATATGACCGGCATATTCTTCTTTCCATTCCCATACTTGATCAATAAATTTTTCGCGACCTAGATCATAACGAGAAACACCTTGCTCACGTAATTTTTCTTCTACTTTTGCTTGTGTTGCGATCCCTGCATGATCCATCCCTGGTAACCATAACGTATCATAGCCTTGCATTCTTTTTTGACGAATCAACATATCTTGCAATGTTGTATCCCAAGCATGACCTAAATGGAGTTTACCAGTCACATTGGGAGGTGGGATAACGATTGAATAAGGTTTTGCTTTTTTGTCGCCACTAGGTTTGAACAAATCTTCGTCTAACCAGTTTTGATAACGCCCCGCTTCAACTTCTTGCGGATTATACTTTGTCGATAGATTCTTTTCTTCCGTCATACTGTCTTCCTCCTTTGAAATAAAAAAAACGCCCTAAATACTTTCGTATTTAGGACGTATAAATTACGCGGTACCACCTAATTTGTAATAGTTGCCTATTACCTCTCAAAGTGAGTTAACGATCACTACTCGTTCATCTCTACTCGATTCAAGACAAAAACTCCCAAGCTACCTTCACTAGCTTTCGTTAAGAACGTTCCACCATTCGTTCTCTCTCTCTAAACGTCGGACTAGTTACTCCTCTTGATCAACATCTTGACTCATTTTACAATGGTTAGTAGCCAAAGTCAATAAAAGCTCTTGATGAATCGCTGTTCGATTCACATAAAAACGCCACTTTTGCACGATCTTCCCACTTAGTTTTTACTTGGAAGGAAAGACTTGCGAATAATTTTCATCAAAATAGATCAACGTCTGTAGTTCAGTTGTCAGATCGATGTATTGCATATGGACATGTGGCGGAACGTTGACACGATCTGGTGCAAAGTTCAAGATCGCAGTAATGCCTCCTTTGACGATTTCGTCGATGGCTGCTTGTGAATACTTACTTGGAACAGTTGATATCGCCACTTTGATTCCTTCTTTTTCAACGATTTCACTAAAGCGATCCATAGGATAAACCATCACACCTTCGATTTCTTTTCCGACGATGGCTGGATCATTGTCAAATACACAAACAATATTCAAATTTGCATTTCTTCTGAAATTGTTGTGTTTCAATGCTTTTCCTAAATTCCCAAAACCAACTAAAGCGATTCTTTTTTCTTCCTCTGTGTTCAAAATTCGATCAAATACTTCAATCAAATAGGGAACATCGTACCCATAACCGCTTCGTCCTAATTCTCCTAAATGAGAAAAATCTCTGCGGATCGTGGCAGAAGGTACTTGTGTGATCTCACTAAATTCATTTGATTTGATTCGTTGAACACCAGAATCATTCAACATATTTAAATAGCGCAAATATAAAGGCAACCGTTTCGCTGTTGCTTTGGGTAACGTTTCTGATTTTTCTCGCATATCGTTTCTCCTTGTTAATCATTTCACATAATTTTAGTTTAGCATGGAACAAGGAACCTCGCAATAGGAGGAAACTTAACTCCATGAAAAACAAGAAAAATAAGGTACCATCCACAAAATTTGACATACAATTTTCGTGGATGGCGCCTTATTTCTCGAGGCTAAACAATTGTCTCGTCCTCTTTCACGTGTCTACTTCTTGAGTCTGGATCTTTTATTACGAGTGATCGACTCGTACAAGAAGTACAAGTTCCTTCGTTTAAAGTAAATCAGAAAATTCTTCTACTTGTTCTTTTGCTGTTTCTGTGTGGATCGTTTCGATCTTTAAGCCTGCCAAAGCACGTTCGATCATCCCATCGATATCCAAACGTTCTTCGTATTGATGCACTTTTTCTAGTCGTGGACGAGTCTTAGGCTGTGGCGGTGCAAAAATCGTGCAGCAGTCTTCAAATGGTTGAATGGACAAATCAAACGTATCGATTTGTTCAGCCACTTCGATGATCTCTAATTTATCCATCGTCGCTACAGGACGAATGATCGGTGTATTCGTGACCTCATTGATTGCCACCATACTTTGGAGTGTTTGGGAAGCCACCTGTCCTAATGATTCACCATTTAAAATCACTAGTCCATGACGAATACGGCGGATCTCATCTGTCAAACGAAGCATCATCCGACGTGTGATCGTCATCCAGTAGCCTTGGGGCACCACTCGTTTGATCTCTTCTTGCACTTCTGTAAACGGTACTTCGATAAATTCGATTTTACCAACATAGGGTGTCAGCTTCACTGTTAAGTCTTTCGCTTTTTGCAAGGCTTGTTCACTCGTGTAAGGTGGACTAGCAAAGTGGACAGCTTCAATTTCTACCCCACGTTTCATGGCATAATAACCGGCAACTGGAGAATCGATCCCTCCAGAAAGCATCAACATACCTTTTCCGCTTGTACCGACAGGCAGACCGCCAGCTCCTTTGATCGTTTCATAGGAAAGATAAGCCCCATCGCGGCGGATTTCCACACGCAACGCAATATCTGGCTTTCTCATTTGTACTTGGATATCCGGAAAAACATCGATGACTGCATTTCCTAATGCTTGGTTTAGTTCATTGCTGTCCAATTCAAAGCTATGATCACTACGTTTTGCAATGATCTTGAATGTTTCTTTTCCTGTATAGATTTCTTGCATGATTTCCTGAACCGCTTGTTTTAAACTTTGTACTTCTTTTTCTACTCGTACGCTAGGTGAAAAGTTTTGGATCCCAAATATCTTCGCTAACTTAGGGATAACTATGTCTCCGTCTACACCATTCAACAGTAGATGCATCCGATCACGCTCTGCGTGGATCTTGATTTCAGGAAAATCGCTCAATGCCTGTCTGACATTTTGTGCCAACTGCATAATAAAACTTCGACGATTTTTTCCTTTTGTTGAAAGTTCACCATAGCGAACCATGATTTCACTGTACTTCACAAAAACACTCCTCTGTTTCTTAATTGATGACTGAAAATTTCTTGTACAACTGTTTAAAGATGATCATGAATTGTTCGACTTCTGCCATCGTATTGCTTTCATCTAAGCTGACGCGAATCGCTGAAGTAGCTAAATCATTGGGTACTTGCATCGCATGCAGCGTACTACTTGCCATGTGCTTTCTAGAAGAACAAGCGCTTGTCGTAGAGACAAATATTTGTTTTTCTTCTAATGCATGGACCAATACCTCACCACGAATACCTTTTAATGAAAAGCACAAAATATGGGGTGCGTAATCTTCACCTTCAGAAAAAATCGTTACTTTATCATACGTATGTAAAGCTTCAATCAATGCTTGTTTAAGATAGGCAGTTTGGTTTGGTTTTTGTGCTTTAATATCTAGAGATAAACGCAGCGCTTTTGCCATCGCGACGATCCCCGGCACATTCTCTGTTCCACTCCGTTGATTTTTCTCTTGTCCGCCTCCAGTGAACAGCGGTGCTAAACGTCGGCCTTTTTTCCAATAAACAAAACCAACACCACGAGGCCCGTGGAATTTATGGGCAGAAAAAGTGGCAAAATCCACACGTTCTGTCAACCATTCCTCTAAAGGAACTTTACCAATCGCTTGTACCGCATCCACATGGAAATGGATTTTAGGAAAATCATTTAAAAAACTACTGATTTCTTTGATTGGTTGAATCGCACCTACTTCATTATTCACTGCCATAACGGAAACCAAAATTGTTTCTTTACGTACTAATTTTTTCAACTCATCTACGCGGACGATCCCTCTTTTATCGACAGGAGCAATACTCACTTCGATACCGAGTTTTTTTAACTGCTCAGCTGTTTCACTGACAGCAGGATGTTCAACGCCTGATATGATCATGTGGTTACCGTAACCTAGTTTTTCAAGCATCGTTCCTTTAAGCACCCAGTTATTTCCTTCTGTTCCACCTGACGTGAAATACACTTCTTCCGCAGACACAGCAATCAGTTCAGCGATTTGTTTTCTCGCTTGTTGTAGCAGACGGTTCGCCTGATTGCCTAAATCGTGTAGACTTGATGGATTCCCGATGATCCGTTGACTTGTTTTGACATACGTATCCAAACTTTGCGGATAGATCGGTGTTGTCGCACTATTATCGAAATATATCATATTTAAACCTTCTTTTTTTGAAATTCTTACCTATTATAACGGTTGTCCCTTGTGCTTTCAAGTGGCGTTTTCTCCGAGTTGGACTCTATAAAAAATCGCTCGAATCAATGTATTCCCTGCCCAACAGTTACTCATCAATGACTTCCAAAAAAAGACAACACTCGGCACTTGCCTGTGTTGTCTTTTTTGATCGCAGGATTATACTAAATCAGGATGATTGAAGTAAAAATCTTCGATTCGTTTGAATGCACCTGGTTCTGTGCGCTCTAATGCTGTGCCGATCTCATCCAAAGCCTCTTGATAGTGATATTCTTTATTGAATAAGTAATAACTCTTTTCAATGGCTTCTTTCACTTCTTCATGTGTGTGACGGTAACGGTTCGCATATTGCAACATTTGTTCGGTTAATGCTGCTGCATCCACTAGATCGTGGGTTTTCTTATCGAGTAACTCTAGATCTTCTTCACATAATGCTACAAGACGTTCGACCTCATCCATGTTGACTCTGATTTTATTCAACACAGTACTCAATTCTTCGATACGTTCTGTTGCCACAAAGAAAAACTCTAGATAATCATTTGGCAAACCTGGTAAACGTTGTTTTTCAACAAACCGTTTAAGGCTGCGCAATTTAAATTCGAATGTGTCGATTTTTTCTTGCGCTTCTTTTTCACCTTTTCTTAGTTCGTGTAAAGAATCGCTGATTTCAACCTGTTGGTTTTCAATATCTTCTAATACTTTGAAGACTTTCTTATAGAACGTTCTTACTTCTGAGTAAGGCACTTCATGTTGTTGTAACTGTGGTTTGATTTGTTCGTTTTGACGTTCGATTTCTTCCACTTCTGTTTGGAAACCACGTACACGCCCGATTTCGTTATGGTTCAATGTATAACTTTGAGCGGTATGATCTAATTCGATCAATAATTGACGATTGTTTTTCGTCGCATGTTTAATATATTGTTCGATCGTTGCTTGATTTTTAGTCACAAATACTTGTGCTTCCATCTCACGTTCTAAAATATCGTATAATGCATCAATCAGATTAGCCGTTTCACGATTTTCAAATTCAACAGTTTCAACTTCCGTTTTCTCAATATTGATCAACGAACGTTCGATTCGACGATTGATCGTTTCGATATCGCCAGACAGGCTTTCTTCTGGAAAAACATACTCCTCTTTGATTAAGCGGTCATAGGTCTCTTGAATCTCTTCCACTTGCGCCGGGAAAGTCGTATTCAAATCTTCAAATAATGGCGGGATTTTTTTCATTAACGCATCCACTTCATACGTGTGTTTTTCCGCTTTATCCAGCACTTCACGGGCTTCAACTGGATCACCTGAAGTATTTAACGTAACAAATTGTGTAAACTCATTTTCAATCGTTTTCACTTGCTTCTGTAACTCAGGTAAAGCTGGACCGTATTGCTGTTCTTCTTCTCGGATCGTTGCTTTTAGTTCCTCATAAACGTCTAAAGCTTGTTGAACAGCTAAGGAATTACGTTCTTCTGTTTCACGCAATTCTTTTAAGCCGTCACGAATCTCCGCAACTTCTTTTTCCATTTGGTTCATGGTTGCTTCGGCTTCTTCTACTGCTTTTTTCCCTTTTAAGAATCTAAAGCTCTCGTTGAGATTTTCAACTTCAAAGATCTGACTTTCTAACTCGGCAAATGATGAGGTAGAGATGTCATTCCATTTTTGACTCCATTCACGAAAGGTATTTTGGCTTTGCCCCACTAGATGCATTTTTTTGACATCATCAACTTCTTCAATCACAGGCAAGTCGAATAATTCTTCCTTGCGTTTTTCTAAGACGTCCAATCGATCTTGGTTTTTTTTCTTCATTACGTAACTAACCAAAAAAGCCAGAATGGCGACTATAATGATTGCAATGACGATCCCGATGATAACATTATTTCCCATTTAAGGTTCCTCCGTTTTCAATATGCATCTACTGTCTCTATTTGTTTGTGATCAGACGAATCTGATTTGCATAACATTGTAAATACGTCTTTCGTGCAAAAAGACATCTATTTTATATTATAACATACTATGTTCAGTCATACACTACCTACATAAAAAATCTTTTTTGCTATCTTTCTACCAACTAAAATGAGAAGACCTTATCAAAGACTCGTTGAAGAATTTTCTTCGGCAAACTTTACTCGCTCTGCCTTCTTCATTTGTTCATTGATTTCCTTTGCGATCCTTTCTTCAGGTGCATAATCCTTTTGCCAATTGTCTGGCTTCAATACTTTGTTTGTAACAGGATCGTAGTGAGGTTTTCCATCTGGAAACAGTTTTCCCATATTCGCTTGATGGACAATATCAAAAATCCTCGTAGGATCAACGCCCAGCAAAGAAAAAGAGCCATACGTAAAATAAAGCAAATCAGTCAGCGCATCTACTTGCTCAACGAGACTTTCCTCTCCCCAATTTTGTTTTGTGAGAATCTTTTTTTCTGCTTGATCAAGTGCATCATGCAAATATTGGACGGAATCATGCAATTTTTTTGCATCACCGTCACTGGCTGCTGCCACAAATTCAACTAACTCTTCGATTTTAAAACCCGCTCGGTCATCGGCATGTTTTTTTGTAAATGCAGTGGGTCGCTCTGGTATTCTTGGATCGAACGTCCGATGGAATCGTTCTACTTTTTGATAAGGTGTTTCTGGCTCCATAACGATTTTAGTCCTCCTAACTGACACACATTCAATCAACTATCCCAAAATGCTTCAAACCTATATAAATACCATCTGCTTCATTCGAAGCCGTGACAAAATCAGCTTGCTGCTTCACACCAGTTGGCGCATTGCCCATTGCAACACCAATTCCAACTCCTTTTAGCATTTCAACATCATTGTAATGATCGCCAAACGCCATGATTTCGGACAATGCAATTCCTTTATTTGTCGCAAATTGTTGGATTCCTAACAATTTGGACCCTCCTTTAGGAATAATATCGACCGTATAAGGATTGGAACGTTGGAACGAACACTCTGGGAATCGTTGGTCAAGCTTTTCTTGCTCAGATGTTTGGCTCAATAAAATACATTGATAAATCGGCTCGTTTAAGATCGCTAATGTTTCATATCGTTTTCGTTGCCGATGGGGACTGAACACTTGCAAGATTTTTTTCAATAGACGTACAGGGAATTTTTTGGGTAAGTGATTGACGATTTTTTTGATGATGATCGATTGTCCTAGCATCATTGTCGTTGAACCATCTAGTTGATCTCGCCCACCAAAAATGATTTGTCGGTGATGGGCATCCGAAAAGTGGACGATATCCGCTAATACTGTTTTATCAAAAGGATGGTCGACGATCGTTTGATCACGGTCAAAGACTAATTGACCATTATAGACGACGAACATGTCTAGTTCAAGTTCATCGATCACTTCTTTGATTCTTACAGGGCTGCGCCCAGTGGCAACACCGCATAATATGCCCTTTTTTTGTAGTTGATCAATCGCATATTTAGTTGAAGCCAACGCTTTTGCTTGGTTGTTGACTAATGTGCCATCGATATCAAAAAAAACTGCTTTGATCATGTCGTTCCATCACCTCTTCCGATTATTATTTAGTAAAAATTTCTAGTTGAACAGTTTCATTTCTTATTGGTAAGGCGTGCTTGCTACTTTTTATATAGAGTGGTTACAAAAGCCAGGTCTTCAAAACAAATCGATTTGTTTTGGGTTAAGCTCATCTGGTTCGATCCCTAAGATTTTTTGTAATGCCAAAGCATTTTCAGCCGCATCTCCACCAGAGTTATTATTGAAGATCACCCCAACATGTTTTGTTGCACCGTCTACTTTTTTGATGGCTGCTGCTAATTCCTGTAATTCTTCTTCAGAATAGCGATACAACGTTCTTTTTTTACGCCAATCCTGATCATTTGCTTGCCAACCTTGCTCATTTCTTCCATGGAAACGGAAAAGGGTAAAATCCGTATTTGTCACATAAGGATCGAAAGGAATCGTCGTATTCAATAATTGTGGTTCATCAATGATTGCTAAGGAAAACATTGCACGAGTCATAAACTGTCTCGTGCGTGACAGAAATTGGTCGCTGTACCAAGAATAGTCACGTAACTCAATAGCTACCGGATAGCCATTGAACCATTTTCTTAGTTTTCTTAAATAGGCAACATTTTCTTTGGTGCATTTAAATGAAGCAGGGAATTGAACTAAAAAACAAAAGAGTTTACCTGACTCGCTCATCGGTGCCATCACATCTAAAAAGCGTTCAATCATCTCTTCTTCGGATTGATAATACTTCTGCCAGTCGCCTTGA
Source organism: Enterococcus sp. AZ171 (assembly GCF_051714005.1). Classification (NCBI taxonomy): domain Bacteria; kingdom Bacillati; phylum Bacillota; class Bacilli; order Lactobacillales; family Enterococcaceae; genus Enterococcus; species Enterococcus sp. AZ171. The sequence continues at coordinate 735,154 of NZ_JBIORA010000001.1, read as the reverse complement.
CCACTGATTCCTTGGTAAGCTTTCATCACGAAGCGAAAAGATGCTGGTACTTCATTCACCCACTTCTCCACAGATGACTTTCTTGGTATACCATAATAGGCGGTATCTAATTCGACTAATGAAAGGACACTCGCATAATCGTAAAGAGTATTATTCTTTTTTCCTGTTAATTTTTCATGTTCTTTAAATGAAGTCAAGCCAATTTTGATCACGACGAATCACTTCCATTCGTTTAAATTCATTTTATCTTTGTTCCCAAATTGTTCTGTTTGATTCATTCATAGCAAAACTCTTTTATATAGTATACAATAAGCTAGAAACCCTATGCAAAATTATTCGTGAGGAAGTTCTGAAAATGAAAAAAATTCTTATCTTACACACAGGCGGCACAATCGCCATGAAAGAAAATTCTTTAACAGGTGGTGTGAGTCCAGATGTGGCTAACCCACTATTAGATGCAGAAGTAACGATTCCAGAAAATGTTGATTTGATCATGGAAGATATCTTTAATCTTCCTTCCCCGCACATCATGCCTAAACATATGTTACAACTTAAAGAAAGAATCAATCAAGCCGTTCTTTCTGACATCCAAGGTGTCGTGATCACGCATGGGACAGATACGTTGGAAGAAACAGCATTTTTTCTAGACTCAACGATTGGTGATAAATTACCGATCGTCTTAACAGGAGCGATGCGTTCAAGTAATGAGTTAGGTAGCGATGGTCTATATAATTTTGAAAGTGCGATTCGGGTAGCAAGTTGTGATGAAGCAAAAGACAAAGGTGTTTTGGTCGTGATGAACGATGAGATCCACTCAGCACGCTATGTCACTAAAACCCACACGACTAATGTTGCTACTTTTCGTACTCCTACGTTAGGACCAATCGGTTTGATCACTAAAAATCGTATATTGTTTATGCAAGAATTACTTGAAGCGCAAAGACTAGATATCGCATCAGTCAAAGGAACGATCCCAATCGTCAAAGCCTATGCGGGTATGCAAGGTGATTTATTAGAAGCACTTGCCCATTCGAAAGTCGACGGTCTGGTCATTGAAGCTTTAGGCGCTGGGAACCTGCCTCCGCAGGCATTAACAGCATTAAAGAAACTCTTGATACAAAAAATACCAGTAGTCTTGGTTTCTCGTTGTTTCAACGGAATCGCTGAACCCGTCTATGATTACGAAGGTGGCGGAAAAGAACTCGCAAGTATGGGCGTTATTTTTTGTAATAGTATCAATAGCCAAAAAGCTAGAATAAAACTTTTGATTGCCATTAACGGTGGCTTGTCAGAAGAACAGTTGATCAAATTTATGACACAATAGAAATCAAATTGAGTAATACAGGGCTTGCTCGCCTCTTCATATGGAAAACTCAATAGACGCTACAATCACATCATTGTTAAACGGAGTTCCAAATGAAACTCCTTTGGAAATAAGCGCGAAAAAACCAAAAATTGGAAGAACAATTTTCGGTTTTTCGCGCTTATTTATCGAAGCAAAATATCTCACAATCTTATCTCACTCGATTTATTTTGTTTCTTCATTTTTCTCCCATAAGATATTCGCTGCACAATAAAGTTGCTCTTGCATTCTGATCTCATGTCTCGTTTTTACCTCTGTTCCAGACACCGTTTGTTCATAATGACTCTCGATCTCATTGCCATATTCAACTTCTTTATCAAAACGGATCAACACATGTTTAGGTGTATGTGTTGTCAAAAAATCGTAACCTAAAACATCAATGATCCAGTTGAAGTACATCGCATTGTTCACATGTTGATTGCTGTCAATATCATAAAATCGCACACGATATGGCAACATCAAGCCTGATTCGATTGGCTCGATTTTTTCTTGTCGTTTGATTTTCTTGATTTTTTCACTTTCAAAAGGTGCAATGATTTCTTCATTCACACTACTCATCTTACGGTTCACTAGATCCATCAAAACAAATACTGATTCGATTTCAACTAATTCATTTCCTTCCTCATCATGAATCCAAAAATTACGATAACAAAAGAATTTATTATACTGCATCGCTTGTGTGGTAACATCGATTTTTTCACCGACATGAGGCAAGCGATTGATGTTCATCGAATAGTTCGTGATTACCCAAGTCAAGCCAAAGCTACTGACAAAGTCGGTTCCTCGGCCTAAATGATCACTTTGTTCTTCCGAAGTCTTGATGACCACACCCAGCATGGACGGAAAAGTCATTGTTTTGTTGATATCACATTCATAATAAGATACTTCATGTTTTTTTGTATATTTTTGTGCCAAAAGAAAACCTCCAATTACTTCTTCATTAATATATGATCGACCTGTGTCCCATAACTCTCTCCAAACATATTGAGATGCGCCAACAAGTAATAGAGTTGATAGAGTGGCAAACGACTCTCCCAGCCCTCTTCCAATGGCCAGCTTTCTTGGTAAGCTTCCAGGAATTCAGGACGAAAGCCACCGAACAACTGACTCATCGCAATATCTTGCTCGCGATTCCCATAAGAAACTGCTGGATCGATAAACACTGGTCTTCCTTGCTTATCATAGAAAACATTACCACTCCATAAATCTCCATGCAAGAGGCTAGGCGTAATCTTCCGATGATCGTCACGATTTAGTAGTTCTTTTTTTAACCGTTGATACTCTTTTTCACGTGTTTCATTCCATCGATTGTTTTTCTCCGCTATGTCGATTTGAGCCTCCAAGCGATTTTTGAAAAAGAAGGTCCACCAATCTTCTTCAAATGTATTGAGCTGTGATAAACTCCCTAGATAATTGTCCTTGCGAAAACCAAACTGTGGTGCAGTTGAACGATGGATTTTTACTAAGTCTTTTGCCAGTTCTCGAGGATCACCTTTCCCTGGTTCGATCCATTCCATCAATAGATAGGCACCTTCATTTGTTTCGCCTAACATATAAGTTTCAGGTACTCGTACATGTGGTGCAAGCTCTTTCAGACCATCCACTTCTGCTTCAAAAAAGCGTTTGGTCACATGAGGATGGATTTTTAGAAAATAGGATTTTTGCTGTTCATCAATTCGATAGTTTTGATTCACATCTCCCCCAGTAATCGGTATCACTTTACCACTCAAACGAATCTCTGTTAACACTTCTTGGATATCCATTTTCACTCCTCCTTGCTATTTCACAAGATCGATGATTAATCGATCAAGTACGCCCGCAACAACTCCTATATCATTTTAAAGTATAACACAGGTATTTATAAAATCCTGAAATCAAGAAATCAACAAAAAACAGATACAGAAAACTATCAAGTCTCTGTATCTGTTTTGATTGATATTGAAATTAAGCTAATGCCCCCATTGGGTCCCAAGGAGCTAATAAAATTGGTTCAGCATTAAGTGCGGCTAGCTGTTCTTCCGTCAATAAATCTTTGCGGACAACGATTTGATACGTATATTCATCCATCCACTCGTCACTCATCACAAAGAATCCTTTATCTCCGACTTTTTCTCCCCAGCTATTTTCGACTTTCCATTTCGTTGATTTTCCATCAACTAAATCGACACCAGTCAAGACCATCGCGTGAGTCATCAAACTTTCGCCATGATCCAAACGCTCCGCTTTCGTCATAGAAAAATCTAAATCAAATAATTCATCCATCTCATAAACGTCTGTTGCCATGATGCCGCTATCTCTTGTAGAAGATTGACCAACATCACACCCAAACCACACAGATTCTCCTTGTTCCAATTGAGCAATCGCTAAATTTTTGAACGTTGTCATATCGACATTAAGATATTTGACTTCTTTTCCTCCCACAACATTCCCTAACATTTCAACCGTATAAGAGCGATCATACGGTTTGTCTGCGGTCGGTGCATTGATGATACTTACATAATCATCCAAATTTACACCTATATATTTATCGTAAAACATTTGTGGAGTCAATTGTTGATCGATATGGTAATTTTTTTCTTCATCTCGATACTCAAAATCAAATTCAGTTGGTGGCGTACCTAAAGAAGTTGTTAGAAATTGATAGATCCCAGCTAACATCTTTTCTTTTTCTACTTGGATCTCTTCATTTGTTTTTCCTTCTGCCACTAATTGACGTAGTTTTACGGCGTCTTTACGCAATAATTTATTTAAGTAGTTATTCAAATCACGAGAATTTGAGCTATTCGCGCTTTCTGGCATCACTGATTTTGGTACGACACCATATTTTTGGAATAATGATACGATCATATCCCATTGTCCACCATCTTGTTGGGGAACAGCCAGTAAAAAAGCGACTTTACGACTGTCTAATGCTTCATTACCAGTTGCAAGAATATTTTCATAAAAATAGTTTGCTTTCTCGTATTTATCCCAAAAGAAAGTATAATTTTGTGATAATTCAAATTCCTTTAAGTGGAATTGATTCAACAATTTGTGACGGAATGTATTCAACGCCGCAAACATCCAGCAACGGCCAGATTGTTTTTGGTTTGAGACTTTTCCAGTCGCTAGATCTACAGAAAATACCGGGGTGTTTTTTGTATGTGAAGCAATATTTTCTGCTGAAGCTGTGATCCCATTCTTTACAACAGCATTTTGTAAGGCTTGTTGCTTTTTATTCGTTTGAAATTGATCGGCAAATTTTTTTGTCATATCTGGTGTAATTGCGTTCATTTAATCATCCTTCCCGATTGAAAATATATCTCCATTTTACTCTTTAACCCTTTGAATTACAACGTGCTATTCTGAAAATTCAGAACAATCATGCGATTCAATCTGCGTATTTCCATTGAAAAACAAAAAAAGTCTAGGAGAACTCTCCTAGACTTTTTGTATTACTCCGGCAGTAGGACTCGAACCTACGACATCATGATTAACAGTCATGCGCTACTACCAACTGAGCTATGCCGGAATCAAATTACATAAATATAATATCAATTTTCATCATATAACGCAATACTTTTTTTCAATTTTTCAAATAATCACTAATTAACCATCGTTATTTTATATTTGTGAAAAACAACTCAATTTCTTTTAAAGGTCGTCTGTTCATAGAGAAAAGTTATTGACAAATGACTATAAATTAGTTATCCTATTTAGGTAGTAAAAATGCCGCTTTAGCTCAGCTGGTAGAGCGCTTCCATGGTAAGGAAGAGGTCGACGGTTCAAGCCCGTCAAGTGGCTTTGTAGAG
>NZ_JBIORA010000001.1:477500-725000 GCF_051714005.1 Enterococcus sp. AZ171 | reverse complement strand
CGTGCTGATCCGCGATTACTAGCGATTCCGGCTTCATGTAGGCGAGTTGCAGCCTACAATCCGAACTGAGAGAAGCTTTAAGAGATTAGCTTAGCCTCGCGACTTCGCGACTCGTTGTACTTCCCATTGTAGCACGTGTGTAGCCCAGGTCATAAGGGGCATGATGATTTGACGTCATCCCCACCTTCCTCCGGTTTGTCACCGGCAGTCTTGCTAGAGTGCCCAACTAAATGATGGCAACTAACAATAAGGGTTGCGCTCGTTGCGGGACTTAACCCAACATCTCACGACACGAGCTGACGACAACCATGCACCACCTGTCACTTTGCCCCCGAAGGGGAAGCTCTATCTCTAGAGTGGTCAAAGGATGTCAAGACCTGGTAAGGTTCTTCGCGTTGCTTCGAATTAAACCACATGCTCCACCGCTTGTGCGGGCCCCCGTCAATTCCTTTGAGTTTCAACCTTGCGGTCGTACTCCCCAGGCGGAGTGCTTAATGCGTTAGCTGCAGCACTGAAGGGCGGAAACCTTCCAACACTTAGCACTCATCGTTTACGGCGTGGACTACCAGGGTATCTAATCCTGTTTGCTCCCCACGCTTTCGAGCCTCAGCGTCAGTTACAGACCAGAGAGCCGCCTTCGCCACTGGTGTTCCTCCATATATCTACGCATTTCACCGCTACACATGGAATTCCACTCTCCTCTTCTGCACTCAAGTCTCCCAGTTTCCAATGACCCTCCCCGGTTGAGCCGGGGGCTTTCACATCAGACTTAAGAAACCGCCTGCGCTCGCTTTACGCCCAATAAATCCGGACAACGCTTGCCACCTACGTATTACCGCGGCTGCTGGCACGTAGTTAGCCGTGGCTTTCTGGTTAGATACCGTCAGGGGGTGAACAGTTACTCTCACCCTTGTTCTTCTCTAACAACAGAGTTTTACGATCCGAAAACCTTCTTCACTCACGCGGCGTTGCTCGGTCAGACTTTCGTCCATTGCCGAAGATTCCCTACTGCTGCCTCCCGTAGGAGTTTGGGCCGTGTCTCAGTCCCAATGTGGCCGATCACCCTCTCAGGTCGGCTATGCATCGTGGCCTTGGTGAGCCGTTACCTCACCAACTAGCTAATGCACCGCGGGTCCATCCATCAGCGGCACCGTAAAGTGCCTTTCAAAACGAAACCATGCGGTTTCGATTGTTATACGGTATTAGCACCTGTTTCCAAGTGTTATCCCCTTCTGATGGGCAGGTTACCCACGTGTTACTCACCCGTTCGCCACTCCTCTTTTCCCGGTGGAGCAAGCTCCGGTGGGAAAAGAAGCGTTCGACTTGCATGTATTAGGCACGCCGCCAGCGTTCGTCCTGAGCCAGGATCAAACTCTCATAATAAAAGTTAGAACAATCTTGCGATTGTTAAGCTCAATTTGTTTGCTAGCATATTGCTTGCTTGTTAAAAATGTTCGTTGTCTTGAATTGAATCAAGACGCCCTACACATTTGGTTTGTCTTACTTTGTTCAGTTTTCAAAGGTCTACGTGACAATTGAAACACAACTGCCTCAACTTATCGTTTGTCATTGCCGTAGCAACTTTTATATCTTAGCAAACTCTCGAATGATTGTCAACTATTTTTTAAAAGTTTTTTGAACTCGTTTTTCACGAGGTCGTTTTAGTAACTCACTTATCATAACTTGTCGTATGTTATTTGTCAACACTTTATTTGGCTTTAAATTCTTACATACAAGCGTCTCACAAAGCGCTGAAATAATTCAACTTCGTTATGTTAACATGGTTTTATCCAGCGGTCAATAGTTTTTTCGATATTTTTCTGAATATTTTCAAAAGAACTTTTTTTCGAATCAACGTTTTCTAATTTACCATGCTACACACCTAGCGTCAATACTTATTTTTAAGTAAAAAAAAAAGACAAGGTTTCCAATTATTTTATGATCATTCGGATTATACATGTATTTAAGTGCTTTTTTTTTAAAACAGGTAAAAAATCAATTGAATCCTGAACATTCTCTTCTACTTTTCTTTTAAAATAGACAAAAAAAAGAAGTTTGAAAGATATTCAAACTTCTCTGAAAGTCCTGCTTGGTTCCAAAAAATGATCTCCTATTTTATTCGTTGATTCTCAAGTAGTCAACGATACACCTGCGAACGGTATTCATTTCTCTTTGGTAGAGGTACTTGAATCAATTTAAAAAATCGGTACACCATCTACTTCATAAATCCCTAGTACCGTACGCATTTGTCCTGGATCTTCCCAATGATAACCTTCGCCTAACTGTTCTTGTTGATTTTTTTGTTCCGTTTCAAAAACAAAAAGTGGAACATTTTCTTGATTGATATGGGTATTCGTCAACTCCATCAAGTTGATTTTACTCACATCAATATGAACGTTTTCTTTTAAGAAACTAAGTATGTTTGCTAAACCAGTCTTATCATTTGAGTGGTCTGCGCATGCGAACTCTAATTTATTCTCTCTTGAATGAACTAAAAATTTTTTAGATCCATCCTCCAAATGCAACATAATTGTACCAGCGACTCTTTTGTTTGCCAAAATTTCCACCTCGATCAACTTGTTTATGGCTTACAAGAGAATTTTAGCATATTTTCAGAAAAAATACACTTTTATTTCCTTGATTCTTTTTTATCTAATTGGATCAATGCTTCCTTGATCCATATAGGTAACTGTTTTTCAATCGTTGCAAACCCGATTTTTTTATTTTTATTAGTGAAGTATCGTTTTCTTCGGTATGGGATCGATGGTACTTTCTTTTCTAAGGTACGTAACGACAGACTGATTTTATTCGAATACTCATCAATATCAATGATTTGTACAGTCACCGGTTGCCCCACCTTCAATAATGTATGAATACTCTTCGTATAACCAGATTGCACTTCTGATACGTGGATCAACCCTTGTGTCTCTTCATCTAATGAAACGAACGCTCCATATGGTTGTATTCCAGTAATTTTCCCTTTGATTATTTCGCCTATTCTATAAGTCATATACTTCCCTCTCTTCGCATTTATCATTATACTGTAAATATTAAAAAAAAAGAAGTTCTGTTCTTGCATCTAGATATGGAGGTCTTATAGATGGAACAATTTGATGAAATAGTTTCAAGACTAAACACAGATAGCGTAAAATGGGATGCCATCTCACAAACTTATCATAGGAATGATCTTTTACCTTTATGGGTAGCGGATATGGATTTTCTTGCCCCTCAAGGAGTAACAACCGCTTTTCAAAACTATCTGCAAAAAGGCATTTTTGGTTATTCGATCGTACCGGACGGTCTCTACCGATCAGTGATTGATTGGGAAGAAAGGCGCCATCATGTGACTCTAACTAAAGACCACATTCTTTTCACTAGTGGAGTCTTAGCTAGTCTCTCCTTGGCGATTCAAGCATTTACAGCTCCAGGTGATGCAGTGTTGATTCATGATCCAGTTTATCCGCCATTTGGTGCAATTGTTGAAAATAATGAGCGTCAATTGATTCGCAGTCCTTTAAATAAAGCAGCCGATCATTTTGAAATGGACTTTCAAGATATGGAAGAAAAAATCGTCTCAAACAAGATAAAAGCAATGATTCTATGTAAACCGCATAATCCAGGTGGTCGTGTTTGGACTAAAAAAGAGCTCAAACAGTTAAGTGAACTCTGCTTAACATACGACGTCTTCTTATTTAGTGATGAGATCCATCAAGATATCGTCTTTTCCGGACATGGATTCACCTCGATTCAAACAATTGATCCTGCCCTTTCTCGATTATTGATCACATTCACTTCAGCAACTAAGACATTTAATCTAGCTGCAATAAAAAATTCAATGGTTTTCATCAAAGATCATGATTTAAAAAGTCGCTTTACGAAACAATTAGAAAAAAATCAACATCAAGGAATCAATACTTTCGGACTTTTAGGCACTCAAGCCGCTTACGAAACTGGTGAGGAATGGTTAAATGAGTTATTAGTTTATCTGGAAGAAAATGTCCAAGAAGTCATTACCTTCTTTACTAAGCATCTCCCTGATGTCAAAGTGATGAAGCCAGAAGGAACGTACCTTATATGGCTTGATTTTTCTGCCTATACGGACGATGACCGACTACTTGAAAAGAAGTTGATTGAAAAAGGCAGAGTCGTCTTGAATCCTGGGATCAGTTTTGGACCAAGTGGTCATTGCCATATGCGTTTGAATGTCGCTTGTCCAAGATCAGTATTAAAAGAAGGGCTTTTACGTATCCAACGTGCTTTAAGTTAGAAAACGAAAGAAGTCATTGGACAAAAAATGTTAGTCTTCCCTACTTTGTTACCACCCCAACCAAAAAAGCACCGAACAGCAAAAGTATTTTCTGCTTTTGCTGTTCGGCGTTTTTTAAGAGCTTGGTATGTTTAAAATTTTACTTTATTCAGAAATCTCAATCGTTTCGATCACTACATCATGTACTGGACGATCTTGTGGTCCACGTTGCGCATTTGCGATATCATCGACTGTATCCATTCCTTCAAGTACATGGCCAAACACTGTATGACGGAAATCAAGCCATGGTGTTCCCCCATTTTTATACGCTTCAATGATTTCTTTAGGGAATCCTGCTCCTTCTAATTGACTAAGCATGTTTTCTGGCACATTTGTGTTGTTGACGATAAAGAATTGGCTACCATTTGTATTTGGACCAGAGTTAGCCATTGATAGTGCGCCACGTAGATTGAACAATTCGCGGCTGAACTCATCTTCAAAACTTTCGCCGTAAATGCTTTCGCCTCCCATACCTGTACCGGTTGGGTCGCCTCCTTGAATCATGAAATCAGGGATCACACGATGAAAAATCACGCCATCATAGTACCCTTTTTTTGCTAATTCAACAAAGTTTTGGACTGTTTTAGGTGCTAACTCAGGAAATAGTTTTACTGTAATATCTCCGCGGTTCGTTTTTATAAGAGCTTTAGGCCCCTTCTCATTCATAAGATCAAGTTGTGGAAATGCCATTTTTTCTTCCTCCTAAAAAATTCTGTCTTCCTGTGTAATCATAACATATTCTATTGATATACGGTAAAGATGAGCCACAAGAAAATCAAAAAAACGATGTTGTAGAATGCAAAGACGAATAAATACTTTTTTCTCCATTCCGGATATTGCTTGATGACTAATTTGTAAGAGATCAAACTTGCCATTGAAGCAATCAATGTCCCTAATCCTCCCAAGTTCGTCCCAATGATCAAACCCTTGATATTTTCTGTATAACTTGATAACAGGAGCGCCGCAGGAACATTACTAATCAATTGACTTGCAAAAATGCTTGCACTGACTTCATGATGCGCCACACTTTTTTCAAAAAAGGCTCGGACAACATCTACTTGTTTGATATTCCCGATGAATATAAAAAGAAAAACAAACGTAAATAATAAGGAGTAATCGATATGTTTAAAGAGTCGGCGATCATTGCCTAGGATACTGACACTCACTAAGACTAATACGACATAATGAGGGATGATGCCACTTACAGCTAGAAGACATATTAAAAATAGACCAAAATAAAAAATGAGTTGTTTTCGCTTTAACATTATCTCTTCTGTATTCGCCAAATCGATGGTATTATTCTTGATTCTCCCATAGATCAACACCACCAATAATATGGCAGCAGCCAGTGTATAGGGAAGCATCAACTGTAAAAATTCGAACAGTTGTAAGTGTGATTGTGCGAATAAATAAAGATTTTGTGGATTACCGATCGGAGTGAACATACTTCCTAGATTACTCGCAATCGTCATCAAAGTTATGACGAGAGGAATCAATGTTCGCATGCCGATTCTTTCTACTATCAATAGACCAAATGGTACAAAAATGATCAGTGCCACATCATTCGTAATCAGCATACTACTGATAAACGTGAGAAACACTAAAATCAAAATAATCCCTCTCGTATTTTTTGTCTGGGTGATCAAATAATTGCCTAGATAATCGAAAAACTGTTGTTGCCGTATCCCTTCTACAATCAACATCAAACAAAAAAGAAGAATCAATGTGTGAAAATCGATATAAGAAAAATAATTGAAGTTTGGCGGGATGATGAACATGGTACCTATTGCTAAAAGAAAAGACAGCGTCAATACTCCGTCTTCTTTTGCATTGCTTGTTATTCTTTTAATCATAAAATTCTACCTCTTAGATTCAAACACTTCGTACTAGTAAAATAACTCTTTTTAGCTAATATTGAAAGTAAATAAACTATATGTTAGATCACTCCTTATATTTTAGTGACTGCTCGTTCCATAATTAAACTATTTGAGAAGAATTCTCAATTAAATTCTGTTATAGTGTCACCAAGGGAGGAATTTCAAATGGAAATTTACGATATTACAATTATTGGTGCAGGGCCGGTTGGCATGTTTGCAGCTTTTTATGCTGGTATGCGCCAAGCGAAAACCAATATTATTGATAGTTTGCCTCAACTTGGTGGACAGTTAACTACCTTATACCCTGAAAAATATATTTATGACATTCCTGGTTATCCAGCAATCAAAGCGGTTGATCTTGTTAATAATTTAAAGAAACAATTGACCACTTTTAATCATACATTTCATTTAAATGAAGAAGTTCTCTCACTTTCCAGAGAAGATGAGATCATCGAGATCACTACTACGAAAGGTATCCATTATTCAAAAGCTGTGATCCTGACGCTAGGAAGTGGTTCTTTCCAACCAAGAAAGCTGAATTTAGAACATGCTGACCGATACGAAAACCATGGGTTAGATTATTTCGTGAACGACTTGATGAAATATGCAGGAAAGAAAGTTGCCATTGCTGGTGGTGGGGATTCAGCAATCGACTGGGCACTGATGCTTGAACCTATTGCGAGTGAAGTTTATTTGATTCATCGTCGAGAGGCATTTAGGGCTCATGAACATAGCGTCAATCAGTTGAATCAATCCTCTGTAAATGTATTAACACCTTATTTGATTGAGCGTTTATCTGGTTTAAATGGAGAGTTGTCAGACATTCGTCTAAAAAAAGCTAAGACGGATGAAACGATTGATCTCATGGTTGACTCATTGATCGTCAATTATGGGTTCACTTCTAATTTAGAGCATTTATCTTCTTGGGGACTTGAAAGTTCCAGAAATGCGATCACCGTCCACTCTGATATGTCAACTTCAATTCCTGGTGTGTATGCTGCTGGCGACATTTGTAGCTATGAAGGAAAAGTGAAATTGATTGCCACGGGATTTGGAGAGGCACCGACTGCTGTCAATAACGCGTTACATTTCATCAATCCAAAAGAACGTACGCAGCCTGGTCATAGTACAAGCCTTTACGATAAAACATTTGGACCAAAATAACTTAGCTGCTTTTTTATAAAAGAAATGATTCTTGCTTTTTGTACGTACTACGTTACCATTATAGATAGAAAGAAGAGACGGAGGAATCAAAAATGGTCATAAAAACAGAAACCTTAGAAGAAAAAGCGCGAGATCTCCTAAAAGAACGTGGCGTAACAATTGAGGATATCGCTGAATTAGTCATGTTTTTACAAAAAGACTATATCTCAGATTTAAGCTTGGAGGATTGTGCGGAAAGTATTAACGCAGTCTTGACAAAGCGTGAAGTCCATAACGCGATCATTACTGGCATCCAATTAGATATCTTGGCAGAACAAAAACAATTGATGAGCCCTCTTCAGCATATCATTGAAGATGATGAAGGATTATACGGAATAGATGAAATTTTAGCCTTGTCGATCGTCAATGTTTATGGAACGATTGGTTTTACCAATTATGGCTATATCGATAAAGTAAAACCTGGGATCTTGAAAAAGTTAAATAGTCACGATGGCAAAAATGTCCATACATTTTTAGATGATATCGTGGGAGCAATTGCTGCCTCTGCCGCAAGCCGCTTGGCCCACCAAGAACCGGAAAAACGGAGCCGTTTGACACAATAATCAAATAAAAATAAAAAATCATCCATAAAAATCGCAAAAGGATTTTTATGGATGATTTTTTGCTATATCCGAAAAAGCAATCAACGCGCTACACGAAAGTGATTGTTTAATTGTTCCCCTTTTTCAATTCTCTTTTGCCAACAAGAACCATCAAAGCGAAAAATAATTCGATAAGCACAAAAAACAGAATGAAACAATGCATGAAGTATTGCTCAGGTAACACATTGATGATTGGATCAGTTTGAGGATCAAACAACCAGTCATCATTATTGAAAAATGTTTCGTGAAAAAGAATAAAAAAATGATCAAAACCAATCAACATAAAAAAGCCAAAAACAAATGGTAGGATCATGCCGATTTGGAATGGGCGGATTAGCCGCCACAAACGCTGATTTCTTTTCAACTGGCGAAGGAACAAGCCACTTGGGATCAATGTAAGTAACAACACCGCATAATTGAGCATGAATAATAACTTGACTTCATAAAAATGATGTAAGCCACTCGCTGACATTGGAAAGTCGGGAAGTGCCAACACTTGCTCAAAAGGATTATTCAGATACCTCATCAGTTGATCATAATTTTGGAGTAATGTTGGCTGATCTACGGTAGTGTAATCCAAGATACCTAGATGCCCGATATCAAACACATATAGTGGGCGGAAATTGATCGTTATTGCAATTGCTAAAGTGAGCAACGTCAGGAACGAACTAACCATCCCCGCATATTCCACCCATTGCCATCGTTTATTTTTCATTGTTTTAGAAACTCCATTCATCTAACGATTGCAAAACGAAGGTAGATGGTGTTGGTAGATCTGGAATGTCTTCTTCTTTGGTAAAACCTGATAACACAAGCAGTGTGTCGATACCATTACGAATCCCTGCTTGGATGTCAGTTTCATAATTGTCCCCTACCATGATGACTTCTTCTTTGTTCAATCCTAAAAGTTCCACTGCTTTATCCATAATGATTGCTTCTGGCTTACCAATATAGACTGGTGTAGTTTGTGTCGCTGTCTCTACAAAAGAAACAACCGAGCCAGCTCCAGGTAATAATCCTCTTTCTGTAGGGATATTTTTATCAGGATTTGTACCGATGAACGTTGCTCCCTTTTGGATTGCTAAGGTTGCGGTCACCACTTTTTCGTAAGTCAAGTGATTATCTAAACCTACTACGACATAATCAGGATGTTCTTCTTCCCATACAAACCCTGCCTCCAAGATCAAATCTGTCAAGCCAGCTTCACCGATCACATACACTTTATTTCCTTTAGCGTCTGATTTCATGAAATCAATGGTCGCTAGAGATGCTGTATAGATCGTTTCTGGTGAGACATGGATATCAAACTCAGTGGCTAAACGTTGTGCCACTGTTCCCGGTGTTTTTGTCGTATTGTTGGTTACAAATAAAAAGGGCGTCCCATTTTCCTGTAACTGTTCGACGAATCGTTTTCCTGCCGGTATCGGCTCCGTTCCACGATAGATCGTTCCGTCTAAATCGATCAAATAGCCTTTATAATTCATAGGATCATTCTTCCCTTTGTCTAATAGTAAAATTCTTTTTAGAAGTTGATTTTGTTGGGCGTTCTGATGTTTTTTCAGTTCCCTTTGGTGTTGCCTTAGTAGTTGCTGGTTTACGATTTTTGATCACAGGTTGTTTGCGTACCGATTCAACGGGCGCTTTTTTTTCATCGATATGCGCTTGATTGTTGCGATTCGGATTTTTTTTCTTTTTACGTCGTTGGGTATTTTTTTCTTTTTTTCCACCAATGCGTTCAATGACAAAATATGCACAGCCAAAATTACAATATTCGTATAAATAGTCTTCTAATGCATCAATTCGCTGATCTGGGTGAGCACGTCGATTCGTGGCATCAAAAAAGCCTTTCAAACGTAGCTGTTCGTAACCCCAGTCACCTACGATGTAATCGTATCTGGAAAGCACTTCGCTATATCTCTCACCAAGCTTCTCAGCATTGAAACCTTCCCGGTAATCCGTTACGATACGATAAGGTCTATCACCAATCAAAAGATTCGTTTCATCTGTCAATGTGACGATTTCTCCTTTGACTTTCTCTGGCTTCGTTTCCTCGATTATTTCTTCTAAAACTGCCGTCACTTCTTCGGTCACTGTTTGTTCTTGTGAGCGATCGACCGTTTCTTGACTCTCTTTTTTGTCACTGTTGTGTTGTTTATTTTGTTTCGTCGACATGCTTTCACCACCTATTTCTCTATTATACCTTCTTTTTCATTGGTTGGGTAGTGAGCATTTAAGTAGTCTCCCACTACTGTACGAATAAATTCGGGAAATAAAAAATCGACCTGTCCAACAATTTCGATGGTTGGGAAAAAAGGAACAAACATCAGATGGTCGACCGTAGTAACGGTATAATTCTTTTCCTCTTCGATTGGTTGTTTTTGCCACAAAACTTCTCGATTGACCGCATCATACGTGATCCCACTATAGAAAATCTCACCGAATATCTGACCACGAAACCCCATTCCCCTGATAGGAAAATTCCGTAAAAAAAGGCGACTTTTTTCGATTTCCAACACTAAGCGAATCATATCTGACCCTTTCAGCGTGACGTTGATCAAATGCATCGGATGTGGCAGTGCACTATGGAGTTGATCTTGGTCAACCAGCCCCTTAGGTACGCTATTCAAAAAAAGACCACTATTCAGAAACGATGCTTCTGTGTTCCCTCTTTCTTTTACCGCTTCTAAAGCGATCTGGATAAAGGAATGTTCATCAAATAAATCAAGTGATAAGTCAAATGGTAGATCTGCCACTTTCTTTTGAGCTAAAAGACGATGTCCTTGTTCAAGATAACCGGCGATTTCTTTCTCATCCTCTACGAATGCAGTCATTGTATCTGTCGGAATCGCTTTAGCGTAGTGTCCGACGATTTTTTTATTTTCCAATGAAAGATGTACTTCCCCTACATATTGCCCAAATTTTCCGGCAGCGGCTAATTGTACCTCATTCACGACTTTCCCATCAATAAAAAGATGATGGGTATGTGATCCTAAAATCACATCGATTGCAGGGATTTCTTTTGCAATCTGTAAATCATCTTGAATGCCTAAATGACTCATTAAAACAATTACGTCTACCTGTGGACGTAATTGCTCAACTAACTCTGGCAACAGATCATAAGGCTGACGGATATCCCAGCCATTTGGATTATACGTCAAAGGAAATGGTGCAGTAAAAGCAATTAACCCAACTTTTGTTCGTTGCTTTGTTTCGATGATTTTATATGGCTTTGTCCATACTGGTGGTTGCAAAGTATTTTTATCGAATAAGTTGCTCAGTAGCACATCAAAATTCGCGTGATCATATAAATGATTCAACTCATTCTTGGAATTACCTACACCTTCATTATTCCCTATAGTTGCTGCATCATAGCCGATTTGATTCATTAGTTCAACATTGGCATGGCCATTCGTTGCTTCTGACAAAGGATGCCAACGATCAACGAAATCCCCAAGATCGACCGTGAGAGTTGTCGTATTATTTTTTTTCTCATTTTCACGCTTTTTTTGCTCAAGGAATCTTCTGATCCGTGGCCAGTTTTCAAGATGAGAATGTAAGTCATTCGTGTGTAAAAGAACGATTTCTTCCACTGTTAGTTCCACCTCACTTTTTTTCATCATACCATAGGGTTCCCCTTTGTTCACATGGAAAGTTTTTGCACAAAAAAAGGTACTTAGACTTTTTTACAAAATCTAAATACCTTAAACTTGCCTCTAATAAAAAAAGCCCTTTAGGCTTAATAAATCCAATCAATCAGACACATGGCGGCACCTGCTTAGTGCTGCTTCCTTCCGGATCTGACACGCTTCACAAGCCCACCATTGTCCTAGCCTTTCGGCAAGGAATAGTATACCGCATTTTGTTATCCTTGGCTAGTCCTTTTTTAATTTCTTTTTCTTTGCTCGCAAATTTCTAAAAAACACAGATAAAAGTTCACCACATTCTTCTTCTAATATCCCGCCCTCCACCTCGGCCTGATGGTTGAAACGTTCATCCTCAAGTAAATTCATCAATGTCCCTGCGGTTCCTCCTTTTGGATCATAGGCACCAAAGTAAACTTCTTTTACGCGAGAAAGAATCATGGCACCGCTACACATTGGACACGGTTCTAACGTGACATATAATTGTGTTTCTTCTAAACGCCAACTTCCGATGGCCTTGCATGCTTCTTGGATCGCAATCATCTCAGCATGTGTTGTTGCATTTTGTGTTGTTTCCCTCAAATTGTGTCCACGCCCAATAATCTGTCCTTGGTGAACCACGATGGCGCCGATTGGTACTTCTACTAACGCTTCTGCTTTTTTGGCTTCTTCAATAGCCACACGCATCCATTCTTCTTTTATTCGCTGTTGTTCTGTTTCTTCCACTTGTACTCCTACCTTTTTTAGATTTACTTATCTTCTCTATCAAACATAGTATAACTGGCTTTTTAATGAAGTACAAAGAGTTTTTCCTTATCGCCATGTCCTATGGTAAACTAGGGGATGAGGTGAAGTAAATGAACACAGAAAAGTTACTTGGATTATACCCAAATGCACAAAAAAAGAATTCTCCTTCTTCTGATGATCGAATTCTTTCACTGGTTGTAGAAGATTACTTCTTGTGGATCGATAAAAGTTCCTTGTCCGTTCAAGAAGAAAAACTTTTGAAAGCGTTATTCCAGAAAACAAACACCTTAGACAGCCATCCTTGGTATCAATATTTATTTGAGGAAAAGGTATATGTATGTGAAGAAAGCTGCCGAATCATTCAGTTACATTTTGAAAAGAGATCAGATTTCTTACAAAAAGAATGGCGAGAAACAATTTCCGGATTATTTCCCGAAGCTCTTGATTTTTTTCTTTACACAGAGACAGATGCGTTGATCATCGAAAGAAAGCATGCCAATTATTTGAGTACGGCAGATCTTAAAGGCATCTTTTTATCTCTTGATGTCGATTTTGATATGACGACACAAGCCTTTGTCGGTTCATTCCATTCAGCTGGACAAAATCTAACCGCTATGTTCAATGAAGAACGAAAAATTTTCCTGAATAAACGAACACACATACAAGTAGCCGACCAAACGACTTCCATACAAGAAATTGCCTTATATTATTATACAAAAGAATTAGTTACATCCAGTCAGCTAACAAATGAATATCAAGAAATAATCCGTAGTTTTAAAATGGAAGACATCATTATCGAACTGTGGAAAAATTTCGGGAATATCAGTTCAGCGGCTAAACAACTTTTCATGCATCGAAACACTCTCCAATATCGGATCGAAAAGTTTGACGAACAAACAGGCTTCAATTTAAAAAAAGCAGATGACTTACTCTTTTGTTATCTCCTTTTGTTACACATATAAAAAAGGAACAAGCAGCAATAAACATCGCCTTGCTTGTTCCTTTTTTCGATCAATTCAAAGAGAATCGTTTTTAGATCATTTTCTCAACAAGTGACATCAGACGACCTTTTGCATCTTCTGTTGAGTCTTTGATAGAGTCACCGTAGACAGAAATTTTCTTTTTGCCAGATTTAATCTTTGCTAGCATGCCCATCAATGAATCTAAATCGCTATCTGATAAATGGTCGACGACATCTAATAACTTTTCATTCCCATCAAATTTGTCATACACGAATTTTTTTACTTTTGTGCGGTTACTTAGATGATGGATTTTTTCGATCACTTTGCCAGAAACAACTACAGCTGTTGCCACACTTGCTGCTGCTACGACACTTAATCCAATCGTTACTTTTGTTGATGTTTTCATAATTATCAGCTCCTTTTTATCTACTACAATCATATCACAGTCAAATAGATAAGCGAACTAATTGCTATGAGCCCTGCCCGATGAATAGCAAAAAAATTTACAAAAAGCACATACTGTCTTGTTTTATTATTTACTTTTGTACGACGCCTCATTTGGCATTTTCGGTTTCAAGCAACCTTAGTTTGATGCGTTAAAAAAAGCACCTCCTTTTTGGAGATGCTTCATACGAACAACTAAAGTAAATCATCCATACTAAGAAATGTAAGATCAATTAACCGGAACGTATTGGATATTTGTTAGCATTTCAGGCAAATCATCTTCTAATTCTGCTAACTTATTCCAAATCAATGTCATTGTCTCAAAAAATTCCTTTGATGATTTATCTGAATTTAAACTTCCTAGTGCGTTCAGCCAAAGAAGTTCTAATAAATATGCTTCTTTGATTCCCGTATGTTCTCTGACAAATTCTGAGAACGTTCGTTTGAACAACGAGGCCATGTCTAATTCGGATTTGATAACTACTCCTCTAATACTCTCATGAATCGAGAAAAACTCCTTCAATAAATGAACGACACTGAAAAAATCGTCAATAACGTATTCAGCTAAATATCGATCAAAACATATCGTGATCTCTTCGATAATTTTTTCTTTTAGTATACGGATTGATTTAAAATGTGCATAAATCGGGTAAGTAGAACAGCCACAAAAAGAAGCTAAACTTCTCGCTGTGATTGTCGATAACCCATTTTCTTCAGCATATACCATACTCTTAAATAGTAAATATTCTTTACTAAAATTCGTCACTCTTCCCACGAAACCATCCATCCTTTCCGATTATCTTATTCATATCCGGCAATGATTCTTTTTTTAATTTCCCATGACGATCCAGCGCATTCGCTAGTAGGAAAAACTTATGTAAACCATGAAGAAACAAGTTTTGATAAAAAAAAACGATAATAACATATTTCGGGGGTTAAAATATGTCTCTTTGTAATAGAAGCTTGATTTATCTAATGCTTCGCCAAAAATAAGATTTAAAAAATAACGATATCATCAATTAAATAACATTGTATTCCCTTATCCAAGATTATTTAAATGATTCCAACTTGACAAAATAAGCAAAGAAATAAGCAAAGAAATAAACAATAGAATAGATAACTGATTATCATTTCTTAAAATAACAAGTTATATAATCAAATTCTATTACTATGTGAGAATATCATACATTGAAAACACTTTCCACTCACATTTTATGTCACCACTAGTACACTAATTGTCAGAAAGGAGTCCATCATGTTAATCGATGCAAAAAAGAAAGAGTTATTAGTCCTCTATACGATCGCTCAAAAAAGTCAATGTACGTTAAAAGAACTTGCGGATGAACTGACTATACCTAAACGGACAATCAAAGAATTGATTCGAAAGTTGAACACTACGATTGAACAGCAATTGAGCATTTCTACTTTTATTTTCTCTACACACAAAGGAGAAATAACTATATCCGATGAACACCAAGAAATAAAAATGATGATTTATCACAAACTCAAACTTTTTTATTTAAGAGAATCCAATCGTTTCAACTACTTATTACTTATGGTCAATTATCCCAAAGCGTATGTTCCGAAAAAATATTTATTGGAGCAATTATACATATCCCACTCTTACTTAGAAAAATTAACACACCAATTGAATGAAACACTTCAAGATTTTGAAATCGAGATTGTTTCATCTCAGGGCTGTTATTTGTTCAAAGGAAACGAATTATTTATCCGACTCTATTTGTTTTTTATTCTATCTGATGCTTTTCAAGGGTTGGAATGGCCTTTTGACAAATTCAAATTGAGCCAACTAAAAAGAGAGCGGCGATTATCCAAAAAATTGCTCGTTTCAAAGCATTCATTGAAATATCAAGAAAACCTGTATTTGCTGATTGCTATCTTTACGCTTCGTACACAACAATCATCATTGATCACCTCTGAATCTAGTGAGGTCTATGCTATTTTAGAATTGCTACAACAGGTACAAGATGTCTCCGGTAGTTTTAAACATCATTTGTTTCATCTTTTACCACATGAAATCGCCATTGATGAACTATTGCATTTCAATTTTTTGATTTATTGCTTTTTTCCTAATCTCATTTCAAGCCAGCAGAAGAGTTTGATTGGTTATACTTTGACGAATAAACGTAATCATCTATGTATGAAAATCACCTCACTAACAAAAGAGTTAGCTCAAACCTTTCCAGTGATCGCATCATCTGAAAAAAGGTTTTTCTACAATTACTATCTTATGCTTTCTTTAATTTCTATTTTGATGTTGGGAAATACAACTCCCTTTTTCTACTCGTTGCATTTTCCTAAACCAGCACTTGAGATTGATGAATCGAATGAACAAATACAACAAATCCAACAAATTATCTCTGAAGTTTTTCATGACCACCCAAAAAAAACATTGATTATTTATTATTTGAGTAACTTGATTTATAACCTCTTGCAGTCGGAAACAAATGAAAAATTATTGATCTATGTACAAATGAATAAAACGCTGACAGGAAATTATCATATCCAAAATCGATTACGACAAGTATTTGACGAAAAAATGATTCGCTTGACAGAAAATCCAGAACAAGCAGATTTGATCGTCACCGATTGGTTTGATAAATTTCATCAAACGAGTAAAATTTTTTACCTTGATCCTAGTAAAGAAAAAGATTTATGGGTAGACTTAGTCACAAAAATTCAACAACTCTATGTCAATAAAATGATTTGATTTAAAGAAAAGATAGGAGAAGCAAGCGGTCTCCGTCTGAACTTTTAAATTAATACTAATTTTTCCAAAATAAAAAGTGAGTGGATCAGTCCAATCGACTGTCCCTCACTTTTTATTGGTTTGTTCTAGTCTCGACGGTTACCGCCAAAAATCAAAATCAAACGTAGCAATTGTAAGAAAGTAGATAGCGCTGCAGCAACATAGGTCAAAGCCGCCGCAAATAGCACATGTTTCGCCATTGGTACCTCTTCTTCTGTCAGTAAGCCACCTTCACTTAAAATTTGGATCGCTCGTCTTGACGCATTGAATTCTACTGGTAGCGTAACAAGTTGAAACAATAGTGCCAATGAAAAAGCGAAGATACCAATATTGATCAACGTCGTATTCCAACTAAATAATACACCTACCATGATCAACGGAAACGAAATCATCGAGCCAAAATTAGCGACAGGCACTAATGAAGCTCTGATTTTCAACGGCGCATAACCAACGGCATCTTGCACTGCGTGTCCGCATTCATGGGCAGCTACCCCAATTGCAGCGACTGATGTAGATTGTGCTGTAGCTTGCGATAAACTCAACATCTTGTTCCCTGAATTATAATTGTCCGTCAAATCACCGGCGATTTGTTGGACGCCAACGTTATTGATTTTCTGACTTTGTAAAATGAACTGGGCGGCTTGTGTACCAGTCACATTATTTTTGCTTCTGATTTTGTCGTATTTACGAAAAGTACTATTGACGTAAGCAGAAGCGATTCCGGAAATAGCTAATCCAGCAATAACTAAAAGAAACGTTGGATCTAAGCCATAAAAACCATATCCATACATAATCGTTTCACCCTTTCCTCATTCTTTTATTTTACCATTGTTCGAGTAGAATAATTGTGAAAAGAGATTGAATATTTTAATTCTTTTTGACAAATTCTGATTTCAGCTTCATCGGACCAAACCCTTCGATTTTACAATCGATATTGTGGTCTCCTTCAACTAAACGGATATTCTTCACCTTTGTTCCTTGTTTGATAGGTGAGGGAGCTCCTTTAACTTTTAAATCCTTGATAACGGTCACACTGTCGCCATCTGTTAAACGATTGCCGTTTGCATCAGTTACTACTAGGCCTTCTGCTTCTGTTTCTTCAGATGGTGTCCATTCGTTTCCACATTCAGGACAAATCAATAATCCCCGATCTTCATAAGCATATTCTGAACCACATACTGGGCAATTTGGTACTGTCATGTTGTTTCTCCTTTTTGTTCGTTATTGAGCAATATTATAACGGAAAAATAACAGTTTGAAAAGAGCAACTTCTTATCGGAGATCCTAAACTGCCTACGCTGATTCAATCTCACTGACCTTGATTGCACATACATCTGATAAAAAGACAATCAACTTCGATGAGTAAAAGGTCAAGGCAGAAGTAACCTGATTGCCGAAGAGGTCACTTCTGCCCCCACCATTTATTCGTGCCAAAGGGAATAGATAAAAGAGCATGTAACGTTTGCTTAAAATTCTCGATTGACTACTTGGAGTACACTTTTAACGTGCATAATTGGTGCAAGCTTCTTGTATTTCTTTGTAGATCTCTGCTACTTCTTGCAGGTCTTTTGCATTTGCGCCACTTGCCAAGGGATGGCCGCCACCATGATGTCGTTTGGCGATCTCGTTGATGACTGGTCCTTTTGAACGTAAACGTACACGATAATAGCCCTCTGGTTGTTCGACAAAAATCGCCCAAGCTAACACTTCGTCAATCACACCAGGTAAAGAGACGACAGCTGCGGTCTCTGAATCGACGATGCCATACTTGCCTAACAATTCTTGTGACAAAATTACTTTTCCAGCACCTTTTTCGTCAACTACGATCGTTTGATAGACACAACCGGATAATTTCGCTACTTTCATGGTGATTTGTTCAATTTCACGATTCAATTGGCTTGCATCGAAAGAATACTTTCTTAACTCTGCTGCTAGTTCTAACGTACGACCTGTTGTTGAAGGATACAAGAACCTACCAGTATCTCCAACGATTCCCGCATACAATAAGCGAGCAGAATCGCTGTTCATTTTCAGCTCATTAGGGAACATCAAAGCAAACTCAGCGATCATTTCACTACAGCTGCTAGCTTTCGTATCCACCCAAAGTAAATCGCCATATGGTTCATCATTCGGATGATGATCGATTTTGATCACTTGATCCCCTAAGGAATAGCGATTATCATCAATACGCGGCGCATTCGCTGTGTCTGTCACGATGACTAATGCTCCTTGATAGAAAGCATCGTCGATTTCTTGCATTTCTGTTAAATAACGTAAGCCTTCAACGTCTTTTCCAACTTGACGAATTTCTTTTTCTGAAAAACTATTACGTAATAACTCGGCTAATCCTACTTGTGAACCTAAAGCATCCGGATCTGGCCTTTGATGTCGGTGGATCACGATTTTTTGATATTTTTTGATTTCATTCAAAATCTCTTCTTGTATGGTCATTTTCTTTCCTACTCTCTACGAACGTTCCATCACTTGGCAGACGACAATGGCTTTAGCCACGATCGTGTTTTCTATAAATACTTCTACATCAAGTTTAGCGGACCTTCTACCGATTTCTAAAACTCTTGGACGAATATCTAACTCACTTTCGATCTGGATCAGACGAAGGTAATGTAGATTCATTTGCTCCAACAAGATATTTCTTCGTTGATTCATGATCATTGTTTTTTGCGCAACATCTGAAATGATTTCACTTAACACCCCAAAAGAAATCGTTCCAACACCTGTTACCATTTGTGGTGAAACCTCAAATTTGAACTTAGGCGTCGTCAATCGATTGCCTTCACGATCTGTATCGATCGTTTGGATGGCTCCTGAAATCTGATCAGAAATCGTATCAGCAATTTGCGGTTGACGTTGCACCAATTGCATCGCCTTCATGACATCTTGCCGTGTGATCAATCCTTCTAACGTCAAATCATCGGAAACGACTGGCATGACTTCTAAACCATCCCAAATCATTTGATGTCCGACAGAAGCGACGCTCATCGATTTCTTGACACTGATTGGATCTTTGGTCATGACCCGATCAATGACTTGTGTCGGTGCTTTACCTACGACATCTTTTGCCGTAATGATCCCCATCAAACGCATGTGATGATTCACCACTGGGAAACGAGAATGTTGGGTTTCTTCTGAAATCCGTTGATAATCAGCCACCGTATCCGACTGTAACAAATAATGTGTTTTCTGGGCAGACAGATAAATATCACCGACGAGCATGATATCTTTTTTGATCAGTTGGTCACTAAGCGCTCGGTTGATCATCGTTGCTACAGTAAAGGTATCATAAGTCGTACGTAAAATCGGCATAGCTAATTCATCGGCTAATTTGGCAATCTCAGGCGTCGTATCAAAACCACCCGTGATCAACACTGCTGCGCCATCCTCAAGTGCTAACTTTTGCACTTCTGTACGGTTACCGACGATCATCAATGAACCTGGAGTGATATAGCGTTCCATTGCGTGCTTGGTCATCGCACCTATGACAAATTTATTCAAAACTTTATCTAGACCGACTGCCCCGCCTAAGACATCGCCTTCAATGATCCGCACGACTTCGCCAAACGTCAATCGTTCGATATTTTTCTTCAACTTACGTTCGATCCGTATCGTTCCTACTCGTTGGATCGTTGACACTAACCCTACGTTTTCAGCATCTTTAATTGCTCGATAGGCCGTTCCCTCACTGACATTCAATTCTTTGGCTATACTACGGACAGATATTCGATTCCCCACTGGTAGGCTTTCGATATATTCTAAAATCAAATCATGTTTTGTCGCCATCTCTTTCCCCTACACTTCCAGCGTTTCCGAAACGCTCATTATTTTTCCTTCGGTATCTGCTAATAAATCGATGAATACTTGCGGATCTTGTTCAATGACAGGAAAGGTATTGTAATGGATCGGCACGACTTTCTTCGCTTTGATTCGCTTCGCCGCACGAGCCGCATCCTCAGGTCCCATTGTATAATTGTCGCCAATCGGTAAAAAGGCTACATCGATCATAAACTGTTCACCTAAGAGCGCTAAGTCGCTAAAATCTGCGGTATCACCCGCATGATAAATCGTCTTCCCATCTGCTTGGATCAGAATACCACTAGGCTCTCCCATATAACGCGAAACACCATCGATTTCAATACTTGAACTATGCTGTGCATGGACAAATTTGACTGTGCCAAAAGGAAACTCCCTTTTGCCACCGATATTCATCCCAAAAGAGTTTGCTCCTTGCTGTTGTGCATAATCAGCGATTTCGACAATACTGATGATGGTCGCCTCATTGTTCTTCGCAATCGGCAACATGTCTCCAATATGATCAGCATGTCCATGGGTGATCAATATCCAGTCCGTCTGGACTTCATCCACTTTTAAATCAGTCATAGGATTCCCAGTAATAAATGGATCTATCAGCACTTGCTGGCCATTTTGCATTTCAAGAGAAATACAAGAATGTCCATGATAAGTAATCTTCATCTTCTCACTCCTCAACATTTTGGTCACTGACTCTTTCGTTTTCGTTTCGAACATTTACACAATTAGTAGTACAGTATATCCTATTCAATTGTAACAGATAATACAGGTTGTACCAAGTATCAAGTGAGCGTGTACTTACGACTGAATCCCCAGATAAAAGAATGTTTCGTCTATAATTGACAGTTTCTGTTTAGTGTTTGATTTCTGTGAATAAATCTAGAATGACTACGAATCTGTAATAATACTCAAAATAAAAAATACCCATAGTAGAAACTAAGACGCCAGTTTCTACTATAGGTATTTTTATTACAGTTTAGATGCCTTATAAGGCTTACAAGATTGAATAAATCCGCAACACTTTTTTAGATAGAGGAGTGATAAAAAAAAACGAAGTTTGCTAACTATTTTGATAATTTCTTCTTTTCCAGTTTAGTGATGGAGAAATTTTTTTAAGATATTCTCGGCATTTAGCAGACCATAATCTTTCATTTCTATCACTTCAATAACCTTTGTAGGATAATCTTTTACGATACTTTCTCGCATAGAAGAAAGCTCTGGAGATAATAGAATAACATCGGTAGCCTCTGCATACTGATCTAACTTAGAAATGCTATGCATGTCAACATGCACAAGTAAATGTTGTTTTTTTGCTAGGTTGTTCATCTTTGTTATTAACAAATTGGTATAAAGGGTACTATCTGTACTCATTGAAGTTACGCCAAAAACGATGATCTGTTTCTCTTTCATTTGATTATTTTCCAAAACAAGTTCCTTTTCCATTACAGACACTTCCACCTTTCCATAATATATCCAATGCTCTTACTGCTATAAAATAAAAGCTATACCAAACATATTCATTATCTGAACATCTTTTGATACAGCTTTTCATTTTTTATCTTTTGCCGCGACGTTGTGTCGCTTCCATGATGACTGGTAAAATCACTGGGCGGCGTTTGGTTTGTTCAAACAAATAGCGACCTAATTGATCACGTATTTCTTGTTTCAGCTTGCTCCACTCGAAATCATCGCTTTCTAAATGTTTGCCTACAATGGTTTCGATCATGTTGCTACTTTCATTGAT
This sequence comes from Enterococcus sp. AZ171, assembly GCF_051714005.1. NCBI lineage: Bacteria > Bacillati > Bacillota > Bacilli > Lactobacillales > Enterococcaceae > Enterococcus > Enterococcus sp. AZ171. The sequence goes on along the minus strand of NZ_JBIORA010000001.1, from coordinate 702,879 downwards.
CAAATCACGACTTGCTTTGACATAAACAAATCCTCGTGAAGTGATTTGCGGTTTTGAGACAATTTTCTTTTCGCGACGACTAATTGTCACTACTGCAACAAAAATACCGTCTTCAGATAAGATTTTACGATCGCGTAAGACGATGTTTCCAATATCGCCAACACCTAGTCCGTCGATCATGACATTTTCAGCACTTGTCGTACCTGCCACACTCATCCGCTTGTTTTTATATTCTAAAATATCCCCACGTCCTGTGATATAGATATTTTTATAGGGGATACCTACTGCATGGGCTAAGTCTGCATGGGCAGCTAGTTCACGGTATTCTCCTTGAACTGGGATGAAATATTTAGGTTTCATGAAGTTCAACATCAATTGTAAGTCATTTGGATTTGCATGACCGGAAACCCGCAGGTTGTCAGAGATTTGTTTGACTATTCCACCTGCTCGGTAAATGATGTCTTCTGTCTTAGCAACCATTGTTTCCATCGCAATACTTGGTGTCGTTGTGATATAAACAAGATCGCCTTCTTTGATCTTGATATGGCGATGCGCGCCATTCGCCATTTTTTGTAAAGACTTGATTGGTTCACCCATCCGGCCTGTTTCCAAAATGATCAGTTCTTCAGGCTCATAGTTTTTCATATCTTTTAATGTGACCAATAGGTCTTCACTTGGTAATTGAAGTTTTTCTAAGCGCATAGCTGTTCGGATGATCCGTTCAAAGTCTTGCCCAGTCAACACAACCTTACGTCCTGCTTTAGCAGCGGCGTCTAAGATTTGTTGGACGCGTTGAAGATTACTTGCAACACAAGCAACGATGATCCGTCCTTCCCAATATTTGATCGTATCAAATACTTCATCAGCAATTTGGAACTCAGAAGCAACAGGGGTCGCGTTTTCTGCATTTGCTGACTCACTTAGTAAAGCTAACACGCCTTCTTTCCCAATCTCTGCTAAACGAGCGTAATCCGTTTGGTACATTGGGATCGCCATTTGGTCAAATTTGAAATCACCCGTATAAACGATATTTCCTTCTTGGGTTTTTAAATTGATCCCAACTGAATCTGGAATCGTATGGGTGGTGCGGAAGAAGCTAACGATCGTTTCACCGAAATCGATCTCTGTATGCTCATCTACCACATGAAAATCTTTGAATCCTTTTGCAGCATCATTGCGATTGACATTCAACTTTGCCAATTCGATCGTCAATTCGGTTCCGAACACAGGTACAGAAATCTTTGACAATAAATAAGGCAACGCCCCAATCGCATCTGCGTGACCATGTGTCAGAAAGACACCTGCTACACGATCGACATTATCTTCTAAATACGTAAAATCAGGAATCACAACGTCAATCCCTAATAATTCGTTTTCAGGATATTTCAGACCACAGTCTAAAACAAAAATAGCTTCCCCTACTTCTGCAATGTACAAATTTTTTCCGTTTTCGCGTACACCGCCTAAAGGGATAATCTTAATGGTACTCACAAATTTCACCTCTTCTTATGACATCTTCATTTTGACGATGTCGATTCTCTATTTTATTTAAAACGATCCAATTTCTGAGTGCCTCGTTTTCGGATGATTTCATTAGATAATCAAATCTATCTTAATATTACAGGCGTTTAGGATCTTTTTTTGACACAAAAAAATCGGGATTGCTTCAGTTGCTCGATCAACTGCTCCACATCATTATACAACAAATCAAACAAATCGCTAGCATGTACGATTGTTTCTGTCTTCATGTTTTTCCCAGACCATTTTTTCTTCTTTTGTTTTAGAAGATACTTCGTCTATTTTAACATAAATTACTCAATAACTATAGAATGTTTTTCATTTCCTGCTCCATTTGATCTGTTTTTAGCTTTCAACTGTTTGTATTCGTGGCCGCTTTTTAAGGTAGGCTTAAGCTACTCCCTTTATTCTATTTTTTGTACTCATTTCGAAAGGAGATCGAACCAATGAATTTTTTCAAACGAGCATTAAAAAGTACAAAAGTAAAATGGGGGCGTTCTTTACTATTATTAGCAGTTTTTACAGCAATCCTTGTCTTCGTTCTTGCTGGACTAACCATACGTAGTGCGGCACAAGAAGCAGCAGAGCAAGCTCAAAAAGATATCGGTGCGACGGTCACTTTAAGTGCAAATCGTGAAGCGGCTTTTCAAAAACAAACAGAGGAAACTGATACTGAATCCGGTGGACGACCAGATCCTGGAAGTTTCTCCCTCACACCTGTTTCAGTCAGCGATGCAGAAAAGATCGCAGTACTAGATAATGTAGCAAGTTTTTCCTTCGAAAGCTCTGCATCAGCTTTAGCCAATAGCGGGATCACTGCCATTTCAAGCTCTGATACCTCAGAAACATCCGAAGAAACTGATACTGCAACTGATGCTGCACCAAACGGTGAAAACATGGGTGGAGCTATGGGAGGTGGCAAACCCCAAATGATCCAAGCAGATTTTCAAATCAGCGGGGTATCCAATACAGCCCAAACCAGTGGCTTTACAGATGGCACAGCTAAAATCATCGAAGGAGAAGGAATCACTGATAGCGACAAAGATACGAACAATGTTGTGATCGACTCTACTTTAGCTAGTGCGAATGACTTATCCGTAGGAGATACTTTCATAATTACTAGCACGGAAGACGAAGAAACAACTTATGAAATGACGATCAAAGGAATCTATGAGTCAAGTGAAACAAGTAGTAGCATGGGAATGAATTTCAATTTCATGAATCCAGCGAACACTTTGTATACTTATTATACGTTTGCCAATACATTGAATGGCTCGACAGAAGATGACACAATCGATTCTGCGGTTTATACGCTGACCGATCCTAATAAAATTACAGACTTTATCAATGAAGCAGAAAACCTGATCGATACTTCAACGTTCAGTCTTCAATCAAACGATACCATGTTCCAAGCAATGCTTGAACCACTTAACAACGTGGCCAGTTTTTCACAAAATGTCGTTTTACTCGTTGCGGTTGCTGGAATCATTATTTTGACTTTGATCATCATGATCACGATTCGTGAGCGTCGCCATGAACTAGGGGTATTGCTTTCATTAGGTGAATCCAGAAGCAAAATCGTCCTTCAATTGTTTGCAGAAGTGGCCATATGTATGATCGTCGCGTTAGGTGTGGCTTCATTCAGTGGAAATGTCGTTGCAAATGCTGTCGGTCAACAGTTGCTTGATCAACAAACTGAAACGTCAACCGACTCACCTGCCGAGCAACAAGGAGAGCAGATGCCTGGTGGTGGCAATCGTGGACCTGGCGGACAACCAGGTGGAACTAGTAATCCACTTACCGTTTCGGAGCAAGTAAGCGACCTTGAAATCACTGTTCAACCAGCTCAACTTGGCCTACTAGCAGCTGTTGCATTTGGGATCAGCTTACTCTCAGTTTTTCTAGCCTCCATCGGCATACTACGATTAAATCCACGAAAAATTTTATTAAACTAAAGGAGGAATTGGATGTTACGTACAGAAAACTTGGGCTTCTGGTATCAGAATCCAACAGAAGCACTTTATAAAGATGTGAATCTATCCTTTGAAAAAGGAAAAATGTACGCCATATTAGGGGCTAGTGGTTCAGGAAAGACGACCTTTCTTTCGTTGATTTCAGGACTTGATACACCAAAAGAAGGGACTGTTTATTATGAAGAGCGAGCTTTAGCTAAAATAGGCCTACGGAATTATCGCAAAAATGATGTATCCATTATTTTTCAAGCGTACAACTTATTGCCTTACCTTTCCGCTCTTGATAACGTCATTACCGCCATGGAAATTTCAAATACTCCTCAAAAAGAGTATCGCCAAGTAGCACTTGATCGCTTGGCACGCGTTGGGATAAATGAAACACTTGCAAAACAACAAGTCACTAAATTATCTGGGGGACAACAACAACGCGTAGCGATCGTCCGAGCGATTTGTTGCGAACATCAGTTGATCATTGCGGATGAACCAACAGGAAACCTTGATGAAACGACTTCACAAGAAATCGTTCAACTCTTCCAAGAAATCGCCCATGAGCAAGATCGCTGTATCATCATTGTGACACACGAACTAGAAGTGGCTAAAAAATGTGATGAAGTTTTTGAATTAAAAAATAAAACATTCGCGTCCATTGCCATTGGATAACCGCTAAAAAAAAGCGTCCACCTTATTGGTAGGACGCTTTTTTTTAAGAATTTACAAGTAGACTATTTATGGTCTTTTTTTGAAAATTTTTCTTTTACATCTTCAAAGCCTTCTTTGATTTCATCGCCGATATTACGAGCTTTACTCTTGATATCCGCACCTACAGATTGGGCTTTACCTTCTGTTTCTTTACTTCTATCGCCTGTTGCTTTTCCATAGGCTTCTTTGCCTTCACCTGCAACTTTGTCTTTCAAATCTTTAGAGCGTCCTTCTAAATCTGCCATAATATTTCCTCCTCTAAAATTTGTCTTTGTAACTACTTTTAGAGTAACACCAATTATAAAAACAAACAAACAGAATGCTTATTGTGTTATTTAGTTGTTAAGAATTTGCTCAAATGTTCCCCAAACTTTCACTTGTTTTTCTTGGACCATGATGGTGCCATTAGCGATCACCGTATCGATTTCTAAGGTTTCTTTATCAAGTAGACAAAGATCTGCATCTTTACCAACAGCGATTCTTCCCTTTTGGTCCAGTTTAAGGACTCTTGCAGAATTGGACGTCACAGCTCGTAAGGCAATCTCTAAAGGAATGTCTTCTTTTTGAACGGCTTCTTTGATGCCCACCAGTAAGGATTTCGCACTACCGACGCCCATACCGATAAAATGGTTCTCTTGGTCAAAATATGGGAGACTACCTTGTCCATCGGAGGTCAAGGTGAAGTTATCAAGAGAGACTTGTGCTTCCAATAACTGCTTCAATGCTTTACTGAAACGAACTTCACCATCGGTCTTTTCCCAAAAATCAGGATCTTCACTTGCAGTGAAATCGATCGTTCCACCTTTTTTCGCAAATTCGATACATGCAGCTAATAATTCAGTTGTCCGATTCGCATGCGTCGGATAAAACTGAGTAATAGGGATTTCTGTTTCTTCAACCACACGATTCAATAGTTCCAATTTTCGACTTCCGCCACCTAAATGGACATTCACGATCCCTGCTTTACCTGATAACATGCCCCCAACACGAGCATCCGCCACTGACCGAGCAAACTCATCGAATGTTGGCTGAGAAGAGCGATGATCAGAGACAGCGATTTCTCCGATCCCAATGATCTTATCAATGGTAAGAAAATCTTTGATCAATGAATCAGTCACCGTTTTGACCGGCAACCGATAAGAACCAACATAAACATACGTAGTCAATCCTTCTGCCTCTAACCCTCTTGCTTTACTGATCAAAGCAGTCATATCTCGACCCTCGCCATCTGTCCCGATACAACCTACGACTGTTGTCACTCCTGCTGTCGTTAATTGACTAAGTGTGACTTCTGGCGTGCGATTATGATAGCCTCCTTCGCCGCCGCCACCTAAAATATGGAAATGGGCATCAATAAAACCTGGGGTCAAGAGTTTTCCTTCTCCTGAAATTTCTTCCACGATCAATTCTTCGTAACCGCCGGATAGTTGATCTTCCAAGGCAACAATCTTATTTCCTGCCACTAATACGTCCTTCTTACCAAGATATTCTGGTGCATAGACATCGATTTGTCGAATGAGTTTCATATCTGATCTTCTCCTTTATAAAATAGTCTTTACCTTTTAGAACACTCAAAAGGTTGTTTAATAAGCAATCCATCGCTCTTTCGGAAATAAGCGAGAAAATCCAAAAATATGAAGATACTTTCGGGTTTTCTCGCTTATTGTCTCAGAGTTACGTATCGGTTAGCATAACTTCTTTGATTGCTATAAATCAGTTCTTATTTGTTTTATTGAAGTCCGATCGCGATTGCAATCATAATGAAGATCGTTCCTAAAACAAAGAAGAATCCTTGCATTTTGATTTGGAATCGTGCCCATTTTGCCCATTCGATCCGTGCCACACCTAAGACACCAATCAAGCTAGCAGAAACCGGCGTGAACGCATCCATGAATCCTGAACCTAATTGATAAGCTAATACAGCCACTTGACGAGAGACACCTACTAAATCAGCCAACGGTGCCATGATTGGCATCGTCAATGCCGCTTGTCCAGAATTTGAAGTGACGACTAAGTTGAACAAACTTTGGAATACGTACATCGCCCATGCCCCGATAACTGCCGGCACACCAGTCAGTGCTGTTCCAATACCATGTAAGATCGTATTAAGCGCAGAAGGTACAGAAGCATCTGATCCACCTAATACAAGTAAGATTCCTTTTGCCATCCCAACAACGATCGCTGTTCCAGCTAGATCTGCTGCTCCAGATTGGAAAGAAGAGGCAATATCATTGACCGTCATACCGTCCAATTTGAATAAAACAGCAATGATCCCTGCAACGAGTCCCATAACAAAAAATTGAGAGGCGATTTCTGGGATATAATAGCCTTTTTGTGTGACTCCCCAAACGATCCAAACTAAAACGATCAACATTTCGCCTAAAATCAATTTATGGCCTAGTGTAAATGGTTTTTGTTCATCGGATGTTTTCTTCAAGTGGTTACGGAAGTATTCATCAGATTTATACGTTAATGAACTTTCCGGATTCTTCCGAACTTTTTCGCCATAGATCATTAAGTAACCAGCCGATAACGCAGTCACGACGACCCACATGATCAATCGGAAGGTGGCGCCTGATAAGACTGGAATACCTGCAATCCCTTGAGCAACGGCGACACTGAACGGACTCATCCATGACGTGGCATTCCCGACTTGTGACGCCACATAGGTGACTGTGACGGCGACGATTGAATCATAGCCTAAGGCAATCACAAAAGGTACCATGACCATTGAGAATGGAATGACTTCTTCAGCCATACCGAACGTTGCGCCTCCAAATGAAAAAGCAAAGAATAAGAGCGGTAAAGCTAAACGTTCTAGACCACGTGTCTTATTGATAAAAGCATAAATACCTGCATCGATGGCACCCGTTCGCATAATGATCCCGAATGCACCACCCACGACTAAAATAAGTGCAGCAATCCCGACTGCTGAACCATATTTATCACCTGATACTAGACCTTCAAAAACGAAGTTTAAAAAGCCGAAACCACCGAAATCATCGGTCCCCCATAGTTTTGCTGTTTTATGCAATTTCTTTGAGGTGTCATAGATGTCTTCACCATATTCATCGTATAAAACATCATCTGTCAGTGAGATTTCATCTAGTTTCTCCTGGGTCAAGTTTTTCTCACCAGCTGCCAAGACTTCTTCTAATCCTTCTTCAGGAACAGCTAGCTTTTCTCTTTCCTTTGGATCATTTTGTAATTCTTCCAGTTGATCAAATACAAAAGCCTTATCTAATTCATAAGCATAACGAAACGAATCTTGGCGTAATACTGTTCTGGTACTGGTTTCTCCATTTGCATCTTTGTATTCTATATCTTGCGTACTGAATCTCCCAGCTGGTACGATAAATGTTAATAACCAGGCAAGTACAACTACACCAAAAATAATGACATACGTATGCGGTGTCGTCATTTTGGTAAAGTCTCGTTTTTTCTTTACTGAAGAATTTTTTCTCTTCAAAACTCGTTCTTCCTTTCTTGCTACGTTTTTGTCAATAATGAATAAGCAAATAGATTATACAGTAAAATGTTCTATACCACATGAATAAACAATTAAAATAATCTATTGATTTTAGTTATCATCAAGACACATTTTAATAAAAACGCTGGTTTCAAAGCCATAGTACCTATAAAAATGGATTAAAATTCTTTTTTTATTTTTACAATGTCGCTATTTCCGACTATTTATTTTCATTTCTAATTACGTATAAACAAAGATTTTTTAGCGATTAACAAATATTTATACATTTTCTTCCTCGCTCCTTTCCTATTTGAATCGATGTTTTTGATTGAATTTCTGCCTCTCTCTTCCTCTCTTTTTATTTTCATTAGGTATCTTCATTGCAATATTCATAACAAATGTACTATAATTGGAGTGTAAAGAGTTTTGGGGAAGACTCTTTCATCAACGTGTATAAAGAGACAAGAAAGAATCTTCATGATTCTTTCTTGTCTCTTTTTCGGACTCTTAACCTTCTCGCTTTAGTGACTCTCCAACAAATAATACACTGAAAAATAAACGATCTGCTGTAATAGGATTAAGGTTGCTAAGGAAGCTGCACCACATATAGCTGGCTCAAATTTAGGAACCGTAAGGACGGCATCATCTATCGTTGCATAGTTATCTAATACTAGATCTGCATATTCATATAAGCGCAAACCACTACTATGTCTTGACTTGATACTTCGGGATAAGTCAAATCCGGTGATCACGATCAATAGATACCCTTGTTCTTTGACCCATTCCGCCAGTTCAATGATTGCAGGATTTCTACCTTCATTTGATAAGAAAAGAAAAATATCTTCGGGTTGCGCATTGATTTGTTCAATGATTGCTTGGCCAGTTCCTTCCAGCGACTCATAAATCCCCGCTGCGGGATGTTCAATCAACTGAGTTGGCAAGATTTTTGGACATTGTTGCCAAAATTCATAGGCAGTGCCTTGTAAGGTACGGCTAGCAAAAATATGTAAACATCCTCCTCGATGAATCTGTGTAGCGATCCAACGACCCGCTTGTTCCATCAAGGGTTCCTCGATCCTTAATTTTTGTTCAAGTTTTTGACAATAATCAAAATAGGGTAAGCTCATTCTTTTCTCCTCTTCTTCTGCTATTTCAGAATAGAGATAACTATCAAAAAGAAAAATACAAAAAGATGAGACGAAGCAATTGCTCAGTCTCATCTTTACCTTAACCACTTATTCATTACAATCAAGCAAAAGATCTGATGTAGCAGCATCTTGATGTTCTTCAGCTTCAGTGTAAAAGATAGGAACGATGTATCGCTAAAAGCAAGTCTTTAAAACGGATTAAACAAACTTCTCGCTTGAATATACATCTGTTTTGACATAGTAAATAAACTGCCCCGCTTCCTCCGCTTTTTAGATTCATAAGGTAGAAAATCTTCCTTAAATCAGGTACAATAAATGCGGTCGGTGCGCTGCATCGACTATGGCAAAATGATCGGTCAGGGTGTATACGTGTGACTGGTCATTCCTTGATAGTTAGTTGCCGCTAACTATCAAGGAGCCTTTTTTTAGTTATTTCTATCTGCATCTATTGTAAGGAAAGTGCGAAACAAGTGCAAGTATCAAAATATCAGCGGTCAGATCTTGTCCGTCTTTCTGAGACATCCTTTGAGCGGTTCGGAGAAGCCGCATGTTTGCCTTTTTTGACGACATGAAATCTTTTAAGTAGATACGGGATATAGGCAAAAAGGTACAGCAAAAGAAAAGCTGCCGCAAAAAGAAATGCCTGTTGATCTCCCCACAAAAGAACGATGATCAAACTACCGATCGCCACTGTTGCTAAGTACCAAATAAAAATCAAAAAGGTTTCTTTTATTCTGACCATATAAAACATCGTAAACAAACTAATAAATAATACTGGCAGTAAAAACAGCCAATTATTTCCCTCCATCAACCATTTCAATCCATCAAGAAACGTTTGTGCAATGTTGATTAGAATCCCCATGTAAGCAATACACCTCATTTACTATTCTTTTCTCAAGATTTTATTTCTCTAATTGTTAAGTTTTTAGTCCAGAGAATGACTTAGATCAATGAGGTATTGTTTCAGCTGCTCGCTGATTTCAGGATGACCTAAACCGTATTCGATACTTGTTTTTAGATAACCAAATTTATCACCGACATCATATCTAGAGCCTTTGAATACTCTCGCATATACGGGTTGCTTTTTATTTAATTCATCAATTGCATCCGTCAATTGAACCTCATTTCCAGCTCCAGGTTTTTGTGTTTCTAATAATTCAAAAATTTCTGGTGTCAATAAGTAGCGTCCAATAATCGCTAAATCACTCGGAGCTTGTTCAGGTGTTGGTTTTTCGACGAATCGTTTCACTTCATACAAGCCTTCAGATTCTTTTGTTTCTGGATCGATGATCCCATATTTTGACGTGTCTTCATGAGGAACTTTCATGACTGCTACAGTCGAACCTTTTGTTTTCTCGTAATCTAAGATCAATTGTTTTGTCAGTGGAATCTCATCTTCCATCAAATCGTCCCCAAGCATAACGATGAATGGTTCATCTCCAACAAAAGTTTTCGCTTGTAATACCGCATGACCTAGTCCTAAAGGATGGGACTGACGGATAAAGTGGAGATTGACATTCGTTGTTTCTTCGACTAATTTTAGCAAGTCGATTTTATTTTTTTCTTGTAGATTCAATTCTAATTCGATATTCGAATCAAAATGGTCTTCAATCGGTCGTTTTTCTTTTCCGGTAACGATCAAAATATCTTCGATCCCCGAAGCTAAAGCTTCCTCTACGATAAATTGGATCGTTGGTTTATCAACGATCGGCAACATTTCTTTTGCCATTGCCTTTGTAGCAGGTAAAAAACGTGTACCTAGACCTGCTGCAGGAATGACTGCTTTTCTTACGATTTTATTCTCCATATGCGTATTTATATACTCCATTCTGTTGATTTACTGAAATTCGTTTTCCATCTTGCCATCACGCAACATGATTTCTTTTGCTGCTTGTTTGATATCCTTCCCTTGATAAAGGACCTGATAGATTGTTTGAGTGATGGGCATTTCTACACCTAGTTGATCAGCAAGTTCAACCGCCGCTTTTGTTGTCGATACACCCTCCACGATCATTCCCATATTCTCTAGGATTTGGTCTAATTTCTGTCCTTCACCTAACATATGACCCGCGCGCCAATTTCGTGAATGGACACTGGTACAAGTGACGATCAGATCACCAACACCGCTCAATCCAATAAAGGTCAAAGGGTTCGCGCCCATTGCTACACCGAGACGACTGATTTCAGCTAATCCTCTTGTCATGATCGCCGCTTTCGCATTGTCACCAAAACCAAGACCGTGGATCGCGCCGGCACCGATTGCAATGATATTCTTCAATGCTGCACCTGTTTCCACACCGATCACATCATTATTTGTATAGATTCGGAAATAATCATTCATAAATAATTCTTGCACATAAGTAGCTGCTTTTTGATCAACACTTGCAGCAGTAATCGTTGTGATATCGTGGACTGCCACTTCCTCTGCATGACTAGGTCCCGACAAAACAACGATGGATTGACGTTTTTCTTCTGGGATTTCTTCAGCAATCACTTCTGAGATCCGCTTATGCGTGTCTTGTTCTAATCCTTTACTTGCATGGATGATCACTGGTTTTGTCGTTAAATGTTGTAGCAATTCTTGTGCTACAGCACGGATTGCTTTCGTCGGTACGACAAATAATACTGCATCTACCTCTTTGACAGCTTCAGCCAATTCTGTGTAACCGATGATTGATTCTGGTAAATGTAACTCAGGTAAATAGTGTTTATTCGTATGATACGTATTGATTTCTGTGATTTGTTCTGGAACATTCCCCCAGATACGGACGTCATGTCCATTTTCTGCTAAGGTTTGAGCTAAAGCAGTTCCCCAAGAGCCAGGGCCTAATACTGCAATTTTTTGTTTCATGGAAATTCCTCCAAAATTCATAGTTAGTTTCTATTATAGTATAGATTAACAAAATACTGGACTTATTTTCATTGTTTTTAGCTTTTGTTTAAGAAGAGGTCGAGATATAAGTGTTTCGAAGTGGCTACTTTTTAGATGGTGTGAGAGGTCAAATGCCCCAGAAACATTTTATTCAGCCATTTTATTTCTTGATCTACCTTAAATAGAAATTATAATGTTGCAATACCATACAAGATGTTTTTTGGTCTATTCCAATGATATAGTCTATTTATCAACAGTCGAACTAAAGGAGGTGCATCTTATGTGGTCAGTTACTCCACCAATGTAAGTGCAAGTTTCAAGAATAGACAAAATCCTCAAGAATAAAAAACGAAAATCGTCGTTTAACAAGCGATTTTCGTTTTTTTATTTATTTTTCTAAAAATCAGCTGTCTCTATCCATCTCTTCTATTTATCGTAATTCTTTCTCGATGATTTTTTTATACATAGCAATATCATAACCAAACAATTATGTTTCTTAAAAAATAAAAAAAGCCCTCTAAAAAGAGGACTTGGAATTTTTATAATAGTTGTTATAATATATGTTTTTTTCATGTTCTGTTATACAAACATAAATAAATAATTGAATTTTTATCATGCGTTTGCCCAATTGCTAAGATTCTCGTTATACATGCACGAAAATCTTAACAATACTGAGCAAATCACTTATTCGTTGATTGATTCAGCATCAACGATTGCTTCATTAATAAAAACGGGTATGGATCGATTAGCCAATCAATTCCCAAGGTCCCCATTGTTCAGTTCCAGGCTCATTGCCTCGTGTCCACCATTTTGCACGATATGTGTTTCCTTTGTGTGTCACGATATCACCTAAATCATAAATTGTATCTGCATCCCATGCTTCTGCTGATGGTGCATCCGCCGTTGTCACAACTAATGCTTTGCTTTCTTCTGAAATGTTGCCCGCTTCGTCAAATGCTTTTACTGTATAAGAATACTCCGTATTAGCTGTTAATCCTGCGTCACTAAATGTATTTGTTTCTGTTTCTCCTACTTGCTCACCATCACGGTAAACATAGTAACCTACTACACCCACGTTATCTGTTGATTGTGTCCATGATAAAGAAACACTCTTGTCACTAATTGATGAAGCCGTAATGTTCAATGGTACTGATGGAGCTTCTAAGTCTGCTGGTGGCTCTTCTAATGTAGAGATCACTAATGCTTTACTTTCTTCTGAAACGTTACCAGCTACATCAAATGCTTTCACTGTATAAGTGTATTCTGTGCTGGCAGTCAATTTTGTGTCTGTATAAGCATTGTTTGTTGCTCTACCAATTTGTTCGCCATCACGATAAATGTAATAACCTGCTACGCCACGATCATCTGTTGATTTTGTCCATGATAAAGCAACAGTTGAATGTGTTGCTGTGCCTGCTAGATTTGTTGGTTGTGATGGTTTTTCTGTATCAGGTGTTTTTTCTTGGAATAGATCCTGATAAGACTTCGCAAATGATTCATTGTACTCGACACCAGCTGAGTTTCTTCCTTCATCCCAGTTGATACTCCAAGTCATCAAACCTTTTAATGGTGTTTGATCTTTTTCCATTTGTTCGAATACATCGTAAACTTTTGATGGTTCTTTTACAAAACCATTTGCTGCTGCATCTACGTTTGCTGGAATACCTAAAGCTAAGCGATTCGCTGGGATTTGGATAAACCCACCGCTTCCTTCGTTGAAAGCTTTTGAAATTCCATATAAGAATTCAAATTTTTTGCTGTCATTATTTTGAGCGATCCATTCAGTTCCAACACTTATACCGTCACCTGCTTGGTTGTATAACTGTGGTGCAATAAAATCATATTCTTGTTCTAAAGCAGTAATGTATGGTACATATTTACCTTGTGTTCTTAAATATGGAAACTCTGGCGCCATGGAGATAATGAAATGTTTTTGTTCTTTCTCAAAATGCGCACGGACAATCTTCAAAGCATCTGGAATTACTGTTTTATTGTCGCCTGCATCTACTGCGGTTTGTTCTAAATCGATATCTAAGCCATCAAATCCATAAACTTCAACCAAACGGATAATTTCATCGGCAAAGGCTTGTTCTTCCCCTTTATGTAATTCAATATGTGAATCTGCACCACCAAGTGAAATAATGACCACACGATTTTCAGCATTCAAAGTGGCTACTTTTTGTCTAAATTCAGTATCTGACATATTGTAAGGTTTGAATGTTGGGATACCTTCTCCTTTCATGAATGACACAGCAATCACATTATAAAAAGGATTTACTTTTGCCAAATCAGTATCTGCCGGACGGCCACCTTGGTAACCAGCACCTTGTTCAGGCACCCAATTATGATAATAACCTACTGAAACTTGGCGATTTGAGATATCTGGCATCGTATCTGCTGCATCTGCTGCAAACACATCTGTTCCGCCTCCAAACAAACAACCTAAAAGACCAACTGAGAATAATAAACTTTTCTTATTCATTTTTTTCCCTCCTAAATTTGTATTACAGAAGAGATTAAAACATATTTTATCCTTCAAAATTTTTTTTGTTTGGTATTGCAACAAAATAACTTTCCAAACAAAAAAATCGCACTTTTTTAACAAAAGGGCGCACATATGAAAACATAACATCCACATAACTATATTATGCTATTATAACCATGTACAAAAAAACAGCTTCTGGAGGAAATGAACATGACAGAACATGCTGCTCTAATTCGAAAATTAAGAAAAGATCGTGGATTGACACAAGAACAACTAACTTCAGGTATCTCACAAAGAGGAACCTTAGCAGCTTTTGAATCACGTGGAACAAAAATCGGCTTTGAACTAATAGTAAACTACCTTGATCGGATGAATATCACACTTGAAGAATATCAATTTTTATTGAATAGTAATTCGTTGTCTAATAAACAAAAATTAACGAATTATTTAATCACTTCAAAAACCATTACATCTGCTCAAGAACAAGAATTGCTCAACGAATTTGAAAAAACAGGAAACATTTATTATCGTTTGATCTACGCCCAAAGAAAATTGATTTCAAATTATCTGTATAGTAGCTCTTTTACCGCATCAATGAAAGAAGAAATCAGTGTTATAAAGAAGTATCTTGAAAAGATTGATACATGGGGGCACTTTGAATTGACTATTTTTTCGAATTGTTTATTTATTTTTGATGATGAATACATTGCCTATTCGTTCCAAAATAGTGTCACAAAGATGAAAGCCTACATAGATAATACCTATTATTCGGAGCTTCTTTCTAACTTTATTTTGAACGGCATACGTCTTTCTTTTAACCGTGAATCAACCACATTACGCAAATTATTTCTAGCCCAATTAAAAAAAATCGCGACGACACACAAACAAACACTCGATCTTGCACATTACAAAGTGTTTACTGCTTTAGATAAACTAGCTGATGGACAAAAAACAGCTTTAAAAGAAGTGGAAACGGGTATTGCGTTTTTTGAATGGTTAGATCTTTCTACGAGTAAAGACTACATGATCAATCTAAAAGAAAAATTTTGCGCTGAAGTATGTGATTTTCCGAACAATGATCATCACACAAAAGTCGTTGTCAAAAGTACGTGCGATCGCCTCTCTCCACAACGCCAAGTGAATACTGCCTAAAATAACCGCGTATCTCCTCACTCCCAATGAGAAGATACACGGTTTTTAAGTCTCTCTGTTTATTCTCGATTGATTCGATAGGTTCCACTGGAATGGCGTGCTTGATACGAGAGTTTCTAAACAGTTCATTGCACATTTCGTAGTCAGACGATTATCGATCAAAGAACTATCAGAAATGCAACGCATTGAAGAAATGCGTCTTCGTGTATTCCTTTCAGGGGCACCGATTACTAAAGTCAACAAATCCTGGCCAGTCATATGGACCACCTACAAGGGCGCACCAGCCTACTGCCTGTGTAGGTGCATAACGTTGCTTCCTTCATTTTCTGATTCGTTCTCTACATTTCCTCTCAATAAATTCTTTTGTTACTTGTTTTATCCCCATGTCTCCCCTTTCTATACTGTGCAAACGCGACTCCTTCAGTGGCAGTTCTTTCTCCAGCGAACATTTGCGTTTCACCTAAAAAATGACTAAATAGTATAATTTCTAATAACACTCGCGATGAACGAAATTTTTTTGTTGCAATAACATACATAATTTTCAGATTAAAAATATATCAGTTATGATAACAATCGTACATTACACAAAGTAAAAATATCGGAGGAATTATTATGAAAAAGAGTACATTAATTGGTTTAGGATTCATTTTGGCAGGTATCGGAGCAAGCACGCTTACTTCTGTTGATGTTGCTGCTCATGGTTATGTTTCTGAACCAGCAAGTCGTGGCTACCAAGGAAGCCTTGACAAAAATACAAACTGGAATGCTGCATTCAAAAAATACGGAGCTGTTATCAATGAGCCACAATCCCTTGAAGCACCAAAAGGATTCCCAGCTGCAGGACCTGAAGATGGTCAAATCGCTTCTGCAAATGGTACGGTAGGTGATTTCTTATTGGATCAACAAACAGCCTCATTGTGGACAAAACAACAACTGACAGCTGGTGCAAATGATTTTACTTGGACATTCACTGCCAACCATGCAACAACGAAATGGCATTACTACATGACGAAAGCCGGTTGGGATCAAAATGATGCGTTGACAAGAGACGACTTGGAATTCATTGGTGAAGTAGGCAATGATGGACAACTAGCTTCTACTAATCCGACACATTCGATCAACATTCCCAATGACCGATTAGGTTATCATGTGATCTTAGCTGTTTGGGATGTCGCTGATACTAAAAATGGGTTCTATAATGTCATTGATGTCGATGTTAAAGGTGAAACAGTTTTAGCTGACTTACAAAAAAAAAATTATTAATGACCGAAAGAGACCGAGGCAGGAATCTTTAGCCACGGAAATAAGTCACCATCTACGAGAGTTGTTCGTCAATTTTTTGTAGATGGTGCTTTTTTGTAATTATTTTTTTCTATGGTTTATTCAATTATAGGCGTTGCAAGAGCGACAACGCGTTAAGCGTTATGGTGTGATTTCTTAAGTTTTACTAAAATGTGCGGATTATGAAAAGGCTTGTTCTCTTTTCATTCTAAATTTCATAAGCTACAATATGAGAGTACCTAGTTATATCATCGTTAGATTTCTCGCTGCAAGATATTTTTGTTGCTTTAAGGATATCTATTTATCATAAATCGGTTGTTTTTTGCCGATAGACGTTCGAACAATATTGGGTAACTTGTTTTTAGGAGGAAATTTTTATGATTCAGTTATTGCGCTATGCGAAAGACTATCGAAAACAAATCATCCTAGGTCCTGTATTTAAATTTTTAGAAGCAGTCTTTGAATTGATTTTACCTTTACTGATGGCTTCGCTGATCGATAATGGGCTAAAAATGAACAATCGTGAAGTGATCATCAATATGGGTATCTGGATGATCGCGATGTCGGTGATCGGATTGATCTGTGCCATTATTTGTCAATATTATTCATCCATTGCCTCTCAAGGGTTTGGAACAGAACTTAGAAATCAACTCATCAAAAAAATCAACTCTTTCTCCCATAGTGAATTAAATCATTTTGGGACGGATACATTGATCACGCGGATGACCAATGATATCAATCAGCTACAACTTGCACTCGCAATGGTTATCCGTTTATTGATCCGAGCACCTTTTTTAAGTATTGGATCAGTAGTGATGGCGTTTGTGATCGACTGGCAAGTCGGGCTATTCTTCTTAGCTTTATTACCAATTTTTTCAATCATTTTATACTTTATTATCCGTAAGACGATCCCCCTCTATCAAAAAGTCCAAGAAAAGTTGGATGGTCTAAACGAGACTGTTAGCCAAAACTTAAGCGGGGTTCGTGTGATCCGAGCATTTTCACGTACCAATAAAGAAATCGAAACATTTGATGAAAACACAGATGTCTTAGCAAAAAATTATTTACGTGTTTCCAATATCTCCGCTTTGCTCTCTCCGGCAACGACATTGATCATGAATGTCGGAATCATTTGTCTATTGACTGTCGGCGGGGTCAAGGTAAATATCGGTTCCTTACAACAAGGACAAGTTTTAGCATTGATCAATTACATGAACCAAATGTTATTAGCCTTGATCGTCGTTTCCAATCTTGTCGTGATTTTTACTCGTGCAGAAGCTTCTGCTCGGCGGGTCAAAGAAGTCTTAGATACCGAAAATACCATTACAGATGCTGAGACTCCTAGTGAACCAGTCATGGATTCTGAAACAATTCTACAATTTAAAAACGTAGATTTTCGTTATACGCCAGAATCTGGTCTGTCATTACAAGGAATCAATTTCACTTTGAAACGCCAAACTGTCTTAGGGATCATTGGTCCGACCGGAAGTGGGAAGACGACATTGACACAATTGATCCCACGTTTTTATGATGTTAGTGAAGGCTCTGTGCTATTTGATGAACAAGACGTTCGTGACTGGCCCTTAGATACATTACGAAGTCAGATTTCGCAAGTACCACAAACGGCTGTCTTATTCACCGGTACCATTCGGGAAAATCTTCAGTGGGGAAAACCTGACGCGACAGACGCAGAGTGTTGGGAAGCTTTGGCAATTGCCCAAGCGGAGGATTTTGTTCGCCAATTACCCAAAGGTTTAGACACAAGAGTCATGGAGAATGGGAAAAACTTTTCCGGAGGACAAAAACAACGGTTGACGATTGCTCGTGCATTGATCGCCAAACCCGCCTTATTGATCTTAGATGACTCCTTGAGTGCCCTTGATTATCAAACGGATCTAAACTTACGCCAAGCACTACAAACTTCCCTCAACACAACGGTCATCATTATTTCTCAACGCATCCGTTCGATTCAACAAGCAGAGCATATCCTCGTCATGGATCAAGGAAAAATCGTAGCCCAGGGTACGCACGATACATTGCTTAGTCAATCTTCTGAGTATCGTGAAATCGTGGCATCACAGGAGGAGGAATAAAATGAAAACAAAAAAACTATCTTGGCAAACGCTCAAACGTTTTGTTCCTTATCTGACGGCCCATCCACGTGAAATTTGGTTAGCTGTCTTGTTGGGAATCGTCAATGGTGTTGCTACCGTCGTAATGACCTTACAAATCGGTCAAAGTATCGATCAAATGGTTGGTGTGGGACAAGTCAACTTTACTCGATTAGTCCAACTTCTGGTGATGTTTGGCGGGATCGTTTTACTTAATGTCATCAGTCAATGGCTGATCCAAGTATTAAGTAACCGATTGGCTTACCTCTCCGTTGCGAATCTACGAAAAGATGCCTTTGCTCGTTTGAATCTTTTACCTTTAAGATACTATGATCAAAATTCACATGGGAATATCGTCAGCCGTTTCACAAATGACATGGACAATATCTCCATCGCAATATCAGCGGCGTTCAATCAATTATTTTCTGGGGTAGCGATCATTATCCTCTCACTGATCTTCATGCTCAACTTGAGTCCGTTATTGACACTTGTCGTCATTTGTTCGACACCAATCATTTTCTTAGTCAGCTGGTTAGTCGCACGGGCTTCTCAAAATGATTTTGATAACCAACAAAAAATCATTGGGAACATTTCAGGATTCGTTACGGAACGTATCGGTAATCAAAAAATCATCAAAGCGTTCCAACAAGAAGAAGTCAATCAACAGCAATTCAGCGCATTGAATGCTGACTTATATGAGAAAGGGCAGCGCGCGCAATTCTCTTCTTCATTAACGAACCCATCTTCTCGTTTTGTCGATCACTTAGCCTATCTCTCCATTGGTTTGATTGGTGGTTTACTTGCCTTACGAAGTGATTCAACGATTACTGTCGGGATCATTTCAAGCTTTACGATCTATTCAAGTCAGTTTTCAAAACCTTTTATTGAATTATCAGGGATCACGACACAGATCCAAACAGCATTTTCTGGTTTAGAACGAGCATTTGAATTGATCGACCAACCGGAAGAAACGCCAGATGAACCTTTTGCGTATCAACTTGAGCCTCAAACGATCAAAGGCGAGGTCGCTTTTAAACATGTTTCTTTCTCTTATGAGCCACAACAACGGTTGATCGAGAATTTCAGCTTTGTTGCCAAACCAGGTCAAACAGTGGCAATCGTTGGTAAAACAGGAGCTGGTAAATCCACATTAGTGAATTTATTGATGCGGTTTTACGATGTCAATTCTGGGACGATCACGATCGACGATTATGATATTACCCAAATCGCCCGTGATTCCTTACGTAAAAGCTTTGGGATGGTTTTACAAGATACTTGGTTATTCGACAGTACGCTACGAGAAAACTTACGTTACGGGAAGCCAGATGCCAGTGATGAAGAAATCAATGAGGCCCTAAAATCAGCCTATATGTATGAATTTGTCCAACGCTTGCCACAAAAACTAGATACACGCATTGGTGGACAGGGATTAAAAATCTCCGATGGGCAGCGTCAATTACTGACGATCGCTCGTACGATGATCAGTAATCCACCCATGTTGATACTTGATGAAGCAACAAGTTCAGTGGATACATTGACAGAGAAGAAAATCCAAAATGCCTTCCTAAAAATGATGGAAGGAAAAACTAGTTTTGTGATTGCCCATCGCTTGTCCACGATCAAAAATGCCGATCAGATCCTCGTGATGGATCAAGGGGCAATCGTTGAGATAGGAACACATGATGAATTATTGAAAATCGAAGATGGTAGCTATCGTCAACTTTATCAAGCGCAATTTACTGGATCGGTTGAAAAATAGTGAACATCGAATCAGATGATTTTTCTGATCTATGCAAAAAACAAGCAGTCTTCTGGGATGGGAAGACTGCTTGTTTTTTATTTTGTATGCGTCGTTAAACTCCGCAAAATTCTTTTATATGGCATGGCGCGCCCAATCACGTAGATCATCGTCGATTGGATCGGCAACCAGATAATGGCTTTTAATAAACGTGGTCCCCAGAATACCCAGTTCATCGGTACTTGATACATGATGACCAACCATAATGGTGTCAGGATCAAGCTAACGAACACTGTCACACTGAGCGTGGCTAAGATTGCATTTTTCCAAGTGATCTCTTTGCGATGGAAAAAGAACCCATAAATCGCTCCTTCAATAAAAGCATTCAACGTGAAGCCAATGAAAAAGACAGATTTAGGAAATAATGCCATACCCACCACATCAGCTAACACAGAACCGACCCCTGTCCAAAATGGGCCAAATAAAATACCCATGATTACTTGGGGAATGAACGTTACACTGATTTTGAGTAATGGTGTTTCAAATGAAACTAAGCGAGACAACGTGACCATCAATGCGATCAGCAGTCCCATGATCGTAATCATACGAGCATCTAAACGATTTTTCTTCATTTCTAGCATCTCCTTTAAGAGCTGCTACATGTTTCATGCAGCGAATGCGAAAATAAAACCGCGAACTTACGTCCTTCGTCCTAGAGGCAACATCCCATCCTCTAAGCACTTAACGCTTTATTTTCTACTCTGTTAATAGTGGGAACTTATCCCAGACAAACTATAGCATAGAAAAGGAAGAACTGTAAATAAAAAAACCTAATGTTCTAAACGAAAACGATTCCTAAGTTCGTAACATGGCAGACATTCGCCTTGATCAGCTGTCTCTATCCTCATAAAATCCGAATTTTAAATCTTATTAGGAAAAGGGATCTTACTTCCTTCTTCATGGATCACTTGTCGGAACTCCAAAAATCCGGCTTCAAGCCCTCGTAATAAAACTTCTGCGGTACCGATATTCGTTGCTAAAGGAATATCATATACATCAGCCAAGCGGATCAACGCAGTGACATCAGGTTCATGAGGTTGAGCTGCTAAAGGATCACGCAGGAAAATCACTAGATCCAATTCATCTTCTGAGATCATCGCGCCAATTTGTTGGTCACCGCCTAAAGGTCCTGAATTGAACCGATGGACCAATAATCCTGTGGCTTCTGCAATCTTTTGTCCGGTCGTCCCTGTCGCGAATAGTTCATGTTGTTCCAGTATCGTTTTGTAAGCAGTGGTAAATTTTATCATCAATTCTTTTTTGCGATCATGTGCAATCAATGCTATCTTCATCCGTCCTCACTCCTTTTTTACCAGTGTACCAAATTTCTTTGTGGTTTGATATTTTTCAAATTTCTATAAAAACATATCAAGGACTTCTAGTACATCCACCCATGTGAGAATATCACATTGTTCAATTTTTATTATGTTTCTAGCGGTGTAGTCAATTGAACGCAATTGATGTGTAACAACTTGTCCAGAAATGATTTGTGGTTCTTTGATCTTAATATATGTATCAAATTTTCTTTCAGTTGATGTGATTGGGCAAATCAAACAAAAACCAGTGTATTGGTTGAAGTTATTCTTACTTACTACCAAACCTGGTCTTCGCTTCTTTATTTCCTTTCCTCTAGCTGGATCAAAATCCAGCCATACAATATCTTTTTGCTTTGGATAATCCATTTATAGTTCCTCCCCCTCAAGGTTCATCTCATCCCACTCTTTATCTTCTTGGGTGATTGAATCTCTAAAGCCTGCCCATGCCTCTGGAGTCTTAAAAATATCTTCTTTTTTGGGCTTTAATACATATGTTTCACCTATTTTAATAATCGTATATATTTTTCCAACTTCTGGAGAAATATCTTTGGGAAAAATCGCTCCTACAGAATTTCCAATCTTTCTAACAGTCGTTTCCATTATTATCATCTCCCAGCTTATGTTAAATCGAGTTTAACTTAATTTAACATGAAAATCAAATTTTGTTTTCTTGGTTGCCTCCTTTTTTATATCTCTTAATATCTACAAAGTATTATACGCTCTAAGATAGTGAATACACGGTAAATCTTTGATAACTCGAGCAGTAAAAACAAAAAAATAAATTGCCATATTGCTGGAGTTTGCTCTCATTGTTGAAGGATCTGTTTCATGAACATCATTTATTCTATTTTATAGGTGGCAGATTTAGTAATCTCACGCACTTTCCAATTATTTTGTACACATTGACGAAAGTTCCTACGAATTCTTGTTCATTGTGACATTGAATATAGATAGCGCTTTTAACTATACTAAACACATCAAATAAAAGAAAAAAGAAAGCGTGGTTTGTACGATGGTAGAAATGGCTCTGAAAAATGTATACAAGAAATATGATAATGCAGAAAACTATTCTGTTACTGACTTTAACTTGGCAATCAAAGATCGCGAATTTATCGTATTCGTTGGTCCTTCCGGTTGTGGGAAATCAACAACTCTACGAATGATCGCTGGTCTTGAAGATATTTCCGAAGGAGAATTGAATATCGGAGGCAAAGTAATGAACGATGTTGCTCCTAAAGACCGTGATATCGCGATGGTATTCCAAAACTATGCCTTATACCCTCACATGACGGTATTTGACAACATGGCGTTTGGTTTGAAATTGCGTAAATACGATAAAGCAGACATCCAACAACGTGTAGAAAATGCTGCAGAGATCCTTGGTTTGACTGAATACTTAAAACGTAAACCTGCTGCTCTTTCTGGGGGGCAACGTCAGCGTGTGGCTTTAGGTCGTGCCATCGTACGTGATGCGAAAGTCTTCTTGATGGATGAGCCATTGTCAAACTTGGATGCCAAACTACGTGTAGCCATGCGTGCCGAGATCGCGAAGTTGCATCAACGCTTAGAAACAACAACCATTTACGTTACCCATGACCAAACAGAAGCGATGACGATGGCAGACCGTATCGTCATCATGAAAGATGGATTTATCCAACAAATCGGTTCACCGAAAGAAGTTTATGACACACCAGTCAACATGTTCGTTGCTGGTTTCATTGGTTCGCCTGCCATGAACTTTTTCAACGTAAAATTAAGCCAAGGCGTTATCTCAGATGGTCATGGACTAAAATTGAGAATCCCTGAAGGTAAAAATAAAGTACTAGTTGAAAAAGGTTATGAAGGCAAAGAACTTGTCTTTGGTATTCGTCCTGAAGATATCCACAGTGAACAAGTTGTCTTGGATGCCTCACCAGAAACTGTTGTCAATTCAGAAGTCGTTGTTTCAGAATTACTAGGCGCAGAAACCATGCTTTATACTCGCACTGGAACAACTGAGTTCATTTCAAAAGTTGACGCGCGTGACTTCCATAAACCAGGAGAAATGATCGACCTTGCCTTCAATATCAATAAAGGCCATTTCTTTGATAAAGATACAGAAGATGTCATCACGATCCCATAAACGAAACAGAACTTGATGATACGTAAAAGACCCAACGATCGTTCGATCTTGGGTCTTTTTTTAGTTATTTTTCAGTCTTTATCTGTGGCATTGCTAAACGACTTTTTTGATCGTTCCTTGCACGCTCTCTTTCTTTTGCTGTTTCTTGGCAGCAGTGAAAACTGGGACATCAAAGAATTTACTCAATGTTCCGGCAATGAAGTAAGCGATATTGTAATCCACCAAACTATGGATCAAGCCACCGATCCCCATCAAGATGAATACGGTATAGAAGTAGCCTTCTGCATAGTATGTTTCCGGCATATTCCCAATGAAGAAGAACACACTCACCACTAGCATTTCGATGATCGAGTGGATCACGCCGATCAATAAGTTAAACCCTTGAAAACGCCAGTTCATTAATGTGAATTGCCCGTCTTTTAAGACGATCCCTGGTTTTTTTTGTAAATACCATGCACCGATTAGAGCGAATACCAAATGAGACAATGCACGAAGCGCAATAATCACAGGTGTCGTCAAGAAGAAACCAAATGTTGTACCTAGCGCCACTGCCACAGCTACACCGGGTGAAAAAAACATTGCGATAAATAATGGCACATGTGAAGCTAGTGTAAATGAAGCAGGCGGAATTACGATCTTAGGCATGATCATCGGAATAAGAACGCCCATCCCGATCAATAAAGCGGAAATTGTCAATTTTCTTACAGAATTTGTTTTCATTTTTTTACTCCCTTGATGTGTCTTGACACATTTGTTTTGACCTATTCTACCGCTAACTTTCTAATGTGTCAAGACACATCAAGAGGAACAAGGCGCCTGAAATACCACCCTCTTTAAAATCCAAGAATTTGATTTGGGATCTTGTTTCCTAAAATAGTCAGGCATCACTTGAAGAATACCCAAAATGGTTTTCTCAAGTGATGCCTTCAGACTTAGAGCGAAAAGACTTTTTCAGCCTTCTATTCCTCATTTTATTTTTTTAGATGTTCCATAGCATTGCTCAAAGCAGCAAATTCTTCTAAAGAAAGTGTTTCTCCTCGTCTTTTCGGATCGATTCCTGCCTCTGTTAGACTTGCGGTTAACCAACTTTTAGTTTCTTCGTCTTTCCCATAGGCATGTTGCAAATTATTCCATAAAGTTTTTCTACGCTGTTGAAACGCAGCCTTTGTCAGACGGAAAAAGGCTTTTTCATCCGTTACGGAAACTGCTGGTATTGCGCGTCTTGTCAATTTCAAGATTGCTGAATCCACGTTTGGTTGTGGCACAAATACTGTTTTTGGCACAATAAACGCCAAACTTGCTTCCATATAGTATTGCACAGCGATCGATAAAGAACCATATGCTTTTGTTCCCGGTTTTGCTGAGATGCGATCAGCGACTTCTTTTTGCATCATCACGATCATTTCGTCAACCACTACGTCTGATTCAAGAAAGTGCATCATGATCGGTGTCGTAATATAATAAGGCAAATTAGCCACCACTTTCAATGGTAACCGCTCATTGAATTGAGTATTGACTGCCTCTGCTAAATCAGTTTTCAAAATATCTTGGTGGATGACTGTGACATTCGGATAAGGTGAAAGGGTATCTGCCAAGACAGGAATCAATCGATCGTCGATTTCAAATGCGACTACTTGTTTGGCATGACGCGCGATTTGCTCTGTTAATGCACCAATTCCTGGCCCTACTTCGATCACATTAGTCTGCTGATCGATTTGACCAGTTTCAATGATTTTCCGAAGGATATTCGGCTCTGTCAAAAAGTTTTGTCCTAAGCTCTTCTTAAAAGAGAAGCCGTGCTTCAATAAAATTTCTTTTGTTCTAGTGGGTGTTGCAATATCCCGATATTCACTCATAATGATCCTCCACTTTTTTCATTGCCTGCTTAAACTCAGTTAACGTAATTCGGAACATGTTCAATCGTTTTTCCAATTGTTTTCCGTTCGTATAGCCGATGCGTAATTCATCACCTAGCATCTCACGTTTTTCTTTTGCATGTGCTCCGGCAATCAATCCATATGCAACCAGCATTTGTCTAGTGATCTCCGGTACTTGGGTCTCATCATCGACTGGCGTAACGACCTTTTTCAACGCTTCTAATATCGCTTCATCACTCGCATGTTCGACCCCTAAGCTTCCCTTTTTTTTCGGTACGGCTTGGTTCCTTGGCAAAAATGCATGTTTTGCTTGTGGTACCACTTCCATGATCGTTTTACGGATCTTCTCACCTGAGAAATCTGGGTCCGTAAAAATAATGATTCCCCTAGTTTCCTGTGCATGTTCGATCTGCATCAAGATTTCTTCATTGATCGCTGAACCAATCGTTTCTATCGTATCGGCTTCAACCACTTCTTGTAGCCTTCTCGTATCGTCTTTCCCTTCGACAACAATGATTTCTTGGATCTTTAACTTAGTCATGCTCTGATAATCCAAATAAATGATGGGCGTTTTTCCATGTTTGTGCCGCAACTTCTTCCATTGGTAGTTGACGAAGTTCAGCGATCTTTTCGACTGTGTAACGAGTATACCCTGGTTCATTTCTTTTTCCTCGATAGGGCACTGGCGCTAAATAAGGAGCATCCGTTTCCACTAATAGACGATCCATTGGGACGTTTGTCGCTGCTTCTTGCACATCTAACGCCTTTTTGAATGTCACGACACCACTAAAAGAAATGTGCATCCCTAAATCAAGGAAACGTTGTGCCCATTCATAATCACCACTAAAGCTATGCATGATTCCGCCAATATCACGAATGTCTTCTTCTTTTAACACCTTATAAGTGTCTTCCAAGGCATCTCTCGTATGGATACTGATCGGTAGACGCATTTCTTTTGCGATGGCGATCTGTCTTCTAAAGATTTTATCTTGGACTTCTTTGGGATCTTCCATCCAATAATAATCCAGTCCGATTTCACCTAAAGCAACCACTTTTGGTAAAGTCAGTTGTTCTTGTAGTTTGTTTTCGATTTCTTTCGTATAGCTACCAGCTTCTGTAGGATGCCAGCCGATGATGCTATAAATGTTTGGGTAATCTTGACTAAGCATCAAGGACTTTTCGATCGTTGGTGTATCAAAGCCTACAACGGCCATTTTAGTCACACCTAGTTCTTCTGCACGCTGGATCGTTTCAGGAATATCATCATTGAATTGTTCCGCGTTCAAATGAGTATGAGAATCAAATATCATCTTTATCTCTCCTTTTCATTCATTACTTTAGCATATAAGCAGGCGTTAAAGAAGTCTCAAAGACTAAAAAACATGAGATATCGTACAAAGAAAGACAAGAAATGACTTGATTCACTTCTTGTCTTTTCATTATCAGTTAGTTACTTTCAGTTTGTCTTTTTTTGTAGTAAAACACAGGTACACCTAACAATGTGACTAAGATTCCGATCAATGCCAAATTCGTTTGTGTGATCAGTGTCATCCCTAAAATAAAGATGGCTCCTAAAATCGCAATGATCGGTATCACTGGATAAAGGGGTACTTTGTATGGACGAGGCATCTCTGGGGCTTTCTTTCTTAAAATAAATACGCCAATAAAAATCAATAAGCTAAATAGCCACATGACAAAAATCAACATATCTGTCAGAAAATCAAATGAACCCAAGCTCATCATGATACATGCAATCGCTAGTTGGAACAACGCAGGGACATAAGGAACGGTGAATTTTTTTGAGAGCTTTGTCAACTGGTTACTGAACGGCAACTCATTTTCTAATGCCATTGCATATGGAACACGAATCCCAGTCAACGTATAACCATTCAGTGCGCCGTAGACAGAGATCAAAATACCGATCGTAACGATTTTTCCTCCTAGTTCACCGAAGATGACCGCTGACGCATCAGATGAAGCATTCAAGTTTCCAGCAATTTGATCAATCGGTAATGTTTTTAAAAAGACGAAGTTGATCAATAGATAAACGAATGTCACAAAACTCAATCCTAAAATAATCGCTTTTGGTAGATCCTTTTCTGGACGTTTCATTTCTCCAGCCATGGCTCCGACACCTAACCAGCCATCGTAAGCGAATAGTGTCGCCAACAAAGCACCACTAAGTCCTTCTGCCCATGAAACACCTTGTCCGGCTTCTACTGGAAATAATTGAACAGTACCCTGTCCGGGTGTCAGAAGCCCCCAAATAATGATCACTGCAATTGGGATCAACTTGACTACCAATGTAATCGATTGAACGTACGCACCAACTTTGGTCCCTAACAGATTCAATCCAGTGATAGAAAGTGCTGTAATAATAGCAATCACCAATAAATAATCAGGAGATAGCTGTAAGAGATTGATCAGCTGTGTTGCAAAGATGATCGATAATGCCGCAATGTTGGCTGGAAAGTAAATCAAACTTTGTGCCCAGCCTAACAAAAAACTTGGTAACTTACCGTAAGCTGCTTCAATATACTTGACAGCTCCACCTGTTTCAGGAATGGCAGTGGCTAATTCAGCGACTGTTAGCCCCGCACAGATCGTTAAGAATCCCCCTAACAACCACGCGAGTAACGTCAAACTTGTTGATTGTGTACTTGCCACTACCGCTGCTGTTTTAAAAAAGACGCCGGCGCCGATCACAGTTCCCATTACTGTGGATAATGCACCAAACAAATTGATCTCGCGTTTTAATTTCCCCTTCATCCTCTTCCTCATTTCGTATTTCTTTTTTATTTTTTTCAGTATAACCGAGAACTTTTCATTTTACCATTCTTTTCAGAAATTTGTAGTGAAAATATCCCTCTAAAGACGGATGTATTCTTGTCTTACTTCTTATAGAATGAAGCTACTTGAAATGTCAGGAGGTACCCTATGGATTTTCAATCGATCGATCCAAAACTAGCATCTTATCTAAAAGATAAAGGTACTACTTTCTTTCCACAAAAAGAACAAAAACAATCCAAGCTACATTGGTTATTGTTGATTTTATTTGGCTGGCTAACAATTGCGACATTGACACAGCAATTGCTATTGATGGCTAGTTTTCTTCTCATTGCCGCCTTGATCAAAGGGCCTGGGATGTTGTTGTGGGGAATCGTCTATTCCTTTCTCGTCGGCTTGTTTCCGCCCATTGCTTTTTTACTATCGGTCATCTTTTTACTATTGAATGTTCAAACGATCGTCAAAAATTGGCGCGTCACGATGGTCGGGATTTTTTTCTACGGCTATCCTTTAACCATGAACGCCTTGCGCCACTTGACTGATTGGGATACAAGATGGTTCTTTGCGATCAGCTTGCTCCTAGGGCTGGTGATCCTTCACTCGCTATTGACCAAGATTTATGTACGTTACGGCAATAGCCGCCTGATTGCTTGGTATATTCTATGTATTCCATTTTCAATCGTCGCAGCATTATTGCCAACGAAAGTCAAACAACGGCTAAAACTAAAAAAAGTCGGACGATGATTATCATCGCTCGACTTTTTCAATATATCTATAAAGCTATTTTATTGATGAACCGATCCTGTGAATTTCATTTTTTTTTAAAACTGTTCATACATATCTTGACTCATACCTAAAGTATCAAGTAAATAACCATTCTCGGTTCCCCAATTACTTAAACCTCTGTAGTAGAACTCACGATGGACAACTTTGATCACGAAAGGCATGATATTGGGCCTCAAGCATTCTTTGAACATCATCAAACGTCCCATACGTCCGTTGCCATCTGCAAATGGGTGGATGCGTTCATATTTCACATGAAAATCTGCAATTTCAACTAAGCTTTGTTTTTTTGAGTTCTCATAGTGAGCAAGTAATTCCGTCATTTTTTCAGTTACTTCCTCGGATGCTATGGTTTCAACCTCATCATAACCAAAACCAATCATATTTTGAACAAGTTTAAATTCTCCGACAGGTGTTAGCGGATTGTTTTCATCAGTTGTTCCTCGTTTCAAAATTCGATGTAGTTCTTTGATAAAATCATTCGATAACGGTTCTTCGATATGATCGATCACGTAATCGAAACCTTTGAAATGATTTTCTGTTTCTTTGATATCATCTAGTTTCGTTGCCTCGCCACTTTCAGCAGGAGGGAGAATATTATTTTCAAATATTAAGGCGGTTTGCTTCTCAGAAATTCTCGACCCTTCGATTCGATTGGAGTTATACGCCATTTCTACTTGAGTCAAATGGTAAATTCCGCCATGCAGATTTGCTTTTTTTTCCAGTACAAATCGGGTAACTAAATCTAACTCAGCCACATTCATCTTTCGTCTCCTTCCAATAGATAGCATAGTTATCCTATTTCTTATCAAGCGCTAACTAAGCCAATGACCTGCTCATTCGGCTTGGATCGTTTACTTACTCACTTTTCTTTCTTATTGTAACATGAATGAATGGTTTAATACTGCAGTTCCAAAAAATTTGTCACTCAATCAAAGTTATAAAAAAGCCGAGGAGATTCGTCCTTTCGTACCCCCTAAAAACAAATAAACGGTGTTCGCACAACCTCGTTAGTTTTATTTTTATAGAGCCATGAAAAGTAAGGTTATCAAAAAAGAACTATTCTAAGCTTATTTGCTTAGAATAGTTCTTAACAGTCATTGATTAGCCAACTTCAGAACCGTTTGGCATACCTTTTGGTGCTTCGATCACTTGTAATGAACCATCAGCTGCTTCTGCTGAAAGAATCATTCCTTGACTGATCAGCCCGCGCATTTTGCGTGGTTTCAAGTTAGCAACGATCACTAATTTTTTGCCGATCAATTCACTTGGATCAGGATAAAATTCGGCAATACCGGATAAGATTTGACGGTCTTGGTCATCTCCTGCATCTAGACGGAATTGCAATAATTTATCTGCCCCTTCGACTTTTTGGCAATTGATGACTTCTGCTACTTTTAATTCGACTTTTTCAAATACATCGAATTTGATTTGTTTTTCTTTAGTCGAAACAAGCTCTGTTTCTTCTGGGTCCCATTTGACAGAGTCCTCATTTGTTTGAGTACCTTCTGACATTTTTGCTTGGATATACGCAATTTCTTCTTCCAGCTCTAAGCGTGGGAAAATCGGTGTACCTTTTGCAACGACTTTTGTCCCAGATGGGAATTCACCGAAGTGTAATCCTTCAAGGTTCATCGTCTCGGCATCCAACCCTAATTGATTGAAGATTTTAGTTGGTGTTTCTGTCATGATCGGTTGTAAGAGGATCGCAGTGATACGTAACGATTCAGCTAAGTGGATCATCACGCTCTCTAACTCTTTTTTCTTCTCTTCGTCTTTTGCTAAGACCCAAGGTTCTGTTTCATCGATATATTTGTTGGCACGAGAAATCAATACCCAGATTTCGGCTAAAGCAGTGTTGAATTCCATTTTTTCCATTGCGTCATGATAACGACCAACCACATTCGCAGCAGTTGTTGATAACTCACTGTCAAACGGTGTCACTAATGACGCATAGTCAGGAACCATGCCATCACAATATTTATTGATCATTGCAATCGTTCGATTCAAAAGATTCCCTAAGTCATTCGCCAAATCGTAGTTCACACGTGACACAAAGTCTTCTGGTGTAAATACGCCATCTGAACCAAATGGTACTGCACGCAATAAGTAATAACGCAAAGCATCTAAGCCATAGCGTTCTACGAGCATTTCTGGATAAACGACATTGCCTTTCGATTTAGACATCTTGCCGTCTTTCATCAACAACCAGCCATGTCCAAAGACTTTCTTTGGCAATGGGATATCTAATGCCATCAACATGATCGGCCAATAGATCGTATGGAACCGAACGATTTCTTTTCCAACCATATGGACATCTGCGGGCCAATATTTCTGGAATAATTGATCGTCTTCTGAACCGTAGCCCAGTGCGGTGATGTAGTTCGACAACGCATCGATCCAGACATACACTACATGTTTCGGATCATTTTTAACATTGATTCCCCAGCTGAATGTCGTCCGTGAAACTGCTAGATCTTCTAAACCTGGTTTGATGAAGTTATTGATCATCTCATTTTTACGTGATTCAGGTTGGATAAACTCTGGGTGTTCTTCGTAGTACTCTAACAAGCGATCTGCATACTTACTCATACGGAAGAAATAAGACTCTTCCTTGACTAGCTCAACTTCATGACCACTTGGCGCTTTCCCGCCGATCACTTTGCCGTCTTCATCTTTGTATACTTCTGCAAGTTGAGTTTCTGTAAAGAATTCCTCATCAGAGACAGAATACCAACCTTCATATTCACCTAAGTAAATATCGCCTTGTTCAAGCAAACGATCAAAGATTTTTTGAACTGCTGCTTTATGATAATCATCAGTTGTGCGAATGAATTTATCGTAGCTGATATCTAATGTTTTCCATAGTTTTTTGACATCTGCAGCCATTTTGTCTACATATTCCTGTGGCTCTACGCCTAATTCTTCTGCTTTTTTCTCGATTTTCTGTCCGTGTTCATCTACCCCAGTTAGATAAAACACATCAAAGCCCATCAAACGTTTATAACGTGCAACAGCATCACATGCAATCGTTGTATAAGAATTGCCAATGTGCAGTTTGCCACTTGGATAATAGATGGGCGTAGTGATATAAAAAGTTTCCTTTTCTGCCATGGGGTACTTCCTCCTTTATCGCATGGTGCGAATTCGTTTCCTTGCTAGTATACCATAAAATGAATGCGCTGTTAGCTTTTTTTGATAACTCCCGAAATGTAAAGATGTCCTTTCCCTTCAAGAAAACATCTATAAAGAACCTACGTTATCGTGATGAACCACTTCCTTCTCTATCCACACTCTCGCTCCTTTTTCTTCAGGATCGTCTACTCTCTCATTTTTACTTTACAAACATGCTATAATAAGCAATATCATATAAGAAAAGGTTTTGAGACTAATGACAAAAAAACACAAACGAATGATTATCAGCATTGCTTTACTTTCTCTCATCCATCTACTATTTAGTTTTTACTATTTACATCTGTATGGTTATTTCAATCTACATGGGCAATTAAATACTTTTCTTTTGCTCACTTTGATCCTTCGAGTGATCCTAGCAGGGTATATCGTCCTCTGTGGCTTTTTCGCCATTCGAGAAGAAAAACAGAAGCTTCTCCCTTTTTATTTGCTTTTCTTCCTATTTAATCTACTCTTACCGTTTCTTTTTCAACTCTGAGTTGGATTTATTTGTCTAGAAATCTTTGGTTTTCAGAGAGATTCTGCTACAATAAAGTAAAAAGTACCTTAACATAATAGGAGGTGAGAAAGTGGAACATTTTCATTCAAAAGAAGAAGAAAAAACATATTATGAACAAGAGGCCTCTGAAACTGATTTCTTATCTTGGTACCAAGACCAAGAACGTCCTGAATATGAAAAACCTTCCTTGACCGTCGATATCGTTTTACTCTGCTACAACAAAGAAGAAGATCAATTAAAAGTTTTACTTATCCAACGTAAAAGCCATCCTTACCGAAATTCTTGGGCACTTCCCGGAGGATTCGTCCAAAAAAATGAATCGACTGGTGCCAGCGTATTGCGAGAAACAAAAGAAGAAACAGGCGTCATCATATCCGAAGAAAATATTGAACAACTGCATACCTTCAGTACACCGAATCGTGATCCTCGTGGCTGGGTCGTGACAGTCAGCTATCTCGCCTTTATCGGTGAAGAACCTTTGATCGCTGGAGACGATGCCAAAGAAGTGCAGTGGTTTTCACTTGAACGCAATGCAAACAAACTGCATTTATCGAGTGGGGATGTAGCAATCACTCTAGACTTGACGACGAGCGAGTCTTCTGGCAAAGACACATTAGCTTTTGACCATAGCGAGATCATTGTCAAAGCCTTCAACCGTGTCGTCAACAAAATGGAACATGAACCCCAAGTGCTTCAAGTGCTAGGAAAAGACTTCACGATCACTGAAGCACGCAAAGTATTCGCTAAATTCTTAGGGATCGATTTTAAAATGATCGATCATTCCAATTTCAAAAAAGCTATGTTACAATACTTCGATGAAATCGGTGAACGTCCTGTCGGTATCGGACGTCCCTCAAAGATCTATCAATTAAAACGTGGACATACAGAGTAAATATCCACCCGTGAAAACGGGTGGCTTTTTAACAGCTCTAGAAGGGCTCACCACTCGCTAGCCCCTTAAATGAACTGAACCCCAAAAGTTGAACTATTTAATGGACTGTTTCCGATATTCTACTGGAGATAGTCCATTTAACTTTAGTTTTATTCTTTTGTTATTATACCATCTAATATACTCATTTAATTTACTTTGAAATGTCTCAATTAATCGGAATTTTTCTCGATAAAAAAACTCTGATTTAAGCACACCAAAAAAATTTTCTATTACAGAATTATCTAAGCAATTTCCTTTTCTAGACATGCTTTGAATAATGTTATTCTCTTTTAATTTTTTTTGATATTGTGGCATCTGATACTGCCATCCTTGATCTGAATGTAGAATCAGTGAACCCTCAGTTCCCTTTTTTTTAATTGCTTGTTGAAGCATTTCTTCAATCAGTTTATATGTTGGACTAGTTGATATACTATAACTAATTATTTCTCCGTTAAATAAATCAAGTATAGGAGATAGATAGATTTTTCTTCCTTTTATCTTGAATTCAGTGACGTCTGTCACCCATTTTTTATTGGGTGTATCTACTGAAAAATTTCGTTTTAACACATTCTTGGCAATTTTTCCTACTGTTCCTTTATAAGATTTATATCGCTTTATTCGGATTTGACAGGTAAGTCCCATTTGGGACATTAATTTTCTAACTGTTTTATGATTGATTGTATATCCTTTCATCTTTAACGCTAAAGTGACTCTACGATAACCATAAGAGTTTCTTGATTCTTTTACAATCGCTGTAATTTCTTGCTTAATCTTGCTATATTTATCTGGCTTATCTAATTTTTTTACCCAGTAATAATAAGTTGACTTCGCTAATTGTGCAATTGAAAGTAATAGATTCAATTTAAATTCTTTTTTGAGCTGAAGGATTGTTTTAACCTTGATTTCTTCTTGCTCAAATCTTGTTCTTGAATCAAGGTTTCTAACTTTTTTAAATATGCGTTCTCTGCTCTTAAACGAATAACTTCTTCTTCAAGAGACTCATCTTTAAGTTTTTTAGGAATGTTTAGCTTGGAATTCATACTAATTTTTCTGCCCCTTTTTTGGCTCTCAAGTGAAGAAGAACCGTCTTCTTCATATTGCTCTATCCATTTACTTAGAGTTCTATTTGAACCGATATTAAATTTTTTAGCAGTTTCTTGGATAGAAAGACCATTTGTTTCCATATATTCTATAACATCAAGTTTAAATTTTGTAGTGTAGCTTTTGCCACCTCCAACCAAGCCTTCCCAACCATGATAGTTATAAATCCTTACCCAATGTCTAACCAGTGTACGATTTATTTGATATTTATGTGCAAGATATTTGTAGCCGCCTTCGTTATTTAAATAGTCTGAAACTACTTTTTTCTTAAAATCAAATGTATATTTCCGCAAAAAAAGCACCCCTTTTAATTAGATTTCTAGTCTAACTTTTGGGGTGCACATCAAAAGGAGGCATATCCCATTTTCCATGAATTAGTTGAAGCTTTTCGAGACAAAGATCCTGACTTGCTTTTCTCCTTATTGGCAGAACTTCCCGAAACATTAGATGAAGGATTTCGTGAGAAACTTCAAAACCTTCTGATCTACGAAGAAGGCATCGGCAATGCGATGATTTATCCTTACTCCAATGGAAAAATAGAAGCAAAGAATACCCACATAAAAACAATGAAACGAGTATTCTACGGATTTAAATCATTTGAGAATATGAAAATTAGAATCTTTTTGACCAATCAATTAATCAAAGTTAGATAACACAAAATCTGAGTCAGAATGAGGTTTGTTCTGACCCAGATTTAGTTTTTCGCAACTCATCAGTCCTTATTGACAAAGAGCCCATATCTTTTATTATACAAAAATAGACAAAAGTATTAGTCTACACTCTTAGTAAAGAGGAAACTGATGCTTTTGTCTACAGTCTGAAAGGAGAAGAGCATTCATGCTCTTCTCCTCTTTTTTGGTTTGTCATAATTAGTGAGCTTCTCTGAAAGAAATTCCTAGAAACAAAAACAGTAGATGTTTTTTATTAGCAAGGCGAACCCTGGCGCCCCTACCAGTTTTTTTATTCAAAAAGGACTTGTTTCCCGATTTCAACTAATTCCAGACTCTTTTTATTTGTGGAAGGAGCTGTTTGTTCTTTCATATCGATCAATACTAACTTTTTGCTATACCATTGCGATTTATATTGGAGCTTTGCTAATAGCTTATGCCAGTCTTGGATAGAAAAATCACCTTCCGGACAATCTGCTGAAATCGATTCGACAAACAAATAATCATAATGACGGATCACTGTTCCTGAAATTTGTTCTAAATAGTCTTCTCGTTGAAATTTTTGTTTTAAATAAAGGTCTTTGATTTTCCTTTTTTGCTTTTGATAATTTTTTACTCTTTCAACGTGTGTGCGTCGATGCTGTGCTGATCGTCCTTTGATCACAAGCTTTCTCTTTGCCCGCAGAAGTTGTTGATCAACTTGTTTGAATTTAGGAATCGTGATGTCAAGTGGTGTGGACATCTCCACTAGACGATCTGGATCATAGGCTATCCCGATCCATTTATTTGACGCTTTCATCGTCTTTTGGGGAACTTCACAGAGCAAGGAGACATAAAAGATCTCGTTGTATCGAGATGAGATCGTTGCTGAACGAATCGTTCCTTCAATCGGACGATGGGCATGGATGCGAATTTTCTCTTTTAGCTTTGGCAATTTGAGGTATGTTTCTTCTAAATAGATTGTTCCTTTTTGATTATTCGTCGTATACGACTGCCAAATACTTTTTTTATTTTTTAGTTTGGGGAAGCTTGCGCGTCCTTTAAAATAATTACGAAATGCACGATCCAAATTTAATTGGGTATTCGCTAAGGCTAAACTATCGACTTCTTTTAAAAACGGATATTGCTTTTTTAAAGAAGCTGGTGTCAGCGTATAATCGATCGCTTGTGTTTCTAAATAATACGCCTGTCTGGCTTTTAATAAATGATTGTAAGTGAAACGCACACAACCAAATGTTTGGATCAACCACTGTTTTTGTGAATCAGTGGGATAGATTCGAAATTTAAAGGCTTTTAGCATCGGCTTCTCCCCCTAGTTTGCGACTAGCAAGGCTTCTTTCTGCCGTTTTAATTTTTTCGCATAATAAGCAACTTCTTGTTCTGTTGCATATACAAAATGTTCAGGAGCAATTTCTCTTAACGTGCGGATTTGTCCATCATCTGGTTCAGGTTGATACTTGATCCGGCGACGTTGGCGTTCATGATCAGGGTCAGGCAATGGGATCGCTGATAGTAAGCTTTCCGTATATGGGTGCACTCCATGATTATAGATTTCTTCACTGGTTCCCATCTCAAGCAACAAGCCATTGTGCATCACACCAATACGGTCACTGATATGTTTCACCATGGATAGATCGTGCGCGATAAACAAGTAAGTCAATCCTTGCTCTTTTTGTAAATCTTGTAAAAGATTGACCACTTGGGCTTGGATCGATACGTCTAAAGCAGAGATTGGTTCATCACAAATGATAAACTTCGGATTGACTGCTAATGCTCGTGCAATCCCGATCCGTTGGCGTTGTCCCCCTGAAAATTCATGAGGATAGCGTGTGCCATGGCTGGGATTTAAGCCAACTGTTTTTAGTAACTCGTTGACTTTTTCTGCACGTTCTTCGGGTGATTTAGCTAGTCCGTTGACATCGATTCCTTCTGCAATGATATCTCGTACTTTCATTCTTGGATTTAATGAAGCATATGGATCTTGGAAAATCATTTGGACTTCATGACGAAACTTTGTCATGGCTTGTTTGCCTTTTAATTTCGTCACATCTTGCCCATCAAATAAGATCTCGCCACCCGTTGGTTCATTCAAACGGATGATCGTTCGACCTGTGGTTGACTTTCCACTACCAGATTCGCCAACTAAGCCGAATGTTTCTCCTTCATAGATGTGAAAACTGATATCATTCACCGCATGGACTTCATTTTTCTTTCCTACATTAAAATACTGTTTTAAGCCTTTAACCTCGAGCAGTTTTTTGTTCATTGTTCAATCCCCCTTGGCCATGTGCTTTTTGCTTTTCTTGAAAAATCGCCCAGCGCCGTTGAATCTCTTCTGGCGGTGTCACTTTTGGAGCTTGTGGGGCTAATAGCCAAGTAGCTGCTTGGTGTGTTGGTGATAGTTCGAAAAACGGTGGTGCTTGTTCCGCATCGATTTTCAATGCAAATTCATTTCGTGGATAGAAGGCATCACCTTTTGGCGGATTCAATAAATCCGGTGGAGAACCTGGGATTGCATATAAGCGGTCATTGCCACTTTCCAATGTAGGCATAGAGCCAAGTAAGCCCCATGTATACGGATGCTGTGGATTGTAAAAAATCTCTTCAGATGTCCCCACTTCAATGATTTTTCCACCGTACATCACTGCTACTCGATCAGCGACATTCGCTACGACACCAAGATCATGGGTGATAAAAATGATCGACGTGTCGATTTTTGATTGGATTTTTTTCAACAACTCTAAAATCTGTGCTTGGATCGTCACATCTAAGGCTGTCGTTGGTTCATCTGCAATCAAGATTTCTGGGTAACAAATCAACGCGATCGCGATCACGATCCGTTGCCGTTGTCCCCCTGAAAATTGATGAGGATAGCTATGGATGCGTTTCTCAGCTTCCGGGATTCCTACAAGATTCAATAATTCTAAAGCGGCTTTTTGCCCCTCTTTTTTCGATACTTTATTATGCTTACGTAAAGATTCTGCTACTTGTTTACCAATCGTCATCGTTGGATCTAATGAAGTCATCGGATCTTGGAAGATCATCGCAATTTCTTTCCCACGAATCTTTTGCATTTCTTTTTCTGTTTTATCAACAATGTTTTGTCCTTTGAATAAAATCTCACCAGAATCGATCGATGCGTTACTTGACAGTAAACGCATGATACTTCTAGTCGTTACAGATTTCCCACTACCGGATTCGCCAACGATTGCCAATGTTTCACCTTTGTTCAAATGAAAATCGACGCCTCGGATTGCTTGGACTTTTCCAGCATAGGTATCAAAGGAGATTTGTAAGTTCTTTACTTCAAGAATTTTCGTCATCGTACTCACTCTTTCATTTTAGGATCAAAGGCATCACGTAAGCCATCTGCTAATAAGTTGAAACCAATCATGATCACCGATAAGGTTGCTGCCGGTATCCATAATAGGTACGGCAAGTATAAGAATGTTTTGTATCCATCACTCAACATCGTTCCCAATGAAGCAGAAGGTGGTGTCAAGCCTAGGCCGATGAAACTTAAGAAAGCTTCGAAGAAAATCGCTGATGGGATACTGAACATCATTTGGATGATGATCACACTCGAAATGTTTGGCAAGATATGCTTGAAGGCGATCTTCCATTTGGATTCACCTAATGTCATTCCTGCTAACACATACTCTTGGTCTTTTAATTTCAAGGTTTGCGCCCTGACGATCCGAGCCATCGGAATCCAGTTCGTGATCGCCATCGCCGCCACGATCGAGAAGATCCCTGGTTCAAAGACGACCAACATCAAAATCATCACGACTAAGTTAGGAATACCAGATAAGACCTCTAAGAAACGTTGCATCGCATTGTCCACACGACCACCTAACAAACCAGAGATCAAACCATAGGCAACACCGATCGTTACATCTAGTAACGCAGCAATGAAGGCAATCAGTAGAGAGATACGTGTTCCCATGAACAAACGACTTAACACATCACGACCTAGACCATCTGTTCCTAAAAAGTAGTTCACGTCTGCGGGAACATTTGCTTGCGCATATTTATCGACTAACTCACCAGCAACCATTGCTTTTCCGTTTAGTCCGGCGATATTGATACCAGGAATACGTGGTGGTAAGTTGATGTAATCGACATTTTGAGCGGTTGGATCATGGGGTGAAACGAAAATCGTGATGATCGAGATAAAGATGATCACGATCAGTAATCCCATAGAAATAACTGCCGCTTTGTTTTTCTTCAATCGACGCCAAGAATCCTGGATAAAATTCAGTGAAGGAGCTTCGATTTTTTCACGTTCTTCTTCTGTGTTTTTTTGTAACGGTAAAAATTCATCTGCAGGAATTTCTGCAATTGTTTCGTAGCGTTTTGGTATCAGTTCCATCTAGCTTCGACTCCCTTCAGAAACTCGGATTCTCGGATCAACTAGTCCGTACAATAGATCCACGACTAAAATAACTAAGATCAACATAAATGAATACAAGATCGTGACAGCCATGATCGTTGGATAGTCATTTGTTGTGATCGACTTAACGAATTGCTCACCGATCCCCGGAATAGCAAAGATATTTTCAACAACTAATGAACCAGTCATCAAAGCGACTGCTAATGGGCCTAACAAGGTCATCAACGGGATCAAACTATTACGTAGACCATGTTTGAAGGCAATTTCCCAACGACTCAAGCCTTTTGCTCGAGCCAATTCAACATAATCACTATGCAAGACTTCGACCATTTCTGTTCGGATGAATCTGGCAGAGTCGGCTAATGGCGACATGGCTAGTGCAATCGTTGGTAAGATCGTATACATGAACCCATCCCATTTTGCGATCGGTAATACACGAAATTGGATGGCAAAAATGTATTGTAACAATACAGCAAAAACAAAGTTAGGGATAGAACGTCCTAAGATCGCGACTAATGTAGAAGACGTATCGACCCATGTATTTTGTTTCATTGCTGAGATTGTTCCTAGGATCGTTCCAAAGAAAGTTCCGAAAATGATTGCTTGTAGACCAAGCTGTAATGAAGGTCCTACTCGTCCTGCTAATAAGTTAGCAACTGGTTGGTTTTTGAATTGGAAAGAGATACCAAAATCTCCTTGGATCAAATTAGAAAGATAGATCCCATATTGAACGATGACTGGTTTATCCAAACCAACTTGTTTGTTCAACATCTCAATTGTTTCAGGACTTAAACGTTCCTGGTTTGTGTAAGGTGTACCAGGCAATAATTGCATCAAAAAGAATGTGATGGTTGCAATCAACCAAAGTGTGATGACCATAAAGAAGACACGTTTTAATACATATTTTATATAACTATTCACGAATGTTTCCCCCTAGCTTTTGACTTCTGATCAATGTTTCGCTACATTATTTAATGAACCAATGATAAAGGAGCAAAAAAATGAAAAAAAAATATCGTCCTTATTTGTTTGCCGGTTTAGTGATCGTCCTCGTGTTACTTAAAAATGCTTTGACTGATCAGTTGACCCTTCTTCAATTATCCAATGATTTATTTTTATGTGCGTTGCCGTTTTTGATTATCGGCGGATTTTTATGGGTGTTCTCCTCAGGTTTCTTTGATCACTTTCAACGTTCGTTTCACTTAGCACGAACGAGAAACCGGAAGGAAAAACCAGAATTTACTTCCCTATCTTCGGTCAGCTACGGTATGTATACCTTTTGGCTGATCATCGCTGGAATTTTGCTTGTGTTTTCGATTGTCTTTGCGCTCATCTCACTTGTCTAAATGAACGGCCAAAAGAATAACTAGGATCAGAAAATTGAGAGGTCTGGGATTTGTAATACATCCCAGACACTCTTTTTTCTTTTTAGGACAGTTTATTCTTCAATATATGTCCATTTGTAATCCCATGATGCGCCAGCAGCATGATGAACGATACCTTTGACTTTTGGATTAACTAAATGACCTTCAGCTTTTTGGTAAATTGGAGCGACACCCATATCTTCAGCGATGATTTTATTCGCTTCTTGTAAGTCAGCCCAACGCGCTTGTTCGTCACCAGCATCTTTAGAAGCAGATGCTTCAACGGCTTTGTCATAGTCTGCATTTGACCATTGACCACGGTTGTAAGAGTTACCTGTTACAAACAAGTCAGTGAAACTACTTGGATCAGCATAGTCTGCGCCCCAGCCACCTAATACTGTGTCAAAATCACCAGAAGATGAACGATCCAAACGAACAGAGAATGGTACTGGTGTAGGTTTTACTTTCACACCGTCAAGGTTTTCTTGGATAGAGTTTTGGATATATTCGATCACTTTTTTCGTTGAGTCGTCATCTGATGCCATCAATTCAAATTCTAATGAGTCGATTCCTAATTCACTCTTCGCTTTTTCCCAATATTCTTTTGCTTTGTCTTGATCATATGATACTAATTCGCCGGCTTCTGCTGCGAAATCTTCATTTGTTTCAGGGTTCTTATTCATGTCTGCAGGAATCAAGCCTGTTGAAACCACTGAACCATCACCCATAACTTGTTTCACTAATGCTTCACGGTTGATTGAATAAGAAATGGCTTTTCTTAAGTTCACATTTTTGAATGGTGAATCATCTTCTCTTTGATTGAACTCGATATAACTTGTACGTGCTTCTTTAACTGACGTATAAGCTGGATCATTCGCATTTTGTTGTGCTAACTCACCTGATAAGATGACATCATCTGCTTGTCCATCTTTGAACAGATTCAATGCAGTAGAAGATTCTTTTACGACACTGACTTTGATTTCTGATAATTTAACTGCATCTTTATCCCAGTACTCTTCGTTTTTCTTGTACGTCCATTCTGTATCAGTACCTGGTCCATCAAAATCCGCTAAAGTAAATGGTCCGTTGTATACTGCGTTGTCACTTGATGATGCGTACGCATCTCCATGTTCTTCAACCACTGCTTGACTTTGTGGGAAGAATGAAGGGAAAGCAAGTAAGTATTGGAAGTATGGTGTTTGTTTGGCTAATTTGATTTCCAATTCATAATCACCAACTGCTTTGATGCCTAATTCTGATTTGTCTTTGTCGCCTGCTGTGATTGCTTCAGCATTTTCAACTGGTGCAAAAAGATACGCATATTCTGATGCCGTCGCTGGATCTACCGTACGTTGCCAACCGTATACATAATCAGCTGCTGTGACAGGCTCTCCATTTGACCATTTTGCGTCTTCACGCAATTTGACTTTATAAGTCAATCCATCTTCACTCACTTCAGCCAATTCACTGGCACCGGCTGGTTGAGGTTTACTATCCTCATCTAAACGATAGATTCCTTCATACACATTATTTAGTGCAGTAAAACTGATTGTATCTGTTGCAACCGATAAGTCGACTGATGGCATTTCTTGAGGTACTACTAAGTTGAAGACGCCTCCTCCATCTGCTGATCCACTGCTTGAAGAACCACTACCACTTGTATCTGCACTGCTGCCACCATAACAACCAGCAAGTACAAGCCCACATAAGGCCACAACACCAAAAGTTAAATTCTTTTTCATCTTCCGTACCCCTTTATCGAAATTTTCAGAATAATTAGTATTTTCTGAGTTGTTTATGAGTTTAATGAATAATTATTAAAATTGCAACAGTTTTTTTCGCTTTTTCTAAAAAATAATGACTTTTCCATGAACGTTTTATTATTTTTTTCTGAAAAAATGAGATAAATCAAGGATTTTTATCTAATCCTCTTTCGAATAAAATAATCATAAAAAAATGGTCGTTATAAGAACGTTTGATATGAATGTTCGGTTTTTGCTACAAAAAAGAGCCTCCACACTAGGGGAGGCTCGCATGTTTTATTCGATTTTAAAAAATTTTTTTGGTGCTTCATTCATTGATTTATTTCTCCAAGTCGTTTTGCCAGAAGGATATCTGGTTGATTGATCCCATTTGCATCAGGAATCGCTCCAACGACTTGATAGCCCATTTTTTCATAAAATGTATAAGGATGCTTGTTGAAAGTTTCGATTGATTTCAGTTTATCTAACGGATGATCAAAAAGATCCGTATGACTAAGACTGGTGTCCCCATCCGTATCATCTGTTCCTAAATAAACCATCACACCACCTTTAGAAGCGATTTCTTTCTCCACATAAGCAACTAAGCGGCTACCGATATACTGCTTTCGATAAGAAGTTTCTACTACTAGAGGGTGAA
The DNA here is from genome assembly GCF_051714005.1 of Enterococcus sp. AZ171. Lineage (NCBI taxonomy): Bacteria > Bacillati > Bacillota > Bacilli > Lactobacillales > Enterococcaceae > Enterococcus > Enterococcus sp. AZ171. Next base: position 658,940 of record NZ_JBIORA010000001.1, on the reverse strand, counting down.
TTTCCCAACCAGTCATTCCATACTGCGGAGTCGCACCGATAAAACCAACCAAACGATCTTGTTCCACCGCTGAGACAGCGATTCGATCCGTCGCCAGCAGTTGCTCGACTTCTTTCATTGGTTGTTCACCGTAATCCTTCGGCCAAGTCAATCGCAAAAGGTCAGCTAGCTGATCCTTCAAACCGATATTTCTACGATCAAATTCACTGATGATCATCCTATTCCCCTCCATTCCAATTTCAGCCTATTCTATCAGCCAAACGGGAAAAAGAGAAGGAAAGAAAACTTAACTTTAAGAATATTTATTTTGCTACAGTTTTTTCTTTTTTCATTTGTTTGCTACGCAATTGCCCACAAGCTGCATCAATATCTGTCCCATGCTCTTTGCGAATCACACAATTGATGCCGTTCTTTTTCAACACATCATAAAATTTCAATACATCCGCTTTTGGACTTCTTGAATATTGATCATGTTCACTTACTGGGTTGTAAGGAATCAAATTGACATAAGTTAATTTTTTCTTGTCTTTCAACAGATCAGCAAGTTGTTGCGCATGTTCTGGCCGATCATTTACTTGATTCAGCATGATGTACTCAAACGTGATCCGGCGATTAGTTTTCTCCAAGTACTCATCCACTGCTTCCATCAATTTTTCGATTGGAAAACGGCGATTAATGCGCATCATGGACGTACGGACTTCATTATTTGGTGCATGTAATGAAATTGCTAAGTTGACTTGTAATCCATTTTCAGCAAACTCTTTGATTTTATTTGCCAACCCACTAGTTGACACTGTGATGTGACGAGCACCGATTGCTAAACCTTTGGCATCATTGATGATATGCAAGAAATCCATGACATTGTCGTAATTGTCGAACGGTTCACCGATCCCCATCACCACGACATGGGATACTCGTTCCCCCAGTTGACGTTCATCAAAGTAATGTTGGACCATCATGATCTGAGCCACGATCTCACCCGCAGTTAAGTCTCGGTTTTTCGTTAATAAACCACTGGCACAAAAAGTACAGCCAATATTACATCCGACTTGTGTAGTTACACACACAGATAAGCCATATTCTTGTCTCATCAACACCGTTTCGATCATATTTTTATCTGGCAACTCAAACAAGTATTTGACTGTCCCATCACTTGCCTCTTGCACGATCACTTGTTTCAATGGATTGATCTCAAAATTTTCTGATAGTTTTTCAATCAAACTTTTTGAAAGATTCGTCATTTCTTCAAAGCTTGTGACACGCTTTTGATAGAGCCATTCCCATACTTGTGAGGCACGGAATTTCTTTTCACCATGTTCTAAAAACCAAGCAGTCAATTCTTTATTTGTTAAACCATAAATGGATTGTTTTTCCACGATTATTCCCTCTTTTTTTCAAAGTATCGCTACATACTATAACTGATTCCCTTTATTAATGCAATAGTTCACAAAAGAAACTAAATAATCGTTAAAAACTTGTACTAAATCTTATTTAGGTCATGCATGGGTATCATGCCACTCATCGTATTCTTCTACTGATTTTTCTGGATCTATAATCATCCATTTAATAAAGATAAGCCCTAAAATCAACAAGGTTGCTGGAATGATCAAGAAAAAACTGAATAGTAGTGGAGAACCATAACCAATAGCAGAAATGATCAACCCGACTGTTTTTTTAGAATCTACTGCTTTTGAAAGCAATAAATATAAGCTCAAAGTGAAGCCGATCACGCAAATCATACTTAGGATCGACCAAAAAATAATTCCATAAAAATTCCCCCATAGACGTGTCACATAGACGAGAGGAACCAGACCTGACTGCTCTGCTACTCGGTTAAAGAAACCAAAAAGATAAATCACTGTTTGAACGATATTCAATATAAAAATAGTTTTGATCATTTTTTGATGCATATAGTTTTCTCCTTTCTAGTAGTAATAACCATCATAAATGTAAGGATCATAGTTATAAGAATCCCGGATAAAAGAATCACGAATATACCATAAGCTAGAAAGAATGAATACGACGAAAACAAGATATAAGAGGATAATCACAATTTGAATAATAAACATCGCTATGCCAGCTCTACTCCAAGTTTTTTGGACTTGTTTGAATGTTTCAACATCCGTATAGTTTCCATCTCTCCATGCCCCTTCATTGCCTTTGAATCCGCAAATAAACACCCAAACAAAATTGAATAGTGGAATCAGACACAGTAATGGAAGATACGTTTTGTTCCCAATTCCCCAGATGATGTTAAGAGAGAAGGCGCCCCAATTCCATTTTTTGATTTCTTCCGGTACTTCCTGATTGCCCCTTTGAAACTCAGAATTTGCCAAGCCGACTCGGGGTTCATCACGCGTTGCTTTTTTTGTGTGACTCGTTGGTTGTATCGGTTCTTCGATCGGTTCTTCGATCGGTTTTTCGATTGGTTCTTCGGTTGCATCTACACCGGCATCCGCATCCAGTTCTTTGACTGGTTCTTCGATTGGTTCTTTGGCTCGTTCTTTAGGTTGTTCGTTGACTGGTTTTCCAGTCGCTTCATCCCTTGTTTCTGTTAATTGTTCATTCGTGATTTTTTCGGAAACTTCATTCGTTACTTGATCAATCTTTTTCATTGTCTCATCGTTCATTCAGTGAATCTCCTTTCATCTAAAAAAACTATTGTGACTTTACGCTTATCATTTTTTAACATGAATGATTTTATAATAGTCGTGTTGTTACTACCTGTTTTTTTTCACAAAAAATATTTTTATGGACTAAACGCAAAATAAAAGCAAAAAATCAATTCGATAAGAAAAGATTTCTTGCTTTCATTTTATATGTCCTGATTTTCAGATAATGGTTGCTCCATTGACTCTTCCACTTGTTCAATAAAAACTTTTCGAGGCTTACTGCCTTCTGAAGGGCCTACGACGCCGTGAGCTTCTAATTCATCGACTAAACGAGCTGCCCGATTGTAGCCGATTCTAAAACGACGTTGCAACAGAGAAATACTAGCGGTTTGCATTTCGATAACTAATGCTTTTGCCTCTTCAAATAGTTCATCTTGAGGTTGTTCAGCTGAACCAGCTGATTCAACTTCATCCGTTGGCATCATTTTTTCTTCGTAATTGGCTTCTTGTTGATCGGTGACAAAGTTAACCACACGTTCCACTTCATGGTCTGAAATGAAGGCGCCTTGAACACGGATCGGTTTGTTCTCTCCCATTGGTAAGAAGAGCATGTCCCCTCGTCCTAAGAGCTTTTCCGCCCCATTAGAATCAATGATCGTTCGTGAGTCTGTTCCGCTGGAAACAGCAAACGCCATTCGTGAAGGTACATTGGCTTTGATGATCCCGGTGATAACATCCACACTTGGGCGTTGTGTCGCTAAGATCATATGGATACCTGCGGCACGAGCCATTTGCGCTAAACGGATGATCGCATCTTCGACTTCGTTGCTTGCAACCATCATCAGATCCGCTAATTCATCAACAATGACAACGATAAATGGTAAGGTCGGATGTTTGGTTCCATTCTCTAGATTTTTTTGTTGGACAAATTCATTATACCCAGAGATATTTCTCACACCAGTTGCAGCAAACTTCTCATAACGTTCTTCCATTTCCTGAACGACTTTTTGCAATGCTTGTGCTGCTTTTCTAGGATTGGTCACAACTGGCGTCAACAAATGCGGGATACCATTATACATATTCAACTCAACCATTTTCGGGTCGATCATCATCAGTTTGACTTCATGAGGTTTTGCTCGCATCAAGATACTTGTGATGATGCCGTTGATCGCTACTGACTTCCCACTACCAGTCGATCCGGCAACGAGCAAGTGAGGCATTTTCGATAAATCGGCCGTTTGGACACGACCCGAAACATCTCGTCCTAGAGGTACTTCCAATAGCTTGTCTGGATGATCCGGTTGGGCTTCGATGATCTCTCTAAACGAAACCATACTGATCTTGCTATTCGGCACTTCGATCCCAATCAGTGATTTCCCAGGGATCGGTGCTTCCATACGAACATCTTTTGCGGCTAAAGCTAAGGCAATATCATCAGTCAAACTAACGATTTTACTTACTTTTACTCCGACAGCTGGTTGGATCTCAAACTTCGTCACAGATGGGCCTAAACTTGCTTTGACGACTTTCGCATCGACACCAAAACTTTGGAAAGTTTGTTCTAACACGCCAATGTTCTTTTCAATTTTCTTGTACTCATCACTTTGATCCACGGTTTGCGCTGAGTCTAATAAATCGATTGAAGGTAGCTCGTATGCTTGATTTTCTTCTTCTGCTTCGATCTCAAATTCTAATGCAGTGCCATCATCTTCAAATAACTCATCTTCGGAAGACTCTTGTACTTGGCTCATCTCATCCTGTTTAGGACGTTCCATAACAGGAGGTTGGACATTTCCTTGAAAACTGTCAATCGGCACAAAACTTAATTGTTCAGGTTCACTTTCTTCATAAATAGGAGAAGTTTCCTTTTGTACCTGATTCTTTTGACGAGTGGCTCGCTTTTGTTCTATTTCCGCAGCTTCAGCTTCTGCTGCTTCTTTCGCAGCAAGACGTTTTGCTTCCTTCGCTTCTGCTCGTTGCTTTTGCCGCTCTTCTTTCGCAGCTTGTTTACGTGCCTGCTTTTCTGGATCGCCTTCTAACAGTTCTTGGAATCTATCTCCCATGACTTGTAAGGCATTCAATAATTGATGACCCTCAACATTACTGAATAATACTGCTCCGCCAATAATCAATAAAACAGCTACGAAATAACTTCCCGGTTGAGCAATCAAAAAGAATGTCAGATTATAAATAAATGCACCTAACATACCGCCACCGACATTCGTGGTGATTTGGCTTTGACGAATATCTCCCGATAGTAGATCCCAAGTCGTTCCAATGATATTGGGTTCTCCGCTGTTCAATTTTCCAAAAAGATTGGCATGTAAAAAGAGTAAGATACCTAAATAAAACAGACCGACTCCCAGCCAACGACGACTCTTACCCATCGTGAATTCTCTATTTTTGACCATGATCCAAAATCCTAAAACTGCTAATAATACACAGAGGATCTGATACGTATTTCCAGCGACTATGCGAAAGCCATTCGCCACTAAAATACCTAAAAAGCCTAATTTCAAAAACCCAAAGACGGCAAATAGTATAAAAGCAAAGCCAACACCGATCGCAATCATTTGCTCCTGCTGCTGTTTTTGTTTTTTAGTTTTTCTCTTCTTCTTAGCAGGACGTTTTTTCTTTGCCATGATATATCCCTCTTTTCATCAAGTTCCATTATACAAAAAAAAGCAAGCGAACAAAAGTTTTGTTTGCCCGATTGCTGATTTTCTTTTTATCTGATTCTTCAAAACTCTTCCTACGATCCTCGCCACCCCTTTTGCCTCCATGGTCTTCGCTCTTTCGTTGAGGTGAGGATAGAAATTCTTTTATGTCTTTGTAAGAAGAATTATTTGTTGCAACACCACACACTATGAACAGTACCTATTATAGGAAGATATACTTTTTTTAAAACAATCAACTTTAAAGGAGGTTACGACAATATAGGAAATCACACCACTTTTTGTTTTGTCATAACACTCACAAGAATCAAAAAAGCCTTCGAGTGTAGAATTTCAAAATAAAAGTGAGACAAACTTTAAAAAATAAATTAATATAAGAGAATGGAGTAGAAATGAAATTTGAAAAGCGTACTAAAATATTAATAAATAAAATGATCAAAAGCATTACTTTAAGTGCGAGTATTCTAGTAGGTACAATTATGGTTGGCACTACGGCATTCGCAGACATCGACTATTCGTTTGTAGTTACCTCTGATCCTCAATTTCCATGGACAGCAAAAACAGATGATGGTATTTATCAATCAGATAGCGATCTCAGAGCGGAGTCCGCTGCGTTAATTTTAAATCAGTATGACAGTATCAATGATTATTCAACAAGCATCGGCAATAAAGTAATACATACCTATGTCAATGGGGATGTCACTGCTTACGGTCAAGGCTCTCAGTGGAGTAATTATTCAGTAGACTAAAAATGCCTTATTCTTATGGCCTAGGAAACCATGATATTGAAAATAATTTCGAGGATACTTTCCTCAATCAAGCTTGGCGGATAACCTTTAACAGAATGCATACCTATAGACCTCATAATTGGATTTCAAAAGATACTTGGAAAGAAGATTACTTTTTTGAATCTAAGCATGTTGGTAGCCTAAACTATTCACAAAAAATCGCGGATTTTAGAATGATCACAGCCAACAATTATCCCACGATGCATCTTTCTTGCTCTGAAGGGCCTGGTCCTACTTATTGGTTAACACCTGGGATGGACTATATCGAGAGACAGTTAGAAGAAGCAAGAAGTGCAAACCAACCGGCTATTCTTTATATACATAAACCAAATGATTGGAAATTGGGAAGTGATCCCCAAGGAAGATTCAAGGCAATGGTAGAAAAATATTATGATAATGGAACGTTGCGAGCCGTTTTTGCAGGGCATTATCACAAAACAATCGGTAAAGTTTCTTACCCACAGTATTTTGGCAAAGTCCCAGTTTATTCTTCTGGCAGTGCTTCTCAAAAAACTTACTTAACTGCAGAAGTCGATCATTCAAAAAATGAGATGAAAATCTATCGAGTGATTGGGAATGTTTGGGAAAAGAAACAACTCATTGATACAATTGCTATAAATTCGAAAGGACTCACTGCTGTGAATGATGACAGAGACTACCAACAGCAAAAAGAATTGGCTAATAGGGTAGGTAATTCTTATCACATCATTAATTCTCTTAATAATAGTAGAGCGCTAGATGATTCAGCAAGTAGTGATGATGTCATCTATTTTAATGAACATAGGAATACGAACCAACAATGGAGATTTGTATTCTATGAGGCTAACAATTCCTTTGTCATCCATAATCGAGCAAATAATTTTTCAATGTATGAATCAGATAGTAAATGGAATGGCTTCTCTATTGTACGCACTGGGGTTTTAAATGCTTCAGATAAACGGGCACAATGGCGAGTAGTAAGCGCAGGAAATGCCTATGGAACCATTCCTTTGTACAAGTTCAGAAACGTTCGAAGCGGAAAACTACTCACACTAAATTCGTATAGTGGGAAATTGACGGATGCCGCAATCGGCGCAACATTATTGACTGCACCTGATTTTGGTGTAACGGTGCTTCAACAATTTATGTTAGACTCGTGATCAACAGAAATTCTAGGTGATGTAAAAGCTAAAAGACAAACAAAAAAAGGAACAAAAGATGAGCAGTATCTCCTCTTTTGTTCCTTTTTTTTAAATTGTGCCATCCACTTTAGTACGTATTATTCGTGCAATATTTATTGGTTCCCAATATTCGCGCCATTCTCACGAATTACTTGTTGGTACCAGTAATAGCTATCTTTTTTGTAGCGATCAAGTGATCCTTCTTGTGTTTCATCCTGATCTACATAAACGAAGCCATAGCGTTTTTGGTAGCCATTTAACCAGCTCAGCAAGTCTGTGTAAGACCATGTGCAATAGCCCAAGACTTCTGCACCATCTGAAATAGCTTCTTTGATGGCTTTGACATGACTTTTCAAGTAGTTGATACGGTAGTCATCATGGATTTTTTTATCTTCTGTCAATTTGTCATATTCACCTAAACCGTTTTCCGTGATCAACACAGGGATACGGTAGCGACTCGTGATTCGTCGCAAAGCAATACGTAAACCTTCTGGATCGATTTCCCAATCCCAATTTGTACGTTCGACAAATGGATTTTCTACTTTTTTGTACATGCCAGGCACGCCTGTTTCTTCTGATGAGCCTTTTTTACCTGTAGTATTCATCTTACCAGCGCCGACACCATCTAATGGATTAAAGGCATTCGTTGCTGTTTGGTAGTAGTTGATGCCTAAAAAGTCAGGTTTCGCAGATGCTAGTAGCTCCTCATCGCCTTCTTCAATCGTTGGCGCCCACCCTTGTTCTTCCAAGAATTTCATCGCAGCGATTGGATATTTGCCCCACATATAAACATCCATCCAATAATGTGCCATCAAATCTTCCGCATTTTCAGCAGCCAAAATGTTCTTTGGATCACTGTCGATCGGATAGTTTGGCGTATACGCAAAACTTGGTCCGATTTTCCCAGGCATATCCATTTCATGGAACGCATTGATCACTGCTGCATTAGCTAAGTTGGCAATGTGGTTCACTTGGTACATTCGTTTTGGATCAGTCACTCCTGGAGGATGTACCGCTAATAAATAACCGAGTGAAGTAAAAATATTTTGTTCGTTCAAACTAACCCAATAGTGGACTTTGCCACGAAATGCTTCGAATAATGTTTTTGCATAGTTCGTAAAATCTTCGATGATCTGACGAGATTCCCATCCTTGGTATTCATCTTGCAATGCTTGTGGCAGATCCCAATGATACAAAGTCAACATTGGTTCAATGTCGTGTTTGATCAATTCATCAATCAAATCCATATAGAAAGCTAAGCCTTCTTGATTGATCTCGCCGCGGCCATTTGGAAAAATACGTGTCCAAGCTACAGAGAAGCGATACGTTTTCAAACCTTGTTCTTTCATCAAGGCAATGTCTTCTTTATAACGATGGTAGTGATCTACTGCTAGGTCACCATTTGTTCCTTTAAATGTCTTACCTGGAATACGAACAAAGCGATCCCATACAGACTCACCTTTTCCGCCTTCTTGCCATGCACCTTCTACTTGATAGGCAGCTGAAGCAGATCCCCAAAGAAAATCATCAGGAAATGCCGTTAATTTTTGGTGTTCCATGAACATCTTCCTTTCCTAGTTCAATCTTTACCTCTTTAGAATAACACGAAACCCTTTTCATTACCAAGTAGATTTTTGACATTTCCAAATAAAAGTCTAGTCATTTGAAAAATAAGTCCAAAACAAACAAAAAAAGCGGAGCAGCAGATGCTGTTCCACTATTTTGACTTCCCCTATGATTCGATCCTTCATGTCATCCTGTCACCTATTCTGGTGTGACATCTTCACCAAACCACTTCTCTGAGATCTTTTTAAATTTTCCGTTTTCAACCAATTCGGCTATGCCATCATTGACTTTTTCCACAAGTATTTCGTCATTTTTTCGCGCACCGACAGCAAAATCTTCTCCATCAAAGTCCCCTTTGATCACATTGAAATTGTCTAATTCGTCTCGTATGTTCAAAAAATACTCGGCATAGACTTTGTCGATCAACACACCATCTGTACGGCCACTTTTCAAATCGATCAATGCTTCATTAAAGCTTGCATACAAAACTGCCTCTTGATTTTTCACATAGTCTTTGAGTATTTCTGGATGTCTGACAAACATATCATAACCAGAAGAACCGTTTTGTGCGCCTAAGATTTTGTCTTGCATTTGTTCAAAGCTTGTAATACCAGAAGTTTTTGGTGTGATCAACACTTGATCATTTTTCATATATGGTTTTGTAAACAAGACTTTTTCTTCACGTTCTGGCGTTTTTGAATACCCGTTCCAGATCAAATCAATTGTTCCGTTGTTTAATTCGAACTCCTTCATTGACCAGTCAATTGGTTGGAACTCAACAGTAATGCCATATTCATCAAAGACAGCTTTCGCTAACTCAATATCAAATCCTGTCAGTTTACCATCTTTATCACGAAAACCCATTGGTACAAAGCTGTCGTCTAGTCCTACGATAATCTTTTTTTCTTCATTGATTCTTGACCAGCTTTCTGTCGCTGTCCGCTCATTCGTGCAGCCAGTTAAAAAGAAAAAACCAATCAAAGATAAAATCAAAAAGCTGAATTTTTTCATTTTCTCCCCACCGCTTTCCTACTTACTTGGCATAACTTTGATCAATTGATCCCCAACGTTTTCAGCAAAGACTAAATCGTGGGTCACGATGATTTGTGTCACGCCTTCTTCTTTTAATGAAAGAATCAACTTCTCTACTTGTTGGCGTAACTCTGGATCTAATGCACTCGTCGGTTCATCATAAGCTAACACTCGTGGGTTCATCGCTAACGCACGAGCAATGGCCACACGTTGTTTTTGTCCTCCAGATAATTGATAAGGATAATTTCCTAATAAATCACGAATCCCTAATGAGTCCGCTAATTCCTCCGCCTTTTTCGTGTATTCTTCTTTACTTTGTTTCAACACCATTTTAGGTGCCAAAGTAATATTGTCAAAAATACTCAAGTGTGGGAAAAGCTGGAAATCTTGAAACACGACGCCTACCACTTGTTCTTCTGTTTTCAATTCAAAAGGGTCAAATTTCGTGCCATCCAGGTAAAACTCACCACTGTCAGCTTTTTCTAAACCGGCTAAAATCCGTAACATCGTTGTTTTACCGCCTCCTGACGGTCCGCCGATCGCTAATGTTTGTCCTTCCGGTATTACTAAATCAAAATCTTTGATCACTTGTTTGTCACCAAATGATTTACTAATCTTTTTTAATTCAATCATCGCTGTTCCCTCCTCGTTTCTTAGCGGTAATAATTTAATTTTTCTTCAATTTGCTTCAACACGATCGTCAGCACTCCTGTTAGTGCGAGATAGATCAGTGCCACGCCAAGCAATGGAAGTAAACTTGCATCTCTCTCCATCGCGATCTTACCCGCTCGCATCACATCACCTAAACCTAAGATGTAGATCAACGAAGAATCTTTCACTAGATTGATGACTTCATTGCCGACAGAAGGTAACACGATTTTTGTTACTTGCGGAATAATGATTCTTGTCACTGTTTGGAAAGGACTCAACTGTAAGACTTGAGCTGCTTCATACTGCCCTTTAGGGATAGACTGAATACCACCACGGAAAATCTCAGCAAAATAGGCAGCATAATTTAAAACGAATGCGATCAAAGCAGCTTCGAAACGATCAAACACGATCCCGATCGTTGGTAAACCGTAAAACACGAAGATCAATTGTAATAATAGCGGTGTTCCTCGCATGATCCAGACATACGTTTGTAGGAAATAACGGATCGGTTTAAAATGTAACGACAACCCTAAGGCTAAAATAATTCCTAATGGCAAAGAACCAATCAAGGTAAAGGCAAATAATTTCAAGGTTGTCAGCGCCCCTACTAACAACTGTGGCATCACTTCTAATAAATCATTCATTTTCTTTTCCTCCTCTTTTCTTTAAAGGGGTACATTGTTAGCTGTCCCTTCCAACCACATGAAAAACAAAAAAAGTCCTTTGATCCGAAGATCAAAGGACGCAAAATACGTGGTTCCACCTTTTTTTATTAGTTTCTCGCAAAACTAACCTTATCTGGTCGTCTAACAACGACCGCAGCTATAACGGGCTTCCCGGATTTTCTTACTGGCTGTTCAGAAAATCGACTCCAAGATGTGTTTCACAATCAGTTATTGCCTCTTCTCACCAACCAGAGACTCTCTTCAAACACTTAATTGCTACTCTTCTTTTCGATGTCTTTTATTTAACTTAATGAGTAATTTACCTGATTCATTTTTATTTGTCAATCTTTTTTGTGCTAAAATAAATAAAAAATGAATGGAGGATTGTTTTTTATGTGTCATGCCACGAAACAAGAGGCCTATGAATTGCTTGATCTATTGGCAATCAATTACCAAGAAGTGAATCATCCAGCCATTACTTCTGTCAAAAATCTAACTTTTACTTTACCAGGTCCACAAGTTAAAAATCTTTTGGTCAAATCAAAGAAAGGCAAACAAATATATTTTGTCGTCTTACCTGATGAAAAACAAGCCGACTTGAAGTTATTGGCAGAACAGTTGAATGAAAAACGATTATCGTTTGTGTCAGGAGACCAAGTCAAACAGTTGTTACATGTTCCGCCAGGTACCGTCAATCCATTTGCCTTAGTCAACGATTTAGAAAACGAGATCCAAGTCGTCATTGATTCCTCGATCGATCGCAAAGATACCGTGGGCTTTCATCCAAACAGCAACACCAGTACCATCATTTTTCCCTTTGCAGATTTTGAACGACTACTCGCTCATGTGGATCATCTGCCAAGGTATGAAGTCTTGTAACTTAACTATCCTTCATCGCAGCTTTTAAGGCTGCTGCTAATGGGCTTTCTTCCGGTTCTTCTGCTTGAGAATATTTCTTCATCAAGCGACGTTCTTCATGTTTTGTCATTTTTTTCTTCTGCTCTTTTTTTTCTAGCATCTTCTCTGTCGTCCCGTCAAATTTACAACGGAAGTAAGCGCCATTTTTGCCTTCAATGATCTCCATTTTGCGGTGACATTGTGGACAACGATGGTTAGAGACTTTCGGATCTTTCCGACGACGATAGCTACAATCTTGATTCGTACACACATAGATTTTGCCATCTTTTGTGTTCTTCTCACGAAGATTCGAGCCACAATCCGGACATTTCTTTTGGGTAATCGAAAAATCTTGGTATTCTTGCTTACTTGTTTTGATTTCTTGGACAAGTCGCTTCGTTTCTTTTTCGATGGATTGTAAAAAGACGTTGGCTTGTTTTTTTCCAAGCGCGATCGCTTCTAGATCTCTTTCCCAACTTTCAGTCAAATCTGGTGTCACAAGTGATGGATTGACCAGTTCTAACAACTGCTTGCCCTTCGGTGAGACTTGTAAGCCTTGCGGTGTGCGTTCCATTAATTCGGATTTGATCAACTTTTCAATGATCTCCGCACGAGTCGCGGGCGTGCCTAAACTGTGTTTTTCCATCAAACCTAACAGACTTGCTTCTGTCAAAGGTTTTGGCGGTGCCGACAATTCCTTTTTGATCGTAAAATCAGGTTGGATGCGCATGTCTTTTTTCCAGTCAAACGAATCCACATGACTTTCAGCAGACGTTTTCCAACCAGCTTCCAACACCCGGTTTTGGCGGAAAACAAATTGTTCGTTCCCAAATACGACAGTGATTTTCGTTTGACTGATTTTATGTGGTTCTGCAAATAACCCTAAGAATCGTGTCACGATCATTTGGTAGATTTTTTGTTCTTCGTTACTTAATTTTTCATAGCGTGGACGATTTTCCGTCGGTAACAAAGCATGGTGATCTGTTACTTTACTATCTTGGAAGACACTCGTTTGACGAACCACTGCCCCATTCTTCAAATAAGTTTTCACTTCTGGTGCAAAATCGCTGATGGCTTGAAGTCTTTCTTTCATGGTACTTTTCATATCATTCGTCAAATATTTACTATCTGTTCGTGGATAGGTGACGATCTTGTGCGTTTCGTATAAACTTTGAACAAGTCCTAACGTTTTCTTTGCAGAATAACCATAACGTTGGTTGGCTTCTCGTTGGATCTCCGTGAGATCATAAGGCAGAGGAGCTTTTTCTGTCTTTGTTTTTTCTTCAATGTTGACTACTGTTCCCTTACTCTGACTAAGGGTTTTAACAAACGCTTGGGCTTCTTCATGGGATTTCAAAGCAAACTGGTTTTTTTGGACCATTTTTGCTTGTTCATTGCCGACTGTCAATGAAATCGTAAAATACGTTTGTGGTCGGAATGATTCGATTTTCTTTTCCTGATTACGCACCAAAGCTAAGGTTGGGGTTTGTACCCGACCCGCTGATAAGTTGTCTTGATATTTTACTGTCAGTGCACGTGTCACATTCAACCCGACCAACCAATCTGCTTTTGCCCTGGCCAAAGCAGACTCATACAGCGCATCATAGCTTTTAGCTGGTTTCAATTGGCTGAAACCTGTCTTGATCGCTTTGTCCGTTTGAGAGGAGATCCACAAACGTTTCACCGGCTTATTGAAGTGAACGTATTCCAAGATCCAACGTGCAACGAGTTCTCCTTCACGTCCGGCATCTGTGGCGATCACTGCTTCTGAGACATCTTTACGACTAGCCAATTGCTTGATGGCTTTCAATTGATGACCAGTTTTTGGTAAGGGTTTGATCCCTAGTTTTTTAGGGATCATCGGCAAGGTCTCCATCTGCCAGCTTTGCCATTCCTTATTCAGATCCTCTGGCATCTTTAGACCTAATAAATGACCAAGGGCCCAAGTCACGATCACCTTGGGTCCTTCGTAATAGTTTTTGTGTTTTTGATTAGCACCAAGCACCTTGCTTAGGTCTTTCGCAACGCTTGGCTTTTCCGCTAGAATTAGTTGTTTCATAAAAATCCTTTCTGCTTTCCAAAGTGATCGGTTGATAATCTTTCAGCAAAGCCAGTCCTTTGTATTGCTGCAAATCATCATCGCATTCTTCACACCAGCGCTCATCGCCATCATTCCAAAAAGCGCTAAGAAAATTATTTTTGGCATGGATATACTCATAGTTGTCTTTAATGGCCAGCCATTTTTCTTCATAGTTTTGTTGCGCTTCTTCAAAAGAGGAGAAAGTTTCCTCCATTTGAATATCTTCTTGCCAATCTTCAAAGAACCACCAAGGCTCATTATCACCGAACATTGTAATTACTTGATACATACATGCGCTCCTTTTCTCAGGTCATCTTAAAAACATATTAGTCACTTTCCAAGAAAGTTGCAAGAAATTTTGCTTAAAAGGGGCTTTTTATGAATGTTCAGAAAATTAATTTAAATGATGCCTTTTATTTTATTGGTAAAGTTGCAATAAAGTCGTCGATCATCCAGACATAACTTTCTTCTGGAGAAACATTCGGTTCATTGGTAAAGTACCCTAAAAAACGTAACGAAAGGTACCCATGGATCATACTTCGCAGTTCTCGACTTCGATGGACCTTTTCTTCTTTCGACAAAGAAAAAGCGTCAAATATTTGTAAAATGATTTGGTTCGTTTCGTGTATTCCCTCTAATAGAATTTCTTCATTTGTATGCGGTACACTGATCAGCAGTTCATAGACTGCCTGATTTTGAAACGCAAATGACTGATAGGTTTGCGCGTACGCTTGGATCGCTTCTCCCTTACTTTTCCCAACTAACACTCGACGTAATTGATCATTCAACTCCGTTAAAAGTTTCGCAGTCAACGCCGTTTTCACTTCTCGAATATTCTTAAAGTGGTTATAAAGCGACGGTGATTTGATATTCAATGCCTTAGCTAAATGTTGGAAAGTGATTTGCTGTACAGCCATCTCTTCTGCCAATTCTCGAAAGCAGTCGATGATTTTCTCTTGTGACAGCGTTCGTTTTTTCATTTGATTTCCCCTCTTATGGAATAAACTCAATCCCTTTAAGTTTACCATGAAAGACGAAGAGAAAAAAGACTTGTTGTTGATAAACTACACGTTGTAGTTTATAATAAATGATTGTAGATGAAAATTTTCAGAAAGAAGGCTTTAATTGTGGTGTCAAGAGTAAAAGAGACAGTATTCAGAAAAAGAGAAACATGGGAGAAAAACCTAGTTGTTTTGTGGTTTGGTACATTTATGGCAGGGATTGGGTTTAGTCTAGTGATGCCTTTTATGTCGCTTTACATAGATACGTTAGGAAATTACAGTACGTCACAATTGAACTTTTGGAGTGGCTTGACCTTCTCCTCTACATTCCTTGTTACTACTTTGATTTCTCCATGGTGGGGACGACTTGCCGATCAAAAAGGCCGAAAGATGATGTTGTTGCGCGCTTCTCTAGGGATGGCGGTAGTGATTTCCTTGATGGGTCTAGTAACCAGCGTGTATCAATTAGTCGCATTACGTCTGTTGCAGGGAATTTTTTCCGGCTATATCAGTAACGCTACAGCTTTAGTCGCCACTGGTACCCCAAGAGAAAAAAGTGGACAAGTACTTGGCACTTTGGCGACCGGCTCTGTGACCGGAACATTACTTGGTCCTTTACTTGGCGGATTTTCTGCTTCTGCTTTTGGGTATCGCCCTACCTTCTTTATTACCGGGACAATTTTGTTCTTCGTTTTCTTACTTAGCTTATTTTTTGTCCATGAACAATTTGTGCCAGTAGAAAAAAGCGAGTTGGTTTCTGCTAAACAAATTTTCCGTGACCTGAAATACCCACATGTCGTCATCGGCATGTTTATTACCACAATGATCATTCAAGCATCAAATAATTCGATCAGTCCGATCATTAGTTTATATATCCGGCAATTATTACATGGACATGGCAACGTCACGTTGGTCAGCGGGATCATTGCTTCTATTCCTGGGATTGCCACCCTGATAGCCGCTCCTCGTTTCGGCCGCTTAGGTGATAAGATCGGGAGTGAACGAATCTTAGCCATCGGATTAGGCTTCGCCTTGATCGTCTATATCCCAATGGCTTTCGTAACGAATGTATGGCAACTTGCAGGACTACGATTTTTGATCGGGATCTCAGACGCTTGCCTCCTTCCAGCCGTGCAAGCATTGATCACTAAATACTCTCCCCCACAAGCTGCCGGAAGAATCTTTAGTTACAACCAATCCTTCCAAGCCACTGGAAATGTCGTTGGCCCCTTGATCGGTTCAAGCGTTTCAAGTATCTTCGGTTATCGTGGTGTCTTTTTATCCACATCCTTACTTGTACTTGCAAACTTTGTGCTGGTCCACCATAATACGAAGGAGATTCATAAGCAGGAAGAAACAAGCAATGGTCATGCTTTTGTCAATAAATAGCAAAAAAGCCACAGGATTCGTAAAAAATCCTGTGGCTTTTTTAGACTATCTTAGACGTATTGCAAAACTTTCGTTTCTTGATACGCATGATCGATCAATCCGCCACCTAGACATTCCATTCCGTCATAAAAAACAACGGCTTGTCCTGGTGTGATTGCGCGTACGGGTTCGTCGAAGATGACTTCTGCCCGATTATTTTCTAATAAGCGCACGGTTACCGGTACATCTTGCTGACGGTAACGGAATTTCGCTGTACATTTGAATTCTTTTGGCATTGGTTCATTCGTTGTAAAATGGATTTCGCTTGCATCCAAACTGGTTGCATACAATGCAGGGTGGTGGAAGCCTTGTCCAACATATAATGTATTCGTCGCAAGATCTTTCCCCACCACGAACCAAGGTTCTTGTGAATCGCCACCGCCGCCGATACCTAAGCCTTGACGTTGTCCGATCGTGTAGTACATCAAACCAGCGTGTTCACCTTTCACTTCACCATCAAGGGTCACCATATTGCCTTGTTTAGCTGGTAAATAGTTACTTAAGAATTGTTTGAAGTTCTTTTCGCCGATAAAACAGATACCAGTGGAGTCTTTTTTCTTCGCCGTTGCTAGACCGGCACGTTCCGCAATCGCACGTACTTCTGATTTTTCCATACCGCCTAACGGAAACATCGTTTTTGCTAACTGTTCTTGTGACAATTGGCTAAGGAAATACGTTTGGTCTTTGTTATTATCGACCCCACGCAACATATGTGACACGCCATTTTCATCACGTGTGACTTGCGCATAGTGACCAGTAGCAACATATTCCGCTCCTAAGTCCATTGCATAGTCTAAGAATGCTTTAAATTTGATTTCCTTATTGCACATTACATCTGGGTTCGGGGTACGTCCTGCACGATATTCTGCTAAGAAATATTCAAACACACGGTCCCAATATTCTTTTTCAAAATTGACCGAGTAATAAGGAATCCCGATTTGGGCAGCGACTTTCGCTACATCCTTATAATCTTCCGTCGCCGTACAGACGCCATTTTCATCGGTATCATCCCAGTTTTTCATAAAGATCCCGATTACATCATAGCCTTGTTCCTTTAACAAAAGTGCTGTTACAGATGAGTCAACACCGCCACTCATCCCAACGACAACGCGTGTTTTGCTGTTGTCTGTCATGGTATCACCATCATTTCAATTAGATTCTGAAACATCTACGAGTTGAAGGTCGCAACTTTTCAGTATTTTACATTATACGTCATCTTTCTGAAAATTTCACCCCTAAATAATCAATTTAAAAAAATGACGTTTTTTAGTTGGCCTATTCTGTACTTTTCAGATACCAAAACTTTGCTATGAGAGGCGTTTTGTTCGTGATTCAGTTTCTTACTACATTCACCAAAAACAAAAGTAACAGCACAACATTGAAATATGTAGAAAACAAATAGTTGATAAACAATAAGTAAAATTTTCGCCGGCTAGTTTCAAGCTTTGTTGCGGCGTATAATCCAATCAAGCCAGAGATCACCATCAACAGCAGTAAAGGAATCAAATAATAACTTTCGAATGAATGACTTTGAAAAATAATCAAATAATGAGCATAAATAAATGCGAGTGTAGAAATAGACATCGGGATGATCAATCCCATGATAAAGAATGCTTTCTTTTTCTCTAACTCATGAAGCGCGCCCACAATTAATACGTACGCAACAGGGAACAATAAATACTCCACCTTAACCAAAGCTGACAAAACCTAATAAAGTTCCTAGTACAATACCGTACATCAAAACAAGATGAATGCCAATGAGCACTCTTTTTAAGAATGCTGAGGGGATTCTAGTTGAGTAAAACAAACTGATTCCACTGATGATCCACCAAGAATATTGGACTGTTGCAAATAACCAATAAAATTTGAAAACAAAAACTAAACTTCCTAATAGAAAACAAAGCGCCAATAGATAGAACGAAATATATTTATTCGGCATACTTTTTTTTACAAACATTCCACTCACTCCTTTTAAAACATACTTATCTAGTAGAAAACCACCAGCCAAAGATACAGAACCAGTTAACCAAAATGATCAATACTTTTACCCAACCGAATTTTATTCCTGTCGAAAAAAATAAACTAATCCCACTCAAGAACCAG
Organism: Enterococcus sp. AZ171; assembly: GCF_051714005.1. Taxonomy (NCBI): domain Bacteria; kingdom Bacillati; phylum Bacillota; class Bacilli; order Lactobacillales; family Enterococcaceae; genus Enterococcus; species Enterococcus sp. AZ171. The sequence goes on along the minus strand of NZ_JBIORA010000001.1, from coordinate 640,282 downwards.
CAAATCGTGGAAATCATCAATTTAGTCTCGCCAGTATATGGTAAATATGGTAAAAAATAAAAAATCGCAAAAAAACTGATAAGCACATAAATAGTAGGGAAAAAACTTAAATCTTTTAGGTTCAATCGAAATCATTCATCTCACTCCTTTTTTCAACGATTACCGATCATAGCTTACTAGAAATAAACTCAATCACACGCATCAAACTCATAGCGGTCGCAAATCCATAATTTACGACTAAGAGAAATCCTTTCTGATAGTTACTCATCGTAAGACAGTTCGTAAAATAAATCCCCATAAGTCCAGGAATTACCATGTACAGGATAAATGCAAAACTTGAAAGTGGCTCTTCTCGATATAGAAAGCTCCCTATCATAAATAAGATAGACAACAGCATCGAAAGACCCAATCCTATTTTATAGAATTTCATGGTGATCTCCTATTCATCTTTTATTTATTGTGGCGTTATGGTGCTTTTTTCTATGTACAGTTACTGTTCATTTCACCAGTAAATAGAGTCTTAACTAAAGGAAAACAGCCAACCATAGATACAACTAAAGTTCAAAAAAAATGACTAAGTTTTTTAAGGCTTTACTTTCAATGAACCTTGAAAAAAATAAACTTATACTGCTAAGTAGCCAACAAATCGATGTCAATATTACTCGCCATTCAATACTATAGCGACCTCCTTGAACCATACTGAACGTAATCACACTGATCGATAAGAGTAAAATAATCAATGAACAATATCTTTTGTATGTACTTTTCATTTCAATCTCCCTTTCAAGTAATATTTAACTCTATTAATTGTTCAAAGTTAAAACAATTAATTGAATGAATTGTCCAATAATAATAAATGTAGCAAAAAAATAATTCAGAGAAACAATCATCCATTTGTATCGTCCAAGATTCGCTTTCATCGAATAATAAAACCCAGCTAATCCAGGAAATGTCATAATGAAAAACAATAAGACACTCTGAGGACTATCTCCATAAACGATTTCTCCAACAAAACAACAAATCGAAAAAACATCGCAATTAATAATCTGAATTGATTATTCGTCATCTTATTCTCCTTTTAAATTTATGAATATCTGTAGTTTCAAAAATCAAAATATAAACCACCAACCATAAATACAAAAAATATTCGCTCCTACAACAATACACTTAATAAATTTATTGTTGATTCCTGTAGAAAAAAATAAACTACATCCACTCAATAACCAACAACTGATAACGATGATTCCTTGATATACAAGAGGCAAAGTTCTATAAGATGAAAAATAACTGCTACTAAATAAACAAGAAGCGAACAAAAAGATGATCGATAAAATCCAGTACTTGTTATTCTGTTTTATAATCATATGTGACTCCTTCTTTCTTAAATCCACTCACAACTAGATATAATTTCTATTAATTTTTAAATTGTTCAATTGATACATAAAATAAAATGTACTAACTTGTAAAAAACTCTATCCCGAAGACTTGTAACCAATAAATTACGATAATCAAGACGGTACTGTAAGTAGCGAAAAGGTAATTCAGCCCTAGCAGTAGCCATTTCAACTTCGTCTTTTTTATTTTTGTCGAACAATAAAAACCAATCAAACCCGGAAAACCTAAACCTAATGCAAAAAGAATCCCCTCAATTTCTCCACTTAAATAAATATGTATATAAAACAGACCACTGACACATGCAAGCATTGACAAAAATAAAACGACTAGATTCAATGCACGTTTCATACTTCTTTCTCCTCCTTATCAACATCAATATTTCTCACTAAAAACAGAAATAGCTTCAAAAATTCAAAGAAAAATGAAAAATCGTAGATAAAAAGACATAGCTAAACACAAAATTCAACGTAATCAACGTCCTTTTCAGGTATCTGTCTGCGATTCCTAACGCAAAAACGATACTCCCTCCATTGATGACCCAACAAATCGAAATTGTGACTATAAATAGATGCGGTTGATACTTAAATGAGTCAAACAAGATGGGACTAGCAAAGACACACGTAATAAATACAAGAAAAATTGATAATACCAATAGAACTACTGATTTTTTTGTACGAGACTTATTTTTTTGGAAAAGACATTTATACGCTCCTTTTTACTATTTTACAAGCACACATAGACTAACCAAAATAAAATAACCAACCATAGATACAACAAAAATTCACTAATATGATTCCTCTTTTCAAATATGGATAAGTGATTTTCGTTGAAAAAAACAAACTTGCAGTGCTACATAACCAACAAACCGTCATGATGAATATTCTGATTTCATATTGCAATTTAGAATACGGATAGGCATAGAATAAAAATAAAAGAATAGAGATTGCCAATAAAACAATTGAAAGAATAAATTCTAAATAATTTTTCTTGGTTAACATTCCTATTCCTCCTCGTAAATAGTCTTAACTCATTTGGATAAACTTTCTAATAAACCATTCAATGAATTGCCCAATAACAATATACGTAGCAAAAAAGTAATTCAAAGAAATAAGCAACCATTTATACTGTCGAAGTTCCGCTTTAGTGGAAAAATAAAGTCCTAGCAGACTTGGAAAAGTCATCATGAAAAACAAAATAATCCGTAGAGCACTCTCTCCGGAAATGATTCCTCCAACAAAGCAACTCATCGAAAAAAACATTGCTATAGATAATCTGAATTGGTTATTCGTCATCTTATTCTCCTTTTAAATTTATGAATATCTGTATTTTCAAAAATCATATATAAACCACCAACCATAAATACAGAAAATGTTGATGCTAATGACAATACGTTTCAGAAATTTATTACTGATCGCCCGACAAAAAAATAAACTAAATCCGCTTAGTATCCATCAACCGTAGACAATAATCCTTTGATATACAAGTGGATATAGTCTATAGGATAAAAAATAATGTCTAGCAAGTAGACATGAAAGTATCAATAATACAAACGACAAAATCCAGTATTTTTTATTTTGAATCATTTTTTTCTCCTGCTTTCAATATCTTTATTGATACGTCTGGTCCTTTTTATTTATAAAAAAATCGTAAGAAAACATGGACAACGTCCCATCCGATGAGCGTAGTCGCAAATAAATAATTCACGACTAACAGAGTCCACTCTAAGTACTTTTTCATGGTAGTTTTTGTAGTAAAATAAATTCCCAAAAAGCCAGGAATTATGACTACAAATGACAAAATAAAACCAACATACCCTCTATAATCTATGATTATTCCCACTAAACATAAGATCGATAAAATCATAGAAACAATTAACCCGATTTTATAACCGTTCATCTAATCTTCCTTTCTTCTAAAAATTTTAGGTAACGCTATTCGCTGATTCAGCTGATTTTTATTCGTTGATCTCTTACAACCTATAGAACCCTCGTTAAAAACTGGATGAAATATCTGATATGAAGATGCGTTGCGAATAAATAATTTACGATGAACAAAAAAGATTTCAGAAGCTTATCCATAGTGATTTTAGTTGTAAAATAGATCCCAAAAAATCCTGGAATAATTGTTAAAAAAACTAACAACAATCCAATTAGTCCACGTCCATCAATTAGCGAACCAATAATACACAGAATAGATAAGGACATTGACGTACACAAGCCGATTTTGTACCCATTCATAAGCTACTCCTTTCTTCGCTTCATTTAAAATAATCAAAGCTATTTTTGAATTAATAGAAAAATTATACATCTAACAATCAAAAACCAATAAATCGTTATTTAAAATAAAAGTTAAAATAACTTTAAAATAAATCAATTAACTTGCAGAGAAATAATGGAAAATTCTTCACATTAACTTTTAATGATAAACATAATTAGATAAAAGCTTTTCCATAAATTCATATAAAAAAACATATAAAATCAAAAAAAATAGGTGCTTTTATAAATATTTGTATGTTATTATTTTATCATAAAATTAAGGAGGAAATATCATGAAGCTCAAACTTTTTTTCACAACTTTTTTATTAATCGTTTCACTTCAATTCTCAAATATGCAGGTACATGCCGAAGCGGACTCTTATCAGTCTTTAGAGGATTATTATGAATTTTTCAAAAATGAATACGCTTCCTTCGAGCGGACATTTGAGGAATTTTCAGCTGGTTACTACAACCAGACACCTTATTTAGATGAGGATCAATTAAAAGAATATGCACATTCCGTCAATGACACGTATTTAACCGAGGAAGCAGAACGGTTAGCGAAAATCCCACCACTATGGTCTTTCAATATTGGCAATTCTTTAGATAATATTACTTTTGAAAAGAAGCCGGAATATGGTACTTATGACTTGTTAAATACGGTCCAGCCTGGAGATGTTATTTTTGAGGTAAACAGAGCTGATATGGTCATCAGATATCTGCATCATGTCATGATTGTCGATGATATTGTTGAAGAAACTCATATGATCAACGGAAAAGAAGAAACCTTTACATATATTCGAACAATTGAAGCGACAAAAGGAAACTTCGGCGCCAAAAGTGATGGCGTTGTCTACGGCGTATTAGATGACGAGCGTTTTGATTATACCAATGCCTCTATCTTAAGAGTCCCTGAAGCAACTGTTTTACAAAAACAAGCTGCTGTTTTATTTATGAAAAGTCAATTAGGAAAAAAATATTCTGCATTAGATATAATCGGACATCGGGATCGTACTTTTAGCAGACAAAGTTGGTACTGTTCCATGCTTGTATGGGCTGCTTACATGAACGCTACACCTGATGGCAACATTGATGACCTGACGCCTGGAGATGACCCAAATTTCCAAGGAATCGACATCGAGTCAAAAGGATGACCTATTCGAATCGCCAACGATTACACCTAACGATATCTGGCGCTCCGATAAACTGGAAAAAATCAGTCCTTCGTTTCCTGAATACAATGATTATACAAAGAATATCACTTGGGCGGGGGGAGGTTCCCCAATGGAAGGTGAAGACTTTATATTCAGTAGAAACTCTAACCTTTATTACCTTGAAAACGACTATCATTTCTTAGCCATCGACCAAAACAACCAACGTCCCTACACCAACAAATCACTTACACTCGGTCGGAACGCCAGTGGAAATGTTGTTGCACAATTAGATTTATTCACCAATTTCGCTTTGACTGATGAAGCGAAGCAAAAATACGCAGATAAAAATATCCCTGTTGTACCTAATGGTATTGAACTTGCGGATATCCCAAATTACGTGATGAATTGGATCAATCGCTATACTCAGTGTAGCTTTGATATTGTTTACTCAAAAGATATCACGACGGATAGTAATCACTTACGCTATAATCCGACTTATTCAAAAATCGATCAAAAAGCACATCCTTCATATGGCTATTTAGTTAGTCAAGTAGTACATACTCCTCCAGCATTTACTCAAAGAAAATTTGATTACACGGAGAATTTAAGTGTCTATGAAAATTATGATCTGGCCTATCCGAATCCATTGAATTATGATGTATCCTACACGAAGAACCGTCCGACTTGGTATTACTTCTTTAATAACTTCCATGCCTTGATCAAGCTAGAAAATGGTACCTATCGTTCCGCTACTTATCTACGATTCCATGGCTCTTTCACTACGCCTGCTTCTCAGAGAAACGGGTATGGACTGAACCATGATTTTACAATGACCGATGAAGCCAAAACGATTTACCAAAATTATTACTATCATATCGGCGTCAACCAATCTGTGGATTACGCGATCGACTGGTTGAATCAATATACAAAAGAAGAGGTCCTTATCGTCTACTCAACAAATATCACGAATGATCTTAAACGTTTGAATGATGGGACAGCCACTGTTGGTAAAGGATTGAATAATCAAGGAAAACTCGTCAATTGTATTATTTAAACTTTCAATAGCTCCTTGGATTTTATGTCTGATGAATCTATAAAGTTGTTAACAAGGATTGAACAAATGAACTCTACACTTTTTCCACCTAGTATCTAGATGAATGTCGAAAATAAAACAGGTGTGAGACAAAAGTAACATTTCCTTTTGTCTCACACCTTAAAACCGCATATGCGTTGGAAACATAGGTAACCTCAAGAAATAAGGCGACAGCTACAAAAATTTGAAAACAATTTTTGTAGCTGTCGCCTTATTTCTTGAGGTAATCCATCCCCCACCTTCTTCTCACCTACTTTTCCTAATGGTTATTCTTTTGATCCAGCAACTTCTGTCTCTTCGATGAGGGAGAGTTCATCGACTTCACCGGATTCTTTATCAGTCAGTCGACTCATTCCTGTTACAGGATTAATCTCTTCTTTGATCTCTTCATCTTCATAGACTAGATAAAACCGATTTTCTGTACCATATTCTTCTTGCAATGTTTGAAGCAGTTTGTCATTTGTGACTGTTTCAAGTGCTTTGAACGCATCGTACTCTTCAATCGTCCCCTTTTCCTTATCTGCTATTCGAGCCATTCCAGTAATCGGATTGATTTCTTCTTTCGTTTGATCATCTTCATACTCTAAAAAGAATTTGTCCTCTGTCCCGTATTCTTCTTGTAGTGATTTTAGAAATTCTTCTTTTGTAAATAATTCAAATTCCCCGAATGCTTCATATTCTTCCGTTTCCCCTGTTTTTTTATTAGTGGTTCTAGCCATTCCAGTTACTGGATTGATTTCTTCTTTGTATTCATCATCCTCAAATTCAAGATAAAATCTGTCTTCTGTGCCGTATTCTTCTTGCAACATTTTTAATAGTTCTTCTTTTGTTTCTACTTCTTCACCGACTTGTTCTGTTCCTTGCGATGTGTCAGCAAAGGTAGAAACAGCACCAAAAGCAAATGCACTGAATAGGCCAACTGAAGCTAAACTTACACTCAATTTTTTGATCATATGTCATCACCTCTCTATTTGATATGGATTTATAATAACTTAAAATTTAGACAAAAAATGGATTTAAATGCAAACAAAAACCGCTTATTATCTAAACTATTCTTTAATTAAGAATAATTTAAAAATAACTAACGGTTTAAAATTATCGAGCGATGTTTAGCGTTGGATTTTTTGTAGCTCTTGAAACTTGGCTTCATAGATTTCTTCAATCTCTGCTTCCGAAAGTGGCGTGCCAAACGGGCGTTTTGCTTTTAATAATTCTCGCTCTGGCGCATCTACGCCTACATTGACGTCGTTGCCGATGGGTACGCTGTAGTGATGGATATGTCCATGAAGATTGCGTATTTTATCATTGCCTCCGAGCAACAATGGATAATGGGTCAGATAGTATTGTTGGTGATTGAATTTTATGATGACACCTACATCATAAAAGTGAAACTTTTGCTTTCCTTCCTTTTTCCACGGATCATGTCGTTCCAAGTAGTTGAAAAAGGCCCTACTGTCATGATTCCCTTTGATAAAGTGGATCGTGCCATTCAGTTCTTTGACTAAGGAAAGAATTTCTGCGCTACCTTTTTCATACTTAGGGTGCATCGCGAGGTCCCCTAGATGATAAACATGGTCGGATTCCTTTACGACTGCATTCCAACTAGTGATTAATTGATGGTGCATGTGGGCAATATTTTTAAATGGTCGTGGCGAAAAATCACTATTACCGAGCAACCGTTCATGGAAAAAATGCATATCACTGATAAAATAATTCATCTAAGCTCACTCTCCTTTATAAATATCGTATGTGAAAACAAAAAAATAGGCAATCAATGCCTATCTTTAAAAAAGAAATTTATTGCTTTGTCTTAGCTATGTTTACTTTGTAATTCTAAATCGTAGTTTCTGGCTGAAGGAACCAGGTACAGTGCAATTGCGCAAAGTAATGTACCGACACCAGCAATCACAAACAATTTCTCCACGCCAAGAGCATCTGCTAGTGGTCCAGCAAAGATCAAACCGATTGGACCAGACAGAGACATCAGTGAATTGAACACACCCAACACCCTTCCTAAAATGCTTGGCTCAAAACTTTGTTGGATCATCGCCATGACTAATGTATTGTAGTAAGGCGTAGCCAAACCGGCAATGGCATTCAACAGAACAAAGTAAATAAATCCTTGTGAGGTTGCTGGCAATAAACCACTTGCTGTGACGGATACCCCTAAAACGATATAAGAGATGATCACTAGCTGCATTCGATTCTTAAAATGACCAGAAAAACCAATGACTGCGCCTCCGACTAACATCCCAACGGCGTAAATGACTTCGATCAATCCCGCTTGTCCAACTGTGCCATTAAAATAACCCATGGTCATCAGTGGATATAAGCTTGCGGCAGGCATGAACAACAGCATGAAAACTGCCCCATTGAGCATGATATGCCATAACCCTCGCTTCTCATATAGTTTCTTTACTCCAAATTTAGTATCCGCTAACAAATGAACCGTTTCTCCTTGGATGTCCATCTTGGGAATTACCACAAGAATCAACAATCCTACACCAAGAATGGCACCTAATACATCCAAAAGAATCAAAGCATTCATTGGTACCGCAGCAAATAAAAAAGCACCTAATCCAGGAGCAACGATATAATTCGCTGATTGCACCATACCCAATCGCCCATTGATCCTTGTTAATTCTTCTTCTGGAACCATTGTTGGTAAAATTGATTGGATCGTCGGCATTTGGAATGTCTGTGCGACCGAACGAATAAATAAAGAGACAAACACTAACCAGAGCGGAAAGGTCGACATCACTGTTCCTACAATGGATAAAATAAGTGCAAAGATCGCAACAATGATATCCGTATAAATCAATAATTTTTTCTTATCCCAGCGATCGATCAGTGGCCCAACAAATGGACTTAATAGAACCATCGGCAGCATTCCTAATAATGTGGCAAAACTTAAAATAGTCGCAGAACCTGTTTCTTGCGTCAAATACCAAATAATAGCATATTGAACAACCATACTTGTGATTCCTGATAAAAATTGTCCCATCAAAAATAAATTAATATTCTTTTTCTAGTATTTCTGCATAACGCCTCCTAATTTTGTATTCTTTCTGTATTTTACCATTCATTTGTCTTATATTTTTTTATAATTATGATTATTTTATTATTGCTTGAAAAACATGGTACACTGTAGAAAAAAACGGGAGGATACACCTATGACTAAGGTTAGTTTTCACACAACGATCACTGCTTCTGAAACACAGATCCAATTAGAGGAAGAACAAATCCAACTCTCTATTTGTTCAAAGCCAGTAAAAGAAATAGAAAATTCCTTTTATCTTTATTACTTAGACAAAAAGTGTCTGGCAATTGGTACAAAGATCCGCCCAAAATCCTTTGACCAAGTCATCACTATCCATTTACCATGGGATCTTGAAGCAGATTATTTTATGTATCTAATGAATAATCAAGCCACCGAAGCTGGTCTAACATTAGAATAAGACAAAGATTTCAAAAAAAAAATCCCAGTTGAAGCAACCAAAAAATTAGCCCCGACGATCGAAAAAGTAATGACTGTGTTATCAACGTTTGGCTACGGATTTGCTCCGCTTGCTGCAACGAAAAAGAAACCTGCCAAAGCGCGTCATCGGTGGACGAAACAAATCAGCGAGATTCCTTTTACTGTGGAATTTCGTGGTAGCAAGGCAACACTTTACTGGATCAGTCGCAATGAGATGTTGATCAAAGCTGGCGCTACGTTATTACTTGATGCCCCTTTGAATAAAGATGGTTCGGTTAGTTATGCCGCGAAATATGGAGATAAGATGCGGGCTGACTACCAAGAGCAGATCAAAGATGGGAAAGTTGTGGAGGACATCATCGTCAAAAGTGTGAATGAAGCTAGCCTATTACTGTATTATGGCGGAACAAATAGTTGGTTAGAACTAAAAGATGCCCAAGGAAAAACATTAGATGAATGGTCAAAAGTTGAATGATCATTGACCGATAAATAAAAAAGTACCCAAGCGCTAGGAAGGACAGTTACGCATGCTCGCTGTCACATGAAGACGATACATGCACTTGTTTTTCTAGTGTTTAGGTACTTTTTTGTTTTTCTTTATTGTTTCACATGAGTACTTAGCCTTCTACTTTTTCAAATAGTCCACGACTGATCATGCTATCCATCAAGAAATAAAACTTATCTTGACTCATTTTTTGCTTTGGATCTTTAAAAATATCGACTGCACGCAAGCCATTGGCTGTCGTGATCGACATCTTCATTGTCTTGATGTCTTTTGCAACCGTGATTTTTAATTTAAAACCCTCTTTGCTTTGTGGTGTTGCATCAAGCGGACGTATCAATTGATAGTTCCCGCCATTTGTTTCTGTAAAGCCATTGTCGCGTAATGTGTATCTTTTTGCATCTGGATGTAAACGGTAGCTAACTGGAGAACCGAGTACGGACGCTGTTTGTTCAAATGCCATCTTTTTCACCTCAGTAAGTTTAGTTTCCTCTTTATTATAAAAGTTTCTAACTCGTTTTACTAGGTTTTTTAGCGCTTAGATTGCTTTGACTAAACCATCAGCAAATCGTTGGACTTCTTCTTCTGTATTCCCATAGCCAAAACTGATGCGGATGGATTCTTTCAAGAATGGTGTTCCTTTTCCATACATGGCTTCTAGTACATGAGAAGGTTCGATATTTCCAGCAGTACATGCCGAACCGATCGAGATCGCAAAGCCTTGTAGATCCAATTTCATCAACAATAGATCGTTGACGATCCCTGGAATACGTAAATTCAGTACATGAGGTAATTTATTCGTCAAATCCCCATTGATTGCATATTCAATCTCATTTTCTGTCAATTTATCTAAAATCAGTTGTTGGAAGTCCAAGTATTTTTTATTACGTGCTTCTCTTTCTTCAAGTGTTAATATTTCTACCGCTTTCGCTAATCCACAGATCCCCGCTAAGTTTTCTGTACCGGCACGGCGTTTTTCTTCTTGTTCTCCCCCTAAAAGCAAAGGTGGGATATTTACGCCATCTCTTTTATATAAAAAACCGATTCCTTTCGGTCCATTGATTTTATGACCAGATATGCTCAAAAGATCGATTCCTAACTCTTGAGGATGAATCGTTTGATTACCATAAGCTTGAACAGCATCCGTATGGAAATAGGCTGGATGTTCTCGTAAAATTTCACCGATTTCTTTGATTGGTAATAAATTACCGATTTCATTGTTCCCGTACATGATCGAGACTAGAATCGTGTCTTCTCTTAAAGCCGAGCGGAAGTCAGCGATCGAGATATTTCCTTTTTGGTCAACTGGTAGATATGTAACCTCAAAACCCTTGTTTTCAAGATACTTCATCGTATTCAAGACTGCTGGATGTTCAATAACTGTAGTGATTAGATGTTTCCCTTCATTTTGACGTGAGAATGCTGTTTCAAGAATCGCAGTATTATCACCTTCCGTTCCGCCACTGTTAAAAATAATCTCATGCGGGCGGGCGTGCAAACTATCTGCCACGATTTGTCTAGCATTTTCTAATTTTTCATGAGCCATCCGACCAAATCCATGAATGCTCGAAGGATTGCCAAATGTCCCTTCCATGATATCCATCATTTCTTTGATTACCAACGGATGCATCGGCGTCGTCGCTGCATGATCTAAATAAATATTGCCCAATGTATTCATCCCTTTCAAATAGAACTAGGCACATTCTAGCATAGAAATAGCCAGTTACCAAAAATAAACTTAGGCAAAAAGAGGATTTTTTAGTAGATATGTCCAAGTTCCTAGCAAAAAACACCATAAAATGACCTAAATTCTGTCATTTTATGGTGTTTCATTTTTATCTAAAGCTCTTCTCTTCCAAACGGAACAGTGGGCTCATTGGCGTGTTTTCATGGATACGCTTGACGGCTTCACCCATCAAGTTTGAACAAGTGACGATCGTCAATTTTTCTGGGTGACGGTCTTCTGGTGTATACACAGAATCAGTGATACAGATATCTTTGATTGGTGCTTCGTCCAAGATCTCTTTTGCAGGCTCTGACAACAAGCCGTGGGAAGCACAAACATAGATATCTTTGGCGCCATTTTCTTTCAAGACTTTGGCTGCTCGAGCGAATGTCAATCCAGTATTTAAAATATCATCAACCAGGATACACGTTTTTCCTTGAACATTCCCGATCACGTAACTTGCTGCTGTCCCTTCGACTTCTTCGTCCGCATGATCAACGATCGCTAACGTACTATTCAAGTACTCTGATAAGCTACGCGCGCGTTGGACACCACTGTTCTTTGGTGAAACAACGACAATGTCATCGCCGACCAGACCAAGTTCACGGTAATAATGCGCAAATAATGGCATTGTAAATAAGTTATCTACTGGAATATCAAAGAATCCTTGTACTTGCACCGTATGCAGATCTAAGGTCAATACACGAGTCGCTCCTGCTTCTTCAAGCATGTTCGCAATCAATTTTGCTGTAATTGGTTCATGGGGCTTCGCTGTACGGTCTTGTCTCGCATAACCATAATAAGGCAACACCACATTGATCGTTTTGGCACTTGCACGTTTCATCGCATCGATCATGATCAATAATTCCATGTAGTAATCATTGACTGGTGCATTCGTCGATTGAACGATGTAGACATGGTCGCCACGGATACTTTCTTCAATGTTGATTGAAATTTCTCCATCACTAAATTGTTTGACTACACTTTTCCCTAACTCTGTTCCAAATACTTTGGCGATTTTTTCTGCTAACGGTCGATTCCCATTCAAACTAAAGATTTTCAACGTGTCGTCCTGATACTTTTTACTCATGACATCCTCCCAAACTTCTCTATTCTTCGATAGTTTAACATATTTCGTTCCGTATTTCTGGTATTTTCTGAAAATAATCAAGGAAGTGAGACTGTTCCATTTCCCCAACTTGCAGGAATCACTTTATTTGTGTTTCCCCAATTATCATGGACTTTATAATAACGCTCACCAGAAGCTGATTCATAGTAAGCATAAGCAGTGACCCAATGATTGCCGTAGGTACTGCCTAGCAATCTTAAAATACCGATCATCACAGGTTTTCCTTCGCGAATCCGCTTTGTTGCTCGTTGCCAAGAACCGACTACTGTACTTCTGGCATAAATCGGTTGTTGTTGTGTTCTAAAAAAGGCTGAGATCCCTGTACTTACTTGGATAGGTACAGTGGGCAAGCCTAAAGGTTGGATCGTTTTACGCAGTTTTTGGATCAATTCTTTCGCATCGCGGGAATCTTTTCGGCGAATATCTGAAGGAATCAGATTCGGCATACGATAATCTTGATAGTAGGCAAGTAACACTGCTGCCGCATAAGTGCCACAAAGATAACCAGACGTTGTTCGCCACTTTTTATAAGTCAAGAAACGTTGCTCTGGCAAGCCTACCCAACAATCAACTAAATAAGTCGTTGGCGCTTGTTGCGCCCACTTTGCCAGAAGTTTATCGATCAGCTCATCGTCAATTCCTTCTGCATTTATACTGGCTTCTTGCCACATAGTGGATGTTGCAATGCTTGTTGAATAGGCGTTTACCGCTGTAATAAATTCGACTGGTTTTCCATGAGGATCAACGATCAAATAACTCTCATTTTCAAAAATCACTGCTAAATAGTATTCGTTCTCCCGTCTTCTCTTTAGCAGACGAAACTCACTGATTCGCTCTGTTTTGCCATCGAGCGTGATTTCTTGCCATTTCCCACTTACTTTACTCAGAATCAATCACCTCCACCTACATTATAAGGGATAGTCCTAAAAAAATAAATCAGATCGACTAATGGTTGATTGCGCGTTTTGAACATTTTTCCTGATTCGTATGTAAAATGATTTTTAGAGCTTGCTTACAAAAGAAACCGATTACAAAATTTGTCGCTTTGAAATAGATTTTACATTCCATTTGTTTATTCTGCTTTTTTGTTAGATAATGGGCACACGGAACTAAAAAGGAGCGATGATTCAATGAACCAAGAACGTTTGAAACAAGATTTTTTTGAAGCAGTAAATGAAGAATGGTTAAAAACAGCAACAATTCCTGCCGATAAGCCAGCAACTGGTGGGTTTCAGGATTTAGTTGATGGCATTGATCAACTAATGATGCGAGATACAGATGAGATGTTAGCTGATCCAACAAAAGTTACATCTGATAAAATGCGTCACTTCCTTGCATATTATCAACTAGCAAATGATTATGAATATAGAGATCAATTAGGTGCTACACCTTTACAACCAATCCTCGAAAGGATCGAGCAACTCACTTCCTTTGACGAATTAAATCAGCAATTTCCCGAATGGACATTGGACAGCTTACCGTTGCCTGTTGTCTTAGATGTGGATGCAGATATGAAAAATGCGCAAGTCAATGCCTTTTTCGCTTCACCACCCTCTTTATTTTTACCAGATAAAACTTATTATGAAGCAGAACATCCAAATGGTGCTCAATTATTGTCCGTCTTTTTTGATATGATGGTCCAACTTTTAGAAATGACAGGCAGAGAAAGAAGTCAGGCAGAAGCAATCGTCGAACAAGCGATCCAATTCGATAAATTGATTGCGCCCCATGTTAAAAGCGCGGAAGAAAATGCAGATTATAGCCAAATGTACAATCCACGTGCCTTTAATGAATTTACGGCATATACCGATGCTCTTGACTTAACTACCTTGACTACTGGCTTGATCGGCACACGTCCAGACCAAGTGATCGTTACTGACCCTGTCTACTTTGAACATTTAGCTGAACTTTTGACGACACCACATTTCCGACTACTTAAAAGCTGGATGATCGTAAAAACGGTGCGTTCACTAAGCAGTTATCTATCTGAAGATTTCCGTCAAGTCAGTGGGATCTTCTCTCGGACTTTATCAGGAACCGATGAAGCAATGCCACAAAAGAAAGCAGCTTACTACCTTGCTTCTGGACAGTTTGATCATGTGTTGGGCGATTACTACGGTAACAAGTATTTTGGCGAAGCAGCGAAAAAAGATGTCGAAAAAATGGTCAAGAAAATGATCAATGTTTACCAAAAACGACTCGAAACGAATGAATGGTTAAGTGATGCGACACGAGAAAAAGCAATTGTGAAATTGAACAAATTAGGCATCCAAGTCGGTTACCCTGATAAAATCCCTGCCTTGTTCGATGCGTTCCAAACAGTTCCCGCAAATGAAGGTGGAACCTTGCTTTCAAATGCGTTGAACTTTAGTCATCTAACCCTAAAAGACCGTTTCAGTAAATGGAACAAGCCTGTTGATCGTGATGAATGGGAAATGAGCGCGGATACAGTCAATGCGTACTATCATCCATTCCGAAACGTGATCGTTTTCCCAGCTGCGATTTTACAAGCACCATTTTATAGTTTGGAACAATCTAGCTCGGCAAACTTCGGCGGAATCGGTGCAGTCATTGCCCATGAGATTTCCCATGCGTTTGACAACAACGGGGCGAAATTTGATGAGTTCGGTAACTTGAATAACTGGTGGACAGAAGAAGACTTCGCTCATTTCCAAGAAAAAGCGCAAGCCATGATCGAACAGTTTGACGGTGTACCTTTTGCTGATGGCACAGTCAATGGAAAACTAACCGTTTCTGAAAATATTGCAGATGCTGGCGGATTAAGTTGCGCACTAGAAGCTGCAATGACAGAAGACGATTATTCAGCAGCCGATTTCTTCATGAATTGGGCGACAATCTGGCGTACAAAAGCGAAAAAAGAATACCAACAATTACTTTTACAAATCGATGTTCATGCACCTGCGAAACTTCGGGCGAATATCCAGCCACAAAACTTAGCAGAGTTTTATGAAACATTTGCGATCACTGAAGAAGATCCAATGTATCTAGCACCTGAAGAACGTGTGCATATTTGGTAAATAATTCCCTAACAAACTAGGCGTATGGGGCAAAAAAATAAATTCATTTGCAAATTCATTTTTGTTTCTGATTTAAATTCAAATAAACGATGTTCCAAAAGCTAACCTTAGTTAAATAACAAGTCAAAAGAGTATAGAGCAGACACACCAAAATGTTTGCTTTATACTCTTATTTTTAAAGTTATATTTCATTGTATTAACGTCTTATAGTTAATAATCAGCAAAACTAACATTGCGAAAGCGATCATCAATTGCATTGCTTCAAAAAATCGACACTTGTCTATTTCATATTTGCAGGGGTAAAATTATTTTGCTATACTATGATTAACAAAATGAGCTATGCGCTAACATAGCTCATTTGTAGAACCGTTAAAAAGACGGCAGCTTTTATTAGTTTGATATTCTAACCATCTAATTACTCGCCAAAGTGGATTAGATGGTTACTTTTTTTGGTCTTTATGGTCAATAATCAGCAAAACTAACGTCGCAAAAGCGATCATCAGTTGCATTGCTTCAAAACTTGACACTTGCCTACCCCCTTCTAGGGATAAAGCTATGAACCATAGGCATCACCCCTTTTTCAAGAGATTAGCCACCATCTTTTCACTTCTCTACCTCAAAATTATATCATATTATTTACAGTGATTTCTTCGATAAACAGTCTTTTTTCATTTTATCTCTATACCAATCTTTGACTCTGATTCTCGAGTGGTGGTTACTCCCACAATTTGACTTAACTGACTTTCAGCGGTGTTCAGTTTTTCAGGTGGGTTTCCTGGTTTTTTCCACCCACCTCTATTTTCAAAAGTTTGTGCATTTCTCCAATCGAAAAAAGCTCTGTTATATTTAGCTCATTTTTATAGATAATCTCCTACTTAATCAGCTGAAGTGAGCTTAGAAACTTGCACTCACTTCTCCTATCAACCACAAACAGAAGTCTGAATCTGAAAATAATGGAAAATTACCGATTCTTCTTATTTGTTATATTCTTCCATTCCTCATTAATAAATAAACACCAAAAAAGGAGTGATACATTAGTACCCTTCCACCACCTAAGGGTAGGAACAGAATTAACCTCTTCGAAAATAAGGCTGAACACTTCTGTCACAACCCCTTTTTATCTGATCTTCTTTTAGTGTAGGGAAACCCCTTTTTTGTTTTTTATAATCAATCTAGCAAAAAAAAATAATTAAAAGGACTCCTAAGATAATAAGATAAGGTACTAGTGTAAAAGTTATTTTTTCTAATCCTAAAAGATCAAATGATTTTTTCAGTAAATAATCACTCAAAAAGATGAAAAAAAGAGATTTAAATGTACCCCAGCCTTTATGAATTGGTACCAATCCAATCCAATCCAATCACAACACCAACAACAATCGGGACTCTAAAATAAATTTCATCGAGAGTAAATGAATAATTTCCTTTCCAAATAAATTCTAAGATTCCTCTTAAAACAAACAATAAAAGAAATACACCCACGATATATCGGGAATCCAGTTTTTTCATTATTTCACCTTACTTACATTGTTTTATTTCATGTACCTTACGTAATA
Source organism: Enterococcus sp. AZ171 (assembly GCF_051714005.1). Lineage (NCBI taxonomy): Bacteria > Bacillati > Bacillota > Bacilli > Lactobacillales > Enterococcaceae > Enterococcus > Enterococcus sp. AZ171. Next base: position 622,959 of record NZ_JBIORA010000001.1, on the reverse strand, counting down.
AACAGTCTGTGAAACATTGCTTGGTTCACCAACCTATCATCCAATCCAACCATTTCCACTTGTGTCCAATCCTCTAGCAATAGCATCTTCAGTACTAAAACCTTTTGTAGTTATTCCAAAAATACCTCAAAAAGAAACTACTTCCCCAAATGAGAGAGCAGTAAAGAATGCAAACAAATCTATTTCTACTACAAGATTAGTATATTTCAAAGCTGGCTTTTATTATCATTAATACTCTAAAAGTTTCGCAAATAACAATTATTTAACTTATGGTATTCAAAGGAATATTCTTAATCACAACCTACTACCAAACTTGCAAGTACTGCTGACGGGTTCAGTCGCCAGATTCATTTCTACTCCCCTTAATGGTAGAAATAGAAACACTACTTGTCGAAGAGCCTTTTTCAGCTTATTTCATATTTCTTTTTGATATTTTTAATTTGAATTTATGTATGATTTTACACTTTCTTCACCGATCAGCAGACACTACTCCTACTAGTCTCTGCTCAGATATGAATTTAAAACAATTAACAGAGAAAAAAACATACTAATAAATATAGTGACGAACGCTTGTAACTCTCCCAGTTTTATAGTTAGAATATATGCTAATAACAGTGAAAAAATTATAATTTTCAGTAAGATACTTCTGGTTAAAACTCTTTCTTTCGTAAAAAAATCTTTCAAACCTTCCCCATTTTTTGTTATCCAAAAAAAAGCCAAACAAAGAAAATAATGCAAAGAGCGAAAATAACCCTGAGAGATTTGGTAAATATCCTAAAAACCCTAAAATTCCCAGTAAACCTAAAAAACCCAAATTTGCTTTCCCTTTTCTCATACCGATTCCTTCCCTTCACGTAGAAACGACTTTATGCACACCACATTGATCAATTTGTATGTATCTATTTCTCTTTGTTTCAGTTAATGACCAATAGAAATAGTGGATAAAGTACGATATAAACGCCTTTATCCACTTTATTCACTCTTTTTATCCCTTAATGATCTCCGCACCAAGGGCTGTTTGAAAATGTTTCAATGCCCAGTCATGTCCGATTGGATCAAAGCTGGCAACTGCATCTTCGTAAATAAATAATTGATAGCCTAGGGTATAGGCATCGACTGCTGTATGCAAGACACAGATATCTGTACAAACACCTGTCAAATAAATCTCTGTAATCCCACGTTCCCGTAAACGAATGTCAAGATCTGTTCCACTGAATGCAGAATAGTGACGTTTATCGATCCAATAAACATTGGCTTGTGTTTGATGTTCCGCATAAATCTCTTGCAATGAACCATACAGATCGCGGCCACTCGTTCCGACTACATTATGTGGTGGAAACAATTGGTTTTCCGGATGAAAAGCATCTTCGGGATCATGTGCATCGATCGCAAATACGACAAATTCTTTCTCATCAATAAACTTTTTTGTATACTTCGTTAAAGCTGGTTCAATTGCCTGACCGCTCTTTCCAGTCGTCAATTTCCCATCGTCTGCCACAAAATCATAGGTGTAATCAATCGAAATCAATGCTTTCATTCGGTTCACTCCTTATACAAGATGTTTGACAAATTCAATCACCATTTCAGCTGAACGTTTCCCTGCTTCTTCGATGAATTCGTCAAAGCTTTGTGTCGCTGAATGGTCCGCAGTATCACTCATTGCTCGCACGATCAAGAAAGGAATATTGAATTGTTGTGCCGTTTGACCGACTGCAGCCCCTTCCATCTCACAAGCAAGTGCTTCAGGGAAATTTCCTAAGATCTCTTGGACTTTGACTGGCGAATTAACAAATGTATCTCCTGTGACGATCAAGCCTTCTTTTACATTCAAGTTGGTTGCTTCTGCGGCTCTTTTCATTTCTGAACGTAAATACGTGCTTGCTTCATAATAAAGAGGCATACCTGGTAATTGTCCTGGCTTGTAACCGAACCCTGTAACATCTGCATCAAAATAGGCAACTTTGTCAGAGATCACTACATCCCCTACACGTAGACCTTCACCAATGCCACCAGCTGATCCTGTATTGATGACCATGTTTACACCATATTGTTGGATCAATAAGCTTGTTGTGATCGATGCTAAGACTTTCCCGATACCTGAACGTACAACGATGACTTCATGGTTGCCTAATGAACCTGAGATAAACAGAGCGCCTGCTCTTTCCCATGATAAGGGTTGTCCTAGTTGCTCTCTTAAAATTTTTACTTCTTCTTCCATTGCTCCGATGATTCCAATTTTCATTTAGTTGTTCCTTCTTTCTATATAAATGCAACTGCCAGAAAAACGATGGCTAACAATAAAATGACTATAACCAAGCCTTTCATCAAAACAGCATTCCATTTACGTGTTTTTTCTCGTTCGCCTGCTCTTGTTTTCATGATTGGCTTATTTTTCTTTTGTTCTTTACGATAAAAACTCGCGATCTTTTTTTCTTCTTGTTTGTACGTAGCTTCCGCTTTTCTTTGTTTTTTTAATGATTCTTGTGCTTGTTCTTGCTGTCGTTTACGGATTTCGCTACGTGTGACTAGCGGTCCTTTGACCATCAATCGATCCCTCTACTTTCCTTTGTTCATTGATTCCCAGTATTGAATCGCATAAATCGTTTTTGCATCGCAAATGACTTGATCTGACATCGCTTGTTTTGCTTCTGCTAAAGTCAACGCATAAAGTTCCAATACTTCGTCCTCATCTTGTGCGAGAGGCTGTTCCACTTTTTCGATATTTACTGCATGATAGATACGCAGGAGTTCATTCGCAAATCCTGGTGACAAATACATAGAAGTCAAATGATCCAAACGCTCTGCGCGGTATCCAGTTTCTTCTTCTAATTCTCTAGCAGCAGTGATCTCAGGCGCTTGTTTTTCTCCTGGATCAATTTTACCAGCTGGTATTTCGAGGATCACTTTCTCTAAAGGTTTGCGGAATTGTTTGACTAATAGTAGACGATCCTTTTCATCAAAAGCAATGATTCCTACACCACCGGGGTGAAAGACTAATTCACGCTTCCCGATATTTCCATCTGGTAAGCGAACATCATCCACAGCGACATCAATGATCGCTCCATGATAAATTTCTTTTCGTTGGATCGTTTTCTCTTCAAACTGTTCATATTCAAGCATCTTTTCCCCTGCTTTCTTTTGTCCTATAATAACTACTTTTTTTGTTTTTTTCAATTTTCTTTTTGATTTCTTACTTAGTTTACCATATCCAAACCTTAGAAATTCTATAAACTCATAAAATCCACCTTTAGTCCGATACTAATTATTAAGAAGGTTGTGCTAAAATAAAGAAGTAGATGAGCAGAGTGGACAATGAATATACACGGAGGTTTTTAGGATGATTAAAAAGAATTGGAAATGGATCGTAGGTTTACTCTTAGTGATACTGTTCTTCAGTTATAATGATGTATCGATCATATCAATGATCTTGTTAATTGGCGCAGTTTTGCTGATTTGGGGGCTTTTTGGTTTTCGTAAAAAACCTAAGGACAAAACAGCTTTACCAAATCTATCTGACAAATTAGCGACCCATTATAGCGAAAACGGCATGACACCGAGTGAAATCTCTTTTTTTAGAGAAACGATGAATCAAACAAAAAATGAAATCGAACAACTAGAAAAAAATATGTACGAAACGGCAAAGCTTAAAGCGATCGATCTTCGTCACGAACCGGTAAAAGCAGCAAAAGGTTTGTTCAAAGAACTCGTAAAAGAACCCACTCGATTGCACGATGCGAGTCAGTTCCTTTACACCCACTTGCCAAACCTAGTGGATTTGACAAACAAATATATTGAGATCAATGAACACGAGATCAAAAACAAACAGACCTATCAAAAACTGGAAGAAAGTACCCAGATCATTGATCAACTTGCTTCATTAGTCGCGAAAGACTATCAAGATTTCGTTTCGGAAGATTTGGAAGATATCGATGTAGAGATATCTGTTGCGAAACAAAGCTTAAAGCGTGATAATAAAGATGTACCAGAAGAATAAGCACGTTTATTTCTTGGACTCGGAACACTTAGACATCGTCTGATTGTTTCGGGTACTTTTTCTAGCTTAATCGATAAGGAGGAATTTTAATGGAAAATAATCCACATGAACCAAAACACGAAGTAACCCCTGTAAATGATACTTTAGAAGATTTATTGAATAATCCTTTTTCGACACCCGTCGATAAATTGACTCAAACACAACAAAATGAAATCAATGCACTTCAAGAACAGCAAACTGCTGCTCGGCTGATTGATAAATTACCTGCTGAAAGACAAGAACAAGCCAAACAATTGGCTGAAAAAATCGATGTCACTGATTCTCAATCGGTCATCAGCTACGGTTCAGCTGCTCAAACAAAATTAGGTGAGTTCTCACAGTCGATGTTGAATCACGTGCAAGCACAAGATATCGGACCAGTCGGTGATTCATTGACTGAACTGATGTACCGCCTTCAAGAAGCAAATCCAGATGAATTACGTGCAGAAGAAGGAAATATTTTCCAACGCGTATTCGGTAAAGTCAAACAATCGATTTATGAAGTCACTGCCAAATACCAAAAAATCGGTGCGCAAATCGACAAGATCTCAGTCAAATTAGACAAAGAAAAAGATGGCCTATTAAAAGACAATCTGATGTTAGAACAACTTTATCAAAAAAATAAAGATTATTTTGATGCGTTGAACATTTATATCGCTGCTGGCGAATTAAAAATGGAAGAATTACAGACAAAGATCATTCCAGAAGCCATGCGAAAAGCAGAAGAAACAGGGGATCAAATGGATGTACAGATCGCCAATGATTATACACAGTTTCTTGATCGCCTAGACAAGCGCACTCATGATCTACGCTTAGCCAGACAGATCACGATCCAACAAGCGCCACAGATCCGTTTGATCCAAAATACAAACCAAGCATTGGCAGAAAAGATCCAAGCATCGATTGCTACAGCCATCCCATTATGGAAAAACCAAGTGGTTATCGCATTGACCTTGCTTCGACAAAAAGATGCAGTTACAGCACAACGACAAGTTTCTGAAACAACCAATGATTTATTGAAGAAAAACTCAGAAATGTTGAAAATCTCTGCCATCGAAACTGCTAAAGAAAATGAACGTGGCATCGTGGATATCGAAACATTGCAAACCACACAAAATGATTTGATCGAAACGATCCAAGAAACACTTCGTATCCAACAAGAAGGAAAAGAAAAACGTCGTCATGCAGAAGTCGAACTTGGCCATATGGAAGAAGACTTGAAACAAAAATTACTCGATTTAACGCAATAACAAATAGAATGAAAAAACCTTGTATCAGCAATGCTGCTTGATACAAGGTTTTTTGTTTATCTTTTTATTTTTCGGTATTCATCTTACTGTGTTTGTAACCATAGCCAAAGTAAATCACTAGGCCGATCACCATCGTAATCCCAAAGACTAACCAGGTCACCGCTTGTAAACGTGACATCAAGACTAGACAAGATAAGATCGAAATGATTGGTAAAATTGGTACCAATGGTACTTTGAACTCGCCTGCTTTTGGTTTGCCAAACATTTTACGTAATTTCAGTAAGCCTAGACTAACTAACATTAGATAAGCCAATGCCATGATGTTCGTCAACTCTGCCAAGATATTCAATGGGAAGAATCCTGCGAAGAATAATGCGGCGATACCTGCTGCATACGTCGCTTTCTTCGGTGTGCGATGTTTCTTGTCGATTTCTGTCATGAACTGTGGTAACAAGCCATCTTTACTTACTGCAAATAATAACCTAGCTAATGAATACATCATGGAGATCGTCACAGTCAATAAGGTCAAGATCGCGCCAACGGCGATGATCGCTCCTACTGTACCATGTCCTACATAACGCATCGCGAATGCCACAGGATCATTCACACCTAATTCTGTATAAGGCACGATCCCTGTTAAAATCAATGTCACGATGATGTACAACACGGTTGCGATCAAGATCGAGCCAATGATTCCACGTGGTACATCTTTTTGAGGATTTTTTACTTCCTCCGCAGCCATCGCTACCGCATCGAATCCTAAGAATGCGAAGAAAACTAATGCTGCGCCATCTAGGACACCTTCAAAGCCAAATGGTGTGAATGGTTGCCAATTCTCTGGTTTAACAAAAAAGATTCCTACAATAATAAATAATGCAATGATTCCAAATTTCACATAAACCATCATGTTGTTCAATCGTAACGCTTTCTTCGCTTCCAAAGAAACAATGTATGTGACGAAAATCACAACAAGCACCGCAATTAAGTCGATGTATGTACCATTGGCTGGATTATATCCACCTGTTAGCGCCGTTGGTAAGCCAAAACCAAGACTTTCAATAAACCCTTGTACATAACCGGACCAACCTGATGCAACGGATGAAACGGCCAATAAGAACTCACCGATCAATAACCATCCAGTCAACCAAGCGGCAAATTCACCGAATACGACGTATAGATACGCATATGGTCCGCCAATCACTGGTACCCGCGAAGCAAATTCTGCAAAGCTTAGACCAGATAAAATCACAACGATCGCTGCTAAAACAAACGATAATGATAGTGCCGGACCTGCATTTTGGTTTGCTGCCACTCCTGTTACGACAAATATACCTGTACCGATGATCGCGCCAATGCCAAGCATGATCAAATCGGATATTTTTAGTTCTTTCTTCATCTCACTCGTATGATTGAGACTGATTTCTTTCTTACGAAACAAATCCATTAAATTCCCTCCCCCTGATTTTTGAGTATATAAAAAAACAGCTTTACGCTGTTTTCATATACCCTAAAAGGATACCACCAAAAATAACTAAAAGGCAACCTACAATTACAAATATAAGCTCTTTTTTTGTCTTTTTCTCCCCTAAGATAAAAATACCACCTAGAGTTGAAATGATGATCCCCATTTGAGAAAGAGAGAAACCGACTGCTAGTCCTAATGACTTAACGGTCAATAGCATACATACGTTACCGATTCCCCATAGCAATCCACTCGCCATATTTTTCCAAACATATTGATCAACTTTTACTTTTCGGAAAGCAAAGAAACTTGCCCCTAAGATCATACCGATACTTTGCGGTAAAATAATCGACATCGCATCTAAATTCGCCCAGTTGACGATGATCGTATAGACACCATAACCTAAAGTAGAATAGATCAATGCTCTGAATCCTTTACCAAAATCAAGCATTTTATTATCTGTATCGACTTTTCCTTCATCATCTTGTCGAGCAGTCAAATACGCACCGCTTACAAGAAGAATCAGCGCTAAAATACCATAAACGTAATCTTTTGTTTGTGTCCATTCATGGAAAAAGACAGCGCCCGCAATCGTATTCAAAATTAATTGAAAACCAGTGGATAACGGCAATCCTACAGATACTCCCATGAATTTCATCCCATGAAACTGCCCATTTTGTCCGACACTCCACGCTAGACCAGATAAAAATCCAATCAATGTGATCCATGGCGTGATCGTTGGATTAACGATGAAAAAAGCAACGAGTGAAAAAAGAAATGCACCGATCGTCATTCCTAATGTTTGTTGATTGGCATCGCCACCGATCTTTCCACTGACTAAACCAATACTTCCCCACGCGACCATTGGGACTAATGCGATTAATAATTCCATAAACATTCTCCTTCTTTTAAATGTCACATGTTATAGAACATATCAACGAAAACGTTAACAACACAAGAGTTATTTTTTATTTCTCACTTTTTTCTAACTTAACTTCCTTGACGATTCTATGAAGTTCAATCAGTCACTAATAAATCATAAACAAAATCAACCGTTACCTCGAAAATTCTTCTACTTTCGGGGCAACAGCTGATGTATAACTATATTAAAACTTTTCCAATCATCATCTAAGGTCAACACACTTCTATCACAACCAAATTAGACCATGTTCAACCGGTAGTTCCTTCAGAAATACGCGTGAACATGTCGCAATCCCATTTTTTTAGCGTTCTTCTTGGTAAAAACTCAAGATAGGGAAAAACAAAGACATAGTCGTCCCTTCTCCTTCGATCGAGTCAACAGTGAGAGAAATCCCTAATTTTTCCGCAAGATTTTTAGCGAGGTATAATCCTAGACCAGTAGAGTGGGTTTTGCTCAGACGGCCATTCGCCCCTGTAAAGCCTTTGTCAAAAATCCGTCCAACATCTTCTTTCGGTATACCGATGCCTGAATCTTTGACAGAAAATTTTACGCCTTTTGTCGTCTTCTCGATCAATAGTTTGATCTCGCCTTCATCCGGCGTATACTTAATGGCATTACTAAGAATCTGTTTGAAAATAAAAGCCACCCATTTGGAATCAGTCAAAATCGTTTGATCTTCACCTATCACTTCATAACGTATTTTCTTTTGGATAAAATAATTTGCTTGGCTACGAATGACGGGTTGGATGATACTCTTGATACTGTATTCTTGGATCAAGTAGTCTCTTGAAAAACTATCCAAGCGCGCATAATACAATACTTGTTCCACATACTCATCGATTTTAGACAACTCATTTTCTAACAATGTATATTTTTGATCATCGATATCAAACTCGATCGATCGTACTAATAATTCTGAAGCCGCTACGGGTACTTTGATTTCATGGACCCATGAGTCGATATAATCTTTTTGATCTTGCTGGTTCGTGATGGCTTCTTGCATCACTTCCTGATGTTCACGTATCAGTTGATTGATATAGTCTTCTATCAACTTCTCTTCCTCTGTATGTCCACCATCTAAATAATTTTGCAAGGGAGAATTTTTTTGTAGATTTGCCAATTTTGCCCACCACCGACGTTTACTCAAGTAACAGACAAGTAAAAAAAAGATTAAGAAAACACCTTCGATCAATGTTAAGTAAGCAATCGTGGCCCAATCGACCGTTATATTAGGGGCTAACCACATCACAAAAATCGTCAATAAAATAAAAAATATCCAACCGACGATCAGCGACCATTGATCTTTCAAATACTTAAAAAAGTTCATAGTTGTATTTCATCCTTTCAGGGAACAATATACCCCTGGCCGACTTTTGTTTCGATATAATCGGTGATCCCTGCCTGTTCGATTTTACGACGTAAGCGATTGATGTTGACCGTCAGTGTATTGTCATCGACAAACCGTTCATCATCCCACAACGCACGCAACAATTTTTCACGAGTCAAAATTTTCCCGTGTTGCTTCATTAAAATAAACAACAAGCGATACTCATTCTTACTCAAATCGATCATTTCACCATTAATCTCCATACTGCCATTATCGACGTTCAACGTGATTCCATTATGGGTCATCATTTCACTCGACAACTCACCATAATTATATGAACGACGCAACAAAGCATTGATTTTAGCAATCAAGACATCGATTTGAAACGGCTTCGTCACAAAATCGTCTGCCCCCATGTTCATCGCCATGATCATGTCCATATTCGTATTACGACTTGAAATAAAAATGATTGGGACTTTGGAAATTTCTCGTATTTTCTGGCACCAATAATAACCATCAAACACTGGTAAATTGATATCTAAAAGAACAAGTTGTGGTTCTTCTTTCTCAAAATCAGCAAAAACCTGATTGAAATCTGACGTTCCATAGGTTTCAAATTGCCATTTCTCCAACTCTTCCATAATCAGCTGACGAATGATCTCTTCATCTTCCACTACCATAATTTTAGCCATGATATACCTCCGATGTTTTTCTTGTACTAACCATATCAAAGAAGCAAACATTCTACAAGTAACAATAGGTCGTGAAAGAAGCGTTTTGACCTGAGACTTAAAAACAATCGTTCTTTGATGTGACCAGCTCTTCTTTCTCGTTACTTACTTTCTGTTAACAAAAATGAGAATACAATTGGAAATTATCAATAGTTATCATTTATAAACAAAAATATTTCATTGAGCTATTCCTAATATTTTCTTTTAACGAAGTCATTCTCACAGAATAAAACATTGATAAATCAACGTTTATAAAATAACTATAATATCTAGAGCGTTTTCTTTTAATTTTTTTCCATTACATATAACAATAGCAATGTATTAAAAAATGATTAGAAGGAGATTTGATGTTTAGACACCAAAAAGAATTACAGTTTGAGGCAAAACCAGATCGTCCGAATCCATTAATCGCAAAATATTTACAAGAATTGATTGGCGGACAGTATGGTGAAATGAGTGTAGCGATGCAATATCTTTTTCAAGGTTGGAGCTGTCGTGGAGAAGAAAAATATAAAGATATGCTGATGGACATTGCAACAGAAGAACTTGGACACGTTGAAATGTTAGCGACAATGGTTGCTCGCTTACTTGAAGATGCACCTGTTGAAGATCAAGAAGAAGCAATGAAAAAAGACCCAACGATTGGTGCGATCATTTCCGGCATGAATCCTCAACACGCTATTGTAGCTGGCTTAGGACCTCGTCCTGCGGATAGCGTTGGTAATCCTTGGAGTGGTGGTTATATTGTTGCTAGTGGAAATTTACTTGCTGATTTTCGTGCAAACTTAAACGCAGAATCTCAAGGAAGACTACAAGTGGCACGTATTTACGAAATGATCGATGATCGTGGCGTAAAAGACCTACTATCAGTTTTATTGGCTAGAGACAGTTATCATCAAAACCTTTGGGCAGCGGCTGTCAAAGAATTAGAAGAAACAGAAGGCGGTATTCTTGTTCCTACGACTTTCCCAAGAGAAGAAGAACGTAAAGATATTGCTTATGATTTCTATAACTTTTCAGAAGGTGACGAAAGTAGCGAAGGTTCTTGGGCAAAAGGTAAAGCTTTAGATGGTGAAGGGGAGTATCAATGGTTGGAAGAACCTAAGATCGAAGGCAAAGCACCTAAATTAAAACCGGTAACACCTAAAATGTACGGTACCCCTCCCAAAAAAAAATAAATGAAAATTAAAAACTGATGCCCTATATTAATGGGCATCAGTTTTTTCTATTATTCTATCAACAATATTCCGTCTTCGACGATCTTACCAAAAAATAGGAAAATACTACTGGTGAACAACAATGTCATGTTCACACCAAAATAGATCGCAATTTTTTCTAGGTAATTTTTGATTTCTTTTATTTTAATGTACATAAATGCCAAAAAATTGACGCCGTAAACTAAAATCGTCAGAAAAATGATCATGTTTGTCATCACTGGACTGCTCGCCCCTCTTTCACTGTATACTTGTTCAAATTGATTGGAGCTTTAGAATGATCCAGATTGTAAAGACACCCTTCCAATCATTACGTACCATTCTTGCAAGTCCAGTATCCATGGAATTTAGTACGATTTACACAACGTCAATATGTTTAGCGCTTCCATTGATCATTAGACTAAACGTGAGCTATTCTCTCATTTGCTCTAATTTTTCAGCGAAAGCCTGGGCTTCTTCTTCTGTGCGACAAATAATAATGAACGTATCAACGCCGGCAATCGTCGCAGCCACTTCTGGATAATCAACTTCATCTAACCAGTTTGTTACCACATCCGCACCATCTTTTTCTGTTAAGACAACGATCATGAATTGAATCCGTTGAATTCGTAATACTTCTCGTTTGACCGCACTTCGCAAGCGATCTTCCATCAAAGAATCCGCTTGTTGATTGAATAACGCATAGCGTATTTGTTTATTCTCATCTTGGATTTTCACAAGTTTCAACTCACGTATATCTCGTGAGATCGTTGCTTGCGTTGCATTGACCCCATTCATCTGCAAATGATTCAATAATTCCTCTTGCGTACCGATGGCATGCTCAGTAATCAATTGGCGAATCAATGATTGTCGTTGATTTTTTTTCATACAAAAAACACCTCTTCGTATCTATTATAGCAAAAAAACAGGGAATCTTTCTCTCTTTTAGTTGATGTCTGACACTTCGACTGATTTGTCTTGTTCAACGGTTACTCGCAAAATCGTCTTTAATTTTTCTGGTGCCGTCCTTCTGGGATCACTCCTATAGATTTCTTTATGCTCTTTTGAAGTTCGGCGATAGCCTTTTTCCTTGAGAAATAAAGCCAACTTTTCAAATGTTTCTGGTTCATCGTCGTAGGAACCAATGTGTAAGATCTGTGCCACAAGGCCTTCTTCAATCGTCTTAAAAACGAGCTGACTCGCTAGGTCTTCTGGAATTTTGGTTTTGGCTCGTACTAACGCCTCTGCAGCAACTTGAGGAGTCACAAAATCCGGTTGCTTGATCATCAACTGATAAGAAAAATGCTCTTTTAACATCACTGGTTCGTTCAAAAATTTTTCTTGCAGTCCCCACTGACCTTCTAAAGGATACACAGTATAGGGGGAGTAATCAGGGATCAGCCAATCATTTTTAGGTGCCATTCGGATCGTATAGCTAACAGCATACAAACTACCTACACGACGCTTAAATTCTTCTCCATTTGGATCACCTATTCCGTTGATACAAAAAAAATTTTGAGCAGGGAGTGTGATCAATTGCGGTTTCTTTGACATACGATAACTAGGGTCGGTTTTTCTCCATTCGATTTTTTCCATAGGCCCTCCTTGTTTTCTTCTTCACTACTATCATAACTCTTTTACATTGGATTGGCTAATCTGGTTGACACTATTTTTAGACTTGTGCTAGAATAAGCCGAACGATAAATCGTACAGATAACACGCCTAGCGTGTCGAGAGAGAGGCGGTTTCTATTTTCGAATAGAAATCTCTCTCTTTTTTTACGAAATAATTTAGAGGTGAAAAACATGCAAAAACAAAAACAACTACAATTAATTCCTGCTGTACTTGCCACAGGGATCATGTCATTTGCAGGTGTTTTGATCGAAACCGCAATGAACGTGACCTTCCCAACGCTGATTCAGGAATTTCAAATCAGTACCTCCCAAGTACAATGGGTAACAACCATTTACTTATTAATGATTGCGATCATTGTGCCACTTTCAACTTATCTGACAAAAAACTTTAGCCTGCGTACTCTTTTCTTGAGTTCCAATTTACTATTTATTGCTGGTTTATTGGTCGATTACTTTTCCCCTACCTTCTTGTTACTGCTTTTAGGACGGGTACTCCAAGGTGCTGCGACAGGGATAGCCTTGCCATTGATGTTTCACATCATCTTGACTTTTGCTCCTATGGGAAAAAGAGGAACGATGATGGGTCTTGGTACTTTAACAACCGCCATTGCACCAGCGATTGGTCCTACGTATGGTGGGATCTTAACTGCTAATTTCTCATGGAGTCATATTTTTATCTTTCTATTGCCAGTGTTACTCCTTTCACTTGGGATTGGCTTATACGCGATTCCTAAATTTAAGGTGGAAAAATCTGGTCGCTTAGATTTACTCAGCGTCCTTGGTATTAGTCTGATGTTCAGTGGAAGCTTAACTTTTCTAAGCATGTTCAGAGACTGGATTGGCTGGGCATCCTTAGTCATCGCCATTTTAGGATTCATCCTTTTCTATCAACGAACAAAAAAAGCCGATCATCCGTTGATCCGACTTGAAATTTTTAAAAACCATACGTTTCGCTTATTCTTATTTAGCTTTTTAGTTTATCAATTTTTATTACTTGGTGTTTCTTTTGTCCTACCGAACTTTGTCCAAATCGTCCAAGGGAACAATGCCTTTGTCGCAGGTTTAGCTATGCTTCCAGGTGCAACGATTGGTGCCCTGTTATCACCTTTTTCAGGAAAGCTACTCGACCAACATGGACCTAAAAAACCAATTTTCATCGGTCTCTTGTTTTCACTTGTTGGCTGGACTACCCTTGTCCTGATCTTAGGTCATGCATCATTAGGTTTTTTGATTGCCTGTCATTTCTTCTATATGATCGGTATTGGTTTGTCTTATAGCAATATGATGACTACTGGAATGAATGCTTTATCGATGGAATTACAAGGTGATGGCAACGCCGTATTCAATACGTTGCAACAATTTTCTGGCGCTGTCGCTACTACGTTGGTGGCTGTGATCATCAACTTTTTCCAAGATCATCGTTCAGATAGTTATGAAGCAGCAACAACGTTAGGATCAAAAGTTGCTTTAAGTGTCCTACTTGGCTTGTTGATCATTAGTTTGATCCTATTTATCCGCTATATGGTGCAAAAACCTAAGCAAATACAAAATTAATAGATAAGGAGGTGTGAGAGAATGAAGCTCACTCCTCCTTGTTTTTTTTGTCTCTAACTTTATCAATAATCAGTTTTCACCATACAATCGTTCGGATGAAATAGAAAAAAATCCTTGGATAAAATATTGTATCTCTAATGATTCTATGAGATGGTAGATAAGTAAAGGAGGTTTTTCTATGGAAAAAATTGCTATTATCGGTGGTGGCATCATCGGTATGACATTAGCCAACTATTTAGACACCTCTAAATTTGAGGTGACCTTATTTGATGCAAAAGAAGGACAAGCTACTCGCGCTAGTGCAGGCATCATCTCGCCTTGGCTTTCAAAAAGACGAAATAAACAGTGGTATCAGTTAGCAAAAGATGGTGCGGCTTTTTTCCCAAAACTAATCCAGGATCTATCACTTGATGATTCCATCTATAAACAATCCGGCACACTGATTTTTCGCCAAAAAGAAGCTTTGGAAGATCTTGCTGCACTTGCCGAACAACGAAAGAAAGACGCACCTGAAATCGGCGATATTTCGCTGTTACAAGCTGAAGAAACAGCCAAAGTTCTCCCATTGCTAAAACCAACACCTGCTTTATTTGTGACTGGAGGGGGACGTTTAGACGGTCATGCCTATCTATCTCACCTTGCCACACGCTTGGAGAAACAAATGGTCAAAGTAATCTCTGAACGTGTCCAGTTACGCAAAGAAACCGCACACTGGGTCATCTCTGGTACTTTTGGACAACTTGACTTTGACCGAGTCATTCTAGCGCCTGGCCCTTCATTGAAGCCGTTACTGGAGCAGATTGGCTTTCATGCTGATATTCGTCCACAAAAAGGACAGCTGATCGTTTTTCAAACACCTTATGCGAACAGCCAAGAATGGCCTGTTGCCATGTTAGAAGGGGAAGCCGATTTTATCCCATTCAACGATGGGACTATACTAGTTGGCGCAACCCATGAAAATGATGCGGGTTGGGATTTGGTTCCTACCGAATCTGCTTATCAGCAATTGATAAAAAGTACAGTACCATTTTTAGCTGAACCCGATCAACTTGCTACATGGAAACACACCATGCGAGTAGGCACACGGGCGTACACCTCCGATTTTGCGCCGTTCTTTGCACCTGTTCCAGATGAACCAAGCTTGATCGCCGCAAGTGGCTTAGGCTCCTCTGGTTTGACTACTGGCCCTTATATCGGCTATTTGATTGCAGAGTATCTCAACACAGGCATTTGGCGAGGCGACCATTATCAAAAATCAATCGATACGTACCTTTCAAGATTATAAAAGAAGTAAAAAAGAGGCCTACTTGCGTAGCCCTCTTTTTTGGATTCATGATTGATGGTTATCTTAGTACCAACCGTTTGCTAACCAGAATGCTTTTGCAGCATCCCATGAACCATAGCGTCCAGCAACGTATTCTTCTACAACACGTTCTTGGTTCGCTGGTGAGTAGTCACCGTTCAAATATGCTGAATCTAATTGGTAACGTCCGATGTAACGGCCGTTTGTTGCAGTGTAAGAACCACCTGATTCTTTTTGTGCAATCCATTCTTTCGCAGAGTTGCTGTTTGTTGTTACAGTAGTTGTAGCTGGTGCTACTTCAACTGTTTCAACAGGCGCAACGTATGTATATTCTTGCGCTGGTGTTTCTGTTACTACAGGAGTTTCTACTTTTTCAGTTGTTGGTGCTACTTCTGTTGTTTTTACTGATGAAGCGTCAGTTGGAATTGTTAATTCTTCACCAACGAAAATGCGGTTGATATCGTCAATCGAATTTTGCTCTGCAATAGCTTTGATCAGTGAATTGTCACCTGCAAATTTTTGTGAGATTTTAGATAATGAATCTCCAGCTTTTACTGTATAGACTTCATCTGCATGAGCAGTAGTCCCTACAAACATTGCAGTTGCTCCAGCGGCAACAGTTGTCCCCAAAACGATCTTTTTAATTGAATTCATAGTAAGCTCCTTTTTTTCTCTTTGATTTGTTTCAACGTCACTAACTTTATCATCTAGAAATATTTCATAGGTGAAAGAATTATGACATTTAATGACAAAATCGTCACATTTTTAATATTTGTAATATTTGATTTTCCGAAAAACTAGGACTAAAGTCGTAGAAGCTTTATAAATCAACGTTGGAATCGTTTTTCAACCCTTTCACAGAAACTTTAAAAAAACTTACATTCTGTAATATTTAGAATAAATTTTTTTCAATTTATTGTATTTTTCTGCGAAATTCTTCTCATTTTCCCAAAAATTGATGCAATAAACACAAAAAAACCAGTAATTGTTACAACAATTACTGGGAAAAATGACGTATTCGAGTAAAAAAGTCATTTTTTAGGAGTTTTTTTCTTTTGTAACAATTGGATTGCTTGGTTCATTTCATGGATTGCTTCTTCGTCTGTTTCTTTTTCCAGTGCGCAACTTAATACTTCTTGCCATTTTTCAGGATCTTTGATTCCTAACTTACCGATTGCCCACGCTGCTGTCCCGCGAATCACTGGACGAACATCACTTAGACACTCTTCAATATGAGGCAAAGCGGCACGTTCTCCTAAATTGGCTAAGGCAATCAGCGCATTTCGTTGAAGAGGTTTCCTTCCACGCCATGAGCCAGCCAAATGACCGTATTGCTGTTTAAATTCTTTATTAGAGATCGTTAACATAGGCGTGAGTTTCGGATAGACTTCGTCTACTTTTGGTTCCATTTCTGGATGAAAGTGAAAATCTTTCCCTCTATTATAAGGACAAACCAACTGACAGATATCACAACCATAAATGACGTTGCTCATCTTCTTTCGATACTCCTCTGGCATCATGCCTTTTGTCTGCGTTTGATAAGACAAACAGCGTTTAGCATTCATTCGCCCATCACCTAAAAGTGCATCCGTTGGGCAAGCCGTCACACAACGCGTACATTCGCCACACCCAAAGACACCAGGAGTATCTGGTTCTAGGTCGATATTGGTCACGATCTCACCTAAATAGACAAACGAGCCAAATTCCTCTGTGATCAATAATCCGTTTCGACCGATAAACCCTAATCCAGCACGTTGCGCCACAGCTACGTCGATCAACTCACCTGTATCTACTTGCGGCGCCAAGCGCCATTCTTCTTCCTTTTGCCAATGTGTCGCTCGTGACTCAATAAATGAAATCAATTGTTGCAGACGATCCCGTAAGACATCATGATAATCGATGCCCCAAGAAGCACGAGCAAACTGTCCACGCTTTTCATCTCTAGGCATCTTTTCATGGATCTTTGTCGGATACGCTAAAGCAATTGCAATAATTGATTTCGGCCGATCAAACGTCATTTCCGGATATAAACGTTCATCGATATTAGGGTGTTCAAATCCAGAAGTATGTCCAGCAGCTTTTTGTTCTACCAACGATTCTTTCAAATGATCAAATGGCTCTGCTGTAGTAAACCCGATTTTATCAATCCCGATTCGCTTACTTTCTTGAATGATTTCTTCCTTTAATGTTAGTGCCATCATTACCACCCTCGATCAGACACGACTATATAATCCGTAATATAATCGTTCTTTTTTCAATTGAACGAATTGGATCTGTTGATCTGGGATTTTTCTTTCTTCCATCCAACGATTTCTAGCAGCAAATACTTCCCAGAAATTCACGGATACCCATTTTCGACGTTGGTCTAATGCATTGAAAAAGTTCAACGAAACAGGTTTGGTGTGGAGTAGTTCATGTAAACGTAGTTGTTCTCTTGCTGAGAACTCAGATAGATCCCGTGAATAAACAACATCTTCGTATAGATTTTTTTGTTGCCCATAAGTGAACGTTTGTGGAATTTCTCCTGGACGAGCAATTTCTACTAAACGATTATAATACGTATTCATTAGTTTGCTATTTGCAATAAATGCACTCTTGAAAAATGCGGATTGGATTTTTGGAATCACACCCTCTGTCCCTATCAAAGAAAACAACGCGGGCCATGCTTGAACCTTTAGTTCGTTCTTTTGTTTGACTAATACGCCAGGAGTAAAACCGACGGATGAAAGAAAGACAAAGTAGCCAATGCCTGTTTCTTCATCTAATGGCTGAAAATCATCAAATAACCATTTTCCAGGGTATTCCTCTGTTTCCAATTCTTCTGGGCTTGCTATGAACGCTTTCGCCATTTCTGCTTCAAGAAATAGGAGATCTTGATCTTTCTCCTTATTTTCTAGTTGGTTGATTTTTTTTGTTATTTCTTTTGCAATCAATTGTTTGTCTTTGCTAGTAAAATTCATAGCTTCACCTTCCTTTCCTCTCTTTTAACTATAACGGAATTTCACTAAAATTGGTATCTTTAAAACAATAAACGAACGAATTTTTATTTGTATAAATTGCGGAAGCATTAGTCCTCACGTCTCCAAAACTGAGCAAACGGAAGGAATAGAAGGACTCTCTTCAAAAACAAAGCGCCATCCACAAAAATTTAAAGAACAATTTTCGTGGATGACGCCTTATTTATCGAGGCTACACACTTTTGCCTCTTTTTAGATTATTAAATCGATTAGTGATTATTTCTTTTCTTGAGATAGACCATCGTGGATCGTTTCGATGTTCCATTTCATCATTCCATAATAAGAATCACCAGTTTCTCCTTCTTTTGCAATGGAATCAGTGAATAGCTCATCATAGATTTCAAGGCCTGTTTCACTTGCGACACGTTCCATGCTTCTCGGATCAACACTTGTTTCCACAAATAAGACTGGAACATCCGAAGTACGAACTTGGCTGATGATCGACTGCATTTGTTCAGGTGTACCTTGGCTTTCTGTGTTGATTTCCCAAATATACCCTGCTGGTAGATCGTATGCTTGTGAGAAGTATCTAAAAGCTCCTTCACTTGTTACTAATAGTTTTTTATTGTCTGGGATCGATCCGAAACTCTCTTTCGCTTGTTTATCTAATTCTTTCAATTTTTCGATATATGCATCTGCATTTTCTTCATATTGCGGAGCATGGTCTGGGTCTTTTTCGGCAAAGATGCGTGCGATTTCTTGTACATATTTGATTCCGTTTGAAAGATCCAACCACGCATGTGGATCTGCTTCTGTCTCTGATTCTCCACCGGTCAAATAAAGTGGTTCAACTTCTTTACTTACTGCAAAATAGTCTTCATCTTCTTTTTTATTTGCCGTATCCATCAAGTTTTCAAACCAAGCATCCCCTGTTTCCAAATTTAACCCATTGTATAAGATGACATCAGCATCACTTGCTTTTTTGATATCTTCTGGCAATACCTCGTATTCATGTGGGTCAGTTCCAACAGGGACGATACTATGCACATCGACATGTTCTTTTCCAACTTCTTTCGCCATGTCGGCGATGATCGAATTTGTTGCTACGACGGTCAGGTTTTCTTCTTTCTCTTCTGCTGCGGAACTGCCACAACCTGCAAAAATAAATAAGACAGCTCCCATTAACCATAAGATATTCAGTTTATTTTTCATGTACATACTCCATTTCTATTCGTTAGATTTTTTACGACTCGGCATTTTTTTCGTTTTGTTTCTTGAAAAAATAATCCCTTTAGTCGGTGAAAATAAAAAGGCCAACGTAAAGAATACTGCACTGGTCAACACGATGGTCGCCCCAGAAGGCCAATTATAACTATAACTATAAAACACACCGATGATCGCACTTAACACGCCGACTGTTGCCGAAATAAAAATCATTTTTGCCAATCGATCGGTCAATAGGTATGCAGTTGCTGCTGGTGTGATCAACATCGAGATGACCAAAATCGTTCCTACTGTCTGTAAACTCACAACGGCAACCAGTGTTAAGAAGAACATCAACAAATAGTGAACAAGTGTCGTATTCAACCCATAAGCTTTTGCCATCATCGGATCAAAAGAAGTGATTTTCAGTTCTTTATAAAAAATAAATACAAACAATAAGACGATCCCACTCACTATGGCAGTCATCAACATATCACTTTCTCTAACTGCTAAAACATTTCCAAATAAGATATGGTACAGATTAGTTGCACTTTGAGCAAAAGAAATCAAGATGACACCTAATGCAAAGAATGAACTAAAAACGATCCCAATAGCTGTATCATTTTTCAAACGGCTACGCTGTGTGACAAATCCGATTATGCCAGCTGTCAACATCCCAAATGCAGTGGCTCCTAGAATGTAACTAAAACCAAACATATACGAAATCGCGACTCCAGGCAGTACTGCGTGAGAAATCGCATCCCCCATCAAAGACATCCCTCTCAAAATAATAAAAGAGCCAATCACCCCTGAAGCCAATCCAACTAACATAGATGTAATCAATGCATATTGCAGAAATTGATAATCCATTAACCCCTCAATAAACGATTGAATCATTTTTCCATTACCCCTTTAACTAATTGCCCAATGATCTCCCCATAAGCCAACTGTAGATTTTCTGAAGTAAATACTTCGTCAACTGATCCAGCTGCAATCAATTCTTTATTCAATAAAATTACTTCATCAAAATAGGCTTCGACTTTGTGCAGATCATGATGGACGATCACAATAGTTTTCCCTTCATTTTTCAGTTCATCCAAAATAGCAAAGATTTTTCTTTCACTGACCGCATCGATCCCAACAAATGGTTCATCTAAAAAAATCCATTCTGCGCCTTGAGCCAAGGCTCTAGCAATAAATATCCGCTGTAATTGTCCTCCAGATAATTCACTGATTTGTCGATTTTCATAATCTGTCATGTCCACTTTCGCTAAGGCTTGTTTTGCTCGTTCCTTTTCTTTTTTCCCAGGACGTTGCCCCAAGCGCAAGGATGGATAGGTTCCTAACAAAACTACCCCTAATACATCGATCGGAAAAGAAAGATCCAGCTCACTACGCTGTTCGACATAGGCAATTTTTTTACGAATCGTTTTTATGGAGCGACCGTCGAAAGTGATTTCTCCGGAAATTTTAGGAACTAATTCTAATAAAGCTTTCATAAAAGTAGATTTCCCAGCGCCATTCGGTCCAATGATCCCTGTAAATTTTTGTGATTGGATAACTGTTGATACATGATTTAATACTGTCTTTCCTTGATAAGCAACCGTCAAATCTTTAACGGATATTTCATTTTTAGACACCTCTTACCACTCCTTTTCGGTGTACCTAACTTTTTATTCAAACTTAGTTTAACTAATATCAAAATCATTTACAAGTGTTATAGCTAATTTTTTTGATTTTTTAGATTTTTCTCGCAATTTTTGAAAATTTTCTGTAAAATCACAAACAAGAGCTATAAAGTAATGGTCGTTATTTTGTTTGCTAGTTATAGAATAAACTTATTTTTTACTTTATCACTCAACTTAAAAAAGGAGTTTTTGTATGGAAGAAGAAAAATTAACTCGTAGTCTCAGTGCACGTCATATTCAAATGATTGCGCTAGGAGGAACGATCGGTGTCGGTCTGTTCATGGGTGCTTCATCCACCATCCGTTGGACAGGACCTTCTGTAATGGTTGCATATGCTGTAGCAGGCTTCTTTTTGTACCTGATCATGCGTGCATTGGGCGAGATGTTGTATTTAGATCCTTCTACCGGTTCTTTCGCTAATTATGCAAGTGAATACATCCATCCCGTCGCAGGTTATTTGACGGCTTGGAGCAATATTTTTCAGTTTATCGTGGTCGGTATCAGTGAAGTCATTGCTGTAGGGGAATATATGAACTATTGGTGGCCAGACTTGCCCCAGATCATTCCAGGAATCGTTGTGATCCTTTTCTTGATGTTCGCCAACCTTGTTTCTGTCAAAGCATTCGGTGAATTAGAATTTTGGTTTTCTACTATTAAAGTAGTGACAATTATTTTGATGATCATCGCCGGTTTAGGCATCATTTTATTTGGATTCGGTAACCATGGAGAAGCAATCGGGATTTCAAACTTATGGAAAAATGGTGGTTTCTTTACTGGTGGCGTGAAAGGATTCTTTTTTGCTCTATCGATCGTCGTTGCCTCTTACCAAGGAATCGAGTTGATTGGGATGACTGCAGGTGAAGCGAAAGATCCCCAAAAAACGATTGTAGACGCTGTCCAATCAACGATCGGGCGGATCTTGATTTTTTATATTGGGGCGATCTTCATCATTGTCAGCATCTATCCTTGGAATCAATTGAGCGAACTAGGATCACCGTTTGTTCAAACTTTTTCTAAAATCGGGATCACGTTTGCTGCTGGTTTGATCAATTTTGTTGTCATCACTGCTGCTTTATCTGGTTGTAATTCCGGTATTTTCAGCGCCAGTCGCATGGTCTACACATTAGCCATCAACGGCAAAATGTCTAAAAAGTTTTTGAAACTTACACGTCATGGAGTGCCATTTTACCCAGTAGTAGCCATCTCATTTGGTATTTTGATTGGGTTGATTTTGAATTATTTGTTGCCCTTCGTCTACTCCCAATCACAGGATTTATTTGTTTTTGTCTATAGTTCCAGTATCTTACCAGGGATGGTACCTTGGATCGTTATTTTGATCAGTCAAATCAAATTCAGAAAAAAACATCCGATAGAAATGCTTGAACATCCATTTAAAATGCCCTTATCCCCATATACCAATTACCTGTCATTGGCCTTTTTGGCAGTGGTATTAGTCTTTATGTTCATCAATCCCGAAACAAGGATCTCATTGATGATTGGTTTGATTTTCTTGATCTATATGGCGGGTTACTATTTTGTACGCGAAAGAAAAATCAAGGAATAGTATAAGAAAGTATACAAAAAGAAGTCAGGACTGCGCGAACGTAGTCCTGACTTCTTTTAATCTATCACAACCTGATTGCACAACTGCTACTTACCAGGGACTAAATTTTCTACAAGAGTTTCTAGTACGTTGTGAGTTTTTTGATCATTTTGTTCTTACTATTTAGTGGTATGGTATAGTGTGGTTTTGTACATTCCAGTTGAGTGTGTAAAAATAAAAAATCAAAGTCCCTGGCAAATAGCAGTTGTGCAATTTGGCTATTAGCTTCGCTACCATCACAAAAATATCCAATAAATCTTGTGGCGACAGACCGTTTGTCCTTTAGGAATACCATCGATCAATTTAGGCTTCTTCCACTAAAAATGACAGAAAAGCACATCCTGGAATTAGCAGTTGACTTGAATGAATACTCCCAGCCATATTTTTCAAAAAGTTGTTGTACGATAAACAATCCTAAACCAGAACCTCCAGTATCTCGACTTCTGCTAAAATCTGGTCTATAAAAAGGTTGGAAAATCTTACTTAATTCCTCCTCCGTAAGTATCTGATTCACTTCATTTTCAATCACTAATTGTTTACCATCAAAAAACAGACTGATTTCTCCCTCATGCTTCGTATATTTGAAGGCATTACTTAGTAGATTATCTAAAATTTTATCAATATCATTTTTATTACCGATGATTTTCTCCCCTTTTAGATTAACGACTAGTTTTTTCTGTTCTGCTTCCGCAAGTATCCGGAAAGAAGTCAATTTATGTTCGATCATTTCTTTGATTGAGACTTCTTCATAGACCACATCATCTGAAGGCAAATTGTTTCTTGAGGCAAAGAGGATATTATTGATCATTTCTGTTTGTTCTTGCAAAATATTTTTGCAAACTTCTAAATATCGCTCTCTGTCTTTAAATTTTCCGACATTATAGATCATGCCATCAATCAACCCCATCAATGAAGCAACAGGTGTTTTCAATTCATGAGAAGCGATTTGCATAAACTCTGACTTTGCTTGTTCCAATTCTTTCGTTTTAGCTACTTCAAGCTCTAACACTTCAATTGTTTGGATCAAAGAAACATATAGATGGTTGATATCTTGCGCTAAAAGTGAGATTTCATCCGTACCTTTGACATCACAACGAATATCCGCATCTAATTCGATCATTTTTTCTGTTACTTTGGATATCTCTTTGATTTTTTTTGTCGAATAAATACTATAGTAGTAAGCGCCGATGCCCCCAATGATTAGTGAGACAATGATGATAAATGGATATAAATGAAGTAACACTTGACTTGCTTCTGCGACTGGTTGCATCGAGTATATGCCAAATAAATAATAAGTGTTACCTTGTTTGTCAGTAATCTCTTGAAAAATTCTCTTTTCATCAGATAGAAGACTGATGCCTGAATAGTCAAGATTCCCGTCAAAGAAAGGACCAAGAACTAGGCCATTATTATCCAACAGCATGATATCAAGATTTTGTTCTCTTTCAAGCCAGTATTGATCAACAGCGTTTTGCATGGTAGCTAAATCTTTGTGCTCTATACTCTTTGCCACTTGATTGAATTCCTTGTTTATTTCGTTCAGCTTCATTCGTTCATAGTAGACTGGCATCGTAAAATATAAGACAATCAATGAAAGAATCGAAACTAGAAAAATGATGATTCCAGAAAATAGAAAATTTTTCAGCATGATACTCATGGGGTGTCCTCAAGCTGGTAGCCTCTATTTTTGATCGTTTTTATTGATAAAAGTGGCATTTTCTTTCGGATATTTTTTATATGATTATCTAATATTCGATTTTCCAAATGATATTCATACGACCAAACTTGATACACTAATTGTTCTCGCGTGATGATTTTCCCTTTGTTTCTTATTAGAATCACTAAAATATCGTACTCTTTTCTTGTTAAATGGATTTCTTCCTCTTGGTATTTTACAAGACCACCATCGAGATCAATGGCGTACTCCCCGATAGTGATGTGGGGATTTCCTTGATTCATCCGAAACACATTTTCGATCCGTTTGATCAAAATAAGTGGGGAAAAAGGTTTGACGACATAGTCACTGATCAAATGGGAAAAACTGAGCAACTGCGTATATTCATCATCCAAGGCAGTTAGCATGATGATCGGCACATCCGACGTTTCCCGAATTTTCTTTAAAACATCCGTCCCCCTTATCCCAGGCAACATAATGTCCAATAGGATCAAGTCAAATGTTTCTTCAGCAAAAACTTCCAATGCTTGTTCGCCACTCCTTACTGAATAAACTTCATATTTACGCTCTTTTAAAAATTCCGTCACGATTTGATTGATCATATATTCATCTTCAACCACTAAAATTCTTTCCATATCACTCTCTCCTTATTCAAAGCGTAGTGCCTCAATAGGGTTTAATTTGGATGCTTTCATCGCTGGTAATAAGCCAAATATCACACCCATTAGGGAACAAAAAACTAAGCTAACGATAATAGACAGTACAGACACAATATAAGGATAATCAAGCGACTGTGTGATAACATAGCCACTTAGTAAGCCTATAAGTATCCCCAGTATCCCACCAATCAATGTCAAGACTACCGCTTCTACTAAAAATTGTTTTAAAATAATTTTTCTTCTTGCGCCGAGTGCTTTCTTTATCCCGATTTCTTTCGTTCTTTCCGTGACAGAGACTAACATGATATTCATCACACCGATCCCCCCTACTAATAACGAGATACTTGCTATACCGGACAAGAGAATAAAACTTGACTGGTTCATTCGTTCCAATTCTCTGGCAAAGTCTTTCAGATTCATTACCCCATATTCATAATCGGATGGTGGGATCTGTTGATTAAGAATCTCTGCTGCTTTTTCTGCAGCGCCTTGTAATTGATCGGTATTATTTGTTTGGATCGTGACAAGTGGCACAATATCTAACTCATCAGATAGTTTATGTGCTTGCTGTAAAGGAACATAAGCTCTTTTCTCAAAGCTAAATAGATTACTACTATTGGGATCTAACTGAAATACACCTTGAACTTTGAATGGCACGCCATTCACTTCGACAAACTGTCCGATCCCTTCTTCATTGGGAAATAATTCGTCATACAAGGAATCTTCCAGAAAAATGGCTTGTTGTTGCTCCTTGAAGGCTTGAGAAACAAAACCTTCCCCTTTGATGAAGTTTAATTGCTCCAAATCCTCAACAGAAGAAGTGACAGCAGAAACTTTGGCGTCAGCCCCTTTTGCTTTCCTATAGATTTTCCCATCTTTTTGATATGACAAGCCACTTGCTAAGACCTCTGGTATCTCATTAATTTTATTTAATACATCTTCACGTAAAAACGGAAGGTATAACGGTTTTTTTTCTTCCTTTTCTGATAGGCCTCCCCCAAATAGGTTTCCACTTTGGAATGAACTTTTTTTATCGTATTGGATGTTCATCGTATTATTGTTACCACCAATCATTTCTCGTTTCATTTTTTCGGTATTTCCACCGATGATGCTGAAAATCGAAATAATGGCAGCAATCCCAATAATGACACCTAACATAGTCAACACTGAACGCATCTTATGAGCAAAAATCGATTGTAAGGCAAATCTGATTTCTTCCATTCTTGATCACCTCACTTTATTTTGTTCATCACTGATTATTTGACCATCTCGTAAAGTGATCGTGCGCTGACATAACGCTGCAATTTCTGGCTCATGGGTAATTAGAATAATTGTTTTTCCTGCTTGGTGGAATTCCTTAAAAAGGTCCATGATTTGGCTACTGGTTTTTGTATCAAGTGCCCCTGTCGGCTCATCCCCTAAAACAAAACTAGGGTTAGTCACTAAAGCTCTCGCAATTGCGACACGTTGCTTTTGTCCTCCTGATAATTCCATTGGTTTGAAGTCACTTCGATCCTCTAACCCTACGAGTTGCAACATATCCAAGGCACGCTTACGCCGCTCTTTTTTATTGACTTTTTTATACGTTAATGGCATTTCCACATTTTGCGAAACAGTTAATTTTGGCATGAGATTGAAATTCTGGAAAACAAAGCCGATTTTTGCGTTACGAAAATCGGCTAATGAATTGTCCGCTAACGTTTTGACATTCGTTCCTTCAACGATGTAATCCCCTGATGTAGCTGTATCCAGACAACCAATGATATTCATCAACGTCGACTTTCCTGACCCCGATGGCCCCATGATTGCGACCAGTTCTCCTTCATTGATTTGCAAAGAGATATCTTTAAGGACTTTTAGTTCTTTCCCGCCTTGCCAATATGACTTCTGAATGTTGTTAAGCGTCAACACTTGCACCAACCTCCATTCCCTCGACCATTCCTGTTTGAGGCAAAGCAAGTTGATCTTCAACAGTCAATCCTTCGACTATTTCTGCGAGTTCATTATCCATCGGATTTACCTTGACTTCATGCTCTTTGATCCGATCATTTTCTACTTTCCATACATAATATTTTCCATCTTTTTCCATGAGGTATCTTTGGTTGATGATTACTTTTCCTGACACAAAATCTTTCGGTAAAACATTGACATACACATTGGAACCAATCAGTGGCATTTCTTCTTTTGGATCAATCTTAACTTTGTAAGGAAACTTAGATAAATTTGGATTCTCTTCTTTTTGATCGTCTTGTTTTGCATCACTTGTTAAATTTGCCACCTGCACAATGGTTCCTTGCCAAGTATTCTCTTGGTCTTTACGATCCATAATTTCTACTCGCTGATCGACAGCAACTTTTTCACGATCAAATTCAGTGACTTGGCCATCCACGTACAAGTTCGAATCATCAAGGATCTCCATAAAGTTTTCTTCTTTTTGACGTTCTTTTGATTGATTGACTAAGTCACGATTCAATGATTTGATTCTTCCTGAGTTATCGGCTGTCACTGTGTCTTCATTCAGCCGTTCTTTTTCGTTTTCGTGAAGTAGTTGGGCTTTTCGCAAGTCTGTTTCTATATTCTTCACTTCATTGTCACCAGCAATAGCTTCTGCATGTAGACTGGTGATTTCTCCTTCTGATGCTTTGATCGTACTTTGTAACTCTTCGGATTTTTCCTTCGCATAATCTTGTCTTGCTTTTCCAAGCTCTGCTACTTTTTGGTTATGTGCTGTCCATTTTTGATTTGCAGTCACTCGTGCTTGTTCTACTGCTCTCACTTTGATTTCTACGTCCATTTCAGCTTCCACAACTTTTCTCTGTTGATCCGTTTGGTATGTAAACAAAGGTTGCCCTTTTTCTACGACATCGCCTTCATTTACCAGAATATCTTTCACTGTTCCTCGTTCTGGATCAATTTTGATTTTGTTGCTATTATTTGGCATGACTTTTCCTGCTAAAATCAAATTCGCCGCTTTCACCTCATCAATGAGGGATTTGACAGACCGTGCTTCAATATTTGTTCCTGCATTTTCTTCTTTTGTTTTCCCACTAGAAACAACTATACTGATTGCACCAACTACTAGTAAAACAGTGATGACTGCTACTAAATAATACCATTTTCGGTTGAATTTTTTTATTTTTTTAGGCTTCATGTACCTACTCCTTCATTCAGATCAGTCATTAGAAAAGCGCTTATATAATTCTATCCAAAGCTCATTCCTCTTCTTTTTCCGAGACTTCTTCCTCAAACTCTTGAACAACCATTCCATTATCTAAAACTTTTTCTGTTCCTTCTTTCCCATCCACGGTTATTTTTCGTTCACTTTTTACTTTTGGCATATCTGATTCACTTGTATCTTTGGTCTCTGAACTGCATGCTGCTAAAAGACCGATAGAACATACTAATACCAGATAACCTTTATACTTTGTTCCTTCTTTCATCATAAAAAACCATCCTCTTCTATTTGTTTTAGTTATGTTTCTCTTGTTATATTTACTATCATACATAACAGACCTATTCTCTTTCTAAAGCTAATCTGTTTTTTGTGTAATTTTTTTGGTAATTTTTTTTGAACAAAAAGATAGCGCTTAAATTTCACACAAAAAAAAAACAACCCAAGTGATCGTTGGATTGTTTTGATGAAAGTGAAATCTTCCACTATTATTTTTAGCACTCATTCGGTGAACTACTCACCACTTTGCTAAACCTAACGGTTCTTAACACTTGAAGTGGGAGCTTCTTGGGAATAGAGCATACCTGTAAGTGTATTTCTTTACTCACAGCGGTTTCTCTTGTTTACCAAGCGATCTCCGTAGTTCCTACGGTTCTTTATGTTATCTCAGTCAGCGATTTTATGCGTAGTCCTTCGGTCAGAATATTGATACTAGCATTGATATCTCGATCATGATGCGCGTGACAAAGAGGGCACGTCCATTCTCGAATTTCGAGGGATTTCTTGCCGTCTTTCTGTCCACATTTCGAACAGATTTGACTAGATGGAAACCATTGATCCACCTTGATCATTTTCCGACCGTACCAGTCAGCTTTGTACTGTAGTTTTTTCACAAAGCTAGACCAAGACACATCAGAAATGCTTTTTGCTAATTTATGGTTACGCAACATACCTTTGGTATTCAAGTCTTCAATACAGATAATATCGTGATTTTTGATCATTTCTGTACTCAATTGATTTAGAAAATCATTCCGTTGGTTCATTACTTTTTCGTGTAATCGAGCGACTAACCGTTTTTGTTTTTGATAATTCTTCGCTTCAAACAGATTGAACCCTCTCTGTTTAGCTAATAACGCACGTCTTGACAATTTAGGTTGTTCATGTTTAAGTTTCTTTGCCATTTTTGAGGTAAATTTATTGTTATCAATCTTTTGAACAGTTGAAAAAATGGCAAAATCAGTGATCCCAAGGTCAATCCCAATAGCGGAATTCGTTTGAGGTAGTTCGCTAATTTCTTCTTTACACAACAATGAAATATAGTATTTACCACTTGAATGACGCGAAATGGTCGCTGATTTGATCATTCCTTTCGGTCTTCTATGAAGCTTGATTTTAATTAATGACTTCAATTTAGGAACTTTGACGAATTTATGATCAATCAAACTAACTGTTCCATTTTGATTGTTGGTGGTGTAACTTTGAACTGGATTTTTTTTGCTTTTGAAACGAGGAAATCCAACGGATTTATCACGAAAGAAGTTCTTGTACGCCTTGTCTAGATTGAGTTGTGCATTCGCTAAAGCAAGGCTATCTACTTCTTTCAAAAACGGAAATTCTTCCTTGTATTTAGCGGGTGTTGGAAAATTCATTTTTTTAGAAGGATCATTTTTTACTTCTTGATAGGCTTTTTTTCGGTCATCAAGCATTAGATTGTAGACCTTACGGACACAACCAAAAGATTTGGCAAAGAAAATTTCTTGTTCTTCTGTTGGATAAATTCTAAATTTATATGCTTTCAGTCGTTCCATCAGCTTCATCTACTCCTTGTGATTGTTTCCTTGGCTTTGACTCTATTTCTTGATGTCACTAATAGATACGTCACCAGTAGTCAAAAATTTTTAGACGAAACCATTTCTTTTCAAAGAAACTGTTTGATTCGTGGGAAATCACGTTGATAAGCAGTGATGAATATTGTCAGTTCTGTTTTAGATGGGTTTTGCACATGATCTTTCTCATGATGCCACTCAACTAAAGGGATAAGATTCTGCCATTCGTACAAAAGTGGTTTTAGCAAATTCAGATCGTTCAGCGTCAATCACTTGTCTACGGTATTTAGTTACCAACACAAGGTGAGAATAGAGGAGAAATTCTGAATGGTGATTCGTGTCGAATGCCATTGTTCTATCCACTCATTTCTCCTATAGATTGATAATAACGTCGAACATAATAACCTGTCGGGTTTCGAGTTGCCAACGGCAATCCTCATACCGAACGACATTCATCACCCACCTAGAGAGGATGGGCGACTTCTGCCTAATTACGTTAAATCATAACTCTCTTTCAGTATATAAAAGAGTTGCTTTTCTGTGACTGCACCATTCAAAGCTACACTGATCCAATGTTGTTTATTCATATAATAAGCAGGATAATAGCCTTTACTCTTTTTCAGGATGGAGATGATCTCTGGATCTGCTTTGACATTGACGAGGGGGACTTGACCTTCGCCTTCTATGCCTAATTTGTCTTTTTCAACAGATACGATCAAACCAAACCATTTACCTGTCGATTGATGTCGAAACACGATATAATCTGGAAATTTTCCAAAAGGATGATCCATTTGGACGGCTTCCAAGGTAGTAGCAAAATCGACAAGTTTTTCTGTCAAATCCATTGGTAAGTTCTCCTTTCTGCCAATAAACTAAATTAAGTGGTCATGAAATAATTCAACTATGCTCTAGGTTGATTCTAGGATGTATTCGATCAGATTGACTAATTTCTTAACATTGTTCGTTCTGTTTTATCTATTCAATTACCAATCCCAACCCAGCCGAAATAATGATCGCTTGTTCCTGATTGACGATCAGTCCACGAAGTAATTCCATAGATAGATTGATTTGAGAAAATGTATTTGTTGTAAAGTCTAAACCTTTCAGTGGCGTATTGACCCAATTAGAGCCTGAAAGGTCATTGTTTTCTACTACTAGATCTTTCCAATTGCTATCGAAAAAATCAGTATTTTTCAATTGATTGTCGCTAAATCTGACGAACTTCATATTCGTATAGCTAAAAGAAGAGAGATTTGCTACACACTCTTCGAAAACACAATCACGCAAGAAGCTGTCTGAGAAATTGGTTCCGGTCAATTTGCATTGCTTGAAATGCACACGATGAAAGCTTGCGCCAAACCATTCTAAATTTGAGAAATCACACTTCTCAAAAATGACATCGCTACATTCAAACCGCTCTAAACGAGATTTTTGCATCGCTAATTTTTTGATATGGCTACTCTTCAACACGATATTGCGAGAACTAAGATAACTTTGATCTTCCCCTTCAGAAAAAATACCTGAAAAGATTGTTTCATCCTCTAAATAAAAGTTTCCCTCAACTAATTCGGGCAGCTCTGGAGAAGCAATTTTCTTTGCCATACATTCAGCTCCTTTCTCTCTATTTGTTTTACTTCCCTTATCATAACAGAATAAAGATAAGATAACGTGATTTATCTCATATAGATAAACTTGCTTTTACTCATATCTTATTGCAAGCTAATCGGCTTTATCCCCTGTCGATATTTGACAATGAAACAGCTTTCACCGTACACTATAAGTAACTAGTATTTTATTGTTTAAATAGGATATGTATCTTTCAGGAGGCTTTTATTTTGACTAATTATCATTCCAAACCATTCACATTCCTACGCTTAGCATTATACACCCTTTGCAGTTTAAATCTATACTACCAATTCATCACAAATTCGATCTTTACTTGGGCGCTTTATTTGCTTGCAATGGGATTTGTTGCTTATGACGTTTTTGATATGATCAAGACACGGAAATAATCTATTAATTTTTATATGTATATGAGGTCGGGATAGAGATAACTTCTCTTGTCCCGACCTTTGTTTTTTTACCTGCGACTAGTTCGTTGAATTTTTTCTACCTTAATGAGAGCAATCAAGCTTCCTCAAGATTCACTAAGATAAATCAACTGCCATGGTACTGAGTGATTCATGTCAAGACCTGTTAGTTCTCTGTAAAAACATTTTTTATCTTTGGCGATCATTGAAATGATTTCTGATTCTGTCATCCCTAATTCTTCACATAAACTTTTGTTTGTACTTTTGATCAATTCTAATAGGATCTGTAGCTGTGCATCAATATCTAATAATATTGCTAATTTCAGAAAAAGAGTGGCATCTGTTTGCTGATAAGTCATTAGGAATTTTGTTCGTAAATCAAGATAAAATTCAAACATTTCTGGATGTTTACTGATAAAAGAATGATTGATTACTCTCTGATCATAATAGGCCAAGTATTCTTCAGGCGTTTCAATTCTTTTCGTTTCCATTCGCTCCCTCCTTAAAACATTAAAAACCACATTAATGTTTCTTTTAAGATTTATTTGTCAGATTCACTAAATTTAATTACGCTTACATTTTGATACTTCACTCAAGAAAATAATTACAAAAAAATATATCTTTCTTCACAGATTATTTTTATATTTACTCATTAATGAAAGTAACAGATTCTATATTTGATGTGTTTCATAATAACATTTAATGCAGAGAACATCTTACTAGATCCAAATCAGTTTTTCCCATTACTTAAAATTGTTTATGTGAGACTACCTTAAGAACAAGCCTCTTTCGTCGCAATAATTAACAAATAAATTGAACTAATAACACTCCTAATTTCTAACTTCTTCATGCAATTTTACAGTATTCAAATAATACTTCAATTGAATAATTTCATAGTTTTCTGAAATTTATAGATTGTTGTCATTAAGTTATTTTAATATAGTTATTAGGTAATATTAATTATCAATCTGAAAGCGATTTGTTTTTTAACCTTACGCTAGTGCAAAAGTGGATTGCTAAAAAAAAAATAGAAAGGACGAATATCCGGTAATTAATGGTATTAGTAGCTCGTTTATCTACTGAACACTTTGAACCACTATCAAAAACTGATCATAGAAGTAAAACCAACTCATTTGATACTGATTAAAATAACCATGTAAAATCGAACGCTCCAATAAGCAAATAAAAAACGTTAACCTTTCACTCAAAAGATAACATAAGTTACTTTTAATTCATATGAATGTCCACTACTCAATTTGAACATTACTCTCATATTCAACATATAAGAAACTTAGATCTAATGAGCTCCTAACTAAATGAATACTATGATAAAAGCAATTCTCCTTTACTCTTTTATTAAAAATATACATCTGAAAATATTCTAGCTTTTTTTGAATTTCTATCTCACTTGTTAACAAATAAGAAATTGGAAAATTCCAAAAATATATCTTTAACTTTCGCAATGGATGCAAGCCTATGCTCTATTTTCTATTCCCTAGAAAGATTTAGATAGGAGGTAAAAGTTCTATTGAAAAATTTTCAATTAAATTTTATAACAGATAAAGTAAAATTACGTTGGTTCCAAATCTTGAAAGAGTTAGAGTCTACTAGAATCTGTACGACAGCCCAACTGATTGGCATGACAAACAGTACAGCCAGGACATTAGTCAACGACATCAATTATTTGAGAGAATATTTCGAGAACGTCGCGGATATCCAATCCTCGAAACAAGGTTATTCTTTAAACATCCATTCTTCAGAAACCTACCCAGAAAAAAAAAGAGCGATTCTCGAAGATGAACCACTCTTT
Source organism: Enterococcus sp. AZ171 (assembly GCF_051714005.1). NCBI lineage: Bacteria > Bacillati > Bacillota > Bacilli > Lactobacillales > Enterococcaceae > Enterococcus > Enterococcus sp. AZ171. The sequence continues at coordinate 588,927 of NZ_JBIORA010000001.1, read as the reverse complement.
ATTATTCTTGAACAAATTTTTTTCAACGAACTTCAGTCTATTTATGATTGGGCAGATTATTTTCATATCTCTGAGAGCACGATGATCACGTACGTTAAAAAAATTGCAGATCAAGTAAAAGAATTCAATATCACCCTTGAGCTAAATCCCGTCAATTTGATCGGATCAGAAGCCGATATTCGAAATTTTTATTTTGCTTTCTATTACGAATCAGATATTACACCCCACACGGTTTTTCCATCAATTGCGACGCAAGAAGTAGTGATTAAAATTGTTAACCTATTGGAGCGTCCTAATCAAAAAGTTTCTTCATTTGGTTATTTTAGTTATTTATTATACCTCTCTATTGAACGGATATTATGTGGTTGTATGGTGGAACTCGACCCTGAATTAAAAGATATTGTCCTTAATGATCCAGAGTTTCACCGACTTTCACCTGCATATTCGATTGTGAAGGATTATTTTAATATTGACCTAACACAAGAAGAAGCCATTTTTATTTTTAGTTCTGTTTTATGCCGTAGAGGTATCGAAAATCCGAAACAGGAAAAATATTTTTGTGAAAGGTATAATCGATGGCCACTAATAATAGCGCTTACAAGTAGCTATTATCAAATGATCAAGAGAAATACGCACACACAAGCACACGAGTTAATCTTATTAGAATCTTTTTTCACGTCCATCAAGCTACGTAGTCTATTGTCTAAAAGCGGAAATAAAAATATCCAAGATACAAATGAGTATGCCAAAACCTTGTTTAGCAATGAATATAAAAAAAATCGAGCTTTTTTAGAAAAAAATCCCTCCTTCCATCATTTGTTCTCTGATGATCATTTGGATGATATCTGTGCTAGTTTAACGATATTCACTGAGTCAATCAAAGAAAAATATTGGAAAAACCCTACGAATATCGCATTTATTTTTGAAGGAAATGAGTATATCAGTCAACATCTCGAAGCCTTAGTTCGAAAATATTTAGGGGGATTTCAAAATATCTACTTTCTTCGTCCAAATGAGCTATGCGCCTCTTATATTGAAAATCATGAGATCGATCTCTTAGTCACGAATTACAATGAATACTTGACATTTTCTTCGTTAGGTCTTGAATGTCTTTTATTAAAAACAGTACCTGATGCCTCAGATTGGAAAAAATTACTAAATAAAATTGATCCTCAATTATTACAAAAATTTAGAACGCAACATTAGTAAAACTTACAGTTATTCATTTTTTCTACTGCATAATGTAGTGATCCAAACAAGTAAATACAACTCCACCGATTCGGAGTAGATGGTCTTCGGACGACTCTTTCAGTGAATTTATACTTATAATCATCACTTGCTACATCTTACATCTAAAAAAGGAATTCAATTGACCTTAATGTACCGATCAATTGAATTCCTTTTTATTTTTTCATTTCCAGTCAATTTTAATCACCACTGACTGGTTCATTCTATTCGATTTTTAGGAGTGGCTTGAAACGAGTAATTGATGTGCGTCGTATAGTTTGTTGCTTTTGCATTTGCTGTATTCGGCACATTTAGAAAGATACTGCTCTCTTTATTCGAATCATCCCCAAAATTATAAAACCATGTCTGCTTCTCTATGAATAGATTTGCATCGATCAATTGAATACTATTATTATTAGGAATCAAGATCCCACTCGTGCGGATGATACCTAAATTATCTTCATTGCCGATTTCTCCAGTGCTTGAAATGGCTTGTCCATTTTTCCAACTAAGTTGGGCACCTTTCAATTCACCTGTTTTTTGATTAGAAAATTGTTCTTCTTGTTTGATGAACAAACTCCAGCCACTTATTTCTGATACCGGTCGCTCATCTGTCACCTGAACAAAATTCGGTCTGGAAGTTCCTTGCGCCGTACCGCCTACCTGACTCGGTAATGCATGGTACGTTTGTGTTTTAGTCGTAAGCGGTTGGGTCCCAAAGTCCCAATTACTTGCTTGATCGATCGTTAGCTCTCCATCGACCATACCACCGACAATCAATGTGGTAGCAGGAACAAACGTTGCATCCCGAAATGCTAATGGCGTTTTCGGATTGATGTTTCCTACGTGATTATTCGTCTCTGGTGGATTCATGACACCAGCTTCACTAGCAGAACCTTGGTGATCTCTTAAGAAGACTTGGATGACATCATCTACTGCTAAATTTAACTTCTCAACAGCAATCCTGATATCCCCTTTATCATCTATGGTAATGAGTGTAGGATCGATTGTTTCTCCATTATGAGTCGCCGTAACCCCTACCTCAGGATCGTCGGAATGACCTGAAATAACCCGCGCATTTGCCGGAACTAAATGATTGGAGAAAGTCGCAGGTGAAGGTGGTATGATAGGAAATACGGTGACATCTTCCACTTCATACACATTTTGAAAATCGCCTTCCATTTCACCTGCTAAAACCTCAACATCTGTTATACGTACAAGATCGCCTGCTTGTAAATATTCGTCAAGTTCGATTTCAAAAACGCCGCCTTGTGGCTCTTCATCATAGATACTAATACCTGGTTTTTCCGCTGTGTGACCATGTGTCAAGGTTTCGTATGTCTGAATCACTGCCCCATCTCTTTCGATTTCCACAGTTACCTTCACTTCATCTTGCCACGCGGGGCGGCTGTCATGGAGACCAACTGGCATACGGATCAACCCGTGGATTTTTTTATCCGCATTTGTCGGTACTCTCAATTCATTCACGATTGCCCAACGTGCATTGTTTGAGCTGAGTCGAGAATAAGAAGTCAAGCCCGCTGAGCCAAATGCTTCAAAATCGAAACGTTCTGCTGGTTCCATTGAAGTGAGCGTAGAAAAGTTAGTGCCAGAGAATGTATAATCCATATTGTTCGAGTGAAGATACGGATCGGCATCTAAGTCTGTACCATCTTTCCAAACAGCAAAATCACTTGCAGTAGCAGTTAAAGTGGAGCTCGCAATATTACTAAAAATATTCCCGCCACCTACACGATTATTCCGATAGTCCATAAATAGCGGATTATCGAAATTCACAGTAGTTGAACGACCACGAAAAATACCTGCATTTGCGCTTGCCGTACGACCGGAAGCTTCAAAATAACCTAAATTACTCACTCTGATCTCACCATTTCCACCGGCTGTATTTCCACCGGCTACTGTCGCATCACTCATATCCAATGCGGGACCATCATTCGCATAGATTCTTACTTCTGAACCCGGATCATTGACAGAAAACCCATTATTTGATCCAGCAGTATAATGGATTCCTTGGTTTCCACCACCTGTATTCCCATTATGAGCAATACCAGTCCCCTCATTGACTACTAACAATCGCCCCGCATTACTAACAGTCACTTGATTATTACTGCCCCACATCCGGATTGCTGGCGCCATTTGCGCCGCCCCCCCTGCGTTACCTTTTCTCTTAGTCACGGTCATATCCCCACCATTGATATTAAATTGATAGCCACCGTGCGTCGTTCCTGTATTATTTGGACCGGAACGTAAGAATCTTAAAGTAGCATTCGCATTATTTGCTTCAAGTTGTCCAGAAGGACCTGAATCTAACTTTAATGTCGCCTTGCTATTTACATTGAACTGTCCATTGATGCCTTGCAAGACTAATGCAGAGGATGAGTTCGCCCAAAGTGTGATATTTGCTGAATCGGATGCTCCTACAATTGGCTCACGCCCAATTTTTTCTGTTTCTTCTTCGCCTAACTTCACAGTGGATACACCATTTACAGTTGTTGCGATATAGTTACTTTTCGCATTGATACTTGTCTCTTTATTCTCTGCGAGGAGTTTGACATAATCACCATTCAATTGTATCGCTGTCGCTGCTTGCGTTTCCGCAGTTAACTTTCCGCCTTGATTAAGTGATAAAACAGCATTCGCACCGTCTAAGCGAATCCCTCTCTTCGTACCCGAGCGGACCAATACATCCACGCTAGCTCCTCGAGTAATTTCCATAGTAGGAGCATTTCCTTTTAAATAGATACTATTATTCGTTATGACGGTGTCAGCAGAATTAGTACTTGGAACTGCGACAGATAGTTGTGATTGGTTGTCAACAACCATTTTTGCTTGATTTCCTTGAAGAGAGACATTAGCAATTGCTCCGCCTTCATTTTCTACACTCATATTACTTTGGTTATCTAGGGTAAATAAACTAGTTTCACCCGTCAGAAGAACAGCTCCACCGGTACTTGTTGATTTCGTTGTCAAGTCACTTCTATCTAAATGGACAGATGGCTCAGCCCCAGATAGTTCCACTGCTCTTCCTGTCACGGTCTGTATGTCAGCCTTAGAATCTGCAAATGTAATACCCGCTTTCTTTCCTTGTAAATATATGCCATTGCCTGTTCCACTGTTGACTGTCAGATTCAGTTGAGCATTTTCTGAAAGAGTCGCTTTTGACTCTTCCCCGTAAAGTCCAATCAAACTATTCGCACCTGCGGTAGATACTAACGCACCTTGCACGTCTAGCGTTGCACCATTTTGCATACGTAACGTAGAATTTTTACCTAATGTGGTGGTGCCGAGTTGATTGATATCCTCGGTTCGGTTCCCTGTATTTGTAATAGCAACAGCACTATTATCAACAGTTAACATCGCTTCTTGATTCAACAATCGAATACCTGCCCCGGTTGTCGCAGTCATCTTCAAATCACTGTCATTAATCGTCATTGTCGGCGTTATACCAGTCATTGTCAGCCGATTGCCTGTACTAGAGTTGATTGTTACATTACTTGCGTCACTTACTTCAAAAGTTGCATCGTTTCCAGACATGACTAGACTATTTCCTGTAGTCGATTGGATTACTGCCGTTGATTTAGCTATGTTGAATGCGCCATTTGCACCTGTAAGGTTGATGGAATGCGCTGTATTCGATTGACTTTGCCATTGACTACCTGATGCCACATCGATTGTTGGGTTTTCACCTGTCATGATAATTGCCTGTCCACCTGTAGTTGTCGCATTTAACCTTCCATTTTCCAGCTCAATGCTCGATTGATTCCCTGTCATCGAGAGCGCATTCCTACTTGTAGCGTCTGTCGAAGTAGATGCTGCACCATCCGCTTGTATTTGTAAGTTACCGTTGTTTTTCACAGAAACTGTCGCATTGCTTCCCGTAAAATAGACGGAATTTTGCAAAGCGGTTGTTCCACTGTTCGTAATAAACAGTTCTGCTCCATCTGCGACGGTCAGTTTTGCATTCGTACTCGTAAATGCCAACGCAGAATTTTGAGTATTCCCTAGCTTCACGACTGCCTGATTTTCTACGATAAATTCTTTTGTCGTAAAAAGCGCGCCTGGTAGATTGATCCTATTATCTATGGTTAACCCACCGCCAGTTATTCGTACCACTGCGCTTGAGATATCAGCTACTCTAAAATAATTGATCGATGAGCTGTCTCTTGAAACATCTTCCATTTGAAGGGTCCAATTTTCACCAGACGATTGCCCGATAACAAAGGGATTGGTATCTGTTTTATTAAGAAAAGTATTTTCAATTCTTAAAGTTTTGCTCTCAGTAGTCGTCAATAAACGCACTTGTCCGGTGCCGATATTCAAAGTATTCATTTGCCCATTGATTTTTAGTGAACGATCAATGTCCAAGTTTTCTGGACTGATAACTGAGCCTATATCGATCGAACGTTCCAAATTGATAATAGAAACCTCTGGATTGGCGAGTGCACTTAAAAATTCTGCACGAGTCGAAACCGGTACCGTTGCTCCTTGAATTTCTTCGTCCTGTTTCTCTTCCGAGCGATTTCTTTCTTCCTTTGGTTCGTCGTTTTCTGACTTTTCTTCTCCTGAAGAATGGTTCGGCTCAGCCTTCGTGATTTCTACTTTAACAGTTGCCACTTCTCCTACAGTTACTGAATAGGTTCCTGCTTCTGCAAACATCACAGGTACGGTAAATTCCTTTTTCGGAGTTTCTGATGATAAGAGCCACTGGTCGAACGTTTCATCATAACTGCTACTCATCCCTGATGACAATTCATCTTCAATGATCTCAGCAGTTGACGGAAGTTTGATTGCCACGTTATCCACTTCTTCTGTACTTATAAACGAAAGGGCAGTTACCGTCTTTTCAGTTCCCTTTATTACCGCTTGCTCCAAAGAAAAAGCGGGTGCCAGTGACTGGGTATCCTTCACTTCAGCTGATTCTGTTGATTGACTATTACTGTTCGGCGTGTTTATAGGTTGACTCCCTTGATCGATTGTCTCCGCAACAGCGAGGAAAGGTATACCCAAAGTATATAGTGCAAAGATTGAAATACTTATTTTAGTCATCATTTTACATACTTTTTGACGCATTGGTCCTCCTCCTCTAGTCATCTGTTTTATTTTCTGAAAGTGTATCCATGTATTTTTCTTGCATTAGTTTTGCTTTTTTCTTATTTTTGTATGTCGTATAGGCGAGTACACTAATAATGATTACGATTAGAACGATTGCTGCAATCAACCACCAGTTGGTATCTTTAACGGAAACATCTGATTGGTTCAAGCGTCTTGCTTCGTCTGCTGTCACATCAAAAGTTTCTTCCCAAGTCCATTCATGTTCGCCAGAGCGAGCCGTCATATTCAGCACATATGTCCCGCTTCTAAAACATTCGCCATTGAGTGAGATTGGAAAATTAAAATTGGAGTTAGGTGCCATTTGCATCATCTCCTCTGATGCTCGATATAAAATCGTATCAGATCCTTCTCTACGTATCGAGGCTTCCACACTTAGTTCATTCACAAAAGTAGGTAAGAAATTCTGAATCGTCGCACTAAAGGCGTTTCTATAATTTATTTGATCCGCAAATACATCTAAAAGCGCCAATTCTGGAACAATCGTTTGTGTACGATCATTACTCGCTACGACACCAATTACATAAGAAAAAGAATTGATGATCTGCATTCCTTTATCCTCAGAATCCTCTTCCTCTTCTTCTTGTGTCACTTCGCTTAGTTGTAAGCCACCGGCTAATAATCCTTCTACCTCATCCTGAGGCATAGTGAGGGTTGTAACGATCCGTTTTTCCTCTCCTGCTTCTAAACGAATGGGTTCATCTTCGACATCCAGTAAGTCCTTCATTTCCACTTTTAATGTAGGATCGGGCTGGTCAGTTTCTCCGCCATATTCAACCACACCATTGATATTTGTGTAGGCAGTATGAGCTGTGATCGAGAGATCGATCGGGATATTTCTAACATTTTTCACCACTAACGTGAGTTCTTCTGTTTCTCCTGGTTGCAATTCCACATCAAAGTAGCCTTTATCATCCCCAAATTGACTTTCAGGCGTAATTGTGCGAACACTAAAATTTAGTTCACCATTGGCAAATACCTCTTGAGAAAAACCAACAAACCCGATCATTACATAAAGCATAACCAGAAAAGATGCTGTAAACTTGTTAAATAAAGGCATAGTTATCTCCTTTCTAAAAAACAACGATGCTGACTGCATCGTTGTTTTTTATCAACCTTTCAAATCTCTAGCTAGTTAATTGATATTTGCCGGTGTTGCAGACAATGTCCATAATAAATTAGTCGTATATTTGGAATTAGCATCTGTACGTGTTGTGCCAGGTACACTTAATTGTACAGAAGGATTAGCCAATCCTCCATCTACTTCACTGTCTTGCACTAAGTTGGTTTTATCTCCCCACATGGCAGTACTTAGTCCATAGCCTATGTTGCTTCCGGCAGTCATGATCACGCGGCTATTTTCCGGAATCAACGTGAAACCTGAATTTATCGTTGGTAATTCGTCACTTGTATTTTGAGCTGTCCCATTCGCAAACTTGACTTGAGCACCATTTAAGCTTCTTTCCCCATTCGTAAATTGTGCTTCTTGTTTCAATGCCAGGTTCCAACCTGTTAGGTCTTCACGTAAGTCACGTACTTGAGCAAATTGTGCACGTGCAGCTTGTTTTGTCGCTTCATTGACCCATGGGCTATTCATATCAGGATTAGGAAAATCAGTTGATTCTTCATTGATGTCAAACCACCAAGCGGCAGCTGGATAAGATTGATCTAATGCTGAATTTTGACGTAAACCAAAATCATAATCACCAACATATGCAATTGCAAAAGCACCATCTTGAGTAGGAGGTACGATGACTTCTTCTGGTCCCGGGTTTGGATCAATTGTTTCACCGTTGTCCTCATCCGCTTCACGATATTGAATCTGTCCATTCGTTTTTAGTGTTCCATCCTGATCTGTATTGTCTGCATGAACAACCATACTTCCTGTTGCTAGACTTGCTAATAACACTGACATTGATACTAGTTTTAATGCTTTCATTTATTCGTTCTCCCTATTTGTTTTATTTTTTTGTAAAACATCTACTTGATAGTGCGACTTGCTCGTTTATTTTCTTATCTCTTCGTTTTAACCAAGTTCGAATGACCCATAAAAGAATTAGTAGACCCAGCAACCCGTAACTTGGTATCACTTGATTTAATTTTGGTAATTGTCCATTTACCTGTACATATTCGTCTCTATCTGAGGGTTGCGCCTGCTCTTCAGAAGGTGGTTGTGGTTTAGGGTCCCCTTCATAATCGATTTCTCCGTAAAACCCTACATTCTTATTCGTTTCTACAGAGGAGCCTTCTGCCGCAAAGACTTGAACTGGTTGATGAAGCATCCCAAGAAACAATAAAATGGTCCATAACAAATACCAAGGCTTCTTTTTCACATTTATTTCATTCCTCCTATTCTAGGTAACTACATTTATTTTCTTCTAAATAACATTTTTATGACTCAAGTTTGTTTTTTAGAAGAGTACATTATATACTTTAAACAACACACGCATTCTTTCGCAATTAGCGTTTTTCACCATACTCTGAAATTATTACTATTTACTAATTATACTTAATAGATATAATTTACTTAAAATTAGCTACACCTAAAACAAAGAATCAACTACCCTAAACTAAACTGATCTATGAGAGGTGGGTACATTGAAAACATTCCAACTGAATTTCATTACCAATAAACCACTGATACGATGGCTTCAAATCCTCAATGAATTTGAAAAGAATGCTTGTTGCAACGCGAATGACTTAGCAATACTTACTGAGAGCACTTCTAGAACAATTGGTAAAGATATCTGTCAGATCCGAGATTATTTTGAAGATTCGATCACGATTGAATCTACCCATCAGGGGTATGTATTCAAACAATTAAAATTAGTTACTTACGAAGAGAAAAAAACTGCTTTACTTGAGAACGAGCCACTTTTTTTAATTCTTGAGAAAATTTTTTTTGCTGAATTATATACCCTTGACGATTGGTCCGATCAGTTACATCTCTCTAAAACGACCCTCTTGAAATACCTCAAAAAAATCCAATCACAGTTAGTTCATTTTGATTTGGATATCACGCATGATCCCGTAAATATCATTGGTCAAGAAGCAGATATACGACATTTTTTTTGCACGTTCTTTTATGAATCTGAAATCACTCCGCACACCATCTTCCCTTCTGTTTCCGCTCAGCAAGCGGTGAATGAAATCAGTTGTCTGTATAAGAATGACTTCTATCGAAATACCTCATTTTTCTTATACACTTACTTACTTTATATCTCGGTTGAGCGATTCATGCAGGGAAATACTGTGAACATAAATAACCACTTACGCTGTGTCCTGACTGATCGGATGCAACAAGTACATGCCGAAAAAATAAATGACGTAATTGAAAAATATTACGGCATCCGTTTGCCTGAAGATGAACTGATTTTCTTATTCTGTAGCATTATTACACAGAGAAAAATGAGTGATATCATTGTTGAAAAACAATTTTGTTCAACATACAATCAGTGGCCAGAAAGCAAACGACTTGCAAAAGAGTTTCTAGAGATATTAGACTGTAGCGATGAAAATAAGCTCGTCAATCTGATCTTTTTAGAATCTTTTTTTACAACCGCGAAACTGAAAGAATATTTGTGCATTTCTGCTAATCGAAATACGCAAGATATCAATCGATTTATTAAAAAAATCTTCCCGAATGAGTGTCGTAAGTACCAATATTTTCTAGAAAACAGCTCGGCTTATCATTCGCTATACTCTCATGACTTTTTAGTAGATTTCGCTTCTAGCCTAGTGATCTACGTTGAAACCATTCGAGAACGCTACTGGAAAAACAAAAAAAATATTGCCTTTCTTTTTGAAGGCAATAATCATGTCATACAGTTCATTGAAGCCATATCGAATAAATATTTTATGGAATATCAATGTGTGTTCTATCCAAACGCTAGTGAAGTAAACAAGAACTATCTTCTTAAAAACAAGATTGATTTTTTGATCACTAATCATCCTGAACATGTAGAAGAATTCCAAGAAGTAACAGAATGTATTCTTTTTCGGTCTATTCCTTCTGCTTCTGATTGGAATCGCTTGCTCGAAAAAATCAATCCGAAAATCATCAATCAATATTTTTTAGCTGACAAAACGAGCTTTCCCTCATCCATATGCGAATGATAAATCCACCATACTCCAATGGCCTTTCGAATGGGTCTTTGCTAAGCAGATTTTAACTATGTCTACGATTACTCCTAACCTTGGCTTACGATTATTTTATCAGCACCTGTATCATGAAATGCTTGTTGTTTAGATTTGCAAATATGTAACGATTTTTAAGACAAAAAAACTCCCTCAAATTGAAATAATCTTTGAGGGAGTAAAAACGTGATAACGTTAGTCGTTCATTGATTCAGTTGAGGGAAATGTATCTGGGTACAGCTGACTAGCACTTCCAGCAGTATACTCTCGATAACCATTGAACCCTAAGAAATTCTGTGTAAAGCTATTGATGTTCGAAGAAACCACTTGACTCCCATTTGCACCACTTAACTGTGTTTGTAGATGAGCTGTCCAAGCATGAGTCGGTGTTGGTCCAAAATTATTATTCGCCCAGAAAGCATTTCGAACGGCATTGATCTGGATATTTGTTCCTAACGTATGGATCAATGGACTAGAATAAGCGGCAGAACCCGTTTGTCTTAAATGGATTTGGTAAGGATTATCAATTGTTAAATGTCCAGATCCAAGGACTTTTACTACTGGCTCTCCACCAGTATGATCTGCTTTAAATGTTGAGAATTCCCCCACATACATCCGACCATTTGTTGAAATTTGTACAGGTGATAAAATATTCGAATTGACAGTCAAACTACCGTTGTTGATCACATTCAATTGATTCGCCACGATGGCTTCATTCATGATCACTTGGGAGCCAGAGTCGATTTGCACTAGACCATCTGTTCGGATAAATGGTTGTTGTCTCTGTCTTGTTTGTTCATTCCCAACAACCAACGTATTCCCAGAAAAACTTACTGTTGAACCAGAGACACCTTGTATAAATGGTTGTCTGACTTGGTTTCCGTTTGTAACAATTGGTCGATTCGAGCTAGAGTTAAAATGAACATGTCCACCAAACCCTACATGTAGGGAATGATTATTATTCATATTGATAGTCGAATTATTGAGGAAATTGATTGTCACCGCTCGATTGACTGTGTTTAGACTAGTTAAAGCGCTATTGAAACTTGAAGTGACATTGATTACTGACACATTTGAATTATTGATGGCACTTCTAAATCCAGACCATGTTCTTACGGATGCAGTTGTGCGATTTTGATCATCTACAAAAAATTCCACGTCCTCATCATTTGTAAATGTTTCCCCATACATTGATAATGTTTCCCCATCTTTCAGAAAAACACCACCAGCAGTTTCGCCTTCTGTCAATAATTGTGCTTCTGGTACGATTTCACTTGCAGCGACATTCGTTACTGAAATTGGGCCAGCAAGGAGCATACCACTTAATAATAAGGTACTCATCAGAGTCATTCGTTTCATTTTCTTTCCTCCATTCATTTGATAATTTAAGATTAACGAAGAACTCACATTGAATCAAAAGTGTTTTTTCGTGACTATACGAAATTTTTTAATTGATTCTTTCAAGGTTCTTCAAAAGCTGTTGTGATTTCTACTTCAATCATGTTACTCCGGGAATGTATCAGGAAATAATGACATCTCCATTCCAGCAGTATATTCTCGATAAGAATCAAATCCTAAAAAATGATTTTCAAAACTAACTGAATTTGAACGAAGAACTTGCGAACCATGGGGGCCACCCAGTCGTGTCTGTAATTGACTATTCCAAACATGGGTGGGACGAAAACTCATATTATAATTCTCCCAAAAAGCGTTTCTCACGGCATTGATTTCCATGAGTACGGCAGAAGAATCGATCAATGGAGCGACAAGCCCGCCGAAGCCAGTCTGTTTTAAATGTATACTGTACGGATTATCAAAAAAAATCTCCCCGCCAGTCATTTTGATCACTGAATGACTCCCCCCATGCGTCACTTTTAACGAAGAAAATTCACCGACTCTAATCGTCCCATTGATCCCCATTTTTATGGGGGTGATTTCATGTGCGCGTAATTCTAAACGACCATAGTTGATCACAAATAAATCATTTGCTTCGATTGCTTCATGTATCCTTACATTGGAGCCAGACGGAACCTCGATCAATCCTTCTGTTCGAATAAAAGGTTGCTCTCTCAGTTCAGTTGAACCATCTCCGATGACCACCTCACCTTCTAGACGAATCGTACTCCCATAAGAACTTTGGATAAATGGTTGCTTTAATTGATTTTGACTAACAAATATGGGCGACTTGGCGTTCGCTTTGATTTCTAAAGTAGAATGCTTTGCCAGCTTGAGTGCATGATTATTTTCTAAATCTATACGAGCAGCATTGATAAAATTGATCGTCAATGGGCGATCAATCGTATCCAACGAATGAAAGGTCGTATTGAAGCTAGCTGACACATTGATAACGCTGACATTTTGATCATTGATAGCATTTCGAAATTGGTACCACGTTCTTACCTCCACTGTTTTACGATTTTCCTTGTTTACGACATAGTACGCCCCATCTTCACTGATAAAATGATGGACGTTATCGGCTAATGATTCACCATCTTCCAGCAAAATCCCATTGACCGATTCTTTCACTCCGATTCCAAGATTTGTTTGGAAATCATGCATTGTCGCTCCACTTGTTGTTGAACGTACAAAGAGTAAGCCTATTATTCCTCCTAAAAAAAATACCAAATTGAGCTGCATAATTTTTTTCATATCTAACACGCCTTCCTTTTATAAAGCGATCATACCTGAAAGCAAAATGGAATATCAAAAATGTTTTTTCTGCAAAGCAAGAATTTTTCTGTTTTTACAACTAGAAGTTGTGCTCATTCGGCATATACATCCACCATGAAACGAACAAACCAATAAGCCCCTTTCAATGACGGAGACCTATTGGTTTGTTTCTTCTTTATTATTTTGTTTTTAGTAACTATTCTTTTTCGGACGTTTGTTACCTGAGCGATGATTCTTTCTAGTCGAAATAACAAGCCAGGCGGTAACGAGTAAATAGCCAAGCCACAAGAAACACTGACCGCTCAAAGCGTTTGTTTTTGGTAGCTTCCCTTGTTTTAGTTCGGAAATATCAGCGACAAGGGTGTGCTTCTTGTCCTCGTTTCCATGTGATCCATTGATCGTTCCACTTTTTTCTGTGCTAGTGTCTTCTCCAATTCGTCCAGTGACAGTGATTTGTCCCGTTGTCGTATCTGCACCAACTACCTCAGTAAGCAATCCATTAGCGATAATAAAGAATAGTCCCGTGATATAGAACAACTTCATTCTTCTTTGCATACGATTGATCCATTCTTTTTGGGATTTAAGTGATTCTTTTTTACGCTACATTAGGAGAGAAACTCAAAACTAATTTAAATGTTGGGTTTAACTCTGCTGAGGCATTGACCGGCGTGACTTTACCAGTGAAAGTAAATTTTCCTTCATTCGTCCCTTGATTTCCTTGGAGTCTGAAAAGTTCAGCTACCGTTTCTGTTGGCTTGCCATCTTCAAACAAATCAATCGTATTCACTTTCAATGAGTCTACTTCAGCCATATTCGTTGGTGTATCTACGCCAGAAACGGAAGCAATCACGCCAACAGCAGAATTATTCGTAATCGTGTGTTCAGGTGACGTAATTGTGGTATGATTTGAGGCTTTTGTTGTGTAAAATAAGGCGGTTGTTGGAATCGTCACATTGATCCATTGATCCAAATCCTCAGGATTTGGTCCAGGTGTCGTATTATCGAATTCACCGATGATCCCCCGTACAAGAACGTCTCCTGACGTCTCTCCTTCACGCCCGTCAATCACTTGCTCCGCTCTAGCGATTGTCCCAGTTGCCATAATCCCTGCGATTGTTGCTGTACTTAGAAGTGCTGCTACTATTTTTTTCATCTAAATTCCCTCATTTTCTTTTTTTTTAGTTTTTAACGATAATCATTACTTCCGCCTCAGTGACCCCTTGTTTTTCTTTTGTTTCAGGGTCATAAATATTAACGGTGGCTTTAGCGGGATACTCCCCTTTAGCTAGTTGTTTTTCCAATTTTACATTTTCTACGAATTGGTTCGGATAGATGGCACCAGAAGAATAAATCAGCTCGTCACTAGACATTAAAGAAATATCTACTGCGATCGGATAAACATTCGTTCCAGGATTGACAATCTCGATCGATCCTTCACTCTGTCCGTTCTCAAAGACGGCTTCTGGATTGATTTGTAATGTAAAATAATTGGCATCGGCTACTTCTTGCGCTCGATCCGCCAATTGTTGATCAGAGGCATCGCTGACCGCTGGTAAAAGATCCGCACTGACCAATGGAACGTGATCTTTTGGTTGATTGAAATAATAGGCGAGACCACCGGCAATCAAAGAAAATAGCAAAAACCACAAGAGCCATTTACGCTTATTTTTATTTTGTGCTTGGTTCGTTTCCTCCAATGGCTTCACCTCCTTGTTAACTATTTTTTTCTTTAAGTTCGTGGGACGAATCGTAACACGATTCGATAATTAGGCACGAGCATGTGCTCGTAATAGCCTCCTTGCTCAATATCAGGGTTATCAACCCACCGTGGATAATTCCCATAAAATTCTCCCGATAAGGAAAGGGGGGTACGATCTCCTTCAGATAAACGAATCAAATGTTGCTCTGACATCGTTGCGTATAACTGTTTTTTAGTCTCTTGCGTTTGGAGATGCAAGCGCAACAACGGCTTCGTAATATCCTCATAACTAGGATCTTCCACTGCACTTTCTGCATAATCCAGTGGATCTTCCCCTTTTTTTAAAAGAACGATTCCAGCAGAATCATCAATAGCAACTTGGTTGATATACGTATCAATAGCTACCGAAGATTGGTTGTGGATCTCATAGGTTTGGCTCTCAAACTGGCGGTTTGATTCTTTTTCGTCATACAATGATTCAAAAATCATTTTGACAGGAATCGTTACCCGCAAATGTTCAACTTTTGAGGTCAGATCGATACCGATCGTCATCTGATACGCTTTATTGCCGACTTCAAGAATCGCGTAGTAACTTCCGTCTTCTTCGCTATCTAACGAAAGATCGGTCTCAACGATGCGAAAATCATTGGTCATGTCTTCTTCAGATAAGATATTTTTTGCTTGTGCACGACTTTCTTGAAGAATAAGCGCATGTAATGCTTCGACAGTAGCTAACTCATTGAGCTTAGAACGATCTAACGTAAAGTTATTGCTCCGATAATCAATCCCTTTGATGACTGTTTGCTCTTCTGCTACATCACCAGTTGTGTCTCCTGAAGGTTTGGACAGTTTGATTTCGACCGTTGACCCCGTTTCAAGCCGTTCATTTTCTGTCAAATTGATTTGGAACGAGCGAACCTTCTCCTGGGTATCTTGATACTCTCCCCAGACGATGCGAGGAGAATCTTTTTCAAGAACTACTGTACTTCCTTCTGTGTTTTTATAGGTAATCGTCAAATGGTCAACTGATTCTGTGGCATGACCATGAATCGCTACAGATTGGTCACTCACAGGGTCAAATTTGGCAATGAGTTGTTCAGGAGGAACTGGCTCCCAGATATACGTACCTGGATTGGAGCCGTCATAATTAGTCATAAAGTCTGTTGAATTCTCAAATGCTATAACCCCAGATCCACTAGTCAAACTTTCTTCTAAGACCCATCTGCTCGTGTATAGGTTATCTTGTTGTCTATTTGGCAAATTTACTGAAGAATCAAAAATTGATTTTTCACCTAGGCTAATCCTCTTCAAATTATTTGTCCCAAAAAACATATGGTTCATTTTTGTTACTCGAGAAGTATTCCATTGACTAACATCTAAGGCCTGTAACGAGTGTGTTTGATTAAACATCCAACCCATATCCGTGACCTTGGAAGTATCCCAGTTGCTGACGTCTAGTTCTTTAAGTTCACGTGAATTTTGAAACATAGTGCGCATAGACGTTACTTGAGAAGTATCCCATTGACTGACATCTAACACCTGTAACGAGTGTGTTTGATTAAACATCCAACTCATACTCGTAACCTTGGAAGTATTCCAGTTACTGACGTCTAGTTCTTTAAGTTCACGTGAATTTTGAAACACACCATTCATACTCGTTACTTGAGAAGTATCCCATTGACTAACATCTAAGGACTGTAATGAGTATGTTTGATTAAACATAAAACTCATATTCGTAACCTTGGAAGTGTTCCAGTTGCTGACATCTAGTTCTTTAAGTTCATGTGAATTTTGAAACATAGTGCGCATAGACGTTACTTGAGAAGTATCCCATTGACTGACATCTAAGGCCTGTAACGAGTATGTTTGATTAAACATCCAACCCATACTCGTTACTTGAGAAGTATCCCATTGACTGACATCTACTGATTTTAAAGAGCTTGCGTATGAAAACATTTGCTCCATCATTGTTACATTTGAAACGTCCAAATTTCCAGCATTTTCTATCACTTCTAAATTTGTCAATCCGCTAAATAACCTAGTTGATATTTCAGGTAAGACAACCGTTTCTTCAACTATAATCTCTTTTACAGAAGAGTATACTTTCCACGGAGCGTCTGCTACTTCGCCAGCTTCCCCACCATATAATGTGATTGTTTCCGTTCCTTCCTCATACGACCAAGGGACCGTTCCCCATAGATTCTGTTCAGGCTCATAAGTATAGACAACCGTTTGTTCTTCTACTCTAAAAGTCCCAGAGGCATTTTCGGGAGTCTTACTCAATTGCCAACCACTAATGCTTAACGCTTCGGTTGTGTAGGTTTGATCAACTAATCCAGTCAGCACGCTAGGATTAGCTAATTGATTTCCTTCCTCATCTTCATGCTTTACAGTAATATTTCCACCTTGAACTGGTTCAAAAACTGCACGAATCACAGAGTTTCCAGCTTCCCTTTGGTTTACACTAAGATCTTCGCTATTTGAATCAAATATAAATATCGGACCTGAAACGACTTCCCAATGTAAAAATCGGTATCCTGGGTTAGGGAATGCCCTCATATTCCCTAAATTTCCTCCTACCGGAAGCCATACCACACTCGATCCTGAATCAGTTCGTCCAGGATTGCCTCCAGCGGGAGGGCTTGCAACTAATTCTAAACGATATTCAGTAGCACGATTACTTACCTCTTCACTTTCTTTTTTTCCCGATTCTTCTTGCTTTTCTGGATATTCCGTAATTGCTGCTACTTCATGATTATCAGAAGAGCTTGAATAATCATGTGCATAGGTTAGTTGAAATGGGAGCTGGGGTAAAAGCAAAATCATGATCAACAATAACTTTCCAATGATTCGGCTAATTTTATTTATGTTCATACCACTCCTCCTAGTATTTGACCTACTGTATTATTCTTATTAGAAACTTATAGCGAACAAAGTTTAGACATTCTTTTTATCAACTGTCATTTTTTGTGGGCTCGAAGATAACTCTTTTTTCAAAAATTCTGTAAGTCAATTTGCATGTTTATTACTTCACTAAGATTACATTGATTTTTTAATGAAATAAAATCATCTATTTCATTAACGTCTGAAATAGATGAAAAAAAACAGTCGCTATTTTTATTAGCAACTGTGGAAAAATATTAATTATAAGTTTTACGATAAGGATTTATTTTTCTTTCTAATCGTTTCCAATCATGTTCATCTGGAACAGCTTTTAACAAAAGAAAATCGGTCTCAATGATGTAATCTAAAAGATAGCGATTGTAGTTTGTCACAATTAAATCAATATGTGCGGCGTTCAATACTTCTTCTGCTAGATAATAAAGTGGCAAAAAAACTAATGTATGTTTACTCCCAAATTGTTGACGTACACGAGTTATAATTTGTTGACAAACAAAATGATCCCCTTCCAGAAGAAAGTAAATTGTTTTACTTGGTAAATAAAAATCGAAAATCAAATTACTATAAATCGTTAAACTCACACTTATATCTTCCATGTATTTTGAAGAAATAGAGTAGCTTTTCCTTTCTTTTTTTAAAAAACCTAAATTCCGCTGATAATTCTCATTATCTGAGCGTATGACTGCTTTTTTTATCTCTATCGCCTCTTTATTTAACACAGGTGATAACAAATCATTTATTTTTCTAGATAGAAAAAACGAGCGTAAGAATGTTGTGATTTTTTGATCAATATTTTTAGGGAAATCAAATTCCTTTAAATATTGATTCGTGAGTTGAGAAATTTCTGTGCCTTCATGAAAATCTTTATAAAACTTTTTCTCTGATTCTTCATGATCTAGGGTACGTTTACAGACAGTGACTAAATAAATCCAAGCGAATTCTTCTTTTGATAATTCGACCTTATAAAGTTTCTTGATGTCATCTTTCAAAGAATGAAGGAGAGAAAAATTCTTTGCTTTGTATGCTAATTTCGCTAATTTTCTTGGAATCTCTATAGAAAAACCCAGTCCTGCACGTTTGATTGCGATATAAAAAGTATAATAAAAGGCTGCTGGCGTAGTTCCAGATCCAACCTCATCTTGGCCCAATTTATTGCTTAATTTTTTTAAAACCAATTCATGTAATTCAATATCAGGAACAAGCGTATAGGGCGTTTCTACTCCTTCATAATAAAAATCTTTGAAGAATTTTCGCAAATTAGCTTCTCTTCCTTCAATCGACAACGGGTTGGATGCCCACTGCAGTCCATAGCTCTTCAATACTGTGGTTGTTCGATTCAATAGCCGGCGAAAGGTACTCTCTGAAAAATGATAGTGATGGGCAAGTTCATCGATTGTTGATAATTCTCCTAAAAAAATATTCCCGATGATTTCAAATAGACACTCATTCTCAAGTAATTTCTGCTTTTTTTCTTGATACATCGAAGCTTTTTTTTCTTCAAAAAAGATTCCACTATTTCCTGAATCTAAACTGATACAATCATCAAAATAGTCTTTGATGTACTTGATATCATTGGCAATCGTTCGTTCTGTCACTTGCAGTTTTTCGGCCAATTCTCCAATCGTAAACAATCGTCTTCGTTCAATCATACTCAATATTCGAAACAAACGACTCGTCGTTCGATTACTGATAAATGCCAATTGTAAGTCTTTCAATTTTCCACCTCATTTTTTAAATGAACACTTTTCTTTATACTTACATATAAATAACACAACCAATCGGAATGATAAACTATATTGTTTCTCCTTGAAAGAAAAAACGAACGTAAAAGTGACAGATTTTAACGTTCTATTTTGCTTCTTAACCTTATGGTAGTTATGATTTATTCAATAGTTACACAACGCTTTCTAAATGATCATTTGTACCCATTTTTATATTTTTTTCAGGATTCCAAATGAATCCTACTGTTATAAACAGCATTACCAACAAAGTCATTCTTTAAATAAAAAGGACTATTTTTGCTAACTGACCACTCTTATTAGTTATTAACCATGTATGATCAAAAAAAGCTGATACACCTTACATAGAACCAACTTATTTATAACAATTTGTTCATGTATTCTTGCTTATTATCCATAAACTCAAGTTCTTGATCTCCCTTAAAATCCATTTGCTATTATCGTTTTTTGTCTTCCTTGCTCTAGTATCCTACAAAACAAATCCAATAAATAAAAAAACATGTCTTTCTCCTTCGTCAGATAATACGTAGAAGAAATACATGTTGAATATTTTGTTCATATCCAATTAAATAATTTATTGGGATCAACGTGGAGAGTTTTCTCTTTCACCAATACTGTTAACATTAACAACGACTATTTTATTCACTTTAACAATCACTTACCTATGGAATAGAAGATGAGAAATCAGAACGGTAAATGCGTAACCTTATAACCAGTCAGAATAGTCAAAAACCTAGGATAAGAACCAGCGATCACTGTGGTATCTATCCTAGGTTTTTACTGTCTAGCTTGAGCATACATATTTTTTCCCTTAGCCAATCCACTCATTTACCCCTCTACCAATTAACAGATCTCTGCTTATCTCTTTGATTTTTTCACACCAGCATCCTATTTAGCGACAAATAGCAATCCAACGCCTTTTTTCATTTCGCCTAGATACGCTGACACTATCACCGACAATCCCAATTGCGTACTTACTTTAGTGATATAGACAGATACATCTCATCAACATGCTATAATTGATAGAAAGGAACAGAACCATAAACAAGTAGGTGATCCATGTATTCTCCAATTCAAGTACCCTATATCGTCAACCCAATCTATCAGAAATATTTCAAGTATCCAGCAATTGTCATTCCCTCATTACAAGACTTTGTGATTTGTCTATGGGAACACCAATCCTTGACTCAGGATTCCTACGAAGTGAATGATTTGATCATTCCAGATGGGTGTATCGATCTTTTCATTGATTTCAAAAAGCAATCATCGAATTTTCAGGTATCAGTAAAACAGAGTATGATTTCTATAGCAATTAGTGAGTTTAAGATGCCTTTCAACCTCGACTATTTCTTCTCCCTATCCTATTCTCAACAAAAAGAATATTTTATTGATTACCTCCATCAATTGATTGAAGGACATACACCAAACCAGTTTATCAAATTGATTGATCGATTTAGCCAAATCCCTGCTTCTACAATTCAAGATTTGTGTCAGGATTTAGTTGTAGGCACACGGCAATGCCAACAGTTATTTAAGAAGTATTATGGCATTTCACCGCAACTGATGTTGCTTACATTGCGTTTTCAGTACTGCTTGAAAATACTAACCGATCCTCACGCTAGTGAAAAAAGTTAATTGCGTTGCATTACTACGATCAGTCTCACTTGATCAAAGATTAAAAAAAACATATCGGCTTTACACCACTCGAATTTGTCCAGCTTTGTAAAGAGTTCAAAGCACAACCTTTGGATTAGATGATACGTCGTGAGCAAAGTGAGATGTCGTGTATTTACAATACAGTCTAAAATTCTCATGCTATAGTTGCTCGATCAAGTTCAGGGAGATGAAATCATGAATAAAATCAAGTGGAAAGGCTTTTTACTTACAACTTCTGATTCAGAAATCGAAGTGATCCACGATACATTGACCTATGACTGGGGACAAAAAGTGTTTCGTTTTTACGACTACGATAAACATATCGTTGAAGTTTCAGAAAGCATTCAAGGTGTCTTCAATCGTCTATATGCGCAAGGATTGAGCCTTCCGGAAATCGCTGAACGCTTCGGTGATCCACTAGAAATTATCAAAGAGCGTTACAGTATCTCCTAAACTCCAATAATAACTAAATTATTCACCTCTAAGAAGTTTGTCTATTCTCAATAGATTTATAGGATATCTTAGAGAATAGGTTCATCGTTAGAAAAACTAGAATATTTGAAGTCAAGGCAAGTAAAAATTGGTCAAAACCAAAAATACTCCAATTTAGCAGTATGACTATACCATCTATGAAAAACAAGCCTGTAGAGAGTTTTATATTGAAATATTTTTTTAAAATTATCGGTGGAATGGACGTTCCTCCACTAGAAGAATTTTGTGAATAAACAATGGACATACCTACAGAAAAAATTAGACTCCCCAAAACGATCGATAAAATTTTATTTTCAGTAAACATTATTTTAGGTACATAAGTTAACAATAACGGTAGAACTAAGCTGCCATATAAAACTTTCATAAATACTTGTTTACCTAAATAAATGATTGCTAATAGCAACATAACTGAATTTAATGCTAGCACGACGAGTGAACGATTTACTTGAACAAGGTATTCAAGTAATATTCCTAGACCACTCGTTCCTCCAGCAGCAATATAATGTGGGCCAAAAAACATATTGATACTAATTGATAGTATCCACAGCCCCAAAGTAATCGTTAAATATTTGAATAGATTTTTCATATGCGCCTCCTAATATTTTTTAATGCAAGAACACAAAAAGGGATTAGATAAGAATATTCTTATCTAATCCCTTTGGATCCTCCGAAACTTTAATTAAGTTAACACATCTATTCTAAAAAGTAAACCTGTTAATTTTATTTTTTAATTTTGACTCACAGAATTACACCGCTATAAACAATTGAAACTAGTATCCGGCAGAACTCCTTTCACTAATTGGCTTTCGTGGCTCTGTGCATGATCTAGTCAAACTAAAGAGGTATCTCTCAAAAAAAATTTCAGGTTTCACTGCTTATTACTTATAGTTGCATCGTTCTGTCTTCTTCTGATTTTCCAGTTAGTTGCTCGTTTGTCTGACTCACATTCCATCTCTTACAATGGTCTTTTCACTGTTTCAAATAGCTCGCATGAAAAGCAATATGTTGTTCTACAAATGTAGCAATGGTGAAGTAGCTATGATCATAGCCTTCTTCTTTTCGGTAGAAAACTTCGTGTTTCACTGATTCTGCTGCTGATAAAAAAGCTTCTTCAGTGAGCTGGACTTCGTAGAATAGATCAGCCGTCCCTTGTGTGATCAGGATAGGCGGTTGACTGGTTGTTTCTTTTTTGATCAGCTCAGTGGCATCCCATTCACTCCATGTCGCTTGGTCAGGACCTAGATAAGCGGTGAATGCTTTTTGTCCCCATGGTACGTTTGAGGGGTTCGAAATTGGTGCAAAAGCAGAGATCGAAGCAAAGCGTGCTGGATTTTTCAGACCGATCACTAACGAACCATGCCCACCCATGGAATGACCCATGATACTTTCTTTTCCAGAAAGATTTGGGATCAAGGAGTAGATGATCTCAGTCAGCTCTTTCGTAAGATAGTCGTACATTTGGAAGTCTTTCTTCCAAGGTTCTTGTGTTGCATTCAAGTAAAAGCCAGCCCCTTGACCGAGATCCCAATCTTCACTGTCAGCAACATCCCCCCGAGGCGATGTGTCCGGCATGACGAAGGCGATTTGCTGTTCTGCTGCATAGCGTTGGAATCCACCTTTGATACTAAAATTATCATCTGTACTTGTTAAACCAGCTAACCACCAAATGAGTGGGATTTCTTGATTTTCAACAGTGGTTTCTGGTAGATACACGCTGAATGTCATCTCACAATGTAGCGTTTCTGACAGGTGACGATATTTGATTTGTTGCCCGCCAAACGACCGATGTGTTTCAATTTTCTGTAGTTCCATCAGTATCACCTCCATAAGTGAGCATAGTACGAATGGATTCTCCACGATGCAACAGCTCAAGTGATTCATTGATTTGTGTAAAATCTAAACGATGGGTGATGAATGAATCTAAATCAATTCCACCGTTCAAGTAATCTTCCACCATACATGGCAATTGGCTTCGCCCTTTGACACCGCCAAAAGCCGAACCACGCCAGACACGACCAGTCACTAGTTGGAACGGACGCGTGTGGATTTCTTTTCCAGCTCCGGCTACACCGATAATGATGCTTTCGCCCCAGCCTTTGTGACATGCTTCAAGCGCGGAACGCATCACTTCCACATTGCCAATACACTCAAAACTATAATCTACGCCACCTTGGGTCATTTCTACGATGACTTCTTGGATTGGACGATCGTGTGTTTTAGGATCAACAAAATCCGTTGCGCCCATTTTTTTAGCTAACGGCCATTTTTCAGGGTTCATATCGATTGCAATGATTCGTTTAGCATTAGCTTTTTTCAAGCCTTGGATTACTGCTAAACCAATCGCTCCTAGTCCAAAAACAGCTGTGGCAGCACCTTCTTCAACTTTTGCCGTGTTTTCAACAGCACCTAACCCTGTCGTTACGCCACACCCTAATAGTGGAACGGTATCTAGAGGAGCATCCTCTGTGATTTTCACCAAATTGATTTCATTGACGACAGTATACTCACTAAACGTACTCGTACCCATATAGTGATAAATCGGCTCGCCTTTGTAAGAAAAACGTGTCGTACCATCTGGCATTAGACCTTTTCCCTGCGTTTCACGGACAGCAGAGCATAGATTGGTTTTTCCTGACAAGCAAAACTCACACTTCCCACATTCTGGGGTATACAACGGAATCACATGGTCCCCCACTTCAACAGATGACACGTCATCACCAACTTTGACAACGATACCGGCGCCTTCATGACCTAAGACCGCAGGAAAAACTCCTTCTGGATCTTCCCCTGATAAGGTAAACGCATCTGTATGACAGACAGAAGTGTACAAAATTTTTACCATGACTTCCGTCGGTTTCGGATCAGCAACATCGATTTCAACGATTTCTAACGGTTTTCCTGGTTCAAATGCTACGGCAGCTCTACTTTTCATTTTTCTTCCTTCTTTCTTATTCCGCTCGTCTGGTTCTTAGTTAGCGAGCGAATCCGCAATCTTTCCACTTCATCGTATCATAGGCTGTGTTGAGAAACAAAACTGACAAACTTGTCAGTATCCTCAATTTCTTTACTTCCATTGGTAAGATTTGTATAATAGCAACTATTGCTGTCGAATAAATAAATCAAAGTGAGGTTCTTTATGTATCAATACCATGAAAAAGAGTTTACCAATACGAAAGATTTAGCCATGCACGTCCTGAGTGGAAAATACAAGATCGTCTTGATTTGATGTTTTTTACAACAACCGATTTTACGATTAAGTGAGATTGAAAAAATGTTACCAGACATCAACCAGCGAATGTTGATTCTCCAATTAAGAGAATTAGAAAGCGATCATTTACTCACACGTAAAGTCTATCCCGTAGTCCCGCCAAAAGTAGAGTATCAATTGACCGAGATCGGGCGCGAACTCTCAACGATCGTCCAACATATCTGCGATTGGGGCGATCATTATTATGAAGTCGTTGCTGATCTTTCAACGGATATAGCGGATTGATTCTGTAAATGATGGAAAGATGGTTTTTCTATCACAGTAAAGACAGTTCTTGAGATAATAAAAATCCCATATAGTTGATAGTAGAATGAACATCTTCTCTTATCGACCGTATGGGAAAGTGGGGAAGTATTTTAAAAAGTTGGGTCAATCAAAAACTCGAATGTTTCCGCTTCCAAAAGCGTCACTTCATCTTGTGGATTTTTGTTGATTTTGTAAGTCACTAATTTTTTGCTCTGTGTGGGGCCAAACATGTTGACTTTGCACAAGATCCAATAGTTTGTCCCAGCAACTACTTGTGTTCCTAATAGCGCAAATGGTATAGCCTCACTACTGTCATCTAACGTTTTGCGTGCTTCTTCTACCAGCTTCTTGTGTTCATCAGTAATCGTTGGTGCGTCTGGAATAGTGATTCCTCCAGCTAAATCAGTCATATCTATCGCCTACTAAGCTTACATCGAAAGCGCTTACCGCTTCTTAAAATAAGGATAATTTATTTTTAAAAAAAACATCAAATAAAACAACCCGAAGAATTCCACACACTGAATGAATCTTTTTTATATTTCCCCTCTTTCGCCTATCCACCATACCATTCCCCACTGCATTAAAAACCACTAGCCCTCATAAAACAATGAAAACCAGCTGATAAACCAGTATTATCAAAGTCCCCTAACACCTAGCAAATCATGGAATCGCATAAAATCTATTCATGTTTCACTCGATAAATTAAATAACTTTAAACAAAAATATAGATAACTAAATAAACAAAAAAATAAGGTTACCAACAAAAAAACATACGCCAATCTTTGAAGATGGCGTATGTTCTCTTGATCATGCTATTTTCATTTTACCCATTCAACAAGGCACGTTCCAAGAGCGCTCCAGCTTGGTGCTGCCCTTCTAGGTTTCGTTCCCCGGAGAATTTCGACACACGATCCATGTTCGTGATCACAACGATGACCATGCTCTTTTTCCCTTGACTATGGATATAAGGCAAATCCATTTGAGCAATTTTAGTGTCAACGGTTACCTGATCACCGACCTTTACAAGTACATCGAATCCTGCCCCATTCAAGTTGACAGTATCAATTCCCATATGGACTAATACTTCGACGCCATTACTAGTTTTAATTCCTAACGCATGTTTGGAAGGGAAAATCGTAGTGACTTTTCCGCTGACCGGTGCAAAGATGGCGCCATCGATTGACTCGATTGCAAAACCATCCCCCATCATTTTCGTTGAAAAAACTTCATCAGGCACATCTTCTAAAGGAATATATTCTCCTTTAGCTACAGCGTGTAGATTCACTTCGTTCGTGTACTCAGTATCTTCAGCTTGTTCGTTTGGTACTAAGAAATAAGTGATGGCGAATGAGGAAACCAAAGCGATCACTATCCCAAGTACCGCAAAAACAAAATACTGACCGATATAAGCTGGTAAGCTAAAAATACTTGATAAAATATAGCCGTAGATCCGAACACCGAAGAAACTGATAAACGCTGAAGCGATCGAGCTACCGATTGTAGCCGCCATAAACGCCTTCTTGTATTTTGATAAGATCCCAAATAGCGCTGGTTCAGTGATTCCTAATAGACCAGAAACAGCAGAAGATAGTACCAATGACTTTTCTTCTTTTGATTTTACCTTGAGATAAATTGCCGCTGTCGCACCAGTGATCGCCATGTTCGCCATGAACATCATCGGCATCAACATGTCATAGCCTTGATTCGCAAAATTTTGTAAGGCAATTGGGGTCATCGCATGGTGCAACCCAGTAAAGATTGCAATTGGACGGATCGCACCGACCACGATACCAGCTAACACTGGTGAGATTGAGAATAACCATGCCACACCAGCTGCTAAGAGGTTACCTAAATGAATACTGATCGGGCCGATCACTGTGAGTGTCAACAATCCTGCAACAAACAGGGAAATGGTTGGTGTGAAAACCGTTCGTAACACTTGTGGCAACAACTTATCCACCCAACGATAAATGTAGCTGAGTGCCAATACCGCAAAAATGATCGGGATAACTGTTCCTGCATAATTAAAGACAGGAACTGGAATGAGACCAAACAGTTGGAAAGCAGAGATCGAACCTTCAGCAACCGCTGTCGTCATGGTGGGAAATTGTAAAGTTGCAGCGATCGCAATCGCTAAATATGGATTCGTTTTGAAGATCCGAGCGGCAGAAGCAGCAACGAAAAATGGCAAGAAAGTAAATACGCCACTCGCAATCATATCAATGATCAAATACGTATCCGTCTGGTTCGAAATGACATTCAATGCCACTAAACCGGCCATCAAACCCTTGATCATTCCTGCCCCAGCAATTGCTGGTACGATCGGACCAAATACACCGGAAACAGTATCCATAAATAAGGATACGACGCCTTTTTTCTCTCCTTCACTTCGTTCACTTGTTTCATCTAACCCTAATTCTTTCGCAATTGGTGCAAAATAGTCAGCGACTTCTGTACCGATCACGACTTGCAGTTGTTCACTTTGATATTTTGTCCCCACCACTTTCGGTGTTTTTTCCAACGCAGCATAATCCACTTTTTTCTCATCTTTTAAATCAAACCGTAATCTTGTCATACAATGCCAAGCGTTGTTGATATTACTTGCTCCACCCACATGTTGTATGATTTGTTTTGCTATTTCTTCATGCTTCACATGTTCTCCCCCTTATTCTCATCAAACAATGATTCTTGTTTCCGCTTTCACCCAAATAGTAGCATGTGGAACGCCACTTGTAAAACCAGTCCTTTTTAGTAAATAACCAACGAAAAAGCTTTAATATCAACGTTTATAAAAATACTAACGTAAAATTGGACTGATTTTTAGTCGGTTTAGATGTTTTTATTAGACCAAATTGACAGGATGTTCTTCCCCATGTTTCAATGAGGATGCACATGATTCATATTTATGTATATTGGAGTGAAAAAAATGACACCAACGATCATTACAAATATAAAAAGTTACGCAATCAAACCAGATCGTCACAACTTGTTAGTCGTAAAAGTTGAAACAGATAAAGGCGTGACCGGCTTCGGTTGCGGCACTTTCCAATTTCGTCCTTTGGCTGTCCAGACCGTAGTTGAAGAATACTTAAAACCTTTACTGATTGGACGCGATGCGAATCAAATCGAAGACCTTTGGCAAGTCATGAATGTCAATTCTTACTGGCGGAATGGGCCAATCACAAATAACGCCATTTCAGGTGTCGATATGGCGCTCTGGGATATCAAAGGGAAAATCGCTGATATGCCATTGTATCAGTTATTCGGCGGAAAAGCTCGAACAGCAATTCCTGCGTATACGCATGCTGTCGCAGCTAATCTAGAGGACCTCGATCGTGAAATCGAAACATTTCTCGCACAAGGGTATCGTTATATTCGTTGTCAATTAGGTTTTTATGGGGGAAATCCAACGAATTTAGCAACACCTGAACAACCACTTGCTGGCTCTTATTTCGATCAAGAAGAATACATGTCCACTACGCTATCCATGTTTGAACATATCCAAAACAAATATGGCGATCGTTTCCAAATGTTACACGATGTTCACGAACGCTTGCATCCTAACCAAGCGATCCGTTTTGCAAAAAAAACAGAAAAGTACAATCTTTTCTTTTTAGAAGATATTCTACCGCCAAACCAAAATGAATGGTTGGCTCAATTGCGAAGTCAATCAACGACCCCGATTGCTACTGGAGAATTGTTCAATAATCCAATGGAATGGAAAGAATTAGTTCGCAATCGTCAAATCGACTATATGCGTGCCCATGTCTCACAAATCGGCGGGATCACGCCTGCCTTGAAATTGGCACACTTTTGCGAAGCGATGGGGATACGAATCGCTTGGCATACGCCATCTGATATCACACCGATCGGCTTAGCAGTGAATACGCATTTGAACATCCATTTACACAATGCGGCGATCCAAGAAAACATCGATGTTCCTGAAAATACGAAACAACTTTTCGGAAATATCCCCACACCAAAAAAAGGCTTTTTCTATCCGATCGAACAAAGTGGGATCGGTGTCACATTCAATGAAGAACAGGCGGCAGAATTTCCAGTTGTCTATCGTCCACACGAATGGACACAAAGCCGTACACCAGACGGCACGATCGTGACACCGTAATTCCAAAAAAAAGCTATCCTTACACGAAATATGTAAGGATAGCTTTTTTTGGTTCCGCTGTATTCCTATTATTATAATAATGAATACACGTGTAAACCTTAGTAGCTTTTTATGTAAAACATAGTTTTCAAAAATCAGTTTCTAAAGAATAATCTAAAATCTGTTTGACTTGAAGAAAATCGTCTCCTCTTAGACGATCAATAAATTCTTTACTAATAATCCGGTCAGTATCAAAACTATGAATTTGTGTAGCGTTCACTCTTCCACGTATCTTGTAATCATTCAAAGAAACATACCCAGAAAAGTTGTTCCCCCAGTCATTACCGGACAGACAATAATATAGTTCGTTTTTTTATTGTAAGCATTTGAGGAAACAACTAAAGCTGGCTGCTTCCCTCTTATTTCCCTGCTAAAAGAAGGCGTAGAATTAAGTCAGATCAAATCACCTTGTTGAGGTTCATACATTTTTCCCAATCTCCTCTTTTGCTATTGTTTGCCATCCCTCATCTTCATCCTTTTGAAATGGTTCATCCAATAAAAATGGATTTTCTATTTTTGGTGTGAATATTAATCCTCCATTCTTAGATTTATATACGACATATTTTGATCCAGCTTTAACCTGATACTGTTTAGGAATTGAAATAGAGATAGAATTCCCTACTTTACGAGCTTTTACATTAATCATCATTTATCACTCCTCACACAGCAAATTTTATTATGTAAAATTTAATTTTATAACGTAAAAGATACTAATACAAAAATAAATCAATAGAGTTTCTCAGACCTTCTTAATCTTTTATTTAATGCCACATTCTCATTAAACACTTATTGAATATTGACTTAAAAAAGGCATATAATCAACTTAAATCACAATAATAATTTTAAGGAGGATAAACATCTATGTCGAATAAAACCCAAGCTGCGAGAAAACTTGTTCAAGTTATTTGGTTGTTACAACTTTTAACTTTGTATACTTTTTTCCTAACAACTAACGATCAATCCTATCAGCTATCGAATCTGATCATGAAGTTACTTATCATGCTCTCTCTAGGTTTACAGAGTATTTTTATACGCAGTAACAGGAACTATAAATTTGGTATCATTTTTACATACAATCAATCAACAATAGCTCAAATAGTTGAAAGACTTATTTGGTTCATACTTATTGTAAGTTATTTTTTTGTGTTTTATATTTTCTATTATAAATAATATAACTTACTTCACTTATCAAGCATTTGTAAGAAAGCACTGATGATTGCGTTTTACGCTTCATCAGTGCTTCCTTCACAATCACTATCAACTAATTCGCTTTAATGTTTTCTTCCTTAACTTTCAAAAAAGCTACATTTTTACAGAAGTTTTTTCCTTAAGCTATTTTGAGACTACTCAAATCCTCAATCAATCCTCGAACGATGGATCTCACGGTCAAAGGGGCGGATGTAAGTCACAGAGTAGTCGATGGCAATGATACTGCTGTATTCATAGACTTGTCCATCTTCTAATATAGCTCGGTTCGTGATTTGCATGGCTGGTGTACCGCGTTTACATAGCAATATTTTTGATTGTTCTTTGGAAGTCGTGATTGGGTCATAACTCGTGATATAGTGAGAAATTCGATAGCCTTTTTGTTCCACGTACTTTTGGATGGAATGTTCGATGACTTCTTGGGATAAGTCGGGAAACATTGCTACCGGCATTTTTGACATTTCTAACTGCTCGATTTTATAATCAACGATTCGAATACGTTCAAATGTCCAAACTTCGGCGCCGTCATCAAGTTGAAAGATTTTTTGCTCATCCGCCGTTGCTGGTGCTTTGTTTAAACTGATCATTTTTGAATGGATCCGATCATAAGGGGTACGTGTCAAAGAATTGAAGATCAAGGGATTTTTGACCCATTTTTCATGGATAAAGATACCTGATCCTTGAACGACACGGACAATACCGATTTCTTCCAGGTTTTTGATCGCTTGTTGGATCGTAAAGCGAGAAACATGATAGATTTCCGCTAGTTTTCGTTGATTCGGTAATTTTCCATCTTTAAATTCTTCTTGATAGATCTTACTCAATAAATCTTGGACGATGAATTCTCGTTTTTTCATGATCTTCTCCTTTACGGGTTACATTCACTTCTTTATCTTAACAAAAAAACAACCAATCACAACCCACTCATGATGAGCCAGTGGAGAACGAAACGTATTTAGAACAAAAAAGCCACAAAAATTGGCAAAAAGAACCATTTTTGTGACTTCATCTAATCAATTGAAGTTGAATCTTTCTTCTTGATCTTCCTAATTCAAACGTAATTCTTGACCAGGGTTAAAGAAGAAATCATCCATCGTCATGCCATTCAAGGACAAGATCGTCTCAACTGGCACACCCGTCCGTTGCGCAATTTGATTTGGACCTTCGCCTTCACGTACAACGGTTGTAGCTGCTTGATTGGCTTGATTGCTCGTATCTTCTGTGGACTGTGCCGTGTACTGATCGGCTTGTGACTCCGACGTTTCTGTTGTTTCTGGTGTCGCTTCCGTCGAAGGTGTCGTCTCTTCCGAAGAAGATTCGCTACTAGGTGTCGCTGCTTGAAGTTCCGCACTTGTTCGCAGATAAATGTCGGAGATCCGAGCGACCTGCGCCGTATAACTTGCAGATAGCTGATTGATCATGGTATCTAGGTCGATATCCTCCTTGTTGGAAGCATCTTGGTACATCCCTCTTAATTTACTGATTCCTTCATCCGACAAGGCTTGAAGTTCTCTTGCTTTTCGGTTGGCAATGACCGAAAGACCATTGACACCGTCTTGATTGTTTTGGATCTCTGCTTGGTATTCTTCGATCAACACTGGGGTTTTATCTTCGATTTTCTTCGAATAATCTGCAACGACTGCTTGTAGTTGTTCAGAAATAGCTCCTGAAGGTTCTGTTGCTTCGCTGCTTTCTTGTGTTGCTTCAGTTTCAGATGAAGCAGTAGTTGAAGCTGTGGACGATTGCGTCGTTTCACTCGTCTTTGCTACCGAGTTTTCACTGGCATTGTTTCTACTATGGAGATATAATCCAGTACCTGCACCAACCAGTAGTAAGACTACTGCAACAGCGGCACCGATTTTCATCATACGCATGCGTGATGCTTGTTTCTGTTGTTGTCTTCGAGCTGATCGAACATTGCCACGCTGTTCATTTTCTTCATTCATTTCATTCACCACCTGTTATTTCTGTAAAAAAATAGCGTTACCAACTTTCTTGTAGTTCCATTGTAGCAAATAATAAGCGTTATGAACATTTTTTATTATGTTATTACTGAAGAAAAATCACCATTTTTGATGATTCCAAGATTCTCCATCGATTTCTCCTTGCAACTGCTCGATCCGTTCATTGATTTCGACAAATAAGCGTGACATTTCATGAAGTAAGGCTTTGCCCTCATAATCCGCTTGCGTACTCAATTCGGCTAATTGTTCTGTCAACCATTGATCCATTATAAGGTCTTTCCTTTCATCTCTTGTAGTATAAATGTCAGATCTTCAATATTTTCTTTGGCTTCTTCTAACATCGTTTCGATCATCTGCTGCTTCATCGGTGCTTTTTCCTTGATGCGTTCATTTTGTGCAAATCGTTCGATAAACCAATCGATCCGATTGATCAGTGAAGGTTTTTCGACTAATGTGAGATATTGCTGATAACTGATCAGGCGTTCAAACCGTTGTTCTTGAGTTAAGTACATGAACTGTGCTAAAACAAACGGAGGCAAAAAGGTCATCTGGAATTTATGGGCAATTCGTTGATACGGACGCAAATACTCCGAGATCGTATACTCTTCTTTCCCACCTGCTTGGTATTCTTTTTCACTCACGCCGGTTGTTAAGACGATCCCTAATTCTTTACCTGATAAGACTGCTGTTGCCGCTTCTAACACTTGGTCTTGCCACATTTTCAAATGGGCTGGCGCGCTATACCAATAGAAAGGAAATTGGAAGATGATCCGGTCATGCTCTTTCAATAAAGCAAGTTCTGCTTGAAGATCAATTTCCCCATCTGGATAACAAGCTTCTAGATGATGCCAAGTAGTCGATAGCTGGCTGGATGCTTCTTTAAAAAACTGTTGGTTCAACGATGTGTCAATTATCGGATGGCTGACAATAATCAATGTTTTCATAGCTTTTTCCTCCCGTTTTCTAGTCTAGCATATCCCAAGAAAAACCCAGTCAACAATGCCTTTATGTCTTAGGTCGCCCAAGAAATGATGGCTTGTTCTTCTAATTGCTTTTTTAATTGTTCTGCGGAAACTCCTTTGATCTTTTCGTTATTCATTCGTCTACGATAGTTTGTCGCCGTCTCACCAGTGAATTTCTTGAACATGCGGCTAAATACGACCAAACTATTGAAGCCGACTTGATAAGCGATTGCTTCAACGGATTCTTCCGTCAGAGATAAGAGAAACGCTGCCCGATTGATGCGAACACCAATCATATATTCTTTGATACTGATCCCCATATGATTTTTGAACACACGAGAGAGATGACTTCGGTTAACGGATAATTTTTTTGCGATCTCCTCAACAGTCAAACGCTCGCTGTAATGTTCTTCGATATACTGTACCGCATCAACAGCGAGGGCTGAATAACTTTTTTGTTCTCCTAAATGAACATAGCCACCATCTTCTAATAAGAGCGCGAGCAATTGATACGTCAACGCATTTAATTGCAGCTCATCGACTAGATTTTTTGTCGAGTAATTCATACATGCCAAGATAATCTCCACATATCTAGCAATTTCTGAAGAAACCATCGTGTATTGATCATCTTTGAATAAAGAATGTTGAATGATTTTATCGGCTACTGCCCCACCGAAGGAAATCCAACAGTAGACCCAAGGATCTTCACCATCCGCCAAATAAAAAGTAGAATCACCCGGTCTAATCAAAAAAAGATCACCTTTTTTTAATTGATATTGCTGATCTTTTACGCGATAGACTCCTTTTCCTTCCATCACGATATGCAAAATATAATCTTGACGAATAGCTGGTCCAAATGAATGAAAGGGCAATGTTTTAGAAAAACCGCAAAAGTCAAAGTATAGTTCTTGTGAGATGGATTGATGTTCTTTTTTCAAAAAAATCGCTTTTTCCATTGACGTACCCTCTTTCGTATTTTCTTTATTCTACTATAGATGCAACAAAAAGTTAAATACTGCTCACAGAAATACATTCAAGCAAGTGCTCTTCTTTGATATGATTGAATGGTAAAAACAGTAAACGCCCCATTGTAAACGCTTCATTTAATGGTATAGTTAATTTGATTAGGCGTAAACTGCGCCTACACCAACTACTAATCCAGCACCAAGAAAGGACTACTTAAATGGACATTACTAAAAAAACATTTGGACAATCTGCACATTTGATTACTTTAACCAATCAACAGGGTACGACCCTCGCTGTTACCGATTTAGGCGCACGGATCGTCAGTTTGACATTCATGGGTAGAGAGTTGATTCTAGGTTTTGATTCAGCAGAAGAGTATCTCGAAAAAGATGCCTTTATCGGAGCAACGATCGGACGAACTGCTGGGCGGATCGATGCAGGCAAATTCACCCTCGACGGCCAGACGTATCAACTACCTGTCGATCCTGCAACTGGTCACTCCTTACATGGCAGTACGCCAAGTTTTGAAGAAAAAATCTGGCAATACGAAATCATTGATGGCGAACAAGAAGCCACTGTGGTCTTTACCACGACTAGTCCCGACAAAGAGCGTGGTTTTCCAGGGAATTTATCCGTAGAAGTTCGCTATACTCTTACAGAAGATAATATTTGGCGTGTCACAACGAAAGCAGTCAGTGATCAATTGACACTATTCAACCCAACTAATCATGTTTATTTCAACTTGAGTGGTGATGTGACGCAACCAATCGATGACCATACTTTGTGGGTCAACAGTCAAGCCTTTGCTGCTTTACGACCAGATAGCATTCCGACAGGTGAACAAATAGAAGTGACTGGAACACCGTTTGATTTTCAAACACCAACAAAACTAACGACTGTTTTCACCAGTGACTTTCCACAAAAAGAATTATTTGATGGAATCGATCATCCGTTCTTCTTAAAGGACACAGGCTTAGATAAAACGGCCGCTTCTCTTTTAAGTCCAGATGAAACAATCAAAGTCAGTGTCAGGACGGATGCATCGAGTATCGTCATTTTCACTGCCAACTTTGGGGAAGATACACCTGAAATGCGCGGGCAACGTTTAGCGAACCATGGCGGCATCACTTTTGAAACACAAATCGCTCCAGGAGCAGAACGTTACCCTTCTTTCGGCGACATATCTTTGGTACCGGAAACACCATTTGAGACGATTACAGAATTCAAACTTGAAGCAAGAGAGGAACAAGACAGATGAATAAAACAGCACATTTAACAACGAAATTCAATGAATTATTTGGTGAAAAACCAACAACAAACTATTTTTCACCTGGGCGAATCAACTTGATCGGTGAACACACGGACTACAACGGTGGACACGTTTTTCCTGCATCGATCACTTATGGCACTTACGGCGTTGCTGCACGTCGAGAAGACAACAAAGTATTAGTTTACTCAACAAACTTTGAGGAAATCGGCGTGATCAAATTCACGCTTGATGACCTGACATTTGATAAAAAAGACAACTGGGCAAATTATGTCAAAGGAATGATCTTGAAACTAAAAGAAGCTGGCTATACCATCGAGAGCGGTTTTGAATTGGTGATTGAAGGAACGATCCCTAATGGTGCCGGACTTTCTAGCAGTGCTTCGTTAGAATTATTAGTGGGGGTTGTTCTGGAAGATTTGTTTGATTTAGCGATCGATCGCTTGACACTCGTTCAAACTGGAAAAAAAGTAGAAAATGAATTCATTGGTGTCAATTCAGGGATCATGGATCAATTTGCGATCGGTTTTGGAGAAATCGACCATGCCATCTTGCTAGATACGAATACATTACACTATGAAATGGTCCCAGTTAAATTAGATGGCTACGCCGTGGTTATCATGAACACGAATAAACGACGTGAATTAGCGGAATCAAAATATAATGAACGTCGCAGCGAATGTGAAGAAGCCTTGAAACGTCTACAAACGAAGCTGGACATCAAAGCTTTAGGCGAATTAGATGAAGCGACTTTCGAAGCGAATACGGACTTGATTGGCGATGATACCTTGATCCGTCGCGCACGTCACGCCGTCACTGAAAATCAACGAACATTAAAAGCAAAAGCTGAATTAGAGCAAGGAAACTTAGAAGCTTTCGGTCTATTATTGAATGATTCTCATTACTCACTCCGTCATGATTACGAAGTCACAGGCATCGAATTAGATACACTTGTAGATGCCGCACAAGCGCAACCTGGTGTATTAGGCGCACGAATGACAGGCGCAGGATTTGGTGGCTGTGCCATCGCTCTAGTCAAAGAAGAGGAAATCCCCGCCTTTAAAGAAAATGTCCATGCACGTTATTTAGAGGTTGTAGGATATGAGCCAGAATTTTATGTAGCACATATCGGAAGCGGTACGACGAAAATTTAGTTAAAAACAGAAACATGCGTCTGGGCTTGGCAAACAACCAAACTCAGGCGCATATTTTATTGAATCATGATTTTGAATCTAGGTTAAATAATTTTGAAAAAATTTAAAAATCAGCTGTTGATTAGTTGCATCTTATTTTAATTATAAATTTCTTTTTCAGTTAAAAAGACAGAAAGAATGTATTTGCATTCTTTCTGTCCCAAATCATTCTAAAATTCTTTATTCCTCGTATCACTATTTTGACTTGCAACGCTACAAAGTGTTCAGTCGTTTAACCCAAGATCTCAACAATTGCTTTGTTGAATTCAGGCAAGTCATCTGGTGTACGGCTAGTAACTAATTGATTATCGATCACCACTGCTTCATCTTTGACATTGGCGCCAGCGTAAGCCACATCTGGACGAACAGTATCGTAAGCAGTCATTGTTCTACCTTCTGTTAGACCGGTTTGGATAAACAATTGTGGGCCATGACAGATAGCAAATAACGGTTGGTCATTTTTCAAGAAGTAAGTAACGAAATCAACAAAACGTTGATCCTTACGTAATTGATCCGGTGAGAATCCTCCAGGGATCAAGAGCGCATCGAAATCTTCAGGAGAAACTTCATCAATGCTGCGATCGATCGTGAACTCGCCACCTTTTTTGCCTTTGATCGTTTGGTTTGCTTCAAAACCAATCGTTGTCACTTCATTCCCCGCATTTTCCAATGCTTCTTTTGGTGAAGTCAACTCAATATCTTCGACTAAATCAGTTACGATTGCTGCAATTTTTTTTGCCATTTTTCCTCTTCCTTTCTTATCGCTTGATTCTAGCCTAAAGGATTTCAGAAAAGTGTGCAAATCATCTGTTTATGATTTATAACCTATTTTATTTAAAAGAAAAATGATAGTTTCTCTTTTAAAGTTAAGCACCTAGTTTTTCACGAACAATGGCTTCAGTCAATGTCTTTGAAAAATTTAGATGCATTTCTTTACCTAACTTATCTGCCCATTTTGGGATCGTTAACGTCTTTTTTACAGGTTCCTCTGTGCCTAAATATTCTGTTAGATCTACAGAGACCATTGAAATAAATGATTTTTCAGCATCATATTCTAATATGAACTCAGAGTCACTTTTAAAAGGGTTATTTTCTATAAGTGACAATGAACTGATAAGAGATGGTTCAGGTAATGTTCGGTCTTCTTCTATCTCAGCCGCCAAAAGAATACCTAAGTAATCAGAGGCATTTTCGAGCGCTTCAGGAATGTCAGATCCGCTTGTACCAGCCATCTCCGGAAAATCTGGAAAGAAAACAGAAAATCCCGAGTCATAGCCTTCACTTGTTTCTGAATAGAATAATGCCGGATATGAAATAAGCATGATCCTCCTCCTCTCTCAAGAAGCAGGAACAAAGCTATTTTAACCCTGCCTCAGTATCGCATGTTCTGTCCCTTTAGGTAGCTTGGAAGGAACAATAATTGGTCGATTTACTCCTGGTAGTTTCACTTTTATATGAGAACCTTTTCCACTTTTAACCCACTTATGGAAATCAAGAGTTTGACCATTTCCTGTTATGTCATTGGCATTGTTACAATACCTCCTGACATATCTATACTAACACGTGTAACACGTGAAAAAAATAAAAAACACGTGCTATACGTGTAAAAGCAAATATAGAAAAATTATTCAAAAAAAACCAAGGCAGCTATCTAGGTTCAGCTGCTTTGATTTATTTTCTGTATGTCGCTTTTTTATCCTCACGGCTACGGTACACTGGATATTCTCCAATCAATTGGACCGGAAATGCTCGCTGTTCCAGTAGTTTGATTGCTTCGTTCAATTTTGTATCTGCTTGTTCAATCTCTACTTCGATCACGAAAAAGTATTCACCTAACGAGGTTTTTTGCGGTCTAGACTCGATTTTGGTCAAATTAAGTTTTTGTTCTGCAAACACCGCAAGTACTTGATATAACGCACCTGGGCGATTTTCTGGCAAGTCTACAAATAGCGTTGCTTTGTAAGTACTGACTGGTAATTGAGATGACATCGGTGAGGAACCTAGTAGCCAAAAACGGGTTTCATTGTTGCGGATCGATTGGATATCTTGCTGAACGATGGTCAAACCAAACTGTTCCGCAGCTTCTTTAGGTCCGATTGCCGCGATTTTTTGTTCAGGATGCTCGGCAACTTGTTGGGCACCTTGGGCAGTCGAACCCATTTGCTCGATTTCCACGTCAGGGAACTGTTGCTTCAAAAATACTTGCGATTGTGCCAACGCTTGCGGATGACTACAGATTTTTGTTACCTCTTGCCACATCTGTTGATGCTTAGGATGTACCATCAATTGTTGCTTGATTGGTAAAACGATTTCTCCTTGGATCGTTGGTAAGGTTTCATAGACATGGTCTAATGTGGGCAATACAGAACCTTCGATGGAATTCTCGATCGGTACCATCGCATAATCGATCGCATCGTTGATCTGGGCATCAATCAAATTTGTTAAAGCTTGATATGGAGACCAATCGCCTTCGTTGAAATAATTCTTTACTGCACTATATGTGAAGGAACCTTTTGGGCCTAGATAACCAATTTTCATCGATCCATCACCTGCTTTATGATTTCTGAGACAACTTCTGCTGGTGATTTACCAGTTGTTTCTATCGTAAGATCTGCTAATGTTTCATAGTGTTTTTTCCGCGAAAAAAATAATTCTTTTAACTCTGTATCATCTTTATCGAGTGCCAACGGACGGGCTTGTTTGTGATCTTGGCGGATACGTTTGATCAAAAGATCGGGATCAGCTTTTAAGTAAACCACCAGATGATCTGTCAGCAGTCGTTGATTTTCTTCTTGTAGGATAACTCCCCCACCTGTCGCAATGATCGCTTCTTCTTGCAATGAGTTTTTCAGTAGCTTCGTTTCTTTCTGTCGAAAGGCAGCTTCGCCATGTAATTCAAAATACTGACTGATCGAACAGCCAAACTCCTCGACTAGTTTTGTATCCATATCGATCAATGGTTTCTTTAACTGCATAGAAAGCTTGCGACTGATCGTTGTTTTACCGGCGCCCATAAAACCAATCAGCACAATTGCAGCCATTAGTTTTTCTCCTTGATCAGACCAGCTAGATCGGTGAAGAAGTCAGGATAAGAAATATTTACCGCTTCTGGATGGTTCAATTCAACTGGCTCATCGGTCAATAATGCGGCAATCTGTAACATCATGCCAATGCGATGATCCCCATGACTGTCAACAATTGCCCCATGCAAAGGTGTCGGACCATGAATGATCAGCCCATCATCTGTTGTTTCGATGTTTGCGCCCATTTTTATCAATTCTTCCGCTGTCGCATCGATGCGATTTGTTTCTTTCACTTTTAATTCTTGTGCGTCCCGAATGATCGTCGTGCCTTGTGCTTGTGTTGCAGCTAATGCCAAAATCGGTAATTCATCGATCAAGCGAGGAATGATTTCTCCTTCGATCGTACATGCCTGCAAGTTGGCAGAACGTACCATTAAGTCAGCCGCTTGATTTTGTTGATCGATTTGCATTTCTTGGATCGAAGCCCCCATTTCGATCAATACATCTAAAATCCCTGTTCGTGTTGGATTGATTCCTACTTGTTTCAATAAGACTTCACTATCTGGCAAAATACTTGCTGCGACTAGATAAAAGGCTGCTGACGAAATATCCCCAGGTACCGCCACGTTTTGTCCAACTAACCGTTGTCCGCCAGCAAGTGTGATCACTTTATCTTCTACTCTGATTTCTCCACCAAATTGTTTGATCATTTCTTCTGTATGATTCCGTGAGCGTTCTTTTTCGATGATCGTTGTCTCACCATCTGCTTGAAGTGCCGCGAATAAAATCGCTGATTTGACTTGCGCACTGGCAATCGGCATCTCATATTCGATTGGTTTCAAAGGCCCACCAGTCACTCGTAAAGGTGGTAGATCTGGATGTTCGATCCCTTTAAGATCCGCACCCATTTCACGTAAAGGATTCATCACTCTCCCCATCGGGCGACGATTCAACGAGTCATCTCCAGACACTTCTGCCGAAATCTTACTTCCAGCTAAAACCCCTAAAAGTAAACGGATCGTTGTACCAGAATTACCTGCATCTAAACGTTCTGTTGGTGTTTGTAATCCCTCTACGCCATGACCATAAACATGGATTTTCTCTTCTTCCTCTTCTATTCTCACACCTAATTGTCTAAATATGGACATCGTACTCAAGCAATCTTCTGCTTTTAAAAAGTTCGTTATCGTCGTTTTTCCATGACTGATTGCACCAAACATGATGCTGCGATGAGAAATCGACTTATCTGCTGGAACCGTTAGCTCACCTTTGATCCCATGTGTAGCATTAAGTAATTTCATTGTCTCAACTCCTGATCCAACAGTGAAAATTTTCCGCTTGAATCAATGCTTGTCCTTTTTCTAAATCGGTTTGATTTTTGAAGGACAATTCAAGGACTCCGAAAATATCTTCTCTAGTTTCTTGTATTTTTAGATTGATGATTGAAATATCTGCTTGGCTCAAAGCCGTTGTCACCTTAGCAACTGCACCGGAAATATCCGGAATATCAACGTATAGATCATAGAACGCTGGAATCGTTCCTTGTCGTTTCTTCGGCAACTGATCCCTTGTTTGCTTCGCTTGTGCAAAAAATCGATAAATGGCCTCTTCATCATTTCTCGCAAGTTGTGTTTTCAATGTTTCCATGGAGGATTGCCATTCCTCTAGTAAAGACAGCATGATTTCTTGATTCGTTAATAAGATATCTGTCCACATTTTTGGATCAGAAGAAGCAATACGCGTAATATCTCGAAACCCTCCGGCTGCAAGTTGGGAGGCTCTTGGATGTTTTTGATTGAGTTCATCACTGGTTTGCACTAAACCAGCAGCCACGATATGAGGCAAATGGCTTAAAACGCCGACGATCTCGTCATGATTTTTGGCTTCCATCAATACAAATTTTGCTCGAGTCGGTTCTAATAGTTCCATCAGTTCAGCTACACGATCACTCTCATGATCATTGGTCAATATATAATAAGCTTCCTCGAACAAATTGGGATTGCCGGCTTTTACTCCAGATTTATGCGAGCCTGCCATTGGGTGTCCACCAATAAAAGTAAAAGGTAATTCCTTAGCCGCTGTCATGATTGCTGCTTTCGTACTGCCAGTATCACTGACCAATACAGTTTCCTTTAGCGGAAGTGTCGCTAATTGTTGCAAATAGTCCAAACTAACTTGTACAGGAACCGCTAATAAAATAACATCCATTTGACTTGCTTCTTCGATCCCAGACACCAGATGATCCACTAATTGGACTTCTTCTGCAATTTTTCTTGTTTCTGCTGAATGATCCCATCCATAAAGAGTCACATTCGATCCTTTGATGGCTCGGCAAAGCGAAGCACCAATCAGACCTAAACCTAAGACAAATACCTTTTTCTTCATATCAGTCTCCTCACTAAAAGTCTTGGATCATCTGCCGATGACTGGCAACAGATTTTTTCAGCTCACTCATGTTATCCGCTGGGAAATGTTCAAGGATCTCCACGGCAAGTGCTGTTGCAATGACGTGTTCAGCCACCACAGAAGCTGCTGGTACAGCGGTACTGTCGGAACGTTCGACACTTGCTTTATAGACTTCTTTCGTGTCGATATCCACACTCATCAACGGCTTGTAAAGTGTAGGGATCGGTTTCATCACACCACGAACGATGATTTGTTCCCCATTTGTCATCCCACCTTCAAATCCACCTAAATGATTGGTTGTCCGGCGGTAGCCTTGTTCTTGATCCCAGGTGATTTCATCCATAACTTTAGAACCTGGTAAAGTCGCTGCATCAAAACCGATCCCAAATTCTACCCCTTTGAAGGCATTGATACTCAGCATGGCTTGTGCTAATTTTCCATCTAATTTTTTATCCCATTGGACATAACTACCCAAACCAGCCGGTACATTTTCAACCCGGACTTCGACGACACCACCTAAGGTATCACCTGCTTTTTTCGTCTCATCGATCAATGTTTTGACTTGTTCTTCGATCTCAAGGTCTACCATATTGACTTCGGAGATCGTTGTTTTTTCCTTGATCACCGCCACAGGTAGCACTTCAGGAATCGTTGCTTTGACCCCTCCAAGAACTGCTACGTGACTGGCAATTTCAATATCTAGTGCTGCTAGGATCTGTTTTGCTAAAGAGCCGATTGCTACACGCATGGTCGTTTCTCTAGCTGAAGACCGTTCTAACACATTCCTAAGATCTTGATGTTGGTATTTCATTCCACCAACTAGATCCGCATGTCCTGGACGAGGTTTGGCTACTCGACGACGTGTGACATGTTTTTCTTCGATTGGCTCGACTGACATCACCGTCTGCCAATTCTTCCAGTCTTTATTCTCCACGATCATTGTGATTGGCGAACCAAGCGTTTTACCATGTCGAATACCTGAGGTGATTTGGACACGATCTTTCTCGATCTTCATTCTGCCACCACGACCGTAACCCCCTTGTCGCCTCGCAAGATCTTCATTGATTTTTTCAAGTGAAACTTCTAAACCTGCCGGGATACCTTCAATAATGGCAGTTAACTGTGGACCATGAGATTCTCCTGCTGTTAAAAAACGCATTTAGTTCCCCTCCTTTAAATAGTCTTTCACGGACTCAAGCGGGATTTCTTGGATTCTTGCTTGTCCGATTTTATCTAATAAAATAATTTTCAATGTCTTTCCACGTGCCTTTTTATCGTGGGTGATCGCATCATAAAGGGATTGCTCCTCCCAAGGTTGGTACTTGATCGGTAACTGATACTTTTCGATCATGTGGATCAATTGCGCAGTGATACCCACTGGTGATTGTCCCAGCTTTTCGGCTTGTTTGGTGATTTGCACCATACCGATCGCTACGGCTTCACCATGACTGATCTGACCATAACCAGCAGTATTTTCGATGGCATGTCCGATCGTATGGCCAAAGTTCAGTAACAAACGATGCCCGTTATCGAATTGATCTTCTTCAACAACTTGTTTCTTCACACGCAACGCCTTTTCAATGATTTTTTCACTATTAGCCAGTAAGTCAGCAACTCCTGTTAATTTTGCCAAATCTTGCCATAGCGTTTCATCACTGATTGCGCCACACTTGATGATCTCAGCGATCCCTTCTTGGATTCTACGCTCTGATAACGTCATTAACGTCTCTGGATCGATCAATACCCCGTCTGGTTGTGCAAATGTCCCAATCATATTTTTCGCCATGGGTGCATTGATTGCTGTTTTTCCTCCAATGCTTGAATCGACCTGTGCCAGTAGGGAAGTCGGGATCTGGACAAATGAAATCCCTCGCATATAGGTGGAAGCAACGAAGCTGGCTAAATCGCCGATCACTCCCCCTCCAAGCGCAATCACCGCATCACTACGCGTAAATTGTTCTTCTGCTAAAAACGCATAGAGGTGAGCTGCCATGTCGAATGATTTGCTGCTCTCCCCAGCTGAAACAACATAATGGACGACTTCGTAGCT
Source organism: Enterococcus sp. AZ171 (assembly GCF_051714005.1). Classification (NCBI taxonomy): domain Bacteria; kingdom Bacillati; phylum Bacillota; class Bacilli; order Lactobacillales; family Enterococcaceae; genus Enterococcus; species Enterococcus sp. AZ171. The sequence goes on along the minus strand of NZ_JBIORA010000001.1, from coordinate 544,560 downwards.
TGCCCGCAACTGTTGACAAATTTTTTCGCCGTATATCGGAAAAACATTCGTATCACTGATAATCGCGATTTTTTTATTTTTCCAGATTCCTTCGATCCACTCAGACACATGATCGAGTGCATTTCGTTCAATGATGATCTCATAGCTTTTTTCTGGTAAGACAACTTCTAACATGATGCTCCTCTTTTCTATAAGGCTTTGATTTTATTCATTGCTTCAACTAAAATCTCGACTTCTTCCATCATTCGTAGGTAGTTCTTTTCATTCAATGATTGCTGTCCATCTGACCATGCGTGGATTGGATCAGGGTGGATCTCTACGATCATCCCATCTGCGCCACTAGCAACACCGGCTCTTGCCATTGGTGATACGAGATCCCAAACCCCTGTACCATGACTTGGATCAACGATGATCGGGAAATGACTTAATTTTTTAATGATCGGTACAGCACTTAGATCGAAGGTATTGCGTGTCGCTGTTTCGTAAGTACGAATACCACGTTCGATAAAGATGATGTTTGGATTGTTTTGTACCGCAATGTATTCCGCCGCGTTCAACCATTCTTCGATCGTTCCTGAAATCCCGCGTTTCAAGCCAATTGGTTTTCCTGTTTTCCCAACAGCTTCTAATAGACGAAAGTTTTGCATATTTCTGGCGCCGATCTGAATGATATCTGTGTATTCGCAAACGACATCGATATGGGCTTCATCCATGACTTCGGTAATGACTTTTAAGCCGTAATGATCCGCTGCTTTACGCATCATTTTCAGTCCTTCTTCTCCTAATCCTTGGAAAGCGTAGGGTGACGTTCTAGGTTTGTAGGCTCCTCCACGTAGGACTGTTGCCCCACCAGCTTTTGCCATACGAGCAGTTTCCATGATTTGTTCTTCGCCTTCTACTGAACAAGGACCAGCCATCGTCACAAAACTACCATCACCGATTTTCAAACCATCCACATCAACGACTGTATCTTGCGGATGAAATTCTCGAGAAGTCAGTTTGTACGTATTAGAGATTTTTACTGCACGCTCCACCGTGTCGTATCTTTCAAATGGTACACCTTGGATAATTTTTGGATCACCGATCAATCCTAAAACAAGACGATCTTTGCCATGGTTGATCTGAACGTCCAAGCCCTCTTCCTTGATACGTGAAAGTACTGGTTCTAGTTGGTTTACTTCAATTCCTGGTTTAATAATTAAAATCATAAGATAACATCCTTTTTTATTTTTATTTTTTTATCACTGTTTGAACACTTGATCGACAATGGAAAATCGTTCATTGTTTACTTAAAATAACTCGTTGGAAAATGAACTGATGTGGTTCTCCTTTCGTTAGGTATAAAAAAAGCCCGCCGTAGACAAATCTACAGTGGGCCTTCACCAATTCTAACAAAAAAGCCACTATAGATTTTCATCTATGTGGCGGACAAGTCATCTCAAACATCCTTAGCCATCATAGATACAAACGTTGTGTTTGCACCCATGAATGTCATGAATACAAACCTATCTAAAATAGCTAAAGTAATACGTATTCAGTTGTGAATTCAATGTGATTTTCATAAGAAATCGCTCCAAACTGATTTAAGATTGGTTTAAGTATAGATTTCTTTCTGAAATAAGTCAACTACTTTTTCAAATCTTTTTCTCTTTATGCTAATGATCCTTTAGAAGACCGATGTTTTTTTAAAGTTCCTATTGATTTTTTCGTTGACAAAAAACGCGAACGTGTGTTCTAATCATGTAGAAGAGGTGACTGTTATGTTTAAAAATCAAAATCCTGTATTTGACTATCATAAAGAACCTTCTAGAGATATTTTATGTATTGATTGTAAGTCGTTCTATGCTTCTGTTGAATGTGTCTCACTTGGTTTAGACCCTTTAACAACCAAACTAGTTGTTATGTCGTACCCCGGAAATTCATGGGAAGAACGTGGTAGCGGGTTGATCCTTGCCTCTAGTCCAGCTGCAAAAAAAGCCTACGGGATCACGAATATCAGTCGTGCGCGTGATTTGCCCTTTCCTTATCCCAGTGATCTATATATTGCCCCACCACGAATGGCTTATTATATGGAGAAGAACAAAGAAATCAATGCGATTTATAAAACCTATGCAGACGAGAGTAACCATCATGTCTATTCGGTCGACGAAAGTTTTTTGGATATCACAAATAGTTTGAATTTGTTCGATGCTCCTGATGCCCGGACACTTGCAAAAAAAATTCGTCAAGACGTTTATGACCAGACAGGGATCTATACCACGATCGGTATCGGTGATAATCCACTATTGGCAAAATTAGCTCTGGATAATGAAGCGAAGGATACCCGAGACATGATCGCCGAATGGCGTTATGAAGACGTCCCTGAAAAACTTTGGCGGATTCCTCAGCTGACAGATTTTTGGGGGATCGGTCGAAAAACAGCGATTCGTTTAAATAAAATGAACATCCATAGCATCTATGAGCTTGCACATGCGGATTACTATCGTTTAAAAAGTGCAATGGGGGTAATTGGTACACAACTTTATGCCCATGCCTGGGGAATCGATCGGAGCTTTCTTGGTGAAGTCTACACCCCTAAATCAAAAAGCATCGGAAATAGTCAAATCCTCAATAAGGACTATACCCGCCGAGAAGAGATTGAAATCGTGATCAAGGAAATGGCAGATCAAGTAGGCACACGCTTACGTCGAGAAGAAGCAAAAGCACAAGTAGTTAGTCTGTGGGTCGGCTTTTCTTTGGGCTACACAGATGTTTCAGGAAAAACTGGGTTTCACCAACAGATGAAAATCGAGCCGACCAATGCCAGTCATGTTTTAGCAGAAGCACTATTGATGATTTTTGATCGACATTATCAATGGCAAGATATCCGAAGTATCGGCGTCAACTGTTCTCGCTTAGTTTATGCGACTGGCTTGCAATTGAATCTATTCGATGATCCTAAAGAGCAAGTCAATGCGGCAAAGATTGACTTTGTCGTGGATAAGATTCGACAAAAATATGGATTTAAAGCAATCGTCCATGCACATAGTTTACTAGAAGGTGGTCGAGCAATCGCCCGCAGTTCGCTTGTAGGCGGTCATGCTGGCGGAATGGCTGGTATTGAAGGTGAGGGACATGCGACGCACGAAAAAAGAATTTCTCGATTACAATGAATACCGTGATCGCCCCTTTGGCTTGAAATGGGGAACCGCTTTTGCCATGGATGAGCTAGTTAAAGGGATCGAAGAAAATGCAGCAGTCGCCTTAAAAGACCTCCCTCCCCAATTGCAAATGACGAGAGAGGAAATCGACCAAGTACTATTACAGTCCTTTCTCTACCGACAAAAAGTGACCATCCAATTAAACACAAAAGATGAATTTGGTCGATATAGAGAAAATATCGAGGGCGTTTTCTTAGGCGAATGTGATGAAGAATATCTGACGATTGACCAGTACCAGATTCTCTGGGAGAACATTCGTCACGTTGGTTTGAAACAAGAAATGAAATGGTTTGAGTTTAGTACCAACAAGACATATGACGAACAAGTTTCCCGATCAATCGATTGGAACAAGCCAAACCAACAAGCTGAGTTGCAATTGATCAAAGATGAATTTTATCAAGCTTTTGAAGAGGAAAATGACTAAAAGGGAGGCGTTGCCGATGACAATGGTAAAGAATCATTTCGAAACTGTCATAATCACTGCTTATATTGCCAAACAAGAAATTACGATCCAAACAAAAAAGGGAGAAAACTATAGAGGAAAGATTCAAAAAAAGATGACAGAAGATGGCTTTTATGTAAACGAGGGCTTTATTGCTTGGGATGAACTTGATTCGATCGATTTAGAAGAGGAATATTTTCATTTTTGGCAAGAAATCGTCAAGCAAGCGATTTAGTAATTCAGATAAGCATTGGATTCTTCGGCCATTATTGAATGCTATTTCTCTCAACCTAAAAAGCATCAACCGGTAAACATGTAAAAAAGATTCTACCGGTTGATGCTACTATTCTCAGCAAAGAACGATTCTATTCGTAAAGTCTGAAAGCTTTAGTTCAAATAGTTTGGGTCAGCCAATAAAGATTGGATTTTATTTGTATCAATAACGAATTCTTGTGTCCCCATAGCACCAGGTGCTACCTCGTATTTATCAAAGAAGATAACCAGCTGGTGTTCTTTATTGATATAAAAACTAGGATCTTTTTTTAATAAAAATGAGCCATTATCCTCTAGAGCAAAATAAGTTGATTCTGGATTTTTTTCCATACGATTTTTCATCTGTTCTTCAATTTCCTTTGAAAGAGCAATGAGATAATCATCATTTTTAAATAATAAAGGCAAAGACACAAGTACCTCATTTTGTTTATCTAACGTGTCAAATTGATTGTTCGTTTGCGTACTTGCAATTGTCTGTTCGATTGAACGATCAATCACTAAAAATCGCTCATCATTGACCAATATGCGATATCCACCTGTTGTATCAATCTGTTGCCCGTTTTTCTTGATTTCTTTCACTCCTTCCTCATAAGCTTGTTGTCCCTCTGCGAGATATTTTCGATTCAACTGGTCATGGATTTCTTCTTTTCCAATTATTTTTGGAACAGCAATCCTGATACCCGATTCCTCTTCTTGGAATGAATAGGTTTTCCCAGTAATGATCGAAACCAATTCTCCGAGAACAGGGATTTCTGTCGCCCATACGCGAAAGTCTCTATTTTGAACACCTGCGAACAAAATAAGTACAGAGCAGACGATCCCCAAACCGATATGAACAGCATGTTTTACTTGTCGTTTCACCTTCACTTTTTTCTTGGCAATCGTAAAACGCTTGAATAGCTCATCTTCTAGCTGTTCAGGAATTTCCCCCGCTCGATACGCCTGATTCATCATACTTATTTTTTTCTTTGTTCCTCCCATTTCGCTATCCACTCTCCTTTATTTTAAAATTTCTTTGTAATTATCTAGTGAGCGATACATTTTTGTTTTCACTGTATTCTCATTTAAATTTAAAATCTGAGCAATTTCTTTCAATGTAAATCCTTCAAAAAATTTCAAGATAATAATCTCGCGTTCTGGGCTAGGCGTTTGGCTCAATAATTCACGTAATTCCATGTAAGAAACATCATTTTGACAATCGATGAATTCAAGTCCTGGACAGTCTTCCAATTCAAAATTCAAAGGCATTCGTTTATTCTTGCGCCAATAATCAATTGCTGTGCGGACTAAGATTTTATAAAACCAAGCTTGAAAATGATCGATCTTCTTTACCTTTGAGAAATCCATCAGCGCTTTTTGAAAGCTATCTTGGATAACATCTAGTGCATCTTCCGAACAGTGTGTATAACTATAAGCGATTCGATACATTTTTTGATATTGTGTCTCAATCAGCTGTTCTAACTGAGATTCATAATGTCTGACTCGCTGCTTTTTTGCTATCCGATTAAAAATATTAGATCCCTCCCTATCTCAAATAATAAATTTCACCCAGTTCTCGCATAAAATCCTTGTTTGCTTCCTTACGTGGTTGTGTATCTTTCGTTCTAGTCGACTCGCTTGTCCCTATCTCTTGTGGCTTTTCTTCTATGATCGAAAATGTATCCATTGAATACATCCATAAAAAAAGGCTGGTAAACAGGAACAATAAGACTAGGAAAATTAGTTCTATCGTTAAAAATGAATAGTTTTTTTCATGTTTCATACGCTCACTCCGCTTTCTTTTTTTATACTTAATTAGACGATCGTTTTCTAAGAAAAGTTTCAAAAAAATCAACTTTATTTTGAATCACTAACTTTGCACAAAAGACAGTTTGTGAGATTCTGATAAAAGTGTTAAGCTCCGCTAAAAAGCACCAAATCCCCACAATTATTCATCGATGGATTTTGGTGCTTGTTTATGTAGTATTCACTTCTAGAAAACCATTTATTCGTTTTTAGCAATCACAGTACCATCTGGCAGCTTATCTTTCCATTTTTTATCCGAAATTTTTTCTCCCAAATAACTCCTCACTTTTCAAAAGGCACGAAACCAACGATGATATCTTTAAAAAAAAGAGTCAGCGATTTGACGTACTCCAAAGGATAGACCCAAGTGGAAAATAAACCAGGCAAGAATATCAAGCATCACTAACACTCCAGTGATCAAATGAATCAGTAGCATAAAAAGCTCCTAAAATTTGTTTTTTCTTCCTAAAAAAACGATTACACTTTTTCTCTAGTAACTCCTAGAACAAAATAAACGAGAGAATCCAAACACTTTTAAAACAAGTTTTAGATTTTCTCGTTTATTTTTCTGAGTTGTCCATTTATTTCACAACTTCTTTAAAAGAATTCACTGTGAGATCCCAGCCTAGCAAGTATCAATATTAATTGATCATTATCAATCTTATATACTAATAGCCAATCAGGACTGATATGACATTCTCTAAATCCCACATAATTGCCGGTCAAATGATGATCACGATACACTTTGGGCAATTTATGTTGGCATTGCAAAAGAGATAGCACCTTTTTTAATTTGGCTAAATCTTTCCCCTGCTTTTTTATAGTCTCGCTTGAATTGTGAGGTATAAAAAATATCAAGCATCTAAGTCCTCCAGCAACTCATCAACAGAGCTGAATCCACCATGAATATTGCCATCTTTAGCATCTTTTCTCGCTTGCAAAGTAGCCGAATTTTCCCTTTCAATTTTAAAAGGAAGTACCAGTTTAATTACAGACTGTTTTTAAAAAACTGTAATTGCGGTTATCATATTCATACCCAACTCAGCAAATAATTGCTCAGCATCCTTTTTCAAATCCTCATCAATTGAGATATGGATTGGTTTCTTTTTTGTCGTTTCCATGTCATCACCTCTGCTATTTTTCAACATATAAACAACATAAAAGAAACATAAATCCGTTTTAAGAACCTACTTATTCCTCATTCTTCTAATGAACGCTCGTTCCAATCGTGGCCGATTATAGCGTTGGATCATAATAAATGGGATATTGACAAGAAGCGCATAAAAAACCATGACCCACCCCGCCCATTTGGGATTCCACAAAAAGAAAAGGAACGCTGGCGCAATCAATAGCCAATGTGTCAGCTCTGCTCTTTGTGTTTCAATGATGAATTTCTTCAGTGCGGCAGAATCAGTCTTACCAAGTCTTGATTTATCGAATCCACTCTTGGCAATCACAGTACCATCTGGCAGCTTGTCTTTCCATTTTTTGATTCGAAATTTTTTCTCCCAAATAACTCCTTGCTTTTCAAAAGAAAAAGAACGAAACCAACGACGCTTTCTTTTAAAAAAAGAGTCAGAAATTTGACGTACACCAAAGGATATACCCAAATGAAAAATAAACCAGGCAAGAATGTCGAGCATCACTAATACTCCAGTGGTCAAATGGATCAGTGGCATAAAAACCTCCTAAAGTTTGATTTTTCTTCCTTTCCAAGTCACTGATTTCAAAAGATAGGTTTGGATCAATGACCACAAAAACAAGAAAAGAAAGAAGATAAAAAAGAACGGAAAAACGAACAAGAAAATCGGCTTGAAATTTCCTACACGTTTGGCAAATACAATACATTGAAGCACATACAGGCAATAAATGACCAGTGCGAGCGGCCATTGTTCCATACCAAAAGCCAACACTGAGCCAACACCATCACTTATCCAGAGGATGACTCCTAACAAAATAAAGGGATTGGTTGCTCTAGAAGCTGTGGCAAAATCCTTTGTCCATCCTTGGATCAATTGCTTGAAACCTTCAGGATACATGCGAAAAGCAATCAACTCTTTCCCACCATATAAATGGATGGGAAATCCTGCCTTTTGAAAACGATTGGCTAAAGCCATATCATCTAAGATCCCACGAGGCATATCTTTATGCCCATCGACTTGGAAATAATCGGTTTTCGAGCATAAGATACACGGCCCAAACGCCCCCGCTGCTTTTAATTTTTCACCTAGCACAGAAAAAGTATTCAACCCTACTAGAATGACCACATTGAAAACAAACGAGAGCTGTTCATAAAAGCGAACAGTTTGATGAAACGGTTGAAGCGACAGCAAGCCACTATTCCCTCTTTTTTCGTATTCATTCAACAGTCTTTCCAAACTATTGTCTGTCTGAAAAAATGTATCTGCATCTAAAAATAAGAAATGCTCACTTTGGGCCTTTGTTGCACCTAACCAACAGGCAGCCGCCTTGCCATGCTGCTCACGATCATTTGAGAAAACTGTTGCATCTAAGTTCTTGGCGATTTCTGCTGTACCGTCAGTGGAATCATCATCCACGACGATGATTTCTCGTGGTTGGATCGTTTGCCTTTGGATCGATTGTAGCAATTTGGGGAGCGTATTTGCTTCGTTACGTACAGGAATAATGATTGAAACATTTGTGTCAAAACGTTTTGCAGAGGTTAGGTTTGTGATGAATGGCAGTCGATAAAAGATACACCAACCTGAAAGCCAAGCAACAAAAAGGACGATCATTATTAGTAACAAAATAAGCCTTCCTTCCTATACATCCGCTTCTCTTCGAGCAATCTTGTCACTCACTTGTTGCCCACTCAAAGTGACCATTGGCATACCTGCACCTGGATTGACTGTCCCACCTACAAAGTATAAGTTGTCATAGCGCTCACTATGTTTTGCATGTTTGAACCCATGATTTTTCTTACGATCAGAGACAGTCCCATAGATTGCTCCACGATGGGATAAATAATTTTTTTGGATATCTTCCGGGGTCCAACGATTTTCATAGACAATATGTTTTCTCAAATCCGTTAATCCCATCGTTTCTAATTTGATCAAGATACGCTCCCGAAAGGCATCGTATTCTGCCTCTGTAAATGGTTGATCTTGTAAATAAGGGATGTGCGGTAAAATCTTGATGTTCTCATGTCCTTCGATGGTTTGAGAAGGATCAGTCTTATTGACATTCACAAGATAGATCGTTGGGTCGTCTGGCAACTGATGCTGATGGAAGTTTTGATCAAAGTTTTCTTTAGAAGCATTCGAAAAGAAAAAATTATGATGGGCTAATTGTGGGTATTCTTTATTAACACCTAGATGCAAGACAAAACCAGAACTTGCGGGTTCAAATTTCTTTTCTAATTTCTCTGTAAACGCTGGTTTTTCATCTAATAATTGTTCATAAGCTGGGATGACTTCCATATTCGAAACAAAATAATCTGCTTCGATCACCGTCCCATCCGCTAGTCGTGCCGAACGGATCTGTTCATCCACTACATTTAGTTTTTCAACCTGACAGCCAGTATGGAACGCTACGCCGAGCTCTTTCCCAAGATTGACGATTCCTTCAGCAATTTTATGCATCCCGCCCGGAACATACCAAATTCCTTGCTCATGCTGCATGTAACTCATCATATTTAAAACCGCTGGCGCATCATAAGGAGAGGAACCGACATATTTGCTGAAATACCCTAAGATATCTTGCATTTTTGGATGACTCACACGTTTAGCGATTCCATCATGCATCGAAGAAAAATAATCAAACCCTTTCAACGCTTTGATCACACCATGTTCTTTTAAAATCTCCATTGTCGAATCAAGCCCTTTGTCAAAATAACCGACTTCTGTGGCCGCATAGATTTCCTTCGCATAGTCTAAGAAATCTTGATACTCCATCATGTCTTTTTCAGTCAGCAAAGGATTTTCTTGGGCCATTTTCGTTAAATCACTGTATAGATCAATCGTTGTGTGATCAGGAAAAAAAGAACGCCACTGCAAATCTAACCGTTCGATCGGAATGTAATCTGCCATCTGTTTGCCACTCGTGAGAAACAGTTTTTCAAAAATTTGGGGCATCGTCAAAATCGATGGACCTAGATCAAAGCCCAACCCATTTGCTTCTAAACGGTTCAATTTCCCCCCTAAATGATCGTTTTTTTCATATAGCGATACGTCGAATCCTTCTTGGGCTAAGGAAACTGCTGCAGACAAACCACCAAGTCCACCTCCCAGAACAATGACTGATTTCTGTTTGTTTTTCACAAAATCACCTCTTACTTTCTAAGTCTTAAAGCACATTTTCACAGATGTAAATTCGTAAGATCCAACTGTAAAAAAACACTTTATATCTATCTCTATAGTAGCATATCTCTAAAAAAACTTATTTTATTGCGCATTGTATTGTTATAAAACACTAAGAAAGGATAAAAGAAAAAACAGAAGAAACAAACACGTATGAAACGCTTTGTCTATTCTGTCTTAAGCTAATGGCACGTTCTTATGCGCTGATTCCGTTGCTTCTATCAAAGTATCGGCACAAACAAGCCACTGATTTTCTCTTTGATTTTCGTCCATGCACTTCGCTCTTGCCATTCGTCTTTTTTGACCTTTTCAGCGTGGGCTAAATCTTCTGTAAAATGGACGTTCAATTCATCAATCGTTTTTGATGGACCATAAATGAACATTGACAGTTCATGATTGAGATAAAAACTGCGAATATCAAAATTAGTTGATCCAATCGTTGCTACCACATCATCAACGATCATATATTTACAATGGATAAATGCAGTCGTATCGTAGATCGACACTTCAACTCCTGCCGATAACAACTCATCAATAAACGAGTTCGTCCCATGAAATGAAATCCCGCGATCGCCTTTTCCCGGTATGATCAATTGTACTTTGATCCCACAGCGAGCTGCTCGTCTGAGTGCCCCAAGAGTTTCTTCATCTGGAATAAAGTAAGGCATAGCAATCTTGATCGAATCAACTGCTTTACCAATCAAGTCATTGAAAGAGTCTTTGATGATCCTCTCCTGATCATACGGCCCTCCGTAAACGACCTGTACGATTTCCGAACCTTTTGGTTGTTCCGTTTGTAATGGAAAATACAGCTCTTGCTGATTGATGAAATAAGTGATCGTTTCCGTTCCTTCATCGAGAAATAACCAATCATAAACGAAACATTCCTGCAACTCGAGTACAGAAGGCCCTTCGATTCGAACATTCGTATCCCGCCAATAAGAAAACTTTTTCCCGCGTCCACTATACTCATTCCCGATATTCATACCACCAGTGTGTGCAATTTCCCCATCGATCACAACGATTTTCCGATGATTGCGCCAATTGGCTTTGTTACTCAGCCACGGTGAATTCAATAGATCATAGGTTCTTACCTCTACACCATTTTCTCGCATCGTATCTAATAATTGATTCGGGAAAGCAATTGATCCGACACTGTCATACATAAAACGTACTTTGATTCCCTGTCGAGCTTTTTCGATCAAAGCAGCAACTAGTTCTTCGCCAGTTTCATCCCCTTTTATAATATAGAAGAAAACATGGACATGATGTGTTGCCTGTTTGATATCTTGCAACAATGAAGCAAAAGCATCCGTCCCTTCTTTTAACAATGTCAATTGATTGTCTTTTGTGGGATACTTTGCGGAAAGATGGAAAATTTCTTTGGAAAGATCGTGCTTGGCATGAATGATTTCTGAATGTTCCTGAAGAATCTTGGACACCGTCTCTTGTATGTTTCGTTCATTGTCTAGTTGCTGTTTCGATAACTTGCGTAATCGTGGCTCACGACCAATCAGATAGTACAGCATGATCCCGACGACCGGTAAAAATAATAACGCTAAGATCCAAGCAATTTTAGAGGTTGCTTCTCTTTGATCAAAAATCACTAAATAGCCACAAAGAAGAAAGGCAAAAATTTCCACGATCAGCCACGCATAAATGATTTGATTCAAAAAAATAATCAGCGAAACAGCTACAAGAATCAATAATATCAATAATATTTTGTATTGTTGCAATTTATTCTTTATCATATCTATCTCCATATTCGCTCGCTTCGTTTTTTTGTTGCTTCTTTTTTCTGTGCCACTCAACGTTAATGGTGACAACACACCTTATATAGATTATATACGTTATAGTTACTCTAGTGTAAAGAAATCTCTCGTTTTCTTCGCACTTTTTTACAGAAAGTTTTCAACTAATAGAAAAATACTTTTTTCCCTCAGTTTTAAGAAAATGAAAGAAGTGAGATAATATTCATCATCTCATACTCCCTAAAACTGAGTAAATGTAATTAAAAAAAGGATGTTAGCAAAAATAAGCCAGAAATCCCGAAAATCTTAGCGGTTTCTGACTTATTTTTTGGAGCTGTATCTGGCTATCACAACTCTTTTTTTTATTGATTTTCTGGAACACTACTCAATTCCCAAGTAAGTGTCGTTGAATATTCTTTGGCTTCTGGATTCGTTCCTTTCGGTACATACAAACCAACACTTTTATCAGCTGTCTCTGCATTACCAAAACGATAGATCCAGGTTCCTGTTCCAGATTTTTCATCTGCTTGTAATAAGATTCTTTTAGTATTTGGTATGATTTTTTGGCCAGTTTCTTCTTTTAGCGCAGGCGCTGTTCCGCCTTGAGCTGTCACTAGTTCTTGATTGAGTAACTGGATCTCAGAACCAATCAATTCATGACCATTTTGATTACTGAATTGTCCATTCTGGGTAACCGATAATTGCCAACCACTTCGCTCATTGTCCGGTCGACGATCACTGATTTGGATAAAGTTTGGTCGTTCTTGTATTTCATTGACCGTGCCATCTTCGTTCAGTAAATGTTGGGGTTGGGCATAGTAGGTTTTATCCTTCACTGAGATATTCTGTTTACCAAAATTGAAGCGAGAAATAAAATCGATACTTAATGCTCCTTGTTCTTCTGGAAGTTCTGGTTGATTTTCCGGAAGAACTTCATTTTCAGGGTCTAATGGATCGACTGGCGAAACAGGATCAAAATTTCCAACAGTTAAAATAGTTGCCTCAGCAAAAGTCACATCATGGAAATCTAATGGTTGTGCTGGATTGATATTCCCTTGTTCATCATTTGTCAGTGGCGGATTTACAATTCCAGCTGCTTGTGCGGAACCATTCTTGTCTCTTAAAAAGACTTGGATCTCATCTTCTTCTGTTAACTGAAGTTCACTAAGATCAATCGTGAATTTCCCGTCCTCATCCACCTCAACATGTTCAGTATTGATTGCTTGCCCATTATGAGTAGCTGTTACTGATACATCAGGATTCTCGGAAAATCCTTCAATCTTTTGACTATTTCTTGTAATGATCGAAGAAGCAAATGTTGCCGGTTTCGGTGGAACAATCGGAAAGACTTCTACTGTTTCTGTCAAGATTTGATGGTCAAATCCAGTCGTCAATTCCCCACTACTCAACTCAACCTTGCTGATTCGAACTTTTGAACCTGCTTCTAATGGTTCATCCAGCTGTACTTCAAACAGTCCACCACGAGGTTCTTCATTGTAGATACTAATCCCTGGTGATTCATCTGAGTGTCCTACCGTTTTTGCCTTATACTCTTTTTTCTCTCTTGCAGGTGATTCTACTTCTATGGTAACCACGGCTTCATCATCCCAAGCTGGTCGACTATCATCTAATCCCACTGGAAGGCTCACTCGCCCATGAATTTTCGTATCGGCATTGGTTGGGACTCTGAGTTCATCTGCTATCGCCCAACGACCATTATTACTACTCAATCGACTGTACGCTGTTAAACCTAGAGTTCCAAACACTTCCGTATTTAGCTGTGTGGGGTCGCTTGTCTCTCTTAACGTATTAAAATTTGTTCCAGTAAACGAATAATCCATACTTCGGAAGTCTAAATTGGGGTCACCATTCAAATCAGCGCCTTTTCGCCAAACAGATAAATCACTATTTGTTGCAGTTAGTGTCGATGCACTACTAACGTTAAATATGTTCCCCCCACCAACGCGAGTATTTCTAAAGTCCATAAATAATGGATTATCAAAATCAACAGTTAAATTTCCAGCATTGAATATTCCTGCCGCGTCTGTAGCTGTTCTTCCTTGAGCAATGAAAGTGGCTCCATCACGCGCTTCAATTGCTCCTACCTGACTTTCCATATCGATCGCTGCACCGTTATCGGCAATAATTTGTACATTTGAGCCTAAACCATCGACTACAAAAGAATTATTTCCACCATTAGGATAATGTACCCCTTGATTGGCTAACCCAGATGAAGTATCTTGATTTATAGGTGTACCATTCCCAGGATTATAAATAAAAAATTGACCTTTATTCTTGATTTCAATATGGTTATTTCCACCATTCATTCGAATACCTGGTGTTCTGCCTCCAGATTTACTTATATTCATTTTTGCATTATCTATCGTAAACTGATATCCTCCAACACGTATAAATCGCAGTACAGCAACTGCACCATTAGCTGATGAATCAGTATTGCCTGCTGTTAAATTTAATTCTGACTTCTCTAATAAGTTAAATTGACCATTGGCACTGAGCAAACTTAATGCCGAGGCACGATTTGCATGGATGTTCAATTTTGCGCCTTCTGTCAATCTAACTTCAGCATTAGAGTTTGTAGCACCCCCACCCGTACTCGGAGCACCTAAAAAAACGGCTGCGTTTAATTCGGCTGCTGCAACATTACTAATAATCTCCATCTTTGATTCAGACCCACTCATTTGTAATAATGCACGTGCGCCATGTATGGCTATACTGTTCGCATTATCTGATGTTGCATTTACTCGGGCACCATTTTCTATAGCAAGTACTGAATCTGCTCCTGCTAACCAAATATTTCCACCAGAGCTGGCTGCTGCAAAAACAGCATCAGAGTGATCAAGTAAGACTGTACTATTGTCGCCGACCATATGAATATTGTGTCCGGCGGCTCCGTTCGCCTCCCACTGGCTCTTTGAGATGGCTAATTTATTGGTAGTTCCTGTTGCAGCATAACCGACGCCACTACCCTCTAGCTTCAAATTTACATCACTAGAATCAACAAGTGTCGTTGAATTATTTCCAGTTAATACTATTCCACGTCGATTACCAGAAGTAATATCAATTGAAATACTCGCTCCACCTGTTATATTTAGTTCTGATTCATTTCCTCTGAGATGAACGGCATTATTGGCTGTGGCAGATCCTGCACCTGTTCCACTGGTAGTGGTTACACCTAATTTTGAACCACCTTCTAAGTCTATCTTAGGTCTTGCATTATTATTCCCAACTTGAATATTTTCGGTAGTACCTGTTCCACCACCAGAAACTGTGAAGGTACTATTCTTTTTCAAAGAAAGTAAAGCATCGGTCCCTTCCAAAATCATTCCTTGAGAAGCACCTGTATCTGTCATTTCAATCGTACTCTCATTTAGCAATACTTGTGGCGTTGCTCCTTGCAAATAAATCCCTCGACCAGTCGTCGTCTCCATAGTTAGGTGGCTGTTATCCAACGCTAGTTTAGGCAAAATACCAATAAGATTCAACCGTTGCCCTGAAGTGGATCGAAGCAGCATATCTGTATTCGTAGCCTGTAAGGATGACTCGCGTCCATTAACGGTCAGACCTTGTCCTGTTACTGTATTTATATTCAGTTGGCTATCTTTGATTGTCAGATCAGCCTCTGCACCATTTAAATAGACCCCTCGGCGCGCATTGGAAATAACTGAAACATTCAGTTCTGATTCTTCTGATAGCGTCATTTTTGGTTGCTCACCACGTAAATGTAACGCATTATTCGCCGTATCCGAAGCCCCACCTGTACCACTCGTAGTAGCAACCGTCACTTTAGACGCACCGGTCAGTGAGAGTTCTGGACGAGGGTTATTGGCGCCAATTTGAATGTTTTCTAATGTTCCCGTTCCGGCACCATTAATTGTCAGTTCGCTGTGTTCTGTTAAATCCAACAGTGCGTCTGCTCCTTGTAAAATCATTCCTTGTGAAGGTTGGCTATCTGTTATTTCAATCGTACTTTGTTTTAGTAACACTTGTGGCGTCGTTCCTTGTAAATAAATCCCTCGACCACTAGTAGCTCCCATTGATAATTGGGTCTGATCCAATGATAACTGGGGATTATCGCCGATCAAATTCAATCGTTGTCCGGTGGTACTTGTTAAACTCCCTGTAGATCCCACATAGTTGACTTTAGGTGATACACCTGTCAAGGCAAGTGTGGCTCCTGTTTCAGAACGAATATCAGTATGACTATTCGTTACAGAAAATGTTGGCTCCTCCCCTGATAGATTTACTGCTGACTGGGTAGTAGAGGTAACTGATAGTTCTGAGCTATCCACGATCACTTGAGGATTAGTCCCTGATAGATTCATGGCTGACTGGGTGGCTGAGGTCACAGATAATTTCGAATCATTCACAACTACCTGGGGATTATTTCCGGATAGATGTAACCCTCTTTTGGCTGCAGTACTTGTCGTCGTCAAATTACTTTTTTCACGAACGGTGACTTTCGGTCCTGCTCCAGTCATAGCAATCGTATTATTGCTTATGTTAGTAGGAGCAGCAGTCGTTCCTACTGTATTGATCGTTAAATTTCCAGCAGATTGGAGTGTGATTTCCGCATTTTCTCCTCTGAAATCAATCGCGTTGGCTACACCCGAAGTCGTAGTAATTGTTACAGTTGCGCCGGTTTCGATTGTTAATTTAGATTCGGAAACCGTCGCAGCTGCTAGAAAAATCGTGGCGTTTCCACGACTAATCGTCACCTGCGCTTGATTGATCGCCTTGACTTCTTTTGCTTCAATGAAAGTTTGTGCAGAACTTGTACGTGTGAAGTTACTCGTCCCACCTGTAAATTGAACCGTTCCTTCTGGAATTGATGCTAGTCGCATCGTATTGGCATTGACTTCTGCCACATCTTCTATTTCTAATGTCCAATTGCGACTAACTTCTGTTGTTGCGTTGACTAAAGGAGTAGCACCGGTTTTTGTCACGATTGCGCCCTCTATCCGAAAGGTCGTAGGTTCACTCACTTCTGCGAATTGAAAATAAAAACCATTGTTACCAAAAGTCAGTGTATGACCGTTTCCTTGTATTTTGATTGGTCGGTCGATCGTCATGATATTGGCTGTACTTTCAGTCAAATTCGCTTGAACAGAAATCGTTAAAACATCCGGATCAGCAATGGCTTCGCGAAATTCTACCATTGTCGAAACTTCCGCTATCTGACCGGAAAACTCGTTTGCTGTTGCTTCTTTCTTTTCTATTGACGACTCAGCTTCATCATCTGCGTGTTCATCAGTTTCCGCCACAATCGGATCATTATTTTCTGGTTCTGATAGTTCATGTTGGCTCTCTTCTGTAGCATCATCTGTCACGTCATCTGTTGTCTTGTCAACTTCTTGTTCAACACTTTTTTGCTCTTCTTCTGTTTGTTCAAGAGAAGTAGTCGGTGAATCGATAGCAATGGTCGTTTTCGCCTCTTCAATAGACGCTTCATAAGTTCCTGTCTCTTGAAAAATAAGTGGTAAGGTAAATGTTTCCCTTGGAGCTTCTGAGTGGAGTAGCCAATGATTCTCTTCCGCTGTTTCTGTAATAGTCAATCCAGCGGGTAATCTATCTTTATCCACAACTGCCTCTTTAGGTAAACGAATCTTGGCTTCTTGTGTTGGTTTATTCGCATAAAAAGATACGGATACAGGTTCTGTTACCTCACCTGTAACTCGCAGATTGCTGGGAGAAAAACGTAAAGGGACCTCCGTCACTTCCCTCAACCCATCTAAGTAGTCATTCGCAAGTATACTGCTGTCTGTTGTAACTTCTTGCACATCTACTGCTTCTACAGAAGTTGAAAATAGCACAGATGTAGGGAGTGCAACGGTTTGGACACAAAAAATACTTGTACATAAAACAACTAATTTATGATATCTACTCGTTGTCATTAACCGAATCATCCCTCTCATTTTTTTTCTTTTTCAACAATAACCAAACAATGATCAACAACAATAGGATAATCAGACTAATCGCTGCAACGATCCACCAATTAATACCTGTATCAATCGTGACATCTGCACGATTCAATGCTCTCGCTTCATCCGCATCAATGGTAAACTTCCGTTCCCATTGCCATTCATCTTCTCCAGAGCGTGCCGTCATTTTCAATAAATATTCACCACTGCGAAAACGATCGCCTTCTAAAGAAATCGGAAAATTGAAATTGGAGTTTGGCGCCATTTGCATCTGTTCTTGACTGGCTTGGTATAAAATTTCTTCATCACCCACTTTTTGTACCGTTGCTTCGACTTCTAAACGATTCACAAATGTCGGAGTAAAATTTTGTAAGTTGGCACTGATGACATTACGGTAGTTGAGTTGATCGGCAAAAACATCCAACAACTCTAAATCAGGTTTTACGGCATCTTGATTGTTGCTGACAACCACCCCGATGATATACGCAAACTCATTCTGGATAGCGACCCCTTCTTCATTACTTGTCTCTTCTGTTGTGTCTTCTTTGACTTCTTCAATCCGTAAGCCACCAGCTAAGAAACCTTCGAATGCTTCTTTTGGCATCTTCAGATCAAGCGTCACGGTCTTCGTTTCGTTACCAGCGAGCTCGATGATTTCGGGTTGCTCGATCAACTCACCTAGTGAATGCTGGAGTGTTGGATCTGCTTCTTCTGCATCTTGTCCGTATTCGACGACCCCCATCACGTTCGTATACGCAGTATGTGGCGTAATTTTGATTTTCTTTGCTTCGGCATTGGCGTTTTGTAGTTTCAATGTCAATGTTTCTGTCGTATCCGGTGCAAGGTTTAATTGAAAATAACGATCATTTCCTGACTTTTGATTTTCTGAGAACTCCGGCGTTACATAGAAATTCAACGTTCCTTCTTCTGCCCCCACGCGCATCGGTGCCAGCAAACTAACCAATAATAGAACCAGTATCATTCCTACTTGATGGATTTTCTTTTTTCGATATGTATTTGCTTGTTTCATTCGTTTACCCCTTCCTTTAAAGAGAGTAGCGCTACAAAATTGTAACGCTACGTCATTTGTTTCTATGATCTAAAATAGCTTGCCTTCCAACGATGTCGAATATAGATTATGCTTCGTCATTTTCTTCGTCTACACCACTACTACCAGGGGTATTGGATAATTCCCAAGTTAGTGTTGATTTGTATTGTGTCGCATCTTTCGCTGTAGAACCAGGAACAAACAATTGGATTGCATTGTTTGTTACCACTTCAGTCGTATCATCTGCTTCTTGTTTATCTAAATCTGCTTGATTTCCCCAAACGACTGAAGAAACACCTGCCCCTTTATCTTTTTCAGCTTTCATCACTGACACAGCAGAAGCATTTGGCAACAGTTTCAAATAATTGACTTCGTCTGTATTCGTAAATGGTGCGTTGAATGCTGGCGCATTTCCAGGTGTACTTCCTTCATATTGGATTCTTGGATCCAACAATGAAATCTCTGCACCGATCAGTGTATCATTCACCGTTGTACTCGTTGCTTTAAAGTCGGTCATGCGAACTTGCAGATCCCAACCAGCATTCGTTCCACGAACATCTTGTACTTGTGCAAAACTGACATAAGGAACTTTGTTTTCCTCACCTGTTGTACCCGCTTTTTGTTGCTTTTCTGCGATCATATTGTAGGTTTGATCTTGATTCGAGATCACTTTTGAGCCAAAGTTCATCGTGACAGCTTTCATGATCGATAACGGGCCTGTTGTTCCTGGCACTTCAGGCTCGATGTCTACATCTGGTCCACCTTCTGGTGGAATAACCACTAGCTCTTCCTCTTCATTTGGTGTAAATTCAATTATTCCATCTGTCTCTACCTTAGTTACTGCTTTTGATGTTTCTTCGGGAGTTTCAGGTGTTTCATCTGCGAAAGCTGTCAGTCCTCCTGCAAAAATGGTGGAGCTTAACGCTGCAATGGTAGCTAATCTAACGAATTTCATATATTTAAATCCTACTTTCTTGATTTGTTTTTTTCATTTTGTGTTTCCAAAAACTAAGAGTAACGACGATGATCAGAATACCCAATATTTTCCAAATATTCATCTGACTCTCATTCGTTTGCGGTAATCTTTTATGCTCGCTCTTTGTCACTTCTGATGGTGCTTGAGCGATTTCTTTGGGAAAGGTTGGTTTTACTTCAACTTCGGGTGCTGGCTCTGGCGTTCCCGGTGTTTCATAAACGCCAGTAAAACTAATCGTCCCTTCAGTTTCCACCGAACGTACTTCTGTCCCATGAACAACTAATGGTGTATACATTTGAATAAGTAACATACTTACACTTAGTATGTATCTTTTTTTGAATTTCATATCCCTCCCCCTACACTTTTTTTCTGACCAGTAAGAGAATATTTTGTTGTTTTCTCTTCCTGTACATACAAGGTTAACGTAATACAAACAAAGAAGAAATTCAGGATTTGCACTAACTAGTGAACCTGATTGTAATTATTACAATCTTGTAGTTATATTCTCTTTGTCTTTCCTATTACAAAACAAACAATCGAGAAAGAACCAATAGAAACTGCTTTCCTTAAGTCCTTCCTCAATTGAGTGCTATTTATTCTCTATGTTATGCTAAAAGCATTTTATCAATTAAAGGGTTCATGCTTGTTAAAATATTGAGCCAATCATTTTTATCCGGTACACGATTAATCAACAGGTAATCTTTTTTTAATTGATAGTCTAATAAGTATGGTCGATAATTGGTCACGATCAAGTCAACATGTTCAACATTCAAACGTTCCTCTGTGAGTTCTTGTAACCGAATAAATAGAACGTTGTGTTGCTTTGAAAGAAGTTGGATTGCTTGGACTTTGATCAGTTGAACCATCAAGTGATTCCCTTCTAAAAGAAACAATACTGTTTTTTTCGGTCCATAATAAGAAAATAGAATCTCTGTGTACATTGTTAAACTCGCTACGATGTCGTCCAAATAGTCTTCTGAAAAAGCCAGTGATTTTTGATTTCTAAGAATAAATTGTTTGTTTTTTTCATAGGGTATGGCGTAGAGTTCTTGGATGGTTCTATTTTCCTCACTTAGTAGCTTATTCAAAATAGGACAGATTTCATTATTGATTTTTCTACCTAGAAAAAACGCTGTTAGGAAAATTGGTAAGACAGAGTCATTCGCCACATCGATATGAAATACTTCAAAATAGGATTCGACAACTTCAGTAATTTCAGGCCATTGATTATACTGCTCGAAAAAATTTATCTCATGTGACACGCTATCAATGGTTCGTTTACTTACGGTAACAAAGAAAAGCCAGATCAATTCGTCAGGGTGTAGAGTAATTTCGTAGTTTTTTTCGATAAGAGGAACAATTTCAGAAAGCAAGACAAAATCTTCTGTATCTGAAATTTTTATACCCTTGATGCTTTGTGGAAGTGTAATGATGTGTCCTTGCTGATTTCTGACCATTGAAATGTATACACAATAATAAAAAGCATTGACCATGATCCCTGTCCCCAATTCATACTTACCAAGACGTTCACCTAGATTATCTAAAAACATCTGGTGGATACTTTCTGGAGGATAGACCGTATAAGGAGTAGGCTCCCCTTCGTAAAAGAAATCAAAAAAGAACTTGCGGATATTTCCTTCTTCTCCAACAAGATCTACTGGTTTCAAACTAAGTGAAAGTTGATATTCTTCTAACGCCTCATTGATTTGAGATACTGCACGTAGCATTGTACTTTCTGAATAGCTATAACGATCTGCTAATTCTTCAATCGATACTAGTTCTCCGAAAAATATATCGCTAACGATCTCAAACCAAATTTCAGATTCTAATAAAGCTTCTTTCTTTTCGTGATACAGTTGGCGATTTGTTTCTTTAAAAAAATAACCAGATGTATTTGACTCAAAAATTGCAGTATCTTCAAAGTATTTTTTCAATTCGCTAACGTCTTTTAGGATCGTCCGTTTAGATATCACAAGTTGCTGCGAAAGACCAACAATTGTAAACATATTTTGTTGTTCGATGACATTTAGGATACGCATCCACCTTTCCGTAATCGTGTTCGTGATAAACTTTAATTGTAATTCTCGCATCTAAGCACCTCATTTGTTTTTTATATCTATTCTTTAAAAAAATAGATTGTAAACATGTATAACAAAAAAAGTGAAAAAATACTAATAATAAATAAGTAAATAAACTAAAAATAACACACTTATGGTACCTTTTTATGACAGAAACACCGGTTGACAGGTTTCAACTTATGATGTTACTCTCACTTTAACAATTGAGGTCATTATGCGAGAAACATTTTTAGCGTTATTACGAGATTCCACGTCGCTGTTTGCAACATTACAAGAAGAAAATCGTCAAGAAATCGTCAGTTTACTAGTAGAAAAAGGCGGCTTAAGCGTGACAGAAATCACAGAAGAAATGTCGATTTCTCGCCCCGCTATTTCTCATCATTTAAAGTTACATTTACAAGCAGGGATTGTGTCTGTCGAAAAACGTGGCAAAGAGTGGATCTATTCTTTGGATGTTGCCTACATCCAACGTAACTTGAAAGGATTTATGCAACTATTGGAAAAAATATAACCAGACTACGGCTTTTCTTTTTAAATAAACAGATTCATAAGTTCGAACATATAAATCGATTAAAAGGAGAAAACGGATGATCAACCAACTTTTACAAGAGCAACAACAATTTTTTGAAACAGGACAAACAAAATCAATTGATTTTCGCTTGGCACAATTAGCAAAACTGAAACAAGGAATGAAAGAGATCGAGATTGAATTGACACAAGCCTTGTTCAAAGATTTGCGAAAACCAGCACATGAAGCATACGTGACTGAAATCGGGGTCGTCTATCAAAGCATTTCTATGATGATCAAAAAATTAAAAAAATACGCGAAACGTCAAACCGTTCATACACCGATCTATATGTGGGGAAAAAGTTATCTTGATTATGAACCTTATGGACAAATCTTGATCATCGCACCTTTCAATTATCCTTTTCATTTAGCTATCGAACCACTGATTGGGGCGATTGCTGCGGGGAATACGGTAATTTTGAAACCAAGTGAATTAGCACCCAATGTATCCAACGTTCTGGCAAAGCTGATCCGTTCAATTTTTCCCAAAGAGTACATTGCCTCGGTCGAAGGTGGTGTGGATGTAACGACTGAATTACTCGCACAAAGATTCGATTATATCTTCTTTACTGGTAGCGTACCTGTCGGAAAAATCGTAATGCAAGCTGCCGCAAAGAATTTGACACCCGTCACTTTAGAATTAGGTGGCAAAAGTCCCGTGGTCGTCGATGATACTGCGAATCTAAAATTAGCAGCCAAGCGCATCATTTGGGGAAAATTGCAGAACAACGGACAAACATGTATTGCACCAGATTATGTTTTAGTGTCTCGTAAACGAAAAGAGGCATTAATCAAAGAAATGATTATTGCCATGAAAGAATTTTATGGTTCTGATGTCAGAAAAAATACAGATTACGGCAGGATCATCAATGATCGGCATTTTATGCGACTACACAATTTGTTGAAAGCAGATCAATCATTCATCGCCGCTGGTGGTGAAACCAATCGGGCAGACTTGTTCATTGAACCGACTTTACTAGATCTTCCTTCCCATGAAGCGGCCAGTATGCAAGAAGAGATTTTTGGTCCGATTTTGCCAATCTTAACATTCCACACCCTTGATGATGCGATTTACCAAATCAAACGGTATGAAAAGCCATTGGCATTGTATCTTTTCACCACATCTACAGTGAATAAAGAGAAAATCATGACTGCTATTTCATCAGGGAATGTCACTGTTAATGATGTTCTCAAACACGTTGCGAACCATCATTTGCCTTTTGGTGGTGTTGGCGAATCTGGCATTGGCGGTTATCATGGCAAGTATAGTTTTTTGACTTTCTCTCATCAAAAAGGAGTATATGAAAATCGAGCGAAATTCAATGTTCCCGGCTTATTTCCGCCATATAATGAGCGAACTTTAAAATTACTGAAGCAAATATTGAAATAGATATCCAGTCATTTTAGAATAAATAGAAAGATGCCTCTCTCGTATCTCCTAAAACTGAATTAACAACAAAAACAGAAGTACATTCATTGAAAATAAGGTGACCACCATGAAAATTGCTCTGCCAATTTTTGTGGTGGTCGCCTTATTTCTCAAGACTAAGCATTCCTGTCTCAACCTCATTTTCAAGCATTATGATTTGGTTAAAAAAAAAAACTGACCTAATTTCTTAGATCAGTAAATATCTCTATAGATTTGATTAAATATGAATGGCCACTTACAAATTTTCATAGAAAAAGCAATATCTTCACTTTTATAGGAATGAGAACGAGTAAAACTCAACCTTTAAGAAATTGATTATTCATTGCCTGTAAACTTAATTGGTCGATAGCCAGTGCTTGTTTCAAATAAGTTTGGATCGACCCGTATTCCTTTTCTACTACTTGATAAAAACGGTCCAAGTAACTACTGTCCACATTCAACGCAACATCTAAAGCAGCTAGATTCCCCTCAGTCAAGTGGACTTTTTTTGCTTGCGCCAAAATCAACGCATTTTCTTTTTTACGTAGTTCATTCGTACGTAAATAATCGACATAGATTGCCTTGCGAGGAACGTCTAATGACTCTAATATTAGTAAGGCTGCGATCCCCGTTCGATCTTTCCCAGCAAAACAATGGAATAAAAGACTTTCCTCTTGATCCAAAGTAAGTACTTCTTGGAAGAAACGAGCATACCCTTTCTGCGAAGTCGGATTCAATGCGATATCTTCATATATTTTTGTCATATAGTTCGTAGCTTTTTCAGGTGAGCCGATTTTCACAAAATCTTCCAGCCCAGCGCCTTCGTCTGCCACATCTTTCATGATGTCGATATGGATATATTTCGTCTGTGGAACCGTTTTATCTGGTCGAGCCTGAATTTCATCTTCGCCGCGTAAATCAACGATTTTACTTAAACGATAGGTGGTTTCTAAATGTCTAGCATCTTCTTCTGTCAAACTAGATAGTTCACCTGAACGCAAGAAAACATTTGTTAAAACTTCTTTGCCATTTCTATTTTTGATGCCACCGATATCGCGAAAATTTGTGATTTTTACCATTTCTGCAATGACCTTCCTTTTCCTATATTTTAGGATCGTTTCCACTTAGTTCCTCAGAAGCGGTTGCGTACTGCATCTGAAAGAACCACCAAAGATCCTTGTCAGTTGATAGTCAATATACTCGACTGTGATTCCTCGTTTCTCTAATTCTTCACCAATAAAAGTAAATTCTGGATCTGTGATATACGTTGTCTCGTTGATCGGCAGTCCGTTCGTCGCCAATCGAGAGGCTTGTG
The DNA here is from genome assembly GCF_051714005.1 of Enterococcus sp. AZ171. Lineage (NCBI taxonomy): Bacteria > Bacillati > Bacillota > Bacilli > Lactobacillales > Enterococcaceae > Enterococcus > Enterococcus sp. AZ171. Next base: position 519,458 of record NZ_JBIORA010000001.1, on the reverse strand, counting down.
CTAAAGACACCTCTACCCGATCCCAATGGCTTAACTGTTCTGGGATACCATTTAGGAACGCTTCTTCACACACGATCATCAATCCATCTTTGACAAGGCTTAATGCGCAGTCTAAATGCAGGATCGTCGGATGAAGTGGCACTTCGATCACTTTGTAGCCGAATCGTTTGACTAGATTTCTTAACCATTCAATACCACGAGTATTAGATGCTAACCCTGAGTTACCTGCAAAAATCGTTTTTCCTAATACTAAAACATCTCCACCTTCTAAGAAAGGCCCTTGATCTGAATCGATACCTTGCGAAATATCCGGCTTAGGAATAGAAAAATACAAGCAGTCATTCTCATTCGATTCATTCATGAGTAGCTCACGAATCGGTAGAATCTCATTTCTGCGGTGTGAGAGCTTCAATGAGCCTTCAATCAATAGATCCCCGATCGTAAAAAAGGGATCTCGAGTGAAAAAGTTACTGTAGCCATACTCTAGCCCTAGTTTTTTTTCAAAAGAGGTCAACTTTCTTGGTAAAAGGACTTCTACCTCATGTTTTTCTAGTACTTTTTGTAAATTCTTCCGTTCGACTTCCCAAGCTTTTTGTTGTTCTGGGAAAGCTTCACTAAAGTCTTTGCCTATCACTTCAGGCCCACTAAATAATTCATGGTTTTCTTCTGTCAAGAAATCGACACCGGTTAATTTTTTCGTAGGAAAGCCAAATTCAGACTGTGCTAAAACGACCCGTTTTAGCGGTGCAAACTCGCTTTTCACAAAAATATGATCCATCGTTTCTGCTCCTCCTCGATTTGTTCGAATCTTTACAGGAAATAACATGCGAAACCAACCAAAAATATTAAAACAATCAAAGCAATCATTGGTTCGACCCATGTTTTTTTCGAAGAAAGAAAGACATTTTTCTTATTTTTTACAAATCCCCAACCAAACTCTCTAGGGAGTTGTACTTCTAATATCATCCCACCTGATAAAGGCAAGAGTGCCACTTTATATCTGGATTTTGCAAACAAAAACAATGACATAAAATAAAGACCGAACTGGATGATTTTGATCAATCGAATGATTTGGATATTTTTGATTTTTCTCACTATTTCTCTCCTTCTATCCTAGCGGTTATCGGCTAACAATAACACCCTTTCTCTTTTTCTTAGGATATTTTTTAATTATTTGGTTAAAAGAGCGTTCTATTCTGTTACCTCTGCTCCCCAACCTCCACTATCTGCCAGAAGCAACTTTTTTTACTATAACATGAGTTGACTTCGTCTAGATCAAACCGATCATAATCGTTGGTTTTGGACTCATAACCTACAAAATCTCTCACTAAATAGCCCACATCCAGTCGATTGAAGGTGAGCTATTTTCTACCGAATTATTTCATTTCTACGCTTTCACCATTAGTCGCAATCACTTTTTGATACCAGTAAAATGATTTTTTAGGCGAGCGGGCCAGCGTTCCTTTGCCCTCGTCATCTCGATCGACATAGATAAAGCCGTATCGTTTACTCATTTCACCAGTTCCTGCACTGATCAAATCAATACAGCCCCAAGAAGTATAACCAATCAAGTCCACGCCATCATCAATTGCTTTCCCCATTTCTTGGATATGTTGGGCGAGATAATCGATCCGGTAGTCATCGTGGATCGAGCCATCTGGTTCAATTTTATCGACAGCCCCGAGTCCATTTTCTACGACCATCACTGGGATTTCATAGCGAGAATAGATTTGATTCAAGGTATATCGCAACCCGACCGCATCAACTTGCCAGCCCCATTCGCTTGTTTCAAGATACTCATTAGCCACCCCGCCAAATAAATTGCCGCCACTTTTATCTGACCGAGTATTTAAATCATCTGCAATACACGTACTCATGTAATAACTGAACGTATAATAATCGACAACGCCTTCCTTCAAGAATGCCAAATCCTCTTCTGTGATATCCACTTCGATTTTTTCTTTTTCAAAGTAGCGTTTCATGTAATAAGGATAGGCTCCTTTGACTTGGACATCGCCACAGAAATAATTTAACCGGTCATTCATTTGTTGCGTCTTCAGTACATCTAATGGATGACAGGTTTTAGGATACATCGTGATATACGCCAACATACAGCCGATCTGAAAATCAGGATTGATTTTATGTCCAGCAATCACCGCTCGAGCAGAAGCAAGGAAGACATTGTGTAAGGCTTGATATTTTTCTGTTTCCGTATAAGTTCGATTAAATAATCCATTGATTTGTTTGCCATGTTCTAAGACACCAAAATTGATTTCATTGAAGGTCAACCAGTATTTCACTTTGCTTTTGTAGCGTTCAAAAAGTGTCGTTGCGTAACGTTCGTAATACTCGATCGTTCGTTTGTCTAAAAATCCGTCATACGTTTTTCCCAAATGAAACGGTAACTCAAAATGTGAGATCGTCACGATCGGTTCGATCCCATATTTATGTAGCTCATCAAACACTGCATCATAAAATTTCAACCCTTCTTCATTTGGCTGCTCTTCGTCACCATTAGGAAAAATCCGTGTCCACGCAATCGATAAACGATAGGCTTTAAAGCCCATTTCCGCAAATAATGCGATATCTTCTTTGTAGCGATGATAAAAATCAATCGCTGTATGGCTCGGATAGTAATACTTGGTTTCATCGATCACCAAATCAAAGGTACGTCGTTTCCCCATCTCACGATTGCCTGCACGATTGTGATCGCTGATCGAATCTCCTTTACCATTGACAGCCCATGCTCCTTCACATTGATTTGCCGCTGTTGCGCCACCCCATAAAAAATTCTTCGGAAAACTCATCAGTCATTGCCCCTTTTCAGTTTGATATGATAGCCTTACTGTTATTTTATTATTGAGTATAAAAAAAGACCTAATCAACCACCTAAAAAGGCCGTTGATCAGGTCTAGCTTAACTGAATAATCACTATCCTATCTAAAAAGATACTATTTTTTGTAAACGTTGTCAAACATTGATTTATTCGTCATCTTCAGCCAATGCAACAATCACTTGGTTCACATTCAAAATATTCTCTGCACCAGAGCGAACATATTCCGGCGCCGATCCAACCATTTGACTATTGATAAACTCGATGACCATTGGCATATTCATGCCCGCATATAATTCGATCGCTTCGCCTTCCATGATCAATTGGACAATACTATTGGCTGGCGTCCCGCCCATCAAATCACAAAAGACAACATAGTCTTCCAACGAAGAAACCACCGCAAGAAATTTTTCTTTGAAATCCTCTGTTCCTTCTTCCGGCAATAAAGGCACTGTATGAATATGAGCTTGCGGCCCCATGATCATTTCGGTACTTGCCTTTAGTCCTTCACAAAGTTGTCCGTGACTGACAAGAACTAACTGTTTGCTCATTTTCAACACCCTCCTATTTTGAGATCACACCTAAAGCGGATAAAACGACACAGATAATCAAGACGATAAAAATTGCTCTTGTTGATGTCATATTCTTTTTGCCTAATAACCAATAGACACCGCCAACGATCGCTGCTGGTAATAGTTTAGGAAGGATCATATCAATATTATTTTGCATGTTCATCGTCACATCACCAATGCTCGGCGCCCAGGAAACTTTCACATTCACCATTGTAGCAACTAATGCACCTACCATAAACACCCCTAACAAGGTTGCGGCATCTGTGAGCGCTGTTAATCGTGATTGCATCGTGGTCACTAAAGAAATCCCTTCTTTGTAAGCAAATTGCAATTGTTTCCAACGAAAGACCATGACTGCGATTTGTGCTACTATCCAGATAAAAATACCCGCGGGGTTCCCATTGATCGCCATATTTGCGGCTAATGCCCCAAAAATGGTCGGGATCAATGCGGCGAAAATGGAATCGCCAATTGCGGCGAAAGGTCCCATCAATCCAGCTTTCATCCCAGAGACAGTTTCTTTTGCAGCAATGCCCTCTTTTTCTTCAATTGCTAAATCGATCCCGGTAATGATCGTGTTGAAAAAGTTAGAGGTATTAAAAAATTGTGTATGAGTCTTCATTATTTCTTTTAATTCCGGCGTATCATCTCCGTAGATTTTTCGCAATTGTGGCAGGATCGTATAGAGATAGCCTGAACCTTGCATCCGCTCATAATTCCAGCCTAATTGGAAGGTCAACAAGCTTCGGCGGTTGATTTGTGTAAAGTCTTCTTTCGTTAACTTGTAATTAGATTTCGTCATCTTCGATTTCTCCTTCCTCAGAGGTTGTATGGGGACTTGCTACTTGCTGGTTTTCTGTTCGTTGATTGTTTTTATAGCTGATCGCTGCTAAAGAGAAACCAATCATTGCTACTGCCAACATCGGTAATGAATTGAAGGTTGCTGGCAAATCTTTGACGACACTTGCGACACTCGTGCCAAGCAACTGGACATTTGAGAACAACGTTGCTAATAAAGCAGTGATCGTAAAACCTAAAATCAGATAAAGAAAATGTTTCTTGACTGGTAAATAACGTAGTAAAATAGCAAAACCGACTGCTGGTAAAACGGCTCCTGCGACAGATAAGCCATCTCCTAACCATTTCAAATCGCCATTTAGCACAGCGACGACGTTTTCGACTAGTCCGCCACCAAATGCTAAGGCTAAAAAGACGGGGATCAAACGTGACAAGGACCAAGGAAGAGCACCTAATAAATAATTGCGTTCAATTGCTTTATAATTCATTGTTTCGACATGTTGGTCGATACGATGAGCGAAGTACGTATTCGCAAATCGAGCTAAAATATCCAATTGGATCATTAAACTAGCGACAGGAACTGCAATAGCTGCAATTGCCTGTTCTGGATTCATCCCTAATGAGATGGAAAAAGCAGTCGCTAGTATCGTTCCGGAGTTTGCATCGATCCTTGAAGCACCGCCAAATGTCCCAACACCTAGAACGGTCAATTGCATACTACCACCGATGATCAATCCAGCTTGTAAATCCCCCATGACTAATCCGGTGAACAAACCGGCAAAAACGGGGGCACTCATTGAGGAATAAATTTGTAGTTCATCTAAAATCTGATAACCTGCATATAAAGATAATAATAAGATTTGCCACCATTGAATGGACATCTACTTAACCCCCTTATTTATTCAAAAGACTCATAAAATCTTCTGACTTATCACTTGGTACCATTTGTGCGGTCAAATGGACCCCACGCGCATTTAACTGTTTGAAATCCTCAATATCCTTTTCCACCACATTAATCGATTTGGTGATTGATCTGGTTTCATTTGTCTGAGACATATTCCCTACATTGACTTCCTTGATCAGCACGCCTCGTTCAACAAGTTTCAATAATCGATCAGGTTTTTTTGCGACGATCAGTAAGCGTTGGGAGTCATATTTCCCAGCGAGAATATTCTCTGCGGCTTTTTCAATCGGTAAGACACTTAACTTTACTCCTGCTGGTGTGGCTAATTTCAAGCCACTTTTTTCTACTGTATTCATTGCGACCTCATCATCTACAACTAATATCCGAGTAATCGACAACTTCGTTACCCAAAGATTCGCGACTTGCCCATGGATCAAACGTCCATCGATTCTTACACCAATAATTGCCATTGTTCATTCTCCTTTACAAATAAATTGTTCATTCTCAAACTAAAGGTAACGCTTACATTATTCACCTGTTTTTTGATACCAAGGTGTCGCTGTCTGATTGATTACTTGATTCAAGTTCTCAATATTCTGTCTACCTTGTGTCCGTAACCATTTGACGGCTCCTTCTTTCCCAGCATCTACATAAGCTTTGACGCCATCTTTCCAAGTCGCTCTTCCGCACAAGACACCATTGAAGGTGGAACCTGACTCATGAGCAAAGACTAGCGTTTGTTGGAATAATTCAGAAGATACACCCGCACTCAAGAAAATGAATGGCAAGTGAGTCGCCTCGCTTTGCGCCTTGAAAAAGTCAGCTGCTTCTTTTTGACTATAGACGATTTCCTTGTCACCAAAACCTTCGACAAAGTTCATATTGACTGGTACTTCGACTTTCAAAACATCTACTTGGTAACGAGGATTGGAAAATTCTCTCATCATTTCAATCACTTTATGCGGTTTGACCTTTGCATACTCACGTGAAGCGCTATCATTTATTTTCGCATCATAAGATAGCAGTTCTAAATAAAACGGTCGATCCTCTCCTGCGCATTCACTTCCTAGACGTTCAATAAAGACGTGTTTCAAATGATTGATTTTTGGATCTTCATCAACGTCATAATAAAGTAAAAATTTCACTGCATCTGCTTGTTCTTCTTTTAATCTCAAGGAAGACCAGTCTCCTAATAGATCCGGTAACCGTCCAGGAGTCGATACATCATATCCCGTTTTTTCATACGCCAAGAGCAAACCAGCGGATTGATCACGTACTTTGGCAGCGGGCAAACCATATTCAGGATCTAATAAAATAGCTGAAGCATAGGGCGTCAACTCACTAGAAACCAACGCTTTGAACTCAATCAATTGTTCATCTGTGGGTGTTTCTCCTAAAGCCGACAGCATTTTCTTCAATGCTCCCCGCTGATCGATTGCTAATGCACTGATGATGCCGTCTTTTGTTGCTAATTGTTCCATCGCTTTTTTCTTATTTGGTGTCATCGTTTTTATTGACCTCCTTGTTATTCATTTTGGTACTCATGGATCGTCACACCTTTGACTACTCGATTCACCGTTCCTGTCGGTGAAGGTGTGTCAGGCGTATTACCAACTTTGATCGACATCTGAAGAGCAATGATTTGTGCGGTCAAAATCATCACTACAGATAGATAGGCATCGGGTAATTCTAGCGCGGCTGGTTCTAGGAAAAAGTTTGCTCCAGAAAAGTCTCTTTGCGTCGATTGAGCAATGGCTAACACCTTTGCAGCAATAGCATTGCCATTGATTTCTTCCAAAATATCTAAATCATAGTTGCGTGTGTACGCTTGGTTCGTCACAAACCCGATCACTAAAGTTTGCTCATTGACAAAGGATTTTGGTCCATGACGGAAACCCATCGAAGAATCAAAGATCGTCGCGATTTTCCCAGCCGTCAACTCTAAGATTTTCAGCTGTGCTTCCCTTGTGGCACCAGCCAAGCTACCTGAGCCAAGATATGCAACCCGATTGAATGGTACTGCTAACACTTGGATCAGTTCTTGCTCTCTTTTCAGAACATCTTTGCCGATATGGCTCAAGGATGTGACATACTTTTGTTTTGTTTCTTGGTTCGTTTGATCAAACAGCCAAAGGGCACTCAATAACATACATGTAAAGCTACCTGTCATGGCAAAGCCAGCGTCATTTGCTTTTTTTGGCATCAACAACAAGAAATGTTGCGATTGTTTACGTGCGACTTGTGCTAATTTTCCTTCTTCTGCACACGTAATCACTAAATGGAACAACGTATCCACAACTTGATCGGCAATTTTGACTGCTGCCAGACTTTCCGGACTATTGCCACTTCTAGCAAACGAAATCAATAACGTGGGTTGATCAGGAAACAAATACTCTCTTGGAGAAGCAACAATATCGGTCGTACCAAAACTATGAAAAGCAAACCGTTTGGTGTCTCCATGCTCATTCAAGTAAGGAACAAGCGTATCGCCTACATATTGAGAAGAGCCTGCACCGGTAAAGATGACTTGGATTTGTTGCTTGTTTGCCTGTTTTTCAAGTGCATCAAAGAAAAGGGCTAATTCATTTTTCTTCTCTTCTAAGATTTCCACAACCTCTTCCCACAGATCTGGTTGTTGTTTGATTTCTTCTGTAGTGATCCTTGCACCTATTTTTTCTAATTCATCCTTTGACAGTTCAAACATGTTATTTTCCTCCTAGATTACTCCGAACATGACGGATCTTATAATGGAATTGGTCTGCTCTGGCGACACTATCTGTGTATTCGATGATCTCGTTTTTGCTATTGAAGGTCGTCCGTTTCAAATGTAAAATTGGTGCCCCATCGCATATATGCAGTAATTCGGCATCATTTGCGTAAACAATACTGGCATAGAATTCTTCTTCTGCCACTTGGACATGTTGATCAAAATCTTCCAGAAAAACATCATACAAAGGCTTGCTTTCCAAAATCGGCAAATCAAGGCCAAGAAACAGTTTTGCTGGTAAATAAGACCGTTCAACCATCAAAGGGACATCATCCGCTAAACGTAGCCGCTTGATTTTGAAGATTGCTTCTCCTAGATTGAGATTCAATCGTTCAGCCAACTGCTTTGTCGCTGCTTGTTTTTCAAAAGCTAAAATAATCGTTTTCGGTGTACGCCCCAATGCCAACATTTCTTCTGTGAAGCTGTAAGCACCTGCTAAACTCGCTGCTTGATGCGATAAGTCACTGACAAACGTTCCTTTTCCATGTTTTTTATAAATATAGCCAAGTGTTTCTAATTCCTGCAATGCTAATCGAACCGTCGTCCGACTCACACCATAGTACAGACATAACTCCCTCTCAGACAGCAATTTATCATGCGGGATCATTTCTGCTTCAATTCGTTTCTTTAGTACATCAACTAGTTGATAATATAACGGTTTCCCTTTACGAGAATTTTCCATTTCTTTACCCCTTCCAACTGGTTATAACCACAAGACAATCGTAAAGTAATAATAACTACCTGTCAACATAAAAATCGCTTAAAAACCGCTATATAACAACGTTTTAACCAACTATATATAAAAAAATTTAAATACCTCGAAAATACCACTTAAAATAAAAAAACAGCATAAACTTCATAAAAAGAAGCATAAGGCTTAGCCTTAAAAAGCTTGTTTATCCTAGAAAATTTATAAAATAATGAACAAATCCAACGGTTCTTTTTCTTGCATTCCGCTAAATTCCAATGAAAAATAACAAAAAAAAAGAAACACTTCATTTCCCACGTCTAGGCGCTCAAAGTGTTTCTCTTTTGCTATTTCAAGATGACTAATCAACTAGCGACTAATCTTATTTTGCCAAGAAGAAGCTGTCTTCCTCAATACTCCATTTAATTCCTCAATGTTGTTTCTCCCTTGTTCAGCTAGCCATTTTATTGCTGCCTGTCTCCCTTGATCCACAAAAGGTGCCACACCATCTGCCCATGTAGCTCGCCCACATAAAACGCCATTGAACGAAGAGCCAGCGTTTTTGGCAAAATGCAACGTTTCTTGGAATCCTTCGGCACTGACACCTGCACTCAGAAAAATAAACGGTAAGTCAGTGGCTTGGCTTTGCTCGATAAACAAAGCGGATGCTTCTTGCTTGGAATAAATGATTTCTTTTCCAAAACCTTCAACATAAGTCATATTGACAGGTACTTCTACCTTCAAGACATCTACGTTGAACCTCGGCTCTGAGAAAATCTTCATCATTTCAATGACTTTTTTCGGTTTGATCTTGGCATATTCTTTGGAGGTCGTATCTGGGATCGTTGCATCATAAGATAGCAATTCTAAAAAGAAAGGAAGATCTTCCGCCAGACATTCTGAACCGATTCTTTCTACATATGCCTGTTTCCGTTCATTGACTTCTTCGCTTTCGTCTACATCATAGTAAAGCAAGAATTTGCAGCCATCTGCTCCAGCTTCCTTTAGTCTTTTGGCTGACCAAAAAGCTAAGTTATCTGGCAAACGTCCAGGTATCGTTGTATCATATCCTGTTTTCTCATAAGCCAACAATAGTCCAGCTGTCTTAGCGCGTTTTTCAGCAGCGGGCAACCCATATTCTGGATCTAAAAGAATCGAAGAAGCAAAAGGTGTCAATTCTTCGGACACGAGTTCTTTGAAATGGATCAAATCATCCACTTTGACCTCCTCTTGGTGTCTCGCCATCATTTTTTTCAATACGCCTCTTTGGTCAATCGCTAAAGCCCCGATGATCCCGTCTGGATTACTCATGTTTACCAATGCTTGGTATTTCCCCTCTGATACTTTCCTCATTTTTTCAACATCCCCTCTAACTTAGAATCAATCAAGCCAACAATTTCTTCTTGAGTGGAAGCAGTGATAAATGCTTGTTTAAAGCCTTCATCCATCAACATTCGTGCCATTTGTGAAAGAAGCGCCAAATGACTGGTTCCTGCTTCTGCAGCTGGAATAAACAACGCAATCACATACTTGATCGGTTGACCGTCTAAACTATCCCAGGCGACTGCATTCGTTAATTTCAAAATAATGATCGTTGGTTCTTCTATACTTTCACTTTTCGCATGAGGGATCGCAAAGCCATCCATCATACCAGTCGTACCTTCTGCTTCGCGTTGTTTCAAGCCGATTTCGACCGCCTGTTCATTGGTCGCTTTACCTACCTCAACGATTTTTGTTGAAAGAAACGCAAACACCGCTTCACGAGTATTCGCCGCCACATTGGTATAAACAAATAAATTTTCCATCAAATGAATCCTCTCCCTTTCACACACTCAGTGACTTTCTTTTTTGAACCAAGCCTAGTAATACTCCCCCTACAATAGAACCAGCAAGAATCGCAAGAATCCAAAGTAAGCCATGCGTCACTACTGGTAAAACGAGAAATCCGCCATGGGGTGCCGGTACTTGCACGCGAAAGAAATAGGTCAATACAGCGGCGATCGACGAACCAAGCATCATGATTGGCAAGACACGAAGCGGATCTTTTGCTGCAAAAGGAATCGCACCTTCCGTAATATGTGTTGAGCCTAGAATAAAATTTACTAGACCAGCATTCTTTTCGTTTGGCTCGAAGTATTTCCCAAAAAGCAAGACCGCAAAGCCAGTAATCAACGGCGGAGCAATACAGGCTGCAGAAACTCCCGCCATAAAGCTAGTATTTCCTTGTGCTAACAGGGCAGTTCCAGTAACGTAGGCTGCTTTATTGATCGGCCCCCCCATATCGAATGCGCACATACAACCGACGATCACCCCTAATACTAAAGGACTTGAGTTTTCAAACCCTGCTAGAAAATCCATCATTCCTTCATTGATACTAGCCATCGGTCCTGAAATGACTGTCATGATCAATCCAGTAATCAATACCCCTAGTACGGGATATAAGAAAATTGCCTTTAAACCATCTAGTGTTTTAGGCAAAGGTTGTAACGCTTTTATTAATCCCAATACCACATATCCTGCCAAGAAACCTGAGATAATTCCACCTAAAAAACCTGTACCACCGTCTGAGGCAATCAATCCGCCGACAAACCCCACAACCAATCCAGGACGTTTTGCAATTCCTTCAGCAATAAACGCGGAAAGGACCGGCACCATCATACTCATTGCAAAACCACCGATTCGATTCAAACTCGCAGCAAATTCATTGTATTGCGCATTGGCAGGATCGGCAGAATAAATCCCCCATAAAAAAGAAATGGCGATCAAGACTCCCCCACTGACAACAAAAGGCAACATGTGGGAAACACCATTCATCAAGTTCTTATAGATGCTGTGACCAACACTCTGTTGTGCATGTTGTTTTTCCTTATCTCCTTCTGCCATTTCGATTTTTTCAGAAATCACTCCTTCACCGTTTAAAGCCGCAGCAATCAATTGATCGGCTTCTTTGATCCCTTTCGAAACAGAAACATCAATGATCCGTTTCCCGGCAAATCTTTCAGGCTGAACATCTTTATCCGCCGCAATAATCACTGCTTCCGCTTCAATGATTTCTTGATCTGTCAAACGATTTTCTACCCCTACTTGCCCATGGGTCTCCACCTTGATCGTAATGCCTTTTTTCTTTGCTGCCTGTTCCAGTGCTTCTTGTGCCATATACGTGTGGGCGATACCTGTGGGACAACCAGTTGCAGCAATTAATCGATATTTAGCCATTATCTGAATTCCTCCTTATGAATGGTGATTTGTTTTTTCAACTCTGCGACATCGGTAAAATCAGTCAATCCTTTTTGAAACGCAGTCGAGCTACCCGCAGCTAAACTGTCCTTGAAACAATCCGCACTATTTTCTTCTTTGATCAATCCTGCCAGAAAAGTGGCTAGGAGTGTATCCCCGGCGCAAGCGGTATTAACGACTTTTCCTTGCGGGGCGTTTCCTGTCAAACAATAGTTTTCGTTCACATAGATCCCACCCGCTCCACCTAATGACAGCAATACATTTTGTGCACCTGCGGCTAATAGTTTCTTGCAATAGTTTACATATTCCGTTTCTGCTATTTCTTCATCAAACCATTCTGCCAATTCCTGCTCATTCGGTTTCAGTAAAAATGGTTGATACTTTAGACATCGTTTAACGATTTTAGCACTCGTATCTAAGATCAAGCGCACTTGATTCTCATGACAGATTTTACTGATCATTACTAAGATTTCTTCTGGTACACCTCTTGGCAGACTCCCAGAAACACAAAGATAATCTCCAGCTGACAAATGACTGATTGTCTCAAGCAATTCTTCCATCGCTAACTGGTCGATTTCTGGTCCACGATTGACCAATTTATATTCACTTGATTCCTCATTCACTTGTGTAAATACGTTGATGCGAGTCATTCCGGGTATAGAAACAAAATGAGCGTCGATTCCTTCCTTCGTCAAGCATTCCTCAATATAAGCCCCAGTAAATCCTCCGCTAAAGCCCAACGCAGTATTTGGTATCCCGAGTTTTTTTAAAATCAATGAAACATTGACACCTTTCCCATTTGCTTGGATATCATCATCGATTGAGCGGTTCACGACATTCGGTTTGAGTTGTGCCACTTCAATAAACAGATCAATCGCCAGATTCATCGTACATGTATATACGTTAGCCACCTGTATCCCTCCTCACTTTATCTACAGTATGGTCTGTTTTTGGATGTACATGTTTTCTAAATAAGCAAAATTTTAGGTAAATGTTTACAAAATAAAACTCATCTAAGTAAGGGTTTACATCAATGGTAGAATAAAAAGAAAAGGGGGAGGACTAAATGGAAACTAAATTAAGCGAGGCAGAACATTTTTTATGGGAGTATATGATGAATCACATCCAAGAAATCCCAAATCTATCAATTATCAAACTAAGCGAACGAGCCAACGTATCCACCACGACCATCGTTCGTACCATGAAGAAAAAAGGGTACGAAGGCTATACTTCTTTTAAGCATCATTTAAAGGAAAAGAAGAATACCACCATCAATTTTGCTACGGTCGATAAAGTAGATGAAGAAATAAAAACCTCTATTCTAAAAAACGAACAGGAAGTCGTGCGTACCATCAATCTATTGGATACAGGGGTAATCGAAGATGCGATTCAAAAAATCTGGAGTTCACAAAGAATCATTATCTTTGCCAGAGGATTTTCAGAAATGATTGGAGAAGAAATACAAACAAAATTCCAACTACTCGATAAGTATTGTGTCCTTCATACCGATCCAAATATCATCAAAACCGTTAGTCGCAAATTGCACAAAAAAGATGTCGTTCTTTTTATTTCCTTAAACGGTGAAACAGAAGAACTCGTAGCAGCAGCGGAGAATTGCTACCGCGAGGAAATCAGTTCGATCCTGATCACCGCCTCACGGGAAAGTCGCTTGAACCGATTAGCAGAATTATCTTTGATCGGCTTCAAATCCGAAATCTCTTTTTTCCCTGAATATGAAGTCCGCTCTCGCCTGCCACTTTCTGTGATTGCGCGGATCTTGCTGGATTCGTATGCGATACGGGTGAAGAAGGGGGATTGAGGAACAAGTATAAGAAGCATCAATCACCGAAAATGTGAAGTTTTTTCGGTGATTGGTGCTTCTTTACGAAAGAGTTCATTCAATTTTATTTACGTTTGATTCATGACGTTCATCTACATTCATGTCTTGTCATAATGCCAAAACAAAACAAATAATCGAAACTACAACTGTCAAAACAAATTCAACCTTCACTTCCGTTCCATATGTTTGATTCGGTAGATAGATGGCTTTTCGTTCCAATTGATAAGGAATTTTAGGGCGGTTGGGTTGAGCAGACTCAATAAGTATTGATAATAAAATCAGTGTGAAGTAAATAGTATTTTGCTGGGCCGCAAAATAAATACTTGAAGCTAATAAAATTAAACTAGTCCCTTTGAGTATTCTAGCGTAGGTCATTGTTATCTCTCCATTCTATTCTTCTTTTATTTGTAGATTTTCTGTCCTGTTTTCTAACTATTTTCTATTATTTTTATACCTCCATGAGGTTGTGACAGAAGTGTCTAGCTCCGAGAAATAAGCCGAGAAAAACGAAAATTGTTCTTCAAATTTTTGGATTTCTCGGCTTATTTCTGAAGGAGTTACTTCTGGAACATCGTTTATTAAGTTTAAGGTTAGAAACAAAAATGAATTTTATTTTTGTTCCCAATCACTAGATAGGAGGTGAGAACAATTATTTGACTCACTCGGTTCACCTTCTCTAAAATTCTCATACGATCGATACTTTTATGTATTCATTTTTATTACTAACTAAATAGATGTGGTTCAAATTATTCCTGTTACTAAAAATGATACAATTCTAATTCCAAAATGGAGCAAATCATAAGAACTAAAATCGTGGGAATCAGCGCAAACACCACTTCCGTTCTAGATGTTTGATTCGGTAGATAGATTGAATTTTTTCCCGATTTGTAAGGAGTTTTAGGTTGCTCGGATTGGGTATATTCAATAAATAGTGATAGCATAATCAGTATGGTATAGATCGTATTTTTCATTGCAGCAAAATAGATGCTTAGCGCCAATAAAACCAGTTGGATTATTTTGAATATTCGAATGTAGGTCATCTTTCATCTCTCCATTCTATGTATAAATAGTAACCGATCCCTCTCTACAAATATATATACGTAAAGCACTAAAATATTACTTTAACAAATTAAAATAACTTCCATCTTAATCATATCAAAAAATATCAAAAAAAAATTATTACATTCCTAAAAAGCTGTTTTAACAGCATAATCGTCAACATTTCCCTTCAACCCAAACAACTCTTACGAATAAATAAAAAAACGGAACAACAGGCTGAATGTTTCCATCCACCTGTTATTCCGTATTTACTATTACTTAAATTTAGTTTTTACTCCACAAATGGCTCTTCACCTAGTGCTTGTTGTGCCGCTAAGTTTAGTAAGCTCCATTGACGGTCGTGTCCTGGTTGGAAGAAGAAATCTGCTTCTGCCAAGTCTTCGATCGTTAATTTTTGTTGGATTGCTAGTGCTAAGACATTGCCTTGTGCAGTGATGTCCTTCGTTGATAAAACAGCGCCACCTAGCAATTGGTGCGTAAATGGATCATAGGCTAATTGTACAGCTGCTTTTCCGTTCCCAAATTCTTCTGGTACGAATTTTGGACGGATCGTATCTTCATAGAAGGCTGTTTTGATGGCTACGCCAGCGCGATCAGCTGTGAAGCTGTTCAAGCCACTTGCAGCAAAATGATAGTCAAACACACGTAACGCAGATGAGCCGACTAAGCCACCAAATGGTTTGCTTGGTGTTTGTTCAAATAAGTGTTGAACGACATAGCGTGCTTCTCGACGTGCAACTGTTGCTAATGCGATCGGCACTTTTTTGCCTGCTGGGATCGAATAAGCAAGTGTTGCATCTCCTACTGCATAAACATCAGGTAAGTTTGTTTGTAGGTATTCATCTGTGATGATCCAGCCACGTTCATCTAAATCAACGATGCCTTTCAACCATTCGGTATTCGGTTTGACACCAGCAGCTTGGATGATCAAATCTGTTTCGATCGTGCCACTGTCTGTTTCGATGGCTGCGACTTTACCGTCACCTGTGAAGGCTTTGATATTCACGCCAGTTTTGATGTTCATGCCTTTTTCTTTTAAGTGCGCTTCTAAGATATCTGTCATTTCCTTATCTAAGTAAGTACCTAAAGGACGATCGATCATATCTAATAACGTTACTTCTTTCCCTGCATTCAAGAAAACTTCTGCTGCTTCGATCCCGATGTAACCTGAACCGATCACAGCTACTTTTTTCACTGCTGGGTCTGTCATGCGTTCTTTGATTTTCGTTGCCCAATTATAGCCACGCATCAAATATACATTTTCTAAGTCTGTTCCTGGAACAGGTAATGAGTTTGGTTTAACACCTGAACTCAAAATCAATTTATCGTAAGCATACTCTTCTGTATGTCCATCTTCTTTACGTGTAACTGTAACTGTTTTTTTATCTGCATTGATTGTGTTTACTTCGTGGTTATTTAATATCGCCACATTTGGTTGTGGAAAGTTTTCCGGTCTGAAATTACGGACATCATTCACACTAGTGACTTGATCCTCTAAATATAATTCCATGCCGCATGACATAAATGAAACATAGTCGCCTGCTTCAAACAAGGTGATATCCACATTTTCTCCGTATCTAGATAGTAATTCTAAAATGGATTGATGCCCTCCATGTGATGCACCGACAATAATTACTTTCGTTTTTTCCATTGACAAAACCCTCCTCATAACAATTGTTTAGAATCATTCTAAACAATTTTACGATATCATTCTAAGAATAATAATGCAAATGAAAAGGCTTGCCTAAAAATTTTATTAGTTATTTTAATATTATTTTTTTAATTGTGCTAAAAATGTGCCGATACGTTTACACGCTTCTTGTAGGTCATCCATCCCACTTGCATAAGAGATTCGGATAAATCCTTCACCTTCCGGTCCAAAAGCTGAGCCAGGGATACAGGCAACCTTACCTTGTTCTGCGAGTGCTAAACAAAAATCCCACGAATTCATCTGGATTGTTTCTGGTAAGCGACAGAACAAATAAAACGCACCATCAGGTTGAGAGATTTGAAAACCTAATTCCGTAAGTTGCGGCAATAGATAATCTCGGCGTTCGACATAGCGGGCCTTCATTTTTTCCCCTTCGTCCATACTCGTTGTCAAGGCTTCGACCGCAGCTTTTTGAGAAATCGTTGTGGCAGAAGTAACTAAATATTGGTGGACCTTGATCAATTCATCGATCACTGGTTTTTGAGCAAAGAGAAACCCAATGCGCCAACCAGTCATGGCATGAGATTTAGAGAGTCCATTCACGACGATCGTTTGTTCAGGCAAGTACGTAGCCATCGAGACATGATCTCCCACGTAGTTCAACTCCGAGTAAACTTCGTCACTGATGACAAAGACTGGGTGCTGGCTTAAAACTTCTGCAAGTTTGCTCATTTGCTCCGCAGATAACAATGTTCCCGTTGGATTACTTGGGTAATTCAAAATCACAGCTTTGATTTCGTCTCCGTATTTGGCAAACGCCTCTTCTAGTTGTTCTGGCTGACAAATAAAGCCAGTGTCTGATGTATCGATCGTGATCAATTCGGCGCCTGCTAGATCAACAATTGGTTGATAGCCGGGATATGCAGGTGCTGGGATCAATACTTTATCCCCTTCTTCTAAGACCGCTAATAAAGCTGTCGCGATCGCTTCTGTGGCACCGATCGTTGTTAGTACTTCCGTTTGCGGATCATAAGAAAGACCGTAACGTTCTTTTTGGAAGAAACAAGCTGCTTCACATAATTCTGGTAAACCTCTCATCCCGGTATAATGAGAATAGTTTTCTTTGATGGCTGTGATCCCTGTTTCTTTGACTGCTTCAGGTGTTGAAAAATCTGGCTCACCTAATGTCAATTTGATGATGCCCGGAATGCTTGAGATTTGCTGATCGAACATACGGATCTGCGAGACTTCGATTTTAGCCAGCCTTGGATTAAAACGATGGTGTAGATTCATAGACTTCTCCCCTTTTGGTTACTATCCTTATTTTTTCAGAAAAGTTCCTCGGTGTAAAGGATTGTTTGGTACCATTCCAATCCTTTTTCTAAAACAGCCATGTCGAAATCAAAGGTGGCATCATGCAGGGCTGGTGTATCACCTACACCTAAGAAGAAAAAGACACAAGGATAGTGTTCCGTATAAACACCAAAATCTTCTGCTTGTAAGACAGGCTCAGCCAACTCATGTAATAACTCTGAGTGGGCAAGTGCTGCATACAACTGTTCATCGTTACGTACAGCAGGATACCCATCGTTATAACGAAATGAGATTTTCGCTGGGGAAGTTTGTTGGAATTCTTTTGCTAGTCGTGCTAGTTGCATCTTTAAGTCCGTTTGGGTCTTACGACTGTATGAACGAATGCTGCCTGAGATCACGACTTCATTGGCTAAGACATTGCGGATCGTCCCACCTGTAATCTGACCAAATTTCAAGAGATGTTCAAGGTTTTCTGGCAGAGATTCATCAAAGTCATAGACTTGTTTCATAAAACGCACAGCTGCTTCTAGACTGTCGATGCCTTGACTGCTTGAGGCGATATGCGCAGATCTGCCTTGGACGATGATATCTGTTTCACTACTTTGCGCCATCAACGCACCTGGTCGTGAAAATACTTTTCCTTCTGGCAAGCCTGGCCATAAATGAAAACCAAAGATTGCCTGTACCTTGTAATGTTCCAACCACCCAGAACGGATCACACTATCTGCCCCGCCAGCAATTTCTTCTGAGGGTTGAAAAATCAAGACGATATTGTGCCGCATCTCTTGACGGTGCGTGGCAATATAATCGGTCAATCCTAAGAGCATTGCCATATGACCATCATGTCCGCAGGCGTGCATGAATCCTGGGTGTGTAGACGCAAAAGGTAACCCTGTGGCTTCAGTGATGGGCAACGCGTCGATATCTGTCCGAAAAGCAATCGTTGTGTCTTGTTGCTGATCAAAATAAACCAACAAGCCTGTCTCATCGATTTCATGGATCACGCCACCACAGTTTTTGATTTGTTCGTAAAGGTATTCTTTCGTTTTAAATTCATGAAAGCCAAGTTCAGGAATTTGATGTAACGCCATTCGGTGTGTTGCCAACATGTCGCCTCACCATCCCTTCATAGATTCCTTTTACCACGGTTTCATATTGTGTATTGGGTACGCCGATGATCAAATTCAACTCTTGCGCACCTTGCGATAAAATCGAGGTCCTGATTTCTAACTCATTCAAAATCGATAATACTTTTCCAGAAAGTCCAATTGGTTCCTTATGTGGGCCACCTACAACAGAAATCAAAGCCAAGTCTTCGATGATTTCGATTTCCTCTACGCCTAATTCCTCACGTAATTCTTTCGTGATCAAAAACAATTTATCCATGATCAATTCCGCCGAAACGACGACACCGATATTATCGATGCCAGAGGGGATATGCTCGATCGAGATGCCATGTTTTGCAAAAATACTCATGGCTTTCCAAATAAAACCGATCTCGTCTGACATATGTCGTTTGAACAAGGTGATTGAAAGAAAGTCTTTTCTTCCTGCAATTCCCGTCAATCCATTTTCTTTTTCGACTTCATGATTTGAGATTTTTGTTCCATGATCATTCGGTCGATTCGTATTTTTGATTTGGATCGGGATATCAGCTTCTTGTACAGGAAAAATCGCGGATTCATGCAAGACATTGGCACCCATATAAGCCATTTCTCGTAATTCACGGAAAGAGATCTCTTCAATGACTTTCGGTGAGTCAATGATTCTTGGGTCTGCCATCATGATGCCTGAAACATCCGTCCAATTTTCATAAAGATCTGCCTGTAAGGCACTTGCTAAAACGGAGCCGGTAATATCACTGCCCCCACGACCAAGTAATTTTTCTTTTCCTGCTGGGTTGGCACCATAAAATCCTGGGACGATCAACTTTTGGTGTTTCTGGTACATCTCGCGTACTGCTTGCTCTGTACGCGGAAAGTCGATGCCTCCTTCATAATCAAAGTAGATCAGCTCACTTGCGTCTGCAAAGGTATACCCTAAATATTCCGCCATCAATTGCGCAGTCAGATACTCCCCACGACTGACTAAATAATCGATCGTCACTTTTTCCTGTTTTAGATGTGTTTCGATCGTGGTTAATTCTTTTTCAATCGGAAAGTCGAGTGACAGAAGATCCCTAACTTGAATAAAACGTTGTGTGATCCGTTCCCATAGTGGCGTCCAATCAACCTTATGTTGAAGATACGCATGGATCAAATAGAGTAAATCGGTCACTTTATCGTCTTCATCGGTTCTTTTTCCTAAAGCGGAAACGACAACGACTTCTCGATTAGGATCAGCTAACACGATCTCACGGACTTTACGGAACTGTTCTTCATGAGACATCGAGCTTCCACCAAATTTTGCGACTTTCATGAAAGGACCTCCTCTTGTAGAAGCGCCAAAGCAATTTGCACCGCGTTAGCCGCAGCGCCTTTGCGAATATTGTCAGCCACGGTGTAAAAGAGTAAGCCATTTTCAACAGAGAGGTCGCGACGAATACGCCCAACGTATACTTGGTCTGTGCCTCTTGCTAATGTACTTGTGGGATATTGGTGTTCTGCTAAGTTATCGACAACCAAAATCCCTGGAAACTGACTGAAGCAAGCACGGATTTGTTCCAATGAAAATTCCTTTTCTAACTCAACAGCAATCGAGACACCATGGCCATTTTCAATCGGTACACGGACACAAGTCGCAGATACAGGCAAATCTGGTTGATGCAAGATTTTTTTCGTTTCATTGATCATTTTTTGTTCTTCTTTGGTATACCCATTTTCCATTGGGCGATCGATTTCTGGAATGACCGTTTGACTGATGTCATGGGGATAAAAAGTTGCTGGTTCACCATTTTTTGTCGCCTGTAGATCAGCGATCCCTTGTTGCCCTGAACCTGAAACAGCTTGATACGTCGTGTAATTGACACGTGTCACACCAAAGGTATTCTGTAGTGCTTTCAGTGGTAACACGGACTGGATCGTCGAACAATTTGGGTTGGCAATCAATGGATCTAACGTATGATCCTCTAGATTTACTTCAGGGACGATCAACGGGATCGTAGGATCTTCTCGCCACGCTGAAGAATTATCGATGACTACTAAGCCGGCTTGACGTGCAATTGGGCCAAATGTTTGAGACACGGATGCTCCAGCTGAAAAAAGCGCCAAATCATACCCAGAAAAAGAAGTCTCAGTCAGTTCTTCGACAACATACTCTTTTCCCTTAAACACAGACAGACTCCCCGCAGAGCGTTTGGATGCTAAAAGCTTGAGTTTTCCTACTGGAAAATCGTACTCCTCTAATACTCTTAACATAGTTTGACCGACTAATCCCGTCGCTCCGACAATACAGGTATCTATTTCGCGCATGTTTTTCATCCTTTCTTTGTCTACAATTCTCTTAGTGCTGCAATCAATGCGGTATTTTCTTTGGTTTGATCATCTTTTATTTTTAATACACGTGCCGGTGTACCACCAACGACCGTCTCAGGGGCAACGTCTTCTAAAACGACTGCACCTGCTGCGACGACTGCATTCTTTCCAACACGAACGCCTTCGACGATCACTGCATTCGCACCAACTAATACACCATCTTCGATCACTACTGGTTGAGCGGAAGCTGGCTCGATGACTCCAGCTAACACAGCTCCAGCACCGATATGACAATTCTTACCGACAGTCGCACGTCCGCCTAGGATTGCTCCCATATCGATCATGCTATGATCCCCGATCTCAGCACCGATGTTGATCACAGCGCCCATCATGATCACTGCTTGATCGCCGATGGTCACTTGATCACGAATGACAGCGCCTGGTTCGATGCGAGCGTTGATGTCTTTGACATCCAGTAAAGGAACTGCACTGTTTCTAGCAGTTTGTTCTAGTTCGATCGCTAAGATTTTTTCCGCTTCTTTTTCTAGTACCGGCGCGATGTCTTTGTAATCTCCAAAAACGATTGGACTATGCACTTCACCAAATACTTTCGCATTCGGAAACTCGACAGGTTCTGATACATTTAAATAAACTTTGACTGGGGTCTTTTTTTCTGCTGTTTGAATAAAACGAATGATTTCTTGTGCGTTCAACTTAGGCTCCTCCTCTAGGTTCAAATAAATCTTCTAATTGATATGAACCGGCTGACTGCTCGGCCAACCAGATACTTGCTTGAACTGCCCCTTCTGCAAAAATTCGATTTGAAAAGGCTTCGTGCTTCACTGAAAGAACTTCATCTTTGGTTGCAAAAAGGACTTCATGTTCTCCTGGAAAAGAGCCTGCACGTAGGCTATGGACACCGATTTGTTGGTCTTCTCGTGATTTGTCCGCCCATTGATAGACAGGCGTCAGCTCTCGAACAGATTGTAGTGTTTCTACTAAGCGCTTGGCTGTGCCAGAAGGTGCGTCTTTTTTTTGGCTGTGGTGTTTTTCGATTAATTCGATCTGCCAGCTGGCTAAGTCTTTAGCTGCTTGTTTGATCAAGCGATTCATCACCATGATCCCTAATGAAAAATTAGCACTGTAGAGTACAGGGATCGTTTGAGCTGCTTGGGCGATTTCAGCAAATTGCTCTTCGGTATAGCCTGTTGTGCCAATCACCAGTGGGACTTGGTGAGCTTTGCTGTATCGCAAGATTTTATCCAAACCAGCTGGATGAGAAAAATCGATCATGACTGCTGGTGTCTGAGCAAACGATAATTCCTCCGTTGCTTGTAAGGATTCGGTCAAACTCAATGGCTGATGTTGATATTCTTCGGTAACTTCTGCAATTCGCTTACCCATTTTTCCACTTCCGATGATCCCTATATTCATGTGCTTGCCCCTCCGTTTTCTGTTAACAGTGCGATAAGTTGTTGCTTTTTCTCCTCGCCTAATTCAATCAGTGGTAGTCTTAATGGTCCAGCAGGTAAGCCTAAATGATTCATTGCTGCTTTCACTGGAATTGGATTGGTTTCACTGAATAAGGCATTGATCAACGCTAAATGAGTCAATTGTTTTTCTTTTGCTGAAGGACTGTTTCCGTTTAAGTAATCATGAACTACTTCATGGACTACTTTTGGCTGGATATTTGCCCAAACACTGATCACACCGATACCACCAATACTTAGAATAGGTAAAATCAAATCATCATTGCCACTGTATAGTGCAAATGATTCATCAATCAGTTGCGCCACTTCCATTGTATAGGACATATCACCAG
The DNA here is from genome assembly GCF_051714005.1 of Enterococcus sp. AZ171. Lineage (NCBI taxonomy): Bacteria > Bacillati > Bacillota > Bacilli > Lactobacillales > Enterococcaceae > Enterococcus > Enterococcus sp. AZ171. The sequence continues at coordinate 496,560 of NZ_JBIORA010000001.1, read as the reverse complement.
AGGCTTCCTTGATGCCGATGATTCGTGGATGCTTCGCTAGTTCTGTTAATACAGGTAACGAAATCGTCATCCCTGTTCGTGACGGTACGTTATATAAGATGATTGGTAGCGAGGAAGCGTCTGCGATCGCTTTAAAATGAGCCAGTAACCCTACATCACTCGTTTTATTATAGTAAGGGGTGATCACTAATAATTGGTCTGCCCCAAGTTCAGCAAAGCGTTGGACTTTCTTGACCGTTTTCGCCGTTGCATTTGATCCTGCACCAGCAATCACTGGGATACGTCCATTGACTTTTTCAACGGTGAATCGTACGATCTCTTCCTCTTCCTCCTCAGATAGTGTGGGTGATTCCCCAGTTGTTCCAAGGACCAGTAAGCCGTCTGTTTGTTCTTTCAGATGAAACGCAATCAGCTGCTCCAAGCCTAGATAATCCACTGCACCTGTTTCCGTCATTGGTGTCACTAACGCGACAATCGAACCTTTGATCATGCCTCTACCTCCAAATTTTTATGCCATTCATATGTGGCTGGTCCCGCCATCGTGATCGTTTTATCGCCAGAAATCAGTAAATCGCCTTGCTCTAAATGAATCGTCGCTTGTAAGCCGGAAAGGTAGCCTTGATCTCTTGCGACGACATACGCTGCACAACAACCTGTACCACAAGCTAGTGTCCAACCGACCCCACGTTCATACGTGCGGACGATCAATTCTTCTTCATTGACAGATTGGACAAAATTGACGTTTGTTTTTTCTTTGAATAAGGGATGATGGCAGAGTTTTTCTCCAGTCTCTTTGGTTAATTCAGCCAACGCATCTTCAACAAAAACAACTGTATGGATCGTCCCCATGAATAAACTAGTCAGCTCTACCTTTCGCTCATCAATCGTCAGCGTTTGTTTGATGATAGGTGTTGATTGCGCTACGCCTACTTTCTCTGGTCGGTAGTCCGGCGAACCCATGTCGACTGTGCAATAAAAAGGCTTTCGTGAATGGATTGTCGTATGGATCATCCCAGCAAGCGTTTTGACCGCAAATTGTAGCGCTTCAAGTAATTGTTGATCGCTGACATAATTGGCAAAACAACGGATACCATTGCCACACATCGGCGCACGGCTACCGTCTTTATTGTAGTAGATCATTTCTAAAGGTTCGGTTTTAACAGCAATCAATCCATCCGTATCGTAAGCCGTAGGTGCACATAAGCTTTGAGCCAAATGACTATAGTCGATCGTTTCATCGTAATCTAAGAGAATAAAGTCATTGCCACAACCATTATATTTATAAATCTGCATAGACTTCTCCTCTCAATAGATCCGCATAAGTTTGCCGACGCACGACTTCTCTCGACACGCCATCTTTGACAAAAACAACTGCTGGTCGCAGTGCACGATTGTAATTGCTACTCATCGAATATCCGTAGGCTCCTGTGGCATACACTGCCAGAAGATCACCTGGCTCTGCAGGAGGCAACTGTGTTTCTTGGATCACCACGTCTCCTGATTCACACATTTTTCCGGCAACCGTCACTTTTTCTGTTTTTTCAATGTCTAGTTTATTTGCCAAATCACAGGTATATTCTGCTTGATAAAGTGCCGGTCGAATATTATCTGTCATCCCACCATCCACAAAATAATATTTCTTGTGAGGTGTTTCTTTGATATAGCCGACTGTATAAAGTGTTGTTCCGGCTTCACCAACGATACTTCTCCCAGGTTCAATCAATAAGCGATCGATCGTTAAGTTTCTGTCAGCTAGCGTCTGCTCTGTGTGTGTAACCAGATGTTTGACTGATTCTGCAATTGGTAAAGGTGTGTCCGCTTCGGTATAACGGATACCAAAGCCCCCTCCCAGATTTAAAGAAAGCGGTTGTTGAAAATCTTCAAGGTAGGTAACCAGCTGGTCGATCTCAGCCAGCCAAGCAGTCATATCAAAGATTTGTGAGCCGATGTGGGCATGAAAGCCTTCCAATCTAAGAAATTCACTTTGTTGGATACGTGCAATCGCTTGTTGGCAAACATCGCTATCGTAAAGCATGCCGAATTTTGAATCGATATGTGCGGTGACGATGTATTCATGGGTATGTGCTTCGATCCCTACGTTCAATCGCAACATGATCTGTAGCTTTTTCTGATATTCTCGGCTTAACTCTTCCAAGACTTCGACTTCCATCCCATTATCTGCAACAAAATGGCGTATATCATTTTCAATGGCATATCTTAATTCATCAATCGTTTTGTTGTTGCCATGGAAATAAATATCTTCTAAAGGAAATCCAGCTTGTAACGCGGTATAAATCTCCCCACCACTTACGACATCTAGACCTAACCCTTGTTCAGCAATTAGATGGAGTAATTCTACCGTTTGAAAGGCTTTAGACGCATACAAGATCTTTGTTTGAAAAGAATCAGAATCAAAGTTCAGCTTAAACGACTTTATCGTTTCTTCCATCTTTTTTTCATCATACACATATAGGGGTGTTTGATATTCATTTGCTAATTGACTCACTGGAATTTCGCCGATCGTTAATTCTGTCATTCTCTTTTCCCTCTTTTCAAAAAATTATTTTCTCATCAAATTGAAATATCCTTAGATTATAATTTGAATTTTATTTGAATAATATTAAACAAAATTGTTTGAATTGTCTAGTTTAAATCGCTATTTTCAGCAAAAATGTTTAATTTTTCAATTTTATTGCATACAGAAAACAAAAAATAAAAAACCACTATTTATTTTCACATAATTCTCTTAGAAATAGACAAAAAAACTGACCAATAAATTGGTCAGTTCAGACTGTAGACAAACTCCTAAATTTGGAGTGTTGTTTGCAGTTTTTTTGTTTTATACTCATTGTATAAACTATTCTGGGAGTGATTCTAATGATGAGAAAACAATCGATTGAAGGTAGAAATCAATTTGCTATGTTAACAATTGATGATCTTGTACCTAAAGATCACTTAGTTCGAAAGATTGATGCTGCGATTCAGTTTGATTTCATTTATCCCATTGTAGAATCTACGTATTCGACCCATGGTCGTCCCAGTATTGATCCAGTGGTCTTAATTAAATTAGTATTTATCCAATATTTATTTGGTATCCGTTCGATGAGACAGACCATTAAAGACGTTGAAACAAATGTTGCTTATCGTTGGTTTTTAGGTTATTCATTCGAGGATCCTATCCCGCATTTCTCTACTTTTGGTAAAAACTATGTTCGAAGATTTAGAGAAACAACTTTATTTGAAGACATTTTCTCTCATATTCTAGAACAAGCTGTAAAAGCTGGCTTCGTTACGGAAGACAACCTTTATATTGATTCTACTCATATTAAGGCAAATGCCAATAAACATAAGTTCACAAAAGAAATGACCTACGGTCAAGCTAAAGCTTATCAAGATGAATTAGAAGATGAAATAAATAAAGAACGTATTGCTGTAGGAAAACGTCCTTTTACGTGGACATAGAAAGTGAGTTGAGTCTTCAAAAAATAAGTCATTCAGATCCAGAAAGTGGTTACTATGTTAAAGGTGAACGAGAAAAACAATTTGCTTATTCCGCGCATACTTCCTGTGAAGATAATGGTTTTATCTTATCTACATTAATCACACCAGGAAATGTACATGACAGCCAAGTCGCAATCGATCTGGTCAAACAGTCGAAAAGAGCTTTTCCAAATATAAAGCGTGTTGTCGCTGATGCAGGATATAAGACGCCTAAATTTGTTCATTTTCTGTCACACTTGAAACTCTACCCGATTCTTCCATATACTGTACCTCATGGAGTAAAAGGAATGTTTCGTAAAAAAGACTTTGTTTATGATGCCTATTTTGACTGCTATTTATGTCCCAATAATCAACCGTTGTTATTTTCAACTATCACTCGTGATGGTTATCGAACCTATAAATCAAATCCAAAATTCTGTAGGAGTTGTCCATTACTTAAAAACTGTACTTTGAGTACAAAACATCAAAAAATAGTAACTCGACATGTTTGGGCGGATCTTATGGATGAACTTGAACACCAACGCCATACGGCGTTGAATAGAGAAATTTATAAAAAGAGAAAACAAACTATTGAACGAATAGTTGCAGATGCAAAAGAAAAGCATGGTATGCGTTGGACAAAATATCGAGGTCTCGAAAAAGTCGCCACGCACACGATGCTTACGTTTGCTGCCATGAATTTAAAAAAACTAGCCTCATGGCTATGGAAAGCAAAAAAGCCTATGGCTTTTTATTTCAAATTTCTACAAAGACTAATAAAAAGGAGTTGGCAATTAAGCCACTCCTTTTTGTCTACAGTCTGAACTGACCAATAAATTGGTCAGTTTTTTGAATCATATTTTCCTTAAATCAATTACTTACATAGATTGCTAAAAACATCAACGCTGCACCTAACATGACAAATAGATGCCAAATCACATGGGTGAATCGTCTGCTTTTCATGCTATAAAATAGTGATCCCACAGAATAGGCGATTCCTCCGCCAACTAGCAGTAGCAAGCCAGTCAAATCGATATTCTGATAGAGCTTAGGTAGCACAACGATGATTGCCCACCCCATCACATTGTAAATGATCGTTGAAACTTTTGATACCTTGTTTGTCTTTGTTAAAGTCAAACATTTATAGATGATGCCAATCACTGCTGTCGCCCAAATAACACTTAGCAAAACTAGTCCTGTCGTTCCTTGCACGACTAGCAGACAAAATGGCGTGTAGGTTCCAGCAATCAAAAGGTAGATCGAACAATGATCAAATACCTGAAATACTTTTTTTGCTTTCGTAAAAATCAAACTATGAAATAACGTAGAAGAAAAGAATAGCAGAAAAAGAGAACTACCATAAATCGCAAAAGCGACATAATCTAAGGTCGTATGGGCGCGATCCATCAGCAAATTGAAGCAAAGCAGACTTAACAAAGCTGCAATCCCATGGGTCACCGCATTTAATACTTCATTGACGATCTGGTACTTTCGGCTAAATTCTATCTCCATCTTGATCCACTCCATTTCGTTTGTTCAATTTCATTATACATGAAAGATGTTCTGTTTACAAAAACTTTATCATCTAGTTTCCGAAACTATATTATTTTTTAATAACTTTTGTAAAATATTTTATCATCATGATAAGAAATAGCAACAAAAACACACTGATCAAGCCATTTACGAGTAAAAATGCAGTACGCTTCGCCCGTTTCACTTTTTCTAACGATTCTTTTATTTCTTCTGGTTCAACAGCGACCCTGTGTCCGCGTACTAATAAACGGTGACTGTTGACCATATACGGAGTACAAGTAACCAGTGTGACTAAATCTTGATTTTCTTGGATTTGTAGCGCTTCTGTTTCTGTCGGTGCTACGGTTTTAATCTGATCGACTTGATACGCAAGATACTGTCCATTGATTTCAATATAAAAGTGATCTTCTATTTTTAATTGAGGTAAATCTGTAAACAATTTTGCTTGCGGCAAGCCTCGGTGGCTGGAAAGTACCGCATGTGTCGATTTACCTCCGATCGGGTATGAGGTGCCCTCGAGCAGACAAGCGCCTTTTTCCAATAGTTTCGTCGTTGTTTGATCAAAAATCGGTAAGCTGACATTGATTTTGGGGATCGTCAAAACACCAACGGTATGTGATTCGATATACGATTTCTGAGATTTTTGATCATTCTTTTTTTTCTTGGAAAATGGGTCTGCTTCTGGCATCGCTACGTTTGATGCCAGTTGTTCATTTTTTTTGATCATCCGCTTTTGTAATTCAGCAAGTTCTGTCGCATGTTCAGACTTTGCCTTTTTTTGATAATTTTTGATGATCTGCTGGTCGAGATAATTATTCAACGTATCACTGACAAAAGGATACGCCAAGCTGAGGACACCGATAAAAAATACCGAGAACATGATTAGATCTAACAGACGCCATTTTTTTTGTTTCATTTTATTCTCCTCAGCGAGTCACTTGTTCTTCATTTGATACTATTTAACTTTTGGTCGTTTTAGCCAGTATGCACCCACGATTGTCAGTAAAACCACACCTAAGAAAATGTACAATGAAATGCCTTTGCCACCAGTTGCTGGTAATGTCCCTTTGTGTTTGTTTGGTACTTTCTCTGGTGCAACCAATTCACCTGCAACAGCATAAGATTGCTGATCGACCTTAAACGAAATTCGTTCAGTTAGTTTCACATAATTGTTTGGTGCTTTTGTTTCTTCTAAATAATACGTACCATAAGACAAGCCTGTGATATCCACTAATCCATCACTTGTTGTCGTGAAAATCGTTGCTTCTTCCTGTGAAGTCGTCCACGCTACTGCTTTTGTTACTGGATCAATGATCAAATATTTCGCTGTTGCTTCATCTTGATCACGTACCACAAACGAAGCGTCTGCTAATGGTTTGATATCAGCTACTGCTCCATCTACTTTAATGAATCGTTTCCCACCTGTCAGTACTTCCACAGTTGGTGGTGTTTGATCTGTCGTATGTCCAGTATCAACATTTGCTTCGTTGTTATAGCCTTGGGTTGGTTCTGCTAACTGATTCAAATGCATGTAATAAACAAAACTCAACGTACCACCTGGAGTCAATGAAGGAATATAAGTTGGTTCAATCGTTACTGTGAAGCCGTTTGTTTGTTCAGTTACGTGGTAATTTGTTGAATCAATGATCGTTTCACCATCGTAAAGTGCATAACCTGTTTCTCCCGTTGATTGGTTCATGAATGTTAAAGCTGGATCATGTGTATCAATCAATTTGAAGGTGGTATATTTATTGTTTGATCCTTCTTTATCCGCGATCCCAAGAGGAATATTGACGCTGATCTCATAATTGATCGGTTCTCCGATTGCTACGTCTTGCCCATCTAATTGCGGCGTTTCTTTTTCTACTTTCGTCGTATCATTTTTCACTGTAAGTTCAACTGGCGTTTGGCTACCAGCAACAATTGTGAATGGTGTCTTCGTTTGCTCAGTAATCATCGCTGCATTTTCAGGTGCTTTTACTTCTTCTAACACATATTCGCCAACTTCTAATCCAGTAATGAGTATTTGACCTTTCTCTGCTTCATTTTCAGCAACGTCCTCTTCACCGATTTCATAGCTTTTGCCAGTCACAAAGTGTTTTGCTTTAGATTTGTCAGTTGTCCATGTATACATTCCTTGTGCCACACTATGCAAATATTTGGCAACACCTGCATCTTCTTTCACAATGACAAATTCCGCACCGTTTAGTGCTTCGCCTTCTGCTGAACCTACTTTTTTGACCTTCAGCGTTCCTTCATTTTCCACGACATTTTTAGGATATAAATGAACTACGTCTAATTCTTCTGTCCCATATTGATATGAACCTTCGGATTGTTTGATCAGTTCATATACTGGAAATGCCACAACCATATTTGCAGTAGCTGTTACTCCTGATTTTGCTTCTTCTTCAATCACATAAACTGCATCTTTTCCAGCTTGTTTTTTTGGCAATGCTAAAGAAAGATCCCCCTGAGCGTCTGTGGTACCAGAAAGAAGAGCTGTGCCAGAAGTCTGTGATTGGACGATCGCTTTTGCTTCTTCAATCGTCGCGCCATTTTTTCTTGCTTCAGCAAATGATTCGGTGACATCATACACATGGAACGTCACATCTGCCAACCCTTGATAGTTGTTGAATTCAGTCATTTCTTTCCCTGTATTTTGGATCTCTTGTTGTGGGAAATCTAACATTTTCTTTTTGTGGATCACCAATTGTGCATCCATTCCTTCAGCAAACACTTGTGGATTAGGAAGTAATGCCACCAGTGTAAGTAGTGATGAAATAAGACATAGTAATACTTTTTTGAAATTTTTTCTATTCTTCATTCTTCTTTACTCCTGTTCTTTTGATAAATAATGAAACTACCTATGATCGATATGCCACCAATCATACCAACACTTATTTTTTCGTCAGTTGTTTTTGGAAAAAGAAAACTCGTTTCTTGTTTCTGATTAGTGATTTTCAAAGGTTCACTAGGTTGTCCATTGATGGCATATGACATACTTTTTACGACAAACGAGACAGCATAAGGATTTCTTTTATACCCTTTTGGTGCTTTGATTTCTTCAAGTAAATATTCTCCGTCTGCTAAGCCATTGATGGAAAATAAGCCATTTCGATCAGAAGTCAGCGTTATTGCATCTCTTGCTCGTTTTTTCCAGCAATATTTTCCATCTTTCAAATGCAGGTATTCTTCCTGTTGGTTTTTGATCATAAACATTGCATCTTCTAGCACCTGTTGTTCCTTATCTTTTGTAACTTTTTGAAACCACTTCCCTCCTGTTCGAATACGTGTACTTCGTGACAATGATGCTGTTCCGATATCTAATGTCGCTTGATTGATGATCGATTGATCAGCGATTGCATCTTGTCGTAAACGCATCTGATAGTTGATCCTCACTGTTTTACCTGCCAGATCTTGCAAGTCTTGACCGTTAAACGCAATACTGAATCCTTGACTATGGCTATGAAACGTCAGATTTTCCAAGCGTTTTTCTTCACTGTGGACTTTGAGCGATTCAGTTAGCAACTCCAACCCTTTCGTCGCACTGTCAGTGACTACACATGTTTCTTCAGTTGCTATTCCATTTGGAAACTGGATATCCAATTGATAGTAGATCTTTTCACCAATCGAATAAGTATTTTTTTCCTCTACAAGCTTTTTTTCAAAGACGATCGCAGATGGCTCTTGGTTCATTTTAGGATAGAGATGGATTGCCTTTTGTGGATGATCATATGAATCATAAAGAGGCAAAACCACGACTACATTTTGTGATCCTACAAACGCATCTGCTATGTGAGTGGTTTCGTTCACTAAATAAACGTTACCTATTTGATTCGTTGACTCACGTAGATCAAAGATTGCTACATCTTCTCCATCATTGTTCGACTTCACCAGTTTTTCCATTAGAAAAGAACCTGCTGAAGTACCTTGTCGCGCAATGATTTGTTGTGTTTCTTCGACAGTAAATCCTTTTTTACGTAATTGATAAAATGATTTTGTCACATCGTAAACCGCAAAACTCGCTTTATGAGATTCCGTTTGTTTATCTGATGAGGGTTGCGTAGTATGGACAATCAACTGGACCATCTCTTGTGTTTGGGCGATACACGTTTTGGCACCACCAACTAACAGAAAAGGCAACAACAGCAAGAACCAATAATACTTGGTCAACTTGAAATGCCTCCTCGTCTCATCCCCCTTAAATAAACGACAAATGAAACAATCGCAAGGATACCTAATAATAGGAAGCCAAGTCGGCCAGATCCTCCGGTTTCAGGCAGTGGGATCAATGCCTGATTGGTGATGACCAAATGGATTTGGTTGTTCGTATGATCAGTTTGTAACTGGATTTCTGATGGTTCACCATCTACAGTTACTTTTCCATCCGTTTGGATAACGATCTGTACGGGTTGCTCTAACCCCAGATAACCTTCTGGTGTTTTGATTTCCTCCAACGTGTACTCACCCGGTTTTAGGTTCTCAAAAACAAATGTATCAGTTGCTTTATCGTCGTTTGGTAATTCAACCTGTCCATCTGAACCGGATAGTCGGAAGACTGCCCCTTTTAACACCTGTCCTGTATCCGTTTGCTTTAGGACTGTTAAATCAAAAGGTTTGATTTGATTCATATGCGTCAATGTCCAAACGGTATCTTCCTCTACATTTTCTCCGTCATAGAGAATCGTACCGTAAGGGTCAACTTTAAATTCATAGTTTCCTGGAATCGTATCGTAACCAAGCGGTCCTGCTGTTTCTACTAAGCGATATTCACCCGCTTTTTGTATCACGAATTCTGCCAATCCTGATGACGCGGTAACTTCCTCTTTCAGTGTATGATAGGTTCCTGTTTCTCCTTTTATTTGTAAAGCAAAAGTTGCTCCTGCCAGATTGATTTTTTGTTTGTCCTTTTCGGTATATTTTCTTATGGCTATCGGAAGGTCTGCAAATGGATTCTCAATCGTCAATTGGATCACTTGATCAGTGACTGTAGCTTGTTGTTTGTCCACTGTTACTTCCCCATTGTCAGAAATAGCAATTTCCCACGCCTGCTTTTCCGATTTTTCATGTCCAGCAGGTGCACTGATTTCTGTCAATGTATAAGATTTTACTTTTTCAAGGCGTGTGCCTTCTGGCAATGAATAGGTACCATCCTCATGGTCGATCAGCTGAATCTCCTGACCTTCAATCGTTAGTTGAAACACTGCTCCTTTTAGGAGATGGTCAGCTGACGAAGTTTTCTTGGTTATTTTTAAATCTAAAGGAACAAATTGTTTTTTATTTTTCCAAGTCGTTGCGTTGACTTTTTCTGATTGATATCCTGGTACATCTAACTCATTCACCGCTTCATAGTGAAATTCTTGCCCTTGATTGTTGTGTTTTGGCAAGCTGAGGGTTTCACGAGACGCTTCACTGGACGCTAGAAGTTTGGTGATATTGGTTCGCTCCCAAACATTGGTGTTCTCCTCTTCCGGTTTACTTAATTGTACATAGCCACTTTCCCAACTAGATGTTTCGGTGATTCCTGTTCGCTTGATTTCGTAAATCACTTTCTCTGGTCGAGTCGTCGTATCTTGATCAAATTCTTCCCATTCTTTGAAAAAATCAAGAGATACACCTGGTGCTTTGGCTGACGGCACACCGAATTTAGCAAGAACATCTGGGTTGCTCGTTGGTTGGAAGATTGTTTGCCCATTCATTTGATACCAAGTATCAGTCTCGAACATTTTGCTTTCTGTTTGGAGTCTCACTTGATAATGTAGTTGGATTTCTTGCCCTTTTTCTAAATAGATTTTATCGACGTTGATCGTTTGCCCATCAATAGAGAGAAGTGGCTCAATCGATAGAGGGGTTGTCCCTACACTTGTAACAGAAGCGCTGTCTGGTTGATAAACAAATGGATCAATGATTGGATCAGTGATTTTTCCATCAACGACTGTTCCAGAAAGCTGCACAGCTTTTTTGGCTAGATAATCAGCAATATCTGTAGACTCATTGGCAGATTCATAATATGCCGTGCCGTCTTCACCAGTGGAAACCATCTTACGCATTCGACGTTCTACTTCCTCTTTCGTGATGCCTTCAGTTTCATCTCCTTGCAACTGTATACCCAAGCCATGGATCTCGATTCCTCGTTGTTTCAATGCCATTGCTTCACCAATCGTTGCTGTAAACGTTGAATTGATCCAACGCCATTGTGAATATTGGTCTCTAACAGGTACAAGATAAGGCGGGGAAATTTTTGAAGTATATTCGGGATGATCGACTTGATTGCTAAAAGTCGCGCCATAATAACTAACGTCCTCTTCAGTCACCACACTTGATACGTGATAGGAGCATGTCGGAACACCATCAGTCAAAAGAACGATCACCTTTTTGTGACCATTTTGTTCAGACAACATCTCGCCTGCCTGACGTAAACCATTTTGAGTAAACGTACCACCACTTGTTGAATCAGGTGTGGCTGCTTGGATTTCTTCCTTTACAGAATCAAATCCTGCAATCGGTATCGTTCGATTGTCGTAGCCTTCACTAGAAAAACCAACATAACCTAAATTGATTTTTTCCGTTACACCACTTTCTGATAAGGTATCGACAAATCGATCAATCCCATTCTTCACTTCAATAATACGATTGTCCTCATTCATACTGCCAGACCAGTCAACAACCAGAACGACATCTAAAGGAGGGATATTTTTTTGGGTATTTCCTCGAACATTCAGATACAAGTCAAACAATCCAGGAGTCGCTGTCTCTTTGGCAAATTTACGGATTGCGTAATCGGCTTCTTCTTTTTCCCCACCATATTCAATATAAGAATTGTTTTGATTGGTTGGGTCACCATCCCAATTCGTCAATCCATCCCATTGTGATTGACCATGACGATTCCCTTGATGATTTCGTACATTCTCGTCATTTTCCGGTTGCCACATCGCTTGCGGATAGGTTCCTTGCTCATCTGTGGTATATTCCGGTTCAATCGTCGCTAACCCTTTAGGTTTCAACTGTTCATTGAATAATTGTGGTTGTTCAAACGGACGATATTCGTTTTTAGCTATCGATGAATCATCCGACACCTCACTGTTTTCAGAAGAAGTCGTGGTTTCAGACGTTGGTTCACTCGTTTGTGCAGTTTCCTGATTCTCGTTATCTATAGAAAATGAAAAGGAAGCTGGTTCAGATAAAAGTAACTGACCCGTTTTTTCTTCTATCTGAATATTGAGTTGAAATTCTTTGCTCGTACTCGGCAATTCAATGGTCAATTCTTTTTCTTCAATGGCTTGAGAAAAATCACTTGCTAGCCATTTTCGTTGTTGCTCATCTGTGTATTCTTGATATTCCTGAGAAACATAAGAGGAAAGCAGATTCGTTTCAGGTGCATCTTTTGGATGTAACTGGAATAAAAATCTGTTTTCTTGTGTTTGCTCATTTAATCGATACACGACCGTTAGCTGACGATCTATTTTCCTAATACTTACTTTGCCATATTCATTATTTAAGACTTCAATGGTTGCCTCTTCATTAGCTGCCACAGTCTTTCCTTTTTGGAAATAGAAATAGGTGACGAAAAATAGAGAAAATAGACAGAAAACGATGAAATAATTTCGCTTCTTCATTTATGGATACCTCCTTAGAAAAACTTTAAAATTCAATTAGATAATATAAAAAAAAGAAAAAATTCACTAATCTTTCTAGTTCTCTTCTCTTTTGTCTCTAACTATTAAATTACAGTTATTTTAAGTAGCTTTAAATTTGATATAGTAAAACGAATACATTGAATGATTAGTTATTTAAAACCGATTTATTATTCTTTTCTCTCACAAAATATACTCATTGAGCAATAATTTTGAGACAAATTTTAAAAAAATATTTCTAAATCCGGTAGAGTTTTTTTAGAAAATTGAGACAAGTATTTACAAGGAAAAATAAATACGGTATTAATAATAAAAATATAAAAAGAAGGTGAAGAATTGATTGAAAAAATTTTATTAGATGACCATGCAAGAATGAAATTAAATGTGTATGGAAAGATAATGACCTTATGGTCGGGGGAATATAGTTTAGATCATGTACGAGAAAACTTAGATTTCTATTTCAGTCCGACCCGTTTCAAAAAAATCCTATGTGCTATAGAAGATGATTTAGAACAATTTACTGATATTAAACTGTTACATACTAAAAACAAGTTATCCATTCCTGAACAACTTGTTCAATATACCCAATACCAACATTTCCTATCAACAGAAAGTGTTCCTTATAAATTATTGATCAGTCTTCTGACTGAACAAGATGAAGATCTTGCAGCTTTTTGCAATCGCCATTTTATCAGCCGCTCAACATGTTTTCGACAAACAAAAAAATTGGCTGAATATTTGAAGGAGTACAATATCAATTTGAATTTATCGAATCTTACCTTATCTGGTTCTGAAATGCTGATTCGTATCATTTTTTTCAACTTCTTTTGGTTTGTTTCATTAGGAGAAAGTCTGGATAGTATTCCTTACAGCCAAGAAGTTCGCGCATTGATTTATAAGCACGAAGGATCGCAACACAAGAATAAGTTTGATTTAGGAAAAAAACAAGCTAGTCTCCATTGTCTGATTTGTTTGCTGAGGATCGAAAATAATCATTTTACGGATATCTATCGATTATCGAGAGATTCCTTTATTCCAAGTGAAACAAACATTGACTTTTTTTACGACTTCTTCAAAATTGCGAATCTTCGTTTAGATATCTTAGAGGTAAACTCTTTGTTTTATTTGTTCTATTATTGGCCGTTTCTTACCTCTAATCAAGATATTCGTGTGCCGATCGTGCAACATTCCTATCAACAACCGAGTAATGAGATCAAAGCTATTTTAGAGGAATTTCAAGAGCACTGTCAGACATTTATTGGTACATTCCATTTTGAAAAAGAGCCCGCTTTGCTTTTGAATCTCTATCTATCCATCGGTAACTTTAGCATGTTCAAGCAAAAAATTCCTTTGACCACATTATTTATCTCTTCTTATATTCAAGATAAATACCCACTTTTACGTATCTTGACAATCAAAATCGAAGGGTTTTGGAAAAAAATCGCACAACGAAAAAACTATACCTGGTTGAAATCTTGCGTAAGTGAATTAGCCTTTCTACAAGCCAGTTTACTTTATCCATATTATTCAGAAATCGATGAAAACTATAAATTGAAAGTTGGGTTTGTCAACGTCTCTGAGCATCTGATCTCCGCAGAAATCTTGAATTTAGGCAAGAAGATCCCCTTTGTAGATATCGAGCGACTCACGCTTCCCATCACTGAAGAATATGACTTTTTCATCTTTGGTTCCCCCCTGCTGATTCCTAATGGTCTTGATTCTTCTAAGTATACAGTCCTTGATTTTTGTCATTATAGAGACTTTGAGACAAATCTGTATCAACGACTGTTAGAAGTCCATCATTTAAAACTACAAACATTGTTTGCTGATTAACTGATTAATATAAAAAAAAGCTTTTAAGCATCCTGCTTAAAAGCTTTTTTACTACACTCGGTTATTTTGCACGTTTTACGTATGAACCTTCTGCTGTATTGATTTCTAGTAATTCATCCGCTTCAATGAAATCAGGAACATTGACTACTAAGCCTGTTTCCATCGTTGCAGGTTTACCAGAACCAGTCACTGTCGCACCTTTGATCGATGGTTGTGTTTCAACGACACGTAAGACAACTGTTGTTGGTAATTGGACACCAATCACTTCGCTACCGAAGAATTGGATTTTAACTTCCATGTTTTCTAAGATAAATTTCATTTCTTCAGCTACAGTTTCTACAGGGATCTCATATTGTTCGTATGTTTCTAGATCCATAAAGAATGCTGTATCATCCATTGTGTATAAGTATTGAACTGGTTTTGTATCAATGTGTGCTTTTTCAAATTTTTCGTCTGGTCTTAGTGTCGTATCATAAGTAGCACCAGTACGAACATCTTTTAGCTTCATACGCATCACAGTATTTCCTTTACCAGGTTTGTGATGGCTTGCATCAATTACTTTGATCAATTTTCCGTCTTGGACAAATGTCATTCCGGATTTTAAATCGCTTGCTGAGATCATTATTTTTTGCTCCTTTTTTTCTTAATCATAATCACCCTTATTGTATCAGACAAACGTCTATAAAACTAGGAAATTATTGCTTTTCAAATGATAGTCTTTGACTTTCTTATTTTTTCATGCTATTTTTAATTAAATCATTATTGGAGGGATAAACATGGCAATCAATTACTTAAAACAATTGAAGTGTTGTTGTATGGTGTATAAAAACAGCATACTGTTTGCCATGTCTATTAATTGCCCTTCATAGTTGAATGAAAGATCTCTTTCTGTAGTGAAAGTGTTTTCTTTCTTGGTCTTTTCAATTTATGATCTTACGAGGAGCTGATTAAATAGTCAGCTCCTTTTTATTTTACTTTTTTGGAGGTTTGGATTCGTGATCATTTCATCAATTACTGAAGCAATCGGGCATACACCCGTCTATAAATTTACTGCGCAAGATTTTCCTATGCCAAAAGATTCCGTGATCTATGCAAAACTGGAATACTTGAATCCAGGAGGTAGTATCAAAGACCGTTTAGGTTTGTATTTATTGACTTCCGGTCTTGAGAGCGGAAAAATCGATCAAGAAACAACGATCATTGAGCCAACTGCTGGTAACACAGGGATTGGTTTAGGTCTGGCAGCTTTGAAATTCAATTTAAAAACAATTTTTGTCGTACCAGAAAAATTTAGTATAGAAAAACAAAAAATCATGCAGGCACTAGGCGCAAAAATCGTACACACTCCTACAGAAGAAGGAATCGTTGGTGCGATCGAAAAAAGTAAACAATTAGCTTCTGAGATCCCAAATAGTTATGTTCCCTTGCAGTTTGAAAACCCAGACAATCCAGCCACTTATTACCAAACATTGGGGCCTGAATTGTTTCAAGAATTGGAAGGGTCAATCAATAGTTTTGTTGCCGGTATTGGAAGTGGTGGTACGTTTGCTGGAACCGCAAAATTTCTAAAAGATCGTTTACCTGAACTTCGCCTGATTGGTGTTGAGCCAGAAGGATCGATTTTGAATGGTGGTCCTTCACATGGGCACGAAATTGAAGGCATCGGCGTTGAATTTGTCCCCCCTTTTCTTAGTGAGTTGACAATTGATCAATTTGAAACGATTTCTGATGCTGAAGGATTTGCTTACACACGTCAACTAGCAAAAGAACACGGATTATTAGTAGGCAGCTCGAGCGGAGCCGCTTTTGCCGCAGCCTTAAAAGAAGCACAACGTCTACCGAACGGACAGTCTATCCTGACCATATTTCCAGACACGTCCGATCGTTACTTATCAAAAAATATTTATCTGTAAGCAACAAACGACACAATAAACTCAATGAAGAAATTGGAGGAAATAATTATGCATATTCAAACAAAATTGATCCATGGTGGTATTAGTGAAGATCCGACAACCGGTGCAGTTAGCGTACCGATCTATCAAACATCGACTTACCGCCAAAATGCAGTTGGACAACCGAAAGAATACGAATATTCACGTTCAGGTAATCCAACACGTTTTGCTTTAGAAGAATTGATCGCAGACTTAGAAGGTGGCGTTCGTGGCTTTGCCTTTGCCTCAGGTCTAGCAGGAATCCATGCAGTCTTTTCCTTATTCCAATCTGGAGATCACATTCTCTTAGGCGATGATGTCTATGGTGGAACTTTCCGTTTATTTGATAATGTTCTTACAAAAAATGGGTTAGAGTATACGATCGTCGATACAAGTAATCTTGCACAGATTGAAGAAGCAATTCAAGACAATACAAAAGCTTTGTACCTAGAAACACCAAGTAATCCTCTACTTAAAATCACCGATTTGAAAGCAGGGGCTGCCATTGCAAAAAATCGTGACCTGTTAACAATCGTGGATAACACATTTGCTACACCATACTTTCAAAAACCTTTAGAATTAGGCGCTGATATTGTTTTACACAGTGGCACAAAATATCTAGGCGGGCATAGTGATGTCGTTGCTGGATTAGTTACGACAAACAACCAAGAGTTGGCGGAACAAATTGGTTACTATCAAAATGCCATCGGTAGCGTATTAGGTCCACAAGATAGTTGGTTGATGCAACGCGGGATCAAAACTCTTAGTGTGCGTATGGAAGAACATCAAAAAAATGCCTATGCTGTAGCAGAATTATTAGCGAACCATCCTGAAGTTGAAGCAGTCTATTACCCTGGTCTAACAACCCATAATAATCATGAAATTGCGAAACAACAGATGTCCGGCTATAGCGGAATGGTTTCCTTTACCTTGAAAAACGACGCAGATGCAATTCCTTTTGTAGAAGCTTTGCAACTATTTATCCTCGCTGAAAGCTTAGGTGGTGTCGAAAGTTTAGTGGAAATTCCTTCTGTGATGACTCATGCCTCTGTACCTAAAGAAAAACGCGAAAAAGCTGGAATCAAAGACGGATTGATTCGTTTATCCGTAGGAATCGAGTACGCCCAAGATCTTTTAGATGATTTGAACCAAGCCTTTACCCAATTGAAAAATCACTGATCCATTTTATCTTTAAAGAATTGAAAAAAAATCAATCAGTTTTCTACACCTGACCTGCAATAAGTGTTAGAATTTAGATAAATCGACCCAATCTTTTTAGAGGATTTTCATTTCCCTAAAAAGAATCATCAGATAGTTAGGAGTAATTCAATATGAAAATGAATGTCGAAAGTTTTAATTTAGACCACCGTAAAGTAAAAGCCCCTTATGTTCGTGTAGCTGATCGTAAAAAAGGCGAGCATGGCGATTTGATCATCAAATATGATGTCCGTTTCAAACAGCCAAACAAAGAACACATGGATATGGCAGGTTTGCATTCTTTAGAACATTTAACTGCCGAAAACATCCGTAATCATGCAGATTATATTGTAGACTGGTCACCAATGGGATGCCAAACAGGCTTCTATCTTACTGTCATCAATCATGAAAATTATGACGATATTTTAGATGTTTTAGAAAAAACGATGAAAGATGTGCTACAAGCAACAGAAGTTCCAGCAAGTAACGAAATCCAATGTGGCTGGGCTGCAAACCATACGTTAGAAGGCGCACAAGCTTTAGCGCGTGAATTTTTAGCAAAACGAGATGAATGGTCAGACGTCGGAGTATAAACAGACCATACATTTATTTAATCATAATAGAGATTGAGGAAAGTGACCTCTATCTCATAGTCATAAGCCGTAAAAGACAAAAGAACATGCCAAATCTTTGTCTTTTACGGCTTGTTTTGGTAAGTTATGAGAAAGACAATTTGGCGTGAACTTTAAGAGAAAACTCAAATAATATCTCTTAGTCTTCCATGTTGGCTAATGATCGAAGGCATTGACTTTCGCTCATTATGTTTTCAGTTTAGGGGACTACGTCAGCAAACCCTTTATTATACATCAACAAATAGGAGGAAAAAACGAATGGATATCTATGATTTTAACGTCACATTAGAAAATGGGAGAACTTACTCATTGGACAAATACAAGGGCCACCCTATGATCATCGTTAATACTGCAACAAAATGTGGTTTGGCGCCGCAATTTGAACAGTTGGAAGAGCTTTACCAGATGTATCAGGAAAAAGGGTTAGTAGTGTTAGGTTTCCCATCGAATCAATTCAAGCAAGAAGTAGCTTCTGCAAATGAGGCTGCGGAAGCCTGCCGAACAACGTATGGTGTTACATTTCCCATGCATCAACTAACGGTAATCAATGGCGGGGATGCTGATCCCCTATTTGATTATTTAAAAGAACAAGTACCAGGTACTTTTACACCTGCAATCAAATGGAATTTTACAAAATTCCTTATTGATAAAGACGGTCAAGTAATTGAACGTTTTGCGCCAAAAACTTCACCATTAAAAATGAAAGAAGCAATCGAAGCCATTCTTTAGTCAAGATGCAATAATTGGACAATCAACATTTTAGATTATTGGTCAAATGAAACTCATTTCTATTTAGAGAAGAAGCTTAGATCGACTTAAA
>NZ_JBIORA010000001.1:0-475000 GCF_051714005.1 Enterococcus sp. AZ171 | reverse complement strand
TACCGCACCTTCAACCTGGACATGGGTAGATCACATGGTTTCGGGTCTACGACTACATACTCAAACGCCCTATTCAGACTCGCTTTCGCTGCGGCTCCGTCTCTTCAACTTAACCTCGCATGCAATCGTAACTCGCCGGTTCATTCTACAAAAGGCACGCCATCACCCATTAACGGGCTTTGACTTGTTGTAGGCACACGGTTTCAGGTTCTATTTCACTCCCCTTCCGGGGTGCTTTTCACCTTTCCCTCACGGTACTGGTTCACTATCGGTCACTAGGGAGTATTTAGCCTTGGGAGATGGTCCTCCCGGATTCCGACGGAATTCCTCGTGTTCCGCCGTACTCAGGATCCTCCTAGGTGCCTTCCAAATTTCATCTACGGGGCTTTCACCCTCTCTGACTGACTTTTCCAAGTCATTCGACTATCTGAAAAAACTACCATATTGGAGTCCTACAACCCCAATGAGCAAGCTCATTGGTTTGGGCTTTTCCCGTTTCGCTCGCCGCTACTCAGGGAATCGAATTTTCTTTCTCTTCCTGCAGGTACTTAGATGTTTCAGTTCTCTGCGTCTACCTCGTATACGCTATGTATTCACGTATACGTAACATCCTACAAAAGATGCTGGGTTCCCCCATTCGGAAATCTCTGGATCATAGCTTACGTACAGCTCCCCAAAGCATATCGGTGTTAGTCCCGTCCTTCATCGGCTCCTAGTGCCAAGGCATCCACCGTGCGCCCTTATTCACTTAACCTTATCAACCTTACGGTTGGGTTTTGATCTTTCTTCTAGCGATAGAAGTCCAATCAAGAAAAATAAGCAATTGAACTTATTAAAAAACTCATTCAACGCGGTGTTCTCGGTTTGTATTACTTACATTTTTACTTCAATATCCAGTTTTCAATGAACAAGTATATAACAACATACGTTGTTAATGGAGCCTAGCGGGATCGAACCGCTGACCTCCTGCGTGCAAAGCAGGCGCTCTCCCAGCTGAGCTAAGGCCCCGGGTTAAATTTTGAGTAGACCTCTCAAAACTGAACAAAGTATCGACAAACGTGTGTAGTCTCCGTAATATTCCTTAGAAAGGAGGTGATCCAGCCGCACCTTCCGATACGGCTACCTTGTTACGACTTCACCCCAATCATCTATCCCACCTTAGGCGGCTGGCTCCAAAAAGGTTACCTCACCGACTTCGGGTGTTACAAACTCTCGTGGTGTGACGGGCGGTGTGTACAAGGCCCGGGAACGTATTCACCGCGGCGTGCTGATCCGCGATTACTAGCGATTCCGGCTTCATGTAGGCGAGTTGCAGCCTACAATCCGAACTGAGAGAAGCTTTAAGAGATTAGCTTAGCCTCGCGACTTCGCGACTCGTTGTACTTCCCATTGTAGCACGTGTGTAGCCCAGGTCATAAGGGGCATGATGATTTGACGTCATCCCCACCTTCCTCCGGTTTGTCACCGGCAGTCTTGCTAGAGTGCCCAACTAAATGATGGCAACTAACAATAAGGGTTGCGCTCGTTGCGGGACTTAACCCAACATCTCACGACACGAGCTGACGACAACCATGCACCACCTGTCACTTTGCCCCCGAAGGGGAAGCTCTATCTCTAGAGTGGTCAAAGGATGTCAAGACCTGGTAAGGTTCTTCGCGTTGCTTCGAATTAAACCACATGCTCCACCGCTTGTGCGGGCCCCCGTCAATTCCTTTGAGTTTCAACCTTGCGGTCGTACTCCCCAGGCGGAGTGCTTAATGCGTTAGCTGCAGCACTGAAGGGCGGAAACCCTCCAACACTTAGCACTCATCGTTTACGGCGTGGACTACCAGGGTATCTAATCCTGTTTGCTCCCCACGCTTTCGAGCCTCAGCGTCAGTTACAGACCAGAGAGCCGCCTTCGCCACTGGTGTTCCTCCATATATCTACGCATTTCACCGCTACACATGGAATTCCACTCTCCTCTTCTGCACTCAAGTCTCCCAGTTTCCAATGACCCTCCCCGGTTGAGCCGGGGGCTTTCACATCAGACTTAAGAAACCGCCTGCGCTCGCTTTACGCCCAATAAATCCGGACAACGCTTGCCACCTACGTATTACCGCGGCTGCTGGCACGTAGTTAGCCGTGGCTTTCTGGTTAGATACCGTCAAGGGGTGAACAGTTACTCTCACCCTTGTTCTTCTCTAACAACAGAGTTTTACGATCCGAAAACCTTCTTCACTCACGCGGCGTTGCTCGGTCAGACTTTCGTCCATTGCCGAAGATTCCCTACTGCTGCCTCCCGTAGGAGTTTGGGCCGTGTCTCAGTCCCAATGTGGCCGATCACCCTCTCAGGTCGGCTATGCATCGTGGCCTTGGTGAGCCGTTACCTCACCAACTAGCTAATGCACCGCGGGTCCATCCATCAGCGGCACCGTAAAGCGCCTTTCAAAACGAAACCATGCGGTTTCGATTGTTATACGGTATTAGCACCTGTTTCCAAGTGTTATCCCCTTCTGATGGGCAGGTTACCCACGTGTTACTCACCCGTTCGCCACTCCTCTTTTCCCGGTGGAGCAAGCTCCGGTGGGAAAAGAAGCGTTCGACTTGCATGTATTAGGCACGCCGCCAGCGTTCGTCCTGAGCCAGGATCAAACTCTCATAATAAAAGTTAGAACAATCTTTCGATTGTTAAGCTCAATTGTTTGCTAGCATATTGCTTGCTTGTTAAAAATGTTTGTTGTCTTGAATTGAATCAAGACGCCCTACACATTTGGTTTGTCTTACTTTGTTCAGTTTTCAAAGGTCTACGTGATAATTGAAACACAACTGCCTCAACTTATCGTTTGTGATTGCCGTAGCAACTTTTATATCTTAGCAAACTCTCGGATGATTGTCAACTATTTTTTAAAAGTTTTTTCAACTCGTTTTTCACGAGGTCGTTTTAGCAACTCACTTATAATAACTTGTTGTTTGTTATTTGTCAACAACTTTTTTTATCTCTTCTTTTGTAGAGACAACATTCCTTGATGAATTTCTCAAACAACACTAGTTATATTAACATGTGTTTTTCTATTCGTCAAGCATTATTTAAAGTTTTATTTACACTATTAAAATCAGTAATAAACAAAAAACAACAAAAAAAAATATACCATTTATTCTATTTAGTTGTCAATCACTATTTCTGATAAATCTATCTGGTATACTTTCAATTTTGATCCTCTTTATAGTAGAAATACGAAAAAGTCGAAATGTTTTATTTTGGAATATACGATTTGCCTCTTACACTTTTTGCTAGTTATCACTAGTTTCTTTACGAAAAATATGCAACGCGCCTTTGGTAATAAGCCAAAAAACCAGAGAACAGGTAAGTGAGATTTTGATTCTTTGGCTTGTTACTAAGGAAAAACCGATGATCCCAATTGCCTTTTTCAGTATGTAACACAATTGGATACAGTCTATTCATGTAAAATCAATTGCTCCATCAATCGTTGATCGTAGCCAACAAACAGCGCATCATCGATGATGATCAAAGGACGTCTTAAAAGATGACGTTGCGTTTTGCACAAAAATAGAAGTTGATCTTCCTGTTTTTTTGGAAGTCCAGCTTTAATTTTTTTGAATTCAAATGACCATGTAGTAAATAATTGTTCAATATGTGCATTTTCAAAACTACATAACTCTTTGACTTCTTTATTACTTAAAGCTCTACTTTCTAGATCAACAAATTGATAAGATAAGTTCTTTTTCTCTAACCATTGTATGGCTTTAACCGTTATGGTGCAATTCGTTGAACTATAGATTTTGATATTCACAACGTCTCCTCCTATTCTTACGAATACAAGACACTATGTTTCATATAAATCAAGTTTCTTGCGACACCTCGTATTTCTCTAGGAATAAATGCTCGTATTTCATCTTCATTGAATCCAATCAATACTCTTTTTTCATCAAGTAGAATCGGACGTCTAAGTAAAGATGGGTATTCTTTGAACAAGCGGATCATTTCTTTTAAGGATAAATCATTAAAATCGATCCCTAATTTCTCATAAACTTTTGAACGAGTAGAAATAATATCTTCGACTCCACCTTCTGTTGCGGCCAATATTTGTCGTATCTCATTTTCTGACAGAGGTTCTGCAAAGATATTCTTTTCTTCAAAATTAAGATGATTCGTTTGTAACCATGCTTTGGCCTTTCTGCAAGATGTACAGCTAGGCGAAGTGTATAGTTTTATCATTTTCTCACTCCTTTTTAATTGTAATCCCATTCTAAACGTAATATCAAAATAATGCCAGTCATACGCTATCCCCAAAATAAATAAAATTTGTTTTTGTTCATAAAATCGTTATTTAAACAATCAATTAAAGGTTATATTCTTTTTATAAACAACGGTTATTTAAAATTTACATAAATAATTATAGTTATTTATTTTTTTGAATAAAAAAGCAAAGCAAGTGTATTTTTACTCGCTTTGCTTTTCGTCATTTATTTGATTTTTTTACCTTTACAACCTGTTTCTTTAATAAAACGTGAAGGTTTTAATTTTCTTTTCCCTTTAAACTCAGGTACACATAAATAAAGACGATTCCTTGCTCTAGTCATTGCGACATAAAAAAGACGTCTCTCTTCCTCAATCGTCGTTAATGGTTCGATTTTCAACTCACTTTTCAGTCTTTTGTCTTTTGCTACCGCACCATTGTAAGGAATCATCCCTTCATTACAACCGATTAAAAAGACGTTACGATAACTTAAACCTTTGCTTTTATGAATACTCTGGATACATAAGGCATCTAGTTTCCCCTTACGATAAGCAATCAACCTTGTTTTCAGTTCTGCTGCAATTCCTTGGATCTCAAGATACAATTTTTTCAATTGCGGGATCGTTGGATATTGTCTGACAGTCTCCAGCAACCATTCTTTGTCACCTTGCTCGATTTCTTTATTCGGTCTTGGCAACCGACAATAGGCCTCAATCAGTGAAACACATGACCGCTTCGTTGGTTGATCAAATGTTTCTAGCGCGCTTACAAATGTCTTTAGTTCTTTTTCTCTAGCTTCTAAATTAGGCCGCCGTTTTAAAATATAAGCGACAATATCTTGGTCACTGTTTTTATTAGAGAAAAATTGGTCACATTCATTTGTTTTCAGATAACAATTAATCATCAACTGTCGTAACAACTGCTGGTGTGCTTGCACTTTTATCGGTGTTGCCGCATCATACCAACCGATAAACTTTTGATAAAATTGATAAAAAAGCTTAATTCCATAGATTCCCGCATATTGGGTATCTGCTTCTAGTACAAATGGAATATCTGTTTGGATCAAACGTTGCACCAATGCTTGTGTTTGTGATAATGAGCGATATAAAATAATAGATTCTTTGTATTTTCCTTTGTCTTCTATAAAAGCATATACTTGCTGAATCAACCAGTCACTTTCCTCTTGTACCGTTTTAAATGATAATGCCTGTAATACGCCTGGTTCCTTTTGTGCTGGTACCATCGCTTTAGGTATGCGATCCTCTTTATTGTACGTGATCAATCGATTAGCTCCTTGAACGATCGACGCTCGCGAACGATAATTGGTCAATAGAAAGAGTGTTTTTGTTGGATATTCTTTTTCAAACTGTTTGATATAATCAGGTTCTGATCCTCTAAAGCCATAGATACTTTGATCATCATCTCCAACGATGATCAACTTGATTGGCGAGTCTTTCGTAATCAACTGAACGATTGCCCATTGCAAAGGATTCGTGTCTTGAAACTCGTCGATAAACAAGTAATCGTATTTTTGACCTACATATCTTCTGACATTTACATGAGAGAGGGCATTTTTCAAATTTTGTAGAACATCATTGAATTCAAAAAGTCGTTGCTTTTGTTTTTCTTCATATAGTTCAGTCATTAATTGATCCATACGCTCAGAGATAGGTTGACGTGGGTCTTTTTCAATGGAATCAAATCTCTTTTTGATCAATTGGATGATCTCCTGTTGGGAGAGATTCATGTTTTGCCAATAATCCAATCGGTTAGCAATCGTTTTCTCACCATACTGATCGAAAGAATATAGTTGATATTTTTTTATTAGTTTCTGCAGTAAAAGATTTACTTTATATGGTGTGTCTTTAGAAAACTCACCTTGAATCCCTTCGGCAGAAAGATCCGGAAACTGCCGTTTGATATCACTGTACAGACGATAAAAAATACTATGAAAAGTTCCGATCGTTACATTCGTTTTTCTTTGACTAAAATTATCCACCCGTTTTTTCAATTCATTGGCAGCATTTCGAGTAAAGGTAATCATTAAGATCCTTTGCTCTTCTACTTGTTCTTCATTCATCAGATATACAGCTTTCGCACATATCGTTTGTGTTTTTCCACTTCCTGCACCTGCAATGATTCGTAAGTGTTTGCTCATATCATAAGTGATTGCTGCTTTTTGTTCATTATTGAATCGATTATAAGAACGCTTCTCAATATGTTCAAAAAATGATTCATTTGGCTGTTCTTCCTCATGTTGTTCTTCTACCAACCCTGGTGCTTCCCCATATGCAGCTTCATAACTAGCAATTATTTCTTCTTGCATTCGAAAAATTTGTTGGAGCTTTTTATATTTTCTTTCCCAATGGCTGATTTCTCTTTGCAATCGAAGAATTTCTTTCTCATTTTCTTGATTGATCATCTTCCCCATCTTTCTTTTATTTATTTTCTACTCCATTTATTTTCTTTATACTACCAGACCTTTACAAAAAATAAAATGGGGCTTCACCCTTTTACGATCGTGGTCTTAGGAAGAAACAAAAGAAACTCTACTATCAACTGATGTATTTGATGAGTTCCTAAAACTACATGAGAACCCCAAAAAAGCAAAACCCACTTTTCCTTTACCTTTCAAAGTAAAAATAGCCAGTCAAATCCAAAAATGATTTTCCATCATTTAAGATTTGACTGGCTATTTATCAAAATACTATTTTTCATTCATGAACAGTTACTATTAGTAGCTGTACTCTTTCACTGCACTTGACTTACGAACGACTAATTGCCAGTGTAAATTGTGTGCAGTTTCATTGTCTTCATCTGCGCAATTGAGAACACGAACCATCAAACTATTCTCATAGATTTTTTCAATTTCTGCTTCAATTGGAGAACAAAATAAATCTGATACAAATGCGTACGTTTTACCGACTTCAAATAGATTTTCATTTTCCATGCTATTTCCTCCATTATGTTGTGCATACGGCACAACTTCTTTTGATAAAATTTCGAATCTGTTACCTTTATTGACAAACCCACCTTCTTAAAGGCTTGCATTTTAACATAGAAACTACCTTGTTGTTGATATCAGAAGGCAACAACAAAAGGGGAAGGGGAGTTGCTGCCTTCTATTAAGAAGTTGGTAAAACAAAAATATAAGAACGTGTCACTTACATTTATCTTCGCAACCTCTACTAATTTTTAACATAAATTTTTAAACATAACACAGAAATATCATAAAAAGTTCTTTTGGCATCAAAACTGTTAAATAATCTCACTCTTTTTTGGTATAATCGTACGTTTAATTGAAAATTTAAAGATGATTTGATAGTTTTACAGGAAATTTTTTAATTATTTAGAGATAAACATGTCTTTTATTTTTTACATAAGAAAAAGCTTTTCATTCTTATATAACAAATATGTTACAAAATTCACTTAGTTAACGATTTTGATGTCAAAACGTCCTTTTATGAATCGAAAAACTTTTTTTATGTCTTTTCGCTTATTATAGTATTCGGAGGTACGTATAGAGATGAAAAATAAAGTGGTAAATCGAATATTGGCAATATTATTCAACGGAAAACAAGATGAAGAAGATATGACTTACATCCAAGTGAAGTTTGCTCTGGAAGTTTTGCTGAACAATCTTGGAAAACTTGCTGTCGTTTTTGTATTTTCTTTATTGACAGGCACGTGGGCAGAAACAGGAATGACTTTCCTTTCATATATCTGTATTCGCAGATATGCTTACGGTCTCCATTCCGATTCTGAATTTGTTTGCTTACTTTGGACTTTGCTTTATTTGTGGGGGGTTCCCTTAGTAATGAAACATTATCAATTGACTTTCTCTTTCCCTATGATGGTCCTTTTGTTAATTGTTTGTTTTTTCCTTTTGCTTCGCTATGGATCAAGAGGCACAGCCCTTAACCCAATTGCACCAGAGAAACGCCCACCCCTACTAAAAAAAGCAATTTTCATGTATCTTTTATTTGCAGTACTCACATTATTTTTCTCTGCTTCTTACTTTTCTACCTATTTACTACTTGGGATTATTTTAGAAATAGCTACGTTGCTTCCAGTTACAAATTACATGATGAATATTGGAGGAATTTTTTATGAAAAAAACAATCGTTAAACAATTAACTAACCTTTCTGATTTCTTTGTATCTGGCTGCTGCTTCGGTATGAGCTCAGAATTTAAAATACCTGAAAAATTAAAAAAATAATAATATAAATATGCTATAATTTGGGAAAACGCAATGGGAGCTGTGCTTTATGTTTTTGTGGTCCATAGCCTTGCAATATCTGATTTACACAAGTTCTATCTTAATCATCAATTCTCAAATTAAAAATAAATACCTATTTTCTACGTTTAGTCTCTTGGCAGCAGCCCTGTTGGGAATACTTTACCCGATTTTAGGTATTTTTTCTGCACTTGTCGCAATTGCCATGTTGAGTCTACTTTTCTTTTTCTTTTCATCCTCGCGCCAACATATGATCTACGCATTACCTTTGGGATTATTAGCTTCCATTTTAGGCGATCATTTGACGAGCGTTGCGGATTTTTTAGTATTGGAATCTGCTGTCATTGAACCTGGAGATGCATTACAATATTTCCATATAACTGTATCAGCGATTTTATCTTTATTATTTGCGTATGGATTCAAAAAGTTTTTAGATAATTGGTCCGCTAGTGTTGACCGTCGAATGATTGGTACAATCGGTTCATTGGTTTTACTTACCTACTATATCATTATTTTTTATACACGATTTTCTGGTGAAACGCCAAAAGTACTAGCATTAAATACGAGCTTTTTTATCCTTTATCTGTGTGTCGGCCTAATTATCTTGATTTACTATTGGAAAATATCAAATAAAAAGATGGCAGATCAATTATTGGAACAACGCATCCAATTGCAGCAAGATTACATTAGAGATCTAGAAAAAAATTATCAAGAGCTTAGAGAGTTTAAACACGATTATCAAAATCTGTTGTTTTCTTTGAATAGTTATATTTCTGAAGGCGATCTTGAGGGCTTACAAAAATATTATAACCAAACGATTTTACCTACACGTGAAATGATGAATCTCTTCCCAGCAAATCTTAGCTTACTAGACAAAATGAAGGTACCTGAAATAAGAAGTCTATTCTCTTTAAAATTAATGATGGCACAAGAAAAAGGTATCTCTGTCCAATTGACCGTTCCAGATGAAATCGTCATTGGTAAAAAATATACGATCAATTTGGTAAGAATGCTTGGTATTATTCTTGATAATGCAATCGAAGGTGCAACAGTAACCAAAAAGAAAAAAATCGAAGTACTGATCATCAAGAAAAAACAGTCGTTGATGATACGTGTCATCAACACTACTACGAATACGTTTCCATTGAGTAAGTTAAAACAAAAAGGCTTCTCGACGAAAACAAATCCCAAAAATGAAGGATTAGGTTTATTTATTCTTGATGAGTTAACAAAAACGAATCCTTATCTTTTTCTTGAAACATCGATTGAGAATCAGCGATTTTCACAAACAATCCATATACAATTAAAGGAGTAATTTTATGATTCCCATTTACATTTGTGAAGACGATCCGAAACAACTGGAAGTCATCTCTACAGTAATCAAGAATCGGATCATGATTGAAAATTTGGATAGTTATGTCCATATTGCAACTTCTGATCCTATTGAACTCCTCAATGCAGCAAGGATACGTACGTCTTCTTTTGGTATTTATTTTTTGGATATCGAACTGAAAGACAGTGAATTAGATGGCATTGCCATTGGAAAACGAGTACGTGACTTGGACTCGCTTGGAAAAATCATTTATGTTACTTCACACACCGATCTTTCCATGACGATTTTGAAAAGCAACATTGAGCCGACTGATTATATCATCAAAGAAGATATTTTTGATCTTAAAGAAAATGTTGAACGTATCTTAAGTAAAATATTCGAAGATTTCCAAACTGCGCCATTACAAAAGGATATTTTTAGAATTGAATTCAATGATGAAATCAAATTTTTACCTATTCGAGATATCCAATACTTTTCTACTGCTCAAGGTACTCCTCATAAACTGGAGGTCCATTTGACACATGCCCAAATGCAGTTTTACGAGAAGATAAAAGATATCGAAAAGAAAAGTCAACACTTTATCCGCTGTCACAAATCTTATGTCATCAATACCCAAAATGTCCAAACAATCAATAAGAAAACACGAGAAGTGACTCTATCCAACGGGGAAGTGATCCCTGTTTCGATTCGTGGGCTAAAGAAGTTGATTTCTTGAAAGACAATAAAATAAATAATTTCTTTTTAATAAAGAAACGAAGAATGAATGAAAAAGTCGTAAAATCCTCTTTTCCATTCATTCTTCGTTTTTTAGTATCGTTTAATGCGCGATCATTTCTTGCGCGATTTCTTTTCCAGTCATTTCTTCCGGATAGAAAGTTGGCCAATTGTCCATTTCTTCTAGTAAAGCTTCTTGGCTTTCATTTCCTAGATAGATATGGAAATGGTCTGATTTGGTAGGCGCAATCGAGTGGTCACTGAATTGTACATACTTGAACGCACCAGAATCAGGATCTTCTGCTTCAAACAAGAAACGGACACCGCGATTACCTGCTGAATAGTTCAAGATTTCTTTACCAGCATAACGGTATTTCGATTCTTTAACTTCGCCATCCTTGAAAGTAAAGATCATCGTATCATCTTTGATCTCAATTTTTTCGACATCTGTTTTGTAGCCTATTTCATAGTATTCACGATACTCTTCAGCTGTCATATCTGGATTTGTTTTGGCTTTATATTCAAATACTTGATCAAACGTTCCATCTGCCATATACGTATCGACAGTTTGCCAGATACCATTCCAATCTGATAACGGGCGATCTTGGACCTCTGAATCTTCAAAATAACCATTATAAACTGTTTTTTCTTTTTCAGTTTTCAATGTATCTTCTAATGGATTTTCAGTATCCGTAGTTTTTTGGAGCGCTTTTAAGTTTGCTTCCATGATTGAAATGTACGTTTCACCGTTATCCATTTGCTCTTTTGTCAATCCTTCTAAAGGATTCAATACTGCTAACGATACGCCTGCTTCAGTAGCTAAAGTACGAGCGATACTGTCTTTGGCATTCTCTTCAAAATAGATATATTCAATCCCATGGTCTTCAACAAATTCTTTTAACTCGGCAATTCTTGCAGCAGAAGGTTCTTCACTTGAAGAAAGACCGGCAATTGGTACTTGATTAAGACCATATTCTAGAGCTAAATAATTGAACGCAGCGTGTTGGGTCACAAATGATTTTTGTTTTGCTTGACCTAATGTTTCTTTAAAAGTGTTGTGTAGCGTTTCTAATTCTTCTAAATAAGAGGCAGCATTTTCAGTGAATGCTTCTTCTTTTTCAGGATATGCCTCAATCAATTGGTCACGAATCGTTTCTACTTGCTTCATCGCTAGATTAGGAGCTAACCAAACATGTGGATCTAATTCATGTGAATGACCGTTGTCTCCGTGATCGTGATCATGGTCGTGGTCATCCGCATGATCATCGTGATCATGGTCTTCATGATCGTGGTCTTCATCGTCATGATCGTGGTGATGGCAATGACCATCCCCAGGCAATAACAACATTCCTTCTGTTGCTTTGATTGGAAGTACATCGCCCTCTTTTAAAGTATGTTCAATTGCTGGAACCCAAGTTTCCATATTTTCATCATTATAAACAAAAACATCAGCATTTTGGATTTTTGCCATATCTCTTGCAGAAGGTTCGTAGTCATGTGAATCTGTTCCAGCTGGAATCAATAATTCAACATTTCCCTCCTCACCAACTACTTGCTTCGTAAATTCGTACATTGGATAAAATGTCGTCATTACATTCAAGTTTCCATCATTTTGTGCATTTGTATTTGTTGCAGTATCTCCTGTGCCACAACTTGCAAGGATCCCTGTCAACAGTAATCCTCCTACCACCTTGATCCAACGTTTCATTTTATTCGCTCCTTCTCATCTTCTTTCTCTATTTGATTACGATTAATAAATGCAAATCGTAATAGTTACGTTTTAGCAACAGGAATTAATTTAGCATAGAATCAAACCAACCGTCAAGCATTATTACTAAATTTATTTTATTATCGAAATTCGATTGATTTTTCAACTGTATCATTTTCTTTTTATACCCGTTTCAGATTATAATAACTTGGAGTAGGACAAGGTTGTGAAAGAAGCGTTTTGACCTGAGCAGTAAGATGGAAAATCAGAAAATAGCTTTCCATATTTTTTGATTTTTCATCTTACTGTTGAAGGTCAGCTTTTCGAACACCGTTTATTAGGTTGTGAGAAAGATGTTCAGCTCCAAGTAGTAAGACAGAATTTGAGAAAATAGCTTCTCATATTTTTCACCGTTTGGCTGACTATTAAAAAGGCTTCATTCGATCTCAATAGTTGCTTCGTGAGAATAGCCCAACCCAAAAATCAACTACTTATTTCAAGAGAAAGGAGAACTATCGTGGAAAAAAAACCGAAAGAATCTTCCCGACTGATTCGTTTTTTAGGAGGGAAAACTTCGTATTACGTTCTAGGATTACTTGTGATGATCGCGTTGGTCATTTACTTTTTCCAAAAGATTGCTTTTATATTCAAACCACTGGTTGTCATTTTTATCACGACTTTACCACCAGTCCTTTTTGCTTTGGTCTTATATTATTTATTAGAACCTTTGATCAAACGTCTCAGCAAGAAACTCTCACGTAATCTGTCAGTCATTTTAGTTTTTGTTATTATTTTATTGCTGATTGGCTTAGGAGGTGTCTGGCTATTTCCGTTTTTAGAACAGCAAGCAACCACATTGATTCAACAACTACCTGACCTATTCCAAGATTTCCAACAAACGTTGAAGGACTTTTTAGCACAGACACCATTTTCTGACTCGTTCAATCAATTCTTTGCATCGATTGATGATTTCACCGATAACTTTACTTCATTCATCGGTAACTATTGGCAGAGCGGTGCTGAAAGTCTAGGAAATCTATTCTCAGCGGTCACAACGACCTTTATCACTTTATTTACTGGTCCGATCATTGCCTTTTTCCTTTTAAAAGATCCGCACAATTTTTATCAATCGGTCTTAGGTATCGTTCCACCAAAATTTCGCACAGATTTTCGGACTTTGACTAAAATTGCGAACCAACAATTAGGTGCTTTCTTAAAAGGACAAATCATCGCTTCTTTCATTCTAGGCGCCGTTTACTGGGTAACTTTCTTATTGATTGGCTTAGAATTTGCAAGTATTCTGGCTATCGCTGCTGGTTTATTATGTATTATTCCTTATATCGGTCCATTCATCGCTTTCTTTCCGGGACTATTCATTGCTTTTCAAGATTCGACTTTCATGGCTGTAAAATTTGTGATCGTCTGGTTCGTTGTCCAGTTGCTTCACGGAGATCTTGTGGTCCCTCGTGTGATGGGTGATCGGTTACAGATCCACCCCATCACGATTTTGATTGTCTTATTAGTCATGGGAGATCTTCTAGGAATCATGGGCGTCATTTTTGGTATTCCGATCTATACATTGATCAAACTACTCGTTGTTTTTCTCTTTAGAAAATTCAAACAGCGTTACAATAAGTTTTATGGGGATCAAGGAGTTTATCAAAAAGCTGATTTTTCAGAGAAGGATTACTTTAAGTAACAAAAAAGGATAGGCGTGAGACATGAGTCCACTCCTATCTTAAAAAAACTATACGGTATTCATCGAGCAACATTTCAGAGATAAGCAAATCCCATAAATAAGCAGCAAAAGCTATTCATGCTTTTGCTGCTTATTTTTCAAACTATTCGTTTGTCACAGTCTCTACTTTCCTTGCACTAATAGTGCGACTGCTTGATAAGGCTGTAACTTCATTTCTTTTTCAACTGTCGTTGGGTAGTTACTGATCAATACTTCCGCACCTACAAATTCTTCCGGTAATTCCACCGACGTTTCTTTCGCGTAAAAATTGGTCAGAACTAATAATTTTTGATGATCGGTTTGTCTAAGATAACCATAGACTTGTGGATGCTCAGGTGCATAGGCTTTGTAGTCACCATTAGCAATCACTGGATATGTTTTTCTTAGTTGGATCAGTCTTTGGTAATAGGCAAAAATCGACTGTTCTTGCTTTTGCTCGTTTGCTACATTAATTGTTTGGTGCTTCGATGCTAAAGGTAACCAAGGTGTCCCTGACGTGAAGCCAGCTTGTGGTTCATCTGTCCACTGCATCGGTGTGCGTGAGTTATCTCGTGACTTTGCTTTAATTCGTCGAAAGGCTTCTTCTGGCGTGAATCCTTGTTCTTGTAACAGGTTATATGCGTTTAAGCTTTCAATGTCCCGGTAGTCAGAAATCGAATCGAAGTCAGGATCGATCATCCCGATTTCTTCTCCCATATAGATATACGGAGTACCTCGATTTAAATGGATCATCGTGGCCAACATCTCTGCCCCTTGTTTACGGTACTGTTCG
This sequence comes from Enterococcus sp. AZ171, assembly GCF_051714005.1. NCBI lineage: Bacteria > Bacillati > Bacillota > Bacilli > Lactobacillales > Enterococcaceae > Enterococcus > Enterococcus sp. AZ171. The sequence continues at coordinate 460,256 of NZ_JBIORA010000001.1, read as the reverse complement.
ACATCGACAAAACGATTTAAGGCACGTGGTTGGTCATGGTTATTCAAAAATAGTGCATTCCAGCCATTTCCTGCGCTCATTTCTTCTCCCCAAGTATGGAACAAACGCTTTAACTCTTCAAAATCAAATGGCGGAGTTGTCCATTTATTGCCATTTTCATAATCGACTTTCAAATGGTGGAAATTAAATACCATTGACAATTCATTTCGTTCAGGTGACGTATATAAAAGACAGTTTTCGATAGTCGTTGAACTCATTTCTCCTACCGTTATGATTTCAGGGTCTTGGCCAAACGTTTCTTTATTTAAGCGTTGTAAATACGTATGAGTAATTGGTTTATCTGTGTACTCGGCTTTCCCTTCATTTTCCGCGTTGTTTTTCAGTTCCTCGTCTTTTCCGATCACGTTGATTACATCAAAACGGAACCCTTTGACACCTTTATCCATCCAAAAACGAACAACTTTGAATAATTCTTGTTGGACTGCTTCATTACGCCAATTCAAATCAGCTTGCGTTTTATCATACAAGTGTAAATAGTACTTCCCTGTTTCGCCGAATGGCGCCCAAGCGTTTCCACCGAATTTTGATACCCAATCTGTTGGTTCATCTCTTAAAATAAAGAAATCTTGATAATACTTATCTCCAGCTAATGCTTTTTGGAACCATTCATGTTCAATAGAGACATGGTTCAATACCATATCTAGCATGATGTCGATCTGATATTTTTTTGCTTCAGCGACTAGCTCTTCAAAATCAGCCATCGTACCGAATAATGGATCGATTGCTTGATAATCAGAGATATCATACCCATTGTCTTTTTGCGGGCTTGGGTAAAAGGGGTTCAACCAAATCATATCAATGCCCAATTCATTTAAATAAGGTAATTTTTCTTTGACTCCTGGTAAATCACCAATCCCATCACCATTCGTGTCACGATATGACTTGGGATAAATCTGATAAATCACTTTTTCTGTAAACGCCATAAGCCTGTACCTCCAGCTGTTTTTTAACTTATATATACAAGTTGATAATCCAATTATATATGAAACGTAAGCGTTTGTAAATCAATGACGCTAGGAAATGTGTGCCATCATTTTCCCAGCAAATATTTTACGTTAAATCGATCATTCACGCCGCGCTCAATTCATTTAACTATTTATTTTTTTACAAATTCCTTTTTCAAGAAAATAAATTCTTTTAGTTATGTTATATTTAAGTATAGGGTCGTGATATAAATCAGCTTGTAGCATCTAAAATCGATTGAACAGTCTTCAAGTAACATGCTTTTTTCATACATACCCTAAACGATAAAAAGCCAAAAAGCGGAGGATCTCTACTATGACTTTTTTAAAACGTTCCAAATTATTTGCAACACTTGTTTTACTTAGCTTGACAGGAATCACTATTTTTATTTTTTCTAAGATCACTTTTATTTTCAGGCCACTCGAAGCGATCATGGCAAGTATCTTCTTGCCAATCTTGATTTCAGTTTTCGTATTTTATATTTTTCTTCCAATATACAATCAACTCCTCAAATATATAAAATCAAGAACGCTTGCGGTCACACTGATGATGCTACTGATTTTGTTAACTGTGTATTTGACCGTACAAGTGATTTTACCGATCATTATTTTGGAAATCAGTAAATTTATCGGTCAGGTTCCTCAAATTCTTTATGTTTTGGCAGAGAATCTAGATGGTTCCTTATTAGAAGAACGCTTGCTCCCATTTATTGATACACTGGAATTGAACCAATTGACACGTTTTGTTTTACAATTTGTTTCAGGTGCCACTTCAAGTTTAGTCAATGTATTCGAAATCGTTTCGCGCTCTGCGATCATTCTCTTTACGATTCCACTCTTACTGATTTATATGTTCAAAGATGGCGACAGGATTCCAGCTATATTGACACGCTACACGCCTAAGAAATTCCATCAGTTAGTCAGAGATTGGTGCCATGATTTCCATTTAGCAGCTTCGACCTATATTAGTGGCAAGCTTTTAGTCTGCACGTATGTAGGTGTGGGGAGTTATCTTGTTTTTAAAGTATTAGGCTTGCCAAATGCGTTATTACTTGCCTTGATTTGTGGATTGATGGATATCATTCCTTATTTTGGTCCGTTTATTGGTGCTGCACCGGCTTTACTGTACGCATTAAGTCAAGACGTTAAAACAGCCTTACTCTTAGTAGCTTTCATCACCTTGATTCAATTTGGTGAATCTTACTTGGTGTCTCCTCTAGTGATGAATAAGATGATTCATATCCATCCAATTGCGACTGTTTTTCTTTTACTTGTCGCTGGGAACTTGTTTGGCTTATTAGGAATGATCCTCGTATTGCCGACGTATACGATCATTAGGGAGATGATCCGTAGCTTTATTCGCTTTAAGAACACTACTGATACAGCTAATTCAACTCATCCAACTGAATAATCCTAGGGATAAACGGGGAAATTTACCGTTTATCCTTTTTTTGCTTTGCCCCGAGGCTCTCTTTATCTATTCTCCTCTATTTTTCAACAAAAAAACCGTTTATTGCGATCTTCTTTTTCAAGAATAAGCAATAAACGGATCAGAACTATCGTTTGATCTATTCTGTTGGTTCATCGATGAAACGTTGGACCTTCATCTTCAACTGATATTTTTTTCGTAATTCATCAATCTCCACCATCATCTCTGATTTGTGGTGACGATCGATTGCTTCTTGATTTGTCCAGCGATCCACCAATAAGATCGATTCAGCATCTTCTAAAGGAATAAAATACTCATAACGTTCATTTCCTTCTTGCGCACGAATGCGTTCGACGATTCCTCGCTCTGTCATTTCTTGGGCAAATGCTTTTGCATTGCCTTCTTTACCGCTATATAGGATATTCACAGTAATACTCATCTTAGTCCCCCCACTCGTTATTCATTTGATTTCAATGCATCGATCATATCAATATGCTTCAATTTGAAATGAGTGACGATCATCACGATCACCGTGAATAGAATCGTCAAAGCAGCGGATAGTGTATAAGCAACCCAGGTAATAACTAACGGGAAAATCACTGATTCCATTGAAGCTTGGCGTAAGATAAAGTCGGTCAGCACATAACCGATCCCAAATCCTCCAAAAATCCCTAATAAAGTAAAGATGATATTTTCTCGAACGATGTACATCGTGACTTCTTTATCAAAAAAGCCTAATACTTTGATCGTAGAAAGTTCACGTACTCGTTCAGAGATATTGATATTCGTTAAATTGTATAAAACGATAAACGCCAATAAACCAGATAGAACGACGAAAATGATGACCACTGCATCTAAATTTGAAAGAGATTCTTCTTGGTTCTTGATCTGTGTCGAAATAAAAGAGGTATTAGTAACCGCCCCCGTTTTCAATAATTCTTCTGAGAGTGTATCCTCTTCTTCTTTCGACATCTTTTCTGTTTTGAGTAGATACGCATTGGTTGTCATTGGCTGTCCAGAAATCTCTTCATAGTACGTTGGACTCATATAGACAAAATTACCCAAATAATTTTGCAAAATGACTGCCACCGTTCCATGTAATTTTTGTTGATCGTCATCATACATTTCCACCGTATCACCGACAGATAAATCGAATAATTCGGCCGCTTTACGTGTAATCGCAAGCCCATGATCTGGTAGTTCTACCGATTGATCGTCCGTTGTTTTCAGATGGATGAACGTTTCTAATGCTTGTTCATTTTCTGGTACCATCAATGTCAAACTTTGTGATGCTTGGCCTTTTTTACGTAGTTCAATCGTTTGCGAATCAACCGCTAAACGATCAGTGATCTTCGCTTGATCATCCATTGCATCATTGATTTCTTTTTGACTCGTTTCATCAGTTTGATTGGTCGTTACGATCGCTTGATAATCAATGATTGGTCCAAACTGTTTGGCAGAAACCGAGCTAAGCGAATCCTTTAGCCCAACTCCTGCGACCATCAATCCTGCACAACCGGCAATTCCGATGATTGCCATGAACATCCGTGATTTATAACGGAAAAGATTACGATAACTGATTTTTTGGTTGAAGCTTAAACGTGACCAAAGAGGAGTAATGTATTCTAAAAGAATTCTTTTCCCTGGTTTCGGTGCTTTAGGCTGTAACAAAGCAGCTGGTCGTTCGCGTAGATCTTTGAATAGAACTAACATCGCTGCACCAAAAGCAGCAATGAAGAACGCAATAGCTGCTTGGATGATTGGTGGCCAATCATAGAAAATCACCGCACTGCCAATATCATAACGTTCGTTTGAAAGCTCAAAAATGATCCGTGGCAAAAGATTGGTTCCTAATATCGTTCCTAAAATGATTCCGATACCTGAAGCGAGACAAGCATAAATGGCATATTTTTTGGCAATCTCCAATTTACTGTATCCTAAGGCTTTCAATGTACCGATTTCTCGTCTATTTTCTTCTACCATCCGTGTCATCGTGGTAAAAGTGATCAATGCTGCAATAAAGAAGAAAAAGACTGGAAAGACATTTGCGATGGCTGCGATGCGTTCAGCTAGATCGCCAAATTCCTGAAAGCCGACATTTTCCGATCGTTCTTGGAAAAGATAAGTTGGCTTGGCTAATTCATTGATTTTTTCTTCATTCTCCGCAATAGACGCTTCGGCCTCTGTTAGCTCCGCTTCTTTTGTTGTCAATTGTGCTTCTTGTTCTGATAATTGACTTTCTTGTTCCGCTAAAGCACTCAATGCCGGTGTTCGCTGCGGTTCAGGTAACTGCTCCAAGACTTGACGTTGTTGATCAATCTGCGTTCTCGCTGCTTCTAATTGACTTTTCGCATCAGCCACTTGTGATTTTCCGGCTGCGATTTCTTGTTTTGCAGGGGCTAAAGCATCCTTGCCCTCTTGCTTCAGCTGTTCTAAACGTTGCTGCGGTCGCTCTTCAAACAACCCTTCCAGCTTTTCGATGTTTTTTTCCATCTCTTCTTGGTATTCTTCACTGTACGTATTTAAATCGTCGACATTTGCAAAGTCGAGATATAATACGGATTGGATATCTGTTTTAAAATTATCTTGTGGGACATAGGCAAAGTAATCAATACTCCCGTTCCCTACATTTGCAAAACCTCGTTCTAAATTATTGATGAATAACGGCGAGCGGACAAAACCTGTAATCTTGTACGCCGTCTCTTTCAAGTCATCTGATTCAATCGTGTAGGTGTCACCGATGCTGTATCCTTGATTTTTTGCCTTCTCATCTAGTACAAGTTCATCATCCGATTGTGGCAAGCGACCATCGATCACCGTCAACTGATTTTGTTTCATATCTGGAGCGTAAGAGAATACTTGGACAACTTCATTTTTATTGGCATTCGCGTAATATAGTTGTTTGCCCGTTTCAACGGTTACATCTGAGAGTTTTTCTGCTTCTGCAACATCTTCTTTCGTCAATCCTGCTGTCGAAACGATCTGTAGATCAGAGAGTTTACCTGCCCTGACATATTCATCCATCGTTTTTTGCATCACAGGACCAGCTGTCTTGACGCCTACATATAAGAGCGTGCCGAGTAAAATGATCAATATAATCGCGATAAAGCGGCCTTTTGATTGGCGTATTTCACGAAATCCTGCTTTGAGGTAAGTTCTATTTTTCATGGCAAACCTCCTTACCAAACAAGTTCATCGATAGATGAAGGCTGTTCATTCAATTCGACTGCACGGACTTTTGCATCGTTGATATGGATTACTCGGTCAGCGATTGGTGCTAAAGCCGAGTTATGTGTAATGATCAAAACGGTATTGCCATGTTCACGACTAGCATTTTGCAACAATTTCAATACTTGTTTTCCTGTTTCAAAATCCAATGCGCCAGTTGGTTCATCACAAAGTAATAATTTTGGGTTTTTCGCAAGCGCTCGTGCAATCGACACACGTTGTTGTTCGCCCCCTGATAATTGTGATGGGAAATTATTCAACCGGTGCGCAAGCCCAACTTGTGTCAAAACTTCTACAGGATCTAACGCATTTGGCGAAACTTCTGTTGCCAATTCAACATTTTCTTTTGCAGTTAAGTTAGGAACAAGATTATAAAATTGAAAAACAAAGCCAACATCTGTCCGGCGATAAGCCGTTAATTGTTTGTCATTGAATTGAGCAATATCTGTTTCATCAATAATGATCTGTCCCTCATCCGGTGTATCCATCCCACCTAAAATATTCAATACCGTTGATTTCCCTGCTCCACTAGGCCCAAGAATAATCACTAATTCTCCTTTTTCAATGGAGAATGAAATATCGTCATTCGCTGTAATCGTTGTTTCGCCCATCTGGTAACGCTTAAATTCATTTTTTACTTCTACATATTTCATAAAACTTCCACCTTCATTCTCCCGTTTATTTATCTATTTGGTAAATCTCTTATATTTTAACACTGAAATGAAAGGTTGTGAAAAAAACCTTTTCAAAAGAGGTCGTGAAAGGCACGTTCAGCACAGTGGCATAAGAAAGAAAAATAGAAAATGGTTCTTTCATTTTTTATTTTTTGTCTTATGTCCGAAGTGTTGTTCCTTGAACACCGTTTACAAGAGGTCGTGAGAGAAGCGATTAGTACTGAGTAATAAGAGTGGAAAAGCTAAAATGGCTTTTTCATTTTTTGATTTTTTTGACTTATTTTATTATTGAAGTTTTACTTCTGGAATACCTTTTATTCGGTTCTAGGGTGTGCAAGATGACAAATATCACAGAATCATCATTTACTTCTTTACGTATTCATGGGAAAATGACACTAAGAAAGAGATAGGAGTATAGCAATGGCAAAGAAAAAAGTGACGATCAAAGACGTTGCGAAACATTCAGGCGTATCCATCGCAACTGTCTCACTGATCTTGAATGGCAATGAAGCAAAATTCCATCCAGATACGGTCAAAAAAGTAGTAAAAGCAAGAGACGAATTAGGTTACCAACCCGATTACATTGCACGTCAAATGATCACAAAGAAAACAAAAACCATCGGTGTTCTTGTCCCTGATATCACCAATCCTTTTTTCAATACGTTGATGCAAGGGATCGAAGACTATCTTTACCAACAAAATTTTGTCACGATTCTATGCAATGCAGATTTTGATCATCAAAAAGAAACGGATTATTTACTTGAGTTGACGCAACGTGGTGTCGACGGGTTTATTATTGCCTCTTCGGCTGTCTCAACGAAAGCCCTTCAAGTTTCTTTGAAGAAACAAGGGAAACCATTTATCGTATTAGATCAGAAAAAAGCAGAAGGTTCTAGTGATGCGGTCTTAACAGATGATTATCAAGGTGGGTACTTAGCCGGTGAGCATCTACTAGGCTTAGGTCATCAGGAAGTTGCTTTAGTCTATCCACAACAGACACCTCAAAATGTCCAAAATCGGATAGATGGTTTCTTAGCAGCGTGTAAACATGTGGATCATTCTGAGAAACAGATTCATTGGTTCCCTACTCACTTTTCAAAAAAAGGGGGCTATGAAATCGTTCCTGATTTACTTTCCTCTGCTACTACAGCGATTTTCGCATTGAATGACGAACTAGCTTTTGGTGTATATCGCGGATTAGCGGAGCATGATAAACTCATTCCCGAAGATTATAGCATCATTGGCTATGATAATATTGATATGTGTGAATACATGAAGCCTAAATTAACGACCATTGCTCAACCCATTTTAGAGTTAGGTAAAGCGACTGCTCGTTTACTCTTAGAACGCATCCAACACCCTGATAAATCATGGGAAGAACTTTTATTGCCCGTAGAGTTGATCCAACGTTCCTCAACTCAATCGATCGATCTCTCCGCCCCTCAATAACACGAATATTTGTTGCGAATCAATGATGACTGAACCTGTTATCATTGTTTTTTTAAATAATGCGTTATTTTATATTTTTATTTCTTCCATAAAAAGCCAGCAACCAAGGCTTTTTTTACGTTCGTTATTTAACGAAATGTTTTGAAGAATTGATAAATCTTTGGTAAACTTATAGTAAGTGTACTCATTTCCCCCAAAATTTGTGCCCCCACAAATGAAATAGGGTACATCAAACAATGAATGTTCAAACGAAATGAATAGCTACTTAATACTTTTGTCCAATGTTTATTTGTTTTTTATTCGTGAATCATGATTGAATATATTCACGAAATCAAGCAACTGACAGAACAGATGCAACTTTATTAGTGCAACTGTGGAAAAAGAAAAGGAGTATTTCGTTATGAAGAAAAAAACAGCAATACGCCTACTTGCAGCATCTTGGCTGATTGCTCCAACTTTGTTATCTACACAGCCTGCATTTGCTACAATCAGGCGAACACAGACATCCGAAAGCACGATCGTTGCGGAGTCACCTTCAGCTACGACCGATTCAAGTACTAATGATTCCACGCTATCAAGTTCTTCAACAGATTCTTCCGATAATCCAGAGGAATCAACGGAAGAATCGACCGAAACAGCCACTCGGACGCTATCGATTGCTCGGAATTTACGTGAAAAAATCAAATTGAAGATCGTTGATGAAGAGAAAGAAAAATCTGAGATCAAAACAAGAGAGTACACAGAAGAAGATTTTCTAGAGATTTCTAAGTCTGGCAAAGTCAAAGACTTAAAAGAAGGAACCAAAGTTACATATATGATCACACCTGAAACGAATGAACAATTAGTTTCTGTCAAAATCGAAGGTGCGCAAGAAATCGACTATACCAAACAAATTTTTACAGTCGGCGTGACTGATTTAACGATCTCCGCAAAATTTGAGTCGTCAACTTCCCCTTCTGAACCAACCTCTCCAGAAGAAGAAACGGCGGATTCTTCTGAGCCAACGCCAGTTACTCCAGATATTCCGGATAGTGGTAATAATGGCAATACTGGCAATTCGGGAAATAATGGCAACAACAACGGAAATTCAACTACAGGAAATACGACAAATCCTTCACGACCACCAAGTTCTTCAAATAATAATGGGAATACAAGTGGTTCTACAGGATCAACAAACAATAATGGCTCATCTTCAAACCAGACAACAAACACTAATCGGCCTCAGACGCCCGATCGAATTGAAAACCCAGCTTCAGAATCATCTGATTTTGTTGTAAAAACACCAATCGAAGCAATTTTACCGGCCAACACAACAAGCACCCAACAAGCACTTGTAAAAGAAGCATATCGCCAGCTGGGAAAACCATATGTTTGGGGTGCCAAAGGTCCTACGACTTTCGATTGTTCTGGTTTGACTTATTACATTTATAAAAAAGTAACTGGCCATTCGATTGGAGGTTGGACAGGGGAACAACAATATGCGGGTACACAAATCCCTGTCGAGAATGCTCAACCAGGCGATCTAGTTTTTTGGGGACCTGCTTCGGGTACTACCCATCATGTAGGTATTTATATTGGTAATGGGAATTACATCCATGCCCCTCAACCGGGTGACCATGTGCTGATCACTTCCATCAAGGATTACAGACCCGACTTTGCCTTACGTGTCAATATAGCTGGTTTACCACGAGCGACAAATTCGTTAGCTAGTTCACCGATTTTAGATGGGATCAACGATTCATTCCATTTCGCACAAAATCAAACAACAGATCAGTTTGTTGAAAAAATCGCTGAAGATGCTCGAGAAATTGGGCAAGAAGAAAATATTTATGCTTCTGTTATGATGGCACAAGCTATTCTAGAAAGTGGTTCTGGCAACAGCTTGCTTTCTCGTTCACCGAACTATAATCTTTTTGGGATCAAGGGCGCTTATAAAGGGAGTAGTATTTCCTTCAACACATTGGAACAAACGGCAGCTGGGCAAAACTATCAAATCCGTGCAGCATTTCGTAAATACCCCTCTTACAAAGAAAGCTTAAAAGACTACGCAGATTTGATCAAAAACGGCTTATCTCATAATGCTGATTTTTATAAACCAACGTGGAAATCTGAGACTAAAGATTACCGAGAAGCAACGAAGTATTTAGAAGGGCGCTATGCGACAGATCGACAATATTCTAGGAAATTGAATGCCATCATTGAAGCCTATGACTTGACGCAATACGACGAACCAAAAGAACAAGAAAAACAGGATTCTGAAACAAATGAGCGAATGGATTCCTTTGTCGTTCCTACTCGTTGGCGAAATTCTTCGTCTACTTCATCTAGAATGACCATTTCGTTATTCAATCAAAGAAACCCTTCACTTCTATATCTATCAGAATTAAGATTTGCTTCTTTCTGGGACCTATGGCATCATTTTTCAGTGAGAGAGATCCCACAGAAACTTTCTGTAACGGTCAGAGAAACCGATCAGCCACTTGCTAGTCGCTTGAACCTTGATCGTGTCTTTCGGATGAAACAATTCTTGAGATAGCAAAAATGGACACTCTATCAAAGAACCAAAACTCAGAAGTTGATGGAATACTTCTGAGTTCTGGTTCTTTTTATGTATCTTACTCCACCTAAATGGGCGCTGGAAAGTTACATTATTGGTTAGAAAAAATATTTGGCAATCTCTGATAACCTTTCTTTCTTTTGAGGATCAATTTGATCAGCCATTTGAAGATTACTGCGTTAAGATCAATCGATGCTTCGGATATCTTGACATAATATCGTTCCTTTGATTGTATACATCGCTGTATCAAAAATTGTTTGAAATGCACCTGAGCGTTGATATTTTTCCTGTAAATATTTTGTTGCACTACTGATTGGCATGGCTAAAACGGCATTGAAAATCTTGTTATAGTTGTCATTGCTAATGATGACACACGGTCGTTTTTTTTTGCTAGTCCGTTCTCTTTTGTTGGAACCAAATCTATAAAAATAATATCCCCTTGTTTTACCATTCGATTTTCTCCTCGCCTACATCCTCTCCAAAATCAACGATTTCTGTATCATCACTCGCATGTTCTTCCATCACAACCAACTCATTGTTCCAAAAGTCTTCATAAGCCATAATTGTTTTTTCACTAGTCCCTTTAAGTTCATCTTCAGGCGTGAATTCAAAAATAACTTTCTGATTCTCTTTCAAGCCTAATGTTTGGCGCACACTCTTAGGGACAGTGATTTGTTTTTTAGATGTCATTTTAGCTGAGACTTGCACTTTTTTATCCATAAGTATTCCTCTCCTTTATTTTATATACAAAAAAAGTATTGCATCCCCCACTTTTTTTGTACACATCTGTTCAGATTTTTCATTTATTTCTTTGATACTTCCTGTAACAGTAATAACAAATAAAAGCGAAGATTGGCAGCAGACTAAAAAAATAAAGTGCTTGGTTCAATGATAACTGTTGCGCCAGGACACCGCCAAGTAATGGAGAAATGAAGGAAGAAAGCCCCATATAAACACTTATAGATAGAAGTTGCCCTGAAGAAAAGATATTTTTAGGGGTAATCTCACTGATAATCATTCGACTACCGATAGTAAAAGCTGGAACAGTAAAAAACTGCAAGAAACTGGCAGCAAGCAATACTAACGGCGTTCGTGAAGTTGCATAAATCAAAAATTGCAGGACCAAAAAGAAACCAGAAATAAAAATCAATCGCTCATTTTTCCATTTTGTCACCGAATGATTCAATAAAAGATACGCCGGGATTTCACAGAAAGCTTGAATCGCCCACTTTAATCCCACGAACGTATTTCCACTATCCATTAAGAGTAACTTGTCAATCACGATCGTATTATTGGCGACGATCGTTAAATATAAAAGAAAAAATAGGAACGTATAACATAAAAACTCCCCATTCTTGCACAGCTGATACATATCCGAAAGATTAAATCCCTCGTTTTTTTGTTCTTTAGGTTCCTTTGTATCGTGAGGTGTTTGAGGCACTGTTTTTGCGATGTACAAATAACTGATTAGAAAAAAGAGAAAAGGAACGAGCAGCCACTGATAATTATTATTAAAAATGAATACCGGAATACATACACTCATCACACTCCAACCTAAAGAACCTATTGCTTTGATCGACGCAAGGTTGTTTCGCATCTCTGACTCTGATAACACCCAATTATCTAGGACGGTTGCTCCTGTATTGGATAGCCCTCCTGCAATAGCCAGTACGATCAGATGCATTAGCAAGATATCTTTTCCTAACATATAAAAAGTGATTGCAAAGCATACGAATAGTACAGAAACTACCATGGCAACTTTTTTTATCTGCTTGCTTCGGTCAGAATAATAGCCAATAAAGATTTGGAAGATCATCGTGGTCACACTGTAAGAAGCCAAAAACCAGCCTCTCTGGACCGCATCATAGCCTTGTTCGGTCAAAAACGGCACGATCTGTGTCATCAAAGTAGCCATCAACGCATACTGAAAAAAATAGACGAGTTGAAATTTATTCTTTACTGCCATATCTACTTTCAAAATGATCGGCTGAAGAATCTCCTCCAGCCGACCCCTTTCATTTTTATAAGTGATACCTAGTGAAGCTCCGGCCAATAAGGAGCATTGACTTCAATCATTTCATCAAGGATCTCCTTCGCTACTTTTGCACTAGGTATCGTTTTGTTCATGATGAAGGCTTGCCATAATTTTTGATATGATTTTTGTCCCCAAGCATCGACTGCTAACTTCTCAGATGCAATTTGCTGTTCCATTAAACCTTTTTGGAAAGTAGGGATCTCACCAATCGATAGTACTTCATAACCGTCTTTCCCTACGATACAAGGCAATTCGACCATCGCATCGTGATTGAAATTAGAGATGGCACCATTATTCTCAACGATCAGAATCATGCGCTCTTTTGTATTGAATGTCAACGCGCAAGCTAGATCTGTAATAAATGAGGCATGCTCATTAGAGACAAAAAGCGTGTCTTTAGCTGTTTGGTTATTAATAATCCGCTGGCATTCTTCAAAAACGATTTTCTCCCGTCCATCAATGATTTCATTCGCTCTTGTATACTGTTTATCGGCATGAGCAACCGTTTCATCAGCCATCAAATAATATTTTAGATACGTATTGGATAAAAAGGTCGGCTCAATTTCATGTAACTCTTTGGCTGCTAACATGGTTTCCAACCAGCTTGTTTCTTTGTGTTGGCCTTGTTGTGTTTGTTCTGTATAGCCATATTTTTTTACATGGGTGCTTATTTTCGGCAGCAAGTCATTACCGTCATGGTCTTTGATACTTGTCCACCAACCAAAGTGATTCAAGCCAAAATAAGACGTTTCAAAATCTTTTCGATCCCGTAGCCCAATCACTCGAGCCATGATATCTTCTAAACAAACGGGCATGTCACAAATATTGATGATTTTTGAATTGGGACGAAACCTTCTTGTTGCTTCTGCGACCACTGCTGCTGGATTAGAATAATTCAATAACCAAGCATCCGGTGAATACTTTTCCATATAGTCGACTAGTTCTAAGACTGGCCCGATCGAGCGCAACCCATAAGCAAGTCCCCCTGGTCCGCATGTTTCTTGACCTACAACATTATGCTTAAATGGAATTTTTTCATCTTGTTCCCTCATGGCATATTTTCCAACTCTTAGTTGTGCCATGACGATATCAACATCTGTAAAAGCCTCTTTAGGATCTGTTGAATAATCAAATTCGATTTCTGGCGCTCGTTCTGCGAGGATGATCGCGCATGCTTTTGCTATAACTGCTTGCCTTTGTTCATCATTATCATAAAATTTAATTTTTCTGACTGGAAATCGTTCTCGGTCTTCTATTAACATCATCACTAATGAAGGTGTATATGTGCTCCCTCCACCGGCGATCAAGATTGAACTTTTTTTCTTATTCATAATTATCCTCCTCTTATTTTACGATCAATTCTTCAAATGATTCTCTCACTCTTGGAACAGTTAACCCAACAATGATTTGGATACCACCATTTCCAGGATTGACAAGTCCTGAAGCCCCAGCTTCCTGAAAATCAATAGGACTGGCTACTTTACTTGTATCTTTCACGGTAAGTCGTAACCGTGTGGCACAATTCGTCACATCCAGTACATTCTCTTTTCCACCTACTAACACTAGATAGGCTTGTGCTTGTCTAGCATGTTTAGGTAGGTTTTTCTCTTGTTCATCTTGTTGTGTCTTCTTTTTGTTTTCGTAATCAGCTTTTGAATAAAGTTGTATCTCTGATACATCCTCTTCACGTCCTGGAGTTTTTAAATTGAATTTTTTGATCATGAAGGTAAATACTAAGAACCAGATCGCAGTAAATGTAAGTCCGATCATGATTTGGGTGAGGTAGGTCGAACCATGAAAATTCCAAAGAGGCAACCAATTTAATCCTAACCAATTGATCAATCCACCACCAAAATCACCAACGACGCCGAAAGCGTAAGAAACCGTAGCAATGGACGCATCTAATAGCGCATGGACACCCCATAAAGCTGGAGCAACAAATAAGAACGTAAACTCAATAGGTTCAGTGATTCCCGTCAAAATCGCAGTTAATGCAGCTGGGGCGATCAATGCAATAACTTTCTTCTTTTTCTCTGGATGAGCGGCTTGAATAATGGCTAAGCTTAAGCCGGCTGTTCCAAATACTTTTGACATACCCGATAAAGAAAAACCCCCAAAAGGATAAAGTTCTTTAAGCGAAAGTGCACTTGTTTGGAATTCGCCGATATTTGATGCCCAATAAGCAGCCATCCCGCCTTCAACTACCGCACTATCATAAGCAAATGGGGCGTACACAAAATGATGTAAGCCAGTTGGAATAAGGATTTTCTGTAAAAATTGATAGAAGAATACACCAAAATTTCCTGAATTGATAAAAAATCCTTGCATGCTTCTCATTCCTTCTTGGATGATAGGCCATACGACACACATCAAAAGTGCTAGAGGAATCATGACAAAAAAAGCGATCATCGTAACGAAAACAGAACCACTAAAAATCGTCAACATCTCTGGTAATTCTTTTTCATAAAAGCGATTATGCAAATAAACCACGATACCTGAGATCAACAATGCTCCGATCATGCCCGTATCTAAAGTAATGATTCCAGCAATCGATGTTAACCCAGAACCAACGGCTGTTCCTTGAGATAGATCCACGGCGAAAGTATTTGGCCATAACGTTAAAATTGCATTGACGAAATAATTGAAAGCAATATAGGTCACTAATGCTTCCATCGTTGCTCGAGCTGCATATTTTTTAGCTAAACTGATTGGTAATCCGACCACAAATAAAAGCGGTAATTGAAAAAATGGTGTCCAGCCACCGGCTGCTACAACATTCCAGAACTTATACCAGAGTGTATCAGGCGCAGCAATATCTCCCATGATCGTTTGATTGGAAAGAAGTAAAGAAAAACCAATAACGATACCAAAAAAAGAAAATAGCATGACAGGTGCTAACATTGCTCCACCAAATCTTTGAATTTTTTTCATCATAGTTTTTTAGTCCTTCATATTTTTTAGTAAGCGCTTTACCGATTCTTAGTTTACTATTAAAATGGATTCCTGAAACACTTTAAGATGATTTAAAAACTCCTCACAGGAAAAAGGTTTTTGTCACAAAATTTGTGAATCGTCACATCCTATCTTCGAGAATAAAACCAGAGGTCCGGTAGTAGTTAATCAAATAAACGGTACATGAAGGCGTATCTTAATAGTGAGGTGAGAACAAGAAGGACACACGTAATTGGAAAATCCTCCAAGTAAACCAAAGGGTGAGTGAAGGCAGTCTACCAAACAACAATTGACTGATAAAGAATTGGTTATTGAGTTAGGTAACAAAGATTTAGCAGTTGTATTACCTTGCAAGGTCTATGAAAATAGCAATAAAACTAACAAGATTGAGAAACGTTTCCGTCGATTACAGCGTGAACTCTCTCAAAAATATCAAATGAAAAAGGGGGAAACTGATTTGTCAAAACCTGTAATATCTATAAATTAGAATCGAACATTCAATCGATCCATCAAAAAAATAACCACTATTCGTCAGATCCATATTCACAGATGACCAAACAAGCGTAGTAGAAACATGGTTCTGAAAACTTTAATGATGAGTTCTAACGATTTATAGATTTTTGGCAATGATGAAAATAGATGTTACAAGACCGAATTACGACGTTTCAGTCAAGGTTGACTGAAAATGATTTTCTTATCTGGTCCTATATCACAAATCACAAAAAAAATTCTTTAACAATGTCTATTAACGAACTGGCGAAACAATGCAACGTTTCTCGCACAACAATCATGCGGTTTTGCCAAAAATTAGGGTTTGATGGTTTCTCAGAATTCAAATATCATCTAAAAAATGAACTTACACAGGAAAATGTGCGTCTATCCGAGTTTGAGGAGGAAATCTTGGAAAATCATATCCAAACAATTGAGAACCTCAAGAAAAAAGATTTCACTGATCTATGTACAATGATGGCTAATGCGAATCGGATTTTCATCTATGGATCAGGTGATATACAAACGCTAGTTTCAAGTTATATGAAATTGCTTTTCGTACACAACGGATTGATACTCTATGACTTCGGTGCCGTTTCGATCAACAAACAGTTTTACCAAATCATTCAGCCAGAAGACTTAGTTCTGTTGATCACGCTAAATGGTGAGTCTTCTGAAGTCGTCAAATTAGCGAAGCAACTGAAGCAACGAAATATCCAGACAATTGGTATCACAAAACTTAGGAACTCAACTGTCTCAAAACTTTGTGATGAAACGATTTTCTTCTTGAATCCAGAACTACAAGATCAAGAAGATATCCTTACACCTTTTGAAACAACTTCAACACTTTTTTTCGTGATCGAATATTTTTTGTTGAAATATGATGCTTGGCAAAAACAAACAAATAAAAGTTCCTAAAAAACGCATCTCTTTCGTGCCAATTTGGCTTTTAAAGAGATGCGCTTTTTATGTATTGGGTTCTGTCTCTCTCACTGCCTTTTGATCGAACCGTCCTTTACTCGATCAAGGTAACGGTAATCGCCGAGGTAGGGCCGTAATATCGCATGATCCAGATAAATACTTTTTAGAATAGCGTTGACTTCCCTCTCTAAGTAATCTTTATCAAATTCAAACTTTGAATAAAGATGATCAAAGATCAAACGTTTATTTTTTTCTTTTCTAGGGATTTATTGCAGTTGCCCATCTTTGAAAAATCTAGCCAGTTCACTCATAACCGATATCCTTCCATCGTATCCAGTAATCTTTTCTCTATTTGATCATGCTTCAAGCAAATTTTATCGAAGGCAACAGAAAAAGCGAGAAGGAGTTTTTTCTACAAACCATCTTCTCGCTCTTTATCAAGCTCAACTTATTCTTTTTTGTTCAAAACGATGCCTGTGTACAGCCAAGTAGTTACAACATAGTAGATAAAGTAGAGAACAAAGAATATTGTAAATGGTATCCATAAGTTGTGATATGGATCATCCATCAAAACAGTAAACATTTGAAGTCCAAATAATACATGGATGGCTCCTAGAATCCCTGGTGCTAAGAAGAGAATACCGATTTCTCGACGAATCGATTGTTTTAACAATGCTTGACGAGCACCGATCTTACCGAGCATCTCGTAACGAACGACATCACTCTTGCTACCTGAGAGGATCTTGAACATCAAGCAACTTGCTAACATTGTCAAGAAGGCGATCCCTAAAAAGAAGCCCATGAATTCAAAGCCTGAGAACATACCATTGATCATTTGGTACGCATCATATTTTTGCGTGAAACTAAACATTCCATCTTTTAATGATTCATTATTTTTATTGTTTTCTGCTACCAGATCACCAATTTGTTCAATACTCTCATGGAAATCTTTTGCTTGGATCAGTTGCATACTGGTTTGTGGAAGATTTAATTGAGCAAATTCTTCTGCTGGCAGTAATTTGATTTCTTTTTCTCGTTGTTCTGGCAATTCGTAATAGCGCAACTCATCTTGATAGTTTAAGTTTGTCGCTAATTCTTCTGCGGTTACTTTTTTCGTTTTGACGTTTCTTTCCCCAGTGTTAGGTGTTTGATTTTCCATGATCAAAAATGGATTTTGTTCAAACTCACTATAGTTATAGTACACTGTTTTTTCGTCTTCTTTATGTTGATAGACCGCGTTGATCGTTGGTGAAAGTTTCGCCACTTTAGATTGATCGATCAATTCTGATTGATTCAATACTAGATCATAATTCGATACTTCATTCGTCAACTGAGTGATCTGGT
Organism: Enterococcus sp. AZ171; assembly: GCF_051714005.1. NCBI lineage: Bacteria > Bacillati > Bacillota > Bacilli > Lactobacillales > Enterococcaceae > Enterococcus > Enterococcus sp. AZ171. The sequence goes on along the minus strand of NZ_JBIORA010000001.1, from coordinate 442,156 downwards.
TTTTAAAGCCTAGACCGACTGTTAATGCACCTAAAGCTAATGCGAGTAACATCGCAACCATTGAAAGCATTTGTGTGTATTCACGAATACGGAAGCTTAACTGTGATAACGTAAAGTTGTTCAGTTTTTTCATCGAAAGATTTTCTGTTTTCTTCAATAGTTTAAGGAAGAAAATGATGACCGAATGGAAAATAAAGTACGTTCCTAAAACGATTGTAACTAACGCGACGGCGATTCCCATCAACTGATAGGTTCCGATATTTGCCATCATATAATAACCGACACCGATAAAAATGATTCCTAAAACTACTTCAAGGAAAAACAAGAATTTATGTTGTTTCATCTGCGCAGGTGTTTGATCCGCACGTAGTAAAGTCAAAATTGGTTTTTTGACAATCGAGAATGCATTGACAAACGCTGCTAATAAGAATAGTACGATGAAAAACAGCAAAGTAATCAATAATCCATTCATATTGAACGGTGTAAAATGAGTAATTTTAATATTTAACTGGGCAACTAATAGTCGATGGACGACGCTTGTTAAACCAATACCTAGCGCTGAACCAACCAAAGTAGCGACTGTTCCTACTATCAAGGTCTCAGAGAAAATCATTTGGGCAATTTTCCGGCCTTTTGCTCCTAGCATCATAAACATCGCATAATCTTTTTGTCGCATCGTCATCAAAAATGAGTTGGCATAAAGAATGTAAACAAATGTGATGATCCCCAATAATACCGACCCAAAGCGAAAGATAAAGACTGTCATCGCTAAAGTGGAATTATTGTTCAAAAAATCGGTGTTGCTGGCCATTGACTCGAACATATAAAAGATGGCTGAAGCCATGACTAAACCGGAAAATAGAACAATATAGTCTCTTAACCGACTCTTGATCCCAGTAAGTGATAATTTCCAAAGCATGTTCAGTTTCCCCCTTACTGTTCTAGATTACCTAGAATCGTTAATATTTGACGATAAAAGTCTGAACGACTTTGTTCTCCGCGTTTAACTTCCTGATGGATCACGCCATCTTTAATAAATAAGATTCGTTGACAGTAACTTGCTGAAAAAGCATCATGTGTCACCAACAGAATCGAAACCTTATCATTTGTATTCAATTCTTCCATCGTATCTAATAGGTCTTTCGCACTTTTTGAATCCAACGCACCAGTTGGTTCATCCCCTAATAGAATCGTTGGTTGCGTAACTAGTGCCCGGGCTGCTGCTACCCGTTGTTTTTGTCCACCTGAGATTTTTGCGGGGTAGCTGTCTAATATGTGACTGATTGATAAGCGTTCAGCCACCGCATTGACTTTTTTCTTGATTTCTTTTGGTTTCACGCCTTGTAAAGAAAGCGGAACTGCAATATTTTCTTGTGCAGTCAAGTTCTCTAAAAGATTGAAATCTTGGAAGATAAAGCCGATTTCTTTTGCTCGAAAATCGGCTAACTGATTTCCTTTCAACTTCGTGACATCTGCTTGGTTGATATGGATCGTGCCACTTGTTGGTTTATCTAATGTTGATAAGATATTCAATAAGGTTGATTTACCTGATCCAGAAGCCCCCATGATACCAATGAATTCGCCTTTTTCCACACTAAAACTGATACCGTTCAATGCTTGTGTCTGTTTCTCATTACTTTTTCCGTAAACTTTTGTTACGTTCTTGATTTCTACGATTTTATCCATTATTGACCGTTCCTTTACTTAATTTTTCTTGTGCTGCTGATGGAATGTCTTTTGCCTGTACTTCCTCATAAGACGTCACGCCTTTATTTTTATTCCAAGTCACTTTCAAAAATGCATCTTTTCTTAATGGTCGTTCTTGAAAACCATTGAAGTCCATTGTTTTTTCTTTACCTTCTTTATTAAACCCAGGTAGTTCATAACGATAACTGATGATTTCTTGTCCACCGTCAGCGTGATCCACCTGTTTCTCACCATCCGTTGTGATTTGAACATAGTAGCTTTCACCACCCATGATCAAATGATCTGCTAAACGGTAGCCACCAAAAGCGATGATGATAAATGCTCCCAACCCAATCAATAATTTTTTCATTGTGACTCCTTCTTTCCTGTTCTGATAAATTAAGTATAGTCAAGTATCCGTGAAAATTCCTTTCTTTTTACTATCAAAACTCTTTCATTATTGTCATATGTCCCATAAAAAAAAAGAATCTGGAGGTGTAAGCCACTCCAAATTCCTTTTTATTGATTCAAACCGATATTCGTTGGAGAAAGCATTCCACTGACGAATGCTTTCCTCATTCAGCTATTTTTCTTTATTATTACCTGTATTGATCACTGGTTGTGTGCCTTTATCAGTAATGATCGATACAAGTAGATTGTTGATCAACTGGATCTTTCGATCATCGGTAAAGGTGATATCCTGACCTGCTTCGATTTGTTCCAGAGCCATTTGTGTCATCGTCACTGCGCCTTCAACAATGGTTTGACGGGCAGATAAAATGGCTTTGGCTTGTTGCCGTTGTAACATCGCGCTGGCAATTTCTGTTGCATAAGCCAAGTGATTCAATCTCGTCTCTAAAACTTCGACCCCCGCCACCGATAAACGTTCTTGTAATTCCTTTGCCAATTCATCTGAAATCGCAGTGGTATTTCCACGTAAAGTAAGATCATCCTCGTTGAATGTATCATATGGATATTGACTGGCGATATGACGAATGGCGGTTTCACTTTGGATTTCAACAAATTGATGATAGTTTGCTACATCAAAAAGCGCCTTAGCTGTATCTACTACTTTAAAAACGACGACAGCGGAAATCTCGATTGGATTTCCATCTAAGTCATTGACCTTCAACAGCGAACTATTGAAGTTTCGAACTTTTAACGACAAGTTGATTTTTTGTGCAAAAGGAATCGTTAAGAAAAAACCGCTCTCACGAATCGTTCCGATGTATTGCCCAAAAAAGACGATTGCCTTTGCTTGGTTGGGGCTGACTACTGTCAGTCCGCTGATTGCTAAGAAAACGAGCAACCACAAGAAAATCCCAACAATTGAAAATCCAACTAAAAATCGAGCAACCCCTATGAAAAATAATAAGATTCCTACGACAAACATTAGAAGAATAATAAATAGCCCTATATAGCCATTGATAGTGAAAGCCTTTTTTTCTTTCATTTACTCACTCCTAATTTTCTTGGTTCTATTCTGTTTTTTTACGAATCCTTGCCATGGCTCCTTCTAGTTCCAATTCTTTGTCTTCCGTGATATACCAACCGTTTTCGTGTACGCCACCTGATGCTTCTGGCAAATATTCTAATCGTGTACGGACCCACTGTTTTGTTTCAGTAAAATAGTCTTCTACTAAGATCTCTAGGTCCATACCGGCGGATAATTCAAGATTCTCACGAACCGACTTGAAGACAAATCGCTCACTTGTTTGATCGTATTTTAAAATACCCGTATCGATGATTGGCAGTGAATAATAATCTAATTCTTTTTTCACTTTCAGTAGATGTTTGAACATTTCGTTGTACACTTGTTCAAGTTGTCGACCTTCGGAATTATTTGGATATCGGATCGTTACCCTTTCTTTGTCTGTATCATAATACTTGGTACTCAGTTCTGTTAAAAAATGATGCAATTTCCCTAATTCACTTTTCAATTCTTCCCGCTTGATTTCCTCTGTTTTCATTCAATATTCACCCTATTTTCCCCATATATGTACGTTTTTCCCTTTCCTTATTCTACTATATTATTGAATGATAGGCGATGATATTTCATGTAAAATAAATAAAAAAGCGTATAATTCCTTATTCTATAAAGAATTATACGCTTCTTCAACTATTTATTCGTTATTTAGAAAAAGACAGTCTTGACTGTTCAACGATTAATCATACTCGCCGTAATCTTCATCATCCATCGGAGGCTCGTCATAATCTTCATTCGTCAAGTTCACTTGACTATTATGAGCAGTTACTTTGAGATCTTTGTTTCCTTGATTGTACGTCTTGGTTGTCAAAGATTCATAATTTTTGTTGATATAAGAATCCCCTTCTAATGTCACAGCTAATCCTTGCTCTTGGTTGTTATAAAAATCAATACTACTATTATGAAGTGTGACTTCGCCTTTGATTGATTTTTCGTTATCGTTAAAAATGATACTGCCATCACTTGTAGCTAATTTGACTTTATCTATCGAAAACTCCTGTAAATCTAGTGAGCCCATTTGATTTTCAACAGTAAGAAGTTCCCCACTTACTTCATTGATCGACGTCCAAGTATTTGCTAAATTCAAGTTGATTTTCTTACTACTGAATTCATCTAAAAACAATTCATTGTTTTTCCCTTCAATCACTAATTCTTTTAAGAAAATGGTTTTAGGGATCGTGATCTTCAACATCGAACGTGTGTCTGTCATATTGATCATCACTGCCGGTGTTTGACCATCAGCTGAAATATCCAATGTGTGATCTTCCAGATTGATTTTTGGTTTTTGCGTTTTGTCATGAGACGTTTCAACCTCAAAGTTCACGCCTCGTTGGATCATGATATTTTGGTGATCTGCTCGTACAACGATTTTTTCAATTTTTTCAGACGAAAAATCTTTTGTTTCACGAGTCATTTCTATTATTCTTGGACCACCTTCCCAAGTCAGACTCGTTTGGGCACCAGAGGCATAACTTAATCCTGCCGTCAAGCCACCGATGATCATCAGTCCTAAACCTATCCCCAAGATATATTTTAATTTCATTTTTTACACCCCACTATTCGTCGTATGGATCGCTCGTTTCGTAATAAACCGGCGTCCTACCCACTTGACAAAGTTCATCATCATTTGGAATAACCATTTAGTTCCTTTTAACAGTAATGGTGCAAAGAAGACAGCACCTCCTGTGGCAAGTAACCCTAGTCCTACAAAGAACAGCCCACTAGCAATCGATTGTTGCAAGACAGCAACACCTGAAATGATCGAAAATAAACCTGCTCCTAAAATACTGATACATACGACATAGATTCCAATGATCACGCCAATTAAGCCAAGCAGAATACCAAAAATCGCTAGAATAAACGCTAATGCTAAAGGAATCAATAAAGGTGATGCACACAACCCAATGACGATCATCCAAATCAAACGGATTTTCCGTTTAGGACTTTGGCTGTATTCTGATTCATCGTCGTCTTGTTCCGAGTAATAATTGATTTTCAGTTTCAGGGCAAATTGCTTTGGTGAGCCATATTCATCCACGACTTCTTCTACTGTTTTGCCAGAATCCAAGAAGTATTCTTCATAATACTGAATAATATCAAAGCGATCATCTTCAGGTATTTCTTGAAGTTCGTCCAACACATCATCTAAATATTCATTCATTCGTATTCTCCTCCAGTAATCGGTTTAAGGAATCTCGAAACACGATCCATTTATCAATGATTTCTTCTAAATGTTGACGTCCTTTCGGAGTTAAGCGGTAATATCGGCGATTTCTACCTTCGAATGGTTCGTCGTATGTTTCTAAGTATTCTTCTTTTTTTAATCTGCGTAAAACAGGATACATCGTTGATTCACTGACAGATAAACTTTCTTGGACGATCTTCGTTAATGCGTAACCGTACATGTCTTCTCTGCTTAAAGCTGCTAAAACCGTACCATCGAGTAAAACTGTTGGGACTTGGATATGCATTACTTCACCTTCTTTATAGTTTGCAATATTTTATATTTACCAATATTATATCAAGTATAATATTGTTTGCAAGTAAAATTCACAATCATACTCACTAATTACTTCAATATTCGCGAAAACAACGCTAAGTATCATTAAAATTCTGCTTACAAAAAAGGAACAAAGACCGTAATTATTTCTGGTCTTTGTTCCTTTTGAATACTTTCTTATTATTCTCTTACCTACAACAAAGCAAACACGATAAAACTTAATACAAAACCTAGAAAAACGGCAAGAGAGAAACGGATCACTTCTTTTTTATTCCTACTCAACCACGTTTCATTCATCTTTTGTTCCACTCCATTCTAAAATAGTCAGTTGCTAATTTGGATAAACAGAGGTGACATGATTGTATTGCTGTGCATGTTTATTGGCAGCAGAAACAGCTGTACTAGCAAATAGATGCCACTCACTATTATACCCGCATGTATGGCATTTCCAATAATAACCGATACCACGATCGGTTTGTTTTTCATCCTCTGCACTTGAACTTGCCACAAGTGTACTTAAGACCGAATCCTGTTTCAATAATACTGTGGGAGTACCATGAGAATGAGTTGTTTCCTCTGCAATGGCTATGGGATTGGCTCCGCTCAGTCCAACACTTAACGTCAAAAGTCCGAGCAATAAAACTACTTGTTTTTTCATTTTCTATCATTCCTCCAATAACGGTTATTAGAAAAATATACGAATACTCTCTTATGTACGACATGACTTCGTACACTTTTCCATCTTTATATTACTTGAAAAATACACCTTAGAACGATTAAATCAGAAGTGGCGTTTTTTTCTTTGTTTTTGTTGGTTTATTGCTCCTATAGATCATTAACTGTTCATTTCCCTGGATCTTATTCCACCGGATAAGTTAGCAACGTGTTTTCTTTGTCTAATTGAATGATGACAGTCGTACCTACTTTTGAGATACTGTTATAACTGATTTTTCCATGATGCAACTCAACGATTTTTTTGACTAGTGATAAGCCCAGCCCGTTCCCAGAAAATTGACGGCTGGATTCCCCTTGATAAAATTTCTCAAAGAGTCGTGCTTGTGTTTCTTGATCCATTCCCACGCCAGAATCTGTCACTTCAACGATTACTTGAGTGGCATTTTGTGTTAGGCGAATCTTGATTTTCCCTTGTGGTTGATTGTACTTGATGGCATTGTCCATGAGATTCAGCCAGACTTGATATAGAAATTCTTCATTACCGACAAAGTTGACACTTTCCAGATCGATTTCCAGTTGAAGGTGTTCTTGCTCCCATTTAGGTTGTAAAAAAACAATCACTTCACGAATCTGTTCATCTAAACGAAAAGGGCGCTTTTCTAATTTGATTCGCTGATTTTCTAATTTATTCAATTTCAGTGTGTTCTCTGTCAATTGCGAAAGCTGAGTGATGCTCTCAATGATCCGTTGCAAGAAAACCTGCTTTTCTTCTTCTGAAATGTTAGGCGCCTGCAATAACTGGACGTATCCTTGGATCGTGGCAAGAGGCGTCTTAAATTCATGAGAAACATTGGAAACAAAGTCATTTCGTAACGTTTCGATACTACTCAATTCTTGGACCATCACGTTGAAATCTTTATATAGTTGCTGCACCTCTTCGACTTTTTGTTGCTCATCCATCCGAATCGAAAAATCGCCAGTTGCTACTTTGCTCATATTGGTTCGTAAATCACTGATCGGCAGCAAGATCCGCCGACCGACAAAGATCGAGATCCCTGTGCCCACCATCATACTAAATCCTGCAAAAACGACTAAAGGAAACCATGTCGCTTGTTGCTCTGAAGCAGGGACTGTTTTGTGTGACAGCAAGAAAATAAAACCTAAGAAACACAACAAAGTAACTAAAATGGAAATAAACACAATGCAAGCAAAATAAATCCATAATTGTGAAAAGATTTTTTTACGCATCAAATCACCGCCTTATAGCCTAAGCCACGAACTGTTATGATCTGAAAATCATCATTTTCAATAAAACGCGTGCGTAATCGTTTGATATGCACATCAATCGTCCGTTCTTCCGTATTGGTATCCAACCCCCATATATCATCCATTAATTGTTGTCGTGTAAAAATCTTATTTGGATAAGAAAGTAGTTTGTACAATAATTGAAATTCTTTTTGTGGAAGTAAGATGGCTTGATCCTGCTTGATCACTTCATATGTTTCTTGGTTCAAGCTAGTTTGTCCAATGTTCAATTGATGGCTATGATTGATTTTCGCTCGCCGTAACAAGGCCTCTACCCGCAACACCATTTCATTGACATCTACTGGTTTCGTCATATAGTCATCCGTTCCCAGTTGAAACCCCTTCTTTTTATCTTCAAAATCTGCTTTCGCTGTGATGATCAACACAGGTGTTTCTACGCGACTGCTTCGTAAAGTTTCCAACAGTTCATACCCATCCATCACAGGCATCATAATATCTGTGATGATCACATCCACTTGAGTACTCTCTAATTGCTTCAAAGCTTCGGTCCCATTTGCGACTGCGAAAACCAAAAAACCAGCGCGTTCTAAAACGGATTGATAAAGTTGTTGCAAACGCTCATCATCTTCTACTAGTAATATTCGATTCATCATTTCTCCTCATGTAATTATTTGAAAAATTTCAGTTTTTTTTCTGATTGTTCATATTCAGTTAACATTCATTCATTATACTACGTTCGTTGTTCTGTTATAATTATTAGTATAACGAATATTTCAAACGGAAAGAAGGGTGACAATGTTACAATTAAAAGAGATAAAGAAATATTATAAAGTTGGTGAAACAACGACAAAAGCATTAGACGGCGTATCCGTCGCTTTTAGAAAAAAAGAATTTGTAGCCATTTTAGGCCCAAGTGGATCTGGTAAAACAACCATGTTGAACGTGATCGGCGGCTTGGATAATTATGACTCTGGCGATATGGTCATCAACGGGAAGTCCACAAAAGATTTTAAAGACAGCGATTGGGATGCTTATCGTAATAATTCCATCGGTTTTGTTTTCCAAAGTTATAACTTGATCGGGCATTTAGGAATCATTGAAAATGTTGAACTTGGCATGACATTAAGTGGTGTCTCTAAAGATGAAAAACGGAAAAAAGCGGAGGAATCATTGCGTCGTGTTGGATTGACCGACCACATGCACAAAAAACCCAATCAATTATCTGGTGGACAAATGCAACGTGTCGCAATTGCACGTGCTTTAGCCAATGACCCTGACATCCTTTTATGTGATGAGCCAACCGGTGCTTTAGACACAGAAACAAGTGTCCAAATCATGAAGTTGATTGAAGAACTATCCAATGAGAAACTAGTGATCATGGTCACACATAACCCTGAGTTGGCACATGAATATGCCGATCGGATCATTGAGTTCTCAGATGGAAAAATCGTTTCTGATTCTAATCCACATATCGAACGTCCAAAAGATGATCAATTTAATCTACGTCGGACAAAGATGAGCTTTTGGACCGCATTAAAATTATCTTTCAATAATATTCGCACAAAAAAAGGCCGGACATTTTTGACTTCCTTTGCTTCAAGTATCGGGATTATTGGGATTGCGATCGTATTAGCCCTATCTACAGGATTCCAAAAACAAATTGATCAAACACAGTCAGAAACGATGGCTCGTTTTCCAATTACGATTTCCAAAGTCACCACTAGTCCTCCTTCTGAATCGGATGGCTTGAGTTCCAACACAGCCGAATATCCAGATACAAAAACTGTTACCGCAAAAATCAGCGATGAAGACCGTGCACAACATAAGAATAATATTGACCAAGAATATGTTGATTATGTAACGAGTATCGATCCTGATTTAAGTAATAATATTGGTTTTACCCGCACGACTGGTATCAATTTATTAAGAGATGTTGACGGCAAAGTACAGCCTGTTAGCTTTTCGAATCAAAACCCAGATACTGAATCACTGTCCTTCTCAAGTGCGATGTCTTCCATGACTGGCGTAGGTGTTTCTAGTTTCCCAACACAACTAGACGACCAAAAAGACAATTTCTTAGAATCAAATTACTCATTACTTTCTGGTAGTTATCCGACCTCTGCAAATGATGTCGTATTGATCGTGGATGGTAATAACAATACCAACATCAATGCGTTGAAAAATTTAGGCTTTGATGTGAAAGACGGCGAAACGCTTGATTTTGACAAGATCGTCGGAACAACTTTCAAATTAGTGAACAATGATACGTACTATACAAAATTACCGACAGGAAACTTCATTCCTAATACGGATTACCAAGCGATGTACGAAGATGCCTCCAGAGAGGTTAAGATTTCTGGTATTCTACGGGTCAAATCTTCTTCTACGATGAATCTGTTATCTCCGGGTATTGCTTACAGCGACCAATTGACAACAGAAATCGTCAATGAAAACAAAAATTCTGAAATCGTTCAAGCGCAAAAAGACAGCGATATGAACGTATTGACGACCGAAAAAGTAGATGACTCAGCAAAACAAACGCTGATCAGCTATTTAGGTGGAGACAGCTTACCTTCAAGCATCATGATCTATCCAAATAATTTTGGCGATAAAGAAGAGATTCTAAACTATTTAGATGAATTCAACAAAGGAAAATCAGATGAAGATAAAATCATCTATTCTGATTTAGCTGGAACAATGACCGAATTGACTGGTGGATTGATGGATGCCATCACGTATGTCCTGATTGCTTTTGCTGGTATTTCACTTATAACAAGTATGATCATGATCAGCATCATCACTTATACTTCTGTAATCGAACGGACGAAGGAAATCGGTGTCTTGAAAGCATTAGGTGCGCGTAAGAAAGATATCACGCGGGTATTCGATGCAGAGACTTGTATCTTAGGGATTTCTTCTGGTTTACTAGGGGTCTTGATTGCTTGGCTAGCGACTTTCCCAATCAATAGTCTCTTGTACAATATGACTGATTTAGAAAATGTTGCTCAACTAAATCCTGTACACGCCTTGATTTTGATTGTTGTATCAACGATCTTAACGATGTTAGGCGGACACATCCCAGCTCGTATGGCAGCGAAGAAAGATGCAGCGATTGCTTTAAGAGCAGAATAGTAAAATATAATAGAAAAAAACACAGTTGGTTTTGATATCACTTGTCAAAACCAACTGTGTTTTTGCTTTATTCTTTTGTTCGTACTATGTAGCTCGCGGTTTCTAAAAATGGCCTATATATCTACATATCAAATGAAATAAGTTGATTCTTCCTAAGATAAATTGATTCTCAACCACCCGATCTCTAAATAGGGAAAGAAAAATTTTTAAGAAATCTTTGTGCAATATCAAAAAAAGCTTCTTCCTCTAATGTATCAATGTATTTAACATTTCTTTTAGCTTTTTCGGTATAGTCAAGAGAGAATACTTGAAGCGTATTTACTTTGCTTCTCTTTACTTCATCTAGCTTGAACTTATCGCTTTGAATAGGCACAAGAAATGGTCTATTTTTATCACTTGTAGTAATTGGGCATACGATAATTAAATTCGTTGCTAAATTGTACGCATCCTTACTCATAATTAAAGCCGGTCGTCTCTTCTTAACTTCATAACCTTTTGACGGTTCAAAGTAAAAAAGAACGATATCTCGTTGACGTGGCTTATAGCTCATCTAGTTCTCCTCCATGTGGCATATAATCAACCCCTAATTCTGGTAAATAAAATTCGCCTTCTTTAGCAGATTCAAAAAAAATCTTCAACTTTTGGAATTAAAGCAACCGTGCCATTTTCTTTTTTTATAATATTAAATTCTTCACCTTCTTTTATGCCTAACTTTGCAGGAAGTGTAATCACAAGGGAATTCCCTTGTTTTCTTGTTTTTGTTGAAATCATAAGTCATTCCTCCTTTCTTTTACGAACTTTCTATCCTCTACTCTCTAAATACGTAAAAATCTAATTTTTCTTCATTCCTACTTACATAAAAAAATAGTGGATAAAGTATGTTGTCGAATACTTCATCCACTATTTTTATCATATTATTAAACTATTTACTTCTTCACTTCTGCGATTAATTTTGCCAATGCTTGTTTTTGATAAGCTGTCGCTAAGTCTTTTGATACTTGTTGTTGTTCTTCTTGAGACATCGCTGGATTTTGGGCAATGGCTTTCATCAAGCCTTCTTTGACAAATTTTTGTGCATCGGCTTCCATCGTGCTTTTTTGTTCTTCGACACGTTTTGCCAACTCAGAAGCTTGGTCAGTACTTAATTCGATCCAATCATTCGGAAGTTTGAACGTATTGACCCGGCGTTCATATTCATGGTTATTATCCGCTAAGTTGAACCAGAATTTGTATTGGTCATTTTTATAAACCCAATAAGTTGTTTCACTGACTTTTTCTGCTTTGCCATCCGTTTGTTGAACCTTATTTGTTTCATTTTTTGTGCCAGTAGCTTTTGGTTCTTTTTGCTTGTCATCTGTTCGATATAAGTAGACTTTTTCTGTCCCATCTCCTAGTGACTGATAAAGCAACATATTTACATCTGACTGATCCGCACTGGAAACGAGCGGAGTCGTTTTTGTTTCTGTCACTTCTTCCATCCCAAAATGATTCGTGATATTTTCTACGATCAGTCCTAACGAGAGAACAAACAGTAAGCCAAAGACGAGTGAAAGAAGTGTTTGCCACATTTTTTTGGCAAACACATTCGTCAAAGCAAAAGCAATGACACTGGCAATCAATACGAAAATAATCATGCGTTATCCCCCACTTCCACCACTACTGGTTCTTTTCTTTTTAAGAAGAAAGCAATCGCAAAGCCGATCAAGCCGAATATGATTGCGACAAAGAAGGCTGCATGGTAACCAGATAAAGTCGCGTTGATTGCTTGATCTTTATAGGCTAAAGGTGTACTTTTCAACACAGCATCCGTTGGTAGATTGTCTTTCGTAACATTTGTCAACACACTGATCAAAATCGCAGTTCCGATTGAACTTGCAATTTGGCGGAAGGTATTGTTCACTGCTGTTCCGTGGCTGATCAAGTTGTTAGGTAAAGCATTCATTCCTGATGTTGTCACCGGCATCATGACCATCGAGATCCCAAACATTCGGATCGCATAAAGAATGACGATATACAAAACAGGTGTCGTTTCAGTCAAGAAGGCAAAAGGTGCTGTAGCTGCTGTTAGGATGAACATCCCAACAATCGCAAGACGTTTTGCCCCGTGTTTATCAAAAATCGCACCAGTGATCGGCATCATGGCACCCATGATCAATGCACCAGGAAGCAACATCAAGCCAGAGTGGAATGCCGATTCTCCACGAATATTTTGAATATACAATGGCACAACCATTTCCGCACCGACCATCGCCATATTCGTTACGCCAGCTAAAATCGCTGCAATCGTAAAGGTTGGTGATTTAAAAACGCGCAACTCTAAGAATGGATGTTCTAAATGTAATTGACGCCAAGCAAATGCGGCGATGAAAATCACACCAACGATCAAGAAGCTGATTACTTTCGTACTTCCCCAACCGGCGTCTCCTACGCTTGAAAATCCGTATAGCAAACTACCAAATCCAATTGTTGAAAGAATGGCAGAGAAAATATCGATACTTGGATTGGATAAAGGAATCACACTCTTCATCAAAAAGAACGCAAGTACTAAAACAAGAACGACGATGGGAATAACCATTCCAAATAAATCGCGCCAATGATAGTTATCAATGATATAACCAGATAGTGTTGGGCCTAATGCTGGGGCTAATCCGATAACGATCCCAGACATTCCCATAGCAGAACCTCTTTTTTCTGGTGGGAAGATCGATAGCATGATATTTTGCAATAATGGCATAGATACCCCTACACCACACGCTTGGATCAAACGTCCAATCAGTAGCGTACTAAAGTTAGGAGCAGTAAAACAGGTAATCGTTCCAATCAAAAAAATCGTCATAGCTGACAGATATAATTTTCTAGAACTAAATTTATTGATCAACCAAGCAGTAATCGGAATCATGATCCCGTTCACTAGTAAAAAGCCTGTTGTCAACCATTGCACATCAGAAGCTGAAATATCAAAAGCTTTCATCAATGCTGGAAAAGCAGTTGTCAATAAGGTCTGATTCAAGACCGTACAAAATGTCCCAATCAATAACACGACAACTAATAGTGTACGATTATATGGTTTTCCGTAAATATCTACGGGTTGATTCTTACTCATATTTCTCCTTCTTTCTGAATGTTTTCTGAAACCACTAAGATACTTTATTCCTATTTTTAACTTTTGTCAACCTACTTGACATGATAGTCAACAAAAGTATAATTAAGGGAACGACCAACAAAGGAGTGTGACGAATGGTGGGAGCTTCACTTAAACAATTATTGGAAAATGACCATTTATTAGTAGGCATTAGTGAATTGAGTGAGATCGTCGGAGTTTCACCACGACAATTGAGATACTGGGAACAAAAAGGCTTTATCCAATCCGTTACTGCTGACGCGAATTGTTCAAGAAAATACCGATTACCGACAGTGGTCAAAGTTGAGATCATCAAGAAATTTTTAGATGAAGGGTACACGTTGACCAAAGCCGCTGAAAAAGCTCAGGAACGTTTAAACAAAATGCACCATGTCCGAAAAGTTTTCTCAAAGTCCATCAAAGACATCCAATTGATTGATGAACGTTATACACTCCTTTTAATTGGCGACTTCAATGATCTGGAACAGCTATGTATTATTCATGACGAAGAAACGGATGAACTATCTTATAAGATCCTTCCAGCAGATGAAACGATCGATCCTAAAAAAGTACTGGAAAAATAAGAAAAGATCGCAGTTTTTTTTTTACTCCATTAGAACTTGTAGCCGACTTGCTACAGTTAAATAAAAAAGCCACCACGAGGTCTAGACAGAAGTGTTCAGCCTCGAGAAATAAGGCGCCATCCACGAAAATTGTTTTTCAAATTTTTGTGGTTGTCGCCTTTTTAAGTTGTTTGTCATAAACTTTCCATTTATTTTCTTATTTCTTGTTCCAATACTTGTGTCAACCAATTGATATATTCGGTTTCTCGATTGATTGCGTGAGACAAGATCAGATAATGGCCATAATTTTCATGTTGGTCTTTTTCTGTCGGGAAAATCACTTGTTGTCGGGCGAATAAATGCTGTCTTTTTTCTTCATGAAGCTCCTTTTGCTGTTCAAGAATCTCAATCCATGTTGGATCATTGATATCTTTCACAAAATAAAGTTTCAAGACAAATTCGTCTCGATTGACTGGAAGTTCATTTGGCGAGGTATGGATCCATTCGTTTAACAAAACACGCCCTTCTTCAGTCAGCTGATAAATTTTCTTTTCTAGCTTGACTCCAGTGATTCCTACTTCATGTTTGATGATTCCTAGTTCTTCCATTTTGGCCAGTTCAGGATAGATCTGACTATGCTTTGCCTGCCAGAATTCACCGATTTCATTTTTGAATGCTTGATTCAATTCATACCCCGTTTGATTTTTTTTGCTCAGTAATCCCAGTAATATATAGCGTAATGTATTTTTTCTAGCCATCAAAATTTCCTCCTTGACATTCTCTCAAAATCATTCTATCATAATCACGTAATCAAAAACATGTAAATTATTACATGTTTTAATTTAAAGGGAGATGTTTTACATGAAACAATTCAAAAACTTAGAAGATTTTATTGGAACTCACTTTATCTATACGTATGATAATGGTTGGGAATATGAATGGTATGCAAAAAATGACCACACCGTTGACTATCGTATTCATGGCGGAATGGTCAAAGGGCGTTGGGTCAAAGATCAAGAAGCAGATATTGTAAAATTAACAGATGGTGTTTTTAAAATCACTTGGACTGAACCAACTGGTACAGACGTTGCTTTAGACTTTATGCCAAATGAGAAAAAACTCCATGGCACGATTTTCTTCCCTAAATGGGTCGAAGAACATCCAGAGATCACTGTCACTTTCCAAAACGAACATATTGCGGAAATGGAAGCTGCTCGTGAAAAATATGAAACATATCCAAAACTAGTCGTTCCAGAATTTGCGACAATTACTTATATGGGTGATGCGGGTGTTGATAATGAAGATGTAATTAGCGAAGAACCTTATGAAGGAATGCCAAAAGACATTCGTGAAGGTCGTTACTTCGATGAAAACTACCGTCGTATCAATAAATAATCACTCTACCTCACTCGTATAAAATCAAAAGCCACTCCTTCAATTGATGAAGACCAGTGGCTTTTTGATCATTATAAACGGAGGCTTTTGTTTCTACCCTTTATTTTATTGTAAATAAATGTGGTCATTTAACTTTTCCAATTGATTTCTTTATGATTTACATAAATAATTTCATGTTATTTTCAATTTTTTTCTAATTCCTTGCCTCTCTTTTCATTAACCTTTATGATAAGTTTAGTTATTATATGAAAAGGAGCCAAACAGTTGAAAAAATATAGACCATATTTTTTGATTTTTATTTTCGCAATTATTTTCGTATTGCCAAATATATTATCACACAAATTGATCATCGGGGCTGATGCGCCATTTCATTACAATCGTTTTTATGATGCAGCCCAACAAATTATTCACGGAGACTTACACTACTTCCCATCGATGTATGGCTTTCAACAAAGCGGTCGGATCGTCAATGCAATCTACGGTCCCTTATTCTCATACTTTCAAGGGTTGATCGTACTCGTTGCTAGAAGTTGGTATCATTACCAGATTTTATCGAATTTTATCCTCTTCCTTATCGCAGGTTGGTCCATGTTGACTTTGTTGCGTTATGTAAAAGTACGTGAATGGGTAAGTGTACCGGTTTCAGTCCTGTTCATGACGACCTATTCGATCCAATATTGGGCTGTTAATCAAGGTTTTACGAGCTGGGGAACAGTATTTTATCCTTTATGTATGATCCCGCTCGTTGATTTCATCGTGCATAAAAAATTCCCTGTACTTAAAGTAACTGCAGCGATTGCATTGATGACGCAGATCCATCTGCTATCTTCTGTGATGCTAGTATTGATGTATATTCCTTTTTATGGGTATTATTTCTTCACACAAACCAACAAGGGAAAAGCTCTTTTACAATTAGGGAAATCAATTTTGCTTTACTTTATCCTAACGGCAAACATCTGGGTAGGTATGGCGATGGTTTACAGTGGGAATGAGATTCTTCCACCTTTCGTCAATCGACGCATGACAGAGAAATCAATCAATCTTGAGGGAAGTTACTGGTTGAATTATCCGAAAATCCTACCTGTCGTTTTATTTGCTGGATTTTTATGTTTCTTATTGTTCCGAAAAAGAGAAGAACTGTTTCCAAAACTTTTGTTACGCACAAGTGTTGTGTTCTTCTTACTTTCAACCAGCCTGATCCCTTGGAATACATTAGTTGAAAACGAAGTGCCATTTATTAGCTTGATTCAGTTTCCATTTCGTTTCTTTGTCCCATTTACCTTGCTTTTCTTACTTTACTTTGCAATCGTCGCCAATCGTTGGGAAAACAAAACCTGGTTACGGATAGCTGCGACCTTACTGATCCTGATCAGTTCTGCTCAGACCATCCAAAACTTATACCGTCACCTCAATAAATGGGAAGATGAAACCTTCGTCAGTCGTCATACGTATTTGTTCGATACACCTGATGAAGCAAGAAAAACTTTCTACAGTCGTGATATGTCCAAAAGTTTATTTGTTTTCCAGAAAACTACGCCAGATTATTTGCCGATCTATAAACAAACAAAGGCAAATAAATACGATCGATACAATGAAGAAATCCTGGAAAATGAAACAACATTCATCAAATCACATCCTGATGGTCGGTTGAGTATCAAATGGAAAAATACCGGTGAACCGACTGTTCATGTGCCAGTTATCGTGTATGATCGAACCGTCTTGATGCAAAATGGACAGAAATTGACGGATTTTGAATTGACCGATATCGGTACACCGATCGTCAAACAGCATAATGGCATCAACGAGATCATTCTCTATTACGACCTTCCCGTCTATTTCTACTTCGTTGTTGCTGCGACTATTGCCGGTTGGCTATCCTTTTTAGGCATCTATCTTTCACAAAAGTTTAATTTTAGAAAAGAAAAAAATGTGAAAATCAGCTAGGCTATCATTTTTTTAGATTATACGTAACATCTATCATATATGTATAAGAATAAGCGAGGCTATGACAGATTGACTGTCATAGCCTCGCTTATTCTTAAAAATTTGAGAGTAGATAATTTATCCTTTCTCAGCAGACATTCTCTTGGTTAATCGTTATATGAAACGTAAGTAAGTGGGTATGAAAAATCCTATGACTTGTCAGCTCTTATTCGTTCGCTTTATCTTGATCAATCCAATCTTTCTCCTCATCAAACTTATTTGAGTGAATCCAACTACGGCAAAAAGCACCTATCTTATAGATCCATTTCTACAGACACTCCAAAATGATCACTAACGACCGGGCCATTCGTCCCATCAAAGACGCGCGTATACGTACTGACTTTACTCTCAGTCGGAACGAAAATATAGTCGATTCGCAGTGCTTCTGTATTGTTTTCCCAGCCATCGATTTTTTTCTCGATCGTGGCTTCTTCAGATTTTTGTTCGGCTAAAACATATGAATCTTTGATGTTCAATTGGTTATCTTCATTAACTAAGCGATACCCTTCCTCACCTACTGGATTATTAAAATCACCCATCAACAAGCAAGGTATTTGATAAGTTAGGAGTTCTTTCTGTAAGAATTGCCACTCGTAGGCAAAGCCCGTTTCTATATCTGACCACCAAGAGAAATGACAGCTTGCGACAACGATTGATTGATTGTCAATAACTGTTTTGGCAACAAGGACCATGCGGGTACGGTAGTTTTCTTTTTCTTTTGTTTCAGACACTATGTATGCCCGACTATCCAAAGGAGCCTTTGATAAAATAGCGTTTCCTTCTTCATACTTGTCATAACCAATATGACTCATTTCCCAACTCCAAAAATAGGATTCTCCTGCTTCTGCCAGTCGTCGGATCAAGCAATAAGCGAAATTATCTTTGTGGATTGGGGTCTGATTCGTTACTGGACAAAAACCGACTAGCTCTTGTTCATTTACGATCTTTGTTTCAATCAGTTGATTGACCTCTTGCAAAGCAATGACATCATAGCGCTCAGTTAAAATCTTGTCTGCAAGGTCTTGTAGTTTAGTTACTGGTTCTTCTTCCAACCAACTATGTGTATTCAACGTCATTATTTTCATTTTTTTGGAACCTCTTTTCTATTTTTACATAAAAATCAGAGACTGTTACGTCAGCGCTGATTATTGAAGAAATCTCTCCTCAATCGTCTCGCTTTTTCGTCACAATCTCTGATCACTTCTTTTATTTATTATAGCTTGATTTTTCCGATTTCTGTACCCATTTCAACAGAACCAAGTGTAGTGATCGCAATTTCTTTCACTTTATCATCCGTGAAAACAACCATGATCGTTGTATCTTTTCCTTGTTCTTTGACTTTTGCAAGATCCATGCGTGCAATCGGCATGCCTGGTGTGACTTCTTGTCCTTCTTTCACAGATACTTCAAATGCGGGTTGCGCCATTTGGACAGTATCGATTCCCATGTGGATCAGTACTTCTGCGCCTTCAGCTGTTTCCATCCCGATGGCGTGTTTCGTTGGGAATACGCTAACGATTTTACCCGCTACTGGAGCAGTGATCGTATCTGTTTCAGGAATGACTGCAAAACCGTCACCCATCATTTTTTGTGAGAATACTGGATCATTGACCGCTGCTAAAGCAATCACTTCTCCTTTGGCTACTGCGTACAATTCTTTTTCGATCCCTAATGCTGCTGTCGCTGTTTCTTTTTCCATCACGACTTCTTTGATTTGTGGTTCAGGAATATCTGCGCCTGATTGCAACAAATCTTCAATATCTGATTTTAACACATCTGCTTTTGGCCCATAAACTGCTTGGACACCATTGTCTTTGACGATCAAGCCCATTGCGCCAGCACGTTTCCACGCGTCTTCTGAACCAACTCTACCTCGATCTGCCACTGTTACACGTAAACGCGTCATACAAGCATCCACGTCTTTGATATTTTCTTTTCCACCTAATAAATGGATGATTTGGATAATTTGTTGATCCGCCGCTCCTGTTGTCGTGCCAGTGGTTGTTTCTTCACTGTCACTATCATAGTTCCCGTTACGTCCTGGTGTCGCAAAGTTGAATTTCTTGATCAAGAAGTTTGCTAAGAAATAAGTGACTACGCCAAAGAGAATGACACAGATGACGAAGTTGATCAAATCGCCGCCAAGTCCTGCTTTGATCCCTAATGGTGTTCGCGTCAATAATTCGATATTCCCGAAGGAGTGGACACGCAACGGTAAGATATCCGCCATCGCAAAAGCTGCTCCTTGGATCACTGCATAGATTGCATACAGTGGAACTGCCGCAAACATAAACATAAATTCTAGTGGTTCTGTTACCCCTGTTAAAAAGACAGCTAAAGCAGCTGAGAAATACATGGATTTGTATTTTGCTTTTTTGTCTGGATCGACATTGCGATACATCGCAAGCGCCATCCCCATCAAAATACCAGAAGAACCAATCATTTGACCGACTTTGAAACGTGCCGGTGTCCAATTGTTCAAGACGAATTCATACTGTGCCATGTCTCCTGCACCTCGCAGGTTCACTAAGTCAGTTGCCCAAGCTAACCATAGTGGATCTTGACCAAATACTTGTGTACCGGCTTGTGCGCCAGATAAAATCTCATATGTTCCACCTAATTGCGTATAGTTGATTGGAATCGTCAACATGTGGTGTAAACCAAAAGGTAGTAATAACCGTTCTAATGTTCCATATAAAAATGGTGCTAAAATTGGTGCGCTATCTTGCGATTGTGCAATCCATAAACCAAAGTTGTTGATTCCTGCTTGAATAGCTGGCCAAACTGCTGCCAAAATAAGAGCTACGATCGTTGACCAAAGAATCACTACAAAAGGAACAAATCGTTTCCCATTAAAGAAAGAAAGTGCATCTGGTAATTTACGGTAGTTATAGTATTTGTTATAAGCCATCGCACCGACGAACCCAGCGATGATCCCTACGAATACCCCCATGTTCAATGCAGGAGCTTCTAAGACACTCGTAAAGAATCCTTTCACCATGATTCGTGTACCGAACAACGTATGTGTGAAGGCGTCTTCGTTTGCTAACATCTCTGTTGTGACCCCGAAGATTGCTCCTGTGATCCGATTGATCAAAACAAACGAGATTCCGGCAGCGAATGCACCACCTGCTCGTTCTTTTGCCCAACTACCACCTATCGCTAATGCAAATAATAAATGCAAGTTCCCAATAATTGCCCAACCAATACTTTCAAGAACGCCACCCGTAGTGACAAGTGCTGCCATGTTCGGGTTGATCAATGGGATCGATTTCCCGATACTGATCATTAAACCAGCAGCTGGCATAACTGCTACAACGACCATTAAAGCCTTTCCAAATTTCTGCCAAAAATCAAAACTAAACATTTTCTTCAATTTCTATCTCTCCTTTACGCAATCGGTTTCGTTAATCCGTATTATAGAGGTAATTCCTTTTTTTGTAAATGCTTTATTTTTATTTTATTTATTTTTTATCCAAAAGTATGATACAGCTAATATAATAAGAACTATAAAGAAATATTAGGGCAATGATGCTTTCTATCCTCTTGCGAAGTGTTCGCCAATAAAAAAGATTGAGTATTTATCAGTTTACTATTGACTGACGCAACCGGTTGCGTTTATTATAAACCTAAGAAATGAAACATTTAGGAGGAGAATCATGAAACAAATCAAACGCTTATTCCAGATCGACCCTTGGAAAATCAGCACGACAACATTAGATAAAGAAAACTTACGTTTACAAGAGTCATTGACAAGTATTGGGAACGGCTACATGGGAATGCGTGGAAACTTCGAAGAAACGTACTCTGGCGATCATCACCAAGGCACTTATTTAGCCGGTATCTGGTACCCTGACAAAACTCGTGTAGGTTGGTGGAAAAACGGCTATCCTGAATACTTTGGAAAAGTCATCAATGCAGTCAACTTTATTGCAATGGATATTTACATCAACGACCAATTGATTGACTTAGCTTCACTAGATCCAGAAAATTTCTCTTGGGAATTAGATATGAGAAACGGGGTCTTGTCTCGTCAGTTTACGATTACGACAGCTACAAATAAAGTCCGTTTCTCATTTGAACGTTTCTTGAGTATTGTTAAAAGCGAAGCGGCTTATATTCGTGTAAAGGTTGAATTGATCGCCGGCTCTGCCACTGTAAAATTTGTTTCGAAACTGGATGGAAATGTCCAAAATGAAGATAGTAACTACGATGAGCATTTCTGGAATCAGACCGACCGTGGCACAAAAGACTCAATCGGTTATTTGACAACGAAAACCATTCCTAATGCATTTGACATTGAGCAATTCACCGTCACTGCAGGCATGCGTCATTTTATCAACGGCAAAGAAACAACACCCATATTTGAAGAACAAACATTAGCGTTACAAGGTGTATTCTCGTATGATTTAACACCAAATGATCCTGTGGTCGTGGATAAAGAAGTCTTGATTTTGACAAGTCGTGATATCCCTGAAGCACAACAAGTGGCAACACTTATGGATGAATTTGATCAGTTAACTACTCATTATGATGAAGCCAAAAAAGAACAAACGACTGCTTGGGCAAAACGTTGGGAATTGGCTGACGTAGTGATCGAAGGCGACGATGAAGCGCAACAAGGCATCCGTTTCAATCTTTTCCAATTGTTCTCTACTTATTACGGAGAAGACGAACGGTTGAACATTGGACCAAAAGGCTTCACTGGCGAAAAATACGGTGGTGCGACATACTGGGACACAGAAGCTTACGCCGTGCCATTATATCTAGCATTAGCTGACCCAGAAGTCACAAAAAATTTATTGAAATACCGTCACAATCAGTTACCACAAGCCATCCACAATGCCCAACAACAAGGATTGAAAGGCGCGCTTTATCCAATGGTGACCTTTACAGGTGTCGAGTGCCACAATGAGTGGGAAATCACCTTTGAAGAGATCCATCGTAACGGTGCGATTGCTTACGCGATCTACAATTATACAAATTATACCGGCGATACCTCTTATCTGAAAAATGAAGGACTTGAAGTATTGGCTGAGATTGCTCGTTTCTGGGCGGATCGTGTCCATTACTCCAAACGTCAAAACAAGTATATGATCCACGGCGTGACTGGTCCAAATGAATACGAAAACAATATCAATAACAATTGGTACACGAACACGATTGCTGCTTGGGTCCTTCGTTATACTCGTGAAAATTATTTAGCGTTCAAAGAAGAAACAACAATTGAAATCAGCGAAGAAGAATTAGCAAAATGGGCAGATATTGTCGAAAACATGTACTACCCGATCGATGAGGAACAAGGAATTTTTGTCCAACATGATACATTCCTAGACAAAGATTTGATGCCAGTTTCGGATTTACCACTTAGCGAATTGCCATTGAACCAAAAATGGTCTTGGGATAAGATCTTGCGTTCTTGCTTCATTAAACAAGCGGATGTGTTACAAGGCATCTATTTTTTCAATGAAGAATTTACCAAAGAAGAAAAACAGCGGAACTTTGATTTCTATGAGCCGATGACCGTTCACGAATCTTCTCTTTCTCCAAGTATCCACGCGATTTTAGCTGCTGAACTTGGCTTGGAAGAAAAAGCGGTCGAAATGTACCAACGTACTGCTCGCTTAGATTTGGATAACTATAACAATGATACGGAAGATGGTTTGCACATCACGTCAATGACAGGTAGTTGGCTAGCGATCGTTCAAGGTTTTGCACAAATGAAAACCGCCCATGGCGAATTATCTTTTGCACCATTTTTACCAAACACATGGAATGCCTATTCTTTCCATATCAATTACCGCGGTCGCTTGATTTTCATCGCTGTTTCTGATGAACAAGTCACCTTTACATTACTGAATGGTGAGGCACTGGAATTGACTGTGTATGGACAAGCACAAGAGCTAACAGATCAATTGACGATTCCATTAAGAAAGGACGATGCACATGTTTAAAGGTGTCCTATTTGATTTAGACGGTGTCATCACCGACACAGCAGAATTCCATTATCGCGCCTGGAAAAAACTTGGTGAAGAAATCGGGATTTCAATCGACCGAAATTTCAACGAACAATTAAAAGGAGTCAGCCGAGAAGATTCATTAACATTGCTTCTTGCTTATGGCAAGAAAGAAAATGACTTTTCAAACGAAGAATTCGCTGCTTTAGCTAAACGTAAAAATGAGTATTATCTAGAAATGATCCAAGAAATCACGCCAACAGACGTATTTCCGGGTATTGTTCCTTTATTAACAGAATTAAAGAAAGCTGGCATCAAGATCGCCTTGGCTTCTGCTAGTAAAAACGGACCATTATTACTAGATAAAATGCAACTAACAGATTACTTTGATGCGATTGCTGATCCTAGCAAAGTAGCAAGTGGCAAACCCGCCCCTGATATCTTTTTATTAGCAGCCAAAGAAATCGGATTCGAGGCGACTGATTGTTTAGGTATTGAAGATGCAAAAGCAGGCATCCAAGCGATCATCGCAAGTGGTGCTTATCCTGTAGGAGTTGGACGCAAGGAAGATCTTGGGGAGGACATTCCGATCGTCGCTGATACGTCTTCGTTAACACTCGACTATCTACAACACGTTTGGCGCAAAGATGTCTGAACCAAGCATCTCTGTCCTCCCCATCAAACAAACAAATCTAAAAAAAATCACATTGAAGAACGACGAGCTAGAAGTCGTTCTTCTCAATTATGGCGCTCGCTTGCATCAAATATTCACAGCAGATAGATTTGGACAAATGGAAAATATCTTACTCTCTTACGACAATCTTCAAGATGTTTTATCTGATTATAGTTTTTTCGGTGCAACGGTTGGTCCAGTGGCAGGTAGGATCAGAAATGGTGAATGGGGCCCTCACCAACTAGAAAAAAATAATGGCAACCATCATATCCACGGCGGAACAAACGGCTGGTCCTTTCAGTTTTGGGAGGTAGAAGTATTCAAATCACCTCAAGCAGTGGGTGTCGTCTTTTATTTAAAAGATACATTTTCAGGTTATCCTGGACCAATCACCGCGACTGTGACCTATCAATTAGAAGGAAATAGACTAGTGATGATCACTAAAGCTAACAGTGTAGTAGAAACGATTTGCAACCCGACAAACCATGCCTATTTCAATCTATCTGGAAATGGAAAACGTGATATTGATTCCCATCAACTCCAGATTCAATTAGATAGCTTGTTACTTTTGGATCATGACAAATTACCTACAGGGGAAACACTAGACAAAGCGGACTTACCCATCAATTTTCAAGAACCAAATACACTGACAGAGATTTTATCCAAGTATCCTTCAGGTCTTGATGACGTTTTTTTATTAAATACGCCTAAACTCACCAAAAATAGCTTAACTTTATCAGAAGAAGCTTCCAGTCGCCAAATGAATATAGCAACTACGAACAAAAGTATGGTATTATTTTCTACAACTGGGTTCGATGCAGATTTACAGATCAACGGTCAAAACATGCATTCTCATTTTGGCTTAGCGATCGAACCACAAGAAATACCAGATATCGTTCATTTCCCGGAGTTTGGCTCGATTACGCTACGCCCTGGACAAGAACGTGTCAGCCAAACAACTTATGAATTTAGTACATTCACTTAACCAGTTTTATTTAACTTGGTTTCAACAAGACGATGGACGATGAAAAAGAAAGGTGATTTAACTTATGGCAATTACAGTGAAAGATGTTGCAAAAAAAGCAGGCGTAGCGACATCTACTGTTTCTCGCGTGATCAACGACCATCCAAGTATTTCCGAAACAACGAAAAAGAAAGTACGAAAAATCATGGATGAACTAGGATATGTCCCCAATATCACAGCGAGAAATCTTGGTAAACGTGTATCAAGCGCTGTAGGTGTCATTCTTCCACCACTCGATTCCAAAGAGCGTCTTGGCAACCCGTTTTATTTAGAAATCATGGAAGCAATCAACGAAGAAGCACGACATCACGGTGTGACAACAGCCATTGCTACCGCAAAAAGTTTCGACGTCTTATTAGAGAACGTTCAGCGGATGCATTTACAAAAACAAGTTGATGGTTTTATCCTAGTCTACTCCGATAGTGACGATCCAGTCATCGATTATCTTTATGAACAACAGATTCCGTTCACACTGATCGGACAACCATACCATCATGAGAACGAAATCATCTACATTGATAACGACAATCAACTGTTAGGAAAGCAAGCCACCGAATTTTTGATCGATAATGGCCATAAAAATATTCTTTTCGTGACCAATACAACACATGAAAGTTTATACTTTGAACGCTATTTCGGTTATCAAAAAGCGATGATGTTAGCAGGACTGAACGCCCATCCAAGTGTGACCTTGGAACATGCTGAAGATTACTTGGATTTTGACACGATCTTAAAAAAAGCTAAAGCGACAGCGCTAGTTGTTATCGATGATATTTTTGCTTTACGCACGATGCAACTCGCCCAAATGTATGGCTATATCATCCCGGAAACCCTTTCGATGATCAGCTTCAATAACTCGATTTTTTCTACATTGATGCATCCTTACTTAACAAGTATCGACATCGATATCTCTGAGTTAGGTCGAGTCGCGATGCAAAAATTACAAGAACTGATCCATGAAGAAGTTAGCAATGGTGTACGTTTAGTGATCCCCCATCGTTTGATCAAACGCGAAACGGTCGTTCCATTGAAAGAAGAATAGGGCATCCATTCCTAGGCAAATCAAACAAAAATAGCAAAGCATCTTGTCTTCGGACAAAAGATACTTTGCTATTTATTTTACTAGTAATCAACTGATCCACTAACGATAAGTCCACATTTGTATTTAACTAGAAATAAGCAAAAAAAGAAATCTCTTCTATTCTTTCTAAAAATCTCTTAAAATGTGGTTAAAGAGGCATGCATTAACATGCCCCATGTAGTCCGTTCAAAGCAGATAGCATCGATAGAGCATTAGAGCACGTCTACTTCGCCAAAAGTTGAGACGGCTCTATTTTTTGCTCTTGATTTTTTAAGAAAAACAACGAGCCCAGGATATGAGTTATCTTGCATCCCCTAGAACCGAATAAACGGTGTTCCAGAAGTAACTCCTTCACGCTTATTTCTCGGAGCTGAACACTTCTGTCACAACCTCGTTGTTTTATATTCTCTAAGAGGGAGTCCCCCCACTATTCTTTTAAGTCTGCTTCAACTTCAGTCAACCAAGTTGCTTTCTTCACGCGATTGATGATCAGCGGAATAACGAACATCACGATTGCGATGACCGCAACAAGCAATGCATCCGCTAATGTTGAAGTTCCTAACGTTGAAACAACAACGGCGATAATTGCCAACATCAGCATACAGCTAACCAGCCACGCAAAGCCATTTCCTTTTTTACCGATTCGATAAGGACGAGGCAATTCTGGATGGCTATTTCTCATTTTCACTAAAGATATGGCGATCAAGAGATATACGATGCAATAAATCACTGTTGTTGCATTCGTCAATGTAAGAAAGACCGCACTTACATCATCCATGACGCCATAAAGTAACGCAAAGAGGGAAATAACTACTGATTGCGTCAATACCACATTTCTTGAAACACCATATTCATTTTCTTTATGGAAGCCAAATTTTGGTGGCAAGAATCCTTCACGTGCTACTTGGATGATCGTTTTAGAAGGTCCAGTTACCCAAGCAGACAATTGTAATAACACACCAATAAAGACCATAAAGCTGAAGATATTACCGATGATCGTTGGCAATCCTAAAATATCACAATAGATCAATACTGGTTGTGTGATGTTTGCCAATTCCATTCTTCCTTCTGGTACGACATTTGCAACAAACAAGGCGTTGATGACATTCAATAAAACTAGTCCGATCAATGCAATAAAGACCCCTTTAGTATAGTTCTTCGTTGCATCTTTCAAACGAGGCATATACACTGAGCTCATTTCGATTCCCACAAAAATAAATGTGATCCCCGCCAAATATTTCAATGAATCACTGTGTTGTAGATCAGGCAATGCTTTCGACCATGAAAAATCCCCCAAATAGCCGTTTGAAACAAGTCCCACTTTGAAAAACGCTAATATCCCCAAAACAAACATGATCACCACAGGAATATAAACACCCAACCAAACACCAATATTCCCACCAACTTTCGCCATGTCAAACTTCAAGTTGAGCAAGGTGATGATCCAGTAAATGACCAAGATACACCCTAAAACGAAGTAGTGATTGTTGCCAAGAGCGGCGTTCCCAAACGTATTCCCTAACAATGGACCTAAGGTAGAAGCGACCATGACCATTCCTGGGAACATTTGCACCCAAAGCAACCATGCAACGACAAATCCCCATTTACTACCTAGAGCTGTTTTGACCCAAAGTTGCGGGCCTCCTTCTTGCGGCAGCATCGTTGATAATTCACCAGAAATCATTGAAATGGGTCCAGCAAAAAACAAGACGGCAAAAATCGTGTAAAAAATCAATGTCCAACCAACAGCTGACAATGTTGGGATACTACGAACAGTGGCACATAGCGCCATGGTCAAACCAATGAATGTCCCTAGCCCCATTTTACTTACTTGAGCTTTACTCAATTTTGACACTCTCCTTATTAAGAAATAAATAGGCGTGTCTTTGAAACTTTTCATTAACAGCAAATAAAAGCAAACGTATGGTCAACTTGCGCTTTGAGTATTTTTTGCTTGGATCATCAAGCTTCAAAGGCACTCCAACATGAAAGATTTGATAAGAGAAAGGAGGCTCATTCTTTATTCGTTTCGAACGAGAAATGAGCGCTCATTCTACTTGCTTTCTCTTCACTCATCATAATATTTACGTTTATTTTGTTTCGTTTGCCACTAACTGATCTGCATAGATTTTTTCTAATTTACTTTGAAGCGCTGCTTTGATTTTTTCTGCATATTCTTCAAAATGTTCTGCTTTATTCATATACGGCGTCATGACACTGGCACGTAAGACTGTGACTTTTCCAGCACGTTCCCATTCTTCCTCTGTAAATCCTAATTGTTTTACAAATTGAAGTGGGCTATTGCCATAATCTGGAATTGCAAAGTCTGTATGAGATGTCAAGAATTCATTGCCATAGATGCTTCCTTTGACATAAGAAGAATAGTCATACACATCATGGTTCAACTGATTCATCGCTATCAGATCGTCATTCCCTTTTTCTTTGAATACATAATCAACCATATTGAAATCTGGATAAGTCAATGGATGAACTTCGATTTCTTTATCGCCCACTTTGAAGGTTAAATTGTTCAAGAAGTGGAAGAAACGATGTGCGCCTTCAATCGATGCTCCCATCAATTTACCATAACCAGTCACATTAAGCGGTAGTACGTGATGCGCTGCCCAAACACTTGCGGCAGTTGCTCCGGCTTTTGATCCTTCCAAAATATAGGCACCAAGCAATGCTGGGATATCTGCTCCTTTTTCAAATACATAGGTTGCAAAGTAAGAGATCACATCACGCATACGAATGTCTTGGATCACGATACCTCCAGCAGAGTAAGGAACATAGCCCATTTTATGTGGATCAATCGTCACTGATTCTGCTTCTTCAATTGCTTGATATGCACGGTGTACTTCTTCTAAAAGATAATCTTTATTTTCTGTGAAGACATGATGTTTTGCGTGTACTTCTTTTAATTGATCAAATGGGATGAATTCATTGTTCTCATCAAGGAAGATCGCACGTCCGTAACCACCATAAGCTGCATCTACGTGTAGGTAGAAATAAATGCCTTCTTTTTCTAGCTTGCGACGTAATTCAACGATTTTATCGATTTCATCGATTGCCCCTTCTTCAGTAGAACCAACGACACCAACGACACCTAAAACCGGTGTTTGTTCAGCAGCCAATTCACGAATGATTGTTTCAAGTTCCTTGATGTCCATGCGGTAGTTGTGATCCACAGGCACTGGAATCACTTGATCTAGTCCGACACCAATGATGTCTGCTGCTTTCAACCATGAATAGTGTTTTGTTTGTGGGACTAACCATTTACCTAATTGTTGAAGATGTTTTCCACTGCGTGCAGAATGTGCTTTGATCTCATCGATTTTTTCTGGCACTTGATCTAACAGATCAATGATTTCCCGAGTTGAAAGATTCATCAATTCCCAATCTGTTTGACCTGAAACCAATTCAGGTGCCACTTCTTTCATTGCAAGTGGCAATGATTTGATGTTGCGCGCATACCAAAGACCTTCTAAATTTGCTAATGAGCCATCTGCAACGATATGGCCCCAGCCATTTTTGTACCCCATCAATGTAGCAAATTCCATTCCGACTTCTTCTTCCATTTGACTTGTTGCTGGAGAAGATTCATATGCGACGTTATTTCCATTCCATAGCATCGCAAAATTATAGGCTAATAATGATGGCATCAATGTTTCAGAGTTCATATGACCCCAATAACGACCTGCATTATGCCATGGGACAGAGTGTGTACGCATCCGCGTAGAGATTTCAGCTAACACGTCTTTTGTTTTATTGATCGTGTGCGCGAAGCTTTCACTGCTTTTTTCTTCCGGCGTAATGATCGGCATATCTTGTGGCATATAATTTTGACGCCATCCTAAGTGCTCGTCCACTAATTCATTTAACAAAGCTTTATAGATTTGGCCATTCTCTGCTTTGTCTCCAATGAATAGTGCATTCAAATTTAAATCATTTACCTTTGATTCCATTTAGAAACCCTCCTAAAATAATTTTTTAAATTTTGTCGAGGCTTAGATTACACCTGTTTTTTATTTCTGTAAATATCACTTTTCCTATTTTTCTCATTTCATTTTAATGTTTTTAATTGTTTGAATTGTTGGTACAATTGATAAAAATTAAAAAAAGGAGGGAATTTACAAATGTAAATTCTCTCCTCATGATTGTATTAACGACAACCGGCGTAACTATTAGGATAAGTTTCAAAAATTGGAATTTTGTAATGGAATAGACCTTTTACAAGGTAAAAAATTACTAAATTCTAATCAACTACTTTGGCCAAAAAGTAGCGTTTTTTCCCTTTTCTGATCACTACGAATTTACCATCAAATTCTGTAGCTGGATCAATGACAAAATTTAAATCGGTTACGCGATCACCGTTAATACTTATAGCTCCGTTCGACACATCTTCACGCGCTTGACGTTTTGATGGCTCGATTTTTGTGGAAACAAGTAGTTCCACGATATTTTCAGGGGTACTTGAAATCTCTACATTCGGCATGTTTCCAAAGCCTTGTTCGATTTCTGACGCATTTAGTTCTTTGATATTTCCAGAGAACAATGCAGCTGTGATTTTTTGCGCTTCTTGTAAGTCTTCTTCGCTGTGGACAAAACGTGTCACTTCTTCTGCCAAACGGCGTTGTGCTTCACGTTTTTCAGGTTCTGTCTCCACTTTTTTCGCTAATTCATTGATTTCTTCTTGTGATAAGAAAGTAAAGAATTTCAAGTATTTCACAACATCCCGATCATCTTGATTCAACCAGAATTGGTAGAATTCGTAAGGGGATGTTTTTTCAGGGTCTAGCCAGATTGCACCACCGGCAGTTTTTCCGAACTTTGTTCCATCTGCTTTTAGCATTAATGGGATCGTCAACCCAAAGGCTTCCGCTTCTGGTCCCTCCAATTTACGAATCAGATCTAAACCAGCAGTGATGTTTCCCCATTGGTCAGCTCCACCGATCTGTAATTGCACATCGTATGTTCTGTGTAAGTGCAAGAAGTCGATCGATTGCAAGATTTGGTAAGTAAATTCGGTAAATGAAATTCCGACTTCCAAACGACTTGCCACGATATCTTTCGCTAACATCGTATTGATGTTGAAGTTTTTTCCGTAGTCTCTTAAAAATTCTAATAAAGAAATATTTGATAACCAGTCATAGTTGTTCACAAATGTAATATTGGCATCTTTCCCAAAAAGTTTGCGCATTTGGTTCGATAATGCATCCACATTATGTTGGACTTGTTCCATCGTTTGTAAAACACGTTCGCTTGTCCGTCCACTTGGATCACCGATCGTTCCAGTTCCTCCACCAATCAGGATGTATGGATGATGCCCTGCTAATTGGAATCTTTTCATCATCATGAAAGGGATCAAATGCCCAATATGCATCGAATCTCCTGTTGGATCGACACCACAGTAAAGCGAGATACTCTTTTCTTCAACAAGCTCGCGAAGTCTTTCTTCGTTGGTTTGTTGGTTAATGGCATCACGCCAAGTTAATTCATCAATAATATTCATAACATTTCCCTCCATATCTTTTTTTATGAAAGCAGGTCCCTGCCAGCATGTCATTTATTACCGGGCAGACAACAAAAAAATCCCTTGACAATCAAGTCAAGGGACGAAAATTCGCGGTACCACCCAAATTATATGTTTGTTTTCCAAACATATCTCTCTAACATTTAACGCTGTCGCGTGGCTTCATGCCATAGACTCCTAAAATGTAATTCGCGCTAAAGCATGTACTAGTTCACAGCAACCACTAGCTTTCTGAAACATTGGCTTTATCCACTACTTCGTTTTATTCATCGTCTAATTCCTTATTCATCTATCTCCTATCTTAGAACGCACTGTTTTTTTTGTCAACAAAAAAATTTTTCTTGATCATTCGAACGACAAAAAATAACATCGTTTTTTAATCTTGAACTAAGCGGAAATCGATTGAATTGAAGAAGCCTTTATTGATTCCATTGCTCAATCTGTTGAAAAATGTTCTTCTTATTGCACGCACCATTTTTTCTTTAATTACATAATTGTCGTTACGTTAATAACTCAAACAGCTGTTATATTGTTATAGGTATTAAAAATTATTTTAGAAAGAAGGAATAAAAATGAAATCGATGATTTTGAAAATTGCTTTATCTGCTAGTGCGATTTTATGTGCAGTCTCATGCTTGAATGTCTCTCAACCTGTCGGCGCTGAGGAAATACATCCAACAGCTGGCGAAACTGACTTCATTGGCGCCTTTGCCATTAGTGGGTCAAATGTTGTATTGGAAGTTGGCGAAACGTCTAACGAGAATATTTTAACAGCCTCTCATGCCCGCATCACAAATTCAATTGGCGTAGAAGTCCCTCCGATCATCAAGTCAGCCAATGTACAAGACACTCCAGGCATCTATCAAGCAACGATCGGCACGACCATCATGTCTTCAGTAGAAAAAGAGATCACAGTCACTGTCGTCGATAAACTTGAAGACTGTCCGACTTATGGTATTTATAAATTAACTGCTGAGGATGCAACGGTTCCGGTGGGGCAAGTAGATGAAGCAGCTATCCTTCAAGCAACAAATGCGCAAGCGCTGACTTCTGGCGGCTCTCCAGTAGATGTTGTGATCAAGAAATCAAATGTAGTGAATGATACCCCTGGTACGTATCAAATCGTTTTAGGGATCAAAGAAGAACCAAAGATCCGTAAGACAGTCCAAGTCACAGTTACTAATGACGCAGGGAACGAGCAAGAAAATCTTTACTTTGTCGACGCATCGGATGCTACTGTCTCGATCGACCAATTGGACGAACAAACGTTGATCATCATGACTGATGCCAAGGCAACTGATATTTTAGGACATTCCTTGCCTGTAGAAATCAAACACTCCACAATCAAGTTTGAGCCAGGAAATTACACTGTTACATTCGGTCTCAAAGGAGACTCAAGTTTATTTACTAAAACTGTCAATCTTACCGTCACTTCGGATAACTACGTTCCTTCCAGATTCTTTTTGCAAGCATTCGATGCAACTGTCCAGTTAGGTCAAACGGATGACCTCTCACTGATCCAAGCAACCGGCGCAAATGCCGTGACTCTCCTTGGGCAAAAGGCAAATGTTTACGTGAAGCATTCCTCGATTGAAGCAAACAAAACTGGCGAATTTGCCGTGACATTTGGCGTAACAGAAGATCCAAGAGTCGAAAAAACGGTAACAGTCTCAGTGGTTGATGAAATCAATCGTCCAGAATTGGGCGGTGGCATTGGGAATATCTAACAAACAACCACTTGTCTCACCTTAAACAGGATAAAGGACGGACCAAAAAATAATGGTTTTAAAAAAGGCGTCATCCACATAAGGTTAAAACCACTGTGGATGGCGCCTGATTTATCGAGGTTAGATCCTTCTATCCAACTTTTTTTATATTTCGTCGATTATTTCTAATAACGTAGTAAACAAGATGGCACTAGATGCCGCACCAGGATCAATATGTCCGATTGAACGTTCACCTAAATAAGAAGCACGTCCTTTTTTCGCGACTAATCCTGCTGTGTGTTCTTTTGCCTGCTCAATTACTTCTTTCGTAAGATTCCCTGCGGTTAGTGCTTCAGCTACAGGGAACCAAACATCTAACATGGTTTTATCTTCTTGTTCCGCTTTTCCTCTTGCTTGGATGCCGTTCGCTCCTTCACGGATGAACTCACCTAATTGTTCTTGTGAATCGATCTGCTCTACTCCTTTTGTTGCTTTCATCAAATTCATAAACGCAGAACCGTAAAGAGGACCCGAGGCGCCTCCTACTTTGGAAATCATTGCCATAGAAAACATCTTGAAGGTATCACTGATAGTGTCAGGTGCCTCCTGTTGAAAAGCTGCTTCATAGGCTGTCACACCTCTTCCCATATTATTCCCATGATCCCCATCGCCAATGGGGGTATCTAAATCACTTAGGTACGCTTTTTTCTCTTTGATCTCTTCAGCAAAGCGGTTAAGCCAAGCTTGGATCTCTTTTACCGTCAACTTCATTTTTTCATCATCCTTTACCATGCAATCGTTTCTACGTGACTTGTTAAAGCTTCTTTCCAAGTGGTTTCTGTTAAGTCAACCATTGTTAATGATAGTCCCTGCATATCCAATGAAGTCATCAAATCACCGACTTTATGGAAAGTAACATCCACCTGTTCTTCATTCAACAACGTCAACACATCATTCATGAATACAAATTGTTCCATCAATGGTGTACCACCCATCCCATTCACTAAGACACCGACTTCTTTTGGTTTTTCAGTATATTCACTCAAAATTTTCGTGACTAACTCTTTCGCTAACAATTTAGAGGGTTGCAGTTTTTCTCGACGATAACCTGGTTCGCCATGAATCCCTACACCGTATTCGATTTCGTCTTCATTTAGGTCAAAGCCAGGCTTCCCTACTTCTGGGACAGTCGCAGCCCGTAATGCGACACCAATTGTTTTGGTCGCAGCAACCACTCGCTCTCCTAATTCCTTCAGTCGAGTCAAGCTCGCGCCATTTTTGGCAGCATCTCCTAAAATCTTATGGACAAGAATAGTCCCCGCTACGCCACGCTTCCCTGCCGTATACGTGCTGTTTTCTACCGCGATGTCATCATCGACCACTACTTCTTCGACGTCAATTTCATCCATAGCAGCTAACTCTTTTGCCATTTCAAAATTCAATATATCTCCAGTATAGTTTTTGATGATCAATAACACACCTTGTCCTTGGTCCGCTTCTTTGATCGCTAGTTGGATTTGATCAGGTGTCGGTGAGGTAAAAACATCCCCCAAAACTGCTGCACTTAACATACCATCTCCAACAAAACCTGCGTGAGCTGGTTCATGTCCACTACCACCTCCAGAAACTAACCCGACTTGTTCGTTCAACTGATTTTTCGCAATTACACGAGAATCTTCTACACGATGTACTAGCTCTGGATAACTCTTTACGATCCCTTCTAGCATTTCTTCTACGATATCCCCAGGTTCGTTCATGATTTTTTTCAATTTACATCCACCCTTTCTTCCCTGCTTGTCGTGCTTCTTCTATGATTTGTTCGATATTGTCGGTTGTCCCTGCTGTAATAGCAGCTGCAAAGGCTCCTTCTACTAAGGGGGCATCCACCAAGTAGTAGTTTTTTTGTTGGGCTTCCTCCAATAAATCTTTTGCCAATTCTGAATTCATCACTGCGCTACCAAGATCAGCAAAGACAAAATAAGCAGCTGAATCGGCTGATTGATTGACGGCATCAACGATCTTCATCGGATCAGAACCGAGTTCTCCCTCTTCGATTCCGCCAAGTGATAATACTTCTACGTCATCGGTTTGTTGCATTTGTTCAATCATCTCTTTGATGCCGTCTGTGACCTTCTTACTATGAGAAAGCAATAAGATACTTTTCTTCAACGAATTCCCCTCCTTCAGTTTAGCACCCTTTTTGTAAAGGTTTTCTTTATACTGTATTAAGTATATATCAACTCCTATGGGTAATGGAAATAATGCGATATAATGAACGATAGTTTTTTTATTTATGTGAAGATAAAGATAGGACTAAAAAGAGATATTTGCTATACTTTCCTTAAAGAAAGGAGTGATCAAAATGATCATTACAACAACAAATAGCGTAGAACATCAAGTCATTGAGTCTTATGAGGGAATTGTTTTTGGTGAAGTCATTACGGGAATCAACGTCTTAAAAGATTTAGGTGCAGGGATTCGTAACGTTTTTGGCGGACGCTCAAAAAGTTATGAAGGGGAATTATTGACAGCAAGAGAAGAAGCATTAGCTGAAATGGCGCAACGCGCAGAAGCACTTGGCGCAAATGCGATCATCGGGATGAAGATGGATTATGAAGTCTTAGGTTCAGATAATGGGATGTTGATGGTCACTTGTAGCGGGACGGCTGTTCGATTGGTTTAATAAAATCAAAACAAATAAACGAGTGAAGACCCGCCAAATTTCTAGGGCCTCCACTCGTTTTTTACTCACACACGCTTCACAATGACTGGACTTGTCCAATCACCTCATTCGCCTCAACCAGCGGTCTTTTTTCAATGGTTAGACTTTCAACTTTCTCACTATTTGTAAATACAACGATCATATCTGTTTGTTTGCCTACTTTTTCTAGCATCGCTAAGTCAACAACTGCCAATAATTGACCTCGTTCCACTCGTTGTGCTTGTTTGACATAAAGTGTGAAGGGTTCTCCTTGTAAATCAACCGTGTTGATTCCCATATGCACCAACACTTCAAGCCCATTATCTGTTTCGATCCCCAGTGCATGTTTCGTTGGAAATATACTAGTGATCGTTCCACTGATTGGTGCAAATATTTCTTTTGCTTCCGGCAGGACTGCATAGCCATCACCCAACATTTTTTCTGCAAAAACAGGATCGCCGACTTCAGTGATCGGAATGATTTTACCGAGCGCCGGTGCATAGAGTTCAAATGTTTCCTTACTTGTCTTTGAAGCAGAAACAGGCACATCTTGGTGAGAAATTGATTGAGCGGTCTCTTGCGCTACCTTACTACCTTGTTGGAGTTTCGTCATTTCGTCTGCTACAAATTGGACCTGTGTGCCTACAATGACTTGAATATTTGTTTGATCAATTACTTTTACCCCTGGGACACCAGTTTGTTTAATCGCTTCTTGATTTACTTTTGCTGTGTCTTTTACCTGTAGACGCAAGCGTGTCGTACAATTATCGATTGCTTTTACATTTTCTTTTCCACCGAGTGCATCATAGATCACCGCAGCTAGTTGGCTAAATTCATTAGTTCCCGTAGCAATATCAGGTGTCTCTTCGCCAATTTCTGTTTCTCTTCCTGGTGTCATCAAATTGAACTTGTTGATGGCAAAGCGGAAGCCAAAATAATAGATAGCTGCAAAAAATACTCCTTGAACGAGCAACATCAATGGTTGATTGGCGACTGGATTCTGCAACGACAAAAAGTAATCCACAAAACCAGCGCTAAAAGCAAAACCAGCTGTCCAATGGAAAAAGGCACTGATTGCTAATGAAATTCCTGTAAAAATGGCATGGATAACATACAACGGCCACGCCACAAACATAAATGAAAATTCTAATGGTTCAGTCACACCTGTAAAGAACGCAGCAAAACCGGCTGCTAGCATCAAAGAAGCGACTTGTTTTTTCTTTTCTGGACGTGCACTTTGATAAATAGCAAAGGCCCCAGCAGGTAAACCGAACATCATGACTGGGAAAAACCCAGCTTGATACATACCGGTTTGCCCAATTATTGCTTTTCCACTATCTAACGCTTGTTGTCCAGCTAAAAAGTTTCCAATATCATTGATACCTGCCACATCGAACCAAAAAACAGAATTCAGTGCATGATGTAAGCCTATTGGAATCAATAAACGATTTAAGAAACCGTATAGTCCTGCACCGACAAACCCTAATTGAGAAATCCCCTTCCCAAAGGAAACCAGTACATCATAAACAGTTGGCCAAATAAATAATAATATCGAAGAAATAACCAACATGCTCAAGGCAGACATGATCGGAACTAAGCGTTTCCCACTAAAAAATGATAAGGCCATAGGTAATTTCACTTGGCTAAACCGATTATACATCGCAGCAGCGACTAATCCTGCCACGATTCCAACAAATACATTGTTATCCATTGTATTGAAAGCCGGATTGACTTCAGCGAGATCTCCCAGATGCAATAATCCTTGTACTGAATCCGCAGATAAAACGGTTTGAGGGATCAAGTAAGCGACCAATCCTGCCAAAGCAGCTGATCCATCTTTGTCTTTTGACATTCCCAATGCCAAACCCACCGCAAACAATAAGGCAAGATGGTTAAGAATCGCTAGCCCCGCATTCATTAAGAAGGTCGTTCCCGCATTACTGATGCCTACTCCTACGAACCAATTCGCAAGACCAACCAGTAAAGAAGCCGCTGGTAAGACTGCTACTGGCAACATCAATGAGCGACCCATTCGTTGCATATATGCTTTCATTCTTTCCACTCCTATTTTCTCTCCGCTCGTGAAAGAGCGTTTATCGTTATTTTTGTAAATTTTCTAGAAAATATCTAAAAACAATAAAACGAGTATACCATTTATCAAAAAAAAATAGGAAGCATTGATTGAATACATTTAAAAAACCAGTAAAAGCAACGAAAACGAACGGAAAAATCTATTATCCAACCATTTATTTTTTAAAATAAATATAGACCAATAATCAATCCGTTATTTTCAAACAACAAAAAAAGAGTTTGAGATGTCACTCTCAAACTCTTTTTTGATACACAGCACCGACAAAAACAACCAGCAAGCACAAGCTACCGATCACTGACAAATAAATTGACCGGCGATCGTCCGTTTTTGGTAATGTCTTCGCGGGTTGTTCTTCCACTACTTTTGTTTCTGTTTTAGTAACTGTCCCCGCTTCTACCGACCGTTTTCCGGCGGAATGTAAGGTCGCCTTGATTCTTTCGATACTGGCAGACAAATCCGCTTTTCTTACTTCGAAATCGGCCATTGCCGCTTGAGCTTCTGCTGCTTTTTCATGGATTTCCGTACGAGCTGCTTGAATATCCGCTTGTGTCTGATCCACTGACGCAACCGTAGACGTTGCTAAATCTTGCAATTCCGTTTGTACTTCGGTTGCCCGTTGGGTCGCAGATGCTATTTTTTGTTTTGCTAATTCGGCTTTTTCTCGCTCTTCAGCTATTTTCTCAGCTAACTCATCGCGATCACTCACTGCTTGATTTGCTAAATCGTTCACTGTTTGATCGATTTCCTTTTGTTTTTCGATAAGTTGTTGTTTCGCTTGTTCCAACGTATCTTCCAATTCTTTACGTTGTTGCTCCAACTTCTCCCAGCGAGTCGAATCTGATGGATCAGCTTCGTTAGGAGGTGTACGTGACGAGTCTAGTGGCTCCTGACTCTCCTGGATCTGTGACTCACTGGTTTCTGATGGTGGCTGACTTGAATCTGCCCTGACTGTCTGACAAAGAAAGAAACTGCTGGCGATCAGTGCAGCAAAAAGTACTTTTTTCATTTTGTGCATCTCTGCCATCCCCTTTCATTTTCACTAGTTGTTCATTATAGAAAAAAACTGAGGAATCGCCTATAAACAATTGACGTATTCTGTCTAGTTGTATCGATGAAAGGTTGGAGTTTTGTCATTCGTCAGCTCCTATCCTTCAAAAAAATAGCCTAAAAAAGCGCCAAGTTCTAAAAATAGAAAAACGATCATCCAAGCTTACTACTTCCCTTACAAAGCTCGTCGGTCACACCCTCAAGTTCTACCCTTGAGGATAGCATAATTCATCTGGTCTGACGGCTTGGTACAGAGAAAAAGCGCCATCTAAATTTTTCACAGTGAATCCCGCTTGTTTCAAGATTCTTTCTGCTAAGTAGCTACGTAATCCACTATGACAACTGACGATATATTCTTGCTCTTTATCCAATTCGCCCAATCGTTGACGTAATTCAGATAAAGGAATATGAATGGCCTCTGGGAAATAACCATTCTGCCACTCTTCTTTATTCCGAACATCAAGCAATTGTTTCCCATGTGCTAATTCTTCTGGCAATTCATGCCACTGTATCATCTCACTCAATCCTTCGATGACATTCATCGCAATATAGCCTAGCATATTTACTGGATCTTTCGCTGAACCAAAAGGCGGTGCATAAGTCAGTTCTAACTCTGGCAGGTCGAAGACTGTCAAATGCCCTTTAATGGCTGTCGCAAGAATATCGATTCGTTTATCTATCCCTTTTTGACCGATTCCTTGAGCTCCATAGATTTCCCCAGTTTCCGGATGGAAGATCAATTTCAACAACAAGTCCGTTGCACCAGGGTAATAGCCAGCATGATCTTTACCTGAAGCATGGAGGACTTGAAAAGATAAACCTGCTTTTTTTGCTTGTCGTTCAGTGATACCTGTGGAGGCAGCTGTCTGACCAAATGCTCGAACAATAGCCGTTCCAAGGCTGCCTTGATTCAGGCGTGGCCGCCCAGCCATGTTATCAGCAGCTTGTCGTCCTTGTCGATTCGCAGGCGAAGCTAAAGAAATCAATGCAGGTTCCTTCGTGATTTGATGTTTCACGACAATCGCATCTCCTACTGCAAAGATTGCCGAATCACTCGTTTGATAATGCTCATCCACAACGATACCGCCACGTAATCCCAACGTTAAACCTGCCATCTCAGCTAAGCGACTATCTGGTTGGACTCCCACCGAAAGAATCGTCAAATCTGACTCTAACATTTCGCCATTTTCTAGACGAAGCATGTTTCCTTGTTCTTCAAAACTAGTAACAGCACAATGTGTTAAAACTTGAACATCATTATTTTCTAATTCTTTTTGTACAAAAGAAGCCATCTCTTCATCCAACGTCGGTACGACTTGCGGAGTCCGTTCGACGATCGTTACATCCAATCCACGCTTTTTTAGATTTTCTGCTACTTCGATCCCAATAAAACCGGCGCCAATAACTACCGCTTTACGAGGTTGTTCCTCTAATTTTCCCATGATAGCATCAACATCTGGAACATTTCTCACAGTAAATACATTTTTTGCCTCAGACAAGCCTGTGATCTCAGGTATAAAGGGTTTAGCTCCTGGAGAAAGCAAAAGGGCATCATACGTTTCTTTGCGGGATTCCCCTCCATGAGAAACTTCCACTTCTTTTGTTTCTGGAAAAATCGCTGTGACTTCATGCTCCACTCGAACGTCCAGACGAAAGCGTGCAGCTAAACTTTCAGGTGTTTGGATCAAGAGCTTTTCTCTTTCATCGATTTCACCAGAAAGATAGTAAGGAAGGCCACAATTAGCAAAAGAAACATTGGGCCCTTTTTCAAAAACAACGATTTCTGCATCTTCTTGCAGTCGTCTTAAACGAGTGGCCGCAGACATCCCTCCAGCAACACCGCCAATTATCACAAATTTCATTTTTTATCTTCCTCCAATCTTTTCCCCAAACCATTGATTCATCCCGCCACGAATATTGATTGCCTGATAACCAAGATTTTTTAATTCTTTCGTCGCTTGCTTACTACGCATTCCTGACTGACAAATAACGTATACTGGTGCTTGTTTATCCCCATTATACGTACTAATACGGTGTAAAGGAATATTTTCCGCTTGCTTAATATGCCCACCTCGGTATTCAGACGGTGTTCTAACATCGATCAATTGGATGTTTTCTTTTAATTTATCTTGCAAATCCTTTACTGTTATTGATTGACTAAGTTGAAATAATCCCATTTTCATTCTCTCCTCTTTTTTTAGAAAAATATACCTACAGGGGTATATTCAACACGATAAATGTGATTATGTCAACCATTAAAACTTTTAATTTCAAAAAGTTGCAGTTTTCATTTGCAAATAATACCTATATAGGGTATTATTTGCAAAAAAAGAGTGGGAGGTTCTATGATGACTATTGACAACAAAACAATTCTAAATCGCTTGAGACGTACAGAAGGACAAATTCGTGGTATCCAAAAAATGATTGACGAGGAAAAAGAGTGCATGGATATCATTACACAATTAAGCGCTGTTCGTTCGAGTATTGATCGTGTCATGGGGATGATCGTTGCCGAAAATTTAAAAAACTGCTTGGAGCATCCAGAAAACAGTGTGGAGGAACAAGCAAAAAAAATGGAACAAGCCATCAATATGATCATCAAAAAATAAACGCAGCAAGTTTCTATCTCGCACTACTTAAAACCGAATAAACGGTGGAAACAAATGGAACCTCTTTGAAAAATAAGGCATCATCCACAAAAATTTGAAAAACAATTTTCGTGGATGATGCCTTATTTCTTATAGCTCAATGTTTCGGTAATTTACCACCACTAAGTTACGTATATTTCCCTTCTACAATTGCTTGGATCGTATCGAGTACAGCCTCTGTATTATTTGATCCGATAATCGTCGTAGCTGCTTCTTTGATCTTGGGCTGTCCATTTTCCATAGCAAAACTGTGCTTGATCTGTTGGATCATTTCAAAGTCATTCCCGCTATCGCCAAACGTAGCAATCTCATCATCGCTGATTCCCCATTTTTTGCCTAACAAGCGTAACCCGTTTAGTTTGTGGACACCAGGGATGATCAAATCGACATCTCCATGACCACTAGAGACCGGTATCAATCCCTCTCCTAAAGAATGCTTTAAGGCAGTTAGTTTTTCTACCGCTTCTTGCTCATCGAAGGATAAAGCAAACTTGAAAATCGTTTCTTCTCCCCTAGCTAACGTATACAGGTCTTCTACCTTTTCAAGCTTAGGGTAGTAAAAACTTGCACGTTCAAACAACTCCTTAGAAACTTTATTAGAGAGATAGGCACTCTGTTTCCCACATAAGATCAAGTTCATTGGCGCTAACTCTTCCAATACATCTAATGTCTGAACGATTTTTTCAGGACGTAATTCTGCATTGTACACATGGTCTTCACCAATTAAAATATTTGCCCCATTTTCTGCTACGAATGCTATACTTTTATAAAGATCAGGGAAGAATGAACGCAACTGGAAATATTGATTTCCACTTGCTACAACAAACTTTATTTCTTTTTCCTGTAGTAAGTCAAAAAGTTTCTTAAAGCGTTCTTCATTGTATTTCTTTTGATCATTCAAAAATGTACCATCCATATCTACAGCGATCATTTTGATTGTCATTCTATTACCACCTTTCAGAAAAAGTATACCTACTGGGACGCGTCCCAAGTCAAGAGAAAAGGAGGAAAATCCCATCGTTACGATTCGAGAGATCGCAAAAATGTCAGGAGTATCCAAATCTACCGTTTCCAGAGTGATAAATAACGACCGTTACGTATCCGATGATTTACGAAAAAAAGTCCAATCCGTTATTGAAGAGACGAACTATGTGGTGAACGGCAATGCTGTAAAATTGAGTAAAGGAGAAACCTATACTTTAGGTGTTACCTTGCCTAACAACAGTTCTTGTTATAATCAGTTGGTGGATAGTATCTTGTATCAGGCAAAAAGTAAAGGGTATCAAGTATTATTACTTCCTACTTATTATGAAAAGGAGACGGAGAGTCACTATTACACATTACTAGAGCAAAAAATGATCGACGGTCTTATTCTGACGTCACGAACAAAAATTGATGAACTACTTGAACCTCTTCGCTTCAAAGGAAAAATCGTCTCAACTGAAAAGATGGACAATGACGACCTTGCCATGATTTATCCAGATCGAAAAAAAGCGTATGATCAATTGTTTCTTACCCTGCATACCCGTGGTATTTCCAGGGTCATCTTTACTACTAAACGCAGTGCCTCACAAAGCCAGACCACAAAAAACAAATTGACTGCTTATGAAATGTATTTTGGAAAAGCGATTGAAGGAAAAAACTATTTCACTGGTATCGAAACCTATGCAGATGGCTATGCGTTCGCAATAGAGATCACAACTCACGCCTCTATTCCAGAGGTAATCTATGTCAATGGCGATGATACAGCAGCCGGTGTAATTTCAGGAATGAAACAGGCAGGATTCATTCATAAAAAAGATTTCACTGTCATAGGTGAAGGAAATCTACCATATAGTGAGATATTAGCCTTTTCAACTATTGATTTCTCCCCTAAAAAAATCGGCGCCTCCGCAGTAGATTTTCTCTTATCCCAGAGTGACAGGATCGTGCAAGCAGAAGATCCAGTAATTATTTGGCGATAATGTGAAGTAGCTCCTTCAGAAATAAGCGTGAGACCTCAAAAATTCCAAGAGGAATTTTCTGGGTTTCACGCTTATTTCTCAGGGCTGAACACTTAGGTCACAGCTTTTCTGTATATTAAAATCCAATCCATACTAGAATACATGATAATTATCACAAGAATAGGACAAAAGAGATGTTCTACTAAACAAACAGTCGCTGATTATGTGTATTAAAAACTATGTCGAATCTTTTCCCTTGATAGAGAAATAGCTGTAAGATTGACTGGCTATTTTTCACTCAGATAGATCAATCCGCGCGGAATAGGATCTTTCTTCGTTAACCCTATCCGTTCTCTATAAAAAGAAAAGCTATCTCTCTTGATCATTTCAATGATTTTCTCTTCATTCATTTCTAATTTCAACGATTCGATACATTCCGCCATTTCGTAAAGTATCTGTAGCTGTGCATCGATCCCCAACAGCTCTTGTAATTGTTCAAACACAGGTCCGTCCTTTTGAGAGACGACCTCTAAAAAACGATGAT
Organism: Enterococcus sp. AZ171; assembly: GCF_051714005.1. Taxonomy (NCBI): domain Bacteria; kingdom Bacillati; phylum Bacillota; class Bacilli; order Lactobacillales; family Enterococcaceae; genus Enterococcus; species Enterococcus sp. AZ171. Next base: position 397,400 of record NZ_JBIORA010000001.1, on the reverse strand, counting down.
GAAGTTCTTTGTAAAAAGAAGCTAAAAGTGGATAGTTGATGGAAAAACAGTTTTCCATAAATTCTCTATAATGTTTTAAGTATTCTTCACTAGATTGAATATTCGATAAATTCATAAATTACCTCTCCTTCTGATGATTGATAGTAAAACCTAAAATATGTACATATGACTGATTGAATCGACCTTATTTTTTGTGAACTACCTGTTTCTCGAATAGATTATAATAAAATCATATAGTCTTCTCTGTGTAATTTCAACTTCACATATTGCCTAACTCCTTGAAATATTTACTCTTGAATCATTGCTACGTCTATGCTTCGGCATATTACCAGCTATTTTTTTGCATTCAGTTGATTTTTTTTATCTTAAACTAAAAAAAAATCAATCTCAGCCAGTTTTGACTTCGATTGATTTTCGATAAATTCTTCACTTAAATTGCAATGGTACTCTTCTCATTCGCTGTTACAACAATAAGATACACCAAACTACCTAGCGCTTCAGTAGTTTACGATACTCCAAAGCATATAAAACAAAGGACTGAGCCAAACTGTAGGTAATGATTGCAAATATCACCATGACCCATCCTTCAGGAATCGTTGGGAAAAGCAATAACAGGATCATCCCTACATAAATCACAGCTGTCGCCCATTTACCATACCACTTTGCTCCATCTAATTTGACCTGTTTACGCAAAGCAACGATCCCAGCAATCAGCATAAATGCTTCTTTCACAATAAATAAAGCTAAAACGAGCCAGATATACGGACGTTCCCATGCCATGGAGATGATTAAGACCAATTGGGTCAACTTATCACCGATTGGATCAAGAACTTTTCCAAGTTCTGTGATCTGATTGAATCTTCGGGCGATGTATCCATCTAAAAAGTCTGTGACTCCTGAAAAGAGGATGATCGATCCAGCCAGATAGAAAGCTTGCTTACTCATAAAATACAAATAAAAAGGCAATAAAAGAATTCTTATAATCGATAGTAGATTCGGAATCGTGCGAATTTCTTTTCGCCAATCAGATGCTCCATTCATTACTTAACAACTCCCAAAATGTCATTTCATCTATTTTACCGTACTTTCCACGTGGAACCAATTAATTGTCGGTTTTTTATTGCGAGCTCTTCCAATCCTTCGTATGCCATTGTGAATCTGTTATTATGTTTTTTCGGAGTTTCCATTTCGTGCAGCCTGACGCTGACGGGTTTCTTTTAATAATTTTTTGTGGGCTTTTTTTGAACCTCGTTCAATATCTCGTTCCCATTTTCTCGTTTTAAAATCTGTAAATAGCTGATCGATCTCATAGCCTACAGGATAAAGTTCTTCTGCTCTCATTTTTAAAAGGACACGCTGTCGAAGGACCGTTTCTTTTTGGTTATCGACAAAAATCACGATCGTCTCTTCGCCAGTGTCTTCAAAGACTAATGCTTCTTTTTTGTATTGGGTGGCATATACCCGATCCCCTTTTGAAAATAAAACCTTTTCTTCGTTCTTGACTTCTTGCGTCTTCACTTGTTGTTTGAATAAGCGTTTTTCACTTGAATAGTCTTTCGTAGAAAGATACTGCTGAGCTTGTTGGATCAAGTCCTCTGACATTTGCATTTTTTTAGCGATCCACAATGCTTGGCTTTCCCCTGTTTTTCCTACCTGTAATTGATACTTTGGTTGCAAGGCTTCTCGGTCAAAAGCCATTGCTGCCGGCACAAAATCTTCATGTCGTTCCGCAAACTCTTTGATTTCGCCGTAATGGGTCGTTGCAACCATCAGCGCACCTTTCTCATACATTGCAGACATGATGGCGATTGCTAAAGCTGCCCCTTCCGTTGGTTCTGTTCCACTACCGATCTCATCAAGTAAAACTAGGGTATTTCTACCCACTTTATTCAAAATCTGTGCGATATTTTGCATATGCCCAGAAAAAGTACTCAATGCATTCGCTAAATCTTGTTGATCGCCGACATCGACAAAAACTTCGTCGAATACGGCAAGCTCTGTCCCATCTTTTGCTGGTACTTGCAGACCAAACATTGCCATCAACGTCAGCAATCCGACTGTTTTCAAAACAACTGTTTTCCCACCAGCATTTGCACCTGTGATCACTAATCCACGATATTCTGCACCCAAATCAAAATCTAAGGGCACAGCTTTTTCTGATAACAGTGGATGTCTCGCTTGTTTCAGATGGATGCGTTCTGATTTATTGATGATAGGTGTGATGCCATTGATCTCTCTACTGTATTTCCCACGTGCGAAAATAATATCGAAAACGGTGACCGTTTCGATGATTTGATCGATTGCCTGTTCATTTTCAGCTAATGCCCCAGTCAAACTTGCTAGAATCTGATATTCTTCAGCAATTTCCTCTGCTTTCAATAATTGATGTTGTGCGCTTGCTTTAGCGACTGCTGTTGGTTCGATGAATACCGTCGTACCTTTATTCGACTGTTCAATGATCGTTCCGGCTACTTTATTTTTATAACTCGCTTTGATAGGGATCGTTGCGTGTTCCCCTTTTTGAACGATCATCACTTCTTGGATCATTTCTTTATTCCCAGGATGACGCAAGAATTTTAGCAAACGATCTTGGATTTCTTTTTCTACCGTTTGGATTTGTTTTCGTACTTTACGTAGATTTTTTGATGCTTCATCTGCGACTTGTTGGTTCTTGATTTGTTCATAAACTAAGTCCTCCACCGCTTGAAGATCCGGTAGATTTTTACTGTACGCATACAGTAATGGCGTTTGATATTGGTTTTTTTCAAAGAAGCGAGTGATCATTCGACTGCTTCTCAAAAAATCAGCGTATTCAATCAATTCAGCGGGGGTTAAGATCAAGCCTTTTTTCACTTGGTCAGTTAATGCCACAATTCGTGTTAGCCCCATAAAGGGCACGTGCTGGCTACTTTCTAAAATCGTACGGGCTTCTTTCGTTTCTGTTTGTCTTGTTTCTACGGTCTGAAGATTTGTCGGGATTGACATTTCTGCCAGACGTTCTTTCGTGTGATCTCCGATTGCTCGGGCAATCACTTCTTTTCTGATTTGTTCAAATTGTAATTGTTTGATTGTATGATTCATATTCTCTCCTTTTCTTGAAGAGATACCTGTCCCCAAAATAAATAAAGACCTAAAATAGAATAAAAGGGCAGGACACAGCTAAAATAAGACATGTCCTCCCCTTGATTTGATTACAAGAAATGTTTCAGACAGGTACCATCTATAAGCACACCAAATAAGCCTACTGCTTTATTGGTTATTCAACTTACTCGATTAGATACCTACTACACTCATCAAAATACCTCGTTCATCTAGGTTTTATTTATTTTTCTTTTTTACTATAGCAAGCGGTTGCCAGAATGTCAAACAGATACTGAACGAGTCTGAATGGTATTATTTTAATAATATTTCAAAATTGTCACGTTTTTCGATTTTCAAACACTGTATCAATCGGCGATAATTGGATATATCAAGAAACATAAAAGGATGGATATGATGAAAAAATTGATTGGAGCAATTGCTCTCTTATTGTTATTGTTTGGTGGCTACAAAGGTTATCAATATTATGATCAGACCTACAATAGCCAAGTTGCCTACGCAAAAGTACCGGAAAAGGTTCCACCTTTGACAGATGCACGAAATGATAGCGGAGAAAAAATGTGGGATTGGAAAGCGTATGACTATGAATTATCCTTTGTTACTAAGGATGGCAAAACGATCAAATTACCTTATACGATCGCCTCAGAAAATCCAACACCGTTAGAACCTAATAGTTATGTCAAAGCAGAGGTCAGCCAAAAACGAGTAACCTCTGGACCAACGACGATCAATGAAAATCAAGTACCAAATAATGTTCTAACTGCTTTGAATTAACAAAAAACAACTGCGATCTGAGGTCGGGACAGAAGTGTTCAGCCTCGAGAAATAAGGCGCCATCCACGAAAATTGTTTTTCAAATTTTTGTGGATGGCGCCTTATTTTTCGAAGAGGTTACTTCTGTTCCCGCCGTTTATTCGGTTATAGGTGGGGGGAGAACTAATGTCTCACTCCCTTCGCAGTTGTTTTTTTTTATGTATCGCCCACGTCCTCAACGTTGTTTGCGAATGGCGATTGGCGTATCCCCAAAATATTCTCGATATTTTTTGTAAAAATGTGTCTTATTGGAAAAACCTACATTGGCCGCAATCTCCTCAATCGAGAAGCGGGTAGCTAAAATTAGATCCTGTGCTTCATGTAAGCGTTGGTTCGTAATCAATTGTTTGAAGGATTTCCCAGTCTGTTGTTTGATCAAATTAGACAGATAATTTGGATTATACCCTAACTCATCTGCCAATGTTTTTAGGTTCAATGTTCGATAGTCACTTTCGATCCGTTGCAGAATTTTGATCATTAAGTTGCTTTGTCCATCTTTTTTGTATATTTTTGCTAATTGGGAGTGATAGACTCTAGAAAGCTGTAAAAATAACACTTGTGAAAAAGCATTCATGATTTCATTTCCTAGATGTTTTTTTGAAAAATATTCGAGGATCATTTGATCCAAGGTGACTTGGATCTCTGGTTCTTTTGATAAGTGTAACAAAAGATGGGTCTCATTATAGCCAGGTTCTAAAATGGCGTTCATTAAAAAATTATAGGTCAATCCCCCACTGCGATGATCGATTTTTTTCAGAAGATTGATATTGATATCATTCGTTTTGAATAAGAAATTCAGCAAAATATCATGTTCACCCAAAGGCATCAGTTCATGGCGACTATTTGTATCTAAAAGTAATAATTGTCCTTCTTTCAAAGTGATTGGCAGACCGTTGACGATCTGTTCTGAAGTACCGCAATACATATAATTGAATTCTAAAAAATGGTGGGAATGTAGTGGATAATGAGCGAAGCGTCGATGTTGGCGAATCAAAATATTATTTTCTTGAAAAAGATGGTGATCGTCTAATTTGAATTGCTGGTCTTGTTCGTCTAAGTTTTCTCCTTCAAATTCCTTGATCCATTGCCCCGTCTTTCGCTGTTCTAACTCTTCGGGTGTATACGGCAGAAAGATCTTTTGTACAAACGGATTCATCGTTTTACTCCCCCTTGATATGTAAATTTGACACCAATATAGTAACATACTGACATTGTTGTGAAAAGGGTTACAAGATATGATGAGTGCAACAAATACATCTTCATCTGGAGGAACAAGCTATGAGAAAGACTTGGTTGATGAAACTGTCGCTGTTATCCATTTCCTTAGTTTTAACGTCAAATACTGCTATCGCATCCGCTTTACCGATGATGTTAGGCTACTTCAATGATCAATCGGCTTCATCCGTCGAACTACTGATGACCATTCCTCAACTAACTGTTGTGATTTTTATTGCTTTGAGTAGTTTGATTGCCAAAGCCATCGGACAGAAACAAACTGTCTTACTTGGGTTGTTGCTTGCTGGAGTTGCTGGCGTGTTACCTGTCTTCACTGCCAACTTCTATTTATTGATGATCTCCCGCGCAGCATTAGGTGCGGGCTTTGGTCTCTTCAACTCGTTGGCAGTCAGTATGATCAGCGAATTTTTTGAAGGCGAAGAAGCTGCCACCTTGATTGGCTTCCAATCCGCCTTTCAAGGTTTAGGAGCTGCAGTCATGACCTTCACTGCCGGACGTCTCCTCACTTTTGGCTGGCAAAAAGCATTCTTAGTTTACTTGATCACCATTCCGATCATTTTCTTATTTATGGCTTTCGTCCCTGAACCGCCAAAGAAAAAACAAAACTCCACCTTTAAAAAAGAAACAGCACAAAAAGGAACACTCCGTCCGACTACTCTCATGTATGGCATTTTGATCTTCTTTCTCTGTATTTTCTACATGATCGTTGTCGTTAAGCTTTCGACCTTCATCGTGACTGAAAATCTAGGAACAGAATCAGATGCCGGAACGCTTCTTTCTTTTATGCAGATTGCTAACATGGTTGCTGGTTTCTTATTCGGGTTGATTTACAAAGGATTGAAACGATGGACGTTGCCTATTTCTTTTTTCATCATGGCAGCAAGCTTATTCCTCATCTTGACAGCCAATCATTTATTTATGATCGGTGTTGGGGCTGCACTGAACGGTATCGCCTTTGCTCTGTTCGTTCCCTACATCTTCAATGAAGCTACTCGTTCAGTTCCGCAAGTAGCAAAAGCAAGCACCACTTCCTTTATTCTCGTTCTAGCAAATATCGGTAACTTTGTTTCACCCTATGGACATCGACTTTTAGAAAGATTCGGTATCGGTTCTGATGCTTTACAAAATATTTTTATCAATGGCTGCATTTTGATGACCGTTTTAGGTATTCTTTTTCTTCTCCTTACTTTTAAAAAGAAGCCACTCCCAAATGAAGTCTAGTTTTCATTGATTCAAGTAAAAACAAATTGGAGGAATTTTGATGAATTATCTTGCTATCGATATTGGCGCTTCAAGTGGTCGTTTGATCCATGCCAATCTTAATGAATTAGGCCGTTTTGACTTACAGGAAGTCCATCGCTTCAAAAATGGATTTGAAAAAATCGATGGTGTCGCAAAGTGGCCGCTCACACATCTAGTCACTGAAATCTTAAAAGGTTTGGAAAAAGCCAAGCAACAAGGTATCGCAGAATGTTATGTCGGCATCGATACTTGGGGTGTCGATTATGGCTTGCTTGATGTTGATGGTCATTTGATCGACGCCCCGACGAGCTATCGTGATGAGCGAACGAAAGAAGCCATCCCACAATTTGAACAAAACATGCCACTAGATGAACTTTACCAAAAAACAGGTATCCAAATGCAACCATTCAACACGGTGTTTCAATTACTTGTTGAAGAAAAAGAAACGTTAATAAATGCCCATCGTTTGTTATTGATGCCTGATCTACTCGGTTACCTCTTCACTGGAGAAGCAGTCACCGAAAAGACTAATGCGTCTACTATGCAGCTTCTGAACTTAGAAACTCGGAAATGGGACTCAGATATTTTAGCTGTTCTAGGCATCGACGCTTCGCTTTTCCCACGAATCACCGAGCCTGGACAGATTCTAGGCGAATTACAAACTGCCCAATTTCCGACCTATGATCTGCCAAAAGCGACCTTTATCACGATTGCTTCTCACGACACTGCTTCAGCAGTTGTCGGCACACCCGCGACTGGCAAAGATTGGGCATACATCAGCTCAGGCACTTGGTCGTTGATGGGTGTAGAGATTCCTGAAGGCATTTCAACAAAAGAAGCATTTGAAGCTAACTTTACAAATGAATGGGGTGTGCAAGGAACCATTCGCTTCTTAAAAAATATCATGGGTATGTGGTTGATCCAAGAAGTTGCTCGTTTGCAAGATGGTGCCTATAGTTTTGCTGAATTGGCAGAACTGGCAGAACAGGAAGCGCCTTTCCAACAATTGATCAATGTCAACGACCCACGTTTCTTGAATCCCCAAAATATGATTCAAGAATTACAAGATTATTGTAAAGAAACAAACCAATCTATCCCTCAAACCCCTAGTCAGCTGGCTCGCTGTATCTATGACAATTTAGCTCTATACTACGCTGTCGAACTAGAGAACTTAGCACGGATCACCGGAATAGAATTTCATCATTTACACATCGTCGGTGGAGGTTCAAATAATACCTTCCTTAATCAGCTGACAGCCGATATTTGCAATATCGAAGTCGAAGCAGGACCAGATGAAGCGACCGCTATTGGCAATCTAATGGTCCAAATGATTGCAACGAACGGCTACGGTACGTTGCAACTGGCGCGTGAAGCGATCAGAGATTCTGTTTCATTAGCCACTTTTCACCCTCGACATACCGAGGAAATGACACAAGCACTTGCTAGATATAAAGAATTTTTAATATAAAAGGAGAGATTCAATATGATGAATGTCAAAGAACGTTATGAAGAAGCCAAAGCAAAATATGCGAGTATCGGTGTCGATACTGAGGAGGTCTTGCAGAAACTCGCAGAAGTGAAGATTTCGATGCACTGTTGGCAAGGCGATGATGTCAAAGGTTTCTTGACACCAGATGGAGAATTAACAGGTGGCATCATGGCTACAGGAAACTATCCTGGAGCCGCACATACGCCGGACCAATTACGCCAAGATTTAGAAAAAGCTTTCTCATTGATTCCTGGGAATCATAAATTGAATTTACATGCCATGTATCTAGATACAGACGAACCGGTCGATTTAAATGAGATCGAACCAAAACATTTCGAGAAATGGGTCGCATGGGCAAAAGAACAAGGCATCGGTCTTGATTTCAACCCAACCTTCTTCTCTCACCCAATGATGAAAGATGGCTTGACACTTGCTCATCCAGACAAAGAAGTACGGGATTACTGGATCGAACATGGGAAATGTGCTCGTAAAATCGCCGAGTATATGGGAAAAGAAATCGGACAAACATGTATCGATAATTTTTGGATGCCTGATGGAATGAAAGACAATCCAATCGACCGCCTATCTCCACGCCAACGGTTGATGGAATCTTTAGATGAGATTTTCTCAGAAGAACTCAACGAAGAATATACACAAGATGCCGTAGAATCCAAACTATTTGGACTTGGTGCCGAAGCTTACACAGTAGGTTCACACGAATTTTATATGGGCTATGGATTGACACGTAACAAATTGATCTGCCTAGACGCAGGACACTTCCATCCAACTGAAGTCATCTCCAATAAACTTTCGTCTTTAGCCTTATTCTCAAAAGGGATCATGCTCCACGTCTCTCGTCCTGTGCGTTGGGATTCAGACCATGTTGTGATCATGGATGATGAATTACAAGAAATCGGCAAAGAATTAGTCCGCAATCATTTACTTGAAAAAACAGCGATCGGACTCGATTTCTTTGACGCAACCATCAACCGGATCGCCGCATGGGCAATCGGCACAAGAAATACGCAAAAGGCATTGTTAAAAGCCATGCTTGAACCAATCGAAGAATTAAAAGAAGCCGAACTAAACTTCGACTTCACCAAACGCTTAGCCTTCACTGAAGAATTAAAAGACTTCCCATACGCCGACGTTTGGAATTACTTCTGTGAAATCAACAACGTCCCAGTAGGCATGGACTGGTACCAAGAAGTCCTACAATACGAAAAAGACGTACAAAGTAAGAGGTTGTGAGAAAGCCGTTTAGCTCCGAGTATTAAGACGGACATCGAGAAAATAGTTCCTCATATTTTTTCGATTTTTGACTTAATATTGAAGGAGCTGGCTTTCGAACACCATTTATCACAGGTTGTGAAAGAAGCGCTCTGACCTGAGCAGTAAGATAGAAAATCGAAAATGGCTGGTTCATTTTTGATTTTTCTGGCTTATGACCGAAGTGTTGCTTCATGAACACTAACTATCAAGTTGTAAAAAAAGCCCTTCACCTATCAACAGAAGCCTTCGAGAATCCGTCTAACTGATTTTGAGGTTCTTTCTGTTGATTTACAAAATAACCACATACTACATGTTCTTTCTATTCATCAGAAAAAGAAAAGAGGTCTCACTCGTGAAAAAATCAGCGATGCTCACTGCTCCATTTGTACAAGAGATGATTCAAGCAACAACCAATATGTACCGCCTAGGATGGGATGAACGTAATGGTGGGAATATCACCTACTTATTAGAAGAAGCACAAGTCTTACCTTTTATCGATCCTACGAAAGTTTTACGAACACTGCCGTTGCCATTTGATGCCCAACAATTAGCCGGAAGGTATTTCTTAGTGACAGGGTCTGGAAAATATTTTAAAAATGTACAGGCAGAGCCAGAAGAAAATCTTGGATTGATCCGTGTGACCGGAGATGGTCATGCGATCGACATTTTATGGGGATTAAGCCCTGATGCTGTTCCGACTTCTGAGTTACCAAGTCATTTCATGAGCCATATCGCTCGATTAAGTGTCGATCCAGATAACCGCATCGTCATGCATTGTCACGCAACACACTTGTTAGCCATGACTTTTAGCCATCCACTTTCTGAACGCGAATTGACTCGTACATTATGGCAAATGTGTACAGAGTGCTTAGTTGTCTTCCCAGAAGGCATCTCGGTCATTCCATGGTTAGTTCCCGGTTCGAATGAAATCGGCGAAGCAACTGCTGCAAAAATGAAAGAAACCCGTTTAGTCGTTTGGCCACAACATGGAATCTATGGTTCTGGAAAAGATATGGATGAAACATTTGGTTTGATCGAAACAGCTGAAAAAGCTGCCCAAGTCTATACGATCGTCATGTCCCAAGGTGGCATCAAACAAACGTTAGAAGATGACAATTTGAAATTACTGGCTGATGCGTTTAGGGTTGTCCCACGTGCTGGCTATTTGAACGATTAACAATCGTGAGGTGCAAAATGAAATCCAATGTCGAAAAAATGATTGCTGGTGAGGTCTATCGTCAAGATGAAGAATTATTGCAGCTTCGTTTGGTCACGAGAGATCTCCTTTATGAATTCAATCATATCCATCCTCGAAAATTATCTGAGCGTCAGCAATTGATCAAAAAAATGTTCAAGCAAACTGGGGACAAACTCTTTGTTGAACAACCCTTTCATTGCGACTATGGAATCAACATCACCGTTGGAGAAAACTTTTTAGCCAATAATAATTGCACGTTACTTGATGTTGCTCCGATCACGATTGGTAAGGATGTCTTACTTGCTCCAAATGTGGGGATCTACACAGCCGGCCATGCCTTAGATCCTGTTTTACGTCAAGAGTACCAAGCAGAATTTGGGGCGCCTGTTACGATCGGCGACAACGTCTGGATCGGTGCAAATACATCCATACTGCCCGGGGTGACAATCGGTGATCATGTAGTGATTGGAGCTGGAAGTGTCGTCACGAAGGATATCCCAGCTAATTCTTTAGCAGTAGGAAATCCTTGTCATGTGGTGCGAACATTCAATAAAAAGGATCGCACCTATTATTTCAAAAAACTGCGTTATCCATCAGAATATATAATTTCTGAAACCGACCTACCTAAAGGAGAGTAAACCAAATGGCAAATCGAATGATTTTAAATGAAACATCCTATCATGGAAAAGGGGCTATTGCAGCTATCCCAACGGAATTTCATGCCAGAAATTTCAAAAAAGCAGTGGTGATCACCGATAAAGAGCTGCATAAAATCGGTGTCGTAGCAAAAGTCACCACCTTATTAGATGAGGCAGAGATTGCTTATGAAATCTACGACGGTATCGTACCTAATCCAACGATCGAGAATGTCAAAGAGGGCGTGACTTTCGTTCAAGAAGCAAAAGCGGATGTGATCCTGGCAATTGGCGGAGGTTCGCCGATCGACACAGCCAAAGCCATTGGAATCATCGTAACGAATCCAGAGTTTTCTGATGTCCGTAGTCTAGAAGGTGTGGCAGATACAAAACATCCAAGCTTGCCAATCTTAGCTGTTCCGACGACTTCTGGTACGGCCGCTGAAGTCACGATCAACTATGTGATCACTGACAAAGAGCGTTCTCGTAAATTTGTATGTGTTGATCCTCATGATATTCAAATCGTTGCCTTTGTTGACAGTGATTTGATGATGGGCATGCCGAAAGCCTTGTGTGCGGCAACTGGGATGGATGCGATGACTCATGCTATCGAGGGATTGATCACGAAAGGTTCATGGGAAATGAGTGATATGTTCCATCTCAAAGCCATTGAGATCATCGGTCGTAGTTTAGCCGATTCCGTGAATGGTGATCCAAAAGGTCGAGAAGATATGGCTTTAGGACAGTACCTTGCAGGAATGGGTTTTTCAAATGTTGGTTTAGGTCTTGTGCATGGAATGGCTCATCCATTATCCGCATGGTATGACATCCCCCACGGTGTCGCTTGCGCTGCCTTATTACCAACGGTCATGAAATACAATAAAGAGTTTACAGGCAATAAATATCGAGAAATCGCGAAGGCACTGAACATCAAAGACGCAGAATCTCGTTCCATCCAAGATATTCGTGATGCCGCTTGTGAAGCGATTGACGCTTTATCGAAGAAAGTTGGCATCCCTGCGACGATCTCCGAACTAGGTGTCAAAGAAGCGGATATTGCAAAAATTGCTGAAGATGCGTTCAATGATGTCTGTACCCCAGGAAATCCAAGAGAAACGAACGTGTCAGAGATCATTGACATCTATCAAAGCTTGATGTAAGTTTATCGACTCTCTTGTTGTTACGACTTGACTGATCAATTAAAAATGGTTCTCTTGGTTTGTGAATAACGACCAAGAGAACCATTTATTTTAATATAGAAAATTTATTTCATTAAACCATCAACGTGTACATACCTACTGCGACGATTGCACCAACCATTGGTCCTGCAATCGGTACCCATGAATAACCCCAGTCAGAACCACCTTTATTAGCGATTGGTAAAATCGCATGAGCGATACGTGGACCTAGATCACGAGCTGGATTGATCGCATATCCTGTTGAACCACCTAGTGATAACCCGATAGCTAAAATCAATCCTCCAACAGCAAAGACATTTGTTCCACCCGCAAATTCTGTTTGGCCAAATGCCAATAGTCCTAAGACTAAAACGAACGTACCGATCAACTCTGTAATAAAGTTAGCAGGATAGTTGCGGATGGCTGGTCCAGTCGCAAAGGTTCCTAAGATTGCCCCTTGATCCTTTGTTGCTGACCAATGTGGCAAATAAGATAACCAAACAAGTACCGCACCGACGATTGCACCTAGTAATTGCGCGATGATGAATGGGAAAACCAAATTCCAACCGATTGCCCCTGTCATTGCCATCCCAAGTGTCACCGCAGGATTTAAATGAGCGGGTCCCATGAATCCTGAAATAAATACTGCCATCGTAACAGCCATTGCCCAACCAAATGCAATGACGATCCAACCGGAGGCTTGCGCTTTACTTTTGTTTAAATTCACTGCTGCACATACGCCGTCCCCTAAAAGGATCAAAATCATCGTTCCAATAAATTCCCCCATGATTTGGGTCATGTCTGCATTCATTTTATTTTTCTCCTTTCAGGTCACGTAAGTCTGACTCAGCGATCAGTTGCTCTAAATGTTGTGTTTCACGTTCTTTTTCTTCGTCTGTCCATTCAAAGTATGCAGCAATCGCATCAATGATCGGTTGTTTGATGGCATCTAACTGATCTCTTTCAAAAAGTAGATGGTTGGTACGGCGAATCAAATAGTCACCTGGAACTAAGACCATTTCGTTTTTTAATCCGTAACGCAGACGCGCAGATTCTGCTAAAGTCAATCCTGGATAAGGATTCATTTCTTTTGCTAATTCAAAGATGTGTTTCGCATTTGTTCCATAGAAATCTGCGATATATGCAGCATCTTTTTCATCAAGACCTGCTTCCACACCGATTTTTGTATATTCTTCGACCATTTCTTCTTGTTTCGTCGGATCAAAATCGCCGCCTGAGATCGAATAAGTCTTGGAATCAATCTCTTTTACAGTTACACCATACTCTTCTTGTAACAGTTGACGGATCAATTTCATCGCGCCTTCTGCCATTTTGCGATAATCGGTGATTTTACCACCAGATAAAGTAACTAGTCCATCTGGTTCACGTTCTAATGAACTACCGCGAGAAACAGTGGATGGTGCTTTTTCATCACGACTACTTTCTAAATGATTCAACACATCTTCGACTTCTACTCGTGATACCTTGCTTTCTTTGTAATCCGTCACCGTATCAACGACTTTACGGAAACTTTTATCAGAGATCGTACCGTTATCACCACCGTTGTAGTCAGAACCAGCATTGCCGATCAATAACGGACGTAATCCTGCCCAACTTGATTCGATATCAGCCAAAGTGATATTTGCTTCTGGATAACGATGATTGATCACGTCTAGTAAGTAATCCACATCTTCCTGTGTTACTTGAGGGTCTGTAAAATCGCCTTGGTAATCGGTATCTGTTGTCCCAAAATACGTTTTGTTTTCACGAGGAATCGCAAAGACCATCCGACCATCTTGTTTTCCTGTATCGAAATAAGTAGGCTGTGGCACAGGCAGTTTCTTCGCGTCTACTACTAAATGGACGCCTTTTGTCGGACGCATTTTTGGTGAGATCGCACGCTTGAAGTTCAGGTTACGGATCTTGTCCACCCATGGTCCACTTGTGTTGATCACTACTTTTGCTCGGATCTCAATGACTTCATCACTTAACAAATCACGCGCTTTGACTCCGATGATCTGGTCACCTTCATAGATAAAACCGGTAGCTTTCATTTTGCTGACCAGATATGCTCCGTCTTCTGCCGCTTTTTTGATATTATCGATCACTAAACGGGAATCATTATTCCGGAAATCCAAGTAAACACCGGCACCTGTTAAGCCATCTTTTTTAAGAAACGGCTCACGTTCAAGAACTTCTTCAGGTGTCAACGTATAGTTTTCATACTTCGTTCCAGTTACTTTTGCTAATTTATCATAAAGATCCATCGCTACTTTTACAGAAAACATATTGAATGTCGTTGCGCCTTCTCCTTCATAAATCGGCAATAACATCGGATCTGGTTTAGGGATATGCGGTGCCACTTGTTGTACCACTGCACGTTCGCCTACTGTATCTGCGACCACTTCAACGTCAAACGTTTTTAGGTAACGAATCCCCCCATGAACTAACTTGGTTGAGCGTGAAGAAGTTCCTTCTGCAAAATCCTGCATTTCGATCAAACCGGTTTTAATACCTGAAGCAGCTGCTTGGATTGCTACACCTGCACCAGTGATTCCGCCCCCAATAATCAAAAGATCTAATTCTTCTTGTTTCATGTGGTCAATGTTATCTTGTCTTGTTTTTTTTGAAAACATCTTGTGTTCCCTCCCTTTACTCAAATGCTTGAGTTGCTTTCACTGCTTTTTTCCAACCAGTGTAAAGTTTTTCTCTACGCTCTTCTGGCATTTCCGCCTCGAAGATTTTACCAGCTTCATAAAACTCACGAATTTCATCCGTATCTTTCCAGTAACCAACTGCTAATCCTGCAAGAAAGGCAGCACCTAATGCAGTGGTCTCCAAGTTACCGGCACGTTGGATCGGTACATTCAAGATATCTGTTTGGAACTGCATCAAGTATTCATTATTGGCTGCACCTCCATCAACTTTTAACACAGGAATCTGGATGCCGGTATCATCTTGCATCGTATCGATGATATCTCGAACTTGGTAGGCAATGGATTGTAATGTCGCCTTGATGATATCCTCTTTCGTTGTTCCTCGAGTAAGACCAAACATAGAACCACGTGCTGCTTGATCCCAGTAAGGAGCGCCAAGTCCAACAAAAGCAGGTACAACGTAAACTTCGTCATCACTAGTTGAACGTTTCGCTGCATCTTCTGAATCACTCGCTTTTTGTAGCATTTGCAGACCGTCACGCAACCATTGGATGGAAGAACCGGCAACGAAGATACTCCCTTCTAGCGCATAGTAAACCTTTCCATTTATTCCGTAACCAATCGTCGTCAACAGATTGTTTTTAGATAATTGTGGTTTTTCACCTGTGTTCATCACAATAAATGAACCTGTACCATACGTATTTTTGACCATTCCTGGCTCAAAAGCCATTTGACCGAATAAGGCCGCTTGTTGGTCTCCTGCCATCCCAGAAATCGGTGCTTCACTACCATAGAAGTGGTACCCTTGTGTATAACCGTAAACCTCTGAATTTGAGGTTACTTTCGGTAACATCACTCGTGGAATATTCAGTAGATCTAAGATTTCTTGATCCCAATCCAATTCATGGATATTGAACAACATTGTACGACTCGCATTCGAGTAATCGGTTACATGTGCTTGCCCATCTGTCAATTTCCAAACAAGCCAAGAATCGATCGTTCCAAACATCAACTCGCCTTTTTCTGCTCGCTCTTGTGCACCTTCTACATGGTCTAAGATCCAGCGAATCTTAGTAGCAGAGAAATACGCATCAATGACTAAACCAGTTTTTTCATGGAAAAACTCTTGGTGTCCGTCTTCTTTTAATTTGTTAGCAATACCAGCTGATTGACGCGATTGCCAAACTACAGCATGATAAATCGGACGTCCTGTATCTTTTTCCCAAATCACTGTTGTTTCACGTTGATTCGTGATACCAATACCGGCGATTTGTGTTGGCTTGATACCAGATTCAATAAACGCACCTGCGATAACTGATTGTACGGAGTTCCATATTTCATTCGCATCATGTTCTACCCAGCTTTCCCGGGGAAAATATTGTGTGAATTCCTTTTGCGAACTACCGATGTGTCTTCCTTTTTTATCAAAGATAATCGCTCGTGAGCTTGTTGTCCCTTGGTCAATCGCCATGATATACGTTGATTCTGTCATTATAATCTCCTCCATTTTTGCAAACGCTTTCTTTAACTACTTTTATGGTACACCTATTTAAGGAGTAGAAACTGCCAAAAAAATAGCAATTCACTTTTTTTTTGACAGTTTTTTAATTTTTGGCTTTTTTTTCTTGCTCGATTTTTTGCTTTAACCTTAAAATATCATAACTTGAAGCAAACTCCGATAGATAATAGTACTCTTGACCTTTTTTATCCTGATTGAAGGTGATCACAAAATCATAACTTTTTTCTGGTTGGACTTCTTCGATCACGATCCCGCTGATCCCCTTTAACTCTCGAATCAAGAACTGTTGGAAAGCAACCCGATAGATCGGTAATGATTGTAGATCAATGCCAATAACCACAGATTTTTCAATATAGAAATCGATCATCATCAAAATATTCGCGTATTGACTCATCAGATTATCCAAAACTTGATTGGTCAATTTTTTCATAGGAAGCTGTTCGACTGTCGTTTTTTTCAATCGTTCAAGTAATTGAGTCAACGAATCACCCAACATCCGTTGTTGTTGGATGAGTAAGTGTGGCGGATCATAGATGGTTAAATAGCCAGAAAAAAAGTATAACTCATTATTGATTTGTGCCAAGTGATACCCAATTGTTTTCTCTTCCTTGATTTTTAGACGCCTTGGTCGATAATGCCACAGCATGGTTTCTCGAATATACGTATCCAACACCGCTGTAGGTAACTTTTTGCTACGAGTCAACTCGTATTGATAAAATGTCTCTTCCTCCAGTACCGAGAAAGTAACGAGAAAACTATAAAACATCATCGACTCATACGCCGTAACATCAGCTGCTGTTCGACTAAGATATAAGGAAATCACCGGATGGATGGTCTGGTACAGTTGATCCTCTTGGTATATTTCTTTTTTCTCTTTTGTACTAGAAAACTTCATCTTATCTGACAGTAACCTTTTCCGTGTAATACCGATCCATGTCGCAATTTTTGTCGATGATTGTGGGGAAAAAGTTGTATTCAACACATGCGCCAATCCTACTATCAACGGACGCTTATCTGGAGTATCTTGTAAATACTGTGGTCTTTGTGACTCTGGGAAAAATTGAAATAAGGAATAATAAAAATAACGGATCTGGAGCTCTTCTCCTTGGATTTGTCCATTCTTTATCTGTAGAGAGAACTCTTTCAATAGCTGATTCAATTCTTTGGTTTTTCTAAAGACAGAGGATTCACTGATCGTAAAAGCTGTTGCCAAACGAACACTTGAAGCTTGTTGGTGTTCAAGAAGATACGTCAAGATCTGATATTTCACGCTTTGTTGTACCAAAAAAAGCATGATTTTTTCTAAACTCGTATGCTCATCTAATTCAAGGACGACTTGAAATTCATTTTTTCGGACAGAAATCTTTGTTTTCATCATACGACCGATCAATTCAAGGTCTTCGATATATTGGTCGAAGGCAGATTTTGATAATTTCACAGAGGAGCGCAACTCATTGATTGAAGCGGAACCACCTTCTAATACAAGCATTCGTAAAATCTCAATTTGGATTTGCTCTTTTTTTTCTAAAAATTCTTCAATCTTCATCGAAAGAATCAACCACCTTTACAAGAGCTGTTGGCGCTCGATACTCTGGTTGAAAGAAGAATTCGCGCGCTTCCAAGTCTGCGAGTGTCCATCCTTCCTCAACTGCTAAAGTCAGTCGGTCTAAAAGATAGAAAATAACTGCTTGGCTATGACATTGCGCGCCAATCAGTTTTCCTTCTTCCGTCAATAGCACTTTTATTTGGATCAACTCCTGATTCGCAGCAGAAGCTCTGGTGGTTAAATATTGTGTGTTGATTTCCCCAGCATAAAAGATACTTTCGCTTTCTGTTAAACCGACACTCCCAAAATAATGTCCGAACCAGTGATTACCGATTGGACGATACGTACCTAAATCCTTCTTTTGTTGCCCACTGATATTTTTACTGGCGATCTTCGCCGTTCGAATCGCATTGTTGACTAAAGACACGTACATCTTTTCTTGCGTTGGTCGATAGGTTACTTGGATGGCATCGCCAATAGCATAAATATTTTCCTGGGATGTTTGCAGGTAGTCATTTACCCAGATCGTCCCATCATCATTCAATCGCAAGGATTCTTCCCATAACTGATTATCTGGTCGGGTGTAATTTGCTAACAAGACTAAATCATACGTCTCACTTCTTTTTTCCGTGAAGATCTTTGTTTGTTCTGCTTCAATGATTTCTTGTACTTGTTCATTTAAGAAATATCGAATACCTCGATTGTTCAGCTCGCAATACAACGGCTTGATCATCTCTGGATCAAAATATCGGAATAAAACTGTCGATTGGCTTTCGTACAGATGAAGTTCTTTTCCCAGGTTCGCTAATCCTTCGATGAGTTCCAAGCCAACTTGCCCTGCACCGACCACTGCGATTTTTTTTGCATTTCCAATACGTTGTTGGAATTGTTGCGAAGTTTTAGGATCTTTGATTGTCCAAATCGTGTCGTTTTCTTGTGTACTAAAACGGAAGCGTTGTTGTGAGCCTGTCGCAATCACAAGAAAATCGAAAGACAATATTTCCCCATCATTTAATTGGATTTGGTTTTTATCGTTGTTTAGCGCAGTCACTTCTGTTTCTACCCGTACTGCTATCTGATGTTCTTGAGTCAATTGCTCTTTATTGATCCAATAATGATGGGCTTCTTCATGAAATTCCCCTTTTAAAATCAAATTGACACTATTCGGGATAAAACCTATCCGCGCTTGCTTCTCAATAATGATTATCTCACTTTCTGGACAGTCGTTGCGCAAAGAAATAGCTGTCTGAATGCCCGCAAATGAGCCACCGACGATTACGATCCTCATATGTTATTCTCCTCTTTTTCATCTGTTATCCTTAGAGTATCATTTCTTAGAAAACGTTTCAATCAGTAAAGGATATCGTGGTGGACGCTCGCTGGAAATAATCAGATAATCCCTTTCACTAAGCCACGCTATTGAACTAGAAGAACGAAAAAATTAGTTGAAACATCGAAGATAAAAACACAAGGAGCACTCGAAATTTGTTGGTTTTCGAATGTCCCTTGTGTTTTTGTGCGTATACACTGCCTGACTTATGCCACGCTTTCTGATCTTAGCTTTAAATTTTATAGCCAATGCCCCAAACAGAGGTGAACAATGACAACGCCCTCCACAATGCACAAATCACTCCCCCACAAAAACAAATCGAAACGAGTCAAAGTGGCGATGATGAGCAAAACAACAACGAGTAAACAGATTTTGATTGTGCCAATGATTTACTTGATCAAGCAGATGAGCCTGGGATTCTTGTGTCTATGAATGGTGATCAATTTGAACTAGAGATCACAAAATTTTATCAAAAAAATGAAGATGAAGAATCCTATGACATGGCCGTTTCCTCTGACGAAAAATTAAGCTTTACTATTACCAGTGAGATTGAGATTACATTCGTTATTTATGATGCACAAACTCAAAACTCTCGAATCGTTGAAGGCTCAAGAGCAGACTTACAGCTTGAAAAATCCGTCAATCTTTATGGTCAACAAGTTGGCGATACCTTTATTGCCACCAAAGTCATCATCATGCAAATCAATTAGATAGCTAGAAAAGCTGGTTGATTAGAAAAGAAAAAACTAAATGTACCACCCTTATACTTTAAAATCACACACCAATCTATCTTGATTGATACTTCGATCCTATCCAATTGTTTGGAGAATGATATGATCCCAATTGTCTAAGTTTTTCAACAAAAAAAGTGCTAGTAGAAAACAAGACTGTTTTCTACTAGCACTAAATATTAAAGAACTACTTTTTAGAAACACTACAAGCTTCTATGCTCTCTTTTTTTACACATCAGCACATCGATTATTAATTCGCTTGATTGATGGAGATATTATGCAGGTTTTCAACTAATGTTCGATGTTCACGAGGTCCGGTTGACTCTGGTGCTTGATCGAGCTGTTCGATCAAAGTCAATTCTTCTTCTGATAATCGGAAATCAAAAATGGCGATATTTTGCTTTATACGATCCACATGGACAGACTTAGGAATTGTGATAATCCCTAGTTGTGTTTGCCAACGTAGGATGATTTGTGGGACAGTTTTTTGGTATTTTTCAGCTAATTCCTTTAAAACTGGTTCATCAAAAATCCCATCTTTTCCTTGGTTGAAGGGACTCCACGCTTCAGTCACGACGTCAAAATGAGTGGCTGTTTCTCTTTGTTGTTTTTGTTGACGGTATGGATGTTGTTCGATTTGGTTGATCACTGGCTTGATCCGATGATTCAAAATCAAATCAGTCAAACGACCGGTTGAAAAATTAGAGACTCCGATTGCCTTTACTTTTCCTGCATCATAGAGTTCTTCCATGACACGCCATGCGCCATAATAATCATTGTAAGGCTGATGGATCAAGAAAATATCAATATAGTCTACCCCTAATTTTTGTAAAGAACGTTCGTACGCTTTGTATGCGCCCTCGTAAGAAGCATCAGTGACCCATAACTTGGTTGTAATAGTGATCTCTTCTCTTGGAATCCCACTTTTTTTGATTGCCCGACCAACGGCTTCTTCATTGTAATAAACAGCCGCAGTATCAATCAGGCGATAGCCAGCATTCAGCGCTTCTAAAACGACTTGCTCACATTCTTCTTGATCCCAGATTTGAAAGACACCAAATCCAAGTACAGGAATTGTCAATCCGTTGTTCAAGGTCCGTGTTTCCATCATTGATTTCCTCTCCAAACTCCACGTTATTTCGTCAATTCAGCAACGACTTTTTCTCCTAATAAATGTGCAGACTGTGGGTTTTGTCCTGTTAATAAACGCCCATCTGCATGAACAACTTCAGTAAAAGCTTTCCCTGCCTGATAATCGGCCCCTTTTTCCTTCAATGAATCTTCGGTTAGGAATGGTACGTTATTCGTTGTTCCATTTAATTCCTCTTCTTCATTACTAAAGCCAGTCACTTTACGTCCAGCTAAAATGGACTGTCCGTTTTCATCAACGACAGGTAATAAGCCTACGACACCATGACAAACCGCTGATACGATCCCATTATTTTTGTAGATCGCAGAACCAATCTCTGCTAATCTTTCTGATCCGGGGAAATCCCACATCGTTCCATGTCCACCGGCATAATAAATCGCTGTATACTCTGTTGGGTCCACTTCATCCGGACGTAACGTTTGCCCTAACGCACGATTACGAAAGTCTTCATCTTGGTAATAGGTCCAATCTACTTGGTCCATATCTAATATACTTTTTGGTTCCAATGGTACGTATCCGCCATTCGGGCTAACAAAATCAGCTTCGATCTTGTTTTTGACTAATACATCATAAAAATGAGTCAATTCACTTAACCATAAACCTGTTGGACGCTCGATATTGTCGTATTTTTCTACATTTGTCAAAACAATCAAAACTTTCATTTTTTCAGCTTCTTTCTTAGATATTGATGGTTGATCCATAGCGTTGATCAAGAAAATTATACAACGGACTTGGTAAATACAAGTCTTTGTATGCTTCAGAAAAAGGTTTCGTCACAAATTCAGCATCTCGACCTTCTAATAATTTGACTGCCCATTCAGGATCTACCAACATTTGTTGACCTACTGCTACGAGTTCCGCATGAGCTAACACAGACTCGACATCTTTGCGGTTACGGACATTCCCGACACCTACTAACGGGATTTTCCCTTGAATCGCTTCGTGGACATATTCAAGAATTGATTTTTCGTTGTAGGTCTCAGAACGAGCCACACGATCATATGTGTTCAATGAAACATGCAGATAGTCTAATTTCGTTTCACGTAATTGTTCCATCAACCAAATCGTTTCTTCAAAACGGATACCTGGTGTTTCAAATTCTTCTGGTGAAAAACGATAGCCAACAATAAATGGTTTGGTTGCGTGTGTTTCAACTGCTTGGAAGACAGATTTCAATAATTCTTCAATAAAATGATAACGTTTCTCTAAAGAACCACCCCATTGGTCTTCTCTACAGTTCGAATGAGGAGAAAAGAATTGTTGGATCAAGTAAGTATTCGCACCATGTAATTCTACTCCGTCAAATCCTGCTTCAATGGCTCTGCGTGTTGCTTCTCCAAATGCTTGGATCGTTTCACTAACTTCTTCATCACTTAATGCCCGAGGTGTTTCGGCAGCTGGACGTTCTGCCGGAATCGCACTAGCAGATACTGTTTGTTCTCCTGATAATGTCGCACGGCTTGTCATACGACCGCCATGGAAGATCTGCACGATTGCCTTGGCGCCTTCGCCTTGAATGGCTTGTGCTAACTCGCTTAGACGAGGAAGCATTTCATCATGGGCGATACTCAATTCCCCTGGCCAACCTTTACCGATGTCTTGCACATTTGCTGCACCAGTGATCACTGCTCCTAATCCTTTTGAGCGTTGTGCATAGTATTCGATCTCGTCTTTTGTGATTACCCCATTAAAAAAGCTAAGTTCTGTAGTCATTGGTGATAGCATCAACCGATTTTTCAGCTCACTACCTGATGGAAATGTGATTGATTCATTGAATTTTGCCATTCTTCTTCCTCCAATATGACGAATGTCACTTATTTTTTCTCGTATTTATTTAACCATACGATTAGTTGTACATGCAACTGTTATGTTTAAAAAATTTTATTTTTTTTGTAATTTATTGGTCGCTTCATTCAGCTCTTGAGAAAGCCGCTCGCTCTCGGCAGCACCTAAAACAACTTTATATGCGTGGTGCAACTCATCCCAACTACTGTCGATCTCTTTGACAAATTCACGACCTTCATCAGTTAAAAATACCAAAGATAACCGTCCTTCTGTAACCGTTTTGACATAGCCTTTATATTCTAACTTTTCTACAAAACGTGCAATCGTTGAAGGCGCTGAATACAACATCTGCGCGATATCTTTTTGAGGAATACCGTTTTTTTCTTTCAAAATCAGTAAGATAAATCCATAAGTAGGTGCAAGTCCCGTTTTCTTGAAAGCTTCATCAGCTAATTTATTCAATACTCGATCGAGCTTCTTCACACTAAAAAAAAGACATTCTTCTAACGAACGTTCAATTGATTTCCCCATTTTTACACCTCCTGTTAGCGTACATATCATAGTATGATTTAGTTGATTTGTCAAAGAGGAGAATAGCATTCATATGTAGTTCAAATGATCATCTATAAAAATACAATGATATGTAGAAGCATCTATTCGTTTTTAGAAGGTGTAAAACAACTAAGGACAAATCCCCATTGTCGTATCTAGACATTCATATAGCATGCAATGAGCAATTCAGTTCACGCATTTAAAAACAACCCACGCTCATAATGAGATCAGACGGAAAGGATGGTTACTATTTCCCTCAAAATATCCACACTATAAACTAGTCTATGCTTAATGTTGATTCTTATTGAGTAATACGAATTCCTACTAGTTTTTTCATACGGTGCCAGTGACTGAAAAGGATTCTTTCGAATGACCTTGAGTCATTCATCAAACTGCTTATGTAACCCAGCTCCTTTAAGTTTAGTAAGATCTTTTTCGTAATTTTTTTAATTTCTATAATGTATCCCAATCAATCTCATCTAACTCTTCCGTTTCTTCCTCTTCGTATTGCTTAATCTGATTGAGCACCCCTGTATTTTGTAAATAGAGCGTTTCCTGAATTGCATTCCAATCTGATTTACTTATGATTACTACACTTTCCTATTCACGCCCTTCTTTATTGCTAAGTATAACGTACATACAAGCGTGCACCAATAATCATAAACCTGATAAATTTCATCTTATATCTCTTGTTAACATAGGCTTTATCATTTGATTTCATTGACTGATCATAAAGAAGAGAACATAGCTTTTTATTCAATATCTCCAAGCCTAAAAAAAATACAACACTAGGCTCGAGACATTAGGTAGCTTGCACACCTAAAACCAAATGAACGGTGTTCCAGAAATAAGTGTGAAATATAAAAAATGAAAAGAAAAATTTCCGATACTTCACACTTATTTCTCGGAGCTGAGCAATTCTATCACTCATCACCCAATTTTCACTACAAATGCTTCATAAGGACGTAATTCGATTTCTCCTACAGGTACTTCTCGATCATAGTTGGCAATGATTAGTTCCGTTGCTTCTTGCGGAATAGTCCATTCATGTGTTTGCTCGGATAAGTTACAGACGATCAACCAACGTTCTTCATTTAGTGTACGATAATAAGCAAAGACCTCAACTGGCGTTTCTGTCAACAATTCATATTCTCCCCAAACGATGATCTCATTGTGTTTGCGTAACTCGATCAAGCGTTTGTACGTATAGAAAATCGAAGAGGAATCTGCGACTGCTTGTTCCGCGTTGATGGTTTTGTAGTTTGGATTGACGGATAGCCAGGGCATTCCTGTCGTAAATCCACCATGTGCTGTTTCATCCCACTGCATTGGTGTACGTGCATTGTCACGTCCTTTGGCATTGATAGACTGCAAGATATCTTCTTTATGATAGCCAGCTGCAAGTCGTTCGTGATACATATTGATCGTTTCGATATCTTTTGCTTCTGAGATGTCCCGGATTGGCGCATTTGTCATGCCTAGTTCTTCCCCTTGATAAATATAAGGAGTCCCTTTCATCATGTGTAGTAAAATAGCAAACATTTTTGCACTTTCTACACGATATTCCTGATCATTCCCCCAACGTGAAACAATTCTCGGTAAATCATGATTATTCCAAAACAAACTGTTCCAACCTTCATCACCTAACGCTGTCTGCCATTTTGACAAAACTTTTTTCAGTTCAGAAACATCTAAAGCTTTTAGATCCCATTTATCCTTACCTTCTTGTTGGTCCAAACTCATATGTTCAAATTGGAAGATCATGGATAGTTCATTTCTTTTAGGGTCTGAATAAAGCTTCGCGATTTCTGTCGTTGCGCCCC
This sequence comes from Enterococcus sp. AZ171, assembly GCF_051714005.1. Lineage (NCBI taxonomy): Bacteria > Bacillati > Bacillota > Bacilli > Lactobacillales > Enterococcaceae > Enterococcus > Enterococcus sp. AZ171. The sequence goes on along the minus strand of NZ_JBIORA010000001.1, from coordinate 372,145 downwards.
AAGTTTCACCTACCGTCATCAAATCTTTGTCGCCAAAGGTTGCTTGATTCATTTCTTGTAGGTATTCGTGAAGCCGAGGTCCATTATTGGTGATTTCTTGATCGGGTAGTTTGCCGATCGTATCGATGACATCCATGCGGAACCCGCCAATTCCTTTATCGATCCAAAAATTCATCATGTCATAGACTTCTTGTCTGACTAGCTCATTCTCCCAATTCAAATCGGGTTGTTTCTTGCTGTATAGATGCAAATAATATTGACCAGTCGCATCATCAAATTCCCAAGCAGGTCCACTAAAAATCGAACGTAATGTATTAGGCACATCACCATTTACTGGATCACGCCAGATATAATAATCTCGATATGGATTGTCTTTGCTTTTTCGTGATTCGATAAACCATGGATGTTCATCAGAAGTGTGATTGACGACTAAATCCAAAATGATTTTGATGCCTGATTTCTTCGCTTCCTCAATCAGTTCGCCCATTTCAGCCATCGTCCCAAACTCAGCCATGATTGCTTCATAATCGCTGATGTCATAACCATTATCATCATTTGGGGATTCATAGACTGGGGAAAGCCAGATCGTATCGATTCCTAGATAGGTTAAATAATCTAATCTTGAAATAATCCCTCTTAAATCACCGATTCCATCTCCATTCGTATCTTGAAAACTACGTGGATACACTTGATATACCACTGATTGGTGCCACCATTTTTTCTCCATATGATCCTCCATTTGTTTTGTCCTATTCTTAAAGAATTGTAACGCTTACAAAAACAAGAGTAAACAGGTACAAACATGTTACCGATAACATTAAAATCTGGGGTTTAGAAATAAAAAAGAGCGTGGGGAAAGTTTCAATTCATGGAGTATGCCTGAAAACAGAAACCATCGATTGAAATAAGTAGAATTTGCTATCAACATGTCCGTTTAGAGTGTACCCTAAATAGACACTAGCCGATTATTTGTCACTTTTCTTTTTAAATGGCAAAGATTTCAAGCTTTAAATGGCGAAAGACAAAGAGCGTGAGACCCTATCCTTATCTCACGCTCTTTGTCTATTTTTCTAACAAATCAAGTATTTCTTGAGGAGAATCAATAATTATATCTACACTTTGAAAATTTTCTATATTTTTGGCTCCCCATTTAGCTAAACCAAATGCTATCCCACAAGCTTTCGCACTTTGCATGTCATATAATGAATCACCAATATAAATCGTTTCTTCTTTTTTTATGCCCAATTCATCAATTGCCTTTTGTATGGGGTCCGGAAAAGGTTTATGCAACTTAGTATCTGAAGCTGTAATTTGTATATCAAAATATAGATTTAAATTAAATCGATCAAACTCATTTTTCATTTCTTCTTTTGTTTTAGATGTGACAAGTCCTAATTGAATCCCTTTTACATGCAATGTCTGTAATGTTTCTTCTATATGCGGAAAAACTTGAGCATTGTCTGCTAATAAAAGTACGTTTTCACCCCATTTTGATAAGAGAGTTTCCTCTTCTTCAGTATTTACAAACTTTTTAATAGCTTCTTTTCCAGGAATACCTAAAATATAATGTAATTCTTTAATCGGGATTTCCTTCTCTAATTCTTCACGCAATGTTTTTTGCAGAGAATGTGTCATAACATATTCTGTATCAATAATCGTTCCATCAACATCAAATAATATCGTTTTAATCATAGCTATTCTCCTTTGTGTAGATGATTTTGCTCTTTCCTATTCTAACGACTAATTCTTCAGGAATTTTTTTATCAGTTATCAAATAATCAATTTCTTCAAACGAGTAGACAAGGTAATTGTGTGATAAATTAATTTTTGTATGATCACATAGTAATACGACTTTATTACTTTTCTCTCTAACTGCCTGTTTCATTGCGATGTCTTCTTCATGGGCATAATAGATTCCCTGATTATTTATACCCGCACAACTTAAGAAAGAACTATCAAACCGATACTTAGTTAATTCCCAGATTGGGTATCCACCAGTAACTGAACGGCTTTCTCTATTTAAAGTTCCTCCAAGAATCGTAGTAGGTATTGAAGTGGTCTTTAAGAATTGATCGGCAATGTCAATCGAGTTTGTCACAGCTAAGTTTATATTTCTATTCGCTAAATATTGAGGCAAAAGTGAGATTGTGGTCGACACATCTAAATATACGGTTTGCTTTTCAAGTAATAGTTTACTTGCTTCTTTAGCAATTTGCTTTTTCACTTGAAGTTCTTGATCTGTTCTTCCTAAATATCCATCTATTTTATTAAACGAATTTGCTAAACTAATACCTCCATAAGTTCGGATCACAAGGTTACTATCCGTTAACTTTATTGTATCTCGCCTAGCCGTGTCTCTAGAAACACCTGTGAGTTGCATAATGTCTTGTAAAGTCAATGATTTTTCTTTTTCCAGTCTTTCCATAATTATCATCAATCTTTTTTGTTGATTCACCTATTCAATCCCCTTCGTAAAAAAATAAGTAATTTTAAGTATATAAATATAATAGCTTAAAATAGCTTAAATGTACACTAGTATATAGTGTACAGAAAATCACCCGTTTCTGGACACTTGAATTTTTTATCTTAAATTTAAGTTTTTCTATATTTTTAGTGTTCATAAACCCATATCAAAATCTATGTTCAATTAATCTGTATGGATAAAGTTATGTTACAATAGATTTTAGTTAGGAGTGATTTTTTGAAAATAGGATATGCCCGGGTATCCACCGGATTACAAAATTTAGATTTACAAGAAGATAGTTTAAACAAATTTGGTTGTGAGAAGATTTTTACCGATCATATGAGTGGGGCAAAAAGTAATCGACCAGGATTAGAAATGGCGATTGATTTTGTTCGCTCTGGCGATACACTTGTCGTTTGGCGATTGGATCGATTAGGACGGAATATGGAAGATTTGATTTCAATTGTCAATCGATTGAATGAACGCGGCGTAAGTTTTCATAGTCTTCAGGAAAATATTACAATGGATAAATCTAGTTCGACTGGTCAGCTAATGTTTCATTTGTTTGCAGCTTTTGCCGAATTTGAGCGCAATTTGATTTTGGAACGCTCGGCTGCTGGACGAGAAGCTGCTCGTGCAAGAGGAAGATTTGGCGGTCGTCCTGAAAAATTAACAACACAAGACTTAGACTTACTAAAGACGTTAGTTGACAGCGGAACACCGATCAAAACAATTGCCGAGCGGTGGAATGTTTCTCGAACAACTATTTATCGTTACCTTAATAAAATAGAAGAAAAAAATGCGGAAATACTTAAGTAAAACCTAGGTGTTTCCTTACTTTTTCAAGGTAGCTTACCCTAAATAGACACTACCCGATCATTGAAAAATCTAGTTTTCTAACGTATGATTAGGGTGTATTTTAAATAGTTCGAGAAAGTAGGGTAAATTTTGAAAATTGCTTATATTCGAGTTTCGTCGATTGATCAAAATGAACAACGGCAAATTGAAGAAATGAAAAAGTTCGGCGCAGAAAAAATTTTCATTGAGAAACAATCTGGAGCAACGATCACCCAACGACCGATTTTTCAGAAAGCTTTAGAGTTTGTCAGAGAACAAGATATTTTTATTGTCGAAGCTATCGATCGATTAGGCAGAAATTATGACGAAATCATTGACTCAGTCAATTACCTCAAAAAGAAAAATGTACAACTAATCATCACTAGTTTACCAATCATGGCTGAAGCAATCGGAAATCCTCTCCTGGATAAATTCATCAAAGATTTAATTATTCAGATATTGGCTATGATTGCCGAGCAAGAGCGTTCTGAATCTAAACGTCGCCAGGCACAAGGAATTAAGATTGGAAAAGCAAATGGTGTTTATAAAGGACGTCCTAAGTTGTACAGCGCAGACACAAAAGATCCCCAACGTCGCCTTGTTTACAAAAGCATCGTTGAAGATCTTAATAAGGGAATTGCTATTTCAAAAATTGCAAAAGACTACAATATTACTAGACAAACAGTTTATAGAATTAAAAATGAAATAAACAATAAGAATACCTATATAAAGACAAATAATCATTAACCATTATAAAAACTCTTACTAAAGTAAGAGCCCAGACTGTAGACAAAAAGGAGTGGCTTAATTGCCAACTCCTTTTTATTAGTCTTTGTAGAAATTTGAAATAAAAAGCCATAGGCTTTTTTGCTTTCCATAGCCATGAGGCTAGTTTTTTTAAATTCATGGCAGCAAACGTAAGCATCGTGTGCGTGGCGACTTTTTCGAGACCTCGATATTTTGTCCAACGCATACCATGCTTTTCTTTTGCATCTGCAAATATTCGTTCAATAGTTAACTCTTACTAAAGTAAGAGCCTACACATTTAAGTTATTCCCATCAGCCATCAAATCCATCATACCACATTGAAAATCATGGAATGTTTCGGGTCCATACTGCGTTTGTACCCACATAGTTCTTTGAAGTAGATGAGATAGTCACTTTCGACGATTCGAAGGATTTCCACATCTGAACAGTGATCAAAGTCGATCAGATCTGCTACTAGACTCATCTTGGCATCGATTCCTAAGATCTCCGGCAATAGTTCCCAAAAATTCTCCTGACATATCTGACTTACTAAGGTCTCCAATCGTTGGATCTGGGTGTTTAAATAGACCTTTAGGTCTTCACTTGCTCGTTTTTCTGCCTCTTCAAAGGTACTTTGAAAGCCCTCCAAATACGCTTCTTTTGTAAAAAATGTAGGCATTGTTTTTTTCCTTCCTTCTTTTAAAATGTTTCATGATCGATCAGTGGATTCAATTGATGCTTGACTCTTGCCCAATCTTGCGCCGTAGGAATACTGCCCATAAGAACATAATCCGTGTCAAGAGCGTAATCCAAAAGGTACGGTCGATAGTTCGTTACAATCAAATCAACGTGTGCATCATTTAAATGTTCCGGCGTCAATTCCTGAAGCGGCATAAACAATAGCTTATGATATTCCCCTAATAGTACACGTGCCTGCATTCGGATGGATTGAACCACTAAATAGTCACCTTCTAATAAAAATAAAACTTTTTTGACCGGTTGGTAATAGTGGAACAATAAGTTCATATATGCCGTAAAACTCACCACGATATCTTCAAAATATCGGGCAGAAAAACTGAGTACTCGGGCATGTTTTAAGAGAAATTGTTTATGGGCTTCATAAATCTGTTTATCGCTTTTCTTTACCATCCAATGGATTTCTTCTAGCTCTTTGTTCAACACTGGACTCACTGCTTCATTCATCAAGCGCGAAATGAAAAAAGAGGTCATAAACGGTTCTAAAGTATCCGTATCCCATTGTTCAAAGAAAGGATCAGAAAGATAATCTGACACGATGAACTGAAGATCCTTCCAGCGGTTGAATCGTTGGTTAAAAGTTTGTTCTTGGTCCACACGATGGATCGTCCGTTTGGAAATAATCGATAAATGGATCCAAGCGAATTCTTCCTTTGATAGATAGATCTCGTATTCATCTTTGATTCTTTCTTGTAAAGAATAAAGCAACTGAAAATCTTTTTCCTGATAAATGCTTACTTTTACCCATTCAGGTAAGGACATAAAATGGTTTTGATGAACTCGGACCATTGCGATATAAAGCTGGTAATAAAAGGCTGAAATCGTGATTCCCGTACCCAATTCATACTTTCCCAATTTGCCAGACAGTTCGTTCAAGACCAACGTATGTAAGTCTTCTGGCGGACGGATTGTATACGGAGTTTGTTCACTGCTATAATAAAAATCAAAAAAGAACTTTCGGATATTGGCTTCTTCCCCTAAAAAATTGACTGGGTTAAAAGCCAACGTTAACTCATACTCAGCTAATACCGGTCGGATTCTTGATAAAAACCTTCGTAAAGTACTCTCTGCATAACTGTGCTGGTGAGCCAAGTCAGCCACTGTAAAATCTTTTCCCCAAAAAACATTTCCCACGATTTCAAATAACACTTCGTTTTCCAACAGTTGTTCTTTTTTCTCTTGGTAGTCCCTACGATTTCGTTCTTCAAAATAATACCCACTATAATTCGAACGTAATTCGATGCTTGTGCCAAAATGGTTTTTGAATGCTTGAATATCTTTTATCAAGGTACGTTGTGAAATAGCCAGTCGTTCACTCAGCTCTCCAATCGTAAAACGCCGTTCTTGTTCCATCACACTTAACACCTGCATCCATCGCTTGACCTCTGCGCTTGTAATAAACGCCATCTGAAACTCACGCAATTTTTTCCCCCTCACTTTTTCAAATATTTCCCTCTTATGCTTGTTCACTCATCTTTACTCAGAAAATGCAGAGAGCACTTCATCGATTTTCTCCTTGCTAGGTACATAGGGAAGTTCAATCGTTTCACGAGCGTTTCTAGCTTGTGGTTGATTCACGATTTGTACATGACGTACTAGTCCAAGTGGATTCATTTGGGCAGCTTCCACCACCTGTAAGCCAGATTTTTTTAAAATCGTTTCAACTTCCTGTTTGATCCATCGTGTCAAAGCACGTGGTCCTACTAGCTGATAGGAAACATAAATCGTCTGGCTATATTTTTTCTTCTCAGCTAAAAAACGTTTCATGAGTACTTCTAAAGGAGACGGTTTCTCACTGTTTGCATATGGCACTTGTTCTGGTGCTTCAAGTGTAGGTAGCTGGAAAAAGGCCTCCATTAAAAAAAGGAGTGTTTCGAAAAAACCATAAGTCAGTCCTTCGGTCTTATGCATCGGTAACTCATACTCACTCGCAGGTGAAAATGTGCGGGTAAATGCCTGTTGTGTCAAAGGGTTCAAAAATTGACTCTCATCTAACGTGAGAAGAAACAACGCAGCTTTTTCTGGTCCTGGCAGAACCACACTCACCTGTTGATCCAAAGCCTGGATTAGAGTTGTTTGGGCTTGTTTATGTGCCACTTGTTCTTGTAAGCAATGTCCTTGGTCGACTCGTTGCTTAGCTAGTTTCAGCCATTGATTAAACAAGGTTTGATCTAGGTACCAAGGTCCGTCTTGAATCGCCACTTTCTCCTGATGTAGGTCCTGAATATGCTCTGAAAGAAACCTAGGATACAATGGTAAGGTGAAATAAAAATCATAAAGGAATTGGCGAATCCCCGCTTCTTCTCCCCATAATTGATTGGTTTTAGATTCAATTTTTATCCCATAATAGGTCGTTAATAACGTTTGAAGCTGCCGTTTCATCCGTTGGAAGCTTGCACTCGACACATCAAGATACGCCATCCACTGTTGATTGTCTAAACACTTTCCCGCAGCCAACTGATCCACAAAGAGAAAAAGTTTCTCTTCATTTAGTAACGCTTGTTTCTTCTCATAATACTCTTTAGGGTTCAGAAAGGAAAAGTGATAGCCCTTCTCATCGCCGATCAAATGGATCCGCTCACCAAAATAGTCCTTGATCGCCTTTATATCCTCAATAATCGTCCGTCGCCCAAACCCAGTCTGTTTAGCTAAGGTTTGTGCGGTAACATGTTCCTCTTCTTCTAACGTCGCCAATAAGAGCAGCCAACGTTTAGTCTTATCTGCCATGACTAAATGATCAAATAAAATGTGCATATTTTTTTCTGTCCTTTCTATGAAGAAAAAGAAAAGAGCCGCAGCCCTTTTCTTTCTTGTGACTAATTATCGGGAACTACACTTAGTTCCCAGGTGAGTGTTGTTTCATAGGTGCTTGCTCTTGGATTCGCGGTTGGAGGGACTTCAAGTGCCACGCTTTCGCTTGCACTTTCACCGTCACCAAACCGATAGATCCAGGTACCTGCTCCTTGGCCATTGAGCGCGGTCAGAAGTTTAGTCTTTTCTCCTGGAATTAAGGTAATACCGTCTTGATTATACAACATCGGTTCATCACTTCCGTGAATAGACTCCAATTGTTGGTTAGTGAAAGACAAACGTGCCCCTCTTAGTTCATTTTCCTGTAGATCCGTAAATTGACTGTTTTGCGTAACTGCTAATTGCCAGCCGTGACGTTCCTCTTCTGGCCGTCGATCACTGATCTGGATATAGTTTGGTCGCTCTTCAGCCTCATTGACGGTTCCATCCGGATTTAACAAGCGTTGCGGTTGCGCATAATACCGCTTCGTTCGCGTAGAGATTGCTTGTTGGCCAAATGTGAATCGAGAAGCAAAATCTATGCTTAACAAGCCTTGGTCTTCTTCGAGCTCAGGTTTATTCTCTGGATCGACTTCTATTTCTGGATTCATCGGATCCTTAGGATTAGGTGGTCTTCTCGATTTTTCAACAACCGTACTTGCGGTAGCAGATTTTCCGTTTAGATAGGCATAAGCCGTCACTTCGTTTCCTTCAGTGAATAGTGAATCTTTAGGTAACTCATATAAATAGTCTCCATTTTCATCAGCAGTCACATGATATTTATCGGTTTCTGAAAAATTTGGTGATTGAATTTCACCATCTGGTATTGCTGGGTCACCAGAGAACCGTATTACACTGTGCGGAGAAGCCTTGCCGGTAATAGTATAAGAATTTACTTCCATCGGATCCTCTGTCAAAGGATCTATGTTTACTTCAACATCGGGTATTTTTTCAAAGAGTATTCTCTGAACGTTACGTGTAGTGAAACCTTCATTGAAGCTAGTCATCGTCTCTTGAAAGATAGAAGAAACATTCGTGATTGTTGGATTTATCGTATTGTAACGAAGAATTAAATTAAAGATGGGAGTCCAAAAATAATCTGGCTCTTCTGTAAAATTATCTCTATTCCATTGTTTGACAGACTGGACATCAATATCCAATTGCCCTGTACTTCCTGTGATATTAATCAGTCCATTAGTTACAGAACCTGAGATCTGGTTTGTCCGTTCTAAATTAACCTTTTTTGCATCAGAAAATTCAAATATTGAATTTGCCGAAGCAAAAAATAGTAAATTTTGATTGATTGAATTACTGTCACTTTTTATGTCCATAGATCCATCTTTAGCAATTTTAAAGTTAGCAGCACCTGCGACATAAATGATGCTAGAAGATGCACTTCCTCGACCTTCAGCATTTATATTAAGTTCAGCATCTGATCCCACTAAAAGCGAACTTCCCGCATTCATAGAAACTAAGTTGCGATTAGATCCATTACCTGTGAAACTGTGATTCGTAGATTCAATATTGAATTTTGCCCCATCATTAACCTCTAAAGTAGAGGTAGTGCTACGCAAAGTTAGTGCTGCAAAATTCCGAGTCGTATCAATATTGATTGTTGATCCTTCATCCATTATCAAATTTCCATTTGCAATATCAATGCTGGATCCAGTCTGCGCATTCGCATTCGCACTGGCTAATGTACCGTTTGATTCTAGGTTGAAGGTAGCATTTTTTTCAAGTGTAAGACTACCTGACTGGTTACCTACGCCAATTACGACATTACCAGAGTTTAAAGTAGAAAAATTGACAACAGCATCTTCTTTAATTGTTAAACTGCGTGACTCAATATTTATAGAATTGGGAGTATTCACAGCAAAGTTCGTTCTAAAAGGTGAACTATAGCTTGCTACTACATGGTTATCAATTTTACCATACAGATCTACATGGGTATAATACGGTGCAAGCATTTGATTTCCCACAACAGACACATCTTTCAACGCTATTCTGGAGATCTGTTGCTGAGCCAACGAGAGTCCCTGTTGAACTGACCAAAATCCCCACCAGTTACCTGAGTAAATAGTCGCATCGTTAAAAGTGATATCCCAAGGTGATTGTGCATTATGGGTAGCCCCCATCGGAACAAGTGACACTGAGCCAAAATCTATATGATGTCCATTCCCATTCACTACTAATTTTCTCGAACTATTTGCAGGTGTTAAATAAACAAATTGTGCACCTCCTGATGGATTAGAACCTACGCCAGTAATAAAACCCGGTACAGTGGAGTTTGTTGGAACTTCAAAGTCTTTTGTCACTTCTATTGTCGTGATAGAAGGCGTACCTAAAGCCTGTCCAAAGTCTGTCCAGTTAGTTACCTCAGCTACTCCTTCTTCAGGAGAAATATAGGAAACAGCCTTGTCAATTTCAACTTGATCACCTGTAGCTGTGTCTTTATTTTCTTTACTTTCTTCGGCTTCAGTTGATTCATCTTTATCTACATTAGTTTCTCCTTGTTCATCCGGTGATATTGTTTCCATCGACTGTATATAAATTTGTACTTTTGCTTCATCGATTGCGGCTTCATAACTTCCTTCTTCTTCGAATACCACCGGAAAAGTGAATGTTTCTTGCATTTTTTCAGAATGAATCACCCAGTAATTTGCTTCCTTGGATTCTTCGATCGTAACGCCTACTGGCATATCTTCTTCAACAATCCTAGCTTCTTCAGGCAATTTTACGGTTGCTTCATTTATTTTTTTATTTGCATGAAATGAGAGAATGATATTTTCTCCAGCTTTGCCTACAATAGTTGAATCAATAGTTGAAAAAGAAAGAGGTAAATCTTCAATTTCCTTCAACTTGGGAATATTAGGTAGAACTTCTTCACTAAAGCCATCTAGTTCGGGTTGATTTTCTTGAATATCGATTGCATTTACTGAAGATAAACTGACGGATGCAACTGGAAAAATGAGCACTTGAATAAATAGTAATCCTATACTAATAACACTCAAAAGATAGCAGAGTTTATTTTTCATTACGATATTTCCTTTCTATCTCTATGCGAGGAAAATTTGTATACTTATACTTCTTTTTCGCTTTCACGTGCTTTTTTCTTTTGCCACATCAGGTAAAGCACAAGTCCAAGCATTAAAATAAGCAAAATAATCGAACCGATCATCCACCAATTGACACCAGAATCAATCATTACGTCTTCTCGATTTAACTTGCGGGCTTCTTCGGCTTCAATCGTAAATTCACGCGTCCATGACCATTCATTCTCTCCCGATGTAGCTGTTAATTCTAGGACATAGTTCCCACCTCGAAAACGGTCGCCTTCTAAAGAAATCGGGAAGTTGAAATTAGAATTTGGGGCCATCTGCATCATTTCTTTCTCCGCCTTATAGAGAACCTCGTTCTCCCCTACTCGTTTTACGGTCGCTTCCACCGCCAATTGATTGACAAAAGTGGGCGTAAAGTTTTGTAACGTGGCGCTGATCACATTGCGGTAGTTCAATTGATCTGCAAACACATCTAATAGTTCCAACTCTGGTTGCACCGAGTCTCGAGTATTACTAACGACCACACCAACCACATGGGCAAACTCATTCTTGATAGCTACGCCTTCTCCTCCTGGGGCATCGCTATCTTCCTCTTCTTTTACTTCGGTGATCCTTAAACCGCCGGCTAAATACCCTTCAAAGGCGTCTTTAGGCATTTGCAGAGGAATTTCTATAACCTTTGTTTCATTTCCAGCTAAAGCAATGACCTCCGAAGGAGTCATCAGCTCATCCAAGGAGTGGATTAAGGATGGATCCGCTTCTTCAACATCTTTGCCATACTCGACATTCCCCAAAGTATTAGTATAAGCTGTATGCGGTGTCACCTGAACGTTGATTGGTTCTGAACTGGAATTTCCGACTTCTAGTCGCAAAGTCTCTTTTTGTCCAGGAGGGAGTAATAACTCATAGTATCCTTTACTTTCATCCACTTGGCTCTCTGGAAAAAGAGGGGTAACATACGTATTTAAACTCGCTTCTTCGGCCTGGACCGCCCGTGGCAAGAAAAAGAAGAGCGCTATAAGCAACCATAGACTTTTTTGTATCGTTTGTTTGTGTATCATTTGTCATAATCCTTTCTAAAAAAGCAGCGTCACAGAAATCTGTAACGCTGCCAGTGACTAATGGAACATGGAAATAGGAATGTTTTACTTCTTAAACCGCATTAGGTTCCTCATTATCTGGTGTTAGTTCTAATTCCCATGTCAATGTAGAGGTATACGTTACTGCATCTTTGGCAGTCGAACCAGGAACAAACAATTGGATCGCCTTATTTTCAACGACATCTACCCCATCTTCTACTTGTTTTGCGAGCGCATCATGATCTCCCCAAACAACGGAAGAAGTTCCGCCACCCTTTTGGTTAGCAGCTGTCATGACCGGCACGGCCTCTTCACTTGGAATCAACTCTAAACCACTTGTGTGAATCGTCGGTTCCTGATTTGCATCATTCACACTGTAACGAAGGGAAGGATCGAATAACGTAATTTTGGCGCCTTTTAACACACTATTTAGGGTATCTGTTTTTGCTTGAAATTCACTTAAACTCACGCTCAGTTCCCATCCTTCATTCGTTCCGCGGGTGTCTTGAACTTGTGCCATACTGACATAAGGAATCATATTTTCCTCGCCTGTTGTTCCGGCTTTCTGTTGCATTTCCGCAATCATGTTGTAATGTTCATCAGCAGTTGAGATAACTTTCGTTCCAAAGTTCATTGTTGGAACTGTTGCAATCGTTAGTGGTCCCGTACCAGGAATTGGTGGGATCGTCACATCTGGACCTTCAGGATCAGGTTCTACTACTGTGTCTTCAATATTTGGAGTGAAGGTGACCTGACCGGTCGTTGTTGTTTTACGTACTTCTTTTGACTCTTGGTTTCCCTCTTCAGCGAAAGCCTGTACACCTCCTGCGAAAATCGTGGTTGATAATGCGGCTACAGTTGCTAAACGAATAAATTTCATACTTAAATTCCTGCTTTCTTTTAATTAATTTTCTTGTGTTTCTTTTCTTTTTTTATTCCCTACGACTAATAAAACACCTGCCACTAAGAAACTTCCAATCCATAGCCCAAGTGAGCTACCGGTCATATTGGTTTTTGGCAAAGTTCCTCCTGGCTTTTGTGTGCTGGTGCTGGGAGGTGGATCTGGTGGACCGATTGGTTCATAAGTTCCTGTAAACCCAATAGATCCTTCTGACTCGACGGATTGGACCTGTGTACCATACACCTGCAGGGGAAATTGTATCGCTATTATTAGGGACATTAGACCAATCATAAGACCAATAGTTTTTCGCATCTTCCCTCCTCCTTTAACATCTATCTCAAAAACTATCGTTTTTGGGTGTACAGCAAAATAGACATCTGAAGTTGTCAGATGTCTAAAGTAATGTTGTTAAATTGGCGTTTCGATGACTTAGCATACATAAGTATTCGTTATTCTAAAAAACGATGGTTTCTAATACGTTTTAGTGAATAAACAAGGCTTAACCTTTAGCCTTCCTTATATTCATTATCTTATAACAATTTATATAAGGTTGAAAATCACAATTTTCACCTCGTTATGCATATCTAGAAAATAACCCAAAAAAACAAATGAAATCATTGATTCATCAGAATGAATGGGAGAAAATAATTAGTGCTCAAAAAAAATAAAAGGTAAGGATCAAAAATATTTAAGTTTTTTGATTCTTATCTTTTATTTTTCTTGCTCAACTTCGATGTCATTTTCTAATTTAAGTGTTTAAAAGCGAAATAGAAAGTCCAACAGGGTATACTCTGTTGTCCCAAAAAGATAATAACTTTTTGACCTAATTAATTGAGCAACTAGAAGAGCTTTGAAATGAGGAATCAAAAAAGGATCAAAAACTTTTAAGTTTCTGACTCTTCAGAAGAATTATTTTGAAAAACAGCGAATATGTCGCTTAACTGAACAGTTTCTTTTTTGATGAGTTTCGAGAAAAAATAATTTTTTAATTATGTGCATTCAAAAAGATTATCCAGAAAACAATTTAATTAGAACAATGATTCATTGACACAAAACATAATGAAGTCGTCCAAACAAAACTTATAAAAAAGAGTGTCCAGAAAATAATTTTCTGAACACTTTTTTACAATGACCTAATGCTAGGCTCACTCTATACGACATGAAATACTAGTGAGTGATTGGTCTCCGCACTTAACTCATTACCACAAAGTTCTTTAAGGTACGTGCGATAATCTGTTTCAACGAGTCGCAGAATCTCTTGCGTCGAAAAATCGTCATACCGAATCAGTTCTGCAATGAGTGTTAGTTTTGCATCGATACCCAGGACTTCAGGAAGTGTCTCCCAAAAGTTGTCTGGCGAGACCTCACTCGTCAATTGATTCAGTCGTTCGAATTGTTGCACCAGATACTCCTCCAGTTCCCTGGTCTCTCTTTTAGCTTGTGTCACGGTGTCTTGAAACTGACGCATATATTCGTCCTTCATTAGAGGTATTTCCATGCTACCCGCTCCTTTCTCGTCTTCATCCGTTCTAAGTGTAAAAGAGGAAAAATCTTACGCTCTGTTCCTATTTTTAATTGTCAGGAACGGCGCTAAGTTCCCACGTCAAGGTTGTTTCATAGCGAGTGGATTCAGGGTTTGCGCCTTTTGGCACATCTAAAGCCACACTTTTATTAGCCGTTTCTTGATCGCCAAACCGATAGATCCAGGTACCAGTCCCTTCCGTTCCTTGGGCCATTAACAGAATCCGTCGGTTTCCTGGAACCAGTGCCAATGGATTGGTTTGTTGGAATTCCGGTGCACTGCCGCCTTGGGCGGTCGCCAGTTGCTGGTTTGTCAGGCGCAAACGCGCCCCGTTCAATTCTCGATTATTGGTTGAGGTAAATGGATTATTTTGTGTCACAGCAAGCTGCCAGCCATTGCGATCATTTTCTGGTCGCCGATCGCTGATTTGAACATAGTTTGGCCGTTCTTCTGTCTCATTGACCGTCCCATCTTCATTCAATAATCGCTGCGGTTGCGCATAATAGGTTTGATCAGTTACTGAAATGCCTTGCGTACCAAATTGTAACTGTGAGACAAAATCAATACTTAACCTTCCCTGATCTTCAGGAAGCTGTGGTTTGTTTTCTGGATTGATTTCTGTTTCTGGATCTAATGGATCCACAGGTGAAACAGGTCGCAGGTCCTGGACCATTAAAACCGTTGCTTCATCAAACAATTTATCACGAAAAGAAAGCGGTGATGTTGGATTGATATTCCCTTGTTCATCATTCGTTAGTGGCGGATTCATAACCCCTGCAGCTGCAGCAGAACCCTCACGGTCCCTTAAGAACACTTGAATTTTATCGTCTTCTCGTAATGACAGATCACTCAAGTCTAATGTGAAGGTACCATCATTTTCAACAACCACATTTTCTGTATTTATTGGTTCTCCATTATGGGTAGCAGTAACCGTTACTTCTTTATTTTCCGTGAATCCTTTAATCGCTGTACTATCATTTGAAACCACAGAAGAAGAAAACTTGGCTGGTGTTGGCGGAATGATGGGAAAGACTTCTACTGTATCTGTTAAGATAATATTTTCATATCCTTGTGTTAACTCTCCAGAAGTCAAGCGAACGTCTTTAATTTTGACCTTATCTCCTTTTTGTAGGTACTCTTCTAACTCTACTTCAAATAATCCAGCACGTGGCTCTTCGCCATAGATACTGATGCCTGGTTCTTCATTTGAGTGTCCCACAGTTTTAGCAGTATGTTCTGTTTTCGTTCCATTAGCACGTTCAACTTCTACAATGACTGTAGCTTCCCCCTCCCAAGCAGAACGGCTTTCTTCTAATCCAACTGGAATGCTGATATGTCCATGAATCTTTTTATCGGCATTTGTTGGGACCCTGAGTTCATCTGCAATTGCCCACCGGGCATTATTTGAACTTAATCTAGAATATGTTGTCAATCCTGTGGTACCAAAAGTCCCAGTATTTAATACGTCTGGTTGACTAGTGGCTCCTAAAGTATTGAAATTTGTCCCAGAGAAAGAAAAATCTAAAGTTGGAAAATTTAAATCTGGATCACCGTCTAAGTTTGACCCATTTTTCCAGACTGCTAGATCACTATTTGATGCCTTTAAACTAGATCCGCTTGCGACATTAAATAGATTTCCTCCTCCAGATCGATTATTTCTGAAGTCCATAAATAAAGGATTGTCAAATTCTACATCTAGCACACCTGCTCTAAATACTCCACCAGAAGCAGTCGCAGTTCTGCCCACTGCTTCAAAATAACCACCATTGCTATTTTTTACTTTCCCCGTTCCAGATAGATCTATAGCTGGTCCATTTTCAGCTAAAATAGTAACTTGTGACCCCGGATCTGTTACTGAAAAAGACGTATCATTTCCAGATGTTAAATGGACTCCTTGATTTCCACCTTGTGTATTTCCATCACTAGGGGTTCCATTACCTGGATTTTTCACCTGAAAAATACCACCATCAACCACCTCTATGGAATTTTTATCTCCTAGCATACGAATTCCTGGGGCAGAACCTCCACTCTTCAAAATCGAAAACATACTGTTTTCAATTTTGAACAAGCTATCGCCTGAATTTAAAAATCTAAGTGTAGCAAATGCCCCTGTACTGATTGAAGTAGTAGACCCAGAATACAAATTAATTTCACTTTTATTTTTAACGTAAAAGCTATTAACTCTTCCTTCCAAGACAATAGAACTAGACAGATTAGATTCTGTTAATATGCTTGATTGCTCATCAACTTCTATTATAGAGTTACTGACTCCATTCATCCCTACATACAAACTAGATCTTTGGCTATGCTCGCTAGTGCTGCCATGAACATTCCAATTACTTTTTAGAATTAGCGAAGATTTACCGGAAATAGTTGTTTTTTGATTAGCCCCCTGCATATGCAGTGAATTTGCTTGTTCTGTATTAATTTTAGCCTCTGATTCCTCATCAATATTAAATTTATTACTCGAATTTTGGAAGAAAACTCCTCTCTTCGCACCTGCTATCACATTAACATCTAAAATAGATTGATTCCTCACTGTTAGTTCTGATGATTCTCCTACGAATTGGATGGCATTATTAGCTGTATCAGTTGCAGCACTTGTCGGTCCACTTGTGTTCAAAATTAATTTGGATTGATTTTCAATAATCATCTTTGAACGTGCTCCATTAAATAATATATTTCGGGCTGTTCCACTTCCACTGGTTAACTTCACTTCACTGTTGTTTTTTATATTTAATATGGAATCTTCAGCATTTAATCGAATTCCATTATTAGAACTACTCATGGCTAAATTCAGTTGGCTCTCATCAATAATGATTTCTCCGTTAGCGTTATCTGTGTATAGAGGTACCCCAGTTGTAGAGTTTGAAGATAAATTGGTTTTTATTAATTCAATTTTCCCGGACACCCTTAATGCTTGAGCTGTTGTTGTCTCGATAGTATTTTTTGATTCTGAGGATATATAATTTGAATTACTACCGTTTAAACGTACTGCTTGTCCCGTTAAACCTTTAATATTTAGCTCAGAGTTATCTAGCACTTGAAATAACCCATTACTTGCTTGGAAGAAGACACCTCTCTTCGCCCCTGCCGTTACGTTAACATCTAAAATAGATTGATTGCTCACTGTTAGTTCTGATGATTCTCCTATAAATTGGATGGCATTATTAGCTGTATCAGTTGCATCACTTGTCGGTCCACTTGTGTTCAAAATTAATTTGGATTGATTTTCAATAATCATCTTTGAACGTGCTCCATTAAATAATATATTTCGGGCTGTTCCACTTCCACTGGTTAACTTTACTTCACTGTTGTTTGATATTTTTAATAATGAGTCTGTACCGCTTAATAGGATACCGTTGTTAGAACTACTCATGGTTAAATTCAGTTGACTCTCATCAATAACGATTTCTCCATTGGCATTATCCGTAGATATAGGCAGTCCTGTTGTAGAGTTAGTGGAAAGGTTTGACCTTAGTATATTAATTTTTCCGTTTACTCTCATCGCTCTCCCAGTTGTTGTCGTTAAATTCATATTAGAGTTTACTATTGTTAAAATCCCGTTCTGCCCTTCTGACCGAATTGCTTCTGCGGTCGCAGAAGTTACAGAAAATTCCGAGTTATTTACCGTAAGTTGCGAATTGTTTCCAGCAAGATATATTCCTCTTTTTGATAATGTCGTTCGAAGAGAGAATGTACTTTCTTGATCCAAATTAAACTTAGGAGATACACCGGAAAGGACGATCGTATTATTAGTTGTATTTGTTGGTGTAGTTGTAGTTGCAGTAGCTGGCCCTATTGTACCTACTGACAAATGTCCATTTTGAACGGCTATTTCTGGATTTTCTCCTCTTAGATCAATCGTATTGGCATTCCCAGCAGTAGTTGTGATCGTAACTGTGGCACCTTGTTCTACCGTCATCTTTGGATCCGCTACTGTAGCAGAAGAAAACAAGACCGTCGCATTCCCTCGACTAATAGTTACCTCTGCTTGATTTGTTGCTAAGACTTCTTTTGCTACGATGAAAGTTTGTGCAGAAGTTGTGCGTGTGAAGTTTGATACGCCACCTGTAAAATGAATATTTCCTTCAGGAAGAGAAGCTAATCGCATGGTATTCGCATTCACCTCGGTAATATTTTCTAATTCAACAGTCCAATTTTTACTGCTTTCTACCGTTGCGTTGATCAATGGTGTTGTACCAACTTTTGTAAGTCTTGTATTTTCAATTCGAAAAGCACTTGGTTCCACTACTTCTGCTAGTTGAAAATAAAAGCCATTTATGCCAAATGTTAAGGTATAGCCGTTTCCTTGGATAAGTAACGGACGATCCACAGTTAGTACATTTGCTGTAGCTTCCGTCAGATTGGCTTGAACGGAAATGATCCCAATATCAGGATCGGCAACGGCTGCTCTGAATTGTGCCATCGTAGTGACTTCTTCCGTCTTTCCATCAAAGACTGTCGGTTCAATCACCTCTGACTCCGCATCTATTTGTTGCTCCTGCGGGGCTTCTACCACAGGCTCACGAACTTCTTCTGTCGGTTGTTCATTAACTTGCCCTCCTTCTATTCCATTTTCTTCTTTCAGCTCCTCTTGTCCTACAAAATTCTCATCGGACGGTTCTGTTTCTTCGACCGGGACTTCCCCACTCGTCTCTTCTTGTTCTTGCACCTCAATAGTCGCGGCCACATTTTCCACCACGACTTCATAGTTTCCTATTGAGTCAAATACTACTGGAAGGACAAAGGCATTTCGTACACGCCCAGTCTGGATTATCCATTCATGAGAGTGCGCTCCTTGTTTTGCAGTAAGCCCCGCTGGCAACTTCTCTTTTAGTAGTTTCGCTTCATTAGGTAAGGTGACTCGCGCTTCTGACACTTCTTGGTCAGAAAAGAAAGTCACTTTGATTGGTTCTTCTATCATTCCTTGCATACGCGATTGTGTAAAGAAAAAGCGAGGTTCCCTTATTTCTCCCTCTTCTAAAAAATTTTTTATTCTCGGAAGTTCCAATGGTTCAAGATCTTCTTCTGTCTCATGTGCGGGTGCCTCAACCGTTTCTGCATAAATCATGCTTACCGGCAAGAAGAGTACGTGCAGAACTACTAAAGTCACACTTAGAAGCACCTTCGTTTTTCTCCAGGTCATCGTCATCAAACGCACTCCTTTCTACTTCTCTGATTCATTTTCACGCACCTTCTTCTTCTGAACCATCAGATAAATAACTAAGGCTAGTAAAAGCAGAATTAGAATCATCGTCCCAATCATCCACCAGTTGATGCTCGTATCAATCGTGACGTCTTCTCGGTTAAATCTGCGGGCTTCATCAGCTTCAATCGTAAACTCCCGTTCCCACGACCATTCTTCTTCTCCTGAAGTGGCTTTTAGTTTTAACACATAGTCACCGGCTTGGAAACGATCCCCTTCTAACGAGATTGGAAAATTAAAATTTGAGTTTGGTGCCATCTGCATCATTTCTTCATTCGCTGTGTAGAGAATCTCGTCTTCTCCTGCACGTTGAACCGTCGCTTCGACAGCCAGTTGATTCACAAAAGCAGGTGTAAAGTTTTGTAGGTTCACACTGATCACATTACGATAGTTCAATTGATCCGCAAACACATCATGCAATTCTAAATCCGGCTGAACCGAATTGCGCGTATTACTGACCACGAGGCCCACGACGTAAGCAAACTCATTTTGGATCGCCACACCCTCTTCTTCACTTGTGGCTGTTTCTTGTTCATCTTTGACTTCTGCGATGCGTAGACCGCCGGCTAGAAATCCCTCAAAAGAATCCGCCGGCATACGTAATGCCACCTCAACTGTTTTAGTCTCATTGCCTGCTAAGTCAATCACTTCAGAAGTCTCAATCAACGCATCCACTGAGTAAGATAACGTTGGATCAGGTTCCTCTGCATCTTTGCCATATTCAACCACCCCATGGACATTCGTATAGGCTGTGTGGGGAGTAATCTGAACTTGTATGGGTTCGCTACTGGCGTTTTGTAGTTTTAATGACAACCTTTCGGTTTCCCCAGCAGCCAGATTCAAGTCAAAATAACTACTCGATCCCTCGACCTGGCTCTCTGGAAATTCTGGCGTCACATAAAAATTTAATGTACCTTCTTCGGCATGGCCGATCACGGGAACGAAAAGTATGACTAGTGCCAAGAGCATCAATAGCCAGCCAATCCCGTTGTTCAATAGCTTCAATCGTACTTGTTTATTCATCGCATGCTTCCTTCCTTTTAAAAAAACAGCGCTACAAATAGCTGCAACGCTGTTGAGAGTCAATTCATCTAGTTAGAAGGCTTATACACCTACTGGTGGATTTTCTGGAGTAATAGTCAATTCCCATGTCAGAGTTGACTTATAGGTTGTCGCATCTTTGGCAGTTGAGCCTGGGATCGATAAGCGAATCGCGTTGTTTTCGACTACCTCTTTTGTAGGATCCAAAAATTGAGCATTCAATTCCGCTTGATTTCCCCAAACAACGGAAGAAGCACCCGCACCTTTGCCTTTTTCTGCGGTCATCACAGATTGCGCCGCATCGTTAGGGATCAGTTTCAATCCGGCCGCATGTGCCACTGGAGCATTGGCAGCATTTGACCCTTCGTATTGAATACGTGAACCTACCAATTCGATTTCTGCTCCCGTCAATGTTTTATTTTGGGTGCCGGATTCAAATGCACTTAAACTTAGTTTTAGATCCCTGCCATCATTGTTTCCTCGTAAGTCTTGGACCTGTGCGAAGCTGACATAAGGAACATGTGTTGGCCCATCTGTGACTGGATTTGTTAGTTTCTGCATTTCAGCCACCATACTGTATGTTTGATCTTGATTCGAAATAATTTGTGTCCCAAAATTCATTGTCGCAGCTTTCACAATGGACAATGGGCCGGTCGTTCCTGGTACCTCTGGTTCGATTTCGACATCTGGACCGGGTTCAGGATTGATGACTTCTAGGTCCCCATCCTCTTCACCAGCGGGGCGAAATTCGATCTGACCTTCGGGGTTGTCACTTTCTGAACTTCATCGGCAAAAACAGTAGAAGCCCCTCCTGCTAATGCAGTGGTTGATAGTACAGCAATTGTAGCTAAACGGATTAATTTCATTTAATAAGTCCTACTTTCATTTTTTAGTTTTATTTTCTGTATATGATTGTTTCTTTTTTTCCAGATAAAGAAAACCAAACTAAGAATTATGAATCCTAGCCCGATCAACCAATGATTGGTGGTCGTATTGGTCTTGGGCAATGCGCTTTCTGGTTTGGCAGTTTCAGTGATTGGTGGTTCTTTGATGCTTTCAGGTGGTGTAGGATCCGGTGTCCCGATTGGCACGTAAGTGCCAGTAAAACTAATTGATCCTTCGGTTTCTACTTGTTGAACTTCTTTCGCACTCACTGAAGGCAGTGAAAAGAAAAAGAGGAACAGCAGTATGCCCGTCAAAATGAGTTGTTTCTTCCTAATCATGTCCCTCCTCCTTGATTTTTCTCGAAACTCTTCGTTTTTAAGGAGACGAAAAAAAAGACATCCGTTTGCATCAGATGTCTTGAAAAAGTGATTAAATTAGGTTTCATATTAAAGAAGATAAATAACATATTACCATTCTTAAAAACGAAGGTTTTCGAGAATTAATACGCAAAGATTAAAGTTTTTATAAATCTCTTACTTCAGTAATAATAACAGAATATATATTTAAAAAAAAAAACAATTTTTTCATAGGGAAGCGAAAAAATTGTTTTTCCTTTTTACCATCATGGTTAAAACGCAAAATAATATTTTTGATAAAGGCCTATTTTACATTCAAAAGTAAATTCAACTAGACTCATTGGATGATTATTAGAAGTTCTATAGGCTATACCCTGTTGGACTACTGTTAAACATCTAAATCTTACTAATTATGTGAACTTTTAACTAACTCGAAATAATAACACATCTTAAGGTATGTTATACATGACTTACTCAGTATATTGTCCAGCATTCTCCTTCACATATACTTCAACTTCATTTACAGGAATTGAGGATAGCCTATAGTAGTCGGACGGATTCCAATTGATACCATATGAAGGTACTTCTTGGTATTTTCCAGTTTGATCTTGATCATAACTACTATTGATCAAAAGATTATTTTTATTCAATAGGTATCCCATTGGTGAAGGAGGGCCATCTGGGTGCCCCCAAGATCGGCGCGTATTAATAAAGGTGTTCTCTTCAGCAATGACTTGTGCGCTGACACCAACACCGATTCCATAGCTGGAAATATCCGTATA
This sequence comes from Enterococcus sp. AZ171, assembly GCF_051714005.1. Taxonomy (NCBI): domain Bacteria; kingdom Bacillati; phylum Bacillota; class Bacilli; order Lactobacillales; family Enterococcaceae; genus Enterococcus; species Enterococcus sp. AZ171. The sequence goes on along the minus strand of NZ_JBIORA010000001.1, from coordinate 349,717 downwards.
AAGGTTATTTAGAACGTGAACTTCCCCAAAACGAACCCGAGGATTTCTTTGTTCAGTTCCCTTGAACCAATTATAAGCAAATGTAACTTTTAATTTATCCATATCTTGCGCTCCATTTGAATCAGAATGACCCACCAAAATCGTTTTATTGTGATTGGTAAAAATATTATTTGAAACGGTGATCCAATTCGAACCTCGTTTGATGTCGATTAATCCATCATGTCTATTGCTCCCAGTAGGTACCTCAGTTGCAGTCCAAGGTTCATCTGAAAAATAATTATGATCAATCCAAATATACTGACTATTCTCAATAGTAATTGCATCGATTTCAGTAAAATCACCAGGATTCAAACGACTTTGCACGTTTGTTTGTATACCTCCACTACCATCCGGATACTCACCTTCATCAAAAGATAGCGCATTGGTTAATTTCAAATTTCTAATAATCACTTGCTCTTGCCCACGAACTCTTAAACCACCACCAGTAATTTCTGCATGATGGCTGGTACCAATAATTGATTTGTTTGAACCCACATCCACTATTACTCCTGGAGAAGAGACAAATAAATCTGTTAAATCAATTTTGCTTTTCACATAAATCGTCGCTGGTTGATTGCCGCGTACAGCTTCCCGAAAATCATGTGCCGTATCAACAAAAATTTGACGACCATCTTGTCCACCTACTGTTCCTGTACTATAGCCAGCAAACCCAAAGCTATTTGTAGGGATTTCTGCTGCTTCAATACTCGAAGCTATACCACCAAAAAACAACAAGCACAATATAATTAGTTTTCGCATACTGTTCTCCTATTTTTATTTTTTAGAACTCAATCGATATTCTAACTACAATTATACATGTTATTGCTTTATATTGATAATCTATCATCTAAAAAACCACATTGTATTATATTTTTAGATTTTCAGCTGATTTTACTCTTAAAATTTGTAATCTAACGTTTTATAAGTTTGATAGTATTTTTAAATACATTATCTGTGATACATTTCCTTGTTTTCATCTTTTTGCGTAGTTTACTAAAATTACTGAGCGTTATATAAGCAATGTTTCTTTTTTTAGTACATAATTATTATAACAAATTAAGAAAGGAGAATTCTAATGAAAACTTTAGATGCTATTGCATTAACTTTATTGATTGTGGGAGGGCTGAACTGGCTGTTAGTCGGCTTGTTCGAGCTTGATTTAGTTGCTATGATTGCTGGTGGTTCAACAACTATCTTTGCAAAAATCATTTATATCGTCGTAGGCATTTGTGCAATCTACTGTATGAAATTCTTCCCAATGATTACTAAAAAAATTGACGAAACATATTAAAAAGCTGTTATTTTCATGATCCTTCCCGTTACTGGGAAGTTTTTTTCGTTTGTGACCATCTGTTTTACATATTGAAATATAAAAAAGGATCAAACATCTTAAGTTTTTGATCCTTTTTACTTGCTTATTTCATAGTTCTTTCAGCAGGTTACTTATATATTTAGGTGAGTTACTGAAGTACCAGTAAATAGAAACAATAATTAAAGGTCAAAAACTTTAAGTTTCTGACCTTTTCTTCATTTATTTATAAAATTTTATCATGGCTACCTGTTCTAACCAATGTAAGTATTAGTTTTTTATTATCTACTTTGTAAACAAGTAGCCAATCTGGCTGTATATGCAGTTCTCTATAGCCTTTCCAATTCCCTTGCAGTGCATGGTCTCTATATTTGGTTCTCAGTATCTCTTGTTCCATGTTAACCAACAATTCAATTACTTTTTTATATTCTATTTCAGAATAATGTTTTTTCATCATTCTTTTATAATCTCGTTTAAAGCTTGGTGTAAATTCAATCGTCAGCATGCAATTTCTCCATCATGTCATCTATGGAAGCTGCTCTAGTAGTAATACCGTTTTCTGCTTCATATCGGGCTATTATATCTTCCCTAGGTTCGTTACCGGGCTGAAAAGGTATTTTACGCTCACGCACACTTTGTTTCAAAAAAACAATGACTGCAGTTGATAAGTCCATACCGATTTCTTCATAAACTTCTTTTGCTTGTTCTTTTAGCTCATCATCAATTCTTATACTTAATCTGGACATATTTAACCCCTCCTTTAGTTATTATTATAACATATTGTACGTACAACGTACACACGATGTGCGTTTTTGTGATTGATTATCTCAAATATTAATAAACGACTAATCTAGCTAAATAGCAGTTGGGTCCAATAATCGTTTTCTGCTGAAGATTACAGAAACTATTGTAATAATCATTTTATAACTTTTCGGAATATATATAAATCTACTCTAACCAGTAGATAGTATTGTCTTTACTCGGATATACTTTTAGTTTTCGTCCAGTCAGTTTTACCAAATCAAATAATAAGAGCTGGTAGGTAGTCCTTCTTCTTCCAAGGCATTTGATCGATAGCTATGTTTAGTCATCAATGCACGAGCAACTTCCTTATCTAAGACGCGTTGCTTTACCAATAAATCGACTAATTGACTCAACGATAAATATTTCGGCTTGTTAAAGTGAATCCCACCTATAGTTTTAGTCATAAAGAATACTCTCCTTTGGTTCACAACTAATTTTTTCAGAATAGGCAGTCAACGTATCTAAATAACTTTCCGCTTCATTTCGTGTTAGAAACTCCGCAATCTTCTTTTCATTTTTAAATACAAGATACTTTTCTTTTGCTGATTTGATCGTATACATTTATTCTCCTCCATTTCGGTTTTCTTCAAGCTTTACAAGCTGATTTTTGCATTGACTATCCTCTCAATGATATACTGAACTTATACAAATCAGAAACGTTATGGGACTATCTTAATTCGTACTTAAGATAGTCCTTGTTTCTATGCTACATACTTCTTTTTTCTAAGTTCTTTTTCCCAAATACTTATTGCCTCCCTCAGTTCTTCTGGAACAGGTACTCTATTCCTAGTACTTTGAACTTGTACAATTTTTCCGTCCTTAAATTCTAATGTAAAGTATGGTTTGCTTGGATTATCAACCTTTCTTGCAAATAAAATGGTGGTTTCTCCCTTTGCGTGCCTGTCAATGTAACTAGCTACACAATGCTTTAGTTCTTTTCCTTCTTGTTTTATATCTTCTACAGATTTAGGTAGTATGAACAAGATATTGCCGACTTGTCGCTCCATATAAGCTAAATTTTGGGCTCGTGTTACAAACTTCTTTTTTTCATTTTCTGTTTTTCTAGCATTTATAATATCTACTAATTTATCATGTGCTTCTTCAAAATCATCAGGATACTTGTTTTGATTATTCACCTTGATTCCTTCGTCGTTCAACATATTCAGATAATCTCGATACATACTAAAACGTACCTCTTGCTTTAATAAATACGCTTGTAACTTCATTAAGTGATTGTTTTCAAAAAAATCATTGATGTCATATCTGGATACATATTTTTCAATACCTAAAATCATTTGAATGCCTCGTGTTTCCGTTTCTTTTTTTAACAAGAAGTCGGCATATCCACGAGAAGATTTTTGAAAAAACTTCTTGAACTTTCTTAGCCAATTTTTTGTCATTACACGCATATCTATCAGGTATATTTTGTTCATAATATCCTGTGCAAGCTGTTTTGCCCCTATTTTTTGAGCAAATTCAATTCTTTCTCTGTATTTGTAAATGTGGGTTAATTGTTCTGGTTGCACGCCTCTCAAGTCAAGATATTTTAGCTCTGAACTTCTACCTAGCTTCTCTATCCAACCATTAGGATAAACCTCTGGAACATAATAGTTAAACATCCCAGTGACCGCTTTCTTACCAAAACAGTAATGCTCGTTTGATTCTCTGCATACCTTCAAGTGCTTGTTCTCTGCTAATCTCTCTAAGTTAAAAAGATGATATTTAAACATTTGCTTCCCTTCTTCAAAAAAAGAGTAAACTTCATAGGTTTGTATCTCAATTCTTTTGGTCGATGACAAGATAATTATGAAATATTGGCACTTATCAAAAAATGTCAATCTTGAATTTTTCGCCAGTCGTTTCTCGTACGTGTTACTATGTTTTCTAGTCGAAGCGATAATCGTTTCTCGTTTGTTTTTCCATACGTACGTTGTAAATTGTTGATAACACCATTCAAAGAATGCCTTTGGTGGTTTCAAACAATCTTTAGCATAGTCATTCGCATTTTTTATTTTTTTCATAGAAAATCTAGCAAACTTAATTGCTCTCCTTCCGGTAATTTTTTTTCTTTTTTAGGAACATGGTTTTCTTTTTCGGATTGCTTACTTACTGTTACTAATGGATTCGTTACGCTCATATTAGGTTGCTTTATTTCAATTTCTTCACTCTTAAAGTAATCTGTCACCCATTGAAAAACATCATCATGGACGATTAGTGCGCACCCTCCAATTGCTTGCTTCATTGCCTGCGAGTAACAGTACTGCATTGCCTTTCTAATACTTTTCCCTTCCTTTAGAATCCCCTCTAAAAGCTCATTATCTACTTGTACCTGTTGGCACAGCCAATTGTGTAGGATATCTTCCGACCTTGGTCGTTCCTCACTCATTTCTTCCATCATCTTGGCATGTGCCTTTTCCATTAATTCATTCATTTCTATTCTCCTTTCTTATTGTGTGGTGCTTTCCATAAACTAGAAAGCACCTATCCGATTATTTTCTCGATACGAGTAGTAAGTATTTTGTCCAACAATGATATGGTCTAAAAGCTCGATATTTAACATTTTTCCGCACGATTCAATATTTTCAGTCACAATATCATCTTCCTTGCTTGGATTCGGCTTGTTCGAGGGGTGGTTATGAGCGATTAAAATTCGACAAGCATTCGATAGTAACGCACGTTGAAAGATATCTCTTGGGTGACAAGTAGTATAGTTTAACGTTCCCTTATGGACAATTGAGTAACTGTTAATATTATTCTTGGTATCTAAACATAACAGCACTAAATTTTCTTGTGTGTCATAGCCAATTTCATCTTGTAACCACTTTGCAATTGAATAAGACGAGGTAATCTTTAAAGGTGGAAATTCTTCATAAACACGACATTCTTGCTTAATTTTGGCGGTTTCGTAGACTTTTTCCATAAATTCAGCTCATTTCTTTTAAGGTTTTGGGTTTTCAACATACATTTTTTTTTAACGTTTTTCTGAGGCAAAAAGGTTTTAAAAAATTTCAATTTTCAGATCGTTAGATTTCGCTCCTTTCTTTGATTAAACTTCGTTCCATTTCTTCACAACTGTTATCCTCGGCGTGCTTATGCCCTACACCTGTAGCAGGCAGAAAAAAAGGGAGTGCTGTAGGGAAAAGTTTTAAGTGGGCTTCTTAAAAGTTTTTCCGCCCCTTTTTTTCTGAATGCGGAAGGTGTATAAGCACTCTCGCCAATCCGATAGCAGCGGCTTCAGATCGACATGAGACAAAACAACAGCGAGAAGGTGAAATAAAGGCCCATCGCCCTGACATTTTTAAAAATAAAAAAAAGATTCCGCATGCGGAATCTTACTTCTTGCGGAAATCATTGCTTGCAATGAGGTTCCGCTTCTCTTTTCTTTTGAACTTTCGCTTTCTTCTTTTGCCTTCCTAGCGAAAATAAACGCCTTCTTCCGTAGCGACGACAGACAGAGCGAAGGAAGAAATACGTCCAATTGACAAACAAAAAACCAATCCAAATGCCTTAGAATTAAGCATTTAGACTGGTTTTTATGGTATAATAGTTTATGCAGTAAGGTTTGTGACGGTGGCTAGTCCCAATAGAAATGGGGTGACGCCTATGTTGATTTGTGGCTTTATCCCTAGAAAGGAATAAGCTTGTCTGTTTACGAAGCTCTAATGTTTGCGTTAGCATTCGCTACATTAGTTCTGACGATCAGCAATAACAAAGACAAAAAAAAATAACCGTCCGCTTTAGCCGGTAGACGATTATTTTTCTTTGAAATATATTTAAATCGGTCACCGTCTTAAACGGTGCTGCTAAGGGGAGTTGTTAGCGCAACTCCTCTTTACATACTGATTATACCATGATACTGCTAAAAAAACTACATAAATGCCAAAACCGGAAAGCTTGCTTTCCTTTTTTTGTTGCCCCGTAAACGGTGGTGGTGGTCGGAGTGTCGGGGCAACAAAAAAACTTATCCTTTAAATTAGTTTAACGCTCATTTATAAAATCATTTTCTTCTAACATTTTTTTCAATACTCCATTGAACTCTTTACTCGATACAATATGAAGACGATCAAAAGCAGAAGCATCGATTGATTTCAGCTCTTCGTCTTGTTTCTTGAGCATAAAATATTCTTTAAACATATCTAAGGAGTTATAAATTATATTGCTTGGTGTGACATAAATCAATTGGGCATTTCTTTTTTGTGTAAGCAACCGAAGATACTTTGGAAAAATTGCTTTCGTATATCGATTCTGTGATTTAAGTGTTAGCTCAATTTCAAAATGCCAGTTACTAACTTCTGCCATCTGGTTTTCGAATCGTAAAACATAATCTGAAACATGAAACAGTGTTCCTTTTTTTGCTTTAGACATATCCTTCTTCTCATACATCTGCCTACGTTCCGATTGAGCCAGTATAAACGTTGACTTTTTCTTTGCCAAGTCCATGGATTCAATGAGATAGTTAGTAACTTCAATATGGTGGTTCAAATTGTATTCAGGTACTTTGGGAAAACTATAAATTCCACCTATCGAGTTATGACCCTTTTTTGTCAGAAAAAAGTAACGTAAATACCCCAAGTATTCCCCATAAAGTATAAGCTAGAATTCCAGCTATGCTTCCGTTTCGTAACAATTTGATCATAATCCTCTCGTTTCACGGTATTATTTTCTCATATAATCTTTGTAATAATTAATGAACTGTAAATATTATCAACTTTATATAAATTCCTTAGCTTAAATTATAAATTGCAAATAAAGCAATCTATAATTTAGTATTACAAATAGAAAAAGCATAAATTATGCTACAATAAAAAATATTTTGATCTCCTCTCTCTTTTATTTGTTAAATATTTAAATTTACTGAATACTAAACTAACCTATTATAAATTTGAATTATTTTACGTTATGTACAAATAATATGTCAGTGTTCTTTTTTGGTAAATGCCTATTTTTATTAACTGTACCCATACAGAGTGGAGGAATTAGCCATGCTATATAAAAAATTAGAAAAAAAAATACAAATAAACATAGAACAAAATAATATGCAACCTGGAGAAAAACTACTTTCTATTAGAAATTTAGCTTCTCTCTATTCTTGTAGCAAAAACACAATTATCAAAGTACTAGAAGAACTGGAAAAAAAGAAATTATCTACTCAATTCCGAAAAAAGGATATTTTTTAGCTAAGCCAACAAATAAATATAAAAATACTACAGAGATAATTGATTTTTTATCTGCAGAACCAGAAAATTCTATATTATCTTCCAAAAATTTTATCTTTCTATAAAGGAAATTGATCTATCCTCATATGTGAATAAGAATACGACAGACAGACTAAAACGATATGTATTAGATGATTTATCTAACCATCAAGTTTTCACAACTAAAGATCGGCTAATATTTACGACTGGATCACAGCAAGCAATTGATATTTTGATCAATATGCCTTTTCCGAACAAAAAAACAAAAATTTTAGTTGAACAACCTTCCTACTATGGAGCCTTATGCTCCGCTAAACTTTCAAATAGTGATGTTATTGGTATTTCTGTAAAAAACTATAATATTGATCTAGATGAATTAGAAGATATCTTTAAGAATAATGACATTAAATTATTCTATATTATGTCTAGATTTCATAATCCTTTAGGACATTCTTATTCTAATAAAACAAAACAAAAAATTGCAGAATTATCTGATAAATATGATGTTTATATCTTAGAGGATGACTTTCTTGGTGACTTAGATCTTAACAGTAAATCTGATCCAATATTTACTTTTAATCCCAATGGAAAAATTATTTACGTAAAAAGTTTTTAAAAAATTTTATTTCCTGGATTACGTGTTGCTACAGTTATTTTGCCAAAGGATCTAATCAAAGATTTTCGATACTATAAATTTTGTAGAGATTTTTCTACGCCCTCTTTATCTCTTGAAATCATTGCTAATCAGTTTGAAGATGGGATATTAGTACAACATCTAACTAAAATGAAAAAATTATATTATTTAAAAATGAAAGAAGTGAAAAGGTGCTGTTATAAGTATTTGCCTCCTAATATGTATCCCTACATTCCAGATACTGGTTTTTATTTCTCTTTAAAATTACCAGATAATATCTCCTCTAGAGAACTGGCTGATGTTCTGAAACAAAATAAAATCTTAGTTAATAGTTTAGATGATTGCTTTATACCAAAATTTCAAGAAACTAATTTAATTCGCTTAAGTATTTCAAAAGTTACCTTCAGTGACATAGATTATGGTATAAAAAAACTGGGCAAAATAGTAGTAGAGCTACAAAAAAACAAAAATTCTATATTTAACAGGTAACTTATATATACAATAAGGTATCGTTTATAATCAAAAATAAAATATGCTTTAATTAGTGTTCGTTTCTATAAACTATAGTTTGGTTAGTAACAAATAAATTTTAATTAAACACTATAGAATCCTTATTAATATCTATACTAAAAAATAAGAAATTATCTTTTCACATACTGTAGACAAAAGAAACACCTAAATAGTTCTTAAGTGTTTCCTTTTCTTAGAAATTTATACTATATTAAATACCATCGAATATTTATTGTTTGCACTCAGATCATTGCCACAAAGTTCCTAAAAATACGTACGGTAGTCCGTTTCCACAAGCCGCAGAATCTCTTTTATTGGCAATTTACTATAGTCGTAACAAATTATTTCTGCCATTAGTGTTAGTTTCGCATCAATCCCTATAATTTTAGGGAGATTTTCCCAAAAATTGTCTGGTGAAATCGTGCTTATCAATTGATTGAGTTCCTCGAACTGTTGTGTTAAATACGTATTCAGTTCTTCGTTTTCTTTTTTATCATGTGACATTCTTTCTTGAAACTGGCGTAGATATTCATCCTTTGTTAGAGTGGTTTCATCTTACATTCTCCTTTCCCTTTGTCTTTATTTTTATGGATCTAGCTGCAGTATTTAGATCATCATTCTGGATAGCAATTTTTTGATTTATCAAAGTGTGTAAATTTATAGTAAGAGGAGAGAAAATGGAATGCTTTTCTAATTGTCAGGCACACTACTTAATTCCCACGTCAACTTGGTCGAATAAGTAGTTGCTTCTGGATTCGCTCCTTTTGGTACATTGAGTGCTACACTTTCTTTTGCTGTTTCTGCATCACCAAACCGATAGATCCACGTCCCTGTCCCAGATTCTCCTTCTGCTTGTAGTAATATTTTTCTTGTATTTGGTAAGATTCTTTGTACAGGTTCTGATATAAAATATATCTCTCTACTTTTAGCAAATGACACGGGAGAGTCATCATTATCTTGTAGCAGTTCACTAAAAAACTCTTTCGAGATAATCTTTTTTAGGCGAAAGCTGCCTATTCCTTAATAACAAAGAGTATTTGCTATAATGAAATAAATACATGTATATTACCACTAATTGTTGGGCACATTGCACACGATCTTTTTTAGCGTTTAATAATAACTCCTGATTTAGATAATCATTGAATTGTAACCTATCGCGTAGGTTTCTATTTTCGTGAACGAATAATTCTATTAACCCCTCTGGTAAACTAAGATTAAATTTTTCTTCTATCCCACCAAATTAATTGGCCCATATATCTCGAGAATGTAATACATAGGGTAAATCGATTCTTTTATCAATAATTTTTTGCAAATAATTGTCTCCATTCATAGCTATTTTATTAATATCACCCACAAAAATTATTGGCAATCGATTATGCAATATATTGAATAATTTATATGTTTCTTTTTGTGTATCTACAGACACACGATCAAAATCATCTACAACTAATACTTTATCTTGAAGAAATATATCTATTCTATGAAATTTTAATATGGAATAAAATAATTGATCTGATTTGACTTTTAAGAACTGGCCAACTGCTACTACTAAAGCTATACTTCCGGCTATTTTTATAATAAAGCCCAGGAATACTTCTTCTAATCCTAATTTAATAGCTGGAGTTGCTAAAATTGATATAGCTACACTCAGTATAAAAAGAAATCTAGTAAATATATAACAACCAGAAAATAATTGGCTAAATCCTATATGAATGACCGTTCTCTCATCCTTTAACTCCCATAAATTCAAGTATATAAATTTTTTTCCGGTTGCTTCACTTCCCACTTTATTTAGAAATTCGGTCTTTCCAGATCCCCATGGTCCATTTAAAAATAATGTTTTTTTCTCTTTAGTTAATTCGGAAAACTTCTTTGCTGATTCTGTGATATCAATTGTTTCTAACTCGATTTTTTCTATGTCCCTTACCTCCCTTCCTTTTCATGTTATATTCCAACAAACATTTTATCAAAATTAACAGCAATTCTAACTGATACTTTAGTTTCTATAGCCCAACATAGTTTGTATTTTATAATTCAAATATATCAAGAAATCTAAAAAGCCCAACAAAGTATACCCTGTTGGACTAAACGATTAATTAATAATTTTGGGTTTTACAGTACTCATTTTTTTCTGGACTTAAATTTTACTGAAGATAATCCAATTACATAATAAAATATTAGACTATAAATTCCACTAGGTCTGAAATCTCGATTAACGATATATTCAACAGTAATCCCAAATGCACTTCCAATTAATCCCGAATAGATTACGGTTAAATATGGGTGGTCTTCAGTAAATTTTTTGAATTTCATATTTAAAGTGTACTATACCTAGTAGCCACTTCTTTGCCAGCAGCATCGTAACCTCTTTGGAAATAGAACCCAATCCACCCATTTTTATTCTTATCCCAAAGTTTAGCGACCGACGCACCAGGTTTAGATCCCATTTGAGTCCAACCAACCGCATTTAATAGTCCTTGTAAAGCCCACAGAGGTACTACCCCAAAAATTCCCAATACTGAACCAATTCCTGAATAAAATGCTGTATTAATTGCATTAGTTGCTACACCAGTAGAAACTGCAACGTTCGTGTAGATTGAACTACCCCATCGAGATACATTAGCTTTGAGCATTGGGTCTGTCTTTACAACAGAAATACTTCCATCTTCATGTACTTCAGCGTAAACCCCAGGGGGCATCTCTGGAGTATGTACAGTCTCCACTACAGTTGACTCATCAATAAATTCTTCTGCACATGCAACACTACTTGGAACCAACGTGGATAATAACATGCAAGGACTAAGAACTAAAACAGTAATTTTCTTTTTCATTTTTCCACTTCTCAAATTGTATTTGTTACAATCGTTACAATAACATACTTATATAGCGGAAAAATATATTAATCAAAACATGCTGTTTTAATGACATTTCCGCTTAATAGGGTTATTTAAAGATATTATTTTTATAAAATAACTGAAAAAATACATTAAAATAACTCGACAAGCAAATATTACCTATCGAGTTAGCTTAATTATAATATTAAAAATATTTATCATCTTTGTATCTATTAAATATCGTCACTTTATTTACTACCTCTTCTTGCATTATTTAGCAATCAAGCTAGGACGAATTTTTTCTAACCTATTTTGATCAGGTACATAGTTAAGGAAATTGCCGATTGTCGTTAGAACTATCTCTTCAACTAATCGTATAAACTTGAACTGTGGGGTTGCTGCTACGTAGTTAACAAAGTTTTTATCCGTGTATTCAAAAGACCACATATATTTCAAACGATTATTATCGTAAAGATCGATTCATTTCATGTCGTCATATTCTAGTCCTTATTTTTCAACGGTTCGATTTGTGGGTGGGACAAAAAATAAAATTCATTTTTTGTTGCATACCTTAAAACCGAATAAACGGTGTTTGCAAACCGGCTCCTTCAACATTAAGCTAAAAAATTGTCAAATATAAAAAGTAATTTTTCAATTTTCTATCTTACTGCTCAGGTCAAAACACTTCTGTCACAAACTCGTCGAACCAGTGACCGGTCATCTAAAGGCTCACTTGGGGTGCTAAATTTTTCACTAACGTGGGCGAGTGATATCAGATTGACGCTCATGGCACTAGATCTAAGGAAATTAGGGCAACACATGGATAAAAAGTGTGTATATGACTAAAAACGAGTCCAATTTTGACAAAAAAACATCAAAATCAGACTCGTTTTTTATTTTTGAGAAAGGGCAACTGGACTGTCCCACACTCTTTTAAAAGCGAATGAACACTCAAGTTCTACCTAAATCAATCAAACATTCAAGATCCACATGAATCCTATAAAGACAAAGAATAGCGCGTACATGATTGGTGAGACTTCTTTGCCACGTTTTGCTGCTAGCATGGTGATTGGATAAAAGATGAATCCTAATGCAATCCCATCTGAGATACTATAAGTCAACGGCATACCGATCAAGATCAAGAAAGCAGGAATCGCAATCTCCATTTTTCCCCATTCGATCTGACGTAATGATTGGGCCATCAACACACCAACTAAAATCAGCGCAGGTGCAGTCACTTGAGAAGTCACGACTGATAATAATGGTGAGAAAAACAACCCGAACAAGAATAAAATCCCTGTTGTGATTGCAGTTAGTCCAGATCGTCCACCAACGGCGATCCCTGCGGATGACTCAACAAAAGCCCCAACTGGCGATGTTCCTAACAATGAACCAGCTAACATCGCAGTAGAATCCGAAGCCAATGCTTTCCCAACACGTGGCATTTTGTTATCTTGCATGAAACCGGCTTGGTTTGCTAGGCCAACCAATGTTCCAGCTGTATCAAAGAATGTCACTAACAAGAACGTCAAAACGACTACCCACATTTGTAAGCTATTGATATCACCAACGTGTTTCAATGCAATTAAGAAAGTAGGTTTCAAGCTAGGTGCTGCCGCAACAAGTTGTGAAGGCATAGGAATCAGTCCAGTGACTAGTCCTAGAAGCGTGGTAGCTACCATTCCGATAAAAATCCCTCCTGGTACGCGACGAACTAACAATACCGCAGTAACGATCAAACCAAAAATCGTCAACCAAGTGGAACCGACACTCAATGAACCTAAGCCAACAAGAGTTGATTCATTTGCCACGATCAAGCCACCTTCACTCAAGCCTAGAAAGGCAATAAACAAACCAATCCCGCCAGAAATCGCAAACTTCAAGTCTGTTGGAATCGCATCAATGATCATTTCACGTAATTTAAAAATGGTGATCAAAATAAAAATCAACGAAGCGACAAACACCCCTGCCAATGCTGTTTCCCATGGAATCCCCATACCTAAACAGACTGAGTAAGCAAAAAAGGCATTGATTCCTAGCGCAGGTGCTGTTCCAATCGGGTAGCGTGCAACGACCCCCATCAAAATACAGCCAATGGCACTGGCTAATGCTGTCGCAGTAAACACTGCCCCTTCATCCATCCCCGAAGCACCAAGTACTGTTGGATTGACAAATAAGATATATGCCATAGAGATAAATGTCGTAAACCCAGCCAGTATCTCACGTTTCACCGTCGTATTCAGTGCGTCAATCTCGAAGTAGGAAAGTATCTTTTCCTTCATCGTTCATCCCCCTAAAACCGAACATTTATAAAAAAGTTCTTACTATATTAGATTTATTAATAAAACAACGTGTTTAATATTATCCCAAATATAGAAATAAGTAAACAAAAAATTCGGATTTAATCAAAAATCCGAACATTACTATTTACCTATTCCGCTTTCATTTAGAGAAAAGTATGTCGATTACTAATAAATAAAACTAAGTACACAATAGTTGAAGAAGCTTCTATATATGGGTTTCTTTACCGATTCGCTTTTGTTCTTCCGCACGAAATTGCTGATTGTCGATTTGGCTGATCGGTAAATTACTCCCTTTCCCACGATAATCTAAAGAATTTAAACCACCGAAGCCTGTATCGACCATTTTATTCCATCCTTTGGCAGGATTTTTCCCAGATTTCAAATTCTTCATTCTCAATTTATCACTCTTTTTCATCCGTTGCTTTTTGAAATAATCTTCAAGTGTTTCAGTGATCGAGATTTTCATCTTCTGTCTCCCTTTCATCTACTTTTTCTGTCGATTCTAATTTTGCAATCACAAAAAAATTTCCTTCAGGATCGGAAAAGTTAAACGTCAACAAGCCATTATTCTCCAAAATTTCACCAGCTGTTTCGATTTGTTCGTAAAGTTCATCAAACTTATCTGTAAAGAAAATCATAGACGGTGGTGGACCTAACACTTCTGGTGAAAATCGTTCAACGAATGTCCGAGGAAAAATAGCCAACTCCAATTCTTTCGACATACGTAAGACAATGCTTTGATATTCCTCTGGCAATTCCAACGTTTCAACGATTTCTGCCTTCAATTGCTCAACGAAAAACCGACTGACTAACGCGACATCTTCAACATATAGCATGACACGAGATTTATGGATCATTTGACAACGCCTCCTCTAAATAAAAGCTTGTTTTCATTATAGCACGAAAGCGGAAACACACTTAGTGGAAGTCACTGCTATTAAGCACAAGATGATCGAGCAAACGTTGCTTATTTTCGTGTTAAGCTATCAAAAGACAAATCACCCGCAATCTTCAAGTTTGCTTTGTTTGAAGATTACGAGTGACTCCATCGTTTTGGTTATTTACTACGTGTCCGGTCACAAAGTGATTTCTGGTTGTTCTTTCGTCACTGTTTGTCTAGTACTCGTTACACCAAATGTTCGTTCAATGTCTTCTTGTAAAGCAGTCATTGCTTTTCCGGCAACTTCTGCTTGTTGTGCGTTGACTGCCTCGATCACCAACACAGCGTTCGTCGTTTTTTTCGTTAACATGGTCCGTTGCGCTTCACGCCAGTTAAAGCAGCGACAAACTGCGCCTTCTTTATCATAATAAATGATTTCTTCTGGTAATGCGGGCGCATCTGCTTCTGCGCCTAATGGCAAGAAATTTTCTCCACCTTGAGCTTTACCCAAATGAAGATCCCCAACGATTGTGTCAAGATCTTCTCCGCCACAGGGTACGCCAAAGCGCAAAGAGATACTATTATAGATATCCACTAACGGACTGATCGGGACAAATTCGCGACCTTGACTGGCTCTTTTTAGCAGTGCCTCGATCGATGAACGTGCGCCTTTTTTTGTCTTGAACTGGGTAAACGCTTGACGCCATTGTGCAATCACTTCATTTTGACTAAAAGGTTCTTCTGTTAAATAATTTCTTGCTTCTTTAGCAGCACGATTCAATTTGTCATAATAATCTGCTTTGTTTTCTTCAACGACTTCGTTATTGATCCCTTCTACCGTTAGGATCTCGATTTTTGCTTCTGGGAACACTTCCCAAAATGATGGATCTGCTACAAATTTTTTCATTCGTTACACCTCATTGATTTTTTTGACTAAGATATGATCGATCTGTGCATCGTCGCCCATATAAAACACATGTTGTCCTTGGTGTATGAAACCATGCTTACGGTAAAAAGCTTGGGCTGGATCATTATGTTCCCACACACCTAACCACACAGCTGTTTTTCCCTGTGCTTTCGCTTGAGCCAACGCCCAGTTCATCAAGTGAGTGCCGATCCCTTTTTTCTTATAGGGTGGTCGAATATAGATCCGTTCGATTTCTAGATGATCCTCAGGCATTTCCTCGGATTGTGCTTTTCCTATGTTCAGTTTTAGATAACCTGCAATTTCGCCATGATCTAGCGCCCAGAAAAAAGCTGAGTCTGGCTGGATCAGTTCTTTTGTCAATCGCTGCAAATCATACGCTTGCGAAAGATATGCATCCATATCTGCCTGCGTGTTATATTCACCAAAAGTATCTGTGTACGTTTCAATGCTGATAGCTTGGAGACGTTCCACTTCACTCCCCACAATCGGTCTGATTTCTACCTTCTCCACTCCAACATCCCTTTCAATACAGGCGTTTATTGCCCTTTTTTACAAAATTCCAGTCTTCGCTGATATTTTTCCTTACGTGTGTCAATAATCTTTCCAACTGTTGGATTTCTTCTTCAGACAAGCCAGCTAAAGCGACTTTCGTAGAATAATGGTGTTCTCGGATGATCATCGGATAAAGTGCTTCTCCTTGGCCTGTCGGGTAACACCTTTTGTTTTTCTTGTTCTGTTCGTCAGTTACCCGTCGAATCAAGCCATTACTTTCCAACTTTTTCAGCGCACGGGCAGTTGTCGTTCGATCGACTTTAAGCATTTCGGCTATTTTTTCTTGAATGATGCCTGGATTTTCACAAATGCGAACGAGATACAGGTATTGCCCCCTCGTCAAAGCGACTTCCTTGAACTCAATATTACTGATCGAATCTAACGCTCGTGCTATCGCGCCAATTTCTCTTATGATCTCAGCCATCTCTTCTCTCCTTTAGTTGTACTTTTATTGTACTGATTTTTGTTGCAAATGCAACAAAAATATATTGATCACTCAAAGTAAGGCAAATCACCTTTCGCTAAGATCACAAGCTATTCTTCTGTCGTCCGTTTTTGGGAAAGGATAGGCAAATCATCCAATGCAAAAAAGGCACTATTTGAAGTTTCATTATTCGTGATAAAAGAACCTCCGATTATCGAACATCTAAAAATGACTTTATAGTATTGAAAGGCTTGTGGAATATCTTTTCGGGTATTGGTATCAAAAATTGCCAGTAGTTGATCCACCGTCACCGTTAGCCCGGTTTCTTCTTTCACCTCTTTTCCAATATTTTCCTTTGGTGAATAGCCGATTTCTGCAAAACCACCTGGCAATGCCCATTCTTTTGTATGACTATCTTCCACTAGCAGTATCTTATTCTCTTGTTTGATGAAGGCACGCACATCGACTTTTGGTGTGGGATATCCTTCATTTTGGTCTAAAATAAAAGCAAGCTGTTCTTCGATTTCCTTTTCGCCATTACTCAATAAAGATAAAGCAATCGATTTCAATTCTTGGTAACGTTCTTCGTCAAATGGATCTTTGCCATAGAAGAGACCGGCTTCTGCTATCGCTAATAAGCGTTTGTATTGTTCGATTTTTGTTGCCATTTTGATTCATTCCTTTCGATAAATCCGCGTTGCTATCTCTTACTCCAAAACTACAAGAAACCGCTTATGTAAGTCAAGGATTGTGTTATAATTTGTTTTAAAAGGAGGGATGTTGGATGTACTCGCTCATGCACCAAATCATCACTGAAAAAGATTTACAACGACAAGTCACGCTGATTGAACTACTTTTGAACCATCCCAAACTCACTGTCAATGAGCTTGCTGAAGAAACCAATACAACGGAACGTACGATTTTTTCCGACTTACAAGTCATCCGCTCACAATTACCTGATGGCTGGTTGATCGATAGTGATCAGTCAGGGATTCGTTTACTCAATCAAAAAAATCTACTTGCCAATGATCTGTGGGAATTGTTTCTAAAACAATCCGTTAGTGTACAATTGATCAAAGAACTATTGTTTACAAAAGAATGTTCCACAACCAATTTTTTAGCAGTCAATGGACTTTCTTACGAAACGCTGAAACGTCATACAAGAAAAGTCAATCGCCAACTCCTTCGTTATGGGTTACAGATCAAGCTGACAAAATATACAAGTACGATGAGTGGTTCTGAGAATGCGATCCGCTTGTTTTATCATCGTCTTTTGATGCCATTTACTCATAATAATTATTTTTTTGAAGATTATTCCATCCATGAATCCCATTACTTTCGTTTTTTGAAACGCTTGAAGCAAACCCCTTTTTCTGTTGAAACAGAAGAGATCTTTGGAATTTGCTGGTTTTTCATCAACACGATACGTGTCAAGGCAAATTGCCGTATCAAGGACTCTTTCTTTAAACCTGAAGATACTCTTTACTCCACGTATGCTACTGAATTAACCGAACTTTATGAATTAGAAGGCGTGTATTTACAAAAAGATGAATTGATTTTTGCTTTCTTTTGCTTTTTAGAAAGTTGGAATTACAACAATCAATACCAAGAACCCGTGGCAGATATCTTGCAAAGTTATCCTTTTTCAGGCAAGATCAAACAATTCGTTCAGGATTTAGCTGATACCTTGCACTTAGAAAAACTAAACGAAACAAAACTTGCTGATAACCTGATTTTGTTACTGTTGAAATACCATGAATCATCTATCTTGATCGAGCAGCTGAATTTGCAATATCACTATTTTTTGGAAGAATATGAGCAACAATATCCGCAGTTGTACCCATTCAAACAAGAATTACTTGAGCAACTGAAACAAGAGTTGCCTATTCAAGAAGACGAATACTTTCTACGCCTACTATCCTTCTTGATCCAACAAGCAATCTTATCCGTTCGTCCAAATAAATTGAACCTGTATTTCTTCTTTCAAGGCGAACCCTCTTGGAAAGCCTTTTTGCAACAAGAATTAAATGATTACTTTGGGAAACGAGTTCAATTGATTCCAGTAGAATTATCTCAACTTTCTGACATCACGTTCCATAAAAACGACTTGTTCGTCTCAAACACCCCCCTCGACCAAGTCCCGATACCAATCATCTACATCTCTACCATACCAACAAAAAATGAGCTCGACCAATTGACCGAACTCACATTTAGAAGTTATTTGTAAGGTTGTGAGAAAAGCGCTTTGACCTGAGCAGTAAGATAGAAAATCAGAAAATAGCTCCCCATATTTTTTGATTTTTTAGCTTAATGTTGAAGGTCAGCTTTTCGAACACCGTTTATCAGGTTTTAAAAGAAGCGTTCAGCTCCAAGTATTAAACCATAAAAAGCGACAGCCTTCCTCTACAGTAACCTAGGGGGAAGACTGTCGCTTTGACTTTATCTCTTAAACGATCGACGATTCTCAGTTACCGGCAAAAGCTTCTCTTTCTTTTCTTTTAATCCATGTTTTACTGATTCGTTTCTCGACTTCTACGATTGTAAATAATAGAAGTACATTTACAAGGATTGGTAAATGTTGAGCAAAGCTCAAACTTGTTGTTTCAATGACTTGTTGCGCAAAGGGTAGATAAATGACTCCAGTTTGGAGGACAAATAAAATACCTAATGAAATAAATAAGAATTTATTTTGGAAGAAGCCTTTATTCAATGAAGCATCGACTTGCTCACGGCAATTGATCATATAGACGGCTTGGGCAGCAACAATATTTTGTAAAAGAACAGTTTGTTGTAAGGCTTGACCTTCAAACTGCATTGCCAACCAATAAGCTGGGATAATGATCAAGAGGGACACATAGAAAATCCGGAAAACATTGTACTTCGTCAAAATCCCTTGGTTAGGATCTCTTGGTAGCCGACTCATCGTGTCTTTACTTGCTTGTTCAAAACCTAAAGCATAGGATAACGTGATTGTTGTCACCATATTGACCCATAAGATTTGGATCGGTGTCAAAGGCAATGGCTGATTCGCAAGTAATGCCCAGATGATCACCAAGCCTTGTGCTAAAGATGTAGGTAAGAAGAAGCTGATCGTTTTTTGTAAATTATCTAAAATCCGCCGTCCTTCTTTGACTGCTTTAGCGATCGTATGGAAGTTGTCATCGCCTAAGACCATATCTGCGGCTTGTTTACTGACTTCACTTCCTTTGATCCCCATAGCGATTCCCACATCTGCTCGCTTCAATGCGGGCGCGTCATTGACACCATCACCGGTCATCCCAACGATTTCACCATTCTTCTGCAAAGCTTCTACGATCCTCAATTTATGCTCCGGAGTCGTTCGAGCAAAGACATCGACTTTGCTCACTTTCTTCGCTAAATCTTGATCAGAGAGTCGATCGATATCGATTCCTTCAAGGACATTACTCGTATGCTTCAATCCGATTTGATCCGCAATTGCTTGGGCTGTGTCTTTGTGGTCACCGGTAATCATTTTCACTGAGATCCCTGCTTGCTGACATTCTCTTACCGCTTGGATCGCACTCTCTTTTGGTGGATCAATGATTCCTGCATTCCCAACAAATGTCAGTTGTTGCAACTGTGCATGGTCTAACTCTTGCTCAATAGGCATTTGCTTGTAGGCGAACCCTAATACACGTTGGCCTTTTTTCGCTAGTTGTGATGCTTGGTTGATCCATTGTTGCTGTTCTGATTGTGACAAAGAAGATCTCGATAATAAAACTTCTGGCGCTCCTTTGACAAACACTACTGCATGGTCCTGTTCTTCATGCAATGTTGCCATATATTTATAACTTGAGCTAAATGGCAATTTAGCAAGCGACGTTTTTAGGGGAAGATTCTGTTCAGCTGTGTATCGTAATAAAGCTAGCTCAGTTGGATTGCCACTCAACGTTTCCACTACTTGATCCTCTTTCGTTTGCACTTCTTGACAATTTTTCATGATTTCAAGTAAGCGTGTCTCATCTTCTGTCATTGTTTCCACAACAGTCATTTCATTTTTGGTCAACGTACCCGTTTTATCTGAACAGATCACCGTCATTGAACCAAGTGTTTCAACAGAAGGTAATCCTTTGATAATCGCTTGTTCTTGTGCCATTTCATTGACCCCAAGTGAGAGGATCATCGTCAATACCGCTGGCAAGCCTTCTGGGATCATAGAAACGATCAACGCAATGATTGTTGAGAATAAAAAGTTCCACTCTAAGCCATACCTAAATGAGGTAAAGAAAATCAAGAATAAACTTAGAAAAACGATTCCTCTGAAGATTTGCTTGTTTAACTGATGGATCTTGCGAACCAAAGGGGTTGTTTGTTGTTGGACTGATTGTAATGCTTGATTGATTTTTCCAATCTCCGTCGTATTCCCTGTTTCAACGACGACACCAAGTGCCGATCCAGCTTGGACAAGTGTACCTGAAAAAGCCATATTGAGTTGATCTCCTGCGCCTAATTCGTCGACTAACGGCTCACTTATTTTCTCGACCGCATCGGATTCACCGGTCAACGCAGCTTCTTCGATCATCAAACCATATGTTTCGACTAAACGAATATCGGCAGGCACGACATCTCCAGCTGTTAAACTAACTATATCCCCTTGCACGATCTCAGTGGCAGGGATACTTTTCTTGACGCCTTCAGAAAGAACCACTGCGTCTTGACTCATTAAACTTTTTAGCCCATTGAGTGACTCTTCTGCTTTTCTTTCTTGCCAATAACCAACAAAACTATTGATGATCACTACAAGTAAAATAATACTACCTTCAATATAATCACCCGTTAAAAACTTCAAGACAGAAGCCACCATAAGGATGATCATCAACAAATCCGTAAAATGCTTCAAAAATTTCCGAAGCGGACTGACTTTCTTTTTTACCTCTATTTCATTTCTTCCTTGTATTTCTAAACGACTGGTACGTTCTTGATTTGAAAGACCATCTTTGGTCGTCTTTAATTTATTCATTGTTTCTTCAGCAGTTTCTTTGTACCATGTCATCGGCAATCCCTCCTGTATTTCATTTGATAATACTTATTATACGTAAAAAGGAGGGTTTCTTATGCCGATTATTTCAGGCAAACATGAAATAATTAGTGTGATTTAATATGAGCCAGGTTTCTAGGTTTGCTTTTCAAACGAAAATTTTTGCCTTTACTCCGATTGCTTCGTTGATTTTTGTTCACTCAATTTGTTCTTTATTTCTTGTTCCCAAGAAGGTTTTCTAATTTTTTCGATACATAATGGGGCAACAAAAAGAATGCCGCTGATCAATGCGACAGCCACAAAGTCGATCCATGTACCAGCTTTTAATGTAAGTCCGACAGAAAAAACGATTGCTGCAAATAAGACTAACACAACAAGCCATGCACCGAGATTCCCATTTCCCTCTTTTTTACCGATGCGAAATGGACGAGGGATAGTTGGATTTGTTTTTCTAAAACGTAAGAATGCGACACCCATGATAAGATAGACGATACAATAAATCACTGTCGTTGCATTTACTAACATCAAAAATGCTTGATTGACTCCGGGAATCAATAAATAGAATAGTGCAAATACAGAAATGATAATGGATTGTGTCAAGATCACCGCTTTTGACACATCAAATTCATTGGTTTTCCAAAAATTGAAACGAGGAGGATACGCGCCTTTTCTTGCACTTTCTGTAACAGTTTTGGCTGGACCAGAAGCCCAAGCAGACAATTGTACAGCGACACCGACAAATACAAGTAAGCTGAATAGGTTCACAATCATATGTGGCAAGCCAAGAATTTGGCAATCGATCGAAATGGATTGAGCAATATTATTCAACTCCATTTGACCCTTTGGTACCACATTGGCAACGACTAACGCATTCAGCGTATTTACCACAAATAAAAAGACTAACGCAGCGAAAATACCGCGTATATAAGTTTTAACTGGATGTGCCAATCGAGTGATATAAACAGAAGACATTTCGATTCCAGTAAAAATGAACATGATCGGTGCAAAATAAACGAATGATTTTGCAGTACTTGGATCGGGAACTAAAAGATCCCAAGAAAATTTCCCTAATGTTCCATTTGGCATAATACCGATCTTGATCCATGCTGCGGCACCTAATAGGAGCATCAATGCCAACGGGACATACAACCCCAACCAGACACCGATTTTCCCGCCAATTTTTGCCATGTCGAATTTTAAGTTCAATAGTGTGATGATCCAATAAACGACTAAAATCACGAGCAATGTGAATTTACTATTCAAGCCCAATGGGACGTTATTGACCATGTTGCCAAACAATGGGGCAAGTGCTGAGGCAACCATGACCATCCCTGGAAACATTTGAACCCATAAAAGCCAAGAGACGACAAATCCCCATTTTCTACCGAGGGATTGAGAGACCCACAGTTCTGGCCCTCCCTTTTGAGGAAACATCCCTGCAAACTCTCCTGAGATCAGAGAGATCGGAAACGCATAAAAGAGTACAGCAACTAACATATAAAACAACATCGTCCAACCAGTGGCAGCGACATCAGGAATATTGCGGACGCTTGCGACTAAAGCGCAAGTCATCCCAATAAACGTTAACGTTGACAGTTGTTTGGTAGATTTTGAGTCTGTCATGATTGATCCTTCTTTCTATCACTAAAACTACGCAAGAACTTCTCTTAGTTTTTCTTCCATTGCGTGTTTGATGGCTTCGGTATAATAAGCAAAGATGTTGTCATCGGTTAAATACGGAGTCATGATCGCAGCTCGCAACAAAGTAACTTGTTGTTCTTTTTGCCATTCCTCTTTTGGAACACCCATGCTTTCAACAAATGCTACTGGAGAATCGCCATAATCCGCTTGCGTGAAGGTCGTATGAGAAGTTATAAAGCGTTCTGCGTACACATCACCTTCCATATAAGAGGACATATCAAACATTTCTTCATTCAAACGGTTGATTTCTTTTAAATCTGTACAACCTTGGACTTTGAATGCCCAATCGACCATATTGAAATCTGGATGATTCAATGGATAGACTTCGATTGTTTTCCCATTGACAGTAAAGCTTAATTGATCAAGAAATTCTCGGAAACGTTGAGCGGCTTCGATCGATGCACCAATCAATTGACCATAGCCAGTGACATTCAAAGGCAGAACTCGGTGTGCCGTCCAAACTGCCGCAGCCGTTGCCCCAGCTTTTGAACCTTCTAAAATATAAGCACCTAACATATCTGGTGCTTTAACGAATTTTTCAAACACATAAGGTGCAAAATAAGAGATGATATTCCGCATACTTTTATGTTTGATCGTGATTCCTCCTGCCGCATAAGGTACATAGCCCATTTTATGGGGATCAACAGTCACTGATTCGGCTTCACTGATTGCCTTGAATCCTTCATAAACACTTCGTTCGATTTTCACTTCATGATGGAAAACATGATGTTCTTCATAAAATTCTGCTAATGATGCGTAAGGTACAAATTCATACGCTTCATTCATGAACAAGCAACGGGCATAGCCACCATAAGCTGCATCCACGTGAAGGTAGAAATAAATGCCTTCATCTTTCAATTTTTCTCTAAGTTCAACGATTTGATCGACACGATCGACTTGTCCTTCTTCTGTTGTACCTACAACAGCGACCACACCTAGGATGGGGATATGTTGGATAGCTAGTTCACGAATCGTCTTTTCCAATACTTGGACATCCATTCGGTAGCAGTCATCAACGGGGATCGCGATCATTTGATCCAACCCGACACCACAAATATCTAATGCTTTCATCCATGAATAGTGTTTGGTTTGAGGAACAAGCCATTTGCCCAATTCTTGGATGTGTTTCCCACTTCGTGAAGATGCAGCTTTGACTCGATCTAATTCTTCATCAGTAAATGTTTCGATCATTTCTAAGATTTCTTCTACAGATAGATTAAGTAATTCCCAATCCGATAGGTCTTTCACTTTTTCAGGGTAAGTTTCTTTGACCGCTAAAGGAATCGATTTGATACAACGGGCATACCATAGACCTTCTAAATTCGCAATTGAACCATCCGCTGTCAGATGGCCCCAACCATTCGGCATACTGAACAGCTTCGCAAAGTCTTCTCCGATTTCTGCTTCCATTTGTGACGTGGCCATTGAGGATTCCAATGCCACGTTATTAGGATTCCAAAGCATCGCAAAGTGATAAGCCAACAAAGCTGGCATCAATGTTTCTGCATTCATTTGTCCCCAATAACGTCCGGCTGAATGCCAAGGAATTGAACCGGCACGCATTCGTTCACTGACTTCATCTAAGACCTCCATCATATGTTGTCGAGTCGTAAGATAAGACGTTGTTGATTTGTCTGCTTCACTGATTGCGGGAAGGTCAGCTGGTAAATAATTTTCACGCCAACCTAAATGTTCATCCAACATCTTATTCAATAACATTTTATACACTTGGCCATTTTCTGCTTTGTCGCCAATAAAGACGGCTTTGATGTCCATATCTTTCATGATTCATTTCTCCTCTCTTGTTACCTGATCACAGGAAATACTCAGCCGGCTGTTGTTGCTTGATCAGTTTACGTGTTTGACTATACGCTCAAATTTTAAAAAAATTTTTTTAATAACATATCTTTATATTTCTTACTTTGAAGACAAAAAAATAAAGTCTGATTATTCTGTATTTTTAGCTCAAAAAAACGAACGATGTGACTAAACTCCCTATCTAAGAATGGTTCAATTTATTGATTATAACGTTTAAGTCACGAACAAAAAAAAGAAATCAAATGCACTTATTCGTTGAAAAATATTCATATTTGTTTTTTCTATTTGGTTCTTTTTATCAATCAGTTCCCAATTTTTTTAATTAAAACAGATACAATAACAAAAATAAGTAAATTTAGCATCTTGTTTGCTAAGAAAGATTGGGTGATAGATGCGTATCTACAAAAAACATGGCATAATAGCTAAGTGCTTGTGCATGACTATACAAATAGGGAGGATTCCCCATGATTGAACATTATCTTGAGAAAAATCTCTTACGCCAACTCTTTCTTTGTGGACAGTTTTATGTAAATAAGGAAGTCCATCTTCCAACGACAGCTACTTTGTTACATGTTTGTCAAACCACTCTGTTGAATGATATCAAATCATTAAGTAGAGAATTGAGCGACCAAATCATTTATCAATCAAAAGAAAAAGAAACCTATTCTTTATACTTCGCACCAACAACTTCTCGCTTCCAATTGATGCAACGACTCTCTCGGCCGTCTTTATTTTTAAAAACTTGCCTTCTTTACTTAGAAGATGAACCAGATTATATCCAATTGACCGAACTCGAATTTGTTTCAGTCAGCAAAGCTTACGCATTGAAGAAACAAGTGTTAGACTACTTTCAAGCATGCGATATCGCCATTGAACATCATTCCCCTCACTTTACTGACATCGAAAGACGCTTGGTTTTGCTAAATGTGAGCTATCGGACAGGCACATTGCCTGACCTCTCTCTTCCTTGCTCCTTTGATGTCCAAGCGCAAGAGTTTATTCAAGCAGTCACGAAAAAAAGTGGGCGGATCTATGATCGGGATACCCAAGAGATTTTGCAAACAGGCTTTCTGATCAGTCTGTTCTATCAAAAAAATGCCCCACTATCAATCGATCAATCCTTCATCGATGAAATCAAAAAGAGACCGATTTATCATTTCGTTCTTGCAGCTTGGGAAGAAAGTCCGTTTAAGCAATTTTTTCAACCAAATGAATTTTATTTTATTCTGATACTCTTCAATTTATGTGATTATGGATTTGATTCGTATGAAGCAATCGAGCAGGATTTTGCCCAACTGCATCAGGTATTTATTGAAAATAATCCAGAGACAAAACAATTGATCCAACAATTTGAACAACATTTTGATCATGCTTTTCTTGGAAACAAAGCTTTTGAACGTGCTTTGATACGTATTTTGCGTTCTGCTTGGAAAAACTATCAATTGTTCTTACCTGAAAAATTTTATTTATTGACCGATGAACAACGAGAGTTATTTGAAGAAGTAAAACGGATCGTTAGCGATTGGAGCCATGCACTTCCTTATCAATTAAAGATCAATCCAAATTGTCTGCGGTCATTCGTTATTGAATTGACTGGCATTTTACGCTTAGATAAACAAAAATTAACTGTGCGGATCGTGACCAACTCAGATATCAAATACCTGATTTATCGCGAAGCTTTAGAGGCTGTTACGACATGTGACATTTCCGTCGAGCCAATGATTTATAAACAATTAAGTAAAGAAGCTATCGATTTTGTGGCAGCCTCATCTAACCGGCTGTTGTGTGAACGTACACTCTACACACCTGTGGCCTTGTCCATGGAACAAATTATTCCAATCTCAGTCGAAACAGTGGAACAAGCAATTATACTGCTTGTAAAAAGTAGTTCATGAGGAAGGCATACTTTCGTAATAGTAACTCTTGCACACATTTATTCTGTCGTATAAAGTGTGTGAAAAGCTAGACAGTTCCATAAAAAAAGCTAGAAAACCAAAAATTCATCCTACAAGATTTTGGCTTTTCTAGCTTTTTTTATAATCGTTACTTTCTGAAAAACTATTCAATTTTAAGAGACGTGATCACTAATATCATTTACCCATTCTGCCTATGATGATGCAAACTTAGACATCTGCTGGGCCGATTTCTTTATTCAAGAAGTAAGAGATGATCGTACGAATCACAACTAATGCGGCCAACTGAAAAATATCTTGTAATGTCGGTTTGATGATCGACTCGATGATCCCAGCAGAAATCAATATCTCTAAACTCAACAAGATATACCCACCCAGCATTTTTTTGATGCCATTATTTTGATGAATCCGTTCATTTTGTTTGAATGACGGGTTCAAGGAATCTTTCAAAAAATCTTTGATTGAAAGAAAGCCTCCCCATAATAAGACCACAATGGCAAAAATATCTAAAATCAAGACCAACCATTCAAGATATGGATAAAGCAGTGTCATCCAACTGATCTCCATCAAACTTCCCTTCTTTCATGCGATACATGACTCGCAATTTCTAAATTTAAGAAATAAGAGATGATCGTGCGAATGATAATGATCAATGCTAATTTTAAAATGTCTGTCCAAGTTGGTTTAATGACAGATTCGATGAGATCTGCCACGATCAGTACTTCTAAACTCAACAAAATGTAACTAGCTAGTAGTTTTCGAATATCCGCATTGCGCCGATTACGCGTCGCATAATCTTTAATCAAGGGACGTTCCAACATCAAATTTTTTAAAACTAAAAAAATACCAACCAACAAGACTAAAATCGAGAAAATATTCAAAATCGCAGTCACCCATTCCAACAAATGGACTAACGTTTCACTAAACATCTTTACACCCCACTTTTTCTTCTACTCCTATCCTACTAAGAGTAAAGAGTTTCGTCCAGTTTGAGCAAAAAAAGAAAACACAAGTGTCTGTGTTTTCTTCTGACTCTGTACTTTTTTATTAGTGAATCCCACTATCATCTTTTTACTGAGATCCAGTATAGCTAGTAATGGCAGACAATTCAATATAGATTTAAAAACGTTCATAGTGTAATGGACTCTTATACTCTATTGGAAACATTCAATTCAACATAGCTCTAAAACAATGTTGTCAATAGAAGAAGCTTCTATTCTGTTTTGGAAGCATTCAATTCAACATAGCTCTAAAACAGTAGCAACGTCATTTAGTGTAATTGCACCGTTTTGGAAGCATTCAATTCAATATAGCAAGTTAAAATAAGGCTTTGTCCGTCATCAGCTTCTAGGAGCAAGCGCTGTCTCGGCGCTTTTTTTGACTTCATCCGTCTAAAAACTATACAAAAACAACTATGATACCCTTTTCATTCATCCTATCACACTCTTTTCTCAAAATCATCATAATAATAAAAAAAACCAAAATGACTGATCCTAGTTGATTATCCACTGGAAGAATATTTTAAATAATCAAACCACCTTTTTTTAAATAACAAAAATGAGATTCAATTACTTGTATCTATTAGTCGATGAAACATATTCTTTCTCTCTAAACCAGAAACTACGAAGTTTTTTCAAGAAATCAGCAAATGTTGGTTCTATTTTTTTCAGCCATTATCTCTTTCCCCTTTTTTTGCCTCAGTGATCGTCACTAATTCTTCTTTGATTCATTTAACATTTTCTTACACTTTATTGTGAAAAACAGACACTTCCTCTAAACTGTCAAAAATCCAGGTTGCTTCCTTACCCTATCATTTGGCTTATTTTTCTAAACGCTTTATGCTTTGAAGTAGAAACAGTTCACAAACCAAAAGGAGGTTTTTTTATGAGCAAGAAATGGTTGAAAGTAGGCATTGGCTTAGGACTAGTCGCTATAGGTGCTGTTTATCTTGGCAAAAAAACAGGCTTACTAGAAGATGATCGTCACCTTTATGATGAATTTGAATCCATCTAGAAAAATCGCTGTGAAAATGAATTGGTAAATATTGGAGGAACGCATGATGCAAAAAAAGAAAGCAATTATGATTGGTGCAGGAATCGCGAATATGGCAGCTGCTGTTTATTTGATCCAAGAAGGCAAATGGCGTGGAGATCAAATCACTTTCTACTCCTTAGATGACCATGGATCAAATGATGGCGCTCCTGTGGACACAGTGACTGATGAATATTGGAACAAAAATCACCCATTAGAAAATCAAAAAGGCTACGTTGCACGTGGTGGACGTATGCTGAATTACCGTACGTATGTCGATTTGATGGATCTACTCAGTCGTATCCCTTCTGCCACAGAACCGGGCATGACAGCCGAAGAAGATACACGAGATTTCGATGCCAAACATCCGACATTTGATAAAGCTCGCTTATTGGAAGGTGGCAAGGGAATCGTTGATGGCGGTAAATTAGGCTTCAATAATAAAGATCGCGTATTATTAACGAAACTAATCGCCATGCCTGATTCAGAAGAAGAAAAATTAGATAATGTGACGATTGCTGAGTATTTCAAAGATGATCCCCATTTCTTTGAAACAAACTTCTGGTTTATGTGGGAAACGACTTTTGCTTTTCGAACACGTAGTTCTGCACAAGAATTACGTCGCTATATGCACCAAATGATTTATGAGTTTACTCAAATCGAGCATTTAGTTGGGGTCAATCGAACACGCTATAATCAATACGAAAGTATTATGTTGCCACTGATCAATTATTTGAAAGAACAAGGTTGTAAAATCATTTTGAATCGTCGTGTCGTTGACTGGGAATTCAAAGAAACAGCGATGCAAGATGAAATCACTGTGACTGGCTTGAAGATGATCAATACAAAAACACAAGAAGAAGAACATGTCGTCGTTGATGGAGATACTGGCGTATTATTTACAAATGGTTCGATCACTGATTCGGCAACACTTGGCGACTACGAAACACCCGCAGAGGAAAATATGGATTACGGTGCTGCTTCGAGTTTGTGGAAAAAAGCCAGTGAAAAATTCTACAATTTAGGCAATCCAGATAAATTTTTCGCAGATCGTGATGCAAGTGAATGGGTCAGCTTTACGTTGACAACGAAAAATCATGTGTTGCTAAATGAGATCACACGTATCACGACACAAGAACCAGGTAATGCGTTGAATTCATTTATTTCAACAACACCGATTACCCCACTTGGTCAAAAAGATGTCAATATGTCGATCGTCGTGCATCACCAACCGCATTTCACTTCACAAAAACCGAATGAAACAGTGATTTGGGGCTACTTCTTGTATCCAAGACGTCGTGGTGAATTTGTCGACAAAGAGTATATTAAAATGAACGGAAAAGAAATGTTAGAAGAATTACTTGGTCAGCTTTCAAAAGTTGATCCTGGTCCAGTAAACATTCGCGAAAAAGAAACCGAAATCTACGATAGTGTCATCAATAATATTCCGGTTTACATGCCATATGCTTCTGCCTTATTTAACAATCGTGCGAAAAGTGATCGACCAAAAGTCATTCCTAAACATTCAACAAACCTTGCCTTTACTGGTGAGTTCGTTGAACAGCCTTATCAAATGATCTTTACCGAACAAAGTGCTGTTCGTTCAGGAGAAATTGCGGCATTCCATTTTGCAGGTATTCCAATGTCACGTTTGGTGAAAACACCACGTTATGACAAAGATATCCCTACGTTGATGCGTGCAGCGAAAAAAATGTTTGATTGAGGTTCACTAAAGGAATTCACTTTCCTGTGCTACTTCAGTCCTAAAACAAAAGTCCTCCACCTATGGAAATAGGCGGAAGACTTTTGTTTTTTTGCTATTTTTGATTTTGTCCGACAGTTCTTTTTTTGTTTTCTCTTTTTGCAAGGAGCCATGCGAAGCCGCCCACAACAATCTCACTTCCTCCGATCAATAAAACAATCAGGGTAAAGTTAGTGAGATATATTCGTATCAAGCCTTGAAGTGACTCCATTTGCTCCTCCGTCTGCAAAATCTGCGCATAGTATAAAGTTGCGGCAAATGCTAGACTTATCAGTCCAGCGCCCATCAGACTACACGCAAATTTTTTGATACGCGAACGGATAGAACCTGGATTGAAATAAATGAACCCTGCTAAGATCAATAGGCTCACACTCACAATGCCCCAAGCATAGTGAAGTACCTGGTGGCTCAGGTCATTGATTCCTCGAATAAAAAGATGCAGATAACTTGGTTGGACACTTCGTTCAAAGATCCCGCCGATCATATGTAAAGCGAGTTCTTCTCCCGCAATCCCTTCTTCAATATTGATCTCATGTTCTGTTTTATATGTATGGATCGTCTCTTTGATATGTTCTTCCAGCTCCGTTGCTTGGATCAAGCTTGGTTGCTTGTCACGATAAGTTTCTTTGACAAAATGCTCGATATTCTTTTTGACTAATTCCTCAGATATACTGTCGGCAAGCACCTCTGGAGTGACTCTTGCTTCTTGGTGATAGCTCTGGACACGACCATTGATCTCTTTCGTTACCTTTTGTATGTAGTTTGCTTGTTTGATTTGTTCATTCATAAATCCTTCATTTGCTAAAGACGTATAAAAAAGTCCGCCAATCGACAAAAAAAAGAGCCAGACTGTACACACAACTCCTATAATTATTTTGATTAATCGACTATTTCTCATTTCTCTCCTTTCCTAGGTCAGCACAAAAAATTGTTCTTTTACGTTTTATTTTGTTGAAAATCAACTACTATAATTATAACTTTCAGTCAATAAAACTACAACTTCCTTTTTTCGTCAAAAGTTATTTTACTGTTTTAAACTAAAACTAAAAGCGCGTTTCATTGTGAAAAAAAGTAACATTCCCTTAGAATGAGTTTATAAATAACTATCGTTAGTTTTATTAATGAAAACAGGAGAGGAGCACTACGATGAAAGCAGTCACTTGGCAAGGAAAGCAAAAAATGGAAATTAGAAATGTTGATGATCCAAAAATTTTAGCACCAACCGATGCAATCATCCGTATCACTGCAACAGCGATTTGTGGATCTGATCTCCATCTTTATCACCATGGGGAATCCGTTATGGAAAAAGGCTATGTCGTTGGACATGAACCTATGGGGATTGTTGAAGAAGTTGGTTCTGAAGTGAAGAAGTTGAAAAAAGGACAACGTGTCGTTATTCCTTTTAATATTAGTTGTGGCCATTGCCATTTTTGTGCAAACCATATGGAAAGTCAGTGTGATAATTCCAATCAGGAAGAATTATACGGCGGATTATTCGGTTTTGGTAAATTGAACGGAAATCACTGGGGTGGGCAAGCAGAATATCTTCGGGTACCTTTCGCCGACTCTACGTCATTTATCGTTCCAGATAATGATTTACCTGATGAAAAAGTTTTATTTTTATCTGATATTTTACCCACCGCTTATTGGAGCGTTGCAAATGCAGGGGTTAAAAAAGATGATACAGTCGTCGTCTTAGGTTCAGGTCCTGTTGGTTTATTTGCACAAAAATTTGCTGTGATGGCAGGAGCAAAACGTGTCATTGCGGTCGATCCAGTCAAACACCGATTAGACAAAGCAGTCCGCTATAATCAAATCGAAACCTATCTATTAGACGACGTGAACCAAGCCGGAGATGATTTATATGAGTTAGCTCGTGGCGGTGCAGATGTCATCATTGATTGTGTCGGAATGGATGGTTTAGAGCCAACAAAAGAAAAAGCTAAAAATTTAGTTAGCTTACAAAGTGGAACGATCTCACCTATCCAAATGGCTGCTAAAGCGGTGAAAAAATTTGGTACAGTGCAAATCACTGGTGTTTATATGACACCTGCTTCTTCCTATCCACTTCAAGAATTCTTTATGCGCAATATTGACGTCAAACATGGGCAAGCACCAGTTGTCCATTTGATGCCAAAAATTTATGACATGATTGCAGAAGGACTGTTTGATCCAACTCAAATCATCACTCATTCGATGCCGTTAGAAGAAGCGGCTCGAGCATACGAGATTTTTGATAAAAAAGAAGATAAAAATATCAAAGTTGTCTTGAAACCGTAGAAATAAAAACTAGTTAGGTGATTTTATATGCCAAGAATCAAACGAAATACCCATGATGTCGAGATTGGCAAAGAAGAAGATATTGAGATCCGCGGACGGCGTTTTCGCTTGTATTTTCAAAATCGTTACACATTGATTTCTTTAGCGGTTGATTTACTCACAGGGATTTTTTATGTCTTAGGGAGTATTGCTTTACTCACGAAAATCCCTGATTATTACAGTAATTACTTGTATTTAGCAGGCGCCATCTTCTTGACCACTCGCCCCATCTTACGTATCGTGCGAAATGTCTTTATTTACGATGAAAAGAAACAACGAAGAGAACAAGCGAAAAAAGAGAAGCATGAGATTTGATTCAACATCTCATGCTTCTCTTTATGTTGTTGTAGTGATTTGATACAACCGGGTAGTTGTTCCACTTTCTTCCTTGACCATAGTTAAAAATGACCAATCATATCGTTCATAAAAGGAGGTGTGGTCTGTCATCAAATAAAGTTTCTTGAACCCTAATCGATGCATCTCTTCTCTGGTTTGTTCTAATATCCATTTTGCTAATCCCTGATTCCGATGCTCCGGTTCAACATATAAAGCACAAAGATTAGGTGCTAAATCTGGGCGGTCGTGGAAGTCATTTTCGATGACACCTGCTCCTCCAACGATTGCACCTTTTTCATCGAGAATGACATACCATTGAGGAATACTTTCCTTCTCGATGATTGCAGTACGTATACTTTCCGCATAAACCTCAGCAGGGATGCCCCACTTTGAGGAAAACCAACTTGCGGTTTCTTCCAGTAAATCTGGGTGTTCATTTAATTTGATCCATTGATACATATTCAACTTTTAAATCTCCATTCATTATTCATGCGTCGTGTAAAATAGATGCCTAAGCATGTTTATCTATGTTTGAATTTTTGCTTCTTCTTCCGACCTAAGCTAGAATAGATGTCAAAGGAGTGAGCGAGATGATTGCACACAAAAGAGACGGACTCCATGTAGTTTAAGCAAATAAAAAAATTACATGGAGGAATCAAACATGACAAATATTTACGATGATCAACAATTTTTTGACCGATACAAAGAAATGCCTCGTAGCAAAAATGGCTTACAAGGTGCTGGAGAATGGCCAACGCTTGCATCTATCTTCCCCAATCTCCATGGTCAAACAGTCCTTGATCTTGGATGTGGCTATGGGTGGCACTGTCGTTACGCTGCTTCGCAAGGGGCAAAAAAAATCATTGGTGTCGACTTGTCTGAGAAGATGCTAGCAGAAGCTAGAGCTCGAACAAACGATACCACGATCAGTTATATGCAAGACGATATTTCAACGATCCGGTTTGCGAAAGACTCATTTGATTTCGTGTTCAGTTCTTTAGCTATCCATTATGTAGAAAATTGGGAACAACTCGTCCAGCATGTCCATCACTTCCTAAAACCGAATGGGCAATTTCTTTTTTCAGTTGAACATCCTATTTTCACAGCAGATGGTCGGCAAGACTGGATTTATACAGACAACGGTCAGATCATGCACTTTCCAGTTAATCATTATTTTGACGAAGGGGAGCGTGACACAAACTTCCTAGGATCTTCTGTAAAAAAATATCATCGAACGATTACAACTTATCTTGAGACATTATTGTCTAATGACTTTCAAATCAACCATGTGCTTGAACCAACGCCACCGTCACATATGTTAGATATGCCTGGTATGAAAGACGAATTAAGACGTCCGATGATGTTGATTATTTCTGTGACAAAGAGGTAGAGGCGAATCATCGATCCAAACATTCTTAGTCCATCTGCACAAATTTTATTAAGCGTCTGGAAATAGGGTGTCCCTATTTCCAGACCTTTTTCATCGACTAGAAAATGATTGATGCCCCTTCAAGCTTTCAATCACTTTCTATCACTGAGTTTTTGATTTCTTCTTGTTTCTTTTTAGCGAATTTAGCTAGTACCAATTTATAAGAAATCAAAATCATTTTCTCGATTTCCTCGTCTGACAATTCATCTTTGCCTAACATGATCGAATTCCAATGTTTCTTATTGGCATAGTAACCAGGTATAATGATCCCAGGGTACATCGTTCGTAATTCCTCGTTTTTTTCTGGAAAATGTTTTAACGTAATCAATGCTTTTTCATTCTCTTCTGGACTCATCATCCCAAACTGTTTACCATCCAAATCAAAATAAAGCGTTTCCCAATCTTCACGAAAATATACCCTAGCTCCTGGAAGTGTGTTCCCATATGCTTGGAATCGTTCGATCCTTTTTTGAATATCTGTTGTATTCATACGCTATCCTCCTATTCAAAAAAAATACTTACAAAAACTATACGTTGCTTTCTGAAAAATAGCAATGATAACAGTAGTAAAAAAAAAAAACGGAAAGCAATCACTTGCTCTCCGTTTATTATTTCTTACGCGTTCAATGCGTCTTTTTTCATTTCTTGGATCGTTGCTACTTTAACGAATGGTAGATAGATCAGAATTGAAATCAGTAAGTTGACCGCAGATAACACTGCGCCTGAAAAACTGTTTGTTGCTAAAAATCCGCCGATCACTGGTGGTGTTACCCATGGTGGCATTACTGTAGCTGCTGGTACAAGTCCTGTTGATGTCGCAAAGTACGCAACAGTTACTAAAACCATTGGTGTTAAAATAAATGGAATAAACATCACTGGATTCAAAACGATTGGTAGACCAAACATTGTTGGTTCGTTGATATTGAATACTCCTGGTGCAATCGATAAGTTCGTTACGACCATATAAGGTTTGTTTCTACGTCCTACTAAATAGATCGCAATCAGTAATCCTAGTGTCGCACCTGTACCACCTAAATTGACAAAGCTGTCAAAAAAAGGTTTATTGACGATAAATGGTGCACTTTGACCGTTGGCAATCGCTTCGACGTTTGCTTGGATCGCTGGCGCATTGATGGTTTGCATCAATGGATCGACCATGTTTGCTCCATGTAATCCGAAGAACCAAAGGAACGGTGTAATAAATGCAAGCAATAATGCAGATGGGTAAGAGTTAGCAAGCCCCATAAATGGTTCCTGAACCACCGTGTAGAATGCGCCAACAATATCAGCAACACCGAATGCTGCAAAAATCGCAGCGATTAGTGCGAAAAATGAGATCGTGATCATTGCTGGTAATAATGACGCAAATGCTTTTGCTACTGCTGGTGGCACTCCGTCTGGCATTTTGATGATCAATTTTTCATTTCCACTTAAACGAACAAAAATCTCTGTTGAAATAATTCCGACAATAATTGCAATAAATAATCCGTTTGAACTCATACCTAAAGCGCCGCCTAGTGCGAAGAATGAACCTAATGAAATCACTCCAGCAGATACGCCATCTTTACGGTAACCGTTTGCTAAATGATAAGCTAATAAGAACGCAATCAAAACAGAAAGAATCGCAAACGTTCCGTTCCAAGCAGCCGCACCGAATCCTTTCCATGCTTCACCACCAAAAATCGAATTCATCAATTCTTGGAATCCAGGGATCGGCAAGTTATTGATCATTACAGCTAAAGCGCCTAAGATCATTAATGGCATACTGACCATAAAAGCGTCACGAATGGCCACTAAATGGCGTTGTGCACCGATTTTTGATGCGACTGGTATAAAGTGTTTCTCCATAAATGCTACAAAGCTATCCATATCTTTTCCTCTTTTCTCCTTTAAAAAACTTTTATTTAAGCATCTATACGACGGTATAGATCAATGATTTCTTTTGCTAAATCTGTAAACGCGATCGATGTCATCAAATGATCTTGACTATGAACGGTTAACAAAGTAACTTCCATATGTTCCCCTTGTGCTTCTTGTGTTAATAACCCTGTTTGCGAATGATGCGCTTGAACCAATGATTCTTCTGCATCTTTGATTTTTGCATCTGCTAATTCAAAGTCACCTTTTTTCGCAGCAGCAATCGCTTCCATTGCATCGCTTTTTGCGTTGCCACCGAACATGATCAAACCCATGATCGCTTCTAAATTTTTTTGATCTTCCATTTTCTTTCCTCTTTTTCTTGTTTTTATTTATTGATCAATGATTCTGCTTGTTCCAATACTTTTGCCCCGTTCATCATGCCATAGTCTTGCATGTTGATAACATCTAACGGAATCCCTTTTGGTGCTAGTTTTTCAGCAAATTGACTTTGCATGAAACGTACTTGTGGCCCTAATAATAAAACATCTACATTTTTTGATTCTAGTTGGCTATCAGCTTCTGATGCTGAAACTGCAAAGATGTCCGCTTCTACACCTTTTTCTTCTGCTGCTTTTTGCATTTTTGTCACTAATAAACTTGTACTCATTCCTGCAGAGCAGACAAGCATGATTGTTCTTTTCTCCATTTTGAACACTTCCTTTTCTTCTTCTTACATTTTTATATAATGCAAGTATCGTGCCAACTTTGAAATCGCTTTACCACTTTGATATAAAAGGGTTTTCATGTTGTTTTTTATCAAACACACTCTAATTTTTCTATCGCACACTATTTTTAGTGTGCAAAAAAAGAATGGAACACCAGAAACCACCAAGTAAAAAGTAAGTCTGCTCCTCACTTGGTAGATTTCAATGATTGCTTGCTAGAATTAATCAACAAGTAGTTACTTCGTTGATTGATTTTTTGATTCAATCGCATTGATTCTTCTCATAAATTTCAATTCTTGTAACACTTCTATAGAAGTAACACGTTTTTTTGCCAAGACTTCAAATTTTTGTCGTTTGTAAGCCCATACGATTTTATCTAAAAAATCAGTATTTATAAACTGAAATTATTGAAAAAACCATTTTTTTAACTTTTGATCATCAACAGTTTGCTAACTATTGCATTGACCTTTTGCGTCTACATACTATTTGAACTAGAAAATGCGCGAATAAATGCCCATCAGACCATTCTCGAGTTTGTTGAACAGGTCAAAGAACCAAAAAATCGTTTGGAATAACTAACAGGACCATTCAAGTAAAAAAAGGGGATTGTTTTCTTGTATATCTGGGCAAATGGTCAACTTCAAAAAAAGAAAGGGCCATATATCTTAATATGGCTCAGACTGTAGACAAACTCCTAAATTTGGAGTGTTGTTTGCAGTTTTTTTGTTTTATACTCATTGTATAAACTATTCTGGGAGTGATTCTAATGATGAGAAAACAATCGATTGAAGGTAGAAATCAATTTGCTATGTTAACAATTGATGATCTTGTACCTAAAGATCACTTAGTTCGAAAGATTGATGCTGCGATTCAGTTTGATTTCATTTATCCCATTGTAGAATCTACGTATTCGACCCATGGTCGTCCCAGTATTGATCCAGTGGTCTTAATTAAATTAGTATTTATCCAATATTTATTTGGTATCCGTTCGATGAGACAGACCATTAAAGACGTTGAAACAAATGTTGCTTATCGTTGGTTTTTAGGTTATTCATTCGAGGATCCTATCCCGCATTTCTCTACTTTTGGTAAAAACTATGTTCGAAGATTTAGAGAAACAACTTTATTTGAAGACATTTTCTCTCATATTCTAGAACAAGCTGTAAAAGCTGGCTTCGTTACGGAAGACAACCTTTATATTGATTCTACTCATATTAAGGCAAATGCCAATAAACATAAGTTCACAAAAGAAATGACCTACGGTCAAGCTAAAGCTTATCAAGATGAATTAGAAGATGAAATAAATAAAGAACGTATTGCTGTAGGAAAACGTCCTTTTACATGGGACACAGAAAGTGAGTTGAGTCTTCAAAAAATAAGTCATTCAGATCCAGAAAGTGGTTACTATGTTAAAGGTGAACGAGAAAAACAATTTGCTTATTCCGCGCATACTTCCTGTGAAGATAATGGTTTTATCTTATCTACATTAATCACACCAGGAAATGTACATGACAGCCAAGTCGCAATCGATCTGGTCAAACAGTCGAAAAGAGCTTTTCCAAATATAAAGCGTGTTGTCGCTGATGCAGGATATAAGACGCCTAAATTTGTTCATTTTCTGTCACACTTGAAACTCTACCCGATTCTTCCATATACTGTACCTCATGGAGTAAAAGGAATGTTTCGTAAAAAAGACTTTGTTTATGATGCCTATTTTGACTGCTATTTATGTCCCAATAATCAACCGTTGTTATTTTCAACTATCACTCGTGATGGTTATCGAACCTATAAATCAAATCCAAAATTCTGTAGGAGTTGTCCATTACTTAAAAACTGTACTTTGAGTACAAAACATCAAAAAATAGTAACTCGACATGTTTGGGCGGATCTTATGGATGAACTTGAACACCAACGCCATACGGCGTTGAATAGAGAAATTTATAAAAAGAGAAAACAAACTATTGAACGAATATTTGCAGATGCAAAAGAAAAGCATGGTATGCGTTGGACAAAATATCGAGGTCTCGAAAAAGTCGCCACGCACACGATGCTTACGTTTGCTGCCATGAATTTAAAAAAACTAGCCTCATGGCTATGGAAAGCAAAAAAGCCTATGGCTTTTTATT
Organism: Enterococcus sp. AZ171; assembly: GCF_051714005.1. Taxonomy (NCBI): domain Bacteria; kingdom Bacillati; phylum Bacillota; class Bacilli; order Lactobacillales; family Enterococcaceae; genus Enterococcus; species Enterococcus sp. AZ171. The sequence continues at coordinate 310,286 of NZ_JBIORA010000001.1, read as the reverse complement.
TCAAATTTCTACAAAGACTAATAAAAAGGAGTTGGCAATTAAGCCACTCCTTTTTGTCTACAGTCTGGGCCATATATCTTAATATGGCTGCTTTTATGTGTCGTTTTTACTTATTCACTTCATCGCTATCACTTTCGTCAAGTTACTGGAACATCAATTTAGCCAACGGCAATATTGTGATCGTAGACAAGTTTTCGGCACTCACACGTTATATCATCATCGCTATTCAGCGATCCTCTACGGATGAAATCATTAAAAGAATCATCGGAATCCCAGGAGATTCTATAAAAGTACATGACAATGAACTGACCTTGCATTTGGGAAACGAGCCACATTCTCCTACAGAGATTTTTTGGCTGAGTCCAGAAGTAGTTGCGCAAATGAACCATTCACAAAAAAAATAAGTGAGCTAACGCTAGAAACAGCGATAGTGTCAGAAAACAAAACAGGAACCGATAGCTACTCGTCCCCCGAATCTTTAATACAAACCGGAGAGGATAGACGTATTTTGTATGTTAAGGCTCTTTCTGCTGCGTCGGAAACGAATTTGAAACAAATAGAAAAGGAACAAAAAAGCAAGACGATAAAATCTTCACTTTAGAAGAACAAGAAGGTAAGCTATTGTACCAAGTAAAAATGAAGAAAAACAAGCTACGCCGTCTGTCTCTACATCACCTCTCAAACACAAGATATGATAGCATAAGCAAGAGGAGGTCGGAACAGAAGTATTCAGCCTCGATAAACAAGGCGCCAGCCACTAAAATTGTTCTACAAATTTTCGTGGCTGGCGCCTTATTTCCGAAGAGGTTACTTCTGTCCCTGCCGTTTATTCGGTTTTAGAATATGCATGAGGACTAATCCCCCAGACACGCTTGCTTTTGTTGTATCCACTTCAACGTGATTTTCTCACACGTTAATTTTCTGCCAAAATCGTTTCGATCGTTGCTAGTTCTTCTGGTGCAAAGACGAGATTATCTTTCATTTTGACACTTTCCTGCAACTGACTCAAACGGCTAGCACCGACTAAAACACTTGTCACTGATGGTTGTCGCACATTCCACGCCAATGCCATCTGAGCCAATGTTTGTCCTCTCGCTTCCGCCACTTCCTGTAACTGTGTAATTTTACGTAGTGTCGGTGCAATCTGTTCTTCTGAAAGAAAAGGGATTTCTTTTCGATGCGCACGTGATTCTTCAGGAATACCATGTAAGTAGCGATTCGTTAACAAGCCTTGTGCTAATGGACTAAACGTGATTGCACCTAGTCCATTTTCAGCAAGGACAGGTGCTAAGTCCGTCTCAAGCAATTCTCTTGAAAACAGATTGTAACGCATTTGATGGATCACGAAGGGCGCATCTTTTTTGCGTAAAATTTCCGCCATTTTCTGCGTGTCCGCCCCATTGTAGTTAGAGATACCGATATAAAGGGCCTTTCCTTGTCGAACTAATTGCATCAATGCCTCTGCGGTTTCTTCCAAAGGCGTTTCAGGATCTGGACGATGATGATAGAAAATATCCACATAGTCCAAACCCATACGTTGCAAACTCTGGTCACAACTGGCAATGATCGACTTACGAGACCCCCAATTGCCGTAAGGCCCATCCCACATATAATAGCCTGCTTTACTAGAGATAATCAGTTCATCTCGATAGGGTTTGAGATCCTCTTTAAAAAGTCGTCCAAAGTTTGTTTCAGCTGCTCCAGCAGGTCCACCATAATTATTGGCTAGATCAAAATGGGTGATGCCTAAATCAAAAGCCCCCTTTAAAATTTCCCGCTGATTACTGATGGGATCATATTCCCCAAAATTTTGCCATAATCCTAAGGAAAGTAAAGGCAGTTTTAATCCAGATTGACCGCTTTTACGATACTCCATGTTTTCATAACGCGTTTTATCAGCTACATACATTTCATTCACTCCTTATTTTATGATTATCACAGAAGTCTTCCACTCCAAAAAATAAAGAGTTACTTCTGGAATGCCGTTTTTCATTTTCAAGGATAGCAGATGACTACTGACCAAGATTTTTTAGCCATCTCTATTTCAAGTCCCCATAGATTACTTTCAAATTTATATCTCTTCAATAGAAAACGCTACCAAAATTATGTTGCTTGTTTTAGTTCTTCGCTTTTTTTCCCCAATTGGTAGTCATTTTTTGCAAAAATGCTAATTGACGACGAGTTTGTTTTATTTTTTTGTAACGTTTTGGTTGCTTCCGATAAAATTGCTGATGGTAATTTTCTGCCGGCCAAAAAGCTGTCGCTGGTAAAATAGCCGTAACTATCGGTTTTCTGTAGCGACCTGATGCGCTTAATGCTTGTTTCGACGCTTCAGCAGTTTTTTGTTGCTCTTCATTTTGAACAAAAATGATTGGACGATATTGTTCTCCGCGGTCTTGGAATTGTCCAAATTCATCCGTCGGGTCCGTTACTTGCCAGTAAATCTCGACTAGCTCTTGATAACTGATCAATCGCTTATCAAATATGATCTCCACTGCTTCCACATGACCGGTATAGCCGCCACTGACTTGGTCATAATTAGGGGAATCAAACTGCCCGCCTGTGTATCCAGACATCACAGAAATAATTCCTGCTTTTTTCTCAAAAGGCTCTACCATACACCAAAAACAACCGCCAGCAAACACTGCTCGTTCTTGAACTGTCGGATCTGTCAGTTCGTGTTTAGAAAAATCATACCGCGCTTCCCCTAACGGATCGCCGACCATTTGCAAATAGAAATCCATGACATCTGGAGTTAGATTTTGTCGTAAAGCCAATGGTCGCAAAGAAACTTCCAACTTTTCAAGTACCTCTTTTAGAGAAACAGAAGTTGCTAACTCTTCTTTCGCTGTCATTAGTTGTTGTCGCTCCCAGTCTCGCGTGTTTGGGTTTAAAATCAAATTGTAGAGAGTGGTGATTTCTTCCTCTTTCTTCATCGGGTCTCCCCCTCCCAAAGTGTCCACTGCCGATCCAAGGAAACAGGAAAAAGCTGAGATTGCTTTTCCCCTATTTTCTTTGAATCATTTAACGTCTCTTAATAATACACTTCATCTAGAAAAAGCGCATGTGCGGGAACTGTCTCGCCTGCTTGCTGTCTGACTTTCGTTTCAAAAATCGTATCGATCAAAGATAATTCAGCTTTACCTGAACCAATATCTAAAATCGTTCCCATTAAGATCCGTACCATTTTATACAAAAAACCATCCCCTACAAATGTAAAATGAAGCATATTACCTTCTTGTTGGACCGATAATTTTTCAATTGTACGTACTGTTGATTTTTTTGTTTTTTTCAATGCTGAAAATCCAATAAAATCATGTTTTCCTTCTAGTTTCCGACAAGCTTCTTCCATTTTCTCCAAATCAAGTGCCTTCGGATAATCAAAACTATGGTTTCTTTCAAACACTGTTGGAATTGGAGCATTCCAAACGTAGTAACTATATTTTTTCCCTTTTGCATTATATCTAGCATGAAAACGTTCAGGTACTTCTTCCACTTTTTTTACCACAATATCTCTTGGCAAATAACGATTAAGAAAATCCAGCATCTCCATTCGACTCATTGTACTAGCTGTTTTGAAATTAGCTACTTGACCTCTGGCGTGTGTTCCAGCGTCTGTTCGGCCAGAACCGATAATCTCAATCGTTTCCCCGGTCATTTGCGAAATGATCGCTTCGATTTTTCCTTGGATCGTTTTTTCATCATTACCAAGTCGCTGCCAACCAGAATATCTTTTTCCATCATATTCGATCGTTAATTTTATATTTCTCATGTATTCTCCTTCTATTGGATCAAATGATCCATTGTTTTCATTTAGTGTCAGTATAGCAGATAACACCATCTTCTTCTCAAAAAAAAACGCAATCCAGAGATTTCTCTGTTTTGCGTTTTTTTCTTTTATAATTTTGATCAACCTAAGAATTTGAAGACTTCTTCCCGGTCGTAAAGTTTCAAGATTTTTTCAAATACTAATTGCGTAAATAAAGCAGCCGCGACTGGTACGACGAACCAACAAATCAACACCATCACGATATTTAGTCCAGCATCTAATGAAGCAAGAGGGCCAACTAAACCTACGATCCCAAAGCCCGCAGAAGCTGGTGTTCCTGATACAGAGAAAAGTGCGACAGGTATCGCTGTGATAACCGCACTTACTAAACATGGAAGCAAGATGATCGGTTTACGGAATAAGTTCGGCATCATCATCTTCATCGCACCTAACGCAATCGCGATCGTGACACCTGATTTATTGACACGCCAAGAATTGACGATCAACACAAATGTTGTGGCTGCAACACCCATAGCAGCAGCTCCTGCAGAAACTCCATCCAATTGGATCGCTAAACCAATCGCAACTGTTGAAATCGGTGAAATGATCAAAAAGGCAAATGAACAACCGATCAAAATAGACATCAAAATAGGTTGCAATGTCGTAAAGTTATTGATACCTTCACCAATTGCAGAGGTGATCGCTGTCACATAAGGGAATAAATAAAACCCAATAAGACCTGCGCCCACACCGACTACGATTGGTGTCAATACGATTGCGACTGAGCCAAAGCGGTCACCGATCAATAGGATCAGACCAACAGCAATCGCTGCAGTGATCATCGTATTGATGATATCTCCTGTACCTGCCCCTACATATACTCCTGCTTCACCAAGGTCTGGCATAAAGCGGACAACACCAGAGCCGACAAATGCAGCACCAGCTACTACCATCATTTGCATCGGATTAAACCCAAATTGTAACCCGATCAAACCACCAATGATCAACGGTGTCGCTAATTGGAAGATCACAGCTAGTTGTGCGATCGTCACAGCAACAGGATATTCACTGAAATACTTTAAAATAGCTCCTAAAACAGCATTTGGAATCAGTCCTACGATGATCCCTGTTGCTGTTCCAGCTAATACTTTGTTCAAAAAAATTCTTGGCGTTAATTTATTCGTCGTATCCATTTATTTGTTCCTCCTATTTCGCCTCTAAAATCTGTTCTTTTGCATGCACGAGCGCTGTCAAAAAGTCACAGTAAGGCGTAGCGATCCCGTATTTCTTTCCTTTACGTGAAATCGCACCGTTGATATAGTCGATTTCTGTCAAACGGTTGTTTTTGATCAAATCTTGATGCATTGATGGGAAGTGCATACCGATCGTTTCAGGATCAAAGCAAGTTTCACAGTGGGCGACTGCTTCTTCCACATCTAAATCAATATTTTCGGCTTTTGCTACTTGACCAAATTCATTTACGATAGCAACAACCATATCATGAGCTGTAGAAGTACGACCAAGTCCTGCCATATTCACGTCTAAAATCGTACATAAGCCGTTCATCGTGCCATTGACACAAGCTTTACGATAGATCGAGTAATGGATATTACTTGAATACTTCGCATTCAAACCAGAGTCAGCTAAAGTTTCTGCCAATTCTTTCGCAGCTTCTTCTTGACCGTCTCCTAAGTTTTGTAGTTCTACTGAACCACTACCGAATAATTTCACACGTCCAGGACCTTCTAAGCCTGCCGTCCACATTGTATTACCAATAAAAATATTTTTCATTGGTACAAATTTTTCAATAATATCTTCATGGCCGATTCCATTCAATAAACAAAGAACTTTTGTCTCATCTTTGATCATTGGACGGATATCTTCCAACATTTTTTCTAGTTGCATTGCTTTCGTGAATAAGACGATCAAATCAACTTTTTCTACGTCATTGATCTCTGATTGAAGAACGACTGGGATATCGACAACGATGTCCTCACCGTTAAAGTTAGCTTTCAATCCGTTTTCTTTGATCGCTTCTACATGGTCTTTCCAACCATCGATCAATGTCACGTCATTTCCACCTTTTTGCAACATGAGTCCAAACCGACTCCCCATTGCACCTGCACCAGCAATTGCTATCTTCATTTCTTTGTTCTCCCCCTTTAATTTGGTTATACGACGAATAAGCAAATAATTCCTCTCACGATCATTCAATCATTCACAATGTCCACTAGTTATGACTGATCATTCGCTTGAAAAACTATTTTACTTGACTCATTTTCCCATTTCCTTTGATTTATTTCAAATAGCCTGATTGATTACTCACAAACGTAAGCGTTATCTATCCATTTTAAGCCCTAGTAGATGGGTTGTCGTACGACACTAAGGAGTATTATACACTAAAAACAACCCGTTTTTTTAATATAACCTCGATTATTTTTGTTAATTTTCAAATCAACTACGTTATATAACTAATCAGATACAATTGTGAACTACCACACGATCCGATCCAAAAAACAGGTTATCTGGTACTTTATAAACATATATTTCGCTAAAAAATCCTATTCCTCCTATTTGTTTTAAAAAAAAGCAGCTACCAGAAAGGATCACTGGCTTGCTGCTATTCATTACGCAATCTTGTCTATTTTTTTCAATCAGGGTGCCGCATCAATCGATTGATATGCACACCTAGATAGGTAACTTCCTCTTTCGTGATTTCCTGTTGGATCATTTTCTGGATATACTGCCTTACTTTGTCTGCATTTTCCATCGCCAATGGATACAAGGTACACATTTGCTGATATAGCCCATCATCTTGTCCATCCAGCATTTTATTCGCAAACAACCGTTCAACGAAAAAACGAACATGAGTGATAAAACGACTATAATGGATCGAGTCTGGAGCAATGTCGATTCGAATCGAATATTTTACTAAGTTGACGATGCCACCAATCATTTTCGCTTGCTTCATACTATCGGTTCCCTGACTTTCTTGAGACAATGAATTAATGACATGAAAGGCGATATTTGCCGCTTCTTCAATGGGTAACTCGACATCGGATTTTTCATTGAAGATCATTAGCGCTTGCTCCGCTGCTTGATATTCTTCCGGATAGTAATTCTTGATCTCCCAATATAACCGATTGGTGATGATGATTCCTTTGGCCATACGTTCAACTGAAAAATGTAAATGATCAGGTAATGTTAAATAAATACTAGAGTTTAACCGTTTCCCTAGTCGTTTCTCCATACTGGAGACCATTGCTTTCGTTAATTCAAAATAGGTCAAAGGAACCTCTTTGATCAAATCCAATAATTGCATGGCTTTGCCTTCATCATAGGGCAGATAGATCTCATCAATCGAATCATCCGAGATGATCTCACCGGGCTTTTTGCCAAAACCGATCCCTTTTCCTAAAGCAATCATTTTTTGCTGATTGCTGTCGATCAATACCACACTGGAGTTAAGCACCTTTAGTATTTTCCTCATGATATCCTCCTTCGCTCATGGTTACTCCTTGAGCGCATCGAACAGTTCCTTCACTCGATGGATCGACCGTTCGTTCCAATAACTTCTTTATACCAGTAAAATGAATCTTTACGCAAGCGATCATAACTTCCATTTCCTTCATCATCTGCATCTACATAAATGAATCCGTAACGTTTTGACATTTGAGAGGTTCCGGCACTGACTAAATCAATAGGTCCCCAACTTGTATACCCAATCAAATCAACCCCTTCATCGATGGCTGCTTTCATTGCTTTGAAATGTGCAGTAAAATAGGCGATTCGATAGGGATCATGGATTTCATCGTCAATCACTTCATCAAAAGCCCCCATGCCATTTTCAACGATCATCAAGGGTACTTGATAACGGTCATATAATTCTAGTAAAGAAATTTTCAAGCCTAAAGGATCAATTTGCCAGCCCCAATCTGTCGCTTCTAAATAAGGATTTTTAACACCCAAAACGGTATTCCCCGGTGTCCGCTCTGCCTTTGGATCTGCGGATTCACACATAGACATATAATAACTAAACGATAGGAAGTCTGCCGTATGTTCTTTCAATAATTCTTTATCACCAGGTAACATGTCGATCGTGATATGACGGTTGGCTAAGTCTTTCAAAACGAGTGGCGGATACGTACCTTTGACTTGAACATCCGCATAAAAATGATTGTTCATATTCTTTTTCAATGTTCGTTCCACATCTTCTGGTCGACTCGTCAACGGATAGGTCATCAATTTGGTCAACATACAACCAACTTGGCTACCAGGGATCTTTTCATGGCAATGTTTCGTTGCTAAAGCCCCTGCCACAAATTGATGATGTAACGCTTGATAGATAACCGCTTCGATTTTGTCTGGTTCGATCGTATCAGTCAAAATCCCGGCAGTCGTAAATGGATGTCTAAAAATACTATCCACTTCATTGAACGTCAACCAGTAATGAACGTACTCCCCAAATTCGTCAAAACAAGTATCTACAAATCGAACAAAGTCATCCACCACACTTCGTTGAATCCAACCGTTGCCTTTCATCGCTAATGCTAATGGCATCTCATAATGAGACAAGGTCACAATCGGTTCGATTCCTAAGCGCTTCATTTCTTTAAAAACTTCTTTGTAAAATGAGACACCTTCAGGATTAGCTGTCTTTTCATCCCCGTTTGGAAAGAGTCGGGACCACGCAATCGACAAACGTAATGTAGTAAACCCCATTTCTGCAAATAAAGCTAAATCCTCTTTGTAACGATGATAGAAATCGACCCCTCGTCGTTTAGGGAACCACTTGTCTGTAGGGTCGGCTATTGCTTCTTCTACTTTTTCGATTGTCACCCCTACATGGGCTGCGTAATCTTTGTTGTCTACATTAGTTTTATAAGTTGCAACATCTGCCACAGATAGCCCTTTTCCACCAATATCCCATGCTCCTTCTACTTGGTTTGCTGCAATTGCACCTCCCCATAGAAATCCTTCGGGAAAACCTGTTTGTGTCATATCCATTTTTCTATTCCTCACTTTCATTTCTTCATTTTACTAAAGCAGAAATCATCAATAACTCAGTTTCGGGTGTCACTGATTGATTTTCTACTTGATGATCGATGTGATACTCCTTCTGATTGGTCACGACCACCACAACGACTGGATCAAATCCTGCTTGTTTGATTTTTTCAATATCAAACGCAAGCAAACGCTCGCCTGGTTGTACCATCTGACCTTCTTTAACAAAAGCCTGGAAGCCTTCACCTTGTAACTTGACTGTATCGATTCCTACATGAATCAGTAATTCTACTCCGCTCACCGTTCGTAAGCCGATGGCATGACCTGTCTCAAATAGCATGGTCACTTGTGCTTCTTCAGGAGAAAAAACAATACCTTCTTCTGGAATGACTCCGACACCTTCGCCAACCATCCCACTAGAAAAGACATCATCTGGGACTGTTTCAAGAGGAATCACTTGACCTTTGACTGGGCTCACGATACCCCAAGTTCCTCCCCTACGACTCTCGTTCTCTTCTTGTGAAGTTGCTTCTTCTTGATCTTTAAAAAATACCAAGCCACCTACAAACGACACGACAAAAGAAAGAGCTGTACAGACAAATGCCCAGACAAGGTTCATCGGTTGATCTGCACTAGCAAACATCGTGATACTCGCAATCCCTGGTCCAACCAATGCGAAGGCTTCTAAAGCCATGATCCCGGCAAATATCCCGCCGATGAAACTAGAAACCATCACGATACTCAATACCCGTTTGTGTAAGATCGTGACCCCATATAATGCGGGTTCAGTGATACCAAATAAAGCTGAGATTCCTGCAGAAATCGCTGTTTGTCGCAATTTTGTATTTTTTGTCTTTAAACTTACGGCAAAACATGCACCAGATTCAGCGATATTATGTGCCAAAGAAGCCGGTAAATAGAGCATCTCTTTTCCTAACTCTCCCATTGAAGAAACAGCATAAGGAATCATCGCTTTGTGCATGCCAGTAACGACCATCAATGGTAGAACTGCGGCAAGTAAGCCTGTCGCTAACCAGCCTAATCGTTGATATAACTCGACGATCAAATATGAGAATGCGCTACCAACGTTATAGCCTAACGGTCCTAAAATCAGCAGTGCAACTGGGACAGTCACTAATAAAGCAACCATCGGAACAAAGAAAATACGAATCGGCTTCGGAGAAATTTTCGTGACATATTTTTCGACGATACTGTAAAACAACACCGTTAAGATTGCTGGGAAGACTTGAGAAGCATACGCAATATTTTCAATTGAGAACCCTAGAAAGGAGGTTCCGTCTGCTAGAAGGGTTGCCATTTCTGGTAAAAGCAAAGCACTCACTGCTGAAACAGCTACGATTTCATTGACTTTTAGCTTTCTTGCCGTCGTCATCGCAACTAAAATCGGTAAGAAGTAAAGAGGCGCTCCTCCGATCAAATTCAATAGCAGGTAAGTAGATGAGTTTGCATCCATCACACCCAATAAAGATAAGAGCAGTAAAAGTGATTTTAAGACACCGCCACCTGCAATCGCAGGGACCAACGGTTGAAAGACTGAAATGATAAAATCAAGTAAAATTGTTCCAATAGGTTTCTTTTCTTTGTTTATGTTCTGATCTGCCGAAATTTCTCCGATCAGTTTGGCTAATTCGTCATAAACTTCCACTACTTCATTCCCAATGATTACTTGGAATTGAGCATTGCTCCGAACACCAATGACCCCATCTAAGCGTTCTAACTCTTCACGATTTGTTTGTTTGACATCTTTCAACGTAAAACGAAGTCTAGTTGAACAATGTTCCAAATGAATGATATTTTCTTTTCCGCCAACGAATTGTAAAATATGCTTTGCTAAAGTTTGATGATCCATTTTTTCCACTCCTTCTTTCGTTTTTCTTTTTCGCTGCGCAGACAAAAAAGAAAAAAGCAGGCAAGACCATAAGAAATAACAACAAAGGATTCTTTGTGTGTCTTTCTTTAGGTCCTGCCTGCTTTACCAGTCACATGCCTGTTTTATTTACATTTACTATAACAAGTATTTTTTAAAATTGCAACCCCTTTCTTTTTATTCATTTAGCCACGGCTAAAAATCTCATAATCGATTTCATCGACTGATTTCGCCACGAGGATTGCTGAATACACATCAGAATTGACATTCAAAATCGTACGCAACATCCCTACCAACCATTCAACACCGCCAAAAATGGCAATACTTTCAATAGGTAACCCCATTTGCGGCACGATGATGGCTAAAGAAACGAGCCCCGCACCAGGAACTACCGCATTGGCTAAAGAAATAAAAGTGGCTAAAATCGCAAGATAGACCATGGTCGTCCATCGAAACTCTACTTGGTACATCTGGGCGATCGTGATCACCGTCAGTGCCATGTGCATTGCTGAACCATTACTGTTCAATGACATTCCTAATGGTAAGACTAAGTGACTGATTCGCTTACTCAACCCTAATTTATGTTGTGTTTCTTCTAATTCGATTGGTAAAGTGATGGCTGAAGAAGTCGTTGCAAGTGCCATGATCGACATATTCTTCATATTCATGATCAATTTTAACGGATGTAATCGGCCGTATATACTGACAACAACTAACCATCCCAGTAAGAACAATACTGTAGCTAAGCTATACACCAGTAGATATTTTACCATTGGCAGAATGACTTGTGCGCCTAATTGGCTGATACTGCTACTCACCAAGGCAAATATCCCAATAGGGGCAAAATGCATCACATATTTGATGACTTGGATAATCACTTCGTTAAAATCAATGATTAGTTGAAACAACTTCGATTGGGGCTGTTTTTGTCCATATTGATTCAAGGCTAGGCCAAAAAAAATCGCGAAAACAATGATTTGGATAATCGAACCTTGCGTAAGGGATTCAAAAATATTTTTAGGCACAAACTGGAGAAACGTTTCTTGAATCGACAGCTCTTGCGCCTCGATCGTAGGACTTAATCGCTCTATATGTTCCATGCCAGATCCAGGCGTAAACAAAACAGCCAATAACACACCCCATAAAGCTGCCAATAAGGAGGAAATCCCAAAGATGAGCAAGGTGCGTGTCCCAATACTTGCTAATTCCTTCAAATCAATACTACCTAAAGCTTGAATGATCTGACCAAGAATCAATAATGGGATCGCCATCTGCATCAGTCGTAAAAATACTTCGCCAATCGGTTTTAACACAGACGCACTCATTGGCCAGAACATCCCTACCAAAATACCTAAAGCCAATGCAAGGCTAATTTGAATGATCATGGCATTTTTTTTCATCACTCGTTACCTCGTTTGTTGGATCACTGTTCCCGCACCTTCAGTCAAATGGTTCAATTTTTCAATGGAAGTAATGACTGCTTGACGTTTTGGATCACTTGCAACAAAACGGACCGCTGCCTCTACTTTTGGCAACATACTTCCAGCTGCAAAATGACCACCAGCTACGTATTCTTTTGCTTCTTCGGGAGTCATCGTCTCTAAGGCTTGTTCTTCTGGTTTTCCATAGTTGATATAGATATGCTCGACACCAGTTAAAATGATCAAACGATCGGCACCCACAGCGTCTGCCAATACGGCTGCTGAGAAATCTTTATCATTGACCGCTTCCACGCCTTGATAAAGCCCAGATGATTCAATTACTGGGATACCACCTCCACCTGCACAAATCGTGACAACATTAGCTGCTACTAACGCTTGAAGTGCTTCTTTTTCCACAATTTCTTTTGGTTGAGGAGATGCAACGACTTTACGATAACCACGTCCTGCATCTTCCACGTATGTTCCTTCATTTTTTTGTACCGATTTTTTTGCCTCCTCTTCTGTATAAAATGGTCCAATCGGTTTCGTTGGCTTCTGAAACGATGGATCATTCGGATCAACTAACACTTGTGTCACGATGGAAACGACCGGTTGGGTGATCCCATGTTGCGTAAACGCATTGGTTAACGCTTGTTGTAACCAATAGCCAATACTTCCTTGTGTCATTGCGACACATGTATCCAAGCTCATTGGAGGATTTTTTGTGCTTATTCCTGCTTGTTGCTGCAATAATAAATTGCCAACCTGCGGACCATTGCCATGACAAAGAATGACTTGTTCTCCTTGTTCAACAAAAGCTGCGATAGCTTCAGCCGCCTGTTCGACTATGGCTTTTTGTCCTTTATCGGTTGGATCAGTTTCTAAAATAGCATTCCCACCTAAAGCAATCACATTTAATCCCATGTCTTTCCTACACCTCTTTCTATTACTTCAGCGTTTGTGTACGATCCTCTTTTGCCAATAGGGCAAAGAGAATCAACCCGATGATCAACAAGACACAAGAGAGGTAAAAACCAACTTGCATCGAACCTGAAGTATCTGCTAAATAACCAGTAACGTAAGGAGCTAAAATCGATCCTGACATCCCGATAAAATTATACGCACTTAACGTCGTTCCTAAGGCTGCTCTTGGTGCATGTTTCGTGACAAACGTCACCATGATCGGGTCAAGTGCTAATTTCCCAGTCAATCCATAAAGAATCAGCACTGTGATCAATAAGGTACGATTGGTAACAAAAGCGATAGCAAAAACCGAAACGATTGCTAATGGAACCAAAACAAAGACTAGTTTCTTCGTCGCTCCTGTCTTATCATTGATCCGTGCAAAGAGTAAGGCGCCTGGTATCGATGCCCAAGGGACCAAAGAAGAAATAAAGCCAACACTCGCTCCAGTAAATCCACGTTCTGCAATCAAAAACTGCGGCAACCAAGTAAGAATCACAAAATTAGCATAAATGCTGGTAAAACATAAAATAAAGGCTGCTACTAAGTTACGATTTGTAAAAATCTGCTTCAAAGAAATTTTTTCTTTTGGACCTTCTTCCACTTCTGCTTCTTCACCCGGACGGATCACTTTTTCTTTCAACAATACATAAAACAAAATGCCGACAATCAATGTAGGAATCGCCATCAGATAAAATGGCTTGCTCCAATCATCCCCGTTTTCTAAGACCAATTTACTTGATAGAAGATAACCGCCTGATGTTCCAAAAGCCATACCACTATTAATGATGGCATTTCCAATCGTCCGTTTACTCTTTGGAATCGCTTCTGTCGACAAGGCAAACTGTGGACCGTAGTAAGCACCTTGCCCGATCCCAGCGATGGCACGAATCACTAAGAATAAAATAAACGTCGTGGCTAATCCGGTGAAGTATGTCGCTACTGCCAAAAGTAAAAATCCCACTGTGATGACTAACTTTCGTCCAATTTTGTCTCCGACGATCCCAAAAGGAATCTGAGCGATGGCATATGTCAGAAAGAAGATACTATTTGCTAAGCCTAATTGCGTATTGCTTAAACCGAATTCTTCCCCGACCACTCCCATGATCGGGTTAAAAATCGTTCGTGTGGCATACATCAAGATCCAACCAATAAAAAAGATTGCTACTACTTTGATCCAGTAAGTATCACTGACTCTTACTGCTTGTTTTTGTTTACTCGCTTCCATGTTTCACCCTCACTTTCTTCTCCTTCGATTGCTTGTAGCGCCAACCAAATACCAAAAGTTAGATCCTTTCCCGAAGAATGACCAATTCTCATGATTTTCTCTAACTGTTCTTCTATTTTCTCCTCTTGGTTTTGTGCTAAGTCTGAAAATAATTGATACACTAGTGAATTGGCGTACCCCTTTGTCGCACAAGTTAGATATGCTTGGCTGATTGCAGTCGTTGCCGTTTGGGCTTCTCCCAGAGCAACCGCTAGCGCGATTCCTCTGGGATCTGAAACAGTCCCTAAAACAAGCTGATAACCCATCAATAGGTCATCACCACTAGGCGTCAACCCTTTGCCTCTGCCTAAAAGATAACCAACGACTTCTTGCCATTCAGTTGTCGTCCACTCTCTGTTTGGTTGTGCCATTCGAGCAAACAGCGTGGATGCACGTTTATCTACCGGTAACCCGATTTTTGTCTGCCAGTTTTTTTCAGCCAAAAATGGTTTCAATAAAAGTAGTTGTTTTTTCGATAGCCCTAACGTGAAGACGTTGAGAGGAACCAGCCGACACGGTTTTAATGTCACTTGTCTGACACTTGAAATACTGTAAATCGTCAATACATCATCACTTATTTTTACACGATTTCCTGTTTGAAGAGCCGAAGCAAGTGTGTTAAATCGATCTTCAGGAAGATTGATACCAAAACTAGATAGATAGTCATGAAAACAGGCGATATTGATCAATTGTTGCTTGATTTCAACATTAAAGGAATGCTCAAATACGCTGTGGATCACACCTATTTTTCCAAATTGCAAAAGTGGAGATAGATACTCGCTCATTTGAATTTCTTGATTACTCAACGTTGATCCCTAGCTCCTTAGCATAGGCCTCTAAGGCTTGTTCAAAGCAAGCGAGTGGTGCCCGAACTGTACCTGCGCCAATTTGCCCCACTCCAGCATTTTTGTGCGCGATCCCAGTATTTATAACAGGAGTGATTGCTGTTTCCACCACTTTGCGAATATCGATTCCTAAGCAAGTTCCTTGAAAATCCCAAGTTGGTATCGAAAACGTTGGGTTATGCCCTTCGCAGATTTTCGCCATTTCATTTGAGGTTGCTAACGCATCTTCAAAACCACCTGCACCAACAAAACGGGTCACACCTGGTGCTGCGACCATGGCCATTCCACCTACACCGACAGTTTCAGTGATAGCACTATCGCCAATATCGGGATTACCATCTTCTTCATTGAATCCTGTAAAGTACAAGCCCTTTGGTGTATTTACAGGCGCTAGATGCCATGTATCGCCTGTTTCTGCGATTCGGACACCAAAATCGACACCATTACGTGTCATCGTTGTCACGATTGTTCCTTTAGTCCCTTGGCGCGCACCATCGACGATTGCTTTTCCCGTAGCCATCATGATATTCAAGAAAAATTGATCCGTATCTGCTAAGAACTTGATTACATCATATTTTTGTTCTTCAGGAATCTCCGTTTGAATGATCAATGGAGCGATTTCTTTCAGGAAATTCAAAGAAGCAGCAATATTTCTTTGATGGAATTCATCCCCCATCGTAATCGACCGGGCGATCAAAACATTTAGATTCAATCCTTCCTCGGTGAATGCCAATGCTTGATGGATTGTTGGTCCTAGTACTTCTTTGATCCAATCTAAGCGATCAACGACTTCTTGGGAATACGCACCAAAACGTAATACCTTACCGATACCTTCATTCAAGATACAGAAGGCTTGATTGCCTTCTTTCCGGTTTTCAACAATGAAGACCGGCATATCACCAGAAGTGATCCCTCCCATCGGTCCTACTGCTTGTACATGATGACAAGGAATGAATCGCACTTTATTTGCTTCAAAAAGTGCTAATGCTTCTTCTTCGTTTTCTGCCCAACGTTCGAATAACGCTGCACCTAGACACGCGCCTCGCATCGGTCCGGTCATCGCCTCCCAAGTGATTGGCGGGCCTGCATGCAATAGTGTTTTTTGCTTTGGATCATTTAATTCAGGAATCACCGTTTTTGCAGGGACCACATCGACCAGAAACGGCTGTGCGTTCTTGATTTTTTCTGTCACTTTCTGATTTTCTTCATCAATTTGCTCCTGATGCTCTTCCAACGCATCTAAAATTTTGATCATTTTCTTGTTACCGCTCGCGCGAGGCCGCCAATCCAACTGGACTGTTTGTCCACCATAGGTGACAATCGATTCGTTGAAGCTTTTCAAACCGACATTCACTACACGCGGTTTCGTCGTCAACAACTCCATGACTTGCTCACTCGGTTGTGGTACAGAAACTGTTTTTCCATCATATGCTAAGACTTCTTTATCTGCTTCAGACAATCTGATGCCTTTTAACAACAACGCCAGTTGAACCGCTTTAGCATTACTCTCTGCGACAAAAACACCTGCTTCTTTCAAGCGTTCCACTGATTTTTGGTAGTCTTGTGGATCATTCTTCGTCCCACACACTGTCGCCACGAAATAAAGTTCACGTCCTGCTTTTTCCGCTTCTGACTGCACAGATTGGATCGTTGGTAACAATGCACCCACCATGTCTTCATGGGCACCATATCCTAAAACAATATCAAATAAGATGACGCCAGTTTCTTCTTCCTTGGCGTACTCTTCTATTTTATGGATCCGGACTTCCGGATCGATCATTGGATGTGGTTTACCTTGTGTATAACGATCATCTCCTAAATCAATCACTTCATACCCTTGAGATTTCAAGATATACCCATCTTCTTTGACCAGACCACCTAAATCTAATGCTTCTGAAATCAGCATGCCTGCTTCAGCTGCGAGCGTTCCTCCAGAATATAGCCCTTTGACGACTTTTTCTTTAGCAAGCGTCAAGACACCCGGCTGTTCTAGTGCTTCAAAGTAATTTTTTTTCACTGTTGCTTCGTTTGCTAAATCCACAGCGATACGGGCAGTTTCCTCTAACGTGTGTCCCAGATAGACTTTTCCTTCGTGATTCGTTGGTTTTTCTCCTAAAAATATAGCGACGACTGGTTTTGAAATACTCTGCAATAATTGCACTACCTCGTCACGTACCTCTTTTGCAGGTGGCTTAGAAATCACACAGATCACATCTGTTGGTTCATGGTTTTCAAGTGCCACGATTGCATCTTTGACCGTTATTGCTCCCACCTTGTCGCTCAAGTCACGACCACCGGTACCAATGGCATGAACCACACCTCCACCTAGACGATCAATGATTGTCGTCACTTCTTGGATACCCGTACCAGATGCACCAACTACGCCAATATTTCCAGGTGCGACAACATTCGTAAAAGCAATTGGGATACTCGATAAAATACCTGTCCCACAATCTGGCCCCATCATCAGTAATCCTTTTTCATGCGCTAGTTTTTTCAGACGGACTTCATCTTCGATCGCAATATTATCCGTAAATGAAAAAACATGCAGATTATTCTTCAACGCACGTGCCATTTCTGCTACGCCGTATTCCCCCGGAATACTAAACAAGGCGACATTTGCATCTGGTAATTGTTTCAATGCTTCTTTCCACGTGGTCACTGATTTATTCGGTTGTGCTGTCTCTTTTGCTGATAGATCCGCTAAAAAATCATCAATCATTGGCAGTACCTTTTCCATGATTGATTCATCCTCACTCTCTACCACGATCATTAAATCGTTCGCAGACGCAGTTTGTGCCTTTTCTGTTAAAAGTGACGTGTTATTCAAAATATCTTTATTAGCATCCGTTCCCATCATGATCTGGCTCATGTTGACTTCCTCAAGCGAATTGATTTGATTAGTCAATAGCATCAAGTTGATGGAATCTTGATAATTATTTGGTAAAACAACCGTTTCTAACATAATGCCCCTCCTTATTCATTCATACACTGTCATTGTAGAAGATTAAGAAAGTGTTTTCATCGGACGTATTTCTAAAAGAATGCTATACTTTTTATCCATAAAAGGAAAAAAGGAGAATATGATGAAATTAAGGGAGTTATTATTGCTAGGTGAACTAAAAAAAGGGAAGATTCTAACGAATGAGATTGGTTTAGATAATGAAGTCGAAACTGCAATGGTCTTAGAAGCCATTGATATCGAAAATTGGAGCAAACAAAATCAGCTGATCCTGACCTCGTTTTATGCATTGAACGACTTGTCAGAAAAAGAACTGGAAGATTTTTTCATCAAGATGTGTCAAATCGGGATCAGCGGTCTTGTGTTAAAAACCGATCGTTTTATCAAGGTGATCCCCGAATGGTTTATTGAGTTATGCTTCAAATATGAAATCCCATTGATCAAAATCAGTCAAGAGATCAGCTATGAAAAAATTCTATTAACGATTTATGAGCCGTTACTCAATGCACATGCCCATACTTTACGAACCTACTATGAAGCACGCCAAAGATTCAACCGTCTAGAAAAACAGTTTTCTTCTTTAGAAACGATCATGCAAGAGTTTTATCAAATCATCGAACTTCCTTTTTCCTTAAAATTGCTTGATAAAGAAATCGAAATTTGCGAAGGGATGATTCCAACCGATGCCATCGTACTCTCACGTGAATCGCTGCCACAAACAGATTTCATGAAAAACGATTATTCTTTACTGACACTTTATGCTCAAACAGACTCGAAAAAACGCTATGCATTAGAGATTGCGATTTTCAATAACTATTCTCTCAATTGCTTATTGCTTGTTTATCTGAACAACCAACAAATCAAAGAAACCGACCTAGTCATTATCGAAAATGCCATTGACGCCTTGCAAGAAAAATTCAATACAGAAAGCCTATTGAAAAAAGAACGCTATACTCGTTTAAATAATTTAGCTGATGCGATTTTACAAAATACACCACGAAATCCTGAAGAACTAGATAGCTTGCTACAAGAAGCGCATATGCAGTCAAAAGATACTTACCAGACAATCGTCTTTTCAACTAAAGAGATGCAAACGCAATTAATGAAAAATCGCATCCTTACACTTTTACGGACACTGAAAAAAGAGGCGATTTTCTTTGACCAACATCAATATTCAGCTGTTTTATTCAACTTTGCTCAATCGGAAGGGCCTATCACTAAAGATCAGATTTCACGTCTGATGGTAGAAATACTCGCAGAAAATCAACAAGTAACATTTGCCATCAGCCAAGCAAAACCACGACAGGAAATCAAGGAATTGTTGTTTGAATGTTTGGATATTTTGAATTTCAATACCTCATTTTACAATGGTCCTGTTGTGACATCCGAAGATATCGGCATATTCAAACATTTTATTCGAGAAAATCAGATAGCAACATTGCAAGAAGCAATCCCTCTAAAATTGGCGCAGTTGGCTCAAACAGACTATGACTTATTTGAAACTTTTTATTGTTTTTTACAACACAATCGGAACTACAAACAAACAGCAGAAGCAATGTTTTTACATGCTAAAACGATTCGTTATCGTCTCCACAAAATTTCCAATTATCTATCAATTGATTTAACAAATCCGTTACAAATGATCAATCATGAGATTGGCACCTATATTATCAAAATGAGGAGACAGGCAAATGAAAGAAACCAAACAACTACTCGATGACATTACAGTAACCATTTATCCTGCTCAGAGTGATACACCGAAATATATCCTTTATTTGCATGGTGGCGGATTGATTTACGGATCAAAAGGTGACATACCCAATAGGCTAAAAGATCTCTTTTTAGCTCATGGCTACACTCTGCTAGCTCTTGATTACCTGTTGGCACCAAATACATCTGTAACAGAAATCATTGCAAAACTAAATGAAAGCTTTGATGCCTTAAAAAAGACAATCATTCATGAACACCCCTTTGGTATTTGCGGGCGTTCTGCCGGAAGTTATTTGATGTTCCACCTAACCAAATATTTGTGTGTGGATCGAGGGCTTTCACCCAATTTCCTAATCAATTTTTATGGCTATGCTGATTTTGAATTTCTGAAGAAACAAACCACTCCCACCACACACACATTAACAGAAGAAATGCTTATAGACATTGATCAACAAACACCCACGGCAGACGATCCACTGATGGGTCGCGCCTTACTTTATTACTATGGACGACAACAAGGAATCTTAGCCGATTACTATCGCTTACCGAAATCACTGGATTGGTCGGATTATGCCATTAGTGAAACAGAACTTGCAGTTTTTCCTCCTTGCTATAGTACCGCCAGCACCTCAGACCAAGAAGTACCTTTTGCTTCAAGTAAAAGGATAAGCAAACAGATCCCGAATAGTCGATTCAAACCTGTTTATGATTTAGAACATGACTTTTTGAAACAAACAAACGAGCCCCAAGTCCAAACAGTCTTAAAGGAATTATCAGATTGGTTATCCACCAAAGAGTCACTTTGACATATGGCACAGAAATCTAGTAATAAAAATGAAAAAGCCTATCTCTCGATAAATAGGAGGATAGGCTTTCACTTTTTACGATTCATTCAAAACTTGAATCAATCAACTAGATATTATTTTTTATTGGTCATTCGCCACTCGCCACTCTAATTCGTCTAACAGCGGTGTATAATCCACTTTGGTGAAATCAGTCACATCGAATGTATAAAGCGTTCCAAGTTCAAAGTGTTCATACTTTCGATCATTTATAACAGCTCTAAATTCTTCTTTGGTGATATGATTGGTTCCTAACGATCGATCGTCCAATGTATCCCCATAATGATAATGGTCCATGATATAACTCAAATGACGTTCAGGATCACGATCTCTTTTATAACGTCGTTGCCATAGTACATCAAAGTCTGCGTGCAAGCGAATCGTGATCACTTCATATCCATATTTTTTTGATAAGGCTTCTAATGGTCCTTTTTGTTTAACACTGAAAGGATACTCTGAAACAATCACTTTCTTCCCTGCTTCCATGTACAGTTCCAATGCCTGATAAAAGAATGGATACACCTT
This sequence comes from Enterococcus sp. AZ171, assembly GCF_051714005.1. Classification (NCBI taxonomy): domain Bacteria; kingdom Bacillati; phylum Bacillota; class Bacilli; order Lactobacillales; family Enterococcaceae; genus Enterococcus; species Enterococcus sp. AZ171. The sequence goes on along the minus strand of NZ_JBIORA010000001.1, from coordinate 289,090 downwards.
GTTTTTTTCTTGCTCTGCTCGTTCAGCTAAATTATCGAACCCAATTGATTCAGCGTAATACTCTTTGACTTCATCTAAGGTAAGACGATACATCGTTGGAAAACGTTCGAACAGTCGTTCCATCAAATAAGTTTTTCCTGTCCCAGGACTTCCTGCCAAAAGAAACAAATATTTTTTCATTTTAGCTCTTTCCTGCATAGATCTCACTTCCTGTATTCAAAAACAGGCCGATTTTATGTTTGATGATTGACTTTACTGCTTCGTTGGCTGGAATCACGTTGTGGCGTAATGATCGGCTGACTTCTGTTTCCCCAAAGCTTTCTTTTGCTGTTTTCGTCCAGTTAACAAGTAGCTCTGTCCCAACATTGAATTTACGGATTCCATGGTTGATCAACTCTGGATAATCTTCCTCTTTCACTCCAGTACCGCCGTGGATGACCAAGGGAACATCGACTACTGCGTCGATTTCTTTCAGGAGTGGTAGATTGACTTCTGTTTTTGATTTGAATTGTCCATGATTTGTTCCAATAGCAATTGCTAATGCGTCTACTCCAGTTGCTGCTACGAATTCTACCGCATCTTCGGGTTTCGTATACACTTTATCATCTTCTGCCACATGGATTCCTTCTTCCGTCCCACCAATCGTCCCTAGCTCCCCTTCCACTGAGACACCACGAGCGTGGGCGTATTCAACGACTGCTTTTGTTTTCAAGATATTTTCTTTAAAAGGTAAATGGGAACCATCATACATTACTGAAGTATAACCGCTATCGATTGCTTGCTTGATATCAGAGAAATCACGCGCATGATCCAGATGAAGAACAGCGTCCACCATTTCTTCTTCAGCGATCGTTTTCACTACATTGACTAAGACATTCATCCCAATATATTTCGCCGTATCCACACTTGTTTGGATAATGATCGGCGCACCCATTTCTTTGGCTGCTCGTAACATTTCTGGCAACATCTCTAAGTTATGCGTGTTGAATGCGCCCACGGTAAAATTCAAAGCTTCTGCTGTTTTTGTTACCTCTTTTAATGTCGTATACATTTTTTTTATAGCCACCTTTATTCTTATTTATTCCCTGTAATCGTAAGTTGTTTAGCAATTTGTCGCATCTCGTCCATTTTCCCCATATAATGATCAATTCCTTGATCGTCCCCAGCTCGTGCAGCTTCTGCTCTTTTTGCATTATATAAAGACATCAACTTCTTGTACCCATCATTGATACTTTTCTTCAGTGATAAACTTTTCTCAAGGTGTTCGATTGCCTGATCGTTATCCCCTAACTCAGCGAGCTTTAGTCCTACTTGTTCAAAAAGAACCGCTCGTTGGTCTGTTTCTTCTGTCTGGTCGATACCTTTCTTTAGTCGTTCGATCGTTGTTTGAAGTTCTTCTTTTTCTTCGATGGAAAGCGTCTGTATTACTTCAGGTTGCTCTTTTTTCTTTTTCAAAAAACCAAACATTATGCTCCCTACTTTCACATTAGAATGCTTTTAAAATCGGACTTAAGATCCAAGCGTACAGTAGCGCTACCACTACTGTATCGACATCTGTCGCTGTCGCACTAACAAATCCCATTGAATTGAAAATCGTTACTAATAATGCTGGCAACAAGGTAATAAAGAAGCCATGAGCGATTCCACCAATGATTGCTCCTCGTCGTCCCCCAACTGCATTGCCAAAAATACCCGCTGTCCCCCCAGCAAAGAAATTCGTCAACATCCCTGGCAGAATCATCGCTAATCCAAACATCGGCAACGTAAACATCGCAATGACCGTACCGATCGTTGTTGTGATAAACCCTAAAATCACTGCATTGGGACTATAAGGGAAGAACACCGGACAGTCTAACGCTGGAATCGCATCAGGAACTAGTTTCATCGCAATCCCACGAAACGCTGGAACGATTTCGCCTAGTAATAAACGTACCCCTGAAAGTAATACGTATACACCAACAACAAACTGGATGGCTTGTAAAAAGGCAAACATGATATAGTTTTGACCTCCTGATAGCTCAGCCGCAAACGTCTCTCCTGCAAACAACACAGTCACGATATAAAGTGGTACCATCACCACCATGACTGATAAATACGTATCTTGTAAAAATTCAAAGTGAGCAGGCAATTTAATGTCTTCAATCGATTTCTTGTTCTCGCCTCTTTCACCAAAGATTTTTGCTACCCCAGCCTCAAATAAATAACCGATCGTACAAAAATGCCCTAAAGCAATATCGTTTGAACCGGTGACCTTACGGATGATTGGTTGCGCCATCGCTGGCATCGCAATAGCAAACACTGCCCCAATGAAACCACCAACTAAAATCAAAACAAACCCACGTAACCCAGCAAAGTACCCAAATACAGTGGTCATCGTCGCCATCCATAAGATTGCTTGACCAGTCAAGAAGATATATTTCCACTTCGTAAAACGGGCAAGTAAGATATTATAGATAAAAATAGCTAAAAAGGTTAACGCGATATCTCTACCTAGACCAAGTTCATTCATTGCTTGACCATTGATTGCTTCAATTGACGGGATGATCCCTTCCATTTGGAACCCTTCGGTAAAAATTTGCCCAAAATACGTCAAACTACCGACGATGATACTCGAACCCGCACTTAAAACTTGAAAGCCTAGCAATGTTTTCAATGTACCCGAAATAATTTGACCCGTTGATTTCTTTTGCAGGATCAGCCCTAGCATCGCAATCAAGGCAATCGTGATCGATGCTTGAGTCAAAATATTTTCGATAATAAAATTGATAACGCCCATGTTTTCTCCCCCTATTTTTTCTTGATTAGATAGCTCCCTTACTTTGTAAAACTGGTGTTAACTTCTCTTCGATCTCAACTTTTGAGACGATATTTTTCAAGTAAATCATGGCTGTTGTCGGATCAATGGTAAATTTTTCAAATTGTGAACGAAAATTCTCTGCGGTAATGATCACATCTGGTTTCATCGAAACGGCCGAAGAGATATCGCAGTGATCCAGCTTAGCTGTTACGCCTAATTTATTCAATACATCCTCGGCTGACATTTGAGCGGCAAAACTACTTCCTAGTCCTGCGCCACATACAAATAAAATATTCAATTTGTTCATTCCACTCTCTCCTTTTAGCTACTTAAATAGTCGTTTTTTAAATAAATCTACATTTGGACTTTCGATCAAACGAGTCAATTTCGTTTCGTCATTGATCAACTCGATCAACTCCTTCATGATGGTTAAATGGGAATATGAATCTACTGCTGCTAAGCAGAAAATGATTTTTACTGGGTCCATCTCTTCATTGCCAAAATCAACTGGCTGACGAATTGTCGCGACACTCACGCCTAACTTATTGACGCCATCTTCTGGTCTGGCATGGGCTAATGCCAGATTCTTGCCAATAACGATATAGGCGCCATACTCTTCTACTGCACGGACCATCGCATCAACATAACTTGACTCAACGATATTTTCTTTCAACAGTGGTTTAGCCACTCGTTCAATCGCTTCTTGCCAATTGTCTACGTGTTCTTGGATCAATATATGATTATCTGTCAAAATGTCTTTTAGCATTGGTTGGATCTCCCTTTTATTGATTTCTAAATGATTTTGCTCAAATAATGTTTCTAATTTGGTGTAGATTGGCCGATCAATCTTGCCTCCACTTTCTTCCACGATCCGCAAAACGTCGGTAAACAATTCTGTTTGCCCACTCTCTGTCGGAATCAGTCGTTGGACCTTTTGGTGAGCATTTAAAAAATCTGCAATGATCGGACGATTCGCATCGGTTAAAATAGGCTCCAACACAAGCAGTGGTTTGTTCTGATCTGATAATTGGAACGTACTGAAAATCAAGTCGACATCTAACTTATCCACCAACTCCGCTTCTTTAGAACTCAATACCACGACAACTTCAATTTGTGGGAACTTCTCTTTTAAATTTTCTGCTAATAGATTGCCTGTTGCCAGTCCATGGTGACAAACCACCACTGATTTATACATGTACATGACATTCTGTTTGATCGTGCTAGCAATCGTCGAAAAATGGATCACTAGAAAAGCAAGTTCATCTTCGATTATCTCTCCACCAATGACTTCCTCGATCGTTGGGACAAATAATTCAACTGCTTCATAGATGGGGCGGTAATTGGCCCGAATATTTTCTTTCAAAGGATTCGTGACTTGGATTCGATGTTTGATGCGAATGATCAAAGCCGTCATATGTTTATAAAGATTTTCACACAGGATTTCTTCTTTTAAGTGAAATGGGATACGGGTCTGTTCCTCGACGAACTGGATCAGTTGGATCGTCAACAGTTGGGCTTGGACCCATTCCAACGAATTACTGATATCTTTTGAACTGAATGTCTCAATCGTAAAACGAAGGTAGTTTCTTTCAACCGGTGGAACGTCTGTCAAGCGAAACTCAACGATGACTTTTTCAATAAAATCAGTGAAACAGTCTTTTTTTTCGTTATTATTTTTCCAATTGATTGCTGAAATAAGTTCATGCTTTCTGACTCGCTGGACCCAGATCATTGTAAACAGCAACAGTTGATTTTTGTAGATATCATCTTCTTGTCTGATCATAGTATCTGTATAGATGGCTTCGAGCTTTACAATCTCCGAAGGTGAAAAATACTGTTGGAAAATTCTTTGAGCCGCAGTGATTTTCGTACCGTTTCTTGCTGAAAAATCAATTCTCCCTAGATTTTTATTAATCAAGTCATAAATCATCGTGCGGATGGAGCGCTCCGCTCCTTTATAGACCAATCCCTGTCTGCCAAAACTCACGATTTCGATACCGTATTTGATCAAATCCGCTCGCAAACGACGCATATCTTCGTCCATCGTACTTTTCGAGATCATGAATGCTTCTTCCTTACGATTCAAATAAACTGGCTGTTGCTCATAAGCAATTGATAACACTAAATCAAAGGTCCTCTCGTCACGATTCAACAACTCCTCTTGATAAGTCACCAATGCTTCTGTCAGTCTTTTTTCTTCCTCATCGCTTAAACGCAACAGAAACCCTTGCTTACGAACCGTTTGGATCTCTGCTAATTGATTGGCTCGCAACCAACTGTTGACATCCAGCACATCTTGACGAATCGTTCGTTGACTGACTTGATACTCTAACGCTAATTGTTCCGCTTTGATTGGATAATGATATGCTCTAAATCTTTGAAGTAACTCAATCGTTCTCGTTTTCATATGATTGATTTTCCTTTCTGAACCAAGTATATGTTTGCGCTTCCAAAATAAAAAGTAGAGATTTCTGCCAATTAAGTTGGCAGAAAAGTAAGAAAGCCTGTACTAATTTTTCAAGCAAGAAAGTAGCAGAAGTACCTACTTTCGAGAAATGAGCCGCACAAGTCGAAAATAGTCTCTCCTATTTTTGGCTTGCGCGGCTCATTTCTCGAAAAAATCCTCTTCAGGAAGCTCGCTTATTCGATTGTTTAGAAATAACCATTTCGCTCACCCAAACAGCTATTTTGTCACTCGTTTTAGTTGGTTGGTACCTACTGATATGATCGTTAAATAATTGAAGAAGTAACTCAATCTTTGACAAAAACCTAGTTTATCTAATAGTGGAAGGTGATTCAGCACTGGGATCCTTGCCAGTCCGTAAATCATCGCACTCAGCAGACTCAAGCTGATTAAAACGATATACACTCGACTGATTGGTTGATTCGCTTCTTTTCGATAGAGCAATAAAGCAAAAACCGGAAATAAAAGAAAGCCACTATAACCTAAACTAGAACCAACATTATGTACCCACGTTGAAAAATCCCACGAAGTAGCTTGGGTGTTAAGACTAAACAATCCTGTAAAAAGGCAATCGCCTATCGCATAGAAACCTAGTGAAACAACCAACCATTTCGCTAAATGAGTAGATACTTTTTCAAACGAAGAATACAGCGCAGGTAAGGATAAGCTAAAAAAGATGCCTGAAAAAACAGAACAAACAAGAAAGAATGTTCTCACTGGACTTGTGACGTCACCGAATACACTGATTGGCAGCCTTAATTGATCTAAACCTGGATAGAACAAGCCCAAAATATAAGGTGTTGAAAAATCACTCAACACTCCTAGAAATAAAAAATAAAGCCCATAACGTCGTAAAAAAAACATGTACTCCTCCAAAACACTTTTATTCTTATATACAGAATAACATTTTCAATTTAATTGCAAAACAAAAAATCCTATTGATTCTGTCACATTCAGTGGTTTAAAATCAAAGGATTTTTTGCTTTGATAGAGCTTATTAACTATATTCTCAAAAAAGTTATCATTTTAAAATCAATGGTTCACGACGAGCTAGTTTAAGTGAATGGATAATGAATGACCTCTTTGTACGTTTCAAATAATTCAGCATTCAATTGATCGCCACCGTCTATATTGGCAGAATAAAAAATCGGTGGGTGTTTCACTCCCTCAGAAATCAACTGTTCACAAACTTCTACGATGATCGTATTGAGAATGGTCCCTCCAATCACCGTAGAAGAAGGCCCGACCTTTTGTGATAGCCCTGTTAGTTCACAACACGCATCTCCGATATCGCCGTGGTTATCGATCACGATATTCGCAATTTCAAATAATCGTTCCCCTGATGAATGGCGACTAGTTACAGATTTCGAGTAGGATACATTTGTTAGTGCGATGATTTTTACTCCTTTTTCTTTTGCCACTTTAGCTAAATCAATAATGATCGGGTTTCTGCCAGATACTGAATGAAGAATTAATACGTCATTTTCTTTAAAAGGAATCGTTCCGGCTAGGGCCATTCCATAGCCTTCTAATCGCTCCATTTGACTCGTAAAGGTTACTGGATTTCGATCCAACATCACTTCTCGTCCAAATATTGCATTGATCGTCATCATTCCTCCAGCACGGTAATACATTTCCTCTGCTAAAATACCCGCGTGGCTGGCACCAAAAATATAAATAGAATGTTTTTGTAAATTTGATTGAGTCAATAATTCAATCGCTTCTCCAATTGATTGCCTTTCTTTTTCTTCGACAATTGTTAATAGTTCTCTGATTTTATCCATGTAACGAAACATTTAAAACCCTCCAAATAAACTGCTGATTCCTCGTCCAATCATTCCCCACAATGACAAATCGTTTCCGCCAAAAATCAAGATCCAACTTTGGATCGTTGTACTGAAAATCATGGCAGAAAAACCAACTAAAGCAACCATTGTGACAGATGCTGCAATCGTTCCGAGAACTGCCCCACGAAAACCGCCTTGGCCTTCACCAATGACTGCGGCTCCACCACATTCAAAGAAACTTGTAATGACCAATGGTACGATCAGTACACCAAATAACTGGAATGAATTTGCTAAGACAACTAAAATCGTTGAAGTGATCATCGCAACGATAAAACCAATAATGACCGCATTCGGACGATAGTTGAATAGGATCGGGACATCAAAAGCAGGTTTCGCACCTGCTACCACTTTTTCAGCAATCCCTTGGAAAGCTGGAATAATTTGATTAATCAATAAACGAACACCATACAACATGATCAATAATCCAGCACCGAAATTCAACCCAGCTTCAATGGCAAACATAACAAGATTCCCACCTTCTGGAATCAAAACTGGTGCGATGATCCCCACTACCACATTCATAAGAAACATGACCAATGCTCCCGTGATCGAAATTTCACGAAAAAATGAAAGGTTCTCTGGAACATTGATCTCTTCTGTCGATTTTTCTTTATTTCCCACACGCTTTGCCACAAATCCTGAAATCAATGATAAGATCCCTGTCGGATGACCGATCAAGAAAGAATCATCACCGGTAGCATCCCAAACATATTTGCGCATGATCCATGGCATGAATGACCAATAGCAAGCAGACAATAATGCACTAATCCCAATCAGTAAAGTACCAGTTAGACCAGCCTCTACTCCGGCAGCTACAAATACAAATGGGAACCACCACAGCATATGACCAGTCAGAAAAATCGTTTTGACTGGTGTAAAACGAGCAATCAACAAATGGATGATCAATCCTAAGAACATGGCTAAACCGACTGTACCACCGTATTCTGCTGTAAAAGTCACATCAGATAACCCTTCAGTAACTTGCACACCTAATTGTGTCTGGACCGCCGTATTTATAGGAGCTATCGTCCCTACCAACATATTTACACCAGCCGTTAAAGCCACCATCCCAAAGGCTGCGGTCAAGGAACCTTTAATGATTTCTGAAAATGACTTTCGTTGGATGATCAAACCGATCATCGCGATCAGGGCTAAAAGAACAGGTGGATTTTTCAAAATATGATTGCTAATAAAATTCATCAGTCTAGCCCTCCTTATTTGCTAAATATTGTTCTAATTGTGCCTTTACTTCATTTGTATCCATATATTTTTTGATTGGATAAACAGGCGCTTTGACCGAAGCTTTCAGTTCTGGTAGTAATTCATTACTAGTAAAATAAACATCTGCTTGAGTCGCTTTTGCTGAGGATAAATCAGTATTCTCTACTGTAGCTTTGAGCCCTAGTTCTTTGATCACCTTATTAATCGACATTTTTAAAACCATTGAACTTCCAACACCAAATCCACATACTGCTAAAATTTTCACTTTTTTTCCTCCTTAGGTTAGTAATTGGATTATTTTTTCCTTATTTCCCGATAAAATAGTTTGATACTTCACTTCATCCATAAATATGGACATGATTTCTTGCAATTTATCCAGATGGCTCTCACTATCTTTCGCAGCTAAGATCAAAAATATTTTCACCGCTTTGTCTTTCATATCTACTGCATTTTTTACGACTAAAAGACTCATGCTTTGTTCATTCACTCCTACGCCTGGTTTGGCGTGCATGAGGGCAAAATAGTCGGTTAAAACCATATATGGACCATGCTCTTCTACACTTTTGATCATATTATCCATATAAGTATGCGTTATCATTTTGCTTTTTAACAAAGGCTCACTTGCAATCTCAACGGCAGTCTCCCAATTTTCCACTGTATCGATTACTTGGATCTGCTCTTTTGCCAATAATGGATCAATTCTACTCATTCTTTTACCTCCAACATTTTTGAGATGAACCAGTTTTTATCACCTATCCCTTGCATGATCAGTTTCATCACTGCTTCAACTTCTTTCACATCTTCTTGTCGGATCATCAATAATACGATGATATCTGCTTTTTGATTTCCCCAATTAACTGGTTTATCCGCTACTAATATCGCAATAGCAGTCTCTTCTACGAATAGCGGATTACCATGAGGAATCACAAAACCGTTATCGAGATAAGTAGATTGGATTGCTTCTCGGTCAAAAACCGACTGGGTGTATTGTTTTTTCTTATAGTCATTTTTAAAGTTTTGCTGCTCCATCAGAAAATGGATTGCTTCTTCTTTTGACCCATAATGACCAAAATAAATATTGGACGCAAGCAATTGTTTTGTTTTTTCAGGTAAGATCCGCCTTTCTTTCATATGCTCATGATCAATCACTAAATCGATATAATGATTCATGATTCGTTTCATATCGCGACTAGTCACCATGGGTGAAATTCTGACGACAGGCTTTGATTGCTTGGGTATATCGACTGTAGAAATAATAAAATCAATTTCTGATAGATCCATGTAAGTCAACTTATCAATAGAGGCAGTTTCAATGCTGTCAATATCAGGTAAGATTCTTCGTATTTTGGCTGAAACAAATGAACTTGTTCCAATGCCATTCGGGCAGACAAATAATAATTTGTTTAATCGTTTGATCCTCTCGATAGCAGCTTGAAAATGAATGGTGACAAACCCAACTTCATCCTCAGATAGATTCACTTCACTTGGCCAACGAAAATCTTTTAATGCAAACCATACAACCCCATAAATGGACGGATAATTTTGTTTGATTCCATCAATCAATGGATTGACGATCGTTGTTTGCGCTTCAATTCGTAAAAGTAATTGATACAGATGTACTAGAAGATCTTCTTCTAGACGGTTATCTTGTGTTAAATCAATCTGGATACCTTCGCTAACCTTTTGGATCAATTGTCGAATTTTCCCGCGAAAAGCAAAAGGAATATTTTCACTTTTCATAAAGAATTTCAAGCCACTTCCTACGATAATGTAAGTTAAATATTGGACCTCTTCTTGTGTGAACTGATAAATTTTCTGGTCCTCTAATTTTTTAAATAGTTCATACACCAGCGGGTACTTATTGAACTCCAAGAAATATTTTCCATACTGATTCTTACCGATCAAATCTATTTTTTCACCCATTTTTGAGCGTTGGATAATCAATAAAATTGAAATCACAATGCTTTTGAAATAACTTTCTGGAATCTCCATTTGTTTTTCGTTGATTCCTTGACGAAAAGCTTGCTCGATTCTTCTTAAAAGCTGCTGATCTATTAGTTCTGCTACCACTTCTAGTTCATTGAAATGATTAAGGATGGTCCGCTTCAACACACGTTGGATTTGAATTTCATTTCCTTCAAAAAATGTTCCCGAACGATCAAATGTCAAATTCAATCCTTCTTTGGTAAAAATATCTTTCACATAAGAAAGATCATTGGCAATACTACTTCGTGAGACAAAGTATTCATCAGAAAGCTGTTGGTAACTTAAGTGTTCAAAATTCAACAGTCGATTGAGAATGGTTATTCTGCGCATTTTATTTTCCTGATAGTGCATAACTTTCATTTTCCATCACCTTCTATGTTTACTATAATTTTTCAAACAACCGATTAGAAGACCACAAAAATCATTAAAAAATAATGAGATAGTATGCACATTACTAATCGAAGTCTTTTTTTAGTATACTCAGAAACAACTAAATAATTCTACTCACAGTAAAAAATATGAAAAAAGCCAACAGACGATTGCTGTTGACTTAAAAAATGTAATTTGAAATGATGGTAGAAAGATGCCTCTATTGCAATTCACTCAAACGACTTTTGATCGAAACATCCTCGCCATTTCTTTTTCTAGCACCCAATTCACCAATTGCGGTGAATAGTAAGTCACTGGAAGAATTTAAAGCTGTCTCAACTGAGTCTTGGATGACCCCAATAATAAACCCGATTCCTACCACTTGCATCGCAATATCATTTGAGATACCAAATAAGCTACAAGCCAAAGGAATCAATAGTAATGAACCCCCAGCTACTCCAGATGCACCACAAGCAGCTAAAGCCGCCAAGATGCTTAAAATCAATTTTAAGGCGAAAGAAGCTTCGATACCTAGTGCTTGAACAGTCGTTAACGTCATCACTGTAATCGTCACTGCTGCTCCCCCCATATTGATCGTTGCTCCTAATGGAATCGAAATAGCATAAGATTCTTTTGTTAATTTCAGTTTTTCTGCCAACATCATATTGATCGGAATGTTCGCCGCAGAACTACGCGTAAAGAAAGCAGAAATTGCACTTTCTTTTAAACAAAAGAAAATTAATGGATAGGGATTTTCTTTGATAAACAAAAAAGTAAGTAATGGATAGATGATCAAAGCAACAAAGAGCATCGTACCTACTAACACAAGAACTAATTGGAGATACTCGGTCAGTCCAGAAAGACCTGTTGTTGCAATTGATTCATAAACTAACCCCAAAATACCGATCGGAGCGAAAGAAATAATCAATTGAACCACCTGTGACAATGCGACCGAAATCTGATCGATAACTTCTTTCGTTGCTTCCGTACGTGCCCGCAATGCCAATCCTAATAATACCGCCCAAAATAGCACACCTAAATAATTAGAGTCAATAATTGCTTGAATCGGATTTTGCGTGACATTGGTCAGCATCGTTGATAAAACAGTCCCAATATTTTGAGGCGCTTGTTCCGAAGCAGTTTCCTGCAGAGTGATCGGTACCGTAAAAATCGAACTAGTGATCACCGCCACAAAAGCCGCGAAAAAAGTCCCCCCTAAATACAATCCTAAAATCGGTTTTACAAATGTCTCATTCCCCATTTTATGTTTTGCAATTGAAGCTGCAGTCAAGAAAAACACTAACAGCGGCGCAATCGCTTTTAAACAACTAACGAACAACGTTCCTAATAAAGCAATAAATCCCCAGGTCGGTAAAAAAATACCTAATATTATACCAATTAAAATACCGCAACCAATACGTTGAACTAACGACATGTCCAAGAATTTCTCTAACAAACAATCACCCCTTTATAGTTTAACAACCATTTTAACATCTTCATGAGAGAAACAAAAGAGTAATTTTCAGAAAATTCTTATTATTTCGCATATCTATGTGTCCCTTAAAAAAATAACGAACGATTTTGATTTGGAAAAATAAAAAACATCATTGTAATCTTAGGCATAAATTACGAATCCTCTTTCTCAATCCCCCACGATGATACCTTATCAAATAATTATTACAAGATTCCTATGGAACAATGAATGATTTCCTAATTTTTCTTTATTTGGTAGGATTTCTTGATAGATACTCAAAGATACAGCACCTATGTTCCTAAATACTTAAAGGTGGACTAAAAAATAAATACACATTCTATATAAACTTAAATTTTGGAAATTCTAGTAGTCATATTCTTTCTTTTCAAACGTTCTTCTGTTTATTCCCGTAATAGATTAGAATAATGGTTTTAAATGTACAATCATTTCAATTGATAATCTTTCATGTGATTTTTATCTTTTTTCAATTTGATATTTAGAAGATACATCTGGGACTTCTCTAAAATTTGATATGATTTTTCCAAATATTAATGAAGTTGTAGGTGATACTAACAAAACAAAAATAACCTCCCAAAAGTCACCTGATAAAATTGCTGATATAAATAGGTAGCCTACAAATATACCATATACACATGAAAAAAAATTACTCTGAACAACATAGATTTTTGACCTTTTATTTTCAACAAGTACTAACTGTACAATTGTCGTATCTTTAACTAGTTCTTTCACTTTCTTATTGTTATGTAATAGTCGACAGGTTGATATTATTCCATATGTACTAAGAAGACTAGCAATCAATAGAGCTAAATATATTGATTCAAGATAGCCCAAAAATATAAGAAAAGGACTAATTACAAAAACACTGAAAATCCCATAAGATTCAGGAACATAAAATTGTATTTCAGGTGTTTTTTTACCTTCAAAAATTTCTGCTGATCCAGTTACTTTATATGCAGTCCAACTTTCTTTCGGAGCGTTGTTGTAAAAGGTACTAAACGGAAAAAAGTTTCTCAGCCTCATTAACTTAAAATAATCAACAATGTACAATCTATCATTTAATTCCAGTAAATAATATCTGCTATTAATTCTTTTAATCTCTTGGGCACAGTTGTTTCCTATCCTCTAAAGCCTCCTTCAAGTTTCTCAGTTGATTCTGAAAAATTTAGCACTATAAGCTATTACTTAATTAGTTTCAAAACAGTTCTATAGTATTTTATTTCTGTTATTCCATATTAATAACTAAATTTTTAAAACCCAAAAGTTTCTGGTTCCTCTTCAATCTCTCTTTCAATCACTAATTTAGGATAAGGTATGTTTTTTATGTTTTCTTCGTAAGAATCAGCAAACGCTACTTCTTGCTCATCTCGATATCCTTCAAATAAGACTTTCTTTATATCTTTATCATTAAAAAATGCAAAATTGGATTCCGCTATTACACCTTGCGGATAACCTAAAGCAGAATAGTCAAAATAACCAATCGCTCCTTCATTATTAAAAAGCTGTGCCCGTCCAACAATAATAAGTTTGATATCTCCGCCTTTTAATAGCACTACACTTCCTAATGGTAAAATATGTTTATTGATCATGAAATTTTCCTTCCTTTATTTGTTTTTTTAGTATTCCCCCTGCTTTAATTCCTAAAATAGGCGGTACTATTTTTCTTAAACTTGCTAAACTAAACACACCAAATAAAAGTTCTATAAAATCTTCACCTTTTAGCATATGATCAAAAATCGAAATAATAGAAACAAAGAGTATTCCTATAGTCAATAAAAACTCGACAAACAACAATATCCAAAACTTTGGTGAGTTAGATACAACTCCTTGAATTTCATTGGGAGAAAAATTTCTATATTCTTTTTCTCCCAATGAATTAGTTATCATTATTCCTATAAAAACGTGTGCTAACACATATCCTAGACACCACACAAGAAGTAAACTAACTAAAACTGGAAAAATAAGTAATCTATCTAAAATGGTTCCAAACGTCACCATTCCTACCATAAGAACTTGACTTGTCCAAAAAGTTCTACTTTTAGAGTAGCTTTTTCCTGCTGTTTCCGTATAAGCCCCTTTAAAATGTTGTACATATGGAGTGCTCTTTTCAAAATCAAAATATATTGATGAATTTCCTGATATTTTCAAAAGTGGAATAATCTTCTTCTTTTTCATCCGAATATACTCCCTAATGATTGCCCAAAACCGGCAAAGACTTTACCAACATCGTTTTTCAAACTGTTTATTCCTAAAGAAATAGTTTTTCCAATATTATCAAAAGCTTTTTTAGCTTTCCCCGTTTCAATCCAATCATATACATGCTCTCCAAAACTCCCAATACCAGCTCCAATAACTGCGCCTAGTACGGATCCTGCACCAGGTATTGGTATCAAGGTTCCAAGAATGCCCCCAATATAAGCCCCCATAACTTTGCCACTAGCATCTATTATCGTATATGCAACTGTATTTCTAGTTGCTCTTTCAATATCATTATATTTACTCATTTGAGTATCATAATCAAAAGCTATACCTGCAATCGTACCAGCAATCCCTATACCTTTCCACATATTATTACTTCTTACAATTTCCACTGAATCTAATAAATCATCACTAACACTCTCTAATGTTTTAGCGTACCTAGTTGTACGAGAGAACGAATAATTAGAAACTGACTTAGACCCAAGTCTTATTGCTTTTACTTTAGTTGCTTTACCATATTCTTTGATGACACTTAATGTAGTGTTCCCTATAGAATGGGCATAGTCTATCTTCTCAGTCAATTTCTCCAATATTTGCTTCACCTTATTATCAGTTCCAACCTCAGTAAACCACTTTTTATTTATCCCCTCGGGTAACAAATATGAACCATCTGTCCTCACTCTCGTATTCTTTAACACTAATACACCCTGCATTGCCAGTTTCAATTCATCCAAACTATGACTGAATAATCCACTAGTTTGAGAATTGAAATTATGTAATTTTTTTAGCTTATTTTGTAATTGATCAATATCTTGTTGAAAGCTCTCTGACATACGTTCTAGATATCGTTGGACATTTAGCAATGTTTCGAGAATGCCGACGAACGGATTACTTTGTGCTTTGGACTGAACAAAAGCAGAAGTCGTGTCTACTGATGCTTTCATAACTCGCGTCGTCGCCAGTTGCT
The DNA here is from genome assembly GCF_051714005.1 of Enterococcus sp. AZ171. Lineage (NCBI taxonomy): Bacteria > Bacillati > Bacillota > Bacilli > Lactobacillales > Enterococcaceae > Enterococcus > Enterococcus sp. AZ171. The sequence goes on along the minus strand of NZ_JBIORA010000001.1, from coordinate 273,748 downwards.
GGTTCAGTTTGTTCTCATCCAAGTATCCTTCCATTGCTACAATCTGATCCGAGACTTTATACCTTTGTAGCTCCTGTTCAATTTTTTCAATCGCATTCGTTGTTCGTGTAATTGTCGGAATGATCAATTCACTAAATAATCCTTTTCCTGCTGTATATGCTGCACCAGATAATTCGTTTCCGTTAACAGCTGACACGACTTTTTGACTTCCTCTCTTTAGTTGATTGATCGTTTCTTTACTACTAGCTAAGTTCTTCTTTAACGCTGACATAAATTCTGATGATTCCCCACTTAAATGTTCTCCTTTCTGCAAACAACTCTTCTCTTTCTACTTCTAATCCTTGTAAAGTTTTCCTGTACGAAAAATCAAGTTCTTCATGTGCCTGATGAAATTGTTGTTGAAATGTTTGTTGCTTTGCTTCATACTCCTTCTGCATCCAAATTGCATTGGTCATACCTTGTTGGATATCTTCATGATTCAATTCAGATAATTGGCGAAAACCTCTTTGAAGTTCTTTTTCTAATTGAAGGAGCTGGTTTTCTAACCTACGTTTCCCATTTACTAATTCGTCTTGTTGCTGTTCCACTTTCCAAATTTCTTTTTGATTCTCATAGATCATTTCATTGTCTATTGACATTCGTTCACCTTCTTAGATATTTGATGGTTGATTTCTTGCAACATTCTTTTTCCTAAACGATAGCTTTGCTCTTTAGATACTGGTCTTCTTAAACTAAATACGAATTTTTTCTGAATTATTTTCATATTTAAAACGATTAAAGCGATTTTTATTATTTCATAAAAAAATGAGCCCTTTGATCAAATAAAATAACTGATAAAATTAATTTTACACCTTCGACATATTTCCATTTTAATATAATAATCAATTGAAAAAATAAAATATATCATAAAACATCGTTTTAGTCTCATAATCGTTAAAATAACAAAAAAAGACCGCCATTTATTGACAGTCGATCTTGATATGGATAATTATTTCATTTGTGGTACGGAGCCCCAGTATTGATCCGAAATGCGCGATAAATTTGTTCAACGAGGATCAGGCGCATCAGTTGATGGGGGTAGGTCATTTTGCCGAAAGAGATTTGGGCATTGCTGCGTTGCATGACGTCATCGCTTAATCCTAACGAGCCACCGATGACAAAGACGAGCTGGCTTTTTCCTTGGATGCCTAATTGATCAATTTGCTTTGCAAAGGCTTCACTAGTAGGATTTTCGCCTTGGATCGCTAAAGCGTAGACAAATTCATGATCTTTGATTTTTGCGAGTATACGCTCGCCTTCTTTTTCTTTGACTTGGCGCATTTGAGCTTCGCTAAGATTTTCTGGTGCTTTTTCGTCAGGTACTTCTATTAGTTCGATTTTCCCGTAGGCTTTAAGTCGCTTAACGTACTCATTGCTTCCTTGAATCAGATATTTCTCTTTTAATTTTCCTACTGAGATGATTTTTATATTCATAATTATTTCCTTTCCTCATTCTTCCATGTCGATTTATTCCTTCCTTATTATAATTGAGGATGCTTATTCAAGAAAGTGATTTAAAAAAGTTTTCCCACATAGTTATACACATCTTCCACAGGTTTATCCACAGTTTATCGTGGTTTTATTACTTGTTTCATAAGTATTTCTTAAGCAAACATATGTTTCGCACAGATTTTTCCACTTTTCCCACAAGTTGTTGATAACTTTTATGGACAATTATACGCATTTTTTACAAATACTTTTCCACAATTTCTGTGTATAAGTTTGTATTTAATTTTTTCATCTGAAAACAATTATTTTTCCTAATGTTTTTCATAAAAAGTTCACAGTCTGGAAGTAGACTAAATCTAGTAAATAAGTCTATACTTAACTTATCTAGAAAATAATAAATGGAGGCAGATCACATGGACAGAAGAGATGTGACACCAAAAATGAAAAAAAGAAAATCTAATGGCATTTGGCGAAAGCTAGGTCTTGGCGTAGTTGGTGGCGTGATTGGCGGATTACTGACTTTCGGTATTTTTTATGCAGCAACTGGAGGTGGTAACTCAGTAACGACTTCTTCTAGCAGTGGGACACAAAATGCATCAGGCGAAACAGTTGTCGAGAATGTAAAAGTCAATGTAGATTCAGATATCACTTCTGCAGTAGATAAAGTACAAGGAGCAGTTGTTTCTGTTATCAACCTACAAAAACAAAGTTCATCATCTGACCCGTTTGGTTCATTATTTGGCCAACAACAAGAAAGTAGTGGCGAAGATGGCGAATTGCAAGCTTACAGTGAAGGTAGCGGTGTGATCTATAAAAAAGAGGACGGTTCCGCTTATATCGTGACGAATAATCACGTGGTCGATGGACAACAAGGGTTAGAAGTTTTATTAAAAGATGGAACAAAAGTGAAAGCAGAATTAGTCGGTACAGATGCTTACACTGATTTAGCTGTGTTGAAAATCAGTGCTGACAAAGTCGACACTGTTGCTTCATTTGGCGATTCTGCTTCATTGAAAGTCGGCGAACCTGCGATTGCGATTGGTTCTCCTCTAGGTTCTCAATACGCGAATTCCGTAACATCAGGGATCATTTCTTCCTTGAATCGCCAAGTGACAAGTACCAATGAATCTAATGAAACGGTCAATATCAACGCGATTCAAACAGATGCAGCGATCAACCCGGGGAACTCTGGTGGTCCACTAGTTAATATCGAAGGACAAGTCATTGGTATCAATTCAAGTAAAATTGCATCGACTTCTGATTCTTCAAGTGTAAGTGTTGAAGGAATGGGCTTTGCGATTCCAAGTAATGATGTCGTAAATATCATCAATCAACTTGAAAAAGATGGAAAAGTAACACGCCCTGCACTGGGTATCACAATGACCGATCTTTCCGCCGTTTCTACACAACAACAGGAACAGATCTTGAAATTACCATCTTCTGTAACAAATGGCGTGATCATTCGTTCGGTTCAACCAGCAACGCCTGCGGAAAAAGCTGGCTTAGAACAATATGATGTCATCACAAAAATCGATGATACAGAAGTCTCATCTGGTGTTGAATTACAGTCTGTGCTTTATGGTAAAAAAGTTGGTGACACTGTGAAGATCACTTATTACCGTGGCGAAGAAGAAAAAACTGTAGATATCAAATTGACAATTGATAATACTGCATTAAATCAAGGAAATTCAAATAGTTCCAATGGCTCAAATAATTAATAAAAAAAGACGACTATCTCAGTGGAGGTAGTCGTCTTTTTTATTATTGCTAGTTTTTGAATGCTTCGCCAACTATCGCATCTTCAGGTAAAACTAAGATGCCTTTTTTCTCTGGGGCGTTAGGTACGTGAAGTTCCTTTGCAGAGCAAATCATTCCATCACTTTTGACCCCTCTTAATTCTCCAGGCCAAATCATCATACCGTCTGGCATCATTGCACCAGGTTTGGCAACGACTACTTTTTGACCTGCTTCGATATTTGGTGCGCCACAAACGATTTGTAAAACTTCACCACCATCTACTTCAGTTTCAGTTACAGATAAATGATCTGAATCTGGATGGGGTTCACAAGTTTTGACGTAACCAACAACGATTTTCGGCTGGTTGTCTTTTTCGAGTGTTTCTTCAAAGCCAGCTTCCTTGATCAAACGGTTCAATTCAGCTAGTTGTTCTTCTGAGATTGTTACTTGGCCGTTGCCTTCAATTGTTAGATGATCTGAGATATGGAAAAAGTTCCATGCAACGATTTGGCCAGATTCATCTTTGATCTGCGCAACATTCCATTTGCGAATAGCGGTATTTTCCGTCCCTTTATCGTCGGCTACGATCACCATTAGTGTGTCGCCCACATGTGCGCGATTATAAGCAAAAATCATTTTGTTTCCTCCAATATCATTTGTTGAAGTTGTTTTTTATTTATGGCAACTGAATACATCGTACTTTCGGGAAACCCCACATAGTCCAGCGCCAAACTCTCTTGCTTTATCTTAACAAAAAAAGGCGGTTCTTGCATGATAAATTCTCTTAGAAAAGCTTGCCGGAATAAAAAGAAAGCACGGATCACAAAAAAAGACGAGGAAACGAAATGCACCATCTTTCGTTTCCTCGTCTTTTTTGTTCAAGGATCTGCCTATTGAATCAAAAACTAGGCTTCTCTTGGTTCTGAAACGACTAAGACATCACACGGAGCTTGTCGAATCACATAGCTTGCCACACTACCAGTCATAAAACGTTCAACGGCATTTAACCCTGATTGACCAATCATGATCAAGTCGATTTGATATTTCTTTGGTAGTTTTGCTGCCATAGATTCTCTGACCGAACCGTAAGCCACAATACCTTCTATTTTTTGGTAGTCAACGGATTTGCCGTAATTTTTACATTCTTCAATCAATTCTTTTGCTGATTCAGTCTGTTGATCGATCAAGGATTGGTCAATAGGCGTATACCCCATAAATTGATAAAATTGTTGGTCGATCACATTCGTCGCATATACTGTGCCTTCATTTCTACGAGCTACCTCAACGGCTTTTTTGAATGCAGCAAACGCTTGCTCGCTTCCGTCAATTCCAACTAATATTTTCTTATATGCTTGTTCCATTTTTCCCACTCCTCTCGTTTCTCACTGCTGAATCGTTTTTGTTAAAAATTGTTCGATTTCTTCTTTTGTTTTACGATCTTTATTGACCAGACGACCTAGCTCTTTCCCATCTTTGATGACAATAAAACTTGGAATACCGAAAATATTCCATTCTGCTGCTAAGTCGATATACGCATCACGATCCATTTCGACAAATGTCCAATCTGAAAAGCGACGCTCGATCTCTGGCATTTGTGGTTTGATGAAGCGACAATCACCACACCAATCGGCAGTAAAGAAAAAGATATGATTGCCTTTTTCAACATAACCGGCTACTTCTTCAAGACTTTTAGGAGTAATCATAGGTTTACACTTCTTTCTTATTCTATATTCTACTTAAATTATACACCTTTACAAAAAACTGACCAAACTATATCTAAAAAATAAAAAACGAGCAAAAGCGGATAGCCTTCACTCGTTGATTACTTATTTTCCGTAAACGATCGTATTCACCGTTGATTTATCTAAGCCCTTCAATGTTTGGATCAACATTTCTCTGGCTGCTTCAAAGTCACGGATACTAAACATCGTTTGATGCGTATGGATATAGCGCCCAACCACACCGATAACGGTACTTGGGATTCCTTCATTTTGTGTATGAGCAGCACCCGCGTCGGTACCACCTTTTGATACAAAGTATTGATATGGAATATTGTTTGTTTCAGCAATATCTAGTAAATATTCACGTAAACGTGGCAACATGATCAATCCTGGATCTTGGATACGCATCAAGGTGCCTTCTCCTAGATGACCAAATGTGCCTTTTTTCGTTACTGTATCATCTGCTGCAGAGCAGTCTACCGCAAAGAATAGATCAGGTTTGAATTTGTTCACTGAAGCTTTTGATCCACGTAAACCAACTTCTTCCTGGACGTTAGCGCCGGCGATCAGCGTATGACCTAATGTTTCTTTTTCTAGGGCTTCTAATGCTTCCAAGACCATCGTACAACCGTAACGGTTATCCCATGACTTACTGATAATATTTTTGCCGTTTGCTGTTTTGATCGTTTCTGCATAAGGTACGATCGTATCTCCTGGTAGGACACCAAAACTCATTGCTTCTTCTTTTGATTCAAAACCAGCATCAAATAAAATATCTGTTACTTCGACTGACTTTTGACCGCTTGTACCACGTAATAAATGTGGAGGCACGGAAGAAGAAATACATGGGTAATTTTTCCCTGTTGATGTCTTCAATGTAAAGCGTTGAGCCGACACTACATAAGGATTCCAACCGCCTAGCGGAACCACTTTGAACAATCCGTTATCTTGGATTTGTGTCAACATAAAACCAACTTCATCCATGTGTGCTGCCACCATGACACGAGGGGCATCCGCTTCTTGGTGATGGCGCAATCCAAAGATCCCACCTAATCCATCTAATTGTAATTCATCAACTAGTGGCTCCATGTGTTGTTCCATGTACGCGCGGATATCTTGTTCAAAACCGCTTGTTCCTTGTAATTCTGTTAATTCTTTGATACGTTGAAATGTTTTTTCATCCATAATAATGATCGTCTATAATTCAGACTTGTCTCCTTTCAATCTCAGCTTTGATTTGTCTTAAAAAAATAGCATCTGGACAAATCTATCGTGATCATTATACCGTATTTTATTTCAAAACGGTTATTTATTTCAAAGAAAATCCGATAGTGTGGTAAAATAAAGCCAAAGAAACTTGTGTAATTGTAAAGGAGGGCAAGCAGTATGTATGAAGAAAGTGAACAGGCCTATTTCAAAGGTGGTTTAGCTGTCGGACTTGGTTTAGGATTATTAAGTGGCGTGGCAACTGCACTATGGTACAACCGTAACAAAACGATGTCCGCTGATGAAGTCTTAGCTACCATCAAAGAAGCATTTTTAGACGAAGGCTCGATTGAAGGCTCCTGGATCTCTTTTGAGAAAGAACCGACACGTAAATTTGCAATCCATTCAAAAGCTTATCGTGGTGGGATTTCTCGCATAGAAGATGGTGAAGTCGTCTATTATGAATTTTTAGCAGATGCCTATACTGGTACTGTTTTAGATATTTCTAGAAAAAAAGGAACAGGTGCTTGATTTCATTTTTAAAAGATTCTCTTAGAAATAGGCTTTCCTATGGATAAGAGCTTCTTTTTTTGCGTAAAAACTGGTATAAACGTACATGATAGGTTATGCTTAGTTTAAACTTTTTCAATTTATTTAGGAGAGTGAAAAATGAATCACACAGAAAAAATTGCTGTCCTGATTCCTTGTTATAATGAAGAAGCAACGATTCCCACAGTCATTGCCGACTTTAAACGAGAGTTACCAGAAGCAGATATTTATGTATACGATAATAACTCAACGGATAACACCTACGACTTAGCAGTTGCCGCGGGTGCTATTGTAAAAAAAGAACCTCGTCAAGGTAAAGGAAATGTCATACGTCAAATGTTTTTTGACATTGATGCTGATTATTATTTGATGGTAGACGGAGATGATACATATCCAGCCGAAGCCGTACATGGACTTTTAGAAAAATTACGTTCTGGCGAAGCTGATATGGTTATTGGCGACCGTCTTTCTAATGGCACTTACTTTGAAGAAAATAAACGCGCCTTCCATGATTTTGGCAATAATTTAGTTAAAAATACGATCACTCGTTTATATAAAACAAAAATAAGAGACGTGATGACTGGCTATCGCGGATTTAATCGTATTTTTGTTAAAAGCTTCCCAATCATGAGTGCGGGATTCCAAATCGAAACGGAATTGACCATTCATGCCTTAGATAAAAAATTCAAATTAGTTGAGCTCCCTATTGATTACCGTGATCGCCCAGAAGGTAGCGAATCAAAATTGAATACCTTTTCTGATGGCTTCAAAGTCATTATGATGATTATTAAAATGTGTAAAGATTATAAACCTATCCTATTTTTCAATATCTGGACAGTCATTTTCTTTTTAGCTGGTCTGTTCACTGGGATTCCTGTCATTCGGGAGTTTATGTTGACGAGCTTTATTACTAAAGTCCCTTCAGCCATATTAAGTACAGGATTGATGATCCTAGCTTTACTTTCACTAGTTACCGGTATGATTTTAGATACGGTCGTTACAAATGCAAAGAAAGAGTACGAACTGAACCTCTATCATGTTTATCATGAGTATCATCAAAATAAAAAAGAAGAGAGATGATTTTATGCAATCATCCTTCTTCTTTTTTATCTTATCATTTATTTCTCTGATGCAATCGTCACAAACTTCACTTCGACATATTCTTCTACCCCAAAAGTTCCGTTCTCACGGCCAAATCCTGAATGTTTGACTCCCCCAAATGGCGTCGCAGAATTTGAGATGGCCGTGTCATTGACGCCAACCATGCCATATTGCAATTTATTGCTTACATTGTTGATCGTATGGATATTTGTCGCAAAGAAATACGATGCTAAACCAAAAATCGTATCATTGGCATCTTTGATTACTTGTTCTTCGTCTTCAAATGTAATGATTGGAATCACTGGTCCAAATGTTTCATTGTAGAAAATATCCATTTCCTTTTTTACACCATCTAATACTGTCGGTTCAAAGAAGAAGCCATTTGCATATTCTCCGTCCGTTAGACGATGACCGCCAGCCAAGATTTCTGCTCCTTTAGCTACTGCATCTTCTAGTTGTTCTTCAACTTTTTTTACGCCTTCTTCATTGATCAATGGCCCCGTAGTTGGATCGTCTAATCCATTTCCAACAGTCACTTCTCTGATTTTTTCCACAATCAATTTTGTTGCTTGTTCTTTGATTTCTTTATGGATAAAAATTCGATTTGGTGACGTACATACTTGTCCATTGTTGATAAATTTCGTTTTGATCAATGTATCGACTGCTAATTCTACATCAGCATCTGGAAAAATAATAAATGGCGCATGTCCACCTAGCTCCATGGAAACTTTTTTCAAGGTAGGTGCTGCTTGTTCATTTAGAATTTGTCCGACTTCTGTTGAGCCTGTGAATGTGATTTTTTGGATATCATCCGATTCAGATAAAATCTTCCCGATCGTTGAGGAATCTCCCATGACGATATTTACAACGCCATCTGGAAAGCCAGCTTTGTGGAATAGTTCCATCAGCGCAAGTGCTGATAAAGGTGTTGATTTTGCTGGTTTTAAGATAACCGTACATCCTGCGGCGATTGCCGGTGAGATTTTACGAATGATCATATTAGAAGGAAAATTCCATGGTGTGATGGCACCGACGACACCAATTGGTTGTTTACGTGCTTGCCATTGTTTTCCTTCAGGTGAAGGAATGATTTCTCCCATGATTCGTTGACCTTGCGCTGCATTCCAGCGAAGGTTCTCGACATTTGTTTGGATTTCTGCCGTCGCTTGAGCAAGCGGTTTTCCTTGTTCCATCGTCATGATTTTTGCTAAACGTTCACTGTCTTCTTCTACAAGATCAGCCATTTTATTCATTAATTTTGCTCGTTCGCTTGGTGCTGTTCTTGACCAATCTTCGAAAGCCTTGTTGGCAGCCTTGATTGCTTCTTTTGTCTCTTTTTCGCCACCTTGTTGAACGCTTGCTAATGTTTCACCAGTTGCTGGATTGACGACATCAACTGTTCCTTCAGAGCCTTCAAGCCATTTGCCATTAATATAAAGATGAGTTTCTACTTGCGGTAAATCATATTTCCCCATAGTTTTCCTCCTCTATTCTTAATTACATAACAACCGTAACACTAATAAAGTCAAAGCTCAAACCATCTGTTTAGTATGAATCGATCCAACTTAGACCTACATCTTCAATTTTTTCGTTCTTTTGAAGAATAAATTGATCGTTCATTCAAAACCTTTGTTACAATGAAATAGAAGTATCACTATAATTTTATCCTACGACTAAAGGAGTGCTTTTATGGGACTATTTGATGGCTTGATGGGAAATGCTACCCAAAAAGATACAACCAATATCACAAGAGAAGTTCAAGAAATCCTGATTCCAATGGAACAGGTAGAGTTAGCGTTCAAATTAGTACGTGATTTGATTATTTTTACCGACCGTCGGATGATTATCGTCGATAAACAAGGAATGACCGGTAAAAAAAGCGAATATAAATCGATCCCTTACCGTTCGATTTCACGTTTTTCGATTGAAACAAGTGGGCATTTTGATTTAGATGCCGAATTGAAAATTTGGATCTCTAGCGCAGAATTACCCGCTGAATCGTTACAATTTAGAAAAGATAAGAATATCATCGCTGTACAACAGGCACTTGCTGCAGCTGTTTTATCTTAAACTTACGATCATCACAAAGAGCCTCCACATCCAAAACTTGAAGAATTTTGGGTGTGGAGGCTGATTGTGCATTGTTGACGACTTATGCAAAAACGCTTCTAGAGACTTAAAATTTTATAATACATAGCCTTCATTTTTTGATCTTTTGTTCTTTTTTCTTTAAAGTCCATTTTTTCTAGTTTAAGTTTCTTCATATTTTTCTCTTTGATTTTATTGATTTCTGTAAAAGAACGTTGTTTGATACCCTCGATTTTTTGTCTTCTTTTCTCTTTTAACTTTTCTAGATCTTTTTCTCTCATCACGCTCTCCTTTCTTTCGAAGAAGTTTGGTTTCTAAGATTCACTGTGACCATACAAATCTAGAAAGTAGTATCAATCGAACAGGATGGCGGGACGTCCAAGTCTCTTCTATTCATATTCTAGATTTTTGAAAATTTATCTCTCTTTATTTTTTTCGCTTTGCACAATAGTCTGAGAATCACCACTGTGTAATACTTCTTTACTATCTTTAGTTACTTCTTTATTTCTGTCGACTTCATTTAATGCTTGCTCTTTAACTGATGCTAATTTACGCTGTTTTCTTTCTCTAAGCCCTTCCAATGTTTCGTGTTCCATCGTAATTCCCCCCTTTAATAATTATTCTATTGGATAAATGTCGAAAGAATGAACCAATTTTTTTTGAAAATAAAAAAAGTATTTCCTTCAAACTATAAAGTAAAAAATCCCGCCTAGATAGTCGCTTGTGAACATTCAGCAGACTAACTGTATTATTGATTCATCACTTAACTCTTCAAACAAATAAGAATATACAAAAAAAACTGCATGTATCCACTTGATCCAGCGAATACATGCAACTATCTATTTTGCTATTATTTACTCATCCTATCAGCCTTGCTCTTTTTGAAGAAATTCCTTGAACCAATAGAAGCTTTTTTTAGGTATGCGTTTCATATCACGTAGATCATGATTTCCTCTATTGACGTAAACCATCCCGTATCTTTTTTCCATATCACCTTTTGAGCTAGGTAGATCAATTAATCCCCAGCCAAGATAACCTAGTACTTCACAGCCGTCAATGCTCATTGCATCTTTCATTGCTTTAATATGTTGTTCATGGTAATAAATGCGGTAGTCGTCTTCAATAGGTGTATGGCCATCCCAATTTTCCTGCGTGCCTATCCCATTTTCAACGGGAAAAATCGGTAGATTGTATTTTTGATACATCTTGTTGATGATATCTCTAAAGCCAAGAGGATCAATTCCTAGATTCCAGTCATTCATCGAAACAAATGGATTTTCTACTTCACCATACGTCAAATAATAATTTGGTGCAACGTCTGCTGGAATATTTTTATGACTGATACTTCCTGTACAATAGTAACTGAACGCTAAATAATCACTTGTTAGTCTTCCGATTTCAGTAAGTTCTTCCTCTGTCATGTCTACATTCAAATACTGTTTTTCAAACGTCAAAACTTGTTTCGAATAACTACGCCCACAAAAAGCATCCAAAAGATTCTGGTTGATAAACTCATCCCATTCTCTCGCAATTAATACATCTTTGGGGTGATTTGTCGCAGGGTACATATTGGAATAGGCTAACATCCCACCGATTTGTCCATCTGTCGTTTCATGGATATAGTTGGCGATTTTGGCATGTGCGACCATGATATTATGCGCGATTTGATGAATGTTATCCGTTGTATTTTCAGTATTCAATGTTCCCCCGTATAATAGTGCCAACGGTGTTGAATACAAGTTTTGTTCATTGAAAGTTACCCAATACTTGACTTTATTCTTGTAACGATCCACCATTTTTTTCCCATATTCCACAAAAGCATCTACGACGTGTTTACTCATAAAACCATCGTAATTTTGTGCAAGATGGAGTGGCATATCAAAATGATAGAGACATAGCATGGGTTCAATATTCCGTTTTAGCATCGCATCGATATAATGATCATAAAATAAGAGACCCTCTTCATTGAATGCTCCATCACCTGTAGGATTGACACGTGACCAAGAAGTTTGAAAGCGATAAAAATTCATACCCATTTCTTGCATCAAATCAAGATCTTCTTCATATCTATGATAGCGATCAATCCCATGTTTCCAATCTGAAGTAGTTTCAGTCGCTTCACGAACGTCATAAACAGACAATCCTTTTCCGCCTTCCTTCCAAGCACCTTCAGTTTGCATACTTGAAGAGGAATCTCCCCAGAAAAATTTTTCCTTTACCATCTTATCATCCCAATCATCGTTCTATTTATCATTTGTCTATTTCCTTTTAGCAATCGTTTAAGAAAGACTCATCTCAGCATTTATACGAGCAACCCGTTCACTGATTTTCAAGAATGGAAGATAGAAGAAGACTAACGCAACGATAATAACTGCTTGAACAACAATTGCTCGCCAATCACCTGCTGTTGCTAAAAATCCACTTAAAAATGGTGGTGTCGTCCATGGAATTGGAACCACACATTGATTAACTAGTTCCATCGATGTTGCTAAATAGCCAATGGTCGTACCTACGATCGGTGATAATACAAAAGGAATGATCATCGGTAAGTTGAAGACGATCGGTAATCCAAAAATCACAGGTTCATTGATGTTGAAAATATTAGGGCCTAACGCCAACTTAGATAAATCTTTATATGCTTGATAGTGACTAAAAATCAATATTGCTATCACTAAAGCAATGGTCGAACCAGTTCCCCCCATCAAAGCGCCATATACTTGGTGGAACGCTGAGTTGATGATGTGAGGAGCAGCCTCACCATTCGCAGTAGCTGCCATATTCTCATTCATATTTACCATCAATAATGGATCTAGGATCGGACCAGTGATGACAGATTGGTGAATACCGAAAGAAAATAGTAAGTTGCCAAAGCAAACTAAAAATAAGTAACCAATAAATGAAGTACCTACACCACGTAACGGTTCTTGGATGAATTGCTCAATGATTCTCATAAAATCATTTCCTGTTAGTTGGATCAAAAATGAAGCAAAGGCAAACAATGAAACGACAATGATCAATGGGAACATCGTGTTAAAAGATTTTCCTACTGCTGGCGGAACACTATCTCCTAAGTTGACTTGCAACTTTTTAGAACGTGTCAGACGAATGTATAGCTCTGTTGCCAATAATCCAGTAATGATTGCAGCAAATACTCCTTTTGAACCAATATTTCCGTAACTGATGACTCCACTGATTTCCACAGCCGTTTCCGCATTGATCGGTGTTGTCTCGATCATTGTTGGGAGTAACGTCAAAAATGCTGGAACAACAGCGATCACAACGCCGATTGGATTATCAAACCCTCTATTTTTTGACAAGAAATAGCCAATGGTGAGTACAAGAATAATCCCAGTGATATTAAGGGTCGAGTTCGTAATGATCGATCCCCAGTTTTGCCAAGATGCCATTGTGTCCGCGCTAATCATATTTTGGAACCAACCTGACGGATCTAACACTACCGAATTAATTAAAATAGCAATACCTGCTAAAATAAATAAAGGCATGATAGTAGCAAATGAATCACGCAGTGTTCTTAAATAAATTTGATTGCCGATTTTTTGAGCTGTTAAAACAAATCTTCCCATCAAAGCTTCCCTTTTTTTCTCATCCATTTATTTATGCCTCCTGAATTGTCTAAAGTTGTATATCAACTTCTAATACAGAATATCACCTGCAATAACTTTTGTAAATACATAATTAAAATTAGTATACACTTATTTGTCGACGAAAGAAAAAAGACCACACTTGATCGTGACAAGCACAGTCTTTTAAGCATTATGATCTAATTGATGTCTGCTACTATTTTTCCTGACGTATAGGGATATCTTGTCTTAGATAGATCAAACGGCGTACCATCATCAAAAAAGACGATCTGATTGGTTTCCAAAATCGGGTCGCCTACCTCGATCTCAAACTCTTCACTATCTAAATGATTTGCCTTTGAAGCAATGATCACTCGACGGGCCGCACTAACCACATAACCTAACTCTTCTCTGATATAGTTATAGATGGACCCCTTTAAAATCTCTTCGTCCAAATTTTTGATGTACTTAAGAGGCATGATAGATGTCTCTATACTTCTCGCCTCTTCATTGACATATCTCACTCGTTTAATATCATAGACCGGATCAGTCGCCTTTATTTTCAATTCTTCAGACTCATAAGAAGTGGGAAAACGCACATCAAAGCGGATGATTTTACTAGTCACCGCCGTCCCTTCTTGAGCAGAAGTCCCAAATACGCTATTGATCTGGGTCACACTCTCATTGTCCTTTTTTATGTTGCTCCTAACATATGTCCCCGATCCCCGTCTTGTGTAAAGCAAAGATTCATCAATCAATAACTGTATCGCTTTTCTGACAGTTACTCGACTCGTATTATAGGTTTTTGCCAATGCTTCTTGGTTTGGTAATAGCTCGCCTTCTTTAAATTCACCCTCGATAATCTTATTTTTCAAAGAACGAGCAATTTCGATGTATTTAGGCATATTCATTTCACCCCCCAAAAAAAAATTTGTATACGCTTATTATATTAATAGAATAACAAGAAAATGTAAATAACCTTTACAACTTTAACTAACAAATAAACAAATGACTAGTCAGGAAGACGTTTATTCATTTATTAACATATCCGCTTTTTGGAATCCAAAAAAAGCCTTCAGAGAAGCCCAATTCTCTGAAGGCCAGGTGTCACTCAAGTCTTTGTCATTTGTTGCCTAATGATTTTATCATGTTATATCTAAGATAGGCGTACAACTATTTCTGACTTTTGTAATGAATGTTGAAGTACGAATAAAGATGATTTACTTTGCCAAACGGTAGATGGCATCTGCATAAATCGCTGTAGCACGGAATAAGTCATCTAGACTCATAAATTCATTTGCTTGGTGCATTGTATCTGTGTAGCCTGGAAACATTGCGCCATACGCAACACCGCGTTTTAATAAGCGTCCGTATGTGCCGCCACCGATGATTTGTTCGTAGCCTTTTTCGCCGGTATGATCTTCGTAGACTTGTAATAATGTTTCAACCAACGGATCATCCATTGGTACATAATGTGGTTCCATTACACGGGCACCACGAGTAACTGACGCACCTTCGTCTGCTACTGTTTTGTTCAGTTTGCTTTCTAATTCATCTGTGGTTGTGCCTTTAGGAAAACGGAAGTTCATGTTGATATAGTTATCGTCTTCTGAACCATTTTCTTTAAACGCAAACAACCCAGCGTTCATTGTTAGTTTACCCATTTTTTCGTCTTCGTGGGCAACGCCTAATTTCTCACCATAAAAGTCTTCATGGACGTAAGTAGCTGCCACATGGATGAATTGTTTAGCTGCACCAATAAATTCATAATCATCAAGGAAGCTCGCTAAGAAAGAGCCGGCATTGATCCCAGATTGTGGGCTTGCGCCATGTGCCCCTTTTCCGACTACGTTGATCGTAACAAATGTATGCTCTGCTTCGATCGAACCGTTGATTGGGTTTGCTTCAATAAATTCATAAAATGCCTTTTCTAAAGCAACTGCTGCATCTGCGCTTGGTACTTCGATTTTTGCAATCGCTGTTCCTGGCACCATGTTTTCACGTAAACCTGACGTAAATGATTTCAATACATAGTCACCGGCATTATCGCCTTTAAAACGGAATGCGAAAGAAACATTGCCTTTTTCTCCGTTGATGATCGGAAATTCCGCATCTGGTGAGAAACCGAAATCAGGTTCTTCTTCATGTTCAAAGTAGTAAGCCATATCTGCCCAACCACTTTCTTCGTCACTACCTACGACAAAGCGAACTTTTTTCGATAATTCTAAATCTAGGTCTTTGATGATTTTCATCGCATAATAGGCAGCCATACTTGGTCCTTTGTCATCACTTGACCCACGAGCAAAGATTTTTCCGTCTTTGATCACTGGTTCGTAAGGATCAGTATCCCAACCATCGCCAGCAGGCACAACATCCATATGCCCAAAAATCCCTAAGGTTTCGTCTCCTTCACCTAGATCGATGTGTCCTGCGTAATTGTCCACGTTTTTTACAACGAAGCCATCACGTTCACCATAAGCAAGCATGTGTTTCAATGCGTCACGAGGCCCAGGTCCAAATGGTGCATCTGCAGTTGCTTTTGAATCATCACGTTCACTGCTTACGCGTAAAAGATTTTTTAAGTCTTCAAGCAAGTCTTCTTTACGTGCTTCGACTTCTTTTTGCCAATTGATTGTCATAAAGTTACTCCTCCACTCATTCAGTCTACGAGTTCATCATAACATAAATCAGACAAATTGTTTAAAAAATCAGACAACGGATAAACGAAACAGTTTTTTCCCTAAATATTATGGGCTATAATGAAAAAAAGGAGGTTTTCTCATGGAATTAAATGAACGATTACTCCAACAAGTGATTACTCCTCGTCCTGTGGAATCCCATAAAGGTACGTTTGGAAAAGTCGTACTGATTGGCGGAAATGAACAGTTTGGCGGTGCGATCATCATGAGCGCTTTAGCAGCTGTCCATAGTGGGGCTGGCTTGACAACTGTTGTAACAGATCCTAATAATCACGTGACCGTCCATAGTCATTTACCAGAGGCAATGGTAGGGGATTGGACAAATAAAGAAACATGGCATTCGGCTTTTGAAGATGCCGATGTCTTACTGATTGGTCCGGGATTAGGGACCAACCAACAAAGCCTTGAACTTCTGCAATTTGTCCTGACAAATCAAACAGAAAAACAATGGTTAGTCATTGATGGTTCTGCTTTGACACTGCTCGCTACGTATTCGCTGGAGCTTCCTTATCCAGAGCATACCGTTCTCACACCCCATCAAATGGAATGGCAACGCGTCAGTGGATTGCGTTTAGATGAGCAATCTGAAGAGAATAATCAGCAGAAGCAACAAGAATTAGGGGCATCTCTGGTTTTAAAAAGTCATCAAACAACGATCTATGGGCAAAATGGCATCTATTACAATACAGCAGGTTCACCAGCTATGGCAACAGGTGGTATGGGGGATACGTTAGCTGGCATGATTGCTGGTTTTTTAGCTCAGTTTCCAAAAAATGACCAAACGATCAGTGCCGCTGTCTATTTGCATAGCTTTATCGGCGATCAATTAGCAAAAGAGCAGTATGTCGTTTTACCGACTCAAATCAGTCAGTACATCCCAAAATGTATGCATTATTTTAGTCAAAGATAAGAAGGAGCATAACAATGGAAAAATATACCGGCTACCTTAGAGAGCCTTTTTATTATGAAACCGATCAAATGGGTATCATTCACCACAGCAACTATATCCGCTGGTTCGAAGAAGCACGTGTTGCCTTGTTAGAACACTTGGATTTTAGTTACAAGAAAATCGAAGAACAAGGCATCATCATCCCTGTACTAGGCGTAAGTTGCGAATACAAAGAGATGATCCGTTATGGGGACAAAATCTTGATCCAACCGATTATCGAAAGCTACACAGGCACACGCTTGAATTTCCGTTATGAGATCTACGACACAGAAGATCAGCGTTTACGGACGACCGGTACAAGCCAGCACTGTTTCTTACTTGCAGAAAATCAACGTTTAGTCAAACTAAGCCGTGTCAACCCTAGCTTGGATAGTCTGTTTAAAACTTATGCAAACATCGACGCAGCCCCTGATTCTGCAACAGAAATAAAATAAAAAATAAGTGTTTATTCTTGCCTTTTAACCCCCGATTTGTATAATGGAAAGAAAAAAAGCAGGTGATTATGATGTATGTCGTGAAAGTACTACACGGTTATATTGATAAAACTGGCTGTCGCACACGTGAAAAAAACCCGGAAAACTTGCTTGTCTTCAAAGACAAAAAAGAATCAGAAACCTTTGCCAATCAAATCGGTGGTCGTGTCAAACAACTGCAGGAAGTTCGCCCAGATTGACTGTTGCTTTCGTGAAAGGATGAGATGTTCGCACTATGGATATGTATTGAAAAGAGTCGACAAACCAATTGTTTGCGGCTCTATTTTTGTGTTTCCGTTCGCTGTTCCTATTGCTTCCTCCCTTATTCTGTTCCTAGTAAAGGATATGCTATACTGGATATAACTTTTTGAAAGGGGTGTTCTATGGGGAACAATTTGCAACAACAAGCATACGAAGCTATCAGACAACAAATCATCTATTCTGAATTAGCTCCAGGGAGTAAGATTTCCGACAGAATCTTAGAAGAACAACTAACGATTGGACGCACGCCAATTCGAGAAGCATTGATCCAACTTAGAAATCAGGAATTGATCAAAACAATTCCTCAATCCGGTACATATATCTCAAAAATCGACATACGTTCCGCAGACTTGGCACGTTACATGCGAGAAAAATTAGAACAACCGATTTTACAAGAGTGCAGTGCTAAAATGAACGATACCGCTCATCAACGCTTGGAGATGATTTTAGAACAGACGGATCAAGCCATCTTGGCACAAGACAAAAAAACCTTCTTTCTTTTGGATAAAGCCTTTCACCAAATGTGTTACAAAGTTGCGGGGAAAGAAGAAATATGGACTTGGCTTGAAAGCTATAGCACTCACTTAGATCGTTTCCGTTGGTTGCGTTTGACGATTTCTGAATTAGATTGGGGCCGTGTATTAGATGAACATCAAATCTTATTGAGAGCCATGAAAGAACACGCACTTGATGAAGTGGGATTTCTTTGTAACCTCCACCTCCATATGATCATTGAGGAACAAGAACAAGTGATCCTTCATTATCCGAATTATTTTGAAGCATCCTCTGAAGGATGATTCAAAAGAGGCGTAACGCTCCGCAATTTTTAGGAACGTTTGCGCCTTCTTTTGCCTTATTCAAATAGATTTACAATGACTGAACAAGTCGCTCACAGAGTAGAGGATCATACGGCCAAATCATAGCGACTTCTAACACATATGGTGAAAATCCTACGTTATTCAACTTCTCCGAAAAGCTCATCGCTGCAATCTCACTCAATGTTCGGATCTTAGACTGATGGCGATACCCAAAAAATCGCCATAGTTCTACAGTTTTCTGTTGGGTATACAATGTAGGATCGCATGTTTCAAGATGATGATATAATTCATGAGCTAAAATCAAAGAAGCCACTTGTTCCAGTGGGAGAGCAGTGATCTTTTCCTGTTCAAACTTCTGGATTGGTTCTGTCATTAAACAGATCCCCGTTGTTTCATCGTAAGTGGCGAGTGTCAAACGATCATCCCGCCATGCTGTTTCTCCATAGGAGATAGCGACATTTAATGTACGACAAAGCGCATGAATATTTTTTGTACAGTACTTTCGATAAATCACTTCTGCTAACCTTTCTCCACATTGTCTCGCCAGTTCTCCCCACGCTCGTTGCTCAGAAAGTGAGAGTTTCCCTACTAAAATCTCTCGTTTAAATTGATAATCACACCACTGTTGATCAGAAATCGTCATTAATTCTAAAATCAACTCATCTAGTTTACTTTTGCTTGATATTTCCCGCAATCACGATCACTTCTTCCGCTGGATCCAACATCGCAATTTCTAACTCCATCAAGAGTTGTAGTTGTTCAAATTCTGTCGCTGAAGGCATTGTTAATACTGGTCGCTTCTTCATTTTAGCAATTTCCATTACACCACCATCCCACGCATGATCATCAAAGAAACATTGACACCGGCAGCTCGAACGGAACGTTCGTTAAAAACAAACAAAAAAAGCTGATATTTCCGAATACAAAAATTCAGATTTATCAACTATTCTATGTATTTATATTTTTTGTACTTCATCGGTAACAAACGAACGTTCGTTATCGGTAATTATTATATCAGATTCTATATAATGATGAAACAATCATTTGGTTAACTGATACCGTTTATATATATACAGTTTTGACACAAACCTCACACTTTTCTGCAATTTCTTTTTGCGTTAAATTTGTTTCTACATATAACTTTTTAATTTTATTAATCGTTCTTTGGTCTAATCCTTTGTTGCCTAATTGAATCCCAGTTTATTTTAAAATTGCTAATGCTTCCTTTGTTCGTTCAGATAGATAATCTGCTTCAAGCTCGGCAATTGCTGATAAAATAGTAAAAATAACTTTTCACATACTTGTTGATGTCTCAACTTTTCTTTAATACAGATTAAATGAATATCTCTTTCTTATAATTCACTCATGATATTGACTAGTTGCTTTGTGAAACGCCCTAGCCTATCAATTTTATAAATTATAAGTGTATTCCCAGTTTCTAATATTTTTAGCATTCTAGTTAGTTCTTTTCTATTCTCTTTTCTACCAGATATCTGTTCAATAAAAAAACAAGCAATTTTATAGCGATTCAAGGCTTATTTTGAACTTCTATCCCTAGATTTTAATTATTTTTACTTGTTCGGATATAACCTACTACTTTGTTTTTCATATAAAATCCCCCCTTCCTATTATGAATTTCAGTTTATTTTAAAAAACTGTATTTAACTAAAAAAATATCCTAACATACTTTCAATGCTAGGATATTTGAAACTCATTTAAATATAGAGGTTATTTAAAATGTTTATCGTCAAGGTCTTTATATTATTACATCCTAATAAGAAGTTGTCGAGCTAATCACTTGTGCCTTTACTTTTCTATTATTATTCAGAAAATACCACAAAAGCTCTTATATATAAAGGAATAAGCAAAATTAAAAACACTCTATAAATTTGTAAATCTAATAGAAATTGCTATAATTTGTAACTACAATAAAATAACAGAAAGGAGGACATTTCATGACAAATGGAACAATTCAAGGACACTTCGTAGTCATTGGAATCGTAATATTTGGTATTTTCACATTAATAAGTTACTTACTACTTAGAGATACTTTAAAACCTAATCTATCAAGTATATTTACTGATGGACTTACTCAATCAAATTGTGCAGTTAATGGAGAGGATGAATCAACCCCTTTATGCAATCCTAAATTCAACAATTCTTTTAAAATTAATCAATACGTAAATATTGGATTTATTGATGATAACAATGTTTTTGGAACAACAGTTTTTCCAGAAATTTGGTCTGCTACAGATTCTTCTACTAGAACGATTAATATGAAACCATATCTTGATAAAGGAGCTTCATTAAATATTGAAAAAGGTCTAGTAGAAATTTCTACAATAAATGATACAGGTGTCTATGTAAAAGAAGACTATCTAAATAATGGCTTTGACTCAGATAAATCTAGAAAATTATATGTAAGTATTAATCAAGAACCTGATGTATATTTAGGTTATTCATATTATCCAAACATTACTTGGGTAAAAATAAAGAACTAAAATTAAGAATTGGGGAATTGAACACAATCAAGTTCACTTACAAAAATATCTATGGTGGAAAGACCATTTATACTTTCCAAGTTAAAATAGTTAATGAATAAATTATACCCTAACAAAATTTGTTAGGTTTTTTTGTCAACAAATAGAGATATGTCGTTCAAATTTTTATCCCTAGAAAATGGATGGTATAATGAAGGGGTACGTAGGATTTTGATACTTTTATATTGGGATACTTTTCAATGGATAGTTTTGAGAATTAACTCATTTTTATCATTTTCCCCTTCATAAACCCTATATTTGTTTACATCATATCTCCCTACATAAACCCTTCTTCAACCCTAAAAAAGAGTTTTTTTTTGGAATTAACAGATGATAACAAAATGAGAACTTTTTGAAAACTATATCATTTTTGAGGTAAATTCGGAAAAATTGCAATGGAAACCTCCATAAAATTTTAGAAACAGCTGCGTAATCAGAAAATAAAAAAATTTTCTATCTACCATCACCAAATGGTAGATAGAAATGAGAGAGAAACTTATGAGCTCGAGGGCTTCTAATGGATAGTTATGAAAATATATACTCTTTAAAAATTTAACAGATAAAAATATAGGAGGAAGTGAATATAAACACACTTTTTGTAAACAATCGGGCAATTGATTCTGAGGAATTGATAGACATCATAATCAATGCAAATGGAATATATGAGAAAACATTGATTAAGCTATTGCAGTATAATCGTATCAGCTTAGAGGCACGGCTAAAGACCTGAAAAAAGAATAAAATAATATCCAGAGAAAAATTAAACAAACATTTTTATTATATTGATAGCTATGACCTGAAAAATATGAAAGAGTTAGATTTACAGGAAATGGTTGTTCAAAATTTAGTTTCGATAGGCTTATATCCCCATAAAATTCAAGTAGCTGATTCACTAAATAAGAATAAACAGCTCTATCTTTCAGTATATACTTCAGGTAAATATAACTTTAAAAATGATGAAGCTATAAAAAACTTGCAAATATGCGAGTCAATCAATTATCTTATTTGGTGGATAGAAAGTATTTTAGTCAGTTTATCATCAACGAATTAACTAAATTGCCAATTAGAGTATCTTCTTTTTCAGATACCTTACAAAAACGCTATTATACAACTTCTTTAGATACTGTTGATATATTAGCTATTCCAACTAAAGAATTTATCCCTGCTATACAATCTAATTTAGGAGATGTCTCGTTTAGAAATTTGGAAAATAATACCACGCTTATCAAGAATGATATTTTGATTTACCTAAATGATTCTAACAAACTCTGTTACTTTGTGAAAGAAAAGAATCAATATACATTACGAGCAATTTATTCAGTAGTTGACTTCTTCGATTATTTAACCTTGCACAAGAATTCTAAAGATGCCATTTATCTTTCTGATAATAGAACTGAATATGATAATGCAGATGACTTGTATTCTCAAAGCTATATGAATAAAGAAAAGTATAATACTGTTCAATAAAAAAGATAAGCGAAAACCACAACCTTAATGGATTGTAGTTTTATTTACTTAAATGGGTCAAAATCTTCTAACTTTGCCTTAATACCTTCCTCTTCAATTCCTGCACCTCAAAGTTATTGCTTGACTACTATGATTTAAAATCTTCATTAATGTGACGATATCACCTTTATTTTGTTTTAGAAAGAAATAAGAGTATAATCTAGACCTAAGCTATCTGCAACTTTCTGCAGGATTTTATAATATTGATGACTGGCTAAACATCCACTACTATCTATTGGACTTGTAAAAAGCCACTCAGATTCAGCATCATGTTCTGTATTCAAATAATCAATAATATTTGATGTTAATGATTTCAGATGAAGAGTTCTTTTTTTCCCAGTCTTTATTTCAATAATTTCTGTCTGTATTTTATTATTCACGTCAGATACCTTTAAGTTTAATATATCTGAAATCCGTAACCCTGTCTTTATTCCAATTGCCATAATTAAATAATCTCTTTTTGCGTGTTTCCCCTTTTTTAATTCTTTTTCAAATTGATTCAATATTTTTTTGTCTTTAATTGGCTTGAAATTAATCATTTTTTGTCCCATGAATTACCTCCCTAATGTGCTATATTTATGAACACTTATAGTATATTTCAATATAAAAGTATCCATTTCCCTATAAATCAAAAATAGAATGTTGATAGAATAGGATTCTTAATGAATAACAATTACAAAAGTATCCCTATTAAGGTCCGTTATAGCATCATTAATAAAGGATAGCAAATTTGTAGAACATCAAAAAGGTATGCAAGTGACAGCATACCTTTTTATCTATTTATTTTTTTAGCCGAATAAGTTTATCTATTTCAGTTATCAGCAAAATAATTATACCTGATGCAACCGAAATTCCCCATGCTAACATGGACATATCTTCCGTGTAAAAAACAGACTGCATGAATGGAACATAAGTCAAAATTAGCTGCAGAATAATCATAATCGAAATTACCAAGAAGGCTTTAGGATTACTAAAGAAACTTTTTGAAATTACTGGCTGATTAGTACGAATATTAAATAAGTAGAATATTTTACTCAAGACTACAATATTAATCATCATAGTACTAGCAACTGCCTGACTAACTCCTTGTGTTAATAACCATTCATAAGAAACTATACTTATTAAAGCCATTATTATGGATACATATGCCATTTGCCATATATCATGGGCATTTAATAAGCGATTCCCTGTTTTACGTGGTTTCCTAGTCATAATCCCTTCTTCTGCAGGTTCAAAGATAAAAGCAAATTGAATCGTAATTGCTGATACCATATTAATCCATAATAATTGTGTTGGTTGTAATGGCATTTCTTTTTGCATCAAAATTGTAAAAGCAATGATTAAACCTTCAGCAAAAGATGTTGGCAGAAGGAATAATATGCTCTTCTTGATATTATCGTAAATTCTTCTACCTTCTCTGATGGCTACAGACATTGTTCCAAAATTATCATCTGTTAGAATCATATCCGCAGAATCTTTTGCAACATCTGTTCCTTTCATTCCCATGGCTACACCAATATCAGCTTTCTTTAAAGCAGGAGCATCATTGACACCATCACCCATCATCGCAGTTACTTTTCCACTTTCTTGTAAAGCTTCCACAATATCCATTTTATTTTTTGGTGTGGTTCTTGCAAATACTTGATTATACAACACTGCATTCTTAAACTCTTCGTGTGACATACTGTCAAGTTCCGCACCAGTGACCACGTTTATCTTAGGAGCTAAACCAAGTTTTTCACCTATCGCTTTAGCTGTTAAAGGGTGGTCCCCCGTTATCATTTTGACGTGAACACCTGCATGATTCATTTCTTCTAAAGCTTGAATAACTTCTTCTCTTGGAGGGTCAATAATTCCTGCAATTCCCAGTAAGTTTACGCCCTGACTAAGTAATTCATGCGTCACTTCTTCAATATCAGAAGAGACCTTTTTGAATCCAACAGCAACAACTCTTTTTCCTTCCTCAGAAAGTTCTGATACTTGTTGAAACCAATATTTCTCATCAAATGAAGAATCAAAAGATTGTGCCATTGGAAAAAGTTTATCGGGAGAACCTTTTATAAAAATAATCCGTTCTTTGTTACTATTTTCGACAAGCTTTGCCATGTATCGATAATCCGAATCAAAAGGTAACATGTCTATTTCTTCATAGTCTGGTTTCTCAGGATAAGAATATTGCTTATAAAACAACGTTAAGAAAGAACCATCCGTAGGCTCTCCATTAATTGTCCAACGGTCCTCTTCTTTCACCAGCACCGTGTCATTAGCTTCAAACCCAGCTTCTAAAAACAATTCAAGTTGGTTATCGACTACAACTGGAGAATCATTATGAAGAATCTCTCCTTTGGGTTTGTATCCATCTCCTGTCACTTGAAGATATTTTTTATAAAAAATAATATCTTTCACAGTCATTTCATTTTTAGTTAAAGTTCCAGTTTTATCTGTAGCTACAACATCTACAGAGCCTAATGTTTCTACAGCAGGCAAGGTCTTAACTATTGTGTTCTTGTTCTTAGCCATATCACTCACACCCATTGCTAGAACAACGGAAGTTGTGGCTGGTAACCCCTCAGGGATAGACCCCACAATCATTGTAACTACGGCAAGAGATAGCACTGACAAAGAATACGTCTCTAAAATCAAACTAAAAACAAACAAAGCTATTGCTACACCCATTATGACATAAGTAATTCCTTTACCCAATCCATCTATCTCTTTCATGAGTGGAGTTTTTCTAGTTTCCGTGTGATTAACATCAGTTGATATTTTTCCTATTTCAGTCTTTTCACCAACTGCAGTTACAACTCCTATGCCACTACCAGAAGTAACAGAAGTTGAAGCAAAAGCTAAATTAACTCTTTCAGCAAGTGGTATGTCTTTCGATTCTAAGGATTCTTCAGTCTTCTCTACAGAATCAGGTTCACCAGTCAGAGTAGATTCTTGAATCCTCAAATTATCGGCTTCAACGATTCTCAAATCTGCTGGAACATTATCACCGGCTTCTAAAAAAACGACATCGCCAACAACTATTTCTTCAGATGGTATGTCTTTTCTAACACCTTCTCTATATACTGTAGCTTCTGAAGACAACATTTCTTTGATTCGTTCTAAGGCATCAGAAGCACTTGCCTCTTGATAATATCCTATTAGTGCATTTACAATAACTACTAATGCAATAATGATCGCATCTGATGTATGTCCCATCATTAATGTCAGCAATGCTGAGAACATTAAAATATAAATTATCATGTTGTTAAACTGTCGAAGAAGGAGTTTCCATTTTGGTACCTTCTTCGACTCTAGTTTATTTAAACCATTTATGATTAAACTTTCTTCAACTTGTTCATTATTTAAACCATTTTCTAAATCAGATAATTCATATTCCTCTAAAACGTCTTTAACATCCATTTGATATATATTTTTTTTATTCATAATTGTTTTATCTTCTCCTAATTGCCTAAATTTTTACAACACAAATAAGCCCATCGTTACACTAGCTAAAAGACCTAGACCGATGCACCTATATAATCTATTCAATTAAGAAATAGGATAAGCATACTAAGATTTTCTGCTCTCCATCTTCCGAGTCACTTGTCAAGTAAACCACCTCCAATCAATTACACTATACAATGATACATGAAAGATATAAAAACTGCAATTTTTATATTTGTTATGCGTTATTGAGAATTTATATTATCAAATTAACGTTTAAGTAAATTCAAGTGTTCTAATTCTATTTTTCCATCCATTCTCGAGATTTCTTTTCAGATATCGTATAATATTCTCAACTTTATCCTATGCCATAAAAAGGAAAATTTTTATGGCACAAATTAAACCATACAAAAAACAAGATGGCACTATCAATTATATGTTTGATTTTTATGTAGGCATCAATCCTAAAACTGGGAAGAAACAGAAAACAACTAGAAGGGGGGTTAAAACAGAGGAAGAAGCTAGTTTAGCATTAGCGGAATTAAGTCTTTTGGTTGCAACTGAACAGTATGTACCTAAGAAACACCGTACCTTTAATGAAATTTTCACACTATGGTATAAGCAGTATTGCAACTTAGTAAAGGAAAGCACTACAGTTACAGCTAAATGTGAATTCAAGTATGCTATATTGCCAAAATTTCAAGAAATGAGAATCCAAGACATTACTCCAATTTATTGTCAGCAAATAGTAAATGAATGGTATAAAGATAAATCAAAAAGAGCTAGTAGGTTTATTTACTATTTTAATAGAGTAATGGAACATGCTATGTTCTTAGAATTAATCTATCAAAACCCAATGGCTAATGTTAAAAAACCAGTAACCAATCTTAATTTAAATCAGTATGAAGAGTTTTCAAATTTTTTTACTAAAGAAAAATTAATCGAGTTTCTGAGATTTACAAAAGAAAATTTTGATTCTGAAAGATATGCCTTTTTTAGAACATTGGCATTTACTGGATTACGCAAAGGAGAAGCATTTGCTTTAGCTTGGGAGGATATTAATTTTGACGAGAAGTATTTAGAAGGAACTAAAACTGTTGCTAAAGGAGACAGAAACAAAACCCTAATTCACCCACCGAAAACAAAGGCTGGTTTTAGAAGAATAAGCTTGGACGATACCACATTAGTAGCTTTTAAAACATGGCAGGAAAAACAAGCAATAAAATTTGATTTACCTAAGCTAAATCCTAAACAGATTATTTTTTCTAATTACAAAAATACTTATCTCGAATCAGGTATAACTAAAGAGTGGTTTTTAACGATTCAGAGATTGTATAGGAAAAAGACTGGTAAAGAAATCAAAACAATCACAATGCACGGTTTTAGGCACACACATGCAAGTCTGTTATACAAAGCAAATATCCCAATTAAAGAAGCTCAAGAAAGACTTGGACATTCTAATGTGAAAACGACACTGAACATTTACACTCACTTATCCAAAGACCAAAGAGATAAAACAGCTAATCGTTTTGCTGAATTCATGAATGAAATATAACAAAATGCAAAATAAAAAACCCACTGATTATAGTGGGTTCGGGGTATTCAAAAGTTGCCTATTACTTGTTTTCTAGGGCTTTTGAGGCTTGGTCAGCTAATGCAGTAAATGCTGCTGCATCATGGACAGCCAAGTCAGCTAACATTTTGCGGTTGATGTCGATTTCAGCTAATTTCAAACCGTGCATCAATTTTGAGTAGCTTAAGCCATTCATACGAGCCGCTGCGTTGATACGAGCGATCCACAATTTGCGGAAGTCGCGTTTCTTTTGACGACGATCGCGATATGCGTAGTTGTATGAATTCATTACTTGTTCTTTTGCTGTTTTAAATAAAGTGTGTTTTGAACCGTAGTAACCTTTTGCTAATTTCAGCATTTTTTTGCGACGTTTACGAGTTACTGTTCCACCTTTTACACGTGCCATGTATAATTCCTCCTAATAAAAATAAATCTTTAAATTTCAATTATTTTACGTTCTTATTTCATTTTTGCTAGTTGTTGACGAATACGTTTGAAATCGCCACTAGAAACCATGCGCGCTTTACGTAATTGACGGCGTTGTTTTTTAGTTTTGCCGTGGAAACGGTGACTTGTAAACGCACGGAAGCGTTTCAATCCGCCTTTACCAGTACGTTTGAAACGTTTTGCTGATCCGCGGTGTGTTTTTTGTTTTGGCATGACTATATTTCCTCCTCAAAATCTTTCGTTATCCGACTATTGACTGTCCAACAATCAGTTAGTCATTCAAATTACTTACTGTCGTTTTTCGGTGCCAGCGTCAAGAACATGCTGCGTCCGTCCATTTTCGCTTTTTGTTCCACTGTTGCAATATCAGCAGTTTCTTCAGCTAAGCGATCCAAGACTTTTTGACCAATTTCTTTGTGGGTAATGGCACGGCCTTTGAAACGGATAGAAGCTTTCACTTTATCGCCTTTCTCTAAGAACTTACGTGCATTACGAAGTTTTGTATTGAAGTCATTCAAATCAATCGTTGGACTTAAACGAACTTCTTTTACATTGATCACTTTTTGTTTTTTACGCGCTTCGCGGTCTTTCTTTTGTTGCTCGAAACGGTATTTTCCGTAGTCCATGATTCGCGCTACTGGTGGTTTCGCACCTGGAGCAACTAACACAAGATCCAAGTTTGATTGTTCTGCAATTTGCAATGCTTCTGCTTTTGACTTAACTCCTAATTGCTCACCATCTGAACCGATCAATCGTAATTCACGTGCACGAATGCCGTCGTTAACCATCATATCCTTTGCTATGGTCATTCACCTCCAAATATTATGAGAGAAAGAAAAGCTTACCGAATGAACGGCAATAAAAAAACGAGTTCTTTTGATAGAACCCGCACGTACTCCACCTATACTACATATAGATGAAAACTATCTAGCCCAGTGACTGTATCAACTAAGGCGAGAAGCGGGTGCTTCTGCTTTTATTTCTCAACTTAATTATCATACCAAATCTATTTCTTTTTGTCAATCATTTCTTCACTTTTTTCTATTTAATCGTAGCAGTTCTTCTTCTCATACAGCTCAGCAATTAGATATTTTTGTTACTTCCCTTATCACCAATCGAATCTGTCACCCTTCTGCTACTACCTCATTTACGTTTTATATAATTTCACTTTTTTTATTTTAAGATAACTAAAATAGAATCTGAACAAAATCATTCAATTCTTAATCCCAAGAAATATTTTTTTATAAAAAAATGTTCTCATTTTCCAAATATGGTACCTAAATCCTTAAAAAATCAACGTTATAACAAATCATACTATTTATGTTTCTATCATTTTTTTACCTACACATCGGTATAAACTGATTCGTAACTATTCATTTTATTTGATAATCTTAATCCCAGATAACACAAAAGAGAGATAATTACGAAATTCGTTTTTTATTATTCGTTATCTAAATCTTATTTACATATGGAGGAAAAAATGAAAAAACAAATTTTTGGTACAGTTTTATGCTCGGGGATTTTATTTGGAGCAAGCTTAACGATTGGGGAACAAGACGCTTCTGCTCACGGTTATGTCGAATCACCGATCAGTCGTGCGTATCAAGGACACTTAGACCGTAATGTTAATTTATCCGCTGCAGCAGCAAAATATGGTCCAGTGATTTATGAACCACAATCATTAGAAACTGCTAAAGGCTTCCCAGCAGCTGGCCCTGCTGACGGACGCATCGCTTCTGCAAATGGTGCAGTTGGAGGAAGCTTCTTACTAGATAACCAAACAGAAACGATGTGGACAAAACAAAACTTAGATACTGGTGTGAATACATTCAGATGGCGTTATACACAATCTCACCGTACCACTAAATGGCATTATTATATTACTAAAGTAGGTTGGAACCCAAATGAGCCCTTAAAACGTAGCGATTTGGAATTATTAGCAACTATCGATCATCACGGGGCACAAGCTTCGACTAATCCATCGCATTCAGTGAATATACCAAAGGATCGGCTTGGTTACCATGTCGTTCTAGCTGTTTGGGATATCCATGACACAGGCGCTGCATTCTATCAAGTAGTCGACGTCAACTTGAAAGGTGATTCAGCAATTCCAGTAGCACCAACAGCACCACAAAACGTTCGTGCGACGAATGTGACTTCTTCAACTGTCCAATTAGCTTGGAACAGCCAAGCGAATACTGCCTCTTACAACGTTTACCGTGATGGCGTATTGCTTGGAAACACAACAACACCAGATTTCAGTGATACAAACTTAACTGCGGATACATCTTATAATTATGAAATCGAAGCAGTTGGACAAACTGGCTTAGTCTCTGCTAAAACAGCTTTGACAGTAAAAACTACAACAGAAAATACACAAGAAAAACCAACTACACCAACTCACTTACACTCGATGGGTCAAACAAGTTCAAGTGTTTCATTGATGTGGGGCGCTTCTACTCATTCAAAAGGAATCAAACAATACAACATCTACCGTAACAATCAATTGATTGGTTCAACAAAAGAAACAGAATACGAAGTGTCTGGATTAGCTGCAAACACTACCTACTCATTCGTGGTTCGCGCAGTCAGCAATACGGATGAACTATCTGATGCAAGCAATGCGTTATCTATTACGACAGATCGCGATGACAATGGCGGTGACGGGGGTGGTGAAGTCACTCCAGGACGTCAATGGACAGTAGGAAGCTTATTCGCACCGGTTTCTTATACAGCCGGTGAAGAAGTTGTTCACAACGGTGTGACATATATCACTTGGCAATCTCACTTGAACTATGGTGATACAAACTGGGCACCAGGCATTGCTCACTCATTATTTTACCCTAAATAAATCAACTCACTACCCTTTATTCGACTAAACAACGATTCAAATAAGCAAGAGGCAATCACTCATTTGTGGTTGCCTCTTTTTTGTGATTTTTTATTCGGACAATTCAAAGTTCCACTTAAGTCAGAACATTTTTTATATGCTGACTTCTTCACGGATCTCCATTAGTTTTTCTTCAATCATTTGTAACACTTGTACTCTAGCTGCTTCATCTTCCACAAAGTTCAAACAGTCACCGTCGATTTGGATCTTAGGACTTTCATCGTAAGCTTCATACCATTCATCATAACGGCGATTCAATTCTTGATAATACTCATAGAGACTAGGGTCAAAAGAAAGTTGTTCATATGCCCGCCCTCTTTTTTCGATCCGTTCTAACATGGTTGAAAAAGATACGCGAATATGAACCAATAGATCGGGATGTTTTTTCGATGCCGCATAGGGCAATTCTTCCATCATGTTCGCCAATAATTCATCGTAGACTTGGACTTCTGTCGCTGTCGCTCGACCAAGATCTGCATTTAAATGAAATAATAATGAATCTTCATAGATCGAACGATCTAACACATTGTTATCCTCTTGCATCGCTTGCTTGATACTTGCAAATCGCTTATTCAAAAAATAAATTTGCAATAAAAACGCATATTGTTCAGGGTTTGCATAAAACAAAGGCAATACTTCGTTGTCATCGATTGATTCGTAAAATGCCTGACTCTTAAAATGATCAGCAATCATTTTTGTTAAGCTTGATTTCCCTGCTCCTATCGTTCCTGCTAAAACAATCACACTCATTTCCCTCCAACTCACTTCTCCCACTAAATACAGTGTTTTTTTTTCATGTTTCTAAATATAACCCCAATATCTTGTGGTGTCAAACGAAATAGACAAGATTCTTTCCTATGAAAAATCAAAATTTTATTAAGAAAATCACGTTTTTTGTCGAGAAATCGTATTCTTTATTTTACTTCTTGACTGGTTTTAGTAAAATAAAGAAGGACTGTTTTTTTGGACAAACATTGCGCACATAGTAATAGGCGCTTTATTTTTTGTTAAAAAGCTACTCTTAGAGGAAAAGAAGGAGTTGTATTATGGCAATTCATGGCCAAGGGGAATCGAGTGGAAAACTGATTTTAATGGGTGAGCATGCTGTCGTTTACGGCGAGCCTGCCATTGCCTTTCCGTTTTATGCAACAAAAGTAACAGCTACACTTGAAGCACTCCAATCATTCAATAAAGATCAACTTATTTCTTCCTACTATATAGGAAATTTACATGATGCACCACATGCGTTGAATAATATCAAACAGCTGATTGCTGGTCTGAAAACTCACTACCATGTGCAAGACACCTTGCGTTTAACGATTGAGAGCACCATCCCTGCAGAACGTGGGATGGGTTCCAGTGCAGCCGTAGCCACCGCGATCACACGAGCTTTTTATTCCGCCTATGAGTTGCCATTATCACGAGAACAATTATTGGCACATGTGCAAGTTTCTGAAAAAATCGCACATGGAAACCCCAGTGGAATCGATGCTGCCGCAACAAGTGGATTTGAACCGATTTATTTTACAAAAGGCCATCCTTTTGATTATTTTGCGTTGAATATTGATGCTTTCTTGATTGTCGCTGATACGGGAATCAAAGGACAAACACGTGCAGCAGTGAAAGATGTCGCACACCTTTTTGAGAAAGATGCGCAGAAAACTGGACAAAAAATCCAACAACTAGGATACTTGACGAAACAAGCTAAAAAAGCAATTATCGACAATTCGCCAGAAAAGTTAGCTGAAGCAATGAATGATGCCCAGCGCATTCTAAAAAGTTTGACGATCAGTAATGACTTTTTAGATACTCTGATTGCTACCGCACGTGCTGCTGGCGCTTTAGGAGCAAAATTGACCGGTGGCGGACGTGGTGGATGTATGATTGCCTTAGCACAAACAAAAACAGAAGCTCAAGAAATCAGCCACGCACTAATACAAGCAGGCGCAGCTGAAACTTGGATTCAAGGATTAGGAGTACATACCTATGCTTAGTGGTAAAGCCCGTGCTTATACAAATATCGCCTTGATCAAATATTGGGGCAAAAAAAATGAAGAATTGATTCTTCCGATGAACAACAGTTTATCTCTCACTCTCGATGCTTTCTACACAGAAACCGAAGTGATTTTTTCAGATTCGTTCACAGACGATCTGTTCTATTTAGATCATGAATTACAAACAGAAGCAGCCACCAAAAAAGTCAGTCGCTTCCTTGATCTTGTACGCATACAAGCGAATACAAATAAACGCGCAAAAGTGATCAGCCATAACTTTGTTCCAACAGCCGCAGGGTTAGCTTCTTCTGCAAGCGGTCTAGCTGCGTTAGCCGGCGCCTGTAATGAAGCCCTAGGACTAGAATTGGATAAACAATCCCTGTCCAGACTAGCTCGTCGCGGCTCTGGCTCTGCTTGTCGTAGTATTTTTGGTGGCTTCGTGGAATGGGAAAAAGGGCATGATGACCAAACTTCATATGCGCAACAAATCCCTTCTAATGGATTTGAAGACGAACTCGCCATGGTATTTGTATTGATCAATGATCAACAAAAAGATGTATCTAGTCGTGATGGAATGCGCCGAACAGTGAAAACTTCACATTTTTATCAAGGGTGGCTTGATTCAGTCGAAACAGATCTACGGGAGCTGAAACAAGCAATCGCTGAAAAATCGTTCCAAAAAATGGGCGAAATCATGGAGCGAAATGGGTTAAAAATGCACGGCACCACGTTAGCGGCTAATCCACCCTTCACCTACTGGTCTCCAGATAGTCTGAAGGCGATGCAAACGGTTCGTGAACTACGTGCTTCAGGCATTCCTTGCTATTTCACGATGGATGCAGGCCCAAACGTCAAAGTATTAGTTGAAAAGAAAAATCAAACGGCTGTTCAAGCAAAATTCATTGAATTATTTAGTCGTCAACAAGTGATTCTTGCTCATGCTGGGCAAGGAATCACGATTATTGAATAAAGGGAGATTGTTATGGTTGAAGTATCTGCACCTGGAAAACTTTATATCGCTGGAGAATACGCAGTTGTCGAAACGGGGCATCCTGCAATCATCGTGGCAGTCGATCAATTCGTCACAGTAACAGTGAAAGCTGCTCGGAAAGTCGGGAGTATCCAATCTGCACAATATAGCGAGATGCCTGTGCGTTGGACAAGACGAAAAGGCGAACTCATTCTAGATATCCGTGAAAACCCGTTCCATTATATCCTTGCTGCTATACGTTTAACTGAGAAATATGCACAGGAAAAAAACATTCTTCTTTCATTTTATGACTTGAAGGTAACCAGTGAATTAGATAGCTCAAATGGTAGGAAGTATGGACTAGGTTCTAGTGGCGCAGTAGCGGTAGCGACTGTACGAGCATTGAACCAATTTTATGCACTGAATTTATCTCAGCTTGAGATTTTTAAAATTGCAGCCTTAGCTAATCTAGCTGTCCAAGACAATGGTTCTTGTGGTGATATTGCGGCTAGCTGTTATGGTGGTTGGATCGCCTTCTCCACTTTTGACCACCAATGGCTCAAAGAACAAGAATCAAGTAAAACGATCAGTGAATTATTAGCGCTCGATTGGCCTGGTTTATCTATTGAATCCTTACACACTCCGGAAGATCTCCGTTTATTGATTGGTTGGACTGGTAGTCCTGCCTCTACTTCCGACTTAGTGGACCAAGTACATCGCTCTCGTGAAGATAAAATGGCGGCGTATCAACAATTCCTTGAAGATAGTACGCTTTGCGTCAACACGATGATCCAAGGTTTTAAAGAAAACGACGTTGCTTTGATCCAAGAAATGATTCGTAAAAATCGTGAATTATTGCGTGATCTGTCTGCCATCACTGGCGTGTTGATTGAAACACCAGCATTAAATAAACTGTGTTGTTTAGCTGAACAATTTGAAGGCGCGGCGAAATCTTCTGGCGCTGGCGGTGGGGATTGTGGCATCGTGATCGTGGACCAAAAATCAGGTATCCTTCCACTGATGAGTGCTTGGGAAGAAGCTGAAATCACCCCGCTTCCATTACATGTCTACCATCAACAGAAAGAGGACATGTTATGAATCGAAAAGATGAACATGTATCATTAGCTAAAGCATTTCACAACAAACAAATAAATGAATTTGACTTCGTTCGACTTGTCCATCATCCACTTCCACAAAGCAAGGTCGATGAAGTGTCTTTGAAGACAGAAGTTGCAGGTTTTACTCTTTCTAGTCCTTTCTATATCAATGCCATGACTGGCGGTAGTGAAAAAACAAAAAAGATCAATCATGACCTTGCACAGATTGCTAAAAGTGCTGGATTGATGGTTGCTACCGGTTCTGTCAGCGCCGCCTTGAAAGATCCTTCCTTGGCAAATTCTTATACGGTGATGCGAGATGTCTATCCTGAAGGGAAGATTTTAGCGAATGTCGGTGCTGGTACTTCTGTCGCACGTGCCCAAGAAGCTGTAGCACTCTTCCAAGCGGATGCGTTACAGATCCATTTAAATGCACCACAAGAATTAGTCATGCCTGAAGGGGATCGCGATTTTTCGCAGTGGAAAGAACTGATCTCAGAAATCCAACAAACTCTTGATGTGCCAGTGATCGTAAAAGAAGTGGGCTTTGGGATGACGAGGGAGACCATCATTGAACTGTCTGAACTAGGTATCAAGACGATTGACGTCAGTGGACGTAGCGGAACAAGCTTCACACAAATCGAAAATGCTCGTCGTAAAAAACGTGAATTGGCTTATTTGACGGATTGGGGGCAATCTACTGTGTCCTCCTTACTTGAAGCGAACGAAGCAAATACAGCCGCCGAAATCATTGCTTCGGGTGGCATACGAAATGCTTATGATATCTTTAAAGCATTGTGTCTTGGTGCGAACGCTGTAGGGGTTTCCGGAACGATCTTGACGCACTACATGACACACGGGATCGAGGAGACGATTGCTCTTATGGCACAGTGGCAAGAAGAACTACGAATGCTCTATGCTATGGTCGGTGCAACAAAAACAAGTGATTTAACCAAACAATCCTTGATTTTTTCTGGCCCGGTCAAAGAATGGTGCGAAGCCAGAGACATCCCATTATCAAAATATGGTCGGCGCAAATAAAAATGACGAGTGCATACGATGCACTCGTCATTCTTTGTTTATTATGGTTGTTTTCCGATATAAGCTAAGATACCGCCATCTACATACAAGATATGTCCGTTAACAAAATCAGACGCACTTGATGCTAAGAAGACAGATGGTCCAGCTAAGTCGATTGGATCACCCCAACGAGCGGCTGGTGTACGGCCAACGATAAATTGGTCAAATGGATGACGCTCCCCGTTTTCTTGTGTTTCTCTTAATGGCGCTGTTTGCGGCGTCGCGATATAGCCAGGTCCGATCCCATTACATTGAATGTTGTACTGACCATA
Source organism: Enterococcus sp. AZ171 (assembly GCF_051714005.1). NCBI lineage: Bacteria > Bacillati > Bacillota > Bacilli > Lactobacillales > Enterococcaceae > Enterococcus > Enterococcus sp. AZ171. The sequence goes on along the minus strand of NZ_JBIORA010000001.1, from coordinate 237,276 downwards.
TTCTGAAGCAATGTTTTTCGTCAACATTTTTAATCCGCCTTTAGCAGCAGCATAGGCACTTACTGTCTCACGGCCAAGTTCACTCATCATTGAACAAATATTGATGATTTTCCCGCCACCTTTTTCAATCATATCTGGGATGACTGCTTTCGACATGATAAATGGTGCGTTCAAGTCTACGTCGATGACTTGACGGAAATCCGCCACATCCATTTCGATCATTGGTGTACGTTTGATGATGCCTGCGTTGTTGACCAAAATATCGATTGGACCAACTTCTGATTTGATTTGTTTGACCATTGCTTGTACTGCTGACTCATCCGTCACATCACAAACATAGCCTTTTGCTTCAATGCCAATTTCTTTGTAGTTGGCAATCCCTTCATCTACTGATTCCTGAGTTAAATTATTGAAGACGATCGTTGCTCCAGCTTCTGCTAATGAGCGAGCAATCTCAAAACCGATTCCGTATACCGCACCGGTGATTAAAGCGACTTTATTGTCTAAGCGAAACATATCCATATTGAATGACATTTTTATCTTCCTTTCCTATTTCAATTGATCCATTGATACCATATCCATATCTGTATAGGTGATATTTTCACCACACATTGCCCAGATAAACGAATAATTGCTTGTGCCAACACCTGAGTGGATCGACCAACTTGGCGAAATCACGGCTTGTTCATTATCTACGACTAAATGTTTGGTTTCATCTGGTTTACCCATCATATGGAACACACGTGTATCTTCATTTGCATAATCAAAGTAAACATAAGCTTCCATGCGACGTTCATGTGTATGACAAGGCATCGTGTTCCATGAACTACCCGGTTCTAAAATGGTATAACCCATCTGTAATTGACAGCTTTCACAAACGTTTGGATGGATATATTGGTAGATTTTGCGCTCATTCAATGTGACGCCTTCGCCTGTTTCCATGGGTTTCACTTGATCGATGCTGATTTTTACATTTGGATATTTGTGATGTGCTGGCACAGAACTGATGTAAAATTTTGCAGGGTTTTCTGGATCTACCGAGGAGAAAACTACATGCTCCGTTTCTTTACCGATGTAATACCCATCTTGTTTCTTCATTTCTTCTTTTTCACCGTCGATTTCAATGAATCCGGGTCCGCCGATGTTGATCACACCAAGCTCGCGACGTTCTAGGAAATAAGTAACACCTAGTTCTTTATCTAGTTTGATTTCTAATGGATGAGTTGTTGGTGTTACACCGCCGAAGATCATACGATCATTGTGCGTATAAGTAAGACTGATTTTCCCTGGAACAAATACTTTCTCTACCAAAAATTCATTTCTCAATTGTTCTGTTGAATAATGACGGATATCCTCTGGGCTATGTGTATAACGTGTTTCCATTTCTTGCATGTTGATAGACTCTCCTTTATCGAATGATTTTTCCAGAACCGCTAGTGATAAAACTAGCAACTTCTGCTTGATTGAATTGGTTGCAATCTCCATGAATCGTGTGTTTCAACGCAGAGGCTGCTGTCGCAAAATCAATAATTGCTTGTGGTTGCATCTCTTCTAAAATTCCATGAAGCAATCCCCCAGCAAACGCATCTCCTCCACCCACACGATCAACGATCGAAGTGACTTGATGAAGCGGCGATTCGAAATAGCTATCCTTCATCCACAAGGTACCTTGTAGATCATTTTCACTCGCTGAATGCACCGTACGTTTGGTTGAGTAAAACGTTTGGATGTTGGGAAATCTTTCTTGCATTTTTTCGTAATAATAAATAAGTGGATTTACTGTCGTTTCAGGTGCTTTTGCTATCCCTAACAAATAAAGCGCATCCATCTCACCCGCTGAACAAATATCCACGAGTGGTAATAATTGTTCTAACACTTTACCCGCTTCTTGTTGTGTCCACAGCTTGCCCCGATAATTGATATCAAAACTGATTTGACAACCTGCTTGTTTGGCTGCTTCCATAAGTTCTTTTGTCAGCCATCGCCAATTTTCTGATAATGCCGGTGTGATTCCTGAAACATGGAATAGATCGACTCCCTTAAAACAATCCTCTAGTGACCATTCCAAGCGATCCATCACCGCGAAACTAGAACCAGCACGATCATAAATGACTGAAGCCGCACGTTCACCGATCCCTGTTTCCATATAATATGTGCCAAGCCGAGGGCCGCCTTTCAGCAGTAGGCTAGTATCTACCCCATAGCTTCGTAAGTGTTTTTCGACTGCCAGACCCAGTGAATGTTCTGGGACTTTTGACATGAACGAAACCATATGTCCATAATTTGCTAATGAGATCGCGACATTCGCTTCCCCACCGCCATAATGCGCGCAAAAATGATCACTGTCTTGTAACCGTTGTCCCTGTTCTGTCGACAAGCGTAGCATGATTTCTCCGAGTGTCACGACTCTTCCCATCAGCGGTTACCTCGTAATTTCTTTCATTTTTGCCGCATATTGTTGTGCGACTTTTGTCACTTCCTCAAAATCTCCATGAGCTGCTGGAGCCAACAAGTTCCCACCAACACCAACAGTGATCACGTCTGCCTCAAACCATTCTTGCATGTTTTCTAAACTGACCCCACCAGTAGGCATGATATTGACATGGGGCATCGGCGCTTTGAATGCAGAGATGATACTTGGACCGAAAGCACTTCCAGGAAATAGTTTGACGATGTCTACGCCACTTTTTAGCGCTGTTTTGATTTCATCGATCGTCATACATCCTGGTAAATAAGGGATTTGGTATAAATTGCATAGTTCTGCGGTTTCCTGATCAAAACAGGGGCTGACGATATACTCAGCACCTGCTAAAATCGCTAAACGCGCAGTAATAGCATCCAACACTGTCCCTGCACCGATCACCACATCCTGTTGGTCTTTGTAGGTTTCTACTAGTTCTTTAATTACTCGATCTGCTTGTGGCACGGTGAAAGTCAACTCAATGCCAGTTAGTCCGCCTTTGATAATCGCGTGACAAGCATTCAGTGCTTCTTCATTTGTTGCTCCTCGTACGACTGCAATAACTCCCGCTTGTTTCAAACGAGATAAGATATCCATTTTTTTCATCTTCCCACCCATTTCTTATTTGGAAATTATACTTTACAATAAAGAAATTTACATCTTCATTATACGGCAGGAATAAAAAAATGCAAACGCTTTTTAGCTTTTTTCAAAAGTTTTTTCGATTTCTTCTTTCGTTTGCAGGATCGTTTGAATGATTTGAGCCTTGCTTTCTTCACTTAATCGGTATTTCGGCATACTGACACTAAACGCTCCAACCACCTGGTTCTCATGAACTAAAGAGGTACCGATGCAAAAAATGTCTTTTTCGACTTCTTCATCATCTAAGGCGATTTTTGTTTGTTTAACTTGCTGGATCTCTTTTTTTAGTTTTAAAGAATTGGTAATTGTATATTCAGTGAAGGGGACCAGAGGACATTGTTCGATATACTGTTGATATTGCTCTTCCGTAAAATGCGCCAAGACGGCTTTCCCCATTGCTGAACTATATAAAGGTCTCGTGATACCGATTTTTGAAGACATACGGATCGTTTGATTTTTAGGGTCCAACTTATTGACATAGAGAATCTCGTTGTTGTCTAAAATACCTAGATGAATGGTTTCATCAATTGTTTGTTGTAGTTTTTCCAAAAATGGCAAAGTACGTTCAACTAGATCGATTTGATCGATATTTTTGTTTGCATATCGGACCAGTTTCCCACCTAAACGATAATTTTTTTCTTGATTTTTATTTACATAACCAATCATGGATAACGTATCTAAAATTTTTAATGCAGTAGATGACGTCATGTCGATACCTTTTGCAATTTCTTGTAATGAAGCATCTGGATGCTCTGCTAGATAATCTAAAATATGCGAAGCTTTGATTAAAACGGTCCCATAAGGTTTTTTATTTTCCATATTCCACTCTCCTATTTCTATATAGGAAATTATATCGGAAAGAACGATAATTTAAAAGGGATCTTTGTTTTCTTCTTCATAATGCGTATAATGAACAAACGCTCCTGCCAGATCTTTTTTCAAAAATTCTTTGGGAGTTACGCCAAATTCGGTTTTGAATGCGCGTAAATAGTGAGGATAAGAAGCGAAACCACATTTACTATAAACGGAACTTGAGTTGCCGTACTCTCTTAATAGTTGTTTTGAATAAAGTAGTTTTTTCTTCATCACGTATTGATGAAAGGTAAAACCAGTATGTTTTTTGAATTCGCGAGTCACATGATATTTACTGATGAAAAATTCTTTTTCCATTTGTTTGAGTGAGAGGGGTTCACTCAAATTCTCTGCGACAAATTGGAGCATTTTTTCTAACCGTTCATTTGGTACAGTGAAATTTTCTTCCGAAATATGTTCTTCGATCTGTACAATACGGTTGAGAAAAATCAAATATTCGACTAGCGCTTGTTCATAACGAATATCTGCACCATAATCTTTTCGATCCAACGTTTGGTCGATAAAAGAAAGTTTTTCTTTTAGTACTTGTGGTTCAATATGTAATATCCGGCTTCGGCGTTCACCAATCGGCCAAAAACAGGCGGATAGATTGGACCACTTGGTGGAACGACTCTCTAAGAATGCAGGGGTGATAAACATGTAGACACGCTCGAATACATCAGTTGATTGACGAACGATCCGATGCAGATCTCTTGAATGGATCAATAAAACATTTCCTGATTGGATCGTAAACTGACGACCATCTAAATAAAAAATGGCTTCTCCTTCCAAAGTGGCATGGATCTCATAGAAATCATGATGATGATAAACCGTTTTGTTTTGGCTAACGATATCTTTTACATGATAAATCTCATACTGATCCGAAATCATCGTATTCACTTGTTTTCCATTGATCGGTTTCTTTTCCATCTCTATCCCCCTTTTCCCGATTGCTCACTATTGAACAATCGGGTATTCTATTATTTTCTTATCCTGTGGCTTGTTCCAACATGATTACACTTTGTTTTAGTGCATCATCCTTTGTTTCTTCTAAGACGATATAAAGATAGGGACGATGTTTCTGTGCGATGTTTACGATGGCTTCATAATCGATCATGCCTGTCCCTAGATCTACCGGGATGATCTCTTCTTTGTTAGAAACAATATAATCTTTCAGATGCAATCCGCAAATTTTTTCTCCAAACCGTTCAAAGGCTTCTTCGACTAAACTTACTTGTTGATGATAGTTTTTTGCAGTGATCAGATTGGTTGAGTCTAAAATGATGCCTAGATAGTCCGAATCGATCTTGGCAACTAACTCTGCCACACGATCCAATGAATACAACGGATGATTCAAGCCTGGTTCGATGCCCACCATCATTCGATGCTTTTCTCCAGCTCGTACTAATCGGTGAATGGCTTCAACGATCTGTAAGAAGGCTTCATCTGAAAAGTTCTCCTCTGTATAACCCGCTTCACTCACACTCCCCGTCTCAGTTGCGACCATCGTCGCCCCGAAGCTTGCAGCATATTGGAGATATCTTTCAAATTGACGAAGCACCGTTTCACGAACAAATAGATCAGGATGGATCATGTTGATATAACAGCTTAAGATACCGACACTTATGCCTTCTTTTGCGAGAATATTTTTCATATATTGCCCCATTCCAGCATTGATGGCTTGTCCATCTGATGGAAGTGTAGGAAATGAACGACTTAATGCCAATTGTAGCGTAGAAATTTTTTGTTGACTCACTTTTTTTGCTAAATCATCCACGGTTTGTACATGGCTCAAGTCATGCCCTCTGGCGACTAGGTTTAATTTCATCATGGTTTCTCCTTTATCCTAATAGATCCGGTAACCACATCACGATTTTGGGGAAATACGTAATCAACAATAAAACTGTTAATATGACACCGTAAAATGGTAACAGCGGCTTCAACATCGCTTCTGCTTTAACTCCACCAACACTCGCTCCTACATATAGTCCGGTACCTACTGGTGGGGTAATGGAACCGACACAAAGATTCATGATCGAAAATAAGCCATAGTGGACTGGATCGACACCAACACTTGTCGCGATCGGCAAGAAAATCGGCGTAAAAATCAAAATCGCTGGCGCGACATCCATAAACATCCCAACAAGTAACAAAATGATATTGATCAATAATAAAATAATGAAGCGATTATCAGTGACTCCAATGATCAGACTGCTGATTGCTTGAGGTATCCCAGTAAATGCCATAGCGAATGACATCATGGAAGACGTCGCTAATAAAAACATGATCGTTCCCGACATCGCCACGGATTGTACCAACATCTTTGGTATATCTTGTAGTTTCACTGTCTTGTAGAAGAACATGGAGATCAATAAAGAATACAATACCGCAATCGCAGATGCTTCGATAGCTGTGAAGAATCCTGTTAAAATACCACCAATGATGATAACGATCAAAGCTAAACTTGGGATTGCTTCTTTTAACACTTTTCCGACTTGCTTCCCTTGTCCTTTTGGTACTGTCGGATATTTATTTTTCTTCGCCACTACAAATGCAACGAGCATGATTCCTAACGACCACAAAGCTCCCACTAAATAGCCACCCATAAATAGAGCTGAGATCGAAGCGCCTCCGGCAACTAAAGAATACATGATAAATGCTGTACTTGGTGGGATCACCATCCCTGTAGGTGCCGAAGCAATATTGACTGCTGTCGCAAATTTACGATCGTACCCTTCTTCGACTTGTTGCGGAATCAGCACGCCCCCAATCGCTGTCGAAGCAGCAATCGCCGAACTGGAGATTGAGCCGAACAATGCGTTTCCTAAAACATTCGTATGGGCCAAAGACCCAGGGATCCGACCAACAAACAACATAGCAAAATCAACTAATTTTTTAGCAATCCCACCATGGTTCATAATGATTCCTGAAAAAACGAAAAATGGAATGGCAATCAATGAGAAACTATTGATACTCCCGACCATTTTTTGCGCAGAACTAAACGCTGCGACATCAAAGGGAATCACTAATAACAACGTGAGCATCGATGAAAAAGCGATACTGATTGCAATGGGCATTCCAACAATCAATAAAAAGACAAAAACAAAAAATAAAATTGCACCTGCTTCTAAAGCCATCAAATTCCTCCTATCCCTTTTCCTGAACGACAGACTTCCTATTCATTGCTTCAATCAAATTGATCAAACTGTAGATAATGATCAAAACACCTGAGACCGGCACCGATAAATAGACATAGCCCATCGGAATCCCTAATGAAGGGGAAATTTGCCCCATCGTCAATGTCACAGCATTCCAACCACCATAAACCATGATCGTGATTGCAAAAGCCAGAAAAAGACACTGAACGACGATCTCCAATACATTCGCTTTCTTACCAGTCAGTTTCTCACTTAACAGTGTAACTGCTAAGTGCCCTTTTTGACCCACTACATAAGCGGAAGATAGCATCGCAAACCAGACTAATCCAAAACGCACTAATTCTTCTGTTACAGTATTTGGATTACCCAAAATCGTTCGCGAGAATACTTGCCACAAGACAATGATGATCATACCGATCAACAGACATGCTCCTAGAAATTCTAACAGCCGACTGATTCCTTTTTTCATCGATTACACCCCTTCTTCTTGGATCATTCGGTAAAGCGTCTGAAAATCCGGATGATTTTTGAATTCGTCATGCAACGGTGCGACTGCTTCACGAAATGGCGTATTGTCCACTTCATTGAACTGGACGCCATATTCTTCCGTTGCCACTCTTTTTTCTTCTTCGATTGCTTGAGCGAATGCTTCGATTTCAAAAATCGTTGATGCTTTCGCCGCTTCTTCGATTGCTTGTTGTTGCTCAGCAGTCAAACGTTCTTTGATCGCATCGTTCATGATGATGATATCCGGCACTCGTGTATGCTCATCATAGGAATAATACTTGGCTACACCACCATGCCCGGCTGTATACAAAACAAATTCATTGTTCTCTGATCCGTTGATCAAGTTTGACTGTAGCGAAGTATATACTTCGTCACTGCCCATCGGCACAGGTGATCCACCTAGTAGTTCCACCATTCTAATGGCCGTTTCACTTTGCATCACGCGGATTTTTTTCCCTTTTAGATCATCCGGTGTGTGGATCGGGCCATCGACCATATAAAAACTACGTTGCCCTGAATCATAATAGGTGAGACCAGAAAAACCTAAATCTGTCGTTGATTGATAAATGGGTGGCATGATCTCTTCGTTCTCCATGACATTGAAGAAATGTTGCTCATCATTGAACAAGTAAGGAACTGAAAAAATCGAATAGACTTTAGAGAAACTTTCTAACGCAGAAGCACTGACTTTCGTAAAATCAATCGCACCTGATTGAGTCAGTTCGATCAATTCACGTTCTCCCCCCAATTGACCATCAGGAAAATATTTTACTTTGACTGAGCCAGCTGTTTTTTCTTCTACTAACTCTCCGAATTTATTCATTGCATCAATGACTGGCTGACTATTACTGGCATAAGCAAAACGTAAAGTGATCGTTGCTTCTTCCTCTGCATTTGCGACAACACCAACACTTGACTGACTACTACAACCACTCAAACCGATGATTCCCAGTAAACAAAAAGCAAAAGCAAGTGTTTTTTTCATTTTTTTCTCCTTTCTATCAACAATACGACACAAGTAATTCTGTCAGACATAATACAAGTAACGATTGGCCATAAGGCATCGCTGTCTTGCCAATCGTACGGTAAAACTCTAAATCATCGCCCATCCCTGTACCTACCGAAACATTTTGAACTTCGCCAGTTTCATCTACTTGCTCAAGCAACCCTTGGATCGCACGATAGGCGGTTTCTAAATATTTCTTTGGCAAGTAGCGCTCATGCACTGCTTTTAAAATACCGTAAGCAAAACCTGCTGTCGCAGATGATTCTAAGTATGAGGTTGGATCATCGATCAAGGTATGCCATAAGCCACTTTCTGATTGCTGATCTGCTAAGGTTTGCACTTGGGCTTCTAGCGTTTCTATTAATAATTTACGGAAAGCATCTCCTTCTTTTAGTTCCAGAATCGCGATGATTTCAGGAATCGCAATCGTCAACCAACAATTTCCCCTTCCCCAAAATGCTTCCGCATAATTATGATTACCTTCAAAGGTCCACCCGTGGTACCAAAGACCTGTACGTTTATCCATCAAATATTTGATGTGGATCATAAATTGGTATCTGGCTTCCTCTAGGTATTCTGGACGATCTAGGAGCTTACCGATTTTGGCTAATGGCAAAACCGTCATCATCAAGGTGTCATCCCACAATTGATTCTTATTTTCCGGTCCATATGTAGCGTGCTGTAATCCGTCTTCCTCTGTCCGAGGCATATCATTCATGACCCATTCCGCCCATTGCTTCAAGTAAGGCAAGTAGCGTGTATCACCTGTCTCCTCATATAAATACGCCATCGTGAGGATTGGTGCCATCGTATTGACGTTCTTCGGCGGTGCGCCTTCTTGCATCCGTGCTTCAAACCATTCCTTCACCACTTCCGCCGCACGAGGATTTTTAGTCAACTGATAATTTTTATAGATACCGTATAGCCCTACACCTTGTGGCCAGTTCCAAATAGACCAACTTTTGTCATCCACCTTTAACCCATCAAAATCCAATAAAAATTCACCTGAATCATCGTTGATCGTCGTCAAATTCTCCACTAATCGGTCAATCGTTCCTTCTACAACTTCTTTCTGTACAAATAGTTCCTCTTTAATAATCAATTTCCCCTCTCCTTTTTAAACGCTTTCATTCTATGCTGTTAATATATCAGTAAACGCTTTCTCAATAAATAGCATCATTTGAACAAAAACTATCTAAAATTGACATAACGAGATTATTAATGGGTTTTCTGTAAAAAAGAGCCCTATCAAAAGAAAAACCATGACGCCTACCGCTCGTCATGGCTTCAAAATCAACCGTTTATAAAAATGTATACACCATAAAAAATGGCAAACATGCAAGTAAAGGAAACCAAAAGTAGTTCTTACGAAAACCCAACTCGCTATTTTCCTGATTCGCTCGCATGCGATCCCCTGAAACTGCTGTGCCAGAAAGTGCAATTCCGATCAAAAGTAACCCAATGCCAATGTTACGTAAGATTTCTCGTTCCAAAAGAAAGGATAGTCCAAGAGAAACGACACACGCAATCAACAAAGTAACAATATATTTCTTCAAGATCTCATCTCCTTTTTTATAGAAAAATAGTAGCATAGCATATTCATCAAAATACCTATTATTCGAGTTATCTAATACTTCTTTTTTTAGATATTAGAAAAAAAAGCTACGACATTTTTCTCTTCTAACAACATATTGAGCGATTCTACAAAAATTATTTCCGGAAATTCTTCTGGTGTATCGCTTGATAGACATTATCTTAAAAAGAAAAAACAACGAACCAAGTGAGAAGATTCTCTCATGCTTGATTCGTTGTTGGGACAACTTTTAGTTATGAATTACGCATTATATGCGTCGATAATGATTTGTTTCAACTCACTGATCAATGGTTCTTTTGGATTGGCTGTTGTACATTGATCTTCATACGCTAATTCAGCCATGCGATCAACTGTTGTGTCTAATGTTTCTTGCGTCACGCCTTGCGCTCTCAAGCTCATGTCGATACCAACAGATTTTCCTAAGTCGCTAACAGCTGTTGCCAATGCTTCTACAAGCTCTGCTGTTGTTTTCCCTTTCAAACCTAAGAACTTCGCGATATCCGCGTAGTCTGTATCCGCACGGAAGTAGTCATATTTAGGGAACATCGCATGTTTTTGTGGATCTTTCGCATTATAGCGGATGATATGCGGCAATAGGATCGCATTTGTACGTCCATGAGGGATACCGTATTCTCCACCGATTTTATGCGCAACTGAGTGACAAATTCCTAAGAAGGCATTGGCAAAGGCCATACCAGCCATTGTTGACGCATTATGCATTTTTTCGCGTGATTCCATATCTGGTGTTTTCACTGATTTTTCCAAGTAGTCAAAGACTAATTTGATTGCTTGTAAACTCAACCCACGAGTGTAATCAGAAGCCATCACAGAGACATAAGATTCGATAGCATGTGTCAATACATCCATACCTGTATCCGCTGTAACAGAAGCGGGAACTGACATCACAAATTGTGGATCAACGATTGCCACATCTGGTGTCAATGCGTAGTCAGCTAATGGATATTTCACATGTGTTTCGCTATCTGTGATTACTGCGAATGGTGTCACTTCTGAACCAGTTCCTGATGTTGTTGGGATACATACAAACTGTGTTTTTTCAGGTTTGTCGATTTTATACGTACGTTTACGGATATCTAAGAATTTTTGTTTTGCGCCAAAGAATGAAGTATCTGGGTGCTCATAGAACATCCACATGCCTTTCGCCGCATCCATTGCTGATCCGCCCCCAAGAGCGATCACTGTATCTGGTTTGAAGTCCGCCATCATTTTTGTACCAGCGTAAACTGTATTTGTTGAAGGGTTTGGTTCAACATCTGAAAAGATCTCGATTTTCACATCATTTTTACGACGTGCTAATACTTCTCTTACAGTGTCACAGTAGCCGAATTGGACCATACCTGGGTCACAAACGATCATGACACGTTCAACGTTTTCCATTTTTTCCAAGTAAAGCAAAGAATTCTTTTCAAAAAAGATTTTTGGTGGTAATTTGAACCATTGCATGTTATTTCTCCGTTTCGCTACAGTTTTGACGTTGATTAAGTTGACTGCTGATACGTTTCTTGAAACAGAATTCTTTCCGTATGAACCACAACCTAGTGTCAATGATGGAATCATTTCGTTGTAGATATTTCCGATTCCGCCTTCTGCTGATGGTGTGTTGACTAAGATACGGCAAGCTTTCATGCGTAGTCCAAATTGAACATGCAACTCTTCGTTTTCTGAATGGATGACAGCTGTATGCCCTAATCCACCAAGGTTCAACATTCCTTCACATAATTCGAAAGCATGTTCTGTACTGTTTGATTTGACCATTGCTAAAACCGGTGAAAGTTTCTCACGTGAAAGTGGATAATCAGGCCCTACGCCTTCTAATTCTGCCACTAATAATTTGGTTCCTTCTGGTACATTGATCCCTGCTAATTTTGCAATATCCATTGCTGAATGTCCCACGATTGCAGGATTTACAGCGTATTTACCTTCATTCATGACAGCATCTTCTAATTTTGAAAGCTCTGCTGGTTTGACGAAGTACACTTGGTGAGCTTGGAATTCTGCTTTTACGGCTGCATAGATTTCTTTATCTACGATGACTGCTTGCTCAGAAGCACAAATCATGCCGTTATCGAATGTTTTTGATACGATCAAGTCATTCACTGCACGTTTTACTTTTGCTGTTTTTTCGATATATGCAGGAACGTTACCCGGTCCAACACCTAAAGCTGGTTTACCAGTTGAATAAGCGGATTTTACCATGCCTGCGCCACCAGTTGCTAATACGATTGCAATTCCTGGGTGGTTCATCAACATTGAAGTCGCATCGATCGATGGATGCTCGATCCATTGGATACAGTTTTCTGGCGCACCTGCTGCGATGGCTGCATCACGAACGACTCTTGCTGCCTCAGCGGAACATTTTTGAGCGCTTGGATGGAAAGCAAAAACGATTGGGTTTCTGGTTTTCAAAGCGATCATTGATTTAAAGATTGTTGTTGAAGTTGGGTTTGTTGTTGGTGTTACGCCACAAACGACGCCGACTGGTTCAGCAATCTCAATCAATCCTTTTTGAGTGTCTTCATTGATTACTCCGACAGTTTTGTCATATTTGATACTGTTCCAAATATATTCTGAAGCATACATATTTTTGATTGCTTTATCTTCATAGATGCCACGGCCAGTTTCTTCGACAGCCATTTTTGCTAGAGGCATGTGCTGATCTAATGCAGCCATTGCCATTTCATGCACAATGTGATCTACTTTTTCTTGATCAAAACTTTCCATTTCTTTCAACGCAACATTTGCTTTTGTCGCTAAATCGTCGATCATCGCTTGTACATCAACAGTTTTTGTCTCTTCTTTTTCCATTATTTTAGCCATTATGTTCCTCCTACTGAGTCATGGTTATTTGTTAATTATTTCACATACACATCATACAACACTTTTTTTTCGATGTAAATACTTTTTTGTGATTTTTTTCACAGTTATATTTTTCTTTAGAAACAGTCCGTTCCACAAGAGAGATTATCGAGTGACCGCTCCATAATGGCAGATGTGATTTATTTAGCAAAGTCACACAAAAAAGACTGATCGCCTTCTTATCTCTATACGAGATAGGAATGACGACAGTCTTTTTGATAAAGAATGATCGAACTCCGTATACATTTAGCCCACGCGTGGCAAACAACCGGTGTCTATAATTCTTTTTCTTCTTTTTTCTCTTCAGGTGTTTCTGGAACTTCAACAGTTTCAATTACTTCTGGTTCTGTCGGTTCTTCTACTGGTGCGATTGGTGTGCTTGTCATCGCGCCTGTACCTGGTTTTACCGTTTTGATGGCTGCTCGATCGTATTCTAAAAAGATCCCTTCGCAGTCTAAAACAACTGTACGATTTGTCTCGTCGATTTCTGAGACTACGCCATGAAGTCCACCGATCGTGACTACTTCATCGCCAGCTTTCATACTATCAAGCAAGTTTTGACGTTCTTGTTGTTGTTTCTTTTGTGTACGTGACATAAAGAACCACATCCCTAATAGGGCAACGAACATCACTAACATTGGTAATGAACCCATTTTTTTCACCTCACTAACTAAATATCTACACTAAACACTTTAGCAGAAAAAGGCGCTAGAAACTAGTTTTTTAACTAAATTTCACAAATCCTGCTAGAAACTTTTTGCGTTTTCTTTATTGAACCCATACTCTTCGAAAAAGGCTGCACGAAACTCTAATAAGTTATCATCCATAATCGCTTGTCGAACTTGTTTCATCAAGTTTAATAAGAAGTATAGATTGTGATAAGACGTTAAACGGATGCCAAATGTTTCATCACATTTGATCAAGTGACGAATATATGCTCTCGTATAATTTTTACAAGTATAGCAATCACATTTTTCATCGATTGGACGGAAGTCCCGGGCATATTGCGCATTTTTTACGACTAATCGTCCTCGCGATGTCATACATGTTCCGTTACGAGCGATTCGGGTTGGTAGAACACAGTCGAACATATCGACTCCACGAATCACGCCATCAATCAATGAATCCGCAGCTCCTACCCCCATCAAATAACGTGGCTTATGATCTGGGATCAATGGCGTCGTAAATTCTAAGACACGGTTCATCTCAGCTTTTGGTTCACCGACAGATAAACCTCCGATGGAATACCCAGGGAAATCCATACTGATTAAGTCTTTCGCACTTTGTTTACGTAAATCTTCAAAACCAGCTCCTTGGATGATACCAAATAATCCTTGACGATCTGGATTCGCATGAGCTTTCAATCCACGTTCTGCCCAACGAGAAGTTCGTTCAACTGATTTTTTCACATAATCATAGCTCTCATCAAATGGAGGACATTCATCAAAACTCATCATGATATCAGAACCTAATTTATTTTGGATGTTGATGGCTTTTTCAGGAGACAAGAACATTTTTGAGCCGTTCAAGTGGTTTTTGAAATGCACACCTTCTTCAACGATGTTACGCATATCACTTAATGAGAAGACTTGAAATCCACCAGAATCAGTTAAAATCGGCTGGTCCCAATTCATAAATTTATGCAAGCCACCTGCTTCTTCGACCAAATCTTCTCCAGGACGAAGCCATAAATGATAGGTATTACTCAAAATCACGCCTGCACCCATTTCTTTTAGTTCTTCCGGCGACATAGTTTTAACGGTAGCTAGTGTACCCACAGGCATAAACATCGGCGTTGGAAAAGTTCCATGGGGAGTAATCAATTCACCAAGGCGGGCGCCTGTATGTTTTTCTTTTTTTATTAAACGATAACGAATGGCAGGTTCTGTCATTCAATTCCCTACTTTCTTTTATAGAATCGCGTTTGCAACTCCCACCATCATAATCTTTTCAACTACTTTTTGCAAGAGCTTCTCTTTTTTTATAGTTCTTTTTAACCTGCTTTTTTTGCGAACCTTTCAATAATGAAAGAGTAATCCCTGAGCTAATTCGGCCCTTCTTTGATATACTAAGGGTATCAAAAAAAGGAGTGAAGTGTATGGTATCTTCTGGGGAACTAAAAAAACAAGCAAAAGATAGCTTAAAGGGACGCTGGGGGCAAGCAATTTTGTTGAATCTGATTCCAACATTGATCACAATTGCTATTATTCTTATTTTAGCTTTGCCTACCGCTTTACTGATTGCATCGATGCAAGACAGTAGTTCAATACAAGAAATGGTGAATGGCTCAAGTAGCAGTAGTTCAGGTGGAGGGATCGTTTCTACGATCATCAGTGCATTATTCATGAGTGGGATTTCTTGGACCTATTTAGACATTATCCGTGGGAAACGAACAACGATCGAACCATTCAAAGATGCTTTCCGAGGTTTTTCAGGCGTATTCTTCGGTGGCGTTCTATTGTTAGCAATAGTGACAACAATTTTCACTACGTTATGGGCATTGCTTTTAGTCATTCCTGGGATCATCAAAGGGTATGCCTATTCTCAAAGTTATTTCATTTACTATGATGTCGTAACAGAAACAGGTGAAAAACCAAAAATCCTTGATACGATTACAGCAAGCCGTAAATTGATGGATGGCTACAAAGGAAAATTATTCTGGTTAGACTTATCGTTTATCGGATGGCACATCTTAGCAATTGCCACAGTCGGTATCGGTTATCTATGGTTGAATCCATACATCACTGCAACTAAAGCTGCTTTTTACGAACAATTACCAAAACAAGTTTAATCAGCTTTTTCACCATAATAAAAAGGATTGGAAAATCTCCAATCCTTTTTTGGTGTTTATTTTTTTACATTTCAGATTCTGGTGCTTCTACTGTCTCTTCCTCATCTGGCAATTGGTGGAACTTGATCAATTCATTGACCCCAATCGGTATGAGCGACAAGATTCCTACTAAGAACCAATGATTCAAACTAATATGAACTAACCCAAATAATTCTTGCGTGAATGGTAATAAAGCGACTGCTGACGTGATAAGAAGGGAAAGAATCGCCATTTCCACTAACGATTTATTCGTTGCTAAGTTCACTTTGAAAATCGATTGACTACTACGAACATTAAAGACATGAATGATCGAAGAGTAAGCCAATACTAGAAATGCAACGGTTTGGCCAACTTCTTGACTAGCATCAACCCAAGGGCTGATCGTATCGACGAAGCTTCCTAAGTAGTAACCAAATAAAGTGACTACCGTAAATATTCCTGCATTGATGGCAATTTTCTTCATTAGACCACGAGCGAAAATTCCTTCATTTTTAGGAATTGGTGCTTCATTCATGATCCCTTCCTCTGCTGGTTCTCTTCCTAGAGCGAAACCAGGTAGTCCATCAGCAACAACGTTTACGAACAACAGTTGAACGGCTGTAAATGGTGCCCCCCAACCAACTAACATCGCAATCAATACGATAAAAATCTCAGAGATATTACAGCTTAATAAGAAGTTGATCGCTTTTCGAATATTTTGATAAACGGAACGTCCTTGGCTAACTGCATCTACGATCGTAGCGAAGTTGTCATCGGTCAAAATCATGTCAGCGGCACTTTGCGCTACATCTGTACCGGTGATCCCCATCGCACATCCAACGTCACTCGCTTTCAATGCTGGCGCATCGTTCACACCATCACCTGTCATTGCGACCACAGCACCTGTTCGTTGCCATGATTTGACGATTCGGATTTTATCTTCTGGGGTTACGCGAGCATAAACGGATAAATCTTTTACTCGATCATCCAACTCTTCATCAGATAACGCACGGAGTTCCGCACCTGAAAGAGCTTCGTTACTATTGGTCAAAATTCCCAATTCTTTGGCAATCGCACTGGCAGTGACGACATGATCCCCAGTGATCATCACTGTTTTGATACCAGCTTTTTTCGCACGCTTGATAGCACCTTTACTTTCAGGACGCGGCGGATCGATCATACCGATCAAGCCAATCAAACGTAGATCTTTTTCTAAAGCTTCTGAAGTGATTTCTTGTGGTTTTTCGTCATACGTTCGATAACCTACTGCAATTACACGTAAGGCACGTTTCCCAAAACGGTCGTTGACCACTTCTGCTTGTTCAACGTCTCCAGACGTAAATTTTGGTGCTAAGACATCAAATGCGCCTTTAGTGATAGAGATATACTTATCACCCATTTTATGGACAGTCGTCATCATTTTTCGATCAGAGTCGAATGGAAGTTCGTCAACCCTTGGGTATTTTTCTTCTAATTCTTCTTTTGTATGATAGTTTTCCTCAACTGCACGTACAATTGCTGCTTCCGTTGGATTACCTTTGACGATCAATTCATCGTCCTCTTTTTCAACCGTCACATCTGTACATAATGCAGCCATTTTTAAAATTTCCATCGCGCTATTTGTCATTGAATCTTCGACATCTGTTACCTCATCTTCTTTACTCCACACACGACGTACGCGCATCCGGTTTTGTGTCAGTGTACCGGTTTTATCCGAACAGATGACATTCGCAGTACCGAGCGTTTCAACAGCTGGCAGCTGACGAATAATCGCATGTTTTTTCGCCATTTTCTGTACACCATAAGCAAGTGTCAATGTAACGATAACAGTTAATGTTTCTGGTACTGCGGCAACAGCTAAGGAAATCGAAGTCATGAACATTTCAAGTAACGGTTCCCCTTGAAGTTCACCAATCAAAAAGACTAAGGCAGCAGCTGCTAATGCAATCACACTGATTCGCTTCCCTAATTGATTCAAACGGACTTGTAGTGGTGTTTTCTGCATTGTATGGTCATTTAATAATCCGGCGATTTTTCCCATTTCGGTCTGCATACCAATCGCTGTGACGATCGCTTTCCCACGACCAGCAGCAACGGTACAACCTTTAAAGACCATGTTCAATTGGTCACCGAGAGAGTCATCTTCTTGACTTATGTAACCTGCGTCTTTTTCGACAGCCTCACTTTCACCGGTTAGAGCTGATTCTTCTACACGTAATTGTGATGTTTCAACTAAGCGAGCATCCGCAGCAATCGCTGATCCTGCTTCTAATACCAGCACATCCCCGACAACTAGATTCTCAGCATCTACTTTTTCTACTTTACCATCTCTGAGGACCGTAGCGGTTTGTTTATTCATATCTTGTAGGGATTCTAATGCTTTTTCTGCATTTCCTTCTTGAACAATCGCTAGAACTGAATTGATGATAACAATCGCAATGATCAAGAGTCCTTCGAACAGGTCTCCATGTTCAGTTGCAAATGCGGTGTAAAATGAAATGACTGCGGCAACTAACAAAACAATCGTGGTGAAATCTGAAAGACTTCGTATAAATTTTTTGAAGAGTGATTCTTTGGGGGCTTCTTCGAATTGATTTTTGCCTTGTTTTTGACTTCTTTCTTTTGCTTCAGTCATCGACAAGCCTTGATCTATATCTACTTTTGTTTCTTCTGCTATTTCTTCTATTGTTTTTTTGTAACTATCCATCCTATACCTCCTTTAAAAATCATACGTTATGTATAACGCACTATTTTAGTATAACATCATTTTTTTAATTAATTCAACTATATCGCATATATACATATGAAGAGAAATATTTTAAAATAATCAATACATATCAATTGCAAACGCTACCAAAACGTGGTATGATTTAACCATAAGGAAGGAGGAAAAGACAAATAGATAGAAGAATTTCTCGATAGAGTAGTATAAGCAAACAAAGTTGTTAGAAGTACAAGTTTCACCTTAACGAGCATGTGAAGTAACCATTATAAATAGCGAATGCGTATGATTGTTTGAAACGAAAATCGTTCAAAAAAAGAAGTAGTGGGATACGTAACAATTAAATAACATGAACATCTGAAAATTGAATAGGAACAAGAGATGATTCAACTGTTGAAGATGTAAAGAAAACAAGATTTTTTGTTTATCAAGAAGAAATTCAACACCGTACTTTGCATGTTCTATGGAAAGTTACACTAATTCTATTTATTTGTTTCCTTCCGAAGCACAAAAGCCCCGACTAATCGAGAGTCGGGGTCTTTTTTATCTTAAAAAGTTACTTTACAAACATCGCATCTCCAAAACTGAAGAAACGGTAACGTTCATCGATGGCATGTTGATAAACTGATAATGTTAATTCTCTACCAGCAAACGCACTGACTAGCATCACTAAAGTGGATTTTGGCAAATGGAAATTCGTAGAAAAAGCTTCAACTACTTTGAACTCATACCCTGGCGTAATAAAGATATCAGTCCAACCACTATCTGCTTTGATCTCCCCATCAAATTTCGTACCAATCGTTTCTAATGTGCGGATTGAAGTCGTTCCTACTGCCACGATTTTCCCGCCATTTTGGCGAACTTGATTCAAACGAGTAGCAGCTTCTTCGGTCAAACGATAAAATTCACTGTGCATTTCATGCTCTTCGATTTTATCGACACTCACTGGACGGAAGGTTCCTAGACCGACATGCAGTGTCAAATACACAAGCTCCACGCCTTTTGCTTTGATTTCATCTAATAATTCTGTCGTGAAATGTAAGCCAGCAGTTGGTGCAGCTGCTGAGCCATTCTCTTCTGCATAGACAGTTTGATAGCGATCTGGATCTTCTAAACGTTCTTTGATATAAGGCGGTAACGGCATTTCGCCAAGCGCTTCTAGATTCTCTAAGAAAATCCCCTCATAGGCAAACTCAATGATTCGTCCACCATGATCCAGCTCTTCTTTCACAACTGCTTTTAAACGGCCGTCACCAAAAATGATCTCTGTCCCTACTTTGGCACGTTTGGCTGGTTTGATCAGTGTCTCCCACGTGTCACCTTCTGTATTGGTCAAAAGCAATACTTCTAAGTGGGCACCCGTCTCTACTTTTTCACCGTATAAGCGCGCAGGCAATACGCGTGTATTATTCATCACTAACGCATCACCAGGATTTAATTCCTCAATGATTTCATGGAAATGTTTATCCATCATCCCACCTGTCTTACGGTCAACTACAAGTAATCGGGAATGATCCCGGTCTTTTAATGGTGTTTGGGCAATCAGTTCTTCGGGTAACTCAAAATCGAAATCTTCTGTTGTTAACATATCGTCACTCACTTTCTCTGTTTGGCCCTTTTATTTTACCATTTTATGCCGACAATGCCAAAAAGCAAAAATCTTATCCTTCCATTCATTTATGATTGGTTGCGTTATCTTTTCAGCTATATTTTATTTATAATTTCAAAAAACGCCTACTAGTCTAGTTATTTGTATAGTAAATAAATCATCAAATTTGTATTCCTTAGTTATTTTAGGCATACTATTATAAGAACATTCTTTATGGAAAAGAAAAGAAGAGGTGCAATGATGATCGAATTTCAGAATGTATCAAAAATTTATAAAGGTGGAAAAGTCGCGGTCGAGAACGTCAATATTTCTTTTGAAAAAGGCGAATTCATCTGTTTTATCGGTACAAGTGGTAGCGGAAAAACCACTACGATGCGAATGCTTAACCGCATGACGGACCCGACAGAAGGTCAGATTTTGATTGATGGAAAGTCGATCCAAGAAATCAATCCCGTTGAACTCCGACGACAAATCGGCTATGTGATTCAAAGTATCGGTTTGATGCCTCACATGACGATCCGGGAAAATATCACTCTTGTCCAAAAATTATTGAAGGTCAGCCAAGAAGAACGGAACAAAACAGCAGATAAAATGATCGACCTGGTGGAACTTCCTCGTGAAATGCTTGATCGTTACCCACATGAATTATCTGGTGGTCAACAGCAGCGTATCGGTGTCGTTCGCGCGTTAGCGGCGAATCAAGACATCATTTTGATGGATGAACCTTTTGGAGCATTAGACCCTATCACAAGAGATTCCTTACAAGATTTAGTCAAGGATCTGCAAGAACGTCTAGGAAAAACCATCGTCTTCGTGACACATGATATGGATGAAGCAATCAAATTATCCAGTCGTATCGCGATCATGAGTGAAGGTAGAGTCATTCAATTTGATACGCCACAAAATATTTTACGCCACCCTGCCAATGAATTTGTCGAAGAATTGATCGGTGAAGATCGCTTACTTCAAGCCAAACCAGATACCACAAAAGTAGGCGAAGTCATGCTGAACCAAGCCATCACGATCACGCCAGAAAAATCATTGCAAGAAGCCATCAAATTGATGCGTGAAAAACGCGTCGATACGCTTTTAGTGACGGATAATTCAAATACCTTAAAAGGATTTATCGATGTTGAAACAATCGATAAGAAACGTGGAAAAGTCTCGAGTGTTGGCGATATCTTGAACAAGGATGTTTTTTATGTAAAACAATCTGCTTATTTACGTGATACCTTACAACGAATCTTAAAACGTGGTTTAAAATATGTGCCAGTAGTTGATGAACAAAATAAAGTCGTTGGTATTTTAACTCGAGCCTCTCTTGTCGACATCGTCTATGACGTGATCTGGGGCGAAGAACCATCGCTTACTGATGCAATTGGTACGCCATCTGAAACAAAGGAGGTTTAACCAATGGCCGAATTTTTTCAACAACATGGCGCTGAGATCCTCTCAAAAAGTTTCGAACATCTCTATATTTCAGCAATTGCATTGGTCATCGGGATTGCCGTTGCTGTTCCTTTAGGTGTTCTTTTGACGCGTTTTCCTAAAGTCGCAACGATTGTTATTGGACTGACCAGTGCGTTACAAACAGTCCCTTCTCTTGCCCTATTAGCACTTATGATTCCTTTATTCGGTGTCGGTAAATTGCCTGCAATCATTGCCCTATTTATCTATTCCCTTTTACCTATTTTAAGAAATACCTATATTGGGATGAAAAATGTGGATTGGAATTACCGCGATGTCGCAAAAGGCATGGGAATGACAAATATCCAATCGATTTTTTCTGTCGAATTGCCGATCGCTATGCCGACGATCATGGCAGGTATCCGGTTAGCAGCAGTCTATGTGATTGCATGGGCAACCCTCGCCTCTTACATCGGCGCAGGCGGGCTAGGCGATTTGATTTTTAGCGGTTTGAATAATTATCAACCCGATTTGATTTTCGCTGGAACGATCCCTGTAACGATCTTAGCATTGCTTGCAGATTTCTTATTAGGACTATTGGAGAATCGGTTAACTCCGATCGCATTGAGGGAGGAGAATGACGAATGAAACGAATCAGAAATAGTGTCGTTCTCGTATTGACCGTCTTATTACTTGCAAGTTGCTCCTTCCCAGGATTGGCAAGTAATACTGATGAAGATACGATTTCTATCACCGGTGGGATCACTTCTGAAGCTCAGATCATTGCCAGTATCGTTGCTGGGATGGTTGAACACTATACGGAAAAAAATACGACGATCATCAATAACTTAGCAACGACGACGATCAATCATCAAGCAATGATGAACGGCGACGCGTCTATTTCTGCCGCTCGCTATACAGGGACGGATTTGACTACTACCCTTAATTTACCGCCTGAGAAAGATCCTGAAAAAGCATTTGATATCGTAAAACGTGAATTTGAAAAAAGGTATGATCAAACCTGGTTTCCTTCTTATGGGTTCGAGAACACCTACGTTTTTCTTGTTCGCAAAGATACTGCGGAAAAATACAATTTAAAGAAAGTCAGTGACCTG
Source organism: Enterococcus sp. AZ171 (assembly GCF_051714005.1). Taxonomy (NCBI): domain Bacteria; kingdom Bacillati; phylum Bacillota; class Bacilli; order Lactobacillales; family Enterococcaceae; genus Enterococcus; species Enterococcus sp. AZ171. Next base: position 214,517 of record NZ_JBIORA010000001.1, on the reverse strand, counting down.
AAAAATGTCGCCGATGAACTTGTCGCTGGAGTGGATACTTCCTGGATCAATCGTAAAGGAGATGGCTATGACGGCTTCAAAGAAACATATGGCTTTTCATTTGATTCCATCTTGCCTATGCAGATCGGTCTAGTCTATGACGCTGTAGAAGCTGGGAGAATGGATATCGTTTTAGGTTATTCGACAGACGGACGTATTGCTAGTTATGATCTAGTCATGCTAGAAGATGACTTGAGTTTTTTCCCACCTTATGACGCTGCACCGGTTGTAGATAATCAACTATTAAAAGATACGCCGGGTTTAGCAGAAGCATTAACAAAATTAAGTAATACGATCAGCACTGAAAAAATGCAACAATTGAACTATGAAGCAGACAATAATTTGGTTGAGCCTTCTGTCGTCGCAGAACGCTTTTTAAAAGAAAACCAATACTTTGGAGGGGAGTGACGATGATGGAAAACATGAATTGGCTTGAACAATTTATTTATTATTTTCAAGAGAATGGTACGTATGTCTTTTCACAGTTCCTACGTCACTTTCTCATTTCGATCTATGGCGTACTTTTTGCAGCAATCGTCGGTATCCCCGTTGGTATTCTCATTTCACGAAAACGTAAGTTAGCCAATTGGGTGATCCGTTTTACAAATATCATCCAAACGATTCCTTCTTTAGCGATGGTTTCGATTTTGATGATTGGTTTAGGTTTAGGGGTCAATGTCGTGATCGTCACGGTGTTCTTGTATTCGCTATTGCCGATCATCAAGAACACGTACACTGGGATGATCCAAGTCGACAAAAATATCCTTGATGTCGGTAAAGGGATGGGGATGACAGCCAGCCAACGTCTCTTTATGGTAGAACTACCGCTATCTGTGTCAGTCATTATGGCAGGCATTAGAAATGCTTTAGTCGTTGCCATCGGGATCACCGCCATCGGTGCCTTCGTCGGAGCTGGCGGACTAGGAGACATCATCATTCGTGGGACAAATGCCACAGATGGTACGTCGATCATCTTAGCCGGAGCCTTGCCAACAGCCTTCATGGCAATCATCACCGACTGGGTCTTGGGGATCATCGAACGCCGTTTAGACCCTGCGGCAAAGCATTCAAGATGACGAACATAGAGAATCCATATTGAACCCAATGGATTTCTATTTTTAAATAGTTGAAAACACCACCAGTTCAAGAAATAAATTCTTGATTTGGTGGTGTTTTTTTATTTGAAATTCAGATAGATAGTCATTGACTGAATCTTCTGGTATGTACAGTTCTACATAAACTATAAATAAATGAGTTGCTACTCACTCTGACAATAATGACGAAAAATCAAACACCATATCAATGATTTGCGCCACTTCACCTAATTCAGCCAGAGTGGCTTTCTCTACGAAGCGTATATTTCTCTGCTTTTCCATAAAATCAAATGTTTTGATTTAAAAAGGATTGATATATCCTTGTAGTTTATGCCTCTTATCTAATGCAATATGGTTTTTATATTTCGTATCAGTAATTGGACAAACCGCACACATTCCTGTTACTGCATTATAATGGTTCGCACTGACAACAATTGCAGGTCTTCTTTTTTTAATCTCTCTACCTATACTGGGATTGAAATTAATAATCACAAAATCGCCTTGTTTAGGCGTATAGCCATTAATAGTATATGCCATTAAATAATTTCCTTTCCTACCAGTGAATCCTCAGGAAAACCAGCACTTGCATCAATTGTTTTATCATTTTCAAATGCTTCATCAAAAATATTTTTTTCTTTTTTATAAACGTGATTGTATCGTCTTCTCCCTTAACAGCACTATACTCAACATTTTCTTCTATGCCAAATTTAGTAGGTACAGTTAAAACAATCGCATTACCTTGTTTCCTAGTCTTCATAATCTTCGCCCTCCATTCTATCTATTATCATCATAATATAAATACAACGTGAATACATTTTTCGTAAAATTGAATACCCAACCCAATTTCATGTAACTATAAAAAAACCTTAGAACACCAAAGTGCTGTTCTAAGGTCAAAAATTGTTACTCGCTATCATGTAATTATTTTTTCAAATGATAACTATACGTACTTACGACGATATTTTCACGCCAAGAAAGACGTAAACGCAATCTCAGACTCGTCTGATTATGCAAGATATTCTGCCATCTGCGATTTGGTACAAACTGTGGAATCAATACGGTCGTCGTATAATTTTGTTTTGCAGCATTCTTGCTGACTATGTCCACATAACGCAAAATCGGATTTTGAATCGACCGATAAGAAGAATGGACGATTGAAAGACGAACATCTGGAAAATGCTTTTTAAATTCTGCTTGGATCTCTTTTTCCTTTTCGATATCCTCATCTAATGAAACGTGCATAGCAACAACATAATCACCAATCGAACGCGCATAATTCAACGCTCCGGTATTTACCCGCGTAACGTTCCCTACAAGTACCAAAACCGTATTTCCTTCATACTCGTGTAAGTTTACTTCGTCTTCTAATCGAAGTTGTTCTGCTACTTTTTTATAATGATCATGAATTTTATAGAAGACGAACATGACGATTGGCATGATGATGAAGAACGGCCAAATATCCCCTAAGCGGTAAACAAATAAAATTGCAATGATGGCATAAGAGATAAATGCACCCGTAATATTCGCAATTGATTTCGTCCACCACTTTTTGCCTTCTTTTTTCCATTTGATGACCATTCCTGTTTGCGATAATGCAAAGGGGATAAATACACCAATGGAATACAATGGAATCAATCGTTCAGTAGAGCCATTGAAAATAAACAATAGCACAATCGACCCTAATGCAAGCGTGATGATCCCATTTGAGTACCCTAAACGATCACCACGATCTTGGTACATATGAGGCATGAATTTATCTTTTGCTAAGTTATAGGCTAATACTGGAAAGGCAGAAAACCCTGTATTTGCTGCCACTGCCAAAATCAAAGCTGTCGCAAATTGCAAGATATAATACAAGATCCCATGTCCAAAAACAGCTTGTCCGATTTGGGAAAGAACAGTTACTTCTTTTTCAGGAACGATTCCATACCAATAGTTGATAAACGTGATCCCTACAAAAAAGAATCCTAAGATCAATGCCATCATCGTCAAGGTCATCGCTGCGTTTTTCGCCCGTGGCTTTTTGAAGAACGGTACTGCATTACTGATTGCCTCTACACCAGTCAATGAAGAAGAACCAGAAGAAAAAGCCCGTAAGATCAATGCGACGGAAACCCCAGGGACAACTGCACCAGGCAATGCTGTTGCTTGTAATGGTACTGCCCCAGTCACAATATTAAACAAACCAACGACAATCAATAAGGAGATGACGAGAATAAATGTATAGACTGGGAATAGTAAAAACGAAGCTGACTCTCTCAGTCCACGTAAGTTCAACATCATCAACAAGAGGACGATAGTCACTGAAATCGCTACTTGATGCCCATATAGAGCTGGTATAGCAGAAGTAATCGCCTCTGCACCGGCTGAGACGGAAACCGCAACAGTCAGCATATAATCGATCAATAAAGACCCGCCCGAAATCAGTCCAGCATTTTTACCGAGGTTCTCACTACTAACAACGTAAGCTCCACCCCCGTGTGGATATGCGTGAATGATCTGCCGATAAGAAAGAGTTAATGAAATCAATAAAATAATAACAAATGCAGCAATTGGCAATGAATACCAGATCGCAGCAGCAGACAACGCCACTAATACCACAACGATTTGTTCTGTTCCGTACGCAATCGATGACAACGCATCGGAAGATAGTAGTGCTAACGCAGCAAACCTTGTTAATTTATGCTCGTCGTTTTCCGCCGACTTCAACGGCTTCCCTACTAACAACCTTTTTAAGTAATCCAATTTCTATGCTCCTTTACACACCTTTTCCCCTACGAATTACAGGTGTCATTTTTTATAGTAAACAAGATGTTATAGTACGCCCTTGACCTTTAAATGTCAACAAAATTCGGGAAAAATATCGATAGAAAATCCCCATATTTTTTTAATTCATTTTTAGAGTGATTTCCATAATTAAACCACTTGCTTTCTCTGGTATAGAAAAAAGACGAGCTTAGGAAAATAACGTTATCCTAAACTCGTCTTCACTTAAAAACTGAGACTTCAAACCTTTACGAGAAACGAATAGATGGCATCACGTTTCTAGTGGAAGATTCGACTTTCATGCGCAGCTTCTTTGAATTTCTTCATTTTTTCACTTACAAATGGATAGGATACTGTACCAACGATTCCTACGACAATAAATATGCCGACTAATATCAAAATCGCATGTAGCGCATTTGGCCAATAGATACCACCAGCTGATTCACGTAAGAGGTTGACTGCATGAGTAAATGGCAAGAAAGGATTGATCATTTGGAAAAATTTCCCTGAAACTTGAATTGGATAGTTCCCACCACCACCAGATATGGACAAGACAAGAATAATGATGGCTATCCCTTTGCCGACATTGTCAAACAGTGCTGCTAAAACATAGACGATCATCATAAATGACAAAGCAATCAAAACAGCAAACAGTACACTGTAAACTGGATTCACTACATACACACCAAGCAAGAACATGTTCCCTAAAGTAACGATCAAGCTTTGAGCGATCGCCATCGTCAAGAAGGTCAACATGCGGGCGCCAAACTGTTCCCGTTTTGTATAGTTTTTACGCGCTTTTTTATCTAAATAATAATCTGTTGTAGCGACACTTGAAAGTAAGACCGCACCTACCCACAAACATAGCGCAGTATAGAACGGTGTACTTGCTGATCCATTATTAGGGATTGGATACAACGAATTAGTTTGCAGTTCCACAGGCATCGTAAAGAATTCACTTTCCTTTGTCGCATCTAATTTCAAGAGTTTGATGACTTCCCCAAGATCAACCTCTTCTTCTCCTTTACGGATCGTGTCTGCGGCTTTTTGGATACCAGCTTTGATGTTTGGCCAGTCGTTCGTGATCAAGTCTGCCGCAGCATTCACTGCTGTTTCGACTTCTGGCATTTTATCGTTGACGGTGGTCATTGTGGTATTGATTTCATTTTTGATCGTTGGCCAATCATTTTGGATAAAATCAGCAGCTAAACCAAGTTTCTCTTCTAATACAGGTAAGTCGTTATTGTATAGGTCAGCTCCCTTATTGATTCCATTTACGATCGTTTCCATATTACCATTTAGCATCGTATTTGCATCATGGACCTCTTGACCGATTGCAGGCATTTCTTTTTGATATTTCTCTAAGATCGCCACCGCATTTGTCACGGTTGCTTTGGTTGAATTTAATAGCGAATCAAAGTCGATTTGATCTGCTTTACTCATCGCACCTTGCGCCGTACTGATCGTATCGATCACTTGAGTCAAGATTGATTCAACGGTGGTGCTGACTTCATTTACATTGATACTACTGATCAATCTGTTGACAGAATTAGCAGCAGCTTGTACTTCTTCTAAAAGGCTAGTAACTTGAGAAACATCTCCTGCTTGAACAGCTTCATTTAATCGTGTTAAACGATTTTGTAAATCAGTTAATACTGGTTTAACACTCTTCAATGTATCAATAATAGGTTGTAGTTTTGTATTACCAGCGTTGGCTTGTAAATCTTCCAAAAATGAAATCAACTTGTCAGTTGCTTGTTGTTGTTCATTAATACTGTTGATAAAATTAGTTAACAAGTTATTGATATTCGTTTTTTCATCATCTGTCAATTGCCCATCTTTGACAGCATTTTCGATTGTTTTCGCTAATGAACCTGTTGTGGTCGCTACTTGCCCAATCGAATCTAACGTCGTCTTCACGCTTGTCGTGATACCTGGTACTGCTTCTTTTAATTGTTCAGCGCCCGTTTTGGTATCCTCTGCGAGATTCTTCGCTTGTGATTCTAAATTTTTCACATCAGGTAAAATGTCTTGGACTTGTTGGATGATGGTCAATCCTTGTTTTGCTTCCTCGATTCCTTGATTCATCGTTTCTTCGATTGATGAAAAATCGTTGTCGATTTCAGCAATTTGTCGTCCAGCATCTTGGATCTCCGGGATTTTTTGTTGAAGGTCAAGAATGATTTTGGCTTGTTCCTTTAATTCTGGCATTTTATCGTTCAATTCAACGACCTTTTGTCCCATCTCATCCACTTCTGGGAGATAATCAACAAATTCATTTGCTTTCGCTAATTTGTCTTTGATATCTGGTAGTTGTTTTTGTAGATCAAGTACTTGTTGGGTATAGCCATCGATCGTATCTAAGTTTTCATCTGTTGATAAAATCATTGATTTTACTTTATTGATACTTACCAGATTTGTATCGATATCGTACCCAATTTCATTAAAGACTTTTAGTAAAGTTTCGCTCGCCGTCCGAATAAATTCACTGGAGATTTGTGATTGGATCGTAGATGCACCTTTATCTGTGATTTTTGGTGCAATGGCATTGATTTTTTCATTGACTGTATATTCAATTTCCGGCTTTTTGATATCACCACTCGTAAAGCTTAATAAATCCTCCGAGAAATTCTCTGGCAAATAGATACCAGCATAATACTCCCCAGACCGTACACCGTCTTCTAATTCTTTTTTAGAGTCAACAAACTGCCAACCTAAATCTTTATTTTCATGTAATGATTTCAGTACTTCTTTTCCGATGGCAACGTCTTGTCCTTCAAACTCAGCCGGCTTGTCTGCACTATAAACAGCAATCGGTAATTCCCCTGTATTGCCATAAGGGTCCCATAATGCTTTGATATTGAACCAAGCATATAATGAAGGAATGATCATAATTGCGATGATCAAGAGAGTCGCAACAGGATTTTTAAAAATTCGTTTCCAATCAAGTAAATATAAGTTTATTGTATTTTTTATTGATTTCATATTCATCACCTTTTTTTGTTTCAGCTGCATCACTTTATCATGAAAACCATACGATTTTCAATCCTATTTTCAATCCAGCAACTAATTTTTTGACAGTTAAATCAAACTGTCCGAATGTTGTCATCTTTTGCTTAATAAATAATTAATCTTCTTTTATCCACTAGTCCACTATCAAATGTAGCATCCCGATAAATTTTTTATGTGTAGTCAAATAAATCTGTTATAAAAAGCTTACCATAGTTTCTAAAAAAATGTCTAAATTGGTTACTCATAAAATTATAATCTTATTTTCAATATATATATTGTTATTTTATAAACCATATCTTCCGATAGAACTGGAAAATCCGGCAAAACTGAACCACACAAACAAAAAAAGGCACGACAGCCAGAGGTCGGGATCAAAATGTTTAGCTTCGAGAAATAAGGCACCATCCACGAAAATTATTTTTCAAATTTTTGTGGATGGCGCCTTATTTTCGAAGAGGTTACTTCTGTTCCCGCCGTTTATTCGGTTTTAGGTGGTGCGATAGGACGAATGTCCCAGACCATTGAAGTTCCTCTTTTTTGTTGTTGCCAAGCGCTGAATCGCGCAATGATTGACTAAACACACGGTGCTATTTTTTATGTATAAGCGTGCTGTTTTTGTCTTTTATTTTGACACTGGGACAAGCGCTTCGATACCAACACTGATTTTTAATGCACGATCGACATCTAACATGATCGATCGTTCCAAATGACAGACTTTTTCTTTTAATCTGGACTTATCAATCGTTCTGATTTGTTCAAGTAAAATGACTGAGTCTCTTTCGATCCCTGTTCCGGTCGCTTTGATTCCTATATGTGTGGGCAATTTAGGTTTCGCCATTTTCGCAGTAATTGCTGCTACGATGACCGTTGGACTAAAATGATTACCTAAATTGTTCTGAATCACTAAGACCGGTCTTGTCCCACCTTGTTCTGATCCTACCACCGGAGAAAGATCAGCAAAATAAATATCTCCTCTTTTTACCATACGCCTCTCCTCACTCTTGATATTCTCTAGGTATGCGGGGCCCTAGCACACATGCGACTTCGTAATGGATCGTACCCAATTGATCTGCTACATCTTGCATTGTGATTTTAGCCTGTTGATTTTCCCCAATCAACGTCACTTTAGTTCCTACTGGCATTTGATAGGGCAGACGGATCATCAATTGATCCATGCATACACGACCAATGATCTCACAATAATTCCCCTCCACTAATAATGAGAAACCTTGCATTTTCCGTAACCAACCATCTGCGTAACCGATTGGTACAGTTCCGATCCATTCTGAAGCTGAAGTCGTATAGGTTTTTCCATAACCTACACCTTCTCCTGCTGGCAACTCTTTCACTTGGATCAATTCAGATACAAGTTCAAGCGCTGGTTGTAGGGGATACACTTCCGCTAACGCGTGACCGGATGGATTCAAGCCATACATTGCTACCCCATAGCGGATCATATTGCCTGTAGCTTTTTCGTGCCATAATGCAGTAGCACTATTACTGCTGTGGACATATCTTGGTAAAGTAGGTAGACTTTCGATGATCTCACTGAATTTTTGGTTCTGCTGTTCCCAATAGGTGGTATCTGCTTGATCTGCTGTAGAAAAATGAGTATAGATCCCTTCCCATTCTAAATTGGGACTATCCTGGATGATTTCCACTGCCTCATTCACTTCTGCACTATTGAGAAAGCCAATTCTTCCCATTCCGGTATCGACTTTCAAATGCAATTTCAATAAATATTCTAGATGTCGTTCTGCTATATAAGTAGCCGCAGCTTCCAACCATTCTTTTATTCCCGCAGTAATAGATAGATCGTGGATGACTGCAAGTGTCAACGCATCGATCGGAACCATATTCAATACAAGAATAGGTTGTGTGAAACCTGCCTCTCTCAGCTCGATTCCCTCATCTAAAGTAGCTACGCAAAAACCAGAAGCTCCACCTTTTTTTGCAGCTTCTGCTGTTTCGATTGCTCCATGACCGTAACCATCTGCTTTGACAACAGCAAACAATTCTTTCCCATTCAATCGAGCTATTTCATTTGCTACATTTTCTGTAATTGCCTGTTTATGTACAATTGCTTTTGTCGGACGATGCCAAGCAATAACCATTGTTCTTCCTTCTTTCTAGTCTTCTAAAATAATCTGTGCAAAAGCTAACTCGTCTGTATGTGTGATGCTGACCCAGACTGCTCCTTCATGTGGAGATTTCGTTACAATTGGTTGTCCTGATCCATTTTTTAAAATTTCGATCTCTTGAAAGGTAACTTTACCGATCCCTGTTCCCCAAGCCTTTGAAAAAGCTTCTTTACATGCATAACGACCGCCTAAAAACTCAACCTGACGATGAAATGGCAGCAAACGAAACATTTCGATTTCACTTGGTGTCAGTACACGATCAATAAAGTTTTGCTTTTCTTTAATGATCTTAGCAATCCTCGACAGTTCAACTGCATCAATCCCAATCCCTTTTATCATACACGATTCTCTTTTCAAAAAATTTTAGAACACTCTAATTCTACCAAATTTTAGACAATTTACCACCAATAAGTCTAGAAATAACAAAAATGAAAGTTGTTTCCTAGTGAAAACCCACTTCTTCATTTTCTCCAATAAAAAACCATTGAGAATTGATTGATAAAAATCTCTGATGCAAAGAAAACAGTTCAAGTCACTTCATTTCTTTTTTTACGAACGTTTTTCAAAAAAATAAGACTTACAATTCGAAAAACAGCTGATATATAAATCATTTTCCGCCTTGTTTGTTTATAAAATCATTTTATTGGTATTAATTCTAATTTACCATGGATCACGCATAAAAAAAGAAATTATTTTTACTTAATAAACAAAAAAAACAAAAATTTGTTGCTATATCCTAAAAAAGCTAAATATTTTATTTTTTTAAATAACATTTTTATTAAAGTTATCTAAATTACCTACTAAAAAGAGGAACTACGTTAAATTTATACTTAATACTCTTAGACTTCCCATTATTAGTAGGTTTTTACCCTATGATCTCTACTTCTTTATGTAATGAAAGAGAGAGTATGTTTGTTTTTTTCATTATCTATCATTGCCAAATAAACAATACAAAATAAGCCCGCCAAGGCCAAAAATAGGTAAGCTATTTTTGGATCTGACGGGCTTATTCGGATGGTCCTTCTAAGACCACCACTTTACATGTGGATTAGTCGTTGTTCGTGCGGATCACGAAACCACGTTTTTTGTCGTTTGTGCGTTTTCCACCATTGTCTTTTTGTTTGTTATGGTTTTTGCTGTAGCTACCGCTACCTTTTGAATTTTTGTTGCCACGGTAGTTGCCATTATCACGACGATTACGGTTGTTTCCGCCGCCACTTCCGCCACCACGTTTACCATTTTTGTTGTAGCCTTTTTTCTGCATAGGCAATGGACGTTCTGGTGTGATTTTTACTGGTGTTGCATCGGATGGATCTTTGGCTATTGTTTTCAACAATAAAGCGACTAAATCTTGAGCAGAGTATTCTTCCAATAATTTATCCGCAGTTTGCAGATATTTATCTAAGCCATTCTCTTCAAGTTTTTCTTCGATTTGTTCAATAGCAGCGCCTAGTTGTCCTTTGAATGCTTCTTTTTCAGTCGGTGGACGTAAAGTTGTCATACGTTTTTTCGTTAAGTTTTCAATAACATGTAAGTAACCCATTTCGTTTGGTGTAACGAAAGTTACTGACATACCACCTTTACCTGCACGACCAGTACGACCGATACGGTGAACATAGCTTTCTGGGTCTTGTGGGATATCATAGTTGTATACATGAGTAACTCCTGAGATATCTAAACCACGTGCAGCTACGTCTGTAGCAACTAAAATATCTAAATGACCACTCTTGAATGAACGTAATACGCTCATACGTTTTTGTTGGGAAAGGTCGCCATGGATACCTTCTGCACGATAGCCACGAGCTTCTAAGCCACGAGCTAATTCATCTACACGACGTTTTGTACGTCCGAAGACGATCGTTAATTCTGGTGATTGTACATCGAGCAAGCGAGTCATCACATCGAATTTTTCGTATTCTTTTGCGCGTACATAGTATTGATCGATCAAATCAGCAGTCATTTCTTTGGTTTTGATTTTCACGTGTGTTGGATCTTTCATGAATTTCACACCGATGTTTTTGATTGCTGGTGGCATTGTTGCTGAGAACAATAGTGTTTGACGTTGGTCTGGTACTTTAGAGATAATACTTTCAATATCTTCTAAGAAGCCCATGTTCAACATTTCGTCTGCTTCATCTAATACTAATGTTTCAACTGTTCCAAGTTTCAATGTGTGACGGTTGATATGGTCTAACATACGACCCGGTGTACCAACGACGATATGTGGACGGTCTTTCAATCCACGGATTTGGCGACCGATATCGGCGCCACCATAGACAGCTTGGACACGGACACGTTTGTCACGTCCTAAACGATAAAGTTCTTCTTGTGTTTGGATCGCTAATTCACGTGTTGGTGCAATAACCAATCCTTGTAGTTCTTGACGATTTGCATCGATTTTCTCTAACATCGGTAAGCCAAACGCAGCAGTTTTACCTGTTCCTGTTTGTGCTTGTCCAATCACATCTTTGCCTTCCAAGGCTAGTGGGATCGTTTCTGATTGGATCGGTGTTGCTTCTTCAAATCCTGCACGTTCTACTGATTTTAATAATTCTGGTGATAATTCTAGTTCTTTAAATTTCAAATGAATCCTCCTATATGGTTGTTAACTGAGGATGTAGCTATAGTTTGCTACCCCGTCTTTTGTTCGGTCAAAGTGTCTGTTGCTTTTTTGACAGTGGCCACGCACGTTTCCCATCCATTCTTAGCCCCTGTGGCACCACCGAAAAATCACTTTGCGAAGTTTAGGCATTAGAAAAGCCAAACGGGTCGCGTTCAGCTTTATCATTGTTATGACATCTGGCTTTCGCATTTCATCATCAAGCCAGTCCAATTTCTCTTCATCTTTCGGCAATAGGTTATTCTAGCATAATTTATTGTTTTCTGCAAGTTTACAGTTTTTATTTCATTTCTTGTAGTCGTTCGACCACTTCAATCAAGCCCATACTATTACTACCTTTTAGTACAATCGTGTCATCTGGCTGGATCTCAGCAATCACCGCTGCAATCAATTGCTCTTTATTTTCTTCGGTATAATAAACCGGCAAATCAGGATATTTCTGAGCCAAAGCATCTTTTAACGCCTGCATTTCTTTTCCATACAAAAAGATCATCGAGAAGATGTCTGAAGAAATATGTTCACTCATTGAAGCATGCATGAGAGGCGAGTCTACTCCTAGCTCCAACATATCGGCTAAAACGGCAAGTTTTCGTCCCGCTGCTGGGAGGCTTGCTACAGTATCTAAGACTAATCCCATGGCTGTAGGATTGGCATTATAAACATCACTTAAGATCGCTGCCCCATTTCCAGCAGTCAGCCATTCTGTTCGATTTTGTGTCACTGAGACAGTTGCTAGACCTCGTCGGATTTCCGACAGAGACAACCCGAAAAACTGCCCGATCGCATAAGCAATCAGCGCGTTCGTCACATTATACTTACCAGGTAAAGGGATCGTGAATGATTCGCCTTCAACGATAAATGTCGTTTGTTGCTTTTCTTCGATGATTTGTTGTGCAGAAATATCGCCTTGTTCGATTCCAAACGTCTTGATTTTTTGAGACAATGGAGCAACCAACGGTTCTAACAATGGTTCATTATTCGGTACGATCAATAATCCGTCTGGTAGCAACCCGTCAGCAATTTCCATTTTTGCTTTGGCGATACCTTCTCGTGACCCTAAATTCTCGATATGAGCCTCACCGATCATCGTGATTGCTGCAACTTTTGGTTGTGCCAGCAACGAGAGTTCCGTAATTTCATTGGCATGATCCATTCCCATTTCTAAAACGATTTTTTCAGTATCCTGAGGCATATGCAAGATCGTATAAGGCATGCCAATATTATTATTGTAATTTCCTTGTGTTTTATAAGTTTTATATCCTTGCGCTAAGACAGAAGCTGTTAGATCCTTTGTGGTCGTCTTCCCATTACTACCGGTAACAGCCACTACATCCGCCCCAACTTTTTTTAAATAATACTGCGCCAACTCTTGCATTGCTTTTAAAGGATCAGAAACTGGTATGATCTCGATCCCCTCTGGTGCCTTTTCGGCTGCCCAACTCCAAAAAGAAGCAACTGCCCCATTTGCGATAGCTTGTTCAATAAATTCATGCCCATCTCTTGTGCCAGCTAAAGGAACGAACAAATCGCCTTCTTTGATTTTGCGGCTATCAAATTCTACTCCTGTGATTGATTGGGTTGACTCATGATGACTGCCAACTGCTTGAGCAATTTCTTGTATTGTTATGTTCATCCATTCTCTGTCCTTTCGATTTAGACCAGTAGTCCTATAGGAATAGGAACAAAAAAGGTGGTGAAAATCGCCAATACTGATAGCGTCGAATAGTAAAAATCTTTCGCTTTCAATCAGTACCAGATGATCATCCACAACCTTTATTTTGCTATACATACTACTTCGACACATTCATACTTGTGCTGATTACGTTTCAATTAGTCAAAGAAACTTTGTCTTTGATTATGACGGTTCAAGCCTAATTGGATCAACTCTTCAATCAAGTCACCGTATTTCAAGCCCATATTTTCCCATAGCAAGGGGTACATGCTGAATGCTGTAAATCCAGGCATTGAATTTAATTCATTAAGGAATAATTCATTTTTATTCGTCAAGAAGAAATCACAACGGCTCAAGCCACTTCCACCTAACATCGTATACGCTAATTTTGCGTACTCTTGTGCTTTTTGATGGACTTCTTCTGGTACTTCTGCTGGAATCTGCATCTCGATGCGATTATTGATGTACTTCGCATCATAATCGTAAAATGCCACGTCTTTTACCACTTCACCAGGCAAGGTCGTGCGGACGTCTTCATTCCCTAAAACAGCGACTTCGATCTCCCGTGCTTCGATTCCTTGTTCAACGATGGCACGTGAATCGTATTGGTAAGCTGTTGCTAAGGCATTCTGTAATTCTTCTCGATTTTCAGCCTTAGTGATCCCCACGCTTGATCCCATATTTGCTGGCTTCACGAACATCGGATAAAGCAATGAGCCTTCACATTGGTCAAATACCTTTTTAGGATTTTCTTTCCATTGATTCTTCAAAACTGGAACATAAGGTACTTGCGGTACACCGGCTGCTTGTAAAATATATTTTGTCATGATCTTATCCATGGCACAAGCACTTGTCAGTACACCCGCACCGACGTAAGGCATATTCAAGGTTTCTAAGAATCCTTGGATCGTGCCATCCTCGCCATTTGGACCGTGAAGAACTGGGAAGACGATGTTTCCTTCTTCTTTGATCTCTCCTGGATTGATGACAGTACCCGTAAATCCTTCTGTCATTTTCCCACTTGGGTCCCACGTCAAGTGCAATTCTTCTTCACTTGTAGGTTTTTCAGTCAACAACGGGCCTTTGACCCATTGTCCGTCTTTACTAATAAATACGAGCTGTACTTGATAATAAGCATAATAAATAGCATTTAAAACGGAAAACGCTGAAAGAATCGAAACTTCGTGTTCCGCACTGCGTCCACCATATAATAAAGTAATCTTCAAAAGATTTTCCTCCTGTATTCGATATCATTCATTTTTACTTCATATTTTAGCACAAAAACAAAAGATGCAAACAGCTTATTTGAAAAAAGGTGAGGTACATGTCATTTTATTCAAAAAACAGCGGAATAGTTGTCGCTCTTTTTCTTTATCGTTATGATAAGAGAAAGGAGGCATAGTTATGACCAAAACTACTTCTCGAAGCCGGTTAACAGAAATCATTCACGTATTCATCAAAGAAAATGTTCTGCCTAATCTGATCCAACAAAAAAATCCTGAACAAGTAAAAAAAGCCTTTGAAGAACTTGGCTCAACCTTTATAAAAATTGGGCAAATGCTTTCTGTCCGTGATGACTTACTCTCTGCTGAGTTTACTAAGACATTCAAAACATTGCAAGACAATGTACCAAGTGATCCCTTTGTCACGACGAAAAAAACGATTGAACAGGAATTAGACGCATCCTTAGAAACGATTTTTACTAGCTTCAATAAAGCACCTTTCGCTTCTGCCTCTATGGGTCAAGCGCATCGTGCAACGTTAAAGAATGGTGATGCAGTCGTTGTAAAAGTCCAACATCCAAATATTGCGAAGGAAATCATGATGGACTTACAGTTATTCGAACGGGCGATTCCTTTGATCAAATATATTCCTGAAACAAGCGTCATCGATTTAAAAGGCGTGTTGCAAGAAGTCAAACGTTCATTGACAAACGAATTGGACTTCTACAAAGAAAGTCAAAATGGTGCACGTTTCTATAATCTAAACAACCATTGGTATGAAATTAGATCCCCTAAAATCTATGAGGCACTTTGCACAAAAAAAGTTATTGTGATGGAAGAAATGTCTGGAAAGAACTTCAACCAATTGATGAATCTTGAAGAAACGGATGAACGCCTCATTGAGACACTTACGAATACTCAATTGAAACAACAAGTGGCTAAACGATTGATCGAACATTTTATGAAGCAAATCTTTGACGATGGCTTTTTTCATGCCGATCCACATCCTGGGAATTTATTGTTCCATCCTTTAAGCGTTGAAGAACTTTCAGAAAATGTAACGACAGACACAAAAGAACACAAAAAACAACTAGGCTCGATTTCTTTCAAAACGACTGCTACTGTCACTGAACCATTGCAACCATATACAATCAGTTATATTGATTTCGGTATGATGGGTAGTCTCTCCGCTTCGCTAAGACAAAAGCTGATGGAAATCGTTTTAGCGATTTATACACGAGATATTTACCGTATTGAAAAAGCCGTCATCAACTTATGTCAACAAGAAGGGCCTTTTGATGAAAGTGAATTCCATCAACAACTCGCTAGCTTTTTGACGCAATATTTAGACCTCCCCCTTGAAGAAATCGACTTGCAAGAAGTCTTTGCGCAGATCGTCTCGATTTGCCACCAGAACAACTTACAAATCGATCGTGATATCACGTTATTGCTTAAAGCGTTTAGCACATTAGAAGGAGTGATTCGTGTCCTTGATCCTGAAGTATCTTTGATGGAAGTCGCTACGCCCATTGCACAACGATATTTCTTAGCACATCTCTCTGTCGAAGATACCTTGAAGCAAGCGGGCTTAGATATACTCGATGGTATCAAAACCGTACCGAAAATCCCGCAACAAGTCTATCACCTTCTAGAAACTTGGCGTTCTGGACAAGGAAAAATCAATTTGGAACTAAAAAAACAAGACCAACTGATGAACCGGATCGAAAGTATGGTGAACCGTTTAGTATTTGGTGTGATACTCGCCGCATTGATCGTCGGCTCTTCGTTGCTTGTCCAAGCTGCACCAGACGATCAAATCAATTTTATTACACTATTAGGTATATTCACGTATACGATCGCAGCTGTGGTCATTCTCTTTTTAGCCATTGATACACTGATCAACTATTATAAAAAAAGACGAAAATAAACGAAAACATCCCAAAATATGAAACTATTTTCGGATGTTCTCGTTTATTTTTTTAACTGTATACTTTTGACACAACCTCATTGCTTGATGATTAGAGTTGCGGATACGACTATTCCTGTTTTTTAGTCTGTAGCCTTTTACTCGCTATCTATTTGATAATTTTAGCTTTTTTGGTTTGATTATTTCATTTTTCATTCATCTGGTACGATTCTTTGCGAGAGCAACCACTTATGGAAGAACCATTCAGCGATCCCGATCAATACCGCCGGTACTAAAACCTTCATCCAAATATCCGTCATATCGTTCATAAAATAAAGATATAACCATAGAATGGCTGCAGCTGAACCAGCATCTGCAATTGTAGCCGCGATATTTCCTACTTTTCGTAAAATCAATAAATCACCTAATACATAGATCATGACAACAATGATTACTCCGACAATCGTTGAATCCATGAAACTAACACCATACAGTCCCGTTAAAACGATCCACAAAATTGCCCAAATCATGATTGCTTTTACCACCAACGCCTTCACATGTTTCATTTTCTGCACTCCCTTCTTTTTTGGTTAAAAATATATGATTATATAATTAAATAATCTTCATAATTATATCTTTTGTTATAGAATCAATCAAAGATATCGTACTTTTTTAGTAATAAAAAAGAGGAACACCGCTTCTGTTTAGTTAGAAACAATGTTCACCTATTTTATATTCTATTCAAATTTCTGCAAGCGCTCGGATCAACGCTTTTTTGAACCTTTGGTGATCTTCATGAGTGAAAGGCTTCGACCCTTTCGTCCGAATGCCCGCTTTTCTCAACTTACTGCTTTGATAACGTTGTTCTAATAATCCATCAATGTTCGTGGTATCAAATTCCTTCCCCGATTGATGAAAGACTCGAACACCTTTAGGTAAGACCAATGAAGCTAAGCCATAATCTTGAGTGATCAAAAAATCACCTTTTTTGATCAGCCCGACGATTTTATAATCTGCACTGTCTGCCCCTTTATCGACGTATACAAACTGTACATAGCTTGGATACTCTTTATTGGTATAGTGATCGACACTTGTCACGATCATCACCTCTAATTGAAAAGATGCCGCAATTTCAATCACGTCATTTTTCACTGGGGAGCCGTCACCATCAATGAATATTTTTTGCATGTTCTTTCCTCCATAAAAGATAAACAGCGATTACTCCCAGGATCAATACACTGACATTTATCCATTTTACGTAAACTAACAATTGGATCATCGCTTTTGGTACGCTCAGACTACCAGTCAATTGGAGCAATACACTCACAGGTTCGTCCAACCATCGTGCCGTCACCAACAGCAATGACATCAATAAAAATTGATGGGTCACACTTCCTTTGTTTTGTGTCGTAAACTTTTTGATCACACGATTATCCATCGGTATTTCTGTATCGATCTCATAATACGTACGATTCAACCAACTACCTACTACCGCGTGCCAAAAACTTAATAAGAATAAACCAACCACAAAGCCGATTTGTGGAAGTAACAGAACCATCAACGAACTAAATAATCCAGCTAATTGAATGAGGACTGGTTCGATCGTGGGAATCTGGATTGCTTGATTGCCAATGATTTTGGCTAACACCATGCCTGCAATATAAGGTAAATACATATATACGCCTAAATAGTCGAAACCATAGACGCGGCCGATATAAAGTGTCCCGAATAAAAAAAGAAAATTACCTAACATGCCATTCAGAAAAGTAAAACTATTTAACCAAGTAGGTAATTTCCACTGCTTTCTAGCCCTTCCAAGATAAAAAGCTGCAAATAGAAACAACAGCATAAATCCATAGATTGCTACGTCAAATAATGCAGGATCAATCAACAAACGAGCATTTCTCAAAAGAAACAACAAAACGAAAAAGCCGATAAATAAAAGCAACTCTTTGGTCACTACCACATTCGACTTCATCTCTTTAAAATCCAATTCATAGCGAGGATAATGACTGATCGTATGGTATGCCATAATGTAGAACAATGTATATAACGCTAACGTCATCACGACTTGCGTCGACCCGGGAAGCTCGATCACCCGAAACAAAACAAGCAACAACAGGATCGCAAATGGAAATTTATTTGCTGACATGTTCGTGAATCCCTGTTGTTTTTCATGGTAATTCACTGTGATATTTGTGGGGATCAGCCATGCCGCACTTAGCCCTAAAAGTACACTTGACAGATAATACAGCGGGAAATAAAGGACGCCAAAAATCCCGATCAACGAACCTGCGCCACCCATCAATAAAGAAATCATCAACAAGGTATAACTATCCAGACCAAAGCGAATACTACTAACTAAAAACAGACCTGTCATTCGAAAGGTATAGAACAAAGTGAAGGGTAAAATCGACAACCATTGGTTCCCATCACTCAAACTTAAAAATAAAAGATACGGCACCAAGATAACCGTATTACTCAAAATAAAAGGTGTCGTCTGGGTAAAGTTCCGCCCAAATCGTTTGATATTATCAATCATATAAAAACTCCTTACGTGTTAAACATGAGTTACTTGTCATGTCAACGCATCATCTCTATAGGCATACCCATATGTCTATAGGTACAAAACTGATTATACCATAGGAGCAAAGCAGCCAACACCCTATAGAGGTTGTGAAAGCAGCCCACTGATCCGCAGCCAACCGATAGACAAAAAAGCAGGAACTCCACAAAATTTGACTAGCAAATTTGGGAATCCCTGCTTATTTTTGAGTGCTGAACATTTCTGTTCGCCACTCACTGGTGCCTGAAAGAATCAGACAGACAAGTCCTTCTCCACAAAAGTCTTGTCCAGCACGCCTACATCCGGTAGGTGATCGGTGGATCATGTGCCGCCAAAATCAATTAGACCTCTAACGTTCAGAGATCTTCTCGACCCGTCGCATAACGTATACTTTAACACAAGCTACCATTTTATGCGAGTCTTTTTTTCATTTTATAATCAACCATTTGAAATCCTTCGCCGATATCGCTGATCAATTCTCCCTCAATGACAAATCCCTGATGTTGATAGACTGCGATTGCTTGTTGATTTCCTTGATTGACACGCAAGAAAATCTCCTGTGCTTCTGTTTCTTTTGCTAATTGTTCGTACCAACGAAAGACTTCTGAGGTCAAACCTTTCCCTCGTACGTCTCGAAGAATATAGAGTTTACTTAAATAGATCGAAGAACCCATCTTTTCATAAGCAGTATAGCCAATCGTTTTTCCCTCTAACTTCAATAAGAAATAGTTGACCCCTGCTGCACATTCTTTTCCGATCTGTTCTTTCGATTGATACGTCTCCAACATATAAGCGACTTGCTTTTGACCGATAATCGGCGTAAAGGCTTCGGGCCATACTTCATGGATAACTGTCACGAGTTCATCGAGTTCTTTCTCAGTTACTACTACTTTCTCCAACATTTTACTTCCTCCATTCAATGAACTAAAAATGCCCTTGTGCTTGCTGGAATAAAAACAACATGATCATACTATATACAGCGACCGACCAAGGTTTTAAAAGAATAACAATTTGCATGTATTCTCTAAATGAAAGCTTCGTCAATCCAGCGACGAGACAAATCAAATCATCTGGCGCAAAAGGTAAAAGTAAAGTAACGATCAATACCTTTTTGATATTGTTTGTTTTTTCAATGACTAGCTGTTCAAATTTTTGGAATTTTTTTGGTGATAAGATAAAACGGACAAAACTCGTACCATAATAACGCACGAATAAAAAACCGATTGCTTCACCAATAATCAAGCCAATACAACTATACAGCAACCCAAAGACATTTCCAAACATCAACATCCCTGCAACAGAAGAAATCCCTCCTGGCAGAATCGGAATGATCACTTGGATGATTTGGATAAGAATAAATAAAATGATCGCATAGCTCCCAAACTGTTGCATGAATTGTTGCAAAGAATCTGCTGATTGAAAGATTCCATGTCGATAGCCATACATGATCAATATGAAAAAAATACTTAATCCAACGAGTGGTGCGACTTGGATGGTTCTATGTACCCATGTTTTCTTCTCAACCATACGCTTCTCCTACACTTTTCATTTTTCTATGTTTCATAAAAGAACAAGTAATGAACAACTACAAAATCGTCGTATGCAACTTCGAGCAACAGAAGCTTGATCCTCTTGTGCCTTCTAAGCCCGAGTAAACAACGTGAAGTAGCTCCTTCAGAAATAAGCGTGAAATCCCAAAAATTTGAAGAAAAATTTTCGGTTTTTCACGCTTATTTCTCGGATTTGAGCACTTCCTTTATGGCTGATTACCCGCAGAAGTTACTTATAAAACGCCGTTTATTTGGTTTTAGAAGATAGGCATAACGGCTACTTCAGTTCTAACACCTGTTCTTATCTTTTTACTGGTGATTCAAAAAACTAGCAACTTTCGTTGTGATCAAGTCAATAGCTACGTGATTTTCGCCACCTTCTGGAACGATAATATCAGCGTAACGTTTTGTTGGTTCAATAAACTGATGATACATCGGCTTAACGACTGTTAAATATTGTTCGATCACAGAATCTAAGGTACGGCCGCGCTCTTCCATATCACGTTTGATCCGGCGAATGATCCGAATGTCATCGTCTGTATCTACATAGATCTTGATATCCATCAAATCACGTAAACGCTCGTCTTCTAAAATCAAGATACCTTCCAAAATAATCACTTCTTTTGGTTCTTGGATGATTGTTGCTTGACTTCTCGTATGAGCAACATAATCATAGACTGGTTTTTCAATGGCTTCATAGTTCAGTAGTTTTTCAACGTGCTGGATCAGCAGTTCATTATCAAAGGCAAAAGGATGATCGTAGTTTGTATTCAACCGTTCTTCAAAGCTAAGATGACTTTGATCTTTATAATAAGAATCTTGTTCAAGCATCATGATGGAGTGGTCTGGAAAGTGACTAAAAATCCCTCGGCTGACGCTTGTCTTTCCGCTTCCCGATCCGCCCGTCACACCAATGATAATTGGCTTGCTTTTTGTCATTGACTAAAACCTCTTTCATATCCGTTTTTTCATTCTAATCTATTATAGCGAAAAAAAAGGAAAATGCACTATTTTTCTGAAAATTAATGAGGTGAGATTTCCAAGAGCGGGTAAAGTTCTTCTAAAGAATCAATCCGATAGGTTGGTTGGATCTCTGGTATTTCAGGCAACTTATTTTTATTGAACCAGATCGTATCGATCCCTGCTTCATTTCCACCTTTGATATCAGAAGTCAGTGAATCACCGATAATCACCGTTCGTTCTTTGTCCAACTCAGGAATATTAGCAAACACGTGATCAAAAAAAGCCTTCATTGGCTTTTGTGCGCCAATCGCTTCTGAGACAAAAATTTCTCGAAAATAATGAATCATCCGAGCATCTGTTAATCGTTGATGTTGGGTTTGAGAAACCCCATTCGTCACTATATAAAGTTCTGCTTCACTTGACACTGCTTCCAGTAATTCATGGCTTCCAGGAATCCAATGATGGCCCTGATTCAAATAATGTCGATAACGTTGATCCATTGCTTGGCTATCTACGGTCTTGCCAAACTGTTGGAACAACAGACCAAAGCGGTTGCCTGTCACTTCATCTCTTGTCATCTGCCCCTTTTCAAATTCTCGCCATAAATGATGATTCAATGCTTTATAACTTGTTCTGATCTCTGGTGTCAGTTCAATGCCTTGTTCCGCAAACAATTGGTGCAAGGCTTCTGTTTCTGTTTGTTGAAAATCTAACAACGTATCATCTACGTCGAATAATAATGTATGATATTTCATCTGATTCTCCTATTTCTTCTATATTTGATATTTCGTTTATTTGCATTTTCGTGGGTTGTTGATTGTTTATCTATAAAAGAAATAAACAAGTGCCTTAGAACCGCCGGCTGTGCACTTGCTTATTAAATGACACTAAATCATTTTAGAAAGTCCAATAATATCTTCTTCTGAGAAATGTCCAATGACTCTGTAGGGATTGAAATTACTCTTCAATTCAAATCGGTTTCCTGTACCTACCCAAGATTTCTTGTTTAATCCTGCAGAATCTAAGTCTTTTATTTCATAATATCGCTTTTTGATCGCCTTTGATTTATTCTCATATTTACTTGTAATAGGAAGAATCAAGAATGAACCTCTGCTTCGAACACGGATAGCAATAGCAGGACGAGTTTTCCCTCCACCGCCATCGTTAAAGGGAATATAGATCAAGAACACGTCATGACTATTCATCTAGATCTCTCATCCATGACACTAGATCTTCGTGGTCACCGCTATTTTCTGGCGGATTAGTTTCAACAGACTCTTCCGCAACTCTCATTAACTGCAGTTCAGCCTTCTCTTTACTTGTTAAAGATAACTCAAATGGAATTTCTCCTCTGGCAGCTACCCTTTTATATAAAGCAGTGATTAAGATTGATGGATTTACTCCTAATGAATCTAAAATGCTTTCGACGTCAGTAGCTAGATTCTTATTGATATTCACTTGGACTTTCTTTTTTTCGTTGGTTTTATCTTTTTCTTTGATTTCAGACATAGAACATCACCTCTCACTCCTATTTTACTCCTAATAGGAGTGTAAAACAAATTCATTGAATGAACGATCAATTCATGATTATTACTATTTAAAATATTTTTTTAATTTTTTTAGTTCGTCTAACGTCAATGAGCGATAAGATCCTTCAGTCAAATGCGGATCTAGTTGTAATGGGCCCATGCTGATTCGTTGCAATGCAGTGACTTTTTTTCCACAAGCTAAAAACATCTTTTTCACTTGATGGAATTTCCCCTCTTCGATCGTCAGTCGTACGATACTTTTTTTATGTTGCGCGACAAGAATCTCTAAATGTGCAGGTAAGCATTGGTAACCACCATCAAAAACAATTCCTTTTTCAAAAGCAATTCGATCAGCTTCTGTCACTTGTTCATTGACAACTGCTACATATGTTTTCTGTACTTTTTTATCAGGCAACAACATTTCATAACCTAATTGGCCATTGGAAGTGATCAACGATAAACCTGTTGTATCTCGGTCTAATCGCCCAACTGGATACAAAGGTTGTGTGCGATCGGCTGAAGCCAACAAATCGATAACAGTCGTTTTGTGAATGTCCGTCACCGCTGTTACTGCTCTTTTCGGTTTATTCAGCATAAAGTATACTTCATTTGTATGTAGCTTTACGCCATCCACTTCGATACAGTGGAGCAAACTATCCACATTACGATTCTGTTTCTGTTCCACTTTACCATCGATACGTACGAGTTTCATCGCAAAAAGTCGTTTCATCTCTTTACGTGATGTTTCTAATTCTTTTTCTATTAATTTATCTAACCGCATAACTGCTTCCTTTCCTAGCTACATAAGCATTATAACCTGAATCATACACCATGCAAAATGGAAACGCTAAGTTGTTTCCTTGACTTACTCAGTGAATCGCGTTACGGTTAAAGAGTAAAGTGAATTGGATTTCTCATACACAGCGTAATGACCTGGTGGAGAAAAGTTGAATCCTGACTTTTTAAGGGCAGATGCGCGCATCTGTCTTTTTGCGTTTTTTCGCGCTACCTGATAATGTGCAAGAGACCATGTGACATTCACTTAAATAAAATCTGTCTGACACCAAAGCAGACAGTCACATTTTAAGGAGGAATTTTGGTTATGTCAGTATCATTAGAAGTAAGTAAAAGAGAAGTACGTCCCCGTTCATTGAGAAACAAATTGCGTCATGAAGGAAAAGTTCCTGCAATCGTTTATGGCTACAATGTAGAAAGCACGCCAATTTCATTTGATAGTGCGACATTTAGTAAAGTATTGCGTGAGAATGCCGCAAACACAGTTATCACAATGAACATTGAAGGAAAAAAAGTCAACACACTTGTTCATAAAATCCAATCAAACACATTTACCAACCAATTAGAACACGTGGAATTCCTATCTGTTAATATGACAGAAGAAACAGAAGTCGAAACAGAAGTTGTCCTTGTCGGCGAATCTACTGGTGTAAAATCTGGTGGTGTATTGGCTCAAAACTTATATACTGTGATTGTTTCTGCTACGCCAGATCAATTACCAGAAAACATCGAAGTGGATATCACTGATTTAGCATTAGGTGATTCGATCACTGTAGCGGATCTACCGAAAAATGACGCATACACGATCATTACTGATGGAGAAGAACAAATCGCCGCAGTTGTTGCACCAACAGAAGAAGAAGAATCAACTGGTGAAGCAGCAGAACCAGAAGTGATTGGTTCAACTGAAGAATAAACGTCTTTTGATCAACGAAGCAGTGACTTGTGTCATTGCTTCGTTTTTTTTTAATTCCCACTTAAAAAAAAATTGTTTTAAGAATGGTATATTCCTATTTATCAACCCTTATTTGTTTTTTTGATAAGCGCAAAAATCCTTATATAATAAGGTTTCTTGAAGTCCTCTTAAAAGTTTCTTATACTTTTAAAAAAAGTATGCAAATATTGTTGCATTTTGTATAAATGTTTATTAGAATGAACCAACGTTAAAAAAGTATAACTCGTTTATCCTGATAATAATATGTTGTTCTCGTCATTTCGGTTTTTTAGACAAAGGAGGCTAAGCCGATGTTTGAAAGTTTTGATAATAACCGTAATCGATACGCATCATTAGGTGTGGTATCAAGTTTACCAGATGAACTGATCGATAGTATCTGGTTCATTATTGATTTAGACCTTAAGGGTGTTATTCCGTTAGATAATATTTTAGCTTTTGATTTAATGAACAATCATGGAAAAGTAACCTTGCATTTTTCTCAAGCGGGCAGTACCGTTGAGATGGGGATTGATTTGCCATTCCCTTATTCTCCACAGTATCCGGCGCAAGTATTTGCCTATGATGATGGGACCAGAGAAACCATTCTTCTCCCAAGTGAAATTAAACAGTACTAAAATAAACCCTTTGTTTTGCACGATAGCCAAGTAGTTGACTCTTTGATTTTCATCGCAGACTCACTTCTTGGCTACTTTTATGATGACCTTCTCTGAAAATTTTCAGAAAACATAAAGCATTTTAGCTATTTATTTATCATGAGATTCTAATTGATATTCCAAGGGTAAACACTATATACTACTAACTAAATTTTAAAAGAAATAAGGAGTTTACAAGATGCGCGATTTAACAAAAGGAAGCCCAGCCAAACTGATTTTGCTATTTACTGTCCCTTTATTGATAGGCAATGTTTTTCAGCAGTTTTACAACATGGTCGATATGATCATCGTTGGGCAGACATTAGGGAAAAACTCACTAGCAGCTGTAGGAGCTACTGGTGGATTAACTTTCTTGATTATTGGCTTTGCTCAAGGTCTAACCGCTGGTTTAGCCATTATTACAGCACAACGATATGGTGCGAAAGACTTCCGTGGTTTGAAAAAAAGTTTTGCTACAAGTGTCATGATTAGTGTCATTGTTACTGTGATTTTAACCGTCCTTAGCTTAGTATTTATTCGTCCGATGCTCCAGTTGATGCAAACACCTGCAGATATCATCGATGAAGCACAAACATTCATCGTCATCATCCTATGGGGAATCTTTGCTGCCGTCAGCTTCAATTTATTGTCAAATGTTATTCGCGCACTTGGTGATAGTCGAACGCCTTTACTCTTTTTGATCGTTGCGGTAATTATCAATGTTGTCTTGGATTTGATCTTTATTATCAACTTCGGTATGGGAGTAGAAGGTGCTGCTATTGCAACAGTGATTGCGCAAATTGCTTCTAGTCTATTATGTATCGTCTATATCAAGAAAAAGATTCCGATGCTTCAATTACGTAAAAAAGATTTTTCGTTCGATAAACAAGAGATCCGCACACATTTAAATGTTGCGTTACCAATGGCTTTCCAATCTTCGATCATTGCGATTGGTGCAATCGTCTTGCAATCTGCATTAAACAGCTTAGGTACAGATGTCGTAGCTGCCCAAGCCGCAGCTGGTCGAATCGATCAATTTGCTGTTCAACCTATGATGTCCTTTGGGATTGCGATGGCAACTTTTGCAGCACAAAACTATGGAGCGAAACAATATGGACGTATCTTAAAAGGCGTTCGTCAAACATTAGTCATGAGTATTGGCTTTAGTTTCTTAGCCGGAGCAATTGTCATTTTCCTTGGCCGACCATTGGTGAGCTTGTTTGTCAGCCCAAATGAAACTGTCGTCTTTGATTTGGCGCAAACGTATTTCAACATCAACGGCTCCCTTTACTGGATCTTAGCTATCCTATTTATCTTACGTTACACTTTACAAGGGCTTGGTCAAAGTAAAGTACCGACAATTGCAGGGATGATGGAGCTGATCATGCGTTCTTTCGCTGCGATCATTCTGACTGGGATCTGGGGCTATCCAGGTGCTGCTCTTGCTTCACCACTTGCTTGGGCTGGTTCTGTCATTGTCTTGCTCTACTCTTATATCCGCGCTGTGAAACATTTGAAACAGTTAGATGCCGAACAACAGCAATTTTCAATTGAAGATGCTGAAATCAGTTATTAGATTCAAAAAAAGTGTTCCTCCTATATTATGGGAAGAACACTTTTTTTTATGGATTCGTTGGTAAAATCACCAAGCTGAAATAGTCGATATGTGCATGATCATATTCTAAAACGGTGAATTGAAATTGATCGATCGTAATCACTGTACCTGCCTCGATATCTTTTTGATAGCTCGACATAAAACCAGCCAGAGTGATGAAATTTGTTTCTTCAAATTCTGGCACATCTTCATTGAAGTAGCGTTCAAAATCATCAAGCGTCAACTTACCTGAAACAATATAGCTACCATCTTCTTGTTTCGCAATCAACGCTTGGTCCACATCTGTTTCATCTCGAATCTCACCGACGATCTCTTCTAAAATATCTTCGATCGTGACAAGTCCACTTGTCCCACCATATTCATCCTTTAAGATCGCTATATGTTTTCCTTTTCTTCGCATGATCGTCAATAGTTTTTTGATGGGGATAGTTTCTGCTGTCACGATTGGTTCTTCAATCAGAGACTCCACCGTTATCTGGTCATCTTCTAAAGATTGTTTGATCAACGCAGGTAATGTCACGTATCCTAACACATTATCTTTGGATTCCAGTATGACAGGATATCTCGTATGCCCGCGTTCAATCGATTCCTTGATGGCTTGTTTGACTGTATCTGACGCATCAAAAACTTGCATCGATGTCCGATCTACTTGAATGTCTTTTGCCAGCGTGTCATCAAATTCAAAGACATTTTCTAAGTACTGGTATTCATCCTTTGTCAACTCGCCTTGCTGGTAAGAATTGAGGGCAACTAAAGTCAATTCTTCTTGCGAGAGTGTCTCTTCACCTTCTGATACTAGTTTCACGCCTAGCAATTTACCTAAGCTTGCTGCCGAATGATTCAATACCCAGATGAAAGGAAACATCGCCAGATAAAAATAATGCAAGGGTCTGACTACGAATAACACCACTTGTTCCGTATTGACGATACTATAACTTTTCGGCAAAAGTTCCCCCACCACAACGTCGACATACGTCACCAGAATGAACCCTAATGCGACAGAGATCGTTGCACTTATTCCCCGTCCGATCGGAAGTTGACCGATCCAAGGTTCCAACAATGCTGCCACAGAACCTTCGCCAACCCAACCAATGATCAAGCCTGTCAATGTGATACCCAACTGACTTGCAGATAAATAATCGTCTAAATGATGGGTCACATGAAGCGCTAGTTTGGCGTTCTTCACGTCGTCTTTTTCCAATTGCTCTAAACGGGAACGTCTGATTTTTACCAAAGCAAATTCACTCGCAACAAAAAAAGCAGTGATTGCTATCATCAAAAATAATATGACAAAATTTAATACCATTTGTTTCGCCTCACTTTTCCATTTCAATTGTACAACTTTTCGTAAAAAGAGTATAACTAGGAGGCTTTTGATTTCTGCTTCTCCACTAGATCACTCTAAATAATGGGAGGATTTATTCACTTGTATCACTAGCATTCAACAGCTATTCAATAACAAGAAAATTTATAAATTAAGGTTTAAAATGTGCGCATGTGCTATGCTATTACGTGACAGTACAGTTTAATGACGGTGGCTATCCTTCGAAAGCGAGGTGGTGCGTATGCACATACTTTCTAAATCTTACGAAAGGAGACGCCTTTTGTCGGCACTCGATACAGTCCAATTGATGCTCAGCTTTGGTATGTTTACCATCACTCTGGTCACATTGGTTGTAGCATTGCTTAGCGACGACAAAAAGAAATAACCGTCCTCGGCCTAGGACGGTTATTTTGTAAAAAATAACTTGAAATATGCCGCTGTTAATTAAGCGGTACTGTCAAAGGGGAGTTGTTGACGCAACTCCTCTTTTCAGATTTAGTATAGCATAAACTAATTTTTTATCTACTTATTTTTTCGTTCTTTCAACCACGTTTTTCTTGTTCCACCAATCAGCAAAGGTACTGTTTCATGTTTGACTTCACTGTATTCTAAACCAAACCATGTTTCTGGCGTCGTAGCGATTTTCTTGATGGCAAGTTTGGCTTGCATGATTTGTCGTTCCCATTTCCCAAGAGTTGTTACATTGGAAACTACTTCGTCGATCAAGATGAATTGGAAATCGCCGACTTCTCTTCCTGGAGTCAATGAATACGTCTGTGGTTGTTTTGGTAGACGTCCTTGTTTCATTAAATCGTGGATGATTTGTCGAACGTAGACATTGATTTCTTGTTGCACGCGGAATCCTAAGAACAGGTTCACTTGAACAACGAAATCGGTCCCCATCATATCCACTTGATATTCTTTCGTATAAGGTTCATCGGTTACTTCTACATGGACAAACCAATAGGCCTTCGCCCGCTTTGGTCGTTTATCTAAAATAGAATACACGAACTGACGACCGACCTTCCCATCTGCCATATCTGGCACTAAGAAAACCACATTTGTTTGATACATTGGTAAGGATTTGTCCTCTTTCAATGCTTGAAGTTGTGGAATATATTCTTTTAATGCCACTTCTTCTGCGACCGATTCACGAATGATATTTCCTTGTTCCCAAACAAACATGACTGCTAGAATGACTAAAGCAATCAGCACAGCGACAAAACCGCCATGGAAGAACTTCACGATACTTGAAATAAAGAAGACGACTTCGATTGCCCCAAAGAAAAAGGTAATTGTATGAGCCAACCACTTCGGATAGCCAGTTTGGAGCAAATAGAAATAAAGTAAGGCAGTCGTCATCAACATCGTTACGGTAATGGACAGCCCGTACGCAGCTTCCATATGATGTGAGGTTCTAAAGGTAACAACAACAAGTGAACAAGCAATCCATAGAATCAAATTCACTGCCGGAATATACATCTGTCCGATACTGCTTCCAGGATACATGATTTTCAATCGAGGCAATAATTTCAATTTGATTGCTTCTGAAACTAGAGTAAAGGATCCAGTAATTAGCGCTTGCGAAGCGATAACAGCCGCAATCGTTGCAAATATGACCCCAATGACAGTAAAACTAGCCGGCATCATTTGGAAAAATGGATTCAAGTTTTCGATCGCTTGTGTTTCTGGATTTTGATAGACATTCAACAGCCATGCTGCCTGCCCAAAATAATTCAATACCAAACATACTTTAACGTATGGCCAGCTTAAACGGATGTTTCGTTTTCCGACATGTCCTAAGTCAGAATAAAGCGCCTCTGCCCCAGTAGTTGCCAAAAAGATATTTCCTAGAATGAATAAACCTAGCTTATTATCAGGACTAAATAGCAACTGGATCGCATAATAAGGATTTAAGGCACGGATTACTGTCCAGTCTTGACTGAAATTAAACAAGCCCATCGCGCCTAAAAAGGTGAACCATAAAAACATAATCGGGCCAAATGCTTTCCCGACGACTTCTGTACCAAATCGTTGGACCATGAATAAAACAAAAATAATAACTAAAGTAATAATGACGATGATGTTCTGGTCATTGCCGAAACGGTCAAAGAATTGTGGAATCCCACGTAATCCTTCAATAGCGGTCGTAACCGTTACAGCAGGTGTCAGTACGCCATCTGCTAACAATGCTGCGCCACCGATCATTGCAGGTATGATCAGATATTTACCGCCTTTTCTAACCAAAGTATATAAAGAAAAGATACCACCTTCCCCATGGTTATCTGCATTTAATGCAATCACGACATATTTGATCGTCGTTAATAATGTCAAAGTCCAAAAAATCAAGGAGACTGCTCCGATAACAAAATCTGGGTTGATCCCTCGCAAGCCGCCATTGTCTTCTACGATTGCTTTCATTACATAAAGCGGACTCGTACCGATATCTCCATAAACAACTCCCATGGCTACGAGTAACCCTGCCATCGAGATTTTTTTTGTGTTATGCTTTGTTGTCACTGTTCCCCCTCATTTCTCCAATCCTATGATTGACCTAAATTTCACCTAATTATCCAAGGATTCAACCTTGGTGTCAATAAATTCGATAAAAATAACTAAGTCAACGATGCCTTCTTAAATAATCAGCAGTAAATGAGTAGAGAGCTAAACAAACGAGTGCCCCGATTAAGGATGGGATAAGATAAAAGCCACTGATAGATGGACCTAGATCGCCTAACACAAATTCACCTAACCAACTTCCAAAGAAACCAATGATAATATTTCCAGTGACGCCTCCTGGTACATCTTCATTAAGAACAGCTCCAGCAACGAATCCTAATATGCCACCTACTATCAATGAGAATAAAAAATGGATCATTTCCATTCCTCCTTTTGCACTTTAAATAACTAAGTGTTTTTTAAGAAAATTTAAATTGACCCTTTATGTCTTTTCTTTATCGATTTTAAAAAATAAGCGTACTACTTTTGAAAATATAAAATTATTTTCGTAGTAGTACGCTTATTAAAAAACTTTTATCTTAAAACGATGGAATTACTTCTTGTCCTCTTCGTTCAACATTGCTTTTCTTGAAAGATTCACACGACCTTGTTTGTCGATCTCTGTCACTTTCACCAACACTTCATCGCCTAGTTTCACAACGTCTTCTACATTGTTTACACGTTCATTCGCTAATTGAGAAATATGGACTAAGCCGTCTTTCCCTTTGATCAAGTTGACAAATGCACCGAATTTTTCGATACGAACAACTTTACCAAGGTAGACTTCGCCAACTTTGACTTCTTTTGTCAAATCTTCGATGATCTTGATTGCTTTTTGGATCATTTCTTTATCAGAAGAAGCAATACTTACTTTACCGTCTTGATCGATATCGATCTTCACGCCTGTTTCATCAATGATTCCATTGATCGTATCGCCACCTTTACCGATGACATCTTTGATTTTCGCAGGATCTATTTGGATCATTTCGATTTTCGGTGCATATTGGCTAAGCTCTTCACGTGGTGTAGCAATCGTTGAAGTCAATTCTTCTAAGATTTCCATACGTGCTTGTTTTGCTTGTGCCAATGCTTCTTTTAAGATTTGTTCCGTGATACCTTGGATCTTGATATCCATTTGTAGTGCTGTGATTCCATCTTTTGTTCCGGCAACTTTGAAGTCCATGTCGCCTAAATGGTCTTCTAGACCTTGGATGTCTGTTAAAATCGTGTAGTTTTCACCATCAGATACTAATCCCATAGCAATACCAGCAACAGGTGCTTTGATTGGCACACCTGCGTCCATCAATGCTAAAGTACCTGCACAGATACTTGCTTGAGAAGATGAACCATTCGATTCAAGTACTTCTGCCACTAGACGGATCGTGTAAGGAAACTCTTCTTCTGAAGGAATCACTTGTGCCAATGCACGTTCACCTAATGCACCATGACCGATTTCTCGACGACCTGGTGATCCGGCACGACCAGTTGAACCCACAGAAAATTGTGGGAAGTTATAGTGATGGATGAATCGTTTGCTGACTTCTACACCTAAGCCATCAATGATTTGGTGTTCCCCTAAAGGTGCCAATGTACATGATGATAGTGCTTGTGTTTGTCCACGAGTAAATAATCCAGAACCATGAACACGTGGCAACAAGCCAACTTCTGATGCTAAAGGACGAATCTCATCTAATTTACGACCATCAGGACGGATTTTGTCAATCGTGATCAACTCACGAACGACGTCTTTTTCAAGATCTTCCGTAATTTGTTTCACTTCTTTTAGTAATTGTGCTTCCTCTTCATGACCCGCAAATTTCTCTGCATAAGCTTCGCGAATATCGATTTTCACTTGGTCGATATTATCTTCACGAGCTAATTTTTCTTCTGTCATGACCGCTTCTTTCATCGTGCCATACGATGCATCAAAAATTTCTTTTTTCAAGTCAGCATCGACTTGTAATAAAGAAACTTCCATTTTTTCTTTGCCGACAGCTTGAACGATTTCTTCTTGGAATGCGACTAATTTTTTGATTGCGTCAAATCCAAATAATAATGCGCCCAACATATCTTCTTCTGAAACTTCTTTTGCGCCACTTTCAACCATGTTGATTGCTTGTTTTGTACCAGCTACGCTTAATTCGATATCGGTAGTCTCTGCTTGTTCAACTGTTGGGTTCAAGACATATTCGCCATTGACACGGCCAACTTCAACACCTGCGATCGGTCCATCGAATGGGATATCTGAAATCGATAAAGCTAGTGAAGAACCTAACATTGCTGCCATTGCTGGAGAACAATCTGTTTCTACACTCATCACGATATTTGTGACTTGGACTTCATTACGGAAACCTTCCGCAAACATTGGACGGATCGGACGGTCGATCAAACGAGCAGTCAAGGTTGCTTCCGTACTTGGACGACCTTCACGTTTGATAAATCCTCCTGGGATCTTACCAGCTGCATACATTTTTTCTTCATAATTGATCGTCAATGGGAAGAAATCTGTATCTTTCGCTTCTTTTGAAGCAACTGCCGCACTTAATACGACCGTATCCCCATAACGAACTAATACTGCTCCATTGGCTTGTTTGGCTAATTGGCCAACTTCGATCTCTAAGGGACGTCCGCCCCATGTCGTTTTAAAAACTTGTTTTTCTGACATAAATACTCCTTTTCTTTCTCGTGAACGCTAGACGCTACTAAACAAATGAAAACCGCGAAAGCGACCTTTTGCACCTTTCATTTGGTTAGTAGGAGTCCATCAAGCTGATTCACAGAAATGTTTGATAGTTTAAAGTAAAAAAGTGAGATTCACGCGAACCCCACTTTCTGTTAAAAATTAACGGCGTAAGCCTAGACGTTGGATCAATTCACGGTAACGTTGAACGTCAGTTTTACGTAAGTAAGCTAACAAGTTACGACGATGACCAACTTTTTTCATCAAACCACGGTATGAATGATGATCTTTTTTGTGAACACGTGCATGTTCGTTCAAGTGGTTGATTTCTTCAGTTAATACAGCGATTTGTACTTCTGGAGAACCAGTATCTCCTTCATGACGTGCGTAATCTTTGATGATTTCGTTTTTACGTTCTTTTGAAATTGCCATTTCTTTCACCTCGTTTAATTATTCCCCTGTGACTGAGTAAAACGTTGGTGATTCGTTTAACCAAGTAACAGGACATATGCTTTAAACATACAGCTATACTTTACCTGAATCTTTCTAATAAATCAAGTGTAGAATCCTTAAGAAAATCTAGTTGATTAAACAATCAGGCTACTACTTTTTCAAATTTATGGTAAACTATTAACCGAAAAGAGAGTGTTTGATAAGAAAGGGGTACATATTCCATGATCACAATGGATGATATTATTCGAGAAGGCAATCCAACATTACGTGAAGTAGCGCAAGAAGTCGCTCTTCCACTCAGTGAGGAAGATCTTTTATTAGGAGAAGAAATGTTGGAATTTCTTAAAAATAGCCAAGATCCAATCAAAGCAGAAGAATTAAATTTACGTGGTGGTGTCGGCCTAGCTGCGCCCCAGCTTGATATTTCAAAACGGATCATTGCGGTCCACGTACCAAATCCAGATCCAGAAATCACAGAACCAACGTTGAGTACGGTCATGTATAACCCAAAAATCTTGAGCCATTCCGTCCAGAATGCTTGCTTAGGCGAAGGTGAAGGCTGTTTATCAGTCGATCGTGAAGTTCCTGGGTATGTTGTGCGCCATGCAAAAATCACGCTTTCGTATTATGACAAAAACGGTGAGAAACAAAAAATCCGTTTAAAAAATTATGAATCCATCGTGGTGCAACATGAAATTGACCATATCAATGGCGTAATGTTCTATGACCATATCAACGACCAAAATCCTTTTGCCTTAAAAGAAGGCGTCTTGGTGATCGAGTAATAATGGAGAATCACAAAAATGAACAGAGAGTGGCAGTTGCATCTGCTTTTCTCTGTTCATTTTTTCTACCGTAGAAAATCATCTTAGCCTTGTTCCATCATTTTTAAGAAATGGAGAAACGGAGACACTTGTTCCTTGTATCGAATACTCTTACATCTTCTTTTAAAGTTAAAAAGCTTAGCGAATCAACGTTCCGACATTTTTTTATGTTGGTATGTTGTTTTCTGGTGCATCCCGAGATTCTTTCCAAATCTAGTTTGCCGAAAATCAGTTAACGATGTAGCCATCCTAACTTTTTCTGAATTGATTTGTTTGGTAGTCTCATTTTCTGCTGGAGTGCTTCTCCCTTTTTCAAATAGATTATTGAACCGAGTCACAATACTACTAAAGCAATGGGTTTTACTTTTAGCTTCCTCTCTAGTGTTCGTGCTTCGATCATTCATCCCCACCACTTTTATTTGATACGATTGACTTTTTCTTTGAATTGATTGATCGGTAGCTTGATCAATTAATCGTTTTATTGGTTTGTGTAGTGGATCTAGCCTCACTTCGCCTCTGATATCAGGTGCTATTCTTCCAAATAGTGTACTTACATTTTTGTACAGCTTCAACTCATCTAAGGATTCTTCTATTACACTTTCCTTGTTTTGTGAAGTTTCTTTTCCAAATAAGCTGCTTTTGAAACTATCTAATTCATTTTTTTGTTCATTTGAACGCATTTTGGCAACTACAACTTGACCTTTTTTTACTACCGTGGTTAATTGGGTAACGACCCTCTTGAAATCTTTAAGGTTATCAGTGACTACTACTTTAGCTTTTTGTGGTTCGATCTGATCTAGCGAAGTGAATGTCCGTTCACATTTCTTGGTCTCTTCGTTTAACGGTAGAAGTACATCGATAGTTGCTTTTTTGGGCACCCCTATATGTAGATCCTCTATAGGAAAGTGTTCATTTTTGATAACTGATTTTGGCACACGATTTGCCCATAATTCCGGATCACGCTCCCATGGTGCAACTGCTCTTTGCCCATTTTCCCAAAAAACAAGTCTACCTTGCAGTTGGTTTCTTTGAAGATACAAGACTCGCAGCGCATGATCGAACACCTCATTTCTAAAACCGTCAATTGTTTGATCCATTTGATAGGGAGGCGAATCTAATGGTACCCATAGCTCAACATCTTCTCTTTTTTTTACAGCTTCAATCAGGATCAATTCAGAACGGTGGATCAAGGGATTTTGGCTCCCCGCATCTACAATCTCTTCAAAGACTTGATTAGTATATTCTATTGTTTGTGTATACTCTTGCCTCTCTCCCAATGATTGGATTGGATAAACAGCGTTTGTGTTCAAATCTATGCTATCTCTCATTACTTGAATAATTTCTTTAAGTAGAGGATTGTCCTGTATTGCTCTTTCTAGATCCTTGTAATTAAATGAACGTTTTCTTAAGGCGTGAAAAATCATTTCTATGTAAACTTTCGAATCATGGGGTATCTTTTTTTGTCTAGGATCTAAATGATCCAATTTTTCCATTAAGCCTTTTCTATCCTGTTCGTCACCAAAAACCAATATGTGTTTTAACTTCTCGACATTTTTTTCTATTGGAGAGATCGTTTTCTGTGGGACATGAATCAAGGCAGGTTCGCTCAGTTTCTGCTCGATCTTTGTTTCTTTTGGTACTTGGCGTTGGTGTAATTCCTCTTGTACTTCCTGTTCTTTCTTTTCTAAGCTAGCTATCATTCGTTGGGTCATTTCCTTAGCTATCGGAACCTGGATAAATGGTAAACGACCATTAATTATGTTGGTTATATACTTTTGTTCATCAAGATATTCTATTAAATCAGCAGAAGAAATCTCTGCAAGCTTACTCGTAGAATGAATGCCCAGTGACTTAATGATATTGTTGGATTTTTCTTGGATCAGGTTCTCATCTATAGTTGGAAGTTCTCCAGGATGATCGAATATTGCTGAAATATAAGGATCTTCCTTAAAAAGAAAATGGATTTGTAGATGCCATCGACGCTTTTTAGTATCAATGTTTTCTAAAAATTCACTTTTGAGCTGCCCTTTTTTATATAAATAATGAAAATATATATAATCAAGCTGCCGATTTAGCTCTGGATTCTTGCCTTTCAAAGCCATCAGAAATCGCTTACGCATTTCTAAAATCGATTCCACATGTTCTGAATGCCATTTAGGTGTCACTTGCTCACTCGTATCTAAAGAAAAGATATCTTTCCTACAATGAAATAAAATTGTTTTTAGCGCAGCATCAACCTCGTTAACTGAACAATTTCCAGTCTTTTGTCCTTTCATGACGATGGTTGGTATACCGATCGATTCGTTTTGGGTGGAAAGAGCTGCTAACCTTTTCAATACAAAATATGGTTTGCGAACTTCATGAAATCGCTCTTTAAGAAACAGTTCACTTAGTTCCGCAATATTTGTCGGAGGAATTTCAAAATAAGAAACCGTTTGATCATCGAAGTACCTCTCTTTATCCACCTTCATCACTACAAAAGAATTATTTTTTTTATAAACGGTCAATCCACATGTATGAGGTGAAACTTGTCCATGCTCTCCTGGATAAAAAGAAGAAGGTATCAACATGAAATCTGTTGAATCATTATTTCTCAATTTTTCAAAAATCATTTGAACTTATTCTTTTTTCTCAAAATCATAAAAATCTTTGGTCCGTTTTAGCGATTCAATGATATTTTCTTTTTGGCTTTTTTTTTTATAAAAAATTCGTCTTGATCGTCATGAATCATTTGGATATACGTTGAGAATAATAATTGATAATCTTTATTTAAACCAAAATGATTGATATTTTCTTGTAGTGATAAAGACAAAGCTAATAAATCCAACTTTTTTCTAAAGTCATTCGTTAAGTCAGTTGTTGTTTGATTTAACATCGTTGACCTCCATATAATTATTATTTTTTACTCTTTCGTTTTCAAATACGTATTTTTTTCTCAGTCAGCGCAAACGCTCCTTGACACGTAACGTTTGCTTGCTTTGTGATTGACTGTTCGTCTTTGCATATGTTTTCAATTGTTTAAATTCTTTTTTCTCAGTAAGCATAGACACTTCTGGTTGTGCCAGGCTCTTTGACTTAGGCTGATAGGTCGCCCAAAACTCCGGATCAGACTCCCAAGGTGGAGAAACAAATTTTTTCTTTTCAATAAAAACGACTCGCTGCTTGAACCGCTCCCAGTTTCGATATATATATCGAAGTTCACTTCCAGTAATACCGGGGACTTTTTTTACTACTCTTAAATCACAAAGTTCGTCTAATAGAAAGACTACTGTTACATGTTGAGACAACAAAGTAAGTTCTAGCCCTATTTTACAGCCTTTTTTTATGAAGTGTTGCTTGATCTCTGGACGATCAAATTGTGTATAGTCTTCTGAAATGACCTCTTTAAAGATGTTTTTCAATTGAAATTTTTCAATCGTTTGTGTGATATGATAATATTTTTCCCACAATGGTAAATAGCGTTCCTTTTCGGGGAGGTAATCAATCCAATGACTAAAAAATTCTTCTCTACTTTTTTCTGTAGGACAATGTTTTATATATTCAAAAGTACTGTTCATTAAAATATCATTATACTTATCGATATTAACATCATTTGTGTCCTTATATTGGAAATGCTTTAACAAAACTTGATCTTCATATTTAAAGTGGATACGTGCTACCCATAATCCGTAGATTAGAAGATGTCTCTCTGACGGGAAAATAGCCGCTGATTTTCTCAAATCATTTTCCACACAATTTCTCCATAATCTAGCATTTCTTTCCCAAGGAGCTGCAACGACTTGTCCATTCTCCCAAAAGACAATTGAAGCTTTTAGGTTGTCTTTTTCATGATATAAACTACGCAAAGTAAAATCGGCATACTCGTTTTGCTCCCCTCTGATCGTCGAAACAAAATTCTCTCCATAAGAATCCAAAGGTATCCAAATCGCAAGATCACTTCGCTTTTTCGCAACTTCAAGCATCAATAATTCTGTTTTTTTTAACAGTTGCATTCGTATACTGTAAATCAAAGTATCTCTCATTGAATGATTGGCAAATTGTCCTGTTTCCTTGTATTGTTGATACTCTTCAAGAAACGGCTCCGAGTAGATCCTGTGCAATTGAAACCTTGGGTCCTCCATCATGATGGCTTGAATATCTTCCCAGAGTGGGTATTTGCTGCCTGCTTTTATTTGGTCAATCAACTCTTTGGGTTGAAGAGAGAAATTCTCAAAAGGTTGTTGAATGAGATAGTCGACTAACTCTTCCATATAAACCAATGGGTCATATGGATTTGTTTTTTTCCTGAGTTCTCTATAATTCAACTGTTGTTCCAAAGTGCTTTCAGCTGCTCCAAAGCAAAGAATTATTTTTTGATTTGTTCCTCGAAGCATTTTTCTCCCTCTTTCAATAAAAGTATTTGTAGCATTTCTGTTCATTATAGTTAAAGTTTTGCCATAGCATAAATCAATTATTTTATAAATAAAGAAAAAATGAGATTGAGATAGAAGTAAAAACACTCCTATCTCAATCTCATAAAGTAAATTATTGATTCCCTTCGAACAAGATGCCTGCTTCTGCCAAGCCTTGTTTGATTTGTTGCAATACTTCCTTATGTGAGTAACGGATCGTATGCAGATGGATCCCATCCGTTAATTCAGACAATAACGAAGCCTGACTTTTCCGATAACGTTTCATAAATGAACGAATATCTTCTGCTGTCTTGATATGAAGCATTCCTGTCAGTTCGCCGTACAAGGGATGCTCAACGATGACGTCTAGTATCTCGCCACCATGAGCAACGATCAACTGCAGTTCTTCCTCTGTTTGTTCTCTCTGATGTTGTACCGCAATTTTACTGATGAACCCATTTTTGTCTTGTTCATCTTCCAAAAGATATCCTCTGGCCGTCGCCACGATCGCTTCTCCTGCCGCTCGTAGCAACGCAATGTCTCCTACAATGATTTGGCGGCTGACACCAAAACGAGTAGCAAACTTACTGGCACTGACAGGTTTCTCTGCATCAACTAGCGTTTCAATAATTTCTTTTCGGCGAGTTTCTCCTTCAATCATTTATCTACTCCATTCGTTTCTTTTGATAGTTTCGTGAGTGCTTCATGATATCTGCATAAGTAGCTAAGATCGTCTCACTGTATTCTGGTGTTTTCAACCAACTGGCAACTTTATCCAACACTTGTTGTTCTCTTTTTCCATCGTAAACCGCTTGGTTAGTTGCTCGTTTGACATCACCGATCTTCGTGACGGTAGCCATTCTTTTTTCAAGTAGTTCTACTAATTGGTGATCGATTTGATCAATCGATTGTCTCAACTCTTCCAATGACTCTTCAGGCATTGGTTCATCGATGCGTTTGATGATCCGTGCCGGATTCCCTGCGATCACTACATTATCTGGGAACGATTTGGTCACGACTGCTCCCGCCCCGACCACGACATTGTCTCCTAAAGTCACTCCAGGAGTGATGATCACTCCACCACCTAGCCACACATTATTGCCGATTTCGATTGGTTTAGCAAATTCTAACCCACTATTTCGCTTCACTGGATGTAGTGGATGTGTGGCAGTATAAAGCTGAACATTAGGGGCAAACATGCAGTTATCACCAATTTTGATCGTACTGGCATCTAAGAATGTACAATTAAAGTTCGCATAAAAATTCTCACCTACGTAAATATTACAGCCGTAATCAAAATTGATCGTTGGTTCCATATAAATCTTCTCACCGGTAGCACCAAATGTCTCTTTAAGTAATTGACTGCGAAGTTCACTTGTTTCCGCTTGGTTGATGATCTGGCTTTGACTTCGAGCAAATTTTCTATCGGCTGATAATTCTGGATCACCCGCAAAATAAAGTTCACCGGCGATCATTTTTTCTTTTTCTGTTTTAGCTGTCATTTTACACTCTCCTGTACTTTTTTGAACACCTTCGTTCCATCTGTTTGGACAAATCGGTACGCCTCTGATAGATAGACAGGGGTCTGATTGATGACTAATAGCTTCGCTTGTGGTGAGCGAAACTGGATCAAATCACAAAAAGGATGGACTTGGAAACTTGTCCCTACAATCACAATCAAGTCGGCCTGACTGACAGCAAAAGCTGCTTGCTCTAATACTTCATCCTGGAACCCTTCTCCATATAACACAATATCTGGGCGGATCTGGCCACCACACAGTTGATGCTTGTCACTGGTCAGATAATCTTGCCAGTCAACAGGTTGATGGCAGTTTCGACAATAACAATGATACAGATTCCCATGAAAATTAACTAGTTTTTTACTTCCAGCTTTTTCATGTAACCTATCGATATTTTGCGAAACGACCCATACCTCTTTTTCTTTAGCCAACTCTACGATTTCTCGATGGATGATATTCGGGCGTGCTTCGGGATGATAAAGATGTTTGAGAAACGAATAAAATTTTTGTGGTTCTTCATCCATCGCTTGATGACTCAACAAATATTCTGGACGATCCATCCCTTGGTAAACACCTGTTAGTGAACGATAATCGGGTATTCCAGAAGGTGTGGACACACCTGCCCCTGTTAGAAAGGTCAGTTTTTGACTTTCAATTATCGCTGTCGCTGCTTCTTCAATTGTTTGTTCCAACATTTATCACTCACCTCTCTTCTATTATAATCGAAATAAAATGAAACATACCCTCAATCGAATGAAAATTCAGAGATTTTTTTTGAGAAAATACTCACAAACATCACTGACAAAACAATGAAAACGTGCTACAATACCAATGATCTGTATATTTTGAGTATGAAATGAGGTGAATCAATATGGTTGCATTCTTAATTTATTGGGGCGTTATTTTAGCATGTATCGCTTGGTTAGCATTAAGTATTTATTTCTCTATCTTCTATCTAGTACGTAAAGAAAATGGAAATCTATGGGCGTTTGCCTTTTTCAATGTATTGGCAGCAATTGTTCTAGCAATTACATTAGTTGTTTATCGCACATGGGGCTGGGGGATCACACAATACTCTAGTTTGATCTATCTCGTTTTAGCTATTTATGGGGTAACAGTTATTTTACAAGCCATTCTTGGTCGTGAACCTAAGAAAGCTACAGCTTAAAATACTTTTAGATAAAAAAGGAAACAGACTGCGTGATTTTGCAGTCTGTTTTTCGTTATTTTACTATCATTTAAGTGTTGCATAAAATGTATAATTATTCTTTTTTTGAAAACATTCTCTTTTCCTTTTTTCATGAAAGAAATTAAATAAACAGGATATTTCTTTATTTATCAACTTTTTTCTGCAAAAATGTAGTTTCTCATTGACAAAGTGGCTACTCTATCGTAGACTATTTTTTGTATAAATAACTGAATACGAGATGCCTCAATCAATGAGGTAGAGGTCGCGAGAATCATTAAACCTGTGGAGTGAAGCAAACATGTGGAAGCAGGGCTAGGGAGGATCGCCGAAATGTACTTTTTTTTGCTTAAAAAGTATGTTGGGACGTAAGTTAACAGCTTACGGACTGTCTTAGCAGTGATGCTAAGTTGCGCTATGTTTTGTGAGAGGTTTATCACTCTGTGAAATTTAGCGGCCCTTTTGTACCTACAAAGCGGTCGTTTTTTATTTCTCCTTGATAAGCAACTGCAATGCATGTATTCGACCACTCGTGTCAAGGCGCTTTGGTTATCAGCCAAAGAAGCTGAGCGAACGTTGGTCTTATCAGTATATGCCTGAAGGACCACGTACGTGAACAAACAAAAAGGAGAAGACAGATGAAAAAAAATTCAGTTACACTCACTCTAATTTTTACGTTTATTCTATCGATCTTTAGCTTGACCACTTTGGCTCATGCAGATGATAAAACACCGAGCGATCAATTTCGTGTCGGAATGGAAGCTGGTTATGCGCCCTTTAACTGGTCTCAACAAACAGATGCAAACAATGCCTATCCAATTCAAGGACAAAACAGCTTTGCTGGCGGATATGATGTACAAATTGCCAAAAAGGTAGCTGAAGGTTTAGGAAAAGAACTAGTCATTGTCCAAACGAAATGGGACGGTTTACCGCCTGCCCTTCAATCTGGAAAGATCGATGCAATCATTGCCGGCATGAGTCCGACGGCAGAACGCCAAAAAGAAATCGACTTTACTGATCCATACTATGAATCAGAACTTGTGATTGTCGTACAAAAAGATGGTAAGTTTGCGAATGCGACTAGCTTAGAAGATCTTTCTGGCGCAAAAATCACTGCACAATTGAATACATTCCACTATAACGTGATCGATCAGATCCCAGGAGTGGACAAGCAACAAGCAATGGATAACTTTTCAGCCATGCGAACAGCACTAGCTTCTGGCATGATTGACGGTTATGTTAGTGAACGTCCAGAAGGGGTAACCGCCACAAGCGTCAACCCAGCCTTGAAAATGCTCGAACTAGATGAAGCAAATGGCTTTCAAACAAATCCCGAAGATGTCCAGATTGCTGTAGGGATGCGTAAAGGTGATCCTGATCTTCAACAAGTCAACCAAATATTAAGCGGCATTTCTCATGATGATCGTATTGCTATCATGGACCAAGCCATTGAAGACCAACCTGCGTCAACGGATGGAGATGCAGAAGAAACTGGCTTGCTCCATGATTTCAAGACGATTTGGGATCAATATGGCAACATGTTCTTACGCGGAGCTGGTTTGACACTATTTATCGCATTGATCGGTACAGTTGTAGGAACAACATTGGGTTTATTGATTGGCGTCTTTCGCTCAATTCCAGAATCTGATAATAAAGTGACACGCTTCTTCCAAAAAGTAGCTAATTTCTTATTATCTGTTTATATCGAAGTCTTCCGTGGTACACCAATGATGGTTCAAGCCATGGTCATCTTCTATGGTTTGGCTCTAGCCTTTGGTATTTCTCTGGATCGCACGATTGCTGCGTTGTTCATCGTTTCGATCAACACCGGTGCGTATATGACTGAGATTGTACGTGGTGGGATTTTTGCAGTAGATGGCGGACAATTTGAAGCAGCCCAAGCAATCGGCATGACCCACAGTCAAACGATGCGTAAAGTAGTGATTCCGCAAGTATTGAGAAATATTTTGCCGGCTACTGGAAATGAGTTTGTCATCAATATCAAAGACACCGCCGTATTAAGTGTCATTGGTGTAGCAGATCTATTCTTCCAAGGAAACTCTGCCTCTGGTGCCAACTTCCAATTCTTCCAAACATTCACGATCGTTGGGATCATCTACTTGATCATGACCTTCACGATCACAAGAATCCTACGTGTGATTGAGAAGAAAATCGACGGACCTACTGCGTATACAAAAATTGAAGAAGTCAACAACGCGAACCTACAGGAATAAGGAGGCAGTCCTATGAGTGAGAATATCATCGAAATCAATCATTTAAGTAAAAAATTCGGCGACAATGAAGTGCTGAAAGATATTAGCATGACCGTCAATAAAGGGGAAGTCGTGACCATCATCGGTTCCTCTGGTTCAGGTAAATCAACATTCTTACGTTGTATCAATTTACTAGAAAAACCATCAGGCGGCGAGATCATTTACAACAACGAAAACGTCTTAGCACCAAAATATAATTTACCAAAGTATCGGACAAATGTCGGTATGGTTTTCCAATCTTTCAATCTTTTCAATAATAT
Source organism: Enterococcus sp. AZ171 (assembly GCF_051714005.1). Lineage (NCBI taxonomy): Bacteria > Bacillati > Bacillota > Bacilli > Lactobacillales > Enterococcaceae > Enterococcus > Enterococcus sp. AZ171. The sequence continues at coordinate 170,029 of NZ_JBIORA010000001.1, read as the reverse complement.
GAATGTTTTAGAAAATTGTATTTCTGGACAAACCACTGTCTTAAAAAGAGAGAAAGAGCATGCCCGTAAAGTGGCAATCGAAAACTTAGAAAAAGTCGGTATGAGACAATACATCGAAGCTCGTCCTTCTCAACTATCCGGTGGTCAAAAACAACGGGTCGCTATCGCTCGTGCTCTATCAATGAACCCTGATGTGATGCTCTTCGATGAGCCAACTTCTGCCCTTGATCCTGAAATGGTCGGTGAAGTATTGAATACGATCAAAGATCTAGCCCATACTGGACTGACAATGATCATCGTAACCCATGAAATGGAATTTGCGAAAGAGGTATCTGACCGAGTGATCTTCATGGATAAAGGTGTGATCGCGGAAGAAGGAAGTCCTGAAGATATCTTCGTTCATCCAAAAGAAACACGTACGAAAGAGTTCTTGTCACGCATTTTGAATAACTAATAAAGTATCAAATCACCCTTAGTATTCAAACTACCGCAACTTGATTGAGCAAGGTCATCCTACTCAAAAAGTTGCGGTTCTTCTTTTTATTTATTGTTTTTTGTTCCGATCGCTTTATCAGTTGAACTTTTGCGCAACCTCACGTAACATGTGGTTGTGAGAAACCTCTTCAAATTAAGAAGATTCAGATATTGGAGTGATCTTTTGACTAACATTTTTTCGAGGCAGTGAAAACACGCTACTTATTCCTCTCACTGGGTTAGCAGTCGTTTCGTCAATGTGTAGCATCATTCTAGAGAATTCGATAATTTTCAGAAAATTGTTGCAATTCATCACATAATTTGTTACTTTTAACAAAATACAAAAAAGTAAAGGAGTTTTCTATGTCAAAAAAATTATCATTCAAAGAAAATCTATTCATCGGTTCCATGCTATTTGGCCTATTTTTTGGAGCTGGTAATCTTATATTTCCTGTCCATATGGGGCAAGAAGCTGGTGCGGATATCTTCTGGGCAAATCTTGGCTTTTTAGTTACAGGGATCGGTTTACCATTCTTAGGTGTCATTGCGATCGGTGTTTCAAAGACCTCTGGTGTCTACGAATTAGCACAACGAATCAATAAAACTTATGCACTTATTTTTACTGTCTTACTTTATTTAGTCATTGGTCCATTTTTTGCCTTACCACGTTTGGCAACTACTTCTTTTGAAATTGGCTTAGCACCTTTTATTCCAGCAGAAAATCAAACATTATTTTTAGCTATTTTTAGTTTCTTATTCTTTTTAGCTGCTTGGTGGTTATCCAAACGTCCAACTAAAATCTTGGATTATGTTGGTAAATTTTTGAATCCCGCATTTTTAGTATTACTAGGTATCTTGTTATTACTTGCTTTTATCAACCCACTTGGCTCAGTATCGGATGCGCCTGTCCAACCTCACTACCAAAACCAAGCATTCTTCACTGGTTTTACACAAGGATACAACACGTTGGATGCGTTAGCTGCCTTAGCTTTTGGGATCATTATCGTCACGACGATTCGTGGCATGGGTGTCACAAAGCCTTCTGATATTGCAAGAGATACGATCAAATCAGGCGCGATCAGCATCGTTTTGATGGGGATCATCTATACCCTACTTTCTTATGCAGGAACAATGAGTCTAGGAACATTCCCAATGAGTGCGAATGGTGGTATCGCCTTGGCACAAATTGCTGATCACTATTTAGGAACTTACGGGAGTATCCTATTAGCCTTTATCGTGATTCTTGCTTGTTTAAAAACAGGTATCGGACTGATTACTGCATTCGCAGAAACATTCACTGAATTGTTTCCTAAAAGAAGCTATCTATTCTTTGTAACCGGAACAAGTTTATTAGCATGTTTAGTTGCAAACGTGGGCTTAACGAATATTATTCAGATCTCTTTACCGGTCTTGATGTTTATTTATCCATTGGCAATGACCTTGATCTTACTTGTATTGTTTGGCCCATTATTTAAACAACGTACTTCTGTTTATCGAATGACCACATATTTCACATTACTCGCTTCCATCGTGGATGGACTGAATGCTTGTCCTGATTCAATTAAGCAAACAAGTTTCGTCAAAGGAATTTTAATATTCGCTGATTCCTATCTCCCATTCTTCTCATTGGGAATGGGCTGGATCACACCAGCATTGATTGGCTTTATCATCGGATTACTCTGGAGTTTCTTTAAAAATGAAGAAAAGTCTGACTTGATTGTTAGCTAACAAAAAAAAGAGATGTTTAACTTTTTGTATAAAAAAATTAACAACTTTGGTAAACTTTCGTCACAAAATATTCACAACTCACCTTTAATATATAAGTATACCAACAAACAACCCTAACAACACTTTTTCATTTTTAACTCCTTTCCTGCTAGCTCCCCGGCTAGCAGGTCCTTTTTTTTATTCATACCGATCCAACAAATCAAGTTCTTTGAGAATCTTTAGATTCTCTCTTTAGTAAGAAAAACATATAAAAAAGCTATGAAAAAGCAATCTACTTTTTCATAGCTTTTATTCTTATTTAGATAATCGCTCTTGGTCTCCCGTAGGTGAAAGACTAGTGATTTTTTCGATTTGTTCAATTGGGACGATTCGGATTTGTTGCTCTTGGTTTTGCAAGCGAATCATCACTCGGTCATGCTCAACTGTTTTCGTTGCCACCCAACCGGAAAAGGTTTCGTACTTATTGCTTAGTGGATTCTCGCGCACTTGTAGAATCACTAAACTATTCTGAGCTGCAGCTTTCTGGAGTTCGAGAATGAACTCCCCTTGTAACCGTACATTCTCAGCTTTTTCTTCTGTGTCATTCACAAATGAATCAAAAAGTTGAAACGAAGTATTAGTCACTAACTTTGTCAGTTTCTTCATTGGTGATACTGTTTCTTCATCCATTGAATGTACCCCTCCCCTAGCTAAGAATATGTTACTTAATTACTCCTATTTTATCCAATTTTTCTTAAAAAAACAAGAATATAGTTTATTTTATACCAACTTTTACCTAAAACCGTAAAACAACACATGTGTTATTTTAAGTCGTTTTCCATCCATAATTCAAGCCATTTTTCTAAGCCTTCATTGATCAATCGATAGGTTTCTTCAAAGTTATTCGTGTAATATGGATCAGGTACATTTTGTGCTTTTTTGCCAATGACTGGACTCAAAAATAGTTGGATTTTCTCTTGCGCTTCAATCGGCGCAAGTTGCTTTAAGTCAGCCACATTTGACTGATCCATACCGATGATCCAATCAAATTTTTGGAAGTCTTCTTGACGTATTTGGCGAGCAATCATTTCTTGCGTATCAACATGTTCTTTTGCCAAGATCGCTTGTGTACCTGGATGAGGAGCACTACCTACCTCATAGGTACTTGTTGCAGCCGAATCAATGACGAAGGAATCCAACAGATCCTGTTCTGCTACTTTCTTTTTTAATAACCCTTCTGCCATAGGTGAACGACAAATGTTTCCTAAACAAACAAATAATACTTTCGTCATAGCATTCTCTCCTTTTGTATTCCTATTTTTGGAATCAATGAAAAAAGGTCATTCGTCTTTTATTTCCTGTTCTTCTTCCAATGCGTACAACCGATACGAATACAATTCAGTATCTTTGGCTAAACGAAAGAACTGCATTGCAACTTCTAAGGGTGTTTCTGTATAACCTTGTGTGATCCAATTGACTAAGACTCCACTACAGCCATAAGAGAAAAAACGAGCATAAAATAATTTATCTTTGGAAGTTAGTTGTTTTTCTTCATCCATTTGCTCAAATATTTTAATAAATGAGGGTTGGATCAACGCAGAAAATTGCTTTTGCAGAATCTCCTGTTCTGAACTAACGGTACTTGAATAGAACTGTTTATTTTCGGCAATGGCTTTTAACATCAGCAATGCTTGCTCTTCCCAATTGTCGAGAGAAAGCGATTCTGTTTTTAGGTAATGCAATGAATCTTCATAGTACACCCAACGCAATAAATCATACTTATCGGTGAAATGATAATAAAATGTTTGTCGGTTGATGCCTGCTTCGTGTGCGATCTGTTGCACACTGATTTTGCGAAAAGGCTGTGTTTCGCAAAGCGACACCAAGACTTTTTTGATCATTTGTTTCGTATGTGAAGCGTCTCCCACAATGATCCCTCCCATCTCTTCAATCATTATTCTACTATTTGCTCTTTCAATAGAAAAGAGTGATCACACTTGGTAGTCATAGCCAAAGTGTTCATACGCATAGGCGGTAGCGATCCGCCCACGAGGAGTCCGTTTCAAAAAGCCTTTTTGGATCAAAAAAGGTTCATACATATCTTCGACTGTTTCTCGCTCTTCTCCAATATTAACGGATAAAGTGCTTAGACCTACTGGACCCCCACCATACAGCTCGATCATCGTACGTAGCAATTTCTGATCGACATAATCCAATCCCGCTTGATCGACCTGTAAGAGTGTCAATGCGCGGTCAGCAATCAACTGATCGATCTTGCCATCTCCTTGTACTTGGGCAAAATCACGCACTCGTTTTAACAAGCGATTAGCGATCCGCGGGGTCCCACGGGAACGTCGTGCGATTTCTAAAGCCCCTTCGGTGATGATCTCCGTTTGAAAAATATCGGCAGATCGTAAAACGATTTCTCTTAAATCTTCTTCTTCATAGTATTCCATGTGAGCAATGATTCCAAAACGGTCACGTAAAGGTGCAGACAGCATCCCTGCTCGAGTCGTTGCACCGATCAACGTGAAAGGTGGTAACGGAAAATGAACGGGGTGAGCGGTCGGCCCTTGCCCTACCATGATATCTACATAGAAATCTTCCATCGCCGAATAAAGCATTTCTTCTGCCACGCGAGGTAAGCGATGGATCTCATCAATAAACAAGACATCCCCTGCTTCTAGTTCATTCAAAATTGCCACCAGATCTCCTGGTCGCTCAATGGCTGGTCCACTTGTCGTACGGATATTGACTTGCATCTCGTTTGCGATGACCATAGCCATCGTTGTTTTCCCCAATCCCGGAGGACCGTATAACAAGACGTGGTCTAGCGGTTCTTCACGATTACATGCCGCTTCGATGTAGATACTCAATTCTTGTTTTACTTTATGTTGACCGATATATTGCGCAAGCAATTGAGGGCGCAAAGATTTTTCTAAACTTAATTCATTCTCACCAGGTTCTGGTGAAAGAAGATGTTCATCTGTCATCAAGCGTCCTCCTTACTTTTTCATCATCAATTTCAATGCTTGCCTTAAATACTCATCCGTTGTTTGATTGTCGATTTCTTTAAGTTGTTTCTCTACACGTTTGATTTCACGCTCACTGTAACCAAGAGCAGATAGAGCTTCCATTGCCTCTGATAAGGCACTTGCATCTTGAACCGTTGCTTCATCAAATAAAGAAAATGGCATATCGATACTCAACTCGCCAAACTTGCCTTTTAGATCCAAGATCATTTGTTGTGCTGTTTTTTTACCTACACCTGGGAACTTCGTCAAGTAAGTGACATCGCCAGTTTCCACCGCTTGGATCAAGCCAGAATGATCGTCACTCGCCATGATCGCTAATGCACTTTTCGGTCCGATCCCTGAAACACTGACTAATCGTAAAAACAATTGTTTCTCTTCGAGTGAATCAAAACCGTATAGTAAATGTGCATCTTCACGGATGACTTGATGGACATAGATTTTTACTTCTTTATCTAACTTACTACTATAGCGATAAGGGTTACCTAACGCAATTTGATAGCCCACCCCTTGCGTTTCTACAACGATATAATACGGACTGATAAAAGTCACCATGCCTCTTAGATATTCATACATTGAAATTTCCTCTTTCTTTCGCACACATACGTTCCCATATTTCTATCCATTGTAGCATACTTTGCGATTTAAAAAAAGTGTTCCCAAAAACAGAACTACGAGCTTAGGTCTTTGATAAAGACCCAAACTCGTAGCATATTTTCTCTGTGTATTAGCGATTGATAGACGCTTGACCAATCATTTCTTCATGTTGGACTTGGCCTGATTTACTTAATGAGAAATCAGCCACTTTGTCCGTATTCGTTAGAACAACTAAGACATCTGTTTGTTTACCTGCTTGTTCAACGGCACTGAGATCCATCTCTGCTAGTTGTGTCGTTGGCGAGACCTGATCGCCTTCTTTCACAAGAACATTGAACGGTGCACCCTTTAATTCGACAGTATCAAGTCCCATGTGAACAAGAACTTCCACACCGGTTTCACTTAGAATACCGATGGCATGTTTTGTTTCAAATACACTAGTTACTTTACCATTTACTGGCGAATAGATTTTTTGATTGTCCGGAACGATCGCATAGCCCTCACCCATCATTTTTTGTGAGAAAACTGGATCATTCACTTCTGTAATTGCTTTGATTTTTCCGTCTGCAACGGCGAATAACTCTTCATTGGCAGTGGCTACAGCAGTTGTTCCTGCGGCTTCAAAGTTTTGTGTAGGAATAGATACGCCTTCTGCAGTTTGTAATACACTTACTTCTTCTGGATTGACTGGATCTAATTTGTTCAAGATCCCTTTACGTCTAAATACTACAGTTAAACCAAATGGTACGATGATTGCGATGATCATTGCAATCGTGAATGGTAACCACGTTTGTGCTTGGATTGCTAAGATTCCTGGCAAACCACCGACACCGATCGCATTTGCTCGAACATCCATCAAGTTCGCAAACATTCCTGCTACACCAGAACCGATCATTGCAGCTACAAATGGATACACATATTTCAAGTTGATCCCAAACATTGCGGGTTCCGTTACCCCTAGATAACAAGAAATCATCGCTGGGATAGAAACTTGTTCTTCTTTTTTATTGCCACGATGCAAGAAGATGATTGCAAGTACAGCAGATCCTTGCGCAATATTTGACAATGCGATCATTGGCCATAAATTGGTTGAACCAAAGTCAGCAATCAACTGCATATCGATGGCATTTGTCATATGGTGTAATCCTGTAATAACTAGTGGTGCATATAAGAAACCAAATAACGCACTGAATAACCAGCTGATCGATGAAGTCAAGCCAGTATTCACGATTGATGAGATCCAGTTACCAATTGCCCAACCGACTGGACCTAACACTACATTAGCCGCGATAACAGTTGGTAATAGTGAAAACAGTGGGACAAAAATCATTGAGATCGATTGTGGGATATACTTACGGAAGAAAATCTCTAAATAGGCAAGTAAGAACCCGGCAAGCATCGCTGGAATGACTTGCGCTTGGTAACCAATCATTTGTACTTGTGCAAAGCCAAAGTCCCAAAATGGGATATCTGCAGCGGCAGTTGAAGCGACACTATAGGCATTTAATAATTGCGGTGAAACCAAAGTAATCCCTAAAACAATTCCTAAAATCTGTGTCGTTCCCATTTTCTTTGCAATACTCCAAGTGATCCCTACAGGTAGGAAATGGAAAATCGCTTCCCCAGGTAGCCATAAGAATGAATTCACACCATTCCAGAATGTTGAACTTTCTGCAATCGTTCCACCTAAACTCTCGAACTGAATGCCTTCCAACACGTTACGGAACCCTAAAATCAATCCCCCAACAATGATTGCTGGAATCAATGGTGTGAAGATTTCAGCTAGAACTGCAATTGCTCGTTGCAACGGATTAAGATTCTGTTTTGCAGCAGCTTTACTTTGTTCTTTTGAAACGCCTTCAACTCCTGATACCGCAACAAAGTCGTTATAAAATGTTGAGACATCATTTCCGATGATCACTTGGAATTGACCGGCATTGGTAAACATTCCTTTTACACTGTCGATGTCTTCGATCTCAGCTTCATTTGCTTTTGCAGGGTCATTTAAAACAAAGCGCATACGTGTCGCACAATGGCTGACCGCAGCAATATTTTCTTTCCCGCCGACTCCCTTTAACAGCTTCTCGGCATCTGCTTGATATTTCCCCATAACATAAACCCCTTTCATTTGACTTGTTTATACAAGTTGCTTTGTACTCACACTATAATGTTTTTCTCAACAAATTGCAAGCGTTTTATGCTAAAAACATAAATAACTTGTAATCGTTATTATCTTTGTCGTAGAAACATCTTCCTTCTATCCAAGTCCAGTTTGAAATCTCCATATAGCTGTAGTATAGTTTATAAGCGAAGAACGAACGATTGCACGTTAAACGCACATCGGACACCAAAAAATCGAAAATATTACACGGAAGATCACTATTTAACTTACATCAAAGGCGATAATACAAGTGGCAAAAAGCACATTGCTTACGCTCGAGTGTCTAATGTCGGACAAACAGATGACTTGAAAAATCAAGTTGAGTTTTTGAGAAAATATGCAAATGTAAAAGGCATAATTTTAGATGATGTAATCGTGGATATTGGCAGTGGTCTTAATTACAAGTGTAAAACATGGAATCTGTTGTTAGACGAAGTAATGGCGAAGAATGTAGACGCCATTTATGTCACATTTAAAGATAGATAAGTATAATAAAGAGATTGAAGGTGATAAAGATGTTAGTGGCGTACAAAACAGAAATTCTTCCAACAGAAGAACAAAAAAAATCATTAATCGAACCATTGGTGTTGCTCGTTTTGTAAAGAACTTTTATATTTACCACAACCAAGAAGTCTATAAATCAGGTGGGAAATTTGTCTCAGGTATAGATTTTTCAAAGTGGTTGAATAACGACTACATTCCCAACCATCCAGACAAGCTGTGGATCAAAGCTGTTTATGCGAAGTCAACGAAACACGCGATTATGGAGACAGAAAAAGCCTTTAGAAATTTTTTTCAAGGAAAAGCTAATTTTCCTAAATTTAAAAAGAAGAAGCACCAAGATGTATCGATGTATTTCGTGAAGAACGATAAAAAGACAATCATCCGTTGTGAGCGTCATCGGATAAAAGTTCCCTCTTTGAATTGGGTAAAACTGAACGAAAAAGGCTATATTCCTAAACACGATGACAAACATAGCATAAAGAGTGGCACAATCAGCCAACAAGCAAACCGGTACTACCTGTCGGTCATCGTGGAACAGGACTGTACCGCTCAAGTACTGAACGATACTCCTACCGAAGGCGTGGGTATCGACTTAGGATTAAAAGATTTTGCGATTCTTTCCACGGGGAAAACCTATAAAAATATCAATAAATCAGGAAAAATTCGTAAAATCGAAAAACAATTAAAACGACAACAACGCAAGCTGTCGAGGAAATACGAAAGCGAAAAAAAGCGTGTCAACGAAAAACAATCAAAGAGAGGAGAAGCTACTCGCAAAAATATTGAAAAACAAGTCTTGAAAGTACAAAAACTTCATAAACGGTTGACAGATATCCGTAGGGACAGAGTGAATAAAATTGTGTTAGAGCTAGTAAAAACCAAACCAGCTTATATCACAATTGAAGATTTGAATGTCAAGGGGATGATGAAAAACCGGCATCTTTCAAAAGCTGTGAGAGAGCAATCTTTCTATGCTTTTCGTAAAAAATTAGCAGACAAATGTAAAGTCTCTACTATTGAGTTAAGACTGGCCGATCGATTCTATCCTAGCTCGAAATTATGTCATGAATGTGGGCATAAGAAAGTAGCTTTAAAGCTATCAGAGCGTACCTATCGTTGTGAGAACTGTGGGTACGTAGCAGATAGAGATTATAACGCAAGCATGAATTTGAAAGATGTGAAGGAATACAATGTGATTGCATAAGCACGCAACTTTGTATATGTACCGATGGCTTAGTCGGGAATCAACGACTGTGGAGAACGAGACAAACCGTAGTAGTGTCGAAGTGACGAGGCGGCGTTCGGTGAAACAGTAATTCTACCTACGTGAGTGGTAGAGAAATCTCGATATAGGTATTTTTGTCTATATTTTGAGTAGCAGAGGAACGATGAACAAATTCAATGAAATTTTTTTAGACTTAGAAAAGAAAATCTTAGACAAAGAGTATCCTCCTCATACTTTACTACCCAGTGAAAATCAATTGATCAAAATTTATGGTGTTTCACGGGAAACAATTCGTAAAGCACTTAATCTATTGACGACAGAAGGATATATTCAAAAGAAACAAGGAAAAGGATCGATCGTTTTAGACCGAAATCGTTTTGATTTCCCGATTGCTGGACTAACAAGTTATAAGGAACTCCAAGAAAATCAACATATCCCGAGTGAAACGATCGTAAAAACACTTGAAGAAACTGTAGTCGACAACGAATTACACAAAGTAACTGGCTGGGCAGTCAATACACCTGTCTGGCATTTAGTCCGCCAAAGAAAAATCAATGGCGAAGTCGTGATTTTAGATCGGGATTATTTATTAAAAGAAACCGTACCTACTTTAACCAAGGAACAAGCAGCCAATTCGATTTATGAATACTTTGAAAATGAGCTAGATCTCTCCATTGCCTATGCCCAAAAAGAAATCACTGTCGAACCAATCGATGCCAGTATTTCAGAGTCGATGGACCTCCATGACGATCCTTATGTCGTAATTGTCCGTGGCCTCGTTTATTTAGAAAATACTGAATGCTTCGAATACACTGAATCGATCCACCGCCTCGACAAATTCCGGTTCGTGGAATTTGCACGAAGAAGAAGGTTGTGAGAAAGCCGTTCAGCTCCGAGTAGTAAGACGGAACGTGAGAAAATAGCTTCTCATATTTTTTCACGTTTTGACTTACTATTGAAGGAGTTGGCTTTCGAACACCGTTTATCTAGGTTGTGAAAGAAGCGATTAACACTAAGGCAGAAGACAAAAAAATCGAAAATGGCTGTTTCATTTTTGATTTTTTTGGCTTGTGACCGAAGTGTTGCTTCTTGAACACCGTTTATCAAGGTTGTAAGAAAAGCGTCCTGACCTGAACAGTAAGATAGGAAATTGAAAAATAGCTTCTCATATTTTTCAAATTTTTTAGCTTAATGTTGAAGGTCAGCTTTTCGAACACCGTTTATCAAGGTTGTAAGAAAAGCGTCCTGACCTGAACAGTAAGATAGGAAATTGAAAAATAGCTTCTCATATTTTTCAAATTTTTTAGCTTAATGTTGAAGGTCAGCTTTTCGAACACCGTTTATCAAGGTTGTGAAAAAGCCCAGTAGCTCAACGTAATTAGGTAGCAAGTAAAACCTGTTCGTTAAATTTCCGCTAAATTGCTAGGCTATCCTCCCTACTTAAAGCAGATTGTTTGCTTCTATTTCAGATGGCAGTATGATTAGGAGACAAAGGGGGCTGTATCAATGAGTAAACCAACCGACACAAACAAAGAGGACTTAAAAGAAACATTATCTCCGATTTCTTATGCAGTGACACAAGAAAACGCCACAGAACGTCCATTTACTGGAGAATACGACGATTTTTATGAAAAAGGGATCTATGTCGATATTGTCAGTGGCGAACCGCTTTTCAGTTCTGCAGAGAAATATGATGCAGGCTGTGGCTGGCCAGCTTTCAGCCAACCCATCAGCAGAAAAGACGTCAAAGAAAAAGCGGATTTTTCTCACGGGATGCACCGAGTCGAAGTAAGAAGTAATGAAGCCGACTCCCATCTTGGACATGTTTTTAATGATGGACCCGCAGATAAAGGTGGCTTACGCTATTGCATCAACTCTGCTGCCTTGAAGTTTATCCCTTATGAAGAAATGGATGCTGCTGGTTACAGTGAATATAAATCAATTGTCGAATAAGTCGAATGTGATAAAATCACATCGCTCCGAAAAATAAGCCTGAACCTCCGGAAATTGTTCTAATTTCTGGAGGTTCAGGCTTATTTTTGAAGGTGCGCTATAACTTTTATATGATCAAGATCCTTAATACTCGTGCCCATGGAGATTGCCCACTTCTTCAAAACCAGCAGCCTTCCCCTTTTGATGAAAGATTTCTTGCTTGTTTTCTCGGACAATCAAGGTCATCTCTGTACTCGCTTTTTCACGGATGATCCGACTCATTTGACCTTGTTGTGGCGCCATCAACGCATGCCCTTCTTTTGCTAACACTTGCATTTCTAGTTCAATATTTTTTTGCTGTATTCGAATGATCAGATGCTCCTCTTCACGGAAAATCTCCGAAATTTTAGCTCCATCATACGTGGATAAGCGATATTCTTCCCCACCGACTTGCAAAATCGAAATGATTCCTAAAAAACGAAAACCTAAAAACGGGATCTCTGCTGCGGAAAAGAAAAAGCGAGCATCCGAATCGCTAAACTGATTGCATTGGACCCATAAATAGGTTGCGGGAAAGGAACTTCCCCAGTCCTTTTCTAAATATCCGATTCCATTTGTAAAATCAATCAATTGACCGTTCCAACTCAACGTTCCTTCTAACGAATGCTTCATGCTTAAAATTCCGTGATAGCATTCCATAAAAGATAAATAAGAGAAAGGTCCCATGATACTCGGGGCATAGCGACTCCTTTTTAACGGAGTAAACTCTCCATAAGAAATCGTTCCTTCAATCGTCAATGAGGGGCTACGTAAAGCTAGTGTGATTCCTTCCTCACTAAATGTATTCTCACCGATTTTCACAAATAAACGATCTTCGCTTGCCATGAAGACTTCACGATCAAAATGAAAGACTTCCGAAGACTCATGATTGATCACTTGGATAAACGGGCACTTTTCTCCTTGTTCTCCAATGGAGTAACCCGGAATAAATGCGTAGACTTCATCGCCGATTTGATGCTTAAAATACCAACCTTCAAAGAACGGCGCTTTTTTCGTTTCACCATGATAAAACTTATCCGTTGTAATCACTTCGTCCACTCCCTTCAACTAGATTAAGTTTACCATGTTTTTTTATAGCTTCTAGCAGATACGCTTGACTCTAGGTCATGAACTAATGTAACCAGAAAAAACACATGATCCGTTTCTTGCTACTCGGATCATGTGTTTTTGATTTTATTCACCTAGATACAGTTGTCCACGATTTTAGGACAAAAGATCTGGCCATTTTTTCAACGCCTGATTGACTGCGCCAATCGGAAAGCCGACAATACTATAGTAATCGCCAGAAATCGACTCTACGAAAGCCCCTGCGTAACTTTGAATGCCGTACGCCCCAGCTTTATCACGGTGATCGCCAGTTGCTAGATAGCGCTCGATCTCTTCATCGGTCAATTCATAAAAAGTGACTGATGCTTGGGAAAGGATGCACTCTTCTTGCGTCCTATCAGTTATTACGACGGCTGTGTAGACGTCGTGTGTCGTACCACTGAATTTGCGTAACATCCGTTTTGCCTCTTCATCATCCTCCGGTTTACCAAGGATTTCGTTTCCTAGAACTACGGTAGTATCACTAGCAATGACTAACGTTTCTTCATTATTTTGTACAGCAGCTGCTTTTTCTGCTGCCATTCGTTGGACATAAGCAACTGGGTCTTCTTTTAGCTTAGGCGTTTCATCAATATCTGCCGGTTGGATCGAAAATGCTGGCACTAATCTTCCGAGTAATTCTTTTCTTCTAGGCGACTGTGAAGCCAATACTATTTTCATCAAAAACTTCCTTTCCGAATCTCGCGGATCAATGCGGATCTTGGATTCGTTTAAACATTCGTTCCATGTCGGAATTCGTAAAGTGGATCAATACCGGACGACCATGAGGGCAGTTGAATGGATTCTCACATTTTGCTAAGTCTTTTAATAAGACCCTCGCTTGTGCTTCGTTCAAGTAGTGATTCGCTTTGATCGAGCGTTTACAGCTCATCATGATTGCTGTGGCTTCTCTGAATTTCTTCACACTTACTTCACCCGTTGTCAATAACATGTCGATCATCCCTTGAATGATCGATTCTTCTTCCCCACTTGGATACCATGTCGGATGCGCTCGCACGATAAAACTATTCTGACCAAATTCTTCCAGATAAATGCCTGCCTCTTCCAATAGTTCTTTCTTCTCTTTTAGCTTGATTGCATCACTATTAGGATAGTCTAAAACAAAAGGCACGAGTAATTCTTGCAAATCATCTGAAACATCGCCGATTTTTTCACGGAAATATTCATATTTGATCCGCTCTTGCGCAGCATGTTGGTCAATGATGTATAAGCCTTCATTGCTTTGAGCAAATAAATAGGTTCCATGCATTTGGCCAAAATATTCAAGATGTGGGAAGCGTTGTGTTGGTACTTCCTGCTCGACTTTACTGATTGCTTTCTCCAACATTCGGCTATCTTGACTCATGTCAAACTCGGGATGCAACTTGGTTTCTTCTTGCTCAAATCTTGGTTCTTCCTCTATGCTTTTCTCTTCTACTGATGCTGTTCGTTCTTCTTGTACTGAGTAGTTATCAACAGTGGATAAATGATTTTGTTGAAAGTTATCCACTAGTTTTTCTACAAAGTTATCAACACTTTCACCAGAGTTATCCACCGTTTTTTCCTCTTTTTCTGGATAATTCAGTGTATCTTCAGAAAAAACAGAAGAGTTTTCAACATTTTCCACAGACTTATCAACAGGATAGGTTGATTTTTGTGGATTTTCTTCAACGTAAAATGTACCTGTCTGGCGATCGAAATTTAAACTTTGGGGTTTCTTTGGTGGTTCCTCAAACGCATAAGAAAGATCGATTTCGATTTGTTCCGTTTTAGGTTGATCGGCGATTTTTTTCTTGAAACGTAAATTGTCTGCTGCACTAGGAATCAGATTTTCTTGACTTAGTGCTTGTTGAATCGCTTGTGCAATCAATTCAGTCAATTCTTTTTCCTTCGATAGACGAACTTCTTGCTTCGTTGGATGAACATTCACATCGACAAGCAACGGGTCCATTTTGACTTCTAAAACAGCGATTGGAAAACGACCAACCATCAGTTTAGAACCATAACCTGCCACGATTGCTTTGTTCAAGGAAAAGTTCTTGATAAAACGACCATTGATGATCGTTGAAAGATAATTACGACTCGCACGAGTGACTTCTGGTAAAGAAATGTAACCAGAAACTTCAAAATCTAGATCTTTTGCTTCAACCTTCAACATTTTTTTCGCTGTCGCCAAACCATAGATTCCGGCAATCGTTTGTTTCAAATCTCCGTTACCAGCTGTTGCTAACATCTTGTTGCCATCATGGACTAAGCGAAAAGCGATGTCGGGATGGCTCAATGCTAGTCGATTGACGATATCGCCTATATTTGCCAATTCCGTTTGTAATGTCTTGACGTATTTTAACCGTGCAGGCGTGTTAAAAAACAAATTGCTCACTGTGATTTTCGTACCTTGTCTCAATGGAGCAGGGCGATGTGTCAACACTTCCCCACCTTTTAATTCAAGATAGGTCCCTTGTGTTTCATCTTGATTGGCTGTCTCGATCGTCAATTCAGAGACAGAAGCAATACTAGGAAGAGCTTCCCCTCGGAACCCTAATGTCCGAATGCGGAACAAGTCATCACGGTTATGGATTTTACTCGTCGCGTGACGTTTGAACGCATTTTCAACGTCTTCTGCTAAGATTCCTTCACCGTTATCGATGATTTGGATTTTTCGTAAACCGGCTTCTTCTACGAGAATATCGATTTGAGAGCTATGGGCATCAATGGCATTTTCAACAAGTTCTTTCACCACAGAAGCAGGTCGTTCAACGACTTCTCCTGCGGCGATTTGATTGGCCAAGCGTTCGGATAATTCTTGGATC
The DNA here is from genome assembly GCF_051714005.1 of Enterococcus sp. AZ171. Taxonomy (NCBI): domain Bacteria; kingdom Bacillati; phylum Bacillota; class Bacilli; order Lactobacillales; family Enterococcaceae; genus Enterococcus; species Enterococcus sp. AZ171. Next base: position 154,441 of record NZ_JBIORA010000001.1, on the reverse strand, counting down.
TTCGCCATCGATCAGCACCTTCTTCCTATAATTGTTTTTGCAGTTCGTACAATTTATTCAACGCATCCATTGGCGTCATTTCTAGTAGGTTCAACTGTTTCAATGCAGCAATGATTTGCGTTTCAGCTTCCGTTGCTTCACCAAATAAAGATAGTTGTTGACTCTCTTCATTGACCTGCTGGCTTGGTTGGTTGGTTTGTGACTTAGGGTAGTCGCTTTTTTTCGTGACAGATGCTTCAAGTGCCGAGACATGGTGTGTCGTTTCTCCTGATTCTAAAAAGGCTAAGATTGCAGAGGCACGTGACAATAATTCATCTGGTAGACCCGCAATCTTAGCTACATGGATCCCGTAGCTTTTATCTGCTGGACCGTCCATCATCTTGTGTAAAAATACCACATCGCCATCTTTTTCGACTGCACCAACATGGACATTTTTCAATTGCGGCAATTCCGTATCAAGCACTGTCAACTCATGATAGTGCGTAGAAAACAATGTCTTGGCTTCAACATGTTGATGGATATACTCAATGATAGCTTGTGCTAATGCCATACCATCGTAAGTGGCTGTTCCTCGACCGAGTTCATCAAATAAAATCAAACTGTTCGGTGTCGCATGGCGCAACGCTTGGTTGGCTTCCATCATTTCTACCATAAAGGTACTTTGTCCTGCAATCAAATCATCACTTGCACCGATTCGAGTAAAGATTCGATCAAAAATCGGCAGCACTGCTTTTTGCGCCGGAACAAAACAGCCCATCTGTGCCATCAATACCGTCAATGCCAACTGTCGCATATACGTACTTTTACCAGACATATTTGGCCCAGTGATCAACAAGATCATTTCTTCTTCCGACATGATCACACTATTTGGAATGTATTCTTGATGTCCTAATACTTTTTCTACCACCGGATGACGACCTTCTTCGATCACCAATGTTTTTTTGTTCGTTAATTCTGGACGAACATATTGATAACGTTCACTGATCGTTGCAAAACTTTGTAAGACGTCTACAGTACTCAATGATTTTGCTAAGGTTTGCAATGGCTGGATTGCTTTTTTCACTTCTTCTCTAACAGCTAAAAAGAGTTGGTATTCTAGATCTACTGATTTTTCTTCCGCTTCTAGAATCTGTGTTTCTAATTCTTTTAATTCAGGTGTGATAAATCGTTCTGCATTGGCTAAGGTTTGTTTACGTTCATATTTTTCCAGTTCAGCATTCATCAAATTCGCTTTCGTGATTTCAATATAGTAACCAAACACTCGATTAAACCCAACTTTTAAATTTTTGATCCCTGTACTTTGGCGTTCGCGCGCTTCTAATTCTGCTAACCACTGTTTGCCATTTCTCATCGCAGAACGATAGGTGTCTAGCTGTTCATTGAAGCCATCTTTGATGACGTTTCCTTCAGTGATTTGTAAAGGTGCATCCTCTTGGATCGCTTGTTCGATCAGTTCCACTAATGAATCCATTGGCTGCATATCTGTTAATAATTCTGACCATTGTCCTTGATCGATGCCTTCAATCAACCCGCGAATCATCGGTACTTGCTGCAATGATGTTTTTAACTGGATCAAATCTCGACCATTGACGTTACCAAATGCGACACGTCCAGCTAAACGTTCTAAATCATAGACTTTCGTCAACGCACTCTGTAAATCAAGACGTTCAAAATAACTATTGATCAGCGATGCCACCATTTCTTGCCGAGCATTGATTTGATGGGATTGGATCAGCGGACGATCAAGCCATTGTTTTAGCAAACGTCCCCCCATTGCTGTTTTGGTTTCATCTAATAACCACAGAAGCGTGCCATGTTTTTTTCCAGTACGGATCGACTGGCTTAATTCTAAATTGAATTTAGAATAATAATCCATCTTCAAGAAATGATCTGGTTGGTATTCGACCGCTTTTTGGATATGTGCCAAACTTCTTTTTTGGGTGACTGCTAAATAAGTAAGTAACTTTCCAGTCGCTTCCTTTTCTAATTCATCCGTCAACTCACTCGTTAGAAAATTGAATTCTGCATTTTCTTCTACACTTTCTTGTTTTGAGAAGACTAAGCCAAGTCTTGTGCTTAGTTGTTCATATAACGTTTCACTGATCTCTGTTCCTAGAATCAATTCTTTTGTTTGTAACGCGGAAGTTTCGTTCAAGACAGCTTCTTCATCAAGTAAGCGGGCTGTTTTTAATTCACCTGTACTCAAATCAGCATAAGCAAACCCAAAAGCGGAACCTTGATTAACTACTGCCGTCAGAAAGTTGTTGTCTTTGGCTGATAATCCTTTACTATCCATCACTGTTCCAGGAGTCACTAATTGCACGACTTCTCGTTTGACCATGCCTTTGGTCGTCTTTGGATCTTCGACTTGTTCACAAATCGCTACTTTGTATCCTTTTTCGATCAAACTGTCGATATATCCTTGTGCAGAATGATGCGGTACCCCACACATCGGAATTGGATCATCCGCATTACGATTTCGACTAGTTAATGTCAGTTCTAAGATTTGTGCTGCTTTGACAGCATCTTCATAAAATAATTCATAAAAATCTCCGAGACGATAGAACAAAAAAGCATCTTGGTATTGTGCCTTGATGCTTAGATATTGTTCCATCATTGGAGTGTTCTTAGTTTTTTGAGGCATTATGCTCCTCCTCTACATACTCATTGATTTCATTTTGGATCATTTGAGTCAAGTGTTGCAATAACTCATTTGCTTCCATCAATTGACGGCGGTAAGCGATCACTAAAGGATATTCGTCGATAGATTGCGTCAAGACTTCGATCCGTTTGATCGCTTCTTTTTCTGCTTCTTTTTGTCCATAATGCGCATATTGTGCGGCATCTTTTTGCGCTTGCTTCAATGCTTCTGTTTGTTGATTCAAGTAACGACTATGTTTCACTTTATGTTCCAATTCCTGATAACGTGTGATCGTTTCATTCTTCTTTAAAAGAGTCGCCAATTGGTCGACTTCTAATTGGATCGTCGTTTTGTCCTGCACATTCCCTCTCGCTTTCTATTCTCTGTAAGGGCGGTCATCGTTGATTTGGATCAATTGGATATCTTTTGCCTGTCCCGTCTGGTCGTCGATGTCCAAGATACAACCACTTAAAAGCCCTCGACCTTGTTCCACCACTTCAAAACGCTTTGGTAAAGCCGTTAAAAATTTTTCAATCACTGGTTCACGGCGCATCCCTAAAATTCCATCATATGGACCCGTCATACCGACATCCGTCAAATACGCCGTTCCTTGTGGCAAGATTCGCGCATCGTTCGTTTGAACGTGCGTGTGTGTACCGACTACAGCAGATACTTTTCCATCTAAAAACCAGCCCATTGCTTGTTTTTCACTCGTCGTTTCTCCATGAAAATCAACAAAAATGATCGGTGTTCTTTTCCGAGCTTCTTCGACTAACTCGGTCATTTTACGAAATGGATCATCTAAATCAACCATAAATGAACGAGCTTGCATATTGATGACCGCCAGTTCCAATTGATTGACTTTGACAAAAACGATTCCTTGCCCAGGCGTTCCTTCTGGAAAATTTGCTGGACGAACCATTTTTTTCGCATCATCGATAAATTCAAAAATATCACGATTGTCCCACGTATGATTCCCCATCGTCACGACATCTACGCCATCTTGCAGAAACTTTTTATAGATTTTCTCTGTGATCCCACGACCTGAAGCCGCATTCTCACCATTCACGATCGTCATTTGTGGACGATATTTTTTCTTCAAGCGAGGGAGATATTCTGTGATCATTTCTCTACCCATCGCACCTACTACATCACCAATAAACAATACCCGCACACGATTTCCTCTTCTCTTCTAACGTATCTTATATTATAAGTGTTTTAGTAAAGAAAGGAAAGAGGTTGTAAAAGAAGCTCTTTTCTAGAATATCAAGAAAGGGTATTTTGAACTAACTAGCATCAGCTTTTTATAACTTTATTCTCTAACTATGTAAATTGATCAAAATTTATTTTTTAATTCTTTTTACTAAGTAAACAATAGACAGGGCTAAACCTATGAAGAACATGAACCAAAACAGCAATTTCAAAACCAAAACGACGTGTACGATGATGGCTCCCATGATATCACCTCCTATTTTAAAGAAGTCGGATAGTACCTATATGATAATATGATGGCCTATCGTTTATGTATCATACAAAAACCATAAGAAGAGAGGGCATTCCATCAGAAAAATCCTGTTGCATGCCCTCTTTTTAACTAAAATTATTGTTGTATGATGTTTATGACCTAAATCAAAGCTAACTCTTTCAATGCCTTCCAAATACCATCTTGATCATTCGTATCTGTCACCATTTTTGCTTCCGCTTGGACTTCTGGTACGGCATTCCCCATTGCCACCCCAATGCCAGACATACGAAGCATTTCGCGATCATTTTGTCCGTCACCAAAACTGATGACGTCTTCTGGCGCAATCCCTACTCGATTGGCTAGGTTCATGATCGTTACCGCTTTGGAACCATCGTGTGGCACCACATCGACACTATTTTCGTGCCAGCGAACAAAACGGATACGATCGTAAGCGCTGAATTGTTGGTCATAAGAGTGATCAAAGAAAGCTAACGCTTGATACACATCCTGTTTTTCAACAAAGTATTCGTCCAATTCTGGTAAGTGTGCACCAAATGAATGCATCGCATCTTCCATCATATCGATACGATTAGATGAAAAGCGTTTGATTGAATCTAAACTAACAAATGCGGTATCAATAGCCTTTTCTTGTGCTTCTTGAATAAATTTGTGTAATTGTTCTTGATCCAGCAAATTTTTATAGACTTGTTCATGATCCAAAAATCCGGCTGCACCGTTACATAGAATATAATTGCTAAATGCTAGATCACGGATAACTTCTTGTGCGTGAAAGCGACTACGCCCTGTAGCAATCGTCACTAAATGTCCATCTTTACGTAGTTTTTCCAAGGATTCCCTTGTACTATCCAACGCCTGTTTGTTGGAATCTAACAACGTGCCGTCGATATCAAAAGCAATTAATTTGCGTGTCATTCTATCTCGCCTCTCTATAAATACTTACTTGCTTCTCTCGTTGCAAGCTTGCTTAATTCTTTTGTCAATTGTTCTTTTACCCAAAGTGGATTTGTTTTGCTATAGTCCCGCAACGCCCAACCAATAGCCTTTTGAATAAAAAATTCCTTTGTTGAACGATCTGCATCAATCGCTCGTTCGAGTAGAGCGACATCTGTCTGTTCTTTAAACCCTAGTTGCAAGGTGATCGCAATTCGTCTTAACCAAAAGTCTTCTTGACCTTCAAATAATTTGAAAACCGCCTCAACTTCTTGGTGAAGTTTTCCCCACGTGCTGTAGGCTTTTTGCCAAGAATCGATACTGTCCCACCATTCCTTCTGTGAGACAAGCTCAAGTAACCATACTAAGTTATCAAAAGAAAGACGTTTGACGTTCTTTTGGACTAAATCGATCGCTAAATACTGATACTCACGTTCTTCCTGCATATAATAATCTTTTACTAATAAAAGTAAGTCTGAAATAGGTATCTTCTGGCTTTCTTTTAAAAGAGCCTTTTGTAGTAACGCTCTTTCTGGCTTAGGAACTCCTGCAAATCGGAAATGATGCTTCATGTAAGCTTCCATCTGCTGAGCTTTTTCTTTAATATTCGGGAAAACAATTGTCTCCAAGGGATGGCCTCCTTCGATTTTTAAAGGAACGAACTAGTCAACATAGGATGATTTTGATTGATTCAACCATGCATAACCTAAACCAATGACTAAACCACCACCAACGTAATTCCCAATCAACGCAAAGGATAGATTGTGGATCACATTACCAACAGTCATCGCATCCATCTGCCCACCTGAAACAAAATAAGCTAATGTAAATGCCGGGAAGTTGGCAATAACGTGTTCATAGCCTAAAAAAGCAAAAATGAAAATAATGAAAACAATCGCTAAGACTTTCCCTGCATCATCTTTCATTCGCATACTAATCAATACCGCTGTATTTACTACAATGTTGGCAAACATTGCCTCCACCAAAATAGTTGTTGTCGGTTTCGTCAATTTGACTGCAATCGACTCTAACATATAATTATCCATGGGCAGATCTTGGAATGGTGTTGTCAAGGAAATTAAAAAGCCAAATAATACCCCACCAATCAAGTTAAATAAAATACAAGTAAACAGAATTTTTGCAGCTAGACCTAATTTTAACCGCTTACGTTGGACCCCGACCGACATATAAAGCATATTTGAGGTACCAAGTTCAGCATTCATGTATAAAATCATGACTAACGACCAACTAAACATAAACGCATAAAGTATCTTTCCAAATCCATGAGCAATATGCTCACCTTTGATCGCAATCGAAAAAGCAACAGCAGTTCCAAGTGTCAAGAACAAACTGGCTAATAAAGCACGCACGGCATACCGGGCGTAACTATTTCCGATCAAATCAACTTTCTTTTCGATTGATGCCTCAATCTTTTCAAACAACGGTGATACTGGGTTCATCTCTTTTCTCCTTTAAGATTTGTTCAATTATTTTCATGCTTTTGGCATATACCCTCTTATTCTATAGACAGAACTGGGGTTTGTAAAGCTTTTTTGCTACTTATTCTCTTGACATTGATAGGTCATATCGCTTATACTGTAATTTGTGTAAAATAATGCAGCAGAAAAATAATAACTCGTCCCTAGTTTGTTGCCCCGCTTCGGGTTCAATTGTGTAACCGCGGCTGCAAAGGTGAAGATTGAAGAACAAACTATACGATTATGAATTTTTTAACGGATTATTTTACTCCAAAAAATATAGTTATCTATTGGAGGAAATTTTAATGTCTCGTTATACAGGACCATCATGGAAAATTTCTCGTCGCCTAGGTATTTCACTATCTGGCACAGGAAAAGAATTAGCACGTCGCCCTTACGCTCCTGGTCAACATGGACCAAACAGCCGTGGCAAACAATCAGAATACGGTATGCAATTAACTGAAAAACAAAAATTACGTCATATGTACGGTATGAACGAACGTCAATTCCGTAACTTGTTCGTTAAAGCAAGCAAAATCAAAGAAGGTAAACACGGGGTTAACTTCATGATCTTACTAGAACAACGTTTAGACAATGTTGTTTATCGTTTAGGTCTTGCAACTACTCGTCGTCAAGCACGTCAATTAGTTAACCATGGTCATATCATGGTTGATGGCAAACGTGTTGATATCCCTTCATACCACGTTGCAGTTGGTCAAGTGATTTCAGTTCGTGAAAAATCACAAAACATCTCAACTGTAAAAGAAGCAGTTGAAGCAACTGTTGGACGTCCAGCATTCGTAAGCTTTGACGCTGAAAAATTAGAAGGTTCATTGACTCGTTTACCAGAACGTGACGAATTGTACCCAGAAATCGACGAAGCACTTGTCGTTGAATACTACAACCAAAGCCTATAATTCAAAAAACTTTGGTACAAAAAAACCGGCTATCTTTTGGATAGCTGGTTTTTTTGTAGGTTGCGAAAGAAGCGCTCAACACTAAGGCATAAGCCAGAAAAATCGAAAATGGCTGTTTCATTTTTGATTTTTCTGGCTTATGTCCGAAGTGTTGCTTTTTGAACACCGTTTATCAAGGTTGCAAAAAATCCGATTAGCTCCAAGTAATAAGAAATAATGTCCCCGTGTCTTTTCTTCGCTCGGACACACATAAAAAGATAGACCTCAAAACAACGTACGTATTTCGTTGAGTCGAGTGCTATCTTTTTATGTTGGCTTTAGCAGGTTCAGGTGCATCCATGACTCGAACAATAGCAAGAGAAATCAATTTGTATTCGCTACTTGGGTGATAAAACAGCGAAGTTTTTGATGTTCTCAATTGTTCTCTGAAGATACAGCTTTTAACTGCCACTTCCCACTTGATTTAGACGAGGAAAAGAACATGTCCTCTACAGTGTGATGCTTCAAATTTCATAAACTGTCTCGCATCATTGTTTTTCCAATGAAATGTCTCCTTTAAGCAAGCAACTGCTTAATTTCTTCCTTTATCAATGGTGGATAGACATGTTAACTTATCACTTTCACAGTTGCTGATTATTGGCACATTCATTCGTCAGACAGCTTTTTGTTACCCATGGCAAATCGATGAATGTTCACTGGCCGTTTCAACCAACAAACCAGTTCATTGACTAGGTTGAGCACCTATCTGTAGAAAGATCATGAATGATCATCCTCATTTTTCTATGTGCCAAAATATAGTTAATTATGTTATATAAAAATTATATCACGTATCAAAACACTTGCTATTCATACTTTTTCTCACATTTGGAAATATTTTTGTACTCTTACTTCTTATGTGCTTTTTCAAAATATATCATAAAGAGACTTTACATTTATTTTCTCTTCCTCTATAATTTCGTTAACTACAAAAATAAATAAGGTTAACGAAAGGAGAACGGATGACAAAATCATTAAAAGAACTTATACTCGTTGCCGAATTTGCTGCAATCATTGCAGTTCTCTCACAATTTGTTATTCCATTAGGATTGATTCCACTTACTGGTCAGACTTTTGCGATTGGCTTGACCGCCACGTTTCTTGGGAAACGTGCTGGTACTCTCGCAGTTTGTATGTACCTCTTATTAGGCTTGATCGGACTTCCCGTCTTTTCTGGCATGACTGGGGGAATGGGCATCTTATTCGGACCATCTGGTGGCTACCTTTTTGGTTTTATTCTTCAGTCTTTCGTAATTGGTTGGTGGATTGAGAAGACTAATTCTCGCTTTTTCCATGCTTGGTGTGCCAATCTATTTGGCTCTCTTCTTGCTTTATCTATAGGAACTCTTTGGTTATCGTTTAGTAGTCATTTGTCTATTCAAACTGCTCTATTGAGTGGGTTCTTCCCCTTCTTGTTACCAGAGTTGCTCAAAAGTACGGGAGCAGCTTATGTTGGCACTACTTTAAGAAAAAGATTACGATTCAACATTCAAAAATTAGTTTAAAAAATTAATAGGATAAAAAAGAAAAACTTTAAAAATAAGCGATATCCGCTAAATAGAGCAACTATTTTTTGGCGGATATCGCTTATTCTCATAGCCAGACACTTCTATAATCATCCAGTTATACCATTTCATTTTTCACTATCAGCTTATTATTCGTCGTATAGATGAAGGACAGAAAGAAAACAAAGGCTTGCAGTGGGAAGATCACCATTCGCTCCGTCAACCCTAAAATATTCCATCCTTGTGCCATTCCAATTGGATTCAATGCGCCAAAAAAAGTGATCAATATGGCGGTAGCAATACATATTTTTCCTAACGTACGTAGTTTTTCTTGTTTAAGATAACCAAATCCAATAAGGAATAAAGACGATATAGTAGTAAATACGACAATGATCGTCACAACAATATGCATCGTATTTTGGAAATTCATATCCGCCTTATCGCCTGTCAATGGAAATAGTTTATAGCCTACCAGTGTAGTGCTTGCCATCACAAGAAAAATCAGATAACCGATCCGAGTCATCCCATGATACTTTTCAAAGGCGTTCACGACCATTCCAATGACAAACAGTAAAAAGCCTATACCATAGATAAGCAGGATCATATTCAATAAATTCGCATTTGGCGCACCAACGGCGGTTAAAGAACTGATGTCTGTCGTGATTGGATCATATGATTCCCAAAGGTATTGCCCAAGAAACACATGTACAAAATAAGCAACTACACTAACCATTCCAAGAGGCATCAACCAATCGATCACTTTCATACGTTTCCCCCACTTATTCTTCTTTCAGCTATTTAAGCAACCATCCACCATCGATTGGAACGATTGCTCCATGGATATAACTCGCTTGAGGCGTCGCAAGAAATAACGTCAATTCTGCCACTTCTTCCGGCTGTGCCCAACGCTTAACAGGCGTTTCTTCTGCGACCCATTTGGCCATCTCTCCGTCACCTGCAAAATCAGCTGCATTCATCGGTGTTTGGATGGCGCCTGGTGCGATGGCTTTTACACGGATCCCTTGCGCAGCATAATCAAGGGCTAACTGCTTTGTGAACCCAATAATGGCATGTTTGGCACTCGTATACGCGATCCCACCACCGCCAGCCACCATACCTGCAATGGAGGCCATATTGATGATCGTTCCCGTTTGCTTTTCGAGCATATCAGGCAACACTTGTTTTGTTAATCGAAAGAGACTTCTTACGTTGACCTCATAGATCCGATCCCAAAGTGTTTCGTCTGTGTCTAATAAAGGCTTGTAGCCATCAAGAATCCCTGCGGTATTCAATAAGATTGAAATATCGCCGACTTTTTCATGACACGTAGTGACCGCTTGTTCAATCACTTCTTTTTGTGAAATATCACCGATAAATGAGATAAAATGCGTAGGATATTTTATGGCTAGTTCTTCCATCTTACCTAATTTCAAATCCACACCAAATACTTTCGCTCCTTGATTTAAAAAAGCTTCTGCTTGTGCAGCACCGATTCCTTGAGCGGCACCTGTCACAAAGACGACTTGACTCGCTAAGTCCGGATAATGATTCGTCATTCAACGATCATCCAATCTTCTGCTAGAATATCGCAAACGGTTGGCGCAAAGCTAGAAAATCCTTCGTCGCTCGTTTTGATCAGAAAATAAGGCGTTACTGGACAACCATCAAATTCATCATCGGATACTAGAACAACATATAATTCAAATCCACTCCAACCTTTTCTAATAATCTTTGCACCTGTTTTTAACTGTGGCAATACTTCTTCAAATGTCATGATTTTTTCTCTCTTTCTTTATTTGGATTTCTTTGATTTTATCAAATAAACGGATATAATCCGAGAGTTCAAGTTCATCTGTGACGATGAAATAGTCTAGATCCGCCCAAGGTTTGCGATGGATCTTGCTTGTGGATAGTAATAGATCGACCTCTCTTCCTCGATAATCCGCTGGTAAAAAGTACAACTGATACTCCTCTCTGAAAAAGTGCTTTAGGTTTTCTTTTAGTAATTCTTCTTCAAAAAGAGGAAAGTCCGTCATCAGTAAAATAGTGACTTTTGGTAATTGTCGATCAAAAACACGCATCGTTTTTAACACGGTTAGATACCTTCGCATCAAGAAAGTCGCATTCTCATAGACCCACTCGTCTGCACGTTGTGTTGCACGATTGAAAAAATTCAGCAACCATTGTTTCAATGACTCATTTTCACTAACGAAGTGTCTAGAAAAATTGCTACCTTCCCCATCAACCATTTCCTTCGCATGAGGAAACAAGTACGCGAACAGATGACTACTTAGCAAATAGTTCTCTGCTTCTTTGGTGAATGATTCCTCGGTCAACTGCTTTTCTTCGCAGTATGCTGCTAACGCATTCTTCATTTCTAATAGAGCTATAAAAGGAGCGGTTTGTTGTTTTCGGTGAAGAGCAAAAATCTGCTTACGGATTCCTGACGATTGATAGTATTCTTCTCTGGTCATCAGCACTAGAAATAGTGCACCTAATTCTTCTTTCCCTTGGAAATAGTTTGGAAAAAAAGGCGCCATCCACTGACTGAATGCTTCAAAGAGTGGATTTTTTTCAATCAACTGTCGTTTTTTATTATTTAAAACCACGAAATGTTTTTGTGATTTACGTAAGAAAAATGCACCTAACATATACTCTAATCGCCGTTTCTTGATCTCATTCAACCGAACATCAAAAAACTGTAAAATCTGGTCAGCAATTTGTTTGACGTCCTGTTGTGGAATAGTTTCGAAGGGCCAAACTTTACCACGAAATAACTGCCAAAAAGTCATATGTAGGTATAATCGAATGATTTCTTCTTCCCCACACGCAATATAGCTTCCTCTTTTGAGTTGGATACCATACCTCGAAAATTGTTCTTTCCAATCATTGATTTTCCGATGAGCAGTTGACTCACTAATATAATGCTTTTGTGAGAATTGATAGAGCGTATGAAATTCTTCAAAAAAAATGTCGTGCAATAGCTGGTATTTAAGCGTACTTTGCACGAGGTAAATCAAAAAGCGTTCACGTTCAATAGGATCCAGAGAATCATAGAAATGATAACCCGATCGATGATTCTTCGTAAATAAAGATTGCTCTTTTCCACTGAATAATTGATAATTTTTGATCAATTCAGCTAAATATCTGGTTACACTTCGTGCGTCTAGTTGAACCTTTTGTGCAAGTTGTGCCGCTGTGTGCCCTACCTGATCCTCAAAGCTTTCGAGTAAGAGCACCTTGTAATATAAGTCTTTGTCAAAACGTTTTAAGTACTCAGAAGACAAATACAACGACTTCACCCCTTATCGCGACTATTTTCCTCATTGTAGCATATAATCCTTATTGAAACACCAAAACAGACAAGCTAAGGAGGCATTCAATTACAGTAATCCCCTTCTTTTTGTAGACGATTCACTCATCGTGCATAGTGCGATTATTCGTTCCATTTCAGTTTCATTTTTTCTGAAATTTTCAAAAAATGTTTGTTGATAGCAACAATATTTGATAAAATTCACTATTTATTTTTGATATATTTATAGTTAGGGTTGGTGTTTTGTGTCATAGGGTTTTATCAATGTGTCGACTGTTGCTCGGATTTCTTTCTATAAAGAAGTCGTTTTTTATTTTGCACTTATCACGACAACAGAAGTACACCTCTTACGGAACACTTCACCCGCTGTGTTGTTGTTTCTTTTTTATATTTCAATAAATCAATGGAGGGTATTATGGATTATTCACTTATGACCCGTCTAGCGGCGGAACTACTTGGTACAGCATTATTGATCGTTTTAGGTAATGGTGCTGTCGCAAACGTAGATTTAAAAGGAACAAAAGGATATGGCAGTGACTGGATGCTGATTGCTGTTGGTTATGGTTTTGGTGTGATGATGCCAGCAATGATTTTTGGTGGCATTAGCGGAAATCATATCAATCCGGCATTTACGATCGCTTTAGCCTCTAATGGTTTATTCCCTTGGGCAGAAGTCGTGCCTTATATCGTTGCACAATTACTTGGAGCAGCTCTTGGACAATTGATCGTGGTCGCTTGTTATAAACCTTACTATGATCAAACTGAAGATGTAAACCATGTCTTAGGAACTTTCTCAACTATCAACAGTGTTGGTTCTAAATTCAATGGTTTCGTCAACGAATTCTTCGGTTCATTCGTTTTATTCTTTGGCGCGTTAGGTATCACAAAAGCACCTTTCTTCCAAGATAACTTAGGAACAGCTCACTTAGCTCTTGGTTTCTTAGTTTGGACATTGGTCGCTTCACTAGGTGGTCCTACAGGCCCTGGATTGAACCCAGCACGTGACTTTGCACCTCGTTTGGTTCATGCGTTGTTACCATTGAAACATAAAGGTTCTTCACAATGGGATTACGCTTGGGTTCCAGTTGTTGCACCAATTTGTGCCGGTGTTGTAGCAGTATTTGTCTACAAAGCATTATTTATGGCATAAAATTAATGAGTACTATAAAAACGGAAATCTTTGGAAGCAATTCCTTAGATTTCCGTTTTTTATTGATTTCAAAGCTAAAATCATCCTCTGATTGGCTTAACATCCTTTAAATCATCTTGATGCCAGTTTCTTTGTTTATCGGATATCTTCAATACTTGTTTTTAATCAAGGACAGGTGGCACCTTAGCCAATCGGCATCACTCATACTTTACTTTTTGGCTTGGTACTCTTCGTGATTGGCATGATAAGTTTTACCTTTATCAAAAATAAGAATAAAATCTCGGTTAGATAAATCAATACAAAAAACCGAAGTGTATAACCATTCGCTTCGGAGCAGTTTCTACTATAGAGTAACAAAGAATATTCTTATCGTATATCCCCCTAAATAAGGGTAGGATAGGGTCGTAGTTTGTACATCAAAGAGAGAATTTAATCATTATGGACACAAGTAAGACAAAAAAACGATTAAGAATCCATTTAGACAAGTGAATTGAAAAAAGAAGTTGGCAGCTTATTATCTGATGTAACGCTAGATTACACGATCGATGAAGTAAAACCAAAAAATATATGAAAAACCACCAAGTGTCATCTAAATCGATACTTGGTGGTCTTCAAATTTTCAGTAAGCAATCACTGTTACTGCTTGTTCAAACTCTTTTTTTAAATGTTGTAACTGGTATTCTTTAAATTCTGGACGATGCGTTCGTAATAATACGCGTAATTTCATTGGATTGTAACGATCAATCAATTGATATTTATCGATAAAATCTCGTGTCAATTGCCATTCGTAATAATAGCCAAACGGCCGACAACTATACGTCGTTCCTTGGAGTACTTTATCCTCAAACCGTCGATGCGTATGCCCAAAGACAACTTGTTGAAGATTATCGTATTGATCGAGTAGTTTTCCAAATGAAGCTGAACCTAAGAACGCATTGAGTTGGTTCCAACGTTCATAAGGCGCGTTTTGGTAAACAATGAATTCTTGTTTTGGGACAAAATGTGTTGATAAGATCACATTCATTTTCTTTTTGTGTAGCGTATTCAATAATGATCGTGTTGCTTCTACTACTCGATCATTCACTTCTAGATCCGTTCCATCTCGCTCAATCAAGCGGTCATACCAGTACAAACGCTTCATCCGAACGATTTTCTTCACGTCTTTTTCTTCTGAGAATTGGTAATCATACCAACCGTTGATGCCTAATAACACGGTTTTCTCATTTAATGGAATATAGCGCTCATTCAAAAAATGGACGTCTGGAAAATGACTGATCATTGCTTCGCCAGTAACATCGGCTAACTCATGATTGCCAAAATGGAAAGTCGTTGGTAGTCGCTCTGCAAAAAATTCAGCGACTGCGACACAACGATCGACTTTATTGGCGGTATCCCCAGCCAAATGAAGCCGAGTAATCTTTTTTTGTTGTAAGACTTCCCATAAGAGCATTAATTCAGCTTCGCCAAATTGATTGATATCCACATGTAAGTCACTGATGATCGCTAAATTTCCCATTCTTTTTCCTTCTAAATCTTAGATAGTTGATGTGACGATTTGGAGGTTATTTTTGATGATTCCTCCTGGTCCTTTCAGTTGCAGACTCTTGTAAGTTGGTTCTACTGCTAACGTCGTCGGATTATCCAAATAAACGAGTGCGCTTTTCTTGATTTTGATTGGTCCCATTTGGGTATCGACTACTTCAGAATATAAGCTTAGATCTGCCGATGTTTCTTTTTCTACAATAATCAGACGAAAAGAAGTATCGATTTGGCAAGTGATCCGGCTATTCGCAAATGGTCCATCTCCGTCTTCTACATCTAGCAATAATTGTTCATTGTCATTCACTTTTCCACGAAGCAGTTCTTCCGCTTCTTTTGATACGATAAATTCCATCTTAATCACCTCAATTTTAGCTTAATGATTTTTGTACGAAGTTGCAACTAACTTGTTTTTGGGTGACCTTCCAACCAAGCTTTTTTGGTAATTCCTTTAAGAACGATTGAAATAATTTCTCCTTTTTCTCGTTTTGCCTCAGGAATCACAGCTTCTTCTCTCATTCCTAACTTGTCCATCACTCGTCCCGATTTACTATTTTTCGTATTATGATAAGCAAAGATCCTTACGAGATCCATTTTTTCAAAGCCCAATTTCAGAAGCGCTTTTCCAGCTTCCGGCATGATTCCTTTTCCCCAATACTTTTTATTTAAAGCGTAACCTAATTCAGCCGTATCATCGCCTTCTTGTATCCGCAAATCGATCGTACCAATCATCTTGCGGTTTTCTTTCCATTCAATAGCATATTTTCCAAGCGGTGATGCCATAAAAAAATTCGCAACACTGATTTTTGTATCTTCGATCGACTGATGTCGAGGGAAAACAAAGCGGGTCGTTTCTACATCATGGGCATATTCAAATATATCTTCTACGTCTTCCAATGTGATTGGTCTTAAAATCAGACGTTCCGTTTCTATGACACGATTTTCTGCAAACACTAAGTTTCGATTGATCAATAATTCCATGTGCATCCCCTACCTTTTTCTTTAGTTTAAATTACTGTATCGAAATTCACGGAAAGAAGCAAGACAAAACTTAATATCTCCTTAAAATAACAGATTAACTATAGATAAGCGAAAAAACTTAAACAATTGCTGAAAAAGAATAATTATTTGTTCACGATTTATTAACAAATTTTAGCTATTGTTATCTTAACAACTAAACAAGCGCTGGAGGTCTTACTTATGACAGAGTATATAAAAAGCATTTACTTTATTGAAGAAACACAGAACATTGAAGGATCTTATATTGAAGTCAAAACACTATTTGTTGATGAAGACAAAGAAAAAGCATTGTCGATCTATCACAAATTAGCAAAGAAAAAACCAAACTACTTCGGATTGATTTTAAGTGAGTACAAAATCAAAGCGGAAGATAGTTATTTTTATCAACTTTTGAAACGTTGGTCAAAACTGCCAGCTGACTTTTATCGTCAAGTCAAGATCGTCAATTATCAAGCATTAGCCGAAACACATGCTTGATTCTATGCTTTAAGCTTTCTCTAAGGTTCGCCTTGTATCCTTTAATCAAATCAAAGGAGGCGATCTTATGTTCCGACAATGGCTTGCTCACTTTTTCCATGATACAACCCCACGAATCGATCCTTATGAAGTCGATAATGAATTTACCCTTACACTAGATTTTCCTAACGATCAAACAATCACCCATTGAATCAGAGGTTGTGATAGAAGTGCCTAGCTCCGAGAAATAAGCCGAGAAACCCGAAAATTGTTTTTCAAATTTTGGGTTTCTCGGCTTATTTTTGAAGGTGCTACTTCTGGAACACCGTTTATTCAGTTGTAGGATGCAAGATGACTGATGTACCAGGCTCATTTTCTTAGTTATTCATTGAAAAATTATTTTAGCGCTTGATTGACATCTTCAATCATCAAGTTCATTGATTCAAGTCCACCACCACTCAAATACCATACATCTGGTTGCAATGAAATTACTTGATCATTTTTACCGGCATCTGTTTGTGCCACTAATTCATTGGCAGCTACGTTATCGTTGCTTGTATCTCCACCAATTGCTTTGGTACGATCAATCACAAATAAAATCCCTGGGTTCTTCTCTAAAACATATTCATAAGAAACACTTTGTCCATGTGTAGACGCCTCGATTTGATCATCGGCTTGTTTAAAGCCAAATAAATCATGAACGAGTCCGAAACGTGAACCTGAACCATATGCTGAAAGTTGCCCTTCATTCACTAAAGTAACTAAAGCTGTTTGATCAAGCGCGCTGGCTTTCTCTTTCACTTCATCGATTTGTTTCGTTAAATCTGTTAATTTTTCTTCTGCTTCTTTTTCTTTATCAAAAATCTTTGCCAATGTTGTCACATTTTCTTGCATCGATTCCCATGGCTTTTCTGCATCCATTGCTAAATATAGTGTTGGGGCAATTTGGCTCAACTGTTCCTGATAATCACTTTGACGACCGGAAATAATAATCAAATCTGGTTGCATCTCATTGATTTTTTCCAAATCTGGTTCTTTGATTCCTCCAGCAGATTCAACTTCTTGATATTTTTCTAAGTAAGCAGGTAAATTTTTAGTTGCCGCTCCTATGACTTTGTCTCCAACACCTAATGCATCAAGCGTATCTAATGATCCATTGTCGAACACTACAACTTTCTCAGGGTTTTGTTGCACTTCTACAGACTCACCATTGCTATCTTTGACTGTCAACATTGTATCCGTTGCGACAGTACTTGATGCTGTTGTTTCACTCGTTTGTGCTTCGTTATTTCCACATGCTGCTAATCCTAATGATGCTATGACTAAAAATCCTAAAACTATTTTCTTCATTTTGACGCTCCTTCGTAGTTTTTAGAAATAAAGACAAAATCTGCGTCCTTCGATTTCACAGATTCGAATGTCCATTTCGTATAATTGATCTAGTACTTCTTTTTTAATAATATCGTTCGTTTTGCCTTGTCTAAATAACTTCCCTTGTTTCATTGCGACGATTTCATCTGCGTAACTCGCTGCAAAGTTGATATCGTGTAACACAATGATGATCGTTTTTCCTAATTCTTGTACAAGGCGCTTTAAAATTTGCATGATTTGTACCGCAAAATTCATATCGAGATTATTGAGTGGTTCATCCAGCAAAATGTAATCAGTATCTTGCGCAAGAATCATCGCAATATACGCTCGTTGCAACTGACCCCCAGAAAGCGTGTCGATCGTTTGGTCCTTCAGTTCTTCCAACCCTAGATGCTGGAGTGATTCTTCGATGATCTGATGGTCTTTCGTTGTCAGCTTTCCTTTCGAATAAGGAAAACGCCCGAACGATACAAGCTCCTCGACTGTGATTTTCATACTGATCTCATTAGATTGTTTCAAAATAGCTAGTTTTTTTGCCATCTCTTTGGACTTCCAAGCTTTTACTTCATTGTGATCCAAGTAGATCTCACCTGCATCTTTAGGAATCAAACGACTGATCATAGAAAGAACGGTTGACTTTCCTGCGCCGTTTGGACCGATGAAGGCTGTCAATTGTTGATCCGAGATTTCCAATTGCAAGGCCTCGACGACCGTTTTTCCTTGGTAAGACTTCTCGACACTATTCAAATTGATCATCCCAGTTCCTTCCTTTCTCGAATCAATTTTGTAATAAAGTAAATACCCCCTGTGAACTCTACAACCACACTGACCGTCGTGTTCCACCCAAACACTTGCTCAACGATCAATTGTCCCCCAGTCAAAAACAAGAAAGCAATCAAAAAACTTCCTAGTAGCAAAACACCATGACGATACGTTGCAAACAAACGATAGCTGACGTTTGCGACAATAAATCCAAGAAAGGTGATTGGTCCCACCAAAGCAGTGGCTGTTCCTGTCAACAAGCTGACACAACAAAGAATAGAAAATTGAAAACGCTCTGTCTCAATCCCAAGGTTCGTTGCTTGATCCTTCCCTAGATGAAAGACATCCAGAAAATGTTTTTTATAAAAAAGGAACACCCAACAACAGCCAATCAACAATGCAGCAGGTAGGAGGTAGGCAGTCTGGACATTACCGAAACTAGCAAATAACTTCCCTTGCAACAAATCATATTCATTCGGGTCCATCACCACTTGTAAAAACGTACTGATACTATTGAAAAGTGTCCCTAAAATCATCCCCGTCATCAATAATAAGAATAAGTTAGGGGCTTCTTTTCGTAATAAAAAGAAAAACAATAACTGGCTTAAGCCAACCATCAATGCCACGTTGACTAAGAAAAAGGCTGTGCCTGTTTGCTGAAGCATCGTCACCCCACCAATCAAGAAAAAGAGGAGGGTTTGAACAAGTACATAGAGGGAATCGAGTCCTAACACAGAAGGTGTCAAAAATTGATTTTGGGTAATCGTTTGGAAACTAACGGTCGCACTGCTTGTCGCGAGTGCCACTAAAATGAACGCCATGATTTTTTTGCTTCGTAAGGCCCATGCAAAAGCCCAATTACCATACGTGTTGATAGTCAAATAGCCGATCGTCACGCCAATCACGAGTAGAGACAAAATAAAAAATAGACCAGTGATCTTTTTACCCATGTTTGCGCCCCCTTACTAACAAGTAAAGGAAAATCAAACCACCGATGATCCCTACGATGACGCTGACTGGGATTTCATAAGGAAAAATCACAAGACGAGCGATCATGTCACAGATAAGCAAAAAGATACTACCAAAAATGGCGGTAATTCCTAACGTTTTATGTACCTGATCCCCATAGAGCTTTGCTGTGATATTTGGAATGATCACTCCCAAGAAAGGAATCGTCCCAACCATGATCAAAGTGATCGCACTGGCTAAAGAAACAAGGCCAATCCCTAGTAGTTGCATGTTGCGATAATTCATCCCTAAATTCACTGCGAACGATTCACCTAAGCCTACGATCGTAAATTGATAGGCAAAAAAAGATAAGATAAGTAATAAAGGAATCGTTACATACAATAATTCATAATTTCCCCGCATGACTGTTGCAAAATTTCCTTGTAGCCATGAAGACATATTTTGTACTAACTGAAACTGATAGGCGAAAAATGTTGCAGCAGAGCCGATAATATTTCCTAGCATCACGCCGATCAATGGTAACATCAGCTGATTTTTTTGTGGAAAAAATCGTGCAAAAGATAAAAATAAGAGCGTACCTGCAAACGCAAATAAAAATGCAGTTGCTGAACGAATCCACAAAGAAGCATTCGGTAAAAAGAGCATCACCACTAAGATACCCAATCTCGCACTATCCATCGTGCCAGCTGTCGTTGGTGAAACAAATTTATTTTGAGTCAGATGTTGCATGATCAACCCACAAATACTACTCGTTGCCCCTACCAGTACTAAACAGATCGTTCGCGGAAAACGTGTCGCCAACAACAATTGCATACTCTGTCCTTCAAATCGGATAATCTCCATGAATTCCACTCGAGACACGCCAATAAATAGCGAACATATACTTAAAATAACTAACAAAACCATCAAGCGACCCACGCGCATTTCCCTTTACCTCGCTAACTGAGAATAATTCTCATTCTTATTCTAAGTGAAGCATTGAACAAAAGCAACCGTTTTTTAATGAAATAAGAGCAATCCCTATAAATTTTAGAATACGTGTACGATACAAAAATAAAATTCATTTTTGTTTCTGACCTTAAAAATGTGGGAAGCTATTTCTCAATTTCTGCCTTAATGCTTGGAGCTAAACGACTTTCTCACAACCTGGCTACACGGTGATCCAAAAGCTAACCTTCAACACCAAGCTAGAAAATGACAAAATATGAAAAACTATTTTTCAATTTTCTAGCTTACTGATCAGGTCAAAATGCTTCTGTCACAACCTCTATGTTATAATGACTTAAAACAACAAAGGAGGAAATTGGATGGCATCAGATGAATTGAAAAATCATTTGGACAAAGGAATGTATGGCACGCCCTTGGTCAACCCAGAAGAACAGCATAAATACCTAGGTACCTTTCGTGAACGTTGCTACCTCAGTATGACCGTTGCTGAAATGAATGAGCCGACAAATAAAGAAAAGTTCCTACAAGAACTAGAGAAACGACCAGAAGCATTTATTCTGATAAACGGGACCTTACCCCTGGATATCCAGAATCAATACATCCAATTGGCAACGAAAAATCAAACGAAATTCACGGTTGTAAACGATCATGTTTCTGAAGATCCGCAAAGTATTGGTCTACTGATTGCGGCCAAAGAAGCGGTGAATGAGCCCGTTATTGACGTAGAAGAAAAATATCCAACGAAACAAGAAGAAGAACAACCAAAGAAAAAAAGCTTTTGGGACCGATTATTCAAATAATTTCTAAAAGTTCACTCGATTCTTTGAGTTTCTAATCAAAATTTGTCAGCGTTCGTATGTACCTGTGGCAAAACAAAAAATCATTCACAAACTAGATAAATCTAGTGATGTGGATGATTTTTTTGTCCTACAGGTTCATGATTTATTTAGTCTCTTCTTGTCTGTTGATCACTTCAGGATACAACAGCTCTAAGACATTCATTGTCAGTCTTCTGCCTTGGCCAGCAAATGGGTAAACGTGCATGTGCATCGCTGGATTGAAGTTTGCTTCAATGATGCCATAGGCTTGGTCATCTGTTTGAGGATCGATATCTTTATCAGGAATGATCAAATCGATGCCGCTGATTTTCGCTCCTAGGGCTTCCACTGCTTGTTGGGCAATTTGTTTATACGCGTCTGAAAATTCATCTGTTACGTCGATTGAATCGCCACCTGTACTGATATTGGAATTTTCGCGTAAATACACGATTTGATCTTTTTCAGGTACAGAATGGATGGTTAGTCCTTGCTCTTTTAACATCAACTGCTCAAGTTCACCTAACTGGATCAATTCCAATGGTGCACGATGGTGACTGCCTCTTAATGGATCTAGGTTTTTTTCAGCGACAAGTTCTTCCACCGTCCGTTTTCCGTCACCCACAACATTGGCAGGAACACGAAGTAAGATCGCTTTTACTTGCCCATCGATCACAAAGAAGCGATATTCTGTTCCAGGCATGAATGCTTCAACCAGTATAGAAGTATCTTCACGAAAAGCGATTGCTAAACCAGCCTGGTAATCTTCTAAAGATGCTCCTTCTTTGAAGATCGTGATCCCTAACCCATAATTTGTCGATTTAGGTTTAATAACAAAGGCTTGTTCTGCAAATCGTGGATAAGCGTTCAAAGCCTCTTCGATTGAAGTAAATTCGGCTCCTTCAGGTACACGGAATCCGGCCTCTTTTAGCACTTTTTTAGTGACTGTTTTATTTTCCATGATCAATGGCACAATGTAGCTGTCTTTACTTGTCATATTGGCATTTTTCACATATTCGATATGCTCTTGATGCTGTAGACGTAAAAATTGATCTGATTCATCTATGACCTTTACTTCGATGCCCTTTTGGATCGCATCAAACATCAGAATCTGTGTCGACAGCTCCATGTCACGAAATCCCGCTAATTGATACGAACGTTCATGACTTTCTTCTTCATACTGTTTTCCTAAAGTATAAGCAAAGTCATGCTGGCTTGTTTGTTGTGCTTGCTGATAAATCTTGCCTGCCAATGTTTCACGTGGTTCATCCAATTGTGCGATCATGTCATCGATCAATGGTAGGCGTTCGGATTGTCCTAAAGCTACAAGCATCTCTTTCATGCCTTGAAGAAGCAGCATTCCTTCATCATAAAAAGCAGTTTGATCCATAGGGTTCTCTAACGACACGTGTTCATTTCGCTGCTCGCCTTCTTCGACCCATGCATCGACTGCTACGTCATGTTCCATCCATAGCATATACATTAAGAACGATTGTAAAAACTGAACTTGTGCTTGACTGATCCCTACACGTGCGTAAGGATTTAAATCAATATTTCTCAGTTCAATATAGCGAATACCTGATTTTGCTAAATCAGCTACACGTTTTCCACCACGAAAACGGATCGGTGCATAGAATTCTTTTTCTTCGGATAACTTACCTTCTTCCACCATTTTTTCAATATCGGTTAAATATTGTTGCATTGACGCATAGGATACTTTGACATTCGGATGGTTCGTATAACCATAGGAACTATTACGAATACTGCGTACCGGTTCTGCTGGTGCTGGCTTGCCGACAAAATAGTGGTCTTCACTTAGAGGTGACGCCCCAAACAAATAAGTGATCAACCAACGATAACGTAAGAAGTTCTGTGCTGTTTTAAAATATAATTCTGTTTTAAATGCTGCAAAGTCGGTAAACTCTGTTTGTTGTACAAACAAGGATTGTAAAAGATCATCACCAAACTCAAAGTTGAAATGGATGCCGCTGACCATTTGCTTGCGTTTGCCATATTCCTTTGCTAAATAACGACGATACAAGACATCTTCAAAATTAGAAAGCTTCGCAATCATGATCTCTTCGTCTTTTTCAGGTAAAGCCGGAGGCATACTTAAAGGCCAGATCATTTCATCATCTGCCATTGAGCGTGAAGCAACGTCGTAGATTGCTTCCAAGTATTTAAAAAGTTCGTTGATAGAATCCGTGACCGGAGTAATCAATTCGACTTGAGTTTCACTAAAATCTGTCTGGATGTATGGATGATACGTACGATCCCCAAAAATCTCAGGATGATCGGTTGTTGCCAACTTTCCAGAGAAGTTCACACGTTGCCCTTCACGTTCAACCCCAAAACGGGCTTGACTAATGAATGGTAGTGAACGAGGATGCAGTAATAATTCTTTATAGTTCATGGTTAAATGTCCTCCAATTCATATGTTTCATTATAGTAAAAACCGCCAAGAAAAAGAATGAAATTGTTTGAAAATGAGAAAAAAGGGGTGTTTTTTTAAAAAAACAGCTGATATTGTAGGAAAATGACTCCAAACTGAACAACAAGATGGCACATAGCCAGATAGGACAGTCAAAAAAATCGCTGGTTCATTTTTGGTTTATATTCGAAATATTGTTCCTTGAATATCGCTAGTCCATTGGAAGGAGAAAAAAGAGCCTGAAACAAACGGAACCTCTTCAAAAATAAAGGGAAAACCACGGAAATTTAAAGAACGATTCCCGTGGCTTCTTTTTTATTTCTTGAAGTTGAACACCTTTGTTACAAGCTCTTTAGATAAACTTATGCTCATATACTGTTTATTCTTCTTTCAATAAGCCTTTAAATAGACCGATGACAAAGTCATTTGGATCAAAAGCTTCTAAATCATCGATGCCTTCACCCAAACCAACAAGTTTGACCGGCAGGTGCAATTCATTACGAATGGCTAAGACGATTCCACCTTTAGCTGTACCGTCTAATTTTGTTAAAACTAGCCCTGTCACATCAGAGGTTTCTT
Organism: Enterococcus sp. AZ171; assembly: GCF_051714005.1. NCBI lineage: Bacteria > Bacillati > Bacillota > Bacilli > Lactobacillales > Enterococcaceae > Enterococcus > Enterococcus sp. AZ171. The sequence goes on along the minus strand of NZ_JBIORA010000001.1, from coordinate 130,095 downwards.
TGAACTGTTTCGCTTGGACCATGGCATTTTGCCCTGTCGTCGCATCTAGCACAAGTAAGATCTCATGTGGTGCTTCTGGTAATTCTCGTTGGATCACACGTTTGATCTTCTCTAATTCGTTCATCAAATTGACTTTGTTTTGCAAACGTCCAGCTGTATCAACAAGTAAAATATCTGCTTGTTGTTCTTTGGCTTTTTCGATGGCATCGTAAACGACTGCCGCAGGATCACCACCAGCTTTGCCTCGAACCACTTCAACTTCTGCACGTTCTCCCCAAACGACTAACTGATCGATCGCACCCGCACGGAAGGTATCTGCTGCGGCTAACAATACCTTTTTGCCTTCCGTTTTGTATTGATGTGCTAATTTACCGATACTCGTCGTCTTTCCTACACCATTGACACCAACAAAGAGGATCACTGTCAATCCTTCTTCTTGGAGGTTCAATGTATTGACTTCATCGATGCCTTCTTGCTCATAAAGCTCAACTAATTTTTCGATGATCGCATTTTGGATCTCAGCTGGTTTCTTGGCATTTCTTAGCTTCACTTCTTGGCGTAACGCTTCAGTGATCTTGATGGCTGTTTCAAAGCCGACATCTGCACCGATCAATGTTTCTTCCAATTCTTCGAAGAAATCTTCATCGACCGTACGGAAATTCGCAAACAGTTCATTCATTCGTTCACCGAACGTTTTACGGGTCTTTTCTAGACCCTTATCATATTTCTCTTGTACTTCTACTTCTTCTGGTGCTTCTTCACCAGTAAAGGCTCGTTTGATCTTATCAAAAAATCCCATAGTATACCTCCTTTACACTAAAACAAATTGTTGGATCGCTTTTGCTACCCCATGTTCGATGTTACTTGCTGTGACATGATCAGCGGCTTCTTTGACAAAAGGCACCGCATTTTCCATGGCTACACCAAGTCCTGCGTATTCGATCATCGGTAGATCATTTTCCTCATCTCCGATTGCCATGATCTCACTACGTTCAAGTCCTAAATCTTTTGCTAATAAAGAAATACCATATGCCTTAGTGACACCTTTTGGCATAAATTCTAATAAAACATTGCGCGTTTTGATAATTTCATACGACTCATAATAAGCGCTTGGAATCTCCTTGATTTTTGCATCTAGTTCTTCTTGCTCATAGGCAATGACTGCTTTGTTCAACACAAACTCATCTGTGATATCAGCTAGTACTGCTGGTTGGAATTGCAATAAGTTGTTTAATACATTGTACATCGATTGCTTTTGAGGCGCACTAGGTAATTGCAAGACGACATTATCTGATAAGACGTCTAACGGTAAGTCTAGTTCTTGTGCCAACGCATAAAGACGATGGATATCAGACACAGACATCGCTTTTTTCTCGATGATTTCACCAGTATCATTTTTCTGGACTAAGCCACCGTTGAAGGTAATGCTATAATCGCCTTCTTCGACTAAACCTAATTCTTGTAAATAGTGAGCCATCGCTGCTAACGGACGCCCCGTGCATAAAACGATTTTTACCCCTTGTGCTTTTGCTTGAGCCAAAGCTTGTTTATTCTCAGATGAGATTTTCTTTTCTTCGTTCAATAGTGTTCCGTCTAAATCGATAGCGATTAATTTGATCATTTCGTCCCCTACACTTTCGTTTCACTCATTCTTCCTTCTTCATTGATGTCTTCCATACGGACAGAGACGATTTTTGAAACCCCAGACTCTTGCATGGTCACACCGTATAAGACATTCGCAGCAACCATCGTCCCTTTACGATGCGTCACTACAATAAACTGTATATCGTCTTGGAACTCGCTGAGATAGCGACCAAAGCGTTTGACATTGGCTTCATCTAGCGCAGCTTCGACCTCATCAAGGATACAAAACGGTACAGGGCAGACACGAATAATCGAAAAGAGCAACGCAATCGCAGTCAATGCACGTTCTCCTCCTGAAAGTAAACTTAAACTTTGTAGTTTTTTACCTGGAGGCTGAACTTCGATTTCAATCCCTGTCTGCAACAAATCAGTCGAATCAGTCAACACAAGCTCTGCGCGACCGCCACCAAACATATTTGGGAAAACGATTTTGAATTCTTGGCGGATTGCTTCAAAAACTTCTTTGAAACGAGTCCGTACCTCATCATCCATTTCATCCATTGTTTCAAATAATTGATCCTTAGCCGATAATAAGTCATCCCGTTGCGCAGCCAAAAAGGTATGACGTTCATTCACTTGCTCATACTGCTCAATGGCGTTTAGATTTACTGTGCCTAAACGATCGATTTGTTGTTTCAACGAAGCAACTTCTACCCGGCTGTTCGCTACATCCGTTGTTTCTTCATAAGATTCACAGGCTTTTTCATAATTCATCTGATACTCCGTTTGCAGGTAATTCAGATGATTGTCCAAAATCATTTCCGCACGATTCTTTTGGACCTCTAACTGTGACTGCTCTGTCAAAAGTTCTTTTTGTTTACGGTTTTCAGCTAATAGATCGGCATCCAACGCATCGATGGTCGTTTGCATTTCTTCACGTGACTGTTTGGCGTCTTCTAGAGAAGCTTTTAAGCGATCTCTTTCTGTCGCTAAATCAGCGATTCGTTTATCTAAACTTTCTTCTGTCAGTTCGTGATCAGAGAAGTCCGCAGTCAATGCATGCAGTTGTTGTTCTAGTCCTTCTTGTTTGGCTAATGCCTCATTTTTTTGTACGCGTGCGCCACGTAGTTGGATCTGTAAGTGATTGTATTGCTCTTTCAATACGGCTAATGAGGCTTGCTCCTGTGCTTGTTTTTCCTGGATCTGCGCGCGACGTTCTTCCATCTTGTCACTTTCTTGACTCAATGAACTGATTTCAGCATCGATCTCTTGGCGTTGTACTTCTAGTTCTTGCTGTTTTGCCAAAAGCTCTGCCTGTTGTTTTTGGTAATTCTCCATGAATTGTTGCAGTTCACGCGTTTCATAACTTGAGATTTGCTGTTCTTTTTCAAAACGAGTGAGTTCGTTGGCCACATTTTGTCGTTGATTTGCTACTTCTTGTTCTTCAAAGCGTAACTGTTCCCCTTGTGTCCGCAGAAGTTCTTGTTCTTCTGCCAAAACCGTGACTTCTTGTTGCAATGCTTGTACTTTCTTTTCTTGACTTTGCAACTCCTGATCCGCTTGTTGAAACTCACTCGTCAATTGTTTTAATTCTTGATTTTGTGCAAATAAACTTCCTTGATTGCCTCGCTTCGTCGCCCCACCAGTCATTGAACCACCGGCATTCATGACATCACCTTCTAGTGAGACCACACGATACTGGTAACGAATCTGTTGGGCAATGGCATTGGCACTTGCTAAGTCTTTTGCTAATAGAATCGTCCCTAATAGATTGTGAACGATTGTCTGGATCTGTTCGGGATAAGTCACTTGTTCGCTAGCGATCCCGATAAACCCGTCAACTGTTTGCGCTTGTGCAAAAATATGTGCAGGTAATTGACGAGGTTTGATTGTCGTTAATGGTAGAAACGTTGCTCGTCCGCCTTTTTGTTGTTTCAAATAAGTGATCGCTTGACGTGCATCGCCTTCATTTTCAACAATGACATGTTGCGCTGAACCACCCAAAGCTGTTTCGATTGCCAATGTATAATCAGCTGGAACATCGATCAATTCAGCAACCGCACCAACGATCCCAGAGAGGCGTTGCTTTTGTTGCAAGATCAAACGAACACCTTGATAGAAGCCAAAGTAATTTTCTTGGATTTCTTGTAAACTTTTCTGACGTGCCCGTAATTGTTGGACTTGGTTCATCAGTTGATACATTTTGGGCTGTTCTTTTGCCAAGCGCTCTTGTGCTTGTTTTCCTTTTGTTTGCACAACTTCAAGTGACGCTTTGACCTCATTCAATGCTTGTTGTAGCTTTTCATGTCGCTCTGTCAACTCGATTTGCTTGGCGGACATTTCCGCAACATTCGCTTCCACTTCCGATTGTTTGGCTAGTGTTTGCTGACTTTTAGATGTCTCTTGAACATATTGACGCTCCAAGTACTTCAATTCATTGCCGACAGTTGCTTGTTCTTGCATCAGATCGACATACTGATCGCGTAATTCTGCCAACAATTCTTTGGTTGATTTTTGGTATTTTTCCAATTCTTGTTGCGTACTCATCAGTGCTTTTTCAGCCTGTCGGATCTCTGCTTCTTTTTGACTGACTTCTTGGGTCAAAGTCGCTTGTAATTCTTCAAAATGAGCCACTTTTTCTTGCACTTCAGTTAAAGAAGCTTGGTATTCTTTTGAGCTCTTTTGGGTATGCTTCGTTCGCTCAAGTAATACTTCTTTTTGTCCTTCTGTTTGCTTTAATTTTTCTGACAACGCTAATAACGTTTGTTGATTTTTTTCGATCATACGGTCGGCCTGGTTATTTTGTTTGCGTTTTTCGGCTAATAACTGTTCCTTTGTTTGGATCTGTGTCGTTAAGGATGTTAGTGATTGGTTGAACTGATCTAATTGTAGTTGTCGTTCATCCCACTCTTTTTTTGCCGCTTTGATTTCAGCAATCATCAAAGAGATATCTGTGTTAGTCAATGTTTCTTTTAATCGTAAAAACTCCTTCGCAGCCTCACTCTGGGCGGCCAAAGGAGTTAATTGCTCTTCAAGTTCATAGATGATATCTTGGACACGGCTTAGATTATCCTCTGTTTCAAAAAGCTTTTGCTCCGCCTTTTTCTTGCGCTGTTTGTATTTCAAGACTCCAGCTGCTTCTTCAAAAATCCCTCGTCGGTCTTCTGGCTTACTACTAAAAATCGCTTCGACTTTTCCTTGAGAGATGATCGAAAATGATTCTTTCCCTAAGCCAGAATCCATAAATAATTCTTGGATGTCTTTCAAACGACAAGGTTGTTTATTGATGAAAAAGTCGCTTTCACCTGTCCGACGGTAACGACGTGTTACACTGATCTCACTATACTCTAGTGGCAAGTAATGATCAGAGTTGTCTAATATGACGGTTACTTCAGCGACATTCAATTGTTTACGGGAATCAGAACCGGCAAAAATAATATCCGGCATTTTCCCACCACGAAGGCTTTTTGCAGACTGTTCTCCTAGTACCCAACGGATAGCCTCAGTAATATTACTTTTTCCGCTACCGTTTGGTCCAACGACCGCTGTGACACTATTTTCAAACTCAATGATTGTTTTATCTGCAAATGATTTAAAGCCGGCTATTTCAATGCGTTTTAAATACACGAAGTCTTTCCCTCACTTACTTAGTGCTGCTAAAGCATTCTCAGCAGCAGCTTGTTCTGCTAGTTTTTTCGATTTTCCTTGTCCAGTTCCAATCAACCGATCATCCACGTATACTTCGATCCAAAAAATACGTTCGTGTGCTGGACCTTCTTCATTGATCAAACGATATTCAATCAACACGTCTCCAGCTTTTTGCAATACTTCTTGTAATCTTGTTTTATGATCCATCTCATGGGAAAAAGCACCGGCACGCACCTTCGGAAAAATCACCGTTTCAATAAACGCATGTGCTGCGTCAAATCCTTGATCAAGGTACAACGCTCCTAAAAAGGCTTCAAACAGATCACAAAGAAGCGCTGGACGGGTTCGTCCGCCTGAGTTCTCCTCACCTTTTCCTAACAGGATGTACTGATCAAAACGACATTCCTTGGCAAATTTGGACAAACTATCTTCACGTACGATAGCTGCACGAGTTTTGGTCAATTTTCCTTCTGGGATATCTGGATACAAACGATACAGATATTCAGAAACCATCAACTCTAATACAGCATCTCCCAAAAACTCAAGACGTTCGTTGTCGGATAGTTGCAAATTGCGATGCTCATTCACATAGGATGAATGGGTAAAAGCTTGTTCAAGTAAGTTTAAATCGTGAAAAACGATGCTATACTTTTCTTTCAATTCTTTTGTTAGCTGATTGTCCATTTCCCACATTCCTTTATGGCTATTTTTTCAATACTTCCTTATTATACTGGTTTTTTATAAAATATGAAATGGTTGAGACAAAAGGTATGAAAAGCTTTATGAATGATATGAATAAACCTCCTATAAAAAAAATAAACTAAGACTAGCAGACACGAAATCCGTTAGATGCTCTCTTTGTTTTCTGATCGTCGTATGTTTATCCTATTGAGAAGTCTCTTCCTTTAGTTGTTCGCCAACACTTAATAATAAATAGGGGCTAAGTAGTCTATCCATAACTTCTATGATACACTTGCCGTGGGAGCTGGAGGTAATACACTATACAATATCAGATTAGTTGCTTTTGCTGTTACATACGAGATCATAAGCATTGACGCATCGATGATCATGATTTCCAATTTATTAGTTAGAATAATCAACATCCACGATTTTTTGTCTAGTCACGAAAGTACAGAAACCATTTGAGTGACGTTAACTGACAAAGGATATCGTCAAAATATAATGTAAGTTGGTGATTAAAATTTTTTCAGTAACTAGTTTTATTTTTGTTGTTGTTTTTGTCGGTATAATAAAAATCGTTACACAGTTAAATGAAATAATTGGCTTGCTACGCTCAAAAAGTAAAATCGAGACTGAGTTGGTTGAAGCAATAAAAACAATAAAAGAAAAGAATCATTTTTAGCTACTATTTATCTTAGCTAAAGTAGCACAACCTTAGAGAACAGATAAAGTATGAAACAAAATGTTTAAAATAGTACAATACTAAACCACTCCCTCTCAACAGATCAATCAACGCAACGCTTGAGCGACGATCTCATCTCTTTTCTATTGGAGTGAGATCGTCGCATTTTATTATGAATACTTGTCAAACCTCACTCTATCCATATACTTCACACAGAAAAACCGAGCCAGCCGAGAATAGGAAAATCCTATCTCGAACTGATTCGGTTTTATTATTTGTTGATTATGAACGTGAATCTGAAGTTACAGATACAACAGCCCATGGATTGACAGCATCATATGCCCAATTCCAATCTTTTACGCGGTCGTTTACTGGTAATACTTCGTTACGGAACAATGTTGGAATAGCAAAAGCTTCTTCAAATGCGTATTCTTGCCATTTTTTGTAAGCTTCTTTTTGGTAATCTGCATCAAATGCTGCACTTGAATTGATATCATTGATCAATTTTGTGTTTTCTTCTGACTCAAAACGAGTGTAGTTGAACGCAGCATTTGCACCCCATAGTCCACTTGGATTTGGATCTGTTCCTGTACTCCAAGCTGCTTGGTAGATATCGATTTCTGGATCATCATTTTCCAAACGATCATAGAATGAGTTGAATTCGATCAGACGACCTGTTGTATATTGAACATCTAAACCAATCTCTTTCCATTGTTGTACGTAGTAATCTGCTAATGGTTGTGCTGTTTCGCCACCTGCCATTGACGCAAAGTTGATTGTCAACTTGTTACCATCTTTGTCTTCACGGATACCATCGCCATCAACATCTTTATATCCTGCATCATCCAATAATTTGTTGGCTTTATCAAGATCTTGAGTGAAGCCTTTTAGATCTGCATCGTGGAAACTTTCAAATACTGGTGGAATCAATGAAGTTGCATTGCTTCTTAAACCAGCATAGAAACGTTCACCTACTGCCGCATTGTCTAAAGCATAGCCCATTGCTTGACGTAATGCTTTGTCAGCCATTTTTGAGTTTGGATCATATTCTACACTTCCACTTTCAGCATCCCATTTACCTAGTTTGAAACCTAAGTAAGTGTATGAAGTTTGCTGACGTCCTAGATTCGTATAACCAGCGATATCTTTGTATGTGTCATACGTATCTGTTGGCATTTGGAAAATCATGTCATATAATTTTGAATTTAATGCTTCTGTTGCACTTGCTGTTGGTAATGATTTCATTGTGATTTTCTTCAATTGTGGCGTACCATTCCAGTAGTATTCATTTGGTAAGAATTCTACTGATTCACCAGCAACGATGTTACTCATATAGTAAGGACCAAATGTCACAGGGTTCTTACGAACTTGATCACTTGATTCCATGTCTTTGATAGCAATTCCTTCAAGTGTGTGTTTTGGTGCTGCATATGTCCAAATTCCACCACCTGCTTGAAGCATGCTTGGGTTCATTTCTTTATATTCGATTTTAACAGTTTTATCATCTACTTTTGTAATTCCAGAAATCGTATCTGCACTACCGCTGTTATATTCTTCCATACCAACGATGTTACGGAATGTATCATCGTAACGGATACCAGTGTATTCAGAGTTTCCGATGATTTCATAAGGGAAAATAACATCATCTGCTGTGACATCGACACCATCAGACCATTTTACGTTGTCTTTAAGTGTGATTGTTGCTGTTTTTGCATCTTCATCTAATTCTAATGAGGCTGCTCCATCGTTTGTAATCGTGAAGTTATCATCATTTGTAAACAATGGTTCATGTGAAGGCGCCATAAACGCTGCATCAAAGGCATCTTGGTAAAATTCCCATTGGAATAATCCTTTGAACTGACTATCTGTTGCTACTGCCACATCTAGCTGTCCATCTTCGATTGCTTCATCATTATTCGTTGTAGCTAATGGGAAAGTCAATTCACTTTTATCCCCATTATCTGCTGAATTATTACCTGACGAGCTAGTTCCGCCGCCATTTCCACACGCTGCTAATGCTCCCACAGATAGCAGTGTGACAAATCCAAAAATCGTTTTCTTCATATCCTATTTTCCCCCTTCACTTCTCTTATCCTAAACGTTGTCGCGCATCTGCAGAGCGCTTAAATGCTTGTCCAACGTAGTTTATACTCAACATCAACACTAAAATTAGAATTGACGCGGGTAACCAAATCCATTGTCGATTCACTAAAACTTCACCATTACTTGCATAACCGATCAATGTTCCTAAACTAGGTACATTAGCTGGCAATCCAAAGCCTAAGAAAGTCAAAGTGGTCTCGATCCCAATATTTGCCGCAAAGTTCATTGTTAAGTTGGTGATGATCAATGAACTAAGGTTTGGCATGATTTCACGGAACATGATTTTGAAATCACTTGTTCCCATCGTTTTTGAAGCACTGACATAATCACGTCTAGCTTCTGATAACGTCTTACTTCTGAATAATCGGGCTTTAGCAACCCAATAAAATGCACTCATGATAAAAATAAATGACCAAACGTTATAGCGCGAAATGATCGAAACAAACACGATAATGATCAACATGATCGGTAAAATCATAATAAAATCAACAATACGCATCAATACGTTATCAATGATCCCACCATAAAACCCTGAAAGAATTCCAAGTCCTACTCCGATGATCGACGTAATGATCGTAATCGCAAAACCGATCATCACAGAGTTTCTTGCTCCGATAATCAATTGACCGAAGACATCACGTCCACCTTCATCTGCTCCTAAAAGGAATTTTGATCCTTGAGAAGAGATGGCGCCAGGTTCAGCATACTTATCAAAAATACTAACAAACATTACTTTATCTTGGTCAATAAAGATTGCCCCGATAAAAATAACTAATAGTAAAACAACTAACAAAGCCAGTGAAAAAATGGCTACTTTATCTTTTTTGAATTCTCGTGCAATCATTCGTATACCCATTGGTGGGATACTTTCTTGCGCAACTTCTTTGTTTTTATCACTCATGATCGATTCTCCCTTCTGTTTGATTTTTTTATTGGATTCGTATACGCGGATCAACAATGCTCATGATAATATCTGACAGCAGTGTTCCGACGAGCGTTGCGATTCCTAAAATCAAGACTAAGGCTGTGATTACGGTATAATCACGTTGACCGATTGAGTCAATAAACAATTTTCCGACACCAGGATAACCAAAGATTTTTTCGATAACGACAGAACCAGCAATCAATGAAGTAATTTCATACCCCATTTGAGATGCCATCGGCAATGCTGCATTACGGAAAATGTGACGACTGAATACTTTGTTTGTCGGCACCCCTTTGGAACGAGCTGTACGTACAAAGTCTAAGGATTTCGAATCAATGACTTCACTTCGTAAATACTGGATCGTTACTGCTGTGGCTAAAAAGGCCTGTGTGATCGATGGTAATAGAATGTATTGCAATCGATCCATCCATTGAGCGAAAAATCCTCCCTGGAAACCTAAAGTCTGAGAACCACTTGTTGGGAACCAACCTAAACGATAGCCAAAAACAAACAACATGATCAAACCGAAAATGAATAATGGAACAGCAAAACTGAAGAAGTTATAAATAACAACAGCTTTGTCCAAAATCGAATTTTGGTATCGACCAGCTAACATACCTAGTGGTACAGCAATCAAGTACGTAATAATAACAGTTAAAATAGATAAATATAAAGTATTGACGATTCGTTCTCCAATCAAAGAGGAAACCGAACGCTTATACAAGAAACTTTGTCCAAAATCACCTTGTAAGGCATTTCCGACCCAACGGAAATATTGTTCATACCAAGGATCATTCAAGCCCGCTGCCTGACGCATCTGCTCGATCACAGCTGGATCTTGGTTTGGGTTGATCAATCCTGTAAACGGATCTCCAGGCATGGCTTGCGCTAGCATAAAGATCAACACACTAAGAATGATCACTTGTGGGATCATCAAAAGAACTCTTCGTAGAATCGTTTTCCACATTAGCTAGCACCTCCATCTTTCAACGCTACTTTGTGTGTAGTGGTTAGTGTACGTAAATCATACACTCGCCCTGCTGTATCGTAGTAATCTTTTTGATGTTCGATATACTCACGTTCAACATTTCGTCGGTTTTGTTTTTGTATTTCCCGATTGTCTACATCAATTCGTGGAATCGCAGATAGTAAGCGTTTTGTGTAGATGTGGCGCGGATCATTATAGATATCTTCTCGTGTACCGATTTCAACAAATCGACCTTTGTACATGATCGCGATGTTGTCACACATGTGTTTTACGACACCCAAGTCATGAGAGATGAATAAATAGCTCAAACCAAATTCTTGTTGGATGCGTTTCATAAAGTTCAATACTTGTGCCTGAACAGATAAGTCTAGGGCAGATACAGGTTCATCAGCAACAATCAATTTAGGATTCGTTGCTACTGCTCGGGCAACCCCTAAACGCTGTCTTTGTCCACCAGAAAATTCATGAGGATATTTGTATAACGCATCTTCTGGCATCCCAACGATGTCCAATAAGCCTTTGACTTTTTTCTTTTCTTCCTGATCGCTCAAGCGTTCAAAGTTACGGATCGGCTCAGCGATAATGTCCAGTACTCGTTTTTTAGGATTTAAACTAGACATTGAATCTTGAAAGATCATTTGGACGTCTTTGTTGTAGCCGATTTTTTTGCGGTTACTTCTTTTCGTGACGTCTTTTCCTTCATACATGATTTGGCCAGAAGTCACTTTTTCTAGGCCGACAACCGCTTTTCCGGTTGTGGACTTCCCAGAACCTGATTCTCCAACTAGTCCGTATGTTTTTCCTTTTTCAATAATAAAATCGACACCGTCTACTGCATAGACATGGTCTGTTACTCGGTTGAAAAACCCACTGCGAATAGGATAGTGAACTTTCAAATCTTTGATTGTAATTAATTCTGACATCTACACCTCTCCTTTTTCGTCTCTAAAGTGGAAATGTTTATAACATGAGCAACGTACCATATGATTCGGTGCGATTTCATGCAAGACTGGATTTTCTTCGTGAGCGCTTGCTGGGATCCAAGGAATCCGTGGCGCAAATCGGCAACCTGTTCGTGGCATATTTTTTAATGAAGGGACTACGCCTTCAATCACATGTAACTCTGCCTCGTGATTTCCTTCTTGTGGAATCGAATTTAGCAATGATTGTGTATATGGGTGTTTTGGATTTTCAAATAACTCTTTGACTCCTGCAACTTCAACAAATTGTCCACCATACATCACAGCAACACGATCCGCCATTTCAGCTACGACACCTAAATCATGTGTGATCAAGATGATCCCAGTTTTAGTTTCTTCTTGTAAATCTTTCAGTAAGTCAAGGATCTGTGCTTGGATCGTTACGTCCAAGGCAGTCGTTGGTTCATCCGCGATAATGATCGGTGGCTTACATGCAATCGCAATCGCGATGATCACCCGCTGTCTCATCCCACCTGACAACTCATGAGGATACTGACGTCCAACTCGTGCAGGATTCGGAATCCCTACTTGTTCTAGTAATTCTAATGCACGTGCTTGTCTTTGCTCAGCAGTCATTTTTGTATGGTAAGACAAACCTTCTTTGATTTGGTCTTCAATTCTCATCAAAGGGTTTAGTGCAGATAATGGATCTTGAAAAATCATCCCAATATCATTTCCGCGGATCTTGTTATACAATGTTTCATTTAATTCAATTAAATTTAAATCATTGTACATGATCTCCCCTGTGATCTTTGTATTGTTAGGATCTAATAATCCCATAATCGTTGTAGCTAACGTACTTTTCCCGCAACCAGACTCACCAACGATGGCTAAGATCTCGTTTTTATCTAAAGTAAAAGAAACGTCGTCTACTGCATCGTAGTATTCATCTTTTAGACGGAAGCCTGTGTGTAGGTTCTGAACATCTAATAATTGGTTATCTGACAATCGAATACCCCTCTCTGCTCCCTCGATGGAAGTTTTTAATAAAAAAAATAATCCTACACTGAATAACAACTTAGCAAAAAAAAATTAAATAAGTAGCATTCTAAGGAGTGTGTAATTAATTATTAATAATTATATAGAAAACCGTTTTATATTGCAAGATTATTTCACACTGTTGCCAGAATTGTCTGAAAAATCTTACGTAGCTATGTCAGCTCCTAAAGAAGATTAAAAAAAATGAGGTATGTGGCTAACCTTCTCTTTATCCTACTATTTTTATAAATTAAGAATCATTATAAAAATCTGCAAAAATCACTTTTTATATAAAAAACAGTTTTAACCTAAGAGGTGTCATATTTTATAAAAGCATAATTATACAATACATACGAAATAGATATGTTGTGAAACTACCTCTTTCTATCGAATGTTGTGACATATTTCTTCTCTTTAAAAAAACTCTTTTATTTAAATAATTATGACTGAAAAAGCCAAGAAACCATGAAATAGCTAAACTATTTCTGACTTCTTGGCTTTGAGTTGAAATTGGCTTTTGCCAATTCATTCATCAGTTGATGTGTATTTATTCAATTTATTTCAAGTGTTTGCTGATATAATCCACGGCACCGCCGACTGTTTCGATTTGTTCAGCATCTTCATCAGAGATCTCTGTACCGAATTCATCTTCCAGTTCAAGAACAAATTCCATGATACTAATTGAATCAGCTTTCAGATCATCTTTAATGTTCAATTCATCTGTCACTTTGTCTGTATCCATTTCAAAGTGATTTGAAATGATTTTAGCTACCTTATTAAATACTTCTTCGCGCGTCAATTTTTTCACCCCCACAATTCTTAGAACTACTACGTTTTCTTCACCATAGCTAATTTTACTGACAATTTTTTGGAATGTCCACCCTTTTTTCTCCATCAGCTTGTCAATTCGTAGAAAATTTAGTCCTCTTTTTTCTCAAATTGCTCCACCAGTTGTCCTACAACATTGGTTTCAAGCATTGTATGGATTTGACGGATCGTATAGCGAACTGCATCTGGTCCAGTTGCACCATGCGTTTTGATAACTGGTGCTTTCAATCCAAATAAAACAGCTCCTCCATGTTTTGAATAGTCCATTTCAGATTTCAAAGAGCGCAAACCGTCTTTTAGCAGTAATGCACCCATTTTACCTTTGATGCCTTCATTCAAGATGGCAGATTTCAATAAGGTCATCATATTCATCGCTGTGCCTTCAATGGATTTCAACACTGCATTTCCGGTAAAACCATCGGTTACTACGACGTCTGCCACACCATTTAGTAAGTCACGCGCTTCCACATTGCCAATGAAGTTCAAGCTTGTTTCATTTTGCAAAAGTTCAAAGGCTTGTTTTGTCAATTCACTGCCCTTAGTCTCTTCCGTCCCATTATTGAGCAATGCGACACGAGGTCGTCCGATACCACGAACTTTTCTTGCATAAAATGACCCTAAAATACCATATTGTAAAAGATGCTCTGGTTTGTTTTCTGCATTTGCACCTAAATCTAGCATATCAAACCCTTCGCCTTCTTTGCCAATAACTGGCAATGTGGACATTAGTCCAGGGCGTTCGATGTTTTTGATGCGTCCAACAATAAACAAGCCAGCTGCTAGTAAGGCTCCTGTATTTCCTGCTGAAAAAATCGCATCTGCTTCCCCATTTTTAACTGCTTGGGCAGCTAAAACCATTGAAGCAGTTTTCTTGCGACGGATCGCTTTAACTGGTTCGTCATCACTATTGATTTTTTCGTCAGTATGGACGATTGTGATATTTTTTTCGTCTGTCAAATATTTTTTGATCTCTGATTCTTTACCGTAAAGAACAAATTCCAACTCAGGGAAATCTTTTTGTGCTAGAGCGATTCCTTCCACAATGGCTTGTGGTGCGTGATCTCCGCCCATTGCATCTACTGCAATTCTCATTATTATTTCCACTCCTTGTCATCATTTTGAAAGTATTGATAATCTGTTAATCAAAATAACGATTATCTTGTTCGCCTAATTGCAACTTGGCTGTTAATGGTTGATATTCAGGTAATAACTGCCAGTCTTTGATTTGCCAGATTGCCGCAGCTTCTTCACGGGCAACCTCTAAGACATTCCCATCTGTTACTAGATCTGCGATCGCAAATTCTGGCAAGCCGGATTGACGGAAGCCAAATACCTCTCCAGGCCCTCGTAATTCTAAATCCTTTTCACTCAAGATAAAGCCATTCGTGGTCTCTGTCATGATTTTCATTCGTTCGACACCCAGTTCATTTTTCGGATTTGCCACGAGGATACAATAAGAAGCCTCACTTCCTCGACCGACACGCCCACGCAACTGATGCAGCTGAGCTAATCCAAAACGATCCGCATCCATGATCAACATGACCGTTGCATTCGGCACATTGACACCGACCTCGATCACTGTGGTTGACACTAAGATCTGGAGTTGATTTTCTTTGAATGTTTCCATGATCTGATCTTTTTCTTGATTCTTCATTTTACCATGCAACAAGCCAACTTCATATTCTGGTGCAAATAACTCACGAAGTTTTTCGTAAATTTCCACTGCATTTTTCACATCTAACGCTTCGGACTCCTCAATCAATGGACAAATCACATACATTTGATGCCCTCTGCGCAATTCTTTATAGGTCCATTCTAGCACGCTATCTAATTGAGGTGTTCGGACCCATCTTGTTTCGATCGGAATCCGTCCAGCGGGAAGCTCATCGATTACAGATACATCCATTTCGCCGTATGCTGTAATTGCTAAAGTTCGAGGGATAGGGGTGGCAGTCATAAACAACACATCTGGACGCCAACCCTTCTCACGCAATACTTTTCGTTGGTTCACGCCAAAACGATGTTGCTCATCGGTGATCACTAAACCCAGATTTTGGAATGCGACACCTTCTTGAATCAATGCATGTGTTCCCACAACGATATCGATTTCCCCATTTTCTAACCGTTCTAATAGCTCGCGACGTTCTTTTGCTTTCGTTGATCCGGTCAATAACGCAACGGTCACTTCATTTGGGTCAAATAATTGGGATAAACTTTCCATATGTTGTTGCGCCAATATTTCTGTTGGGACCATCAACGCTCCTTGAAAGCCAGCAGTCACTGTCGCATATAAAGCAATCGCAGCAACAACGGTCTTTCCACTTCCCACATCCCCTTGCAACAAACGCTGCATATGGTGTGGATTACGGAGATCACGGCAAATTTCATTAGTGACACGTTTTTGTGCCGTCGTTAATTCAAACGGCAACTTTTTCGTAAATTGTTTTAATCGTTCCACATCATAAAGGATCTCTAAGCCATTCTTTTCAGACTTTTCGGCTTTTTTCAGTCCTTGTAACTGCATCTGGAAAAAAAAGAATTCTTCAAAAACAATCCGTCGTTTGGCTTGATGATTTTCCTCATGATTTTTCGGAAAATGCATACTTCTTACAGCAGTTGGACGATCAAGCAAACGGTATTTTTCAATTAAAGATAGTGGTAAATTTTCTTCAATCAAATCACCATACTCACTAAACCCTCGACGGATCAGATCGACCAGTGTCGTTTGGCGAATGGATTTGTTGACATGATAGATCGGAGAGAAATCATCTGGACTTTGCGAACCAAGGATCTTCATCCCATTTAGTGCTTTACGTTTCGCATCCCATTTCCCATAAACTGCGATTTCTTCAGATAAAATGACTTTATCTTTCAAATAGGGCTGATTGAAGAAAGAAACATTGAATACTTCATGTTCTTGCATCATTCGAAACTGCAGACGGCTTTTTTTGTAGCCAAAACGACTCATTACTGGCGGAGAGACAACTAACCCTTTTAATGTAACTTTTTCTTGGTCTTGGATTTCGTTTAGATTTCTTTCTTGGATATCTTCATAACGAAAAGGATAGTAAGTTAATAAGTCTTCGATTGTATGGATGCCTAGACTAGCCAAGCTATCCGCTCTTTTTTGACCAACACCTGCCAGCACTGTGACTGGATCAGCTAACGAACGCATAAGATTTCCCTCCTTTAACAAAAAAAGGAACTTGGTCAACGATTTGCAAATCGTTGACCGAAGATCCTTTCAAATGATTTTCTGCTTTATCTATCGGCTTCAGGCTGTATTATTCAGCAGAAAATAAATAAGGATAGACAGGTTGATCTCCTTGATGGATCTCGATTTCTAACTCAGGATATTTGTCGCTCAGTTGAGCCGCAAATGCTTGTGCTTGCTCTGCAGACCCGTCTTCTCCGGTTAATATCGTGACGATCTCAGTATCCTCGTTGATCATTTGCTCTAATGTAGCAAGTGATGTCGCTAAGATGTCTGGATTAGAGATCACGATTTTCCCATCGATCATCCCTAAGAAATCACCTTCTGTGATTTTCACTCCGTCGATCATCGTGTCGCGGATCGCATGTGTCACTTGACCACTGACAACACTTGAAAGCACATCTGTCATCGTTTCTTTATTTTCTTCTAACGTTGCTTGTTCATTGAAGGACAACATCGCTGTCAATCCTTGAGAAACTGTTTTTGATGGAACAACAGCAACTGGAAGTTCAGCCACTTCAGCCGCTTGATCAGCTGCCATAAAGATATTTTTGTTATTCGGTAAGATGATGACTTTATCTGCATTCACTTCATTGATCGCTTTCACGATATCTTCCGTACTTGGATTCATCGTCTGTCCACCACTGATCACGTAGTTTGCTCCTAGACTTTCAAATAACTCTTGCACACCTTTTCCGGCTGCGATGGCAACGATCCCGTAAGGTACACGAGGCTTCGTTTGTGCGACCGGCGCTGAAGGGGCTTGGTCATGTTCTAAGATCGTTTCATGTTGCAAACGCATGTTGTCCACTTTGACTTTCACTAGGGAACCAAATTTCTGTCCGTAATTCATGACTTCCCCAGGGTTTTCTGTATGAACGTGTACTTTGATGATTTCATCGTCATTGACCACTAACAGGGAATCCCCAAGGCCATCTAGATAGTTACGAAACTCTTCATAATCAAATGTACTATCTACAGTTGGACCTTCACCGATCTTCACCATGATTTCTGTACAGTAACCATAATGGATATCCTCAGTTGCTAACTGACCTTGCACACTACGATGATGCTCTGCATTTACCATATCGTCCATTTGAGCAGGAGATGGTTCATAGACCTCGTCTGCTTGGTATTCACCATTCAACGCAGTTAAAAAACCTTCGTATACGAATAATAGTCCTTGACCGCCACTATCAACAACGCCTACTTCTTTTAATACAGGCAATAAATCAGGTGTTTTTGCTAACGCACGTTTCCCACCTTTAACGACCGCAGTCATGACTTCGATCACATCATCTGTTGATTTTGCTTTTTTCTCACCAGCTTTGGCAGCTTCTCTTGCGACTGTCAGGATCGTTCCTTCGACAGGTTTCATTACTGCTTTATAAGCTGTTTCGACCCCATGAGTAAAAGCTGCAGCTAAATCTGTTGCTGTCAAAACAGTCACATCAGGGATTTGTTTTGAAAAACCACGGAACAACTGAGATAAAATAACCCCAGAGTTTCCTCTTGCCCCCATCAATAAACCTTTAGATAACAGCGCTGCTAATTCTCCTACCTTTTCAGAGGTAGAATCAACAACGGCTTTTGCACCACTTGTCATTGATAAATTCATATTGGTACCGGTATCTCCATCGGGAACCGGGAATACATTTAGGGAATTGACGTATTCTGCATTTTTTTGTAGCCGATTCGCACCGGACTGAACCATTTCCTGGAATTGGCTTGCACTAATTTCTGTTACACTCACCTAGATAATCCTCCTTCAGATCGACTGCTGAAAAGTCAGCAAGTCTCCTGCCTAGTCTGGCAGTACACGAACACCTTGCACGAAGACATTTACTGAATTGGCTGTAACACCTAGTAAAGTCTCCAAGTTATATTTCACTTTTTCTTGGACATTACGAGAAACTTCTGAAATTTTTGTGCCATAACTAATGATTGTATAAACATCTACTGCGATCCCATTAGCTTCTTGGCGGACAACTACTCCTCTTGAGTAATTTTCTTTACGCAAAATTTCAGTGATATTATCTTTGATTTGATTCTTGCTAGCCATTCCTACAACACCAAATACATCTGTTGCGGCACCACCAACAACTGTTGCGATGACATCATTGGTAATTTCAATGGTTCCAGCTGACGTTTGAATTTTTACAGCCATGAATGAGCCTCCTTAACGGGTAAAATATTCCCATTTTTCTACTATCACATTTTATCATAGCGTCAACCGAAATAAAAGGTTGTTCCCTTAAAGTACTCAAAAACCATTGAAAAAAATTAGGAAAAGACTTTGTTCACGTTACAATTAATCACTGAAAATGTCAATCAATTCTATGAAAATATGCTTGCAAATTCCTACGCCATATGATATGTTATTCTGGTATGAGCTGAATTTACTATTGCTCCAAATCAAGGCAAAGGAGGAAATTTACATGGCAAAAGTTTGTTACTTTACAGGTCGCAAGACAAAAAGTGGAAACAACCGTTCACATGCGATGAACTCAACAAAACGTACAGTTAAACCTAACTTACAAAAAGTTCGCGTATTGATTGACGGCAAACCTAAAAAAGTTTGGGTGTCAACTCGTGCGTTGAAATCAGGAAAAGTTGAACGCGTATAATTGAATGAAATGATTTGAACCGTTCAACAAAATGAACGGTTTTTATTTTTTGCGAATCATTATCAAATGAGAGACATTTCCTCAACTACATGAAACTTAAGAAGAAAAAATAAAAAAGGCTTAAAACAATCAATCACCCAGATAATTGTTTTAAGTCTTCTTTTATGTGCCACTATCCCTCAGATAGTGATAGGTATATGTTTTTTTATAATTGTTATAAATAAAACATAACGTATTTGCAAACGCCTGTCAACACTTTATTTTAAAGTAGAAAGTGTTTTCTTATTTTGTGTTATTTTCTTAATGTAAATGTAATTTAAACTCACAAATGTTATTTAATTTCAAATGTAATTTTTTTATGAATTTGGTTGTATTTTCAGCAAGTAAAATCATGAATGTGATAAACTAATGATAACTTCAAATAGAAATTTGGTGACTGAATTGTAATGAAAACAACATTGAAAAAATTCTTAAAAGAAAACGGCCGCTATGCAGCTGCTAGCTTCTTTATCCCTTTGCTGATTCTTTTATTGGTTTATTTAAGTATCGGTATTTATCCAGGAAGTGATCGGAGCATCTTGGCTAGTGATGCTTTCTCACAATTTTCAAACTTTCATGCAAGCTTCCGTAATATGTTGTTAGGGAAACAAAGCATTTTTTACACGTGGAATGCCTCACTTGGCTTAAATTATCTATCATTGATTTCTTATTATTTAGGTGGACTTTTCACACCACTCGTTTTATTGTTCCCGAATCAATTGATGCCAGATGCCTTGTATCTCATCACCTTACTAAAGGTTGGTTCAGCAGGTTTATCCTTCTGGTTTCTAGCGCGTACCTATCGCATTCCACATTGGGGGCAAGTCGCATTAAGTGTCAGTTATGCGTCGATTTCATTTATCACTGCCCATTCAGAGATCATCATGTGGTTAGACACCTTCGTCTATCTTCCTCTGATCATTTTAGGTATCCATCGTGTGATGGACCAAAAGAAACCTATTTTATTGTTTGTTAGTTACTTGCTTTTGTTCTTATCCAGTTTTTATATGGGCTTCATGGTCGGGGTCTTCTCCTTTTTATACTTTGTTACACGACTACTGACGAATTGGCGGAGGTACAAAGGAACGATTTTACCTTATGGGATCACCTCTTTATTAGCAGGAGGTGCATCGATGGTGATCATCCTGCCAGCCATTCTCGATCTACGTGCCAATGGCGAAGCGTTAACGCAGATCACTTCATTGAAGACGGAAGCAACTTCTTATTTAGATTTATTGATGAAAAACATGGTGGGTGTTTATGACACGACGAAATATGGATCGATCCCATTTATCTATGCTGGGTTGTTTCCTTTAGCATTATGCCTCTTGTATTTTGTCAGTCGCAAATTCCCCTTGAAAAATAAGTTGTTGTTCGGTGGGCTATTCGCGATCTTGATTGCTAGCTTCTATTTCGTTCCTTTGAATTTATTCTGGCATGGGATGCACGCACCAAATATGTTCTTATTCCGTTATGCCTATCTCTTTTCATTTCTCGTACTCTTGTTAGCGGCTCATAGTTGGGAACAGCTACAGGAGAAGGATCAGAAGCGATTGCTAGGCGTCATCATTGTACTAGCGACTGCTTTTGCTACAGCATGGGGAATCAAACCAGATGGCAGTTACACGTATGTCACGCTCACATCCTTTGTTTTGACGTTAGCCTTTTTAGCGCTCTACGCATTGACGATTGGTTTATTCCAACAACACCCATTTGATCTGAAACGTTTGAGTATTCTTCTGTTACTATTGATGACAGCAGAAGCCGCAGTCAATACCAACAGTATGATCCATGGCATTCTCGATGATTGGAATTATGCCTCAAGAAGTTTGTATACCGAACCTTATCCTGAAATCAAAACGTTAGTTGATGCCTCGAAAAAGGATTCCAATACGTTTTATCGATTAGAAAACCTTGATCCTGTTTCACCGAATGATTCGATCAATTATGGTTATAGTGGAATCAGTATGTTCTCCTCAATCAGAAATCGTAACTCTTCCTCTTACTTGGATACTTTAGGCTTCCGTTCTAGAGGAACAAATTTGAACATTCGCTACAATAATAACACCTTGTTGATGGATGGATTTACGGGAATCAAATACAATATTGCTAAAAACGACAGTAGCTTTAATAAATACGGCTTCCAATCCGTCGAACAAACGGACAATTATACTTTGTACGAAAATAGTAATGCTGTGCCATTAGCCTTTAAAGCACCTTTGACGATCAATAAGATCGAACAGCCGATAGGTGATAATCTAACTAGTCAAACAAATTTGATGAATGCTCTTTCTGGGTTGAATCAATCATTCTTTACGTTTTACAAACCAACCCTAAAAAGTCAACAGAACACGAAGATCACAACAACGACAAATGGGGTCACTTATAGTGAAACAGCGAATAATCAACCAAAAGAATTGACTTGGGAAGTCCAAGTACCTGCGAATACCCAAGCATATCTCAGCCTGTTTCCAACGAATTTCGCACAGTTAGAAAGCTCTACAGCAACTATTACCGTCAATGGCGTATCTAGAAAATCTCAAATTAACATTACTGGCCAATATTATGATTTAGGTTATTACCCACAAGACACAACAGTTACCTTCACTGCAAGCTTCTACGGGACCAAAGAAGTCAGCTTTATGGAACCACAAGTGGTCGGACTTGATGTCGTAGCGTATCAAGCCGCAATCAACCAAATCAGAAATAACGGTGTAGAGATGACTACTACCGGTCGAACAGCTACAGGAAAAGTAACCGCGACTGAAAAAACGATGATAGCCACGACTATCCCTTATGATGGTGGTTGGACCGCTAAAATCGATGGCGAAAAAGTTCCTGTGAAGAAATTCCAAGATGCCTTTTTGATGGTGGAAGTTCCTGAAGGTGAACATACGATTACTTTTAGTTACATGCCAAAAGGATTCATTCCTGGCTTACTTCTCTTTATTGGATGTATTGCCTTGTTTATCTTGTATCTATGGTACATTCGTAAACGTCAGCCGTTTCGCGGCGTTATTGATCCTATAAACGAAAACGATGATCACCGTCCAAGACGTGAACGTCGTCGCGCAAGATAAAAAAAGCGTTTCGGTGATTGCCGAAACGCTTTTTTCTTGTATGCTATTCATATTTTACTTCGTATAGGTATAACCCTTCCGGATGAGCAGTCGGACCTGCTGCATTGCGGTCTTTTTTTGCAATGATTTCCGGCAGACAATCTTCTGGCAAACGATCGTTGCCTATTTTTAACAACGTTCCAACTAAAATGCGAATCATTTTATAAAGGAAGCCATCACCACGAAACGTAAACGTCAACTCATCGCCTGCTTCATTGACCTGTAAACTGGCTTCATAGATAGTCCGTACTTTATCTTCAATGGAACTTCCAGAAGCACAAAACGAAGTGAAATCATGCGTACCAAGTAAATCAGGCAATGCTCGTTCAATCTTTGCTACATCTATTGGATAAGGAAAATAGCTTGCATAATGTCTACGGAAGGGACTACGTGGTTTTCCGATATCTACTTTGAATTGATAGGTTTTTTCTTTCACTAGATAGCGTGCGTGAAAAGTTTCTGGCACAATCTCCACACTTTTTACAGCAATATCTTCTGGCGACTGCGTATCTAACCCAAAACGCATACGTTCCAAAGGTCGCTCTTCTGGATAATCAAAGTGGATGACTTGACCGATTGCATGAACCCCTGCATCTGTCCGTCCAGATCCAAAAATCGTGATTTCTTTTCCATTTGCCATCTTCTTTAAGGTTTTTTCCAGTTCTTCTTGGACCGTTCGTCCGTTAGGTTGTTTCTGAAAACCATTGAACTGGGTACCATCATAGGCAATGATTGCTTTATAGCGTACCATTCATCTTCCCCTATTCTCATTCATCTTTGATAAGTTTAGCTACGGATAAACACTAGTACGATGGTCATAAGCCCAAAAGCAACCATAACAATAGTATCTTGTAAGTGCCAGTGAAGGATACGGTATTTTGTCCGACCTTCCCCACCTTGGTAGCCTCTTGCTTCCATCGCTGTAGCTAGATCTTCCGCACGATTGAAACTGCTGACAAATAGCGGAATCAGTAAAGGAATCACCGCTTTCATTTTTTGCACTAGACTTCCTTCGCCAAAGTCAACACCACGCGCGCGCTGTGCATTCATGATTTTTTCGGTTTCGTCCATCAATGTCGGCACAAAACGTAAAGCGATCGAAAGCATCAACGATACTTCATGTACTGGAAAGCGAACAACTTTCAATGGTCGTAACAAATATTCGATCGCATCGGATAATTCTAAAGGCGGCGTTGTCAGTGTCAATAAAGTGGACATAAAGATGATCAAAACAAACCGACAAAAAATAAATAGTCCGTTCATGACACCAAATTGAGTGATATTGAAAATCCCCCAACTCCAATACGTTTCTCCACCACTTGTAAACAGTACTTGTAAGCCTACAGTGAATAGGATCAACCAGATCAATGGACGGATACCTCGAATAAAGAATTTGATATCTACTTTTGACAAGAAAACAGCAAATAAGGTAAACGCCGCTAATAAGGCATATGTCTGCCAGTTATTGGCTAAGAAGATAATGCCGATAAAATAGAAACTTGCCAATAACTTTGCACGTGGATCTAACCGATGGATAAATGAGTCTCCAGGCATATAACGACCAAAAATCAATTTATTCATCATGAGCAGTACCTCCCACCAGTTTGACCAATTGGTCCGCTAATGCGTCTGCAGTAATCGGCAATTCATCAAAATGGATGCCTTTTACACGTAGTTCCTCTGCAAACTCAGTGGCTGTTGGTACCCCTAACTGCCGTTCTTTTAACCATTCAAGATGTTGGAAGACTTCTTTTGGTTCTCCGCACTTAACAATGCGACCTTTCTCCAATACATAAACAAAATCGGCATAGTTTGCCACATCATCCATCAAATGGGTGACTAATACAATCGTGATTTGCTGTTCTTTATGCAAACGCCAGAACATATCCATCATTTCTTTTCTTCCTTGTGGATCTAACCCAGCTGTTGGCTCATCTAAGACGAGAACTTCGGGTTTCATAGCTAGAACACCGGCAATCGCTACACGTCGCATTTGACCACCTGACAGCTCGAAAGGCGAGCGTTCTAAATACGTCTCATCTAAGCCGACTTGTTCTAAGGTTTCCTTTGCCAGTAGAGTCGCCTCTTCCTCACTTACACCAAAGTTTTTTGGGCCAAACGCAATATCTCTTGCGACCGTTTCTTCAAACAACTGTGCCTCTGGAAATTGAAAAACAATACCGACTTTTTTTCGAATCGGTTTCAAATTTTTATTATCTGTATCGGGTTTGATCTGACGATCGCCGATTTGGACGGTTCCTTCCGTCGGTTTGATCAACGCATTCAAATGCTGAAGCAAGGTGGATTTCCCACTTCCAGTATGACCCACTAATGCAGTGTAGCTGTTTTCTTTGATCAACAAGTCAATATCAAATAAAGCTCGTTGCTCGAATGGTGTGTTCGGTTGGTACGTAAAGTTTACTTTTTCAAAACGGATGTCCATAACCAATCCACCATCCTTTCTTCTGTCATGTATTCTTTGGGCACTTCAATGCCACGTTCTTTCAAGGCACTTTTTAGTTTTTCAGGAAAAGGCAAATCTAACCCTAGATTGATTAGTTCAGGTCCGGCAGAGAAAATCTCCTTCGGTGTTCCTTCATTCACTAGTTCGCCTTCTTTCATCACGAAAATACGATTTGCATTAGCTGCTTCATCAATATCATGCGTGATTGAAATAACGGTCAGTTGACTTTCCTCTTTGATTTCTTTGATCGTTGTGATGACTTCTTCACGACCTTCAGGATCTAACATACTTGTTGCTTCATCCAAGATGATGATTTCTGGTCGGAGGGCTACAACACCGGCAATCGCCACACGTTGTTTCTGTCCACCGGAAAGACGAACCGGTTCTCTTGTCGCAAAATCAGACATTCGAACTTTTTCAAGAGCATCTTTCACTCGAACAATCATTTCTTCTCGAGGAATGCCTTGATTCTCTAAACCAAAGGCCACATCATCCTCTACTGTTGATCCAACAAATTGATTGTCCGGATTTTGAAAGACCATGCCGACTTTTTGGCGGATCGTCCATATATTCTCTTCATTTAGTATTTGATTACCAACTTTGACCGTCCCAGACTCAGGAAGGAGTAAGCCATTGATCGTTTTTGCAAGCGTTGATTTACCAGAACCATTGTGCCCGATAATCGCGATCCATTCTCCTTTATTGATCGTGAAAGAAACATCTTTCAATGCTGGTCGTAAATCTTCTGGTTGGTATTTGTAATTAATCTTTCCTAATTCAATAATCGGCTCCATAAGTACTCCCTCTTCATCCTAAAGTTCCTATTAACCCTATCAAAAAACTGCTTAGTTTTCAATCATTTCTGATTTTTAAAATGTTTTTTTATACCTTCAAGACTGTCTTGACAGTTAATTGAAGGTACAAAAAAACACTTTATGATGAGTGCATACTCCCCAAACGAATCGCTTGGGGAGCAGCGCTGAGCTAGACTCGGAATAAGTAACTTCCAACATCATAACACTCTAAAAGAATCATCCATAAAGTGATGTTATTAGTGTGATTTTAGACAAGTTCTAAGACAACCATTGGTGCTCCGTCTCCGCGTCTTGGTTCTGTCTTCAAGATACGAGTGTAGCCACCTTGACGTTCAGCATAACGAGGTGCAATATCGTTGAATAACTTTTGTAAAGCTGATTCGATAACGATTTCCTCATTTTCTTCACGCACGCTAGCAACTTCATTACGTACGAAAGCCGCAGCTTGACGACGTGCATGTAAGTCTCCGCGTTTGCCTAAAGTGATCATTTTTTCAGCAGTTGAGCGAACTTCTTTCGCACGAGCTTCTGTAGTCACAATACGTTCATTAATTAATAAGTCAGTTGTTAAATCACGCAACATCGCTTTACGTTGGCTAGATGTGCGTCCTAGTTTACGATAACTCACGTTGGTTTCCCTCCTTCGTAAAAGGTTTAATCTTCTTTACGTAAACCTAAACCTAAGTCATGCAATTTTGCTTTAACTTCTTCCAATGATTTACGTCCTAAGTTACGGACTTTGATCATTTCTGGCTCAGATTTATTCGTAAGTTCTTGTACAGTATTGATTCCTGCACGTTTTAAGCAATTATAAGAGCGAACAGATAAGTCTAATTCTTCAATCGTCATTTCTAACATTTTTTCTTTTTGTGTTTCTTCTTTTTCGACCATGATTTCAGCGTTTTTCGCTTCATCAGTTAGGTTGACAAAGATGTCTAAATGTTCAGTCATGATTTTTGCAGATAAACTCATTGCTTCCAATGGTTCGATTGAACCATCTGTCCAGATCTCCATTGTCAATTTATCAAAATCTTCACGATGTCCAACACGTGTGTTTTCTACTTGGTAGTTGACACGACGTACAGGCGTGTAGATTGAATCGACTGGAAGAACACCAATTGGCATATCTTCTTTTTTGTTTTCATCTGCTTGAACATAACCACGTCCTGGTTTCACCGTTAGGCGAGCATGGAACGTAGCACCTTCAGATACACTGCAGATGTACATATCTTTGTTAAGAATTTCTACCTCACTATCAACGATAATATCGCCAGCAGTTACTGTAGCAGGTCCGGTAATATCGATCTCAAGGGTTTTTTCTTCTTGACCATACATTTTCAGTGCTAAACCTTTAATGTTCAAGATGATTTGAGTGACGTCTTCTCTAACACCTTTGATGGTAGAGAATTCATGCAGTACACCATCGATTTGAATATTAGTGATGGCAGCACCTGGCAAAGAAGATAATAAAATACGACGTAGGGAATTCCCTAAAGTAGTCCCATACCCTCTTTCAAGAGGTTCAACGATGAACTTGCCATAATCTTTTTCTTCATCAATTTTTGCGATTCTTGGTTTTTCGAACTCAATCATTCTTATCTTTACCCCTTTCAAAACGAAAAGTGTCTTGTTCAATGACGTTACTAATAGAACTCAAAATGAGAGGCACTCATTAAACACGACGGCGTTTTGGAGGGCGGGCACCATTATGAGGAACTGGAGTCACGTCACGAATTGCAGTCACTTCTAAACCTGTTGCTTGTAATGAACGAATTGCTGCTTCACGTCCAGAACCAGGTCCCTTAACTGTTACTTCAACAGTTTTTAATCCGTGTTCCATTGCTGCTTTTGTAGCTGTTTCTGCTGCCATTTGAGCGGCAAAAGGAGTTGATTTTTTGCTTCCTTTGAAACCTAATGAACCAGCTGATGACCACGCTAAAGCATTTCCGTGAGTATCAGTGATCATGATGATTGTGTTGTTGAATGTAGAGTGGATATGTGCAATCCCAGCTTCTATATTCTTTTTCACACGGCGTTTACGATTCACTTTTTTTGCTACCATGAAGATTTAACCTCCTTCACTTAAGAATTATTTTTTCTTGCCAGCGATAGCGCGAGCTGGGCCTTTACGAGTACGTGCATTGTTTTTCGTGTTTTGTCCACGAACAGGCAATCCACGACGGTGACGGATTCCACGGTAAGAACCGATTTCCATCAAGCGTTTGATGTTTAAGTTCACTTCACGACGAAGATCCCCTTCAACTTTTAATTTATCTACTTCTGCACGGATAGCATCTGTTTGTTCATTCGTTAATTCACGAACGCGAACATCTTCAGATACGCCAGCATTAGCTAAGATTTGTTTCGCAGTAGTGTTACCAATACCATAGATATAAGTAAGTGAAACTACTACACGTTTATCACGAGGAATATCTACTCCTGCAATACGAGCCATATTTAGTGCACCTCCATTTATCCTTGACGTTGTTTATGTTTTGGATTTGCTGGGCAAATCACCATAACGCGTCCTTTACGACGAATTACTTTACAATGTTCACACATTGGTTTTACTGATGGTCTTACTTTCATGATAATACCTCCTGTAGTTTTACGGAGTACAATTATTTAAAGCGATAAGTAATACGGCCACGGTTTAAATCATATGGAGACAATTCAACCGTCACTTTGTCACCAGGTAGAATACGAATGTAGTGCATACGAATTTTACCTGAAACAGTAGCAAGAACTTGGTGTCCGTTTTCTAGTTCAACTTTAAACATTGCATTCGGCAAAGTTTCGACGACTGTACCTTCGACTTCAATCATATCTTCTTTTGCCACGCACAGTACCTCCTTGTACTTGTTTCGCATTTTCACACGATAAAATGGCGGAAACTGCAGTTCCCACCTCAAAATTCTCAAAATGGATCATCTAGAGGATTCTCTAGAAGTCGGACTGACATATTCTATCATAATTTATTGAACTTGACAAGAGTAACTGCTTAATGCAAGTCGGCTACGGGC
The DNA here is from genome assembly GCF_051714005.1 of Enterococcus sp. AZ171. NCBI lineage: Bacteria > Bacillati > Bacillota > Bacilli > Lactobacillales > Enterococcaceae > Enterococcus > Enterococcus sp. AZ171. The sequence goes on along the minus strand of NZ_JBIORA010000001.1, from coordinate 101,397 downwards.
AATCGTGCTATTTTTCAATGATTTTTTGGACATCAGTAAATACAGCATCGATTTCACGATCACCATCGATAGTGTGTAGCAAACCTTGTTCTTTATAATAAGCCAAGATTGGTTCACTATTTTTGATGTTGATAGCCAGACGATTTTTAACCGTCTCAGGTTTATCATCTTCTCTTTGATAGAATTCATGCCCACCACAACGATCACATGTGTCTTCAACTTTTGTAGGGTTGAAAATTTTATGGTAAGTTGCTCCACAGTTACGGCAAATGAAGCGGCCTGCTAAACGCTCAACCAAAACTTCTTCACCCACGTGGATATCGATGACAGCATCAATTTGTTTATTTAAATCTTTTAACATTGCATCTAGAGCTTCTGCTTGCTCGATTGTACGAGGAAAGCCATCTAATAAGAAGCCTTTCTCTGTATCGGGTTCTGCTAAACGCTCTTTTACGATTCCATTTGTTACTTCATCAGGAACTAATGCACCTTTATCCATATAAGACTTTGCTTCCAAGCCAAGAGCTGTTTCATTTTTGATAGCTGCACGAAACATATCTCCTGTTGAGATGTGAGGAATCCCATAAGCGTCAATGATTTTTTCAGCTTGTGTTCCTTTACCTGCACCTGGCAGCCCCATTAAAATGAGGTTCATTGCTTTCCCTCCTAATAAATGTGAGAACGTGTGTTGAGGAAAAACCTCAACACGCTTTCTTACTCAATAAAGCCAACATATTTACGTTTCAGCATTAAGCCTTCTAACTGTTTCGCAGTTTCTAAAGCCACACCGATCACGATCAACAGACTTGTACCACCTAACCCGATTGATTGTGGCAGATCCCAAATCATTTGTGCAATGATTGGTAATAACGCCACTAAACCAAGAAATAGTGCTCCGACTGTACTTAATCGCATCAATAAGCTTGAGACATACTCTTCAGTTCCCTTACCAGGGCGTACACTTGGTATATAGCTTCCTTGCTTTTGTAAGTTCTCCGCTAATTTCTCAGGGTTTACTTGAACAAAGGCATAGAAGAATGTAAATGCGACGATCAATACCGTATAAATCGTTGCGCCAGGCACCGTATTATAGTTAAAGATCTCCATCATTATTTTATACCAATTTTCAGATCCGAATCGGCCACTTAACGCTTGTAACACAGCATTTGGTGTCGCAATAAATGAACTTGCAAAGATAACCGGAATTACCCCAGCAGCATTTACTTTCAACGGTAGATAACTACTTGTTGGCGCACCTGCTATACGTTTTGTGTACTGAATCGGGATCTTACGTTCAGCTTGTTGGAAAAATGTTACGAATGTCACGATTGCTAGAACCGCAACTAGTAAGATGGCAACGAAAATTGCAGATCTCCAGATATCGGAAGAATTGATATTTACGAAGTAATCTTCATAAATTTCACGTACACTTTCCGGTAATCTTGAAATGATCCCTGCAAAGATGATCATTGACACACCGTTACCGATACCTTTTTCAGTGATTTGTTCACCCAACCAAGTAACAAACATCGTTCCTGCAGTTAAGATCAAACCGATCGTTACATAAGTAGAGACATTTGGATTGTTGACAAAACCTAATTGAGCGTATTGGTTAAATCCTGCTGTGATACCGACAGATTGGATAAATGCCAATACTAACGTCAAATATCTTGTTGCCTGATTCAACTTTTTACGACCAACTTCACCTTGTTTCGACCATTCCACAAAACGTGGCACGATATCCATTTGTAATAATTGGATAACGATCGAAGCAGTAATGTAAGGCGAAACCCCCATCGAAAAGATCGAGAAGTTTTGCATTGCACTACCACTTACCAAGTTCAACATGTTGAAAAACGGTAAGCTAGATAGGTCTTGTAATGAGCTTGCATTTACGCCGGGAACAGTGATATGTGCCCCTAAACGAAAAACAAAGAGAACAAATACAGTAAAAAGGATTTTCGATCTAATATCTTTGACCTTAAACGCGTCTTTTAATAGTTTAAGCATTAGATCACCTCAACAGAGCCACCAGCCGCTTCGATTGCTTCTTGTGCTGCTTTTGAGAATTTAGCTGCTTTCACAGTTAACTTTTTGTTCAATTCTCCGTTAGCTAAAACTTTAATTCCAGCTTTTTCGTTTTTCACGATTCCAGCTTCTACTAAAGCAACAGGAGTTACTTCAGCTCCGTCTTCAAAGCGATTCAAGACATCTAAATTAACGACTGCGTAGTCCTTACGGTTAACATTTGTAAATCCACGTTTTGGTAAACGACGGAACAATGGTGTTTGTCCCCCTTCGAATCCTAGACGTACACCACCGCCTGAACGAGCTTTTTGTCCTTTTTGACCACGTCCGGCAGTTTTTCCGTTACCTGAAGAAGTACCACGACCAACACGGTTACGTACTTGGCGTGAACCTTCAGCGGGTTTTAATTCATGAAGTTTCATAGGTTTGGCACCTCCTTAATTGTCCTAGTTCTTATTTTATTTGTTTAATTAAACTTCTTCAACGTCCACTAAGTGAGAAACAGTGTTGATCATGCCTTTGATTGCTTCATTAGCAGGCTTAACCACAGAACTGTTAATCTTTGTAAGACCTAACGCTTTAACAGTATCGCGTTGGTTTTGAGGACGTCCGATAATACTGCGTTTTAAAGTTACTTTTAATTCAGCCATTATGTTTGTCCTCCTTATCCGATTAATTCTTCCACTGATTTGCCGCGTAGAGCTGCAACTTCTTCAGCACGTTTTAATTGTTTCAAACCTTCAACAGTTGCGCGAACAACGTTGATTGGTGTGTTTGAGCCTAAAGATTTAGAAGTGATATCTGCTACCCCTGCTAATTCTAATACGGCACGAACTGGTCCACCAGCAGCAACCCCAGAACCTTCAACAGCAGGTTTCATTAGGATTCTACCACCACTAAAAGCACCGATTACTTCGTGTGGGATTGTTGAACCAACCATAGGTACTTCAACTAAGTTTTTCTTCGCATCTTCAATTGCTTTACGGATCGCTTCAGGTACTTCTTGTGCTTTACCAGTACCAAATCCTACGTGTCCGTTTTTGTCACCGACAACAACTAAAGCAGCAAAACGTAGACGACGTCCACCTTTAACAACTTTTGTTACACGGTTAATTGCAACAACGCGGTCTTCTAATTCCAAATGTTTTGGATCGATATAAACCATGAATGGTATTCCTCCTTCTTCTAAAATTCTAGTCCATTTTCGCGAGCAGCTTCAGCTAAAGCTTGCACACGGCCATGGTAAAGGTATCCACCACGGTCAAAGACTACGACTTTAATGCCTTTTTCAGTTGCGCGTTCAGCAACTAATTTACCGACAGCTTGTGCTGCTTCTGTTTTTGTTCCACCTGAAATTTCTTTATCCAAGGTAGAGGCACTTGCTAGCGTTACACCCGCTACGTCATCAATAAGTTGCGCGTAGATGTTTTTGTTAGAACGAAAAACGTTCAAGCGTGGGCGCTCAGCAGTACCAGAGATAGTGTTACGTACACGACGGTGTCTCTTTTGACGTGTTTTGTTCTTATCTGGTTTTGTAATCACAATTGTCACCTCTTTATTTTTATTTTTTCTACTGTCAGACAGTAGAAATGATCAGTTTTGAAAAAATAGAAGCTGCGGCACAAGTAAACTCTCTCTTAATGAAGAAATACTTCAGCAAAATCCTTTTTTCCTGCTGCTGGCTTCTATGAAATTTTTCGAAACGATTATTTACCAGTTTTACCTTCTTTACGGCGTACGAATTCGCCAACATAACGAATACCTTTACCTTTATAAGGTTCTGGAGGACGAGTACCACGGATGTTCGCAGCTAATTCGCCAACTTCTTCTTTGTTCGCACCCTTCACAATTACTTGTGTGTTAGATGGGACTTCAACAGTCACGCCAGCTGGTGGTGTGATTTCTACTGGATGTGAGTAACCAACGTTCAATACAAGTTTTGTTCCTTGCATTTGCGCACGGTACCCAACCCCGATTAATTCTAATCCTTTTTGGAAACCTTCACTAACACCTACAACCATGTTGTTGAAGTTAGCACGAGTTGTTCCATGGATAGTTTTCATTTCTTTACTGTCATTTGGACGAGTGAATGTCACTTCATTTCCTTCGATATTCATTTTGATATCAGCAGAAAATGTACGAGTCAATTCCCCTTTTGGTCCTTTAACTGTAACGTTGTTTCCATCTTGAGTGATAGTTACACCTTCAGGGATCACAACGATCTTATTTCCAATACGGCTCACTTAAAGACACCTCCTTGTAGATTCTACTTGATTACCATACGTAAGCGATAACTTCGCCGCCGATGTTTTTCTCACGAGCTTCTTTATCAGTGACAACACCTTCAGAAGTCGAAATAATAGCGATACCTAAGCCATTTAAAACTTTTGGCACTTCGCCAGCTTTAACATAAACACGTAAGCCTGGTTTAGAAATACGTTTTAAGTTTGTAATAACACGTTCGCCGCTTTTACCAAATTTTAGGAAAACGCGGATCACGCCTTGCTTGTCATCTTCGATATATTCAACATCACGGACGAAACCTTCACGTTTCAAGATTTCAGCGATGTCACGTTTAATTTTTGATGCAGGAACTTCTAAAGCCTCATGTTTAACCATGTTTGCATTACGGATACGAGTTAGAAAATCTGCAATTGGATCTGTCATGACCATTGAACTTTTACCTCCTTCTTATGCGAATTTACTTTTTTACCAGCTAGCTTTCTTCACGCCGGGAATTTGACCTTTATAGGCAAGTTCGCGGAAGCAAATACGGCAAAGATGGAACTTACGATAAACTGAATGTGGACGTCCGCAACGTTCGCAACGAGTGTAAGCTTGTGTTGAATGTTTTGCAGGACGTTTGTTTTTAGCAATCATTGATTTTTTAGCCACGTAGTTCGCCTCCTTTAATTATTTTTGGAATGGCATGCCTAATTGTGTCAACAACTCACGAGATTCTTCATCTGTGTTCGCTGTCGTTACAATGACGATGTCCATACCACGTACTTTATCTACTAAATCATAATCTACTTCTGGGAAGATCAATTGTTCTTTAATACCTAAAGTGTAGTTTCCACGACCATCAAAGGCTTTTTTACTTACACCATGGAAGTCACGTACACGTGGTAGAGAAACTGATACTAATTTATCTAAAAATTCGTACATTCTTTCTCCGCGTAAGGTAACTTTTGCTCCAATTGGCATTCCTTCACGTAAACGGAATCCAGCGATTGATTTTTTAGCTTTTGTGATCATTGGTTTTTGTCCAGTGATCAAAGTTAGTTCTTCAACTGCTTTGTCTAAGTTTTTAGCGTTTGATACCGCATCACCAACACCCATGTTGATGACGATCTTTTCAACTTTAGGTGTTTGCATAACAGAGCTATAGTCAAATTTTTCCATCAATGATGGAGTTACTTCTTTAAGATATTTTTCTTTTAGGCGGTTCATTCAGTAAGACCCTCCTTCCTTAAACTTTTTATTTATCTAAAACTTCACCGGTTTTTTTAGAAACACGGACTTTTTTTCCGTCTACTTCTTTGTAGCCAACTCGGCCAGCTACACCAGTAGAGTCGATGACCATCACGTTAGAAACGTGAAGTGGCGCTTCCATCTCAACAATTCCACCTTGAGGAGCAGCTTGAGAAGGTTTTTGGTGTTTTTTGATCATGTTCACACCTTCGACAACTACTTTATCCTGTTTAGGAAACGCTGCTAATACAACGCCTTCTTTGTTTTTGTCTTTACCGGTGATCACTTTAACTTTATCGCCTTTTTTAACAAACATAACTGTTTCGCACCTCCTTTGTTAAGTGTCTCAAGATTATAAAACTTCTGGTGCTAGAGAAACGATCTTCATGAAGTTGTTTTCACGTAGTTCACGTGCAACTGGCCCAAAGATACGTGTTCCACGAGGGCTTTTATCATCACGAATAATCACTGCAGCATTTTCATCAAACTTGATATATGAACCGTCTGCACGACGAGCTCCTGATTTTGTACGAACGATAACGGCTTTAACGACGTCACCTTTTTTGACAACCCCACCTGGCGTTGCTTGTTTAACCGTAGCAACGATCACATCACCGATATTCGCAGTTTTGCGACCAGATCCGCCAAGGACTTTGATCGTCAAAATTTCACGTGCGCCTGAATTATCAGCGATTCTTAAACGACTTTCTGCTTGGATCACGTTGTGTATCCTCCTTTCAGATTTTGCATTCAATCTATATAGGAAAATCTCGTGTTATTAGATAATAACTGCTTCTTCGACTATTTCCAACAAACGGAAACGTTTTGTAGCTGATAATGGACGAGTTTCCATAATTCTCACGATGTCGCCAACTTTTGCTGTGTTGTTTTCATCATGTACTTTGTACTTCTTAGAATAGTTCATACGTTTACCGTAGATAGGGTGGTTTTTCTTTGTTTCGACAGCAACGGTAATTGTTTTATCCATTTTGTCTGATACCACGCGACCTTGATAAACTTTGCGTTGATTTCTTTCTTCAGTCATACGCTTAATGGCCTCCTTCCATAATTACTTAGCTTGTTCACGCAAAACTGTTTTGATGCGTGCAATCGATTTACGTACTTCTTTAATACGTGCAGTGTTTTCTAATTGACCTGTTGCTAATTGGAATCTAAGATTAAACAATTCTTCTTTTAATTGTTTTTCTTGATCAAGCATTTCGGCAGTGGTTAATTCTCTGATTTCTTTAACCTTCATTCGATTCACCACCCATTTCCTCACGTTTTACGATCTTAGTTTTCATTGGTAATTTGTGAGAAGCTAAACGTAATGCTTCACGAGCTACTTCTTCAGAAACGCCTGCAATTTCAAACATGATTTTACCACGTTTTACTGGTGCAACCCATCCTTCAGGAGCCCCTTTACCTTTACCCATACGAACGCCGATCGCTTTAGATGTATATGATTTATGAGGGAAAATTTTGATCCATACTTTCCCGCCACGTTTCATGTAACGAGTCATAGCAATACGAGAAGCTTCGATCTGACGGTTTGTGATCCAGTGTGATTCAACAGCTTGTAAGCCGTATTCACCGAATGCTACTTCTTTTCCGCCTTTTGCTTCACCGCGCATTTTTCCGCGGAATTCACGACGGTGTTTTACACGTTTAGGTACTAACATGTTTATTTCCCTCCTTTCTCAGTGTTTTTTTTAGTTGGAAGAATTTCTCCACGATAGATCCACACTTTAACTCCTAGTTTTCCGTATGTTGTATCTGCTTCTTCCCATGCGTAATCAATATCCGCACGCAAAGTGTGAAGAGGAACTGTTCCTTCTGAGTATCCTTCTGAACGAGCGATATCCGCACCGTTTAGACGTCCAGATACTTGAGTTTTGATCCCTTTAGCGCCAGAACGCATTGAACGTTGGATCGCTTGTTTTTGAGCGCGACGGAATGCAACACGGTTTTCTAATTGACGTGCAATTCCTTCACCTACTAATTTAGCATCTAAATCTGGTTTTTTGATTTCCACGATGTTGATATGGATTCTTTTACCAGTTAATTTGTTTAATTCTTTTCTTAGGTTTTCGACTTCAGATCCGCCTTTACCAATAACCATACCTGGTTTAGCTGTGTGGATTGAAATGTTTACGCGGCCAGTTGCGCGTTCGATTTCAATTGTTGATACAGCAGCATCAGCAAGTCTAGTTGAAATAAATTTACGGATTCTTAAATCTTCGTGTAAGAACTCTGCATACTCTTTTTCAGCAAACCATTTTGCATCCCAGTCGCGGATGATGCCTACACGCATTCCAATTGGATGTACTTTTTGACCCACAGATTATCCCTCCTTATTTTTCTGATACGACTACCGTGATATGACTTGTACGTTTGTTGATTGGTGAAGCTGAACCCTTTGCACGTGGACGGAAACGTTTCATTGTTGGTCCTTCGTTAACAAATGCTTCAGATACTACCAAGTTCTCAACATCTAAGTCAAAGTTGTTTTCTGCATTTGCAATTGCTGACATCAATACTTTCTCGATGATCCCAGCAGATTTGTTTGGTGTGAATTTCAAAATTGAAATTGCATCCGCAACACTTTTACCTCTGATAAGGTCAATTACTAGACGCGCTTTACGAGGTGAAGTGCGAACTGTTTTTGCAGTTGCTTTAGCTGATGTGATTTGTTCTGCCATTTGCTTTTATCCTCCCCTCGAATTAGCGTCTCGTTTTCTTGTCGTCAGCGACATGCCCACGATAAGTTCTAGTTGGTGCGAATTCACCTAATTTGTGTCCTACCATATCTTCTTGGATGTAAACTGGTACGTGTTTACGTCCATCGTATACTGCGATGGTATATCCAACAAAACTTGGGAAAATTGTCGAACGACGAGACCAAGTTTTGATTACTTTTTTCTTTTCGGCCCCTGCTTGAGCTTCAACTTTACTCATTAAATGCTCATCAACGAAAGGCCCTTTCTTTAAACTACGACCCATGGTGAACCTCCTCTCAAAATGTGCGACACATGGTCAAAGTAATTATTTATTTTTACGACGAACGATAAGTTTGTCTGATTTAGCTTTCTTGTTACGAGTTTTGTAACCAAGAGCTGGTTGACCCCAAGGAGAAACTGGAGCTTTACGTCCGATTGGAGCTTTACCTTCACCACCACCGTGTGGGTGATCGTTAGGGTTCATTACGCTACCACGTACAGTTGGGCGTTTACGCATCCAACGAGAGCGGCCAGCTTTACCAATATTGATAAGTTCGTGTTGTTCGTTACCTACAGAACCGATTGTTGCACGGCATGCAGCTAAGATCATGCGAACTTCACCAGAGTTCAAGCGGATCAATACGTATTTGCCTTCTTTACCAAGTACTTGAGCACTTGTACCAGCAGAACGGATCAATTGTCCACCTTTACCAGGTTTCATTTCAATATTGTGGATCACAGTACCAACTGGAATGTTTTCTAAAGGAAGAGCATTTCCGACTTTGATATCTGCTTCAGGACCTGAAACAAGTTTCATTCCAACTTGTAGTCCTTTTGGTGCTAAGATGTAAGCTTTCACTCCATCTTCATAATGTACTAACGCGATGTTAGCTGAACGGTTTGGATCATATTCGATCGTTTGAACAGTAGCAACAACGTTGTCTTTGTTACGTTTGAAATCGATCACGCGGTATTGGCGTTTGTGTCCGCCACCTTGATGACGTACAGTGATGCGGCCGTTGTTATTACGTCCAGCATGGTTTTTCAATGGCTGTAACAATGTTTTTTCAGGTGTTGATGTTGTGATTTCAGCAAAATCAGAACCTGTCATGTTACGACGGCCATTTGTGGTAGGTTTGTACTTTTTAATCGCCACGTTTTCCCCTCCTAATTTAATCAGTTATCGAGTGTTGCTTATTCAGCAGCTTCGAATAATTGGATTTCTTTTGAATCTTCAGTCAATGTAACGATCGCTTTGCGACGTTTTTTTGTATATCCTGCATATTTGCCCATACGTTTGAATTTCGCACGTACGTTCACGATGTTCACGTTTTTGACTTTCACGTCAAAAGCAGCTTCAACCGCTTGTTTTACTAAAGTTTTGTTTGCGCGAGTGTCTACTTCGAAAGTATATTTCTTGTCATCCATGGCAAGCATTGATTTCTCAGTGATCACTGGGCGTTTGATTACGTCTAGTAAGTTCATTATGCAAGCACCTCCTCAATTTGAGTAAGAGCAGTTTGTGTTGCTAAAACTTTTGTATTTGATACAACATCTAGAACGCTAACGTTGTCAGAAGTTACTACAGAAACGTTTGATAAGTTACGTGCAGATAAAGCTGCAAAGTCGTTACCAGGTTCTAGTACAACCAATACTTTAGAGTCAATAGATAATTTAGCAAGAACTTCTTTGAATTCTTTTGTTTTTGGTGCATCAAAGCTTAATCCTTCGATTGCTACCAAGTTGTTTTCTGCAACTTTTTCTGATAATACAGATTTCATTGCTAAACGACGAACTTTTTTAGGAAGTTTGTAGCTGTAAGAACGTGGTGTTGGTCCGAAGACTACGCCACCTCCACGCCATTGCGGTGAACGGATTGATCCTTGACGAGCACGACCAGTTCCTTTTTGACGCCATGGTTTACGGCCACCGCCTCGAACAGCGCTACGGTTTTTAACCGCATGTGTTCCTTGTCTTAATGATGCGCGTTGCATAACGATTGCGTCGTAAACAACACTTTCATTTGGTTCAATTCCGAAGATTTCTTCGTTAAGAGTGATTTCACCGTTTTGGCTTCCATCTTGTTTGAATAATGCTACATTCGGCATTCCTTAGTTCCTCCTTTCTTCCTACTATTATTTAGCTTTCACAGCTGATTTGATAGTGATTAATGATTTTTTCGCTCCAGGAACGTTACCTTTGATCAAGATTACGTTTCTTTCAGCATCTACACGTACAACTTCCAAGTTTTGGATAGTTACGCGGTTGCCACCCATACGGCCAGCAAGACGTTTGTTTTTGAATACACGGTTAGGTGCAACTGGACCCATTGACCCAGGACGACGATGGTAGCGAGAACCGTGAGCCATTGGTCCGCGGCTTTGGCCGTGACGTTTGATAACCCCTTGGAATCCTTTACCTTTCGTAGTACCTGTTACATCAATAATGTCTCCTGCTTGGAAAACATCAACTGTAATTTCTTTTCCTACTTCATATTCTCCTAGCTCAACATTTTTGAATTCACGAATGAAGCGCTTAGGAGCCGTGTTTGCTTTTGCAACATGACCTTTCGCAGGTTTGTTTGATAAAACTTCACGTTTGTCTTGGTAACCAACTTGAATAGCTTCGTAGCCATCAGTTTCCATTGTTTTTACTTGTAGTACTACGTTTGGCGTAGCTTCTACAACAGTAACTGGAATTAATTCGCCAGATTCAGTGAAGATTTGTGTCATTCCCACTTTTTTCCCTAAGATTCCTTTGGTCATGAGTACACCTCCATTATTATTAGTTTAGTTTTTATAGTTTGATTTCGATGTTAACACCTGATGGTAAGTCAAGCTTCATTAAAGCATCAACTGTTTTTGGTGTTGGGTTCACAATGTCGATAAGACGTTTGTGTGTACGCATTTCGAATTGTTCGCGTGAATCTTTGTATTTGTGAGTCGCACGAATAACTGTGTAAAGACTGCGTTCAGTTGGTAATGGAATTGGACCAGAAACGCCAGCTCCAGTTCTTTTTGCAGTTTCCACGATTTTATCCGCTGATTGATCTAAAATACGGTGTTCATACGCTTTTAAACGGATACGAATTTTTTGTTTTGCCATCTTGTTCCCTCCTTCGCCTATTTTGAAAAGTAGACATAGCTCCACGAAAATTTCCGTCACGCTCGTTCGTGGCAAAGCGTCCGGGCGTGTCGCAACCTCTCGTTTCTTAGCCGACAAAATCATTTTGATTTCGTCTGTGCCATTCACCTAAGGTAAACGCACCTTTGTCATTATAATATATCTAAATTCACAACGCAAGGTTTTTTTGCTGTAAAAAACAATTTATTTTCATAAATTTTCATTCAATTAAAAAAAAAGAAATCCTTCTCTTTTTTATAGAAGGATTTGTTGTTTTTCCTTCCAATTTCCATTCGCCTATTTAGAGGAAAAAGGCAATTCACTACATATTAAGAATATTTTTGGATATTCCTCTCTTTCATAGCCTCTCCTCTAATCAATTGTTTGCTGAAATAAAAAAAGTTCGAGGCAAAGGATCAAGATCCTTGCCTCGAACTTCAACGTCCGAATAAATGTTACTTTGTTAGGCTTAAAATGAATTAAGCTTTGATTTCTGTAACGACACCGGCACCAACTGTACGTCCGCCTTCACGGATTGAGAATTTAGTACCGTTTTCGATAGCGATTGGGTGGATTAATTCAACTTCCATTGTTACGTTGTCGCCAGGCATAACCATTTCAGTTCCTTCTGGTAATTCAACAACACCAGTTACGTCAGTCGTACGGAAGTAGAATTGTGGACGGTAGTTAGTGAAGAATGGAGTATGACGTCCACCTTCTTCTTTAGTCAACACGTATACTTCTGCAGAGAATTTTGTATGAGGTGTGATTGTACCTGGTTTAGCTAAAACTTGACCACGTTGGATGTCTTCACGTGAAACACCACGTAATAACGCACCAATGTTATCGCCTGCTTCAGCGTAGTCTAATAATTTACGGAACATTTCAACACCAGTTACAGTTGTTTGAGCTGTTTCTTCTGCGATACCAACGATATCGATAACGTCACCAACACGAACTTGTCCACGTTCAACACGTCCTGTAGCAACAGTACCACGACCAGTGATTGAGAATACGTCCTCAACTGGCATCATGAATGGTTTGTCGTTATCACGTTCTGGAGTTGGGATATATTCGTCAACTGCAGCCATCAATTCAAGAATTTTTTCTTCGTATGAAGCGTCGCCTTCTAAAGCTCTTAAAGCTGAACCAGCGATTACAGGAACATCGTCACCAGGGAATTCGTATTCTGTTAATAGGTCACGAACTTCCATTTCAACTAATTCAAGTAATTCTTCGTCATCAACCATATCTACTTTGTTCAAGAATACAACGATGTATGGTACACCAACTTGACGAGATAATAGGATGTGTTCACGAGTTTGAGGCATAGGGCCGTCAGCAGCAGAAACAACTAAGATTGCTCCGTCCATTTGAGCAGCACCAGTGATCATGTTTTTAACGTAGTCCGCGTGTCCTGGGCAGTCAACGTGAGCATAGTGACGTGCGTCAGTTTCGTACTCAACGTGAGCTGTTGAGATAGTGATTCCGCGTTCGCGTTCTTCAGGAGCACCATCGATTTGATCGTAAGCCATTGCTTGGCCGCCGTTTTTCTTAGATAGTACAGTTGTGATTGCAGCTGTTAAAGTTGTTTTACCATGGTCAACGTGTCCGATAGTACCAATGTTAACGTGTGGTTTCGAACGGTCAAATTTTTCTTTTGCCATTTTAAAATATCCTCCCTAAAATTACAGTTTAATTTTTATTTGTCTGATAGGTATGTGATAGACAAAATTGCCGATCACATGCCCGTATCATCAAAAGTTATTTTACACGAAACTGCATAAAAAATACAGTCTCTAGATAAATCTCTTCACGAGACTACCTTGCTTTAATAAATTATTCAGCTTTTCCGCCGTTTTTCTTAATGATTTCTTCTTGAACAGATTTCGGTACGTCTTCGTAGTGGTCAAATACCATCATGAATGTACCACGACCTTGAGTTGCTGAACGCAATGTAGTCGCGTATCCGAACATTTCTGCCAATGGAACGATTGCATTAACGATTTGTGAATTACCGTGTGCTTCCATTCCTTCGACACGTCCGCGTCGGCTTGTTACGTGTCCCATGATATCACCTAAGTAATCTTCTGGTACAGTAATCGTAACTTTCATCATTGGTTCAAGGATCACAGGACGTGCGTGTTTTGCAGCAGCTCTTAGAGCCATTGATGCAGCAACACGGAACGCTGTTTCATTTGAATCGACGTCATGGTATGAACCATCGTAAAGTTTTGCTTTGATATCCACTAATGGGTATCCAGCAAGAACACCGTTATTCATTGATTCTTCTAATCCTTTTTCAACTGCTGGGATGTATTCACGTGGAACCACACCACCAACGATTGCGTTTTCGAATTCGAAGCCTTTTCCTTCTTCGTTTGGTGTAAATTCAACCCATACGTGACCGTATTGACCTTTACCACCAGACTGACGTACAAATTTACCTTCCGCTTTTGTTGCTTCACGGAATGTTTCGCGGTAAGAAACTTGAGGCGCACCAACGTTTGCTTCAACTTTAAATTCGCGTTTCATACGGTCTACTAATACGTCCAAGTGCAACTCACCCATACCTGAGATAACTGTTTCACCTGTTTCAACGTTTGTTTCAACACGGAATGAAGGATCTTCTTCTGCAAGTTTTTGCAACGCAACACCCATTTTATCTTGGTCAGCTTTTGATTTAGGCTCAACAGCGACTTGGATAACTGGTTCTGGGAATTCGATTGATTCAAGGATAACTGGTGCATCTAATGCACACAATGTGTCCCCTGTTGTTGTATCTTTCAATCCAACAGCAGCGGCGATATCACCTGAATACACTTTGTCGATTTCTTGACGTGTGTTTGCGTGCATTTGTAGGATACGACCGATACGCTCTTTTTTGCCTTTTGATGCGTTCAATACGTATGAACCACTTTCAAGGACACCAGAGTAGACACGGAAGAAAGTTAGACGACCTACGAATGGGTCAGTCATTACTTTAAATGCTAATGAAGCAAAAGGAGCTTCGTCATCTGCAGGACGAGTTGTTTCTTCGTCTGTTTTTGAGTCAATACCTTTGATTGCTTCAATATCAAGTGGTGATGGCAAGTAATCAAGAACAGCATCCAACATCAATTGGACCCCTTTATTCTTGAATGCTGAACCAGCTAACACAGGGAAGAACTCAACGTTGATTGTTGCACGACGGATACCGGCAATCAATTCTTCTTGAGTGATTTCTTCACCTTCAAGATATTTCATCATTAGTTCTTCGTCTGTTTCAGCAACAGCTTCGACTAATTTTTCACGCCATTCTTGTGCTTGTTCTGCATATTCTTCAGGAATTTCAGTTTCTTGGATGTCTGTGCCTAGATCGTTTGTGTAGATCTCTGCTTTCATCGTTACCAAGTCAATGATACCTGTGAAGTTATCTTCAGAACCGATTGGCAATTGGATTGGATGCGCGTTCGCTTGTAAGCGATCGTGCAATGATTTTACTGAGTATAAGAAGTCTGCACCGATTTTATCCATTTTGTTACAGAATACGATACGAGGTACTCGGTACTCAGTTGCTTGACGCCAAACAGTTTCAGTTTGAGGTTCAACACCTGATTGTGCATCAAGTACAGTTACAGCACCATCCAATACACGTAGAGAACGTTGAACTTCGATTGTGAAGTCTACGTGTCCTGGTGTATCGATGATATTTACGCGGTAACCTTTCCACTGCGCAGTAGTGGCAGCAGATGTAATTGTGATACCACGTTCTTGTTCTTGTTCCATCCAGTCCATCTGTGAAGCTCCTTCGTGAGTTTCACCGATTTTATGGATTTTACCAGTATAGTACAAGATACGCTCTGTTGTTGTAGTTTTACCTGCATCAACGTGAGCCATGATACCAATATTACGAGTTTTTTCTAGCGAAAATTCTCTTGCCATTTTCTTACTCCTCTCTTTGTTTAAATCGATTGTAAATTGACTTTCTGCTGTGGGATTAGCCGACAGACAGAGAGGATCTTACCAACGATAATGAGCAAATGCGCGGTTCGCGTCTGCCATTTTGTGTGTGTCTTCGCGTTTTTTAACAGAAGCTCCAGTATTGTTTGCAGCGTCCATGATTTCTTTCGCTAAGCGTTCTTCCATTGTGTGTTCACCGCGCAAGCGAGCGTAGTTAACTACCCAACGTAGCGCTAAAGTCGTACGACGTTCAGGGCGAACTTCAACTGGTACTTGATAGTTTGAACCCCCAACACGACGTGCTTTAACTTCAAGAACAGGCATAACATTGTTCATTGCTTGTTCAAACACTTCTAATGGATCGTTACCTGTAGATTCTTTGATCAAATCAAAGGCATTATAGATAATATTAGCAGCAACACCGCGTTTTCCGTCAACCATTACACGGTTGATCAAGCGAGTTACTAATTTTGAGTTATAAATAGGATCTGGTAAAACATCACGTTTTGCAACAGGACCTTTACGTGGCATCCGTAACTCCTCCTTCCGAAATATTCTTCATAGTTGATCGAACGACTATTATATAGTAGGTTCGATTTTCATTTGTAGTAAATAATTAAAATTAAGCTTTAGGTCTTTTCGTACCGTATTTAGAACGGCTTTGTTTACGGTCGTTCACACCAGCAGTATCTAGTGCACCACGAACGATATGATAACGTACCCCTGGTAAGTCTTTTACACGTCCACCGCGTAATAGTACCACGCTATGCTCTTGTAAATTGTGACCAATCCCTGGGATATAAGCAGTAACTTCAATTAAGTTTGACAAACGAACACGAGCATATTTACGTAAAGCTGAGTTCGGTTTTTTAGGTGTCATTGTTCCCACACGTGTAGCTACCCCACGTTTTTGAGGAGAGTTCACGTTTGTTTGAGTTTTCTTAAAGCTGTTATATCCTTTGTTCAAAGCAGGTGAATTAGATTTTTCCACCTTTGATTTACGAGGTTTACGTACTAATTGGTTAATTGTAGGCATTCCTAGTTCCTCCTTCCCACGATTCACATCTAGTTCCACACATCCAGGTGGTTCTTTTTTTGCGATAAAAAATAAATGCAGTTATGCATCTTTATCAAATATGCTTTGATAAACAGTCAGCACGTCTCTTAACAGAGACCTGTAGATAAAGCACCTTGGTTAGAATATCACGGATAAAAAAGAATGTCAACCAAACATATACATTTTTTTCTATCCTATAAAAATTGTGTTATGCTCTCTATCTTTTTCGATTAAATCAAGCTAAAATAGCAGTTAAAGAGCTATAAAAATGCTGGAGGGATAGAAATGAACTTAAAGCAATTAGTAGGCATTAAAGCTGCAGAATTTGTTGAAGATGGCATGATCGTTGGACTTGGAACTGGTTCTACTGCCTATTATATGGTAGAAGAAATTGGCCGACGCATGCGCGAAGAAGGATTGAAAATCACTGGTGTCACTACTTCTAGCGGTACAAAAGCACAAGCAGAAAGCTTAGGTATCCCTTTGAAAAGTATTGATGAAGTCCCAGTCGTCGATTTGACGATCGATGGTGCCGATGAAATCAGTGCCGATTTTCAGGGAATCAAAGGTGGCGGTGCTGCTCTTTTATTTGAAAAGATCGTTGCATCTTATTCAAAACAAACGATCTGGATCGTCGATGGATCAAAAATGGTGGATCAACTTGGGCGCTTTCCACTCCCTGTCGAAGTCATCCCCTATGGTTCTCAACAACTGATGCGTCTTTTTAAAGAAAAAAACTATCAGCCTGTATTACGTCAAACAGAAACTGGTGAGATCGTCGTAACAGATAGTGGGCACTATATTATTGACCTTCATTTAGAACGAATCGAAGATCCCGAAAAATTAGCGACTTATTTGGATCAATTAGTCGGTGTCGTCGAACACGGCTTGTTTTTAAATATGGTTTCAAAGGTTGTCGTTGCCTCTGAAAATGGCGTGTCTGTACTCGATACTCCCTTTCAAAAATAATGCGAAAGAGATTCGTTGAAAATGCCTAAAAAAACTATCTTTTTCAGTTACTTTATGCTACATTTTTACTTGTCTCAAACACTTAGAAAACTTTGCTAGAAAGGAATCACCATGAAGATTATCGGTTATGCACGTACAACTATTAATGATGTCGATTCGACGGCTCAAATGCAAAAACTCTCTGATTTTGGTTGTCACGAAATTTTTCACGAAACGTATGGTCAAAAAGACAGTTTATCTGACGCCATTTGTTTAGAAAAAGTCATCGAAAAAATGGAGCAAGGCGATACATTAGTGATTTGCCAGCTTCATCATCTAGGAAAATCGACAAGACAACTAACAGAATTCACGAAATTATTTAAAGACCGTGGGTTACATCTAGTCAGCATCACAGAAAAAATCGATACTCGCGAACCTATGGGGACGGTCTACTTCCAATTGATGGAAGGATTAGCTGAGATGGAGTGTGCATTGATCAAAGAACGCACGCTGATTGGATTAGATGAAGCACGCAAAAAAGGAAAAATCGGCGGACGACCAAAAATCGATGCCAAAACAATCAAAAAAATTCGTCGTCTCTACTATGAAAAGAAAGAAACGATCCAATTTATTTCTTCAAAATGTGGCGTTTCAGTCGGCACTTGCTACAAATATATCAACCTACCTGAAAAAGAGCTTCAGCAATTATTCAATTAATTAGCAAGTACAAACCCGTTGATTTCAATAATTGATCGAAAGAACCCACACTAAACAATCAGAAATTATTTTACTTAATAGATAAAAAGGTTGTCAAACAAGTTTTTTTAGTGAAAGCTCTGTAATAACGCTTGTTTACAGCCTTTTTTTTAGTTCGTCTGTGGTCTTTTAAACAAACAGCTTTCATTTTACAATGGAAATCTTATGAAAAACATTGTACAATAAGGCAGAACTGAAATTTTCAGAAATAACACTTATTTTAAAGGAGAGTTAAACATGCCAAAATTAGTTTTTTCTCGTCACGGTCTTAGCGAATGGAATGCATTGAACCAATTTACTGGTTGGGCAGATGTAAACCTAGCACCAGAAGGAATCGAAGAAGCAAAAGAAGGCGGACGTAAAATCAAAGAAGCTGGAATCGAATTTGATGTTGCTTATACTTCTGTATTAACTCGTGCCATCAAAACTTGTAACTTGATTTTAGAATACTCAGATCAACTTTGGGTACCACAAATCAAATCATGGCGCTTGAACGAACGTCATTATGGTAAATTACAAGGATTAAATAAAAAAGAAACAGCAGAAAAATATGGTGACGAACAAGTTCACATCTGGCGTCGTTCATACGACACTCTTCCTCCATTAATGGAAGCAACTGATGAAGGTTCAGCAGCAAACGATCGTCGTTATGCAATGTTAGACAAACGCGACGTACCTGGTGGAGAAAACTTGAAAGTTACTTTAGAACGCGCATTGCCATTCTGGCAAGACGAAATTGCACCAGCTTTGTTAGACAACAAAACTGTCTTAGTTGCTGCACATGGTAACTCTTTGCGTGCATTAGCAAAACACATCGAAGGAATCTCTGATGAAGACATCATGGATCTTGAAATCCCAACAGGTCAACCACTTGTTTATGAATTAAACGACGACTTGACTGTCATCAAAAAATACTACTTATAATAGATATTCTATTGTAAGTATGACAGCCCCCTCACCTCCTATTATTGTAAGAGATGAAGGGACTGTTTTTTTTAGATATTAGATAGACGGCAGTCTTAGCTATCAAATGCGAATGATATCAATTTACATAAGAACTAATGATCATAATAGTAAATACTGTTTGAATAAACAAAAAATTAAGAGAAAGGCCCAACATTGAGAGAAAAAAGAATGTTTAGTTTATTCCCTATCACGCCTAATGGCGCATGAACCAATCAGTAATCATTTCTAAACAACTCGAAAAATTCGTTATGTAAGACATTTTACTAACAGTCCAGCCTAGCTATTCTTGCTAGGTTGGGCTGTTTATTGAGCCATAGATAGCGAGAGGACAAATAGATATCTTGTCCCCCTTCTCACCGATTCCTGAAAAAGCAAGCAGTAATCGCTTAAATAGTTAAAACACTGTAATTCTCTTTCTGATCGCATACCCAACATACAATGCTTATGTTTATTAAATAAACAATATCTTTTGGTATCTCCCTTCCAATTTATCAACTTGCTATGTAAAAGTACTCTTTATTATTTTCATCACCACTTTTTCATTATACCTCTTCCTTTTTTTGCATAGCAAGATGTCAGACAATCATTCAGTTGTGGAGCGAAAATTTTTTTGTAGAAACTTATTTGAATTTCATTCTTTTATCCTGTTTCTAAGAGGAAGTTTTCATTTTTATGAGCTATCACCACAACTCTCCATCTTTTCTTATGTTGCTAATAAATGAAATTAAGATAAAAATCAACCTCATAAAACTATTTATTTTATCATTTTTTCTAATAATAAATGTTATAGAGTAAAAAGCGTTTACATGACCGCTATTTTCTCGGTTATGATTAATTTGTGAGATACAGACAGACTAAAAGGCTGCATCTTACAAACAAAATCAAAAAAATAAAAATATAGAGTGAGGAGAGACAAGATGATCAAAAATAATTTAAAAACAATGATGTCAGCAGGTATGGTATTTTTAAGTTTAGGAGGATCCGTTTCGACATTAGCAACAAGTCTATCAACAACTGACTTCGTTAGTACAAGCAAACAGGCCATTGAGCAACAATTGTATATCCATAATGGTGACTTTAATGACGGGTTTGATCGTTGGATCGTTAGTGACCCTGATTCAAATAATTCCACACTTCAAACCGTAAATGGAAATAACTTTGCTTTAGCAAGAGATGGTGAAAATGTTCATCAATACGTGACATTGAAACCAAATACTACCTATACATTTAGTTATGATGTTGCAGCAAGCGAATCAGCAACAGGACGTGTTGAATTAGGGATCATGAATCATGGTGTCGGTTTCGATGTATTAGAACGCGTTGAACATAATAATGAGGACTGGGAACGTGGCAAACTTACCTTTACGACTCCAGACGCTGAAAATACATACCTTGTGCGCTTTGCTTCTACATGGAAAGGTTGGGCAAAATATGACAATATCCAAGTAGCAACAGGCGTAACAGAAACAAACTTGTTATCTGTAGGGAGAGAAGGTAATCGAGCATTTGCCTACTTAACTTTAGATGAGGACCGTTTCAATGGTCGAGAAAGACTAGTCGTGACTGTTGATGGAAGATATCTTTTTGAAACACACAATGGGATCAATTACTATTCCTCTAGAAGATTAGTTGACGGCAATATCCAAATACGACAAATCATTGCTGGTACTGCAGGTCAAGTTATCCGCGTTCATAGAGTACCAGGTTTCCCAGGAATGGCCACATCTGGAGGTGTATTGTTAGAATCATATACTATTGGAGCAGATTTGTTTTAATCATAAATGACCATAAATCATACCATATTACGTGAGCAAATAAATGATTAAGGTATTCACCAACAATATATGACTCATTTGTCACATCCTGTTGGTGCCTAGTTGGGAACAGAAAGAGCGTAACTCGCTTCTTTCTGTTCTTTTTTATTTAGTTAAGATTGTGCCATTTCGTCTGCAATTGAAGGAATGGGGATTCACATTTTAGATATTCAAGTAGTTGACTTCAGGAGGACTCGCGAAGTAACTGAAGCAACGGTTGTCGTTGATTTCAGCTTATGTGAGACAGTTTCTGCAAAAAAAATGTGACTGCCAATTTTCTATTAATAGAAGTTTAGGCAGTCACACTTTCTTGCTGTTTAATTATTACTTTATCCTTGAATCGCCGTTTCCAATCCTACTTCAATCATGTCATTGAATGTTGTCTGACGTTCGCTGGCAGTTGTTTCTTCACCGGTGATCAGATGGTCACTGACCGTCATGATCGCTAATGTTTGCACTTGGTATTTTGCACCTAGATAATACAACGCAGCAGCTTCCATTTCCACGCCCATCACACCAAGTTCTGCTAACTTGAATGTCTCTGTCAAATCGTCTTTGTAGAAAGAATCTTCTGATAGTACATTGCCAACGTGTGTAGTAAAACCTTTTTCTTTCGCTACTTCGTATACTTTCAACAACAAGTCAAAATCACAGATTGGTGGAAAATGGAACGCGTTGAAATTCTTTTCGATCATAGAAGAACTTGTCGCGGCTCCTTGTGCTAAGACCAAGTCACGAACGTGTACGTCTTTTGACAAGGCACCGCATGTGCCAACACGAATCAATTTTTTTACGTCATAGGAATTGACCAACTCATGCGCATAGATCATCGCTGAGGGCATACCCATTCCTGTTCCTTGAACAGAGACTCTTTCCCCTTTATACGTTCCAGTATAACCAAGCATACCGCGTACTTGGTTATAGCAAACGGGATTCTCTAAAAAAGTTTCTGCAATATACTTCGCTCTTAGTGGATCGCCAGGAAGTAAAATCTTGTCTGCGATTTCTCCTGGTTTTGCTTCAATATGAACACTCATTTCCGGACCTCTCAATCAATTTTTTATAGTAAAGAAAGTGTTTCTTTGATCAATGATTTAAATGTTTGTTTGACTCTCTCAGTTGTTTCAACGACTTCTTCGTGATTCAAGTTTGCTTGCATACCAGCAGCCAAGTTAGTGATACAAGAAATCCCTAAGACCTTCAATCCGCTATGAGCTGCAACAATGACTTCTGGTACAGTCGACATGCCCACTGCATCTGCACCCATCACGCGAGACATGCGAATCTCAGCTGGTGTTTCGTACGTTGGACCGGAATAGCCCATATACACGCCTTCTTTTAATTCTACGTCCAATGATGTCGCTGCTGCTTTTGCCATTTCGCGATACGCTTTTGTATAAGCTTCACTCATATCAGGGAAACGAGGCCCCATTTCTTCGTCATTAGGCCCAATCAATGGATTTTGACCTGTAAAGTTGATATGATCCGTGATCAGCATCAAATCACCTGGTGCAAATGATTCATTCACGCCACCACACGCATTGGTCACAACAACTGAATGCGCGCCTAGCGCAGCCATCACTCGCACAGGATAAGTGACTGTTTGCATCGAATGACCTTCATAAAAATGGAAACGTCCTTGCATCGCCAATACTTTTTTGCCTGAAAGTGTTCCGTAAACAAGTTGACCTGCATGTCCAACGACTGTCGAAGTTGGAAAGAACGGAATCTTATCATAAGGAATCACGATTGCTTCTTCGATCTCCTCTGCTAATTCACCTAAACCTGAACCTAAGATCATGCCAAAATCGATCGTTCCGACACCTTTGCTTTTGATAAACGCAGTCGTCTCTTGTAACATCTCATTTAATTTCATTGTTTTTCTCCTATATATAAAATTTTGATTATTCTATCTTACATAATAAAGCCAATGATGATTCATTGATGGATGATGCACGTCGTTATTTCAATAGTTTTAAAAAACTTTCGCCATTTTCAGTTGCTGCTACGTTAAAGTTTTCGGCAATCGTTGCAGAGATATCCGCATAATAACCTTGTGGTAAACTACCTTGCCCACTCATTTGTTTACTATAAGCAAGTAATGGCACGTATTCGCGAGTATGGTCAGTACCAGTGAAAGTTGGATCATTCCCATGGTCAGCGGTGATTAATAATAGATCATCGTCAGCCATTGCATCTAATAATTCTGGAATACGCAAATCAAAATCTTCGATAGCACGCGCATAACCAACCACATCGCGACGATGACCGTATAACGCATCAAAATCGACTAAGTTTGTAAAACTCAACCCAGTGAAGTCTTGTTTCATCACATTCAATAATTGATCTACACCATCCATATTGCTCTTTGTACGAACAGAATCGGTGATGCCTTGGCCATTGAAAATATCATTGATCTTACCGACTGCAATAACATCTTTGCCGGCTTCTTTCAATGAGTCTAAAACCGTATGTCCAAATGGATCTAATGCGTAATCGTGACGGTTGCTTGTTCGCGTAAAGTTACCTGGCTCACCAAGATATGGACGGGCAATGATCCGACCGATCATATAAGGATCATCTTTTGTAATTTCACGAACATATTCGCAAATCCGATAAAGTTCTTCTAAAGGAATAATTTCTTCATGTGCAGCAATTTGTAACACTGGATCAGCTGACGTATAAACGATCAAGTCGCCGGTGTTCATTTGATGTTCACCAAAGTCGTCAATGACTGCTGTTCCGCTATAAGGTTCGTTACAAACAATTTTACGTCCAGAGAATTCTTCGATTTTCTTCAATAATTCATCCGGGAAGCCGTTTGGAAAAACACGAAATGGTGTTTTGATATTCAAGCCCATGATTTCCCAATGTCCTGTCATTGTATCTTTGCCGACAGAAACTTCTTCCAATTTGGTCGCATACCCTTGATGATCTTGCACTGCTTCGACCCCTTCTAAAGGACGAATCGTTCCTAATCCAAGTTGCTCCAAATTCGGTATCGTCAACCCAGCTTCTTTAGCAATATGACCTAATGTATCCGAACCTTTATCTCCGAATTTTTCAGCATCAGGTGCTTCTCCGATTCCGACTGAATCCATGACGATCAAATGTACGCGTTTAAACATGAGTATTCCTTCTTTCTATTTATTTTCTTTATAAAGTAAAAAGGGCGAGCCGAAAAAAACTTCCCGTAACCCGCCCTTTTTAATCACTAAACGATTATTTGGATTTTATATAATTCTTACCGTTGGCTTTTGGTCCAGAAGCTTTACCTAAAAACGCCACTAAAACGATAATCGTTAATAGATAAGGTGCAATTTGTAGTAAAACTGGTGGAATTGAAGAAATCACTGGTAATTGCGCGCCGATGATACTCAAACTTTGTGCAAAACCAAAGAATAAGGATGCACCCATCGCACCTAGTGGATTCCACTTACCAAAAATCATTGCAGCCATTGAGATGAACCCTTGACCGACAATCGTTCCTGCTGAAAAGTTCCCAGAGATCGATTGAGCGAACACAGCTCCACCCATGCCTCCAAGAAGACCAGAAATCAAGACACCTGAATAGCGCATCGCATATACATTGATCCCTAGTGTATCTGCAGCTTGAGGATTTTCCCCAACAGAACGTAAACGTAAACCAAATTTAGTTTTGAAGATGACGAACCATGCGATAACAGCAATTAAAATCGCACAATACGCTGGTAAAAATGTATTTCTAAAGAAAATTTGACCAATCACTGGAATCTCAGATAATCCAGGAAATGAAAAGTAACCTAAGTTTTGTGAGATATTGTCTGTTTGTCCTTTACCATACCATGCTTTGATCAAAAATACACCTAAAGCAGGTGCCATCAAATTGATGACCGTTCCGCTGATGATATGGTCTGCGCGCAAGCTGATTGTTGCGACTGCATGGATCAAGGAAAAGAGAACACCAACTACGCCACCGACTAAAATAGCAATCCAAGGAGTCATTGAGCCTAATGTGTCACTCATCGTCAAGTTGAAGACGACCGCACTAAACGCCCCCATCACCATGATGCCTTCTAACCCAACGTTGACGATCCCGCTTCGTTCAGAAAACGTTCCGCCTAAGGAGGTTAAAATCAACGGTGTTGAATAAACAAGTGTTGATGTAAGGATCAAGGAAATCAGTTCTACTGTTGACATTACAGCTCTCCTCCTTCTTGATTTTGTTGATTTGGTTTCGTTTCAATCGTTGCGACGATTTCCTCTTGTTTTTTCCCTTGGAAGAATTTCGCCATAAGGAAACGAATCAAGAAGTTGATCCCCACGAAGAAGATGATCAAGGCAATCGATACATTGACGATTTCAAACGGTACTCCAGCACCAGTCTGCATTCCTAATCCACCGATTTTTAGGACACTGAATAATAGCGCAGATAACAAAATCCCAATCGCAGAACCAGAACCTAATAATGACACGGCCATACCATCAAACCCGATGGATAATGAGGTTGTCTGTACGAAGAAGTTTTGATATGTTCCTAGTCCTTCGACCACACCACCTAGTCCGGCTAATCCACCAGAGATAACCATGGATAAGACAATTGTTCGTTTACTACTCATTCCCGCATATTCAGAGGCATATGGATTCAATCCAACAGAACGGATCTCAAAGCCTAAGGTTGTTTTCTTCATGACGATCCATACAACCACTAACGCAATCAGTGCCAAGAAGAGTCCGCCATTCACACGAGAGCCTCCAAACATCTGGGTCAGCCAAGGAATACGTAAAGATGCATTCTCACTGATCATATTTGAAGAGTCTAAACTTGAACGATAAGATTCAGGCATTATTTCATGAAGTGTATACGTACTTAAATAGAGCAAAATATAATTCATCATGATCGTTACGATAACTTCACTTGTTCCAAAGAACGCACGTAACAATCCTGGAATAGCTGCGGCCATTGCCCCAGCAAGTGCACCTAAAATCACGCACATTGGCAAGAGAATGATTTTTGGTAGATCTGGAAAAGCTAACGCGGTCCAAATGCTTATGATCCAGCCACACAGTGCTTGTCCAGAAAGCCCGATATTAAAGAATCCGGCTGAATTGGCAACAGAAAAACCTAAGGCTGTAAAAATCAAAGGTGTTGCTTGTCTTAATGTTTCACCGATACTTCGTTGTGAACCTAACGAAGCATTCAACATGGAAGAATATCCTTGGATTGGATGGTAACCAAAGGCAACCATCAAAATAGCACCTAGAATCAACCCTAAAATAACCGAAAATATAGGCACTAGCAGATTACGGAACCTTTCGCTACGATCATTCATGTGTGTCACCAACCTTTTCTAACTCTCTACGTGCTTCTTCTAAAGTATACCCCGCCATCAATAGACCTAGCTCGTTTTCAGATGTTTCTTTTGGATCAACGATCCCCACGATTTTTCCTTGATGGATTACCGCAATACGATCGGACACATTTAAAATTTCTTCTAATTCAAAACTAATCAATAAAACTGCTTTGAACTTATCACGTTGCTCAATCAAACGTTTATGGATAAACTCGATTGCACCAACATCTAATCCACGTGTTGGATTCGCAACGATCAGTAGATCAGGGTCACGATCGATCTCGCGAGCAATGATGGCTTTTTGTTGGTTCCCACCAGATAAAGCTTTCGCTGGTACTAATTCGTTCGTTGTCCGCACATCATACTCATCGATTAAATCTCTAGCATGTTCATTCATCACACCATAGTTCAACAGACCATTTTTACTATACGGTTTTTGATAGTAGGTTTGCATGGCAATATTTTCAGATAAAGTCATATCAAGGACCAAACCATATTTATGTCGATCTTCTGGCACATGTCCTAGCCCAGATTCGGTGATTTTACGTGGTTTTTTATTCGTGATCTCTTCGTCTTTCAAACGAATCGTTCCACTTTCTACTTTACGTAAACCGGTTAACGCTTGAATCAACTCCGATTGTCCATTTCCATCGATTCCAGCAATACCTAAGACTTCACCTGCTCGGACTTCCAGACTCAAATCTTTCACTGCTTCTAATCCGCGGTTTTCTTTAACTACAAGATTTTCAACAGAAAGCACCACTTCTTGTGGACGTGCTTCTTTTTTCATTGTTTTGAATGAGACGGTTCTTCCGACCATCATATCGGCTAACTGTTGCGAAGAAACATCTTTCACATTGACCGTTCCAATCCCTTGACCACGACGAATGACCGTACAACGATCGGCAACTGCTTTGATCTCATCTAATTTATGTGTGATCAAAATGATCGACTTTCCTTCTTTGACTAGCTCTTTCATGATCACGATCAATTCATCGATTTCTTGCGGCGTCAGTACGGCTGTTGGCTCATCAAAAATCAAGACATCTGCACCACGATAGAGTGTTTTTAAAATCTCCACACGTTGTTCCATACCGACAGAAATATCACGAACGTACGCATCCGGATTCACTGCTAAGCCATATTGTTCAGATAATCGTTTGATTTCTTCCCGGGCTTTCTTACGGTTCAAGATACCACCTGTACTTGGCTCACTACCTAGTACGATATTTTCTGTTACTGTGAATGCATCGACTAACATAAAGTGTTGATGCACCATTCCGATCCCTAATTGATTGGCTTTCGTCGGGCTCGTGATGTTTACTTCTTTGCCGTGCATCAAAATCTCACCTGATGTTGGCTCTAAAAGACCGGATAAAACATTCATTAACGTTGATTTACCTGCACCATTTTCACCAAGCAAGGCATGGATTTCTCCTGCTTTCACTTGAAGGTTGATGTTGTCATTTGCTTTGAAAGTACCGAATTGTTTCGTGATATTTCGCATTTCGATGACAATATTTTCTTGATCCACATTTTTCACATCCTAACAATTTATATCCAGACGACATTGTTTAAAAAATAAAAGGGACGATGACGATCATTCACAAAACGTCGCTCATCGAGTAACCAAAATCCAAGGAGCTAAGCTACTTGTTACAAGTTGTTCCCTTATCCAAATCGGGATACCTAGCAACTTGCATAAAAAAACAACATTAAGTAGATAACTAAACGATAGCCCTGTTAAACAATTGTCCAACAAGGCTATAGAAATGGTATTTATTAGCTTTCAGGAGTTTCAGGAACTTCGATGTCACCTGAAATGATTTTTTCTTTTGCTTCATCTACTGCTTTTTTCGCTTCATCAGAAAGTTGGCCTTCAGTGATACCTACACCGTCTTCTTTCAAACCATAAACAGTGTGTTCGCCACCAGGGAAGTCACCCTCTGCTGATTGTTGTGCTAAATCTTTTACAACTGTTCCTACACCTTTAAGTGTTGATGTCAATGTGAAGTTTTTGTCTTCACCATTCAATGTGTAGTTTCCTTCGTCAGATTGGTCACGGTCAACACCGATTACCCAAACTTTTTTGTCGCCTGATTCATTTAATGATTTTGCTTCTTGGAAGACACCGTTACCTGTACCACCTGAAGCATGGAAAATGATGTCAGCGTTTTGTGCGTACATACCTTGTGCGATTGAACGTCCTTTATCTGGAGCTGAGAAATCACCTGCGTATTGGTTCAATACTTCGATGTCTTTATTCAACGCTTCAGCGCCTGCTTTAACTCCGGCATTGAAACCAGCTTCAAAACGGTCGATTACTTCCCCTTTAACGCCACCGATAAATCCAACCACATTTGTTTCAGTTGTGTAAGCTGCTGCAACTCCAGCAAGATAAGAAGCTTCGTTATCTTTGAATGTTGCTGAAACGACGTTGTCTTTTCCTTCGATCACATCATCAATGATTGCAAAGTTTGTTTCAGGGTTACTTGTTGCTTGTTCTTCGATTGCAGGTTTCAATTTAAAACCAATCCCAAAAATTGTCTTGAAGCCAGCGTTTAACGCTTGATCGATATTTGGAATATAATCTGATTCATTGGCAGATTGGAAATATTGGAAGCCATCGTTTCCACGTGACAAGCCTTCCTCTTTACCCCAATCTTCTAACCCTTCCCAAGCTGACTGGTTGAATGAACGGTCGTCGACGCCACCTGTATCTGTAATCAATGCTGCAGTTGCTGTTCCTGATGCACTGTTTCCACCGGTTGAATCAGTAGAATCTGAACCGCCGTTACCGCATGCGCTTAAAAGTAAGCCTGCTGATAGTGCGATAGCACCTAAACCAAATAATTTTGCTTTTTTCATTTCTGTAAAGCCCCCTAAAAGTAGTTGTTTTTTCAACAGTCAGCTGACTGAATTGAACATAATTTATAAATCTTTTTCTGAAAATGCGTAAGGTAATAACTCTCTTACGGTCATCGTTTTCGTCACACCATTGTCGCCAACCAACGTGACTGGCATCTCTGGCTCACAAAATTCTGCCATTACTTGGCGACAAGCACCACATGGAGAAATCGGCTCAGGTGTATGACCTGCAACGACTAGATGTGTAAAGTCCATTTCTTTTTCAGATACTGCTTTAAAAAACGCAGTACGTTCTGCGCAATTCGTTAAGCCAAATGACGCATTTTCGATATTCAATCCTTGATAGGTTTTCCCAGATGCTGTCACTAAACAAGCACCTACTGGAAATTTGGAATAAGGCACATACGCTTTATCCAAAGCGTCGATAGCGATATCGATCCATTCTTGTTTGATTTCTGACATCTTTTTCTCCTTAGAATATTAATAGCCTTCGCCAGTTGAACCGGACATGATTGATACACCAGCACTTGTACCGATTCGTGTTGCACCGGCTTCGATCATTGCCAGGGCTTCCACTTCATTGTGGATACCTCCTGAAGCTTTGACGCCCATTTCTGGACCAACCGTTTCACGCATCAAGCGGATATCTTCCACTTTCGCGCCACCTGTTGAGAAACCAGTAGATGTTTTCACAAAATCAGCTCCTGCAGCTTTCGCTAATTCACAAGCTTTGATGATTTCCGCTTGTTCTAACAAGGCTGTTTCAATGATTACTTTAACTAACGCGCGATCTTTAGCAGCTTCGACTACGGCTTCGATATCTTTTTTCACGACATCGTCTTGTTCAGATTTCAAGGCACCGATATTGATGACCATATCCACTTCATCTGCGCCATTTTCGATCGCATTCTTTGTTTCAAATGCCTTTGTTTCGGCCGTATTTGCTCCTAATGGGAAACCAATAACGGTACAAACAGCGACTGGCTCACCTTGTAATTCCTCTTTCGCCAAGGCAACCCATGTTGGATTGATACATACTGAATAGAAATGATGTTTTTTTGCTTCCTCAATAATGCGCATCACATCTGCTTTTGTTGCATCTGCTTTTAGAATTGTGTGGTCGATCATTCGATTTAATTCCATGTCTCTTCTCCTTCTACTCTGTAATGATGTCATGAATCAGGATAGGCTTCTCCGCCGTATCACCGATTTCAATATTTTTATATAACAAGTCGATCACTGGCGAAATGTCTTCTTCATTACTATAGATCGTCAATAGCGATTCGCCAGCTTCTACTTTATCACCGATTTTCTTATTCAATCGTAAACCAACAGCATGATCAATCGAATCTTCTTTCGTTTTACGTCCTGCACCAAGCATCATTGCTGCGATCCCTAATTCGTTCGCAACGATTTTTGTCACGACACCTGTTGTCTTCGCTGGCAGTTCATAAATATAACGAGCAGTTAACAACCGCGCAGGTTCATCGACAACTGTTGGGTCGCCCCCTTGGTTCTGGATCATTTCTTTGAATTTAGCTAAAGCTTTCCCTGATTCAAGGGCTTCTTTTAGCATTTCGCGCGCTTCTTCGATCGATGTCGCTTTTTTGGCTAAAACGACCATTTGACTACCTAAAGCATAGCACATTTCAACTAAATCTTCCGGTCCGTTCCCTTGAAGTGTTTCAATGGCTTCAACGACTTCTAAGCTGTTGCCGATTGCTTCACCCAACGGTTCAGACATATCAGAGATCACTGCTACTGTTTGGCGACCGGCTAATTTGCCGATCCGTGTCATGGTCTTCGCCAAGCGTCTCGCGTCATCGATATTTTTCATGAAGGCACCGTCACCCGTCGTCACATCTAGCACGATCGCATCCGCTCCTGCAGCGATTTTCTTACTCATGATCGAACTAGCAATCAATGGGATCGAGTTGACCGTTGCCGTCACATCACGCAAGGCATACAATTTTTTATCTGCTGGAGCGAGATTGCCCGATTGGCCGATCACCGCTACTTTACTTTCGTTCACGGTGCGGATGAATTCTTCATCTGATAGTTCGATCCGAAATCCAGGAATAGCTTCTAACTTATCTAATGTGCCACCTGTGTAGCCAAGACCACGCCCTGACATTTTTGCCACAGTTGCACCTACACTTGCTACTAAAGGTGCTAAAATCAGGGTAGTTGTATCCCCCACGCCTCCGGTAGAATGCTTGTCGACTTTGATCCCATCTAAGGAACTTAAATCGATCACATCGCCAGAATGAGCGATTGCCAACGTTAGATCAGTGATTTCTTCATCGGTCATATCCTGATAGAAAATAGCCATCAATAATGCGCTGATTTGGTAATCAGGAATGTTATCATTTGTGTAGTTCGTGACAATGTACGAAATCTCTTCCTTTGATAATTGGTGTCCATCTCTCTTTTTTTCGATCAAATCGACCATCCGCATGCCGTAATCCTCCTCGTTCTTCATTCGGTATTATACAGGAATTTCGAAAAAGGTAAACCACTTTAGTAAACCGGTTTACTATTTTCCCGCAATGTATCTCACCAACTTTGTAAACACTTACATAAGCAATATAACGCCCTACTAGACCTTTGTCAATGTTTTTACGCTCTCACGAATAATTAATTTTGTTTCAAAGACTTTGTTCGGAACTTTTCTTTGTGGAAATTCAATCGTGTCAATCAAAAAGCGAGCTGCATAAAAACCGATATCGAAACTCGGTTGCTTGACCGTTGTCAACTTAGGGATCATATACTCAGACAATTTTAATCCATCAAAGCCGATGACCGAAATATCCTCTGGAATACGCTTGCCCATTTCATCGATTGCTTGGTAACAACCAATCGCCATGGCATCATTCCCACAAAATACCGCCGTTACATCTTTATGACGTAACAAGCGCTTACTTGCTTCGTACCCTCCTTGGACAGTCAGGTCTCCTTCTTCTACAAACTTACCGTTGAACGCCAGTCCATGATCTTTTAGTGCATGACGATAACCATTGAATCGCTCTTCTAACTGATAATAGCCAGTTGTCTCTTTTAGCATACCAATTTTAGTATGACCATTTTTGATCAATAACGAGACAGCTTGATAAGCGCCTTCATATTCTTTCACGATCAAGCGACCGTTATCTCGACGATTCAACCCACGATCGATCAGGATGATCGGCATGTTGTTATAAAAACTACTATCAAGTGCATACTCTTGAGGCAACACATTCGGCGTCGCTAACAATAAACCATCTACGGATCGATGAGAAAGCTCCCTTAAATACTTCAGTTCATTGTCTTGACTATGTCTGGAGTTACAAAGAATGATGACATATCCTAAGGGGTTTAAATAACTTTCAACCCCTTCGATCACTTTGGAAAAGAAGAAATCCGTCACATCTGGCACGATCATGCCAATCGTTTTTGAGTGACGATTGATCACATTGGAAGCAAAATAATCTGGCTTGTAATGATGTTCATTTACGATCGACAACACTTTTTTTCGTGTCTTTTCACTAAAACGGCTGCCTTTATTATTTAAAATCTGTGACACAGTCGTCACTGAAACACCTGCCATCTCAGCAATATCTCGAATTGTCAGTTTCACTTTTGTTCCCCCTTTATATATGTAAATTCCCTAACAGTGTACCAAATGGTTTTCGAAATGGATAGAGGGAAAAAAGGCTTGGTCAAAAGTAAATGAGTATCATATAGAGATTTACTAGATAAATTTTATAACAATGTCTTATGTTTCGTGGTTCACTCTCATTTCCCCTCATCCTACTTTATTTACCCATCACCGATGACGATTCGTTTATTTGATGTAGTAACATCTATACTCTAAAAATCGACCGCCCCACCCTAGTGTATGTAAATTGCTCTAATTTTATAGACTTTTAAAAAAGCTCAACGTGCTTTTTCACTGTTATTTTAGATATGTAAAAGCATTAAATAATATGTTATTTTTCTATCTTGCATTCCTTATTTTTCACTTTATTTGTCCTGTCATTTTCCTTCCACATCCATTGAGCAACTTCTTGTACAAACAAAAAAAGTCAAAGAAATACTGCTTATTTCTTCGACTGTTTCGTTGCTTTTATTCAGTTGCTTTCAGTCTTCTTTCACACTTCGGATAATATAATAGCCTTTATCTTTGATCACGATTTCTGCGTTTCCAAATGTTTCTTGCATTTTCTTTTGTGCGCTAGATGCCCCTTGTTTTTTCTGAATGACGATCGTTAAAGTACCGCCCGTACGTAAACGAGGATACGCACCTGTCAAGATTTCATGTACGACTTTTTTGCCTGCACGAATCGGCGGATTGCTGACGATTGCAGCATAATCTGTTTCTGTCACCTCTTCATAAATGTTTGACTGGTAAATCGCTACATTTTTGATTCGATTTCGCTTCGCATTTCCTTGGGCTAAATCAACCGCTCTGGCATTAATGTCTACCATCTCCACGAAACGTTCACTCGCATAGGCAAGAGAAAGTCCGATTGGACCATAACCACAGCCAACATCCAAAATTTTGCCATCTGGTAGCTGTGCCCATTCAAAGGCATCGATCAATACGCGTGAGCCATAATCAACTGTTTCACGTGAAAACACACCCGAGTCCGTCACGAACTGAAAAGTTTTCCCTCTTAGCTCAAATGACCATTCGTCAAACTCATGAGCAGTCTCTGGGTGTTCGGAATAATAATGATTCGTCATAGTTTCCATCCTTCTTATCTGTTAGTTGTTCATAGTCTAACGTGTTCCATGAGAAGGTGCAAGTGAAACTGTATGTCTTCGATTGTCTTTTACAAAATCAAGCGAATTAATGCAATACAGAAGGAAAAATCACATCCCTTAGCATTTCTCTATTTGTCCTTTTTCGGTATTTGCGTAATCTGTTTCGTGAAAGTAGGAACAGGGTACATCGGACGAGCATAACCCTTGATATTATCGCCTTTATGATGACAAATTGCGAGAGAATCATCCAATTAAACAAATGAGCATTATTGACTCTTACTTCCGCTGACCGATATGATGTGGATGAAAAAATAATCATATTAGGTGAGGTTACTCTGAAGAACATAGGTTATCGCTCGGAAATGTCGAGAGACAGTAACGAGTAAAGCAGGGATTGTCGAATTAAGTCTTTTCCAAGATAACTAGAACTTGTTTCTTACGTCTCAGAAAGCCAAAGCTCAATTAACGTGATTACAATTGCGCACCACAATTGCAAATTACACGTTCCAATGTTTATTTGAGTACGCCGACCTTTATGTATTAAGGAGGCTTTTTTAGGTTGTCAGCAAAAATCGTACCACCGAGAAAACGATGACCATCGCTTGACGTAAAAATGGCTGTCTTGGTATCCTATTGCTATTTTCAACTATTTCGATTTCCTTACCTGGTTGAGATTCGCTTCATCCACTACAACAAATCAATGACTGTCCTTCCAGCAAAAAACTTATTAATGACCAACTCACATCCAATCTCATAGTGATTTATTTCACAGAATATTAAGGATTGTTTAATCTCTATGTGTGCTTCACGATAACTGTTGTTTTTTTAAGAGACCCATGAGACATTTAAAAGGAGAATAAAATGATAAAGGAGGCATAGCTGTATGTCGATCGAAAAATTAGAATATTTCTATATGATTGCCCGTTTCAACAGCCTCTCGCAAGCTTCAAAAGAGCTACATGTTAGTATTTCTTCGTTAAGTAGTTCTTTAAAAAGTTTAGAACAAGAAATCGGGACAGATTTGTTTGAACGTCACGGGAAAAAGATCATATTGAGTACCCATGGAAAATCAATCCTTCCTTCCGTAGAATTGATTTTGGCGGAAGCGAAGAAATTGAATATCTCATTAAATGAATCAGTAGACTATCCTGCTTTGCGTGTCGGTACAAGCGATGCTTCGTTTATCTTTGAAGCAAACAAATATCCAATCCGGCATCAAAACTTTACGATCGACTACCGTTATATTCCTTCATTGGATCTGCTAAATAAACTAAGCCAGAAAGAAATCGACTTTGCCATTACTTCTGCTACCTTAGATCACCCCAAATTATTCAAACAAGGTTAGCCACTTTGGAACTTAAAGTAGCAATCAGTAACTATTTTGTAAAACCAGATGGGATATTATCCGCGGAAGTACTAGAAGAGTTACCTTTTATCTTTTTACTCGACCATGTAGAACATCAAGTGATTACGAAAAAAGTAGTCAAGCAGCTGACCAATGAACCAAAATATGTCGTCTGTCCAGATAGTTTAGGGGCAGCGAAAATGATTACAGAAGGAAAAGGAATGCTATTAGCCAATACCTTTGTGCAAGAACTTTTAGCTATTGAACCTGTTTGTTTTGTCTCTCTACCAGCATTTCCAACCATTCATTTTTATCTTTATAAAAACAGTGAATCAGAAAATTTTTACTTCTATCCAGAGGTTGAAAAAGAAATCCAAGCAATTTTTAATCAAACATGTCACACTACACAAATGATGGACTCTGCTGATACTGGCACCTATTACTGCCAAAACGATAAATACTGAAATCTAAATAAAACAAGTATTTCAATGTCGTAAATGAACACCGATAAGAGATCCCAGAGAGATTTATCTTCGAAAAGTAAGGCGGCATCCACTGAATTTGTTCTTCAAATTTTGGTGGGTGTCTATTTACTTCCCAAAATGTTACTTCTCTTCCTGCCATTTCAGCTAACTTTGAGTTAAACTGTTACTTTTTTCTTACACAATCCTCTATTCTCCTCGCCTCTTTTCAGTTATCAAAAAAGAAAGAACGCCTATTCTTCCATCCTCTGATATGAGAAAAAACCAATTAGTTTCTCGCCTAAGTGGTAGGGTTTGACACGCATTTATGTTAAAATAGGTCCATTGATGGGAGAATCCAGGAGGCTATGTATGAATGATCCAATGAATTATTACCGTGTGGCAAGAGAAGAGTGGCGCGAATTTTACCGAAATGGTCAAGCTCCATTGACACAAGATGAACTAGATAGTATAAAAAGTTTGAATGACCGTATTTCCATGCAAGATGTTCGCGACATTTATGTACCACTTGCGCACTTGATTTTTCTGCATATGAAAGAGTTTGAATCCCTCTCTCTGAGCAAAGGGTTATTCCTTCATAAATATACTCAAGTCCCACCTTTTATTATCGGGATTGCCGGAAGTGTCGCAGTTGGTAAAAGCACCACCGCGCGCTTATTGCAAATGATTTTGTCTCGGACATTCAAACGAAGAAATGTCCAGCTGATCACCACAGATGGTTTTTTATATCCGAATAAAGTCTTAAAAGAACGTGGTATTATGGACCGGAAAGGATTTCCGGAAAGCTATGACATGGAAAGGTTGATCGATTTTCTTAATCAAGTGAAATCCGGTCAAGAAACAACCAAAGTTCCCGTCTACTCTCACGATGTCTATGATATTATTCCCGATGAATATGAACTGATCCAACAACCGGACATTTTGATCGTCGAAGGAATCAACACGCTTCAACTACCAGCTAATCAACAGATTTACGTCAGTGACTTTTTTGATTTCTCTGTCTACGTTGATGCAGATTCTGAATTGATCGAAAAATGGTATTTGGATCGCTTTGGCGCGTTACTTGATACAGCTTTTCAACATCCACAAAACTATTACTACCAATTTGCCATTGGTAATCGTGAAGATGCATTTAAAATGGCAAGAGATGTATGGAAAAATGTGAATTTGAAGAATTTAAACGAATATATCTTGCCTACTCGTGGAAGAGCCGATATAATTCTCCATAAAACTGAAAATCATATTATCGATTCGATTTTCATGCGAAAATATTAGCATTTTAAAATAGTTCAACTATTTTGAGATAAATTTTAAAGGGATAGGGGTAATAAATGTGACGAACGTTGCCGATATGACAAACGTTGAAAAAATCATCGTACTAGATTACGGTAGTCAATATAATCAATTGATTACACGACGCATCCGTGATTTAGGTGTTTTTTCTGAATTATTGAGCCACCGTATTACAGCTGAAGAAGTGAAAGCCATGAATCCGAAAGGGATCATCCTTTCTGGAGGACCAAACAGTGTCTATGATGAGAATGCTTTTGGCATTGATCCTGAAATCTTCAATTTAGGCATTCCAGTGTTGGGTATTTGTTATGGTATGCAATTGATCACGTACAAACTTGGCGGTTCTGTTGAGCCTGCAAAAAACCGTGAATACGGCAAAGCATTGCTTGAAGTAACAGCCGATGATGCGGCACTATTCAGCCAAACACCGAAACAACAAACCGTTTGGATGAGCCATGGGGATCTAGTAACCAAAGTACCAGAAGGTTTTGAAACTGTTGCTACAAGTAGCGATTGCCCAATTGCATCGATCCAAGACAAAGAACGTAACTTCTACGGTATCCAATTCCACGCAGAAGTCCGTCATTCAGAATATGGGATCGAATTATTACGTCATTTTGCTTTTGACATCTGTCACTGTGAAGGCAATTGGACAATGAACAATTTCATCGACATGCAGATCGAAAAAATCCGTGAACAAGTTGGCGATAAAAAAGTCTTACTTGGTTTATCTGGCGGAGTGGATTCAAGTGTCGTTGGTGTCCTTTTACAAAAAGCGATCGGTGATCAATTAACATCGATTTTCGTTGACCATGGTCTATTGCGTAAAGGCGAAGCGGATCAAGTCATGGAAAGCTTAGGCGGAAAATTCGGCTTGAACATCATCAAAGTAGATGCAAGAGAACGTTTCTTAAATAAACTTGCAGGTGTCTCTGATCCTGAAGAAAAACGTAAAATCATCGGTAACGAATTCGTATACTTATTTGACGACGAAGCAACAAAGCTTGCCGGCGAAGAAGGTGTGTCTTTCTTAGCACAAGGAACACTTTACACCGACGTAATCGAAAGTGGAACAGAAACTGCCCAAACGATCAAATCACACCACAACGTAGGTGGCTTGCCTGAGGACATGCAATTTGAATTGATCGAACCATTGAACACATTATTCAAAGACGAAGTCCGCGAACTAGGGACACAGCTTGGTATGCCTGACTCAATCGTTTGGCGCCAACCATTCCCTGGACCAGGTCTTGGTATCCGTGTCTTAGGTGAAATCACTGAAGAAAAATTGGAGATCGTCCGTGAATCAGATATGATCTTACGCGAAGAAATCGCCGCTGCCGGTCTTGACCGTGACATCTGGCAATACTTCACTGTTTTACCTGGTATCCGTTCTGTTGGTGTCATGGGCGACGGTCGTACGTATGACTACACAGTCGGTATCCGTGCGGTCACATCGATCGATGGTATGACAGCTGACTTTGCACGTATCCCATGGGATGTGCTACAAAAAATCTCTGTACGTATCGTCAATGAAGTCGCACACGTGAACCGTATCGTGTACGATATTACCTCTAAACCACCAGCAACTGTGGAGTGGGAATAGAATAATCAAAAAAACCGTGAATCCTTTGTTAATGAAGAGATTCACGGTTATTTTGTTTTGTAACTAGTGGAATACAAAAAGAAGTCCATTGAAAAATATAGCTTTGTAAAAAAATAAGGCTAGTTCATTCACCTATTTTTTTAATACAATGACATCTTTACCATCCATTTGGACATTTAATACATCTTGCTCATCGTATCCAATAAAATCAAAATACCAAAGTACTTTACCCTCACTAGATAAACGACTTGCCAATAAGTTAGATTCTTTCAGTTTACCTTCACTTTCATAGGTGAGTTTTATATCCGTACTATTTTTTGCACCATTCAACGGATCAGCTTCTACAACAAACATTGTAGGATAAGCTTTGCCAAAGGTTTTATTACCAGTTTCTATTACATTACCTGTAAAACCAATTGGTTGAAAATTTTTCATTTCTTGTATATTTACGGGTAAAGGCCAATTACCTTCCGTAGTTAATATTTCAACCTTAGAAAATCCTTTCCCAGCGCCTTTTTCACCTTGATTTACTCCACTTATTTTTTTTATTTCAACTGACAGTTCCTCCATAGTATCAAAATCATTTTCGAAACTATTTATTAGATAAGAAATTTCTAAAGTATTTGTGGAATCATCGAAATATTCATTGAATGTATAAGAGTCAACTTGAGAATCTTCTTTAGAGTTGTTTGTAAACAGTACTTTACCATCTTCTTTGATCGAAAATCCTAGGTTATAGTAATCTATTCTTGAGGACACAAGCTTGGATTTTTCAGGAAGATTGATAATGAAATATAGTCCTAATTGTTTCTGGTCTATGTAAGCTTTTTCTAATTTGATTTCAATTTCGTTGTCTTTAACAATACTATTTAGTTGATGAACAAATTCTTCTTCCACTAACTTTTTTGATGTAAATTACCCAAATTTCAAATAATTTCCAACAGCTTGTGTTATTGGGGAGAACAAACAACTATCCAAATCAACGCAGCTATACTAGCTATTAGTACTGTTCCAAGTCTTCTTTTCTTATTTCTACTTGTCTTGATTTTTTGGTACGCGACATCTATTTTTTCTTTTACTTCCCTAGGTATTTTTTCTTCGTTATTTTTTAGATTAGCTAATTCTTTTTCAAAATCTTCATTCATATTTTTAATCACCTTTCGTGTATTCTTTTTTCAACTAAGCTTTACCTCTAAAAATTCTTGATTTCACAGTCCCTAATGGTTCTCCAGTAATAATACTAATCTCTTTGTATGAAAAACCGCTGTAATAATAAAGTAAAATCGGTACTCTATACACCGGATCTAGCTTTGAAATAAGGTTTTCAAGTTCTAATCCTTCTTCACAATCTTCCACTAATATTTTTTGATGATTGTCAGAATAGTTATAGGAAAATTTATTATTTTTCTTAATCAGGTTATAACTCTGATTAATCAATATTTTTGTTATCCACGTATGAAAATATTGTGGCTGTTTCAAATTCTCAATTTCTTCAAAAGCAATTAAAATAGTATCTTGTAAAACATCGGCTGCATCTTCTATACCTAAATATCTTTTGGCTACCCCAAAAAGAACATTTTCATACTGCTCTATTAACTTTACAAAGGCTTCCCCATCCCCTTTTGAGCTCTTTTAACTAGCCATTTTTCACTTAACATTAGAAATTCACCACCTTTATCTAACCTATTAGAGCAAAAAAACATACAAAAAGTTCCCTTTCAAAAAAATTTTTCTTAAACAATGGATACCTTGTCAAATCAGCTGAATAAAAGTTTGAATGAATACCAAAAAGACTGAGAGGTATCTAGGCTCTCAGTCTGTAATCATATTTAAATTTTCTCACTAAGCATCCCAATCACTTCAACGACCTACTTTTTACATAAAAGGTGAATATATACGTATCAGTACCACATTTATCTCTTCTAATACTTTGTCGACTTTGACCAAAACCGTGTACGAAACCGAACCTGTCACGTCATGGTGATGGGAGAGTAATTTCTCTCTTTCGATTTCCCATTCATTCGGAACCACCATTGATAGCTAGACAAGACAGACGAAACAGCACGCACACTCTACCTACTCCCATTGGTTGATGTGAAAGTGTCGTTTCGTCTTTTTGGTTGTCTCAAATCAAACGACTCTTCTAGTGTTCAACGAGGATGGAACAGCCTAGTGGATGTTCCGTCCATCCTTGTACTTTCCGATTTCTAAGCACGACTTGAACATGTGATAACCCTTCTATCTTGACCTGATAGCTATCATCTTCAGGGGTAACAGTGATCGTACCAACTGGAAACCCCCGTTGATCTACCACTTGTTGCGTCACTGTGTCAGTCAGCTCAAAGACATGTACGGTTAAGTCTTCCGTGTAGTCATATGCAGCGGTCGTATCCACGGAACCTTCAATAATCAATGAATTAGGACGGACCATGAGGGGTAAGTGGAAGTAATCATAGGTCTGTGTGTGCCATTGTTGTCCTTCATATACATGATTATCTAAATAATTTGTCCAACGTCCCTCTGGTAAATAAAAAGTGACCTTTCCTTGCTCATTGAAAATCGGTGCAATCAACAACCGTTCACCGAACATATACTGTTTATCGATCGTATGCGTCGTATAGTCTTCTGGAAATTCCAGCATAACCGGGCGCATCATCGGGATACCTGTTTGCGCTGTTTCTACCGCTTGCTCATAGATATAAGGCATCAAGCGGTTTTTTAATTTAGAAAATCGTTGACTGACCAACACAGCTTCTTCCCCAAAGTTCCATGGCACTCGATACTCAATGTTGCCGTGGTAGCGACTATGAGTAGATAGTAATCCGAATTGTGTCCAACGTTTATAAATATCCGCTGTCGCATTCTCTTCAAATCCACCAATGTCATGGCTCCAGAAGCCAAAGCCGGATAACACAAATGAGAGTCCGCCCCTTAATGATTCTGCCATGGACGGGTATTCCGATAAGTTGTCCCCACCCCAATGAACTGGGAATTTTTGTGAACCAACCGAAGCAGAACGAGCAAATACGACCGCTTCATCTGGGCGTAATTCTGCTAATAATTCAAAGACGACTTCGTTATAAAGATACGCATAATAGTTGTGCATTTTTTGCGGATCAGACCCATCGTGATAATTCACATCCGTAGGTATACGTTCACCAAAATCCGTCTTGAAGGAATCGACACCGATTTCTATGAGTTCCTTCAGCCTTTCTTTGTACCAATGACGCGCTTCTGGATTTGTAAAGTCAATGATTCCTTGACCCGCTTGCCAAAGATCCCATTGCCAAACTTCGCCATGTTTATCTTTGATGAAATAGCCTTTCTCTTTACACTCTTGAAAGGCCGCCGCTTTTTGTCCGATATACGGGTTGATCCATACGCAGACCTTCAAGCCCTTCTGATGGATTTTTTCAATCAGTTGTTGCGGATCTGGAAACAGCTCGCGATTCCATTCAAAACCGCACCACTCGAATTCTTTCATCCAAAAACAATCAAAATGAAAGACATCAAACGGAATCTCTCGTGTCTGCATTTCTTCAATAAATCCCATGACTGTTTCTTCACGATAGTCCGTCGTAAAGGAAGTTGATAACCACAAACCAAACGACCATGCAGGTGGCAATGCGGGTTTACCCGTTAAATCAGTGTATTTTCTTAAGACCGTTTTCATATCGGGTCCATAGATGACATAGTATTCCAATCGTTCACCTACTACACTAAATTGTGTGCGTGAAACATTCTCCGAACCAACTTCAAATGAGACATTTTCAGGATGATTGACAAAGACACCATACCCTTGGTTCGTTAAATAAAATGGGATATTTTTATACGCTTGTTCACTACCAGTACCGCCATCTTGATTCCAACAGTCAATGATTTGCCCATTTTTGATGAATGGGGTGAATCGTTCACCTAAGCCATAGACATATTCATACGGATCTAATGACAACTGTTCCCGCATATAATGGATACCGTCACTACTTTGAATCGTGGCTTGTGCTTTTGGCATAGAAGACGTCAAAAGCTTCCCTTCCGCGAGAAAATCAATTTGGAATGTGGCGTTTTTCGGCACTCGTGCGACTAATTTTCCTGATTGAAACGTATAAAATTCTTCATTTTCTATATCGATCATGACAGAAGATGACTGTCTGTTTAGTTGAAAATGAGGGCCGATTTGTGCTTTGTCATGATGCACCAGTTGTACTTTGATAATATCTTCTCTTGGTGATTCAAAAGACAAGGTCGTCATCCCTAGGTTCAAGGTATCTCCTCTTGTCTGGATCGGTTTATAAGGTAAGAAAAGAGTTAAGTTATCCTCCTTCACTTGAGCTTCATAGACATGATTCGGGTGTTCAAGATGAAATCCTTCTTTTGCCAACCAATAGCCGTTTGTAAACTTCATTTATTTTCCTCCTACTTCACTGCGCCATCTGAAATGCCTTTTACGACATGTTTTTGCAAGACAACAAATAAAATAATAATCGGTAAGACGACGATCACTAGCGCAGCCAGTGCTAAGTGCCACTGCTTATTGAATTCGCCGAAGAAATAAAACATCTGTAAAGGAATTGTATACATCCCTGCTTTGTTGATGCTTAATGAAGGTAACAGATAATCATTCCAAAACCATAAGGCGTTCAACACGATCACTGTCACTGTCGTAGGCTTCAGCAAAGGAAAAATGACTTGCCAATAGATTTGGAAGGTATTTGCCCCATCGATCAATGCCGCTTCATCTAATGATTTCGGAATCCCTCGTAAAGCACCGTAATATAAAAAGGTCGACATACTTGTTGCTAATCCTAGATACATCACCATCAAGCCTGGTTGATTCAGCATACTGACTTGCCCAAAAAGTGAAATCAAGGGAATCATGATTCCCTGAAAAGGAATCAATAAGCCAATTGCGACAATAAAATAAAGAAATGAACTTAAGCGACTCGTGTTTCTCGATAACGCATAGGCCGCCATTGAAGAAACGAACACGATCAACACTAGTGATCCGATCGTTATCAGTAACGAATTAGCTGCACTTTTGAAAAAATCCAATCGCTCGAACGACTCGATATAGTTATCAAGTGTTAGCCCAGTTGGTAAAGTGAGTGTGTTTTGGAATATCTCTGCTTTAGTTTTGAATGAATTGATCACCACTAAGAAAAACGGATAAAACCACAGACTAGCAAGTAACAATCCGCTAAAAATCAGTAGAGACTTCTTAACCTGTCGTGGATGTTTCACTTTTGATTGCTTCATGCGCTGACCTCCTTTTTCCGTGTCAGTGAGATTTGAACCACTGAGATAATCACGATAATGACCAGAAAAATCATCGCTTTCGCCTGTGCATACCCCATGTTTCGCATTCCAAATGCTTCATTGTAGATATTCATCGCCACCATTTGGGTGGAATTGAACGGACCACCTTGTGTCAGGGCTAAGT
The DNA here is from genome assembly GCF_051714005.1 of Enterococcus sp. AZ171. Lineage (NCBI taxonomy): Bacteria > Bacillati > Bacillota > Bacilli > Lactobacillales > Enterococcaceae > Enterococcus > Enterococcus sp. AZ171. The sequence goes on along the minus strand of NZ_JBIORA010000001.1, from coordinate 57,456 downwards.
TTTGATCATAGATTTTAAATGCGTTGGACAACGTCAAGAACAAAGTGACGGTGAAAGCTGGCATCAACATGGGTAATTTGATACGGAAAAAGACTTGCAAAGGATTTGCCCCATCCATATCTGCCGCTTCCAGAATCTCTTCTGGAATATTGTTGAGAAATGAGATATAGATCAGCATCATATAGCCACTCATTTGCCAAACAAATAAAATAATGAGCCCCCAAAACCCCGTTTCTGGCGTGTTCAGCCAACCGGCAAAAAAATTGATACCCGTCATAGTTGCTAGACTTTCAAATGCTTTATTGAAAATAAACTGCCAAATAAATCCTAGGATGATCCCTCCAATCAGATTTGGCATGAAAAAGATCGTTCGGAAAAAAGTCGTCCATCTACCTAATTTTTGTGTCACGAACATCGCTAGACCTAAAGCCACGATGTTGATCAAAATCACACTTAAAAATGAGAATTTTGCGGTAAACAGTAAACTGTCGATAAATCCTTGATCATTAAATGCCCGAAGATAGTTTTCAAATCCAACGAATTCACCTACTGTATTGCCATTCCAGTTTGTGAGTGAGTAATACCCCCCTGTCATTAATGGAATGAACAAAACGATCGCTAACGCCAATAACGCTGGTGCAAGTAATAACCAAAAAGCTTTTGTGCGATTTGTTAACATGAGAACCCTCCTTGTATCTCGCTAGATAAAAATCAACCGATCACCGCTTACTTCCTTTCTTGTGTCCAACTGGTCTGCAAGGTATCAATAAATTCCTCCCAAGAGATTCGATCGGCTGCATACGCTTGGATCTGGACACCAAATATATTTTGTCCAAATCCATCTGGATAGGAATTATGGACCCATGGAACGGTTTTACCTTCGCTTAAATACGTATAGATTTCCTTGGATAACGGATCATTGATCGCTTCGCTCGAAAAGTTGGTATACGCCGGAATAAATTGAAACTCATCAACGATTGCTGTCATCGCCTGCTCATCCGTATACATCCACGTTAAAAATTCGATCGACGCATCAATGACTGCTTGATCTTTATCCTTATTGACCCCCCAATACCAAGCTGGCCCTGCCACGATGTTGCTTTCTCCCGATGCTTCGATTTGCATAGGAAGAATCCCTAGTTTTTCTTTCGTGAACGTCTCATCTAAGCTATCTAATGTTGGTACGATCCAATTTCCTTGATGGATGATAGCCACCTTTTCACTGGCAAATAATTCTTCAACAGATGTACTATAATCCATTGCCTCCATTGGTTGTGCATTGTACTTAATGACCAAGTCGGTGTAGTTTTTCATTTGCTCGGCATAATCTACGCTTAATTCAGACGCTTGATAAGTCTTTTCTAAGCTGTTCTCAAACTCCGGAGCAAGAAAATTCGAACTATATTGACTGGATACCCACGTTTCTGCCCCACTAAAACCAAATACGCCTTGTAGCCCAAGTTCGTCTTTTTTACTATCCAATAATTGAACGGCTTCTTCAAATGCCTCAAATGAGTTGATCGATCCACTATCGATGCCAGCTTGTTTAAAAATATCCTGGTTGATCAACCAGCCATATCCTTCGATATTCATCGGTACCCCATAGACCGTCTCGTCGAGTGTAGCCCCCTCTAATGTCCCCTCAATTGCTTGTTTTGCTAATGTCGTTTCCCCAAGATCATAGAGTTTATGTTGCCAAATCTGCGTATCTGCTAAGCCACCTAACATAAAGATATCCGGTTCATCTCCTGAGGAAAACTTTGATTGTAACGCTGCCGTCGCATCAGTTCCTCCGCCAACCGTCGTCAAGTTGATCTTGATTTGCGGATGGTCTTTCTCGAAATCCTCCACTAAGGCATCCATTTGCTCGGCTGTTTCTGTCTTGATATTGAAAATCTCTAATGTTACACTACCATCATCTGAAGACCCGCTTTGTGCCGTCCCGCAGCCAGTAATTCCTAACACCATGATAAAAGCAAGTATTAAAAATCCTCGTTGTTTCTTCATGATTATTCCTCCTCCTCTTATTAACAAATTGATTATATTGATATTTACAACGGTATGTAATCGCTATCTTAATCAAAATACCTTGTAATATTGATCAAAATGGAGGAAATGTGATGTTTAGACCAAACGATATTTTTACCCCCAATCCTAGTCAACAAGATATTGATACCACGCTAAAGGAAATGACCGAACATGGGGATAGTTTGTTTCCAATTGCCGTTCACTATACGAATCACCCAACCCATCAGGAAAATATGATCCACCCCCATTGGCATCGAGAACTAGAGATTCTTTATGTCTATCAAGGACTCATGGAAGTCAAAATAGAAGGAGTAACTTACGTTGTTCACGAAGGAGAGGTTATGTTTATTCCTGCGAATCAATTACATGAAGCACTCAATCATCAAATGAATGCCTGTGCATTTTTTGCCATCGTATTTGATGCTTCATTCATTGAAAGTCGCGTTTCTGATCATATTCAGCAAACTTATCTTGATCCATTGCTCCATTCACCAGAACAAGTAGCGATCCATTTTACAAATGATTGCTCAGATATTTTGGAGATCCAACAACTTGTTATCACGATCATTGATACATTTGCCTTGAAAGAATCTCGCTTTGAACTGACGATCAAAGCACAATTATTCTTACTGCTCAAACATTTTTCGCGCTGCAGTACTCAGGTAAATCCTACAAAATTAGTTGCTAGTAAAAACAAACTCAACACCTATCGCTGTAAAAAAATCATTCTATACCTTGAAGAAAATTACCAAAACACCATCACTCTTGAAGCAATCAGTCGTCATATTGGCTATAGCAAAGAGCATTTCTGTCGTTTCTTTAAAAAACATTTCCGTATGACTTTTTTTACGTATCTAAATCAAATGCGCATCAAAAAAGCCGAATACCTGTTATTGCATACAGAGTTGAAAATCATCGATATTGCCTTGGAAGCTGGTTTTGAAGACCCTAATTACTTCACTAGCCTGTTTAAACGTGAAACGCAAATGACTCCGACAGGTTATCGAAAAAAAAACGCAAAAAATCACTGATTTTTGCGCTTAATTCTTTAGTTGAACAATGGTTACGAGAAAGGATCTATTCTAAAACAATAACATCTTGTATAGGCGATATCTTTGATTTATTCGTCAACTCTTCTTACTTTCATTATCAATAGAACCTAATTCATCTTGTTTCGCTAATTTGAAAGATTTTCTTATCGTATCAGCTATATTCCACTCACGGAATAGGCGACTTTGTATTTCACTTACTTTGCGAACTGAGCTGAAAACAATAATGTAAAGGAAAATTTATCTTTCTATATAATTAGACATAAGAGACAATACAATTGATTTAATATCAACAAGCGTATATACGGTATATACAAAGAGAAAAGGGGAGGGTGAAGAATATGGCAATTGAAGAAAGAAAATTTGGAGAATTAAGTAGTATGAACAATTTCAAAGGCGTTTCTCAAAGAAAACGGGTTACATCCTGAAGATATAATTTTTTAGATTTTTAGATAAGGAAAAACTTCAAGCAGCAATTCAAAAAAACAAAGCTTAACTGATGAGATGGATGTATTAATATCTCAAGCATCAACAGAGTACGATCCTGCCTTTCAATATCTTGTTGGTAAATGATTATTCATTTTTTCATCAAAGTGGTAATGATAATTCGTCTATTATCTACTAATTGTATTTTTTAGTAGATATGGTATAGTTGTTTTAACGAAAAGGTAATTCATGATACACCAAAAACCACTAGCTGGCGGGCTAGTGGTTTTCTTTTACGTTCTATTCAGATTAAAGGTAGGCTTACTGTCTTTTTTGGCAATAATTTTGCAATCAAGCCATTTACAGATGTAATGCGCGGTTACTTCTGCTACGATTGCAAAAAACATATCGAAAAGGTAATTCATAATACAACCTCCTCCCCTTGCCAGAATAGGCCAGGGTAGCAGACAGCATAAATATCATACCCTAACTGAAAATCTCATTTTAGTACATTTCTATATATATTGATAAACCATCACAATAAAACATACCCTGACTAAAAGAAAAACTCTTATTAAACTTAATATAACTTGTAAAATATCCAACTGTATAGAAAACGTAATTTTCTATACAATTAAAAAGGTTAAATTAATTACTAAAAAATTATATTATAAGCTTTATGTTATAATTTTAGAAAACACATTAGGAGATGTATTCTATGTTTTTATGGCCTATAGCCTTACAATATTTCATATATACAATTTGTATATTACTCATCGATTATCAAATAGTACATAAATCTCTTTTTCTAATTGTTACTTGTTTAAATGCTATCTTATTAAGTGTCTTGTACCCACTATTTGGGATTTTTTCTACACTAATAGCAATTTTTATGTTAGCTATGATATTCCATTGTTTATCTTCATCACATCGACCCTTAGTATATGCTTTAACTTTGGGATTATTATCTTCCCTACTAGGAGATCATCTAGCAAGTATAGGAGATTTTATAGTATTTGGTTCTCCAGTGATCGAACCCGGAGACAGCTCGCAATACTTTCATATTGCGCTTTCAGCTCTTTTGTCTTTTATCCTTGCTTATAGTTTTAGAAAATCTCTTGATAATTGGTCTTATGTAATTGATTACCAAATAATCGGTACAATCGGTGTATTTATTCTTTCAACTTATTATATTATTATCTTATATACTCGTTTTTCGGGAGGAAATCCGGAAGTTCTTGCATTAAATACTACTTTTTTTATTCTATATCTATGTATTGGTTTAATTATTTTTATTTATTATTGGAAAATTTCAAATGCAAAAATGGAAGAACAATTATTAGAACAACGAATCCAGCTACAACAAGATTATATAAGAGATATTGAGAAAAATTATCAAGAACTTAGGGAATTCAAGCATGACTATCAGAATCTATTATTTTCGATGAATAGTTATATTATTGAAGAGGATCTGGAAGGACTACAAAAATATTACGATCAAAATATACTTCCTACACGTGAGATAATGAATCTTACCCCAGTAAATCTTAGTTTATTAGATAAAATAAATGTACCGGAAATAAGAAGTTTATTGTCATTAAAATTAATGATGGCAATAGAGAAAAGTATCTCTCTACAGATAACCATACCTGAAGAAGTAAAAATTGATTCCAAGCATACGGTTAATTTAGTTCGTATACTTGGTATTGTCTTAGATAACGCAACAGAAGGAGCTGCTGTGACAAAAAAGAAAAAAATCGAATTGTTAATTTTAAAGAAGAAAAATTCGTTAGTTATTCGAGTAGTTAATACAACTATCAATACACTACCACTTAACCAATTAAAACAAAAGGGTTTTTCTACGAAGAGCAATCCTAAAAATGAAGGACTGGGTCTGCATATCCTGGATAATTTGGCAAAAACGAACCCTTATCTATTGATTGAAACTTCAATTGAAAATCAGCGTTTTTCTCAAACAATTTATATACAAACACATTAAAAGGAGCTTTTTTAATGATTCCAATATATATATGTGAAGATGATCCGAAACAACTGGAGATGATAACTACTGTCATAAAGAATCGAATCATGATTGAAAATTTAGGCTACTATATCCATTTCGTTACTTCAAATCCCCAAGATTTACTCACAAGTGTTCAAATAAATACATCTCCTTTTGGTATTTATTTTTTAGATATCGAATTGAAGGACAGTGAATTGAATGGGATTGAACTCGGTAAAAAAATTCGTGATCTTGATCCATCTGGTAAAATAATTTATGTCACTTCTTATACTGATCTTTCGTTGATTATTTTGAAAAATAATATTGAACCCACTGATTATATTATCAAGGAAGATATTTTACATTTGAAAGATAATATCGAACGTATTTTAAGTAAGCTATTTAAAGATCTTCAAATAACTCCTTTAGAAAAAGAGATGTTTAAAATCGAATTCAACGATGAAATCAAATTTTTACCTGTTAAAGATATCCAATACTTTTCTACTTCTCCTGGTATACCTCATAAATTAGAGGTACATCTCCCTTATAGTCAATTCCAGTTCTATGGCAACATAAAAGAGATTGAAGATAGAAACCATCACTTTATTCGTTGCCATAAATCATTTGTAGTAAATACCCAGAATATTCAAATGATTAATAAAAAAATACGGGAAGTTACTTTAGAAAACGGGGACATTATTCCAGTATCCATTCGTGGTCTGAAAAAACTAATTACTTGAAAATTAAATTCAATTGACTATTTATATAAAATACCACACAAACTGAAGTGATCGTTCAGTCTGTGTGGTATTAGTAATTTCAACAAAAGATACTTTATTCAATAAAAAATTTTATTATTTAGAGACTAATATTGATATATTTCCACGTGAATTAATTCAAAAAATAAATTGAATAATTTAATATAGTAGCAAATATTACCCATAGATAATAGGGAATCATCAATAGCATAGCTTTCCGACTATTCATCCACAATTGATAGAGTAAAATCGTTAAGAAAACTAAAAGTAAGCTGATATCAATAGCTGCAATAAAGCTATTCTTCAAATTAAAGAATAATATCGTCCATAAAAAATTACAAATAAACTGAATCGCAAATAGGATTAATAATCTGCCCTTCATTTTTGTAGAAGGTAGATTGATTATTAAATACAACGCGCCTCCCATCATAATATATAGAAGGGTCCACATCGGTCCGAATATCCAGCTAGGCGGTGCAAATGGCGGTAACTGTAAAGAATAATAATAGTCTCCTGGGTTGCCACTAAAAATACTTGATAAAAATCCTAACCCAACGATTCCTACAAGACATAACCATAAACGATAATCTTTTAAATAATTCATGTTTGAGAAAATTCCTTTCTATTATTTAATCACTTTCTATCAACTTTTTTTCATCATCTTATCTTTATTGAGTAGAAACTTCAGCGGTTAAATGATATATATTTCTTTTAACTTATTCACAATATTTACTTTATTCTCTTCATATCCTTCATTCCTTTCTTTAAGAAAATTATAATATGAATATAAAAGGATAAGTTATTTTTTTCATAAAGTGTTCTTTTTAGAGCATAATCGTATTTTACTCAAAATTTTATTCATTAAATATGAATTATCCTACTAAGGATAAATTATATATATTGATGATTTATGTAAGTTCAAACTTGAACCTTCTAAACAAACTAAAACGAGTTTCCCTGAATTTACTCCTATACAAAGAAAGGAAAGAGAACGATTCTCTTTCCTTTAATTACCAGGAACTGCACTTAATTCCCATGTCAGCTTGGTCGAATAACTAGTTGCTTCTGGATTTGTCCCTCCAGGGACATAGAGACTGACACTTTTATCTGCCGTTTGTTGATCCCCAAAACGATAGATCCACGTTCCTGTACCAGATTCTCCGTTTGCTTGTATGAGTACTTTCCTTGTATTTGGTACGATTCTTTGTACAGGTTCTTCCTGTAGTTCAGGTTTAGTCCCGCCTTGTGCAGTCACTAGTTCTTGATTGAATAACTGGATTTCAGACCCAATCAATTCATGTCCGCTTTCATTACGGAATTGTCCGTTCTGAGTAACTGATAATTGCCATCCATTGCGCTCATTGGCGGCACGACGGTCACTGATCTGCACATAGTTTGGACGCTCTTTCGTCTCGTTAACCGTTCCATCTTCATTTAATAACCGTTGTGGTTGGGCGTAATACGTTTGATCACTAACAGATATTTTTTGTGTCTCAAAGTTAAATTGGGACACAAAATCTAGACTCAAACGTCCTTGATCTTCTGGGATTTCTGGTTTATTCTCCGGTTCAACTTCCGTTTCAGGATCTAATGGATCCACAGGTACCACCACAATTTTTTCCTCTACCATTGTACTAGCGGTATCATTTTTCCCATTCAAAAAAGCATAGGCTGTCACGGTATTTCCAGCAGTGAATCGTCGATCTTCCGGTAATTCATAGCGATAATCCCCATTCTCATCTGCCGTTGTATGATATTTTTCACTTTCAGAAATATCAGGTGAAGGAATAGAGCCTGAAGGAATCGCTGGATCGCCTGAGAAGCGGATCACACTATTAGGATTCGCCTTTCCAGTAATCGTATGAGAATTCACTTCATTCGGATCTTCTGTTAACGGATCAATCGTGACTTCGACATCTGGAATTTTTTCAAATAAAACCCGTTGGACATTTTGCGTAGTGAAATATTGTTTAAAACTATCCGCTGTTTCTTGTGGAATAGAAGAAACATCATCGTTAATCCTAGGTACAATTCCTGTATAGCGTAGATTCAAATTGAAGATAGGTGTCCATGAATGATCAGGTATCTCTTCAAAATTTCCTCTTGCCCATTGTTTCACTGATTGGACATCGATATCTAATAGACCGGTACTTCCTGCGATATTAATCAATCCGTTGGCGGTCGACGTTCCGGCAATCGTTCCAGTTCGTTCCAAATTGACTTCTTGAGCATCAGAAAATTCAAAAGTTGACCCAGCAGAAGCGAAGTACATCAAATTTTGATCATTTGAGGTGCTGTCACTTTTTATATTCAAGGTGGCATCTTTGCCGATGGATACCGTTGCATTCCCATTAACATGTAAAATATTCGATGGTGAGGCAGCCATTTCAGTGGCAACAATATTCAATGTACTCCCGCTTTCTACTAGTAGATTACTTCCTGCCGCCATCCAAATAATATTATATAGGGCACCATTGGTATTCGCCTTTGTTCCTTGAGAATCGATGGTAAGGACGCCTTTTTCTTTTATTCTGAGCGATGAGTTGGCAGTACGTAAAGAAATTGCTGATCTTAGATTTTGTGGTACTAAGTTCAGCTTTGCACCCTCATCTATTTCAACACTGCCTCTTCGAACGAGTAAACTTGTTCCATCAGCTTCGCCAGCATTTCCTTTTGATACAGCATTTAAAGATGAATTTTTTTCCATTCTAAAGTTGTTATTGGGGTGTACTACTCCTCCTAAATCTAAATTACCTGCGCTAATTGTTTCTAATTCAACCTCAGCATCTTCAACTATCGTTAAATTTGAAGCATAGATATTCGTTTGATCTAGTGCATTGATGCGCCACGTACCAAAAGAGGAAGTATACTCTGATACTTGTTTACTACTTGATTTACCTGAGATTTTAATACTACTGTAAGGTGAATGAATCAGTTGATTTCCGTAGTTCGTAATATTATGGTAAGTGATCTGACTAGCAGTTTGATTCGTCACGTTCAAATCATTGAAAGTCAACGGTCCATAATAGTTTCCGTGGTATATCTCTAAATCTTTTAACGCGATATTCCAAGGAGTTGAAGAATTAGCCGTAATATTGTTAAAACATAAAGTGATTGCGCGAAAATCAATTTGATGGCCATTTCCTTCGACCATTAGATTTCTAGAGATATTAGCTACATTAAGATAAACAAATGCTGTCCCACCATTAGGATTATTCGTTCCACCTGTTGTAATATCCGTTAGATTGAGTCGAGGATTATCTGGTGTTTGAAAATCAGAAACAACATTAATCGTTGTTATTGACGGATCTACAAATGCACGGATAAACTCTTCCCAATTCGCCACATCTTGAACACTCGCTTCTTTTGTTGACCGAGCGCTTTCTGTTACTTGTTCTGGATCATTTTGCGAAGTATCTGTGGTTGATGATTTTTCATCACTTGATACACTCGCTTCTTCTTCGACTGTTGATTCTTCGGTCTTCGCTGTTTCTTTTTCTTCCGAGGAAGTGACTTCTTGTTCACTGGGTTGTTGACTCTCCTCTGATTGAATGTTAAGCGTCATTTTTGATTCTCCGACAGCTATCTCATAGGCTCCTGCTTTTTCTACAACTAGTGGAATGGAAAAGATCATTTGTGGAGAATTCGTCCGTACTTGCCACTGGCCTCCTTCTATATTAGTGAACTTACTATCAGCAGATTTGTCTTCTACGATACTGACTCCCTCTGGGAGATTCAACACAAACTCGGAAACATCTTGACTGGAACGTACGACTAATTGAAACTGTTTATTTGCTATAGATGGCTCTTGATTTTCTTTGAATGAAAAAATGGGCGCTTTTGTTTCTGTTGTATTGGTCAGTGGATCCATCAATTCTGATTCTCTCGATAGTTCCACAGAATTCTCAATGGCAAACACAGAAATCACTGAGAAAAAGAGCAAAGGGAAACAAAGAAGACTAACACTTGCCACGACCAAGACTTTTTTAATTTTCATCTCACTGGTCCTCCTTATTTTTAGCTCTTTGCTTCTTAATAAGTAACCAAACAATAATCAACAATAAGAAAAGAATCAGGATGACCGCGGCAACGAGCCACCAATTAATACTCGTATCAATTGTGACATCTTGCTGATTCAATGCTCGGGCTGTATCTGCTTCAATGGTAAATTTCCGTTCCCATTGCCATTCCTCTTCTCCTGAACGTGCCGTCATTTTCAACACGTAGTCGCCACTTCGAAAGCGATCCCCTTCTAAAGAGATGGGGAAGTTGAAATTAGAATTAGGTGCCATTTGCATCTGTTCTTGCTTAGCTCGATAGAGAATATCGTTCTCCCCTTCTTTTTGTACCGTTGCTTCTACTTCTAAATGATTGACAAAGGTAGGTGTAAAGTTCTGTAAGTTCGCACTGATAACATTGCGATAGTTGAGTTGATCGGCAAAGACATCCAATAAATCTAAATCAGGTTTTACGGCAGAGCGATCATTACTCACCACTACACCTATGACATAGGCAAATTCATTTTTGATCGCCACTCCTTCTCCACTTGTTTCTGTTTCCTGTGGCTTTTCTTTCACCTCTGCAATTCTTAAGCCTCCCGCTAAAAACCCTGAAAAAGCTTCTTTAGGCATGTTTAGCATTACTTTGACAGTCTTTGTTTCGTTTCCTGCAAGCTCAATAGGGACTGGGGGTTCAATTAAGTCTGCCAAAGAATAGGGTAAGGTTGGGTCTGCTTTTTCGGCATCTTTACCATATTCCACCACTCCTTGGACATTAGTAAATGCCGTATGAGCCGTGATTTCAATCGTCTTTGCTTGATCATTAGCATTTTGAATTTTCAGTGTCAATTCCTCTGTACTTCCAGGTTCACTGTTAAGGTCGAAGTAACGGCCACTTCCTTCTACTTGACTCTCTGGAAACTCTGGTGTGACATAAAAACTTAAATTTTCTTCTGCAGAAACAAGAATTGGAGAGAACAAAAACGCTAACATAATAAGTAATCGTCCACTCCATTGAATCCTCCTCTTTATTTGATATATCGTACTTTTTATCATCAAACACACTCCTTCGATGTTTCATTCAAAAAAGCAGCGCTACATATTATGTAACGCTACTTTAGTCATGACCCTAATCCATCATTAGATACACCAATCTATTAGGCTCCTACATCGCTACCTGGTGTAGTCGTTAATTCCCATGTCAATGTTGAGGTATAAGTGGTCGCGTCTTTGGCTGACGCGCCAGGTACAAATAATTGAATGGCATTGTTTGTCACAGTTGCACTTGGATCTGCCTCAAATTGGGCATCTAAGTCTGGTTGATTTCCCCAAACAACAGATGAACGCCCTGCTCCTTTACTTGACTCAGCGGTCATAACTGAAACTGCGCCACTATTAGGCTCCAATTCCAAAGTATTTGCATGTGCAGCTGGAGCTAACTCTTGATTGTTCCCCATGTATCGAATTTGTGGATCCTTTAAAGTGACTTTGGCTCCTCTCAAGATAGCGTTTTGCGTATTTCCCGCTTGAAAGTCACTTAGACTGACTTTCAAATCCCAGCCTGCATTGCTTCCTCTAGTATCAGAAACTTGTGCAAAACTGGCAAAAGGAACTTTATTTTCCTCACCAGTCGTCCCGGTCTTCTGTTGTCTTTCTGCAATCATATTGTACGTTTGATCTTGATTTGAAATCACTTGTGAACCAAAATTCATTGTCGCAGCCTTTACAATTGACAAAGGACCCGTGGTTCCGGGTACTTCTGGTTCAATCTCTACATCTGGTTCTTCTACTGGTGGAACAACGATTTCTGGTTCGTCTGTACTAGGTGTAAATTCGATATTTCCGTTGGTCGTCACTTGACGAGTCTCGTCGGCAAACGCAGAAATCGCTCCTCCGGCGAAAATAGTAGTTGATAATGTTGCAATGGTTGCTAATCTAACGAATTTCATATATTTAAATCCTACTTTCTTTGATTGTTTTTTTCTTTTTGTTTTTTCCAAAACCAAAAGCCAAGTATGACTACGATGATCAGAATGCCCAATATTTTCCAAGCACTCATCTGACTCTCGTTCGTTTGAGGTAATTTTTTATGTTCACTCTTTCGCACTTCTGATGGTGATTGAACAATTTCTTTGGGAAAGCTTGGTTTTACCTCAACTTCTGGTGCTGGCTCTGGTATTCCTGGTGTTTCATATACCCCAGTAAAACCAATTGTTCCTTCAGTTTCCACCGAGTGTACTTCTGTCCCATGAACAACTAGTGGTGCATAAACTTGAATCAATACTACACCTATACTTAATATGCATCTTTTTAAGTGTTTCATACCCCTCCTCCTATATTCTTAGATGTCTCAAAAATCTTCGTTTTAAGGACAGCACAAAAAAAAGACATCTGATACCATCAGATGTCTTGAAAAAGTGATTAGATTAGGTTCCCTATTTATAATGATAAATAACGAATTTAAATTACTAAAAACGAAGGTTTTTGAGAATTAAAAGTTAAGCCAATAACTATTATACATGACTTATACTTACATCATACTATACCAGAAATATTTTTCCAAATAAAGTGATATATTTCTTTGGTCACTTAAAAAATACTGGGCCATAAGAACTAACTCAATTCAGAAAGATTCCTCTCTAGTTTTAAATAGCGATAAAAAGTTGATTGTTTAATCCCAGTTTTTTTACAAACTTCTGAGACAGATAATCCTTTTGTAAGGTGTAATGAGAGTGATTCTTGAAGAACGTCTTGATCTACCTTTGGCCGGCCACCAACCTTACCTCTTGCACGTGCAGAGTTTAATCCTTCAAGGGTCCTTTCAACAATAATATCTCGTTCAAATTGACTAAAAGCTTGGAAAACAGTGATCATTAATTTTCCCTGAGGAGTTTGAGTATCAAAATTTTCTTTTATACTGATTATTTTAACTCCTTTTTTTTCAAAAAAATAAACAAGGTTAATTAAATCTTTTGTGCTACGTCCAAATCGTGAGAAGCTTTCAATGACTATTTGATCACCGGTCTTTACACGTTTTTTTAGTTTATTTAGTTCTGGACGACTTGCACGGACACCACTGATTTTTTCAGTATATATTTTTTCGCAATGATAAGTTTCTAATAGATCTAACTGTCGCGAAAGATCTTGTTGTTTAGTTGAAACTCGAGCATAGCCGTAAATTTTTCTAGTCATATAATTCCTCCAATAAGTTATCTAATAAAAAACTCATAATTATCAATAATATATTTATAGAATAGATATGAGTAGAGCCAATTATACAATGACTTAACTGTAAAAATGACTACTGTAATAAAAAAAGCATGCAACGAGTCGCTTATGGTTATCATAACTTTCTAAATTACCATGAATATTTTCCTTGATCTAGGGCTTAGTTTGCCAAAATCAATTCAGAACAAAAAATAATCAATCGAAGTTTACTTCTACTTCGATTGATTAACTTTAAATTAGCATCGATTCCTCGAATTCGACTTTAGCTTTTTTGAAATCAAAGTACTTTTCAGATATCAAATCTTCGTAATCGTTTTTTTCTACCTGTTGAAGCTTCCAAGCATCTCTAGCTCCTGAGGACACTGGAATATCATTTGATAAGTCGTATAGTTGAAAAAAGACCTCATTTTGTACAATCGTCATAATCAGAAAAGATACAAAGGCCCAAAGGATTTAGTTTATTCAATAATAAAGTATTGGTATGAAGCATTAGTAAATTCTTGAGTAACTCAATATTTCTACCTCCAAATTAAAGTCCTCTGTGGCTTAATACTCGCTGTTCATGATTATTGATCAATCGATAGGCATCCCCTTTTTGTGGATCTGTCATCATATGACGAATTTTCCATTGTCGTCCTTCAATTGGATTAGCTAATGGTCTCGCTCCTACCAGTCTATCACTATTTTGATCACAACCGGACAAAGAATGTAAATTTCCATATTGAATCCCATTAACATTTACATAAGGTAGTTTACTTTGAACTATGTGGGTACCTGACGCATCATCATACTTCAAGATTCATTTTCGTCTATCATGTTCAGTATCCTTAGTCATTTTAACTTCATCCCAATTTGTCTCCCATATCCACGTGAGAGCATAAGAAGGATCATCTACACTTTTAATTTTTATTTCTCTGTTATCAAATAGTTCTCTATAGTCAATTCTACCATTAGCTGATACAGTACCTGCATCTACATCATTACCTCCGGAGAATAAGCCGAAACTTGCACATGCCGCTGCACCTAATAAAAATTTTACACTAATTTCATTTTTTCTTTCCCATCTCGTTTGTATTGATAAATACTATTTGTATACTATTGCAACATGTTTTTTCTTAAAAGAAAAAACATCAAAACCAAGATATTCTAGGGGATTTATCAGGCAATGGATTAGCTCCTTGAGACATAATACCGTTTATCGTATCAAAAAAAAAGATCAAAAACTTTTTAAGTTTTTGATCTTTTTTCTTATGATCGATTTATTCTACTTCATACGTTGCTAATACTTGCAACGAATTCGATGAACCACCAGGTGTTCCACTGCTTAATTCAACTGAGATTACATCGCCAGCTTTATAATCAATTGTTTTACTAACTTTTACGCTGTCCTCTGCTCTTTCACGTACCGATGCATAATAAACTTTGCCTTTATGGATTTCTGCGACATAGGCACCATTTTTACGAATGATCATTCGGTTGTTCCCTTCGAAACTTGCACGATCAAAATCAACGTCTAATCTGTTTCCTGATAATTGAATATTCTTCACCGCATGTTCTAATAAAGAAGTGTC
Source organism: Enterococcus sp. AZ171 (assembly GCF_051714005.1). Taxonomy (NCBI): domain Bacteria; kingdom Bacillati; phylum Bacillota; class Bacilli; order Lactobacillales; family Enterococcaceae; genus Enterococcus; species Enterococcus sp. AZ171. Next base: position 42,396 of record NZ_JBIORA010000001.1, on the reverse strand, counting down.
CACTGCTAAATCTTCTTCTAATGTGATCGATTCTAACAAGCGCTTGCCTGTTGAGCTGTGACCAGGTGAATTTGGTGCGGTATAGACTTCGATTACTTGTCCTTTGACACCGGAAATGCTACGACGTACTTGAGTACCTTCATCGGTTTTGCTTGTAAATGAATAGTAAGCTTTACCTTTATAGGTTTCAAAATGATAACGACCATCAACATAGACCATCAATCGTTCTGAACTGTTGAAACGTTCTGCATCTAGATTTAAATACGCATAAGCTTCACGATCTTGTGTTCCTACAGTCAATAAACTCGTTTCTGTTTTTTCTGGTTCTACTTGAATATTGTCAAATTTCGCCCAGCCATTTCCTGTTGAAGAGAAACGAATAATGTATGTATTGTCTGTTTCAGGTGTAGTAAATGTAAATTCTCTACGTGTCCAGTTTTCATTGTTGTGTGATGTTTCTTCTAACGAAATAAAACCTTCATCATGATTCATCGTACCAAATTCAACTTTTGCTGGAAAATCAGCACTACCTGCTACATCATAGCCAAATGTATAGGTCGTGTTTGGTTTCAGTGCCAAATATTGATGAATGTTTTCTCCATAAGTAGCAACTGCATATTTATTCCCGCTTAACTCTTCGATTGTTGGATTCTGTGTACCTGGACTAGAAACGATCCAATGGTTCAAACCCTCATTGAAATCACCGTTTTTGATCGTCAACTGTTCTTCTACCTGATTACTGATATTCGCCGAATCACCTGTTGATTGACTTGCCGCAGATGTCACGACTGGTCCTCCTAACGAAAGAAGTAACATGCTTGTTGCTGCAATTTTTTTCAAGTTGGTTTTTTTCATCTCAAGCTCCTTATTGATTTTTTTTAGCGGATAGTTCGTTATACAGTAAACCATAAAACATAATCTATCTCGCTCTTTAAAAAGAATAACTGATAAATATCTCAACAAGAAAACACTTTTTTCTAAAAAAATATTTTTATGGAAACATAACACTGGACAAAAATAAGTAATGGACAACAACCGTAAAAAATCAACAGTCCACTAAGTTTATCAAATGATTTCAATTATTCCTTTTCTTGGATAAAATAAAAAATACAGCACATGGCTGTATTTTTTATTTTATTTTAGAAATCATCCAAAAAAATCAATCTATCAAAACATAACACCTAAAGATATCACTCACAACATTTTTCGTTATGGTGAGCACGTTGTTTAAAAAGCTGGGATATTTGAGCCTTTTGAATTATTTTTGATGTAGTCAGCGACTTCTGGTGTAGTCATCGCTTCTTTCAACACCTTGATTTTCTCGCTATCTTTTTCTTCCTCTCGAGTAACTAATTGCAACGCATAATGTTTGCTTGCTGCTTCATCTTCAAGTAACAAGGCATCTTCTGTCGTCAAGTTTGCTGGTTCCAAATATGCTGGGTAACAAAAGACCATCGCAATATCACTTTCATCATAAGCTTTTACTAGATTCAAAAGATCAATACTTTCAAAGGTAAGATTTTTAGGATTCTCTACAATATCTGCGACTGTACCATCAAAACCAACTCCATCTTTCAATTGAATGATCCCATTCTCATTCAAAATCGCTAACGCACGACCTTCATTTGTTGGATCGCTAGGAATACCGACTTTTGCGTTTTCTGGCAAATCATTGACATCATCATATTCTTTTGAATAAAATCCGCCAGCAAAATAATAGATTGGTTGGACAGCTACTAAATCAGCGTCTTTTTCTTGATTGAATCGTTCCATAAAGGGTTCGTGTTGCGCAAAGTTTGCATCTGCTTCCTTATGTTGGACGGCATCATTATAAGCAACATTATCACTGACTTCCATGATATTGATTGTGTAGCCTGATTTTTCTACTTCTTTTTTGGCAATTTCTAGAATATCTTTTGAGGATTCCAATTGAACCGCTACAGTGATTTCTTTTTTGCTTTCTGCGCTTTCATTGCTTCCACCACAGGCTGCTAAAACTAGAACTCCAACTAAAGCAAACGCAAATAAATAAAACTTTTTCATAACTTTTCTCCTACTTTCGTTTATCTAATGATTGTGCAACAAAATTTCCAAACATTTGTAAAATGAAGACCAAAGCGATCATGATCACAATAGCAACATACATGACACCATACTCATACCGTTGATAGCCGACACGGACAGCAAAATCACCGATCCCGCCACCACCTACGACACCCATGACGGTGGAATAAGAGATCATACTAACTGTTGTCGTAGTATAAGCCAACACTAAGCCGCTTCGCGCTTCAACAAATAAGAAGTGCCAGATGTATTGAAATCTGGAAGCGCCTAATGAATTCGATAAGGCATAGATCTCTTCAGGGACATCTAACAACACTTGCTCCACTAAACGAGCAAAAATCGCGACTGCTACAATACTAAGTGGTATAGATGAAGGAACAGGTCCAAAGGCCTTTCCTAAAATTGATCGCGTCACTGGGATCAACGCAATCACTAATAAAAGATAAGGAAACGAGCGAACGACTGTCACAATGAAGTTGAGTAACCAGTATAACCAAGGGTGTGTCCCTCTGACCTTGGGATTTGTCAAATATAGACCTAATCCTACTGGCAAACCTCCCAACACACAAACGAACATGGAAATCGCCATCATGATGCCCGTTTCTTTCAAACTATTGATTAGAGACGGCCAATATTCAATCAATGCTGTGGGCAAGTTCATCAGTCAAACTCCTTTTTATTTTTTCAAAATAAGTTAGTTCCTCTTCCTCGTACTGTTTTGGGTCATTCATCAATTCACCGATCAGATGCCCATTTTCCATGACTAAGATCCGTTTACATAAGCGTTTGACCGTTTCCAGTTCATGACTAACAAAAAAAATAGTCGGTTGAAACTCGGCATGTGTTTTATGTAATAAGCGAACCACACTTTCTGTATTTTCTTCATCTAAAGAACTCGTTGCTTCATCACAAAGTAACAAATGCGGATCTCTACTTAACGCTCTTGCAATAGAAACCCGTTGTCTTTCTCCGCCAGAAAGTTTGACTGGATAGCTTTCTGCTTTATGACTCATGCCAACAAAATCGAGTAGATCATTGATTTTTTTAGGCTCTTTTTTCCTTTGTAACTTCAATGGTAATGCAACATTTTCATAAACACGTAAATTTTCAAGTAGGTTATGATGTTGAAAAATCATGCCTATTTTTTGTTGTTGCTGCCGGCGCTCTTTTTTTGATAATGACTGAACATCTACACCATTTAGTTTGATTGTGCCTTCAGTAGGCGTTTCCATCAAATTCAATAAACGTAACAAGGTCGATTTCCCAGAACCACTTTTCCCAACGATCCCGATCACTTCCCCTTGTTTTACAGTAAAACTAATCTTATGCAACGACTTGGTCTTTTCATACTGCTTCGACACATTTACTAGCTCGATCACATTTTTCCTCCAGTCTATACATGCAATTAAAAGAATAACACAAAGAAAAAAACTGTATTAATTTTATTGCTAATAAAAGATTTATCTGAATTTTTAAAAGAGTAAATAAAGTACAAAAACATCTATTTTTATAATCCATTAAAAGAAAGGAAAAAGCAACTTTTTTACTCACAGATAAATATACACTGTTTTTATTTCTGTACTAGTAGTTTTAGAAAAGATAGCTTGGTTATTCATTTTCGACCAGTCTATCTTGAGATTGAAATATATTTTTTTATGAGTGAACTCAATAATTTATCAAATCTAAAAACAAATTGATTTAGTATACTATTTTTTTAATTTGAGAAAAAATAATAAATAGAGCGGAAGGAAAAAGATGTTATACTTTGGATAATGGATAGCTCAGTAATACAATATAGATTGGTTCGTTATCTTATATTGTATCAAAAATTAGATTATTGATAAACGAACGAAGGACTGCTATCCTGAATACAATTATTGTGGATGAAACAATCGGGACTAAAAATTGTTTGAGGAAGTAGTTTTTAGTACTTTTCGTCCATACGTGTCAATGGCGTGCTACTTTCAGCATCACTAAAAACGAGAGTAGAACAAATCGGTCTCCTCTCGAAAAAATAAGCAGCAACCCATCAAATTTGATCGGTTGCTGCTTATTTTGCTAGATTCAACGATCTTCAAGATCCAATCATAATTCCATTAATTTTAAGTACGGTCAAAAATTCCTCTACATAACTATCTTTTTCATCATCTGTAAATTCTTGATCTAAACGATATTTGTCTCGCACAAAGGCTTTTATGTTTTCTTTCGTCGATTCAGCCTTTAACAAATTAAATATATCAATTGCTACGTCATTGTCTAAAACAAAACGTTCATCCTCGACCATGATGTATAAGTCATTACCCATTTTTTCATAAGTGATGTGCTCATTGAGTTTCATGTCTTCCACTCTTTTCGTTATTCATTTGTACAGCTACGAACCATTTGATGCTTTAGGATTTCCTTGATCAAATTACACTCTGCTTCGTCTACACCTTGGGTATCATTGGTTGCATAATAATGATGTGCACGACATCCTCCACCGCATAAGTAACGGAATGAACAATCATTACATTTTGTTAAATGATTGATGCTTTGAGAGCGAATAAAAGCAATATTCTCTTCGCCAAAAACCTCGCTAAGTTGCTTTTCTCTAATATTTCCCAGTTTGTAGTCAGCAGTTTCTAACAGTTTACAGGCAAATATATCACCAACAGGATTGATTGCAAATTCTCCAACGCCAAGTCCACAGGATTCTTTGATGGTGAAAGGTTTTAAAAATGGTGAACGATTTTTGTTCTTTTGTTTTAACTCGATTTCCGTTCTCTCACTCTCAGTTAAAGAAATCTCTGCCATTTTTGCACGTCCTAGTTCACTGAATCCGCCTAATTTATAATTGATGTTATTCTTCTTTAAAAATTCCACCGTTTCGTCAATATTATTGAAATTATTATTGGTAATGATCGTATTGACTGCAATATTTGGATAATTCAAGTCTAATAGATTTTGAATCCCTCTCATTGCTATGCGATAACAGCCTTTTCCTCTATTTTTATCATTTGCGACTTGGTCGATCGAATCTAAGCTGATGGTGATCGAAGCACATCTTTCAGCTAGAAACGCTGCATCTTTTGCATTCCGCACTAAAGTCCCATTCGTGATCAAACCAATAGTTAGACCAATTTTTTTGGCATAATCGATATATTTTAGCGCATCCTTACTTAACCCAACCTCACCGCCAGTAAAGATAATTTTCTTTACACCGCAATCCTTCAATTGATTGAGAACGTCGATCCATTCGACAAAATTTAAACTATCCTCATATTCCTTTTCAGGACTGGCTTCTGCATAGCAGTAAACACACTTCAAATTACATTGATGGGTCATAACCAAATAAGCTGTCTCTGGTATTCCATGCTCCGTTTTTTCTACTTCAATCGGGTCTTCTAAAAGGATTTGAAACAGATCCATCTTTTTCTTGGTTGCCATTGGTAGATGTTTGTAATCTTGCTTTTTTATTTTGTTTAATTCTTCTTGATCAACTAATATCCATGTACTACGTAGGACATTATGTACAATAAATTGTTCATTGAATCGATAGGCATGAAGATTCTCTTTGATTCGGATAAAATCACCTCATTTTTTAAACCACAAGTTCATTTTCGCAGGGTAAACCGAAGGGAGCGCCCACTTTCTGCACCAAAAATAAGTAGCAAACATTTGAAATCCCTTTCAAAAACAAGCTGAAAGTCACAAAAATCGCATGAACAATTTCCGTAATCTTCAGCTTATTTCTTGAGGTAAGACATGTTGTCATCGTCTCATCTCTATTTACGATCCTTGACCAGAAATAATCCCACAGTCGCATGGAACTGCGTATGTACCTGTAATTCTTTTCAATTCAGGTTTTTTGAACATTACTATTCCTCCTTTACGTTTTCAAACCATATCAAAAAATCAGCATGAGCATACGAAACAACATAAATTCTGTTAAGTAACTACCTAATTTTTCTGTCTTTACACACTCACAATTTTATGAAAAAAAGAGAAAAATAACCTTTCCATTTTTTCCTAATAAAAGTATAATATTCTTTATAATGATTTGTCAACCACGTACTTAAGGAGTGTAATGGAAAATGAATTTTTTTTCAAAGAAAGGCTACATATATCTATTTATATCTATGTTATTAGTTTTAGTAACCGTACTAACCACCTTGATTGCTCCCTTTATCCTTAATAGTATCAATAGTTATCAGTCAACCACTATTTTTCCTATTATCTTCCTAATAATTGGTGCCATGTCACTCTCTTATCTTTTTCAGGTTTGTTTGATCATTTACCGAGAAAATTTTGCAAAAAAATTCAATTTGAACTCAATTTCCGATTTGTTAGCCAAAATATATACTTTGAAATTTGAGAAATATATCAATTTAGAATCTGGTAATCTAGTCACTCGAATTTTCAGAATTGTGGATACCTCCTATATGTTTATGACGACCAGCTTCTTTTTAGTACTGAAATCAGCCATCTCTATTCTTATCGTGTTAGGTATATTTTTAACCCTCGATTCAACTATTTTCCTGATTACGCTTCTTTTGATCCCTATTAACATCTTCTCTTATCTTTTTATCAATAAAACACTCAATCAAAGAATCAAAACGATGCAAGACGAAAATGCCAATGCTCAAAAAGATTTGATTTTGCTCTTGGGTAATCCAGAACAATTTAAAATGTTACCTAGCTTTGATACTGTCAAACAACTAACTTCAAAAACACTCAAAAAAATGTACACAAGTTTGGCAGCAACAAATAAATTTGCTCAAATCACTAGTTATACTGTCTCATTCATCAACCAACTTTCTCAAAATATTATTTTTATAACGATCAGCTACTTGGTGTATAACCAACAGCTCCAGTTGAATAATATGATGGTAGTTAGTATATTAATGCCCATTTTCTTCACTTCCCTTTCTGATTTATCCAAAATCAATGTCGATTATCGAACAGTCGTAGCAAACCAACAATTTGTTCAAGAAAACTTAGAACTTCATCAAGAAGATTTATTCGGCACACCAATTGATCCAATCACTAGCATCAAATTTACCGATCCGCAAATCACGATGCCATTAAATGCGAAAAGAATCCATTTGTCATTGACTGAAACACTGAATTTAGGAGATATTTGTTATATCGAAGGCCCTTCAGGTTCTGGAAAATCGACGCTGATAAAAGCCATCTTGAGCTTTTATGCAAGTAATGGTATCTATATCAACGACTTCCCTCTTGATCAGTTGAATGGAAAGCAAGTCAGAGAACAAATCACTTATCTTTCTCAAACAACTTTGCTCTTTTCAAATACACTTGAATACAATATCACTCTTGGTCAACCGATTTCAGAAGAAAAAAAAGAAGCGCTGAGAAATTCAACACTTCTTGCTCCGATTTTTAAAAACAAAGACTGGGATTCTTTAATCATTGATAATGGCGCAAACCTGTCGGGGGGCGAAAAACAACGCGTGTTCATTGCCCGTATGATACTCCAAGACAGTAGGATATGGATTCTAGATGAAAGTACGAGTAGTATCGACAAAGACTCTGCGGATGCCATCTTTGACACACTCATGAACGTAAGACAAAATAAAATCATTTTATTCACCTCTCATGACAAGAAAAATAAAAATTTTGCCAATAAGTTCATTCAAATCTCTTCTCGTGTAGAAACGATTGTATAGATCTATCCTCCGTCCTCTTCAAAAAACAAGTAAGAATCCACAAAAATCCGATGAACGACTTTTGTGGATTCCTGCTTTTATCTACGCTAGATATTTTCCTTTTGGACTAATAGTAAAATTGTTATTCTTTCTTTTCTAACACTACTGCTAGTGTCGGCGAGTTCTCATCATAAGGACTTCCTTTTACATCCCCGTAAAACCCACTAACAACAAAACCAGCAGCTTACATTTCTTTTTGCAGAGTTTCTTTTGTAAAATACGTCATCCATAGATAATAATTTTTGTTTTCATAATCGGTAAGGATCGTCGTTTGTTCTAAAGTTACATGTTCGTTGTATTTTGTATTATATTGTAATGCTACATGAGGTTCATCTGTCCAGAATCTTCCGTCTGGACAAGTATCCCAAACTCGCTTTTCTTCAAATGATTGATAACTTGCCATCGAAAAAACATCCAATAAAACTTTCCCCGTCGGTTTTAGATGCTGATAAATATTTTCTAATAATCTTTTTCTATCACTCGCAGATAACGCTCCAAAGTCACAATAGATCATTGTGATGATATCGTATTGTTTATCTAAATCCATTGTCAGATAATCTGCATAATGGTACGTAATCGGTAACTGTTGGTCTTCCGCAGATTTTTTGGCATATGCTATCGAACGCTTAGAAAAATCAAGCCCCGTTACTTCATACCCTAATTGACTAAATTTTTCTGCATAGATTCCCGGACCACAGCCAATATCTAATAACGTTGGATAGGCTTTCGGCGGGATTACTGTATTGATCCAACGAGCAGATTCATCAATAAACCCAGCTTTTCGACTTGCGCCTTCAAATTCAGGGTCAAGATGTGCTTGTAACATTTGTTTTGAGATGTGACGATCATCCCAAAATGCGCCTTTCGTTTGTTGATAAAGTGTTGGTTTGTTTAAAAGTGTTTCAATCATTGTTTTCCATCTCCTCATTTTTTTTATAAATTTGAACAAAAGAAAAAAGCCGTAGATTTTACTCTACGGCTTCAGACTGTAGACAAACTCCTAAATTTGGAGTGTTGTTTGCAGTTTTTTTGTTTTATACTCATTGTATAAACTATTCTGGGAGTGATTCTAATGATGAGAAAACAATCGATTGAAGGTAGAAATCAATTTGCTATGTTAACAATTGATGATCTTGTACCTAAAGATCACTTAGTTCGAAAGATTGATGCTGCGATTCAGTTTGATTTCATTTATCCCATTGTAGAATCTACGTATTCGACCCATGGTCGTCCCAGTATTGATCCAGTGGTCTTAATTAAATTAGTATTTATCCAATATTTATTTGGTATCCGTTCGATGAGACAGACCATTAAAGACGTTGAAACAAATGTTGCTTATCGTTGGTTTTTAGGTTATTCATTCGAGGATCCTATCCCGCATTTCTCTACTTTTGGTAAAAACTATGTTCGAAGATTTAGAGAAACAACTTTATTTGAAGACATTTTCTCTCATATTCTAGAACAAGCTGTAAAAGCTGGCTTCGTTACGGAAGACAACCTTTATATTGATTCTACTCATATTAAGGCAAATGCCAATAAACATAAGTTCACAAAAGAAATGACCTACGGTCAAGCTAAAGCTTATCAAGATGAATTAGAAGATGAAATAAATAAAGAACGTATTGCTGTAGGAAAACGTCCTTTTACATGGGACACAGAAAGTGAGTTGAGTCTTCAAAAAATAAGTCATTCAGATCCAGAAAGTGGTTACTATGTTAAAGGTGAACGAGAAAAACAATTTGCTTATTCCGCGCATACTTCCTGTGAAGATAATGGTTTTATCTTATCTACATTAATCACACCAGGAAATGTACATGACAGCCAAGTCGCAATCGATCTGGTCAAACAGTCGAAAAGAGCTTTTCCAAATATAAAGCGTGTTGTCGCTGATGCAGGATATAAGACGCCTAAATTTGTTCATTTTCTGTCACACTTGAAACTCTACCCGATTCTTCCATATACTGTACCTCATGGAGTAAAAGGAATGTTTCGTAAAAAAGACTTTGTTTATGATGCCTATTTTGACTGCTATTTATGTCCCAATAATCAACCGTTGTTATTTTCAACTATCACTCGTGATGGTTATCGAACCTATAAATCAAATCCAAAATTCTGTAGGAGTTGTCCATTACTTAAAAACTGTACTTTGAGTACAAAACATCAAAAAATAGTAACTCGACATGTTTGGGCGGATCTTATGGATGAACTTGAACACCAACGCCATACGGCGTTGAATAGAGAAATTTATAAAAAGAGAAAACAAACTATTGAACGAATATTTGCAGATGCAAAAGAAAAGCATGGTATGCGTTGGACAAAATATCGAGGTCTCGAAAAAGTCGCCACGCACACGATGCTTACGTTTGCTGCCATGAATTTAAAAAAACTAGCCTCATGGCTATGGAAAGCAAAAAAGCCTATGGCTTTTTATTTCAAATTTCTACAAAGACTAATAAAAAGGAGTTGGCAATTAAGCCACTCCTTTTTGTCTACAGTCTGAAGCCGTAGATTTTACTCTACGGCTTCCCTGCATAAGGCGAAGATGCGAGTAAAATAAAATCAAATACATAGGTACGCTAAATAAAGCTGTGTCTCAGCTAAATTTTTTACCTATTGAATTGATTTTATTTACTCGCTTCCAGTCATACCCATGTTACTGATTATATAACATCTGATATGCCGGATTCATCACCTTTTTCTGTTAAATTTATAGTTTCGTTTTATAGGACATACCAGTAATTGTCAATTTTTCTCTGGTAAATATAAAACGATCGTAAAAGAAGCATACCTATAAAATAATGGGACATCAAAGTAATTTTTTCTAAACGGGAGAAATATTCCTGGATGGCGCAGCCAACTATTTTAGTCGTTGTGAAAGAGGAGCATTCATGTAATTGATTTTATTTATACTCCCTGATTTTAGGCGGGATATACTGATCTACAAAAGGTTGAATTTCTGTCAGCGCATCCGCAAACAAAATTTTATCGAACTCTTCTCTTGTTAAAAAGCCTTGATTGACCATGGCTTGATACTGCTGCTTTAAAGGATCGAAAAATCCTTTGTAATTCATTAACACGCACGGATTGACATGTTGCCCGATCCTCCCCCAAGAGATTACTTCAGTAATTTCTTCGATGGTTCCTGGGCCACCTGGTAACGCAATATAGACATCTGATAATTCAATCATTTTTTGTTTCCGTTCGTGCATCTACGACACGATCATCAAAGAGGTGACATCTTTTTTGCTAGTTCTCGTTTTGCCAAAAAGTCAGGCAAGATACCTGTCACTTTCCCTCCAGATCCTAGTACTGAATCAGCAATAATCCCCTTCAAACCAGCGTTTCCACCACCATAAACCAACTGATACTCATTCTTTCCGATCCACTCACCTAAGCTTCTCGTTACTCGTTCAAATTCTGGAGAATTCCCTTTACTTGCTCCGCAATAGACTGCAATCTTTATTTCCGAAACCCCTTCCAAATTTTTTTTCAGCTTATGCTATTATATAATTGAAAGGTGGTTAACCTCAACATGAACATAAAAGAATACAACGACTGGGTGGTTGATTTTTATAAAAAAAGAAAGTGGTACGACTACGATCCATTTATCCGTATCGGCTTTTTAACTGAAGAAGTTGGCGAAGTTTCAAGAGCGGTTCGAAGTCTCGAAATCGGTCGTGATCGTCCGGATGAATCTATACAAACAATTGATTTTTACAAGGAAAATCTGATGGAGGAATTGGGTGATGTCTTAGATAATGTTCTGATTCTTGCTGATAAATATGACCTATCCTTCGAAGAAATCATTCATCACCACAAACAAAAACTAGAGAAGCGGTTCAATATGTAGTCTTCTCACGATGCCATTTCCAATTTTTTTAGAAAAACCCTTTCCATCGTGCTATACTCTAAAGAAAAAGAATCTTGAGGTAAACACATGGCTATCTTTGAAAGTCTTAACTTAAATAAATTGTCTGCCGTTGAACAAGAGATTTACCGCTTTATCGTTAATAACCTTGAGAAAATACCTTATATGCGGGTACGAGATATTGCGACGGATGCGCATGTTTCGTCAACCTCTGTCTTTCGTTTTATCCAAAAAGTCGGCTTTGATTCATTTCCGGAATTTCGTTTTTATATTAAAAACCATTTGGAAAAAGCCCATTATGAAACAGATGACAAGCAATTAATGTTAGAAGAACGAATCAATCAGTTGAACATGACGATTTTTCATCCCGATATTGAATATCAAATCAAAAAAATGGCAAAAACATTGCGTCAAGCTGATTTTATCCTATTTATGGGCATGGGGGCTTCGGGAGCATTAGCGCAATATGTGGCACGAAAATTAGCGAATATCGGTTACTTTTGTATTAGCTTAGATGAACTGACTTATCCGATTCGTAGCTTTTTGCGTCCAGATCAAAAAAATGCGTTAGTCTTTTTGAGTGTTTCAGGTGAAACAAAAGAACTGATCGAAGTAATTTCAGGTTTAGCTCATGCGGATAGCGTGCATAAGTATTGTATTACCGCTCATAAAGAAAGTTCATTGGCCCAATTGTGTGATTACTCAATTGACTATGCCATTAAAGAAGAACGGAAAGACATCTTTCTTGATTTGACTAGTCAGCTACCTTCCATGGCGATTCTTGAAACACTGATCGGTTATTTAGAGGATGAATGATTCACCACTCAATTTGGAACACTATGTTCCTACCACGAAATAATTTTCATTGTTCCAAATTTTTATCCTAAATAAGAATGCGCTTACTTTTCTTTCACACCTTTCGCTATAATGAATCCATCATATAGCGAAAGGTGTTATTCTTATGCAAAAATTCAATGATTTATTAGATCGAAGTCTTGTTCCTATTGCAACACGGTTAAACAACCAACGACATATTGCAGCCGTTCGAGATGCATTCATGCTTATTTTTCCATTGACGATTTCTTCTTCATTAGTCATCCTAGTCAATAATATTTTATTTTCAAAAGACAGTTTTATCGTGCAATTATTTCAACTTTCACGTATTTTTCCAAATTTAGAAAGTGCGCAACAAGTCCTTGCTTCTGTAGCAAATCGCACAATCAATATCATGAGTTTGTTTATTGCTTTTTTAGTTGCTCAGCTTTTGGCAAAACATTTCGAAGCTGATGCAACCTTAGTTGGGCTAACTAGTGTCGCTTGCTTTATGATTTTTTACCCTACTTCTTTTGCAGTCGATGAAATGAATGTCATCTCGACGCAATATTTGGGTGCTCAAGGTTTATTCGTTGCGATGATTGTCGCTTGCTTGGTTGGCGAATTCTTACCGAAATTATTCAAAGTCAAGAAATTACAAATCAAGATGCCTGAACTCGTTCCACCAGCTGTTTCTCGCTCTTTTTCTGGGATGATCCCAATCATTATCGTTGTTTCTATGTCAGCTTTGATCAACTTCTTCGTCTTGATGATCGCGCCTGAAGGAATCAACGAGTTGATTTATGCCGGTATCCAAGCACCTTTACGTGACTTAGGTGGGAATGTGTTTGGTGTCCTACTCTTAGCTTTTATTCAGACACTGCTATTTTCTATTGGTATTCATGGTCCAAACACATTGAATGCTGTTCGTTCAGCGATTTTTACCGAGCAAGACTTAGCCAATCTCCAATTCATCAATGATGGTGGTTCGCTGTGGGATGTCCCTTACAAGGAAACTTGGGGCATCTTGAATGATATGTTTGCAAACATGGGTGGAACGGGTATGACCTTAGGCTTGATCATTGCGATTTTTATTGCTTCACGACGACCTGAATATCGCGAAATCGCCAAACTATCTTTTGTACCAGGTATTTTCCAAATCAATGAACCGATGATTTTTGGACTACCGATCGTCTTAAATCCAATTATGATCATTCCTTTTGTTTTAACACCGATGGTCAATATTCTGGTCGGTTACTTCGTCACAGTCGTCTGGCCAATCATGCCATCACCAGCGATTGGTTTACCTTGGACCACCCCAGGGATCATCAATTTGTTTTTAGGAACTGGTGGGAATATCATGGGAATTGTAATAGGCGTACTTTGTTTAGCGATTTCCGTTTTGATTTACCTACCTTTTGTCATGGCTTCCAACCGCGCACAACGCACAGAGATATAACTTGAGAATCACTGAAACTTAGGAGGAATTTGTATGAATAGAGAGTTACCCAAAGATTTTTTATGGGGAGGCGCAATTGCTGCTCATCAAGCAGAAGGTGCTTGGAATATTGATGGACGAGGTCCAAGTATCGCTGATGTTATGACTGCTGGCGGAAATGGGATTCCGCGGAAGATCACTAAAGGCATCATCGAAGGGGAATATTACCCAAATCACGAGGCCATTGATTTTTACCATCGTTACAAAGAAGACATCCAATTATTTAAAGAACTAGGCTTAAAATGTCTACGCACTTCCATTTCATGGAGTCGGATCTTTCCTACTGGTCAAGAAGAAACACCGAATGAACAAGGATTAAAATTTTACGATGATCTTTTTGATGAATGCTTAAAAAACGCGATCGAACCGGTAGTTACGTTGTCTCATTTTGAGATTCCTTATGCCATTTATGAAGATTTTGGTGGCTTTGCCAATAAAGCGGTCATTCCTTTATTTGTTAAATTTGCTCAGTGCGTATTTGACCGTTACAAAGACAAAGTAACTTACTGGATGACCTTCAATGAAATCAATAATCAGGCGGACGGACAAGAGCCCGTTCATGTTTGGACCAATTCAGCCATGATCATTGAAGATGACCAAGATAAAGAGGCCTTAGTATTCCAAGCAGGGGTCAACGAACTGATTGCCAGTGCTTGGGCTGTCAATGAAGGGAAAAAGATCAATCCCAATTTTCAGTTTGGTTGTATGATGGCTTACGTTCCAATCTATCCCTACTCCTGTGCGCCAGAAGATATGATTGCTTCAGTCAAAGCAAATGAACGTCGTTTCTTCTACAGTGATGTCCATGTACGCGGAGAAATCCCTACCTACACAGAAAAGTATTGGGAACAAAAAGGGCTCACAATCGATATTAGCGAGAAAGAACAACAAATTTTACGTCAAGGAACTGTTGACTATATCGGTTTTAGCTATTATATGTCGGGAACGATCACAACTCTTCCCGATGTTGAGGGCAGACAAACAGAAGATATTCCTTCAGCAAAACTAGTTAAAAATCCTTATATTACTGCTTCTGACTGGGGCTGGCCGATTGATCCTGTTGGGTTACGTTATGTATTGAATACGGTGTACCAGCGTTATGATCTCCCCCTGTTTATCGTTGAAAATGGTTTTGGTGCCTACGATCAGTTAACTGATTCAAATGAGATCCATGATGACTACCGGATCAATTATTTAAGAGAACACATCGAACAAATGAAAAAAGCAGTAGTTGAAGATGGCGTACCATTAATTGGTTACACACCTTGGGGAATCATCGATATCGTCAGCTTTGGAAGTGGTGAAATGGAAAAACGCTATGGCATGATCTATGTCGATAAGGATAATACCGGTAAAGGAACCTTACAACGTTTGAAAAAAGATTCCTTTGCTTGGTACCAACAAGTGATTGAAACCAATGGGGAACAGCTTTAGTAACGAACAAAGAAAGGCGATCCGACTTCATTGTCGTGACCGCCTTTCTTTGTTATGTTTCATATTTTTCTTTCACAACTGCTAAGTAATGTTGCAGACCGATATTCATTACCCAGGCTACACCTAGACCAATGAAACTACCGATGACGATACCAATAAAACGATACTCGATCAATGAGATCAAGTACGTGTTCCTGACCAATGTCGAAAGCATCAATGCCATGGGGTTCAAGAAAATATTCGCCACTGCATAATTTCGGGCAACTAAAAACTGAGAAATACCATAAAGAAACGTAATTAAAAAAATCGTTTCAAGTTGGGAAAAAGGAATCAGTGATAAGACAGCCGATAAACACAACCCTAACATCGAACCAATCAAATATTGCACTTGCCGATGTTTCATCGCATCTAAATTCTCAGCTAATAAAATCGAGGCACAAGACAGTGTAAGCCAATAAGGATTTTTCATGTTCAAGCCATGGCTCACATAAACGGAAAGGAATAATGCAGCGCTGTAAAAAATCGAATCAATGATCACTAAAGGTTCTTGGTGAAAACGCTCCTTCAAAGATACCTTTATCACTTCCTGTTCCGGGCGCGAATCCATTTTTTTCGTTAGAAATGCAGCAATCAAAGCAAACACAACACCCATAAAGAAAAAAGAAGCTACTGTCGGCAAATGAGAAAATGGAACGGACATACTCGTTCCCATAGCCGCTAACATCGCAAAGAATAAGCCCCCTGGTTTAGAAATATGGAACAAACGCAAAATAAACCGACTGAAAAAAGCAACTGCTCCAACAGCAAATGGTTCAAGCCAGATGACATACGTCGACAATAGCCCTAATGTAAAAGCCAGTAATAGACCGCAACCAATCAAAAATAGGCGCTTTAGTAATTGCTTCATCGGAATGTTCTGATAGTAAAAGAAGGTAAAGATACCTAGAGAAGAGAAACTTGAAATCAAAAAATTATGATTGATGTAACCGATCCATAAAACGAGAAAGATCAGCACCATCAGATTCATGATACGAAATGGATTTTCTTGAATTTTGTTAAATGTAAAATAAGATTTAACCATAAAAAACCTCCTTATTTTGAAATGTATATAAAAATCGTTTTCGCCTTAAGGATGTCTTGTCTATTATAAGAAGTATCAAAGAAATCAACTATTAGAAGTAAAAGGAGAGTTTTCCAGAGAAAAATTTAAACGAATTTACTTTATCTAGTATAACACCAATTTTCATCGCTTAAACAGACAGAAATTCCCATCAATCATTAAATAACTAATTAAATATTATAATTAATTAATAATAACCACCATTATTTGTAATAATATAGATAGTTTTAGCTATCTAAAATTAAAAGCTTTTCATCTAGTCAAAGAATTTGTGAAATCTGCTTTATTTTTTTGTATTTTAAATTTATACTATGAAAGAAATCATTTTTAATAACAAAAAAAAAAAATTTATTGTTACATAAAGTTTTTTTGATTTTAACATCAGACATATACGTTGGAGAACACAGAAAGGACAAAAAGTAAGGAAAATGAAGAAAATTATTTTAATTATCAGTAGCTTGTTTGCATGTGTCGGTTTATTTTCTTTTATTCATTTTTTGAATTCTCCTGTTCGAGATGTTACCTCCAAAGCTGAAATGATCCAAACAGACGAAATTAAAATGGAATATGTTCCTACAAAAAATCAGTTATTGAAAAGCATTGGTGACTCGGTCGATTTTTTAGGCATCTACGAAGTAACAGAAATCAATTTTAATGATACACCTCATATCGTACTAACAAAAGAAGATGAAAATGAACTATCGTTTGAAATCAGAGTAACTGATCCAAAAGAGCAATCGTTCTCGATTCCAGCAATAAAATTCTCTCCACAAAACATTCATGTTTCTGATACATTTGGCATTGCGAAAAAAAATGATCGCTACTTTGCCTATAAAAACAATGTATCCATTGAAGGAGAACCTTACAACACACGCTGACATACCCTGTGGGGGTAAATATAGATTTATATTTATACTACAAAAAAGCAAACTGAAACGAAGAAATTCCTCTTCCTTTCAGTTTGCATTTTTTTTGAGATCCAACGAATATCTGTCCATCCTTTAGTATCGTTTTATCTATGTTATTTAAAATAACAACAAAAAATAAATGTGCTTGTTATCTAAATTTTTGATTTAATAATGAGTTATCCACAGTGGATAACTCATTAGCTCTTTCTATTTGTCCACAAAATCCGTCATCTTTGACCTTGTGACCGATCGAGCTCAAGTTTGTTTACTTCTTTGTATCGTCTATCCTTTAAACGTGACGATGACAGTAAGTAAAACTGACAACAGGAGAACGAGCAAATTACACCTCGATTGCTCTACATAAATAAGTACGGTAATAAAACTTGTAATGATTGCTGGATAAAATTTTTTTCGTTTTCTCATATGCATCCCTCTTTAACTATCATTGTGCCTAAAAAATTCGATTGTTTTTTTATTTTTTACTTATGTTTCTGTTAAATTTTTTTATAATCGTTAAACGAGTCAAAAGCATACAAAAAAACACAGAACAGGAAAGGAGTATTTCCTAACTATTCTGTGTCTTTTGATTGACTATGTTATTCAAGTATCTAGCGATAGTATGCTTCAATTTTACGACTTGGGATCAACCAAGTAACCAAAATCAAGACATTGACTATTAATACTGCGATGGGCGCGATCAAATATCCGAGAATCAATCCCACGACATTCAAACCAATAGATACGTAGGATTTACGATAATTGCCAAACAACTCTTTGATAGATGCATTCTCGTCTTCCTCTGAGGCAACTAATGTCCTTGCTAACAAATAATACGTGAGATTAGCTCCTAATATCACTATACCATAGGTCATTTCAGGAACAAGACTGTTACTGTATTCGCTGATCCATGAAGTAACGAATGGAAACAGCGACAGGAAAAAAATAAAAAAGCTATTCACCCAGAGCACTCGCCCATTCACTTTGTGGACGGCTTGAAACAAATGATGGTGGTTATTCCAATAAATGCCCAGGGTAAAGAAACTAATGATATAAATAAAAAAACGTGGCGCAAGTGCAACTAACGCTTCCAAGGTATCTGAGTGTGGTTCATGTAGCTCCAACACTAAAATAGTCATAATAATAGCGATCACGGCGTCTGTAAAGGCCTCTAGTCGATTTTTCGGCATGACTTTCCTCTCCTTTCGCTTCATTTTATTCGTAATAAGGGCAAAAAAGCAACCTTTTCACACCAAAGTAGCAAGTAGAAATCGGGCTCTGGGTGGTAGGTTTCGTCGTAGCTAGCTTTGTCCTCAATCTATTCGTTGGCGTGATCAGTGGTTTATTATGGTTAGGTATTAAATTGTTGATTCCAGTAGCCATTGCGATTTGGTTAGTCCGTTGGATCACTCGCACCACGCAACAAAGAAAATACTACTAATACTATTTTCCTAAATGAAAAACAAAAAGAGGCAGAAAATTTCTGCCTCTTTTTTTACTTCTTTTAAATGATATATCATTCAACCTAATGCTACATCTAAGATCATCATTATAATAAAACCAGTCATAACACCAAAAACTGCATAGTGTCGTTTACTTGAAAGTGTTTGCTGCGCTTCAGGAATCAGTTCTTCCACGACGACGTAAATCATTGCACCCGCAGCAAAAGCTAAGGCATAAGGCAGTAAGACTGCAACTTTTGTCACTAAGATTGCCCCGATGACTCCAGCAATCGGTTCAACCACTCCTGAAGCTTGCCCATAGACAAAGGCTTTTGTTCGACTTAATCCTTCTTGTCGGAGAGGAATCGAAACAGCCGCACCTTCTGGAAAGTTTTGAATACCAATCCCTAACGCAACAGAGATCGCTGCTAGCACCGCAGTCGTTTGATTATCTGCAGTTGCCGCTGCACCAAATGCAACACCTACTGCTAAACCTTCTGGAATATTATGCAAGGTAATGGAAAAGACAAGCAAAATCGTGCGTTTTAAATGTGTTGGTAAGCCTTCTTTTTCGTGTGCTGGACCAAAATGCATGTGTGGTAAGGTTTTGTCGGCAATGTATAAAAATAATCCCCCTAGCCCAAAACCAATACTCACCACAAGCCAAGCAATATCACCATTTTCTTCTGCTTTTGTGATTGCCGGATCTAATAAAGACCAAAAACTGGCGGCGATCATCACACCCGAAGCGAAACCTAACATCAAATTGAGTACATCTTTTTTGATTTCTTTAAAGAAAAAAACTAAGCCAGCCCCAAGCGCAGTCATAAAATAAGTAAACGCCGTACCCGTCAACGCTTGCTGCCAAGGTTCTAGCTTCAGTAACCAATCAACCATACAATTCCCCTTTCACCTTTTTATTCTTACTCTAGCATATTGCCAAAAATGTGACTACTATTCTACTATTAATCTGATGATCCTTTATTCTAAGCGGTTATCCCCTCACGTTTTTCCAATCATTCCCAAACCACTTATGGTAAAGATCATCAACGACTTGAACATTTGTAATCGTCATGTTTGGATCGACCACCGTATCTTGCTTCTTACCTGAGGAAAGTAAATCGGCGACATGACGGATCTCAAAGACAAATTCACTATCCATTGGAAAATCTTTTGTTAACACTTCTCCGTTGTTCATCTGGATCGTATAATGGTCTGTTTTCCAATAGTTAGGGATGATGATCGTGCCTTTTTCTCCAACGATGGTATACGTACTAGTAAAATCCATTTTTGTCGTAAGGAATAAACTGATGAAAAGGTCTTTCTTCTTCAGGTTGACCATACACTCTTCATCCGTCAGACCTTCTCCATGTTCTACACATAAGCCGTTATATTCATCAAATCCTGTACCAAATAAATATTGACTGACACTTAATGGGTAAGAGGCGTTGGAAATCAATACGCCACCTCCTTGTTCCATCTTCCAAAACCAAGGGATTTTTTCAGAACCCGGTCGAGCATCACGAATATCGACTAATTTTACTTGACCGATTTTTCCTGATCCAATGGTTTTTTTTACGTCTTCGATCGCAGGTAGAAATAGGGCTTTTTGTGCTTCCATGAGAAAAACCTTGTGCTCCTTAGCCAAGGCATAGAGTTCTTGTGCTTGCTCCGAATGTAGCGTAAAAGGCTTCTCTAAAAGCACATGTTTCTTTGCTTGGATCGCGGCTTTCGCGGCTGAAAAATGCAAGTGATTGATCAATGGAATATAAATCAGTTCTATCTCGTTGTCAGAAAGTAACGCTTCGTAACTGCCATACGCTTTTGGAATGCCTAACTCTGTGGCTAACTGTTGCGCCTTTTCTAAGCGACGTGTCGCAATCGCTACAGCTTGTGCCACGCCACTTTCTTTGATCCCCTCCACAACACGTGGCACGATCGAAGCACCGCTCATAATACCGATTTTCAGCATACTCTTCCTCCTAACATTTTGAATCCACTATAACATAGTTTCACACATTACTGGCACTTCACTCTACTTGGTTGAAAGTCGCTTTAGTTGGGCTTTTGATAAGGAAGATTTATACTTTAGACAATAAATATAATTTGTTTTTTTAGGGAGTGGATCAAAATGTCAACGATAAATGCCGGTATTGCCATGGTAAAAGTGCTTGAAAGCTGGGGAGTTGATCATATTTATGGGATTCCGGGTGGTTCGTTCAATTCCATTATAGATGCGTTGTACCATGAAAAAGACCAAATCGATTATATCCAAGTACGTCATGAAGAAGTAGGCGCGTTAGCTGCCGCAGCGGATGCCAAATTAACAGGAAAAGTCGGAGCTGTCTTTGGCTCAGCTGGTCCTGGAGCCACTCATTTGATCAACGGACTTTACGATGCTCAAATGGATCACGTCCCAGTTGTCGCCCTTTTAGGGCAAGTGGCTTCGACTTCTATGAATTATACTGCCTTTCAAGAATTAAATGAAAATCCAATTTTCGCTGATGTTAGTGTTTATAATCGGACAGTCATGACACCTGAAAGTTTACCTTATGTCGTTGATGAAGCGATCAAGGCAGCTTATGCACATCAAGGAGTCGCTGTTGTGACGATCCCAGTTGATTTTGGTTTTGAAGAAATCGAGTGGCAGGATGTTTCTAATGCTTCTACGTACAAAACAGGGGTGATCCTCCCTGAGATTGAAGACGTGAAAGCAGCCCTTCCTTATCTCGAACAAGCTCAAAAACCTGTCTTGTTCATCGGTCAAGGTGTTCGTCATGGCTATGATCAGATCAAGAAATTTACCGAATATTTCAAAATGCCCGTGGTTGCCTCTGTTTTAGCAAAAGGAATCGTGCCAGATGAAGACAAAAATTTTCTTGGATTTGCAGGTCGGGTAGCGACAAAACCTGCGAATGAAGCATTAGCAGAAGCCGATTTGATTTTATTTGTAGGAAGTGACTTTCCTTTTGGGCGAACCTTTTTCAATCCAGAAGCTGCTTTTATCCAAGTCGATATTGATGCCGCCAAATTCGGCCGCCGTCATCATACCGATTTAGCTATTTTAGGTGATGGTAAAACAACGTTAGAAAAACTGATTGAATTGGGGAACGAACGCACAGAAGATGCTTGGTATCTAGCCAATCAAGAAAATCTTCGCAATTGGCGGCGTTGGTTAACGTCCTTTGAAGAACCCACGGAGAAATCGATTCGACCAGAAGCGGTCTATAAAGAAATCAACCGAATTGCCGAACGTGATGCTATTTTTGTGACAGATGTTGGAAATACGACCATTCATTCGATTCGTTTACTGAACATGACTGGTGAGCAGTTACACACTACTTCGGGTTGGTTTGCGACGATGGGAAATGGTATACCCGGCGGAATCGCCGCTAAATTAAGCTTTCCGGAGAGACAAGTCTTTACTTTGAGCGGAGACGGCGGTTTTGCCATGGTGATGCAAGATATCTTGACTCAAGTCAGCTATCAGTTGCCAATCATCAATGTCGTTTTCTCAAATGATTCATTCGGATTTATCGAAGCAGAACAAGAAGATACTGAACAACAAAAATTTGGTGTTTCCCTTGAACAAGCTGATTTTGGGAAAGCCTGCGAAGCCTTAGGTGCCGATGGCTTCACGATCACACACTACGAACAATTACGCCCTGCCTTAGATGCTGCGGCGAAATCTGATCGACCAGTCGTGATCGACGTCAAGATCCCCAACAAACGGCCCTTACCTGTCGAAGACTTACACTTAGACCCAAGAAAGTATAGCGAAGAAGAAATTGAGCGCTTCAAAGAAAAATACGAAGTACATGATATGCCGGTGCTTCATGAAATATATACGCATCATCTTTCTAAACAGTTGTAAAAGTCCAGTAAACCACAACTTAGTGAGAAAAGATCCACCTCAAATTGATAGGATTTGAGGTGGATCTTTTTCAAATTTCATACACTTATTTTATTACTAATCATCTAAACGCATAAACGATCTGATTGATCCCAACGACCATAAAATAAAATCCAACTAAAAAACTTAGCGTCAACGCAGAGGATAAAGGATTGAATAATAAAATAATACCTAGTAAGATACCCAATACATTGATGACCACTGTAAACCAATAATGTCCTTCGCTTATTCCTCTGAATAAATCAGCAGTAAATAAAGCCAAAACAGAATCAATAATAAACCAAACAGCGAAGACAAATGGTAGTGCAACTACCCCCGCACCAATATTGAAAATGAAAAAGATCCCAATCAATAAATCAATGATCCCAATCACTATCGGCATCTTCCCTTTATATCCTGTCAGTTCTTTTACTCGACTACGTAGAAATAACTCAAATAATCCTTTTAGGATCGCAAAAATAGCAAATACAATAACGATAGCAACTAAGTTACCTACTGGATCGCGAAAAGAAATCAAGGAAACTAAAACAAATAGTATCCCCAAAATAAGTGAACCCCAATCAATTTTTCTACTTTCTTTCATTTTAATCCCTACTTTCTTCTAATCTATTTCTATCTTACGCCCCCATTTAAATAACTTCAAAAATTTAGCCTTTATGAAAATGCTTTAGTTGTAAAAAAACGGTTTATCTCTTTTCTTCTTTTGATTGTTTCACGTGAAACGTAAAGAATTACTGATTTCCTTGAAACTTTCAACATTCCCCTATATAATTCTAGAAGACTTGGCAAATATTATAAACATAAAGTGAGGAAAAAAATTGATTACTGTAAATGATGTAAGTTTGCACTTTTCAGATCGCAAACTATTTGATGATGTTAATATAAAATTCACTCCCGGCAATTGTTATGGCTTAATTGGAGCAAATGGCGCAGGTAAATCAACATTCCTTAAAGTATTATCAGGTGACTTGCAACCTTCAACAGGCTCTGTCACATTAGGTCCAGATGAACGTATGGCTGTTTTGAAACAAAACCACTATGACTATGAAGAATATACTGTGATGGAAACAGTAATCATGGGTCATAAACGTTTATATGAAGTAATGAAAGAAAAAGATGCCATCTATATGAAAGAAGATTTCACAGATGAAGATGGGATTCGTGCGGCAGAATTAGAAGGCGAATTTGCAGAATTAAACGGATGGGAAGCAGAACCAGAAGCAGCCGTTTTACTCCAAGGATTGAATATTCCTGAAGAGTTGCATCATCAATTGATGAGCGAACTAACTGGTGGCCAAAAAGTGAAAGTGTTGCTTGCACAAACGCTATTCGGTAAACCAGATGTTTTACTTTTAGATGAGCCGACAAACGGACTAGATATCCAATCGATCAACTGGTTAGAAGAATTTTTGATCGAATTTGAGAATACAGTGATCGTTGTTTCCCATGACCGTCATTTCTTGAATAAAGTATGTACCCACATGGCAGATTTAGACTTTGGAAAAATCAAGCTTTATGTAGGAAACTACGATTTCTGGTTAGAATCAAGCCAATTAGCAACTAAGTTACAAGCAAACGCCAATGCGAAAAAAGAAGAACAAATCAAAGAATTACAAGACTTTATCGCACGTTTCAGTGCAAATGCGTCAAAATCAAAACAAGCGACATCCCGTAAAAAAATGTTAGAAAAAATCACATTGGATGATATCCAACCTTCTTCACGTCGCTATCCTTTCGTTGGATTCAAACCAGAGCGTGAAATTGGAAATGACTTACTACAGGTAGAAAACGTTAGTGTGACAATAGATGGTAAAAAGATTTTAGATGATATATCATTTACATTAAACAAAGAAGACAAGGTAGCATTCGTTGCCGAAAACGATATAACAACTACAACGCTATTTAAAGTTATCATGGGCGATCTAACACCTGATACCGGTACTGTCCGTTGGGGTGTAACAACTAGCAATGCTTATCTACCAAAGGATACAACGAAGGAATTCGATACGGACTTAACGATTCTTGATTGGTTACGTCAATATGCAAGTAAAGAAGAAGACGACAATACGTTCTTACGTAGCTTCTTAGGTCGTATGTTGTTTTCTGGAGAGGAAGTACTAAAGCCCGTGAATGTTCTTTCTGGGGGCGAAAAAGTACGTTGCATGCTTTCTAAATTGATGCTTTCAAAAGCAAACGTCCTTGTCTTAGACGACCCAACGAATCATTTAGATTTAGAATCAATTACTGCGTTGAATGATGGTTTGATGGCATTTTCAGGTTCGATCCTATTTGCTTCTCATGACCACCAATTCATCCAAACGTTAGCAAATCGTATCATTGCTGTTTCTGATAAAGGCGTGATCGATCGTGCAGATACGACATATGATGAATTCTTAGAGAACAAAGACATCCAAAAACAATTAGAACAATTGTGGAACTAAATATTCCAAAAATAACTATAAAAACAGCTGTACAACGTGAGTAGTCTTACGTTGTACAGCTGTTTTTCTTTTTTATCGACTCACACCCATTGAAAAGATGGCGATACACCCATAGCCTGTATGACTGGCGATCGTTGGTCCTAAGGGATAGAGTTTGATTTCTTTTGTTTTGATATTTTCTTCTAATAATTTTTTGGCTTTCTCAGCACTTTCTAGGTCTCCGGCATAAGCGATATACACCGTTTGTTCCAATGGAGCTACGATCGTTTTGACCGTTTCCTCCACGATTTTCTGAATGGATTTGTTTCTACCACGCACTTTATCGACATTCTTCAAATGACCACTTGGTTCAACGGTAATGATCGGCTTCACGCTTAACAGACTACCAATAGCAGCACTTGCTTTAGAGATGCGTCCTCCACGTTCTAAATGTTTTAAATCATCAACGGTTACCCAAGAATGAACTTTTAGGTAATTATTTTGTAACCAAGCCAATGTTTCTTCCAAAGAATAACCCGATTCTTTCAAACGAACAGCTTCTAATACAAGTAGTCCTTCCCCGATACTTGCGGCTTTCGTATCAAACACATGAACTTGCGGGTCCTCATAGGTTTCTTTCAATAATTCGACTGCTTGTAAGGCACTGCTGTAAGAACCACTCATGCCACTCGAAAAAGCAACGTACAAGACTGGGATATCTTTCTCCACATAGCTACGGAAGAACTCCAAATAGCGACCCACATTGATTTGTGAGGTCGTAGGCATTGCTCCTTCACGTAACTGTTGGATGTACCCTTCATAATCAAATGTTTTTCCCAGATCATCGATTCGTATTTCCTCACCAATCTGGATCTCCATGGATAAAAAATCAACATTTGCATTTGCCAACACTTGATAGGGCAGATCGCAACATGAATCTGTGACTATTTGATACATTCGTTCCAACTCCTTTTTTTCTCCACTTTTCATCGCAGTCTATTATAGCAAACTCCTTTAATTTTAAATAACTTCAGCTCTTATATTCGTTGTACTTGGTACAAGCCAATCAAGCGAACGCTTAAATGAACACGATCAGTCTAAAACAAAAGTCACATTCATTTTTGTGTGTCGCCCTAAAACCGATAAATAATGGCAATAGGAGTAATCTCTTGGGAAATAAAGCGACAACCACAAAAATTAGAAAAACAATTTTCGTGGTTGTCGCCGTATTTCTCGAGGCTAAACACTTCTGTCCCGATTTCATTTATTTCTCGTGATTTCAGTGGTCCACTCATTCTTAAAGAATGTTCCTGTTAGCGAATCATCACTGAAAGGCTTAGATTTGCGCCCACACGCTTTCTAAGATATTTGTTTGGTTTCGGTCAGGACCTACTGAAAATGTTGAAATACGCACGCCTACAAGCTCTGAGATACGTCTTACATAGTTACGAGCATTTTCTGGTAATTCAGCTAGTGTGCGACAAGCAGTAATGTCTTCTGACCAACCTGGCAATTCTTCGTAGATTGGTTTGCAACGGTTCAATTCTTTCAAACTCGCTGGATAATGATAGATTCGTTCACCGTCTAATTCGTATGCTGTACAGATTTTCACTGTTTCCAAACCGCTCAAGACATCGATCGAATTCAATGATAGATTCGTTATACCTGACACACGTTTTGAGTGACGCATCACGACTGTATCAAACCAGCCGACACGACGTGGACGTCCAGTCGTTGTACCATATTCGCGACCGACTTCACGAATTTGTTGACCTGTTTCATCAAACAATTCAGTAGGGAATGGGCCATCTCCCACACGTGAAGTGTAAGCTTTACATACACCGACCACTTTATTGATTTTTGAAGGTCCGACACCACTACCGATCGTCACACCACCAGCCACTGGATTTGATGAGGTAACAAACGGATACGTTCCTTGATCGATATCCAACATCACACCTTGTGCGCCTTCAAATAAAACACGTTTTCCTGCATCTAACGCATCATTTAAGATAACTGATGTATCCGTCACGTATTGTTTGATTTGTTGTCCATATTCGTAGTATTCTTCAAAGATTTCTTCAAATTCAATTGGCTCTGAATCGAACATTTTCACAAATTGACGGTTTTTATCGTCTAGATTCACTCGTAAACGCTCTTCAAAAATTTCTTTATCTAATAAATCGGCTACACGGATTCCGACACGAGCGGCTTTGTCCATATAAGCAGGGCCAATCCCTTTGATGGTCGTACCGATTTTATTTTCTCCTTTTGCATCTTCTTGCAATTGGTCTAATTTGATATGATACGGTAAAATCACATGCGCACGATCAGAAATACGTAAATTATCTGTCGTCACATTTTTTTCATGTAAATAAGCCAATTCTTTGACTAAAGATTTCGGATTGACTACTACACCATTCCCGATCACGCTGATTTTATCTTTGTAAAAAATCCCCGAAGGAATCAAGTGCAGTTTATACGTAACACCATCGAATTTAATTGTGTGTCCCGCATTGTCGCCACCTTGGTACCGTGCGATCACTTCAGCATTTTCACTAAGAAAGTCAGTAATTTTTCCTTTCCCTTCGTCGCCCCATTGTGTACCCACTACTACTACAGATGACATTTGAACACCTCATTTAATATTATTTAATCCTGAATTATTGTAACAATACTTCAAACTTTATTCAACTAAAATCGAATGATATTTAATATATTTTAGAGAAAACGTTTAAAAAGCGAACATTATAATTTTCTATGTTCCATTGGTTACTAACAAGTAGGCGCCTGACCTGACTGAGTTTGAAAAACCATCTCCGGACATTCGTCCTCTCGCACCACCAAAAATCGAATAAACGGTGGGAATAGAAATAACCTCTTTGAAAAATAAAGCGCCAGCCACAAAAATTTGAAGAACAATTTTCGTGGCTGGCACCTTATTTCTCGAGGCTAAACACTTCTGTCCCGACCTCGATGTTTGATTTATTCAGATTTATTCGTCCTAATATTCTTCTCGCGGAGAAAGCGAGGAAAATTTATTGTATTCTTTGATAAAGAGCAATTCGACCGTTCCCCTTGCTCCACTCCGGTTTTTTTCAATGATGACTTCGATCACATTATCGTTTTGTGGTTCTGGCGCATCACCATCTTCGCCACCTTCACGTTCGTAGTAATCATCACGATATAAGAATGCCACGATATCCGCATCCTGCTCAATCGAACCAGACTCACGGATATCACTTAAGACAGGCCGTTTATCTTGGCGTTGTTCCACTCCACGAGAAAGCTGGGAAAGAGCAATGACGGGAACTTTTAATTCTTTCGCTAGTTTTTTCAATTGACGTGAGATATCGGATACTTCTTGTTGACGGTTTTCTTTCCCATTTCCTTCGATCAACTGCAAGTAATCGATGAGTATCAAGCCTAGATTTCCTTTTTCTTGTGCAAGTTTCCGACATTTTGCTCGTATCTCAGAGATTTTGATCCCTGGTGTATCATCAATAAAGATATTTGCTTTCGATAAACTACCCATCGCAACAATCAAATTGGACCATTCTTCTTCGGACAGCTGTCCCGTACGTAAGTGACTCGCTTCAATCGAACCTTCCGCACAAAGCATCCGGTTGACCAGTGATTCTGCCCCCATCTCTAGACTGAAGATCGCTACAGAACGATCCGTTTTTGTACCAACATTTTGGGCAATATTCAAGGCAAAGGCTGTTTTCCCTACTGCCGGACGTGCAGCCAAAATAATCAGCTCTTCTGCTTGGAAGCCAGCAGTCATTTTATCTAATCCTTGGTAACCAGTTGGCAAACCTGTGATCTCTTCATTGTTTTGCGCGAGTTGGTCAATATTTTCAATCGTAGAATTCAAGACTTCCGCAATAGATAAGAACCCGCTACGGTTACGTTTTTCTGATACTTCAAGAATGCTACGTTCCGCATCATCTAAGATGGATTGGACTTCTTCTCCTTGTTCAAATCCTCTAGTCACGATCCCTGTTGCTGTTTGGATCAAATTACGGAGCAATGATTTTTCTTCCACGATTTTTGCGTAGTAGACAATGTTCGCTGCCGTTGGTACAGCTAAAGCTAAATCAGATAAGTAACTGACTCCACCAGCATCTTCCAAGAGATTTCGTTGCTCCAAACGATCTTTGACGGTCACGACATCAATCGCTTCACTACGGTCATTCAATTCGATCATGATTTCAAAAATGATTTGATGTCCCCGACGATAAAAATCTTTCGGTTCTATGTACTCCATGGCATCGATGATCGTTTCAGCGTCTAGAAAAACAGAACCTAGAACCGCTTGTTCAGCTTCAATATTTTGCGGTGGAATTCGATCCTGCCACACTTCACTCATATTCTATCGCTCCTTGCTTTCAATTGCTTCATTTTACAAGAAAATGGCAGAAAAGTCATCCCTAAAATGAACATCTGTTCCAAAAGCTCTTCCTTCGAAAATAGGCCGCAAAAGTCAAAAATAATCGAAAGCGATTTTTGTCCTCTGCGGCTGATTTATCGAAGTGATTTCGTCACATGTTCTTTTCGTTTATTCAGAGACAACGTGTACCTTGATCGTTGCAGTTACTTCATGGTGTAGTTTCACAGGTACGTTGGTATAGCCTAACGTACGAATTGGGTTGTTCAACTCAATTTTACGTTTGTCTAATTTTACTTTGTATTGCTTATTCAAGCCTTCAGCGATTTGTTTCGATGGGATCGAGCCAAATAAACGGCTATCTTCTCCTGCTTTGGCTTTTAATTCCACGACTGTTTCTTCTTTTTCAAGAAATTCTTTTAATTTTTTGGCTTCTTCAAGAATTTCTGCTTCTTGTTTTTCTTGGGCTTTTTTCTGTCCTTCTAACTGACTGATGCTGCTTTTATTTGCTTCTTTTGCCAGATTGTTTTTGATCAAATAATTTTGCGCATAGCCTGTAGGAACTTCCTTGACATCGCCTTTTTTGCCTTTGCCTTTAACATCTTGTAAGAAAATGACTTTCATCTCATCTACTCCTTTTTATATAATTGATTCATATTTTCTTGGATAGCAGCGAGCAGTTGTTGTTTTGCTTCTTCTACAGTCACATTTTCCAGTTGTGTTGCCGCATTGGTGAAATGTCCGCCACCGCCTAAGGATTCCATGATCAATTGGACATTGATCGTTCCTGTGCTGCGGGCACTGATACCAACTAAGCCATCCGTCCGTTTCGTAATGACGAAAGCGCCGTTGATATTGACCATTGAGAGCAACGTATCTGCTGTTTTTGCTGCGATAACACTATTATACTCTTTTTCATCCGTCCCTGCTGCCACCACAATATCCTCCGTCACTTGTTCATTGTGGGCGATCAAGTGGCTGATTTCTAAATAAGTGGCTAAATCAGAGCTCAATAAATATTGTACTAAGGATGCGTCCGCACTACAAGTCTTTAAATAGCTTGCAACATCAAACGTACGTGCTGTCGTTCGCACATTGAAGTTATTCGTATCAACGGTCATGCCAGCTAACAACAACGTCGCCTCTAAACGGCTGATCCGATTGGTTCGGCTACTTTGGTATTGGATTAATTCTGTGACTAATTCAGAGGCAGAAGACGCAGAAGATTCAATATACGTTAAGAGCGGTTTGCTTGGAAACTCTTCGCCTCGACGATGATGGTCAATGATCACGATCTTATCAAATTGCTCGTAAAGGCTCTGAGAGATCGATAGCGATGGTTTATGGTAATCGACCATTACGAGTAGATCCTTGTCTTTCTTAAGCTCCATTGCGCGTTCTGGCGTAATCAATTGCATCTCCAACTCTGGTTCTTTATGGATTTCTGTTAAACAGCGTTCCACATCTGGAATGATTTCTTTTTCATCGATGACGATATAGGCTTTTTTCTGATTGAAGCGCGCCAGACAACTGACTCCAACGGCTGAACCGATAGCGTCCATATCAGGGAAGCGATGCCCCATAATAAATACATCGCCTGTTTCATCAAAAATTTTGCGTAAAGCAGTACTCATCGCCCGTGAACGAACGCGCGTACGTTTGATGGTCGTTGCTGATTTCCCACCATAGTAAGTAGGTTTCGCTCCTTCACGAACTTCTTTCACCACGACCTGATCCCCACCACGAACCAAAGCGATATCTAAGTTATTTTGAGCTTCGCTACCGATTTCTTCTAGTGTTTGTTGTCCATAGGCAATTCCCATACTAAGGGTCAACGGATGGTTTTGTCTTTCAGCTTCTGCTCGTAAGCGATCTAAGAGATCAAATTTCTTATCCATCATTTTCTTTAAGTCACTCATCTGTCCAAAAAAGAAAAAGCGCTCTGAATTGATTCGTTTAAAAAACACATGATATTCATTCATCCAGTCAGAAATCAGTGTCGTAATGAAGGAGTTCAAATAAGAAACTTCTTTTTCATCCAATTTATCGACCGTATCTGCATAGTTATCGATTGAAAGAATCCCGATGATTGGCTGGCTATTCACTTGATGGATCTTCAGTAGTTGGTTCTGGGTCACGTCAATAAAATAAACGACCCCTTTCACCGTATCCAATTCAAATTGAAACGTTTTGTCAGCTAAATAGACTTGATTTTTCTTTTTTTCTTTTGCTGAAAAAAAAGTTTCTAACAAGTCTGCTTCCAATAAAGAGCTTTGGTCTTTCACATTCAATGCGAAAGGATTCAGCCAATCAATGGTTTGTGTCGCTGGTTGGTAAGAGATGATTCCGACTGGCATGATCTCAGAAACATAATTCAAATTGGATTCCGCAACTGTGGAAGCTTGTTGGATCTTGTCACGATTCCTTAGAGTCAACCACCGTTTCATCTTTAAACCATAACGAATACAAAATAGATTCACGATCAGGATGAACAACGCACTGATCAAGCGAAATGGCATCAATAATACAACCAAAACTTCTGCAAGGATCAATAAAAGAATGAGCAGAGGGCTCGGGCTTACTTTTATTTTTTCTTTATCCATGTCTTTCCTCCCGTAACTGATTAGCCTAATTTTACCATAACTCATGTCATGTAAGCGACTAAACACCTAAATGGAACAAAAAGAGGAAGTCACGACAGTAGTCATAACTTCCTCTGTAATGGTTTGAAACGATTGGGTATTCCTACAGAATCATTCCTAAAGCGAATTATTCTTCGCCAACGAATGGTAGTAATCCCATGATACGTGCGCGTTTGATTGCAATCGTAATTTTACGTTGGTTTTTAGCGCCTGTACCTGTTACACGACGTGGCAAAATTTTACCACGTTCTGAGATAAATCTTTTTAGTAATTCGATATCTTTATAATCGATATATTCAATATGGTTAGCAGCGATGTAGTCTACTTTACGACGTTTACGTCCGCCTCTTCTTTGTTGTGCCATTCTATTTCCCTCCTATCAAATTCGTTTAGAATGGTAAATCATCGTCTGAAATGTCGATCGTTGAGCTTGATCCGAATGGATCAGAAGAATCACGATCAAAATCAGGCATACCGTTGGATGATTGAGATGTTTGATTATAGTTATTGTTTCCGCCGTTTCCGCCAAAATTATTTGTCGATTGACCAGTGTCTTGGTAGCCACCGCTTTGTTGACGGTTTTCAGATGCTGCACGACTTTCCAATAATTGGAAGTTTTCAGCAACTACTTCTGTTACGTACACACGTTGTCCTTGTTGATTATCATAAGAACGCGTTTGAATACGACCAGTTACACCTAAAAGAGTTCCTTTATGTGCATAGTTTGCTAGTGTTTCTGCTGATTTTCGCCAAATCACACAATTAATAAAATCCGCCTCACGGTTGCCGTTTTGGCTCGTGAAGTTACGATTGACAGCTAAAGTGAACGTTGCTACAGCAGTGCCACTTGATGTATATCGTAAATCTGGATCTTTTGTCAGACGTCCAACTAGTACAACGTTATTAATCAAAATGGTCATCTCCTCTCATCGTTTGATTGTTCCATGTGAAACAATAATTAAGCTTCTTCTTTTACGATCATGTGACGAACGATATCGTCATTGATTTTAGCAAGACGATCAAACTCGTTGATTGCATCTGCTGATGATGGAGAAGATACTTTAACGATGTGATAGATACCTTCACGGTAACCGTTCATTTCGTATGCTAAACGGCGTTTTTCCCAATCTTTTGATTCGATAACTTCAGCTCCGTTATCTTTCAAGATTGAATCGAAACGTTCGATTAAAGCAGTTTTTGCTTCTTCATCAATGTTTGGACGAATAATATACATGATTTCATATTTCGTGTTTTCCATTGATTTTTCACCTCCCTATGGACTTTCGGCTCTCAGCTTTCCCAAGAGCAAGGAGAGTTTTCTAATAAATTAGACTACTCACAATCCTCAATTATACACGCAACGCACTAAAAAAGCAAGCTGCTGTTCTTTGTTTTCCAAATTTTTTCTTTTGAGACGACCAAAAACTCCCAAAGATAGTTTTACCTATTCTTGGGAGTTTTGATTTTAGACGTTCACTTTTGCTTTACGCCTATTTCTATTCTTCTGTATGATCTGTTTCCACATCAACTGTCTCTGCTTCGACAGTCGTTTCTTCCGCAGGTTCTGGTTCTACTGCTGCCATGGTCACCACTTTCGTTTCTGCTTCCATCTTGATCAAGCGCACGCCTAGCGTTGCCCGACCTGTCTGAGAAACCGTTGAAACGTTGAAGCGGATGATGACACCTTTGTCTGTGATCAACATAATATCTTCTTCGCCTGTCACCGTCGTCAATCCAGCTAATGGACCATTTTTCTCAGTGATATTCGCAGTTTTGATCCCTTTACCCCCACGTCCTTTGACAGGGTACTCAGAAACCTTGGTACGTTTTCCATAACCTTTTTCTGTGATGATCAAGACTTCATGATCCTCATTCATCAAGGCTGCTCCAACGACGTAATCGTCTTCTCTCAAACGAACCCCACGAACCCCAGAGGCTGTACGTCCCATATCACGAACGGCATCTTCTGCAAAAGTCACAGAATAGCCATCGTGTGTACCAATGATGATGTTTGATTGGCCATCAGTCAATAAGACGTTGACCAATTCATCATTTTCTTTCAAACCAATCGCAATCAACCCATTGCTACGGATATTGGCAAAAGCAGTGACAGTCGTACGTTTGACTGTTCCTTGGCGTGTAGTAAAGAACAAGTAATGTCCTTCCTCTGCTTCACCAGTTACTGCGATGATTGCTTGGATCTTCTCACTTGAATCAATGCCCAGTAAGTTGATGATCGGAATCCCTTTTGCTGTACGTCCGTACTCTGGGATCTCGTATCCTTTCGCACGATACACTTTTCCGTTATTGGTAAAGAACAGCAATGTATCATGTGTGGAGCAAGAAACAAGATTTTTCACGAAATCATCGTTATGAACACCCATTCCTTGGATGCCTCGACCCCCACGACGTTGTGCGCGGAATTCGTTGTTGGCTAAACGTTTGATATAGCCATTATTCGTCAATGTGATCACGATTTCTTCTTCTTCGATTAAATCTTCGTCTTCTAAACTCAAGACTTCACCGACCAGTAATTCTGTACGACGTTTGTCGCCAAATCGTTGACTCAATTCAGCAAGTTCGGTTTGAATGATTTCTGTTACTCGTTCAGGGCGAGCAAGAATATCAGCTAAATCTTCAATGAGTTTCAATAATTCTTGGTATTCATTTTCGATTTTTTCTCTTTCCAAACCAGTCAAACGGCGTAAACGCATATCTAAGATTGCTTGCGATTGTCGGTCAGAAAGATCGAAGCGCTCGATCATCGCGTTTTTCGCTTCTTCATCTGATTTGGACCCACGAATGATCGCGATGATTTCATCAATATGATCTAAGGCGATTCGTAGTCCTTCTAAGATATGTGCTCTTGCTTCTGCTTTATCTTTTTCAAAGACCGTACGACGTGTAATAACTTCGCGTTGGTGTTCGATATAATTTTCAAGGATCTGCTTCAAGCTTAGAACTTTCGGTACGCCTTTTTCGATTGCTAACATATTGAAACCAAATGAGTTTTGTAAGGATGTCAATTTGTAGAGATTGTTCAAAATGACAGAGGCACTCGCGTCACGACGCACATCGATCACGATACGCATTCCTTCACGAGAAGATTCATCTCTTAGATCTGTGATCCCTTCAATTCGTTTGTCACGGTGCAATTCTGAAATTCGCTCAATCAATTTCGCTTTATTGACCATATATGGCAATTCAGTGACTAAGATCCGCTCTTTTCCATTTGGCATTTCCGTGATTTCTACTTTTGCTCGAACAGTGATTGAACCTTTTCCTGTTTCATACGCTCGACGAATGCCGGATTTCCCCATGACTAATCCGCCGGTAGGAAAATCAGGCCCAGGTAAGACTTCCATCAATTCATTGGTTGTCACATCTGGATTTTCCATCAATAGATCAATCGCTGCTACAACTTCTGTCAGATTATGTGGGGGAATATTCGTCGCCATTCCGACTGCGATCCCTGTCGTACCATTGACTAGCAAGTTAGGAAAACGTGCCGGTAAGACAACTGGTTCTTTTTCCGTATCATCGTAGTTGCTTTGGAAATCGACCGTATTTTTATTGATATCACGTAACATTTCTGTCGCAATCTTACTCATTCTGGCTTCAGTATAACGCATCGCAGCTGCGCCATCTCCATCAACTGACCCAAAGTTTCCATGACCATCTACTAACATGTAGCGATAGCTAAAAGGCTGCGCCATCCGAACCATTGACTCATAGATCGCACTGTCACCATGGGGATGGTATTTACCCATGACGTCCCCCACGATTCTGGCTGATTTCTTGTGTGCTTTGTCTGGTGTGACACCTAGTTCATTCATCCCATATAAAATACGGCGGTGAACTGGTTTTAATCCATCTCTAACATCTGGTAGAGCCCGAGCGACAATGACACTCATGGCGTAATCTATGAAGGAGTCTTTCATTTCGCTAGTTAGATTGACATCATGGATGTTTTCTCTGATTTCTTCACTCATTTTTCTTCCTCCTTCATGATTAAATATCTAGATTTTTAACATAGTGAGCATTTTCTTCAATGAATGCACGACGAGGTTCCACTCGATCGCCCATCAACATTTCAAATACTTCATCGGCAGCAATCGCATCATCTACACTGACACGAGCCATCATACGTTTGCTTGGGTCCATCGTCGTTTCCCATAGTTGATGATCATCCATCTCACCAAGCCCTTTGTATCGTTGAACACTTGGTTTTGGTGTTGCTGGTAGTGATTCGATGACTTTTCTCAACTCTTCTTCGGCATTTTTCCCTGGTTGGACATATGTGATTTTCTTTCCTTGTTTAACGCCATATAGCGGTGGTTGCGCGATATAAACATAGCCGGCTTCCACGATTGGGCGCATATAACGATAAAAGAGCGTCAATAGCAACGTACGAATGTGGGCACCATCGACATCGGCATCGGTCATGATGACTAATTTATGGTAACGTGCTTTGGACACGTCGAAATCTTCACCAAATCCTGTACCCATCGCTGTAAACAGTGAGCGAATTTCTTCGTTGGCTAAAATTTTATCCATACTTGCTTTTTCAACGTTCAAGATTTTCCCGCGGATCGGTAAAATCGCTTGAAATTCACGGCTTCGTCCTTGCTTTGCTGAACCACCGGCTGAATCTCCTTCGACGATGAACAATTCACTTTTTTCAGGATCATTGCTGGAACAATCGGCTAATTTACCAGGTAAATTACTGATTTCCAATGCTCCTTTTCTCCGCGTCACTTCACGCGCGCGTTTAGCCGCTAAGCGGGCTCTAGAGGCAAGTAATCCTTTTTCGACGATCTGACGGCCCACACTTGGGTTTTCCAATAAGAATTTCATGAAATGCTCACTGAACAAACGATCAGTGACCGTACGTACTTCTGAGTTTCCTAATTTTGTTTTCGTTTGTCCTTCAAACTGAGGATCTGGATGCTTGATCGAAATGACTGCTGTCAATCCTTCACGCACATCTTCACCTGTTAAATTATCATCATTTTCTTTCATCAATTTTTGCTTACGTGCATAATCATTGATGACCCGTGTCAAAGCTGTCTTAAATCCTGATTCATGTGTTCCGCCTTCGTACGTATGGATATTGTTGGCAAAGCTCATGATATTGGAATGATAACCGTCTGTATATTGCATCGAAACTTCGACAGTGATTTCTTGTTGCTCCCCTTCTAAATAAACAGGTTCTGGGAAAATCACTGTTTTGCTCGCATTTAAATATTCGACGTAGCTTTTGATTCCACCGTCATAATGGTATTCTTTCACGACAGGCTTTTCTTCGCGACGATCTTCAATTGAGATTTTCATCCCACGATTCAAGAAAGCCAGCTCACGAATACGAGTCGCCAATTTATTAAAGTCGAAAGTTGTCGTTTCTGTAAAAATTTCTGGGTCTGGGATGAAGTGAACGGTCGTTCCACTTAAATCAGTGTCACCGATGACTTTCAAATCATCGACTACCGCCCCACGACGATATTCTTGGTAATAGATCTTGCCATCTTTGTACACTTTGACATCTAATAGTGTCGATAGTGCATTCACAACGGACGAACCAACCCCATGAAGACCACCGGATACTTTGTAGCCGCCTCCGCCAAATTTACCACCCGCATGCAAGACAGTAAACACTGTTTCTACAGCTGGACGACCAGTCTTCGCTTGGATATCGACCGGAATCCCACGACCATCATCGATGACAGTGATACTGTTGTCTTCCTCAATGATGACTTGGATCTTTGTCGCAAATCCTGCCAAGACTTCATCGATCGAATTATCGACGATTTCCCATACTAAGTGGTGAAGTCCTTCTGAACTTGTTGAACCAATGTACATCCCCGGACGTTTCCGAACGGCTTCAAGACCTTCAAGCACTTGAATCTGACTGGCATCATATTCTTTTGCGCGCTCGACTAAACTTCTTTCTTCTGTCATGTATGTTTATTCTCCTTTTATTTCTCCCTGCTGAACATAAAAAATCTCAGGTTCAACAGTCATTTTATTTTTAACGTGATCCAGGGAGGTAGTAGTTAAGAATGTCTGTACTTTCCCTTCAATCGTTTCAAGTAAATGGAGTTGACGTTGGTCGTCTAACTCACTCATTACATCATCCAGTAATAGGATCGGATACTCGCCTGTTTCTTCTTTGATCAAATCGATTTCTGCTAATTTGACACTTAATGCCGTTGTTCGCTGTTGACCTTGAGAACCAAAATTTTGCACGTTTTTTTCATTGACAAAAAAAGAAAGGTCATCTCGATGGGGACCCACAGTCGTTGTCCCTCGAAAGAGATCTTTCTTTTTGTTTTGTTCGAGCAACGTTAAAAATTGTGACTGGATTTCTTGAACTGTCATAGTGTCTAAAGAAGAGAGGGCGGTCACATATTCGATTGCCAACTGTTCTCTTTGATGCGTGATTTGTTGATGTAAAGAATTTGCCCAATATTCTAAACGCTTGATAAACTGCGCTCTTGCCTTTAGTACTTTGCTACCAAATTCTGCTAGTTGTTCAGATAAAATATCAAGATAAAGTAAATCCGTTTGTTTTTTCTCATTCAATTGCTTCAAATACTGATTTCTCTGCTTTAGGATTGCTTGATATTGGACAAGATCGTAAAGATAGATTGGATTGATCTGACCTAATTCCATATCTAAAAATTTGCGTCGGATCTGTGGGCTTCCTTTCACTAAAGAAAGATCTTCAGGAGCAAATAAAATGACATTCAATTGTCCAACATAACTACTCAACTTCTTTTGTTCGATATGATTGATCTTTGTTTTTCGTCCTTTTTTAGACAGTTGGATCTCTAACGGGATCTTAGAGGTTCCTCTTGTGATCTCCCCTTGGATCATCGACTGCTCATCGTTCCATCCAATCAACTCTTGTTCACTATTTGTACGATGACTTCTTGTCATTGCAAGCACATAAATACTTTCCAAAAGATTCGTTTTTCCTTGGGCATTTTCTCCTAAAAAAATCACGAGGTTTTTGGAAAAATCAATTTGCAATTCTTGATAGTTTCGATAATTTTTGAGGTGCAGCTTATTCAGCCTCATTATCGTTATTCCCTTTTTTTACCATAAAAAAAGTTCCTGCTTCTGGAACTTCGATCATCATACCGGGATAAAGCTTTCGTCCACGACGATTTTCTGGCTCGCCATCAACCAAAACCGTGTTTTCTGCTAAATACCATTTTGCTTGTCCACCACTGCCGATGACGGTGACTTCTTTCAGCATTTGACCCAACGTCATAAACTCAGTTTTTAGAATGACTTGTTGTTTCACTCTTCATCCCTCATTTTCATTATTAAAAGTATACTTTATTATACCCTTTTTTTCGCAAGAAAACAAATTTATCCATATATTTTTCCATATGAGCGGATTTAAATGAAAAAAGGTGATTTGAACAAAAAGAAACAGAAAGCCTTAAAATTGATTTTAGGGCCTTCTGTTTAAAATGGTTTATTTTTCAGTTTATTTTCAATTAGTATTTTAGTTTGTGCGTACTGGAGTGATCAATTGGATGAATTGTACCCCATCTTCCGTTGGTTCTAACGTAAATGGACGAATGGCAGAAATGAATTTTACTTTGATACTCATATCGCCAAATGCACGCAAAGCAGCTTTCATATAGTCCGGATTAAAGGAAATATCCAGCGGATCTCCGGTGCTAGTCGTATAATTCAAGCTTTCTTCTACTTTTCCGATTTCAGGAGAATTACCGTATAGAACAACAGAATCAGGCTGGATCGACAAACGAACGATATTGTTGCGTCCTTCATGTGAGAGCAAAGAGGCACGCTCAATCGCTGCTAAAAAGCTTGGGACAGAAAATTCAACTTCGGTATTGAAACTTGAAGGAATCAAACGATTCGTATCGGGATAATTCCCTTCTAACAAACGTGAATAAAAATACATATTTTCAGTTTTGAACAATACTTGGTTTTCCATAATACTGATTTCTACGATTTCTTCTTCATTTGTCAATGAACGTGATAATTCAGTCAAACTTTTTCCAGGAATCACGATATCGAATTGATCAGCTGATTGTTCGATCGGAATCACTCGTTGACTCAAACGATGTGAGTCAGTTGCTACTGCTAATAACGAGTTGTCTTTCAAAATGAAATGAACACCTGTAAGAATTGGGCGACTTTCATGTTGAGAAACAGCAAACACTGTTTCATTGATCAATTTGGTCAATACATGTACAGGCAATTTCATCTGGTTGTGACTTTCTACAACAGGAAGATGAGGGTAATTATCCGCATCTAACCCATTCACTAAGAAATTCGCTTTCCCTGAAGTAATGGCCACTTGTTTGTTTTCTAACACTTCTAGCGTAAAGGTTTCTTCGGGCAATCGACGAATGATTTCACTGAAGAAGCGAGCTTGTAGAACAATGGCTCCTGTTGTTTCAATTTGCATTTGCGCTTTTTCATTTTCAACAGATAGAAATGTCTCAATTGAAATATCTGCATTACTACCTGTTAAAGTCAGTCCTTCTTGATTGAGGGTGATTTTAACCCCAGTCAAAATAGGAATTGTCGTTTTACTTGAAATCGCACGCTGAACAGTTTGCAATTCTTGTATAAATGTTGCGCGGTTTAAGGTTACTTTCATTGTAGATCTCCTTTGCCATATATTTATTTTATTATTAGTAAATAAAGTAATAAAAGTATTAGGTACTGTTGATACTGTGGAAAACTATAAAAATGCTAGAAGAGAAAAGAAAAAACAGCTGTGGAAAATATGTGCATAACTTTTGAATGATTTCTAATTTTATCCACAAGGCGTTTTTCTTTCTATCAAGCATCTTTTTAGTTTAATAGGAAATTTTTGATTTCTGATACTTCATTTTGCATGCTGACACTTGAATCGATCAGTTGCTGGATTTTTTCGTGCGCATGGATGACAGTTGTATGATCTTTTCCACCAAATTCAGCGCCGATTTTAGGAAGCGAGCTATCGGTTAATTCCCGAGCCAAGTACATAGCGATTTGACGAGGAACAACGATCGATTTGACGCGTTTCTTTCCTTTTAGATCCTTTAATTGAATATGGTAATACTTTGCAACTTCTTCTTGGATCTGCAAAATCGAGAGTTGCGGGTGACCTTTGCCAGATTTCAATGTCTTTAAAGCGTCAGCAGCTAAACTAGTTGATATATCTTCACTGTTCATCGTAGCAAATGCTTGAACACGTACAAGAGCGCCTTCTAGTTCACGAATGTTGGAATCGATTTGTCCCGCAATATAACTTAAGGTATCATCAGGGATTTCTAGGCGTTCTGCTGCGGCTTTTTTTCTCAAAATAGCTGTTCTTGTTTCAAGGTCAGGTGGCGTGATATCTACTGAAAGTCCCCAAGCAAAGCGAGAAACGAGACGTTCCTGCAATTTTGGGATTTCGTTTGGTAAACGATCACTCGTCAGGACGATTTGTTTTCCTTCATTGTAGAGCGCATTGAAGGTATGGAAAAATTCTTCTTGAGTTGCTTCTTTTTCAGCAAAAAATTGAATATCATCGACTAATAGTAAGTCGACATTTCGATATTCTTGGCGAAATTCTTCGGCCGTTTTATTTTGGATCGAATTGATAAAATCATTGGCAAACGTCTCACTGCTTACATATTTGACCTTCGCATTTGGCTGACTTAACAACATTTGATGACCAATTGCGTGCATCAAGTGAGTCTTACCAAGTCCGACACCACCATAGAAGAACAATGGATTATAAATCGAACCAGGATCTTCAGCAACGACCAAGGCAGCGGCATGAGCCATCTGGTTACCTTTTCCGATTACAAATGTATCGAAGGTATACTTAGGATTCAACATCGCTTTTTTGATTGGTGTGATTGGGGGAACTTTCATTGTTTTGATTTCTTCTACTTCTTCTTGTTCCGCTTCTTCACCGGTTACAAAACGTGGAATGATTTCTTTTCCCGTTAACATGTAGCCGACCTCAACAATCTTTGTTGCGAGATTTTTTTCCCAATATTCCTTATGGATCTTGCTTGGAACAGTCACCACTAATTGGCTTTGTTCTAAGGATTTAGGTTGTGCTGTCTCAATCCAAGTATTGTAACTTGCTGGAGACAGTTCTTTTTGATAAGTCGTTTTTAATTCAGTCCATAAAGCATCGAGGGATACCAT